>NZ_CP160402.1:0-2758133 GCF_040730185.1 Streptomyces sp. Je 1-332
GCGCGCGGTCTGCTCCGCAGACACAACGCGCCGCCGCTACGCGGCGGAAGAGGCGCAGCGCTCCGCGCTGCTGGCCGGCCACTCCGTGGCCGCCGTGGCCAACTCCGTTGGCCACGGCTCGAATCGCTCCGCGATTCGAGCCAGCGGAATCCGCTCCGCGGATTCCTTAAAGTGCAGCTACAGAAGGGAGTCTGATGGCCCGGCACCTTGCTCGGCGGACCGAGGTGACGGACCCCCTCGCGACCTGAGCTGTGACGGTCGTACCGGTTGGGCACTCCCTCAAGGTGCAGGAAGGTTCGCCCTCTGGGTCTCAGCGTAGCCGAGTTGGCGCCGTTCCTCTGCTTTTTGGATGCAGAAAAATCTAAGTGATCTCCGGGAGATCGGGGCAGTCCTCTCCGGCCGTGCTGGAGGGTACGGTCCAGTTCTCGCGGAGGATCTCTTGCATCAACTTGCTTTGCTCTTCGGCTAGTTGATCGTTCTTATGCTTGGTGCGCGTCTTGGACAGCCACGGGCCGATCATGACGCGCTCGCCGTCCACCTCGATCCACTCCCGGGCGCCGGGCGGTCGGCCGTGCCGCTCAACGAAGGCCCGGAGCAGCGTCGTGTGCTGCTCGAAGGAACGGCGGCGCCGTGGACCAGTGGACGGGATAACGGCCTTGGGGGCGGGGAGCGGGATCTGGTCGGGGGTCAGGCCGAGGCGGGTGAGGAGATCGCGTTGGCCGGGGTCGAGCTGGGACCAGGTAGTGAACTGGCGGTGTAGCCAGGATCCGGCTTTCACTCCGCCGACCATCGTGTCGCGGCGCAGCGTGGCTGGGTGGTTACCGGCCTCGATGTGGTGGTGCAGGAGGTGGTATTTGCGGTGCCAGTCCGGGCCGTACGGAAGCGTCCAGGTGGGGTCGAGGGCGGTGAGTTGGGCTTCGCGGTTGGAGTTGAGGAGTTGTTTGCGGGCGAGGCCGCGGCAGTTGACGAGGAACTGGCCGCCGGGGGCGGTGGCGGGGATGGCGAGGTGGCCGTGTTCTTCGTGGAAGGCTTCGAGGGTGGCCAGGTTGGCTTGCCAGGCGGCTTCGTTGTCGTCCCAGACCATGCCGAGGTCTTCTAGTTCGGAGATCCAGCCAGAGTCGAGAACGCCCTGGTGGTAGGCGGTGCGTTGCCCGGTGATGAAGGCGCCGAGGCGGTAGCCGTAGGCGTCTTCGAAGTCTGCGGGGACGCGTAGGTGATGGTGTTCTTCGTGGTAGCGGATGGCGGCGGCCAGTCCGGCGCGGCGGGGTTGGGAGAGGGCTGCGCCGGTGGCGGGCCAGGCGATGAGGTCCATCGTGCGGGCGATATGTTCGGGGTCGAGGGTGAAGTCGAAGCGGAAACGGCGCGCGAGGAGTCGGTGGGTGTCGCGGTCCAGGCGGTGCTTGGTGTTCTTTCTGGGGGCGCGGGCGGCGATGGTCTGGTCGTGGCGGCGTAGGGCTGCGGTGACGAGCCACAGCGCCTCGTAGGGGGTGCCCAGGAGGTCGGTGGGGTCGGCGCCAGGCGGGATGTGGGCGGGGATGACCAGGCTGGCCGTCTTGTGGTCGACGGTCGGGGGCTTGCGCAGGGCGCGGCCGAGGGACTGGACGATGCGGCGCACGCTGGCGGTGCGGTCGGCGAAGACGACGGCGTCCACGGCCGGCAGGTCGATACCCTCGCCCAGGACCTGGGCGTTGGTCAGGATGCCGTGGTTGGCGGCGATGAAGCGGCCCTGGATCCTCTGGCGCTGGTCGGGGGTGTGAGTGCCGTTGATCGACTGCACGACCAGGTCCGCGGCCCAGGCGGGGCACTGCTCTTTGGGGAGGGTGCGCAGGGTGTGGGCGAACTGGCGGGCGAAGTCGGCTGCGTCGGCGACCTGCTGGAAGTAGACGATCACATGGTGGAGGTCGTGGTCGTTCATGGCCTTGAGGACGGCCAGGTGCAGCGCTGTGGTCCGGCGGGCGTTGGGGCCGAAGCTGGTGCGCAGGTCTGGGTCGGTCAGGACGGTGCGCAGGTCGGTGTCGGTGACTGTGGGGATGAGGAGCTGGTAGTCGGCCAGGACGCCGTCGTCGATGGCATCGGCGTGGGAGTAGGTGTGCAGGCGTTTCCCGAAGACCTTGGGGTCGTCCATGGAAGCGATCATTGAGGGGGCCTCCCACGCAGGCGCGGTCGCGGCGGTGCGCTTTGGTTGGGGGCGCTGGTCCGGGGCTTCGGCCAGGCGGGGGGCTTCCCACTCGTAGGGGGTGGCGGTCAGGTAGAGACGGCGGTCGGCGGGGATGCGCTGGTTATCGTGCAGGGTCGTCCAGCGTTTGTCCCAGCTGCCTGCAGTGCGGTGCGCCTCGTCCACGATCAGCAGATCGAAGACGGGTGCGGGGAAGGAGGAGCGCTGGGTCTCCTCGATCCGGGGCAGGGAGTCCAGGGTGACGAACACGGTCGCCTTCTCGTGCCGACTAAGCCAGTACGCCAGGAACGCACCCGAACCCGTACTCACCGCTCCCGCCTTTGCGAGCAGGGGATGCTTGTCCGCGCGCAGCGAGGAGATGGCCATCAGCGGCTCTGTGCGGCCATCCGCGCGAGCAGCCTGGGCCCACTGGCCGATCAGGTCCAAAGACGGTACGGCGATGAGGAGACGGGCGGTATCGAGCTCCTCGGCGGTGCGCAGCGCGATCAGCGTCTTGCCGGTGCCGCACGCGGAGACCATGTGGCCGCGCGTACCCGGCTTCCTCAGCCCGCGTACCCCGCTGTCCACCGCCGCCTGCTGATCCGGCCGCAGCACCCGGCGGGGGGTGTTGGGGTCAGAGGCGGGGCGCGGGGCCGCGGGCTGGGGACTGGGGCTTGGGGGCATCACCACGGATAACCTCGGGCTCACGGCGGCATGGTCGTGCCCATCCTCCCTCACTCGGCACAGGCTGTGCGGGGGTACCTCAGGGTGGTGTGGTGCCGGGCTGAGACGGGACGGGTACTGGTGGGATGGTGGCGGGTACGGTCTGTTCAGCGAGTTTGCGGTAGCCGGTCGTAGTGAGGGAGCGCCAGGCGCGGTAGAAGCCGAAGGCGGTCGCTGCGCCGAGGGCGGTGGTAGCGCCCAGGATGAGTGGGCGGTGCTCGAAGGAGTAGCGCAGCATGGCCAGGTCTGCGGTGAGGGTCAGGGCCAGGGTGTTGAGAGTCCATCCGCGGCAGATCCGCATGCGGGAGCGCGCGTAGTCCGCCCGGGCTGCCAAGACCGGGAAGTCGGCCAGGCGCAAGCGCGCTTGGGCGTAGGCGGTGTTGGAGGGGAAGAAGCGGGTGCGCAGCCGACGGCGGTGCGGCGTGAGGGCGGTATCGGCCGCCCGGTCGATGGGGATGCCCAGGGCGTAGGCGGCGGCGAGCGCTACTCCGGCCGCCGCGGAGGAGCCCGCGAGGGGGGCGAGTTTGGCCGTGGTAGCTGGGCCGATCAGAGCGACGAGGAGGAGCACGGCTGCGGTGAGCGCGCCGATGCCGACCACGAGGACCTCGATGAACATCGCGGTGGCGGCCACGAGGGCTGGGGGCTCGGGCTGTGTTGGGCTCGTCATAGGGCGACTCCCCAGATCTGGGCCATGTCGGTGATCATGCTGTCCGGTAGCTCGCTGTTCTTCCAGGCGATGTGCAGGTCGAAGCGGGAACGGATCTGGGATAGCCGTTCAAAGATGATCAGGCTTTCTGGCTGGCTGGCCAGCAGGTAGCGGCCGTGCTTGAGGAAAAGGGCGCTGGTGGGTCCGTACTCGGTGTAGGCACGTTCGAGACGCTCGCGGAAGCGTTTGGTGAACTGGGTGAGTTGCTCGCTGTAGGCGGTGGTGTCATCGATGGTCTGGGAGAGGGTGTCGATGACTTCGTGGGACAGGTCGGTGCTGTAGGGGTGGTCAGTGAAGGTGCGGTAGATCTGTTCGGCCGTGTTGAGGAGGTGGTTGCTGTGTGCAAGGTCGGGGTGCTGTGCCATGGCTTCCACCCCCCGTTCGACCTCGAGGTCGAATAGTTCGACCAGGGCAATCAGACGGTACAGCGAGCGTCTGACATCGGGGGGTGGGGTGACGCCGGGCTTGTAGAGAAGCTTGTGGGACATGCGTGACCACAAGTCGACGGCCTCGGTGCGTAGTTGGATCTCACAGTCGTACGGGTTGCCGTCGGGGTCTTCTTCCCTGCCGACCATGACGGCTTGGATGTGCAGGCGGGGGTAGCGCAGGCGGTCCTCGTCGCCGGGGGTGTCCCGGTCGTCCTCTACCCACCGGACGTCAAGGCACTCTTTGATCATTTTCAGGGCGGGGTCGAGCAGACCTCTGTGGGGCACGATGACGCGTACGCCGGCTTTGTCGGTGATTTCCTTCCAGGGGTCGGTGTAGCCCTTGCGGTACATCTTCGTGTTGAAGCCGCTGACCTCCTTGGCGCGGGCGGTTACCTCGCAGGCAATCCCGCGGAGGGCAATGTGATGCTCCAGGTGTGCCTTGGTCGCCTCGGCTGCCTTTTCGATGCGGGGTCGTTCGTGTTGATAGCGCTGGAAGGCTTCATCGGCGCTCAGGGGCACGGCTGACCCAGCCAAGCGTTGGGGAGGGTGCCGCGGAACGTCACGTCTGGGCCGGTGGGAGCGCATGTCCGTTGTGGGCAGGCGTGGCTTTTTTGGGGAGGGCGCGGATTGTCTCGAATCCAGGAAGTGTCTCGGCCTGGATGGGCAACTCGGGGCGCTGAGTGGGTGGTTTGGGAGGGCGGCCCGCTGTTGCTCCGCTGCTGGTCTTGGTGACGGTCGAGGTGACTGTCACCGTCGTCCGGCCGTCGCCGAGGTCCTCTACTTGGATGGTTCCGTCCTGCATGGCTTCTACCGGGGCGACTAGGAAGGCACCGTTGGACAGGTCCACCCGCATCTTCTGGAGCCTGTTGCTGATGAGCTCGGTGTTCTTCTCGAAAGTGCCGATAGGGACGTCGTTTTCGGCAAGGAATGCGGCAAGGTCGGCCTGGTGCGCGTCGCGCAAGTGGGTGCGGATGAACTCCGTGGGGTCCACTGTCGGGGTGGGGCTCTGGAGTTCCACCATAGTGGCCAGCACGTAGTTCATACGGGTGTCTGAGTCCGTGCAGCGGCTGTTGACCCAGTTCATCGCGGTGTCGTGGAAGCGGCGGGTCAGTTCCCTGGGGTCGTTTTGATGCCGACAGCCCAGGAACTTCTCGAGGAAGAAGCGGGCCACGTCCTTGCCCGTTGTCTGGGGGTCTGCAGCCCATCCCTGAAGCCCTGGTTCAGCCAGCCCCTCTTCGGAGAAGAGGGCTACTTTGTACACCTTGGATTTCTGGGTGAGCAGGAGGTCATCGAGGTACTGCATGGCGAAGGTGCGCAGGCCGTCGGTGACGATCTCGTTGGTCTGCATGCCGGTCTCGTGCTCGAGTTTGACCATCAGCAGCGCCTGCTGGCCGTCCAGGCGGGCGGAGGCGACCAAGAGAAGCCCGGCCGGGCTGTTTCCTCCTTGGCTGTCGCGCAGTGCGTGTGCCAGTTCCCCGGAGACTTGGACGAGGTCCTGTTCAGTGTCGAGGAAGGCGCGGACCGTGTCGGGCAGGGGGGATTTGAGTTCCGGGTCCTCGATGACCTCGCGCCCCAGACGGGCGAAGACGTCACGCAGTTTGCCCTGGAGTTCGTAGCGCACGTCTTCGTCCAGGCGGCAGAACGTCTGGCTGAGCTGGAGCGGAAAGAGCTCCTCGTTCTGGGTGCGTCTGGGCACTATGTGGACGATGGCCTGGTCCACGACGAGGTCCCCGAAGTCGGTCCGCACTGCCCACCCCACGCATCCCGCCCGCACCCCCGTAGGCCGGACGCATTGTCGCCAGACGCAGTCCGGAGCGGAGCTAGCCCGTCCCGCGGCGTACGTCTGTGCGGCATCACCTGGCCCGGGGCGGGGCGGGCCGGTTCTGGGCCTGTCCGTGTCACGTGCCAACAATCTTGCCGCTCATCGTAACGGAGCGTACGAAGGCCATGGCAGGGATACCGGGAGTGGTGGCTGAACTTCAATGGTGGGCCAGGGCATGTGTGAGCTGTCGCCTGTGCCGGGATCGACACAGAGGAGCATCCTCTATGAGCTTGTCCTGCGAAGCTGAATAGCGGTTGAAGCGGCAGGGGCGGACTCAAGATCAGGCGGGTTCATCACCGCATCGAGAAGGCATGCGTGGTCGTGGCGGCTGCTGCCGCCCCGCGCCTAGGGTGTCGTGTCGGGTGGTTCCAGGATCGGGTTCCAGGCGAACCGGCCCAAGTTCTCGTCGCCCAGTTCCCATGGGGATTCCAGCAGCAGTTTCCGGGTTGTCCCAAGGTCCGTGGTGACGAAAGCGGGGGCGGGACCGATACGGGTCATCAGGTCACCCCATTCGTGGAGGAAATCCTCGTCCTCGCCGCGCAGTCGGCGCATCGCCGCTTCCACGCAGGCAGGCCATTTCGGCATACCGTAGTGGCGGCTGTTGGTCCCGATGCGGGGAGCGCCGGCAAAGAGGAGGAAGTCGTCTGGCGGCAGTCGCTTCTCGAAGTGCCTGAACATGTCTATGTGCTGTTTCGCCTGTTTCTTGATTCTCCGAGGAATCCCCAGCCGAAGTCCTTCAGAGTCCGCTCGCATCCCGGCCAGACCATGTCCCGGTCCAGGATCAGGTCCTCCAGTGCGTAGAGACGGAACGGGTCATCGGAGCCCAGAACGTCGAACGCCTGCCGGGTGTGCCAGGTGTTGCGGGCGAATATCGTCCCGTCGCGCAATGCCTTGCGCCGGCTGGTGGGTCGAGAGGCGTGCGCGTCCTCGATCGGACCGTTGCGCCAGACGGACAGGACGAGACCGTGGGCCGCCGCCCACCGCAGTCCGTCCTGCGTCCCGAAGACACCCATCTCCTCAAGGCGTTGCCGCGCCCAGTCCGATGTGTCCTGGATGTCCTCGTCCACCGGCTGCCTCTCCCCCCATGGTTCTCCGCACTCCTCGATTCGAATTTTCGGTGTTCCTGTCCAGCCACGCGGCGCAGGTGCCTGCGAGAAGTCAGTCCAGGCCGGGCCCCGGCGCCTGGGTGCCACTTTCTCTCGTAGTCACGCCGTCCGCCGGGCCGCTCTCAGGCGGGCCGGACCGCTGGAAGGCTGCGCTGAGCGCGTGCAGTTCGGCACGGCGAGCCCGTATGAGCTCCTCTGGCTGGCGCAGAGCGGTGTCCAGGAGCCACACGCCACGGCGGAACGGCTGAAAGCCGATGCTCTCCCACAGTGCGGCGACCTTCTTCTTCACATGGCGGCGATATGCCTCGGTGGCCTGCTCACGGTCTTCGGGGTACTCACCCATGGCCGGATAGACCGCGACCGCGCAGCAACCCCCGGACAGACGGCGGATCGCTTCGGCCGCCAGAGCCGGGCCCAGTCCGAAGCCCCTCCACACCTTGTCGAGGCTGACGCGGTCGAGGAGCAGCAGATCGCCGACAGGATGAGTGACCGCTTTCTCGAACGCAGCGCTATAGCCGTCGCGTCCGGATCGGCCCAGGGCAGCGGAAGCAATGACCTCGAGATCGCCGGACTCGGCGTCCGCCGCCTCCCACCGGTTCTCGCCGGTGTAGTCGCGCAGCCTCCACAGAATGAGGTGCCCGACCTCGGTACCCGCAGCCGGAGCGTGGCTGTCCCCGTCCTCCTCGTCGTCCCACTCCTCGTCGCCCGCCTGCCCGTGGGTGACCGCGACGTACCAGGATTCCAGCGTGTCCTCAAAGTCGTAGGGCACCGCAGGGTGTCCGTGACCGTAGTGGAGGTGAAGACGGGCGGGGTCGCCCGGGAGCTCGGTGACCGGCCGTTTGGGCCTCGCTGATGGCATGGCGGAGAGACTAGAAGCGGGCACTGACACCGCACCGGGAAACGGGAGTCCAGGGGGCGGGCGCGGTGAGGCCGGGGGCCGGTCACTGGTAGAGGAAGTCTGTCCAGCACACCTGGAGTCCGGCGACCAGGGGGACGGCGGTGTCCGCTGCCTCTCGGTGGCCGAGGGGCGGAAGAGGGTGTCCGCCGTCGCGTCTTCGTCGACAAGCTCGGCCGCGCCTTCACCACCAACGAGTACGCGGGCCGCTCGCACGCCGTGCCGGGCACTCGCACACGTAGCCCAGCGGGCACGCAACGGGCGGGCGCCCCTGAAATGCGGCAGGGTCCGGATCCTCTAATGGATCCGGACCCTGCTCGGCAGTAGCGGGGACAGGATTTGAACCTGCGACCTCTGGGTTATGAGCCCAGCGAGCTACCGAGCTGCTCCACCCCGCGTCGGTGAAGCCAACCGTACGCCATCCCGCGAGGTCCGCAGACCACCTCCGGCCAGGGGCTATGCAGCGAAGCCGACGTTGGTGCAGTACTCGTACGCTCCGTACTGGGACCCCAGATCAGGCAGGATGTCGTCGGTCCAGGCCGCGTCCAAGCCATGGTGGTCACCGGCCGCCCACGCGCCGACGATCCGGTCCCAGCGGCGCACGTTCATGTGCCGGAAGGGAATGTCGCGCTGCAGCGGGCGGGCGACGCCGGACTGGTTGAGGGGGTGGATCTCCACCCTGGTGCCGCCGTTCGCGTTGAGGCGCTTGAGCAGGTGCCGGGCCACGTTCTGCCGGCGCACCACCCGGTAGGCGTCCTCGATCTTCTTCAGGTTCTTCGCCGAGGGGTGGCGCTTGCCCTCCAGCCACGCCTTCAGCGTGCGGTCGGTCACCATCAGCCCGGCATCCCGGGCGGCCTGACGGGCGTGGTCGGACCTCGTCAGATAGTTCAGGCGCGCCATCAGACCGCGCTTCGCGGTGATGGGGGTGGCGATGCCGCCGGCGAGGTCGTCGAGCTTTTGCCCGACGAGTTCACTTCCCCTGACACCGCTCGCGCCGAACTTTCCGAAGTCATTGTTCCTCTCCGGCATCTACTGCTCCTCCCCCATCGTGTCGGTGCCCGCGGTGTAGAGGTCTTTGACCTTGACCTCGGTAACCCCACGGCCTTCGGGGAAGACACGGCGCCAGTCGCCGATGACGTGGAGTTCGTCGGTGCCCATCGCTCGGACGACGGCGAGTCCTTCGTCGTGGGCTTTGAGCGCCTTCATCCAGAGGTTGGCGAAGGCCTGGGATCGGATGATGTGCATCCAGTCCGGCCGGTACAGCTCCCGGTTGTAGTTCGACTCCCCCATGGTGGAGACGAACTTCGAGTACATCGCCTTCACGTACTCCAGGGTCACCGCGTCGCCGTCGGCGATGGCGGTGTCGCGGGCGTCCTTGAGCGTGATGCGGAACTTCTCCAGCAGGTTCTCCGTCGCCCCCGATGTATAGGACTCGTGGACTTCCGGCGCCTCGCACAGCCCGTGCTTCGGGCTGGACAGGCGCAGCAGGAGACGCAGGGTGGGTTCGGTGACCCATAGGGGCCCGGGTTCGTCGCGCTCGCCGATCGGGTTGGGCAGCACGGCGTCGTACTCCCAGGCGGGTGGGGTGATCAGGTGGACTCCGGCGCGGCGGCCGTCGTGCGGCATGCCGGTGGTGTGCTCGAGCTGCCCGAGCGGCAGATGAGTCTTGAGGGCGGACAGATAGGCGCCGTTGATGTCCAGTGCCGTCACCTCATGAACGCCGGGCGGCAGTTCGGCGCGGGTCCACTTGGGGCGGGCCTCCCAGATCTGGTCCGCGCCCCGGGAGGTCTGCTTCTTCAGGATGTCGGGAATTGCGGGGTGGGCGATCACGTCGTACCGGGCGCCCTTGCGGGTCTCGTCCAGCAAGCGCATCGCGTCCCCGATCGCCTTCTTCAACAGCGCCGCGGTGGCCGCTTCCACATCGCCCTGGTGCTCGGCGAGCGCTCCCTCAACCGCCGCATGGATCAAGCCCACCGGGCCTGACGGCTCCTGGAATGCCCGGCGGGCCGGGCCCTTGGCACGCTCCGACGGCTTCGAGGCGGGGGCGGACCGGTCGGCGACCGGGGCTGGCTGCGCCTCGACTGTGCTGTCCTGGCATTCGGCTGGGTCCAGGTGCTGAGCGAAGCCCTCCACCCGCCGCCCGGCCGGACGCCCGCACAGCACACACGGCTCCGGCACGGTGAGTACCTCGACTTCGTCCCCGCCCTCGGGCTCGGGCTCGGCTGCAGCGGCGGCATCCGCTGCGACGGGCTCGGCCGCAGTGGACTCCGCCGCCGGCTCGATTTCGGGCGTGGTGTCGGCGGCGAGCTTGGCGCTCAACCCGTCCAGGAGGTAGGCGTACTTGACGCGCACCTCGCCGGCCGGATCCCGGCCGGCTTCCCAGGCGCTGACCGTGGAAGGGCTCACCCCGAGGGCGCGGGCCACCTGCGCCTTGGACAGCTGAGCCTGCTCGCGCAAGGCGCGGCGGGCCTGGGCGTCTGGGAGGTCGGTCTGCGGGCCGACAGAGGCGAGGAGCGAGTCGATCGCGTCGAAATCACTCACCGGAACGCTCCCTTCAGATGTAGGTGACGGGGTTGCGAGACAGGTGCGGACTCTTGGTGGCACGGCCGACACGGTCGTCGCCGCGCAGCAGCTCTCCCTGGAGGGCATAGCGGTTACCGTGCTTGGAGATCCCGGTGATCGTCGCCACGGCGAGGACAGTGCCTTCGGCGTTGATGATCTGCACCTCGTCCTGGGACAGCGCGCGGTCGGCGTTGAACTTCCAGATACCGCGGCCGGCCTGCCATGCCTCGTCCTCGCTCATGCCAGAGCGCCATCCGATGGTCGACCGCCCGAGCACGTCGTCCGGACCCGCCTCGCGCTCGGGACCGATCTGGATCTGCAACACCCGTCCGCCTCCCAGAACCTGAACTCTTCAACTTGTCACCAAGTTACCATCCGAGCGTGAAACTTCGCAACAAGTTCGGAAGTACCCAACTCGATTGGCTCCAGCACGACTTCACTGCTCAGCCCCTCGACGCGAAGGAGGCACACGCCATGGCCAAGGCGTCAGCGAAGTACTGCGCGGCATCCGCGCCGGAACCTGCTCCACCTGCCACGAGGTCTCGGCCAGCTTGGACTTGGCGATCTTCTTGATCTCGCGCCGCTCGGGCAGCGTGAACGTCCTTGGACTGCCGCCTCGGTACCTGGGGTAGAGCGAGTCGAAGTTGTGGATCACGTTGCGGACCCGGCCCGGGCCGGTGAACGTGACCTCATCGATCTTGTCGGCGGGCATGCCCTGCGCGGACAGCGGCACCATACGGGCCCGCCGCGAGGTTCACTACCGACCCGGTACCCCGGCGGATGATCCGCAACAGCCGCGCACCTTCGTCGTTATCGATCTCCGTCGAACCCGTTCAGCCACCAGAACGGCGTCGCCGATGCATGCCGCCCGGACCTGAACCCAGACGGCGAGTCACGGCCCCTTGTTTTCGCGGTGAAGGTGCCCGGACCACGTTCCGGCGAGGCTGCATCAAATACGTGAGCTGCACGGTGTGCAGCAGGCTTCACCACTGCCCGCATGTCACTCGACGCCGCGCCGTGGTCATGGGGCAGCGCGCGGCGGGACTCGTGGTCATGTCATGCCCAAGGATCACGCCCGCAAGAGCAGCGCCCGCCGGCGGGCCGCCCGCACCGGATCCTCCTACACCTCCGCCAACGCCCGCACTGTGCACGAAGATCCCACTCCTACCGTCTGGCTGGCGGGACGGTCCTGGCCGCACGGACTCGAGCAGGTCCTGCGCGACGGCGAACGGCACTGGCGGTGGTGTGCTGGCGTATGTGAGAAACCGCCGCACTCCGCATGACCCCGCCCGACAGTTGACGTGCTGCGCCTACTGCTTCGCCGTGGTGCCGGTGCGGGCCGGTGCCTGGGCGGGCGCGCCACCCGCAGCTTCGACACAGTGCAGGTCGTGGCGCAGAGCACCGCACCGCTGCCGGTACGGCCGGGGTGGGCGCCGGAGACCTTCATGGAAGACTCGGATCTTCCCTTAGAGGAACTGCTGGCCGCCGATGAGCGGTTCGCCGGTGCGGCCGCCCGGCCGGTCATCAAACCCGAGACGATCGTCGTCGACCACGGCTCACCGTTCGTCTCCGCGGACTTCACCCGCTCCTGCAACTGTCTGGACATCGAGGTGCGCGAGGCCCGGCTGCGCACCCCCGTCGACAAGTCGATCGTCGAGCGCGCCATGCTGGCGATCAAGACCGGCTTCAGCCAGCACCTGGCCTCCTACACCCACCACCGTCTGGACCTGCGCGGCGAACAAGTCCGCAAGCAACCGCTGTGGACGATCGCGCAATTGCAGGAGCTGTTCGAGCAGTGGGTGGCGCTGCGCCGGCAGCAGACCCCGCACGGCGCCCTGCGCAGCCCGTTCACCCCGGGGCTGAAGCTCAACCCCGAACCAGATGTATGCGGCGCTGATCTCGCTGCGCGGCTACCGGGCCACGGCGCTGACCGAGAGCGAGAACCGCAAGCTGCTGCCGACCGCGTGGGTGCGCATCGACCGCACGGGCTTCCAGATCAACAACCGCACCTGCAACCCGGACAAGGCAGGCCTGGATCCCTTCCGCGGTACCTCGGGACTCGCGGCATTCCAGGGACGCCGGGAGGTGCACTACTGCCCCAACCACCCCGAGGCCGCCTGGCTGTTCAACCACCGGGTAGCCCCCGACGACGACCCGTGGGTGGAGGCGCCCTTCATCCACCGGCGCCTCCTGCACGACCGGTGGACCGAAGAGAGCTGCAAGGGCTGCAGGTCCATCTCGCCGCCGGCGGACATCGCCGGAACGAGGCCGCCATCGCGCGAGCCACCCATCGCCTGCTGTCCAAAGCAGCCGATGGGCCCGGGCCCGGCGACGCGCCCGCTGCCTCTGCACATGCCCTGCCCTCGCCCCACCGCCGGCCCGTGACACCCAAGGAGCCCTACGCCGTCGGCATGCCGACGCGGACAGACGCGGATCGGTGGGAAAGGGTCCCAGACCTTGGCGGCCTGGAACTGGTGCGGGCTCATCCGCTGGAGTGTGCCGGTGTGGGGCATGCCGTCTTCGCCGGTGTTCCTCACCAGGAACCACAGCTCGATACCCAGATCTGCCGGTGAACGGCCCGGGAAACTCATGACAGGCCGCTTCCCTCTCGCCCAGGAAACGGGCCAAAGCCGATACTGAGCACGCCCGTACCCATGCCCGATCTGCAGCCGGGCTGGGCGTAGTAACGGCCCAGGGCGTACAGAAAGCATTCACCGGCGATGGGACACATCTCGTCACGGGCATGCAAGCCGAAATAGGACGGGCTCCGAGCGTTGGTCTCCGTCGACGCCGGCAGATGGTGCTGCGCTCCAGGCGGGCCACGGAAATGGGGCCGGCGTTTTCCGGAGGGCGTGGCCGCGGCCGTGCAACTGCCGGACGCGACCGCGCGGGACGGCGTCATGTGACCTGTGCGGGTGGCCCAGCCCCAGGGTGTCTCAGGTGGCGCACCTGTGTAGACAAGAGGCGTTCGCCGCCGATGGTTCAGGGAGCCGAAGCAGGAACAGGGCCGTGCGGCCGTCAGCGTGGCACAGATAACCTGCGCGAATGAAGCGCATCCAGCGGGCCGCTGGCGCGGTCGTCGGCTCAGCGGTGGGTGACGCCCTGGGCGGCCCCTTCGAGTTCGGCCCCCAGGGAGCGTTTTCCGCACGGTTTCCCGCGCCTGGTTCCGGTGACGAGATGTGCGGAGGCGGTGGCTGGGACCCCGGCGAAGCCACGGACGACACACAGATGGCCGTCCTGGTCGCGGAGTCCCTGCTGGAGCAGGGCGGACTGGATCAGCCCTCGCTGATCACTCCGGAACAACGGGCAGACTGCACGCAGTTCGAGCCGGTCATGGACAAGATCTACGTCCCGCGCGCGGGACGCGGCCGTCCCCGTCGCACGCCGGACAGGGGGAGCGCCGACAAGGCGTACAGCAACCGCGAAAACCGCGCCTACCTCCACACACGCGGCATCCCGCACCTGATCTTGGAGAAGCAGAACCACAAAGCCACCCACCTGCCCCGGAGCACACGCGGCGGACGACCCCCGGGCCTCGACAAAGACCGGCACAAACACCGATACAAAGAACACAACACTGCGCAACGAGCCCCCGGCAACCGGAAACAGTTCAGAACCGCGGCCACCCACAATGACAAGCGCGGATACCTCTACCCCGGCACCGCCACCCCCGCCACACCCCACACCCGGCCCCGTTCCTGATCGGACGGACACCCCCTCGTCCACGACACCCAAGACCACGCCCGCCCCTCAACTACACCCCCACCCAACAACATCAGCCCAGAGCCACCGTCGTGATGTGGGCCCGGCTTGCGGTAGTGAGCGATCCGGGTGGTTTCGCCCGGAACGCGCACTGCCGCAAGCCGCCCTACCTGGCGAGTTCAACCGGTTCGTTCAGTCTCGTCAGCTTCAGTGGATTTCTCACCAAGTAGACCCGGGTGATCCGTCCGTCCTCCACCACGAGGCTCACCGCCGTGGCCAGCTCGCCGTCGATCTCGATCCGGCCGGCAGGTGCCCCGTTGAGCCACACGGGGGTCGTCGTGAGCGCGGCCACCTGCACCCGGTTCGTGCGCGCGAGCACCTTCGCCACGAGATCGACCCCGTGGATCGGAGCCAGAGCGGCGGCCGCCAGTCCGCCACCATCGGCGACCAGGACCACATCCGGCGCCATGACCTCCACAAGTTCCTGCAACTGCCCGGTACGCAAGGCGAGCAGGAACCGCTCCACCACGGCCTGCTGCTCCGACCGGCTCACCTGAACCCGCGGCTGCCGGGCCGCCACATGCTCGCATGCTCGCCGCGCGATCTGCCGCACCGCGGCCGCGGACTTCCCGATGGCCTCGGCGATCTCGCCGTACGGCAGCTCGAAGACCTCGCGGAGCACGAACACCGCCCGCTCCGTGGGCCCGAGCGTTTCAAGGACGGTCAGCATCGCTATCGACACGCTCTCCGCGAGCTCCACGTCCTCGGCGACGTCAGGGCTGGTCAGCAACGGGTCCGGCAGCCACTCGCCGACATAGTCCTCGCGGCTGCGCGCCAACGTCCGCAGCCGGTTGAGCGCCTGTCGCGTGACGGTCCTGACGAGGTAGGCCCGCGCGTCGCTCACCCGCGACTGGTCGACCCCGGCCCACCGCAGCCAGGATTCCTGCAGCACGTCCTCCGCGTCGGCCGCGGAGCCCAGCATCTCGTAGGCGACCGTGAACAGCAGGCTGCGGTGGGCAACGAACGGGTCCTGGGTCATGCCGCCGTCCCTGCGTCGGACGTTTCAGGTCGCGCCGCCAGCGGGAGCTCGCAGGCATCGGAATAGCCCTGCGAAGTGATCCCGTGTGCCGTGTTGCACCTGGCTGCCAGGTTGGCGAAGCCGATGAACACGGTGAGCTCGACCAGCGCCGCCGGGCCGAGCCGGCCCAGCAGACTCGCCGACAGCTCATCAGTGACCGCCGTCGGCGTGTCCGTCATGGCCTCGGCGTACTCCATCACCTCCCGCTCCAACGGCGTGAACACCTCAGACTCCCGCCAGCGCGGAACCTGACTCGCCTTGGCCAGGTCCAGGCTCTGATTCTGGGCCGCGAAGTAGTTGACGTCCAGGCACCAACTGCAGCCGACCCGCGCCGCGACAGCCATGTGCGCGAACGTCTTGAGACTCGCGTCGGCCGCATCCCACGTGGCCACCTTGGCCGCAAACTCCTGGTTGGCCTCGGCGAGCTTGGGATTGTTCCACAGCACCTCATTGGGCTCGGGCACCGAGCCCAACTGATTGATCAGGCTTTCGCGGAGCTCGGCGGGGAGCTGGGCCTTCGGTACACGTAGAGCCATCATGTCCTCCTTGGACGTTTGCCTGCTGCACATGAAGACACCACCGGGCCCAGGAATGTGACACCCACCCAACGCCATCGCGCAGGAACCGTCAGCACGCAGTCTGCGTGGCCTGTTGCTGGCAGGCACAGGTCGGTGGAGCCGATGGACGCCCGGCTGGGTCAGGACAGCAACCGTCAAACGCTGGCCCACTTTGTCATCTCCAACCCGTGGGAGGCGGGACGCGGGCGGGCCCATCTTCATTACGCGTGCAGGTCATCCACTTCAGCGGTGAGCGGTCGGTTGGGAAGGCCCTTGATTCCTCGCTCGTCGACCGCTTCGAGCAGCGCTGGCAGGCCCGGCTCCGCCCCCGTCGCCTCGCACATCTCAGCCCACACCGTGTAGGCGCGGAACTCGAGCTGGTAGCGGCCGACCGCGTTGGGTTTCACTGCTCCTCGTCCCTGCGGGTTTCACTGCTCCTCGTCCCTGCGGGTTGGTGATCCCGTGTCCGGCCAAACGCGCGGCCAGCTCTTCGCGGTTCGGCTCAGGCCCGCGGGTATGCAGGAACGACTCGTAGCCGAGGTAGTAACGATCGACCGCCGTCAGTTGCACCGCCTCATCCAGTGCAGCCTCGTGCAAGGTGGAAGCCGTGTCACGCCCGGGTTCGCGCTGGTCACCCGGCGGGCCAGGTGGAAGCGGCGCCTGGGCCTGAGGCTCGTGCAATGTGCCGGTTCCGTCCAGTGCTCCCGTGAGCGCTCGTCGGGCTTCACCGAGCCTGGAGAAGGGTGTTCTTGCGGCTCCGGGCCTTGCGGATTGCACGTCGAGTTCCTGCTGGCAGCGCAACTCCGAGCTGCCCCGTCAAGTGGCGTTCGATGAAGGGCCGGTGCGGCGTACTTCTCAGCCCAAGCGGAAGGTCGTCAGCACTGCCCGGTGATCCGATGGCCAGGTCTGCCCGCCGCCGATCACCCGGGACGCCACCGCTTTCGTGGTTCCGCCCTTGTGCAGGACGAAGTCGATCCGGTCTTGCGGCTCGGGATAGTCGTCGTACGCGGTATTGCGCTTCCACACGGTGGACCATGTATCGCCGCGATCAGCGGCCGGATCCGGGTTCACCTCGCGGAAAGAGTCCTTGAAGCCGCTGTCAGCGAATGCTTTCGTCGCCGGCCACTCGACCACCGAATCGCAGTGGTGATCCTTTGTGTCCTCGGTCCAGTCCAGGTGGGACGGCCCGTTGAAGTCCCCCGCCACGATCGCCGGGGAGGCTCCCGTCCACCGCGCCACAGCCTCGGCCTGCGACGTGCGGGTGTCCTCGTCGGCGTAGATGTCGTCGTAGGCGTCCTTGTCGAAACAGGCGTTGTACGGACCGTAGTCCTCCGGGTCGAGACGCACCGAGTACACCCATACTCCGTCCACCCGCGCCGCGACCGCCTCCGCGCCGCTTTCCTCGTCGGAGAAGAAGTCGCGGCCTTGGACCGGTCTACGGCTCAGCAGTTCGACGTCTGTGCCGCTGTCCGTACGATGCTTCCAGCCGAGCTGCGCGGCGATCTCCGCCGTCAGTGCACTCGAGGACTCTTGCAACGCCACCACGTCCGCGCCCGACAGCCTGATCACCCGAGCCATGGCCCTCGCGCCGTGCTCGACGTGCTTGCCCGCATCCCAGGTGTTCAGCGTCATCACCCGCAGCTTCTTCTGCGCGGGCGCGGCCGCCGCCTTGCCGGCATCCGCCTCGCCGCCCCGCAAGAACGTCCCTGGCAGGAGCGCTGCGGCAGTCGCACCCCCGGCGGCCAGGGCCAGAGCTGCCGCGATCACGAGCGGACGGCGTACCCCGCGCGGCCGCCGCCGCTCCGGCTCCGGAGGCGGAGCCGCCCAGACCCGCGTGCTCCCGCGACCGGGCGGCGTCTCAATGGCCGCCGAGCGCAGGAGCCGCGCCGCTCCTGCTGACGACAGGCGCTCAGCCGGGTCCTTGCACAGCAGGCCCTCCAGCACATCGCGCAGCGGGCCGGCGGCAGCTGCCGGAAGGTCTGGCGCCTCGTTCGCCACGGCGTGCAGGGTGGCAGCCGGAACGGATCGCGCGAAGGGCGAACGGCCGCAGAGCAGCGCGGACAGTGCGCAGCCCAACGAGAAGAGATCGCTCGGCGCCCCGACGTCCCCTCCGGTCAAGCGCTCCGGTGCGATGTATTCCACCGATCCAATGACCCCGCCCGGCACCGTGAGCGACTCCGACCCGGCCATCGTGGCTATCCCGAAATCGCACAGCACCACCCGGCCGTCCGAGCGCATCAGCACGTTCGCCGGCTTCACGTCACGGTGCAAGGCGCCTGCCGCGTGCACCGCGTCAAGGGCATCGAGCAGCTGTACGCCGATCTCGGTTACGCGTGCGACGTCCAGCGGGCCGGCGTGCGACACGTGCTCGGCGAGCGAAGGCCCGTCGACGTACTCCGTGACCATCCACACCCGATCGTCCTCATGGACGAGGTCATAGATGCCGATCACGTGCGGGTGTGCCATTCGGGCCACGGCGAGCGCCTCTCGCCGGGCCCGCTCCCCGCGCTCATCGCCCGCTTCGCCGACCGGCTGGACGTGCATCTCCTTGACGGCGACGACACGCTCCAAGAGCTGATCGTTCGCGCGCCAGACCGTCCCCATCCCACCGCGTCCAGAGAGCTCGACCAGGAGATACCGGCCGGCCACCAGACGCTGTCCACCCCCACTGCTCATCCCTCCAACCTACCGACCACCTCGCGCGAGTCCGGGACCGGCCCATGTGACCGGCTCGGGGAACCCACCCGACGCGGTGGCCGTCCTCGATACTTTGGAGCAGGGGTTCACCGCGGAGGACGCGACGTGAGACGGAGCGCCGTCCACAATCCCCCCATCATTCACCCCGCCGCTCCCGGTGACTGCTCGTCGTCGTCTCAGGTGCCTCGTCGGGCATCGGAGCCGCGACGGCACAGGTCCTCGCCGCAATGGCTACCACGTCCTTGCCGGGGTACGCACCGACAGCGAAGCGGACGCCGTCCGGGCCGACGGCATCGAACCGGTCACCCTGGACGTCACCGTCCCGGAACACGAGGTGGGTTGCCCGGTGTCGGTAATGAGGACTTGGCGGGCGCGCCGGTCGCGTGGGTCTGGCTTGCGGGTCACCAGAGTGTGGGCTTCGAGGTCGTCGAGGAGGTAGGTCATCACGGTGCGATCGAGACTGACTTCTTTGGCCAGGGCGAGCTGGGTGGGTGGCTTACCGCCGCCGGCCGGTGCACCAGGACCAGGTAGCCGCGGGCTCCGCCGGGCAGGTCTGCGACGGAGCCGGTGGCGACGCGGCGGATCGCCGTGGAGACCATGCGGATCGCCCAGCCAAGGTCGGTGTCCAGCGCCAGGGATTCTGTCCCGGCACGCGGCTTCGGTTGGCCGAGGTGGTCGTTGTCCATGTCGCACTCGGTCCGGGCCGGGCCGTTCTCGTCACAGCAGGCGACAGGGAAGGAAGTGTGGCGTGTGAGCTGTCGGAGCGCCTGTTCGACGTGGTGAAGGTCGTGTACGACGCGCCCGAGGCCGGGCTGTCGACCGAGCGGAGCGCTGCAACGTTTTACGTCGCCCATCCTCGGTGCCCAAGTACGTTCAGCGCCTCAACCAGGCCGTGGACGGGGCCAGCGGATGTTGCCTCGCGAGTATCTGATTGCTCGGCTCGGCCGGGTACCCCGCGTTCTGAATCCGTGCCACGAGCCGTGGCACGGCGCAGGTGCAGGCCCGGCCGCCCCAGTGCGACTTTTCGCGCTACACGGCACGCGTGACATTGCCTGGACTGGGCGAGTGGAGTCTGCGTTCCGCCCTACCTGGCACTGGAGTTGCCCTGCAGATGGCACCTGCTCCGGCACTCTCGAGGCAACTGGGACTGAAGGCGGCGTCGTTCTCGACCGGACCTTATGTGGCCACCGGGACTCCTGCGTGTGCTACGTCCTACGAGCCGTGTGCTGGAGAGACTCACCGGGCCGGCTGCTCAAGGAGAAAACGGGCGCTCCTGCTCCGGTCACGCTCGGGGTCGCTGCTTGGTCTGCCATTCTTCGTATCGGTCCAATATGGCTGGCATCTCCTGGCCGAGGAACCAGTAGAAGTCCCGCATGTCCCGGATCCGCGTGATCGCCCTGCCACCAGTCCCCTGCGCCTGCTCGAGGGTGGCGTCGAGGAGGGTCAGGGTGTTGCCGACGATGGTGAATCCCTCGCGGAACAAGTGGACCCACAGTTCGTCGCGCACGCGGTAGTGATCGCGTCGGGTGTCCGGCGAGACGCTGCGCTCGACCAGCCCCATCTGCAGCAGTAGCCGGCCGGAGTTCGACACCGCCGCGGGGCTGATGCCCAGTGCCTTGATGAGGTCCTTGCTGGACAGATCGGGTTCGTCGGTGGCCATCAGGGCCCCGAGCATGCGTGCGGCTGCTTTCGGCATCCGGTCCGCGAAGTGCTCGGCGAGCCGCTCGATGAACTCCCCCTGCCACCCCAATGCGTCTTCCGATCGCTGCATGGCGTCACGGTATCAGAAGAGGCCATTTACAATTAAGTGAACGGCCTCTAGAGTTCCCTGTCCGACGGCTACAGACCTGTAGCCGGTACACGCTGGTCACCGGCCGCGGGGGCAACGCCGCGACCGGCACGGAACATCGCCACTCGCCTGAGCCTCCTGGAGATCGTCGTGTCGGACCTTGCCCCGGCTGCTTCCCGCACCCGATGTACACCTGTCACCCTCGCCGTCCTGGCCGCGCTCGCCATCGCTATCGGCGCGGTGGAGAGCCTTCCACTGCCCGCGTTGCCGCTTATCCAGACAGAACTGGGGCTGACCCCGGCGCAGGCGGGCCTGCTGTCCACCACGCTGCTGCTGGCCGGTTCGGTCACGATGCCGATTACCGCCAAGCTCGCCGATGCCCACGGCGGACGGCGCATGCTGCTCGTCCTCGTGTGGTGCATCGTGGCGGGCGGTGCCACCTCGGCGTTCGCGGGCTCGCTGCCGGTAATGCTGGTCGGCCAGTTCCTGCAGGGGCTAGGGGCCGGCGTGCTTCCGGTGGCGTTCGTCGTGTTGCGCGAGTCGTTTCCCGAGCGGATGTCCACGTCGGTCGGTGTGATCACGGGATTCTTCACCGCCGGCGGCGGCGCCGGCATCCTCGTCTCGGGACAGCTCGCGGACACCTTGTCGCGCCGGTGGATGTTCTTGCTGCCCACCCTGCTGGTGACGGTCCTGGCCATGGTCGCCCACTTCGTGCTGCCCCGCGGCAGCGCAGGAAGGCGGGCGGCTGCGCGGTTGGACTGGCCGGGTTGCCTCCTGCTGGCGGTGGCCCTAGGCGCCCTGATGTACAACCTGTCCAAGATCCCGGAGAACGGGTGGCTTTCCATTACCACCCTCGGCCTCTTCGCCTTGACCCTCATATCCGGGGCCGCGTGGGTCGTGGTCGAGCGCCGCGCTCAGGATCCCGTCGTAGACCTGCGGCTGCTGGGCCGGCGGGGCGTGTGGAGCTCCAGCATCGTCGCGGGCGTCCTGGGCGCGGGTTACGCGGTCCCGAACTTCCTGATCCCCCAGCTGCTGGCGGTGCCCGAGGCGGTGGCCGGATTCGGTTTCGGGGCCTCGCCGGGCGACATCAGCCTGTACTTGTTCCCCGGCATTGTCGTCGCGGTCGTCGTCGGTCCGGCAGCCGGCCTGCTGGTACGTCGGGTCGGCTCCCGCGTGGTGGTCGTGGGCGGCCTGGTCGTGACCGCGGCGGGGCTGCTGTTCGCGATGCAGTGGCACAGCTCGCCCTGGCAGATCGTGCTCGTCCTGTTGCTGACGACCGGTGTCGGTGTGGGCGCGGCGTCGACTGCCCTGTACGTCGGGGTGATCGACTCGGTCGAGGAAGCCGAAACCGGCGTCGCGACCGCCGTCAGCGGCGTCGCGCGCGGCATCGGAGCATCCCTCGGCGTTCAGATCGCCGCCGCGGTCATCACCGCGAACACGAACCCCACCACGGCCCTTCCTACCGAACGCGGATTCCAGCACGGCTTCCTGCTGTCCGCCGCCCTCATCCTGCTCCCACTCGTGATCATGCGCTTCCTTCCCGGCAGTACGCGCCGGGCGGCACGCCCCGCGCCGAGCGAGAAGGCCACCGGGCCGACAACGGTCCAGTGATCTGTTCGATCAGAAAGGCAAGACCCTCGTGAACACCATCGACTGGCAGAGCCGATACACCGTCATCCAGCAACTGCTGGGCGACCACTCCCAGCTCGTCATCAACGCAGAAGTGCATCCCCGGTGGATCGGCGAATCCGGCTGCTTCTGGTATCTCCGTCACGGGACGGACGGCCGCGAGGCGCGCGTCGTCAACGCGCACACGAAGCACGTCCAGACGCTGCAGCTGGCTCCGGTCTGGGTGGCCCTGGAAGCCGCGTTGGAGACGCGCATCGACACCGACCACGCAGATCTGCGCGGCCTGGACTTCGCCCTCGACCCACTGCTGGCCACTTTCGAGTTCCATGGACGCCGCTGGGAGTATCTCGCCGACGGCGGGACCCTGCGCAACTGCGGCGAGGTGGTCGAGTCGCTGTCTTTGGAGGCGCCGGACGGCAAGACGGCCGCCTTCGTACGCGGCCACAATCTGTGGGTCCGCGACCTCGCCTCCGGCGCCGACCGGCAGCTGACCACCGACGGTGAGGAGCACAACGCGTATGCGAGCCCGCCCGTCGCCTCGCGTGCCTCGGCCGCGATGCGTGGTGAGGGCGCGCAAGGACTGTGGTCACCCAACTCGCGGTACTTCCTGACCCTGCAGACCGACGAACGCCACGTCCCAGAACTGCCCTGGGTCGACTTCGTCCCAGCCCCCGGGGCCCGCCCGGTCATACACCCCCACCGCACCAGCCTGCCCGGCGACCCGCGGGTCACCGAGTTCCGCATCCTGACCGTCGATCTGGAAACCGGTCGGCAAATCGAGGCCCGCTACCCGCGTCTTGCCGCGGTCCGCATGAACGACACTGTCTTCGCCAACGGCCTGGCATGGTGGAGCCAGGACAACCGGACCGCCTACTTCGTCGACATCGAACGTGGCGAAAAGAGGGCCCATGTGGTCGCGTTCGACCTCGCCACCGGCGCCACGACGGTGGTGTTCTCGGAGACCGCGGATACCCCGTTGGAACTCGGCGTGAACGTTTACACGCGCACCCTGATCACCCCCGTCCCGGGCACCGACGAGCTCATCTGGTACTCAGAACGATCCGGCCGCGGCCACCTCTACCGGTACGACCTGGCCACCGGGGCCCTGCTGAACGCCGTCACGAGCGGGGAATGGCAGGTCCGCGAGCTGCACGGAGTCGACGCCGAACGGCGCGAGGTGCACGTGCTGGCCGGGGGCATCGATCTCGCCGAGGACGACCCCTATCTGCGCAAGCCCGCGGTCGCCTCCCTCGATGGCGGGAGCGTCCGCATCCTGTCCGACGAACCCGGGGACCACACCGTGTGGCGGCCGGGCGATTTCGGCCTGGTCGCCCTGCACCTGTTGACCGGAACCGACCCCAACCGCGTCTCCGGGTTCTCCCCGGACGGCCAGCACTTCGTCGAGACCGTCTCCCGTCCCGGACGGCTGCCCCACACGGTGCTGCGGGACCACGACGGCCGACTCCTGCTGGAGCTGGAGCAGGCCCAGGACGTCGGCCTGCCCAGCGACTGGCAGTGGCCCGAGCCGGTGAAGGTCAAGGCCGACGACGGGACAACCGACCTGTACGGCCTGCTGTTCAAGCCGGCCGACTACGACCCGGCAAAGTCGTATCCCGTCATCGACCACATCTACGGCGGGCCGCAGGTCCCACACACCCCCAGGGCGCCCTTCACCGACTTCGGCGAGACCATCACTTTCCTGGAGTCCGCCGCACTCGCCCGCCTCGGTGCCTTCGTGCTCGTTCTGGACGGCCGCGGCACTGCCTACCGCGAACGCGACTTCCGGCAAGCCTCCTGGCGCGCCGCCCACACCGCCTCGGACATCGACGACCACATCGCCGGACTCGGGCAACTCGCCCAGCACTACCCCGCAATGGACCTGTCCCGCGTCGGCATCACCGGATTCTCTGGCGGCGGCTACGCCACCGCACTCGCGGCGCTGCGGCGCGGCGACTTCTTCACCGTCGCGGTCGCCGGCGGCGGCAACTACGACCTGTCCCTGTTCTGGCACGGCTGGGGCGAGCGCTATCACGGCACCTTCGACGCCGAGCACTACCAAACCCAGGCCGCACGCACCTACGCCGAGGGCCTGAGCGGCCACCTCATGCTCATCCACGGTCTGCGCGACGCCGGCTGCCACCCGGCCGGCCTGTTCCAGTTCACCCAGGCCCTGATCGACGCCGAGAAGGACTTCGACCTGGTGCTGCTGCCCGACGCGGGCCACGAGATGACCGGCTACGCGCTGCGCCGACGCCTGGACTACTTCGTCACCCACCTTCTCGACGACACCCCGCCCTCCGGCATCAAAATGGCCTCCCCGCTCAGCGAGCTCATCCTCGCCAAGGCCGCCGCCAACACCCCCGCCCCGGCGGAGCGTGCGAAATGACCGCCGTGCGGCTCGCGACCAGCCTCGGCACCCTCACCATCGAAGCCGACACCGACCGCGCACCCGTCTCGGCCGGCGACTTCCTGCATCATGCCGAGCACGGCAACCTCGCCCACGTCTCCTTCCTGCGGGCCGTCGACGCCGACAACGACCAGGGCACACCCCCGATCAGCATCCTGCAGGCCGCGCCGATCCAGGCAGTGCCCAACTGCGCGCCGATCGCGCACGAGAGCACCACCGAAACCGGGCTGCGTCACCGGAACGGCACCGTCTCGCTGGCACGCGGCGAGCCGGGCACCGCCAGCGGATTGACCTTCTTCGTCTGCCTGGGCGATCAGTCGGCCCTCGACGCAGGCGGCGCCCGCCTGCCCGACGGTCTCGGGTTCGCGGCGTTCGGAGCGGTCACCTCCGGCATGGACGTCGTCCGCAGCCTGCACGCCCGGCCGCGCCATGGATCCGCGCCGGTCGACGCAATGGAAGGGCAGATCCTGACCGACCCGGTCCCCATCCTTGCGGCGCAGGTACTGCGTTGACGACCCACCCCACGACAGGAACAGCATCACGACGCACCACTCGAACTCCCAACTGAGTCCGTTGGTTACTTTCATTGGTGCCCGCTGTCAGGGGCTGTGAGGTCGCAGAAGTAGATTCGGAAGCCGGTCAAGTCCTCTACCTCCTCGTGGTATTACAGCTCACGACCTAAAAGGCGCTAACAAAGCCGTTGGACGTGGCGGTGGGTGATCAGGCAGACGGCGAGACCGAGGAAGGCCTCATGGATGTCGTCGCGCCGTTCCCAGCGGATGCGCAGGCGGCGGAAGCCGTGGAGCCAGGCGATGGTGCGCTCGACGACGTAGCGGAAGATGCCCAGGCCGGTGCCGTGTGGCTCGCCTCGTTTCGCGATCACGGGGCGGATGCCGCGCTGCCAGAGCAGGCGGCGGTACTTGTCGTGGTCGTAGCCGCGGTCGGCGAGAAGCGCGTCAGGGCGTCGGCGCGGTCTGCCGACCCGTCCCGCGACGGCTGGGATCTTGTCGAGCAGGGGCAGGAGTTGGGTGACGTCGTTGCGGTTTCCGCCGGTCAGGGTCACTGCGAGCGGGATGCCCTGGCCGTCGACGATGAGGTGGTGCTTGCTGCCCGGCCGTGCGCGGTCGACCGGGCTGGGCCCGCTTTTGGGCCTTTACGAGCTGCCCTGACGTGGGAGGAGTCGATCACCGTCCGGCCCCAGTCGATCTGGTTCTTCGAGCGCAGCTTCTCCAGCAGGACGACGTGGAGTTGGTCCCAGACGCCGGCGTCATTCCAGGCGGCCAGGCGCCGCCAACAGGTCATTCCCGAGCCGAAGCCAAGCTCCTGGGGCAGATACTCCCACTGGATGCCGGTATGCAGCACGAACAAGATCCCGCACAGGGCCTGCCGATCGGGCACCCGCGGTCTGCCCTGTGCCAGCTTCGGTCCAGGCTCGGGCAGCAACGGCTCGATAAGCGACCACAGTTCATCCGACACGATCCACGGCCGCGACTGACGTTTCGCCACAACCAGACCAACGAGCCGACGCGCCAAGAGTCACATGATCAACCGCTTTTGTTAGAAGCAGTAAGCCCCAAGTGAGTATGCGTCGCAGACTCGCGGGCCAGTCGGCGGTCTACTCGGCAAGTGCGTCGCGGACCTGCGGCGCCTTCTAGCCGTCGGACAGATGGATGAGGCGGACGTAGCCGGTGGAGCATGCGACCAGGGTGCCGGTCGTCCGCCGACACGTCGCCGCAGGACACCGGATGCGCTGCCTGCGCGTCCGCCTCGATCCGGGCGACGGCTGCATCGCTTCGACGGAGTTCCTTGCTCACGACGGCTCGCCCGCCGGAATCGGCCAGCCCTCCATCGCCTTCTGGCTCGGTCGGCCGCCGAACGCTTCATGACCGATCAGCCACGAAACCGAGGTCGACGTCCACGTCGGCGGATGCCACATGGCGGGCAAGCGGTCCCGCGGTGTCACGCAGGACCAGGCGCGCCGAGCCCTGTACGAACGGGTCGAAGCGTGCCCGCACTGCCGACCCGACACGGAACTCGGCATCCTCGACTAGCTGTGAATGTCGATCAGTACCTTGGATACGCCGCCGGTGTAGTGGGCGGGAGGGGGATTTCGTCCAGCCGAAGCCATTGGTCCTGCCCTGCGGCGTCAGGCAACCGGAAGCGGAAGTCACGCGCGGCATCCACCTGGTGGTCAGCGTCTGCAACAACGCGGAGCAGCGCCCGCAGGCGCGGGTACGGTGCCTGGCGGGCCCGGCCGATGACCTCGGGGTCGCGTAGCGCGAGGAGCATGAGCGAGGCGAGATTGATCCCGGCTCGCCGGTGTTCGGCCGCGTGGCGGGAGACGTAGAACTGGTCGTCGCGCAGGAGCGAGGCGCGCGGCTCGTCGAGCACGGTGTAGCGCAGCAGCAGATCGCCACGTTGTACCAGGAGCCGGGAGTGCGGGGGCATCAGCTCGCCTGGACCGATCTCCTGGCTGGCGGCGGCCGTCCTGCCGATCAGCGGCCCCTGTTCGAGGGCTGCGATCTGCGCGAACTGTTCCACGGTCGCGTCCACCATGCGCTGCGAGTCGGGCAGGACGAGCAGACAGTGGCCGTGGAAGACCGTGCCGTCCGCGCTCCAGGACTGTTCGGACGTGCGGAAGACTTCCTCGCCGCCCTCCTGGGTGCGGATGTTCAGGTCGACGGGCTGGAGTTCCGAGCGGATGCCGTACTGCCCGAACGCGTGCCGCAGGGCCAGCGCCGCGTCGACGCAGATGTTCGACGGCGCCCCCACTTCTTCGGCGATCGACGCCCACAGGTGCGGCAGGAGCAGCTCGACCAGTTGGTCCGGCGGGGCCTGCTCCAGCAAGGTGGCCTGCATGCCGAGGTTGCCCTTGAGGGGCAACGCGCCCATCGGCCGTGATGCCGCACGCTGCGTCGGGACGACACGCCGGCGGGCAGGCCGCTGTTGCGGAGAGCGGTTTCGGCGGCCGCGCTGCTTCTTCCCCTTGTTCCCCATGCGCAGAGCGTATGCGGCCGAACTCCCCTGCAACAGACGGCCGTTCTGGCCGAGTTCGCCTGGGGCCGCGCATCTGGCTGAGCCGCTGATCACTCACGTCAGCGGTCGATCGGGAGGACCCGGTCCAGGCCGCTCTCGCGCAGGATCTGCCGAACCGTGTCATCCAAGGCACTGGCCGCGTCGATGACGGTCTCCAGGTCACCGGGCAGCAGGTCCTTGTCCCGGTACCACCCACCGGCGGGCACGCACCACTGGACGACAGCGCGGCGCACCCGGCGCTGGCGTGGTCGGGGTGTCCAGCGCGCGTGAAGACACCAACCTCTCCTTGTTTCCGGTGAATGGTGGTGCCCCGGGCGGCACAGGCTGACCGAGATCTAGAGCCATCACAGTCGGCCCGCGCGAAGATTCCGAGGCGGAGCCCGACACAGTCAAGGAAGGAACGGAAGCTCCGGCTTGGTGCCTGGATCGGCAATCAACGGAGCAGAGCAGCGACCCTGCACCGGAGCGGATGGAACGGCTGATCGGCATGCGGGGGCGTGATGGGCATCGTCGTCACGCGGCCCGCGCTCGCCGCCGATTACCGCGGCAACGGGTGACGGCTGCGAGCAGATACGCGGTGCCGCCCGGGTGGCTACCGGTGGAGACGGCAGTGGCTACGATGCGAAACTCCGCCCCCTGGCAGTTCGAGTGCCAAGGGGCGGGGAGTTGTCACTGGGTGGCTATCCGAGCCAGGTGATGGTGAGGACCGACAGGCGGCGCAGGGGCCTGTTCACCCAATAGGTGAGGGACAGTTGGCCGACGGACGCGTGGCGCACGTCCTCGCCCTCGGAGTCGTGGACGTTGAACTGCCGGAAACCCCACGGGTCGCGGGCGGCGGCATCCAGGACGTCCCACACGGTGTCTTCGACGTGCTCGGGCAGGGTGTCAAGGATCTTTGCGGCCGGGGAGGAGAAGCGGACCGCGTACGGCTGTCCGGTCACCGGCGCCTGCCACGGAGCTCCGCCATGTCGATGAACTCACTGTCGTCGTAGGCGGAAGCGACGAAGGCGTCTACCGCCGGAGCGGAGGCAATGAGACCCTGCCACTCCTGGACGACTTCATACAGCGCAGCGAGGGAGAACGTGCGGCGGGAATGCTCCAGCGCGCTCGCCCACTGCCGCTCGAAGGCCGGCACCCACTGCGCGGCGCGCCGGTCGGCGCGCAGCTGGGCGAGGAGTTCGGCCGGAGCCCCCGGGGCGGGGGCATACGGCGCGAGGGGGGCGTGGTCGGGTTGCGCGCTCATCTGGTCCTCCCGGCGGGTCGTCACCTCACGGTACTCGCCTCGGGTACCCGTAGATGCGGGCATGGGCGGATCCCTCCTACGGGCCTTGGCCAGTTGCTGTTTGTTCATCGCAGACCGGCCGTTGATGCCGCGCCGCTTGGCCTCCGTGTAGAGCTGGCGCCCTTCGTCGGACCTGCGATCCGCTGGGCGAGCGCTCGCGGCCCAGCTGCGAAACGGCTTCTTATCCCGCCTGGAGGTCTTGCTCGCGGACTTCGACTCGCCGCAACGGGCTCCGTGCCGGCTACCCGAGGATCTGTCCGGGCTCCGCTCTGTGCTGAGCCTGCCTCAGGGGCTGTCGGCCAGGGCGAGGCCCGCAGTGATGCGCTTGCCGACGGCTTGCCGTTCCACCAACAGTTCCCGGGCGATCGCCTGCACGATCTCCAGGCCGTGCTGGCCGATGCGTCTGGCATCTGCGCTGCGGGCCTTGGGGAGATTCGGCTCGGAGTCCCACACCGTGACCTTCACCAGATCTCCGGTGATGCGCAGGCGCAGCAGCACCGGGCCCGGTGCGTACTTCAGCGCGTTGGTGACCAGTTCACTGACCACCAGCTGCGCAAGGTCAAGGGTGCGCTGGGAGACCGGCACCTGATGGCGCACGCTGGCTGCAGTGAGGAACTCGGCGGCCATCCGGCGGGCGCGGGCGATACAGGAGCTGTCCCCCTCAAGCGCCACCATCGTCTCGAGGAAGCCCCCCTGCGTTCCGGGAACCTCCCTTTTACTCTCCCCGTTTACTCTCCCCGCCTTTACTCTCACCGCACTCTGCGTCCATTGCCCCACCTTGCATTCCCCGTCGGCAAATTTTCCCGCTACCCCTGAATCCGCAGATCACACCCCGCCGTCGCGGGCAGGCTCACCCCGGCCAGCCGTATGACGCAGGGGTGCAGGCGGCAGGCCCGGTGTGCCACCATCGCCGCCATGACGCAGCAAGAGCCGACCGGAACGCAACCCTCGCCACCCCCAGGGTCCCTGACGATCCAGGACACCAACGCCGAAGGCATCCGCGTCCTGTCCCTGGCCGGCGAGATCGACCACCACAGCGGCCCGGCACTGCACCAGGCCCTGGCCGAAAGCGATGCCTTCCGCCCCCGAGTGGTCCTCGACCTCTCGCTGGTCACTTTCATGGATTCCAGCGGCATCAACATCCTCTTGGCCGCCCACCACACCCACACAGAAGCCGGCGGATGGCTGCGTCTGGCCGCCCCCTCCCCCGCCGTCAAACGCACCCTGGACATCATCGGCGCCGACACCGTCCTGGACTGCCACGACACCCTGAGCCAAGCACTCACCTAGCCCGCCGACGCACACCACCACCCGCACCAGCACACGGTGTGCAGCAGACGAACAGAACGATCAGCACGGCTGACCGTACGGGCTCGTCTCCCGGGAGGGGTGGGCGTCGTCGTCGCCGCAGCCGCCGCGCTCGCGGCCGGCTATCTGCTCGGGCGACGGCCATGCCGGAGCGTGGGTCCGGGCGGCGCCGGAGCCAACTCATGCTGCGTCGGCCTTTGCGCCTGCAGCCGCGGCGACGCTTAACCGCCCCAGGACGGCGCAGCGGTCAGACCGAGTAGGACCCCCGTGCTTGGCATCAGGGGCCAGGAAACCACTGCGGCCGACACTCTTGTGCGCGGCGATATAGTTCCTTCATGGAAGGAACTGATTCGGTATGGTTGATCATCCGGGAGCTGCATCGGGCCGCGCAGCTGCAGCGGCGGGCGGCGGCCGGCTCGCCGCTGGGGCCGGTGGCTCTGGGGCTGCTCAACCTCGCTGCTCAGGCGCCGGTGCCGCCTTCGGACGCGGCGAAGGAGCTGCAGGTGCCCCCGCAGTCGATTTCCCGCGCGGTGGCCGACCTGATGGAGGCCGGCCTGGTGCGCCGGGTCGGCAACGCGGCGGACGGCCGCTCGTACTCGATCGAGCTCACAGAGGCAGGTCAGCAGGCTCGTTCGGACTTCCGGCGGCAGCTGTCAGCGGAATTCTCCCGGCTGCTCACCGACTGGGATCAGCAGGAGATCGACACCTTCGCCGGTCAGCTGAGCCGTCTCGTCTCCGCTCTGGCTGCGGATGCCGCCGCCGGCCCGGCAGCGGCGCGGACCGCCAATCCGTGGCGGCAGCCGGAGAGGTGACGGCGAACGACATCATGGGAGTAGAAAATGAGCGAGTTGGACTGCGACGTGCTGATCGTCGGTGGCGGGCTGGTGGGCCTGGCGGCCGGTGCGTTTCTGTCGCAGCAAGGCGTCAAGGTGACCGTGGCCGAACGGCACCGGGAGACGTCCCGGCACCCGAAGGCGCGCCTGGTCAACGTCCGGTCCATGGAGCTGTACCGGGCCCTGGGCGTCGATGACGAGATCCGCGCGGCCGGCGAGCCGAGCGCCGGCTTCGCGGTGGCCGACAACCTCGCCTCACCGCACGAGTCCTGGATCGCGCCACCGCAGGAGGAAGTGGCCGGCGAGGGCCTGAGCCCGGTCGCTCCGTACTCCTGTGACCAGCAGCGGATCGAGCCGATCCTGCGCAAGCGCGCCACCGCCCGCGGGGCCAGGGTGCTGTTCGACACTGAGGTTACGGACATCCAACAGCACGCCGACAGTGTCACTGCCCGGCTGGCGCGGCCGGATGGCGGGCAGGTCATCCGCGCCCGGTTCCTCGTCGCGGCGGACGGAGCTCGCAGCCCCATCCGAACCTCGCTGGGGATCGGCCTCGAGGGTGAGGCCGTGCCCGGCACTGCGGTCAGTGCCCTCTTCCGCGCCGACCTCGAACACGCGCTGCGCGGCCGCTGGGTCGATGCGCTCATGGCGCGCGACGCCGGAGCCTTCCTCTTCGCACGCGGCGACAAGGGTGACCGCACCTGGCAGCTGGGCACCCATCTCCGAGCGGACTGGGCAGCGGACGATCCCGAGGCCCTGGCCTCGCATCTGGTGCCGGTCATCCGCGCCGCCACCGGACTGTCCGACCTCAGCCCCGAGGTGGAGAGCGTGCTGACCTGGACCACCGGCGCATACACGGCCGACAACTTCCGCCGCGGACGGATCTTCCTCGCCGGCGACGCCGCCCACCAGATGCCGCCCTACGGCGGCTTCGGCGGCAACACCGGCGTCCAGGATGCGCACAATCTCGCCTGGAAACTCGCCGCAGCCTGCCGTGGCGACGCCTCGGACGCCCTGCTCGACACCTACCACGCCGAACGCGCCTCACTGGTAGCCCTCACCGTCGCCCAAGCGCTGCTGCGCTCCCGCAAGACCCCCGGCCAACCCGCCCCCGCCGAGCAACTCGACGCCACCACACTGGCCCTCGGATTCAGCTACCAGCTAGACGGCACCAAAATGCCGCACCAGGGCACCGCCGTGGAGGACCCCGCCGCCCCGAGCGGGCGGCCCGGAACCCGCGCCGCCCACGTACCCCTCACCGGCCCCGCCGCCAGCACGCTGGACCTGCTCGACCCCGCCGCGTTCACCTTCGTGGCCTCTGCCACCAGCCGCACCGCAATCGCACTGGAGCATCACCCGGTCCCTGGCGTCCGCGTCCGCACCGTCGATCCCGGCGACGTGGAGGCCCGCCACCGGCAACGGTGGGAGAACGTCTACGGCGGGCCACGCTGCGACGGCCTCCTCATCCGCCCGGACCAGGTCATCGCCTGGCGCGCACCGAAGACCGAGGCGGACAGCGATACCAACGTCCAGAACGCCATCCAGCAAGCGCTGCAGCCCGATGCCAGCCTATGAACCCAACGCGCTGATCACCATCTCGACGGCCCTCGGGGTGGCTCGGAGGAAATCTGAGCGACGATCAATGAGATCGGCTATGCCGCTGCTGCAGCCCCCCGCCATCAGCAGGACGCCAACCCCGGGGCCAGCGGCAGGTCTTGGACGCCATCTGGTGGCGTGCCCGCACCGGCTCGCCGTGGCGCGACGTCCGATCAAGCAGGCCCTAGTTCCTCACCAAGCCGCCCGAACTCGCTCAGAGCCTTGAGGAAGGCGCTACCGCCCCCCTGCGAGTAGTCACCCGGCCGGGCAGGACGACCCTGCCCGGCCGCTTGATCGCGAGAGCTGGTTTCTATTTGTTCCGTCGATGTGGCCGGTGCGCAGCGCCAGTTCGTGCTGTCGGCATACGACCTCGGCTCCCCGGTTATGGACGGATGAACGTCCCCAGCTACGGTTCACGGGTGGCAGAGCGATGGGGAGATCGGGTTGGAGCTGTGGGACCAGGACATCGCGCCATACGGAGAACAGCTGGAGGCGTTGGACAGCAGCCCACTGGCTGACCTTGTGCTGGACGTGGTGGCATCGACGATTCCGCTGTTCGAGCCGCCGTTTGACCACTTCTTCCCGCAACCGCACTTCGAGCTGGTCGAGTCCGTTCTGTCCCTGCGTGCACAAGCTCCTACGAGCTGGTGGGATGACGCGGCCTTCGCACGAGAGTTTCTGGCTCGCTACGACCTTCTGCCAGATGTCCCCACCAGGCCAGCAGTCGGTCCCTTCCTGATGGTGCTGGTTCGACTCTTCGAAGCACCCCGCGGATGCCTGTCGGCCGACCAGGCGCTGGAGTGCCTGTCCAGTTGCTATGAGGCAGTCCTGGTATCCCAGTTGACCGGGCGAGTCACAGTGGCGGACGAACGACAAAATGCAAAGTGCCAGCAGGCCATCGCGCACCAGACAGGCCTGCTCCTACGCGCGCTGGGATGAAGCGTGGTGGCCTAACTGCTTCTAACAAAAGCGGTTGATCATGTGACTCTTGGCGCGTCGGCTCGTTGGTCTGGTTGTGGCGAAACGTCAGTCGCGGCCGTGGATCGTGTCGGATGAACTGTGGTCGCTTATCGAGCCGTTGCTGCCCGAGCCTGGACCGAAGCTGGCACAGGGCAGACCGCGGGTGCCCGATCGGCAGGCCCTGTGCGGGATCTTGTTCGTGCTGCATACCGGCATCCAGTGGGAGTATCTGCCCCAGGAGCTTGGCTTCGGCTCGGGAATGACCTGTTGGCGGCGCCTGGCCGCCTGGAATGACGCCGGCGTCTGGGACCAACTCCACGTCGTCCTGCTGGAGAAGCTGCGCTCGAAGAACCAGATCGACTGGGGCCGGACGGTGATCGACTCCTCCCACGTCAGGGCAGCTCGTAAAGGCCCAAAAGCGGGCCCAGCCCGGTCGACCGCGCACGGCCGGGCAGCAAGCACCACCTCATCGTCGACGGCCAGGGCATCCCGCTCGCAGTGACCCTGACCGGCGGAAACCGCAACGACGTCACCCAACTCCTGCCCCTGCTCGACAAGATCCCAGCCGTCGCGGGACGGGTCGGCAGACCGCGCCGACGCCCTGACGCGCTTCTCGCCGACCGCGGCTACGACCACGACAAGTACCGCCGCCTGCTCTGGCAGCGCGGCATCCGCCCCGTGATCGCGAAACGAGGCGAGCCACACGGCACCGGCCTGGGCATCTTCCGCTACGTCGTCGAGCGCACCATCGCCTGGCTCCACGGCTTCCGCCGCCTGCGCATCCGCTGGGAACGGCGCGACGACATCCATGAGGCCTTCCTCGGTCTCGCCGTCTGCCTGATCACCCACCGCCACGTCCAACGGCTTTGTTAGCGCCTTTAAGCCCTGGAGAACCCCGAACTCCGAGCCGTCGTCGCCGAGGTCTTCGACCGGCGCCTTGCGACAACCACCACCGCTGCCACACCGCACTCGGCGGCCACCCACGGTTAGCCGCGTCAACGACGCCGCGGGTCAATACAACTAGGGCCTGTTGCGAAAGCGGCGCTATCGGACTAGATGTGCTCTGGCGCAAGTACCGTTTCTTGTCAGGCTCGGGAGGGTCGTTGCCCCTGGGGACTTTCTGTTGCAATCGGGAGGCTGCGCAGTGTCAGTGCAGCCGGTGGGGGCAGCGGTTTGTTGGTGGGGTCGGTGCGGAACGACTGGAGCAGATAGGCCACCAGGCGCCGGGACGCTGCACCGTCGTCCGGTAGGGCGGTTACCAGACCGCCGTGCGCCAATAGGGCCACGGCGAGGTCGGAAGGGTGAAAATCGGACCGTAGCGCGCCCGACGCCTGGGCCCTGCGTACCAGAGTCGTGAAGCCCCGCTCGGCTCGTTGCCGGGATTGCGCGTGTTCCGCCGCGGTTTCCGGGAAGGCCGCGAGGAACGCGGCCGGGAACCCGCGTTCCTCCCGTTGCAGAGCGCAGACCGTCTCGATCAGCTGTTGGAAGCCCTGCCACGGGTCAGGGGCGGCCAGAGCCTCGGTGAGCGCCCGCGCGCAGGTCTCCATCTGCTGCGCGAATGCGTCTCTCACCAGGGCGTCGCGGGTCGGGAAGTGCCGGTACAGCGTCGCCACGCCGACCCCGGCCCGTCGGGCCACGGTCGCCATCGGGGCGTCGATCCCGTGCTCCGCAAAGACCGCACGGGCGGCGACGAGAACATGCTCTCGGTTGCGCCGGGCGTCCGCCCGCATCCCGTCCCGGGCTGTGATCCGAGAGGATTCCGCCATCACTATCTCTCGCTTCCGGTACAAGCGGACGATTGCGTCCACTTAAGAGCTTACGGTCGATGCCAGATCCCTGTACGGCCCCCGGCGGCAAAGGCAGAACGATGAACGACCGCATGATGAAGGCAGTGCTCTACGACCGCTATGGCGGCCCCTATGTGCTGTACACGGGCTGCGTGCCGCGCCCTGAGCCGGCCCCCGGCGAGGTCCTTGTGAAGGTGCGCGCGTTCAGCGTCAACGGCGGCGAACTGGCAGCACGTGCCGGCCGTCTCCGTCTCCTGACCGGCCGGAAATTCCCCAAGCGCGTCGGCTTGGACTTTACCGGCGATATCGTCGCACTGGGCGCCGGAGTCACCCGGTTCGCGGCCGGCGACCGCGTGTGGGGGGTATTGGGCCGCACCTCCGGGTTCGGCAGCGCCGCCGAGTACGTGACCGTACCCGCTGAACGGGTCGGCTCGCTCCCCGACGGCCTTGACCTGGTGGACGCCGCCGCGCTGCCGGTAGCCACCACGGCCATCACCGCGCTGCGGGACAAAGCCGGGCTGCGCCCTGGCGAACGACTCCTCGTCCGGGGCGCTTCGGGCGGTGTCGGCAACGCCGCCGTCCAGCTCGGACGGGCGTACGGCGCCGAGGTCACGGCACTCGCCCGTGCAGCCAACCTCGACTTCGTCCGCGGGCTCGGCGCGCACAAGGTCGTCGACCACCAGGCCGTGCGGCCGGCGGAACTGGGCCGCTTCGACGTGGTCCTGGACACCGCGGGGACCGACCTGCGGGCCTTCCGGCGCCTACTGAATCCGGGCGGTCGCATGGTCACCATCGCCTTCGACCTGAAACGGCCTGCGGCGTCGCTCGGCTACCTCGCGGCCAGCACAGTCCATGGACACGGCCGGGTGCGTTTCTTCAGCGGCAACCCCACGAGGGCGGACTTCGACGACCTCGCCCGCCATGTGGTCGAGGGCAAGCTGAGCCCTGCGGTGGACACGGTGTTCCCCCTGGAGGAGACAGCTGCGGCACACCAGGCGCTGGAAGCGGGCGGCGTCCAGGGCAAGTACGTGGTCAGGGTCGCGTAGGTCGACTGTGGAGGTGCTGATCACAGCCACTCGTTGATGGCAGCGATGAGGACGGTCGCCTCGTGGCGGACCGCCAGTTTGTCGTATCGCGTGGCGACGGCGCGGTGCCTCTTGAGGCGTTTGATCCCGCACTCGACCGCGCGCCGTTGTTGGTAGTCGTCCTTGTCGAACTTCGGCAGGCGGCCGCCACGCGATCCACGCTTGAGGCGGTTGCGCGCCTGGTCGGCTTTGTCGGGAATAGTGCAGCGGATTCCGCGCGGCGCAGGTGGACGCGGTTTCTACGGGAGGCGAATGCCTTGTCAGCGCGGACTCGATGGGGACGGAGACGTGGCCGCCCCGGCCCGATGCGGGGCACGCGGATCTTCTCCAGGACGGGTTCGAACTGTGGCGAGTCCCCGCGCTGCCCAGCGGCCACCACGATGGACATGGGCTTTTGGCCCTGCTCAACGGCCAGTGCAGTTTGGTGGTGAACCCGCCGCGTGAGCGTCCCAGCCCGTGATCACCACAACTGGACACACTGACACTCCGTCACCCGCATAGGGCTGTTGTGACTGAGCTCTCTATCCGGCGTCGGTCGCCGGTTAGGGCGCTCAGCGGGGGCGAGGTCTCGCCGGACAGGCCTAGGGCGCCACCAACTGCACGGTCGCCCTGCCGTCCGCGGTCGCCAGGCATGCCGTCGCCTCGGACCAGGGGCACGACCCGACGGCCGGGGAGCTGCTCGAGGCCCTCAAACGTGCCGGGGTGAACCTGAGAGCCGATGTTGAGGCAGCCGCTGCGGTCCTTGAAGCCGAAGCGCACACCGCGGCGTTCGGCTGACGTGGCCGCCTGACGCTGCGCCCGGAAACCCTCCGGGCGCGGGCGCAGCACCACTCCCCTAGAGCCGCCATCGAATGGGAGGCGTGGGCAATCCTCGGGACAGTTCCCCAGTTCGGTCCACATGAAATTCACCGCGCTGATTGTTCGATGTTGGTGGAGAGCAACCACCAGCCAGCCACGAACGAAGGAACACCAGATGAGAACCCTGCCCTCGCGGTAGCCACCGCCGTTCACATCGCGACCCTCGCCCGCAAGGCCGGATAGCCCATCCTGCGGCGAGCGCGTCAACGGTCGCGGCAACCGGCCCATCGACACCAAGAACGGCCGTACCAAGGGCGGCGACGCCTACTCTGCCGACGGCCCGTCCTTGTGCCTGACCGGCAAGTACCGCACCTGGAAGCGCGAGAGTGACGGCCTGCGCCTTACTGCTTCTAACAAAAGCGGTTGATCATGTGACTCTTGGCGCGTCGGCTCGTTGGTCTGGTTGTGGCGAAACGTCAGTCGCGGCCGTGGATCGTGTCGGATGAACTGTGGTCGCTTATCGAGCCGTTGCTGCCCGAGCCTGGACCGAAGCTGGCACAGGGCAGACCGCGGGTGCCCGATCGGCAGGCCCTGTGCGGGATCTTGTTCGTGCTGCATACCGGCATCCAGTGGGAGTATCTGCCCCAGGAGCTTGGCTTCGGCTCGGGAATGACCTGTTGGCGGCGCCTGGCCGCCTGGAATGACGCCGGCGTCTGGGACCAACTCCACGTCGTCCTGCTGGAGAAGCTGCGCTCGAAGAACCAGATCGACTGGGGCCGGACGGTGATCGACTCCTCCCACGTCAGGGCAGCTCGTAAAGGCCCAAAAGCGGGCCCAGCCCGGTCGACCGCGCACGGCCGGGCAGCAAGCACCACCTCATCGTCGACGGCCAGGGCATCCCGCTCGCAGTGACCCTGACCGGCGGAAACCGCAACGACGTCACCCAACTCCTGCCCCTGCTCGACAAGATCCCAGCCGTCGCGGGACGGGTCGGCAGACCGCGCCGACGCCCTGACGCGCTTCTCGCCGACCGCGGCTACGACCACGACAAGTACCGCCGCCTGCTCTGGCAGCGCGGCATCCGCCCCGTGATCGCGAAACGAGGCGAGCCACACGGCACCGGCCTGGGCATCTTCCGCTACGTCGTCGAGCGCACCATCGCCTGGCTCCACGGCTTCCGCCGCCTGCGCATCCGCTGGGAACGGCGCGACGACATCCATGAGGCCTTCCTCGGTCTCGCCGTCTGCCTGATCACCCACCGCCACGTCCAACGGCTTTGTTAGCGCCTTTTACAGAAGCGGAGGCCGGTCTCCTCGTCGGTCCCGCCGCTCCTACCCGTGACAGGGCAGCCGCACGAGCGCCTTCCAGTAGGCCGCCGACGTTCGTCTCCCCAGTGATAGCCGCCATCGTCCTCAGTGGTGTTCTGTGCGCACTCCGGCTCAAGGCCGACCAGTACGAACACGCTCCGGCCGCGCGCGTGCCCGGACCCGCCGGGACCCCGGCGTCCGAGCCGGCCTGGGGGGGGGATCCCCAGAGGACGCCATGGGGCTCAGAGAACGTCGTAGAGCAAGTGCGTCGCCGTCGAGGTCGCCGTCACATTCCGCTGCGTCAACGTGCGCGGGGTCTTGCCGGTGAACAAGGGAGTACCGGCGCCGAGTACGACGGGCGCCAGATGCAGCGACAGCACGTCGACCAGCCCGGCTTCGACGGCCGAGCCGACCGTTGCGCCGCCGCCCATGAGGACGACGTCGAGGTCCTTCCCGCGGGCGGCCGACGCCGCCTCGGCATGTCCCCGAGCGACAGCGACGGCGTCGGACAGGCCGGTGGTGACGAAGGTCCAGTCGAGGTCGGCGAGGCGCACCGACTCCGGCGGCGCACTCGTCACGACGACGAAGGCGGGCTTGCCGACCTCACCAGCGCCGTAACCCACCGAGTCGTCCCAACCGCCGGGCCCGTCGACCACGTCGAAGAGCCCGCGCCCGAGGATGACGGCGCCCGAACGGGCGGTCCCCTCCTGCAGGAAGCGGCGGTCCTCGGGGTCGTCGGAGAACGCCCAGGTGTGCAGCGCCTCCCCGCCGGTGCCGAGGCCGTTCTCCGGGCCGGCGTCGGGGCCGGTCACGAAGCCGTCGAGGGAGACCGAGATGTCAGCGATGATTCGAGTCATACCCGGTAGACCGTAGGCGTCGCTCGAATTCATCGGCTGGGGCGCCGGGCCGGTGTGCCACCGCGCTCCTGTCCTTTCGCCTAGATCCGCCACACCGATAAGCGGTTCGTCTTCTCGATAACGCGAATGTGGTGATCAAGCAGCGACATAAGAGTCCGGAGGGACTCGATGCCGGCCGTACACACACGGTGGTAGGGGCCCGAGTGCCACAGGCTCTCCAACTATGAGTTGGCGTGTGCTCGGCTCGGTCTGCACGATGGTGACTACTACGGCGGCAACATAGTCGACAACCCGTACACGTAGATCGACAAGGGCGCGACGCAAGCCGCGACGCGTCTTGACGGTCCGCGGCCATGCTCACGATCGCTGTACCGCCCCGCACTCGGATCGCCTCGCTCGCCGTCCGCGCCCAGAACGTCGTCAACTCTGGCCTGTGCACCCATACATCGGGCGTCCCTGACTCGCTCGCCACCTGGACCAGCTCGAGCACCTGGACCGCGGCCCCCATCACCGACCGGCGCGCCACCATCGCAATCCTCGATGACCGCATCCTGTGCGACCTCGAGGTCCTGTCTTACCTGCGCCACGGCACGCCGTACACCTTGTGGGCCGCCACCCTGGCCGGATTCGCCGAGGACGTCCTAGGGACCACGACCTGGGCGCAGCTCTCCGGCCTCCTGGCCGCATCGCAGTCGTAAGCGGGGAAGAGCTACGGCTGCACCTGGTGCCACTTCGGCAAAAGGAAGCCAGGGCGTTCGTCACCGCGTGGCACGCCGCGGCCGCCACCCGAGCCGCGCCTGACGCGATCATTTCGCCAAAGCCTCAGCTCAGCCAATGCCCTAAAGGAAACCACCCGCATGCAATTGGCTGCGCTGTGCAACCACCGGGTAGCCAACACTGGTAGTTCATCCTGAGCCTGGAGACGGCAGCGCAACTCTTCGGCCTGCCGCCCTGGCCAGGGGGGCACGACTGCCTGTTCGTCAAGAAAATCCGCGACGTTGTCCTGGCCATGGCCTGGGCAGATTGCTGGTGACCCGCCATGCGCAGGGGCCGGGCGCTGCTGATGGCGGACCTCTGCCGCGTAGGCGACTGTGCCCGCCTAGGTTCGCCGGTTGGTGGTCGTAGCCGTTGGATGTGCGGAGACGTCCGTTCCGATCGCTATGACGCGGTGGCTGAGCCTGTCCATGTGCGCAGGCTGACCGACCAGGAGGGGCCGCGGCTGCAGCAGATCGTGCGCCGGGGCAGCGTGAGTTCGGTGCGTCACCGGCACGCGATGATGTTGGCGTCGGCCGGCGCGAACCGCGTGCCGGTGATCGCTCAGCTGGTGCGGGAGGACGCTGGGCGAACCCGGCCGTGGCGCACTTCGGACCGATGAGGCAGTTCACCATCGCCAACTCCGGCTACCCCAACCACCCCAAGCAGACTCGGGCCCTGCACGCCTACCTGCGCTGGCGCAACGCCCATGCCCGCCATCCCGACGTCCTGACCGCCCAACAACGCGAACGCGCCCGCATTCGATGTGGAAGGGCATCCGTCGGGGCCGACGCGCAGACGCTGAGGCAGCCTGACCAGGGCCAAGCTGCTACTGGCTCTCCTTGTGAACGGCCTCGATGTTGTTGCCATCGGGATCGCTGACGAACGCACAGTAGGCGCGATACTCACTCCAAAGCCGAGGAGTGTGCCGGGAGACGCCCCCGGCCACCACCGCAGCGGAGTGGAACATGTCTACCGCTTCTCGACTCCCGGCATCGAACGCGAGGTGCATTCCCCGAGTCGCCATAGCCGACTGCTCCGCGCGTTCCAACGACACCGAGGGCGTATCCCGCTCCGGATGCCAATACTCGGCGACACCATCCGCTCGATAACCGGCAGAGATCCCAAGCGGCTCAAGCGCCGCGGTGTAGAATCTTTCACTCGCCGCGAAGTCGGAAGCGAACACGCCCAGGGGATGGATAAAAGACATCGCTGATCCCATGACAGCGGAGCCTACGGCTGGATCGATCGACAACCCCGAGAGCAGGACCGCCAACCCGGCGAACCAATGTGGTCAGAGCACTAGCGCAACTCGTAGACCTCGCGCGCGACCAATCGGCAGAACTCGACGTGGTCGCGCGCCGCCCTCTCGGTCACCTCCGGAGCACGTTCACGGCGGCCATGCACCACCGGCATCACCTATCTCACCGTCGTCTACGGTCCGAACGTCGGGCCCAACCGGCTGCACCGGTCGAGCGTCGATGGGGCGAAGCAACTTCCAAGGCATCCGGGAAGGGTTCGGGGCCATCGACGACGTGTGGACGTCATGCATGCGCGACATCCGCCTCGCCCGCGCCCGGCTGATCGTCCCCCGGCGGATACCTACGCGACTACGGGCCCGGACAAGGCGCAGGATTCGACGACGACAACGAGGTCTGGTATTCGCTGAAGATGCCGCCCAACGAGGGCAGCGCCATCACGTTGAGCCAGTTCGAAATCCGGATCGAGGAACACCAGCGGAGCGCCCAGGCACTGGCACGGCAAGCCGCCCAGTCGGCCGGATACAGCGCCCGGTCATTCGGCCTCGATGCCCGCGGCGCCCCGATCACCGCGACCGAGGTCGACAGCCGCGGCACCCTGTCCATGGTCACCTGGCGGAAGAAGGCCGGCGATGGTGTCGCCGAGAGCGAGCAGAGCAAGGCGACAACGCTCGACCTGCTCCCCGAACTGGCGCCGTATCAACCTCGTCCAAGGTCAAGATCCTGCACCCTGATTGGGACGCCACCGCGGTACCAGCCGAAGTGTCCCCACCCTTACCCGAGACCGGAACGAGCGGGGCCGACCCTGTTGGCAACTTCCCTATGTAATCGTTGAGTTGTCAATGAGCCTGGAGCGAAAACCCGCCCGGCTTGGCAACGGGTCCGGTACAACACTGAGTGTGACGAGCTCTCGGCAACTTCGCGCGCAAACCAGTAGGCGCAACCGTCCCCGCACTCACCTCGCCCAGGCGGCGCGTCCTCCCCGTCGTGCTAGGGACGAGTCTGGCGAACAAGCAGACGCTAGGCATCAACGCCTAAATACCGCATCAACCGTACTAACGGCTGCGATCGCGATACCTGCTCTCGTTTTAGCGCTGATCACGTATTTTGATCAGAAGAAAAGTTCCGAGATCTCGGATCGAAAGGCGGCTGGTGCAGTTAGCTTCTACTTTAAAGGCCATCGACAGGGAGGGCCCCCTTCCGAACTCGTGCTAGAAAACAGGGCCTTGACCCCCACTTATAGAGTGATCGTCAACATTGAAGGCGAAACAGGTAAAGACGTCCAGAGATTCAACGCCCGTTTAATTCCCGCCTGCTCCCGCGTCACCTACCAGTTGGGGACCCACGGGCACGAAATCAGGGGTGACCTAAATTTGGAGCTCTTATTCAAGGACGCCGCCGGTCAAAGTTGGCGCGCGTCATACGGTGGAAGTCTGGATCAGTACATTCCACAAGGTAGAACATCGAAGGTGAAAGATTTGATCACCCGCTGGAACTTGACTCCCGATTACAAAGATCTGGAGGCCTGTGGGTAGACGAATTAAGAGGATGTCTCACGTGGTGTGAAGTCTGTGCGGCATGATACCGGTCGTGGTTTCTGATCTGTCGCAGCGGCTGGTTCCGGGCGAACTCTCGGAACTGGTCGCCCCGTCGCTGCCGTCGTTCCCTGCTAGCCCGCAGGAAGGTGGACCGCCCCGTGTGATGAGCGGGCCGTGATCAATGCCTGGTGTACGTACTGACCAGCGGTTGCGCCCGGCGGCATCTACCGCCGACGTTCGGTACGTCTCCCGCGACGGTGCATCGCCCGTTTCGCGTGGACCGAGACGGGAGCGACGGCTTCACCGGGCGGTGCTGGACGAACCCGGCGCCAGGGCGGGGTCGACTGGACCTCGGCAATCATTGACGCCGCCTCGGTCCGGGCGAAGGGGGGACCCTGACCGGGCCGAATCCGGTTGATCGCGGCAAGAAGAGCAGCAAACTGCACGTCCTGTCCGACGCCCAAGGCATCCCGCTGGCCGTTGCGGTGTCCGGGGCGAACCTGCACGACCGCCAGGCGTTCAAGCCGCTGATCCGTGGAATTCTGGCGGTTCGCTCCCGCTGCGGACCGCGTCCGCGCCGTCCCGGCAAGAGTCGCGCGGACAAGGCGTACTTCTCCGCCGACCACCTAGCCTGGCTACGCGAACGCGGGCTGATCCCGCGCATCGCGCGTCCGGGGATCGAATCGGGCCAAGGGCTCGGCCGACACCGTCGGAAGATCGAGCAGTCGATCGCCTGACTGTTCGACTACCGCCGCCTGACCTCGCTGCCGCCCTGACCTGCTACAAGAAGCTCTCACGACTGAAGCCAGGCAGCGGGAGACCGTAGCGGTCTCCCGCTGCCTGAACGTGATCACGGCCAGGCTGAGGCGCGATTGATCAGCCCCGGATCAACGGTGCCTGCAGTTCCGTCACCCAGTCCTCACGATTTTCCGGGTACTCCAGGTTGATCTCCCAACAATCGCACCGAACTGGCCCTCCACGACCAGCCTCGGATCGAATCCGGCCACTCTTAGCCGTCGCCGTGACCGATGCGCAAACGGCCGACAGGGGCGTCACCGGCTTCTTCGTCGCGTGGCGATCCCATGGCTGACGAAGAGAAGGATGCCGAGGCCGCCGAGGCCCACCCCGACGTACCCGACAAGTTCCCCCCGGGCTTCGTTCTTCTTCTCCTCGTCATAGCTGACGCTTCCGCCGCCGCTGAAGCTTGAGCACCACTGACCTGGTCTCATCGGGCTGCCGTCGCACTCGACGGCACTGCCGTTCAAAACCGCCTCGGCATTGATGAAGAACATGGCGGCCCCAACCATGACCAGAACGTAGGCAAGGGCCGTGAGCCATCGACGAGTCGCCATCCCCCAACCTTTCAGGCGTATAAGGACCGCCACGAACCCCAAGGCTGACGATCGTCATGCATCCGAGGTTCAGAAACAAGCTCTGCGCTTGTCATGCACCCCTCCGCCGCGCGTGAAGCGTGCCAGTGCTTCCCCGCACAGTCAGGTGCGGGGAGGAATAGAGGAACCTGCCATCGCAGTACAGGTCGTACTTGAACCGCCCCGCCCGCTCCACGTCCCAGCGCTGCTGCGAGTCCGCATCTGGGAAAGGTCAGTTCAGCGAAGCCGTTGCCATCGTGGCCCGGGGGGCTGAAGTCACAACTTCGCGCCAGCGACCGGCACTTCGGCGCTCGGGTTTAGTGGTTCCACATGATGGCCGCGCCGTCGTGCCACTGCTCGACTAGGGTGCTACCGATCCACGTGCCCAGTCCCCGACAGCGGCCCCTCAACGGCCGCCAGGCCCCCTGAGCTCGACCGCGGGGACGTCCTCGGCACCCTCCGTGGTGTACGCCAGGGACATGTGGGGGTCACGGCTCGGTGCCGGAGTGAACTGACCCGGAAACCGGCCCTCCATCAGCGTCGTGAGCGTGTCGACGGTCGCCGTCGGACTCGACCGTGCCCCCGGAGGCGGGTTCGGCTCACGGCCCGCGCCAGAGATGGGCGAAGGCCGCGTTCTCGATGGTCTCGGCGGCCGCTGGACACGGTTTGCGGATCCACCCCGCGTTCCACCTCCTCGAACAAGGCCACCGCTCCCGCCGCGGTACCCAAGGCCCACCGCCCCGTGCTCAGCAGGCCCAGGACCACGATGGCCAAGCCCAGCCCGAGCACCATCCACCACACGCCGCGCTCCGCGCCGGTGAACGCTGTGCCGCCGCTGGGCAGGGCCGAACCCACGATCGTTCCGGAGATGGCAACGCCAAGGGCGGTTCCGGTCTGCCGGCCTGTGGAGGCCAGCGAGGTGGCCACCCCGGCCATCGAACCGGGCATGCCGGAGACCGCTGTGTTGGTGATCGGCGGGTTCACGGTGCCCAGGAAGACGCCGAACAGCAGATAGGTCGCCAGCACAGCCGGCAGTGGGGTGTCCGGTCCGAGCCAGAGCGACGCTCCGCCGCCCAGCGCCAGCGCGCCACCGGCAACCAGCAGCGGCAACCTGGCACCACACGTGCCGACCAGTCGGCCGGTGGCCGGGGAGAGCACGACGACCAGTGCCCCGACCGGGAGCAGGCACAGCCCGGTCGCCAGCGCCGACAGGCCGCGTACGTCTTGCAGATACTGGGTGGTCACGAACAGGAACGCGCCGAAAGCGCACAGGGCGAAGAGCGCCATCAGGATCGCCGAGCTGAACGGCACGCTGCGAAAAAGGCGCAGTTCCAACAGCGGGTCGACGCGGCGCCGTTCGTAGCCAAGGATGCCCAACACGCCGAGCACGGCCACGCCAAGCAGACCCAGGATGAGCGGCGAGGTCCAGCCCAGCCGCCTGGACTCGACGATCGAGAAGACGACGCTGCCCAGTACCAAGACCACCAGGGTCTGGCCCACGGGGTCGAAACGGCGTGCCCGGACAGCTCGGGACTCGGGCACGAACAGCGCGGTGCACACGATCGCAGCGGCCACGATCGGAACGTTGATGAAGAAGATGGAGTGCCAACCGAAGCCGTCGACCAGGGCGCCGCCGAGGATCGGGCCGAGCGCCAGCGACAGACCGGTCATCGACCCGAACACGCCGATGGCCCTGGCCCGCTCGGCCGGTTCGGGAAACGTGATGGCCACCATCGCCATCGCCACCGGGTTGAGCATCGCGCCGCCGACAGCCTGCAGTGCCCGCGCCACGATCAACCAGTCCAGGCTCGGCGCCAGGCCGCACAGCAGCGAGCCCAGTCCGAAGGCGACGAGGCCGACCTGGAAGACGCGCCGACGACCGACCCGGTCAGCGGTGGAGCCGGCCAGCACCAGGAAGCCGGCCAGCACCAAGGTGTACGCATCGACCGTCCACTGCAGGCCAGAGACCGAGGCGCGCAGATCGCGGCGGATGGACGGCAGCGCTACGTTAACGATAGAGATGTCCATCACCACGACGATCACGCTGGCGCAGCAGATCACGAGCACCAAGAGCCGGCGGCGTCGGCTGAGTTCGGGCATGCGGGCTCCCGTCGAGAGACACTGCTGACGATCGGCAGTGAGGGGTTGGCGGCAACTGACCACGAAACTAGGATCTAGAGCGTGGTCGAGGTCAATCCGCAGCCCGAAACCGAGCACCCTCACTCCGACCCCCAGGCAGGTCTGAGCATCGGCGAGGCCGCCCGCCGCACCGGAGTCAGCGTGCACACCCTGCGCTACTACGAACGTGTCGGCCTGGTCGTCACGCCCGTCGACCGCACCCACGGCGGTCGACGCCGCTACCACCCACTCGACCTTGAGTGGATCACCATCTGCACCAGACTGCGGGCGACCGGCATGCCCATCCGCGGCATCCGCCGCTACGCCGAGCTCGTCGCGGCAGGCCAAGGCAACGAAGATGATCGATTGGAGTTGCTTGAGTCGCATCGTGATGAAGTGCTGGCCAGGATGGTCGAACTTCAGGAGAACCTGAAACTCATCGACCACAAGATCGACGTCTATCGAGACCGACTCGCCGCTGGTGACGCCGACCAGCTATGGGCGCCCAACCGCTCACCGGGAGCTCACTGAGCAATCTCCCCGCGGGCCCCGAACCACCAGCCGTCGTCCCCTGCCGAGAGTGCACGCCACAGCAGACCGCCCTCAACGACGTCATGACCTACTGCCCGCAGCGGCAGCTCAGGGACACCGGCGTCCCATCTTCGCGAAGTGCCGGTTGTACCCCTTGGTGTCCCACCACTCCTCCAAAAGGCCCCGCACCAGCTCAACCAGTTGGCGAAGACGCTCAGGATCAGGGGCTGATGAGGTGAACACGTCCACAAAGGACCTGTCACTCCATGGCAATGTGAACACCCAGCACTCGTCGTCGCGGCTCTTCCGCTCGACGGTGAGACGGTAGGTCAACGTGACGTTGCGGTCCGGTTGCTGAGCAACCGTCAAGTCCTCGACATTGAACCTGACCGCGCCATCGTCGGAGATGTATGAGCGAGCCAGGACTCCCTCAGCCGGCGTGTGAGCCACCGTATGCACCTCCCCCGTCGTCAGCCTGTATCCCACGTTAGTCGCTAGCAACTGACAGAGGGACGCGGGTCGTAACCCGGTAAGCGGTCCGCAGGGACCTTGGGGTTGTGCTGGCCCTTGTAGAGGGCGGGGGCTGCTTGTCGAGCTCCAGGAGCTGTGCGACCGCGGTCCAGGCGGTGCGAACGGAGTACTCCACGGCGAAAACCACGTCGTCGGGGACTTCGGCGTACTGGCCGATGAAGGCGAGATTGGTGGAAGCGTCAGGGACGCCTCGCCCGCCGCCTTCCCCAGGCCGGAGCGCTCACCACGATCGCCGCGATGGCCGCCTTGATCACCGGGCCGGCATCGGAGCACTCGCAGATGCGAGTGAGGGTGGTGATTCGGATCGCTTTGGCGCGTCCGTTCTTGAGGATGGACAGGTTGACGTTGGTCGCCGCCCCGCACGCCGACCAGGTCGCCGCTCGGTCAGTCGCACACCGACCAGGTCGCCGCTCGGCCAGTGAGCGGGGACGGGTCGATGAGGGGCATGGGTCCGCGCCGAGCCGGTCATGCAGGCGCAGCCGCCCGTGCCGCGTAGGCACGGACATCCGCGTCCGGGTCAAGGACTGCCGTGGCAAGTGCCGTACGAGCGTCCTCGTGCGCCGGGTGCCGGAGCAGGGCCAGAACAGCGGCCTTGCGGACGTCGGCGTTGGGGTCGCCGAGTGCTTTGGACAGCGCGGGGACGGCGCGGTGCGGGTCGGCTGCGCCCAGGGCCGTGGCCGCACCTGTGCGTACCTGCCAGGACGGGGCGGCCAGCGCGTCCTCGGCCGCGAGGTCGTACGGGGTGGGGCAACCCACGGAGGCCAGGGTGGTGAACGCCGCCGCGCGGACCAGGATGTCCGCGTCGTGCAGCAGGCGGGCCAGCGCCTGCGGGGTGTCCAGGCCGCGGGCCACCGTGACGCGGACCTCGCGGGCCGGGTCGACTCCTGCGCGGGCGACGGCGTCGAGGGCGCCGACCGAGACCAGGGCGCGCACCGACGCGATACGGACCTCGATGTCCGGGTCGGAGAGGGCAGGGGCGTAAGCGGCGGCGTCGCCCAGGCGCAGGGCGCGCAGGACGTCCAGGGCCGTCGACCGGACCAGGGCGTCCCCATGTGCAAGGGCCGCGCGCAGCCCGCTGCCCAACTCCGGTCCTGGCGGCAGGACTTCCACCAGTTCGCGCAAGGAGGCGGCAGCGGCGCCGCGGACTCCCGGATCCGGGTCCGCGAGTGTCTCGGCCAGCGCCGGGCCCGTACCCGCGGGGACGGTCTCGGTGAGCGCGGCCACCGCAGAGCGGCGCACGGCGGGGTTCGGGTCGGTCAAGAAGGGGTGCAGGAGGGGGAGTTCGGGCTCCTGCTCAATGAGGGTGAGCAGTTCCAGGATGCGTGGTGAGTGGGAGGCGGCGGTGGTCGTGTCCCGCGTTTCCGTGCTGCTCGTTCGGGTGGGTGATCCGACCGGGGCCAGGTCGCGCTGACCGGCCGTGGCCACCTGCTCCAGGTGCACCTCGCCCAGCTGACGTGACGCGCCGCCGACCGGCGTGAATTCCTCGACCGGGACCAGGTACGGCTCCACCGGGCGCGCGGTGAACTCCATCGTTCCGGCTGGGGACTTGCGAAGGTCCAGGTGGTGCAGCCAGACGTCGTCGCGCTTCGGGTGGTCCGTGCGCTCGTGGTAGAGGCCCCAGCGGGACTCCGTCCTGGCCAGGGAGGAACGGGCCGCCATCTCCGCGCAGTCCCGGATGAAGTGCACCTCGGCGCAGCGCATCAGCTCGTGCGGTGTCTGCGCGCCCATCTCGTCGATTTCGCCGCGCATCCGCTCGAAGTGGTCCACGGCCAGTGAAAGCCGCGCGCCCGACTTCGGCGGTGCGACGTAGTCATTCACGAAGCGGCGCAGTTTGTACTCGACCTGCGGTTGCGGAGGTCCGTCCGGGTTGCGCAGCGGGCGGTAGATCAGTTCGTGGGCGTCTTGCACCTGCTCGGTCGGCAACTCGCCCTCGTATACGCGAAATCGCGCTGCGTCCGCGCCTGCCAGGTCGCCGAAGACGAACGCGCCGATCATGTAGTTGTGCGGCACGCAGGCCAGGTCCCCCGCGGCGTACAGGCCGGGCACGGTGGTGCGGGCGTGGTCGTCCACGCGGACGCCCGACGCCGAGTGGCCTCCGCACAGGCCGATCTCGGAGATGTGCATCTCGACGTCGTGGGTGCGGTAGTCGTGGCCGCGGTTCGCGTGGAAGGTGCCCCGTGTCGGCCGCTCCGTGGAGTGCAGGATGTTCTCGAGGGCGCTGATCGACTCTTCCGGCAGATGGCTGAGCTTGAGGTACACCGGCCCACGGTCCGAGGCGAGTTCGGCCGCGAACTCCGACATCATCTGGCCCGACCAGTAGTCGGAGTCGACGAAGCGCTCGCCGTGCCGGTTGACCTGGTAGCCGCCGAAGGGATTGGCCACGTAGGCGCAGGCGGGGCCGTTGTAGTCCTTCATCAGTGGGTTGATCTGGAAGCACTCGATGCCGGTCAGCTCGGCACCGGCGTGGTAGGCCATGGAGTAGCCGTCGCCCGCGTTGGTGGGATTCTCGTACGTGCCGTAGAGGTAGCCGCTCGCGGGCAGGCCGAGGCGGCCGCACGGGCCGGTCGCGAGGATCACGGCGCCCGCACGCACAGTCACGAACTCGCCTGTACGCGTGTTGAATCCGGCCGCTCCGACGGCCCGGCCGTCCGCCGTGAGGACCCGGACCGGCATCACACGGTTCTCGATGCGGATGCGTTCGCGCATCTCGCGGCGGCGCAACTGCCGGTAGAGGACCTTCTTCACGTCCTTGCCCTCGGGCATGGGCAGGACGTACGAGCCGGAGCGGTGCACCTGACGCACCGCGTACTCGCCGTGCTCGTCCTTCTCGAACTTCACCCCGTACGACTCCAGTCGCTGCACCATCGAGAAACCGCGGGTGGCGGTCTGGCGGACGGTGGACTGGTCGACAATGCCGTCGTTGGCGCGGGTGATCTCGGCTACGTAGTCGTCAGGTTCGGCGCGGCCGGGGATGACGGCGTTGTTGACGCCGTCCATGCCCATGGCGAGGGCGCCGGAGTGGCGGACGTGCGCCTTCTCCAGGAGGAGGACGTCGCGACCCTGTTCGGCCGCGGTGAGCGCGGCCATCGTGCCGGCCGTGCCGCCGCCGATGACCAGGACGTCGCAGGAGAGCTCCTGGGCGTCGGTGACTGCGGGGATCTGCATGTAAGGAGGGCCTCTCAGGTGCCGAGGGACGTCAGAACGGTGCGGCGCAGCTCGACGGTGGCTGGGGCGTCGTGGGACGTACGGTCGCGGGGGCGCGGCACGTCGAGGACGGTCACGGGCCGCGAGGTGTGGCCGGTGCCGAGGAGCGCGACGCGGTCGCCGAGGAAGATCGCCTCGTCCACGTCATGGGTGACGAAGACGACGGTCGCGCCCGTGCCGCGCAATACGTCGGCCAGGAGCTGCTGCATCCCGGCCCTGGTCTGCGCGTCGAGCGCGCCGAACGGCTCGTCCATGAGGACGGCCCGCGGCTCTCCCGCGAGGGCGCGGGCGAGCTGGACGCGCTGCCGCTGACCTCCCGAGACGCGGTGCGGGAGTTTGACGCCGTGCGCGCGGAGGCCGACACGCTCCAGCCATTCCTCGGCCCGGGCGCGGCGCCCGGAGCGACTCAACCCCTGGATGGCCAGCGGCAGTTCGACATTGGCGCGCAAAGTGCGCCACGGCAGCAGCGCGTCGTCCTGAAAGATCAGAGCACGTTCGGCGTGGGGCGCGGTGATGGGGGTCCCGTCCTGGGTGATCCGCCCGCCGAGGGGAGGCAGCAGCCCCGCGAGGGTGCGAAGCAGGGTGGACTTTCCGCATCCGGACGGGCCGACGACGGTGAGGACCTCGCCGGCTGCGATGTCCAGATCGATCCCGTCGAGGACGGCGGCCCCCGCCCGCCCGATCGAGGCGCCGCGCAGGGTGAGCCGGGTTCCTCGGGGCGGGGCGAGGACGGAAGCGAGAGTGGTCTCCGGGGGTGTGCTCATGGCCTCACGCCTCCATGCGTCTCCTTGTACGGGCGGTCCGGCGCATGTACGGGGGCATGCGCACCGGCATCAACGGCCGTGGTGAAGCGGGGTTTTGGTCGCGAAATGCTCAGCCGGGTCCGGCGCGGCAGCACCGGTACCTCAAGGCGGGACTCCGTCCGTGGCAGCCACCGCGTCATCCTTCGGCCCAGCACCTCCAAAGCCGTCGACGTCATCCACCCGAGGGCTCCGATCGTCACCATGCCGACGAAGACGCCGGGGTAGTCGACCACCGTGTAGTCCTGCCAGGTGCGGTACCCCACCCCGTACTCGCCGGAGATCATCTCCGCCGAGATCACACAGATCCACGAAACGCCGATGCCGACGGAGAGCCCGCCGAGAATGCCGGGCAGCGCCCCGGGCAGCACCACCGAGCCGAGGACCCGCCACCGGCCACCGCCCATCGTGAGCACCGCCTCTTCCCAGACCGGGGTCAGGGCGCGGACCGCGTGCCGGGTGGAGACCATGACGGGGAAGAACGCCGCGGTGAAGGTGATGAACACGATGCCCTGCTCGTTACTGGGGAAGAGCAGGATCGCCACGGGCACCAGGGCGATCGCCGGTATGGGGCGCAGCACTTCGAGGACGGGACCGAGCAGATCGGCGGCCAGACGGGAGCGGGCGATCGCCGTACCGACGGCCACGCCCGCGACTGCCGCTAGGGCGAAGCCGGTCAGGATGCGGCTGAGGCTGTCGGTGAGGTCCTGCCAGTACTCGTCGCTGCCGATGCGCTGCCCGAACTCCCGCGTGACGTCGATGACGGTGGGGAACTGCTCGAAGCGCAGCCACAGTTCGACATCGAGAGCGGTCAGGAGCTGCCACAGGCCTAGCGCCGCGGCGAGCGACAGGGCGCGCACCAGATGATGCTCCGTCATGACGCCTGCCCCTGCGCCGTGTTGTGTGTGAGGGCCTGCTTGTACGAGATGGTGCGCGCCCCCGGATGCGCCTTGGTGTAGGCCGTGGCGGTGGAGGGCGTGACGAAGGGCAGGAGCTTCTTGCCGTCCGCCACCCACACGGCCTTGTCGGCGAACCAGGACGTCCCGGTCGTGGTGTCGGGGACGTACGCGGCACGCACCTTGCCCTGGTGCGCGGCTGCCTGGCGCAGCATGTCGGCCGGTTCGGCGAAGGACCGGGTCTTGTTCTCGCCCTTCAGCCAGAGCTCGCTGCGCGGGGGCTTGGGGGTGGCGGTCAGGGCGGTGGCGTATCCGTCGCCGTACGCCTTCTTCACATATCGCTCGTCGACGAAGGCGTCGACATCGACATCGCCCACCAGCTTCGCCGACTTCAGGACGGGCACGTCCTTCTTCAACGCGGCCACCAGCGCGGGTTTGATCGTGGGGTCGAAGGTGGCGATGCCGTGCATGCCGTTGTAGAGGTAGACGACCTCGGGCGGAAGACCGGTCGCCTTCGCCACTGATTCCGCGGCCGCGACCGGCCGCTTGTTGAGATGGTCGGTCGCCTTGGCCTGGGCGCGCAGAAAGTCCTGCAGGACTCCGGGACGCTTCTTCGCGAAGTCCTCCCGCGTGGTGACCCCATGGAAGGTCGGCAGGTCCAGTTCCGCGCCGTCGTACAGTGCGCGGGCCCGGTCCTGGAAGGCGAGCAGGCCGGGCCATGCCACGAACTGCGAGAGCGCGTCAGCGCTGCCCGCCTGGAGCGCCGAGGCACCCACGGCCGGCTGCTGGTTGAGCTTGCGGATGTCCTCGTCCGGGTCGATGCCGGACTGCCGCAGCGCCCGTACCAGGGTGCCGTCGGCAGCCGAGCCGACGCTCGTCGAGACTTTCTTGCCGCGCAGGTCCTTCAGTGCCGAGAGCTTCGAATCGGTGCCGGTGACAATGGTGTTGAGCCCTCCGCGGAGGTTGTAGCCGGTGACGGAGACGAGCTTCGTCGGCCGGTTCAACTGCGTGCCACGGGCGGCGTTGATCAAGAGGGGGAAGTCGCCCATCGACCCGATGTCGATCTTCCCGGCGGTCATCTGCGCGGTGATCGGGGCGCCGGTGGCGTAGTCCTGCCATTTGACCCTGTACGTGACGCCCTCGCGCTTGCCGCGCGCGGCGAGTTCGCGCTCGAAGTAGCCGAGCGACCGCAACAGCGTGCCCGCGGTGACGGTGTTGATGGTCTTGGACTGGTAGCCGATGGTCACGGTGACGGTTCCGGAGTCGTCCGCGCTGGCGCCGCCGCAGCTCGTTAGGGGCAGGGCCAGCAGGATGGCCGAGGCGGCGGCAAGCACCGTACGTTTCATGGGAGCTGTGCGCTTGGTGGGGGCTGTGCGTTTCGTGGGAGCCGTGCGTTTCATGGGGGCTGTGCGTTGCATGGGAGTGGGAGCCTCTCGACCTTCGTCGCCTTCCTTCACCGCCATCACCGGAGCAGATAGGGCATGTTGACCGTGACCGCGTCCGTGGGGCAGCGGGCGGCGCACGGCCCGCAGTACCAGCACTCATCGACGTGCATGAAGGCCTTGCCACTGTCCGGGTTGATCGCGAGCGAATCGAGCGGGCACATGTCGACACAGAGCGTGCAGCCGTCGATGCACTTCGACTCGTCGATGGTCACGGGCACGTCGGCGCGCTGGGGGGCCAGAGGCATGGCTGTCTCCCGGAAAGAGTGGCGGAGTGAGAAATCAGAGGGGCCGGCGGGCCGGCGGGCCCTATGGTCCGGACGGGCCGATGGTTCAGAGCGCCCGGTGGTTCAGAGCGTCCGGTGTAGCAACCCGCTCATGGCGATGCGGTCGCCGCGGAAGCGGATGAACTCCAGGTCCACGGGGCGCCCGTCGGACAGCGAGGTGAGACGTTCGAGCATGAGGACGGCGACGCCGCGCGGGGCCTCGAGAACGGCGGCGGAGTGCACGTCGGCGTTGACGGCCTCCAGGGTGATCTCGGCCGTGCCGAGCGGCTGACCGGTCAGGGTCTCGAGCAGCCGGAACACATCTGTGTTCTCCAGGTCGCAGCCGATGAGACCGGCGCCGATGTCCATCGGGATGTAGGTGAGATCGAGGGAGAGCGGCAGGCCGTTGAGCCGGCGCAGCCGCTCGATGTAGAGCACGTCGGTGTGCTCCACCAGGCCGAGCCGCCGCGCCACGGGTGCGGGCGCGGGGACGGGACCGACCGTACGGACTTCGTTGGTGACGTCGCCGTGCTCGTGCAGGGTCTCGGCGAGGCCCTGCAGCCGGTCCAGGCCGTGCGGATACTTCTCGGACACCACGACGGTGCCGACTCCGGGCTGCCGTTCCAGCAGCCCTTCTGTACGGAGCAGATCCAGCGCCTGCCGGACCGTGTTCCGCGAGACGTGGTAATCACTGCCGAGCGCGCCCTCCAGCGGCAGGACACCGTTGGGAAAGCCTCCCGTGCGCACCTGGTGGCGCAGGAGGTCGGCGAGCTGCCGCGCTTGGTCCGCGCGCAGCCGACGCCGACGTGCGGCGGCGACTGGCACAGTGTGCTCGCGGATACGTTCGACTGGCATGCGAGGGACCATACCGACGTGGCCGCGGTCGTGGTGTTGCCGGAGTATTGCGCCACTCGACGCGTCACACGCACCAAGCCTGACCTGCGGGTTCGCGCGGCCCTCGGAGAGATTTGCCAGGGCGGTTGCCTCCGCGCAGGTGTTGTTACTGGTGCGGTCGCGGAGCGAATGGTCGTAGGGGGTCACCCCCGCCAGGGGCCTGGTGTCCAGCGGAAGGTGCGCGACCCTCCACTCGTGCACGGACGTGACGGCCGCCAACGGCTGACTGCCGGGTGCGTGTCGCGCTGGGCAGGCTGGGTGGTGGACTCGTCCTGGGTCTGGGCGGCTGTGCGGGCCTCCAGCCCTGTGTGCGCTGCCGCAGCGGCTTTACCGCCCGGACGGTACGACGCCAGGACGGCGCCCGGCCCGCCGCGCCGAGGAGAAGACCCGGACCGCCGACCGGGGCCTTCACGCGCCTCCGGTGACGCGGATGATCGTCTTGCCGGGGGTGCGCTTGTTCGGGGCGAACGCGGCTGCCGTCTCGGCAAGCGGCCGGATGGCGCCGACGAGCGGCTTGAGGCGGCCGTCTCGCAGCCGCTGGGCGAGGTCGGCAAGGCGGGCCCAGTCGGGTTCCACGACGAAGAAGACGGCCCGCCCGTCGCGGGGGTGCACGGTGACCGGCTGGGCGATGGTGACCAGGGCGCCGCCGGGGCGGACCAGCGCGGTGGAGTGTTCCAGGATCTCGCCGCCGATGACGTCGAACACCACATCGACCCCACCGATGTCCTCCAGGCTCTCGGCCTGGAGGTCGACGAATGGTGCGTCAGGGTGATCACGGCGCAGGCAAACCGCCAAAGCCTTATCGTGCACGCCCGCGTACGCCAGCCCCCCGCACACTTCAGACAGATGCGCAGGTCCCGGCGGCCCAGACGCTTCGCCGAGCATGGTCAGCGGCGCTGACGTCCGGGTTAGGAAGGGCTCAGCGCTCTGGCAGCTCCCATGAAGCGAACCAGTGGGGGAAGGGTCCGGCGGAGGGCGGGAAGGCGAACGGCGGGGTGCGGTCGGTGAGCAGGCGCAGCACGAATTCGCCAGTAGCGCAGTCGAAGCGCTGCCACTCACCGTCCATGTACTGCACCAGAACCGGCCAGTCGTCGGGATCGGCCGGTCCGGTCAGCCAGTGGAAGGTCAGCTCCTGTTCGGAGGTTCCCCAGGTGAGCACGCCGCCGGGTGCGGGGTGGGTGGGGTAGGGCCGGTACAGGTCGGCGCACCTTGCCATGTTCTGGCCCCAGGAGATTAGGTCCGTGCCCAGTGCACCGGGCACCAGCAGGTCCAGGTACTCGTCGAAGGTGCCCGCGCCGAAGGCGTCGACGATGTTCTTGTAGTCGCCGGGCAGCGTGGTGCGCAGCGATGCCTCTGCCGCGGCCCAGTCGACGCCGCATCGATCGGGTTCCGTCCACCCAGTTACCTCCCGTAGCAACTCCACCCACCCGACACCGGGCGGGCGGGTGAACGTGCGCCGGGCGAGGATCACGACGCGGCGCGGGCCATCGGCGCTGGACCTCACGCCGTATCCGAACCAGTGCCCCGCCAGCACCCACCCGCGCAGCTCCAACAGCCCGCCCTGACCGCCGATGGGGATCCCGCCCTCCCCGCCCACCGGCGGGCCGTCGGACACCCCTGCCGCCTTCCCGCCAACGACCCACGCACGTACGGGCAGACCCGCCCCGTCGATCACGTCCGCAGCGACGCGCTCCAGCTCGGCCAGATCCTCCGCGTCACTGGGCACACAGACATGCCCTACGCCATGAGTGGGCAGCGGGCAGTGCAATTCGGGTGCGCGCCAGGCGTCATTCAGACGGGCGCGCAGAGCAGAGGCGTCCACGCGGCCAAGTGAACAACACGGCACTGACATTGAGCCTCTTCTTCAACCTTCATCAGCTGTACGTCGGCGGTCCGTGCTGTTCATGGCAGCGGGTACCTGCTGGAGGTGAGCCCCGTCGACGCGGGGGCGTCCGGCGCAACACCCCCTGCAACCGGACGCGTTCGGTCAGGGCCGAAGAGCCTGCGCATGGGCGGGAGCTCGAGCATGGCGGGTGTGCGCTGGTGGGACCGGGGCGCGGGCCGCTGTGATTTGGCGGCGCGTCAGCCCCATCCGCCATCAACTGCCGTATTTATGCCACTCTTTGAGGCTGTTCAAGGCCGAACATGAGCATCTGGTGTCTGTTTCAGTAAACGGATGCAGGAGAGAACCGCAATCGTCCCAGTAACGGTCTGTAGCGAGCTCTGCGCGAAGCCATGCCTCACGCGTCGGGTCGAAAGCGCCCTGACGGGTACCCGGTGACGGACACAGGAGGACTTCATGCCACTCACGTTCCGCAAGAGTTTCAGGATACTTCCCGGGGTACGGCTGAACATCAACAAGCGCTCGTGGTCCCTCACCACAGGCGGCGGCAGTCACGGCCCGCGCCGCACCCACAGCAGCACCGGCCGACGCACCACGTCGATGGACCTGCCAGGCCCGTTCGGCTGGCGCCGCACAACCAAGCGCCGGTAGGTCGAACAGCAGGAAACCAGCATTCCGTCGGCTTTTGTGGTTGTGCGTAGCAGAACTCACCGCATAGCGCGTGATGTACGCCAGTTCGTTACGGCAGCGCGCACCCTCACGCCAGGAGTTCCACGACGCGTGGAACGCAACGTGACCATCCGCGCCCAGAACTGAACGATGTGAAGGCCCGTACCGAGCGCGTGACGGGCCTTCATGCGTCAGCAGTCCAACCCATCCCCGGGGCCCACGGCTCCCGTCGAGAGCGGCGTCAATCGCCTCAAGAGACATCGAGCCGTGGCCACCCGCTATGACAACCTCGCGGGTCCGCTACGAGGCTCTCATCCTCGTAGCCGCCGTCAACGAGTGGTCGTGACGTACTGGTCCGACGACAACTCGAACACCCTTACTCGCCGACCGCCGGTGGGATTGACGGTCTCACGGGCCGGATGCATCCCCAGTTTGGTCATGATCCGTTCCGAGGCTTCGTTGCCCACTTGAGTGATGCTGACGATCCGCTCCAGCCCTCGCTCTTCGAACCCGAACCGTACAGCGGCCGCGGCAGCTTCGGTGGCCATGCCCTGCCCCCAGTAGGAACGTCCGAGCCGCCAGCCGACCTCAACCGCCGGCAGTACCTCCGGCAAGAAGTCGGGCACCGAGAGTCCGGTGAACCCGGCCAGCTCGCCAGTTGACCTGACCTCCACGGCGAACAGACCGAAGCCCTGCGACTCCCACTCTCTTTCCCATGCCTGGACCCCGGCGCGAGTCTGCTGTTCGTCACGGACGCTGCCGTCACGGATCCACCGCATGACCTCGGGGTCGGCATTGATGGCAGCCATGGGCGCAACATCTTCCTCGCGCCAGCGCCGCAGGACCAGACGGGGCGTCTCGAGCGTGACCATGCAATCATTCTGGATCACAACAGGGCGCCCCACCAAGCACTTTCGACGCACGCCCTAGCAGACATGTCGGCGGCGGCAGGCAGGTCAGGGATGTGTGCCTGCTCCCGCTTCTCAGCTACATCGCAACCCTTCACGCTTCCCGCACCGCGTCCTCGCACTCCGGGGAGCGCGGGATCCAGGAGCGGTACCGGCCGGGCGTGCTTGGATGGGCCTGTGGCCCAGACAATCGATACACCGTTCGTCGGCCGGACAAGCGAACTCGCCCGGCTCACCGGCGTACTGGAGCGGGCCGCGGCCGGCGACCCGCGCGCCGTCCTCGTGGCCGGGGATGCCGGCGTCGGCAAGACCCGCATGCTGACCGTGGCCGCAGCGCACGCCGCAACCCTCCACATGACCATCCTGACCGGCCACTGCGTTGACCTCGGGGACGTCGGCCTGCCCTACCTCCCGTTCACGGAGATCCTCGGTGCGGCTGCCGCCGACGAACGGCTCGCCCCGGCCTTCGCCGCGTACCCCGCGGTGGAGCGCCTGATCGGTACGGCAGCGGGGGTGGGCCCCGTGCCCGACGCCGGCAGTCGCCTCCAGCTCTTTGAGGGGATCGCCGGCCTCCTCGCCGATCTGACGGCCCTGACCCCGCTTCTCCTGGTCATCGAGGACCTCCACTGGGCGGACCAATCCTCGCGTGACCTGCTCCGCTTTCTGCTCAGCCGGGGTGTCCTCCAGCGGCCCACGCCCAGCGGACCGCCCCACCGGCTCGCGGTCTTCGCCTCGTACCGCGCGGACGACCTGCACCGCCGTCACCCGCTGCGGCCGCTGCTCGCCGAGTTGGTCAGGCTGCCCGCCGTCGACCGGCTCGAACTGAACCCGCTGGCTGACGCTGACGTGGCCCGGCTCGTGTACGCGCAACGCATGGGCCCGGTCTCCGATGCGGCGGTTCGCCGCATCGTCGACCGCGCCGAGGGAAACGCCTTCTACGCCGAGGAGTTGCTCGCCGCACTGCCCGAGGACGGCGAGGGCCCGGACTCAGCCGCCATGCCCAGCGGCCTGGCCGACGTCCTGCTCATCCGGATCGAGCAGCTGACCGAGACTGCCCAGCAGGTTTTGCGCACCGCGGCAGTGGCCGGGCGCCGGGTCGGGCACGACCTGCTGCGTGACGCCGTACAACTGCCGCAGGAGGAGCTGGAATCGGCGCTGCGCGAGGCAGTCGGGCACCAGCTGCTGGTGACCGACGACACCGCGACGTACTCCTTCCGGCACGCCCTCACCCGCGAGGCCGTGTACGCGGATCTGTTGCCCGGCGAACGGGTCAGACTGCACGGGGTGTTCGCTGCACTCCTCGCCGGCGAGGACCGTCCGGCGAACAGTGCGGCGGAGCGAGCCCATCACTCACGCGCGAGCCACGACCTGGCCGACGCGCTGGCGGCTTCCCTCGAAGCCGCCGACCACGCCCAGCGCCTCCGCGCACCCGCCGAAGAACTGCGCCACCTGGAGACCGCGCTCGAACTGTGGGCCGTGGTGGACCCGTCCGCGCACCCCGAGCACAGCGACCCGGTCACTCTGACCCTGCGCGCCTCGGCCGCCGCCGCACGCGCCGGTGAGCCCCATCGAGCGGTCCAGCTCACCCGCTCCGCGCTCGCGCGAGTCGGCTCGGAGGCCGACTCCGAACTCGCCGCCCGTGTGCGCTACACCCTCGCGGGCAACCTGATGCGGATCGACCATCTGGAGGCCGCCTTCGCGTACAGCAGCGAGGCGCTCGGGCTGATCCCGGCCGAGCCGCCTTCGCGCACCTGGGTGTGGGCGGCCGCGACCCACGTCATGGCGGCCCGTTACGTGGGCCGTGACGAGGACGCCGCACGCGTCGCCCGGCAGGCCCTGGACATCGCCGAACGGCTTCGACTGCCCGACGCCCAGGCCGATCTGGTGACCTCGCTGGTCGGTCTCGAGGCGCACAACCGGCGTACTCCGCAGGGTCGGGAGCGGCTGCTCGGAGCCCGTGAGCTGGCCCGCGCCGCCGGGAACTTCCAGGTGGAGATGCGGGCGCTGTACAACCTGGCGATCGGTTGCCACGAGTGCGGCGAGATGGACTCGTGCCTGGCCTGGATCGGCGACGGACTCGACCGCGCCCGCCGTGCCGGCCTCCTCTCCTCGCCGTACGCCGTGGAGTTGCGCTATCTGCAGTCCCTGCTGCTCTACACGCTGGGTCGTTGGGACGAGTGCACGCGAACGGCCGCCGACGATGTCACCCTCCTCACGGCCACTTCCGGGTTCGCGACCGCACCCGCGCTGTACGTCGCTCTGGCGCGCGGCGAGTTCGACGCGGCGGTCGGCGGCTCCCGCGCACTGCTCGACGGCCCCCCGGACTGGATGGCCTCGCTGGTCGCGAGCGTCGTGCTCACCGACGCCGCGGCGCTGCGCGGTGACGCCGAGGAGTGTGTACGGCAGCTGGGAGCCGCGGTCGACGCGCTCACGGAAGGTTCGGTCTCCGAGAGGCCCGACGCCGTGGTCCGGCTGGCAGCGCTCGCTCTGTCAGCCGTCGCGGACGCGGCGGAGGAGTCCCGCCTGGCCGGCGACGCGCCGGGCACCAGTCGCTGGACGGACATGGCGGCCGAGCTCGTGGAGCTGGCACGCACCACGGCGGCCCACGGCAAGGACGGCCCTGAGCAGGGTCCCGAGGGCCTGGCCTGGTTGGCCCGCGCCCAAGCCGAGGGAGCACGCGCCGCCACCGGCCCGGACGTCGCCACCTGGGAGCGGGCGGTGACCGCGTTCGGCTACGGCGAGCCGTACGAACTCGCCCGGTGCCGACGGCGGCTCGCCGAGGCCCTGCTCACCGTGGGCCGCCGCGAGGAGGCGGCCGAGCAGGCACACGCGGCCCGGGACACGGCCGTGCGGCTCGGCGCCGTACCACTGCGGGAGGCGCTCGAGGCCTTGATACGACGCGGCCGTCTCGCCGACGCAGCGGCCGCCGGGGAGCGTATCGCCGACCTGAACTCCCGGGAGAGCGAGGTACTGCGGCTGCTCGGCCGGGGGCGTACCAACCGCCAGATCGGCGAAGAGTTGTACATCAGCGGCAAGACGGCAAGTGTCCACGTCTCCAACATCCTCGCCAAGCTGGGTGCCGCGAGCCGTACCGAGGCCGTCGGCATCGCATACCGCGAGGGCCTGATCGAGCCGGAGACCAGCGCATCGGACTGAGCAGCTTCCGTCGCTTCGGGAGGGTGTCGGAACCGCAGATGGTCGATTGCCCTGCACCGATAGCGACGGACCCGCCTCTCCGATCTACAGAGACGCGCCACGCCACGACCGACACAGGCGCGCCCCACCTCCCCCGCTCCGCACAGACACTCGCGCCTCCGGTCAAGGCACCGCGGCGATCCCGGCTCCAGGACCGTCCGCCGTCCGTCGAGCGGCGGCCCTTACCTCAGCTGCGCCCCCCTTCCCCTGAAAGGGCCGGTCAAGGCCATCCGATCGTGTCGTTCTGCATGCTCCCTCCGCGGACAGACATCATCCACCGGCACAGACCGCACCGACTGCCCGGTGTGCGGGCACCTTGAGGGCGTCCGGTACTACGTCGAGGAGACCTGCTGTGGCCAGTCAGTTCCAACACGACAAGCTGGAAGCCATGTTCGAGGCCTTCGACGCGGATCGCGACGGCTACCTTCAAGAGAGCGACTTCGAGGCACTCTCTGCCCGCTGGGGACGGCTGCCCGGCGTGGAGCCAGGCACCGAGCTGCGAGCCCGGGTGGACGAGGTCTGCCGGGGCTGGTGGCACACTCTGCTGGCAGCAGCCGACACCAACCGCGACAACACGGTGGACATGAACGAACTCCTCTCCGTGGTCGATCAGTTGCCCACCATGCGGAAGGACGTCGCGGCGACGGCCGACGCCATCTTCGACGCCGTTGACGCGGACAAGGACGGCCGTATCTCGCCAACCGAACACCAGCGACTCATCGAGACGTGGCACGGACAGCCCCGCGAAACGCGTGACATCTTCCCCCTTCTCGACCACGACGGGGACGGTTACCTCACCCGCGCCGAGTTCGCGGCCCTGTGGACCCAGTTCTGGATCAGCGACGACGCCGCAGAACCGGGCAACCTGATGTGCGGCCGCTTCCCCGGTCTGCCCTCCCCCTCCGGGAGTCCGGCCCCGCCCCAGGCCTGAGCAAGCGTTCTGAACCGTTGTCTCATTCAACGTCCGGCCCGGCGTACTCGACCATGCGCTCCTGGACCAGAGGGTGCGCGAGTAGACCCTTCGGCAGCTTCGTGGTGGGGTAGATCCGGGCTCGGCCGAGTTGTTCCACGCGCAAGTTCGCAGCGCGGGTAGCGAAGATGTGAATTCGACTCCGCTGTGAACGTGAGGCGGGGCCCGTGCCTTCTTTGGTGAGCGAGCTGGTGACCAACGTCCATCGGTATGCCCCTGGACCGTGTCTACTGACGCTGGAGATCAACGAAGGGGCCGTGGCGGTGACGGTGTGGGACAGCAGCACCACGCTGCCCCTGATCATGGGACCCGACCCCAAGAGTTCACTCCGCGGCAACACATCACCAGAAGCTGCCCATCCATCCGGCCAGGACCGTTGCAGTACTCTCCTGCGTCGCTTCCTCGGCGTCACGGGCCTGCGCGTGCGGTGGTGGACGGGCGGTACCTCAGGTGGCGTACGGGGATCAGTGGGAATGTGGGGGGAACTTCGGGGCATTCGGAGGCGTACCTGACGTAGGTCATTTTCAGCTGGGGAGGGTGTGGAACATGCGTGTTTCCAGGATGCGGGGTTCGAAGACGGCAGCCTTCGGGGTGGCGGGGCTGCTGGCCGCCACGGTGCTGACGGGCTGTGGGTCGGAGGGCTCGGGTGATGACACCGGCTCCGGTTCCGGGAAGAAGACCGAGGGGGCCAAAGGCGGCGGCGAGAAGTCTCCGTCGCAGGTGCTGCAGGCGACGAACGAAAAGACCGCGGACGCCGGTTCCGCCCGGCTGAAGATCTCCACGATGGTCAGTACGAACGGCAAGAGCGAGACGGTCACCGGCTCCGGCGTCATGGACTTCGGGGGCGGCACCAGCAAGCTCACCATGGGGCAGCAGGGCAAGAAGGTCGAGCAGCGCGTCGTGGACAAGGTCCTCTATCAGAAGCCTCCCAAGGGAAAGGCCCAACTGCCTGACGGCAAGCCCTGGTTGAAGATCGACTTGGAGAGACTGCAGGCCTCCGGGGTGGCAGGCACCGATCAGGCCAGCGATCCCTCGGATTCCTTCGCCTACTCCAAGTCGCTGTCCGACAAGGGTGTGAAGCGGGTCGGTGAGGAGGAGATTGGGGGTGTGCGGACCACGCATTACCGGGTCTCGCTCGACATCGACAAACTCGCCCAGGGGGATCAGAAAGAGGCGGACAAGATGCGTGAGCAGCTGGGCGACTCCGTGCCGGTGAACATGTGGGTCGATGACAAGGGCCTGACCCGCCGTATGCAACTAGAGATGTCCGCCAAGAACGGAAAGGGATCCGGGGGCAAGGACAAGGTCAAGGTCGTCATGGACTTCAGCGACTTCGGCACGAACGTCGACGTCGACGTGCCCCCTTCCTCGGACACCGCCGACGTGACGGACAAGGTCATCAAGGAGAGCCAGGGCCGGCAAAAGGCCTGACCACGGGCGTTCCTGGTGGGCCGTCCCTGGCCGTGGTCAGGGACGACCCGCCCGTCATATCAGGCGAAGTCCGTCTGCTGTTCCGTTGGTCGGACGGCAAGGTCGCAGCGCGCTCGGATTGACCGTCCCTGCCGCTCCTCGGCCGCGCGCGTGGGCCTGCGGTAGGTCCAAGCGTCATTCCGGAGCCTCCGCCAAGGCTGTCTCGGTGCCGCCGCCAAGGGTCAGCTGAGCCCCAGTGCCTCCGACAGCCCCACCGGTCTGTCGGCCACGTCGACCGTCGCCCGTCCGATCTCAGGTACCCGCGCCCGCGCCGCCGGAGGTCAACCGAGAGGTTGGGGGGCCGGCTCTTGCCGGGGCAGCAGCCATCGCACCACGTCGGCCGCGCCGTACGGTGCGCCGTTCGGGCTCAGGGGCGTGAGGAACGTGAGGTCTTGGCCGAGGGTCGCGATGAGGGGTTCGATCGTGCCGTGGGGGCGGCGTTGGGCGAGGCCGATCGTGGCCAGCAGGCCGTTGCACAGGCACAGGCGACCCTCGGTGGCGGATGGGTCGCCGCCCTTGCGCCGGTAGGCCGCCTGGGGTTCGGCGGGGCAGCGGTAGCCGATGGTCCCCTTGGAGGTGCGGTAGGGCGTACGGAGATATCCGAGGTCGCAGACCCGGCGGCGTCCCGCGAGGACATCGGGGTCGGCGAGAGTGCCCGGCAGCTTCGCGACCTTGAAGGGGAAGCCGGTCGGCGAGGCCAGGGGGTCGTTGCGCACCGTGAGGTCCCCGGCGTGGGCCCGCTCCCTCAACTCCCCGCGCAGCTCCGGGTCGAGGCCGGAGTCCTCACTGAGCGCGAACGCGCTGCCGATCTGCACCCCCGCGGCCCCGGCCGCCCGCGCCACCGCGAGCCGGTCGGGGTGGGCTGCGCCGCCGGCCAGCCAGAAGGGGATGCCGAGCGCGGCCATCTTGGCCAGGTCGGGGTGGTCTCGGGGGCCGTAGACCGGATCGCCGTCCGGGTCCAGGCTCAGCCTGCCTCGCGGGGGTGCACTGTGCCCGCCCGCGCCATGGGTCTCGATGACGAAGCCGTCGGGCCGGGTCGCCTCGTCCCTGGCGAGATACGAGGCGAGCACGGGCAGCGAGACGATGGCGAGGACGTCCGGGCGGCGGAGGCCCGCCATCGCCTGCGATGCCGTAACTCCCGCTGTTGCATGTCGAGTTGGGGGTGCCGTCGTGCGGAGTCCGTCGATCGTCACGTCCTGCACCCGGCGCTTCCCTTCGCCGGAACCGCCCTCGCCGCGCCCGCACGCGCAGTCACCCGAGCCGGATCCGCTGCCCCCGCCGCAGCCGCCCTCCTCCACCGGGTCGGCGTCACCGACCGTCAACGTGGCCCTCGGGTCGAAGCGGTGGGCGTACGGCTCCTCGTCGCCGTCCACCGTGACGGCGACCGTCACCGGTTCCGCGCGGGCCAGACGTGAAGCAAGGTCCGGGACGTGGCCGGGGACACCCGCACCGACCAGGACGCAGTCGACTCCCGCGAGGATCGCCCCGAACATGGCCGGGGCTAGGCCCAGTTCGACCTTGCCCAGGTAGTTGATCCCCACCGGTCCTGCCGCGTCCCGCCGGTCCGCCCCGTCCCGCCGGTCTGCCGCGTCCCCTTGGCCCGCCCCGGCCTCGTAGTCCTCCTTCGCCAGCCACACCTCGACGAAATTGCCGAGCACGGTCAGCAGCTCCGCGGGCCGGCCGCGATCGGCCCGCAGCATCGGCACCGTACGGAAGCGTTCGTGCTCGCCGATGCCTCCTTCGACGTAGAAGCGGTCGATGACCGCGGACGCCAACTCCGGTACGGGGAAGGCCGCGAGGGCGCGCCGCACGTCGCCGCCCGGGTCGCCGAGCTGGAGACGACGCGCGAGCACCGCGTCGAGCGCCGTGCCGGAGACGACCCCGAACTGACCGGCGCGGGAGACCGCGCGGGCGAGCTGCCAGTCGGAGACGCCGACGCCCATGCCGCCCTGGATGATCTGGGGCGGGGCGCCGCCCGCGGCGATCCTGCGCAGGGCGGGCTTCGGTGTGACAACGGTCTTCGGCATCGCGCTCAACCTCGCTGCTCGGGCTCCGGAACCTACGGAACCGTAGGTTCGCCCGAGGCCCAGTCTGCGCCACCGCGGACTGCCACAACCGCGCCGAAGGACCCGGAAAGCAGGGCCTTTCGACCCCGGGTGGTCCTGTGATGGCAGGGTTTCGCCCAGGTCCGGGGGTTAGCTCCGGCCCGGGGATTCGCCCCCGGTCCAGTGGCCCCAGGCCCCAGGCTCCAGGCCCCAGGGCCTCACCCGGCCGTCACAGCGCAAGCAGAGTCACCAGCAGGACCGCCGACAGGGCCAGCTCGGTCAGGCCCACCGTGCGGATTCGCAGACCGCGGCCCGGCAGCAGCGCCGCCCGCAGCAGGCACAGGGCGAACAGCACCGCGAGCCGGGGGTCGAGCAGCGTCGCGACGGTCAGGGCCGCGCAGTGGTAGGCGACCGAGGCGAACAGGAACCGGCGGTTGTGGCGCTCGCGGATCATGGACTTGACGTAGAGGACCGTGCCGCCGAAGTAGAGGAGGCAAGCGATGAAGGGGCCCACTCCCCCGCCCGGCGCACCGCCACCGATCCGCAGCGCGACCAGCAGCATGGCGCACGCGGGCACGATCGCGACCAGGCCGTTGACCAGCGCCCGCTCCCGGTTGCGCAGCGCGTAGAAGATGTTCACCGCGACGAACGGCAGCGCGGCGGCGACCGCCACGGCCAGCCAGGGCCGCCATACGAGGAGCGGTGTGCCCAGGAGGATGAGCACGGTGGCGAAGACGAGGAACGGCCGTACGTGCCGCTCGGCGGCGCGGGGGTTGCGGGAGCAGCGGGTCAGCCGGATGTGCTGCTGGAGGTGGAAGGCCGTGGCGTAGGCGACCAGCCAGCACACGAAGAGCGGCAGGTGCAGCCAGGTCGGCTCACCCAGGAATGTGCCCGCCGCGAAAGGGACGGCCAGCATCGCCCAGGCGCCGTGCTGGTCGGGGACCCACTTGGAGCGGACGCGCGCCCTGTTCCCGGGGGTGGGAGCAGGTGCCCTGTTCCCGGGGATGGAGGAGAGCGTCCTGCTCCCGTGCCCGGGAGACATTGCCCTGCCGTGCGGGAGATCGGCCCGCACTCCGCCGTGCGTGACAGCGTGCGCCCTGCTGTGCATCAGTGAGAGACCTTCCCAGGAGCGGCCGCCGGGCGCGGCGAGCGACCGCCGACGAACAGCGAGCAGCGACCGCCGGTGAGCAGAGAGCGGCGGGCCAAAAGCCCCTTTCTCCGCGCTATTTGGCCCTGAGTTCCACCATGTCACGTACATGGAGCCGGAATTGCGGAATTAGGTCACTGCCTACTGGGACTTAAGTCCCGGGGTTCTGCCTGGTCAGCGGGCATAGGGTCTGGTCAGGCCAGCGAATTTCCCGGCGAGTTGTCGGCAAGTCGGGGCCGGAGTTTCTCCCATCTCGGAGGGTCAAGTTGCGGCAGAATCAGCGCGGAGCCGCGGAGACGCTGCTCAAGGCCGGACGGTATTTCGGCCGTGCCGACGTTTCCGAGGACCTGCGGTCGGTGCACCACACCGGCGGGCGCGACGGCGAGGTCTTCTACCGGGACCGCTGGAGCCACGACAAGGTCGTGCACTCCACCCACGGCGTGAACTGCACCGGCTCCTGCCGCTGGAAGGTCTTCGTCAAGGACGGGATCATCACCTGGGAGACCCAGGCCACGGACTACCCCTCGGTCGGCCCCGACCGTCCCGAGTACGAGCCGCGCGGTTGCCCCCGCGGCGCCTCCTTCTCCTGGTACAGCTACTCGCCGACGCGGGTGCGCCACCCGTACGTGCGCGGCACCCTCCTGACGATGTACCGCGAGGCGAAGAAACACCTGAAGGACCCCGTCCTCGCCTGGGCCGACATCCAGCGCGACCCGGTCCGCAGGCGCACCTACCAGCAGGCGCGCGGCAAGGGCGGCCTCGTCCGGGCCAGCTGGGAGGAGGCGGTGGAGATCGCCGCCGCCGCGCACGTGCACACGATCAAGGAGCACGGTCCCGACCGGGTGGCGGGCTTCTCGCCCATCCCCGCGATGTCCATGGCCTCGCACGCGGCGGGGGCCCGCTTCCACTCCCTCATCGGCGCCCCGATGCTCTCCTTCTACGACTGGTACGCGGACCTCCCGGTCGCGTCCCCGCAGGTCTTCGGCGACCAGACGGACGTACCGGAATCGGGCGACTGGTGGGATGCCGCGTATCTGATGATGTGGGGCTCGAACGTCCCCGTGACGCGCACCCCCGACGCGCACTGGATGGCGGAGGCGCGTTATCGCGGGCAGAAAGTCGTCACCGTGTCCCCCGATTTCGCGGACAACACCAAATTCGCCGACGAATGGATGCATCCGCACCCCGGGACGGACGGTGCGCTCGCCCTCGCGATGGGCCATGTCATCCTCAAGGAATTCTTCGTCGACCGGCAGACGCCGTTCTTCACGGATTACGTGCGGCAATACACCGACCTGCCCTTCCTGGTCACCCTGCGGGACACCGAGCAGGGGCTCGTCCCGCACAAGTTCCTGAACGCGTCCGACCTCGGCGAGGCCACCGAGAACGCGCGGTGGAAGACCGTCCTGGTCGACGACGCGACCGGCGACCCCGTCGTCCCGAACGGCACCCTCGGCCACCGCTGGGGCAGCAACGAGACTCCCGAGTGGAATCTCGACCTCGGCGACACCGTTCCGCGCCTCACCCTGCACGGCGAGGCGGGAGGTGACACCGCCGAGATCGTGCTGCCCCGCTTCGAGGAGGACGCGGACACCACCATGCGGCGCGGCGTACCGGTCCGGCGGATCGGCGGGCACCTCGTCACCACCGTCTTCGACCTCATGCTCGCGCAGTACGGCGTCGGGCGAGAGGGCCTGCCGGGTCAGTGGCCCACCTCGTACGACGACGCGTCGGAGCCGGGCACTCCTGCCTGGCAGCAGACGCTGACCTCCGTCCCGGCGGCTCAAGCGGCGCGTGTGGCCCGGGAGTTCGGGCAGACGGCCGAGCAGTCCAAGGGCAGGTGCATGATCCTGATGGGGGCGGGGACCAACCACTGGTTCCACTCCGAGACGATCTACCGCGCGTTCCTGGCCCTGCTCACCCTCACCGGCTGCCAGGGCCGCAACGGCGGTGGCTGGGGCCACTACGTCGGCCAGGAGAAGTGCCGCCCGGTCACCGGCTGGGCCACCCTGGCCAGCGGCGCCGACTGGGCGCGGCCTCCCAGGCACATGATCGGCGCGGGCTGGTTCTATCTGCACACCGACCAGTGGCGCTACGACACCCTGCCCACCGAGTCCCTCTCCTCTCCCCTGGCCGACGGGCACTTCGAGGGCATGAGCGGCGCCGACTGCCTGGCCGCGTCCGCCCGTATGGGCTGGATGCCGTCGTACCCCACCTTCGACCGTAACCCCCTGGATCTCGGTGACGCGGACGATCCCGTCCAGCACACCGTCGAGGAACTCAAGGCGGGGAAGCTGAAGTTCGCGGGCGAGGACCCCGATGCACCCGGCAACTGGCCGCGCGTCCTCACCGTGTGGCGGGCCAATCTGCTCGGATCGAGCTCCAAGGGCAACGAGTACTTCCTCAAGTATCTGCTCGGCACCCACTCCAACTTGCCCGACGACGGGCCGCGTTGCGCGCCGCGCGATGTCACCTGGCATCAGAAAGATGTCGAGGGCAAGCTCGATCTGCTGCTCGCCATGGACTTCCGGATGACGTCCACGACGCTGCTCGCCGACGTCGTGTTCCCGGCCGCGACGTGGTACGAGAAGCACGACCTGTCCTCCACGGACATGCACCCCTTCCTGCACGCCTTCACCCCGGCCGTCGACCCACCCTGGCAGGCGCGCTCCGACTTCGACGCTTTCCTCACGCTGGCCCGCCGGTTCGGCGAGCTGGCCGCCGAGCACCTGGGCGTCCGCAAGGACGTGGTGGCGACCGCGCTCCAACACGACACCCCAGGCGGGGAGATGGCGCAGCCCGGCGGGGTCGCGCTCGACTGGTCGAAGGGCGAGTGCGAGCCGGTGCCGGGGCGCACCATGTACAACCTGACGGTCGTGGAGCGCGACTACGGCGCCGTCGGCGAGAAGTTCGCCGCGCTCGGCCCGCTGATCGACACCCTCGGCGTCACCACCAAGGCCATCACCTTCGACGTGGGCGAGGAAGTCGACTACCTCGGGGCGAAGAACGGGACGGTACGGGGCGGCGTGGCCGATGGACGGCCCCGTATCGACACCGCGCAGCGTGCCTGCGAGGCGATCCTCTCGCTGTCCGGGACCTCCAACGGCCGCCTCGCCACCCAGGGGTTCGAGACCCTGGAGAAGAAGGTCGGCACCCGCATGGCGCATCTGGCCGCGGAGGCCGAGGGCAAGCGGGTCACCTTCGCCGACACCCAGGCCCGCCCGGTGCCCGTCATCACCTCGCCCGAGTGGTCGGGCAGCGAGTCCGGCGGGCGGCGCTACACCGCGTTCACCGTCAACACCGAGCACCTCAAGCCCTGGCACACGCTCACCGGACGCCAGCACTTCTTCCTGGACCATGACTGGATCCACGAGGTCGGCGAGGCGCTGCCCGTCTACAAGCCGCCACTGAACATGCACCGCCTGTACGGGGAGCCGCAGTTGGGCCGGGTCGACGAGAAGACGGTGGCCGTGCGCTACCTCACCCCGCACAACAAGTGGGCCGTGCACTCCATGTACCAGGACAACCTGTACATGATGTCGCTGGGCCGGGGCGGCCAGACCATCTGGATGTCCCCGCAGGACGCCCAGTCGATCGGTGTGGCCGACAACGACTGGATCGAGGCGGTCAACCGCAACGGCGTCGTCACCGCCCGCGCCATCGTCTCCCACAAGATGCCGCCCGGCACCGTCTACATGAACCACGCCCAGGAGCGCACCGTCGGCGTCCCGCGCACCGAGAAGACCGGCAGGCGCGGCGGCATCCACAACTCGCTCACCCGCGTGATGCTCAAACCCACCCATCTCATCGGCGGCTACGCCCAGTTGACCTGGGCGTTCAACTACCTGGGCCCGACCGGGAACCAGCGCGACGAGGTGACGGTCATCCGCCGCCGCAACCAGAAGGTGGCGTACTGATGCCCCGTGACGGAGTCACCAGTAGGCGAGTAATGGCACAGGTCGCGATGGTGATGAACCTCGACAAGTGCATCGGCTGCCACACCTGCTCGGTCACCTGCAAGCAGACGTGGACCAACCGGCAGGGCACCGAGTACGTCTGGTTCAACAACGTCGAGACCCTCCCCGGCCAGGGCTACCCGCGCCGCTGGGAGGACCAGGAGAAGTGGAAGGGCGGTTGGGAGCGCACCCGCTCCGGCAAGCTGCGACTGCGCTCCGGCTCGCGCGCCAAGCGCCTGGGCACCATCTTCGCCAACCCGGACCTGCCGGGGCTCGACGACTACTACCAGCCGTGGAGTTACGAGTACAAGAACCTCACCGAGGCCCCGGCGGGCGACGACCTGCCCACCGCCCGGCCCGTCTCGCAGGTCACCGGCGCCCCCATGGAGAAGATCGAGTGGGGTCCGAACTGGGACGACAACCTGGGCGGCGCGCCCGAGCACGGGCCGCGCGACCCGATCGTGGAGAAGATCCGCGACGAGGTGGGTGAGAAGATCCGTTTCGAGTTCGAGCAGTCCTTCATGTTCTACCTGCCGCGCATCTGCGAGCACTGCCTCAACCCCGCGTGCGTGTCCGCGTGCCCGTCCGGCGCGATGTACAAGCGCTCGGAGGACGGCATCGTCCTGGTCGACCAGGACACCTGCCGGGGCTGGCGGATGTGCGTCAGCGGCTGCCCGTACAAGAAGGTCTACTTCAACCACGCCACCGGCAAGGCCGAGAAGTGCACCTTCTGCTTCCCGCGCGTCGAGGTCGGCATGCCCACGGTGTGCTCCGAGACCTGCGTGGGCCGGATGCGCTACCTCGGGGTGATGCTCTACGACGCGGACAAGGTCGGCGATGCCGCCGCCGTCGAGGACGAACACGACCTGTATCCGAGCCAGTTGGAGTGCTTCCTCGATCCGCACGACCCGGCCGTGCAGGAGGCCGCGCGCGCGTCCGGAATCACCGACGAGTGGCTGGCAGCGGCCCGCCGCTCCCCCGTGTACGACCTCATCGCCACCTACCAGGTCGCGCTGCCGCTGCACCCGGAGTACCGCACGATGCCGATGGTCTGGTACGTGCCGCCGCTCTCCCCCGTGGTCGACGCCGTCGCCGCGACCGGGAGCGACGGCGAGGACGCGGGCAACCTCTTCGGGGCGATCGACGCGATGCGCATCCCGGTGGAGTACCTGGCGGGCATCCTCACCGCCGGGGACACCGACGTCGTCGACGCCGTGCTGCACCGGATGGCCGCCATGCGCGCCTTCATGCGGCGGATCAACCTCGTTGAGGAGCCCGATGAGGGCATAGCGCAGGCGGTCGGCCTGACCGGGGTCGAGATGCGGGACATGTTCCGGCTGCTCGCCGTCGCCAAGCTGGAGGACCGCTTCGTGGTGCCGAGCGCGGCGCGGGCGGACGCGGACGCGCTGGCGCAGGCGCATCCGTTCTAGGACGCCGGCGACCCGGTGGCGGCGAGGGCGCAGGCTCAGGCGCAGTCGGCCTGCCCGGTCGCCGGGCTGCCCAACGCCACCGGGGCCCCCGCACGCGTCCTGCTCAACCTCGGGGCCACCCGGAGGACCGCATGAGCGCGCCCGCCGTGGCATCCGTGACCGCGCCGGTCACCGCCGACGACGTCACGCGGCTGATCGTCGGGCGGTGCCTGGAGTACCCCGAGACGCGGCTCTACGCCGACCTACCCGCCCTGCGCGCGGCACTCGACGAGGCGACGCCCGAGGCCGCCGCGCTGCTCGCCGGGTTCCTCGACCACGTCGCGGCCACCGAGCCGCTCGACCTGGGCGCGCACTACACGTCCACCTTCGACACCCGTAACCGCCGCTGCCTGTACCTGACTTGGTGGGCGGACGGCGACACCCGCCGACGTGGCATGTCCCTCGTACGCGTCAAGCAGATCTACCGCGACCACGGCCTGCCGTACGAGGACGAGGAGCTGCCCGACTTCCTGCCCGTCGTCCTGGACTTCGCGGTCCGCCGCCCGGAGGCGGGCACGGAGCTGCTCGAAGAGCACCGGGTCGGCCTCGAACTGCTGCGCCTCGCCGTCGCCGCGGCGGACACCCCCTACGCGGCCGTGCTCGAAGCCCTCTGCACGACGCTGCCCGGCCCTTCCCCCCGCACCCGGGAGGAGGCCAAGGCGATGGCACGCAAGGGGCCGGCACAGGAACTCGTCGGCATCGGCTCGCCCCTGGAGCCCTTCGGCGCCGTCATCGACCTGCCGTGGCCCACCCCCTCCGCCGCGCACGGAATCCTCGACGCGCACGGAATCTCCGAAAGGCCGTCGGCATGACCGACCTGCTCCTGTGGGGCGTCCTGCCCTACGTCTCGATCGCGTTGCTGATCTCCGGCACCGTCTGGCGCGCACGCTACGACCGGTTCGGCCGGACCAGCCACTCCTCGCAGCTGCACGAGTCGCGGCTGCTGCGCATCGGCTCGCCGCTGTTTCACTTCGGGATGCTGTTCGTCGTACTCGGCCATGTCGTAGGCCTGTTGGTCCCGCAGGCGTGGACCGACGCGGTCGGTGTCAGCGACCACACGTACCACCTGGTGGCGGTCGGCACCGGGGCCGTGGCGGGCGCCGCGGCCGTCGCCGGGGTCGCGATCCTCCTCCACCGCCGCCTGACCGTGCCCGCCGTGCGCCGGGCCACCCTGCGCAGCGACCACCTGATGTACACCTTCCTGCTCGGCGCGATCGTGCTCGGGCTCCTCGCCACCATCCTCAACTCGACCGGAGCGACGGACGGTTACAACTACCGTGAGGGCATCTCGCCGTGGTTCCGTTCGCTGTTCACCTTCTCGCCCGACTACCAGCTGATGGCGGGCGCGCCGCTCGCCTTCAAGCTGCACATCCTGTTCGGCTTCACGCTCTTCGCGCTCATTCCGTACTCGCGCCTGGTGCACATGTTCAGCGCCCCGGTGCGGTACGTGTTCCGGCCCTTCGTCGTCTACCGCAGCCGGGACCCGAAGCGGCTCACCCCGCGCCCGGAGCGGCGCGGCTGGGAGCGGGTCCGATGACGATCGCTCATCACCAGCGGGCGGTGGCGCCTCCCGCTGGGCGGCTCGTCCGTACGCCACGGCACGCGGTGGCCGACCGGCCCTTCCTCGTCATCTGGGAGGCGACGCGGGCCTGCCCGCTGGCCTGCCTGCACTGCCGGGCCGAGGCCAACACCCGCCGCAGCCCACACGAGTTGGACGGGGCGCAGGCGCGCGCCCTGATGGACCAGATCGCCTCCTTCGGGCGCCCCCACCCGCTGTTCGTCATCACCGGGGGTGATCCGTTCCAGCGGCCGGACTTGAGTGAACTGATCTCGTACGGTACGAGGTTGGGCCTACGGGTCGCCGTGTCGCCGTCCGGCACGCCCACCCTCACCCGGGAGAACCTGACGGCGGTGCGGGACGCGGGCGCCGTCGCGCTCTCGCTCAGCGTGGACGCCTCCAGCGCCGCGCGGCACGACGCCTTCCGGGGCGTGGACGGGGTCTTCGACCTCACGCTGCGGGGCTGGCGGACGGCGCGCGAGCTCGGTCTGAAGGTCCAGATCAACACCACCGTGTCGCGGCACAGCCTCGACGACCTGGCCGACATCGCCGCCCTCGTCCGCCGGGAGGGGGCGATGCTGTGGTCCGGTTTCCTCCTGGTGCCCACCGGGCGCGGCACCGACCTCGCCTCGCTCAGCGCAGCCGAGACCGAGGACGTCCTGCACTTCCTCTACGACTGCGGGGCGTTCATGGCCACGAAGACCACCGAGGGGCACCACTTCCGTCGCGTCGTGCTGCAGCGGACCGCCCTGGCCGAGCGGGGCGGGACGCCGGCCACCGGTGAACTGCACGCACGCCTCACGGCGCGTGGCGCCGCGCTCGGGCTCTTCGACGGGGAGCGGCGTGCGGTGCGCAGGCCGCCGATGGACGTCTCGTCGGGGCGCGGCTTCGTCTTCGTGTCCCACACGGGCGAGGTGACGCCGAGCGGCTTCCTGCCACTGTCGGCGGGCAACACCAAGCACCGCCCGCTGACCGACATCTACCGCCACTCACCGCTCTTCACCCAGCTCCGCGACCCCGGGCTCCTGCGCGGCAAGTGCGGGCGCTGCGCGTACCGGTCCCTGTGCGGCGGTTCGCGCTCGCGGGCGTACGCGGTCACCGGCGATTACCTGGCCGAGGACCCCTGGTGCGCATACGAGCCGGGCGAAGTGGATGGACCGGGCTCCGCTCACGCTCCCGGCGCCCCCGAGGCCCCTGAGGCCCCGGAGGCTGCCGACACTCCCGAGTCCCCCGGCAAGGAGTCCACGTGCGTTCTGTGATCGTCATCGGCGGAGGCATCAGCGGTCTCGCCGCGGCCTGGGAACTGCGCGGCAAGGCCGAGGTCACCGTCCTGGAGGCGGGCGACCGCGTCGGCGGCAAGCTGCGTACCAGTGTCCTGGCCGGAACACCCGTCGACGAGGGCGCGGAGTCGATCATGGCGCTGCGGCCCGAGGCCGTACGGCTCGCCGAGGAGGTCGGCCTCGGGGAGAGCCTGTGCGACCCGGCGCCCGCCCCCGTCACCTTCTGGACCCGCGACGCCCTACGCCCGCTGCCCGCGGGGCACGTGATGGGCATCCCCGCGGACCCGGCCGCCCTCGACGGCACCGGGCTGCTGTCCCCCGAAGGCCTCGCCCGGCTCGTCCAGGAAGAGGCCATCCCCGCGAGCCCCGCCCTGGCCGAGGGGGCGGACATCAACATCGCCGGTTACCTGGTCCCCAGGATCGGCCGGGAAGCGGTGGACCGCCTCGTGGAACCGCTCCTCGGCGGGATCTACGCGGGCCGCACCGACCGGCTCTCCCTGCGCTCGGCCATGCCGTTCCTCGCCCCGGCAGCCGCGTCGGGCGACTCGCTGCTCGCCTGGCTGCGCCGCCGCCGGGAGAGCCGGCCGCCGGCCACGGGCACCCGGCCGAGCGTGGTCCGCGGCATCGTGGGCGGCACCGGCAGGCTGCCCCGCGCGGTGGCCGCGGCGAGCGGCGCCCGCGTCCTCACACACAGCACCGCCCTCGCCCTGGAACGCGTACCGGGCGGGGGCTGGCGCGTGCACGTGGCCACCGGCCGGGGCCCGACGACGCTGGACGCCGATGCGCTCATCATCGCGCTGCCGGCGCACGCGGCGGCCACGCTGCTCGGCCCGCACTCCCCGGCCGCGCAGGCCGAGCTCGACGGCGTCCGCCATGCCGGATCGGCCGTGATCACCATGGCGTTCGCCCGCTCACGGCAGGGCGGTCCCTCGCCGGGCCTGAACGGCTTTCTCGTACCCCCGGTGGACGGTCGGACCATCAAAGCGGCAACGATCCTCTCCCACAAGTGGCCCTGGCAGGGCGCCGATGCGCCATCGAAGCTCATCCTGCGCGCTTCGGTGGGCCGGGTGAGCGAGGAGCACCTGATCGGCCTCGACGACCGGCGCCTGATCGGCCTGGCGCAGCGGGAACTGGCCCACGCGCTGGGCCCGTTGGGCGAACCGCTGGAGTCGAGGGTCACCCGCTGGCCGCAGGGTCTCCCACAGTACGAGGTCGGGCACGCCGACCGCGTGGCCGCGATCCGGGACGCGATCGGCATGCTGCCCGGGGTCGAGGTGTGCGGGGCGCTGTACGAGGGAGTGGGTGTCGCCGCGTGCGTGGCGACGGGACGGGCGGCGGCGGAGCGGTCGCTGGAGGGGCGTTGAACCACGCGGCGGTGGCTACCCCGCAGCGAGAGCGCGTAACGGATCATCAAGTCGGGAAGGGCAGAGCACGCGGTCCGGTTCAGGGGTGCTTACGAAGAGCCGAGGCGTGAGCGGAGATAGGCGACTCCGGCCGTGCCGTCGGTACCAGGCTGGTTTCCGATCATCCGTTCCACCAGGCGCAGGTGCCGTTCTTTCCAGCTTTTTGCCGCCTCACGCACACGGGACACACTCGCGTCCACGTCTCGTGCGTGCGCAACCGGTACGGGTGCGCCGCATCGCGGCTGGGCGATGTGATGGAACAGCTCGGCGAACTGCACGGATTGCCCACCGCTGCCCTCGCCGAGCAGGGGCCTGAAGGAGGCGAAGTCCTTGTCGGTCAACGTGTCGAGCAGGGGGAGCAGGCCTTCGAGCTGGCACAGCAGGTCGTGCACCCGCTGAAGCGTGACCTGGGCGGCGCCGGGCACGCCGCCCGTCGAGTGGCGAAGCTGCCGCAGCTCGACCAGGGCGTGGGCGAGGAGAAGCTCCGAAGCTTGATGCACCACGATGAACAGGTGCTCATCGCACCACTGGGCGCCCCGGGCAGGTCGGGTACGCGGCTGCTGCAGAGCGAGAAGCTGCGCCACGTGCAAATAGGCCGCATACGGGCTCTCGTCGTCAGCAGGTTCTTTTTCGTCCGTACGATGGTCCATGTGCTGGTCCTCATAGCGGGATGACAGGGCAGGGCGCGGCGCCGCATCTCCAGCAGACCTGGTCGCCTGCGTGTGCCGCAGCTCTGCCTCGTCCATCTGGCCCACGTCCCGGCTGGGCAGTGGGCCCACTGGGCACCCACAACGAGATGATCGGCGTCGTGCTCGGCATGTACGCCGCGATCTACGGCATCATCCTGGCCTTTGTCGTCGTGGCCGAGTGGGAGGGCCTCAACGCCGCGGAGACCAACGTCGCGCTCGAGGCCAGCCAGACCGCCGAGGTATTGCGTGACGCTTCCGCTTTCCCGGCCGGCCAGGAACGCCGGGTGACGAACGCCGTCGGTGCGTACGTGCGTGTCGTCGTCAACGAGCAATGGCCGCTGATGCGCGCGGGAGAGCCCGACCCGGGCCTCACCAATCCCGAAGTGACCGCGCTGTACCAGGCGTTCCAGGAATACGAGCCGCAGACCGAGGCCGACTCGTCATGCTTCCCCTGACCTTGCTCTACGGCATCAGGATCCTGCGCGCGAAATTGATGTTCGTCGTGTCGGTCGCCGCGCTGATCGGCGTGAGCCTGCTGCTGTGCTTGACGAGGCGGCTCTACGACGCCGTGCGCCGGGCCCGTTCCTCTGCGTCCGCGTCGAAGCCGACCGGTTCCCAGCGCTTGGCCAGCAGTGCGATCAGACCCAGTACGGGGGCGGCGAGGATGACCCAGTAGACGTGGGTGCCCAGGCCGCTGCTGAGGATGGGGAAGAACAACAGGGTCAGCGTCGAACCGAGGCGCAGGACCGCCTGGTTGAAGCCGATGCTGACGCCGCGCATCGACGTGGGGAAGCCCAGCGAGGCGTAGCTCATGATGTGCGCGCCGGGGCCGAAGCCCTGGGCGAACATGAACGCGCCGAGCATCAGGATCCCTGCCGCGACAGCGGCCGTGCCGGAGGGGTCCGCGATGAGGCCGAGCACCGTGATGGCGACGAACTGGATCGCGAAGCCCAGCGTCATCATCGGCCAGGCGCCGCGGGTCGACGCCCAGCGGATCCCGAGCAGTCCGCCGGTCAGGGCGAAGAGGAGGTTCAGGGCGAACGAGGAAGCAATGGTGGTCAGCGGGCCCTGCGTCATCAGGGTGGCGATGATGATCGGCAGCCCGAACGCGACCGCGTTGTAGCCGAAGGTCTCCGCCAGACCGACCGTCACCGACTGGATGGTGCGGGTGCGGTACGGAGGTGTGAAGAGCCGTGCGTACGCGGCGAGGCCGGGCTTGGGCGGGCGGGGCGCCTGCGCGGGTACATCGTCGGCGACGCGCGCGTCCACGTCGTAGGACTGCCGGAGTATCCGCGCCGCGCCTTCCAGGTCGCCCTGGTCGGCGGCCCAGGTCGGGGACTCGTTCATGTAGCGCCGGCGCAGCAGCAGTACCAGCAGCGCGGGGATGGCGCCGAAACCGACCGTGAACCGCCACAGCCAGCCCAGCTGGGCGTCCGGCAGGAGGAAGTACAGCAACATGATCACCAGGTAGCAGCCGCTGGTCGCGGCGTACCAGGCGGGCGACCAGGCAGCCGTACGTGAGCCCTTGCTGCCCTTGCCGCGCAGCCGGGAGAACTCGGCGAGGAACGCGATCGCGACGGGGATGTCCATGCCGACACCGATGCCCATCACGAAGCGCGCCACGATGAGCGTCCACACGTCCTGCGCCAGCGCGCACACGAGCGCGGTCACGACGAAGAAGAGCATATTCGCCATGAAGACCCGGTAGCGTCCGATCCGGTCCACCAGCCAGCCGCCGACGAGAGCGCCGACGAGCGATCCCACGCTGATCGATGCGGTGACCGTGCCGGCCATGGCGGAGCTGAGGCCGAACTGTTCCGTGATGTCGGGAAGCCCGTAGGCGAGGGAACTCAGGTCGTAGGCGTCGAGGAAGATGCCGCCGAGCGCGATGATCACGATCATCTTGGCGTGCCGGCCGCGGGCCGTGCCCGAGTTCACCAGGTCGGAGACGTCCGCCGCGGAGCGGATCAGAACCGTGCCCGGTGCGGTCGCCGGGATCGTGCTGCCGGACAAGGGGGAGGTGGAGCTCACGAGCGCCTTCCGGGGTGGTGCGGACGTACCGGCGCATCGTCGCATCGGCCGGAAATCGTCCGTACGTACGTCCGCATAGTGGTCACGGCCGTCTGCATCATGGACGCCTCACCCACGATCCCTTCCAGCCTCGGGTGTCCGATGCCGGTAGGGGCCGACCCCTCGCCTCCCTGTGTGGAGGCTCGGGGCCTACCGAGTGCGATGAGGGCGAACGTGGCGATCGCTCGTGGCCGGTGGCGCAGCGTTTCCTACCCTGACAGCATCGGGACCCAGTAACTCATCACCTGGTGCAGACGCCGGCGGTGGTGCGCAACCCAGTCGTCCGGCGGGACGATCGGGACCCGCACGGTAACCATGGATCCGCCCTCGTCCTCCACGACCACCTCCGGACAGTCACGCTCGCCGGCGAGCTGGATGAAGATCGATGGCCCTCTGCTCATCTCCATCCAGGCGATGTCTTCGCCGGCGTCGAGCCGGTCCAACGCGTCGGCCCAGCTCTCCAGCCTCGAAAGGTACAGCCCCAGGTCGATACGGCCGCACACGAAGGGCGTCCTGACGACGATCTCGGCGTCGAGGCCGGTGCTCCAACTGGGGGCACGCCTCAGAACGTTGACCCTGACGCTGTTCCCCTCGTCATCCGCGAGGGAGATCAGCTCCCTCGGGGGACTGTCGCCCATGACTGCCCTCTCGTCGGCGAAGCAGTGAAATCAGTGACCCAGATCCTCGCCTGGCCGGAGGGCGACTTCCACTTCATTTGTCAGTGATGCGAAGGCGAGACCGCCAGGGTGCGCAGCACGTCGAACTCGTTGCCCTCGGGGACGGCCATGACCACTCAGTTCCGGTCCGAACCCTGGCCCGCGTCTGCCTTGGTGGCCCCGAGGGCGAGCAGTTGGGTCACCTCCTCCTCGGTGCTTTTGTCGATCGGGCTCACGTCGAGATGAAGCCGATTCTTGATGGTCTTTCCCTCGGGCACACGGATGAACACCAGGGGGGCGACATCTGGCGGGCCCGGACGTCCTCGACGGCCGGGACCCAGGAGCCGATCTCGACCTTGCCGAGGTAGTACGGACGGGGCTCAGCGTAGGTCGCCCGCCCGCCAGGTCCCAGATCTCTTGACCAGGGCCATCAGACGGGAGGGACCGAGGCGGAGGAACCGCTCAGTGCGGACGTCGTCTTGGCGATGCCCCGACTGTCGGTGCTCGGTGCGGGGCGCGACATGACGGCGGTCCGCGGGGCGTGACAGTACTGTCGTCGCCATGACTGACAATTCGCTGCGTTCCGTCACCATCGAACGGGCCGGCCCGGGACGGTTCACCGTGACCAATGCCCGCGGGGGCACGCTGAGCTTCGGCACCGGCGAGGGGACCGACTTCACGCCGGTCGAGTTGTTCCTCGCGGCGATCGGCGGCTGCACGGCGGCCGACGTGGAGGTCGCCACGAGCCGTCACGAGGAACCCATCACGTTCTCCCTCACCGTGACCGGCAACAAGGTCGAGGACGAGAGCGGCAACCGGATGTCGGACCTCGACGTCGCCTTCTCCGTCGCGTTCCCGGACGGCCCGTCAGGGGAACGCGCCCGCACGATCCTGCCGCGAGCCGTGAAGACCTCGCACGACCGGCTCTGCACGGTCAGCCGCACCGTCGAGGCGGGCACACCGGTCGGCGTGACCGTGTCCGACAACGCTGAGGGCGCCTGACGTGTGAAGGCGGCGTCGGAGCAAGCCGGTCGGCGAGCTTCGGCGCCGCAGGCCATCCACCACGTCCGCGAGTTCGGCGCGGAGCCTCTCCCGCGGGCGGGGGACCAAGCATGAACTGAGCCGCGGCGACGGCCTCCCCGTCGACGACTCCGGCCAGGGCGCATAAGCCGGCCGGGGGCCGGACGCCCGCCGCGGGACGTCACGCAGCGGGTGCCAGCAATCGGTCGACCAGCCCGTCGACATAGCCCCGGGTCAGCGGGCCCATGCCGAACAAGACGCGGATGTACATCGGGGCCAGGATGTGGTCCAGCACCCCGAGCGCGTCGGGCGCGTGTTCGCCACGTTCTTGGGCGCGATCGAGCATGGACTGCAGTTGCCGCGTGCGTTCGTCACGGAGTGCGTCACGCGCCTGCAGACCCTGCTGACCAGTGCTCGACAGGGCGACAGCCAGGCGCACCAACAACAGGCCGTCGGGGCCGGTGATCTCACGGGCCACGGCGGCCGCGTACGAGCGCAGGTCGCCGTCCAGGCTCCCGGTGTCGGGCATCGGGGACTGCGCGTTGAGGCGGTTGAGCGCCACGTCGGTGAGCAGGGCGTCCAGACCGCCCCACCGGCGGTAGATGCTGCTGTCCGCCACGCCCGCGCGGGCCGCGACCTCGCCGACGGTGAAGTTGCCGTAGCCGCGCTCGTTGATCAGGTCGGTGACGGCCTGGTGCACCTCCGCGGCGACGCGGGCGCTGCGCCCGCCGGGCCGTCGGGCTCGCTGTTGGTCCTCCATGCCTCCACCTTAACGCAGTTACTACTTGCGTTTACGAGGCAACCTTCCTACAGTCCCCTAACGCAGCCACCGGCTGTGTTAGGGCGCCGGCGGCTGATCACATCGGCCCGGAACGGCGCGACCGATTATGGAGAGGAATCCCCATGGCTGCATCGCCTGAGGCCGTAGGCAGTGGGCCGAACCGGGCCGTGCTGCTCGCAGTGACCTGCCTGGGTCAATTCATGGTCCTGCTCGACAACACGATTGTCGGAGCGGCGCTGCCCGACATGCAGCACCGGCTGCACACGGGTCTGACCGGTCTGCAGTGGATCGTCGACGCGTACGTACTGCTGGTCGCCATGCTGCTGATGTCCGGCGGCATCTTCGCCGACCGGTTCGGCCGCAAGCGGGTGTACCTGACCGGCGTGGCGGTGTTCACCGTGGCGTCGGTGCTGTGCAGCCTCGCGCCCTCGGTCGGCTGGCTGGTCGCCGGCCGGGTGCTGCAGGGCATCGGGGCCGCTGCGCTGGCCCCTGCCTCGCTCGCCCTGCTCGCCGCCGCCTATCCCCTGCCGCAGGAACGCGTCAAGGCGATCGGGCTGTGGGCCGGATTCAGCGGGATCGGTCTGGCCGCGGGCCCCGTGGCCGGCGGCGTGCTGACGGATGCCTTCGGCTGGCCCGCCATCTTCCTGGTCAATCTGCCCATCGGCGCCGCCCTTCTGCTGGTCGGTCTGCACAGCCTTGAGGAGACCCGTAATCCCGGCGCTCCCGCGATCGATGTTCCAGGTACGGTGCTGTCCGTTCTGGGGGTGGGGGCGCTGACGTACGGGCTGATCGAGGGTGGTGCTCGCGGCTGGACGGCGCCCGTGATCCTGGGCAGCTTCACCGCCGCGGTGATCCTCCTCGGAGCCTTCGTCGCCGTCGAAGCGCGTCGTTCCGCTCCGATGCTGCCGCTGCGGTTGTTCCGGGAACGCCTGTTCACCGTGTCCAACACCGCCATGGTCGTGGTGGGGTTCGCGCTCATGGGGTCGTCGTTCTTCTTCTCCCAGTTCTTCGTGTACGTCCAGGGCAGCTCCATCCTCCGCGCAGGCCTGCAGACCCTGCCGCTGTCCATCGCCATGGTGATCGTCAGCCCGTACGCGGGCCGGCTCGCCGCCCGGTACGGCTTCCGCATCGTGACCACCATCGGCCTGGGCCTGGCCGGCCTGGGCCTGCTTGGGCTCGGCATGGTGCACGCCGACACCGGCTACGGGAACGTGTGGTGGCGGCTGGGAGTCGTCGGCATCGGCTTCGCACTGACCATGTCCCCCCTGACGGGAGCCGCCATCCAGGCGGTCAGCCCGCAGGAAGGCGGCCTCGCGTCGGGCATCAGCAGCACCACCCGGCAGATCGGCGCGGTGCTCGGCGTGGCGGTACTCGGAGCCATCGTCCGGACCCGGCAATCCGGCGGCGCCTCCTTCGAGACCGGCCTCAACAGCGCCTTCCTCGCCGCCGGTGCGGTCACGTTGGCCACCGCCGTGTTCACCGGCCTGTGGCTGGCGCGGTCCAAGCCGGCGGAAGACTCCGCGACGCCGCACCGTTCCACGCGGTCAGGCGCGGTCACTGTCTCGAACCAGGCGTCGTCGAACAGCCGTTGACTGCGACGCCGAGCTCGGCCGGAAGTCTCGTCCCGCCGGTGGATCATCCGGCGGGACGCCTCCCGGGCAGGTAAATCCGGCCGCTCACAGAGCCGCGCGTCCCTCGAATGGCGGAGGGCGGCGGGCAGGCGCAGAGTGTAAGTGGCGCCCTGACGGGCGGATGAGCCGCTCGTTCCTGCACCACTTGGGAGGCGGCCATGACCGACACAGGAACGATCAGCACGAACGCGTCGACGGGCAGGTCGGGCACCTCGACGCCCGCTCCGGCCCGGGGCTCGACAGAGGCCGACTCGCGTGGCACGACCACTATCGCCGACAGCGTCGTGGCCACCATCGCCGGGATCGCGATCCGGGGGACGGACGGCGTGCACTCCGTCGGCAAGGGTGCGTCGAAAGCCTTCGGGACCGTTGCCGGCAAGATGCCCGGAACGTCGAACGCGGGCCGCTCGGTGCGGGTGGACGTCACCGACAAGCAGGTCGTGATCGACGTGGACATCGAGGTCGAGTACGGCATGCCGATCCACGAACTCGCCGACCAGATCCGCACTCATGTCATCGACGCCGTGGAGACCATGACGGACTTGAGCATGTGCGAGATCAATCTCAACGTCTTCGCCGTCCACGTCGTCGAGGATGACGACGAGGAGCAGTGAGACTGCGGGTGCGGAAGGCTGATCCTGCCCATCGGGTCGCCGGAACAGGTCGCCGGGACAGGTCGCCTCGATAGGTCGCCGGGGCGGGCATACCAGTCCCCGGGGGCCACTCGGGCCTCGGGCGGAGATAGCTGGCTGGCGGCTGGCCGGAGCGCGGCCCGGCAGGCCGGAACGTCAGCCGATGGGCTCGCGCATCTCCTCGCGCACCTGCAGCGTCATCCGCGCAAGCTTCTCCAGGTCCACGTCCTCAGGGTCCTGGGACACGTTCTCGTCGGTGATCACACCCACCGACGCCCCCGTGTTGTCGTCACCCCACACGCACATCGGTACGTTGCTCACCGTTCCGCCCTGCTCCGATGTCAGCACCTGGCACCGCACCGTCATATCCGAGCCCCGGACGGTGACATCGTGGGCGGGCACAGCCACCGTGGCGCCCTCAGCTTCCGCAGCACCCTCCGACATGTCGTCCCGCGCCTCCGCCGGGCTCCTGAACCGCCCGTACAACCCCGAGACCACCAGCCTGCTGCCGTTCTGCTCGCCCTGCCCCGCGTAACTGCCCACCACGGCCGTCGGATTCCGGACGTTGCTGCGGTTGCGGTTCTCCTCCACGATCTGCCGGCCCGCCGTGTCGGAGAGATCCGCGCTCAGCTTGAACGTTCCGCCCACCAGCTCCGCGGACACCCGCAGACGGTACTTCGCCTCCGGGAATCCCACCCCGCCGAACACGGCGAACCCCACCATCACCAACACCACGACCAGCACACCGGCCCCGACCGCCGCGACCACCCTGCCCGTCCTGCGCCCCGGCGGCGGAACATTCCAGGGCGGGGGCGAGGGATAGGGCTGCAACCCGTACGGCGGGCCCTGCGGCGGCAATGGCGCGGGAACGTGGGGCGGCTGCTGCGGTATCGGCCCAAAGGCAGGTGGGGCAGCACCGAACCCACCAGGCGGTGACGGAGGCATGGACATGCCCACACGCTACGTCACCCCCCACACAGAACCGCCGGAGCCCCACCACCAACTCCCCGCCACACCGCGGCCGTACTCCACACAAGCCGGCTCCGAGGCGACACGACTCGTTGACGCTTTGCGTTGTCGGCTATGGCTCCGTAGGTGCAGGTCACCGTGGTGCCGACGGCGGTGCATCCGGCGGAGAGGCTGGTGGCGGACGCGCCCAGCGGGAGCGTGGCGGACAGCGTTGCCGAGGTGACGGGTCGGGGCCGGTGTTGTGAGCGGTGAGGGTGTAGTCCAGGTAGGGCACAAGCAGGCCGAGGTTCGGCCGAGCGGTGAGGTTGGCGTCGATGTCCGTCGCCCGGCAACTTGACACCACACCCGAGGGGTTCACGACCTGTCCGAGCTTTCCCCGGATGAATCAGAGCTGTTCGCCCGTCGAGCTTCAACTCTCCCCCAGGTGTCGTCGAACCTGGCGGCGGATTGCTCAGGAGTGCCAGGTCGTCGAGCCGCCGTGCGACACCACGTATGCCAGACGCCAGATCACCACGATCAATGTTCCCGCCCAGAGCGCGATGCTCCCGTACAAGCCGCGGACGCACCGCCGGTAGCGCGTCTCCGTGTCCAGCGCGGCCAGTTCCGGGTGGGCCGGGTCGAAGCGGATGCGCACCCGGGACCCCTCGGGGAGGGCGTGGGCACCCGTGCCGTCGGGGAGGGCCCGTTCGTGCGTCGTGCCATCGGGGGCCGTCCAGGCCACCACCGGATGCAGCGTCGCGTACGTCGCCTCTCGCGAGGCCGTGTGACCGGTGACCGTCGCCTCGACCACCGTGCCCGTCGCGCGGCGCAGGGTTTCGGTGACGAGCTGGGTTATGTACGTCGCCATCAATGCCAGTCCCGCGACGAACGGGATCAGGGCAAGCAGCCAGGGTGTGCTCATGGGGCACCACCGTAGCCGCGTGACTGCACCGCGTTCGACGAGAAGGTCGCCGCACTACATGAACCGCAAGATCCGCATGGCCGCCGTCGCCATCGCCGCCACCGGCGTTGCTTTCGGCACGGCAGCCGCGTCGCCCGCGATGGCTGCCTCTGGCGCCCGAGGTCATCGTCAACGACATTGACCTCGACGGCCGTTCGATGGGCGTCCGGATCTCCGATGGCAGCGGCAAGTACCAACTAAACCTGCAGCAAGGCGTCAACGCACCAGCTGGGCGGGGGCCTACCCCCTCAGCCCGCCTACGGCGAAGGGCGGCAGGGGGCCTGCGAAGGCCCCGACTGGTTCGGGGGATCGCCAGCCGGGGCCGATCGGGTGTGGGCGCGAAGGGCGGTCGCCTCGCGGCGGGGGCTCCATGAGGCTTCAGCCGAACGATCGTCCTCATGGGCGAAGGGGTGAGGCCCGGGGACACAGTTCCCTCCACGCCCACATACGGATCAACAGTGAAGCACCCTCGAATGTTCCCCGGATGTTCCCCGGAAGCGGCTCCTACCGAGACTCTCCGCAGCTCGTGCGAGCGGGGCCCGGGGCGCGCCTGTCGCGCGGTTGCCGGTGCCGTCGGGTAATCAGGAACGGTGAGCAAGGACGCGAGTGACCCCTTCGTACATGTCCGGGGCGCCAGGGAGAACAACCTGCGGAACATCGATGTCGACGTGCCGCGGGACGCGATGGTCGCCTTCACCGGCGTCTCGGGTTCGGGCAAGACCTCGCTCGCCTTCGGCACGCTCTACGCGGAGGCCCAGCGGCGCTACTTCGAGTCCGTGGCACCGTACGCCCGAAGGCTGTTGCAACAGGTAGGCGCACCGCACGTGCAGGACATCACCGGACTGCCACCCGCCGTGGCCCTGCAGCAGCGACGCGGGGCGCCCAGCTCGCGCTCGACGGTCGGCACCATCACCACGCTGTCCAATCTGCTGCGCATGCTGTACTCCCGCGCCGGCACCTACCCGGCCAGGGCTGCTCGGCTGGAAGCCGAGTCGTTCTCACCCAACACCGCGGCCGGTGCCTGCCCGCAGTGCCACGGGCTGGGCGTCGTGCACGACGTCGCCGAGGACCTGCTCGTGCCCGACCCCGCGCTGAGTATCCGCGAGGGGGCGATCGCCGCCTGGCCGGGTGCCTGGCAGGGCGCCAACCTGCGCAGTGTCGTGAACGGCCTGGGGATCGACATCGACCGACCGTGGCGCAGGCTCAGGAAGAAGGACCGGCAGTGGCTGCTGTACACGGACGAGCAGCCCTCCGTGTACATCGAGCCGGAGGAGGCCCGCGTCGACTACGGCTACCAGGGCAAGTTCTGGAGCGCCCGCAAGCACGTCATGCACGTCCTCGCCGACTCCAAGAGCGAGAAGATGCGCGAACGGGCGCTCCGGTTCGTCAGGAGTGTGCCCTGCCCCGAATGTCACGGCAGCGGACTGCGGCCCGAGGCGCTCGCCGTGATGTTCGCAGGACATTCCATCGCCGAGATCAACGCGATGCCGCTCATCGAGGTCGTGGCATTGCTGCGGCCCGTCGCGGAGCGGTCCGAGGCCGACGCCACCACGTCGACCGCCCGATCCGGGGAGACGACCGAGGTCGCGGTCCGGATCTGCGCCGATCTGGTGGCACGGGTGGATGTTCTGCTCGACCTTGGCCTCGGATATCTGAGCCTCGGGCGCCGCTCGACGACCCTGTCGCCCGGCGAGGCGCAACGTCTGCGGATCGCCACCCAGCTGCGCTCGGGGCTGTTCGGCGTCGTCTACGTCCTCGACGAACCCTCCGCGGGCCTGCACCCGGCTGACGCGGAACCGCTGCTCGACGTGCTGGACCGCCTCAAGGCGGCGGGCAACTCTCTGTTCGTCGTGGAGCACGACATGGACGTCGTACGGCGGGCGGACTGGGTGGTCGACATCGGTCCCGGCGCGGGCGAGGGCGGCGGGCGCGTGCTGTACAGCGGTCCGGTCGCCGGTCTCGAACGGGTCGGGGAGTCACCCACGAGCCAGTACCTGTTCGGGCGCGCCCAGCCGCTCGATCACCGCCCGCGCGCCCCGCACGGCTGGCTGCACCTGCGCGGCGTCTCCCGCCACAATCTGCGCGACGTGTCGGTGGACGTACCGCTCTGCGTTCTGACGGCGGTGACGGGCGTGTCCGGTTCCGGGAAGTCGACGCTGGTGACGCAGGTGCTCGCCGAGGTCGTCCGTGGCCACCTGGGCGTCGTCCCCGAGGAGCCCGACGAGGCGCAGCTGGAGGTCGACGTCCAGGACGCGTCGGGGATCGAGTCGTTCGACCGCCTGGTGCTGGTCGACCAGCGGCCCATCGGCCGCACTCCGCGGTCCAACCTGGCCACGTACACGGGGATGTTCGACGCGGTGCGCAAGCTGTACGCGGCGACGGACGAGGCCAGGGCGCGCGGCTACTCGGCCGGGCGGTTCTCCTTCAACGTGCCCCAAGGGCGGTGCGAGACCTGCCAGGGCGAAGGGTTCGTCGCGGTGGAGCTGCTGTTCCTGCCCGGCACCTACGCGCCGTGCCCGACCTGCCGGGGCGCCCGGTACAACGCCGAAACCCTGGAAGTCACCTACCGGGGCAAGAACATCGCGGACGTGTTGGCACTGTCCGTCGACGCCGCCGCCGAGTTCCTGTCCGCCGTCCCGGCCGCCTCCCGCAGCCTGGAGACCTTGCGCGAGGTGGGACTCGGCTACCTGCGGCTGGGCCAGCCCGCGACGGAGCTCAGCGGCGGTGAGGCGCAGCGCATCAAACTGGCCACCGAACTGCAGCGAGCTCGCCGCGGCCACGCGCTCTACCTGCTGGACGAGCCGACGGCCGGACTGCACCCCTCGGACATCGCGCTGCTGTTGCGGCAGCTGCACCGGCTCGTCGACGCCGGCAACACGGTCGTCCTCGTCGAGCACGACCTGGACACGATCGCCACCGCCGACTGGGTCATCGATCTCGGGCCCGGCGGGGGCGACGCGGGCGGGCGGGTGGTCGCGGCGGGCCCGCCGGCCAAAGTGGCGAAGGCCCGCCGCAGCGCCACCGCGCCCTACCTCGCGGCCCGGCTCGCGCGCTCCTGACCACGCCGGAGGGGCGAAGCACCGGTCGCCGCGGGGCGCGGGGCGCGGGAGGCACGTAACGAGATCCTTCGCTCCCCTGCTCACGAGCAGCCGAGAACCTCAAGCTCGGGGAGGACGGAGAGGGAGGGCGGAGAGGGAGGGCGGAGAGGGAGGGCGGAGAGGGAGGGCGGAGAGGGAGGGCGCGACAGTGACATCGTGCGCGAGACGTTCGAGCGCACCGGCGCGAGCGTGATGGGCAAGCGCATGTTCGACGCGGCGAGCAGCCTGGCCCGAAGATCCGCCCTTCCACACGCCGGTGTTCGCGCTGACGCACGAGAAGCGTGATCCCGGGCCGCGACAGGGCCGGATTACCTCCACTTCGTCAACGACGGCATCGAGTCCGCGCTCCATCAGGCCCGCGAGGCCTCCGCCGGCCGGGATGTCCGCGTCGCAGGCGGCGGCGCGACCATCCTGCAGTACGTGAACCCTGCAGTACGTGAACGCCGGCCTGATCGACGCGTTCACTACCGCCCTCTCGCCCGTGCTGTTCGGCTCCGGTATCCGCCCGTTCGCAAGCGTCAACGCCGGCCACGTAGCTCTCGACCTGGTCCGTGCGGAGCATCGCCCAGGACGACGCATCCCAGTCACACCGTGCGCCCCCGGTAACCACCGCCACCGGGGGCAGTGCCGGCCGCGGGCGCCGCCCGCACGGTCCGGGCGCGGGCGATCTCCTTGAGAGCCACCCGGGCGGCAGGCGTTCCGGCAGGCGTCTCCCAGAAGGGATGCCCCGCGACACGGCGGGAGAGCTCCAGAAGGCGACGACGTCGCGCAGCCGTCTGCACCCCCGCGGGGTCGACGGCGAGTTCGTCGTAGGTCAGGTACCAGGCGGTCTGATCCCTCAAGAGGTCACTGGGGAAGCGGTCACGGTCCATGCTTCAAATAGACCACATGTTCGATTTCTATCGCAAAGAGGAGCCGAGGTGCGCACGCAGGCAGGTGACCTGTCGCCGCGAAGGTTGAGTGTTCTCATCGAACATTGAGTGCCGCCGGGTCGGCACGGCCGACGGCCATGGCCTGTGCGCACCCAGCCGAGGCGGTCGCGACGGGTGGCCTCGTGGTGGGCGAGCCGTTCAACGCGGCCGCCGTCGGCAATAGTGCCGGTACGGCCGGGTATCCCCGGCGGTCTGTCGACCCCGTCGTCAACTCCGGCTCAGTCGCCGTACGATGGCCTCCAGCAGCTCGTCCAGCGCCGCCTCGTGCGTCCGCCCCCGAGGCCGGACCAGCCCAACCCGGCTCGGTGAGACCCCGCGGACTGGACGGAAGACCACGTCCGGGTGGGAGTAGAAACGGGCCGCCGACGCCGGGGCCAGCGCCACGCAGCCGCCAGCCACCGCTCCGAGCCACTCGTCGGGACGGCTGGTGACGGCGCCTACCCGGACAGGGTGCCCGTCTCGCTCCTCCACGGCCAGCCAGTGCTCCCTCCAGGTTCCGGTCTCGGCTCCGGACGCGACGAACAGCTCGTCCCGCAGCTCCCGGAACTCCACCGTCTCGCTGTTCGCCAGCGGATGCCGAGCTGGTAGCAGCACCCCCCGGTCCTCAGTAAACAATTCCCGCACCGTCAACCTCTCTTGCCCCGGAAACGGCAAACGCACCACTGCTGCATCCACCTCACCCCGGGCCAGGTCGGCACCCGGGTCCGACCAGTCGAACTGCCGCAGTTCCACCCGCCACTCCGGCTGCGCCTTGCGGAACGCGGCGATGACCTCGGGGACGGCACCCACTGCGCCCGCGTCCAGGAAGCCCAGGCGCAGCACCTGCGCCGCTTGGCCCGTTGCCTGCACCGCCTCGTCCCAGTTGTCCAGCAGTGCGGACACCCGGGAGGCGAGCTCACGACCAGCCTCGGTCAGCGCCATCCCCGACCGCGAACGCGCGAAAAGCCGTACACCGAGATCGTCCTCCAGGCGCCGGATCTGCTTGGTCAGCGCAGGCTGCGAGACGAACAGCCTCTTCGCTGCCCCCGTCAGGCTCCCCTCATCCGCCACTGCGGCGAAGTACCGAAGCAGGCGCGTGTCCACATCCATGCCACCAGGTTATAAAAGCAGGTATTGGTAGGTGCCGCGGTGCCCGCGGATCCTGAAGGCATGACCAGTACCCAGCTCGCTTTTCTCGTTGTCACCCTGCTCACCGTCGCCGTCAACGTCGGTATCGCCGCCGCCGACCTTGCCGGGGCGCGCTTCGTGCTGGCCAACTCGGCGGAGGTAGGTGTCCCCCGGTCCTGGCTGCCCCGGCTGGCCACCCTCAAGCTGGCTGGCGCGGCGGGCCTCCTCCTCGGCCTCGTCGACGCCGCACTGCGCCCCCTCGCCGCGGCTGCGGCCGGCGGTCTCGCCCTGCTCTATCTAGGCGCGCTTGCCTTCCACCTGCGCGCCCGCGTGCTCTACAACCTCGCCTTCCCCGGTTTCTATTTCGCCACCGCCGTCGCCTCGCTGGCCTTGACGGTGTCCTCTTGATGGCAGCACCACTCAATGTTCGACGAGAACGCTCGACCTTCGCTGCGACAGGTCAGCAGGAGCCGGAGCCACCGTTGCCGACAAGGTGGGTCACTTGGTGAGGCGACCGGTGCAGGCGACGGTGCCGAGCCAGTGGGCGCTGAGCTTGGGGTGCGGGTGAGGGTTTCACGGTCGACGACAACCTCCTCCTTCTGAGCCCCACCCGCCGGTCAGACCGTACTGAGCGGGTGGGCCGCCGTGGCAGAGCGTGGGGGCCAGGCGCGGGGGGCGAGGATACCCAGGACATAGGCGCGGGCGACCAGGGCGGGGCGGGTGGCGGCTCCCAGGGCCTGCCGCAGGCGGCTGAGGTGGTAGTCGACCGTCTGCCTGGACAGCTTCAGCGAGGCGGCGATGTCACTGTTGCTGCTGCCCTCCGCCAGGAGGGACAGGATGCGGACCTGCGCGGCGGTGAGCGGCGGATGGGCCTCGTGGGCGAGGCTCTGGTGGGTGATGACCGCCCAGACGTGCCGGGCACGGGCAGTGGAGTGGCCGACGGTCGTCAGGTGGAGCCGCGCGCGGCGTTGTAGCCCCTGGCTGTCGACGAGCACGGCGGATGTCTCCATCCGTCTGGTGCGGCGCGCTATCAGACCGTTCCATCTGCGGTGCAGCCGGTCGAGGTCGGGGGCGGAGGCGGGGGCGAGCAGCGTGTGCGCGCGGCGGCCCACCAGGTCGGGCAGGCCGAGGTGGAACAGGTCGGCGGCCGCCGCGCTCGCCTCGATCACGCGTCCGTCGGCGGAGAGCAGTGCGCAGGGCAGGCCGCTGTGGTCGCGCAACGCCTGTAGGTTCTCCTCCGCCTCCTGCCGTTGGACCATGGCACGGAGGTGGTCCGTGATGTCCACGTAGATTCCGGCGACGCAGGTCTGCGTGTTCTCGCGCACGGGGAAACGGTGGCCGACCGCCTGACCGGCGCTGCCGTCCGGGCGGCGGTAGCCGAGGGTGTGGCGCACCTGCGTGCCCCGGGTGAGGATCTCCTGGTCGAGGGCGCGGAACTGGACGGCGTCGGCGGGGGCGTCGAAGTCCTCGATGCACTTGCCGGCGAGTTCTTCCGCAGTGGTGCCGTAGAGGTGCGCGTAGGCGTGGTTGGCCCACAGGTAGCGTCCGTCCCGGTCCCGGATGAAGGCGGCGGCCGGGGCGCGGTCGATGAGGTCGGCGAAGGCCGCGTACCGGCGCGGGACTTCGGGGTGTGCGTCGACCTCCACGGCGAGGCCGCGCGTGGGACTGTGGGCGCGGTTCTCGTCCAGGGGCCAGCTCACGTCGAAGGTGCGGCCGTCGAACCGGGCCTGCCAGCGGCCCTCCTCGGGCGGGCGGTGCCCCGGGGCCGAACGTTCCTGCTGCAGCCGTTCCAGGAAGCGCTGCGCCGTGCCGGTGTCAGCGAAGGCGCCGCCTCCTCTCTCCAGCACCTGCCACGGCTCGTCGACCTCCCACCAGAACACGGGAAGGTCCTCGAGAAGTGCCTTGAGGCCGGAATCGTCCACAGCGTTCTCTCCATCCGTATACAGCTGGTTGACGCACAGTCATCACGCGAGGCGTATCCCGTCCTGGTCCCGCGCATGCTCGGTTCTCGGCCGAAGTGGGGGCTACCCGCGGGGAATCGCGGGCAGCCAGCGATCCCTCGCGGAGCACGAGGTCGCCCAACACGGCCTGCGACTCAGGCATTTGCCTGAGTCGCGGGCGCCCCTGATGGCGTTCGCGGGTACCTGCCGACTGGTCCCCTTGAGTGTGCGGGTGAACACTCCCTGCAACGTACGCCCGGTGATCCGCCCTGGTCTACGCGCGTCACCGCTCCGTGCGACACCACGCCCCGTACCAACCGGATGGATGGAGACGAACTTCAGTGAGCACGGTGCTGTTAGTGCATGCCAAGGGTGGTCCGCCGCTCGGTCACGTCCTGTCCCGGACGGCCGCGCGGGCGGAAGTGCACCTGCTGACGCTCAGCGCTCTTCCTCCCGTGGCGGCGGACACCGCCCGGACACTGTGCGCGTCGGTGGTGACGCCCACCGATGCGCAGCGCTCCGACCTGGTGTCACTGATCGTCTCGCAGGCCGAGGCCGTGGGCGCGAACGCGGTGTTCACCTGCTCCGAGTATGCGGTCGTGGCGGTCGCCGAGGCGTGCGAGGCGCTCGGTCTGACGGGGGCGGGCAGCGCCGCCGCTCTCGCCCGTGACAAGCGTCTGATGCGGCGCACATGGCAGGAACACGGCCTGCCGCAGCCCGAGTTCCGGCCGGTCGCCACGGAGGCGGACCTGCACGAGGCGGCCGTTCACCTGCCCTTCCCGCTGCTCCTCAAGGCGGCCTGGAGCGCGGGGTCCACCGCGCACCAGATCATCCGCTCCCCCCACGAGGTGTCCGCCGCCTGGCGTCGATCGCGTGAAGTGATGGCCGAATCAGCCCTGTTGGGGTACGCGGAGCTTCATGTCGCCGAGGCCGAAGCGGACTTCGTGGTCGAGCAGATCGTGACGGGTACCGCTTCGCACTGGTTCGACGAGCCTGGCTGGGGCGATTACGTCAGTGTCGAGGGGATCGTGGCGGACGGCGTGTTCCGTCCGGTCTGCCTGAGCGGCCGGATGCCCACGGTCGAGCCGTTCACCGAACGCGCGGGGATCACCCCCGCCCTGCTGTCCCAGGACGCCCAGGACCGGATCGTGGCTCTGGCCCGTGAATCCGTCGACGCTCTCGGCCTGCGCGACTGCGGAATCCACACCGAGATCAAGCTCGGTGTGGACGGCAGCATGTGGCTGATCGAGACGGCTGCCCGATTCGGCGGCGCGATGACGGTGCCGCAGGTCGAGGAGGTGTTCGGGCTCGACCTGATCGGCATGCTCGTCGACCATCTTCTCGGCCGCCCCGTCGCGTGGCCCGAGCAGGCTCTCACCCCGGCGCAGGCACACGGCGCGGCGGGCTCCCTCGTGGTCCTCGCGGTCGACGGCAAGGGCGAAGCCTGGCAGGACCGCAAGATCTGGGACTTCGCAGCGGTAGCGGCGAACGTGCCGCTCGGAGGGGGCAGCGAGCTGTCGGTGGTCGCGGAAAGCTCGCTCGCCGACGGCAGCGTCGTGCCGGTCTACGATCCGGCCGCGGGCGCCAACACCATGGCGGCTCTGTGCCTGCTGTCCGCCACCGACGCGCGGGCGGTGCTCCGCGACTTCGAAACGCTGGTGGACGCCCTGCCCCTGACCCTGCCCACCGCGCGGCCCGAGGCGGTTTCCCGATGACCGACCAGCTGCTGACCGGCTCCGCCGGGCCTGCCACGGACCGCACGGTCGTCGGCGAGAACCTCTCCCTTCCGCTCTTCCGCACCCTCTCGGGCGTCCTGGCCGGTCATCCGTACCTCAAGGTCGTCGTCGACCGCGTCGAAAACACCTGGCACCTGCTCGACACCGCCGCGCACCCCTTCCACGTCAACTACATCGCCACCCGCGTCCTGGGCATGGAACTCGCCGCACTGGACGCGGATCTCGACGCGTTCAACGCCTCCGTCTACATGGACCCCGAACGCCGCTTCCTCCTCGGCGTGCTGTCCCTGCACACCGAGCAGGACCCGGAGGGCCGCGAACGCACCTTCCTCGTCCTGGAGACGACCGAGGCCGACACCATGCACGGTGAACTCCTCGCGTACTTCCACCAGTTCGTACGCGCACGCGTCGACGGCAGACTGCCCGTGCTCCTCAAGCCCGCCAACCACGGGCAGGAGGAGGAACTGGCGGCGATCAGCGAACTGCTCGTGCCGCGCATCCTGAGCCACGAGCTCTTCGGCTCCAGGACCCGAACGCCGCTCAACCCCGGCGAGGCCACCGGGCGGTTGCGGTACTTCCGTACGCACGAGGAGTACGCGGCGGCGGAGGCCGGGCTCGGCTGGGCGGACATCGTGGCCATGCCGTGCCTGCCGGACGACGTTCCCCGGGTGGCCGGATTCCTCAACACCGCCCCGATCACCCCGCTTTCGCACACCAACGTCCTCGCCTCCGGCTGGGGCATACCCAACGCCATCGTGCGCGACCTGGAACAGCTCGTCGAGAAGGACCAACTGAACGGCGCATGGGTGCGCTACCGGGTGCGCGAGGACGAGATCTCCCTGGAACGGCTCGACCATGAGCCGGCCCTGCAGGCTCCGGCCTGGCACCAGCAACGCATACGCCTCGAACCACCCCTGCTGGAGGACGCCCCCGTCCTGGCCCTGCACCGGCTGCGCAGCACCGACCGGGACCGGTACGGCACCAAGGCGGCCAACCTCGGCGAGCTGCACCACGTACTCGACAGCCGTACGGCCGACCTGACCACCTTCTACGGCCGGCCCCGTCCGCCGCGCGAGGACCTCTACGGGCACCTCGCGGCGCGCCTGGGCCTGCACACACCCTCCCCGGCCGAACTGCGCGCCGGTGCGGCCGACTTCGTGGCCACGACGGTCGGCGCCCCGGAGGGTGTCGCGCTCCCCTTCGCACTCCAGCAGCACTTCCTTGCCTCCTCCCCCGCGCTACAGCAAGGCATCGGCAAGCTCAAGATGGCACTGGAACTCGACGCCACCGACGTCCTGGACTCCCTCTGCCTGCAACTCCAGCACCTGATCCGGAACACTCCCGTCCCCGAGTCGGTCACCCGGCAGATCAACCAGGCGCTCCCCGCCGCCGCGGCCTCGCGCCGGCGCCTGGTGGTGCGCTCCTCGTCCAACGCCGAGGACCTTCCGGGCTTCTCCGCGGCGGGCGTCTACGACTCCGTCACCACCGTCCACGGCACCGGCGAACTCATGGAAGCCGTACGCCAGGTGTGGGCCTCCGTGGTGTCACCCCGCAGCGTGCGACTGCGCCACCAGGTCGGCATCTCCCTGGACGACACCTACATGGGCGTGATCATCCAGGAGTACGTGCCCGCCTCTCTGGGCGGTGTCCTGGTCACCTGCAACCCGACCCGCCGCGAGGACTTCCGCAACGTCTACCTCAACTGCTCCCCCGGATCCCCGGAGCAGGTGGTCGACGGCACGGTCATGCCACAGCAGTACCTGTACAACACGGTGGAGGGCGGGGGCCGCACCGTCGCCCTGGGTTCCGGGGGCGAAGCCCTTTCCACCGTCAGCCGCGCCCGGCTCGCCGACCTGTCCCTGACCGGGCGGCTGCTGCAGTCCCATTTCAGCGGGTCACACTCCGGTGGTTCGGAGGTGGACAAGCCGCTGGACATCGAGTGGCTGATGACCGAGCGGGGCGACTTCCGTCTGGTCCAGATCCGCCCGTACGCGCTGTGAGCGCGCGACGTGGGCGTCCGCGCACCGGCAAAGGGGCGGGCCACGGCCTGACGGACACCGCCCGCCGGATCATCCGCCTCAACTACGGCTTCCAGCTGCTGTTCAACTTGCTGTGGTGGATGCCGGTGTTCTATGCCTACCAGAAAGCAGCCGGGCTCTCGGACGGGCAGATCTTCGGCATCCAGAGCATCTACTACGTGGCCTTCTGCCTGTTCGAGATCCCGACCGGGCTGATAGCCGACCGCATCGGCACCCGCAACTGCCTGCGGGCCGGCGCGGTGGTCATGACGGCGGCCAACCTGGCTCCGGTGGTCAGCGCCTCGTACACCGGCTTCCTCGTCCACTTCCTCGCCATCGCCGCGGGCCGCTCGCTCACCTCGGGTGCGGCAAGCGCCTATCTGTACGACGGGTTGCAGGCCGAGCAGTGCGACGAGCATTACCTGAAGGCAGAGGGCACCGCGCGGGCCCTGGGGCTTGCGGCCAAGGTCGTGTGCTGGCCGCTGGTGGGGCCCTTGATGTCCGCCGCCCATGCGGCCCCCTACGTCCTCAGTGCCGCCAGCGCGGCGGGTTCCCTCGCCTGTGCCGTCGCGCTGCCCCGGCTTGCCGGAGCGGACGGCGGCACCGGGAAAGCGGCCGAGCGGACGAACGGCGGGCGCAGAAGCGGCGACTTTCTGCGCGACGCGGGCTCCGCTCTGCGCTGCGTCGCCTCCTCACGGTGGCTGGCCCTGGTGATGGTGCAGGGCGTGGCGGTCTTCACGCTGTCCCGCATCTGCCAGGTCAACCTCTTCCAGCCGATCCTGCTGGACCACGGCATCGCGGAGACCTCGCACGGCGGAGTGCTTGCTGCGATGACGGTGGCGGAGGCGGTGACCTCGGCCCGCCCCCAGTGGCTCAGCCGTCGCCTGACCCCGGTCGCCTGGGTCTCGGTCCTCAGCCTCGTGCTCGCGGCCACCCTTGCGGCCATGACACTCGGCGGCCCCTGGGCCGTGGTCACACTGCTCTGCCTCTTCGCCGCCGCCGCCGGCTTCGCGTACCCGGTTCAGCGCAAACTCGTGAACGACGCGGTGCCCGCACACGCCCCGCGCGCCACGCTCCTCTCGGTCGAGAGCACCGTGGACCGTGCGGTGTGCGCACTGGCCGCGGTGGCCGCGGGCGCCTATCTTTCGGCGGGACACCTGGACGCCCTGCTGTGGCACAGCGCGCTCGCGACGGCGGTGCTGCTCGGAGCCTTCCAACTGATGCTGCGCAGCGGGGTGGTGAAGCGGGGCCCGGTGGCCGCGGCCCCGGGAGCACCTTCGGCCCCGACCGGGAGTGCGGACACGACGGACGCGGACACGTGCGCCCCGACCGCCTGCACTGCCCCGGCGACGGAACCCGGCAGGGATGCCCTGCACGACGCGGGCGACGCGGACCGGCTGACCGGAGGTGGAGGCCGCAGGCCCCGGGGCTGACACGCAGCCGCGGAGGGGACCTCCGCCTCCCCCGCTGCCGTACACACCCGCGAACAGTGCGTCCGGCAGCGGGGACACGCTCCACGCTCCTCATGAACTTCGGTCAGCGGGAGCGGTCGCCGAGGAACTCGATCAGCCGGACCGGGAAAAACGCGGGCCGGTGGGGCCGGGCGACCTGGTACGCCACGTAGCCGAGCGATGCCGCAACATGGGTCTCCTCGGCCGTCTCCGCCTGGTAGACGACCCGGCAGCGGCCCGAGTCACCCTTCGCGCGCTGCCAGAGGGCGGGAGCCGGTTTGCGTTCCGCTTCCGTCCGGGGGGTGTAGATCCGGTCACCGAAGTCCTTCCAGGCGAAGGGCGCGGAGCCCACCCACGTGGCATCGACCTCCTTCTTCAGCCTGGCGGCACGCTCCTCGTCGGTCGTGCCCCAGGAGGACGGGACATTGGTGATCAGGCCGATGCTGATGTGGCGTTCGCGCAGGGCTCGCAGATAGGTGGCCGCACCGGCCTGATAGCTGGTGCTGCCGTCCTCGGCGGTGTGCACGAGGGTCTCGCCCAGGTCGAAGTACACGATGGGGCAGTCACGTTCGGCGCTCAGCCGCGCGACCGAGGACGTCGCCGTGGCGCCGCTCGCGTCCGCGGGCACAGCCACACTCGCCGTGGCGCAGAGCATGGTCGACGCCAGGGCCGCACCGAGCGTGATGCTCGTGCGGACCGAGCCCTTGGAGGCGGATCTGTACATGGCGTCGTCGCCCTTCTCCTGGCGCACCACGAGGGTGCGCTTATGTCCAGTCCATGACAGGCAGTTGCCGCATTCCATGCGTTCCATGCCGTCGGCTGCCTGTCTGGAAGTTCCCTCAACGCTTCGGCGGTCTACCCCGCTCTACCCGTGAACACCACGTGTCACTCGGCTCCCAGACACCGCCCTTGAATCCCACGTGATCGCGTCGCGTGACCGCATCCGCCTCTCGGTCGTCACGAAGCCGCCATGAGCTTGTCACGTACGGGCTGGAATGGCGGTCGCGCGACGGACGGTTGTGGTGAGTATGACCATCGGAGTAGCGCTCTCACTTCAGAACCGAGTCGACAGCACGGTGCAACTCGCGCGGGAGGCCCACGAGGCCGGACTGCGCTCCGCGTGGTTCGGCCAGACCTTCGCGTACGACTCCCCCATGCTCGCCGCGATCGTCGGCCGCGCGGTGCCGGGACTCCACGTCGGCACCGCGGCGATCCCGGTCTTCGGCCGTCACCCCCTGCCTGTCTCCAGCCAGGCCCAGACGGCCCAGGCCGCGACCGGCGGCCGCTGCCACCTGGGCCTCGCGCTCGGAACGAAACAGCTGACAGAAGCGGCCTTCGGCATCCCGCACGAACGCCCCATCGGCCGACTCCGCGAATTCCTCACCGCTTTGCGCCAGTTGCTGGAGACGGGCACCGCCGATTTCCACGGCGAGCTGCTCACCGCCACCACGCCCCTGTCTGCACAGGTGCCCGGCGCCGATCCCCCGGTGCCGATCCTGGTGGCCGCCATGGGCCCCCAGGCACTGCGTGTCTCGGGTGAACTCGCGGACGGCATCCTGCCGTTGCTGGCCGGCCCGCGCGCGCTGGCCGAGCACATCGTCCCGGCCGTCAACGCCGCGGCCGAAGCCGCCGGCCGACCCGCTCCCCGGATCGTGGCCTTCGTGCCCGGCGTCGTCACCGCCGATGCCGAGACGGTACGGGATACCGCGACCGCGGCTCTCTCGTTCTACGAGCAGTTTCCCTCCTACCAGCGTGTCATCGAGCTCTCCGGCGCCACCCGAGCCGCCGACCTGGCTGTCATCGGCGACGAGGAGCATGTCGCCGCCGAGGTGCACCGGTACAGAGAAGCCGGGGCGACCGAGGTGGTGTTCACGTCGACGGAGCTCGGCGGCCAGGCGGACCGCCGTCGTACGTGGAAACTGCTCGGGGAGCTGGCGAGCGCCTGAGGCGCTCCGATGGGCCTACCCGCTCAGCCGGCGTCGGCCGGGCGGGAGCCGGGAGCGTGCCCCGGCAGCGCGATGCCTTTCAAGTAGCGGAACGTGCCGCGTGCCAGATGATGCGCATGCCATGGCCACCGGGGTCGTTGCCCTCAGGGACACACCTGCGCCACTCAGGGGGGCGGCGTCTCCCCGAGGGGCACGTTTTCCCCGAAGAAGACAACGTCCGTGCTTGAGAACTCCGTCGCCACAGGTCGAACACGCCACCACCCGGAACTCGCAAACCGCTTCGTCGGGCACGTCGACGTCACAAGTCCCCTGGGGGCTCGGTGGAATTGAGGGGGCCGGGCGCGGCGGCGTCATGAATCGTGCACAGGCGGGCGGTCACCACCATGCGCTGGTTCCGCGAAGGGCCCCACCAGCCCGCCCTGCGCTGAGGCTCGCGCTGCACGCGGCCTGCCCTGCCCAGCCGCGTCCGTCGCGGAATTCACCGGCGGTCGCTAGTGTCGGCCCATGTCCAGTCCTGGAGATGTGCCGCCGGAGATCCTGAACCGGTTGCGGTCGATCTGTCGACAGCTGCCCGAGGCGTACGAGGAACCAGCCTGGATCGGCGTGCGCTGGCGGATCCGTACGCGGACGTTCGCCCATGTCTACACGCCGGACGTGGATCGCCACCCGCTCTACTCCTCGTATGCAGCCGCGGATCAGGAGCCGGTCGTGATGACCTTCCGGGTGCCCGCCGACGACCTGCTCGGCCTGACCGCCGGTGGGTTCCCGTTCCTCCGTGCCGGCTGGGGCCACAACGTCGTCGCCGCCGTCCTCGGTGACCACACCGACTGGACCGAGCTTGCCGAACTGATCACCGACAGCTACCGCGAGATGGCCCCGAAGTTCCTCGCCGCCCAGGTCCCCCTCCTGCCACCGATCAGCTGACTGACGGGAACCCGGCCGCCCGCCACACCACGCACTGCGCGTGGACCTTGGGTCACCACGACACCCCGAGACGCGGGTGACCCGACCATCCGATACAGCACGGCACCACCGAGTTGTGGTCACAGCATTCGGTCGACCAGCCCGTCGACGTAGTCCGGGGTGAGCTCCATGCCGAACAGGACGCGGATGTACATCGGGGCAAGGCAGCTCGCGCCTCACCACCCGCTGGTACGACCACCAGCAACACCCCACCCACCGCTGGCACACCCGCCTGACTGCCCGGACCCGAAGTCGAACTTCAAGGGCAATAGCCGCCAGGCGCTGCCCTGGTGCAGGAACCACAGGATGCCCTGCAGACTCCTTTTACGATCCCTTACCGGAACTACCGCCTATTTCTCCTCACCAATCCGATGATCATAATAATTGCCAAAATGACCACTACAGCCACAGCGGCCACTTGACCCGCCACCGGCCAGCTCTGCCCGTTTCCACCCTTTGCTATCAAAATTTCCATACGAATCTCCCAATTTCTTGCACATGTAGCCGATCGATATTCCGCGTATTGTGGACCAATTCTGACAGGCCCACAATACGCGGTGAAATATGCGCTTTTCTCAGTTGAGGCTCACCAGGTGTATTTCACCTTCGCGCTGCATCCGGGCTTAGCGCTGTACTGCGTGCTCGCGCCGAGACTCGTGTCACCGTCCGTACTGGCAGCTGCCCGCAGGTTTCCGGCAGAGCACTCAACCTCGCCCGAGGGGCCGGCGTTGGCATCTCCGGCGGACTGGTCAGCTGTGTAGTTGACCCCGGGAGTGCCAGCTCCCGCAGAAACACTGGGGTGGAAGGAGCCATCGTCGTTGATGGAAAGGCCACCACCGACACATCCGCCGAACATGCAGACTTCGAGACTGCCGCTGGACGCCAGCCCACTCGGGTCGATGCGGTTGACCGGGTCGCCCGAGGCGTAGAGGTAGGGGTTCTGTTCCTGGCCTGAGGGGTCAGGGCTGTTGAAACGGCCGATGTTGGGGTCGTAGTAGCGGGCCTGGTTGTGGTAGAGCCCGGTCGGGTCCTGATAGCTGCCAGCGAACCGATAGGGCTGGAGGATCTTTTCGCTGCTCGTAGAGCGGGTGACGCCGCGAGGACTGTAGGCATACGAATTCACCTTCGTGCCGGATTCGTCGGCGGTCGCGACGACGGAGCCGAGGGCGTCGGTGAGGTAGTAGTCCGCCTTTCCGTCCCGGGTCATGGAGTTGAGTGTGCCCTCCGGTTCCCGGTTGAAGCCTGTGTCCACACCGGCAGTTGACGTGGCCGACAGGCCGATCGGGCCGTTGTGGAAGTAGGTGTCGCCGAGCTTGACGCGCTCGCTCTGGTCGGTCGAGCCGTACTGGCCCTCATACGTCTTGCCGCCCACCGTCAGGGAGGTGAGCTGGCTGTGATCCGACCACTTCTCGCCCGTGCGGGTGCCTTCTGGTGTCGGGGCCGCGGCGGTCTCGTGGCCCTCCCGGTCGTAGGACCAGTTGGTGGCCGAGCCGTTCTTCGCGGTGATCTGCTGGGCGTCGTTGATCGTATAGGTGGTGCCGCGGGGGCAGCCTTTTTCCGTGCCCTGGCTGGTGAGGTTGCCGGCCAGGTCGTAGCAGTACTGCCAGGACTCGTTCAGCGTGGAGCCCTTGTTCTCCGCCGCGTAGGAGAAGCGGCCCGCCCCGTCATAGCTGTAGGTCGTCTTCAGCCCGGTCACCGCGTCGGTCTTGGTGCGGATCTTGTTGCCGTCGGTCGTGGCACCGGTGCCGTAGCCGTAGGTGTAGGCGAGGTCGACCAGCGTGCCCTTGCTGGATGTTGCCCTGATCTTCTCGGGGCGGCTGGACTTGTCGACGTCGACCTTCTGCACCGTGCCGCCGGGGTAGGCGGTCTCCGTGCGGACGTCGTTGTTGTTGTACTTGTACTCCGTCACCCGGCCCTGCGGGTCCTTGAGCTCCTTGAGCTTGTTGACCTCGTTCCAGGTGTAGTCGACCTTCCCGGCCGGGTCCTGGTAGAAGTCGACATTGCCGGCCGCGGTGTAGGCGAGCAGGGTTTGTGAGCCGTCCTGGAGGGTGCGGACGGTTTCGCGTTGGAGCGGGTCGAACTGGTACTTGATGGTGCCGGTGTTGTCGTCGCGCTGGCGCAGGTTGCCGTCGTCGTCGTAGTAGTAGCGGACCGTGTCGTTGGTGGTGGAGACGGTCTTGATGCGGTCCAGATGGTCGTAGGTGAAGACCTTCTTGATGCCGCGGCCATCGGTCAGGGTCTCGGTGCGGCCCAGGCTGTCGTACGTGTAGGTCGTCTCCCCCAGCGGCCCCGGCGGGCTCACCTTGGTCAGGTTGCCCTTGCCGTCATAGGTGAAGGACGTCTTCACCGTCTTGGACGCCGACATCTTCGTCTCGGTCGCACACCGCTGGCCCTCGAAACCACCGCAGTTGGGCGTGGCCGGGTTATAGGTGTAGGAAACGTTGCCGCCGCCGGTGCCGGTCTGGGCGACCGATTTGGTGTTGCCCGCGGTGTCATAGGTGTAGCTGGTCTTCTCACCGTCGGCGTTGGTGGAGTCCTTGGGCACATCCCCGCCGGCGATCGTCTGCCAGCTCGTGGCCGACTTCCCACCGGTCGGGGACTTGACGCTCTCGAGGTTGTTGCGGGTGTTGAACCCGTAGTCGGACACGTTGCCCGGGGTCGTACCCGACCCCATCGCGTCGGTAGCCGTGTCCACGTTGTGGTTGGCGTCGAACTTCGTCGACCGCTTGTGCCCCAGAGCGTCGGTGACCTCGTCGACCTGGCCATCCTTGTCGTGCTTGTAGCTGGTGGCGTGCTGTTCGGGATCGGTGACCTTCGTCGTGCCCGCCGCCGTCGGCGAGGCGGCGTCGTACTCATACGTCCACGTCGGCCCCGTGTGGCCGGAGCCGTTGAACTCCGTGGCCCGCAGCATGGACGTGACGCGGTTGGCGCTGTCATAGGTGAAGACGGTGACCCGCTTCTCCGCTGTGGTGATCTTTGTCAGGCGGCGTGAGGAGTCGTAGTCGAAGGTGGTGGTCTTGCCCTCGGCGTTCGTGGTCTTGTGCAGGTTGCCGGCGGGGTCGAGGTCGAAGACCGCGGTGCGGCCCGCGTGGTCCTTGGCCTGCCACTGCGAGGCGTCGGTCTTGACCAGGTCGATCCACCGGCCGGATCGGGTCTCGGTCAGCTTGAAGCCCTTGTGCTCGCCGCCCTCATCGTGCTGGGCGATCGTGATGGCGCCCTTGTTCTTGTCAGTGACCTTGGTCAGCGTGCCATCAGCGTTGTAGGTGTCCTTGGATGAGGACTTCCAGTTGGTGACGGTATAGGTGCCGTCCGCGTTCTTCTTCAGCTCCTTGGAGTAGCCCTTGGGCGTGGTGAAGGTGCCATCAGCCTGCTTGCTGAAGCGCAGGCTGTCACCCGAGGCGTCATAGAGGACGACTTCACCGTCGAGGACCTGGAGGTAACGCTCATACTGCTGCCACCAGCGTTGGGAGACCTTGCCCCACGGCGCGTCCAGTGAGTTGTAGGTGCGCGACAGGCTCAGAGTCTGGCCCACCCCGGCGATCTCGAAGTCGGTCGCGGTCAGCATCAGGTTGCCGGTCGAGTAGTCGACCCGGGCCGTCAGTGCGTCGGTGATCGCGAAGTTGCTGATGCGGTGCCAGGGCACATTGCCCTGCCTCTCGGGCACGTAGTCGCTGGGTGCCGCACGACCGGACCGGCCGGTACTGTCACCGCCCTGGGCGCGTTTCTTCTGCTCGGCCCGCCACGCGGCCACCTCAGCGGTGGGCGTGCGCTCGGCCTGCGGTGCGACCGGGTCGTTGTCCCCGACCTTCACCGGCGGCATCGTGAACGACGGAGCGTCCTGGCCCCACGCCGAACCCGGATCATCCGCCGCAGCCGCCACACCGGCGACCGGCAGCAACGACAACGTCAGGGCACCGGAAGCAACAACTGCCGCCGTCGCCAGGCTGGTTCTGTTCCGAGCACGCGAAAAACGCGCGCCGAAGGCACGTCTGATCAAGACTTCCCCCCACAGGAAGACATCCCGCAACCCCAACGGTCACGAGGAGCCCACAACCAACCACACAAGCCACACAAGTTGACTGGCGGTAGCCCCGATCCCTTCCGGTAAACGTCCAGGAATAAGCCCCTCCCCATAACGCCACCGCGGGGAGACATACGCAGCGCAGAGACAGTTTCCGGTTGGTCATTTGCGAACACGATCTGCTTTCACCCGGCAAACGTGGCGTGAAAGGGACGGTTAAAACCAGACCCGAAACGGGAGCGCCGCTGCGGCAGCACATCCTGATCGGACCTGACCCCACGTCCCCGCACAGCGCGTGGACTCACGCTCCTGCCGGTTGCTCTCCCGCCGGCCGGCGGCTTCCGCGCCAGTCGCACCGCTCGTCCCACACCGGTAAGGGCCGTGCCCTCTTCGGGGTCCCGACGCGGTCCAGCCCGCCGCCCTTGCCGCACCGCCATGGACCGTCTGAGGGACCGTCTGAGGGGCGCTGTGCGTCGTCAGGTCGACTTGGGGTGTACGCCGTGAACCGGCCGGCCCGCCAGTGCTTCGTCGACCTCGTGCTGAAAGTGCTCGAAGTTGGTCAGAGCGAACCATCCGCACGGCTCGACGCGCCCAGAGAGAGCGTTGTCGTTCTCGTCGACGTACCCCTCGTCGCTCGCGTCATAGAAGCAGTGCCCGAATCGATAACTTGCGTCGTCCAGCTGAAGGGCGAAGACGTCCCCAGCCACATGCTTGCGACGCTGGCCCCGAATCTTCATCAAAGGCATACAGGCAATCCTGCCGGAAGTCGCTCAAAAGTCGGGTCGCTCGAGGGAAGCTCGCAGCCGAGCCGACTCGAGACCGATGGGCCGAGGCGGCAGATTAACGCCGTAGTGCCTCGGAGATCCTGGCAGGACGCATGAACGGCAGTTGAGTCGGGGGCACTTCAAGGCTGCGCGAGGGGATTCACGGTGGCCCACCTGTGGCTGTCGCGTCTTGCCCTGATCAGGCGCCCCTGATCAGGGCACTGCTCGCCCGCCGTTGCGAGTGTCAGTGTGTTCCGGCGCGCAGAGTGAAGCCGCCGTCGACGGGCAGGGTGACGCCTGTGATGAAGGCGGAGGCGTTCGAGGCGAGGAAGAGTGCTGCTTCGGCGACGTCCTGGCTGGTGCCTTGATGGCCCATGGGGACGAGGCTCGCCCGTTGCGCCGCGACGTCTTTGCGGTCGGTGCCGCTGGAACGGGCGACGGAGTCCACGCCCATGGGAGTGTCCATCATCCCCGGGGCGATGGCGTTGACGCGGATGCCGTGCGGGGCGTACTCCAGCGCGAGGCTACGGGTCATGGAATGGACCGCGGCTTTGGAGGTGGTGTAGGCGATGGCCTCGCCGCCGGCGAGCAGTCCCGCCATGGAGGAGATGTTGATGACGGCGCCGCGGCCGCGCTCACGCATATGCGGTAGGACGTATTTGCAGGTGAGCCACATGCCGGTGAGGTTGACCTCGAAGCCGTGACGCCAGGTGGCGGAGGGGAGTTCCTCGGTGCGGCCGCCGGGCACGATGCCGACGTTGTTGTGGAGCACGTCGATCTGCCCGTAGGCGTCGAGGGCGGCCCGGGCCAGATCGGCGCAGTCCTTTTCGACGGTGACGTCGGCGCGGTGGGGCCGGGCGGTGCCGCCGCCCTTGCGGATGAGCGCGGCGGTTTCCTCGGCTGACTCCTCGTCCCGGTCGACGACCAGGACGCGTGCGCCTTCACGGGCGTAGGTGAGGGCGGCGGCGCGTCCGTTGCCCATGGTGGCGCCCGGGGTCTGTCCGCCGCCGACGACAACGGCGACTTGGTCGCGCAGACGTGCGCTCACGGTTGCTCCTTCCTGTCCGGCGGGGGTGCCGCACTGTTGGTCGGGGTGTTGGCCAGGGCGGTCACCTGTTCGTAGCCGGTGTCGTGTCCGGTGGCCGTGTCGACGGCCGCGTCGAAGGACGTGGCCAGCGGCCACCCGGCGTAGTAGGCGATCTGAACGGCCATTTCGCGCAGTTCGGCCTCGGTGAGGTCGCTGCTGGCCAGGGCGGCCCTGATGTGCAGTGGTGTGTGCAGGCGGTCCTGTCCAAGGACGGCCAGGGCGGTGAGGGTGATCAGCCGTCGGTCGCGCCGGGAGAGCCCGGGGCGGTCCCACAGGTCTCCGAAGATGTGCTGGGCGGACAGGCCGCCGAGCGAGGCCGGCGACATGGCCGGCGGAGCCGGGCACTGCATGACCTCGGCCATAGCTGCCCAACCCCGCGTGGCGCGCTGCTGTGGTGTCTCGGCGACTCCGGCACCGTCAGGGGCGCTCACCAGGTCACCGGCAGTTCTTCGAGCCCGTAGGTCAGGGCGTCGTCGTGGAAGCGCAGTTCGCTTTCGTCCACGGCCAGGCGCAGGGCGGGGTAGCGGTGGAAGAGGCGTGGCCAGGCTTCCTGCATCTCGACGCGGGAGAGGTTCTGGCCCAGGCACTGGTGGATGCCGAAGCCGAAGCCGATGTGCTTGCGCTCCACGCGGGTGAGATCGAGCGCCTCAGGGGCGGCGAAGACGTCGGGGTCGCGGTTGGCGGCGGGCAGATTACAGATGACGCCCTCCCCGGCCTTGATCAGGACGCCGCCGATCTCGGTGTCCTGAAGGCAGACGCGCCGCGGTTCGGTCTGCACCATGGACCAGTACCGCATCATCTCCTCGGTGGCCGTGCTCTGATATTTCTTCGGGTTCGAGAGGAGGATGGCGCGCTGCTCGGGCTCGCGCAGCAGAGCGAGGATGCCGAGGCCGATCATGTTCGCCGTGGTCTCATGTCCGGCGGCGATGACGAGGACGCCCAGGCCGACGGCCTGCTCGAAGCCAAGGACGCCCTTCTCGTCGACCCAGGTGTTGACCAGGCGGGAGAGCAGCCCGTCATCGGGATCGCTGCGTTTGTCGGCCATGGTGCGGCTGAGGGTGTCCAACATCGTGCGGTGCGCGGCGAGCTTCTCCTCTTTGGGAAGGCTGAGCTGCACCACCTTCTTCGAGGACTCGTGGATGATGTGCCGCCACTCGGACGGAACGCCGAGGATCTCGCATATGACCAGGGTGGGCAGAGCCAGGGCGTACTCCTCGATGAGGTCGACGGGCCTGCCCTTGGCCGGCAGCTCGTCCAAGAGATGGTCGATCAGTTCGACGATGCGGGGGCGCAGCGCCTCGGAGCGCTTGGCGGTGAAGTCGGGGTTGAGGATGCGGCGGATCGGCAGGTGTTCGTCGCCGTCCTTGCGGAAGAAGATGCCGCCCTCGACGACGGGCTGGGCGCTGGAGGTGTTGGGGAAGCCGGGGAGGGTGACATCGGCGCCGAACCGGCCACCCGGGCTGAGAACCTGTTGGACCTGGTCGTGGCGGGTGATCAGCCAGGGGCGGGTGCCGTTCCAGATGATGACCCGGCGCGGTGCGCCGGCCTCACGGAAGGCGGTGGCGGTCTCCGGCGGAGCGAAGGGGCAGCCGCGGGTGAGAGGGAAAGCGGGGGCTTGTGCTGAGGTGTCCGTGGACATGCGTGTCCTTCAGGTGGGGGGAAGTCTTAACCGGCGAGGGGAAGGTCCTGACGGGCCTGTTCCCACGGGGCGCGGGCGGCCACGAGGGGCCGCAGGGCGCGTAGCGGGCGGATCATGCCGACGCCCAGGGCTGCGGTGACATGACCGCGGCTCAGGTACAGCGCGGTGAACTTCCGCTCGTGCAGGCTGCCTTCGACGACGTGCATCGCGTCGGCGCCATGGGTACGGCCGTAGATCTGGATCTTCAGGTCGTACTGGTCGGACCAGACGTAGGGCACCGTGCGGAAGGCGGTCGCGGCGGGCCCGGCGAGGATGTTCCGGGCGACGGTCAGGCCCTGCTCGGAGGCGTTGGTGCGGTGCTCGATCCGCAGGCGTTCGCCCGAGTCGACGTCCGGCCAGGAGGCGACGTCACCGGCGGCCCACACACCGTGGCCTGCGTGCAGGAAAGCGTTGCAGTCGACACCGTTGGTGAGCGACAGGCCGCTGCCGGTTAGCCAACCGGTGTTGGGCCTCGCTCCGATGCCGATCAGGACAGCTCCCGCGGGCAGGATGCGGCCGTCGTCAAGACGTACACCGGCGGTCCGCCCGTTCTCGGTGATCACTTCCCTCACCAGTGAACCGGTCACTACCCGCACGCCGTGCTCGCGGTGCACCGCTGTCAGCAAGCCGCCGACTTCCACGCCGACGGCGTCCGAGAGGGGCGCGTCCTGGTCCGTGACGAGCGTGACCTCGCAGCCGAGCCCGCGTGCCACCGCCGCGGCCTCCGCGCCCACGAACCCGCCGCCCACGAACCCGCCGCCCACGATCACCAGGTGCGGGCGGGCGACGAGTTCCGCACGCAGCGCCAAGGCGTCTTCCACCGTGCGCAGGGTGTGCACCCCGGCCACACCCTCGGTGCCGGGCAGCGTGCGGGCCGAGGCGCCGGTGGCGACGACCAGCTGCGTGTAGGCCAGCTGGCGGCCGTCGGCAAGACGGACGCTGCGGCCCCCGGTGTCCAGGGCGACCGCCTCCGCGCCGAGCAGGTGATCCACCTGGAGTTCGGTGTACGTCTCGGGGGTGCGCAGGCGCAGCTTTTCCGGCTGCCAGGCACCGCTGAGCAGCTGCTTGGACAGCGGGGGCCGGTCATAGGGCAGATGCGACTCACCGCCGACCAGTGTCAGCGAGCCCTCGTAGCCGCCGCGCCGCAGCCCCTCCACGGTGGCCAGACCCGCCGCCGAGGCGCCGACCACGACGATTCCGGCGGACACGGTCATGCGTGGATCTCGATGGCGGCGGCCGGACAGACGGACGCGGCCTCACGGGCGGCGTCCTGCTGCTGCGAGGGCGGCTCGGCATCCAGCAGGACCACCACCCCGTCCTCGTCCCGCTGGTCGAAGACCTCCGGCGCGACCAGCACACACTGCCCTGCACCACAGCATTTGTCCTCGTCGATCGTGATGTGCATGCGCGTTTCCCTTCAGAACAGGGCACGGCAGCGCTCCGGCAGGGAGCGTCCCGCTCCGTAACTTTACGAGTATTTATTTACACCCGATTAGCTACTGCCGTAAAGCTCGGGATCGTCGCCGTCGACCTCCGTGGCGCCCGGAACGAACACTGTGCGAGGCTGGCAAACATGGCCGACCGCACCCGAAGCTCCTCGCCGCCCGAGGAGACCGCCCTCAGACGCAGACCCCGTAACGCCCGGGGCGAGGGAGACAAACTCCGCGAGGAGATCCTGCAGGCGACGCTCCGGCTCGTCGCGGACGAATCCCGGATGCAGATCGTGCCGTTGTCCCTGCGAGAAGTCGCCCGGGAGGCAGGAGTCACCGCACCGGCCATCTATCTGCACTTCGCGGACAAGGAAGAACTGTCGATCGCGGCCGTACGACGGCTCTTCGAGCAGCTCCTCGACGCGATGGACCAAGTGGAGGGAGACTCACACGAGCTTCCACCGGACCGGCGACTGGCCGAACTCGCCCACGTCTACTGCCGGTTCGCCGAGCACAATCCGCTGTACTTCCGGGTCATGTTCGGCGACCACGACCGGCATCAGAATGAGATGGCGCTGCTCGCGGATCGCTGGCGGACCGCCGTCACGCGGCTGGCGGCGACAGGCATGCGTCTGACACAGACGCCGGAGGCCGCTGCCGTGTCCGTGTGGTCGGCGGTGCACGGCCGCATCCTGCTCAGGAACAGCGCGGGCCAAGTATGGAACCTGGGCGACGTGCACGACTTCGTCGAGGAACTCACCCGCTCCATCACCACGGCCGATGGCGGCCCTCGCGGCTGACTTGCCAAGGTGAGCGGCCCGCCTCGCTCCCCTCCCGAGGGCGATGCGGCAACAGGAGCACCCGGGGGCCCGTACGTCCAGGACTCACCGAGATCCGTGGCCCTTAGGGCCTGTCTCTAGTCGCGATCATGAGCGGGAGTCAGGGCTGAAGTGGTGCTCACGGCGTCCGCCGTCGGCCGGCCGACGGGTAGCGACGCTCACTCCGGTCTGCTTTCCCTCGCCGGAGCCGCACTCTGGCTGCGCTCCCGATAAGTAGGCTGTGTCAGCTTCTTCGGGAGTCGTTTCGGTGTGACTTCGGTAATCGTTTGGCGGCCAGCCGAGTGATCAATGTCAGCGTGGTGCCGGGCTAGCGGCGATGCCTCCTACGCATCCAGCCCGCTCCGAGAGCAACCGCGGCGATCGCAGACAGAAGGATCGCCCCAAGGACCGTGGTTGCTCCGGTTGAGACCACGATGATGGCCCACCACGGCGGATCACCTTCCACAGCGCACCCCTAAGAAATCACGAGTACCAGGCACGACGCCGGGCTTTGGGGGATGGTTCTGTGGGCCTGATCACCTGTCCCACTTCCGGGAAGACTCCTACGGATGCGTGGGGTGACCCCCATGTGTGATCCGGTCGGTGTCTTAGGTCAGCAGCCGCTTGCGGGCATCGGGCGCGAAGGCGCGGTCCAGGCGCGGGGCGTGGGCGGCGACCACCAGAGACGTCGCTGCCCTCCTGACTTGCAGAACCTTCACCCCCTACGAGAGATCGAAGGGGGCGGGGGCGTGGCCTTCCCAGATCCGGCGGGAGACCTGTTCGGGGTAGGGCAGAGTCTTTGATTCGGCGTCCAGGACGCGGGTCAGCTGCTGGTCGGGCCGGTAGGCGGCCCATCCCGCGTCGCCGGTCGTGACGAAGCGGACCCATGCCTCCCTGAGTTCGCGGGAGATCGCATGGGTCTCGGGGGTGGGGTCGTCGCCGATGAGCTGTGCGCCGACGGGACTGTCCAGGGTGCCGAACGCCAGGGGGACGTCGAGGCTGTGGCAGGCGCCCAGGGCGCCGCCGAGGGCCGGGGCGGTCCAGCACAGCTCGAACAGGAATGAGGTGCCGCCGGCTGCGGCGTTCGCCTCGGCCAGCTTCTGCGACGGCATGCGGAAGAGGGCGTCGGAGTACACCGTCTCCACCAGCTCCTCCGGGCCGGCCTGTGGAAATCCGGCACGGTACGCGTCGGCGCCGCCCGGCTGCGGGGCGAGCAGCTCCAGGGCTGCACGGGCGTCCTGCTCGGTGAAGGTGCCCCGCCGTCCGCTCATGACGCTGAACAGCCGGAATTCATCGCGGGTGTGGCCGACGAGCAGCTCGGTCCCGTTCGCGCGCGCGCCGCTCAGCGCGGGCCAGGGCGTTTCGGGGAGGACCTCGCCGTCGACGACGGGGCACAGGGCGGTGCCGGTCTCCGTGAGCCGTCCCCAGCTCTCCCGGTGTGCATGGAGGTCGGCGTTGAAGGAGGTGAGTTCCGCGGCCAGGTGCCAGGGGTCGATGTCGCGCATGGCCGCGGCGGTGGGGGCCGCCGCGCCGAGCCGGTCCGCGAGCGCGGCGGTGACCTGCAGTGCCAGCGCGGGGGTGCTGTGCAGCCCCGGCACCGAGTGGGTGATGGCCCGCCGGAACAGGCCGCGCGCCGGCTTCATCGTCAGGAGGGCGGCGACCGACCCTGCCCCGGCGGACACTCCGCCCACGGTGACCTGGTCGGGGTCACCTCCGAAGGCGGCGATGTTCCGCTGCACCCACTCCAGCGCCGCGATCTGGTCGAGGAATCCGCGGTTGGGCGGCGCATCGTCGAAGAACGCGTAACCCTCCACGCCCACCCGGCAGTTGATGCTCACCACAACGACTCCCGCGTCGGCCAGCGCCGCCGGGTCGTACATCGGGTCGCTCGACGCCGCCGAAACGTAGCCGCCTACGGGGATCCACACCAGCACCGGTAGTCCTGCCGCGCCCGGATCCGGGGTGCCGACGTTGAGCGTCAGCCAGTCCGTGCCCTGCGGCGGGCCCACGTCGATCGGCAGGGACAGCGGTACCACGGGGCCGAACTCCGCCGCCTGCCTCGTACCCTCCCAGCGCTGCGGTGAGGCGGGCGCGGCGAAGCGAAGTTCTCCCACCGGGGGCCGGGCGTAGGGGATCCCGCGGAACACTGCGTGTCCCTGCCGCCGGCGCCCCTGCACCACACCTTCGGTGGTCCGCACTGTTGGCTGTTCGGGCAGCCGTTCAGGCATGGCACTTCCTTCCTCGAGTGGGCTCCAGGTTTATCGGTCGCCTGTATTATGTCAAGTGTATGGGAAAGGCTCCGGGTACGAGAGAAGAGGCTGGCGATGCCGAAACTGGTGGATCACCGCAGACGCCGCGAAGAGATCGCCCGCGCGCTGTGGCGGGTGGTGGAACAGCGCGGCGTCGCGCACCTGACGACGCGCGTGGTGGCGCGGGAGGCGGGTATCTCCCTCGGGCAACTGCAGCACTATTTCGCCACTCGGGCCGCCATGCTCTCCTTCGCCATGGACTTCGCGTCCGAGCAGACCTCGCTGCGCGTCGACCAGGGCCTCAAGAAGCTCGGTGACCGTCCGCACCCCCGCGACGTACTGCGCCTGACGCTCGCGGAAATGCTCCCCCTGCACGCCGACGCCCGCGCGACCAGCCGGATGAGCGCCGCCTACGTCCTGGAGGCGCTGCACGACGAGGCCGTCCACGAGCAGGCACGCCGCGGCCTCCTCCAAGGACGAGATCTCGTCGAGCAGCTGATCCGCCAAGCGGTCGCCGACGGGCAGATCGATTCTGACTGCGATCCGGCGACCGAGACCAACCTGCTTCTCGCCCTCACCGGCTTCACCCCTCTGATCGAACTCGACGTGATCGGACCCGGGGACGCACTCACTGCGATCGATCTCCACCTGGACAGGCTGTTCAGCGGCAACGATCGGAGTGCGTGACCTGCCCCCCGGCTCCGCCAGCGAACGGCTCGGCGGGCCCTCTAGCCTGGCTTGGACGTAGACGGCTGTTCGTCAGGGGCCGGGGGTGCTCCAGCGGGTGCGCCACATCGGCTATTCCTGACCGGCGGTCCTTCACATCCGCCGGTAGAACCGCGCGCCCTTCTCAAACCTTCTTGCGATGACTGTCGTCTCCTCGCGGTAGTTGCCGGCCTCGTGACAGTTGTCGGCCTCGGCGAACAGCAGCGGCACCCCGCGGCCTCTGGGGCCGTGAGGACGGCGTCGGCGCGCGCTTCCCAAGCCTGGGGTCTTCCACGCACCGGTGGCGGGGAGCGCCACTCTCCCGTTACACGCCCTATGCGGACTTCGGCATGGCGCCGGCAGCCTCCACCTGACTCAGACATTTCAGACACAGGGGCTGGAGGAGTCCTATCGCACGGCTGGCCGATGGCGGACCCTGGACCGGCCGCACCGCGACCGCACGGACGTCGACTCTTCAGGAGGGTGGTCATGGCCCGAATCTCACCTGAACTTCCGGCGGTTGGCCACCGTCTGGTGCCGGCTTACCAGCGGGTGGGGACGGTAGTTCTTGCGCTGAGCTGACGGGTGGCCGCCTTGTGCTCATCCAGCGCGGGCCCCTCCTTGTCGGTGGCAATCGTGGTCACCGGTGACATTCCCCGCATCCCCTGGACTGGACGCTGGTCAGCCGCGTCCACTCCGCCCTCGCCTGGCGTCGGCGTACGATCTCGGCTCCCCGGTTGTGGACGGATGAACGTCCCTGACTACGGTTCACGGGTAGCAGAACGATAGGGGGAGGGGGGATTGGGTCGGAGCTTTGGGACCAGGACATCGCGCCGTACGGCGAGCAGCTGGAGGCGCTGGACAGCGGCACGCTGGCTGACCTTGTGCTGGACGTGGTGGCATCGACGATTCCGCTATTCGAGCCGCCGTTTGACCACTTCTTCCCGCAACCGCACTTCGAGCTGGTCGAGTCCGTTCTGGCCCTGCGTGCACAAGCTCCAACGAGCTGGTGGGATGACGCGGCCTTCGCACGAGACTTTCTGGCTCGCTACGACCTTCTGCCAGATGTCCCCACCAGGCCAGCAGTCGGTCCCTTCCTGATGGTGCTGGTTCGACTCTTCGAAGCACGCCGCGGATGCCTGTCGGCCGACCAGGCGCTGGAGTGCCTGTCCAGTTGCTATGAAGCAGTCCTGGTATCCCAGTTGACCGGGCGAGTCACAGTGGCGGACGAAAGACAAAATGCAAAGTGCCAGCAGGCCATCGCGCGCCAGACAGGCCTGGTCCTACGCGCGCTGGGATGAAGCCGTCGACATGGACCGTATGCCTCGCGGAAACGCCGCCCCGGGTCAGGCGACATCGTTCTTTGGACCGATGACCACCAGGCGGCTCTTCAGCCATTGATGGAGATGACGTCACATCAAGAACTGTCCTTCTCCCTCCCGTACGAGGGTGAGGAGGGGCACGTGTACGCCGAGACTCAGCACAGCCTGACCCCCTACCAGGTCCTCGACACCCTCCAGGACCTCCTGCGGTGCCGCACCGAGCTTCCCGAACACACCCTCAGCTTGTTCTTGGACCTGAGCCCAGTCGGGCGCGCAGGATTGCGGCACCGTCACCCTCAAGGTCCTCGCAGGCCGATGCACGGCCTGCCATCCCCATCACCAGCGAGAGGGTCGGCCCCCGGAGCAGATCCCCCGAGCCGGTGGTAAACGGGCCGTCTGTGGCCTCGACCCGCAAGCCCGCGATCGCAGTGTTGCTCGCGACGGTGAAATCGCGGCCGGCGAAGAACCGGGCCACGGCGGTCGTCGTGGCTACCGGGGGTGTCCGTACAAGCCCCAATGGCCGACGGATGTCCTCGCTGTGGACGACTGTTTCGCCCAGCCAGGCCGCAGTATGTCCTGTCGGCCCGGCGGGCCCGGCGACAACTTCGCGAAATCGCCGCAAGCTCTCTTCAGGTGTAGCACCACGGTGCTCTGCAAGTCGTCGGTCGTTGTGCAGAGCAGGGTCGAACCGCGCGGCCAGCATGCTCAGCAGCCAGCGCCACATGCTCGTGCTGGCACCTGCCGTCAGATGGGCTACGACCTCCTCCACGGTCCAGCGCTCACACAGTGACGCTTTCGCCCACTGGGCCTCGCTGAGTTCGGCGAGGTCTTGAGCGAGCGCGGACCGCTCGACGTGGATCGCCCTTTCCAGAGCTTTCCGGGTTTCAAGAACGTGTGGTTCAGCCACGGGCCAGCCTCCAAAGATCACCTGTCCTCCATCAGACTCCTATCGCAGCCCGAACTCATCGACGGCACCCGCGTAGCGGGCCGCAGATGCGCGGCTACGGTTCCGGTCGACGCCGACCAGGAGGGTGTGACCGCCGAGGCCGAGGAGGCGTCGGAAGGGTGAGGTGCGGCCGAACTCGAATCCGAGTGTCTGCCGGCTCGCGATGTTCTCGGCTCGGGCTCGCTCCCCTTGCGGCGACGGGCGCCTGTGAGGCGAGTGGGTACCGCTTTGGGCGGCTCGGCGCCGGTGTGAGTGGCAAAATCGTGCTCAACATGTGTGGCGTCGCTGCGGCTTCGAGCCATCGTCGCGAGAGCCTCTCCGGCGGATGAGGGTCAGGAGAGCGCATGATCCGCCGGACAGACCTAGTCCCTGCCGTCGGCGTTCAGTCGCGCGCCGTCCAAGGTGGTGTCCGTGAGGGTGGTACGCGTCTCGGTGCTGACCTCAGTGCGACTGACCACGGCGCAGGTCATTTCGGACAAGAGGAAGCCTGAGCGGTGCTTTCCGCGCACCATGCCGGAGTCCACGCAGTGATTCACTCCATCGCGGAGCCAGTCATACAGGTCGTGGACGTCGTCATCCTGCCATCCCTTGAGGCCAGCGGCGCGGATGCCTAGGGCCAGCCTCTCGGCCACGTAGTCGGGATCAAGGAAGGTCCGGAAGCGAATCGTCAGGCGCTCGAACTCATGGCCTCCGCCGAACTCCCAGAGAGCCCACAGCTCCGCCACACCCTCCGCCACGGGTCGGGCCTCGAGAAGCCACTGGTACTCATCCATGAAGGGCGCATGACGATCCAGCCACGACTTTTGTGCCCGTGGGTGGATCACCCAGGGCTTCGGGATCTCGGGGAAAGCCGGCCATTCGACCTCGGGGCATTCCCAGCGCCTTGTCCACGACCGAACCTTCTCCCGGTTGGCCACAAACTTCGCTCGAAGTTCGTCCGCGTCGCGCCGTTTCGATCTGCGTAAGCTCATGTCCTTCAACTTCCCGCTCTCCCGCCAGGACAAGCTCTCACTCAACGGTCGATGACAGAGGCCCAGCCAGTGATGGCGCGGGCTGCCCGGGTCGGCCGCTCTCGCGGCATCGCGATCGGCTGGGGCCTACCACGCCGCACAGGTTAAAGATCAAGCCAGAGCGGCAAAACCTTGAGCTGATAACCGCGCTGGGGGACTCATCCTCGTCGCCTACACCCAACTCCGCCTCGCCCGCCCACTCGCAGTGTCTGCCAGAGACGGTCGGCATCCGCCGGAGCGGCATCGGTGCCTGACCACCACGACCAGACCGGGTTCGGTGTTGCTCCGGCTTCGGTGTTGCTCCGCTGGGCAGGTGGCCGATATCCGGGGGATCACCGTTCCTTCCACGATCGGGAGGGTGTGGTCTGTGTCTGCCCAGGAAGAGCTATGGGTCAGCTTGGGGTGCAGCCGGTTCCAGGAGCGGGCCGCCCTGGCGGTTCCGTGGAGGTGTGTCTCGGTGACGGTTTCGGTGTTCGGGGTGCCCCACGTCTCGAGCTGTCCGTAGACGAACTCGCCGCCGTGCCGGGGCGGTCGGCCCTGGGTGTGCGGGAGCCGGGGTGGGACAGCTCTGCGAGGCGTGGGCAGGCACCACGCCGGCCAGGGCTGCCTGGACGAGACGTGACGGGCGTCGCGGGCACGTGGCGCAGCGGCCGCTCAGAGGTGGCCGTCCAGGAACTTCCGTACTTCGGCGGTGGTCATAGGACCGGTGCTGTGCGCCACCACCTCTCCCTCCTTCAGCAGGACGCAGGATGGGGCTCCGGTGACTCCGTATCGCTCGGTTGCGGCCGGGCAACGCGTGATGTCGGCGCGAACGGCCGTCAGGCGGCCCGTGTATTCGTCGGCGATGTCACCCACGACGAGGTCCATCTCCCGGCAGGGCTCGACTGCCTTGGGCCATGTTCCGGTGAAGTACGCGAGGACCGGGCCTTCGCTCATCCCGAGGATGAAATTGAACTCCGCGTCCTCGCGGGGGCGGTGGACCCGCTTCGCCATGCAAGCTCCTGACCTTCACATTCCGTCATTCCATCCCCATCATCCCTCGCGCGATGCGCCAGGCCCGCCCGGTCGATCGTCCGGTTGACCTGGCGGCAGGGAGGCACGGGGCCGTCGCAGACCACTGTGGTCGTGGGGGCGAGCGGCCTGCCCCCGCCGTTGGTGACGTGACTCCACCTGATCGGCCAGCGCATCGTCCACCGGCTCCGGTCGAGCCCTATCCGCCACCACGCTTCTCAGAGACAGCCTCCCCGAGAGGCTTCTGTCTGGTCCGCACCGCGCCCCGCTCTCAGCTGGCCGATTCCGCGCCCCGCTCTCAGCTGGCCGATACCGCTCTTCTGCAGGCCGCATGAGCCGGACGAGGACACCGAGAACGAGGCGCGGTTTTTCGGACCGCTCACGGACCCGGTGGTGGACGGTCGAAGTACGCGTCAGCTGTCCCGAAGACCGACCGCCAGTGTCAGTTCAAGGATGCGCTGTGGCGATGCGAGGTCAGGAAACAGCTCACGCAGTTGCGACAGCCGGTACCGGACCGTCTGGGGGTGGACGAACAGCGCCGCCGCCGCCTCCTCCCGCCTGCCCTGGTGCAGTAGCCACTCCCGCAACGTCTCCTCCAGCCGCCGCGCTCTGGCGGCGGGCAAGGTCCGCAACGGCGCGAGGGCTCGGGCACGCAGGTCGGCGAGCGCGTCCGCGTCGGCGCTCAGCACCAGTTCGGGCAGGTGGTCCTCGGTGTCGCGAATGTCAGGGGAGAGCGAGCGTGCGCGTACAGCCCGTGCGTACGAGTCGGACGCACGAGTCCACGGACGGGCCGGGCCGACCACCGCGGTGCGGTCGGCCAGCTGCCGCAGGAGATGTGATCGGTCGGCATCGGGGACCAGCAGCAGACCAGTGGCGTCCACGAGGTCGTCGAGGACAAGGGTGCTCGGGTCGAGCGCGCGGTAGGCGGGCCGGGCCTGGGCTGCGGGCAGCAGGACCGCGGTCAGCGAAACGGGAGGCTGCCACCCGGCCCGTTGCACCGAGGCCAGCAGCACGTCCGGGCTCGCGCCGGCGAGAAGGTCACGGGCCAGGTGTTCCAGGTGGAGCTCGTGGGCCCTGCCCCGGGCGGCCAGCTCGTCGGCGTGGCCCGCGGCGCTCGCGGCGGAGAGCTCGTCGATGTAGGCGAAGGTCAGCTCGGCGAACTTGGCGACCTCGGCGGCGGGCAGGCCTGCGGGTACGGCACCAGCTGCCAGGCATCGCCAGGCCACGCGGGCGCCGACGCGGTAGGCGCTGAGCAGGGCGTCCATCGAACGGCCGTCCCGTACCTCGCCGCGGCCCAGCTCGTAGGCTGCGTCACCGGCGTCGCCGCCGGTGGCCTTCCCGCTCGCGAGGTCCAGGTAGTGCCCCAGGGCGGTGCGGACGGCTCGGCGGATGGTGCCGCCCATGCTGCCCGATAGGGCGTTGGCGTAGGGAGGGACCTCGTCGATGATGGCCTGGACGACCTCGTCCGCGGTGCTCTTCACTGTGGCCCGAAGTGCGGTGACCGTCGTCTCGTCCAAGGCCAGTTCGCTGGCCCTCTGGATTGCATGACTCACGTTTTTGTTCCCTGCGAACAATTCAGTCGACCAGATTTACGTCCTGCGGTCAGGACTTTACGCCTTGAGGCGCAGCAAGCTGAAGTCATGACGAGTACAGCCCTCCGCAGCAGGGCGTGGAAACTGCTGGAGATGGTCACGACGCCGCTACTGCCGTCGGACTACCTCGACCTGGTCAGCCCGCTGCGTGCGGGCGCTGACCTGCGTGGGCGCATCGAGGCCGTGCACCCGGAGACGGGTGACGCCGCGTCTATCGTGATCAGGCTGGGGCGGGGCTGGCGCGGTCACAAGGCCGGTCAGTACATGCGGATCGGGGTCGACGTCGACGGGGTGCGCCTGTGGCGCGCCTACTCCATCACCTCGCCGACACACCGCCAGGACGGCCGCGTCACGATCACCGTGAAGGCGATCCCGGACGGCAAGGTCAGCAACCACCTGGTCCGCAGGGCGAGACCGGGCACGCTGATCCAGCTCGACCAGCCGACCGGTGACTTCGTGCTGCCAGAGGCCAAGCCCGCCAAGGTGCTCTACCTGACGGCCGGCAGCGGCATCACGCCCGTGATGGGCATGCTGCGCGACACCGAGTTCGACGACGTCGTCATGGTCCACTGCGCGCCACAGCCGCAGGACGTGATCTTCCGCAACGAACTGCACGAGCTGGTCGCGGACAAGAAGCTGCGGCTCACCGAGGTGCACACCGACACCGACGGCATGCTCGACATCGCCCGTCTCGACGAACTCGTACCCGACTGGGCCGAGCGCGAGACCTGGGCCTGCGGGCCAGCGGGCCTGCTCGACGCCGCCGAGAAGCACTGGAGCGAGCACGGCGTGCCAGAGCGCCTGCACACTGAACGCTTCCGCCCCAGCGTCGTCGTCGCCGGCGATGGCGGCGAGGTCACGTTCAGCACCACCGGCAAGACCGTCCACGCAGGCGGCGCGACGCCGTTGCTGGACGTCGGCGAGGAGGCCGGCGTGCTCATGCCCTCCGGGTGCCGCATGGGCATCTGCTTCGGCTGCGTCACGCCGCTCAAGGCGGGCGCCGTCCGTGACCTGCGCACCGGCGAGATCACCGAGGCCGAGCCCGGCGTCCTCATCCAGACCTGCGTGTCCGCCGCGGCGGGCCCCTGCGACATCGAACGGTAGGAGCACCTTGACCGCCATCGACCCCACCGCCCACCTGACCACGGAGCAGATCGAGGAGCTGGGCCGCGAGCTGGACGCGATCCGCGACGAGGTGATCGCCGGCCGCGGCGAGAAGGACGCCGCCTACATCCGTAAGGTCATCTCGGCGCAGCGCAAGCTCGAGCTGGTCAGCAGGGGTGTGTTGCTGTTCTCGATCTTCCCGCCCGCGTGGCTGATCGGCACCGCCGGTCTGTCCGTGGCGAAGATCATGGACAACATGGAGATCGGCCACAACATCCTGCACGGCCAGTGGGACTGGATGCGGGACCCGAAGATCCACTCCACCACCTGGGATTGGGATCACGTCTCGCCGGCCGACCAGTGGAAGCACTCGCACAACGAGCTGCACCACACGTACACCAACGTGATCGGCAAGGACAACGACCTCGGCTACGGCATCATGCGCGTCGACGAGGACCAGAAGTGGCACCCCTTCCACCTCGGCCAGCCGCTGTGGAACTTCATCAACGCCTGCTTCTTCGAGTACGGCATCGCGGCGTACGACCTGGAGCTCGGCAAGAATCTGCCCAAGCATCGCCGCAAGAGCCCGGAGTTCCGCGCGCGGGCCAAGGCCGTGGGCCGAAAGATTCGCAAGCAGGTGCTCAAGGACTACGTGATCCACCCGCTGCTTTCGGGTCCGTCGTTCCTCCCCACGCTCGGCGCCACCTTCACCGCGAACCTGGTCCGCAATCTCTGGACCCACTCGGTGATCATGTGCGGGCACTTCCCCGAGGGCGTGCAGGTCTTCGAGCGCCGGTCGATCAAGGGCGAGACGCGCGGCCAGTGGTATCTGCGCCAGATGATGGGCTCGGCGAACATCAGCGGCAGCAAGGCCATGCACTTCATGTCCGGCAACCTGTCGCACCAGATCGAGCACCACCTGTTCCCGGACCTCCCGAGCAACCGTTACGCCGAGGTCGCGGTGAAGGTGCGCGCGCTGTTCGAGAAGTACGAGCTGGAGTACGTCACCGGGCCGCTGCCCAAGCAGGTGTTCTCCGCGTGGCACAAGGTGTTCCGGCTCTCGCTGCCGAACAAGAAGCCCAAGGTCACGACGCCGAACCGCGAGCGGAAGCTCGTGGCGGCCTGAGCCCCGGCCCTGGGCCCCGGCCCTGGACCCTGACTGGAGACTTCGGTCCGGGCGATCCTGATGGCGCCTCGCTCCTCTGTTCTTTCTTGCAGCGGGCCGGGCAGTGTCTCGCCATGCGGCGACGCCGGTCGTGGGCGGTACGCCCAGGTGGCGGTCGAGCATGTCGGGCGCCGTCCCTTCCTTGAATGAAGCTGCGGGACGTCAGTCGTTTGGACGAAACCCGCAGCGCCGGGTCGCCGCGTCAGACAAGGTTCTTGACCTGCAGAAACGCCTACCCGACCGCCCGAGCGGGCTTGAAGAGAGCCCGTGGGACGCGCGAGCTGGAGTGCAGGACGGCCCACAGGAGGCTGTTCTCGAAGCAGATCGCGTTGCCGGGCAGCGCACAGGCGCTGTGCCCCGTTCCACCGGGAGGTCACTGCATCATGGGTGCCATATCCGTTGTCGTCACCGCTGCTGCTGGCGCGGCCATCATCAGCATCGCCGCCCCGGCGGTGCAGGCCACCGACAGCTCCGCCTGCGGGCGAGCCGAGATCGCTGCGCAGCAGGCTGAGACCGACTACAGGGCGGCGCTGAAGACGTACCAGGCGATCGTCGATGAAGGGGGCCACCCCGATCAGTCCCGGCGCGACAACGTGGACCGACTCAAGTCTGAGTCCGCATTCTTCTCCACTCAGGCGGCCCGCTGCCCCGGCCCCCACCAGACGCCCACAGCCACCACACATGCCGGGCTGGGCGGCCCGAACCAGGAGCGCTACGGCCCCGCGTTGGCCGGTTCCACGATCGTCGCCCTGGCCGGCGCCTACGGTCCGGCGATGGCCGGCTCCGCACTTGTCGCAGTGGCGGGGAGCCTGCTTCTGCTCATGTGGCGGCGAGACCGCTCCTGACCAGCCGCTGAAGCCGCTGTAGCACCCGGCACCCCGCTCATGGTCTGCCGGGCACCCGTCGGAAGTAGGAGCTGGATGCCGATCACAGTGGTCATCGCGGACGACCAGGAGATGGTCCGCAGAGGATTCCGGATGATCCTGGAGGCGACCCCCGGAATCGAAGTGCTCGCCGACGTCGCAGACGGCCAGGAAGCGCTGGAGGCCGCACGTGCACTTGCGCCCGACATCATGCTCCTGGACATCCGCATGCCGGGTATGGACGGACTCGAAGTCAATCGGCGCCTGCGCCAGGCAGATCACAACAAGGAAAGTGAACGCTCCTCACCGAAGGTCGTCATCATCACCACGTTCAATGACGACGAATACGTGCGCACGGCGCTGCGCGACGGAGTCTCCGGTTTCCTCCTCAAAGACTCCAGCCCTGCCCTGCTCGTCGAAGCGGTCCACGCGGCAGCCGCGGGCGACTCCCTGATCTCACCAGCCATCACTGTGCGCCTGCTCGAGCAGATGGCGCAACAGCCCGGTGCGCTCAGGGCGTTTCAGCCTGCCGAACCACTGACACCGCGAGAGGTGGATGTTGTCCGTCGCCTGGCGCGCGGCCTCACCAACGCGGAGATAGCCGAGGACCTCTTCCTGTCCGTGTCCACCGTCAAAGCCCACCTCGCGCACATTCAGACCAAGCTCGACGTACGCAACCGTGTAGAGATCGCCGTCTGGGCATGGGAGGCGGGCCTGTGCACCACCGATTGACACACGCGCACGGCCCCGCGTGCGATCTCTCGTGTCCCGCCCCCTCGTGTCCCGCTGTCACGCGCCACAACGCGCAGGAGAGCCTTGCCTGGTGCAGCACATGACGCTGGTGGAACGCTTTTCACGCCTCCCGGCCCGCAACCCCAGGGTGATGATCGCCTCGGGGATCGTCTTGCTCGGCCTCATCACCATCGATGCGGTCTTCCTCGAGAGGCTGCCCTCGGCGGAACTCGCCCTCGCCATCGGCTCATCCATCGTGTGCAGTCTGTGTGCCATCCCCGGCACCCCCGTCCCGCTCGCCGTGCGCGGCACAGTCGCCGCCGTCGTTTCGTGGGGCGTCACGTTGTACTTCATCGTTGGAAGCGATGAGAGCGGGGTGTGGGGAATCGGGGAAATCGCGGCGCTCCTGCTTCTGTTGTGCAGTGTCTGCTGGCGGGCCTCGGATCGCACCGCCACCATCTTGGCGCCCGCGTTGGCGCTCGCCTGCATGGCCGTGCCGACACGTGATGCCAACCCGCAGGAGTGGACCCTTGCCATCTCACTCATCACCCTGATCGTCGCGACGTTCTCCATCCTCCTGCGGGCACAGAGACAACGACGTTTCCGTGATCTCGCCGAAACACGCTCCGTCGAACGCAGAGCCCTGGCACGGGAGTTGCACGATGTGGTCGCTCACCACATCACCGGCATCATCGTTCAGGCGAAGGCGATCCGCTTCGTAGGAGCGCAAGGGCAAGTACCGGATGACGCCCTGGAACGCATCGAGACGGAAGCCGCCGAAGCGCTCAATGCGATGAAACGGCTCGTGGCGGTCATGCGCCGAACCGGCGACCGCGAGAACACGGGCCCTCTTGCCCCCACAGGGCTCGGCGGACTGCCCCAGGTGGCTCGGGATTTCGCCCGCACTGGACCACCGGTAGAACTCGACATCGCACCCGGTGTCGAGTCAGGACTTCCGGCTGACGTTCGCGCCGGGGTTCACCGGATCGTCCGCGAGGCGCTGACCAACATCCGCAAACACGCAGCCGACGCCACCCTCGTGCGCATCTCACTGCGCGAGCTGCCCACCGGGCTCGAACTGAAAGTCGTCAACGACGGCCACCGTGCAGCCGGCCTCCCGCCTCGCGCCCGAGGTGGGGGCTTCGGGCTGGAAGGCATGCGCGAGAGGGCAGCCGCCATGGCAGGACGCCTGGACGCCGGCCCCACTGACGAAGGCGGCTGGCAGGTACGGGCCCTCCTCCCCCTGCGGCCTCCCGGCGCGTGATCCGTCTCGCTCTGCCGACTTTCCGAACGGGTCGAGGAGAGGGACGAGTAGGTCTCCTACCGAGGGAACTCGCACTGGCTCCATGAGCGAACCTCCGCCCCGTGCCCGTGCCTTCGAAGGCACGGGCACGGGGCGGATGATGGTGACTGCTGGGTGCGCTGCGGATCTGGGCGCTAGGTCCTGCCACCTGGCTGGCTCAGCCTGTGGCCGGGCTGGGGGTCGGGCCATCATCGGGCGTCGGGTTCGGCGTCGGCGTCGGGCTCGGCGTCGGGTTGTCGATGATGTGGGCCTTGGTCCGCCACTTGACGACCTTGCCGTTGCTGTACACCTTCGTGTGGACCATGAACTTCCCATCGAATTCGGTGTACTCCTTCACCACACGCACCGGGCGGGGCTTCTTCTTGTTCTGGCCCTTCTTCTTGCCGACGGCGGCGGCAGACTGGCCCCCATCGCTGTTCGGGGCTTTCTGGCTGACGGTGCTCGATGTCGACGAAGGCGCCGGCGCGGCCATGGATTCGACCGCGGGAACCAGGGACAGACTGCCCAGCGCGGCAACGACGATGCCGGCGCGCACGGTGCGACGAGACAGAGCAGAACGCATGATGTTTCCCTTCAGAGGCCTGGCGGTACGTGGTGCACCGCGCAGAACGGTTCGGTGGTCGTCGGCCGGCCCACCCCCCCTGCTTGCGGGCCGACCGACATCTACCAACGTAGGAAACCGGGCGCTCCTGCCGCTTCAGCCCTTTGGCCAAGGAATGGGCAACCGAAAGTACTGAGACAGGGCGGCAGGCCGCACCGGGGGATGACGGATGATTCGCCGGTCCAGGAGGCGCGCGCGGTGAAGGGCGGCCTGCTGCTCTTCTCAGCCCCGGGCAGCGACTTCTTGATGCGCTCGGACCGTGTCCCGCGCGCCGCGCTCCCGCCAACCGCACCCGGTTCTATCTGCACGACTCGCCAACATGTCTCCTTCACCAGGGTGGCTAGGAGGCGCGAGCGCCGTGGCATGGTGATCCGGAGTTCACGGCCGGACAGCGCAGGGAGAACGTGGATGATGTCGTCAAAAGCCCCCATCCCCTCTCGGCCTCGGCCCGATGGGTCTGAAGGCTCCCGGCCATCGCCCTGGCTGCGCCTGTTGCCCGGCATTTCCCCCAAGCGCCGTGGCTTCGTGCTGGCCTGGTGGGGATTCACTCTCACCTTCGGCGGAATGCGCCTCCTCACCTGGCTCATCCACATTGACGCCGCCGGGGTCGGCGACATGGAGGCCGGCGGAGTTCACATCCATCACTATGTGTGGGGATTCCTCTTGCTCGCGGCGGTCGGCGCGGCAGGTTTGAGCGATCGCTCGGCGCGGGCACGCGCCTGGTTGGGACTGGCCTACGGCGTGGGCTTGGCTCTCGTCATCGACGAGGCGGCATTGCTGATCAGCTTGGAAGACGTCTACTGGGACACTCAGGGCGGGGTAAGTATCGCGCTGGCCATCGCCGTGATCGCTGTCGCAGGCAGCGTTCTGGCTGTTACACGAGGGCGCCGCGCCTCCAAGGATGAGGACCTCAACGCCGCCTGACACCGAGAAGGCAGCCACCAATCCTACGCAAGACGCCTTGGCAGAGGACCCGAGCAGTCGTACGGCTGCTCGGGTCCTCTGCCAAGGGTCGAGGGGACGTACACGACCCGACGCATGCCCGCTTCTCAGGAGGTCAGTTGCACCTTCTCGGCCGGCTCCTTGGTGCTGACGCATTCCGTGTAGGGGTTGGGCGCCCCCTTCTCCTGCTTCTCCTGGCACTTCCACGCCGTGCCGTTCACGGTGACGGTGACGGGCGGAGTTTTCTTGGCCTCGATGACCTTGCCGAATGCGCTGGAGACCTTCTGTGCGGTGGGGCAGGCATCCTTACCCTTCGAGGTGATGGCTGTCACGGCCAGCCCGTTCCAACCGTTCCCGCACTGGATCTCTTGCCCGGCGGAGCTACCGGAGTGCACCTTGAGGGTCGCCCCCACCGGGCCCACAACGTTGCCCGGGTGGGTAGCGGCTTCTTGCCGGGTCACCGGCCCCCATTTCCACGGCAGGCTGCTGGACGCTTTGTTGTCCGGCGGCGTCACGATCGCCTTCGTCGGGCTGATGGCCTGTCGGGGTTCGTCCTTCTCGCTGAGAAAAAGGAACGTGAACGTGGTGCTCTCGCCCGGTGCCAAGGACACCTGCTTCGGGGCGGGCTTGCTGGTGTCGTGGAGCCTCTCCTCGTCCGTGCCCTTGGTCAGGGCGACATCGGGATGGCCCTGGAGCGTGCACGTTGCGTCGCTGGAGTTGCGCAGCTGCACGACAGCCGTTTCCTGCTCACCCGTTGGTTCGCTGGAGCGGGCCGAGCCCGCATCACTCCAGGAAGCCTGGAGCTGGTTCGTACGGCAGGAAGCCGGTGCGGCCGAGGCGGGTGGGCCCGCGAAGAGAACCAACGGCGTTGCGCAAGCGGCAGCAGCGGCCCAGGCCACCATGGTTCTGGTGGCGGCGGCCGGGCGATGGTGCACGTGACTGCTCATGGAGTTACCTCCGGAGTCCGACAGGAAGCCTCGCTTCACGAGGCAGCGGTGTCCTACAGCACTCCACGGGGCTCGGAGCGCGGACGTGTCCATTATCCCGGCGGTTGCACAAGGCGACAGGCGAACCCGAATGGATACGGGGTACCGGTATATGCACGATTTGACGACCACCGCAGATTTTCTTCAACTCCAGGTGCAGCAATGTGGTTTGTGAGTTTCGATGCGCTCACTTCCCAATCATCTCTCGCCATACCCTGCGGGGGTTCCTCGGCTAAGAAGATGGGTCCGCACGTTGTTGGTGTCGGAAAGGAAGAAATACCTTCCTCGCTTTCCCCGTCTCGCCGATATCTCGACCGGCAAGACCTACAAGGCTGGCAACGCCTACGAAGCCGACATCTTCTGCAAGGGCACAAAGATCGGCACCCTACCCTCAGCAAGCGCCTGACGACTTCCCGCGGCAGCCGGGGTGGTGGGGTCGAGGACGGGAGTACAGCTTTCGCACTGGTCACAGCGTGCTCTGTCGTAGCCGCAGTGGGGACGTGTGGCACAGTTCGATGCCCTGCACGTCGCTGTGCAGGGCATCGCTGTTGCGTCTCTTCGGTCGAGCGAATATCACTTAGGCGGCAGCGCCTGCCTCCGGCTGCGGGGTGGGGACGACGTCGTCGTCCGGGGCCGGGATCGGCTTGATCGGCTCGTCCTTCTTGTCGTCCTTCTTGTCGTCGTTCTGCTGCTCGTCCTGTGCCGCGCCGGGCTTCGGCTTGGGGTTGCTGAGCCAGGAGGTGATCTTGCCGTTGGAGGTCATGGTGACGTTCACGACGCCCAGGCCGCCGGTCTCACCGAACTTGATCGTGCCGCGGCCGTTGATGACACCCACGGACTTGCCCTTGGAGGTGATCTCCGCCCGGAAGGTCTTGCCGGTCTTGTAGACCTTGGCGACCGAGCCGTCGACCAGGCCCTTGACGGCGACCAGCTTCTTGCCGGCCTTGCCCTGCTGCGCCACGGTGATCACCGAGTGCGGCGTAGCGGTGTGCGAGCCGGCCGTCAGCGCGCTGGGCAGAGCGGCCGCCGAGCCCGCGGGGGCAGTTCCGGAGACGTCGTCGGGGGTGGGGTTGGGGATCGGGTCAGTGATCCCGTCATCCGGAGTGGGGTTCGGAATCGGGTCGGTGATCCCGTCATCAGGGGTGGGGTTCGGGATCGGGTCGGTGATCCCATCCCTCTTCTTCTGCTCGTCGCTGTTCGGCTTGGCCTTACCGGCCTTTTCCGCCCACAGCTTCCCCTTGTAGGGGTGGAAGCTGTAATTGACGCCGTGGTGCTTGAGGACGGTCTTTCCGGCCTTGAGCGTGCCGATCTTCTTGCCCTGGTAAAAGATGTCGGCCTCGAACTTCCCGCCGACCTTGTAAACCTTGCCGACCGAGCCGTCCGCGAGCTTCTGCGTCTGGACCAGCTTGCGCTGCTGGGCGACGGAGAAAGCGTCGACGACGCCGTGGTTGCCGGCGTGTGCAACGGAGGTGACGGCCGTCTGGTGGTCCGTGCCGGAGTCCTGCGCTGCGGCGTAGGCGGCTGCCGGTGCCCCGAGCGCGACGGCAGCACCGAGGGTGACGGCGGTGGTACGGATCGTGCGGCGCGAGTAGGAGTAACGCATGGATGTCCCTCTTTCTAAGTGAGGAAAAGCCTTGTTCCTTTCCTCCGACACCCATAACGCTACGGTTTTCGAGGGATACGCCGCGTCGGTAAAACGGTCAGACGCATACTGGCCGAAAGGCCAATAGACGGGCCGGACCGCTAGCCCCAAATATTTGCGCACAGAGTGGGTGGTGGACCAGGTGGAGACGGAGCGGGTCGTCGCAGCGGTCTGCCGGAGCGACGGGCAGAACAGCACCAGCGGCACAGTGGGGGTCACCACCGGGTTGCCTCGGTGAGCACGTCCAGTTCACTCCGGCGAGCCGGTGAAGGCGTTCTGCGTCGAGGACAGAGATGATCACGCAGGCCCCCGGGGTATCCCGCAATCCTGGGTCGTGCCGAATGACTCATGACAATCGGCCTGGTGTGGTTCGCTGCTGGGGTGACTCAGGACTTGGAGATCGTCGCATTCGAATCCGCCGAGGCCTTCCAGGCATGGCTCGGCGAGAACCACGACCTCTCCCCCGGCATCTGGCTCAAGCTTCGCAAGAAGGGTCCCGGAATCGCCGCGCTCGACTATGCCCAGGCGCTCGACGTGGCACTCTGCTACGGCTGGATCGACGGCCAGAAGGCAAAGTTCGACGACCAGTGCTGGCTCCAGCGGTTCACCCCGCGCAAGTCGCGCAGCAAGTGGTCCAAGGTCAACCGGGCCAAGGTGGCGGTCCTGATCGAGCAGGGCCGGATGCAGCCGCCGGGACAGGCCGAGGTCGACCGCGCCAAGGCAGACGGCCGCTGGGAAGCGGCCTACGACGGCGCGAAGACCGCCACAGTTCCGGACGACCTCACGGCAGCCCTGACCGCCAACCCGGCCGCGGCGGAATTCTTCGAGACACTGGACCGGCAGAATCGCTACGCGGTCCTGTACCGGATCCAGGACGCCAAGAAGGCCGAGACCCGGGCGCGCCGGATCGAGAAGTACGTAGCGATGCTGGCGAAGGGCGAGAAGCCGCACCCCTAGTCACGGAGGGGGCCGTGGCCATGTGCTGCCCTGGGCTCCCGGGCGCGCCTGCGGCCCCGGCAGCAGCCATCAACCGCCGGACCCGCGGTTTGGAGAGCTGCATCGGCGGAATCAGGCCCCGCGGGTTTCGGACAGGGGCTCAAGCCCCGGGGCCTGGCCTCCGCGATCTCGGCGGAGAGTGGCGCGCGATGGTGGGTTTCGAAGTTGGGGTCAGCGGGCGTAGAGGAAGGTCTGGCCGTCGTCGTCCTTGGCCTGCACCGCGATGCTGCCGTGCAGGTTCTTCGCTTTCACGGTGAGGCGGTCACTGGTCACCTTCGCGTCGGCGGACAGGGGGACGGCGAAGTAACCGGTGCCGTCCTGTTCCATCTGGCCGGCGGTCACCCCGGCGAGGGTCATGGTTCCTGAGGGGAGGGAGAAGGTGGCTCTCGCCTCGGGGGTGATGGAGATGGGCAGTTCTTCGGTGGTGTAGAAGCCGCTGCCGCCGACGCTGCCGCTGACCTTGTCGACGGGAAGCATCAGTACGCGGGTGCCGTGGTCCTGGATGGCCTTGACGAACGGGTCGATGGACTGCGCCAGCTGCTTGTTGGTCTTGTCCACGGCGGCGGTGACGCCTTGGCGTACGTCGTCCGGCACCTTTTGTGGCGGCGCCGGTTCGACGCCTTCCAGCAAGGCGTCGAGCGGGGTGGTGGGGTCCTGGGTGAGCCGGGTCTTGAGGTTCTTGCCCTGGGCGTCGGCGGCCAGGAGCGCGGCCGTGCCGATCGCGTACGGCTCGACGCCCTTGAAGGCGGTCTTCATCGGCTTCAGTCTGCTCAAGGTGGCCTTGCGGAGGTCGCCGGCGCCGGAGCGGTCGCCTGCCAGGGCCATGGACAACGCGGTCTGTTCCACGTATTTGGTGGTGCCTTCGAGGAGGTCGACCTGTTTCGGGGAGTCGGCCTCCTCGCGGTGATCGCTCTGGTATTTCTGGCGCCACCACGCCGTCTTGGTCAGTAGTTCGCGCGCACGGCCGGGGTCCTTGGCGGCGTCCAAGAGGGTGTTGTAGATCATCGCGCGCTCGATACGCGGTGCGGCCCGCAAGGGGTACAGCTCCTCGCGGTCGCCGCTGCCAGCGGCTTCCAGCTTGGCCAGGGACTTCCAGGTTTTGCCGTCCTTGTTCTGCACGTAGGGGTGGAACTGCTCGTGGGTGGCGAGCTCGAAGGCGTGCATGGCCGCGCTCGGGCTGGTCAGGCCGAGCGGATCCTGGCGCAGCTGGCCGAGTTCTTTGCCCTGGGCGACCCGCACGATCAGGGAGTGCTTGCCCTGCCAGGTGATCACGTCGAATCCGCCGCGCTGTGGCAGCTTGATCTTTTCCGCTCTGACCTTGTCTTCTTCGACGCGGGTGGCGTGGTCGCGGTCGGCCTCCCACACGCTTCGGCCGTCGGTGAGCAGCAGATTGTGGTCGGAGAAGTCGGCTCCGGGCCAGATCTCGCCCAGGCGCGGCCACACCGTGGCGATGGCCTGCTGGACCTGTTCGGCCGTCTGCTCCAGCGGAGCGGCGGCGGGGTGCTGCCGGGCGGTGCTCGTGCCGCAGGCTGTCAGACCGCCTGCGGCCATGACCGCCAGACCAGCGGCTATCGGCAGGAACCGGGTACGGCGAGGGGCGCAGGTCATGCGTACTGCTCCAAGCGCGAGGTGGGCACACAGTGCTTTCAACCGTGTGTGTCACCAATGCGCCGGGGCACGGCATGGTCCGCCGATCGGGGGTGGTGGTTAGGTGGGGTACCCGTTTGGCGGGACTGCGGCTGCGAGCGGTGGACTTGGGGGTCGAAGGTGGGGGGATGAATCAGCACCTTGCCCCTGCACGCGGCGTCGTTGTGGCAGCTCTCCTCGCTCTTGGCACGAGCGTTGTGGCCGGGTGCGGTGCCGAGGACCTTGTCGGTGGCGGCGTAGCCCGTACCGGAGCCTCCCAGGCTGGGAAGATCGCCTTCCGTGTGCACGAGCACCCTCTGCGTGGCGATCTGAAGTGTACGAGCCAGGGGGACGGCAGCGACGAGATGCGCGTTCGGTGCACGGGCACCACTCAGGACGGCCGCCCGGCGGAGATGACCGCGACGCTGGGCAAGGGCGCGAAGGTCAGCAGCGGCGACAAGCCGAAAATCACCGGCGCCACGGCCGTCGGCACGGTCGACGGCAAGGAAGTCTTCCGCGGTGACTGCATCGGCGCCTGCTGACGGGTGGCCGGCGCAGGGGGACTCCGCACCCGACGCTTCGGCGCGGACACGTGGATCACTCCTCCTCCGTTTCGGTGTTGCCGTGTGCCGGTTCGCATTTGATGTCGTAGCGGGCTCAAGAAGTTGGTGGTATGGACCGACACCAGTTCCAGGTCGGCGCTGAGCGCCAGGGTGAGGGAGCGCTCGAAAGGGTGATCCGCGCATACGGCTGGCGAGAGCGGCGCGACGGTCTAGGAAGCGTTCATGGCCCTGGCCCGATCCCCGGATCCGGCCTGTGCCACGCAAGCAGCCATCGGAGGCGGTAGGGACGCCACGCCCCTGAGCCGCACGGGCGCGGTCACCAACCGGGTCGGACGGACCGGCCGCCCCCGGTCCGGACGCCGTCCACTCAAACCGCACGACTCGCGTCAGGGGAGGTCCGTCCCGGCGCGGGCTCGGACGGGGACGTAACCACCTACGGCGCTGCCTGCCTGCAGGGTGCGCAGGCGGTGTTCGAGGTGGATGGCGCGCTCGGAGGTGGGGGCGAGGACGGCGTACTCGACGCTGCGGTGGAGCGTGGTCCGGTCGGTGGTGATGATGACGCCTTCGCCGGTGTGCGGGTTCCAGGCCAGTTGGTGAATGTGCAGGTCCTCAAGGAGGCGGGGCAGGCTGGTGGCGGGCAGGTCGTTGCGGGCACGCAGGGTGTGGGTGCGCATCCAGTGCGGGCCCAGCAGGCGGGTGGCGAGGTGGTGCAGGTGGGTGCAGCCGCCCAGGCGGGCGTTGACCTCGTTGAAGAAGACCTCGCCGGTCGGGGTGATGATGGCGTCGATGTTGACCAGGCCGCGGTATCCGAAGGCGCGCATCGCTGCGGCCAGCCGCAACGCTCCCTCAAGGATGGTCTGCTGGGGGCCGGGGGTCAGGGGAGCAGGCATGAGGAAGCCGTTCCATACGGGTTCCATGAGCATCTCCCCCACATTCAGCACAGCCGGCTGCGTGCCGTGGGCCGGATCGCAGTCGATCTCCACGCAGAGGGAACGGCAGTAAGGGTGGTAGGCCTCCGCGACGAACTGGCCGTGCGGGGCGTGCGTTTCCTCAAGCCCGGTCGCCGCGATGAGGACGTCGAGGTCTTCCGGGCCGGTCAGGTCCAGAGTCTGCTGTGCCCCGGCGGCCGGCATGCCCGCATCGGTGCGGCACAGCCAGTTCCCGGCCCCTCCCGCGTTGCGGTCGGCCTTGACGATGACCGCTCCGGTGGCCTCCAGCAGCCGGGGCACCGCGCGCAGCAGGTCCCCGCGGGTGGCGCACAGCGCACCGTCAGGAACCCGCACACCGACGCCGGCGGCCAAGGCACCGAAGACCGCCTTACTGTTGAACAGTTCGGCCCCGCCCGCCTCTTCGAATGCGGCGTACCCGGTAATGCCCAGGGCGCGGGCGAGGCTGCCCAGACCCCGGTCGTGGAGGTAGCCGCGCATCTCCCATTCCTCAGGGCGCCGCACGAGCGCGCGCAGGCGGGCCAAGAGGCCGGGCTCGTGCAGTTGCTGCTGGTCCAGGCAGCGGACCGCGGCATCATCGGGCGTGAGAATGTGCACACGAGCCGGATCGAAGCCCACCAGGGGCCCGATGGCCTCGAGGTGGACGGGATCGACGGGTTGCGGGAGCACGAGCGCGTCACCGTCGCGCAGCAGCCACACCATCCGGGCGCCCACGGCCGGTGTCCCCTCGTGTTCCGCCGCATCCAGGAGACCGCGACGGTGAACCATGTACTCGCTGTCACAGTTGCCCACCCACAGCCTGCGCACCACACAACTCCCTCACCACGAAAGGCAATCGGCCAAAGAGCGCTACCCCACGTTGCGGCCGCACACTCCCCGCCATCCCTGCGCGCAGCCGTCAGGGGCAGCGGCCGGGGCGGCTGCCCTCCAGCCGCCCACTACCTGAACTCAGCTCGATAGAAGCGGTCGCGGACGGCGATACGTGTCTGGAGGAGCCCACCGGGTTCAAGAAGCCGATCTTGTGCCGCCTTCTCTGTCGGAGGCCCCGGTTACGGGTGCCGGGTGAGCGGATCGAATACACCGGCAGGCCCCGACCTACCGACCTACCCGCCCGCCCCGACGCGCTGCTGCCTCTCCTGAGCGCCGATGAGGAGGTCGTTGCGTTCTTCGCCGGGGTCGCGGACCTCGACGCGACGGATCCGGCCGACCAGGAGTTGGTGGACGGAGTTCGCCTTGCCTCCGGGGCCCGGCTGGAACAGTTCGCTCGGGCGGGCTCAGGGGACGCGTTCTGCTTCGTCGGTGAAGGCGGAGAGGAACGCCCGGTGGTGTACGTCAGCCTCGACGGCGAAGCCGGACTGTTGGCTCTCGGGTTGCCGGAGTTGGTCAGGCTGTGTCTTGTGGCACCGTGGTGGCGGGATGCTCATGGGCGGACAGCCGAAGAATGCCTGTCAGTCGCCGACGAGTACCGAGAGGACCTGCCGGATTTCGACCTGCGGCGCGACCTCGCCGCCCGGGCTCTGGGCCTCGATCCGGCCGGGCTGCCGTCGGAGGCGGTGGTCCTCGCCCGGCTCGTAGAACTCTCCCGTGGGCCTGTCGCCACCTCCTGCATTGTCATGGGATACGAGGGCGACCCGTTCAACCCCCTGTTCGGCGCCGCCCCCAACCGGCCGTGACTGAAACGCTATACGGGCACGGTCCGGTGCCGGATCCCTCTACAGCCGTGTTGCGTGTGGCCTAGGCCGTCGTTGCCATGCCTCAAAGAACGATGCCCTGAGGCAGTTGGCATGCCGGAGTCGCGAATCCGTACTCTGTGTGATCTACAGCCGACTTCCCGTCACGGGAAATGCTAGGAGCGTCCAAGTGAGCCATCCTCTACCGCAGAGCCACCACCCGGCGTCCGAAGGGATGCCCAACTACCCGTCGCCGTTGCACATGGCCGGGGCTCAGTATCCGCCGTTTCCACGCCCAGATGCCCGGTACGCCCAGCAGGGCCCTCTATACGCCGGATGGATGCAGCGGGCAGACGCTTTCCTCCTGGACAGCCTGATCAATTTCGGGCCGATGTGGCTCCTGATAGGCATCGGTTACGCCATCGATGAGAAGAGCTCCGGAGACAGTGGCGAGATCCCCGCAGCGATCCTGAGCTGGGTGGGCATCATCGCCATGGTCGTCACGACTGTTGTACAGCTGATCCGCGAAGGTCGAACCGGGCAGACCGTGGGCAAGAAGGCCTTCGGTATCCGAGCCGTACGCGACCACGACGGTTTCATGCCCGGAATCGGCCTGGCCCTCAGCCGTCGACTCTGCCAGTTCCTCAACTGGCCGCTCCTCGCGCTGGGTTGGTGGTGGGCCATCTGGGACACCAAGAAGCAGACTTTCGCAGACAAAATCACCGGTGTTGTCGTCGTCACTGCTGCCACCGGACCTACACAACAGCCTGCCGCTGGCGGCCAATGAGCCCATCGCCGTTTTTTGCCTGGCCCTGCATACGGGGACGCGGAACCCCTGACCACAAACTGGCTTCCTTCGCGCCGCGACCAGGGCCCGGGGTGGTGAACGACCCCCAGCAGTCGCATGGTCGTAACCGACCTTGTTACCCCTACGCGATGCGCAATGCGCCCAACACCCGGCCCGCCCAACACGCCTGACTCTCCAGCGTCACCCGTATCGTCGCGTGATCCGTACTGTCGAGCGATGTGATCACTCGATCGTGAGTTCTTCCGCACTCCGGCCGGGCATGGCGGGATGCTCGCAAGGGCGGCGCGTGATGGGCGCCTTCCGGATGTCCACTGGGGTGGGGGCGTGGCATGGCAGAGGCGGCGGGACGGCGTGGAGGAACGGACGGCCAGGCGGTGTTGCTGGTGGCCGGACTGGCCGATCTGGCGGTGAGTACGCTGGGTTCGGCGTTGGGGGCGGTTCGGGGGATGCTGCGACGCTCCGACGCCGCCGAGCTGGCGACGGAGGCCGAGCGTGACCTTCTGGCGCGCGGCCGCCTGGTGCTTGACCGGTACGCGACCGTGCCCCCCGCTCACCTGGAGGTGCTGGCCCGGCGGGCGCTGGCTCGACGGGCCGCCGATGACGTCTGAGGTGTGGGAGCCGGACGCGTTCAAGTCCCGCGTCGACGAGACACTGCGCCGGTTCGTCGCCGAGGAGGCGGACCAATTCGTGGCCATTGACCCGCTCCTGGGCCCCGTGGCCGGGCAACTGGAGGCGGCGGTCGCGGACGGCAAACGACTGCGTGCGGCATTCTGCTACTGGGGCTGGCGCGCGGTGGGGCAGCCCGACAACGACGCCTTGGTGCGGGCGGCGGCCTCCATGGAGCTCGTACACGCCGCGGCCGTCGTGCACGACGACCTCATCGACGACAGCCCGCTGCGGCACGGGCGGCCCACCGCGCACCGCGCCCTGCGCGGCGCCGTACGCCGTCGCCCGCGCGCCGATGCCGCGGCGAGGTCGTTGGCGATGCTGGTGGGTGACCTGCTGATGGCGCTGGCCGGACACCTCTTCACCACCAGCGGGCTGCCCGCCGCGTATCTGGCCCGGGCCCGCCCGGTGTGGTCGGTGATGGCCCGCGAGCTGATCGCGGGAGAGTGTCTGGAGATCCTGCGCACCGGATCCGGTCCGGACATCACGGCGTCGCTGAAAGTGATCCGCTACAAGACCGCCAAGTACACCGTCGAGCAACCCCTGCTCATCGGCGGGGCCCTGGCCGGTGCCGGGCCCCGGCTGCGCGAAGGCTACGAAGCGTATGGGCTGCCGCTGGGCGAGGCGTTCCAGTTGCGGGACGACCTGCTCGGTCTCTTCGGAAACCCGGACCTGACCGGTAAGGCCAACGCCGACGATGTGCGCGGCCACCGGCCGACAGCCCTGTTGGCGGAGACCTGGCGCCTGGCAGGCGACGACGAGCGGGAGCGGTTGCGTGCACTCCTCGGCAAGCGCGACCTGGGCGCGGAGGGCCTGCAAGAGGTGCGCCAAGTGATGGACCGGCTCGGGGCGCCCGCCCGCATCGAAGCCATGATCAGCGCGCGGGTCGAGGAAGCGCTCGACGCCCTGCATGCCCTGGATGTGCCGACGCACGCCACAACCGCCCTGACCGTGTTGGCGCGTTCGGCGGCCCTCCGCCTGTCCTGACTCCCCCACGGGGTGGGTGAACCTGCGCCTCCCTTGCCTGCCGGCGGCGGCCGACCCCGCAGCGGACACATGGAGACGCGCGGCAGACGCCCAAGACGCATCAGACGCACCCAATGCAGCCAATGCCGCCAATGCCGCCAATGCAGCAGACAAGGACCCCGCCATGAACTACACCGAGACATCGATGGATTCCCTGCGCCAGGCAGGGGACGAACTCGCCGACGCCACCGTCGCCGAACTCTTTGAACGCGGGCAGGTCGGAACGTTCAACACCCTGATGCGTTACGTCTCCACCGCCGGCTCACCCCTGCCGGACGGGCTACCGGAGGTCGCTCGCGAGTACCTCGAAGCCACCCGTACCCCGCCGGCCTGGGTGGACTGGGGAGAGATGGAGAAGGCGCGGCTGTTCTTCATCGACAACAACGTGCACATCTCCACCGCGCTGTCCTTCGCCTCCATGCCCGCCTGCTACGTCGTCCCGCACGTGGCGAAGTTGTTGTCGACCACCCACGGTCTGAAGTACCCGTCCAAACGGATGGCGGAGACCGGGCAGTTCACCGTCTACCTGATGCGGCCCGACGCCTTCGAGAGCGGCAGCCGCTTCATTCCCGCCGCCCAGAAGGTCCGCCTGCTGCACGCCTCCATCCGCCACCACCTCACTCGCGAGAACCGGTGGGAGACCGGCCTGCTCGGGACGCCGATCTGTCAGGAGGACATGATCGGCGGGCAGATGTTCTTCTCGATGCTCGTGCTGGACAGCCTGCACCGCCTGGGTATCCACATGTCGACGGAAGGCGCGGAAGCGTACTACTACGCCTGGCGCGTGGTCGGCGCCATGCTCGGCGTCGACCAGGACGCCGTCCCCAAGACCCTTGATGACGCCCGCCGCTTCCTCGACCTGTACATGGTCCGACACATGGGACCCTCCGAGGAGGGTGCGCATCTGACCCGGCAACTCATCGACCTCTACGAGGAAGTGGTGCCCGGGACCGTACTCGACCCGATCGTCTCGGCTCTCATCCGCTTCCTCGTCGGAGATACCTGTGCCGACTGGCTGGCGGTTCCCCGCACCCGATGGGACACCGTCGTCAAGACCGTGCCCCATCTGCTGGGCGTACTGGAGACGATCGAGGACCGCTCCCCGCTCGGCGCCTGGGCGCTGGACCGCCTCGGCCATCTGACCAGCGTTCTGGAACTGTCCTCGCTCACCCGCGGACGCGTCATGCACTACGCCATCCCCGAGCAGCTCAAAAAGGATTTCGGCGTCCCCAACACGGTCCCCCGCACCCACCGGTGGACCCCACCGGCCACCACGGTCCACTGACCGCCGCTCTCCCGCTGACGCAGGGGGCACAATGGTCGGTCCTACGTGTCCTGCGTCAGGCGCTGGGTCGGCCGCGGCTTTGGGCGGATGGCTCGATCCGCGTGCCGTTCATGGGCCGAGACGGCAGGCGCGCCGCGCTGCGTGGGACGAGCCGCTGGTGCCTCAGATGGGATCCATTTTGTCTGCCACGACGGTGGTGGGGCCCGCCTGTTAACGTATCGAGCCGGTGGGGGCGGGCCAGGGGGTGGGGAGAGACGATGACGGATATGGAACAGGCATGGCAGGTTGCAGAGCTGCGCTGGCGGAGCAATACCTTGTCCGCATTCGTGGCGGCATGCTCTCGTGACGAGGAACGCGCACGCCAGGCCCGCGAGTTGGCTCAGCAGGCACTCGAGTGCAACCCCGACGACATCGAGGCGATCCAGGAGATCCAGGAGATCGTCTGGACGCTTGCCGACAGCGCCGAGGATCTCGCGGACCACCCTCACTACCCCAGCGAGCCGAGGCCTGACGAAACCGACCGTCTGGTCCGTGACCACCTCAAGGACATCCTGCGCAACCACCTGCCAACCGAGGCCCGCGATTGGATGTCAGGCACCCAGCTCTTTCTGGACGTCGATTTCCATGCTCTGCGCCAGCTGCCGGCGCTGGACTCACGAGTCCGTGAGGACGTCTTCTACACCTACGGGCGCGCCACGATGGCCCTTGACCTCGGAAACCGACAAGCAGCCGAACGTGAGCTGGAACGCCTGCGGGAGCTGAGCAAATCGCACTCCAAGGGAACACCCTGAACCTTTCCAACCTGGTGCGGTGGGATGGTAGTTGGGCTGGGGGCGGTGTCAGGGTGTGAAGAAGCTTCGGGTAGACGGGTTCACGACCAAGGTCTGCGCTACCTGTCCGCCTGCATGCGGACCAGCTGGCAGACAAGGGCTACCGGGCGCCCGGCGGCACCGCCCACCTCCCCTACTGGGGACGGCCCGGGGGAGCTGTCCCCAGGTCAGCTAGACACTGTCCGGCGGATTATGCTTCGAGGTCGAGGATCCGGAGGTCGTAGAGATAGGAGCGATCGCCCTTAAAGCTGCGCCAGACGGTGGCCGGGGGTTCGAGTTCGTCAGCGTGGCTCTTGAGGGGATGGGCAGTGACGAGGCCGTCAGCGATCTCGCAATGCCAGCCGTCGGTCGGCGACCAAACACACCGCACGTCTCCGTCCGTTCGGCGGTAGGCAGGGCGGCCATTGTGCTCGCCGTCGCGTTCGAAGTGGTAACGAAGCCCGTCTATGTGGCGCACGAAGGTGAAGGATGAAAGTGCCGTCATACCTTCGGCACTGTATGGGACAACGCTGCTGGCGGCTAAGCAGTTCTGGGCGTACCCAGATGCAGGGTGCATCTCACGGGCGGAGCCAGAGCCGGATTGCGGCGACGGTGACGGTGCCGTGGAAGACGTAGACCCTGTTGTCGTAGCGGGTGGCGACAGCTCGGGAGTTCTTGAGCCGATTGATCGTTCGCTCGACCTCGTTGCGGCGTTCGTAGATCTCGCTGTTGAAGCCGACGGGCCGACCGCCCTTGCTTCCGCGTCTTGTGCGGTTGGCCCGCTGGTCCTTCGGTTCGCGGATGATGTGGTTGATCTGGCGTCTTCGCAGGTAGCGGCGGTTGCGGCGTGAGCTGCATGTCTTGTCGCCGCCGAGGTGGTCCGGCCGTGCGCGGCCGTCCGCCCTGCGGTCGGGGAACGGCGATGCGGTTGAGGACCTCAATCATCTGCGGCGCGTCGCCCCACTGACCCGGCCGAGTAGGAAGGCCGTCGAATCGACGCTGACCATGCTCCAGTCGATCCGACCCGCGAGGTCGGCGTCCGCGCCGCATCCGCATCCGCATCCGCATCCGCATCCGCATCCGCATCCACTGAGAACGACGAGCAGACACCGGCAGGGCTTTCGTCTTAAAGGCGCTAACAAAGCCGTTGGACGTGGCGGTGGGTGATCAGGCAGACGGCGAGACCGAGGAAGGCCTCATGGATGTCGTCGCGCCGTTCCCAGCGGATGCGCAGGCGGCGGAAGCCGTGGAGCCAGGCGATGGTGCGCTCGACGACGTAGCGGAAGATGCCCAGGCCGGTGCCGTGTGGCTCGCCTCGTTTCGCGATCACGGGGCGGATGCCGCGCTGCCAGAGCAGGCGGCGGTACTTGTCGTGGTCGTAGCCGCGGTCGGCGAGAAGCGCGTCAGGGCGTCGGCGCGGTCTGCCGACCCGTCCCGCGACGGCTGGGATCTTGTCGAGCAGGGGCAGGAGTTGGGTGACGTCGTTGCGGTTTCCGCCGGTCAGGGTCACTGCGAGCGGGATGCCCTGGCCGTCGACGATGAGGTGGTGCTTGCTGCCCGGCCGTGCGCGGTCGACCGGGCTGGGCCCGCTTTTGGGCCTTTACGAGCTGCCCTGACGTGGGAGGAGTCGATCACCGTCCGGCCCCAGTCGATCTGGTTCTTCGAGCGCAGCTTCTCCAGCAGGACGACGTGGAGTTGGTCCCAGACGCCGGCGTCATTCCAGGCGGCCAGGCGCCGCCAACAGGTCATTCCCGAGCCGAAGCCAAGCTCCTGGGGCAGATACTCCCACTGGATGCCGGTATGCAGCACGAACAAGATCCCGCACAGGGCCTGCCGATCGGGCACCCGCGGTCTGCCCTGTGCCAGCTTCGGTCCAGGCTCGGGCAGCAACGGCTCGATAAGCGACCACAGTTCATCCGACACGATCCACGGCCGCGACTGACGTTTCGCCACAACCAGACCAACGAGCCGACGCGCCAAGAGTCACATGATCAACCGCTTTTGTTAGAAGCAGTTAGACCGTCGCGGCGGGCAGCAGCCCTTTCAGTATCTGCCCTCGGGGAAGACTCAGACCGAACCGCTCTTCCAGCACCGACAGAGATCTGGCGTGGGCGGCGTCACGGCTCTCCTCCCCCTCGATGCCGGCAGCCTGAACATCACGGAGAAGCAGATCCGGTGCCGTACCGCCCACGTGCGGGAACGAACACAAGTCGAAGCCGCACATGTACGTCTCCTGGTGAAAATAGGAGAATGAGGGTGGCGGCACCTTTGGATTCTCACTCTCGTAGTAGAGCTGGAAGACGTGCGCCTCCCCGGAGAGACCGTCGGTGAACCCCGGGCCCATATACCCCGGCCAGTCCCCGTACGCCACCGCGAAGGCCAGCCCCTCACTGGAGCCGTACCGCACTGCCGTCCGCGCGGGCGCATCCCGGCGCTCCAGGTGAGCCTCCAGCGTCTCGGCCGTGTACTCACCCAGCGGACCCGGCTCATCCCGGGCCAGGCGCCGCACCAGCTCATCCGGCTCATCCGGCTCCAGCCCACGGGCCAGCGTCACGCAATACCCGGCCCACGTCACGTCGCTGTTGGCCAGCCACGTCAGTCCGTCACTCAATCTCTCTCCCATGCCGAAAGGGTTCCGAGAACTCGCTGTCGTCCGCAGACGACGGCACCAGCCGCAGCCGACCCCCCGGCCCCAGCCCACACCGGCACCGTACGTCCGGCTCCAGCAACTACCCCGCCTGTCGCGGCGAGCAGCGCTGCCCGCCGCGGAGTCTGTCAGAGCGTGGTGGCCAACCGGACTGCAGCTGGGTGAGGATGAGCCGCAGTTCGAGTCGAGCCGAAACCATAGGCCTGCCCTGTGGCAGGTCGTCCACGCCCGTCGCGCCGAAGGGCGACCAGCCCGCGCGCCGCATCGCGCCCAGCCCGGCCTCGGCCGTGGGCCAACCGATGGAGCGGTCATCGGTCAAGTACGGGGCGGGCGCTCATCCCCAGGTTTCACCGGTGACCAGCGCGGACCCGAAGTGCCGGGCAGCCACCGTTTCGATGGCCGGGCAAGGAGTTCCCTCGCCATGCTTGAACGTGTTGACCACGCACGTCTGTACGGGATGCGTCGGCCCGCCCGACCGGCCGAGGGTGTTCGCCTCCAGCGGCCTGTGCTGCGGCGTGGCCAAGGCGAAGCAGGCCAGCACGGTGCGCTCGTCCTCGTACCAGTAGTGGTCCAGGATCGCGGAGTTGGTGAAGTCGAGGCACCGGAATGTGACAGCGATGTCCTGCTGCGCGTAGGGGGCGTCACGCAGTGCGGGCAGCACGTCATCAAGGGTCTCGCCGCGGGCCAGGAGCACCGCCCGCTCAACCGATACGCCCCACGGCGGCGGCTCACTGTCCGGGCCGTCATCGGCGGGCCGCTCCTCGGAGACGAGTTCCGTTCCGATGGCGGGCGATTCGAACCGGGCCCGCCCCAGGACACTGTCCCAGCCCAGACCGGCGTTGACACACAGAGTGCCGGCGAACACCGCCCACGGCGTGCGCACCAGCTGCTCCCGGCCAAGGTCCACCACCAGCTGCCCGAACTCCTCCAACGGGAGCAAGGCTGGTGTGGCAGGCGCGATGAAGGTGTCGACCCAGATACCCATGAGTTGGTTCTACCTACGCCCCGAAGCTACGTCATCCCGATATCAGTGCAAGCGGTGGCGCTCAGCCGCGCGCGCAGCGACCCACGGGCACTGATCTCGGGCGGGGTCTCGTTTGTATGTAGTGTGCGGACATGACAAGGAGTGAGCGGCTCGCGGAGCAATTGGACTGGTACTGGCACAAGAACCTGCGGCCCCGGCTGGACGGTCTTACCGATGAGGAGTACTTCTGGGAGCCGGTGCGTGGCTGCTGGAGCATCCGCCCACGTGGCACGTCGGCCGCACCGATGTCGGAAGGTTCGGGGGAATGGACGATGGATTTCGCGTCCCCTGGCCCGGTGCCGGCGCCCGTGACCACGATTGCCTGGCGGCTGGCGCACATCATCGTCGACTGCCTGGGCTATCGGGTCGGATGGCACTTCGGCGGCCAGGATGTCGACTCCGCGACATTCGCCTACGCGGGGACCGCTGACGAGGCGCTAGAACAGCTCGATGCGATGTACGAGAGATGGAACGCGGGGGTCCGCGAGCTCTCGGACGCTGACCTGGACAACCCGCCGTCGGTGGGTCCCGAGCGGTTTCCGATGGAGAACAGGGTCCTGCATGTCAACCGGGAGCTGATCCATCACGGCGCCGAGATTTCCCTGCTGCGCGACCTCTACCGCTGGCAGGACGGAGCCGCACCGCGCCGCATATGACTCCGTGGCTGCTGGAGCCCGCTCCGTCAAGAGGATCCTGCTGGTCGATATGTGCTGGCCGCTTGAGCCGAAGGCCGCGAGACTCAGGCTGTGAACATGGGGATCTCTGGTTTCGAGCCGTCTTTTCTGGTCGGGTGCAAGGCAGTTCAGCAGGCGCACGGGGCACGTCTGGCGACGCTGGCCGGTAGGCGGTTGACGGGCTTCGCCGTGGTGCGTTTCGTCGAGGACGGGGACTGGTTCGCCGAATGCCCGGTCGTGCTGGACTTCGACGGCATCCAGGTTGAGGTCTGCCACTGGAAGTTCGACGAGCTCTCGATCGGCTGGGACACGATCGACACCGCGGCGGAGATCGCCGGGTGGGAGTGGTTCGAGCTGACGCCCCGATGGTCTCAGCACGATGAGCGCCTCCAACCGTTCGTCGGTCAGGAACTGCGCGAGGTCGCGCTCCTTGAGTGGCGGCCAGCCGGCCCTGGCCTGGCGGCTGGGTCGTTGGTGGTGGAATTTGCGTTCGCCGGGGGCTGCCTGCGGATCGCCAACGGACTCGACGAGAACCGCATCGAGGTCGGCGGGTCCCGGCCGGACTACGTTCGGCACCGGCTGGGCTGTTGAGGGCTACCGCCCTGTCAGGGGCCCGGTTGGTCTCCCCCCATGGCCGGCAGCAGGGTGGCCTGAGCAGGGCCCGGGGCAAGCCCGCTTGCTCTCCGGGCCGTCTGGTGCTGGTGTTGCAGTTCGTGGAAGGCCTCACCGACCGGCAGCCGCGGAAGCGGTGGGGAACGGAAGCGGGCGGTGCGGGAACGGAAGCAGTGCGGGCATGGAAGCCGTGCGGGCACGGATCGACCTCACATACGCTCTCGGGCTGGGAACTGGCTAAGCCGGGCTTCGACTTCTCGGTGCTGTCGGCGGCATGTTTCGGGCACAGCCGAAACACCTCCCGCCCATGCCGACCCGCCTCCTACGGTGCTGAGTGTTCACAGAAACATCAGCTCAGCACTACGGGGGAAACACCACCATGAAACGAACACTGCGCACGGCCCCACTGGCTGCGACCGCCGTGGGCCTGGCCACCGCCCTGACCCTCACCGCCTGCGGCGCCACGGACGTCGCCGACAGCGGGAGCGCCGCCGCGATCGAGAAGGACCACAAGAACAACAGCGCACTTCCCGTTCAGAACGCCCAGGCCCAGAGCCAGCCCAACTCCCACCAGTCGAAGGCGGCATCCGACGCCGTACGCAAGCCCATGCGCCGGCTGTGGATGCCCCTCCCCTGCGGGCAGAAGTGGCGCGTCAACACCTGGGACGCACAGCACTGGCCGGCGCTGGACATGGTCCGCGAGCCGCAGCACAAGACGGAGGGCTCGACGGTACGCGCCGCCGCCTCCGGCACGGTCCGCTTCGCGAAGTGGGACGGCGGCGCCGGAAACGTCGTACAGATCAAGCACTCCTACGGCTACTACACCACGTACCTCCACCTCAAAAAGCGCAGCGTCAAGGCGGGCCAGAAGGTCAAGCGCACCACGAAGATCGGGACGGTCGGCCAGACCGGCTCGAACGGCAACACCCCGCACCTGCACTTCGAGGTCGCCAAGGGCAAGGGCAACGCGAACCACTGGGGCGAGGACAAGGGCGACAAGTACCGCAAGGTCGCGAACCTCTATCCCAAGACCTACAACGACAACAACGGCGGCGGCCCCGGCGGCGGCGAGTGGCGCAACCAGGTTTCGCACTCCTGCTCGGCCCCCAAGCCGACGAAGTGGGCGCCGTTCAAGGTGGTCAAGGAGGTCAACAAGCGCAAGTGGGCCGGTACGAAGTACGAGTCGTCCGGGAAGCTGAAGAAGGGCAAGACGGTGATGCTGGGCTGCAACCACACCCGTAAGCCCGACGGTAAGCTCTACCGGCGCCTGGACGGTGGCGGCGGCGCGGACGGCCGGGGCCTGTGGGTGCGGTCCTCTACCAAGTACGTCAAGCAGACGGCCGGTTGCAGTAGGTGAACTCCCCTTCAGCTGAACGCTGTTGAACCGGTCACCACCCCGTCGAGCCAACCTCGCCCGTGACTTCCGACGCTGTTGGTCAATTCGGCTGCGGGTTCCGATGCCGGCCCCCGAGACTTGGTCTCGGGGGCCGGGTCGTGGTGCAGGGGGGACCGCGATGGGTGCGGAGATCTTGAGCGGTCGCCTTGTTCCCGAAGTCGGGTTCGGCTCACGGTCCGCGCCAGAGATTGGCATAGGCAGCGTTCTCGATGGTCCGCCTCTGGCGTACTGCCTCCAGCTCCATCACCGCGTCGTGGACGGCGGCCAGTACGGTCGTCACCGCCTCGTCCTCGAGGACGGACTCATCCTCGGATCGTTCATTCTCGATGCCCACGGCCGAGGCGAGGGCGGCCAGGACGGGCTCCTTCTCTCTCCAGCGGTCGCCTGCACGGCGGCGCGCGGGCGTATCGACCGGTTCCACGCGTTTCGAGCCGAAGGGCAACCGGCCGCTCCGCTGCGGCTTCAGCTCTTCGTTCTTCTCCAAGGCGGCCTGGTACACGGCCGAGAGGTCCCGGCCCCGGCGCCACAGCCAGTCCTCGATCCGCTCATAGGGCGCCTGCCGAGTGAGAGCTGCCGCAGCCTCGTCCATGAGCTGCTCATCCGGCGTCGACTGTCCACCCGGCACGATGCGGTCGCCGTCCACTGCGACCGCCCCCGCAGCGATGAGATCGATCAGCTCGGCTCCCGCGAGTGCGAGGGACAGGTCGCCCTGTCCCACGGAATGCTTCAGTTCCATGGCGATGATGAACAGGTCTTTCGCCGTGGTCATGAACGGCTCCCCTCAAAGACATCGACAAAGGTGACTCTCCGCCAACGGGCCCACGTCCGAAGCCAGCCCGGCGCGGCCCCGCGGTGCGACTGTCACGATCAGTATTGCCCAGTACACGCGGCCTCCTACGCGGACTGCGGATGCATCAGCCGGGCCAGCAGGTCGTCGAGGGTGACGATGCCGGTGAGTCGTCCGGTGTCGTCGCTGACGATGGCCAGCGACGCGCGGCGATCGCGCAGTTGCTCGATGGCGTGGCCGACGGTGTCCTGGCTGTCCAGTTCCGGCACGGGGCGTGCGAGATCCCTGGCGCTGGTGGTCGTCCGGCCTCGGGCGCGGGCGATCAGCGCGTCGCGCGCGTGGACGGAGCCGAGGACCAGCGGGCCGTCGAGCACCAGCAGACGGCTGCGGTCGTGCGCGGCAGCGGCTGCGAGGATCTCCTCGACGGTTGCCTGGGCCGGGATCGAGGTGATCTGGTCGGCTGGTGTCTGTAGGTCGACGACCGGCATGTGCGGCTCGGTCAAAGAGTTGGTGATCAGCCCGGAATCAGCCGCGCTGATGAGACCGAGCCGCTCGGACTCCTCGACGAGATGGGTCAGTTGCTCGCGGTTGTGGACCGAGGTGAGCTCATCCCTCGGGGTGACCCGGCACATCCGTACCAACGCGTTGCTGACTTTGTTGAGCAGCCGGATCAGGGGTCGTACGACCTTCACGACGGCACGGAAGGGGGGTGAGAGCAGCATCGCCGAGCGCTCGGGGTGGGCGATGGCCCAGGACTTGGGCGCCATTTCGCCAAGGACCATGTGCAGGAAGACCACGACGATCATCGCGAAGGCGAAGGAGACGCCGTAGCTGAGCCCGCTGGGGAGGCCCAACTTGTGCAGCAGTGGGTCGAGTTCGTGTGAGACCGCGGGTTTGGAGATCGAGCCGAGGCCCAGGGTGCAGACGGTGATGCCGAGTTGTGCGCCCGCGAGCATGAGCGAGAGCTCGCGCATCCCGGCGAGCGCGGCCTTGGCGCCGCGCTGTTTGTCGGCTGCCGCCTTTTCCATGCGGTGGCGTTTCGCGGCGACCAGTGCGAATTCGGCAGCCACGAAGAAGCCGCTGCCGATCAGCAGCAGGACGGTGACGAAGAGCGCCATCGGGAAACTCATGAGCGGGACTCCTCGGGCGGGGCCTCGGCGTGGGGCATCCATTCCAGACGTACGCGCTCGGCGACATGGCGGTCCAGGGTGCGTACGTCGATGACCGCGCGGCCCTCGTCGGACAGCCGGAGGGCGACGCGGTCGCCGACGGCGGGGAAGCGGCCGAGCCGGTCGACGATCAGGCCGGAGACGGTGTCGTAGTCGTCGTCCTGGGGCAGCTCGATCCCCGTGGCTTCGGCGATCTCGTCCAGGCGACGGCCGGCGTCCACCAGCCAACCGTTGCCGTCAGGGGCGGCGAGTTCGACGACGGTGTCGCTCTCGTCGGCGATGTCGCCCACCAGTTCCTCCGCGATGTCCTCGTACGTGACGATGCCCGCCACACCGCCGTGCTCGTCGAGGACGACGGCGAACTCATCGTCCCGCCGGCGCATCTGCGCCACCGCGGCGGGCAGTTCCAGGGTGTCGGGCAGCAGCAGGGGGCGCCGGGCGGCCGCCCCCGCGGTCGTTTCGGCGAGGCTGTCCGCGGGGAGTCGCATGAGTTCGCGGACGCCCAGCACGCCGCCGATGTCGTCGGGGTGGTCGCCGAGGACGGGGTAGTTGGAGTGGCCGTGCTTGGCGATCAGTTCGACCGCGTCCGCGGCGCTGGCGTCCTTGCGGACGAAGACGGCATCAGCGCGCGGCACCATCACCTCGTCCAGCGTGCGCTCGGAGAACTCCAGCGCGTGGTCGAGGAGCGCGGCGGTGTCCTTGGGCAGTTCACCCTGCTCGTGGGACTCGCCGATGAGGTGACCCAACTCCTCCAGGGTCGCTCCGTGATGCAGTTCCTCGACGGGCTCGATGCCGACCCGGCGCAGCAGCCGGTTGGCCGCGCTGTCGAAGATCCGCACGAGCGGTCCGACGACCTTCAGATACGCGAGGGTGGAGCCGGCAAGCGACTTGGCGAGCCGCTCGGGAACGGCGAGGGCGAGATTCTTCGGCGCCAGCTCGCCCAGGACCATCTGTACGACGGTGGCCAGCACGAAGGCCAGGACGACCGAGATGCCGCTGACGGCGCCGTCCGGAATGCCTATCCCGGTCAGCACGGGCCTGAGCAGCGCTGACACGGACGGCTCGGCGATGAAGCCGACGACCAGGCCGGTGACGGTGATGCCGAGCTGCGCGCCCGACAGCATGAAGGACAGCCGACCGAGGACCTTCAAGGCGCGGGCGGCACGCTTGTCGCCCGCTGCCGCCTCGCGCGCCAGGGCAAGACGATCCGCTGATACGTAGGCGAACTCCTGGGCAACGAAATAGCCGGTGCCGGCGGTCAGGACAAACACCGCTAGAAGGCCCAGTGCGGCACTCATCGGCGCGTCGATCGAGAGGGGGCGCCCCGCCGCGTGCCGCGATCAGCCAGGTTGTTCAGGGTCTGGCGGGGTGGTCGGGGGCTGTGCTCCGGAGGGTCCGTCGCTGTGGCGGACAAGGCGCTGCTCCTTGGTGTGGGTGTTTCAGGACAACGGTCACGACCCCGGTCGAGTTCCCGTCCACCCAGGTCAGGGCATCATGTGAGGGCATCGCACACCACAGGACGGGAAGGCGATCTCCATCTCGTCCGTCATGGCGGCAAACCGTCATGGCGGCAAAGAGGGGCACCCGAACCGGCGAAACGCGTCCTACAGCGAGTACGGGGACCGCGCCGTCGCAAAACATTCATCGCACCCTGGACACGCATCTACGGCGACGTCACCCAGGCACGCCGAGCGGTGGGTGCTCGAGCACGCGGGGCTTGTACTCGACCAGCTGGGTGCGTCCGTCGAAGGTGCGGTGCTCGATCATCTCGAGGGCGACGTCGGGGTAGCCGTCGTAGATGCGTTCTGCGCCCGTGGCCCCGGTGATCACCGGGAACATCACGACCCGGAAGCGGTCGACGAGTCCGGCTCGTAGCAGGGACCGGCACAGGCGCAGGCTGCCGATCGTGCTCAGGAGCCCTGAGCCGCTCGACTTCATGGCTCGGACCGCCTCGACGGCATCGTCACGGACGAGCGTGCAGTTGGCCCACGTCAGTGGCTCCTTGAGCGAGGAGGAGAACACCATCTTGGACGCTTGCGTGAGTTCGTCGACGGATGCCTCTTCTTCGGGCCTGAACTCATCTTGGCCGTCGGGGACCTCGCCTGCGGCGAAGCCCGACATCTGGCGGTAGGTGTTCGTCCCCATCAGGAAGGTGGCCTCGGGCTGCTCGCCGAGCCAAGCGAGGTACTCGGGGCCCTCGAGGCCCCAGAACCCGGGCCACCCCTCCCCCGATGCGTGGCCGTCGAGGGAGGTGATGAAGTCGACGAGAAGTTCCGACATGGCGGTGTCCTTTCCTGGGGTGCCAAGAGCTTGGACCGGCCGGGTGTCACAGACTCATCGGCCACGCCGTGGAGGTTCATATCTCGCCGCAACGGGCCCAAGACCTCCGGCCTCAACCCTGCTCGTTCCTTCGGCCATGCCTAGCTCGTCCTGGCCCTGACGATCACCGGCCTTCTGCTACCCGACGGCAGTTCCGCACAAGGGCCAAGCACTCCAGGCGCTCGAGGAGCACTTCGACCGACGGTCGTAGAAGTCAGGGTCAGGCGTCGTCGCCCCAAGCGAGCAGCGTCTCACCGACCGCCGCCGGAAGGCCGAAGGATTCGAAGCGAGGGTTCCACCAGCGTGTGAACTCCGAGTCGTACGACCTCAGTCGGGCCACGAGTTCGGCCGGAGTCACGCCATCATCGAGCTCGAGGTAGACGATGAGCTGTGCGCTGCCGTCCTGGTTGGGCTGGAGCCACATCCGCTCCCGGTGATAACCGACCTCCCGCGCTCGCTCCGCGAGCCCGGACAGATCCTTGTTGAGCTCGGCGAGCATGCCGCGGAACTCCTGAACCCTCTCCCGCGGAATGGGGACGGTCCAAGCTGTGCTGGTCACGGTGCCTCCGTGGTGTGGAATGCGTCTTTCGGGCGCCCCGCCCGCCAAGGTGTCCTCACCCAGCCCGGCCGCGGCCTGGACCAGAAACGGATGTAACGACGTCTCAGCGAGCTGGGACCGGCATGGTCGACGGCCGCCACTCTCGCCTGATCAACCCGAACACCCACGTGTCGGATACCTCGCCGTTCACAATGCATTCTTCCCGCAGCGTCCCTTCCCGCAGGAATCCGGTCTTCTCCAGAACCCGGGCAGATGCCACGTTGCGCGTATCGGTCTCGGCCTGAACTCGATTCAGGTCCAGTGTGTCGAATGCCCACTGCAAAAGGGCGTGCGCGGCTTCCGTCGCGTAGCCGTGCCCCCACGTCGTATCAGCGAGGCAGTAGCCCAGCGACGCGCTGCGGAAGTCCGGGTCCCAGTCGGTCAGAGCGCACCAGCCGACGAAGGCCCCGTCTGAAGCACGGTCGATGGCAACCCGTGCGCCGGTGCCTTCGTCCGCCATCGTTCCGCACCTCGCGATGAAGCGGTCAGCGTGGGCGCGTTCGTTCCACGGCGCGGAATCCCAGTAGCGCATTACGTGTGTGTTGCTGTGCAGCGCGAAGAGGTGGTCTGCATCGGCGTCGGTGAAGGGGCGCAGTCGCAGGCGAGCGGTGTTCAGCGAGGGAGTGGTCAAGGGCATGCCGCCCATCGTGCGTCATCACGGGCGGCCGGGACATCGAATTTCCCACCCCGGTCCGGTCCTCACGACCAAGGCGCCGCCCGCTGTTCCTCGCCTTTCTCACTCGTCCGGCAAGAACCGGGCGCGGTTCGGGTCTCTCGCCACGTCTCAGGTGGTGGCCCGTACGACCAGCTCGGTCGGCACGAGAACGTTCCGCGGTTGCTGCGATCCCTCGACAACAGCAACCATCATCCGGGCGAGCTCACTGCCCATTTGTTCCACCGGCTGGGACAGGGTGGTGAGCGGCGGCTCGGACTCGTGGCTGTTCGTGTCACCGCCGAACCCGACGACAGCGATGTCCTCGGGCACTTTGAGCCCCGCGGTGTGCAGGGCACGCAACGCCCCGCGGGCGACCATGTCCGAGGCGGCCACCACAGCGTCCACCGGGACACCCCGTCCCAGAAGTTCTGTCATGGCCCGTTGGCCGCCCGGCGCCGTGTAGTCGCTGGGAACAACTAGAGATGCCCGTTCGGCCAACCCCACTTCCTCGATTCCGCGCAGATAGCCGCGGTGGCGGTCGTGACTCGAGCGCATGTTCCGGACGCCGGTGATCATCGCGATGTTTCGGCGGCCACGTTCATACAGATGATGGACAGCTGCACGCGTTCCCCCCACATTGTCGACGTCGAGATAGCGCGCCCCTGTGGCCCCGAACGGCCGTCCGATGAACACCACGGGCACGCCGGATCTCTGCAGGGTTCCGGCGAGCGGATTCCCACGCTGCGGCGACAGCACCATCAGCCCGTCCACGTGCCCACCGTGCGCGTACTCTTCCAGCCACTGCCGGTCGTTGGCCGATCTGCCGACCATGAGCACGAACCGGAACGGTGTGGCCGCCAGGCCGGCGGCCACACCGTCGATCAGCCGGGCGAAGAACGGCTCGGCGAAAATGTGGGTCTGGTCCTCGGGGATGACCATGCCCAAGACGTCCGCGCGGTTGGTGACGAGCTGACGGGCGGCGAAGTTCGGTACATAGCCGAGGCGTTCGATGGCCTCCTGCACGGCCCGGGCGCGTTCACTGCTCACCGGCAGGGAGCCGCGCACCACCCGTGAGACCGTGGACGGAGAGACGCCGGCCAGGGCTGCGACGGCGGCGAGTGTCGGGCGCTCCAGGTCTCCCTGCCCGCGCGGTCCCATGGCCCCTCCAAGGGTTCAACTCGGGTATCGGCCGGCCGTTGGGGGTGCGGCGACCTGCCCGATGCCGATCAGACGCCCCATCGTAGGCAATGGCGTGCGGTGGCCCACGTCCGCCGTCCGGTCGCTGTGCCGCTCCCACCGCTCACTGCATTGTCGTCCGGGTGCACGACACCGTTAGCGGTGAGCCGCATCGCTCCGGCCTGCCGTCCACTCCCATGGCTTCATCGAGCAGGGGCGGTGGCCTTCTTTTTATGCCTCCCAGCGGGCGTGTCCGCGCTCTACAAGCGCTTGGGCGTTGCCGGCGAGCAGGTCGTAGGCGTCGAGGTCGGTGCTGTCGATCTCGACGACACACCAGGAAACGCTCGCCGGTACGTGCCGCAGCGTCGTGTCCGGGTCGACGCGGCCGGTCCCGATGGGAGTCTGCGGCTGCCAGGGCTGGGCCGGACCGTCCTTGACGTGCAGGGCCATGGTGCGCTCGCCGAGGGTGGTGAGGACTGTGGCCGGGTCGACGCCGGCTGCCGCCGCCCAGTAGACGTCCAGCTCCGCGCGGAGTGCGTCGCTGGTGCGGGACCAGAAGCGGTCCCAGGCGGTGGTGCCGTCAGGCAACTGTACCCATTCGAACCAGTGGTTGTGGTAGCCGAGGCTCAGCCCCTGGGCCGCCAGTTCATCGGCCGCGGCGCCCAGGCGGGCGGCGAACGCGTCGAGGGCGGCCGGTCCGGCGGAGTCGGCGCAGCCGGTGAAGGTGTCCTCGTCGAAGCGGGTCTGACCGCTGACCATGTGCGGGTGTGGCACGAATACCGTGTCGGCCCCCAACTCCCCGCACTCCTCGACAAGTTCGTCGAGGTCTGCGGGAAGGCCCGCATGGACGGCGGACACGGCGAGGCCAGCCGCGTCCAGGGCCGTCCGCAGTTCGCGGGCCTCGGCCAGGCGCTGGGCGGCCGGCCGGTCGGTGGAGCAGAGGCCGAACGGCTCGACGTGCCGGAAGCCTGTTTCTGAGAGACGGGCGAGGGCGGCGCCGCGGTCGGCGGCCAGCTGGTCGCGGACGCTGAAGAGCTGGACGGACAGGAGCGCGGGGGCGATGGACATGTTCTTCCTGACTGCGCGGCACGGTAAGGGGGCGAGCGGAGGCGCATAGGGGGACTGAAGCGGCGGCGGCCGGTGTGCGCGGGGACGGGCCCACGGGCACGGGGCCGGCACCACGGGCACAGGGCCGGGCCCACCGGCACGGGGCCGGCACCACGGGCACAGGGCCGGGCCCACCGGCACGGGGCCGGCACCACGGGCACAGGGCCGGGCCCACCGGCACGGGGCCGGCACCACGGGCACAGGGCCGGGCCCACCGGCACGGGGCCGGGGCCCACCGGCACGCCCCGTGGCGCGGCTCGGTGCAGGGCTCATCGAGGTGCCCGCGCCGATCCGGGCGGGCGGCGGCTGACTCAGCCGACGAGTGGCGGGCGGTGGTCGCCCTCAGGAGACGATCAGCGGCCTCAGGTTGCGGTGGGCGATACGCAGGCCCTGGGTGACACGGTCCTCGTCGCCGCTCCACACGGGGTCCTCGTGCTCGACGGAGAGGGTGCCGGTGAAGCCGTGCTCGTAGAGCCGGTCCACGACGCGTCGCCAGTCCACCTGGCCCAGGCCGGGCACGCGGTAGCGCCACCAGCCCATGTCCCAAGGGTCGCCGCCCTTCGCCGACTTGCCGAAGAAGCCATAGCGCTGCCGGGCCGCGGGGTCCAGCTCGACGTCCTTGGCCTGGGCGTGCACGATGCGGTCCGCGTAAGGCGCGATGGTCGCCACCGGGTCGATGCCGATCCAGGTCAGGTGGGACGGGTCCCAGTTGAGATAGAAGCCCAGCTCGAACATCCACTCCCACAGTTCCGGGGAGTAGGCGAGGTTGCCGGGGTATCCGTCGGGGTGCCAGCCCTCCATGACGCAGTTCTCGACGATGATGCGCACGTCTCGTTCGCCTGCGTACTCGACGAGCTCGGGCAGGATCCGTTCGGCTTCGGTGAGGTTGTCGGCGACCGACTTCGTCCAGTCGCGGCCGATGAACGTGCCGACATAGGGCACTCCGAGTGCTTGCGCGGCGTCGATGGCGTGGCGCAGGTGCGTGCGAATCTCCGTGCGGCGCGCCGGATCCGGGTGGAGGTTGTTCTCGTAGTAGGCCAGCGCCGAAAGCTCCAGGCCGTGGCGGGCGAGCAGGGCGCGGGTCTCCTCGGCCTGGCGGGGTCCGAACTGCGCGACGGGCAGATGGCTGGCCTCGAAGTCGCGTCCGCCTGTGCCGGGCCAGACCGCGACCTCCAGAGCTTGGTACCCCTCCTGCTGCGCCCACACGGCGATCTTCGCCAAGTCCCATTGAGGCAGGCATGCGGTCAACATGCCGAGTTTCATGGTTGTCACGATTCCACCTTCGTCCAGGCGTTGTCACGGGAGGAGTGCAGCACCGCGTCGACCAGGTGCGCCGAGCGCAGGCCGTCGGTGAACGTCGGGAGGCCCTCGCGCTGTGCGGCGGTGAGTTCACCGCGTACGGCGGCATAGGTATCGGCTACGAACGCCTCGAAACACTGGGCGTAGCCCTGGACGTGGCCGGCGGGCAGCCGGGAGAGGCGGCGCTGTTCGGCGGAACCGTGCCCAGGATCGCGCACCAGGACACGGTGGCCGTCGGCGTCCCCGAGCCAAAGTGTCTCCGGGTTCTCCTGATCGAATACCGCACTGCCCTGGGCACCGTCGAGTTCGAACCACAACCGGTTCTTGCGGCCGGCCGATACTTGGGAGACCACGGTGGAGCCGAGGAGGCCGCCGGCGGTGCGCAGCAGGACGGCTGCGGAGTCCTCGGTCTGCACCGCCACGCGCGCCCCGTCGGGTGCGGTGGGGCCCGAGAAGCTCGGGCCGGTGGTGGCCGGACGCGTGGGGATGGCGATGGATGTGTGGGCCAGCACCTCGGTGAAGGATTCGCCCGAGACCCACTCCACCAAGTCGCACCAGTGGGAGCCGATATCGGCGAACGCCCGTGAGGGGCCGCCCAGTTCACTGTCCACGCGCCAGCTTGAGGTGTCCGGCGAGAGCATCCAGTCCTGCAGATAGCTGCCGTGCGCCAGATACCACTCGCCGAATTCGCCGGCCATGCGTCGGGCCCGTAGCTCGCGGATCAACGGGTGGTAGCGGTAGACGAAGGGGACGGTGGCGACCAGGCCCAACTCCTCGGCGAGCCGGGCCAGCAGCTGCGCCTGCTCGACGTCGGCGGCCAGCGGTTTCTCGCACACGACGTGCCGGCCGGCGCGCAACGCGGCCTCGGCGTACGGCGCGTGAGTGGCGTTGGGCGTGCATATGTGCACGACGTGGACCCGGTCGTCGGCGAGGACGGCGTCGAGGTCCTCATAGGCGCGATCGACACCCCATTCCTGAGCCACCTGGCGCGAGCGTTCGGGCGTCGAGGCGAGGACGCCGACGATGTCGGCGCCCGCCAGGATAGCGGAGCGCCGGTGCACGTCAGCGATCATTCCGGCTCCGACGAGAGCGACGCCGAGGGGCTGAGGGCGGGTCGTTGCGGGTGGTACGGCGGGCAGCGGGCGGGGGATGCCCGCCGTTCTTGGCCCGCTCGGAGCGCTGGGTCGGCTCACCCCGAGACTCCTCCGGTAGTGCGGTCACTGTGGTGTCTCACGCCCCAGTCATCGCCTGCAGGAAAGTTAAAGGCCTGCCATTTACATGCACAAGAGACCTGTTTTATTTTCTTTCCAGTCATTAATAAAACGAAAAGCGACGGGAGTGTGTCCTGGTGCAACCGGTACGCCTGGCTCTGCCGCACGTCACCGGCCGGACCGAGGGCAGTGTGGTGCGCAGCTCGCTGGCCCGCCTCATCGCCGCGGGTGCGGCCCCCTCGCGTGTGTCGCTCGTGCGCGCGACCGGTCTGTCGCGTACGGCGGTCAACACGCATCTCGAGCCGCTCCTGAGGGCGGGTTTGGTGGTCGAGGACGGGCAGGCGGCCGGCGGGGGGCGTGGCCGCCCGGCGCACCGGCTCGCCCTGGCGCACCGCGCGGACGTGGTGGTGGTCGCAGACGTCGGCACCCAGTCGGCGCGGTTGGCGGTCGTCCACCTGGATCAGACACAGCTGGTGCGCCAGGAGATCGCCCTGGACATCGCCCTTGGCCCCGTCGCCGGACTCGACGCACTGGAACAGGGTCTGCTCGGCGCCCTCGCCGAGGCGGCGGTCGAACCGAGCGCGGTGCGGTGCCTGGTGGTGGGGCTGCCGGGGCCGGTGGACGCCCAACTGGGCCGCCCCGTGCGGCCGCCGATCATGCCCGGCTGGGACGGATTCCCGGTCAGTGACACGCTGCGCGAGCGATTCGGCTGCCCGGTGCTCGTGGACAACGACGTCAACCTCATGGCCTTGGGCGAGGCACGCGCCCGGCCACCGGAAGAGTCCCCGTTGCTCTACCTCACGATCGGCATGGGCATCGGCGGAGGCCTGGTTTCCGCGGACGGCTCACTGCATCGCGGCGCCGACGGGGCGGCCGGCGACATCGGCCATGTACGAGCGGCGTCGAGGGACGACGTGGTGTGCGTGTGCGGAAACGTCGGCTGCGTCGAGGCAATCGCCTCCGCGGGCGCTGTACTTCGCCGCCTGCAGACGCAGGGGCGCGACTTGGCGACCATCGAGGACTTGGCCGCTCTGCTGCGCAGCGGGGACCCGGGAGCCGTACGGGCCGTCAGGGGAGCCACCGAGCCGATCGGCGAGGTGGTCGCGACCCTGGTGCACTTCTACAACCCGCGAACCATCGTCATCGGCGGCCTCATCAGCACTGGCAGCGACGACGTTCTGGCAGGAGTACGCAGCGTCGTCTACCGCAGGGCGCTGCCGCTCGCGACCCGCAATCTGCTGCTGAGTCACAGCATTCTCGGCGACGCCGGGATCGCGGGCGGCGTGGCGGCGGGGATCGAGACGGTGCTCGCGCCCGGCAACATCGACGCGCTGCTCAGCCACTAATCAGCCCTTCCTTATGGCCCTGTTCAGGGCGTTCTCATGACAGCGCTGTCAGACAATCGCTTGACAGCGCTGTCAGGATCCGTCAATGATTCAGGCGTCTCACGTCCCCGGTTTCGTTCGCATCGGATCTGTCGGCGCCTCTGCCGACCCCGCGGCCCGGCGCCCCACGCGCCCGCCGTGTCCGGTGCCCCAAGGGCAGGACCGTCCGCACGGTCGCCCGAGGTATGCGACGAGAGAACGGGTACCAACCATGGCCGACCACCAGGCCACCACCCCAGCAGTCACTCCCCCACGCGCCCATGTCGAAGACACCGGCATGCGGCCGCGTGAACTGCGGGCCGGGCAGCGCACCTGCGTGTGGGTCGCTTCCGCCGAATCGTCCACCCCTTCGCTGGTCTTCGAGACCTCCGACATCCTCCTGGAAGCCCCCAACTGGAGCCCGGACGGCAACAGCCTCCTCCTCAACGGCGATGGCCGACTGTGGCGGCTGAACCTGGACCAGCGGACCGACCAGCTGGTGGAGATCGCCCTCGACGGCGTCCCGCCGATCAACAACGACCACGTCCTCTCCCCCGACGGCCACCACATGTACGTCTCCGGCATGGACGGTCACCTCTACCGGGCGCCTCTCACCGGTGGCACCGGGACCCGCCTGACGGACGACGACGGGACGCTGCACTTTCTGCACGGGGTGAGCCCGGACGGCCGCACCCTTGCCTACGTGCAGATCCCGTGCGGCGTGGAGGGCGCACCCGGCCGACTCGCTCTGATGCCCGCCGAGGGCGGACGCGGTTACGTCGTGGACACCGGCAAGGGCCACATCGACGGCCCGGAGTACTCCCCCGACGGCGTGTGGATCCTCCTGAACAGTGAGGCGTTCACGAGCGTGCCGGGCCACGCGCAGATCGCCCGCCTGCCGGCTGCGGGAGGCCCCCTCGATCGCTTGGTCAACTCCGAGACCGTGGACTGGTTTCCGCATGTCTCACCCGACGGCCGTCTCGCCACGTACGTGGTCTTCCCCGCCGGCACGCTCGGCCACCCGGAGAACCTCGACGTCGCCGTGAACCTGGTCGCGACGGACGACTGGCAAACGCCCCTTGCCACCTTTCCGCTCTTCGGCGGGCAAGGGACCCTCAACGTCAACAGCTGGGCACCCGACAGCCGCGCCTTCGCCTTTGTCTCCTATCCCATGGCGGACCGCTGACAGGCCTTTGGCCATGCGGCGGATCCCGCGGGCCCCCGCCTGACCACCGCGATCTCCTCCGCGTCCGGGATCGCGTCCGGACCCACCCCACGCGGCCCAGTCGTCCCGCCGCTCGACCTTCCTCGCCGAAAGGCGGTCCGTCATGACCGACAACAGCTTCCGCAGCCTCTTCGACGGAGAAACCCTCGACGGCTGGTACGCGGTGCCGCGCAGTTACGGCACACAGTGGCCTGGCGGCCCGCACGTTCTGGACGACGACAACTTCCCGCCCGACTACCAGGTGCACGCCGACGCCCACCCCGCCAAGTGGAGCGTCGAGAAAGGAGAGTTGGTGGGCAGGCAGGACCCGCCCGGCAGCGGTTACGGCGGTTACCTGGTCAGCGAGGAGTCCTTCGGCGACTTCGAGCTGGTCCTGGAGGCCAAGCCGGACTGGCCCGCCGACAGCGGCATCCTGATACGCCGCCGACCGCACTCCTGGGAGGGCCTGCAGGTCCTCCTCGACCACCGCGCGTCCGGCTCGATCGGCGGCTACTACGGCAACGGCATCGGCGCCTTCCACGCCGTCCCGTTCGCCCTGAACGCCCAACCCGGCCCGCAGTGCAACCCTGTGGGCCTGCGCGAGGACGACCCTGCCACCAGTCTCGAGCCGTTCACGCCGGACAAGCGCGCCATGCTGACCCGGGCCTGTGATGTCGGTGATTTCCTCGCCGCCTGGCGCTGGAACGACTGGAACGAGTTCCGTATCCGTTGTGTCGGCGGCATGCCGCTCGTCACCACCTGGATCAACGGACTCCTGGTCGCCGAGATCGATCTCGAAACCCTTGAGGCTCCGCACTACGACGCCGAGACCGTGCGGGCGCTCCTCGGCTCACGGGGACACATCGCGCTCGAGGTACACGACACCGACAAGCGGATGGGCCCGGCCCGGTGGGGCGCCGACTCCGCCTGCCGCTGGCGAAATCTACGTATCAAGCAGCTGTGAGAGGGCCATCGATGAACAACTCCACTGGTCTGTACGCCCGGCTCGGCTCGATGATGGTCCTCGAGTTCCTGGTGTTCGGTTCCTGGTTCCCGACGATCGGCCTCGTGCTCAGCAAGAACGGCCTTGGCAACCTCATCGGCCTCGTCTTCGTCTGCTCCTCCGTCGCCGCCGTCATCTCCCCGATGTTCGTCGGCGCGCTGGCAGATCGCTTCTTCGAGGCTCAGAAGGTGTTCGGTGTCCTGCACCTGGCGGGCGCCGCCGTCCTGCTCTTCATCCCCAGCGCGGTGAAGTCGGGGAACGACACTCTCTTCCTCGTTCTCATCTTCGTCTTCACCGTCTTCTTCCAGCCGACCCAGGCCATGCCGAACAACATCGCGTTCGTGCACCTGAAGGACCGGCATGACATTTTTCCCTACATCCGCTCGCTGGGTACCGCCTCGTGGATCGTCGCGGGCCTGATCGTCGGTCAGGCCGGTCTGTCGGCGAGCTCCGTCATCTTCTATCTCACCGCGGGCTGGGCCGTCGTGCTCGGCCTGTACTCCTTCACCCTGCCCTCCACCCCTCCGCAGCAACGGGACGTGCGCTTCCGGCTCGGAGATGTCATCGGCAGTGGCGCGTTCGTACTGTTCCGTCAGCGCAGGTTCGTGGCGCTGATGGCGTGCATGCTGTTGATCTCCGTCCCGATCTCGATCTACAACGCCTACGGTTCCACCCATCTGTCCGCGGCGGGCATCACGGATGTCGCTTCCGTCATGTCCATCGGCCAGGCCTGTGAGCTGGCATTCATCCTGCTGCTGCCGGCCCTGCTGCGCACCGTCGGCTATCGGGGCGTGCTGACGATCGGCTTGATCTGCTGGGTCGTCCGCTGCGTCCTCTTCCTGGTCATGAACAACGGACAGGTCTGGCTGGCCTACGTGGTCGTCGGCATGCACGGCGCGTGCAACGACTTCTTCATGATCACGGCATGTATCTACGTGGACCGGATGGTGGCACCGGCGTTGAAGGCGCAGGCGCAGGCCCTGGTCTTCTTCGTGAGCATCGGTGTCGGGCAGGGCCTGGGCGCGCTGATCGCCGGATTCATCTACAGCGGCACGGTCGGCCATCACCCCACCTCCGAGCTCAGTCACTGGAACGGGCTGTGGGGCATCGCGACAGCCGTAGCGGTCCTGACGTTCCTGGTCTTCGCGTGCCTTTTCCGCAAGCAGCAAAACGGGGTCGAGTCACCGGTCGAACCAGCCCCACAGCCCCCGCGGCCGACGGAGCATCCTCCCGCCGGACAACCCGACCCCGTACGTCAGACCGTCAAGGAGACATCACCATGAAGAGTCCTCTGCCGCTCGCCGGTTTCATCCAGATCGCTCTGGTCGTCGATGACATGGACCGCGCCCTCGATGCGTGGTGCGACCTGCTCGACATCGCGCGCCCCAGCATCCGCGTCACGGAGCCTGAGCCGAACCCCCACGAGACCTACCGCGGGCAAACGGCCTGCTACGGGCTGAAGTTCGCGGTGATCGAATGCAGGGACCGCGGTTTCGTCATCGAGCTGCACGAGCCGGACGAGAACCCCTCCACCTTCAGGGAATTCCTCGACACACACGGAAACGGCGTCCACCACATCGGTTTCCAGGTCGGTGAGGCACGTGACACGGTGGTCGGCGACCTTGAGCATCTCGGCTATGCGCTGCGCAACATGGGCACCTACCCCGGCGGTAGTTGGACCGTCCTGGACGGCGAGGCGACCCTCGGGGTGAATCTCAACATCAAGCCGTGCCCGTGAGCGTCCGTCCACATGACCGTCGTCCCCCACACATGCGCATGACTGCCATTCCCCTCCCGCATGAGCCCTGACGTCGGCCCTTCCCCTGTGTTGACTCGGGTCAACAGAACCGTGTTCACAGCGTAAGGGGCGTTTATGGACGAGCAGCAGGTGTCGGTGCGCGGCGGACAGACGGTGGTGGTGACGGGTGGAACCAGCGGGATCGGGGCGGCGATCGCCCGACGGTTCGCGGCCGAGGGGGCTCGCGTGATCGTCGCAGGTCTCGACGCGGACCAAGCGACGAGCCCGCTGCCCGAAGGCGTGCGCGCGGTGGAGCTCGATGTCACGCGGGTGGACGAAGTGCGGGATCTCTTCTCGGGTTTCGACGCCTTGGACGTTCTCGTCAACGCCGCGGGGGTGATCGCACGGGACCGCGAATTCGACCCTGAGGTCTTCGCGCACGTCGTCGGGGTGAACCTCACCGGCACCATGCAGTCCTGTGTGGCCGCGCGCAGGGCGCTGGTCCGATCACGCGGTTGCATCGTCAACATCACCTCGATGTTGAGCTTCTTCGGTGGCCCCAAAGTGCCGGCGTACAGCGCCAGCAAGGGAGGGGTAACGCAGCTCACCAAAGCTCTCGCGGTGGCCTGGGCCGACGATGGCGTACGGGTCAACGCCGTGGCGCCTGGCTGGATCCGTACCGGGCTGACCAGTGAACTGCAGGAGAGCTCCGACGCCAGTCGGCGCATCCTCTCGCGGACACCCCTGAAGCGCTGGGGCCGGCCCGACGACGTGGCAGGGGCGGTCTCCTTCCTCGCCGGGCCGGACGCCGGCTTCATCACCGGTGCGGTACTGGCGATAGACGGCGGCTATCTGGCCGCCTGACCCCACAGACCTCCTCGCTCCTACGCACGATGGAAAGGACCCGCTACTCATGCGCCCTGTTGAATCCTCCGCGCCCGTGGGGCCGGCCATTGCCCTCTCCTCGCTCGTCCCGCCGGAGATCGCGGTGGCGGCGGAGCCCGACGACGAGCGGGTCTGGGTCCCCCAGGCCCCCCATGTGTGGTTCCGGCCGCTGATGTTCAACACCGTGACCGGCCAGTGGTGCAACCTGCTGAAGGTGACCGCTTCGGGCGTCGTCTCCCGCCACCGTCACCCCGGCGTCGTCTTCGGCTACGTGATCAAGGGGACCTGGCACTACCACGAGCACGACTGGGTCGCCGAGGCCGGGCACTTCGTGTACGAGCCACCAGGTGAGATCCACACTCTTGCGGTTCCCGAGAACTGCACGGAGATGATCACCTTCTTCAACATCACGGGTGCCATGGCCTACGTCGACGACAACGGCGTACAGATCGGTTACGAAGACACCTTCACCAAGATCGACATGTGCCGGGCGCACTACGAGAAGGTCGGCCTGGGAGCCGACTACGTGAACCAGTTCGTGCGCTGAGCGACATATCCGCGGCGCCCCGCCCCCTGCTGCCTCGCAGCCTCGGGCGGGGCGCCACGCAGTCGGCTTCCCCCAAGGGCTCAGGTGATCGGAGAACGCCCATGGACCTCAGTGATGTCCACCAGTACCGCCTCGACTGGATCTCCAGCTTTGTCTCGGTGGCGCGCCACGGCGGTTTCTCCGCAGCCGCGAAGTCGCTCTACCGCTCCCAGCCTCGCGTCAGCAGCCATGTCGCCGCGCTGGAAAGGAGCGTGGGCCGGCGTCTGATCGACCGGTCGGTACAGCCGGCGGTCCTCACCCCCGAAGGCCGCGGGCTGCTGCCGCACGCCGAGGAGATCCTGCGACAGCTCGCGTTACTGGCCGAGACTGCTCAAGGCACCGTGCGCGGCACCGTACGCATCGGCTGCTATCCCAGCGTTGCCGCGTATCTGTATCCGCTCGCGGTAAGGGCACTGCGGGCGGCACACCCGGAGATTCGGCTGGTCCTGCACGAGGGCCCCAGCATGCAGCTCGGCTCACGACTCCTGGGCGGGGAGGTGGATGTGGCCATCCGCCCGCTCCATCCGCTCCTGGACTCCGACCGCGTGGCCGGTCAAGTCCTGTGGCGTGAACCGTTGGTGGCCGTCTTTCGCACCGATCACCCGCTTGCCGGGGCCTCCTGCGTACGGCTGGCACAGACGGCCGCGCTGCCGGTGATCAGCATGGGCGAGGCGGGCCAGGAGCACAGTCATCAGTACGACACCAACCTCGCGTTCGCCGCCTCCGGGCTACGGCCGGTGATCAGCGAGCGAACCAGTCAACCGCAGACACTCGTCTCGCTGGTCCGCCACGGCATGGGCGTCGGTGTGACCAACGCCCTCGCCATGACGACGGCCGACACGACGGGAGTGGCTCTGGTCCCCATCGCTGACTCCGGCTGCGAGCGCGTCGTTGCGGCGTGGTGGCGCCGCGGTGAGAGCGTCTCCCCCTCGGTCGAGACGGTACGGGACTACCTGAGCCGCCTCGCTCCACCGCGCTGGCCGTGGAGCGAGGCGCCCTACCGAGGCCAGGACCACCCCGCCACCTCCGCGTCCCTCCCTGGGGCCGGGGCCCATGAGCGGACGAGGGAAGGTGCGGCCCCGTCCGTAGAGCCGTTCACGACGCCCGGCTTCACACAGCCGTCGACCGTGCCTGCTCGACGGCCGACCTGAGCGGGATAGGGCCCACTGCACCGTGCCCGGTGGTGGTCAGGGCAGCGGCGACGACTGCGTACCGGGCGGCGTCCTGCACGCTGTCACCGGCCAGGAGCCGGGCGGCGAAGGCTCCGTCGAACGTGTCGCCGGCCCCCGTCGCGTCGAGCGCTCGCACCGGGTGGGCGGGAAGGTGGGTGAGACGACCGCCCTCCGAGAGCAGCACTCCGTCCTCCCCCATCTTCAACGCCACCACGGCGGGCCCGCGCCGGGCGAAGAAGTCCGCCACGGCCTCGGGCTGCTCCTCCCCCGAGATGAGCCGGCCCTCCCCCAGATTGGGCAGGAAGACATCGGACAGTTCGGCGCTGCGCAAGATCGTGGCACGAGCGCGTTCCAACGGCCACAGAGCGGGCCGGTAGTTGGGATCGAAGGACACGAGGGTGCCCGCCTCGCGGGCGATCCGCATCGCGTGGAAGGCCGTGTCACAGGCTGAGGAGGAGACGGCCTGGGTGATGCCGCTGACGTGCAGCAGCCGGGCGCGGGTGACGGAAGTCCGCGTCACGTCCCCGGGGGTCAGGCGACTGGCGGCCGAACGCGCTCGACGGTAGGTGAAGCGATGGCCTTCCTCGGCGTCACGGGTGATGAAGTAGAGCCCCGTCTCTCCACCCGGTTCACGGATCACCCCGGTGGTGTCGATGCCCTCGCGTTTCCACATGTCCATCAGCAGTGTGCCGAACGCGTCGTCCCCGACTCTCGTCAGGTACGCCGTCGAAGCTCCGGAACGGCTGGCCGCGACCGCCATGTTGGACGTGTCGCCGCCGTATCCGAGGGCGAAGCCGACGGCGCCCTCCAGAGCGCCGTCGGACTCCGCGCTGAGCTCGGCCAACGGCTCGCCGAGAGCCACGACGTCAAGGTCGGTCCCGCGTTCGGGAAAGGTGGGCAGGGCGGTGGTGGCAGCCATGTCTCAGATCCTGTTGTAGCGGGAAAGGCCCTCGCGCAGGGATCCGGAGCCGAGGATGAGACGTGTCTGTTCCTTCTCGCGCTCCTCGATCTCCTGTGCCGTGTCCAGGACGGGGACGACCAGGTGGGCTGGGATCCGCACCACGCCGTCGCGGTCGGCGACGATGAGATCGCCGGGACGGATGTCGACATCGCCCACGACCACCGGCTCGTTGAGGGCGACCGTGCGGATCCGGCCGAGCGTAGTGGCGGGGACGGTGGAGCGTGCGTAGACGGCGAAGGAGGGGAAGTCCCGGTTGATTTCGGTGACATCGCGGACCCCTCCGTCCAGCACGCAGCCGGCCAGGTGGCGAGCCACCGCGCCGGCGGTCATCAGTCCTCCCCACACCGCGATGTCGGCGCCTCCCGCATCTATGCAGACGATGCTGCCCGCAGGGGACTCGTCGATCGCGTCCAGGGCGTGGGTGGGCGGCCCGGCCTCCGCGGCCGGTATCTCGCGGACGGTGACGGCCGGACCGACCAGCGTGCCTTCGCCCGGGGCGATCTGATGGATGACGCCCGCCAGGTATCCGCGCTGCCCGTGCTGTTCCACGGCGTCGGCCAGCGAGGCGGTGGTGATGGCACGGAAGGTCTTGAGTGTTTCCTCTGTGTAGGGGTTCGGGTCGTGCGCCGGTGATGTGTTGTTCTCAGACATGTGTGTTCTTCCTTCGGTGCTGGTGGGGCGGGCGGTCAGCGCCTCGACGGCGCGTTGCGTTGTCAGGCGGAGGTGGCCGAAGCCTGTGGGGAGGCGCCTCGTCGGTTCTCCTTGTCCCGGCCCAGCGCCCCGAATGACGTGATGACGAAGCCGTAGACGAGAGCACCGAGAAGCGCCATGCCGCCCGCGACGGCGAGCGGCACGAAGTACGAGCCGCCGGTGGCATCCAGGAGCAGGCCCACGACGAGCGGGCTGACGAAGCCCGCCACGTTCGATGCCAGGCCTTGAATGCCCGCGATGGAGCCGACGTTCGCCGGGCTCGGCGCGATGTCGACCGGCAGGGCCCACAGACTGGACGCTGCGAAGCAGAGCGCACTCTGCGACAGGGCGAGCAGGGCCAGTGCCACGTAGGCGTTCTCCACCACACCGGCGAGCACGATCACCGACGACAGGATGAGACCGCTGATGAGCGGGACCTTGCGCGCGTAGGTCACCGACCTACCCCGGCTCACGAGCTTCATCTGCAGCCAACCGCCGTACCACTGGGCCGGCATGGCGAGCAGCGCGGGGATCATGCCCAGGAAGCCGAGCTTGAGCAGGTCGAAGCCGCGCTCGTTCACCAAGTAGGACGGGAACCAGGTGACGAAGAAGTAGAGGACGAAGGAGAGGCAGAAGAAGCCGATCAGCATGCCCCAGACGGTGCGGTACCGGAAGAGTTCCTTCCAGGGCATCGACACCTGAGAGCCGTCGTTGCGCTGGGCGCCGCCTGCCGCGATGTAGCCGCGCTCGGCGTCAGTGAGTTTCGGGTGGGTGTCCGGGTCGCGGTAGAACTTCAGCCAGAAGAGGGCGTAAAGGAGACCCGCCAGACCAGCGGCGACGAAGGAGCCGCGCCAGCCGAGCAGTGCGATGACGGCAGTGGTGATCGGCAGAGCGAAGGCTGTTCCGGCCCGGCCGCCGCTGTCGAAGATGGAGGCCGCCATCGCTCGCTCGCGGACCGGGAACCAGCGTCCCACCACCTGTGAACTCGACGGGTAGGCCGGTGACTCGACGGCGCCGAGCAACAGTCGCATCAGCAGCAGGGCCAGGAAGCCGCCGGCCGCGCCCACGAACATGGTGACCAGCGACCACGCTATGAGCGCGAAAGCCATCATGCGCCGGGGCCCGAAGCGGTCGACGAGCCAGCCGGCGCCCGGCAGGAACGCGGCGTACGTCCAGAAGAACGCTCCGAGCAGCAGGCCGGTGACGCTACTCGACAGATGCAGGTCGTCCGCCATGTAAGGGAGCGCCACACCGAAGTTCGCACGGTCCACGTAGTTGATCGTGATGGCACCGAACGACAGCCAGATCATCGTCCATCGGACGCGGCCTGCCACCGGTGGTGACGATGGTGATTCTGCGGTCATCAATGCTCCTGCGTACGGGGCGGCCCCCGAACTCACACGGATACGCAGGGGGCCGGCCATGGGGACAGAAGGGATGAGAATGCCGAAAGTTCGGCGCCCTGAGCGGGGGAATGTGAGGCGAGCGTAGACGAGCGGAACCGCACCGTTAAGAGGCCGCTGCGAATGCGGCTATTCGGAATATGGATCGACCCTCATCCGAAATTCCGCACGGGCCTTGTCAGCCGCGGGGCCCGGGTATAGATCAAGGAAGCATGCTTCGCACCGACATACGCCTCGAGTGGTTCGTCTCTTTCCTCAGCGTCATCGACACCGGTAGTTTCAGCGCCGCCGCAGAAGTCGTACACCGGTCCCAGCCACGTGTGAGCATGCACGTCGCCGCCCTGGAACGGGAAGCAGGCGTACCGCTGTTCGACCGTAACCGGCGTCCCGTGGCGCTCACCGACGCCGGGGCGGTACTGGCCGACCACGCACGCGTCATCCTGCGCCAACTCGCCGACACCGAGGCGGCGATGGCGGTGCACCGGGGTGCGGCTCGCGGCGTCGTGACCCTCGGCAGTTATCCGAGCGCGAGTGTGGCGTTCGTGCCGCAGCTCCTGGAACGTATGGCGCGCACCCGCCCGGCCATCAAGGTCGTCCTGGTGGAACGCTCGACGCTGGAGCTCGACGGGGCTCTCGCCTCCGGCGAGATCGATATGTGCCTGCGCCCGATGACCCCTCCACCTGGCCCGTCGGTGGAGTACCGGCCGCTTTGGCGCGAGGACCTGATCGTCGTGCACCGCCCCGACCATCCGCTGGCCGCTCTGCCCGAGCCGCTACCCGTGACGACCGTGGCCGGGTACCCGCTGATCACCATCGGCCGCCTGGGGTCGCCCACCGCGATGGGTTTCGAGATGTACCGGGCCTTCAGGGAACGGGGTTTCGAACCGAACGCGGTGCAGGCCACCAACCAGCCGCAGACTCTCATCTCCCTGGTCCGCAGCGGTCTGGGTATCGGAGTCACCAATTTCCTGGCGGTCGACACGGCGGACGCGCGGGGCGTGGTGGCGCGCACCCTGGATGTTCCCTGCGGCCGTCGAGTCGCCGTGCACTGGAGTGGGACCACTCCGCTGACACCAGCCGCCCGAACGCTGCTCCGGGAGATCGAGGGCTCCGATGTGCCGCGGGGCACCCGACGGCTCGCGCCGGAGCCGACTCTCCCGGCACAACAGGGGTAAGGCACCGCCGTATTCGATGCCGGGCGTCTCGGGCGCACCATTCGACATACGAATCCGGTTATCTCTCCCTGATTCTTCACGCGCCCTGGAACTACCCCTACCGTTTCCGTCAATTCCAGTGCGCGACGCCGCTTCTTCGTTTTCCTCGTGCACTACTTCGGCATACCCGCTGAGCGTCCGGACTCTTTTGCGAAGCACGCTTCAGGAGGAATACCCGTGCAGAAATCCAGATCAGCCGCCTCCGTGGCGGTCGGTGTCTCCACCCTGTTGGCCGGCGGCCTTGCGGTCGCCGCCTACTTGCCGCACACGTCGCCCGCCGTGCACACCGCCCCCGCCGCGGCGGCCGACTCCGCGCGACAGGAGCGGGCACCGGTCTCGCCGAGCGAGCCGAATCCCGTGGCGCGGAAGGCGGAGGTCGTCGCGCTGACCGCGGACTGGAAGGGAGCACGTTTCCCCGACGGACGCCCGAAGGTCTCCGACGACCTCCTGAAGCGCATGAAGGTGGTGTCGACCGAGCAGGCGTGGGGTTACCTGAAGGACAAGGGCTACAACAACCAGTTCGCCGGTGACTGGAAGGTGATTCACGAGGGCAGGCCCGTGGTCGGCCGTGCGCTCACGGCTCAGTTCATGCCGAACAGTCCCGCGCTGGAGAAGCGCATGACGGACGTCGGTCACGCCGCGGGTCATGACGGCCAGATGAACACCTGGCCGATCGAAATGCTCAAGAAGGGCGACGTCTACGTCGCCGACGGCTTCGGAAAGGTGCAGGACGGCACCCTCATCGGCGGGAACCTCGGCAGCGAGATCCACGCGAAGACGGGCAACGGCGTCGTCTTCGACGGCACGGTGCGCGATCTCGACGAGCTTGCGGAGATCAAGGGCTTCAACGCCTATGTCCGCGGGTGGCACCCGTCGTACATCCAGAACGAGATGCTGACCGGAGTCAACAGGAACATCCGCATCGGTGAGTCCGTGGTACTGCCCGGCGACATCGTTCTCGCCAAGCGCGAAGGCGTGGTGTTCATCCCCGCGCACCTGGCCGAGGGCCTGGTGAAGGACTCCGAAGTCACGCTGCTGCGCGACCTGTTCACCAAGAAGCGACTTGCTGACGGCACCTACACGGCCGGGCAGCTCGACAAGGGCTGGGACGAGATCGACCAGAAGATCAAGGACGATTTCGTCGGCTGGCTGAAGGAGAACAAGGACGAGCTGCCTGTGCCGCCGGAGCGCGTGCAGGAAGTCATCGACAGCTCGGACTGATCAGGGTCGACAACGGCCACGGGGCGAGCGCTGCCCGGCCGAGACCCCCACACACCCACCCGTTCACCATGGCGCCCGCCCGACGGGGCCGCCGCACCATCTTCCTACGATCAGGAGCACACCCATGCGCGATGACGCACCCCGCACAGAGGCCTCGGACGCTCGCCCCAAGGTACGTCCCACCAGGCGCGACATGCTCAAGCTCTCGGCCGTCGGCCTTGGCGGACTCAGCCTGGGCGCCATGGCGTTCCACCCCATCGAGGAGCAGGTGGACTATGTGTCCCAGAAGGTCAACAGGGCTTCCAAGCCGTCGCAACTGAAGATCACTGACATGCGCGTCGCGGTCCTGGACGGTGTCCCGTTCTCCAGCCCCATCGTCCGCATCTCCACCAACCAGGGGATCTCCGGGTACGGCGAGGTACGCGACGACGCGGACAAGCGCTATGCCCTTGAGCTCAAGAGCCGCCTGTTGGGCGAGAATCCCTGCAACGTGGAGATGCTCTTCAAGCGCATCAAGCAGTTCGGGAACCACGGCCGGCGAGGGGGCGGGGTCTCCGGTGTGGAAATGGCGCTGTGGGACCTGGCGGGCAAGGCGTACGGCGTCCCCGTCTTCCAGATGCTCGGCGGTGCCTACCGCCGCAAGATCCGTCTCTACACCGACACGCCCGAGTCCGAGAATCCGAAGGTGTACGCACGCCGTATGAAGGAGCGCGTCGACAAGGGCTTCACCTTCCTGAAGATGGACCTGGGCCTGGAGTTGGTGGCGAAGACGAAGGGCACCATCGTCGGCGAGAGTTACTGGGACGGGAACCTGGGGCAGTACGACGGCACGCCCGGCGGGTACGGCATGACGGAACACAACTTCACCATGGTGCAGCTCACCGACAAGGGCATCGAGTTGATGGCCGAGTACGTGCACGCGGTGCGCGATGCCATCGGTTACGACATTCCCCTTGGCATGGACCACACAGGCCACTTCGACGTCAACACCGCGATCCGCCTGGCCGACCGCTTCGAGCGCTACAACCTCGCGTGGCTGGAGGACTTGGTGCCGTGGCAGCACACAGACGACTGGAAGGAGATCACCAAGGCCATCAACGTGCCAACGATGACCGGGGAGGACATCTACGGCCTTGAGGCCTTCCGCAAACTGTGCGATGAAGACGCCGTCGACCTCGTGCAGCCCGACCCGGCCACCGCCGGCGGCATCCTGGAAACCAAACGAATCGGCGACTACGCCCGCGAGAAGGGCAAGGCCATGCCCCTTCACTACGCCGGCTCGCCGGTGGGAGCCATGGCGGCCGCGCACATAGCGGCGGCGACCGAGAGCTTCGTCGCGCTGGAGTACCACGCGTCGGACGTTCCGTTCTGGAACGATCTCGTCAAGCAGGACGAACCGCTGATGGACAGGGGCTGGTTCCACCTCACCGACAAGCCGGGGCTCGGCATCGAGATGGACGAGAAGGAGATGGAGAAGCACCTCGCCAAGGGCGAGAAACTGTTCGCTCCCACACCCGAGTGGAACAAGAAGGTTGCCTGGGACCGGACCTGGAGCTGAACGGCCGCGCTGACTGACCGACCCCTCGCATCGGCGCGGCCGTTGGCAACGCCGATGCGGGGTTTCTGCGGCAACCGGCCCACACGGGCCACCCACCACGCTCAGTCTCGACGGCGCAGCGTCGGTGCACACTGTGCACAGGTCAGGCGGGCTGGTGCGCAGTGAACTCCGCTTCCTGCAACCAGTCGATGTACCAGTGAGTGAACGTGACCGGCTTCCCGTACCGGTCCAGAAGCGGGACGAGGTCGGCGTCGTCCGCCCGGCAGTCGGACCAGACTGTGCCGCGGTAGGTGCCGCTGATGATCAGCACTCCCTCTGTGCGCATCCGAGGTGGCAGATGGAGAGGACAGGCAGCCAGGCCGCCCGCCTGTGCAAAGGCTCACGCGGCGGACGGCCACCCGGCTTCGACGAGGACCGCCAAGGAGCGCAACACCGTGGAGCGGGCCATCAACAAGCTCAAGAAACCACCGCGCCGTGGCGACCCGTTACGACAGCGCGGCCCCGTCTTCCTCGGCACCGTCACCGCGGCTGCCCTCGTCATCTGGCCCCGCACTTGGAGCCGCTTCACAGGGCGAACGGCTGGTACTCCAGAGCCTGGGGCTGTGGCGGGTGGTGGGCGCGCGTGTCAGAGCGTCGATACGACCTGCTCGTAGGTCAGTCGGGGCAGGCGCGGGAACCAGGCATCGGGGCCGGGCCGACCGATGTTGACGACCATGAGCGGGGCGTGGTCGTCGTCAAGGAACTCCTTGCGCAGGCCGTCGGCGTCGTATCCGGTCATGGGCCCGGCGGTGAGTCCGGCCGCGCGGATCCCGATCAGGAAGTAGGCGGCCTGCAGCGCCCCGTTCAGTGCGGCAGCCTCCTCACGTACGGGGCGCTCAGAGAAGTAGGCGTCCTTCAGGTCGGGGGCATGAGGCACCAGATGCGGCAGCTCCGCGTGGAATTCGTGGTCGGTGGCGAGGATCGCGACCAGGGGCGCGGAGGCGGTCTTGTGCCGGTTGCCCTCTGCCATGTGAGCCAGCAGCCGCTCGCGCGCCTCCGGCGTGCGGATCACGACGATGCGCAGGGGATTGGCGTTGAAGGCGGTCGGGCCGTACTTGACCAGATCGTAGACCGCCTCCAGTTGGGCGTCGGACACCGGCTCCTCGGTGAAGGTGTTCGCGGTGCGCGCCTCACGGAAGAGGAGGTCCTGGGCAGCGGGGTCGATCAGCAGGCTCATGGCGGGTACTCCACAGAACTAGTTCAAGGCTCGGTCTTACAAGCCAATATGTTTTGACGTTGAAAGACAACACGCTTGCCCGTTCAATGTCAAATCTTTTAAGGTGGAAGTACATTGTCGTGAGGAAGGAGGCCGCCATGGCCGACGCGGTGGACCAGATGGCAGAGCAGTGGCGCACGGAACGGCCCGACCTGGCCGGCCAGCTGGAATCGATCGAACTGCTCGCACGCATCTCCCGCATGCAGAGAGTGTTCGACCAGCACTACAAGAAGTTGCACGATCAGTTCGACCTGACCCTCGGCGAGATCGACATGCTCTTCACGCTCCGCCGCTCCGGGCCTCCCTACACACTCACGCCCGGCGCGTTCGTGAAGGCGGTCATGGTGACCGCAGGCGCTATCACCAACCGGCTCGACCGCATGGAGGCCAAGGGCCTGGTCGAGCGGGTACGAGAAGGCACCGACCGGCGCTCGGTACAGATTCACCTCACCGAGCACGGCAAGACCCTCGCCGACGAAGTCCTCGCCGCTCACATGCAGAACTACGAAGAGATCACCGCTCCCCTAGCCCCACAGGAACGCCAACTCCTCAACGCAGAGCTGCGCAGGATCCTCGAAGCCCACGGCGACACCACTCTCGGCTGACTCCTCACTGCCTTCGCCACCGGCGCCAACCCGCAGACGCGAGTACCAACACCCACAACGTCCCCAGGAAGATGAGGAACCGCCACCCAGTGTCCGACCACGGCTCCCGCCGAATCGCCTGCCCTACGAGCGCGTACAACGCCGCTGCCGGGAACGTTGCCGCTAACCGGAACGCCAGTGGCCTTCCCCTCAGGTCCATGCATGCCGACTACCCCACGGCACGGCTGTGACGCCCGAGCCTCGCCGTCGACAGCGACCCCGGCTGGTCCGACGCCAGGCTTCCCTTGTCCTATACGGGGGGGCCTGCCGTGTGAACTGCCGCTGGAGAAGCGGGTGCTGTTGCCATCACCTACTGGCGCACAAACATGACGAGGCGTCAACTCGCCCCGCTGTTCGGCTTTTCGCAGTCAGCGGCCGACCGCCGGCCTCCCTTGTCACGGGACACCTCCCGCCGCGGACGCGGCCGGAGAGGGTCCTAGCGAGGCAGTTCCCCACCTCGCCCACTCGGAGGATCCTCAGTCGAGACAGAACTCGTTGCCCTCAATGTCCTGCATCACGATGCAGGACTCGTTCTCGCCGTCGGCACGCATCGTTCGCACATGTACCGCACCAAGCGCCACCAGCCGTGCACATTCGGCTTCAAGCGTGGCCAGACGCTCCGCGCCCACGAGCCCGGTACCGGCCCGCACGTCGAGATGCAGCCGGTTCTTGACGACCTTTCCTTCGGGAACGCGCTGGAAGAGCAGGCGCGGGCCTTCACCCGAGGGATCACTGCACGCGAAGTAGATCGCCTGATCCTCAGGTGGCAGGGAGCGATGGTAGTCCTCCCAAGTGGCGAAACCCGTCGGGACCGGAGGTACGACGTAGCCCAGCACCTCGCACCAGAAGCCGGCGAGACGCGCAGGTTCCGCGCAGTCGAAGGTCACTTGAAACTGCTTGATCGTTGACATCGGCGCACGATAACAGGGGCCCTACTCATCGCCGAGCGAGGCGTCGAACAGGGCTCTGTCCTGGGCGTTTTCCGCTGGGTAAAGCCTTCCTCGGCCTCGCCATTTTGACTGATCACCCAATGACGCGTCCGACGCCGCCGTTCGGACCGTCCTGTTAGCCCCGGCTCGGGCCGGTGAACCCGATGCTCTGGCGCCAGTTGAGCTCGTCGACTCCGTCGCCGGTCTCCTTGCGGAAGACGACTCGGTATCCGGTCCAGGAGAAGCGTGTCCATTTCCACCCGTCTTCCCCTCTGATCACGTGCGCGTCCCAGTCCGTCAGGTCGCCGTTGCCCACGGCGGCGATCACCGTGTCGTCGGCGTCACCGAGGTCACAGCCCTCGTTGTGATGGGCGATGACCGCGACGGTGTTCTTGTAGGTGCTGAGATCAACTCCGCAGTCGGCGTCCCCCGCCGCAGGGTGGAGAACCCGGGGCTGCGACCAAGAGCCGCCATCGGCGCCTTGATGCCTTTCGGTCAGGCCTTGCTCAGTGAAACGCACCGAGACACGAACGCCGTCCTCCAGCACCACTGGACCCTGCTGACTGGTCGTTTTGACGGAAGGCGTCTTCACCGGCCACTCGGCGCATCCCACCCACGCGCCCACCACCGCAAGCACCAGTCCCCCGGCCACCAGACCACGCCTCAAGCGCATCGTCGATCTCACCTCTTTCCTTCATCCACTGCCGGGTCCAGGACGACCGATCACCACCGCGCGGTTCCATCTCCACGCGAGCGGCGTAGTTGCTGCGGCTGCACGGTCCCGGCCACGGGAACCGGGACCTCGCAATCCTGGTCGAACATGCGGACCACCTGCTGAAGTCGGACTTCCTGGGCACGTTCGTGTCGGTTCTCGCCCAGGCGGCTTGGAACTCCAACCTCCGCCTGGACGCCGACGGAGAGCTCGATGAATCGCGGCGACGCATGGCCCAGCACTTCGTCTTCCTCCTGGACCACACTGCACCCGCGGCCTTCACGGAAAAGGCAGCCCGCGGCACGGACGTGGCGGTGGCGCTCGCGGACGGCCGCCTACTCGTCACCCTGACCGACGTTGACTGGCCCCGCGGAGATCCCGCCTCCGCCCCGTGGACAGCCGGCCCGCTCTCCTTCGCGGACAAGGAGATCCTCTGCGGCACGACCGTCAAAGCCATGGAGACCTTCCAACACCACCTCGGCTGCTCGAGCGACGAGGCCCTGCACATCGTCCAGGCCCGCGCTGAGCACCTGCACCGCGAAAACCGAACGGCTACGTGACTGTCGTCAATCCCGCCGAACTCTGGGGTCAGGAGGCAGTTTTCGTCGCTCCCACTCAGCCGGCCGCGGTGATCTGTGACGCCTCGCGTGCTTCGGTGAGGGCCCGCTGCCGGAGGTTGCCGCCGAACAACTGAATCGTGGTGGCGGCCAAGATGTCATCCCTGCCGATGGTCCGCCCGTCCCCGCTGCGAGTGGACAGGGCGGCCCGATGGGAATCCGGGGCCGGGGCCGGCTCCGGCTCGGTCGACATCACCAGGGAGACCGAACCGAATCGTTTGACCCCGCCCTCGCGGACGACCATGGCCGCGTCCCGGGCGAGGTCCGTCAGGAACACACTCGCGATCCCGTCCAGGTCACGGACCATCGCTGGGACGGCCGTCACCCCCTGGCTCCGCAGCATCTGCTTGACCCCAGCCTCGAACCTGTGAGCACCGACCACCGCAACTGCTTTGCGCGACCTGCTGCGCTGACGAGAAGGCACGATGACACCCTCGGCGTCGTACAGGACACCGGTCAGGCCCTTGAAGGTGGGACTGTGGTCGTACCACTTGGCCCCCACCTCGAGTTCGATGTTCCGGTCGATCGCCGAAAGAAGGTCCCCGGGTATCAGCTTTTTCCGGGCCTCCTCCGCTGCCGCTCTCCTCGCGCCGTCGATGATCTCCGTCAGCACTGTCCGCGTCACCGACGCGGCGGCCCACGCGGCCGACCGAGAGACATTCATCGAAGTCACCTCCCTGAACACCGCTTTGACGAGAGAAGGCTTGAACGGCGAGACATCTATGACCGAGGCGGTGGCGTGACCGTTTCGGCCAGGGCGTGCGTGTTGTGTGGCCATCGGAAGAAGCGCTCCCTGCTGTTGGAGTTACTCAGAGGACCACACTCCACCACGCAGCCCGGTCGGAGGGCCTAGTCCTGGGCACTTAGCCAAGCCCCCCTGCTCACCCATCGCGACGGCGCCCGGATAGTGGCCGGCACATTCGCTCCCAGAGCCAACACCGTCATCGGCTCGGACGTGTCCGTACAGGTGCTTTGCCGGGCCGGCCTGCCTCCCGCCCAAGCGGGCTGGGTCACCGTCGCCCTCTTCACTTACCGCGACCTCGCATCAGATGGATCGCAAAGAAGACGGCGCCGACGACCACAAGGGCGCCGAAGGCGATCCCGAGCCAGGGTGGGCCGTCGGGCCCCCCGCCCGGGGCTGCCAGCTCTGTCGCACGCATCTGGTCCTCCTCCGTTCCGTTGCCAAGTCTTCTCGACCTGGTATCCCCCCGGGGGGAAGGGCCCGCGCCCACGGTGCGCGGCCGCCCTCGAGCGGGCCGGTCATAACAGAGTCTGCTACTGAGCTGCGAGGTCCGGGGCTACCTCCGCTCCCGGCACAGGTGGCGCCTCGGTGACGTCGAGGAAGACCTGGTCGGCCTGCGGCCAGCGTTCGGCCACGCCGGATTTGATGCGCTCCATGACGAGTTCCACGACCTCGCTGTCCCGGCCGGGGGCGAGGTCGATGCGGGCGGCGACGAGCGTCGAGTCCATGCCGAGCCGCATCGTGAGCAGGCTCGCGACACGGTCGATCTCGGGCTGCTCGGCGAGGAAGTGGGCTATCTCCTCGCGCAGTTCGGGGTCGACGGCCTCGCCGATGAGCTGGTCCCTGGCCTCCTTGCCCAGGCGGTAGGCCACCGCGATGAGCAGTAGACCGATCGCTATGGAGGCAGCTGCCTCGTAGACGACCTCGCCGGTCGCCATGTGCAGGCCCATGCCGATCATCGCGAGGGTCACGCCGAGCACGGCGGTTCCGTCCTCGGCGATCACGGTGCGCAAGGCCGGGTCGGAGCCGATGCCGCCCTCCTGTCGCCGCACCTGCCACAGCGCGCGGACGAGGGAACCCCCCTCGGCGAGGAACGCGACTCCGAGTACGACGAGACCGATGATGTAGCCGGTCGTGGTTTCGGAGCTCTCGGAGCGCAGCGCCTCGACGCCCTGGAAGACGGAGAAGCAGCCACCGGTGACGAAGATGCCGACGGCGGCGAGCAGCGACCAGAAGAAGCGCTCCTTGCCGTAGCCGAAGGGGTGCTGGCGGTCGGCCGGTTTACGGCTGCGGCGCAGCGCGGCCAGCAGGAAGACCTCGTTCATGCTGTCGGCGACCGAGTGAGCCGCCTCGGAGAGAAGCGCGGGTGAGGCCGCGAACAGTCCGCCCGCCACCTTGGCCACGGCGATGACCAGGTTTGCGGCGAGAGCCACCCACACGGTGGTCTTCGTCTCCTGGTCCTTCGACGACTTGTTCCTCGCGGCCTGCTCGCTCGGCTTACTCGCGGCCTGCTCGCTGGGCTTTCCCACGGCCTGCTCGCTGGGCGCTCGCTCGGCCGACGCCGGTCTGCTCGGCGTTTGCTCGGTCGACGGCTTGGCGGTCATCAGGCCTCGCAGTTCTGGTAGGTCTCAGGGGTGCTGCAGTGGACAACACGCCGTCGTGTACCCCGGCGATGTGGCTCCAGACGTGCAGGTGCCGTCGCTCCGTACGCGGGCCGGACGCGCGCATGGATCCGGTTCGAACGCTGGCGTCCGGCCGCGCCACGCGGCGAGCGAGCCCCCTCCCTGCCTGTGCTCGGACGCCACCGGACGACCCACGTCGGCGCGTGATCCACGTCACCGTGAGAGCCCCGCCCAAGTGTCATGTCCCTGATCTGCTCGGATAGGGTCCGCGTGCACCGTGAGCGACTGCCACGGGGCGCATCGTTCCCTTTTCTTACGTACGGGGTACATACGGCATGGATTTCGTTTTCCACCTGCTCTTCCCACTGATCATCGTGCTGATGTTCTGGGCCGCCTACGCGATCGTCAGCCGGACTCGGCAACGGCGCGCGGCCTGGGAGAGCGGGCTGACCGCGTCGGCGCGGGTGGTGCGTGCCTGGGTCACTGTCCAGATGGTCAACAACGTGGCGCGGCGCATCCAGTGGCACGAGTACGACTTCACGACGGCGAATGGCCTGGCCGTCCGGTTCAAGGAATCAGGTGGCCCGACGAGCCGTGAGCCGGGCGACGAGACGCTCGTGTACTACGTGGGCGACGAGCCGGACAAGGCCACTGCCTCCGAGCCCCGGCCAGGCAAGGACATGTTCGGGCTGGTTTTCGGTCTCGGCGTCATCGGGGTGGGCGTCGTCATCCTTACCAAGGTGATGATCCAGTACTGGTGATCGCGCAGCCTCTGGAAACGAAACCGCTCTCTCAGGCGCGCGGGGTGAGTCGAACGGTCACGATCTGGAACGGCCGCAGCGCGAGAGTCAACCCTTCGTTGCTGCGGGTGAGTTCCGGTACGTCCGGCAGGGGCCGTTCGAGCAGATCGGTCAACGTAGCGTCAGCCAGCGCGAATCCAGCCCGCAGGGTCGTCGTGGCGCGCCCGCCGAGTGACTCGTAGAGTCGCACGATCACGTCTCCGGAGGAGTCGTCCGCGAGTTTGACCGCCTCGATCACGACACCGCTGTGGTCGACCTCGACGAGCGGTTCGACGGCAGCCGTGCCGGCGACGCCGCGTTCGGCGAGGTTGAAGCCGTAGCCCTCACGGATGGCGTCGCCTGTGTCGGCGCCGAGCACCAGGCCGTAACGCAACCGGTGTTCGCCCTGGTCCGCTTCGGGGTCGGGGAAGAGTGGGGCGCGCAGGAGCGAGAGCCTGGCGGTGGTCGTCGTGCCGCCGTCGGGGCGGACGTCGCGGGTGACGTCGTGGCCGTAGGTGGAGTCGTTGACCAGGGCCGCTCCCCAGCCTGGCTCGGCGAGGTGCAGGTAGCGGTGGGCGCAGATCTCGAAGCGGGCCGCGTCCCAGCTGGTGTTGGAGTGGGTGGGCCGCCGGACGTGGCCGAAGGGGATCTCGCTGGTGGAGTGGTCGGCGCGAATGTCGAGGGGGAACGCGGCCTTGAGGATCTTCTCTCGCTCCCGCCAGTCGACGGTGGTGTCGATGTCGAGGCGGCGGGAGCCCTCGCGCAGCGTCAGGAGTTGGCGGATGCGGGACTGGTTGACGGTCCGTACGACCTCGATGGCGTCGCCGTGGGCGGTGACCTTGTCCGCCTGCGTGAGGTCCTGCACGGTGTTGCGGTAGAACGCGTCGACGTCCCAGGCGTCCCACTGGTTGGGGAAGTCCTGGTGGAGTTGGAGCAGGTTGCCCACTGTCCCCGGGGCGAGCGCCTCGCGTCGGGCGGAGCAGTCGTAGGCGGAGGTGATCAGTCCACGGGCGTCGACCGTGATGCGGATCAGTCCGTTGTCCAGGATGAGGCTGCCGCCGTGACTTGCTCGTACGGGTACCGTCCGCGGCGATGTGGGGCGGGGTGTGCCGCCGAGGGCGGGCACTCCGTCGCGGTCATGCGGAGCCGCGTTGAAGACGACCTCGCTGCCGTCAGGATCCGGTGGTCCGGCCAGGGACCGCTGGGCCGTGTCGATGATGGTGTTCAGTTCGCGGACGGCTTCCCGGTGGGCCTGCTCGGTTTCCCGGTGTACCCAGGCGATAGAGGAGCCGGGCAGGATGTCGTGGAACTGCTGCAGCAGGACCGTCTTCCAGATCCGGTCGAGCGCGGCGTACGGGTACGGCTCGCCCGTCCGCATGGCCGCCGTGGCCGACCACAACTCCGCCTCGCGCAGCAGGTGTTCACAGCGGCGGTTGCCCTGCTTGGTGGCGAGTTGACTGGTGAGAGTGCCTCGGTGGAGTTCCAGGTAGAGCTCACCGACCCACACCGGTGCGTCGGGGTATTCGTCGTGGGCTTTGGTGAAGAAGTCGGCAGGGCCCTCCAGTTCGACCTTCGCGGAGCCCTCCAGGTTCGCCAGCCGGTCGGCGCGTGCCAGCATCTCGCGGGTGGGGCCTCCGCCGCCGTCGCCGTAGCCGAAGGGCACCAGGGAGCGGTTGGTGGCCCCCTTGTCGCGGAAGTTGCGTTCGGTGTGGCCGATGTCGGCCCCGGAGAGGTCGCCGTTGTAGGAGTCGACGGGCGGGAAGTGGCTGAACACGCGGGAGCCGTCGATGCCCTCCCACCAGAAGGTGTGGTGCGGGAACGCGTTGGTGGTGTTCCAGGAGATCTTCTGCGTGAGGAACCAGTCGATGCCGGCGAGCTTCATGAGCTGGGGCAACGCGGCGTTGTAGCCGAAGGTGTCCGGCAGCCACATGTCGCGTGTCTCGACGCCGAACTCCTCCAGGTAGAAACGCTTTCCGTGGACGAACTGGCGCACCAGGGACTCACCGCCGGAGAGATTGGTGTCGGGCTCGACCCAGAGACTGCCGGTCGGCAGGAACTGCCCGGTCGCCACCTTCTCCAGTACCCGGGCGTACACCTCGGGGCGCTGCTCCTTGAGCCAGGCCAGTTGCTGGGCCTGTGACATGACGAACCGGAAGTCGGGGTGGTCGTCCATCAGCGCCGTCACGTTCGAGACCGTGCGGGCCGCCTTGCGGACGGTTTCGCGTACCGGCCACAGCCAGGCCGTGTCGATGTGGGCGTGGCCGACGGCCGAGATCTGATGGGCGCCCGCGTGTGCGGGTGCGGAAAGCGCCGGGGCGAGGAGCGTCCTGGCCTGCCCGGCGGAGGCGGCGATGTCCTGGAGGTCGATCGCGTCGAGAGCCCTGCTGACCGCGTGCCGGATCTGGCTGCGGCGGGTGGAGTCCTCGGGCAGTTGGTGCATCAGCCCGGACAGTACATCGAGGTCCTGGACCAGCTCCCAGACCGTCTCGTCGAAGACGGCAAGGTCCATCCGCGTCAGCCGGTAGAGCGGTTCTCCGGCCGGTTCGGCGGGCTCCTCGCCGCGCAGCCAGGGGGCGATGTCGCCTGCCTCGGTGGGAACATAGGGGTCGCCCGCGGCGTCGAAGTCGAAGATCAGCGGGTTGGCGGCGGCCTCTATGTGAAACTCGAAGTCCTCGCCGCCCTGGGCCTGTTCGGCGATCAGGAGCCAGGTGTTACGTGGGTTGAGCGCCTTCACCGGAGTCCCGTCCGGCCGGTGGACAAGCCCCTCGGCGGAGAATCCGGGCTGGGTGGCGGCGAAGCCGAGGTCGAGCACGGCTTCGACCCGCTCCCCCGCCCAGTCGTCGGGGACGGTGCCGCGGATCTTGAACCAACTCGTGGACCAGGCCGGCCCCCAGGGGGTGCCGGTGGCGACCGGCTCGTAGGGCCCCGCGATGCCTTCCTTCACCGGTATGGGTTCACCGAAGGTGTGATGGGCGCTCACTTCGAGAGGGAGGGAGCGTGCGTGGACTGCCGGCCTGAGGCGTTGGTCGAGGACCCGGGCGAGCCGGCGTTCGGTCAGCGTGCGGTCGTCGTGCATAAGACTCCGTCCAAAGTTCCGCGCAGGGCGGCAGACTGGCCCGCCGAGCCCGTCGTGGGACAGCAGAGACCCGAAGAGAAGAGGGGCGGGCTGCGGGAGGCCTAGATGTGGTGGGTCCCGTACCGGATGACTTCGATGGGGACCATGGAACGTCGCACGGGCAGCGCGGCGCCGGGGCCGGCGTTGATGCGGTCGATGAGCATCTGACCGGCCCTGCGCCCGATCTCGTCGGCGTCGTAGGACGCGATCGTCAGCGGAAGCCCGAGGACGTCCGCAAGGTCGAAATCGTCGAATCCGGCAAGCGACACCGGAACGTCTAGGGTGCGGACAGCTCGGACGGCACCCTGGGTGAGACGGTTGTTGGTACAGAAGAGGGCAGTAGGTGCGTCGGGCTGCTGCAGCAGGGCGACGGCGGCACGCTCGGCCGCGGCCACGTCGGAAGGTCCGCGGCGGATGGTGCGCTCGTCGGGCTCCAGGCCGGCTTCCTCGTGCGCGGCCCAGTAGCCGCGGAACCGTTCGGCGCCGGTGTAGAGCGCCGGCGGGTTGCCGAGGAACCCGATGTGCCGGTGACCGTCCTCGATGAGCCGGGCGGTCGCCGCCTCGGCTCCGCCGAAGTCGTCCACCAGTACGCAGTCGGCTTCCATGCCCGCCGGCGGCCGGGCGGCGAGGACGAGGGGCATGCCGCGCAGGGCGGCCGGGGTCAGGTGCCGGTGGCTGCCGCTGGCGGGCACCACGATCATCCCGTCGACCTGGCTGGCGGCGAGATCCTCCACCAATCCCCGCTCCCGGTCGACCTGTTCGGCGGTGTTGCCGAGCAGGACCCGCAGGCCGTGCGCGTAGGCGACCTCCTGGACGCCGAGCGCCAGCCGTGAGTAGAAGGGGTTGGCCAGGTTGGTGACGACGAGACCGATCATCCCGCTGCCGCCGACCCGCAGACGGCGGGCGGTTTCGTTGCGCCGGTAGCCGAGCGCGTCGACGGCGCTCAGCACACGCTGCCTGGTGGCCTCGGTGACCTGGGGGTCGTCCTTGAGGACCCGCGAGACGGTCATCGCGCTGACCTTGGCACGAGCGGCGACATCACGCATCGTCGGCGCGGCGGCGTCGCTCGGTCGGTGCTGCGCCACGGCCGGTCCTTCCTTCGTACCTTCACGGGGTCATTGCCATCGGCGGGCTGCCGGAGCTGCGGGCGCCGTCATTCTAGAGAAGTTCTCCGCCTCCAACGCCGTGCGCACCGGCCGGTGCGGGCCTGTGGCGAGGCTCAGTTGCCTCCTCACGGCGGAGCCGCGCGGCAGGAGTCAGGCGGTACGGGGCGGGACGCGAGGACTCCGGTGTCCCGCTCCTCCCCCTGGGTCCGACAGTCCAAGGCCCAGTGAGCGGCGCCGATCAAAGGAGCGTCGTGTGGCCTGCGGGCGCTGCGAAGTTCCATGGCGGCGACGGCGGCAGCCGCTTCGTGCCCGGCGGCCTCGGCTCCGGTGGTGAGGCCCTCCCGCAGCGCCGGGCCGATGAGGTCCCAGGACGCGGCCATGGAGCCGCCGACCACCATCACGTCCGCCCGGAAGGCGCCGCACCACGGTGCCAGGGCACGCCCCAGCGTGCTGAAACACCCGAGGATCGTCGCCGCGGCCCGGGGGTCCCCCGTGCGGGCCAGTGCGGCGATGTCGCTGACGTCCGGGCCCTCGGCTGCTCGTGCAAGGCCTGCGGCCTTGGCATACCGCGCGCGGATCGCCCGGCGCGAGACCACGTCCTCCAACGGCAGCCCGTCGACGCTGATGCGATGGGCCCGGCCGTCGGGCGGCACAGCGGGGCCTTCCGTGACGGGCTGTCCGTCGAGCAGGAAGGACGATCCGACGCCGGTGCCGAGCGTGATGCACACGGACCGGTTTCGCCTTGCTGCCGCTCCCCTGTGGTGCTCGCCGATGGCGAAGGCGTCGGCGTCGTTGAGGAAGCGGATGGCGCGCGGATTGGGCAGCCGCTCGCGCAGCTCCGCCCCGACGTCGACGCCGTGCAGCGACTCGAACTTGCCGATGCCGCGGAATCGTCCGATTCCGGCGGCGTAGTCGAAGGGCCCCGGTACGGCGACGCCCCATCGCGCGTCGGCGGGCGCTTCCGTGTGCCGGGCAGCTGCGGCGAAGGAGTCGAGTATCTCCGTCGCACCCGCGTCGGCGGACACCGGCCTGCGCACGAGGGAGTCGGTGACCGGGACACCGTTGCTCATGTCCACCACGGCGGCGGTGACATGCGTGCCGCCGATCTCCAGCACGGGCACCCGGGTCATGACGGCTTCACCAGGGACTTGACGACCTGTACGGGTCGTACGCCGACGGGGTGCAGTCGGTATGCCCCCACGGCTGCGGGCACGGTGAGGGTTTCGGCGAACGCCAAGTCATGACGCCGGCCGTCGGCGGTCTCCACCACCACGCCGTCACCGGCGGCGACGTTGAGGATGTGGAAACGGCCCTCGGTGTCGTCGTCGGCCGGCTCCGTCCCCTCCAGCACCAGCCGGTGGACCGCGTAGAACATCTCGGGCAGAGCGCCGACGATCTCCTCGCGCCAGCCCGGGCCCTCGCGCAGGACGCGCGGCTGCGGGACGAGGTCCTCGACGACCTCGGTGCCGCGTCGCTCGGTGTCGAGGTTGGCGAAGGCATGAGCGTGCGACAGCGGCCTGGGCACCCCGGAGTCGGAGCGGCGCAGCCAGTCGTAGAAGCGCAGCGAGTAGAGGTAGGGCGTGGCGCTGATCTCCAGCACGAGGTTGCCCGCGCCCGATGCGTGCGGGGTCCCGGCCGGGATCATGAACAGCTGGCCGGGGTCGGCGGGGAACGTCTGGATGTGGTCCTCGACGTGCAGCGGCGTGCCGTGCGCCGCCGAGGCCTCGACTTCCTTGCGGAGGATGTCCACGTCGGTACTCTGCCGCAGCCCGAGGAAGACCTGCGATCCGGGGTCGCTCGCCGTGACGTAGTAGGTCTCGTGCTGGGTGTAGGACCAGCCGAAGTTCTCCCGCATGTACTGCTCCTGCGGGTGGCAGTGCAGCGAGAGGTTGCCACCCCCGACCGTGTCGAGGTAGTCGAAACGGATGGGGAAGGAGGTGCCGTAGCGTGCGTGCACGTCGGCGCCGAGGAACCGTTCGGGGTGCAGGACGCACAGCAGCTGGAACGGCAGTTCCACCTGCGCTCCGGCGTCCTGGCCGACGAGGACGCCGGCTTCGGGGGCGATCAGCTCGTAGCCCAGTGCGGTGTTGCCGCCCTCGGGCTCGAAGCCGAGCTGCTCGGCGGCCCACTTTCCGCCCCAGGCGGTGGAGTTGAAGTACGGGCGGGTGCGCACCGGCTGCTGGGCGAGCGCGGTCAGGGTGGCGCGAAAGGCCTCGCCGTCCAGGGAGGCGGGGGCCTGCGGGTCCTGCACGTCGACCCAGCGGTCGATGGTGGGCGCCAGTGCGTCGCGGTGGCGGTCGGCGACCGGCCAGTCGGTGTAGAAGAGGCGGCGCAGTTCGCCGGGGGTGTCGGGGTGCCCCAGATTGACGCCTACGGGCAGGGTTCCGGAGGCCACGGCGGTCTCGGCGTAGCGCTTGGGCAGGTCGGCCCACCAGAGCAGGTCGGGCGAGCACAGGGCGGAGCCGGGGCCGAAGACCAGCAGAACACCGCTCGCGGGCCGATCGACGTTCAGCGGGCCCTCGAAGAGGTCGGCCATGTCGAACTCTGCGAGCGGCAGGAAGAAGACATCGCCGCCGTCGCGAGGGGTGCACAGCCGCTCGACGGCTGCCGGTGACCAGTGCTCGCGCACATCCAGGACCGCGACTTCGGTGCCCTGGGCGCGCAGGGCGGCGGCGAGCCCCTGTGCTGCCGCGTTCCAGTCCAGGGCCGCCGGTCCGTCCAGGGCGAGCACGGTCGGCCGGTCGGGCAGGGTCGCCGCGACCTCGTTCCACCCCGTGACCACGGTGCCGGTGGCCGCCGGGTAGCGGGGGTTGCGTTCGTAGGGTCGGGGCTCTGAGTGCACAGGTACTCCAGGAGTGGTGAGCGGGGGCAGCCGGAATGTTATCGATACCAATCAGAGTGCACAAGATGAATGCTCAGCGGCAAGTCATAACCGCTGCCAGGGACGGCACACAGACGGATTCCCGCAACAGAGTCTTGTTTCGGCCTCATGGTGTCGTTAACATCCTGGCCATCCGAACCGCCGATGCCGTGCGGTACGGCGAGATCTCGCGGAGGGCGTCAGGCCCTCTCACCCACCACACCCCAGAGCCAGGGATCCCGTCCGGGATCCACAGGGAAGGGCACCCATGAGATCAATCGGCGGGGCGACGCAGTGGCCGCCCCACCCGCTCGGCCGCCGCAGCGTCCTCGCGGGCATCGGAGCGGGCGCCGCGGTCGCGCTGGCCGGCTGCGCCCGCGGCGACAGCACCGCGGTGCAGCCGGGGACCACCTCGCTCACCAACGACAACGCCACCTGGGACCGGGGCTATGTCGCGGCCGGGCGGGAGCTCAAGAAGCTCACCGGTCACGCGCTGCGTCCGCTGTCCAACCCGAACCCCACGTCGTACAAGCAGGTCACGCAAATCTCACTGCAGACGACCAAGGCCACCGACATGATCAAGTGGGCCTCGGGCTACTTCCTCAAGTCGCTGGCCCGTACCGGTGAGCTCAGCGATCTCTCCTCGATATGGGCCGACTACGAGGACAAGGAGTGGGTCACCCCTCAGACCCGTGAGGCGATGTCCTACCGCGGCTCCGTCTACGGGATACCCCTCTACGAGTCGTACTACGTGCTGTTCTACAACACGGCCCTCTTCCGCAAGCACGGTCTGCGCGCTCCTGACACCTGGGACGAGCTGCTGCACAACGCCGAGGTGCTGAAGAAGGCCGGAGTCATCCCGTTCGTGGCGACCCAGGCCGGCAACTGGCCCGCCTACGAGTGGTTCCAGGAGCTGGTCAGCAAGGTGGATCCCGACTTCTACGCGGACCTGGTCAGCGGGAAGGCGCAGTACACCGACCCGCAGGCGCACAAGGCACTGCAGATCTGGCAGGACTTCATGCGCAAAGGCTGGATGACGCCGGCGGACTTCGACCAGAACAACGGCCCTGCCGCGCTGAAGTCAGGGCGCGTCGGCATGTTTCTGCACGGCTCGTGGCAGTCGCAGGGGATCGCCGCCACGGGTATGAAGCCCGGCACGGACTTCGACGCCTTCGTTCTGCCTCCCGTCGAATCATCCACCCGGCGCTCCGTGATCACCGAGTCCGGTGTTCTCGCCGTCCCGCGCAAGGCCGTTTCGCACGACGCGGCGATGGCCAACGCGGCGCACTGGCTCGACCCGAAGGTCCAGCAGGTGTGGACCGACTTCCTGCAGGACGCCTCGGCCAATCCGCGCTCCCGGCCGGGCAACCCGGTGATGGCGAGCCTCAAAGAGCGCGCGCGCAAGGAACGTTGGGCACAGCTTCCCCGCTACGGCGAGTCAGGCCCGCCCAACCTCATCCAGGGAAACACCGATGACCTGGGCAGTTTCATGACCGGCGCATCCTCCCCGCAGGCCACCTTGCGCAGCATGGCCGGCCGGGCGGCGGAGGAATGGGCCGCGTGGGAGAGGGACGAAGCATGAGTTCTTCCGTCGAACAACGGCGACCGCTGCTTCCCGGGCCGGATGCCTCCCCCGGTCCGCACCCGTCAGCCCCCACGCCCACGCGTCGCCGCCCCCGGCGGCTGACGGGCAAACTGGCCGCGACCGGATTCCTGGCCCCTGCTGTGCTCTTCGTGGGCGCACTGCTGCTGCTCCCGTTCGCCACCACCGTCTACCGGAGCTTCTTCGACGACCGGCGCATCTCCGGCTTCGCCGAATTCGACAACTACCTCCTCTTCCTCAACGATCCGACGCTGACCCGGTCGATCCAGAACACCTTGATGTGGGTGGTCGGCTCAGTCGCCCTCCCGATGGTGCTTGGCCTGGCCATCGCGGTGCTGACGCACAGCGGCGGATTGTCTCGCGTGGCCCGCCTGCTGGTCGTCCTTCCCTATGCCCTGTCCGGATCAGCCGTCGCGGTGGTGTGGCACTTCGTCCTGACCACCGACGGCGCCGCCAACCAGGTACTCAAGGCGTTCGGCCTCGATGCCTTCGCCCAGGGATGGCTCCTCGAATGGCCTGGCAACACACTGGTCATGATCATCGCCAACACCTGGCAGGCCGCGGGCGTCGCGGTGATCCTCTTCCTGGTCGGACTGCAGACCATCCCGCCCGAGACCCTGGAGGCCGCTTCCCTGGACGGTGCGGCGGGCTGGCGGAAGTTCTGGTACGTCGTCCTGCCCCAGCTGCGGACCGTGTCGGTGATCGTCGTCGGGACCAGCCTGGTCGGCGGCCTCAAGTCCTTCGACCTGATCTGGGTGCTCACCCAGGGAGGGCCCGGCCGGCAGTCGGAGACGCTCGCGGTCTCGATGTACCAGGAGACCTTCCTCGCCCTGCACCCCGGAGCAGGCGCGGCGGTCGCGGTCATCCTCACCGCGATCGTGCTCCTCGCCTCATGGCTGTACCTGCGGCGCCAGCTGACTCCGAAAGGCAACTGATCATGCCTACTCGCACCCCGCGCAGAAGTGCCCCACGGCCGCGGCCCACGGCAGGCCGGATCGTGCGCAACACGACCCTGGTGATCATCTCCCTGGTGTGGGCGCTGCCCACCTGGCTGCTGCTCGTCAACGCCCTGGTACCGTCCGCCGACTACGGTGGCGCGCCCCACTGGTGGCCGCAGGGGTTCGGCCTCTTCGACAACATGTCGCAAGCCTGGTCGCAGGCGGACCTCGGCCCCGCCATGGGCAACAGCCTCCTCTACGCCGTCACCAGCGCCGCGGCCGCCATCCTGGTGGCCACCACGGCCGCCTTCGCGACCGTCATCATGCCGGTCAAGCACAAGACCCTGTGGTTCTGGCTGATCTACTCCGGAACCCTGCTGCCGCTCCAGGTCTTCCTGCGCCCCCTCTTTCTGGCCTACGCCGACACCGGCCTCTACGACGCCCAGTTCGGGCTGTTCCTGGTGTACGTGGCCATCGCCATCCCGTTCGCGTACTTCATCATGCGCAACTTCGCGCTGACCCTCGCGCCGGAAATCATCGAGGCCGCAAGGATGGACGGTGCCTCATGGTGGCGGATCTTCTGGCAGATCCACGTGCCGCTGTCCCGGTCCGCCATGGTGGCCGCCTTCGTCTTCCAGTTCGTCGCCGTCTGGAACGACCTCCTGTTCGGCATCACGCTGTCCACCAGCAGCAACATCCGCCCCGTCATGGCCGCGCTGGCCGAACTCCAGGGCAACTACTCCAGCGTCGGGCCGCCGGTCGTGCTCGGCGGCGCGCTGCTGGTCTCGCTGCCGACCGTCGTCCTGTTCTTCTCCGCGCAGCGCTTCTTCGTCAGCAGCCTCAAGCTGCACGGCTGACCGCAGCTCGGCCTCCGCTCACCGTTCCACCTTCCCGAAAGGCAGACCCTGGTGAAGACACCCGTACACGCCGCACTGGCCCTCGCCGTCCTCTCCGGAGCGCTGTGGGCGAGCCCCGCCGCCGCAGCCGGAAACGACAAGGAGACCACCCCCTCCACCTGGGCCCACCGCGCCCAGGCCGGCTACGACTCCCTGCAGCGGCACCTCTACCAGGGCCCCAAGGAGCACGGCCTGTACCTGGAGAAGACGCCGCGTACGCAGGAGGAGAACCCGCACTCGTACATCTGGCCCCTGCGCGAGGCGGCGGCCGCCACCGTCGACATGTCCGAACTGCCGCGTACCGGCGCCCGCTACGACCGCGACGCGGCCGAGCGCTTCGAGACACTGCGGCTCTACTTCAACCCCCGCGACAACAGGCCCGGATACGACTCCTACCTGCCTGCCCCGCTCGGACAAGGCGGCGACGTCTTCTACGACGACAACGCCGTAGTCGGACTCAGCTTCCTCGACCAGTACCGGGCGACCGGAAGGAAGCTCTACCTCGATCGGGCAGCGGAGACCTACCGCGTCGTCACCCGGGCATGGGACACGGACCCGGCCAAGCCGTGCGCGGGCGGCATGCACTGGGTCGACTCCGCGAACAACTACATGCGCGCCGCGAACGTCACAGGCCTGTCCGCCCAACTGGCCGCAGAGCTCTACGCCATCGAGCGCGACGACCGGTACCTCGCGAGCGCCAAGAAGTGGTACGAGTGGAACTGGTCGTGCCTGCGCCAGTCCCCCGGCCTGTACAACAACAGCCGCGACGACGACGGCACCGTCAACAAGACACTGTGGTCCTACAACTCCGGCGCGATGATCGGGACCGCGACCACGCTCTACCGCGCCACCGGGGAGCGCCGCTACCTCGACCGGGCTGTCGAGGACGCCAACGGCTCCCTCGCGTACTGGAAGAAGGACGACCGGCTGCACGACCAACCGGCCATCTTCAACGCCTTCTACTTCGACAACCTCCGCATCCTCGACGAAGTACGGCCCAACAGCGAGTACCGCAAGGTGGCCGCCGCCTACGCCGAGCAGACCTGGCGGGAGAACCGGACGCCCGCCGACGGTCTTTTCCGCTTCCAGCCCTCCGGCGGCGGCGACCACGCCCCGGACGCACAGGCCGAAACCCTCCACCAGTCCGCGATGATCCAGATCTTCGCCGGGCTCGCCACCGACCACTCCTGAACCGTCCCGAGCCCTCGCCACCTCACACCCTCGCGCAGCACCCCAGGCACCAACACGAGTGGAGATCTCTTCCATGCCCCGCCCCGCACTTGCCCGTCCCTCCTGGTGGGACTCGAACATGGCCCGAGACATCCTGCGCGAACGCGCGGTGTCCTCCGAGGGTCTCCTCGCAGGACACCGGATCAGGTTCTCCTGCGAACCTCTCCTCCGCCACGACGGCACAGGCGGCTTGCTCCAGTCCGTCCGCGTGACGGCGCCCCGGCCGCTCACCCGCGCCCGCGTCACCACCATCGCCGGAAGCGCGCTGCGGTGCGACGTCCTCGCCGGGCCGGGTGCGGCTACGCGCCTGCTGGTCCCGGAAGTCGACGCTCCCACTCCCGTCCTGGTCGAGCTGCCCGAGCTGGCCGAGGGGGAGACCATCGAGGTCCTGCTGACCCCCCAGCGCCACTGGACGCTCCACCTGGTCCAGCACGCACACCTGGACATCGGCTACACAGACCCCCAGAGCACCGTGCTCGCCGAGGGACGCAAGTACCTCGACTCCCTGCTCGAACTGTGCCGGACCACGGACGACTGGCCGGACGAGTCGAAATTCCGCTGGGCGGTCGAGGGCTTCTTCAGCTACGAGAACTGGTCACAGAACCGGCCCACGCGCCAGGTCGCGGAATTCCTGGACCGTGTCCGCGAGGGACGCATCGAACTGGCCGCGATGCCCTTCAACCTCCACACCGAGACGTGCTCCACCGACGAGCTCCACGAACTGCTGCGCCCCATACGGGAGTTGCGCGCCCAGCACGGAATCGATGTCACCACGGCCATGCAGACGGACGTACCGGGACAGGTCGTCGGCCTGCCCGACGTCCTGACGGACAGCGGGATCCGCTATCTCTCGGTCGCCCACAACTGGGCAGGACGCGCCGTACCGCACCACGTCGGGGGAGAGCATCTGCCGCGCCTGTTCCGTTGGCGGGCACCGAGCGGACGGGAAGTACTGGTGTGGCGCACGGACACACCGCACGGCCTCGCCTACATGGAGGGGTCCATCCTCGGCTTCGACGAATCCTTCGACCGCGTCGACGACCTGTTGCCCCACTACCTCTCCGCGCTGGCGAACCACCAATACCCGCACGAAGGCCGGGGGATCCCGGGATTCCCCATCCTGGACGAGGAGTTCAAGAGCGACCCCTACCCGTGGGACATCCTGCACCTGCGGGTCCTGGGCAAGTTCGCCGACAACGGTCCTCCACGCCGCATCATCGCGGACACCGTACGCCGGTGGAACGAGGAATGGGCCTTTCCCGTCCTGCGCACCTCACGCAACGAGGACTTCTTCACGGACGCGGAGGAACGGCTCGGCGACCGGCTCGAGACGTTCGAGGGCGACTGGACGGACTGGTGGGTCGACGGTGTCGGCGCGGGTGCCGTGCCGCTGGCGGCCACCCGCGACGGCCAGGCGGCGCTCGCCGACGCGCAGACTCTCGCGGGCCACGCACTGGTCCTGGGAGCGCCGGGCGGGGCCCGGATCACCGAAGCCGCACCCGAGGTCTACCGGTCGGCCTCCCTGTTCAACGAGCACACCTGGGGCGCCGGCGACCCGTGGACCCACGGCGACCACGGCCACGCCTCGGGCGAGCGCCAGTGGCACTGGAAGTACGCGCAGGCCCTCAACGCCCACGACGGGGCGCAGACACTCCGCGACGCCGCGAGCACGGCGCTGGGGGATGTGCTGGCACCGCGCGAAGGGACACTCGCCGGTTACTACGTCGTCAACACATGCAGCTGGGACCGGTCCGAGGCCGTACGGCTCTTCCTCCCGGAGAGCACCGTCCCCCTCGACGCGCCCGTCCAGGTCGTCGATTCGCGCGACGGCAATGTGCTGGAGGCGACCGAGGAAGCGCAGAGCAACGAACTACACCGGGCTGCCGGCCGCTTCCTGCTGTTCAGGCTGCCCGACGTACCGGCCCATGGAGCGGTACGCGTCGACATCGAGCCCGCGCCCGCCGACTCGGCCGAACTGTCCGCCGGCTCGGCCGGACGATCGACGGAAGGCAACGCTCCCGCAGCCGCTTCCACGGTGCTGGAGAACGAGTACCTGCGCGTCCACGTAGACCTCAAGTCCGCGTGCATCGACTCGATCCTGGACAAGCGGACCGGAGCCGAGCTGGTCCGCCAGGACGCCACCGTCGGCTTCAACGGCTACCTCTACGACGAGTACGCGACCGCCGGCGGATTCAATCACCAGTCGAGCAAGACGACGGCGGACGACTCCATGCATCTGCTGGCCACCCGGCAGACGGCACCCCCCGCGGCCCTGCTGGAACGCACCACGGACGCGACGGGCGAGACGCTGGTCTACGAATGCGCCCCGGCCGGTACCCGACGGCTGCGGGTCAAGGTCCATCTGCCGCGCGCAAGCGCACGGATCGACCTGGAGAACCGCATCGACAAGGCCCCGACACTGACCAAGGAGAGTGCGTTCTTCGCCTTCCCGTTCGCGATGCGGTCCCCGGTCGTCCGGATGGAAGCGACCGGCGGAGTCACCGGTACGGGACTGCCCACGGTGCCCGGCTCGGCCCAGCACATGCGGGCGGTACGCCGCTGGGTCAGCCTTCAAGAGGAGGGCGTGAGCGCGGCGTTGGCCACACAGGACGCGCCGCTGATCCAGATCGGTGGGATCGCCATCCCCTACGTGCCGTACCCGCAGTCCCTGGCTCAGGAGGAACCAGGAACGGTGTTCTCCTGGGTCCACAACAACATCTGGGACACCAACTTCCCCTCGCAGCAGGCGTTTGACCATGTCTTCCGGTACAGCATCGGGTGGCAGGACACGCCGGCCATCGGCGGCGCCGTCCTCGGCATGCGCACGGCCGCCGTCGGCAGCCGGCCCCTGGTCGCCGTACGGGCCCTGCGGGCAGCCGAAGCCGACCCCAGCGCGTCCTACGCGCTACTGACCCTCGACGACCCCCGCGTACGGATCGTCGGTCTGACCGTCCCGGCGCCGGGACGTCTACTGGTGCGCTTGCAGTCCTTCGCCGAGGAGTCCGTCACCTGCCGGCTCACGCCGGGCTTCCCTATCGCTGACGGGACGAAATTGGCCGACTACCTCGGCAAGGAGAGCACCACACTGCATGCCGACGCGGATGGCTCCCTGCCAGTACCTGTGCCTCGACTCGGCACCACAGCCGTATCGCTGACGACAACGGACATCCCGTGAGGCCCGCACTGACACAGATCGTCAACTGAACGATTCTCACGGGGCTGTTCGCTGTCCGGGGCCTGCATAGGGTTTTGAGAAGGCGGTGGTGCGGCATGTGCGCACTCGATCCGCCGCCGCGCCGAGTGTTCAGGCGCACCCCCGCGAGAGGAGACACACCCCCTATGCGAGCCCTTGTGGTCGATCACAGTGAGGCCGGACCCATACGGTTCGCCGATGTCGATGAGCCCGTACCGTCCACCGGTGAGGCGTTGGTGGAGGTACGGCACATCGGTCTCAACTTCGGAGAGCTGAATTACGTACACCAGTGGCCGGCCGGCGCCGTGCACGGACACGACGCCGCCGGCGTCGTGGTGCGCGCCGCGTCCGACGGCTCGGGGCCGCCCGAAGGTACGCGCGTCGCAGTGGGAATGGCTCCCCACGCATGGGCGGAGCGGGTGGCGGTCAGCCCCGCCTCGCTCGGCACCGTGCCCAAGGGCGTGGACCTGGCCGACGCCGCCGCGCTGGGGATCGCCGGAGTCACCGCACTGCGGGTGCTGCGCAAGCGTTCCCTGTTGGCGCGCGACGTGCTGATCACCGGCGCCAGCGGGGGTGTTGGGCACTTCGCCGTCCAACTGGCGGCGCTGGCGGGCGCCCGGGTGACGGCACTCGTCGGTTCGCCGGAGCGGGCCGCCGGGCTCCGCGAACTCGGGGCCGACAAAGTCCTGACCGAACTGGCCGCACTGGCCGAACTGGCCGAGACCGGGGGCCGGTTCGACCTTGTCCTGGACACGGTCGGCGGGCCGCTGGTGGCCCAGGCGTGGAATTCCCTCGCCGAGGGCGGCACCATCCACCTGGTCGGTTACTCCTCAGGGCAGGAAACCACCTTCCCGGCAGGGGCCTTGTTCGGCTTCGGCGAACCCCGCAGCATCGCCACCTTCGGCGACATGACGCCGACCAGCGGGGAGTTGACGGAGCTGCTGGGCCTCATGGCCGCCGGGAGGCTCTCGGCACCCGTCGGACTGCGAGGCGGCTGGCAGGACGTGGACGACGCCGTCCAAGCGCTGTTCGCGCGGAAGGTGCACGGAAAGGTCGTTCTCGACGTGGCCTGAGGCTGGGGAACAGGACACATGTGTCTCGCCCGCTGGTGGGCGGTTCGCGGCAGTGGACGAGAATGGACCCATGGATGTGCTGGCGGAGGTCTTGCGTGTTTCCGGTGCGCGTGGGGCGCTCGGGGTCGTGCTGAAGGCCGGAGGAACCTGGGGCCTGCGGCTGGACTCCTCTCCAGGAGCGGCACTGCATGTGGTGTCCCGCGGCACCATGTGGCTCCACGTCCCAGGCGAGAAACCACTTCAGGTACAGGCCGGAGACGCCGTCCTGGTGTCGCCGGGCACCGCTCACGGGATAGCCGGGGGCGCCGGCGTGACGATGGGTTCCTGCGACCGTGAGGCGGCGGCCCGGTCCTTGCGCGACGGCCGGGCCCTGCGGCTGGGCTCGGCGCCGGTGCAGACGGAGGTGATCGTGCTGCGCTACGAGCAGGACGCGGAGGTGCGCACACCGGTGCTCACCTCTCTCGCTCGGCCGATGCACGTCACGGCCCGGGAGAACGCCCAGCTCAGAAGAACCGTCGAACTTCTCGCCGCGGAGCTCGCACAGCCGCAGATCGGCACCACCGCCGCCGTCAACAGCATCGTCGACCTGCTGCTCGTCCAGTTCGTACGCGCCTGGCTGGCCCGCCACCCGCAGGAGCGGTCCGGCTCATGGCTGGGAGCGATGCGTGATCCGGTCGTGCGCGAGGCTCTGGCCTGCGTGCACGCCCGCCCGGGGCACCCCTGGACCACGGAGACCCTGGCCGCCGCGACGAGCGTTTCCCGGGCGACGCTGTCCAGGCGTTTCCGATCCGCCCTCGGGCAGACGCCGGGCGCGTACGTGACGCAGTGGCGCATCGATCTGGCGTCCGTCCGGCTCCGCGACACCGATGAGCCGGTCGAGTCGATCTCCGGCGCGGTCGGATACGGCTCTCCGCACGCCTTCAGCCGCGCCTTCCGACGTGCCCGAGGTGCGGCCCCGGGTGAGTATCGCTCTCGACTTCGCGAGTGATCGCACGCAGGCGACGACGACCGGCGTCACTTGGCCGCACCACCCGAAGTCCGGCACCCGCCCCCGCTCTGTCGAGCCGAGCGGAGCCCCGAGTGCGAACTCGTGTTCCCGGAGGAGGTACATTGCGTGGTGACCACCGCGGGAGCTCGGGAGTAGCCGGGCTGAGAGGGCGGACGGGACTTGATCCCCTTTCCGCCGACCGCATGAACCTGGACCGGGTAATGCCGGCGTAGGAAGGGTGTTGACGATGGAGAGTGCCTCCATACCTGCCCGGAACGGCCCTGCCGTTTCCCGTGCTGCTGTGGCGGACGTGATCGCGTCGGTGCGGACCTCCGCACCCCTTGTGCACTGCCTGACCAACGTCGTGGTGTCGCAGTTCACCGCGAACGTGCTGCTCGCGGCGGGGGCCGCCCCCGCGATGGTGCACAGCGCGGAGGAGGCCGGAGCACTGGCCCGAGTGGCCGGAGGCGTCCTGGTCAACCTGGGGACGGTGACCTCCGTGACGGCTGAGGCGATGCGCGTCGCGGTCAAGGAAGCGGCCGGGGCCGGGCGCCCGTGGGTGCTCGACCCGGTGGCGGTCGGCCCGCTGCCCTGGCGCACCGAGCTCGCCCACGAACTCCTGGAGAGCGCACCCCCGGCGGTCGTCCGCGGTAACCCATCCGAGATCCTGGCGCTGGACGGCGGCGGCGCGGGCGGGCGCGGCGTGGACAGCACGGACGCCCCCGAAGCGGCGCTGGCCGCGGCCGGCGCGCTGAGCCGACGCTACGGCTGCACGGTCGCCGTGAGCGGACCGGAGGACGTCCTCACCGACGGGACGCGAGTGGTGCGCGTGACCAATGGGCATCCGCTGCTGCCCCTGGTGACGGGAACCGGCTGCTCCCTCGGCGCCCTGGTGGCCGCTTGCACAGCCGTCACCGGCGACGCGCTGCTGGCCGCCACTGCCGCGACGGGCCTGCTCACGGTGGCCGCGGAAACCGCCGCCACCCGCTCGACGGGTCCCGGCACGTTCGCGGTCGCACTGATCGACGCGCTGCACGAGCTCAGCCCGGACCGGCTCACCGAGGCTCTCAACCTGCGTTGAGCTCGCGGGTGTTGGGGATGTCGCGGGGTTTTGCGGTGGGCGGTCGGCCTGGATGTCAGCGGCTGATCAGCCGCTAATCAGCCGCTGATCAGCCCCCGCCCGCCCAGGGGGGCGACCCCAACACCAAGTCTGCCAGCCCTCTCGGACACACACCCCCACCCCTGTGGATAACTCAAGGTTCCTGCATGTCAGGTGCCCTCCCCTTTCCCTACACCTCTTTCCCCAGCACCTCTTTCCCAGCACCTCCCGATGCGTCTCCCACGCCCCCACGCCCTCCCCCGGCCGGGAGACCCCAAGGAGCACCCATGCGACCACCACTCGACCTGTCCCTGTATCTCGTCACCGACACCCGGCTCTGCGGCGACCGCGGCGTAGCCGCCACCGTGGCAGCCGCCGTCAAGGGCGGTGTCACCGCTGTCCAGTTGCGCGATCCGGACGCCGACGACCGCACGCTGTGCGCGCTCGGCCGGTCGATCCAGGCCGAACTCGCGGACACCGGCGTCCCCTTGATCGTCAATGACCGCCTGGACGTGGCGGTCTGGCTGGGCGCGGACGGCATCCACCTCGGGCAGCGGGACGTCTCCCCCACGACCGCCAGGCACCAGCTCGGCCCGTACGCGTACGTCGGCCTGTCCGTCAGCCGTCCCGAGCAGCTGGCGCACGTACCCGATGCCGTCGATCACCTCGGTGTCGGTCCGGTGTTCCCGCAGGCCACCAAGCCGGACGCGGACGCCCCGCTCGGTCTGGGCGGCTTGGCCCGCATCGTCCGGGAGAGCCCGCTGCCCTGCGTGGCCATCGGCGGGATCGGCGTGTCCGAGGCCGCCGCGGTCAGGGGAAGCGGCGCGGCCGGGATCGCTGTCGTCAGCGCGGTCTGCGGGCAGCCCGACCCCGAGACCGCGGCCCGTTCCCTCGTCCGCACCCTGCGACCGGAGGTCTCCGCGTGACCAGCCCGCCCATCGCCCTCAGCATCGCCGCCAGTGACCCCTCCGGCGGCGCCGGGATCCAAGCCGACCTGAAGGCGTTCTCCGCGAACGGCGCGTACGGAACGGCAGTTCTGACCGCCCTGACCGCACAGAACACCCGGGGCGTCACCGGCATCCACGCCGTCCCGCCGGAGTTCGTCACCGAGCAGCTCGACACGCTGTTCGCCGATGTGGCGGTGGACGCCGTCAAGATCGGGATGCTGGCCGACGCCGCCATCGCCGCAGCCGTCGCGGACGCTCTGGAGCGGCACCGCCCCCGGTACGTCGTCCTCGACCCCGTCATGGTCTCGACCAGCGGTCACCGCCTCCTCGAGGCCGATGCGGTGACGGTGCTGCGCGAGCGTCTCCTGCCGCTCGCCGATCTCATCACCCCGAATCTCCCCGAGGCCGGCGACCTCCTCGGCGCCGCCTCCGCAACGAACCGCACCGAGGCCCTCGAACAGGCCCGCGCCCTCCTCGAGACCGGCGCCACGCGCGTCCTCCTCAAGGGCGGCCACCACACACACGACGCCGAGTCCGTCGACATCCTCGTCGACGCCGCGCATGCCACAGACGCCCCTGGCACGAGCGTCACCGAGCTGTCCGCACCTCGCGTGAACACGCGGAACACCCATGGCACCGGCTGCACCCTCTCCGCCGCGATCGCCGCCCTTCGCCCCCGGAGCGACGACTGGCAGACCGCTGTCCGCGCCGCGAAGGACTACCTGACCGGGGCCCTGCGTGCGGCCGACACCCTGCGCGTCGGGCACGGCCACGGCCCCGTCCACCACTTTCACCAGTACTGGAGCTGAGCACCATGACCACGACGTTCTGCGACGAGCTGTGGACGGCCACGGCCGAGATACGTACGGCCATCGACAAGCTGCCGTTCGTCACCGGCCTCGGCGACGGCACCCTGGACCGGGAGAAGTTCGTCTACTACCTGGCCCAGGACGCCCACTACCTGCGCGGCTACGCCCGCGCGCTGGCCGGCGCCGCCGCGAAGGCGGACCAGCATCAGGACATCGCGTTCTTCGCGAAGTCCGCCCACGACGCCGTCGCCGTCGAAAGCTCCCTGCACGAGACCAACGTCGTCGACGTCGATGCCTGGACCCCCTCCCCCACCTGCACCGGCTACACCTCCTACCTGCTCTCCGTCGCCCACACCCAGGGCTACCCGGAGCTGGCCGCCGCGGTCCTGCCCTGCTTCTGGATCTACGCCGAGGTGGGCCGGGCACTGCTCGAGCAGGCCGGTGACCTCGCCGTCCATCCGTACGGAGACTGGATCGGCACGTACGCCGACGACGAGTTCGAGGCCGCCACCGAACACGCCCGACAGATCGTCAACCGGCTCGCCGACCAGGCCGACCCGGCCACCCGCGCACGCATGCGAACGGCCTTCACCACCGCGTCCACCTGGGAGTGGATGTTCTGGGACGCCGCCTGGCGTGTGGAGTCCTGGCCCTTCGACCTCGCTCCTGCCCAGGTTTCGGAGCCTGCGAAGTGACGATCACCACCGACCCCAGTACTTCGACACCGGACCCGGCCACAGCCCCGGCGAACGAGGCGCCGCTCACCCTCGACCAGCCAACCCCCAAGGTCCTGACCGGCCTTGACCAAGGCACCTTCTGGGCCAACCTGGGCGTCAGCCTGCTCGGGTTCAGCGGCATGCTGGTCGTCCTCGACCCGCTGGGCACCGGCAGTCCGACCTTGTCGTTCGCCGCCGCCGTCACCGCGTCCGTCGTCGGCACCCTGATCGGCACCGCCGCCCTCGGCCTCGCCGCCATCACCGGGGCCCGCACCGGCGCGCCCTCGATGGTGCTGCTGCGCGGCCTGTTCGGCGCGAAGGCGTCCTACCTGCCCACCGTCCTCAACGTGCTCCAGATGGTCGGCTGGGCCGTCTTCGAGCTGGTGGTCATCTCCACCGGCTTGAAGATCCTGGCAAGCCAGGCCTTCGGCGAACCGGGTCCCGGCTGGCTGTACGTGCTCGTCGCGGGCGCGGTGACCACAGCGCTCACGCTGCGCCCGCTCGGCGCCCTTCGCATCATCCGCCGCTACGTCACCATCGCCGTCGTCCTGGCCATCGGCTACCTGGGCTGGGACCTGGCCGGCCGCGGGATCCCGATGGAGGGCGGCTCCTGGAAGGACTTCTGGTTCGCCGCCGACAGCGTGATCGCCGTGTCGATCTCCTGGCTGCCGTTGGTCGCCGACTACTCGCGGCACTCCCGCAGCGAGAAAGCGGCGTTCGGTGGCCTGGTCATCGGCCAGACCCTCGCGGGCGTCGCGGGCTCGGTCCTCGGCGTGGCCGCCCTATCGATGATCGCGTTCGACAGCACCGACCCGTACAAGGTCTTCGACCCCTTCACCGCCACCAGCGTCGGCGTGATCTGCTTCGGGGTCCTGGTCCTGCGCGAGGTCGACCAGTCCTTCGCCAACGTCTACTCCACCGCCGTGTCCGCCCAGAACCTGCTCCCCCGGGCGGACCGCCGCGTCCTGTGCCTGATCAGCGGCACGCTGGCCACCGCCCTGGCACTCCTGGTGAACATGGACAGCTACGCCAGCTTCCTCTACCTGATCGGCGCGGTCTTCATCCCGATGTTCGCCGTCCTCGTCGTGGACTTCTTCGTACTCGGCGGCCACCGCACCTGGGACGTCTCCGAACAGGCCCCCACCCGCTGGGTCATGCTCCTGCCCTGGACACTCGGCTTCGCCACCTACCAACTGATCGCACCCACGAACATCGCCGGCTGGTCCGACTTCTGGGCCTGGCTGCAGGACACCGTGGGCCTCACCGTCCAACCATGGATGAGTGCTTCCCTGCTCTCCTTCGCGGTAGCTGCGCTCGCCACCCTCGCTGTGGGCCGCAGGCGTCGGCGCGTCACGGCATAGGCTTCGGGGTTGACGGTGGGAACGGCTGCGGTCTCCGCCGGTCGTCTCCCAAGTGCTCAGGCTGCTGCGGCGACGCCGACGCCGATGGCGATGAACAGCCAGCCGGTGGTCAGTTCCCAGCGGTGGCGGATCTTCGGCCGGGCCAGCAGGGTGCGTAGCCGCACGGCGCCCGCGACCAGGGCGAACCAGTAGCCGACCCCGATGAGGACGTCCAGGATCCCCAGGAAGAAGATCTCCTGGGTCCTGGAGCCGCCTCCGTTGACGAACTGCGGCAGGATACTGAGGAAGAACAAGGCCGCCTTGGGGTTGAGTACGTTGGTGAGAAATCCCTGGGTGAAGCTGGGGCGCCACCGCACGGCGGCCGACTGCGGTTGCCCCGGCGCGTCCTGTGCGGCGGCGTACGGGCTTTCGCTCTGTCCGGGACCTGCGGCGGCGTGCTCCCGGGCGCTGCGCCGCGCGGCGAGCACCGCCCGTACGCCCAGGTAGACGAGGTAGGCGCAGCCCAGGAATTTGATGGAGTCGTACACCACGGGTGAGTGGGCGGCGATCACGGACAGGCCGACGGCTGCGGCGAGCATGTGCACGCACAGCCCGGCCTGGGCGCCCAGCGCTGCCGCCCGGCCTTTGGACGGATGCTCGGCTGCTGAGCGGAGTACCACCAAGAAGTCCGGCCCTGGGACCACGTAGGCAACCAGCACCACGCCGAGGAAACCGATGAGGTCGACTGACATCCGTTCTCCGTTCGTCGGCCCACAGCCTGCACGCCGCGGAGGTGGAAGTTTCCAGTCCAGGTTTCAGACCGCTGGGGCGTGCCACGAACTCCGGGTCTCCTGTACCCGCTGACGACGTGGGCAGGCACAAGATCTCGGGAACGGACTCTGCCGCCAGCAAAGAGAAGCCCTTTGGCACCTCCAACCCCGACGGCTTGACGCATGCCGATATCGGCATATGATTTTGTCCATGGCACGAGCAGCGACGACGTCGGACGTCTTCAACGCGATCGCCGAGCCGCAGCGCCGGGAGATTTTGGTGTTGCTGCGGGCGGGTGAGCGGTCGGTGACCGAGGTGGCCCAGGAGCTGGAGATGACCCAGCCGGGGGCGTCCAAACACCTGCGGGTGCTCCGGGAGGTCGGGCTGGTGCGCGATCGCAAGGCAGGCAAGCAGCGTCTGTACGGCCTTGACGCCGGCGGGCTGCGGTCCGTCCACGAGTGGACCGGCGGTTTCGAGCAGTTCTGGAACGAGAGCTTCGACCGACTGGACGCCTACGTGCAGGACCTGAAGCAGACAAGGAAAGCGGAGTAGCTCATGAGTGCGACAGGACCAGGAACGCCGACGCAGTCGGCGACAGCCGACCGGGAGACGGTCATCTCCCGGATCATCGACGCCCCGCGGGAGTTGGTGTTCGAGGCCTTCACCGAGGTGCGGCACCTGTCGCGGTGGTGGGGGCCGGAGGGGTTCACCACCACCACGCGGGCGTTCGAGTTCCGCGTCGGCGGAGCGTGGGACTTCGTGATGCACGGCCCGGACGGGACGGACTACCAGGAGTGGATCACCTGGACCGCGATCGCCCCGCCGGAACGGATCGCGATGCTCCACGGTGAGGCCCGCGACGACCCCAACGCCTTCGAGTCGGTGCTGACGTTCGAACGCGACGGCGCGGCGACCCGGATCGAGATGCACACGCTGTTCCCCACCAAGGAGCAGCGCGACGAGGCGGTCGAGAAGTACCACGCGATCGAAGCCGGCCGGCAGACCCTGAACAACCTGGCTGCCTACGTCACCGAGACCGTTTCGAAGGGAGCTGAGGACTGATGACCGGGAAGGTCTTCTTCAGCGTGTCGATGTCGCTGGACGGTTTCATCGCGCCCGATTCCCCCGAGGAGTTGATGGGAAAGCAGTGGATGGAGCTGCAGCAGTGGGTCTTCCCGCAGCGGTTCTTCCGGGAGAATCTGAAGCTCGGCGCGGGCGGCGAGGAGGGGCGCGACAACGACATCGTGCGCGAAACGTTCGAGCGCACCGGCGCGAGCGTGATGGGCAAGCGCATGTTCGACGCCGGGGAGCAGATGTGGCCGCAGGAGGCGCCGTTCCACACGCCGGTGTTCGTCGTGACGCACGAGAAGCGTGACCCCTGGGAGCGGCCCGGCGGGACCACCTTCCACTTCGTCAACGACGGCATCGAGGCCGCCCTCGATCAGGCCCGCGCGGCCGCCGGCGACCGCGACGTCCGTATCGCGGGAGGAGGCGCGACGATCCTGGAGTACGTGAACGCGGGCTTGGTCGACGAGTTCTCGATCGCCTTGTCACCCGTGCTGTTCAGCTCCGGAATCCGCCTGTTCGAGGGCGTGGACGCGGGCCGCGTGGCTCTGAAGCAGATCCGCGCGGAGCCCTCCCCACGGGTGACGCACCTGACCTACACCGTCCGGGAGCGGTAACGCTCCTGCCCGCCCGGGGAGGGTTCGTATCCAGCCGCTCGCTGGGCTGTCACCGCCGTCGGATCGTCGACCGGTCGATGAGGTGCAGAGAGGCGATCGTCTCTGCTGTCTCTGCTGTCTCTGCTGTCTCTGCTGTCTCTGCTACGACCAATAACCGGGGCGAGTTCACTCCATCGACTCCAGGATGCGATCGAGGGTCCGGCGCCCCATTCCGCTCATCGTCCGGTTACTCCCGACGTAGTACCAGACAAGACCCATCGCCTGTTGGAACGCCCATGCCTTGCCGCGCTCCCACTCCAGATCGTCACAGCCCAGTACCCGCCGGAGCACTTCCCGCGGGCCTGGCTGCAACAGGTGCCAGGCGCTGACCAGATCCAGCGCGGGGTCGGCCGGGCCGAAACCGCCGGTGTCGAGTACGCCGCTGAGACGGTCTCCCGCGACCAGTACATTGCCCGGGATCAAGTCCCCATGGCTCATCACGTCGGCCAACTACACCGCCCCCGTTATCTAATTGGGGCCCACCGAACCGCCTGCGCTTCCCGACCTGACGAAGGACGGCGATGAAGGACGCATTCTCGACGCGGGAACATCCTCGGCTGCCCGTCGGATGGCGGCGGTTCCTGGCCCGGCTGCCGCTGCGCCTGTACAGCGCAGGGCTCGGCCCGCTCTTCGGCGGGAGGATGCCCCGAGGAGGGCGGGGCGATCATGGCCTGCTACGCCTCCAGGCGCCCGCGGCTCGCCCGCCGCCTCTGCGCCTTCATGGGCTTGGATGTTGACGGGAGTGAGGCGAGGTTCCGGGAAGCGGGGAAGTCCATCCCCTTCGTACGCCTCGAAGCCGCTCCGGAGCCACGCCGCCGCGAACCGCCGCGCTGAAAGGTGCGTGCGCACACACTCCGGTCGCGGGCTCCGAAGCAGGCCTAGGGGGCCTCGCCGTCTGCAACGCGATAGTAGAGCTGCCTGCAAGGGCGCGGCCTCTCTACCCACGCAACGAGCCGCGGCGAGATTTCAGCGGCTGTCCGTCATGCCTCCCGTCACCGCGATGGTCTCCCCGATGACGTAACTGGAATCGGCTTCCGAGGCCAGGTAGACGTAGGCAGGCGCGAGCTCCTCCGGCTGGGCGGCGCGGCCCATCGGGTCCGCTGCTGCGAGATTCTTTTCGAGATAGTCGTCGGGAAACCGCTGTCCCGCGACGTTCAGGACGGTCCATGTCGGGCCGGGGGCCACCACGTTCGCCCGGATTCCGCGCTTGGCCAGGTGGGAGGCGATGGACTTCGTGAAGATGATTTGCGCGGCCTTCGACGCGGCGTAGTCCATCATCATGTCGCTGCCCTTGAGACCTTCCTCCGAGGCCGTCGCGATGATCGCATCTCCCCGTCCCAGGTGAGGCAGAGAAGCCAGCACCAGGTGGAAGTAGGCGTAGACGTTCGTTTTGAAGGCCAGGTCGAACTCCTCGAAGTTCAAGTCCTCCAGGCTGTTCTGGCTGTTGAGGCGCGCTGCGTTGCTGACCAGAATGTTGAGTCCGCCCAGCGTCTGCACGGTCGTCTCCACGGCCTGTCGGCAGAAGTCGGGGTCACACAAGTCGCCGGGTATCAGCAGGCACCGTCGGCCTTCGGATTCGACGACCTTGCGCGTCTGTTCGGCGTCCTCCTGCTCCTCCGGCAGGTAGACGATGGCCACGTCTGCGCCTTCACGCGCACACAGCACCGCCACGGACCGGCCGATGCCCGAGTCGCCGCCGGTGATCAAGGCCACCTTGTCCCGGAGCTTGTCCGCCCCGCGATAGTCGGGAGCCATATAGCGCGGCGGCGTCGACATCCGAGACTCCAGCCCAGGTCTCTGCTGCCGCTCGAAGGTGTACGGCGGCGTGGGCTCAGCGCCCGCCCCGGGCCGGCCCGGGCGACCCTCGTGTGCGTCAGTCATCAGGCAAACCTCCAGCGGAGACGAAAAGCGATCACCCGCCTCGCGTAACCCGGACCGGCAACGATGAAACAATCAGCGGAAATATCGCACTGGAGGATGCGGGGGCGGGCGCCCTACCCCCAGGTCATCACCCTGGACACGAGCACTCGGGGCGCGGCATCGGCAGACATTCGCTACGCCCGCGAGGACGGCGGTCTGCTCGTCCCGTTCACGCCGAAGCCCCTTCTCGGGTCGAGCAGCCCTCCCCCGTTCACTGGATCAGATCGGTGTGTGGATGCTCCGGGGAGGTCGGGCAGACGTAGATCTGCATGTTGTCCGTGCTGCCTACTTCCACCCCCGTCGGCTGCGAGGGATTCTGCCCGGGGTAGTTAGAGCCGGCGAGGGCGGCGGCCTGGTCTTCCTGCGGCGCCCAGTTGCGCCCTGCGCCGCCGTCCCACTCCCGGGAGGCGATCGTCAGGAGCGGGGCCATCTGCGCTTCGCACACCGAGCAGTACCGGCGGTAGGGGTCGGTGCGGCCCCACGGGGGCCAGCCGCCGACCTTCCAGCCCGGGGCGTTGCCCAGATGAAGGGAATAGAGCTCGCGCGGATTCTGCGCGTAGGAGACATCCACGTCGGCGCCGGCTGCCTGCCACCTGTTCCAGTCCTCCAGCATCCGCTGCAGTTCCGGGCTCAGATCCAGGATGTTGGGGTACTCCGTGATCGCTTCCGGCGCCAGCACGCACGGCTCTGGCACGTAACCCGGATAGTCCGCCTCGTACGGCTCTGGTGGTGTGGTGAGGATGTCGACGATCTCCGCGGCCGACCGCCAGAACAGGGCGGTCGCCGGCTTGTAATGCGGTTCGTGCTCGTACGGGCACCAGAGAACCTGAAGCAGATCGGCCTGCCCGGGCGGTCGCAGCAGGGCTATGTCACGCAGGAACAGCTGAGCCACGGGCAGCATCGGGACCGGGCAATCGGCGGGCCATGGAGGGCTCGCTTCGTAGCGTTCGGCGAGCCACGCGGCATTGCGCGCACTGAGGGCTGCCTCCTCGGGCGTGAGCGCGGGACGTTGGTCATCTGGACGCCATCGGGACCGCAGGCGTCTCGCGAGCCGCACTTCGGTCGGTGACTCGCGAAACCCCGTGTCCACATGCAGGTGCGCGTCCGCGCAGTGCGGCCACGGCTCCCCCGCCGGCCACATCAACGGCCCGCCGACCGAGCTGTCCCCGACAGAAGGCGTTCCCGGACGCGGATGCAGCCGGATGGCAGGTCGCGCCAGCGGAGCCAGCTCGGGAAAGACCGCGCTCACCTCTACAGGCCGCGGCGGAGTGGTACGTACGAAACTCATGCCGGTCATCCTGTCACCAGCCACTGACACTCCCCTTGCCACCTCGACCCCCCGCAACACCCAACCAGCCACACCCTCCACCGACTTGGCCACGGTGCTGGCAGCGGCCATTCGCCCGGGTCAGCTGGTCGGCGTGGTCCGGCGTCCCGTCGAGGCGCGGAGGATCACGGCGAGAGCGACCAGGACGATGCCGAACCAGACGACGCTCGTGACACCCACGTGGTCGGCGAACAGGCCGCCGATGAGGGCGCCCAGGGCGATGCAGGTGTTGTAGGCCATGGTGTTGAGCGACATCGCGGCCTCGAAGGTCTCGGGGGCCGCCGAGAGCGTCATGTTGATCTGGCTGAGCTGGACGACGCCGAAGGCGAGGCCCCACAGGACCATGGCGGCGATCACGCCGATGTCGTTCGTGCCGATGGTCAGCAGCATGACGAGGACGGCGATCATGATGAGGCCGCCCACGATGAAGCTGCCCCGCAGGCTCTTGCTGACGCTCTGGCCGCCGATGAAGTTGCCGATCGCGCCGCCGATACCGAAGACGATGAGGACGACGGTGATGAAGCCGACGGTGGCGGACGTACGTTCCTCGAGGTAGGGACGGACGAAGGTGTAGGCACCGAAGTGGCCGAGGACGAAGAAGACGACCATGACCAGCACCACCCGTAGCGGCACGTTCTTGACCGGCAGCTCGAAGACCTCGCGGACCGAGACCGCGTTGGCCGACGGCAGCGATGGGATCGTGAAGGCGACCGCGAGGAACACCAGAGCGCTGAGGCCGGCCCAGATCAGGAAGGTGGTGCGCCAGTCGATGGCGCTCTCGAGCAGGGTGCCGAGCGGGATGCCGACGACGGTGGCGATCGAGATTCCGGACATCACGACGGCGGCGGCCCGGTTGGCGTGCTGCTCGGGGACGATGCGCATGGCCATGCTGACGCCGATGGCCCAGAAGACGCCGCTGGCGAATCCCATGATCAGGCGGGTGCCCAGGATGAGCGGGTAGTTCGGGGCGATCGAGGTGATCAGGTTACCGACGGCCAGGACGGCCAGCAGTGTGGTCAGCAGTCGGCGCCGGTTGACGCGCCGGGTCCATGCCACGATGAACGGCACACCGAGACCTGCCGCCAAACCCTGCGCCGTAACCATCAGGCCGACCGATCCCACGGAGACTCCGAGGCTTGCGCTGAGCGGGGTGAGCAGGCCGATCGGCATCAGTTCGGTGGTGAGGAAGACGAACAGACTGGCGGTGATGGCAGCCACGCCCAGCCATGCCCGGTTCGGGGACATCTGCTTCTGTGGCGTGACGGGGGTGTTGGTCTCTTCTTGAGTGGTCATGTCATCTCTCCGGATGTGGTCAGACGTGCGTGGTACGCGAATGCCTCACGGCGCCGGCGTCCGCGAGACCGTGGTGGAGGGTGGAGCCGAGGGCGTCTCCTCGGGCTTCGGTTCGGGCGGGCGCGGCTGGCCCAGCACGACCGCCAGGAAGATGACGGCCATTCCGATGACCTGGAGGGCGGACAGCGTCTGGTCCTTGACGAGGTAGCCCAGCAGGGTTGCCACGACCGGGCTGCCCAGCGCGAGGAAGGAGACCGCCACGGTCGGCAGGCGTTCGATGCCTCGGAACCAGACGACGTAGCTCAGGACCGCCCCCAGAGTGATGAGGTAGGCGAAGCCGATGACGTTGGAGCCGGTGAGGCCGTCGGGAAGGTCTTCCAGCGCCAGCCAGAACGGCAGCAGGACCAGACCGCCCGCCGTGAGTTGCCACCCCGTGAACGTGAGCAGGCCGACACCTTCCGGCCGGCCCCACCGCTTGGTCAGTGTGATGCCCGAAGCCATGCACAGTGCTCCGCCGACCGCGGCGACGAGCCCGATGGTGTCGAGCGACGTCGCGCCCCTGAAGACGAGCAACATCACGCCCCCGGTGCCCATGACGCAGGCCAGGGCGTGGACGAGTCTGATCCTCTCGCCGAGGAAGAGGGAGGCGAGGATGACGACGAACACGGGTTGCGCCGACATGACCACGGCGGCGATACCGCCCGGCAGCCGGTAGGCCGCCACGAAGAGCAGGAAGTTGAAGGCGCCGATGTTCAGAACACCGAGCACCAGCGCGCGCCACCACCAGACGCCGACGGGAAGCTTCCGGCCGAAGGCCAGCAGGACCAGACCGCCGGGCAGGGCCCGCATGGTGGTCGCCAGGAGCGGCCGGTTCGGGGGCAGCAGCTCGGTGGTCACCAGGTAGGTGCTGCCCCAGACCGCCGGAGCAAGACCGGTCAGGGCCGCGGTGAGCAGATTCTGTCTGTTCTTCATCTCGTTCTCACATCCCTCGGGGGAACCACTTGGCTCCCGTAGTCCGTCCGTCCGGCCGTCCGTCCGGCCGGCTCAGTCGAAGATCGGGTCGCGGTCGCGGCCGCGCTTCAGCTCGAAGAAGCCCTCTGTGCTCACCACGGCCAGCACGCCGTCCCAGAGCGTTCCTGCCGCCTCGGCACGGGGAGCGGGGGTGAGCACAGGGCCGAAGAACGCCAGCGGCTTTCCCTCCGGGCCGGGCACGTGGATCACGGGGGTGCCGACCTCGGAACCGACAGGGTCCATCCCCTCGTGGTGCTCGGCCCGCAACGGCTCGTCCCAGGAGGTGTCCTCCGCGGCCTCGATCAGTTCGGCCGGCAGACCCGCCTCCCCCAGAGCTGCAAGGATCATGTCGTGGCCGAGCCCGGCCTGCTCGTGGTGGATCCGACGGCCCATGGCGTTGTAGAGGGGGCGCAACACCTCGTTGCCGTACCGCTGTTGTGCCGCGACGCACACGCGCACGCAGGCCCAGCCGTCGATCATGCCCTGGCGGTACTTCTCCGGGACCGCGCGGCCCTCGTTGAGGACCGAGAGGCTCATGATGTGGAAACGGGCTTCCAGCGGCCTGACCTGCTCCACCTCCAGCATCCAGCGTGAGGTGATCCACGCCCAGGGGCAGCGGGGGTCCACCCAGATGTCGGCGATGGTCGTCTCGGAACGGGTGGGCGTGGTGCTCATGGCGGTCGCTCGTCCTTTCGGTGTCATGCGTCATGGGTGCGAGGGGTGCAAGGGGTACGAGGAGGGCGAAGGGCGCGCGCAGGCATGCCTCGGCGCTGTGCGCCCAGGTGCGGGGGGTGAAGGAGCTGGCAGCGGTAAAGCGGCTTCTGGGCATGCCGGAGAGGCCCTGATCGAGGGCCCGCCCGGCGGAGTTACCCCGAGGACGTAGCTGCCGTGTGCGGTCGTCATCAGTGTCGGGACGAGAGCATCAATGAGTCCAACACATGATTGTCACGCGATGGATCTCGTATCACGATGGATCCATGGAGCTCCAGCAGATGCGGTACGTGATCGCCGTGGCCGAGACGAACAGCTTCACGAGGGCTGCCCAACGGTGCCTCGTGGTCCAGTCCGCGCTCAGCCACCAAATCGCGCGCCTGGAGAAGGAATTGGGCGCGAGACTCTTCGAACGCACCAGCCGCCGCGTCCGGTTGACCCCGGCGGGCGCGTCCTTCCTGCCCGCCGCCCGCCAGTGCCTGGACGCGGCAGAGCGGGCCGCGGCCGAAGTCGCGGCGGCCGTCGGGGAGGTGCGCGGACGACTCTCGGTGGGGCTGATCCCCAGCGTCGCCGCGGTGGACGTCCCCGCCGTTCTCAGGGAATTCCACCAGCGCCATCCCAAGGCCCGGATCAGCCTCAGCGTGGGGGCGAGCGACGAGCTCGTCGAGCAGGTCAGGCAGGGCGAGATCGAGGTGGCCTTTCTCGGCATCCCCGTCACGGCCCGCCCCCGGGGCGTCATGGCCCGGAAGCTGGCCCAGGAGCGTCTTGTGGCCGTGGTCTGTCCGGACCACCCACTCGCCGACGAGACCTCGGTCGACCTCCGTCGGCTGTCCTCGGAGGTGTTCGTGGACCTCCCGGCGAAGACTGCCGGCCGGGCCCAGTCCGATCTGGCCTTCACCGCCGCCGGCCTCACCCGGGAGGTCGCCTTCGAGGTGACCAACGCGGACTACCTGGCCCGTCTGGTCGGCGCGGGCCTGGGCGTGGCCCTGCTCCCGCCCGCATACGTCGCGGGCCTGGCCGGACTGGCCACGATCGAGGTCACGGACGCACCGTCCCGCGCCGAGTACGTGATCTGGGGCCGGGAGAACCGCACCCCGGCGGCCACTGCCTTCCTGGAGCTACTGGGCATCGAGGAGGAGTAGGCCGGTCTTTCGCAGCCGCTTGTTATAGCCGGGCTGGTTGGGGGGGGCAGGTACGGCAACGGATGCTGCGGGCAGCTCATCGCTATGGATGCCGCATGCCGTGAATCGACGCCGACCATCGCTGCTCCGTAATGACAGCCGGGATGCATGTCGCGATATAGCACTAGTCTTTCTTCTCGCGCCGCTGCCTGCGTCGCGAGAACGACGTCGACAGGACCAGGACGGAATCATGTCGGGAGAGATCTCGCCCACCGGGAAGGGCTCCGGCCACGACTCGTCGCCGGAGCTGAGGGCCTCTCATGCGGACCGGGACCGGGTGGTGGACGTGCTGCGCATCGCGGCGGGGGACGGCCTGCTGGCCGCGGACGAGTTGGACGAGCGCCTGGAAGCTGCCCTGTCGGCGCGGACTGTCAGTGAGCTGACCGCGCTGACCGCTGACCTGCCGGCCGTGTCCGCTTCGAGCGGCACGGCCGGGGCGGAGGTCAAGGACGTACTCCAGATCAACGCGGTCCACAGTGGTGCGGTCAAACGCGAGGGGCGCTGGGTGGTGCCGCGGAGGCTGGAGCTGGTCACTGCGTGGTGTGATGTGACGCTCGACTTCACTGAGGCAGTGATCACGCAGGACACTTTGCGGATCGAAATGAGCACGGCAGGCAAGAAGCTGACGCTGATCACCAAGCCAGGCATTGTGGTCGATGCCGATGCCCTGGGCCTCGTACACAGCAAGATCAAGATTCGCCAGGCTCCAGACCACGGGACGCCGATCACGCTGCGCGTGGAGCTGGTCGGCACGACCATGCACGGCCGCGTCGTGGTGCGGCCCCCGCGGCGGACGTTCGGGCAGTGGCTGCTACGTAAGCCCGCCTCACTGCCCACAGGCGATTGACTCCATCACGGGGAGCTGTCGGCGGTGGTCCGGACGGTATGGGGCGGGGCTCAGCGGTCGGATCGCCCGGGAGCAAACACCAAGCAGCGGACCAAACACTCAGTCAAACGGCGACGGAGAGCAGATCCACCACGAAGACGAGTGTCGAGCCCGCCGGGATCAACGGCGAGGGTGACTGGTTGCCGTAGCCGAGGCGCGGGGGAACGATGATCTCGCGTCGGCCGCCGACCTTCATCCCCCTGACCCCGCGGTCCCACCCCTTGATGGCCTTGCCGCCACCCACGGCGAACTTGAACGGCTGGCCCCGGTCCCAGGAAGCGTCGAATTCCTTTCCGGACGCGAAGGTGACCCCGACGTAGTGAACCCGGACGACCCTGCCCGGCTTCGCCTCGAGCCCGTCCCCCACGACAAGGTCGCGGACTGTCAGTTCGGCGGGAGCATCACCCTCCGGAAGATCGACCTCGGGCTTCGTCAGTTCACTCATTGCAGCCTCTTTCTCTCGCCGCCGGAAGCCCTCATACAGACCAGCCAGGCGCACGGTCACTCTAAGCGGTAGATCATGATGCCGTCGTGAAGGTTGATCTCCTGGAGTGCTTGATGGAGCCCGCCGCCGGGCCTATGCCGTACGCCCGTACGCCCGTACGCCGGTGTACTGGAGACATGCCCGTCGAGGAGCAACCGTCAGAACCTGTCGACGCGAGCCCCACCGACCCAGCGGTGATAGGCGTCCACGTCGACGTTGCTGCCGCACACGATGGTGACGACGTGTCGGCCGGCGAAGCGGTCACGGTCTTCGAGGACCGCTGCGATGCCGAGGGCGGCCGACGGTTCGACGACGAGTCCGGCGTGGTCGAGGAGCAGCCGCATACCGGCGATGATCGACGCCTCCTGGACCACGACGGCGTCGTCAACGACCAGCAGGAGGTCGTCCAGGACTGCCGGGATGGGTCGTCGGCCTGCGACGCCGTCAGCGATGGTGTCGGTCAAGTCGGTGGTGACAACACGTCGTTGGTGCCACGAGCGCGTCATCGCCGGTGCGCCCAGCGGCTGGACACACATCACCTCGACTTCCGGTGCCAAGGCCTTGATCACATGCCCCACGCCGGTGGCCAGCGCTCCGCCGCCGAGTGCGATCAGGACGGTGTCGAACGACGGCGCGGTGTCGACCAGTTCCAGGCCGATGGTCGCCGCTCCCTCGCAGGTCTCGATGTCGAGGCTGTCTTCGACCAGCCGGATGCCGTCTTGCCGCGCGATGGCCGCGGCCCGCTCGCGGGCCAGCTCGTGGTCGCCGTCCACCAGCTCCAGCCTTGCGCCCAACGCGCGGATGCGATCGAGCTTGGCCACCGTCGCGAAGCGGGATGCCACGACGGTCACGTCGAGCCCCCGGCCGCGACCGGACCAAGCGAGGGCCTGGCCGAGATTGCCCGCGCTGGCGCACACCACGGCCGGCGAGGCATCGTCGGCCAGCAGGCTCGCGACCAACTCGGTGCCGCGTGCCTTGAAGCTGCGGACCGGGTTCGCCGTCTCGAGCTTGATGCTCACCGTGCACCCGAGGTCGGGTTCCAGCGCCTCGCAGCGGTACAGCGGAGTATCGAGAAAAATCGGGTCGATCACCCGGCGAGCCGCCCGGATCCGAGCGGTATCAAGGCGCGTCTTCTCCGTCACGACACAGCAGCGTAGCTGGGCTGCTCAACCGCACGCTTCGACGACCGGACTCCTCGGACCAGGTGACCGAGCCGAGGCCGTGGCCGTGGTCGCGTGCGCGGGTGACGATGCTCTCCAGGTCATCGACGTCGACCGTAAGTTCCCACTGCGGGGTGGATGGCCCGGGTCCGCGCGTGGCGATGAAATCGGCGCCGTAGGGGGCAATGACTCAGTCGAAGCATCCGCTGGGGTGGATCTCCGGGCGCAGGGGCCATCCCCCGGGGGGCCTGGACGTGCCCGAGCAGCTGCCGCCGAGGCCCCCGGCAAGCCCGAAAAACCGCGAGCCATTTGGTCACAGCCCCGGCAGGATGCGCTGCGTGAACCATGTTCTGTGCGGTCTGGCTGCCAATGCCGCCCTGCCATCCGCGCTCGTCGACCAGCTGATCGAGGTGGCGGACGCGGAGATCGCCGCGGACCTCGCTCGTCGCGCGGACCTCGGCCATGCGCAGGCAGCTGCCCTGGCATCCCGCGTTGAGGAAAGCGCTGCATGGCTGGCGTACGAGGGCCATCTGACAACCGCCGACATCGATCCGGGCGCCCAACCGCACGCCGCGCTCGCCCTCCTCTGCGGGGGTGTTGGCAGCCCACGGTGGGCGCGCCTCCTCGCGGCAGATCCAGACTTCGAGCACCGGGAGAAGCTGGCTTCCTGTTCCGGCCTCCCCTCCGATGTGGTGGAGACGCTCGCCGCTGACGCGGACGTACGGGTCGTCGCGGAGCTCGCCTTGTGGACCACCCTTGAAGTCGCCGCAAGGCTCGCGGGGCATCCGCACGCCGAGGTCCGCCGCGCGGCAGCGGCGAACCAGGCGACGCCCCCATCTCTGCTGGCGGCGCTGCTCACCGGCGAGGGCCGGCCCTCGGCGCTGCGCTGCCGGGTATGTGACCGTGAGGAGATCCCGTTCGTGCACGACCCGCATTGCCCGCGCAACGATTGCGATCTGCTGCCGGGTGACTCCTGCGACGGCAGTCACGAGTCCACCGTGCACACAACGCAGCAGATGGCACTGCAGAACCCGGCAACACCCACTGAAGCCGTCATCCGCTTCGTCAATCACCCTTCGGCGCTGCTGCGTTGGGCGCTCGCCTCTCGCTCCGATCTGCCGTCGGAGGTGTACGGACAGCTCGCCATGGACCCCGACCCTGGTGTCCGGGCCGACCTCGCCGAGAACCCCGCGATCGCGGAGGCTTTGATGCGGGCTCTGGCCGCCGACCGTGGCCACGATGTGCGGCGTCGGCTCGCCCACAACCCGCGCGTGCCGCTCGATGTGCTCACCCGCCTGGCGAGCACCACGAAGATCGGCGCCATCTTGCTGCCGCGGATTGCCGCCGCTTCTTGCGGCGAGGTCGAGGAGCTGGCCCAGTCGCCGGAGTCGGCCGCGTGGTTGCTCGTGGCTCGACGACGCGATCTGCCGGCCGCGATCCGCGACGAGCTGGCCACCCACCCCGACGCGAAAGTGGTCAAGTGCATCGCCTCACACCCAGGCCTGTCCGAAGCGCAGTTGCGCGCCATGGTCGCCCGGCACGGAGTGCGTGTCATCGCCGAGGTGGCGGCCAACCCGGATGCGACTGCGGCTCTGCTGGAGGATCTGACCCGGCACGAACCCCCGGCAAAGAAGGTGTTTCGCGAGGTCGCCCGCCACCGCAACGCGACGGGACCAGCGCTGCAGAACTGCCTGGCAGACAAGCGGGCACGGCCCCTGGCCGCCGGCCATCCAGCCCTTCCGCCGCACGTGATCACGGAGCTGCTCACCGACACCGACTGGCGGGTGGCGCAAGCCGCAGCCGCCAACCCGTCGCTACCGTTCGCCGTGATGTCGGCGCTGATGCCCCAGCGGCAATCATGCGGCTCACCAGACGAAACGCCCAGCGATGCCCGGCTTCCGCGCCGTGCCACCCGGCACCGGATCGGCGAGCAGCCCCTCCGCGCTCCGGAGCCCGGCACCGCGGAGAACCGGTCCACAGCCTGAACGGTCGTTGACCTGTCGAAAGGACCTCATGTCAGCCGTTGTTGTCGTCGGTGCGGGAATCATCGGCTCCTCGGTCGCCTACCACCTGGCCCGTCGGGGCGTCCCGGTCACCCTGCTCGAGCAGGGGCCGGCACCGGCCACGGGGGTCACCGGAGACTCCTTCGCCTGGATCGGCGGCTCGGGAGGCCACTGGCCCGGCGGGGCGCGAGACCTCCGCGAGTACGTCCGGGCGGACTACCGACGCCTGGAGGACGAACTGCCCGACGTTGCCCTGCGCTGGACCGGCTCGCTGTCCTGGGCCGACGCACCGGCGCCTGACCCACTGCCGAGGCCGGGCCAGTTCCGTATCGGACGAAGTGACATCGCAGCCCTGGAGCCCAACCTTCGACACCCACCCCGCCAGGCCATCCACACCCCGAGCGACGCAGGCGTCGACCCGACGGCCCTGACCCACGCACTCATCACAGCCGCCAAGGCGCACGGAGCAACCGTTCTCTACGAAACCGCGGTCACCTCTTTGCCGGTGACCAACGGACGCGTCGAGGGGGTACTGACCTCGTCCGGACTCCACTCCGCCGCAATCGTCGTACTCGCTGCCGGAACCAACGTACCCACGCTCTGCGAGCCGCTGGCGGCCGACCTGGCCATCGCCGCTTCTCCTGCCACCCTCGCGCGGGTCGCAGCACCGTCCGGCCTGGTCAAGACCATTGTGGCCAGACCGGATTTCGAGGTCCGCGAGGTACGGGACGGGGAGCTCTTGCTGGTCGTACCGCACGTCGAAGGCTCAGCAGCAGCGTTGGCGCAGGCCGCCCAGGACGCGCTGCAGCACCTGAAGACGGCCTTCCAGGGCAGCGACCAGTGTCATCTGCTGGGCTACCGCACCGCCAGGCGCCCCATGCCCGCTCACGGTCCCGTCATCGGATACGCGACACACGATCGGTCCGTCTACGTCGCCGTCATGCACTCCGCCATCACATTGGCGCCCACCGTCGGACGCCTCATCGCAGACGAACTCGTGACCGGCAGGCCCGTATCCGAGCTGAAGCGGTGCCGCCCGCGCGGCCACTGACATCACTTCTCGACGACCCTCGTCAAGGAGAATCGCCGAGGAAATCTGAGCTCAGTCAGATTTGCAGCCCCGCAGTCCATGGAGTGGTGAGTGTCGGAGCAGCCGTGGAAGGTTCAGGCGTCCGCAGGTGCGGTGTCGAGGGCAGCCGGGGCGAAGCCGGCCTCGGCGAGGACGTCGGCGGCGACTCCGCGACCGACTTGGGCGAGGCCGATCAGCAGGTCGTCGCAGTCGATGCGGTCGCAACCCTTCTGCTCGGATCGCGCCTCCGCGATGTCAATGGCCTTGCGGGAGTACGGAGTCCAGGCGATCCGTTCGGCTGCCTGGGACGCCCCCATGCTCAGCCGCGTCCCGACTGCCCGGTGGACCGCCTCCGGTGAGACGTCGGCCGTCCGCAGGAGTCGGGCGGCGCTGTTGTCCTGCGCGGTCAGCCCCCAGAGCAGGTGCTCGGTGCCGATGTAGTTGTTGCGGTGGTGCACCGCCGCCTGCTTGACGTGGACCATCGTCTCGCGGAGGTCGTCGGTCATGGCCTCGGGGGTGTAACGCTTGTGCGGGGCGTGGAAGCGTTGCTGGACCGCCTGCCGGGTTACGCCCAGGGCGGTGCCGATGTCGGTCCATGAGTTGCCGTGCATCCGGCAGTGTTCGACGTAGTCCTCGACCAGGTCGTCTGCCAGGGCCTGTAGCTGGCCCGCGAGTTGGGCCGCGACGGTGAGCAAGGCGAGCCAGTCGGGCTGGTCTTGTCCGCCGGGGCGGTGCGCGGTGTCGCACCTTCGGTCGACTTCCGCGATGAGATCGTCCAGGTCTGGAAGAGTCATAAGGCAAGTACGCCTTGACGTTTCCAAACTGTCAAGACTTACTTGCGTTTTCTTTTCGCACGGCATTCCAGTCCGAGGTTGAGTGTGATCCGCCGGGCTTCACCTCGGGGCCGTGCTACCGACCCGACATGCGGGCTGCGCGGAGCCTTGTTGGCGAACCGTTGGCGGGCCGGGCGACGATGACCTTGTGGTCGGCGAGCGTGTCACCCCTCTGGGGTGGAGCACACGCCGAGCAACCGCCGGTCCATCGAACCGAACGCCTGGTTCCGGTGGACTCACGGGCGTAAGAACTGCATCGGCCTGGACCGATGCCAATGAGGGGAAAGCATGAATCTGAATCTGCGCCGCACCCGGCCTGAGCCGCTGTCATCCGCGAGCAGGAAGGCCGTGTCGGCCGCGCTGGTCGGCGCAACCATCGTCGGCGCGACGGTACTGACCGCCTCCCCGGCCTCCGCGCTGAGCTGGAAGTGCAAGACGAGTTCCACGACGATCGACGACGCGGGCTACTCCGGCCCCTGGGGCGACAACTGGGACTTCACGGTCAAGAACTGCGTGGCCCGGTCCGGCGGTTACGTCTACGCCAAGGCCACGGTGAGCTGGGACGCTCCGCCGTGGTACTCCGGAACCAACCTGTCGGAAACCTTCGACAGCGCCCACTTCCGGCTGTACATCACCCACCCCGACGCGGGCACGGACACCATCCTGGGTACGAAGACCTTCTACATCCAGGACAACCTGGCGGGCATGAACGGCAGCGGCAACGGTTCGTGGAGCACTTCCACGGCGAAGAAGTACGTGGGCAGCAAGAGTGCGTACGCCGATGGCGCACTGAAGCTCAACTGGGACGAGGACGGCAAGGGGGTACGCCACTACGACTTCAGCGGCACCCGCTCGGTCTGACGCCGGTGCTGTTGACGCGGGCGTACAGCCAACGCTGAACGTCTCGCGCCGTCCCGGCCGCCTGGTCCGCGGCCGGGACGGCCCGGCGCGCGGGCACTGGCGCCGCGGAGAGCATCCGGGCCACGACCGGCGGGGCCCGCCCTCGCGGCGGCGCACGGCCGCAAGCAGCGGCGGTAACAGAATTCGCCGGAATACTTCTCCTGGTTCATGCGGGGCTGGTGGGCTTGCCGCGCTCAACTCACCGATCACAGGAGGCGCGCGTGAATCTCGTCGTCAACGGCGACGCGGAGAGCGGGGCCGGCGGCACCGCCGACCCCGTATCGAAGGTCCACGGCTGGAAAGTAACTCAGGGAGCCCCGGCGCTCATCGCCTACAGTCTCGGCGGTGGTTACCCGACCGCGTCGGACCCCGGCCCGGCCAGCCGCGGCAGCCGCTTCTACTCGGGCGGCAACAGCCCGCGCACCGTATTGGTGCAGGACATCGATCTGCCGAGGAGCGGCCCCACCGGACGCGGCGCCGTCGACGGGGGCAAGGTCCGCTACACGCTGGCCGGCTGGCTCGGCGGCTTCGCAGCACAGGAGGACGGTGCGCGCCTGTCCGTGGAGTTCCGCGATGCCAAGGGCACGCCTGTCGCCCTCAGTGTCCTGGGACCTGTCGGCGCGTCCGACCGGCAGGGCAAGACCGGGCTCCTAGAGCGCACGGCCGAAGCCGCCGTGCCGCCCACCGCTCGCTCGGCGCGGGTCCTGCTCGTCTTCACGCGCAGCGGCGGCGGCACCTCCAACGACGGTTATGCGGACGCCCTTTCCCTCACCCTCACCGCCACCGGAGAACGCCGATGACCGTCAACCGCCGTGACCTGCTCAAGTCCGCCGCGGCGGCCGGCGCTCTCAGCCTGGCCTGGCCGCTCGCCCCGGGGCTCAGCCCGGCGCAGGCCCGCGAGGCCGCCGAGAACCTCGGTGCCGAGTACGACCGCGCGCCCTTCACGCTCGGCGTCGCCTCCGGTGATCCGCAGCCGCACTCCGTGGTCCTTTGGACCAGACTCGCGCCCGAACCGCTCGCCGCCGAGCAGAAACTTCCCGAGGTCGTCGAGGTCGAGTGGGTCCTCGCCAAGGACGCCCGGCTGCGCCACGTCGTCGCCCGGGGCACGGCCCCCGCCTCGGCGACGCTCGGCCACAGCGTGCACGTCCCGGTGAGCGGCCTGACCCCCGGCCGCCACTACTGGTACGCGTTCAAGGCGCTCGGTAGGACATCCCGCGTGGGGCGGACGAAGACGGCGCCGCTCGGCCGCGTCTCCAAGGTCACCTTCGCGGCCGCCAACTGCCAGGCGTTCCACGACGGTTTCTACGCCGCCCATCGCGGCATAGCCCGCGAGAACCTCGACTTCGTCGTCCATCTCGGCGACTACATCTACGAGCACGGCCAGGTCGGCGGCGTACCCGAGGAGCACGTACGCGATCACGACGGCCCGGAGATCCTCACCCTCGCCGACTACCGCAAACGACACGCTCTCTACAAGGGCGACAAGTCACTGCGCGAGGCGCACGCCGCCCACCCGTGGTTCTTGACCTGGGACGACCACGAGGTCTTCAACGACTACAGCGGTACCGGGGGCGGCGCGCCGTTCATGCGGCGCCGCGCGGCCGCGTACCAGGCGTGGTTCGAGCACATGCCGCACCGTGACTCCTTCGGCGGCTCGGCGCTGCCCGACCCCGAGATCCACCGGGTGCGGCGCTGGGGCGATCTGCTGGAGCTGGCCGTCCTCGACCTGCGCTCGTACCGCTCGGCGCAGAACCTGCAGGACGGCACCATCCTGGGCGCCGAGCAGAAGACGTGGCTGAAGAAGACCGTGGACCGTGCCCCCGACGCCTGGCACGTATGGGCCAACTCGATCATGCTGAGCCAGCTGAGGGGTCGCCCTGGCGGCTCGTACATGTTCACCGACCAGTGGGACGGTTTCCTCGCCGAACGCGAGGAAGTTCTGGGGCATGTGCACCAGAGCGGTCTGGAGGACCTGATCGTCATCACCGGTGACTGGCACTCCGCGTTCGTCGACGACATCCGCACCGACTTCGACGAGCCGCAATCCCCCCTGATCGGCACGGAGTTCACCGCTCACTCGGTGACCTCCGGCGCGTACTCGGCCGACTGGAACGCCACCAACGGGCCGTTGATGGGCCAGGCCAATCCGCACCTGAAGTACTTCGAGGGCAATCGGTACGGTTACGACGTGTACGAGGTGACGCCGCAGCGGTTCAGCGCACACATGCGCGTCATCGACGACCGCCGCGACCCGCGCTCTCCCGTCAGTACGCTGACGACATTCCACGTGGACCGGGGCAAGAGCGGATCCTACGAGGACGACGCCACGAAGAACTCGCCCGCGCAGTACCGACGGGACTGAGACACACCGCCTGCCGGTGCCCCGGCCCCAACAGGCCGGGGCTCCGGCGGCCTTCACCTCACATACGGTCGGCGGCCCCTTGCCGTGATCGGCTTCCGCTCACACGGCCACGACGATCTTGCCCCGGGGGTGGCCCGCCTGCAGGTGCTTGATCGCGGCGGCGGCTTCGACGAGCGGGTAGGTGCGGTCGATGACCGGTGCGATGGTGCCGGCCTCGGCGAGATTCCTGAGGGTCATCAGGTCCTTGTGGCGCACCCTGGCGACGAGGCTGTGCAGGGTCTGCCCGAGGAACGGTGAGAGCGCGTATCCGCCGAGCTGGCGGCCCATGCCGCCGATCCAGTCGCCGCCGCCTTCGCCCCCGGCCATCACCAGGACGCCTTTGGGGGCCAGTACCCGGCGCAGCAGCGACAGCGGGCGGTTGCCGGCGGCGTCGAGGATGATGTCGAACAGCTGCTTGGCGTCGGTGATTTCCCCGCTGGCGTAGTCGATGACATCACTGGCGCCCAGGGCTCGCACGAAGTCCGCCTTGCCAGGGCCGCAGACAGCAGTGACGTCGGCCTCGCAGGAGACGGCGATCTGCATGGCATAGGTCCCGACGCCTCCGGATGCGCCGATGACAAGGACCTTCTGCCCTGGTTTCGGGCGTGCCTTGCCACTGAGGGCCTGGTAGGCGGTGACACCTGAGACGGGGAGAACCGCGGCTTGCTCGAACGTGAAGTTGGCGGGCTTGGGAGCGAGTTTGTCGGCCTTGGCGCAGGCGTACTGGGCCAAGGAGCCGTCGCCGACCCCGAAGATCTCCTGTCCCGGCTCGAAACGTGTCACCTTCGCACCGACCGACTCGACGACTCCTGCGAGGTCCCAGCCGCGAACCGGATTCCTGGGCTTGCGCAGCCCCAAGGCCAGGCGGGCGATGTAGGGCTTGCCTGTCATGAGGTGCAGGATGCTCGGGTCCACCCCGGCGGCACGCACCTGGACCAGCACTTCATCGTCCCGGGGCACGGGTCGGGCGATGTCGCGTACTTCCAGGCCGTCGGCAATGCCGTAGGAGTCCTGTGCGATGGCCTTCATGGGGGCCCTCCTGGTGGGGATACCGCTGCCCCCGAGCATCGCGCCGCTTCGACCTGCTGACCAGCCTCCGCGCCCCCCATTCGTCCCCTATATGTCACCCCTGACGGCGCGCACAAGCGGCGCGCCGCCCCGCGTCACCGCCGTCTCATCGCCATCAAGACCCCATTACCTCGCCGTACTTGATGGCCCCGTGGGGCAGCGCGAAGCCGAACGGGGTCAGTGACTTGCCCACCGGGTACGTCTCCTCGGTGCTGCTCGGCGCGAACCAGACGCCGCCCGACCTGGGCTCGCCGGCGTTCTCCCCGGGTGCGCTGACCGCGGTGTCCCACAGTCCGTCGCGGTTGTAGTCGCCGACGGCCACCCGGGCGCCGAAGCGGTCGCCCGCCTCGGCGGTGCCGGGCATGTTCGGGGTGCTCTGGCTGCGGGCCAGGCCGCCCTGGGGGCCGTGCTCCGTGCCGTTCAAGGTGACGTATCCGCCCGCGTCCTTCACGGCGCCCACGTCCTCGCCGGGTACGCCGACCACCAGCTCCGGACGGCTGTCGCCGTTCAGGTCGCCTGCGGACAGCGCGGCGCCGAAGTCGTCGCCGTCCTCCGCGGTGCCGCCGACATCCGGGGCGGACTGCGTGATGCACTCGTTCTCGGTGCCGAAGTCCGCGGTCTTCGAACCCTTGAGCAGGAGCACCGCGCCGCCGACGCGGTCCTCGCAGTGGGTGGTCTCCGACTCGGGGTTGGGCTGTACCAGGCCGACCGCCAGGTCGTCGGTGCCGTCCCGGTCGAAGTCGGCGGCGGCGAGCGCGCTGCCGCGGTCACCGTCGGCCCACCACTGGGCGGGCTCGGCCTGGTCGTCCCAGCGCGTGATGAAGGTGCCGGAGTCCTCCATGGCCTTCCAGGTGGTGGCCAGGTCGTCCCGGCCGTCGCCGTCGAAGTCGCCGGTGGCCAGGGCGTGGGTGCGGCCGCCCATGCTGTAACTGCGCAGGGTGGTCGTGGTCACCGGGTCGGCGGTGAGCGGGCCCGGCCTGAACCGGAGCGCGCCGCTCTCCTCGCCCTTCTCGCCGTACGCGAGGTCGGTGTCGCCGTCACCGTCGTAGTCACCCGTGGCGATGGTGTCGCCGATGCTGCTGAACTCGCCCCCGCCTCTGGCCACGGTGGTGCCCTTGACGTTCCCCGAGCCGTCCAGGACGGTGATGGTGCCCTCGTCCCTGAACTGTTCCGAGGTGAGCGACTCGCCGCTCGCCCCGACGACGAGCTCGAAGACGCCGTCGCCGTTGACGTCGACGGGCGCCACGGAGGAGCCGAAGCGGTCGCCTGCCTCGGGTGTGCCGGGGATGCCGGCCCCGGCCTGGCTGATGACGCCGGTGGACTGGCTCGGGCTCTGCGGGCCACCGTAGATCACGCTGACGTAACCGGCCTTGGCCTTGCCGTCCACCGTGGCGTTGGGCATGCCGACGGCGATGTCCGTGTATCCGTCGCCGTTGAAGTCGAACCGCGCAGTCGTCGCAGCCGCGGCGCTCCCGGCGAGCGGCAGGGTCAGACCGGTGGCGGTGAGTGCCGCTACGACGGCGGTGGCGGCCAGGGTTCGTACACGCACGTGGAACTCCGTTGGTCAGGGGAAACGCAGGGGAAACCCAGGGGAAGCGCTTGCGGGAGTGTGACTCACGAGGCGTACGAAGGGTTGTGCGAAGGTAGCCGCCCGGTGAACACGCCTTGCCTCAGGAAGACATCGGGCCGCGGCCACGAGCGGAGCGCTTGCTGCTGGCGGCTGTGCGGCGCCGAGCATGCCGCCGGCGGGGCTGAGCAGAGCCGAACTTCGTTCACCGGGCGGCCCACCGTCCGCGGCAACCGTCCTATGGTTGGCCGATGACCACACGCCCTGTCGACCGACCTGCCGATCTCGACGTCGTCCGTGAGTCCTATGACCAAGTGGCCGACACCTACGTCCACTTGTTGGCCACGACGGGCATGGGCGACATCCGTCGTCATCCCTGGCTCAAGGCATCGATCGATGCCTTCGCCGACACCGTCGGTGACCTCGGGCCCGTCCTGGACGTCGGCTGCGGTCCCGGCACGGTGACCGGCTACCTCGCCGAGCGCGGACTCGACGTATCCGGGGTGGACCTCTCACCCCGCATGGTCGAAAACGCGCGCCGTCTGCATCCGCAGTGCCGCTTCAGCGTTGCCTCCGCCACCGAGCTCGACCTCGATGAAGCGTCCCTCGGCGGCGTGCTCGGGTGGTGGTCACTGTTCAATCTCCCCCGCGACATCCTGCCGCAGGTCCTGGCCCTGTTCGCGCGCGCCCTGCAGCCGGGCGGGCACTTCATCACCGCCACCCACGTCGGCGAACAGGACAAGGTGCGCACCGAGGCGTATGGAGGAGTGCCCGTTCGCTGGACCACACATCAGTGGCGGCCCGAACAGCTCATCGACCTGATCGAGCAGGCCGGCCTCCGCCCCGTCGCCGAACTCCGCCTCCCCGCGAACGAGCAGGCCGGGCCGGGCGTGGTCGTCATGGCCGAGCGCCCTGCCTAGGGACCGCTGAGGTCCAGCGGGCGTGTTGTCAGTCCGGTACGAGGCCGCCGGTGAGATTGAGCTCGGTGGCGGTCATCGTGCGGGCCCAGTCGGAGGCGGCGAAGACCGCGGCGTTGGCCACGTCGTCGTAGCTTGGGCGCTCGGTCAGGAGTGCCCCGTCATCGGCACGGTTCTCCCCGCCGGGTGTGGGAGAACCGGGTGAGAGCAGCCAGGCGACGCGGATGCCCTGCGGACCGAGTTCCGCCGCGAGTTGCCGGCAGACGCCCGTGAGGGCGGACCACGCGATGTGCGAACCACCCAGGTCGGGGATGGTCTCGCGGCCTCCGGCCATGACGAGCAGGACACCGCTTCCACGGTGGATCATGTGACGGGCCGCGGCAGTGGCCGTGGTGAGCGTGGTCGTCACCGCCTTCGTGACCGGGCGGATCACATCCGCGACGGCCATGTCGACCAGCGGGCTGCCCTGCAAGTCGTCGTTGGCCGTGGCGTTGAAGCAGATGTCGATGCCGCTGCCCGCAGCCGCGACCGCGTCGGCATGGTGGTCGGCGGCCTCGCGGTCCGTCGCGTCCAACTGTGCGACGTGAGCGACCCCGCCATCGCCTCGGATGCGCCGTGCGACGTCGTCGAGGGGCGGCACGGATCGTCCGGTGAGGTGTACGGCAGCGCCTTCGCGAGCGAAGGCGCGAGCAACAGCCGCCCCCACCGCTCCGGAACCGCCATGGACGATAGCCGTCTTGCCGGAGAGCAGCACGGATCCCTCCTCTGTACGGAAACTGACGGACTGACAACTGTGCGGTTCAGAAGCGGGGCATCTACGGACCCCACCTGGATGTCGGGCACGGGGCTGAGAATAGTGGCCAGTCCTTCGCGGACGCGGGAAGCCGATGCGAACCACGACAGCGACCTGGTCAAGGAGTTCGAAGGGGGCGGGGGACGGACCTACTTCCGTCCTCGGACACCGTGCAGGACAGTGACCACTTGTGCCCAATCGGTGGTGCAGACGTACACAGGATCGGCGTGCCAGGTGAATGTCTTGGTTATCGTCGAGGGACAGTAAAGATTCTGCCTGCCGAGGGATTCCTGCGATGACGCTGACGCCAGAGAAACTCGCGGTCCTGTTCGCCGAGTTGATGGAGCTGGCAGCAACGGACCCACTCGACACGCAAAGGGTGCTGCGTACGTGCACACGCAGCGGTCGGCGCATCTACGGCTCCCACGGCGCACTCGTGCGCTATCGACCGTGCGGTGGGTCGGCCGGGCAGACGGACGGGACCAGCACCGCCCTGCAGGACCTCGCGGCCGATGCCCTCGCCTGGAACGAGGGACCCGGTCACGACGCGCAGGCCGAGGGCTGCCCACTGGTCGACGTGGATGTGACCGACCCGGGCGCACATGCGCTCTGGCCACGCTGGGCGCCGCGTGCCACGGCGCTGCGCTACGGCCGGGTGACGGCACTGCCACTGGCCGCTCACGGCAGCCCGGTCGGCGCACTCGTGCTGCTCGGCGCGCCGGGCAGTGCTCCGGCGGACGAGCAGCTGCTGGCCTGTGTCCATTCCCTGGCGAGCATCACCGCGCACGCGCTGTCGCTGCAACAGAAGACCTTGGAGAGCCGCGCCCAGGCCGCCCAGCTCCAGGGCGCGTTGACCAGCCGGGTCTTGATCGAGCAGGCCAAGGGCGCCCTTGCCGCGCGGCATGGTCTCACCACGGAGGAAGCGTTTCAGCTCTTGCGGCAGTACGCCCGCTCTCATCGACGCAAGGCCGCCGAGGTCGCCCGTGACGTCATCGACGGACGCATCGACCTGTCAGGCCAGGCGGACACGGAGTGGAGCGAGTAACACCCATACGGAGTGGTCCGAGGGACACGGCCGGACCTGTATGGCCGGGAGGCGCCTGCTGTCGTCGGGAAGTCCCGCCGAGACGCACGGGCAGACTCGCACGCGATGGGTACCTGATCTTGTATGGGTGACATTCTCGTGGGCACGTGCTCGTGGACCGACCCGGCGCTGGTGCGCAGCGGCTGGTTTCCGACGGGACAGCGAGACGCCGAGGGGCGGCTGCGTTACTACGCCGGCCGGTTTCCGGTCGTCGAGGCGGACGCGTCGTACTACGCCCTGCCACAAGAGCGCGTCAGCCGCCTGTGGGTGGAGCGGACGCCGGACGGGTTCACGTTCGACGTCAAGGCGTTCTCGTTGCTGACCGGGCATCCCACCCGGGAGTCGGTGATGCCCAACGGGCTGCCGGCCGACACCAAGGACCGCGGCGTGCTCGACGAGGTGTGGTCGCTGTTCGCCGCGGGAGTCGAACCGTTGCGGAGAGCTGGGCGGCTCGGGAGCGTGCTGTTCCAGTTCCCACCGTGGTTGCGTCCCGGGGACCGGGCCGAGCGGATCCTGGCGCAGACAGCGCGACGCACCCGCGACTGGCCCGTCTCCGTGGAGTTCCGGCACCCCGACTGGTGGCGTTCCGACCGGGATGCCGCGTCCACTCGCGCACTGCTCGCGGAGTACGGCATGGCCGCCGTAGCCGTGGACATGGCCCAGGGGTTGCCCTCTTCCCTGCCGCCTGTCACACCTGTCAGCACCTCTCGGCTGGCCGTCGTGCGATTCCACGGACGCAGCACGTCGTGGGGGCGGGGGACCAAGGAAGACCGCTTCCGGTACACGTACTCCGAAGATGAACTCACCGCGTGGATACCCCGGTTGCGCGAGCTCGCCGAGCGGGTTGAGCGGGTGCACGTGCTGTTCAACAACTGCTGCGGCCGTGCCTCGGTCGGAGCTGCCGAGCAGATGGACCGTCTGCTGCACGCGGACCGGTCGCGTACGTGACCGGTGGCAGGCCGGCTCGAAGGACGCACCTCACCGGCACGGTCGGCACCGCCATTGGGCCGACAAATGACGGACGCTCACGTCCCGTTGACGTGCGCCGCCCCACCCGCCAGGCTCGGAACGCACGTGCGCACCTCCCGCCCCTCCCCCACCCCTCATGGAGTGCTCTGATGCCCAGACGCACCGCACGGCTCGTCCTATCGCTTGTCATGCTCATTGCCGCCACCCTCGGCGGTGTCATCGCCACCGCCGGAACTGCTCAGGCCGACGGCTGCTACACATGGTCGCGCACCTTGTCCCAAGGGGCCTCGGGCGCCGACGTGACGCAGTTGCAGATCCGGGTAGCGGGTCACGCCGGCAACGGCGGCGTGCTCTCCATCGACGGCGCCTACGGACCGGCGACGACCGCCGCGGTCAAACGGTTCCAGTCGGCCTACGGTCTGGCTGCCGACGGCGTCGCCGGTCCGGCGACCTTCAGCAAGATCTACGCCCTCCAGGACAACGACTGCACACCGATCCACTTCACCTACGCCGAACTCAACACCTGCAACTCCACCTGGGCGGGCGGCGCGGTGAGCGCCACCACCGCGAAGTCCAACGCGTTGCGCACCATGTGGAAACTTGAGGCGCTGCGGCACTCTCTGGGCGACCAGCCCATCCGCGTGACCAGCGGCTTCCGCTCGCACGCCTGTAACGACGCGGTCGGCGGAGCGGCCGGCAGCCGCCACCTGTACGGCGACGCGGCCGACCTCGGCTCCGGCCCGCACTCACTGTGCCGACTCGCTCAGCAGGCCCGCAACCACGGCTTCAACGGAATCCTCGGCCCCGGCTATCCGGGCCACAGCGACCACACCCACCTCGATCACCGCCCCAGCCGCTTCTGGTCGGCGTCGAGCTGCGGCATCTGAACACGCCGGCGGGCGCTCCCGACCTACTCCCCGCTCAGGGAGCGCCTTCCGGTCAACTCCGCCGACTCCGTGACCTGCGAAGCGGCCGTTTCGACGATGGTCTGGACGAAAGCACGCAGCCGCGGGGTGTTCGCCGCGGCCGACCACAGGAGGCCGTACTCCACCGGCGGAGCATCGCTGAAGGGCACGTAGACGATGTCCGGGCGTGAGTAGTAGTGCGCCGCGCGTGCGCAGGTGGGGGAAACCCCTTTGCCCGCGGCGACCATGGTGAGCACCTCCTGCCAGGCGGTGGTCGACGGGCCGCGGGGGATGAGGCGTCCCTGCGGTGTGCGGTGGGGGTAGTGGAGGTCGAGGAAGTACTGGGGCTGGCCGGTGATCGTGATCAGAGGGGCATCCGCGAGATCCTCCACGGACACCGTCTCCCGCTCGGCGAAGGGGTGGCCGGCGGGGACGATCAGCGCGCGAGGCTCGGTGAAGAGGACTGGACCGTTCACGATGTCGGGCTCGTCGATCGGCAACTCGATGAGCTGAAGATCGCGGCTGCCGTCACGCATCGGGCCGAGCGGTTCGAGCAGGGGTGACTCGTAGATGTGAATCCGGCAGTCGGGGTGGCGGGCGCGGAAAGTGTCCGCGGCTGTCACGATGAGATTGCCGCACCACGCGGTGGCATAGCCGATGTGGAGCTCCCCGGTGATCCCCCGCCCGGCGGCGCTCGCGGCGGCCAGCGCCTCCTGGATGTGCTGGTAGCCGACGGCGAGGCCGTCCCTGAGCTGCGCACCGATCGGTGTCAGTTGGACATTGCGGCTGGTGCGCTTGAACAGTTCGGCGCCGATGACGCGTTCCTGCTTCTTGATCGCCTGGCTGACGCGGGCCGGGGTGACGTGCAGTCGGTCAGCCGTGCGGCCGAAATGCAGCTCCTCCGCCAGGGCCAGGAAGATCTCTATCTCCCGCAGCTCCACGCTCCACGCCCCCGCATCATGAACCGCTGTGTTAAGTGCCGTTGCAGGATACGACGTTGATCCGCCTTCCCGCGTTGTCGATGCTTGTCCGTGACGGCAGACGGCGGCGAAGAAGGGCTCAGTGCATGCACATCGCTGCGTAGAGGCTGAGGCGGAGGGGGGCACAGTTCATGGCACTGCCGCACCAGATGCTCCGGATTGGTCGGTCGTGAAGCTCGACGGCCGCGACGGCGTGGTGAGCCAGTTCGCGCCGTGGGTGCCCTCCGTCCGCGCCTGACTGCTCCTCAACTCCCCTGCGGGAGCGCTCGCTGCGGCGAGCGCGTGCTCAGCTGCGCCTGCGAGCGCCTTCCTGGCCCACCTCAGCCACGCGCCGTACTCAACCCTTTGCACCTACAGCCTTCAAACGGAGGGCCTCATGTCCTATGTCATCCCCACACACAGCATCGTGCCCCAACAGGGAGGTGGACACCTGACTGCCATCTCCGCCACCGGGCTGCGCAAGTCCTACGGCGACAAGACCGTACTCGACGGCATCGAGCTCACCGTCCCGGCGGGTACCGTCTTCGCGCTGCTCGGCCCGAACGGCGCTGGCAAGACCACCGCCGTGAAGATCCTCTCCACGCTCATCACGGCCGACGGCGGCCAGGCCCAGGTCGCGGGCCACGACATCGCCACCTCCCCGGACGGGGTACGCGCCGCGATCGGTGTCACCGGTCAGTTCTCCGCGGTCGACGGCCTGATCACCGGCGAGGAGAACATGCTCCTCATGGCCGACCTGCACCACCTCCCCCGAGGGGAAGGCCGCCGCGTCGCCGCCGAACTCCTTCAGCGGTTCGATCTCACCGAGGCCGCCAAGAAGCCCGCCTCCACCTACTCCGGCGGCATGAAGCGCCGCCTGGACATCGCCATGACCCTGGTCGGCAACCCGCGGATCATCTTCCTCGACGAGCCCACCACCGGCCTCGACCCCCGCTCCCGCCACAACATGTGGGCCATCATCCGGGAGCTGGTCTCCGGCGGGGTGACCGTCTTTCTCACTACCCAGTACCTCGAAGAGGCCGACGAACTCGCCGACCGCATCGCCGTGTTGAACGACGGCAAGATCGCAGCAGAAGGCACGGCCGAGGAGTTGAAGCGACTCATCCCCGGCGGCCACGTACGGCTGCGCTTCACCGACCCCGAGGCGCACAAGTCGGCCGCGACCCTCTTGCCCACGGCCGCTCGGGACGACCAGACGCTGTCCCTCCAGATCCTCAGCGACGGCACCCAACGCCAACTGCGCTCCATCCTGGATCGCTTGGACACCCTCGGCATCGAGGCCGACGAACTGACCGTGCACACTCCCGACCTCGACGACGTCTTCTTCGCCCTCACCGGTCCGACCACCCTCCCCAGCCAGCCCGCCGAGCAGCCCGCCCGAACCAAGGAGAACGCCCGATGAGCAGCCTCGCCCTCGCCGTCCGCGACTCGAACACGATGCTGCGCCGCAACCTCCTGCACGCCCGGCGCTACCCGTCGGCGACCCTGAACCTGCTCCTCGCGCCGATCATGCTCTTGCTGCTCTTCGTCTACATCTTCGGCGACGTGATGAGCGCGGGCATCAGCGGCGGCGGCGCCGACCGGTCCGACTACATCGCCTACATCGTCCCCGGCATCCTCATGATGACCATCGGCTCCACCGTCATCGGAGCCGCCGTATATGTCTCCATGGACATGACCGAGGGCCTCACGGACCGCTTTCGCACCATGAGGATCTACCGCGGCTCCGTGATGATCGGACACGTCGTCGGCAGCGTGCTGCAGTGCCTCGCCAGCGTCATCCTCGTCGGCACCGTCGCCCTCGCCATCGGTTTCCGCTCCACCGACGCCACCGTCCTGGAGTGGCTCGCGGCGTTCGGACTGATCACGCTGTTCGCCGTGGCGCTCACCTGGATCGCCGTCGGCATGGGCATGGCGAGCCCTAACGCCGAGGCAGCCGCCAACAGCGCCCAGCCGCTGATCCTGCTCCCCCTCATCTCCAGCGCCTTCATCCCCGCCGCCACGATGCCGGGCTGGTTCCAGCCCATCGCCGAGTACCAGCCCTTCACCCCGGCCATCGAAACCCTGCGCGGCCTCCTGCTCGGCACCGAGATCGGCAACAACGGCTGGATCGCCATCGCCTGGTGCACGGCCCTGATCGCACTCGGCTACCGCTGGTCGATGGCACAGTTCAACCGCGGCTCGAAGTAGCGCCCGGCTGGGCCAGCCAGGCGGTCAAGGAGCCGGATCGCGCCGCCAGTTGTCCAGTCCGGTGGCGGCCGTCGCACAGAGGCGCCTCGGCCCCCACTTCGAACCCGACGGAGCCGGCTCGAACCCGACGGCGACGACTTGAACCCGACGGAGACGGCAGGTGAACTCCGTACAACCAGCTCAGTCCTTCGACGGTCACACCAGACAGAACCGCACCCCAGAACAGAACCGCACCCCAGAACTGCACTCCGTCGACCGAGTGGGAGCCACCGTGCCTCGCAGCCGCCGCATTTTGACGTACGCCATCGCGGCAGCCGCTGCCGCCACCGCCGGGTTCCTGCTCCCGCCCGGTGCTGCCGCTGCCGCGCCCCGCAGCGCCGCCAGCGACTTCAACGGTGACGGTTACGCGGACCTAGCGGTCGGCGTCCCGGGCGGGACCGTGGACGGGCGGGCCAAGGCCGGGTACGTCAACGTCGTCTGGGGCGGGCCCAAGGGCGTCGGCGCCCATGGAAGCATCCGTGTCACCCAGGCCACCCCCGAAGTTCCCGGATCTCCGGAGGCGGGCGACCGCTTCGGGGCTTCCGTGACCCTGACCGACCTCAATGGCGACGGCATCGCGGAACTGCTCGCCGGTGCCCCCGGTGAGGACGTCACCGACCGCGGCAGCGACGCGGGCATGGTCACCGTCGTAGGCGGCTCGAAGACCGGGCCGGGGCCGGGGTCGACGGTCCTGACCGGGCCCTCGCCGTCGGCCGCGTACGGCACCTCGATCGCGGCGGCCGATCTCACCGGGGGCGGCAACAAGGCGATCGTGGTCGGTGGCACGGACAAGGTGGTCGCCCGGGTCATCCAGGGCGAGGACAGCCTGGTCACCACCGTGGTCGCCGCTCCCATGGGTGGCCGCGCCCCCGTTCTGGCCACCGGCGACTTCGACAGCGACGGCACGGCGGACCTGGCCGTGGCGTACTGGACCTCGGGGGTCCCCAGCACGCAGTCCCACGTACGGCTGTGGAAGTGGGACGCCGACCGGTCCGAGATGGCCAACTTCTGGAACACGGACAACGCCGGCGTGACCGCCTTGGCCGCCGGCGACTTCGACGGTGACGGTCACGACGACCTGGCGCTCGGCGAATGCCGTGAGATCGCCGACGAGAACATCGACGACCCGTGCGGTCCCGAGAACCTCGCCAAGGGCGGCGGCATCCACGTCCACTACGGAAGCACCGCGAGCGGCTCGTTCGGCGCCCGTGCGCAGACGCTCAACCAGGACACCGCGGGCGTGCCGGGGGCGGCCGAGGACGGCGACCGCTTCGGCGCCGCCCTCGCCGTCGCAGACGTCAACCGCGACGGCCACGACGACCTGATCGCGGGCGCTCCGGGTGAGGCCATCGGAAGCCGGGCGGGGGCGGGTGCCGCTTGGCTGGTGCGGGGCGGCGCTCAGGGGTTGGTCGACGCCAAGGGCGCCGCCCGTTCACTCTCCTGGAACCAGGACACGTCGGGTGTCCCGGGCGTGGCCGAGGCGGGCGACACCTTCGGCGCGGCGGTCGCCGCGGGTGACCGCAACGCCGACGGTGTACCGGACGTGACGGTCGGATCACCGGGCGAGAACTCCTCCCTGGGCGCCGCCTGGCTCTTCCCCCAGGGATCGGTCGGCGGCTCGGCGGCCTTCTCGCCCCGCACGCTCGGCCTCCCCTACCTCTCCACGGCACACGCGTACGGAAAGCCGCTGAGCAGCCACTGAACGTGGCGGCCGCGCCCCCGACATCGTTGTCGAGAGCGCGGCCCGCGCGGGACTCAACCCTGCCGGATGCGGCAAATCCCGCCGCATGGCTTTGCGTTGAGGTGTGTGTGCGTCCTACGGGGTGTAGACGGCGTCACTGCCGTACAACTCCCTCGTGAACGCGGAGACATCGGCGCTGCGATCGGTGCCGTCGAGGTTGTACGTCAGGTAGACGCCGTACCCGCCGCTGACGGTGCGGCGGGCGAGGTCGGCGGCCGTGCTCTGCGAGGTCCGGCCGATCTCGACGGCCGCCGGTGACAGCTTCGACTTGGGAAGTGCGATGCCGGGGACCTGCCAGGTGCCGTAGTACGGGTTCCAGGCGTAGTCGAACTTGGTGGAGATGTCGACGCCGTCGTAGGACAGGCGCGATGCGGCCGGGCCGATGTTGTAGAGGCTGATGATCTTGTTCGGCATGTTCGCGCGCAGTGCCGACACCAGGTGCACGAACGAGCTGGTGTTGGGCTGGCCGGTGCCGTTGTTGCCGTACTCGGCGTATTCGTCGTCGAAGTCGATACCGTCGAGTCCGTACTTGGTCACGGTGTCCGACATTTCCTTCGCGAACGCCGAAGCCGCCTGCTGCGAGGGGAAGTTGGCGAACCCGGCGCCCTGGTGGTTGCCGAGGACCGAGAGGACGACCTTGATGCCCTTCTGCTGCAACGGCCGTATCTCCGTGTCGGCGTTGTCGAGTACACGCTGCACGTTCTCGTTGAAGTGCAGATACGCCGACTTCTTGGTCGTGTCGTAGTTGATGTTCGCCGCGAAGATCACGGCTACGTCGAAGACGTTGTCGCCGCCGTCGGCAAGCGTGTACTTGCCGACGTTGCGCATGCTGTTGTTGTTCACCTCGACGTACGCCACCGAGGTCGGCCCTTGCTTCGCGGGAGCGGATGCGGGGGCGGGAGCGGGGCTGGGGGCGGGGGCCGCTGACGCGCCCGTCGTGGCGGTCGCGCCGAAAGCGAGGGCCGCGACGGCCGAGAGGGCGAGCGCGGCGGTCCGCACTCTGCTCCGTACCAGAGTGAACATCGTTGATCGGTCTCCCATCGCACGGTCGGCGCCCGACTCGTTCGGAAGCGCCGGTGAGCTCCCCGATCTTTTCGCTCCCGCGACCGAATCCCCAGAATCGTGCGTGAACTCTTCACGACTCCCACCCATGAATCCCCGGGGTTGTCTGTACGAACCCTGGGGCTAGTTGAAGACGTACCAGTTGACGGTGATGGCCGCGGTCTTTCCCGCCCCGTCCTTGACGGTGATCCGGCTGTTGTGGATGCCCCAGGCCGTGGGGGACCCGGAGATCGTGCCCGTGCCGACGTTGATGGTCAGGCCCGCGGGCAGGCCGGTGGCGGTGAAGGTGCGGGTTCCGGTGCCGCCGCTCGCGGTCAGGGGCAGGGAGTAGGGGCGGCCGGTGTAGACGGTCTGGTTGCCGGGGTGCGTCAGGGCGAGGGTGCCGCCTCCGGGTGCGCTGACGGTCCAGGTGAACGTGGTGCTGCCGGTCTTGCCGGTGGCGTCGGTGGCCGTGAGGGTCACCGTGCTGGTGCCCGCCGTGGTGGGTGTTCCGGTGACGGTTCCGGTGCCGGCGTCGATCCGCAGGCCCGCGGGCAGGCCCGAGGCGCTCCACTTGTAGGGGGCCGTGCCACCCTGAGCGGTGTTGTTCAGCGTGGCGCTCTGCCCCACCGTGCCGCTCTGGTCGCTCACGGCACCGACGGTGACGTCGCCGGGCTGCGGGTTGCTGGTGGCCAGAGACAGGTTCCACTTCTGCAGGGCTTCGTTGACCGGCTGGAAGATGGTGTTGGTCGTGCCGGAGCTGCCGCAGGTGGCGCTGCCTCCCCCGGAGTGCAGCCCCACGGCTCTGCCGCCGGTGGCCGTGACGTAGGAACCCCCGGAGTCTCCCCCGGAGGAGCAGGCATCCGTCCAGGAGAGGCCGTCGATGACGACGTTGCCGTAGTCGACGCTCTGGTTGACCTTGGTGATCTCTCCGCAGCGCCAACCGCTGGTCTGGCCGGAGCGGCAGACGCTCTGGCCGACGACCCCTTCGGCTGAGCCGGTGACCGTGACGTCGCCCTGCCCGTAGCCGGAGACCTTCGGGGAGAGGTCCCATCCGGTCTGATCGACGGCCACCAGTCCGAAGTCGCCCTCGCGTGCGTTGATGCTGTGGCTTCCGCCCTGGTTGGAGGTGCCGAGGCGGCTGCCGTCCTTGCCGTACGCGGGCTGGTTGGCGTCGTTGGTGCAGTGCCCGGCGGTGAGGAATCCCTTCGCTCCGCCGGAGGCGGTGACCGAGAAGCCGACGGAGCAGGGGCTCTCGCTGCCGGGTATCCATTTCTCGCCGCCGACGACGCTGCCCTGCTGCTGGCGCGGTGCGTCGGCGATCGTGGAGTGTCTGACGATGTCTCCCAGGCTGCGCAGCCGCTCCAGGAGGCGCTCGGTTTCCGGGGTGTGGCGGTCGGCGGCGGTGACGACGTCGATCCGGCCGGTGCGCTGGTCGACACCCCAGGAGACAACCCCGGGAACGTCGCGGACCTGGCCGCGGACCACGGCGAGGGCCTCGGTCAACTCACGCGGAGTGTAGGCGGTGCGGTGGGTGATGGCTCCGAGCCGTTCGGCGGTGGCCGCGTCCGCGGAGCCGTTGAGATTGACGTGCAGCTTTCCCGACGCACCGTCGAACCACATGCCGACGACCCGGTCACCGATGGTGGAGCGGATTCGGGTGGCCGCGCCCCTGGCTGCTCTCTCGTCGGCGAGGCGGGTACGCGCCTGTTCCGGCGTCAGGTTCAGGTCGCGCTGGAGTGCGGACAGGAGGCCTGGAGCCGGTGGAGGTGTGGCTGATGTGTGCTGCGCCGAGGCGAGTTGGGGAGACGCGGCGAGGGTGAGGCACGCGACGGTGCCGGCGATGGCAGCACGTAGCGTGGTGCTGCGAGGGGTGATGGGCACGGTGGGGCCTGCCTTTCTGTGGTGGCTGGGCTGTTGTGACTGGTCTGTTGTGACTGGTCTGTTGTGACTGGCGCTCCGCGGTTGCGACTGCCGCGGTGCGAAGCTGCGGTGACTGCCGCGGTCGGATGCTGCTGTGTCTGCCGCGTTGCGACGGGATCCGATAGCCGTGCAGCCTCGTGGCACTGGCCGGCCGTGGCCATCAGGGATGTCCCTGGCGTCTCGTCGTCACCAGGGGGAGGCGGCGGATTGCGGTCGCCGACGCGGATCAGCGGGTCCCGGGCGAGCCGCACCTGCCATGTGGTGGGTAGTTCTTACGGTGACCATGGGATGGCGGGGTGTCGGCTGCCGGTGGCGAGGGCTCACGACTCTGGCGGGGGCCTGAGGGTTTTCCCTTGCCCGCAAGGCCCACGCTGGATGGGGCGCGCCCCGGAACCTAGGCTCACGGACGTGACCGAGGTGCGTGAGGGGTACGGCGGGAGCGACGCGTGGTGGCCGGAGCAGGGCCGGGTGCTGCGGGAGGCAGAGGCTGACCTGTGTGCGCGGGGCCGCGTCGTGGTGAGCGGGCCCTGGGGTTCGGGAAAGTCCCACGTACTGCGGGAGTTGGCCCGCCGCGCCGGCGCCGCCGGGGACACACGATGTCTCCCGCTGGCGGGGTGCAGGCAGCTTGAGTGCGAACCGTATGGACTTCTGGCGCAGTTGGTCGGAATGTTGCCGCCGTCGCGGGAGCCCGCGCCACCCTTTGACCTACGTCCGCCCTTTGACCTACGTCCACCCCTTGACCTACGTCCACCCCCGGAGCCCTCTGATGCGGACCCGCCGTCTGTCGCCTCCGTGGCAAGGGCGGTACGGCAGTTGTGCCTCGACGATGGCGCCGGGGGTTGGACAGTGCTGATCGACGACGTACATCTGGCGGACCAACTGAGCCTGGACGTCCTGGACTTCTGCTGCCGTACGCTTCCCCCTTCCCGCCTGCGGCTGGCCTTCTCCCTTCCGTCCGCCCACTGCGCTTCGGGAGAGCTGAACGCGGTGCTCGGCGGAGGCCACGCCCCCTGGACCGAGCTACGGATGCTGACCGAGGCCGAGGTCGCCGCGGCCCTCGTGTCTCAGGGCGTCTCCGCCGGGCATGCCGCCTCGGCGTACCGCGACAGCGGCGGCCATCCGCTGCTGGCGCGCGCCGCGGCGAGCGAATTCGGCACGGATCACGAGCGGCCCACTGCCCAGTCGGCCCGCCTGGCGCAGGCTTGGTGGCAGTCGGTCCCCACCCCCTGGCGGGGCACCCTCACCGCGCTGGCACTGACCCGCTCGGCCGACGCGTCGCTGCTCTGCGCCTGCGGATACGACGACGCCGAACGCGACGTGGAACGTGCGGGCAGAGCGGGCCTCGTTGTCCGCGACCCGGCGGGAAGAGTCGCCTTCGCCTCCGAACTGCTGCGAAGGCAGGCTGAGTTCGCCATCGGGCCCATGGAGCGTGCAGCCCTCCATCACGCTCTGGCAACCGCCACCCCTGACCCGCTCGCCGCAGCCCGGCATCGTCTGCTGGCCGTGGCCGGTCCGGATGAGCGAGCCGCCGGTGACGGTGTGGCCGCGGCTCGCACAGCCCGTTCCTGCGCCGAGCCGGGCCTTGCCGCCGAGCTCATGCAACTGGCGGCGCGCCGCACCGCCACCGACGACCGGCCTCTTCTTCTGGAGCGCTGGCTCCAGGCGTGCCGAGACGCGGCCGACGCCGGCGACGCCGGTCTCGCCTCGCGCGCGGTCGCTGCCCTCACCCTCCTGCGCGCGCCCGACGCCGAGGCGGAGGCACTGCTCGCACTCCTTGACGCGCACGGCCAGGGACTCGAGAACCAGAGCGCCACCCTGGCGCGCCTGGCGGCCCTGACCCGTTCCGATGCCTCGCTCCGCGCCCGGCTCGGGCTCTACACGGCCATTCGGCACAACATCGCGGGCCGGCCCGAGGAGTCCCTGGCCGCCGCCGAGCAGGCAGCACTCGACGCCCGATCCTCCGCACGGCCGGACATCGAGGCGGCCGCCCTGACCATGCAAGCCCGCATCGAACGCCTCACCCAGCGGGGCGACGCCAAGGCCACCCTCGCCCGGGCGCTCACGGTCAGCCCCGGCCTACCTTCCGGTCAACTCCGCTACAGCCCGCACTACCTGAGGCTTCGTCACACTCTCTATGACGACGACCACGCGACCACGCAGAGCGGTCTGCACCATCTGCTCGGGCACGCTGAGGCCACGGGCAGCACCGAGGACCTCCAGGAGATCTGGCGCAGTCTCGCCGAGAGCGACCTGCGCCGCGGCCACGTCGCCGCCGCCGAAGGCTGGAGCCGACGCGCCTTGCATCTCGCCCGGGCGATGCGCCTCTCCCCCGGTCCCGCCTGCGCCACGCACGCCCTCGTACAGGTCGAGAGGGAAGGTCCCGGCCAGGCCGCCATCACCGCCCAGTGGGGTCTGCGACAGTCCAAGGAGGACGAGGACAGCATCTTCACGGCGCGCAACCTGCACGCCCTGGCCCAAGCGCTGCTGTGCCTCCACCAGTTCGAGGCGGCAGCGGCGGCCCTCGGTGAGGTGGCCCGCCTCGAACAGCATCAACTCACCGCCGATCTCTCAGCCTTCAAGTGGCACCACCTGTATGCCGACGCACTCACCCTGGCCGGCCGGGCGGACCAGGCCGAGCGCTTTCTCACCCGCCTCACCGAGGAGCATCCCCAACCGGCCCCGGCCGTCGCCGCGGCCCTGCTCCGCAGCCGGGCACGGCTCGACCTCCACCACCACCGAACCGACCAGGCCGCCGAGCGGCTGGCCGAAGCCGCCCGCACCTTCGACGACTCGCACCTGCCCTTGGAGCACGCACACACCTTGGTTCTGCTGGGGCAGGCGGAGCAGAAACGGCGCCGGGCGGCAGCCGCGCGCCGCCACCGGGAACACGCCCACGACCTCTATACGCGGGCCCAGGCGACCTACCGCGCCGAGCGGACCCACCACCTCCTCCTACGACTCGACCGCACCGCGCCGACCGGCCCCGGGCGGGAACTGACGCAGGTCGAGGCGGACATCGCCCGCCATGTGGCCTCCGGTGCGTCCAACCGGGAGGTGGCCAACACGCTCTTCATCTCCGTCAAGACGGTCGAGGCCCACCTGAGCCGCATCTACCGCAAGCTGTCCCTTACGTCACGCACCCAACTCGCCCTGCGGATGCGGCAGCAGTGACTGATGCCGCGTCCGTAGGCCTGTCCGCATCCGCAGACCTGTCCGCGTCCGTAGGCCTGCCCGACCGACTGGAGAACGGATTGTCAGCCGTTGCCCAGGCTTCCGTCCAGGAGATCCAGCAGGCGCTCCCAGTGGCGCTTCAGGCCGGAAGCGCTGAAGGCGTCGGTGTCGGCCATGGTGTAGCCGTGGACGGTGCCGGGGTAGATCTCGGAGGTGTAGGCGACACCTGCGGTGTCCAAAGCCCGGTTGAGTTCGCCGAGGGCCTCGGGCGTCAGGTCCGATTCGGCGTGGCCGAGGTGCACCTGGGCGGTGATCTTGGAGAGAAGGCGGTGCAGACCGTCGGGCCCGTCCGCGACCACGGGGCAGTGGAATCCGGCGACGGCGGCCACCTGGCCGGGGTGGGCCGAGGCGGTGCGTATCGCCAGGAGGCCTCCGATGCAGTAGCCGGTCACGGCCACCGGCCCGGCAGCGACCTCGGGTTGGGCGGTGAGGAACCTGAGGTAGGCGTCCGCGTCGCTCTCGACACGTTCGTCGGCGATGTGCTCGTTGATCAAAGGCATCAGCCGGGCCAGGATGGAGGGCCGGGCCTCTTCTCCGATGTGCGCGGGAAGTTCGAGCAGCGGCGCCGGGCCGTGACGGTAGAAGTAGTTGGGGACGAGCACGTAGTAGCCGTGCCCGGCCAGTTCGCGGGCCATCTCTTCCAGAACGGGCCGTATGCCGAAGGCGTCCGCGTACAGCAGCACCCCCGGGTGACGCTCACTGCCGTCGGGAAAGGCGGCGAAAGCGTCGGACCGGCCGTCCGGGGTGGGAATCTGCAACGTTTTGGTGGGCATGACTTCTCCTGTCGTGGTTGATGTGCAGAACCTGAGATCAACAACACGACGGAGGAGGAGCCCGCGCGGCAGCGCGAGGTCCTCGGTCGAACAGCGGGCCCGGTCCGGCCCCTACGGCGCTCAGGAGAGCACCGGGTAACCGCTCTGTGTGTGGCGCGAGGCCGTCCCGGTAGTCATCGCCGCGCATCCTAGTCCAGCGTCGGCGATGGGTCCTGAAGGGCCGCGACCAGCGTCATGACCTGTGGGTGACGTCGGCGGAGGATCGTGGCGACACCAATGTGCCGGGTCGGCGTAGGCGGCGCGATGGGGACGGTGCGTATCCCCGTTATCTGCGGGGTCAGTGCGATGGAGGGGATCAGTGAGATTCCCACGCCTGCGGCGACGAGCGAGCGGGCGAAGAAGTAGTCGGTCGTCGTGCCGCGCACCTCGGGTTCGAAGCCGGCACGTTCGGCGTGGCGGCGCAGGTAGGCCTCGGTCTTGAGGCAGCCGAGTACCCAGGGTTCGGCGGCCAGTTCAGCGATGTCGAGCGAGGTGCGGTCGGCCAGCCGGTGGGTGTCAGGCAGGACGACATGCAGAGGATCCTCCATGAGCGTCGTCCACGCCAGGCCGGTGCTCGGGCCGAGCCGGCCCGGCAGCGGGCCGTCGAAGTGGTAGGCGATGGCGACGTCCACGGCACCTTGGCGGACCAGTGGCAGGCTGTCCTCGGGCTCGGCTTCCCGGACGTGGACCACGGTGTCGGGGTGGTCGGCGGTCAGGCGGGCGAGGGCGCCGGGCAGCAGGAGCCTGCCTCCGCTGGTGAAGGTGGCGATGGTGATCTGGGTGCGCCCGCTGCCGAGTTGGTCGACTTGCTGCTTGGCGTGCACGAGCTCCGCGGCGACCGACTCGGCGGCGCCCACCATGATCACCCCGGCCGGGGTGAGGGTGACCCCGCGGGTGCTGCGCGCGACCACCTGGGCGCCGAGACTGCGCTCGAGCGCGGCGACGTGCTGGGAGACGGCCGAGGGCGTGAGGTGGAGGACTGCCGCCGCCCGGTTGAAGCTGCCGTGTTCGGCCACTGTCCGCAGGACCCGGAGCCGCTGCACATCGATCAACAGTTTTCCTTAATACGTATCCACTAAGTAGTCACTTCTACTGGCAACCATAGGTGGCCAGGATGAGGGGCATGCAAAGAATCTGCGTGATCGGCGGAAGCCGCTACTTCGGCAAGCTCCTGGTGCAGCGCCTGCAGGCGGCAGGCCACCAGGTCACTGTGATCAACCGCGGCTCCGTCCCGCCGCCGGCAGGGGTCGAGCACCTCGTCGCCGACCGCGATGACGAGGCCGCCCTGGTCGCCGCGTTGGGCGCCCGCAGCTTCGACGTGGTCGTGGACCAGGTCTGCTACACCCCGGTGCAGGCCGCCATCGCCGCCCGCGTCTTCAGCGGGCGTACCCAGCGCTACGTCATGACCTCCACGATCGAGGTCTACGATCCGGCGACCGCCGCACTGCCCGAGATCCCGAGCGGCACACCAATACCTGAACGGACGGTGGATCCGGCCACGTGGCGGGTGCAGACGAATTTGCCCTGGCACGACGCGGCATACCTGGAGGGGCATTACGCCGAGGGCAAGCGCCAGGCGGAGGCAGTCCTCACGCAGCATCACGGGTTCGATTTCGCCACCGTGCGCAGCGCCCATGTCCTGGGCGGCGGCTCCCAGGAGTTCACCGGCCGGCTGGCGCACTACGTCGAACGCATCACCCAGGGAATTCAGGTCACCGTGCACGCCCATCCGCTGCCCACGGTCTTCATCCATTACCGGGAGCTGGCCGACCTGCTGCTGTGGGCGGCCACGGCCACCGACTTCACCGGGCCGCTCAACGCATGCTCCGACGGCCCGCTCGACGTCCGCGCCCTGAGTGCCTTGATCGCCACCCAGGTCGGCACCGAGGCCCTCTACCGCACCGTGGGTGCGGGCGTGGGCGTAGGCGTGGGCGTGGGCGAGCCTGCCTCGCCGTTCTCCTTCGACCGCCACTACGCCATGAGCAACGCCCGCGCGAAAGAACTGGGCTTCCGCTTCTCCCACACCGCCCAGTGGCTTCCCGAAGCCGTCGCCGAAGCCCTCAGCACACCGTCCGACACCACCGCCACCGCCACCGCCTGAGGAGCAACCACCCATGCATTACCGCCCCATCGGGAAAACCTCCGTAAGCGCGATCGGCCTGGGTGCCATGCCGCTGTCCATCGAGCACCGCCCGGACGAACGGCGGGCGACCGCCACCATCCACGCGGCCCTGGACGCCGGCATCACGCTCATCGACACCGCCGACAGCTACCACTGGCACGCCGGTGAGGCCGGGCACAACGAACTCCTCATCGCCCGGGCCCTGGCCCACTACGGCGGCGACACCTCCGACCTGCTCATCGCCACGAAAGGCGGCCGGGGCCGCCCCGGAGACGGCAGTTGGACCGTCAACGCCACCCCCTCCCACCTCAAGCGCGCCGCCGAAGCGTCCCTCAGACGCCTGGGCGTGGAAGCCATCGGCCTGTACCAGCTGCACAAACCGGACCCGGCCGTGCCCTGGGCGGATTCCGTGGGAGCGCTGCGCGAACTGCTCGACGCCGGCACCATCCGATCCGCCGGGATCTCCAACGTCACCACCCACCAGATCCGCGAGGCGCACGCCATCCTGGGTGCGGGGCTGGTCTCCGTGCAGAACCAGTACTCACCCGCCGTCCGCGAGAGCGAGCCCGAGCTGCGCCTGAGCACTCAGCTGGGGCTGGCCTTCCTGCCCTGGAGCCCGCTGGGCGGCATTTCGCGCAGTTCCCTCGACGGTCCCTCCGGGCCGGTCGCCACCCACACCGCCTTCCACCGCGTCGCCGCCGAGCGCGGCGTCAGCCCACAACAGATCACCCTGGCCTGGCTGCTGAACCGCTCCCCGGCGATGATCCCCGTACCGGGCGCCAGCCGCCCGGCCTCCATCCAGGCCTCCGCCGAGGCGACCGACCTCGAACTGAGCGCAGCAGAACAGCGCCAGTTGGATGAAGCACTGCCCAGATGAACTGACGCGAGCACACCCCGAGCTCAGGTCCCTTCACGACATCCCTGCCGTCGATCGGCATCGATCGCATCGATCGGCATCGGCGGCATCGGAACACCCCTGCAAACCGCCGCGCGCCGCCGACCGGCGCCTATGCTTTGGTCCGTGCCGATCCGTCTGTCGCCGCGACTCGCCGCGATCGTGACCGCCCTCCCCCTCCAGCCACATTCCCGGGTGCTCGAGATCGGGTGCGGGCCCGGGGCGGCCGCGCGAGCGGTCGCGAGCCGGCTCACCACAGGCCACATCCTGGCCATCGACAGGTCCGCAACCGCGATCGCCCAGGCACGAGCCGCCGCGGTCGAGGAGATCGGATCAGGCCGCATGAGTGTCCGCCAGGTCTCGGCCGAGGACTTCGTCCTGCAACCGCACGAAGAGCCCTACGACCTTGTGTTCGCCATCCGTGTCGGCGCCCTCGACGGACGCCACCCCGAGGCCGGACGGCAGGCGATGCGACGTATCGCCGTGGCCACCACGGCGAACGCGCGGCTCTTCGTCGACGGCGGCGACCCACTACGTGAACTGGCCATCCCGGGGCGATGAACCGCGGGCCAAGTCAGAGATCGCTGTCGATGCCGGTGACGGCCGGGGGGCCGAGCGGGGCGTCCGGCCCGTTGATGCCCGCTTCCTCCAGAGCCGTCGTGACAAGCCGGGAAGCTTCCAGCTCCGCCTCGTAGCGGTCGGCGGCCCGCACTTCGAGACGTACCGAGAAACGGCCGCCATCGTCCAGCGTGAGCAGATCCAGGCCCTCGCCCTCACTCACCTCCGTGTGCCGAGAAGCCAGCCCTCGCTCAAGTGCCGCGCGCGTGGCCTCATCGATGTCGGTGAGGAAGGTGCCGGGGACAGTGATCACAAAGGTGGACATGACGGCTCCTCGCATGGGTGGTGCTCGTGTGCCACACCTATTTCCCGTCCGCCTAATGACTAACCCAGCACGAACTCTCCTGCGCCGGGCCGACCCTGGGCCACCGTGTCCCGTATGTCCGGAACCGGGCCTCTCGCCCCTGGTGTCACAAGCGGTTCGATACGCGGCGTGACAAGAGTCGCACCGATGTGTGCGATCAGTGATGGTCCTCTGTGCGTGCAGGCCCGTGAACTCGGGCTTTACTGTTCGGTAACCCTCACATGAAGCGGATTTCGTGCCTCCGGGCCAGAGATCCACTGCGTGCTAGCGTCCCGGATCGCCGGGGGGCCGACACAGCGAAGTGAGAGGAATCCCGTGGGTCACATGCACCACATGGCAGGAGGCTGGGCCACTCCGGTCCTGTCGTACGCCATGGCCGTCGTCGGCGCCGCGCTGGGACTGCGCTGCACCGTGCGCGCCCTGGCAGCCGGGGGGCGTTCCAAGCGGAACTGGCTGATCAGTGCGTCCGTCGCCATCGGCGCCGGCATCTGGACCATGCACTTCATCGCGATGCTCGGCTACACCGTGGAGGGCACCGCCATCCGCTACGACATTCCGCTGACGCTGCTGAGCCTCGTCGTCGCCATCGCCGTCGTCGGCGCGGGCGTCTTCACCGCCGGGTACGGAAAGTCCCGGCTGCGGTCCGTCGCGCTGGGCGGTATCGGTACCGGCCTCGGCGTCGCCGCGATGCACTACATCGGCATGGCAGCCGCTCAACTCAACGGCTCGTTCTCCTACGATCCCGCTCTCGTGGCCGCCTCCGTGCTGATCGCGATCGTCGCCGCGTCCGCCGCCCTGTGGGCCGCGCTGTCCGTTCGGGGGCCCGCCGTCGCGGCCGTCGCCTCGCTCGTGATGGGCCTGGCGGTGAGCAGCATGCACTACACGGGCATGGCCGCCGTCTCGGTGGATGTGCACGCCGGTACCGCGCCGCTGCAAGGCGCGAGCGCCACCGCCTTCATCCTGCCGCTCGCCGTGGTGCTCGGCTCCTTCCTCTTCTTGACCTGCGCGTTCGTCGCGCTGTCCCCCACGGCGCGTGAGCGCGCCGAGAGCGAGGCCGCGGCCCGCCCGCTGCACGAGGTCGAACTCCCCGTCGCCTGACCGCAGCCGGGCCGCCCCGACCGCGCCCGCTCTCTCCCTTGCCGCGGCACGCCCTTGCGTCACGCACGCCGGCGCCGCGAATTCCCCGGGCGCCGACGCCCTGCGCGCCCCACACACTCCTGCACCGCCAAGGAGCCCCTTCGTCATGCCCGCACGCCCTCTGGTGCCCGAACGCTGGCGCCCCAAATCGATCCGCGCGAAGGTCGTCACCCTGCTGACCGTGCCGGTCCTCTCGCTGATGGCCCTGTGGGGTCACGCGGCCGTCACCACCGCCTCCCAGGTCTCGTCCACCGAGCAGTTGCGCCAGATCAACGCGACCCTGGTGCGGCCCGTCGCGCACTTCACCTCCGCGGTGCAGGACGAGCGTGCCGCGGCCCTGAAGTACCAGGCCACGCCCGGCGGCGCCGCCCGCGACGACTTCGACGCCGCGCAGGCCCGCACCGACAGGGCCGTCACGGCGCTGCGCGCGGGTGTCCGCTCCAGCAGCACCGACCTCGCCGCCCTCGACGCGGCACTGCCCGGCCGGGTGCGCTCGCTGCTCGCGAGCGCCGGGGAGCTCGGTGAACGGCGCGACAGCACGCGCGGCGCCTCGGCCGTGCTCTCCGACTACGGCCAGGCCGTCGACCGGGCCTTCGCGGTCCGGTCCAAACTCGCGGGCGCCGATCAGCCGGACCGCGCGTCCGCCACCCGTACCGTGCTCGAACTGGCCCGCTCCCGCGAGGCGTTGAGCCGTCAGGATGCCGTGCTCGGCGCCGCGCGGGCGAGCGGGACCATGTCCGCGGCCCACTACCGTACGTTCGTCGGCGATGTCGCACAGGAGCGTGGCTTCGCCGACGCGGCGGTGTCCGACCTGCGGACCGAGGACGCCGCCGCCTACCGCAGGGTGCTCGACTCCCCCACCGCCTCCGACCTGGCTAGCGCCCAGGACGACATCCTCGCCGCGGGCCCGTCCGGCGCCGCGACCGCCGTGACGGACGCGCGCTGGCACTCGGCCGCCGGGCCCACCCTGTCCGGGCTCGCCGCCGCGGAGGGGGACGCGATCGACACGGGCGTCGACGCCAAGCCGTACTCCCTGTCGAACCTCGGCAGTTCCGGCCTCGCCGTACTGCTCGGCCTGCTCGGTGTGATCCTCGCGCTGCTGCTCTCCGTACGCATCGGACGCGGACTCGTCGCCGACCTGACCGGCCTGCGCAACTCCGCTCTGGAGCTCGCCGCCCATCGGCTCCCGGCCGCCATCCGCCGCATCCACGGCGGTGACACCCTCGACCTGGAGAAGGAGGCGCCGCTCTCCCACGAACCGGTCCGGGACGAGATCGGCCAGGTCGGCGCGGCGCTGACCACGGTGCAACGCGCCGCCTTGCGCGCCGTCGCGGGCCGCGCCGCCGTCCTGACGGGCGTCTCCGGCGTGTACGTCAGCCTGGCCCGCCGCAGCCAACTGCTGCTGCACCGGCAACTTGAACTCCTCGACACCATGGAGCGCCGCACCGAGAACCCCACGGACCTGGAGGACCTCTTCCGCCTCGACCACCTGACGACGCGGATGCGCCGCCACGCCGAGTCCCTGCTGATCCTCTCCGGCTCCGCGCCCGGGCGCGCCTGGCGTTCCCCGGTGCCGCTGATCGACGCCGTGCGCGCGGGCATCGCGGAGACCGAGGACATCGAGCGGGTCCACCTGGACGACATCCCCGATCTGCGCCTCGCCGGGTCGGCGGTCGCCGACCTCATTCACCTGGTCGCCGAACTCACCGAGAACGCCGCCTCGTACTCGCCGCCGCACACCCCCGTGATGGTGCGCGCCGAGGAGGTCGGGGCGGGCGCCGTCCTGGAGATCGAGGACCGCGGTCTCGGCATGGGCGACGAGGCACTCGCCGCGGCCAACGAGAAGATCCAGGCCGCGGACGTGGACCTGCTCGACTCGCGCCAGCTCGGCCTGTTCGTGGTCAACCGCCTCGCCCAGCGCCAGCACATCGAGGTGACGCTGCGCCGCTCGGTCTACGGAGGCATCACCGCCCTCGTCTTCCTCCCACAGCACCTCCTGGAGGCCCCGCACCCGGGCCTGCGGCCCCTGCCGCAGCGGTCGGAGGTGGAAGGGTCCGGACCCGCAGCGGCCCTTGCGCCGGGTCTGACGCGCATCCCCACCCAACGGGAGCGCAGCCAACGGCCGACGGCCGCACCGGCACAAGCACCCGCACCCGCACCCGCACCCGCACCCGCCACGGAACCTCGCCCGACGCGCAGCGACAACCCGGCGCCCCGCCAACTCCCCGGCCACGCCCGGCGCGCCGCGGCCCAGCGACCGGACAGCCCGGCCAGCCCCACCGCCCGACCCGCTCCGGCACCGGCACCGGCCCAGGCACCGGACGACGAGAGCCAACTGCCCCGCCGGGTACGCCAGGCCAGCCTCGCGCCCGAACTGCGCACGGACCAGGGCGCGGGCCAGGCCCCCGAACCCGGCCCGCGCGTACGCTCCCCCGAAGCCGCCCGCGCCACGATGGCGTCGTTGCGCTCCGGTCGGCGCCGCGCCTCCGCCACGCGGGACGAACCGGCCGGCCCACACGCCCCGGGCACCGAGCCCCACCACCGCACAGCGAACGACGAAGGGTCCCAAGACCGATGACGCCGACCTACTCCGTCACCAGCGTGGGCGATCCGAGCGACGGCCACGGCGCGACCGGCATCGACTGGCTCCTGGACGACCTCGTCGACCGCGTCGCGGAGGTGCGGCACGCGATCATGCTCTCCACCGACGGTCTGTGCGTCGGAGCCTCGCAGGCGATGGGCCGCGACGAGTCCGAGCGCTTCGCCGCCATCGCATCCGGCTTCCACTCCCTCGCCAAGGGTGCGGGCCGGCACTTCGACGCGGGTGGCGTCGTCCAGACCATGGTCGAGCTGCAGGACGGCTTCCTCTTCGTGGTCGCCGCCGGCGACGGCTCCTGCATCGCGGTCTTCACCGACGGACACGCCGACATCGGCCTGGTGGCATACGAGATGGCCCTGCTGGTCGACCGGGTGCGCGAGCACCTCACCGTGCCCGTGCGCTCGGACGGCGCTCCGACGCCGGACGGCGAGGCCTCATGACGGGCCGGCCCCCCAACCGCCACCCGGGCGGCCAGGGTGGACCGGGCGAGCGCTCCGCCGAGGCCTGGACCGACCGGTACGACGCGGAGGCCGGCCCCCTGGTCCGGCTCTACGCCATGACCGCCGGGCGCGCCCGCACGGACAACGGCGCCGAGCGCGTCGACCTGATGGCGATCGTGCGGCCCACATCCGGCACCCCGCGCAGCCCGCTGCCGCCCGAGCAGCGCGCGCTGTTGGCGCTGAGCGCCCACGGCCCGAGCCCCGTGGCGGACCTCGCATCGGACTCGGGGCTGCCCCTTGGCGTGGTGCGGGTCCTGCTCGGCGACCTCACGGCCCAGGGCCTGATCCACATCACCCCGCCCGAGTCCACCGCCACCGCCGGGAGCGAACATCCTCCCGCCCATCTCCTGCGAGAAGTGATCAATGGCCTCCGCGCACTCTGACCGCACGCGGCACTCGGCGACCGCCGACTTCACCGCGCTCAAGCTCCTGATCGCCGGCGGCTTCGGCGTCGGGAAGACCACGCTGGTGGAGTCGGTCAGCGAGATCCGCCCCCTGCGTACGGAGGAGCCCCTCACCGAGGCGTCCCGTCCGGTGGACAGCCTCAAGGGGGTGGCCACCAAGTCCACGACCACGGTCGCCATGGACTTCGGCCGCATCACCCTGCGCGACAACCTCGCCCTGTATCTGTTCGGCACGCCCGGTCAGGACCGGTTCTGGTTCGTCTGGGACGAGTTGGCCACGGGCAGCCTCGGCGCGGTCGTCCTCGCCGACACCCGCAGGCTCGCGGACTGCTTTCCCGCCGTGGACTACTTCGAGAGCCGCGGCATCCCGTTCATCGTCGCCGTGAACTGCTTCGACGGGATCCGCAGCCACACCCCCGAGGCCGTGGCCCGCGCCCTCGACCTGAACCCGGACACACCCGTCCTGCTGTGCGACGTACGCGAGAGGGAGTCCGGCAAGGAGGTCCTGATCTCCCTGGTCGAACACGTCCTGAGCCGGGAGCTTGTCACCCACTGACGCCCTCCGTGACCGCCACCCGTCAGTAGCGGTGGCCCGGCGCACATCCGCCCACCGCACGTAGCAGTGGGCGGAACAGGTCACCCCTGGGCCAGTGCTTTCGTATCACCCCTTGGCGAGTGCCTTCGTGGTTCCGGGTGAGAGGCGGCCGGCCAGAGCCGTGGCGGTGCGGGCGAACGGGGTGGTCATGATTCCGGCCACGCTGGTGTGGCCGGATACGTAGGCGTCGAGTCGTCGCCACGCCGGGGGAAGCCGGGTCAGCGCTGTGTGGACGAGACCGGGGCTGCGGGTGAAGAGGCCCATCAGCACGCTGCTGGCGCGCATTTCGGCCCCGAGGACGTCGTTGATCTGCCGTCCGTACTCGTCGGCGGCTGCGCTCGCCTCCTGGCCCGCGGCGGCGACGAGGCGGGTGGCCGCGTGACCCGCGAGGTCGCCTGAGCGCAGGGCGTAGGAGATGCCCTCCCGTGACCAGTGGTCGACGAGCGCCGCGGCGTCACCGGCGACCAGGACACGTCCCCGGGCCAGGGGCGATTCGGGGCGGCGGCATCTGGTCAGGTGGCCGGTGTCGTGAAGGGGGCGGGGACCGAGAAGGCCGTGGCGACGGAGGAAGTCCTCCTTGTAGGCGCGCAGGGCGGCCGGGTTGCCGCGGGCGGCCACCACGCCGCCGGTGCAGACGTCCCCCTTGGGGAACACCCAGCCGAAGGAGCCGGGCAGTGGGCCCCACTCCATCAGCGCGCGGCCTCGCCACCGTTCGGCCGTCCTGGCGTCGACCGGGACCTCTGCTTCCAGGGCGAGGTCGACCTGGGCGCACTCCACGCCCACGTACCGGGCGACTCTGCTGGCGCTGCCGTCGGCGCCGACGACCGCCCGGGCGCGGAGGGTCTCGCCGCGGTTGGTCTTCACCGTGACGGTGCCGTCGTCCTGTTCGTCCAGGGTGGTCAGCGCGGTGCTGTCCTGGACCTTGGCGCCTGCCGCGGCGGCCAACTCGGTGAGTGCGGCGTCGAGTTCGCTGCGGTAGACCATGGCACAGGTCGGGGACGCGCAGTCGAGGGTGCGTTCCTTGGTGCCGTTCAGGGAGAAGGTGAACCGGCCGGCCGTGTCGTAGACGTTCAGGGGCAGGCCGGGGGGCAGAGCGGCGAGGGAGGCTCCGATGAGTCCCCCGCCGCAGGTCTTGTACCGGGGGATGGCGGCGCGCTCCAGGAGCAGCGTCCGGCAGCCGTTCTCGGCGGCGACGCGGGCCGCGGTGGCGCCGGCGGGGCCCGCGCCGATGACGATCACATCCCACGTGCCGGGCGCGGGCGTGGAGTTGGAAGGAGGGAGCATGCGGGTCACCTAAACGGTCGGGTGTGTGGGTGGGCGTGTGATGTCAGTTGGGGGTGACCGAAGCGGTGACCGTGGGGTCCGGCTCGTCGTGCGTCTCACCCTGGATCTGCTCGGGATGCAGTCGGGCCAGGAGGTAACGAGTGAGGTCGAAGGCGGTCGGGTGGGTCCACATCACTGTGGTGGGGATGTCCAGGGCCAGTTCGCGCTGGAGGCGGTTGCGCAGCGCGATGGCCATGAGTGAGTCGAGGCCGAGCGAGACGAGGGAGGTGTTGGCGTCGAGCCGGTCGGCTCCCAGGCGCAGCACCGCGGCGATGTGGCCGACGACCTCGGGTTGCAGCATCTGCTGACGCTGCTGGGGGCTGTCGGTTTCCCGCAGGGCGTCCAGCAGGGCGCTGCGTCCGCCGAGGGGGTCCGCACCCGCTTCGGGGGCGGCCATCTCCGCGAAGAAGGCGGTGCGGCCGGTGTCCGGGTAGGACTCGAGCCACCGGGACAGGTCGATGGGCGTGTAGGCGGTGCGGTCGCGGTCGTGAGCGAGGATGCGCTCCAGGGCCGCGATCCCCTCCGCGGGCGTGATCATGGCGTAGCCACGGTCCTCCATCGCCGCGCCGCGCCCCACCTGTGCCCAGGGCCCCCAATTGACGCAGGTCGTCGGAAGACCGAGGCCCCGGCGCCAGGAAGTGAACTCGTCCAGCCAGGCGTTGGCGGCCGCGTAGGCGCCCTGCCCGGGGTTGCCGAGGAGAGAGGCAGCGGAGGAGAAGTTCACCCACCAGTCCAGGTCCAGGCCGTCGACGGCCTGGTGGAGCAGCCAGGCACCCGTCGCCTTGGGGCGCCAGACCTTCTCCAGGAGGTCCGCGGAGAGGTTGGCGACGGTGGCGTCCTCGACGACGGCGGCGGCGTGCACGACACCGCGCAGAGGATGGCCCGAGTCCAGGGCGGACCGTACCAGGGTGTCGGCGACGCCCGGCTCGGCGAGGTCCCCCCGGACGACCTCGACCCGGGTGCCGAACTCCTCGGTGAGGGCATCGAGAGCGGCGTCGGCGGCCGCGGTGGGGGCGCTGCGTGAGGTGAGGACGACGGCGGCGGCGCCGCGTTCGGCGAGCCACCGGGCGACGAGCAGGCCGAGGCCGCCGAGTCCGCCCGTGACGAGGTAGCTCGCGTCGGACCTGACGACGGGGACGTCCTCGGGGCGCATGGGCAGGGTGTCGGTGCCCGTCTCGGGCCAGGTAAGGACGAGTTTGCCGGTGTGCCGGGCGCCGGCCATGGTGTGGAAGGCCGACGGCGCTTCGGCGACGGGGTGTGCGGTGACGGGCAGCGGCGGCAGGGTGCCATCGGCGAGCATGCCGCCGAGTTCGCGGTAGCCCTCGGCGAGCAGCTCCGGGTCCTGCTGCATCATCATCAGTACGTCGACGCCGGTGAAGGTGACGTTGTTGCGGAAGGGCAGCAGGCCCAGGCGGGTGTTGGCGTAGATGTCCCGCTTGCCGAGTTCGATGAACCGGCCCCGGTGGGCCAGCAGGCCGAGACCGGCGGTCTGCGCCGGGCCCGTGAGGGAGTTCAGCACGACGTCGACGCCGCGGCCGCCGGTGAGGTCGCGCACCTGGTCGGCGAAGCCCAGGGTGCGGGAGTCCATGACGTGCTCGATGCCAAGACCCCGCAGGTAGGCCCTCTTGGCCTCGCTTCCGGCGGTGGCCCAGACCTCCGCGCCGGAGGCCCGGGCGAGGTTCAGCGCTGCCAGACCGGTGCCGCCGCTGGCCGAGTGGATGAGCACCTTCTCCCCCGACCGCAGCCGGGCCAGGTGCCGCAGGGCGTACCAGGCCGTCAGATAGGCACACGGCAGCGCGGCGGCGTCCGGTGTGCTCATCGCGTCCGGCACCGGCAGGAGGCAGCCGGCGTGGACGGTGGCGAAGGAGGACATGACCGCTGACTGGGACCCGTCGACGAACATGGCGGCCACGCGGTCGCCTTCCCGCACGTGGTGGACGCCTGCCCCGAGTGCGGTGACGACGCCCGCGCCGTCGAACGCGCTGACGTCCACGGGCTCTTCACCGGCGCTGAACTTCTGGTAGACGCCCATCGCCTGGAGCACGTTGATGAAGTTGACGCTGGTCGCCTCGATCCGGATCTCGACCTCGCCCGGGGCGGGTCGGCGGCGCGGCTGGGCCACGAACTCGAAGGAGTCCAGGTCGCCGGGGCGCGCGAGGTGCAGGGCCACGCGGTCGTGTCCGCGGTCGACGGAGGTGTGCCTGCGCTCCCGCTCGTCCAGCGGGGCGGTGCGCAGGCGCGCCAGGTGACGGGTGCCGTGCCGGTAGGCGATCTCGTCCTGCTCCTGGGGGCAGGACAGGAGTTCCGCGGCCACTTCCGCGACGGGTGTTCCGGTGTCGGTGTCCAGGACGCTGGGGCGCAGTTCGGGGTGCTCGTAGCTCAGCACCCTGGCGAGGCCGCGCAGGCCGGCCTGCCCCAGGTCCGGCAGGTCATCGGGCATGACCTGCTGAGCGGTGGTCGTGAGGGTCCACAGCCGGGGCTTCTCCGCGGCCTGCGCCAGGGAGCGGGCCGTTTCCACCAGGCGGGAGACCTGTCGCCGCGCTCGGGCATCCGGTGTGGTGTCGTCGGGCCCGGTGCCGGTCGCCGGCAGGTAGACCACGGACCGCGCCGCCCCTCCGTCGGGTCCGCGGGGCGCGAGCGGCGTGGCTTCGTCCGGCGACGCGCTGTCGGCGTCGAGCGTCCGGATGCCTACGACGGCGCCTTGCTGCTCCAGAGCCTCGCCCAGGGCGGTCGCGTACGACAGGCGTCCGGCCTCCGCCAGGAGCATCCACGTTCCGGGCTCCGTGCTCGGCGCGGGCCGCTCGCTCGGCTCCCAGCTGGTGCGCAGCAGGCGGTGGGCGAAGCGTTCTTCGGCGCTCTCGGCGGGTACGTGCCGGAATTCCACTCCGGTGGCGTCCGCGACCAGGCTTCCGTCGTCGGCCCACAACCGGAAGTCCGCCGTGTACCGCTCGCCTTCGAGTACTTGGAGCGTGACCAGGCAGTACCCGCTGAGCGGCGCCGTCCCGTAGAGCCGAAGCGTGTCGATGCCGCGGGGCAGGATGCCTCCGGCGGGCACGAGGCCGGTGCGCAGGACGACGGCCGCGACGGCCTGGAGGCAGGTGTCCAGAGCGACGGGGTGCCAGTGCAGGGCCTGGGCTCCCGCCCGCCCCTCGTCCGGGACGCCGATGCGGGCAAGGAGGCGGGCGCCCGGGTGGTCGGCGCGCGTTCCGTCCGCGTACAGGGCCTGCAGGCCGAGGAACGGCGAGCCGTGCTGCACTCCGCGCTCTTCGCGCATCTGCCGGTAGACGTCCGCGGGGTCCAGCACCTGTGGGAATGCGGCGAGCAGTTGCTGCGGAACGCAGCCTTGCGGGGCGGGCTCGTCGTCGGGTGTGCGGTGCAGGTCGGCCTGGGCGTGCTGTACGTGCGTGCCGTCGGCGGCCGTGCTGACGACGCGCCAGCGGGCCGTGTCCGCGTCGGTCTGCTCGGCGGTGGCGGTGATGGAGGTGCCTTCGGACGCCGGAAGCAGCAGCCGCTGCAGATCGATGCCGGTGACGCGCAGGCGCTCGGGACCGGCGCCGTACAGGTCCGTGGCGGCGGCGATGGCCATCTCGCACAGGGCGGCGCCGGGCACCACGGCCACGTCGTTGACCCGGTGGGCGTCGAGCCAGGGCAAGGTGGCCGGGGTGATGCGGGTCTGCCACAGGTGGCGGCCCTCGCCGTCGGGGTCCGCGGTGTGCGGTCCGGTCAGCGGATGCGAGGCCGGGGCGCATTGGGCTCCGCCCGACTGCCGCAGCGGGGACGGATCGACGATGTACCGGGTCCGTTCCCAGGTGGTCGGCGGTACGTCGGCCAGCGCGCCCTCGCCGTAGCGGCCTGCCCAGTCCAGCGGGTGTCCCGCGCAGTGCAGGGCCGCCACGTTGGTGTGGAACGCCAGCATGTCGTCGCTGTCGCGCAGCAGGGAGGGTACGACCGCGGTGTCGGTGTGGCCGTGTGCGCCGAGCGTGGCCTGCACGGGGTTGGAGAGGACGGGGTGGGGGCCGATCTCCACGAAGAGCCGGTGCCCGTCCTCGGCGGCGGCCTTGACGGCGTCGGTGAAGCGCACCACTTCGCGGAGGTTGTCCGACCAGTAGGAGGCGTCGAAGGCGGCACGCTCGCGCGGGTCCTCGGAGACGGTGCTGTAGAAGGCGGCCTTCGGCGTCGTGCCGGTGACCTCGGCGAGCGCTGCGGCGAGGTCGGGCAGGATGGGGTCCATGTGGGCGGTGTGCGAGGCGACGTCCACCTCGACCACGCGGATGCCGATTCCGCGGGCGTCCCACTCCTCGGCGAGCCGGCGGATGCGGTCGGCGTCACCGCCGACGACGGTGTTCTCCGGCGACGCGACGACCGCGACGCTCACACCCTGCACGTCCCCTTCCGTCAGGAGCCGTTCGACCTCGGCGCGGCTGAGGGCTACGGAGGCCATCAGGCCCTGCCCGGCGGCCCGCAGGATCAGGCGGGAGCGGCGGCAGATGACGCGTACCCCGTCGCGGACGCTCAGCGCTCCCGAGGCGACCGCGGCGGCGACCTCTCCCATGGAGTGGCCGATGACGGCCGCCGGTTCGACGCCGTGGGAGCGCCACATCGCCGCGAGGCCCAACTGGATGGCGAAGATCACGGGCTGCACTCGGTCGAACCCGGTCACCACCTCGGGGCGGCCCAGCGTCTCACGCAGGGAGAAGCCGGACTCCTCGGCCACCAGCGGTTCGAGCTCGTCGATGACCCGGGTGAACTCGGGGTCACGGTCCAGGAGTTGTCGGCACATGCCCGCCCACTGCGAGCCGTGTCCCGAGAAGACCCACACCACACCGTGTCCGGCGTCGGGAACCGCCCTGCCGGTGGCCACCCCGATGGCGGGTGTCGCTCCGGCGGCCAGTTCGGCCAGCCGTGCCACCAGCTCCGGCCGGTCGGCGGCGACCACGGCCGCGCGTTCACGGGAGGGCGACCGGCGCGTGGCCAAGGTGTGGGCCACGTCGCCGAGCGGAGCCTGTGACCCCTCGCCTCTCAGCCACTTCGCCAGGCGATCGGCCGCGGATCGCAGGGCGGCGGGCGTACCAGCGGAGAGCGGGAACACACAGGGCGCTTCGCCGTGGCGGTCCGGTCCGCGGTCGCCGGCCGGCTTCGGCCGGGCGGCTCGCCGGGCGCCGGGGAGCGCGGGGGGCTGTTCCAGTACGACGTGGACGTTGGTTCCGCTGATGCCGAAGGACGACACCGCGGCGAGCCGTGCGCCCTCCCGTACGGGCCAGTCGGTCGTGTCGGTGGGCACGAACAGGCGGGTGCCGCTGGGGTCGATCTGCGGGTTCCAGCCGTTGAAGTGCAGGCTGGCCGGCACCATGCCGTGACGCAGGGAGGCGATGGCCTTCAGCAGACCCGCCACGCCCGAGACCGGTTCGGTGTGCCCGATGTTGGTCTTCACCGACCCCAGCGCGCACTGGTCACGGCCCTTGCCGTAGACGGCGGCCACCGCGGCGAACTCGATGGGGTCGCCCACCGCCGTGCCCGGACCGTGCGCTTCCACCATGCCCACGTCGCCTGCCTCGACGCCCGCGCGCTCCAACGCCATGCGGTAGAGGTCGATCTGTGCGGGTTCCGACGGCGCGCTGAGCCGGGTGCCCCTGCCGTTCTGGTTGACGGCCGTGCCGCGCACCACGGACAGGACCCGGTCCCCCGCCCGCAGCGCGTCCGAGAGGCGCTTGAGAACGACCACGCCGCACCCTTCGCCGCGGACGTAGCCGTCGGCGCCCTCGCCGAAGGCGTGGCAGCGGCCGGTGGGCGAGAACACCCCCCACAGGGCGGGGGCGATGACGCCCTCGGGGCCCAGGGTCAGCATGGCGGCCCCGGCCAGTGCGACGTCCGACTCGCCGGCCCGCAGGCTCTGGCACGCGGTGTGCACGGCGACGAGGCCGGAGGCGCAGGCGCTCTCCATGACGACCTGCGGGCCCTTCAGGTCCAGCATGAAACCGACCCGGCCGGGACCGATGCTGTCGAAGCCGGTGTACATGGCGTAGGCGTTGACCTCCTCCAACGGCCGCTGCACACGCAGCATGTAGTCCTTCTGGTAGATCCCGAAGAACATGCCGGTGGGTGTGCCCGCAAGACGCTGCGCCGGGATTCCCGCGTGCTCGATGGCCTCCCAGGCGACCTCGGACAGCAGCCGGTGCTCCGGGTCGACCCAGGGCGCCTCCTGCGCGTTGATGCCGAAGAACTCCGGCTCGTACGCGTAGACGTCGTCGTCCAGGAAGCAGCCGTATCGCAGCCGGGCCGCCACCTGGGCGGGCAGGCCTGCCAGTTCGGCCTGCTCCCAGCGTTCGGCCGGCACCTCCCGCGCCGTCTCCCGGCGCGCCATCAGCAACCGCCACAGCGAGGAGAGGGACCGGGCCTCGCCCGGGAACCGACAGGCGGCTCCGACGATGGCAATCGGCTCGTCCTGGCCCGCTCCGGTCTCTTCGAGGCCGGGGTGTGCATGCATGGGAGGTCCGTCCTTCATCACGAGTACGTAAGGAAGCGGCCGGCTGCCCGGCGCGCTCTCCACCACGCCGTCAGATCGATGGCGCGTGGAGGCCCCATTTCGCCATGCCTGCGGACAAATCGGTAGGGCGTACGGACGTAACCAGTAGCGCACTTGTGCGTGCGAACGCCTCGATGCAACAGGTTCAGTCGCTTGGGCGGGTTCTTAAACGATCATTGCGTCAAGGGGCGGCGTCGCGTGCCGGTGCCCGCACACCACGCGGGTGTGCGGGCACCGGCCGTACATGTCCGTCCCTCACCTCACGAGGAGGGGACGGTGTCCTCGAAGGCCGTTCCCGCGCTGCGGTACGCGGCCACCTTCGCGGCCACCTGTGCGGGGGTCAGCACCTGGTCCTTGACGTGCAGGACGTAGTCGACCTGCTGGTCGTACGCGCGCGGGGTCGTGCTGGTCTGTCCGGCGAGGTCGATCAGCCACTGGTTGAAGTTGATCGACATGGGCCGCTCCGGCAGATACGCGGCGTCGTGCGTGCCGAACGGCTGCCCGTCGACGTAGTACTTGATGGAGTTGTCGTCGATCGTGACGACCAGGTCGTGCCAGCCCGCGTAGCTCTGCCGGCTCTCGGTGTGCTGGTTGACGGCCTGCCAGGGGTCCGGGTTGTAGGTCTCCCAGGACGTCGCGTACAGGATGTTCGACGGCTCGCCCCAGCCTCCGTTGGGCAGGTACTCGAAGTCGTACTCGGCGTAGTCGTCCGCCATCGGCGCCTTGAGGTCGTTGATGGTGAAGAACGTCTGGACCAGGTGGTCGCCGTCCGGGCCGCTCTTGGGGGCGTCACTGAACTTCACGCGCGCCGCGTACGTCCCGTTCTTGAACTTCATCGCCTTGGTGAGCACTTCGGTCTGCTTGGTGCTCTCGCCCGTGCCCGCCGTCGACGTCTCCAGGTTCATCACGGAGTTGCCGCCGGATGCGGAGAACGTCACGTTCTGCGGCGCCCAGGTCGCACCCGGCACCCCTGGGCCACCGGAGTTGGAGCGCACGTTCCAGCCGTGGGCCGAGATGGCGGGGTCGTCGTGCTTCGTGTAGTTGAAGTCGTCGAAGAGGCTCGCTCCGTCGCCGGGCGGGTCGGTCGGGTCGGTCGGGTCGGTCGGATCCGTGGGGTCGTTGCCTTCGGGTGCGGTGCCCCAGACCGTCGCGCCGTCCAGTTGGGCGGTCACCTTTGTCCAGTTCGCGTACGAGGACTGGGCGGCGCCGAAGGAGTAGTCGTCGTTCTGGTTCACTGACTGCCAGTCGGAGCGGTGGAAGCGGAGCTGGAGGTCGCCGCTGTCGGCTCCGGCGGCGAGGGAACCGGCGCCCGGGGTGAAGCCGATCTCCAGATAGCGGTCGGCGGTGGCCGTCGGGTGGGCGAGCGTGCCGAACGTACCTGTGATGTTGCCGCAGCCCTTCACGGCCCACGAGCAGGCGAAGCGGTAGGTGGCGCTCGCGGACTCGGCCTTGAAGTAGTAGCGCAGCTTCACGCCGCTGAGTGCCACGGCTGACGTACCGGTGTTCTTCACCTTCAGCCACGGTTCGGCCTGGTCGCTGCCGGTCGAGCCGGTGTGGTACTGCACCGACACATCACCCGCGGCGGCGCCGGTGGCGGTCGCGGGCAGCGCGGCGAGACCGGTGCAGCCCATCAGGGCGACGAGGGCGCAGCGTGCCGATCTCGTGAGCACGCGGCGGGATGGCTTTCGTGCAGGACTCATCTCGATTCCTCTCCGGAACGGTGGGGGTCGGGGACGTACGGGTCGAACGGTCCGTGCCGCACGCCGAGCGCGGCGAGCCTGGCGCCGTGTGCGATCAGACGTGCGCGGGCCAGGGGCCAGGGGGACGCTCCGTGCCAAGCCCGGTCGGCGAGCGCCGCGAGCCGGGGGAAGGCCAGGTAGTCGACGTGTGCGGCGGTGGGGGCGAACTCGGTCCACAACTGGGCCTGCACTCCCAGGAGTTCGCCACCCGATGCGGGTTCGTCGGGTGGGTCGTGGTCGTGCACGGCCCGTAGATCGACCACGGCGCCGGGCTGTGCGGGAGGTTCGGCCGGGGACGCGGACTGGGCGTAGTCGAGGTAGGTGGCCTTGTAGTGGCCGCTGACCACGGCGTGGCCGCGTTTGAGGGCGACCTGGGTGTGCTCGGGGTCGCGCCAGGTCATGACGGTGAACTCGGGCGGCAGGCTTTCGCCCGTCTCGGCCCACGCGGTCGGGATGCGGCCGCGCTCCATGAGGTGGGCGCCGATCCGGCCGAGGAACCATCCTCGTAACTCACCTGGCCCCGACAGGCCTTCGGCTTCGATGCGCTCGCGGGCGGTGGTGCTCGCGGCCCATTCGGTGGTGGGGCATTCGTCGCCGCCGACGTGCACATGTGGGGAGGGGAAGATGTCCAGGACGGTGTCGAGGACGGTGCGGCAGAAGTCGAGGGCGGGGTCGTGGACGCCGAGGACCGTTTCGCACACGCCCCAGTGGGTCCACACATCGAGCCTGCGGCCCGGGACGGTGCCGAGTTCGGGGTAGGCGGCGAGGGCCGCGCGGGTGTGGCCGGGCATCTCCACTTCGGGCACGATCGTGACGCCGCGGGCGGCGGCGTAGGTGACGAGGTCGCGCAATTCCCTGTCGGCGTAGGCGCCTTCGTGCGCGACGCCGTCGAAGACGTCGGACCCGGCGGGGCCCACCATCGACCGTGCACGCCGCCCGCCCACCTCGGTCAGCAGCGGATAGTCGGCGACCGGCAGGCGCCAGCCCTGGTCGTCGGTGAGGTGCAGTTGCAGCACGTTCAGTTTGTGCAGGGCGAGCAGATCGACGTAGCGGCGCAGGAACGCCACGGGCTGGAAGTGGCGTGCCACATCCAGCATGAAGCCGCGCCAGGCGCGCCGCGGCACGTCGGTGATCTCGACGCAGGGAAGGCGCCAGGGCGCGCCGGGCCGGGCACGGTCCGCCAGGGCCTCGGCGGGGAGCAGCTGTCGTATCGTCTGGATCCCGCGCAGCAGGCCGGTGAGGTGTGCGGCTCGCAGCAGCACGGCGTCGTGCGAGATCGTCAGGCCATAACCTTCCGTGCCGAGACCGCCGAGTCCCGGGTCGAGGGCGAGGACGAACGGCCCGTCGGAGGCCGGGTGGAGCGGGAGCCCGGTGGCGGGTGCGATGAGGGTGCGCAGGAGGGTGGCGGCGGGTTCGGCGCCTGGTGCGATGCGGACGGTGGTGTGCGGGGTGAGCGTGAAGTGGCCCGGGCGGTGGGTCAGTTGGGTGGGGGCGGGCACGAGGGCGGGGCGGGACGCGGGCACGGCGGACCTCCGGTGCGGGCGTTGGGGGATGCGGGACGGGCGCGGTGGCGGGTCAGCCCTTGACGGCGCCGGCGGCGAACCCGGATGTCACGTGTCGCTGCAACAACAGGAAGATCGCAAGGGCGGGCAGCGCGAAGAGAGTCGAAGCGGCCATGGTGGCGCCCCAGTCGGTGCCGAACGTGTTGTGGAACGAGGAGAGCCACACCGGCAGCGTCCGGTGGTCCTGCTGTTTGATGATCAGGAAGTTGGCGTAGGCGAACTCGTTCCACGCCGTGATGTAGCCGAACAGCGACGTCGCCATCAGGCCGGGCGCGAGCAGCGGGAACGCCACATGCCGGAACGCGCCGAACCGGGTGCAGCCGTCGACCTGGGCCGATTCCTCGAGCTCCGCCGGGATCGTGGCGATGAAGCCGCGCAGCACGACGACGGTGAAGGGCAGCGTCATCATGAAGTAGACGAGGGTCAGGGTCGGAAGCCGGTCGAGCATGCCGGTGTCCCGGGAGATGATGTAGACGGGGATGATCAGGGACTCCCACGGTGCCATCTGCGCGATGAAGACCATGAGCATGAACTGACGGCGGCCGCGCCAGCGCATCCGGGCCACCGCGAACGAGGCGCCGAGCGCGACGACCAGGGCGAGAGCCACGGCGGCCAGGGTGACGAGCACGCTGTTGCGCCAGAACAGCGCGAATCCGTCCGCGTCGACGGCACGCCGGAAGTGGTCGAACGTCCAGCTCTGTGGGAGTAGTTGAGGGCTGTCGGACTGGATGTCGCGTGACGGCTTGAAGGCGGTGGTGACCATCCAGTAGACGGGGAAGAGGCAGACGACGACCGTCACGGTGGCCGCGATGTTGAGCGGCAGGCGGCGCAGTGCGCGCGAGGTCGTCACAGCTCGTTCTCCTGTCGGAACATCTGGCGGAAGTAGGCGACAAGGACTCCGGACATGAGCAGCACGGTCAGCATCGACGCGGCCGATCCGAGGTCGTAGCGCTGTTGGGCCAGTGCGGTCTGTACGGCGTAGACGGGCAGGATCGTCGTGGCGTCGCCGGGGCCGCCGCGGGTCATCACCCAGATCTGCACGAACGCCTTGAACGTCCAGATGACTTCGAGGGAGAGCACGAGCATGAAGATCGGCCGGACGATCGGCAGCGTGACCGAGTGGAAGATCCGGAAGCCGGACGCGCCGTCGATGCGCGCGGCCTCGTAGAGCTCGGTGGGCACGGTGGTCAGCGCCGAGTACAGCGTGATCGCGGCGAACGGCACCGACTGCCACACGACCAGGGTGACGAGGATGGCGAAGGCCGCGGGGCCGTGTGCCAGCCACGGATAGCCTTCGAACCTGCTGAGGCCGAGGCCGGTGAGGGCGTGGTTGACGATCCCGAACTCGGAGTGGAAGAGCCACTGGAACACGGTGGTCGCCGCGACCACGGGCATCGCCCAGGTGAGCACGAGCGCGCTGAGCACGGCCGTGCGGCCGAAGCGTCCCAGCCGCTCCACCATCAGCGCCACGAGTGTCGAGATGACCATGATCAGTGCGACGTTGACGGCCATGAAGAGGAAGGTGCGGCGCACCACGGCCCAGAAGCGCGGGTCGGACAGCAGTTCCGTGTAGTTGTCGAAGCCGGTGAAGTGCGCCTCGCCGAGGATGAGCTGGCGCAGGCCGAAGTCCTGGAAGGAGATCAGGACGGCCCGCGCCAGCGGGTAGACGAGCAGGTACAGCATCCCGAGTACCGCGGGCGCCACGAGCAGGTACGGCCAGATGCCGGACATCGTGGCGCGTGGGGCGGTGGTCGGTGTACGCCGAGGCGGTCGGGACACCACCGGCTCACGGGTGATCGTCACGGCGCACTCCTCTCGGTGCGGATTCCGCGGTCGGGGGTCAACGCGCTTCTCAGGAGCCGGACTTCATGGCGTCGGTGATGGCGTCGGACGCCTCGGCCGCCTCGCGCTTCGGATCGCCTCCGGTGAGGACGGCGGTGAGGTAGTCCTTGATGGGGTTCTTGGCCTCGACCGCGGCCCAGCCCGGCGTGTTCGGCGTGGCGTGGCCGACGGCCGCTCCGGCCGCCATGGCGGAGGCGCCCGGATCGTCGGCGACCGCGTCGGCGAGCGTGGTCTTGTTGGGAACGTAGCTCATGGCGACGGCGAGCTTCTTCTGCCACTTGTCGCCGGTCAGCTCCTTGACGAAGGTGAACGCGGCGTCGTGATGCTGCGACACCGTCGGGATCACCAGGTCGGAGCCGCCGGTGAAGACCGCGCCCGGGGTGTCCGCCGTCTTGCCGGGGATGGGGAAGAAGCCCAGCTTGTCCTTGAGTTCGGGGTTGTTCTGGGTGACTACGTTGGCTCCGCCCGGCACACTGATGAGCTGCGCCACCTGGCCCTTGGCCATGACCTCGGCCTGCGGCGGCTGCGCCTCGTCGGAGTCCTTCGGGCCCTTGCCGAGGGCCTGCAGTTTCTTGTAGAAGGCCATGGCGCGCAGTGCCTCGGGGCTGTCCAGCGCGCCCTTCCACGTGCCGCCCGACTCGGTGGCGAGGTCGCCGCCCTCGTCCCAGACGAAGCCGGCGTAGGTGTACCAGTTCTGTCCCGGCAGGTAAATGCCTTGCTGAGAGCCCTTGTTGAGCTTCTTGGTCGCGGCCACCCACTGGTCGCGGGTCTTGATCGCGGCGGCGTCGACGCCGGCCTTCTCGAAGAGGTCCTTGCGGTAGATGACGACGCGGTTCGCCGCGTAGTACGGGATGCCGTACTGCTTGCCCTCCCAGGCTCCCGGCTCGGCGAGACCCTTGAGCCAGGCGTCACCGCCGAGGCCGTCGACCTTGTCACTCAGGTCCAACAAGCCGCCGCTCTGCGCGAACTGGGCGACCTGAGTGTTGCCCGTCTCGATGACGTCAGGGGCGTCGTTGCTGGCCAGCGCTGCGGTGACCTTCTCGCCGATGCCGTCCCACTCCTGGATCTGGATGCGTACGTCGATGTCGGGGTGCGCGGCTTCGAAGCCCTTCTCGAAGTCCTTCTGGAAGGCGGACGAAACGCTGTCGCGCATCAGCCACACGTCGATCGCGGTCTTCCCGCCTCCGGCGGACTCCCCGTCTCCGGAGCCGGACGAACAGGCACTGAGCCCGGCGACCGCGACGAGCGCGGAGACACCGGCGAGTAGACGGAACTTCACGGTTCACCTCTGGGGTGCCGGACCTGACCAGCGTCTAACTGGTCAAGTGACCTCTGGTGAGGGAGAAAGCTGGCATAGACCATTGTTCGCGTCAACCCCCGCTGCAATCAGGGGAGTTAATGATTTGGTGGTCGATCTTCGCGCTTTCGTGGTCAACTGGTCAGACAGCTGGTTGTACGGCACGAGGGGGCGGACAGTGACCACCGACGCGAACGACGCGGGCGGGACCGCGAAGGCAGGGGTCGGGCGGCGCTCCTCGGGAGCGGTGCTCAAGCGGGAGCGGGTCCGTGACCATCTCCTGCAGCTCATCGAGTCACAGCGCCCCGGCGACCCCATCCCCTCGGAGCGGGCGCTCTGCGCGGACCTGGGGGTCTCGCGCCCCACCTTGCGCGCGGCCGTCGACGAACTGGTCGCAGCGGGCGTTCTCGTACGCGAACACGGGCGTGGCATGTTCGTCGCGCCGGAGAAGATCACCCAGGAACTGATCTCGCCCGCGCACGGCCTCGAGGTGCCGCGGGCGGGCGGCGCCTGGTCCAGCCGGCTCCTGGAGTTCACGACCATCCAGGCCGGCGCCCGCGTCGGCCGCAAGCTGCGCCTCTCCCCCGCCGCCCGGATCGTCTACGTGGCCCGGCTGCGGCTCGTCGACGGCGCCCCGATGGCCATCGAGCACCTGCACATCCGCGCCGATCTGGTGCCCGGACTCTCCGCGCAGGAGCTGGAGAGCGGTGATCTGTACGAGCACTTGAGCGAACACCATGACGTTCATGTCCGCGAAGCGACCCAGACGATCGAGCCGACGGTGGTGACCCGGGCCGAGGCCGAGGTGCTCGAAGTGCCCGAGCTCTCCCCCGCTCTGCTGGTCGAGCGGCTCACCTCGGACCATTCCGGCATCCCGGTCGAGTACGTCCACTCGCTGTACCGCGGCGACCGCTACCGCATCGTCTCGCGTCTCACCCTCGGCCCCGCTGCCGCGTCGAGCGCGACGCAGCAGCTGGCCGGCCACCACCCCGGCATCCCACCCGGCGACTTCGCCCACCGGGACACGGTCGCCTCCTCGACCCGCGGCGACGTGCAGGCGATCTGAACGGGACCGCGCCCCATGCCCCCCCCCCGGGGTGCAAACCGCCTACCGCTTGCGCAACAGCGCGCAGACGAAGTTCTCCTCCACGGCCCGCAGCCGCTTCAGCAGATCCGGCTTGTTCGTCTTGTTGATCTGCGTGGTGAGCGAGACGGTCAGCGACCGCTTGCCGTTCGGGGTGGCTGCGATCAGCTGCGTGTAGCCGGGGAAGTTGCCCGTGTGGCCGTACACCACACCGCAGCGGGTGGTGTACCGGAAGATGGCAAGACCCGCCTTGTTCTTGCCGGGGCCCGCGGGCTCGGATGCGCCCTTCACCCAGTTCAGCTGCTGATGGCGGGTCCGGTCGGAGATCAGCTTTCCGCCCGCGTAGCCGCGGATGAAGGACGTCATGTCCTTCGGCGTCGAGATGATCCCGCCGGACGCCCACACGCCCGACGCGCTCAGTACCTCGCTGAGGTCCTCGGGCGGGTTCGGCGGGGTGACGTCGTAGCCGTGCATGTACGGCTTCGGCATCCGGTAGCCCTGCGGCAGGCTGGTGCTGCGCAGGCCCAGCGGGTGGTACACGAGCTCGGCGAGCAGATGCTCGTAGGGGTGTCCGGTCACCGCCTCCGCCATCAGTGCCACGGCGATGTTGTCGGAGTTGGAGTAGGTGTAGCGGGACCCCGGCCGGAACACCAACGGCTCGTCGGCTACGAAGTCCAGGAGCCGGCGGGAGTCGAAGTGACGGCGCGGGTTCTCGGTCACCAGGGCCAGGAACCTCGGGTCCGCACTGAAGTCTGGCAGCCCGCTGGTGTGGTTCAGGAGCTGGCGCAGCGTGACCCGGTGCCATGCGCGCGGCAGCCGGGGAAGCACCTTGCCGATGGTGTCGTTCAGCCGCAGCTTCCCGCGGTCGACGAGCTGGAGGGCGACCGCGCCGCTGTACGCCTTGGCCGTACTGGCGATGCGCATGTGGTCGGTGGCCTTGACCGGACGGCCGGTGCCGGTCTTGGCGACCCCGGCCCGGTAGACCTCGGTGCGGGATCCGCGCTTGAGGACGGCGATCGCCCCGGGCGGGCCGCCGGGAGCGGTGGTCAGCTCCTGCAACTGCCGTCGCAGCGAGCGGTGGTCGTCGGCGGGGACGTCCGCGGACTGGGCCGGGGCCTGCACGAGGCCGGTCATGCAGGCAGCGGCCAGCACAGCGACCAGGGGCAGGCGGACCTGCGGAAAGCTGGGAGTTGACACGGAAGGACTCCTGAGACATGAGCGCGGTGGGACGTCAGCACGACCAGCTGCCGGCAGGGCACCTGATCTTCTGGGCCCCCAGGCACGCCGGCACGAACGGGCTTCTCACCAGGGGTCCGTCCGTTTCATCCCATAACAGGATGTACAGAAACAAACCACCGCCCGAAGACCTACGTGACGTGGCCGTGCTGCACCTCAATGAGTGACGACGTCCGTCCGTCCCCGCCCCCACGACCGCGGTCGTGTCCTCTACGGGATCACCGTGCCGGGGCCGTTGTCGCCGCTCAGGTTCGAGCCGAACAGGGCCTGCCCCGCCGGCGCACCGATGTCCACCGGGTTGTACGCGACCGCCCGCGAGGCCGTCGCTCCCGATGCGGTGCCGCGCAGCATCCACACCGCGCCGCCGTTCACGACGGCGTCCAGGTTCTCCCCGGGCGCGCCCGCGACCAGGTCCGCCTTGCCCTCCCCCGTCACGTCGAGCACGCGCAGCGACCCTCCGAATACGTCACCGGACTCCGCGACTCCCGGCACACCGGCCGTGTCCTGGTGGAACGCCTGCGCTCCCTTGCCGGAGAGTCCGTCCTTGCCGCCCTTGAGCAGCACGACAGCGCCCGCTTTGGCCTTCGAGCCGATCGCCTCGCCCGGTACACCGGCGGCCAGGTCGGGGTATCCGTCGCCGTTCACGTCGCCCGTGCTCAGCCGTCCGCCGAACTGGTCGCCCTTCTCGCTCACTCCGGGCACACCCGCCGTGTTCTGCGTGATCGTCTGCGTGCGGGTCTGGCTGGGGCCGGCCGGCGAACCGTAGTAGATCTTGACGGTACCCGGGTCCTCCTCGGTGCCCTCGGTGTCACCGCCCGGGAAGATCCGGGTGGCGAGGTCGGTGTTGCCGTCCTGGTCGAAGTCGGCGACGGCGGTGCCGGCCGCGGAGGACAGGGGCTGCGGGGCGGTGGACAGGCCGGCCTCGGTGCCGAGCCACAGTTTGCCGCCCTCGGCGTGGTTCTCGTAGACGTAGAAGGTCGCGAGGTCCTCGATGCCGTCGCCGTTGAAGTCGCCGGTGGCCGTCGAGTTGATGGAGTTGTCGGTGCTGTACACCTTCACCTGCTGCTCGCGGGCGGGGGTGCCGCCTCGGGCGAAGGGGCCGTAGAGCACGGCGTGGTAGTCGTAGTCCTCGCCGTTGCCCATGAACAGGTCAGCGTTTCCGTCCCCGTCGAAGTCGCCCGCGGTGATGTCGTCCCCGACCTGGGCGTCGGACGGTGCGCCGACACGTACAGCGCCCAAGCCCGAGATACCGCTTTCCCGGCCCCACAGGACGATCACCGATCCGTTGACGTTGTTCTCCGGCCGGTAGTCGCGGGCGACCACCGCCAGATCGGTCAGGCCGTCGCCGTCCAGGTCACGGGAGATCATCGCGTAGCCGAAGACCTGGTTGTCGCCGGAGGTGCCGGGGACGCCGGGGGTGTCCTGGGTGATGACCGTCGTGCGCGCGGGGCCGGGGCCGCTCGCCGAGCCGTAGCTGATCGTGACGTGGCCGGCTTGAGCGTGCCCACCGACCTTCGCGCCGGGGGCGGCGACGGCGACGTCCTGGTAGCCGTCGCCGTCGAAGTCCTCGCGCACGGTCACGGCGCCGTCCTTAGCGGATGCGGTGCCCGCGACGATCGGCACGCCGAGCGACCCGATCAGTGCGGCGGCCACGGCGGTCGATATGGCAGGTCGGCGGATGCCCACGGTTCCTCCTTGAGCGCGAGCGACGTCGAGACGCGTGCGCGCGGGTGTGATTCATCTGCGAGACACGCGGAAACGGCTGATGGTTGTGCGGAGAACGGCATCTGAACGGGCGCGGGCCCGGCCGTGGCCCTGTGGCGGCAGAGCGCGTCCGCGAGCCGATACGGCACTACCGTCCTCAACGCACCACGCGGTGGCGGAGGTAGACGACTTGCGACTCGAAGGTGCGGGTCTCGACGAGTTCGAGGTCCACGTGTCGCTCGCGCTGGGGGAAGAACGGGATGCCACCGCCGACCAGCACCGGATAGACCTTGGCCCGGTACTCGTCGATCAGCCCCAGGGCGGCCACCTCGGCTGCGAGCGTCGCGCCGCCGATCGCGATGTCCCCCTCCCCCGGCGCGGCCCGCAACCGCTCGATCTCCTCCGCCAGGCCACCGGAGGCGAGGCGGGCGTTGCCCCGTACCGCTGACAGCGTGGTGGAGAAGACCACCTTCGGGAGCCGGTTCCAGATCGCGGCGAACTCCTGCCTGGAGTCCGGCAACGACAGATCCCGCTCGGCGTTCTCCCAGTACAGCATCGCCTCGTAGAGCCGCCGACCCAGCAGATGGACTCCGAGCCCCCGCACCTGGTCGGTGGCGAAGCGGAAGAGCTCCTCGTTGGGGCCCGTCCAGTCGAAGCCGCCGTCCGGCCCGACGATGTAACCGTCGAGCGAGACGCCCATCGAGTAGGTCACCTTGCGCATCGCAGTCCTCCTCTGTTGAGGGTTTCGACACTAGGACCGCCTGACGCCGTGGGGCTCATCGCGGCTCGCGCGCCGTCCACGTACCGGTCATCACTCCGTCCGCCGCTGTTCATGAGCCGCCGGGCAACTCCGCTCCTGGGCCTCCTGTCTAACGGGGTGACCAGCAGCACCACTGCACACGCACACCCCGAAGGGTCACTTCCGCATGCGCATCCACCGGACCATCGCAACCGCCGCCACCCTCGCCCTGACGCTCGGCACGGCCGTCTTAACGACCTCGACCGTCCAGGCCGCCCCGTCCGCCCCGTCCGCCCCGTCCGCCCCGTCCGCCCCGTCCGCCCCAGCGAACACGGCCTCCGTCGTCGTCGCGGACGGTGAGCTCTGGTACAAGGCGGCTCCCGGCCAGCAGAACGAGGTGACGGTCGACGAGGAGATCGACCACCGCGGCGAGCACGACTCCTACTACGTCATCACCTTCCACGACCAGTACGACATCGCCATCTCCGCCGACGCGGCGGAGTGGGACGAGTGCGCGTACCCCGAGGAGGGCGACCGCACCGCCGTGCGGTGCGCCGTCAAGATCCCGGAGAACTCGGACGACTCCGACAGCTACGACATCGAACTCGGCGACGGGAACGACACCGCGACCCTCGCGCCCGACAGCCAGGCCTGGGCCGGGGTCTACGGCGGCGAGGGCAACGATGTCATCAAGGCGTCGGCCTCCGCGCTCCTGCACGGCGGTGACGGCGACGACCGCCTCGAGGGCGGCGGCGGCCCGTTCGGCTTCGGCCCGTGGGGCGACGCCGGTAACGACACCCTCACCCGCTGCAGCACGGACTGCTTCGGCGGCCTCGGCAACGACTCGCTGACCGGCACCGACGAGGAGAACAACCTGCACGGTGAGGACGGCAGCGACGTCCTGCACGGCAAGGGCGGCGCGGACGTCCTCTACGGCGGCAAGGGCAACGACAAGCTGTACGGCGAGGCGGGCAACGACACGCTGTGGGGCAACAGCGGCGACGACGTCCTGTGGGGCGGCACAGGCACCGACACGCTCTCCGGCGGCCCGGGCCGCAACGAAGTCCACCAGGACTGAACAGCACTCCCGACCGGGGTTCCGACCCGCACGAACGCGAGTAACCACGGCAGGGGCAAAGCCCCTGCCGTGTACCCGAGTTCAGGTATCGGCCGTGGATGCCGCCCCGCGCTCTATCCGGGCTGCTGGGAGATGTTGACCATCCAGGTGATCCCGAACCGGTCGACGAGCGAGCCGGCCTCGTCACCCCATGACTGCTTCTCCAGGGGCAGCGTCACGGTGCCGCCGACGGACAACTTCTCGAAGTAGCCGCGGAGCTTGGGTGTCGCCACCGTCGAGGAAGACCGCGACGTTGTTGCCCGGGGTGTGGGGCATCCCTTCCCGGACGTCCCACGCCATCAGCGTGTAGCCGTCCGGGGTGCGGAGCGTGGCGTGCATGATCTTGTCGGGGTGCGGGACGTCCGGTGATCCGTATTCGGCGTAGGTGCCCATCTCGTTCTGCGGCCCCGCACACCATCAAGCGCGTTGCGCCCGATGGACACTGACGGCATAGCCGCCGCCCTCGTAGGGGTCGGCGTCCCATGTGGCGAAGCGGTCCACCAGGGTGAGGTGGGCCGCCGCGCAGTAGGCGTCGTACTCGGACAGGGTGATGGAGGGCGCTACGGGCAAGTGGGCCTCGTCCAGGCCGAAGCCGGCGACCATGAGGCCGCCCGGGCGCAGAGTCGCCGCCAGCCGGCCGACCGCGGCGGCCTCCGTGCCCGCGGCGAGGAGCGGGAAGATGTTGCCGGCGGCGACCACGAGGTCGAACCCCTCCGCCACCTGGAGTTCGGCCGGGTCGAGCGTGGTCAGGTCGGCCTGGATCCAGGGCAGTTCCGGCGCCTGCCTGCGCGCCACGGCCAGCATGGACGCGTCACGGTCGACCCCGACACACTCGTACCCGAGCTCCGCCAGACGGATCATGACCCGGCCGGTACCGCACCCGGCGTCCAGCACCCGCGCCCCGGCGGGCACCAGCGCGGCGCACAACCGTGCCTCACCGTGCATGTCCTTGCCACTACCGGCCAGGGCGGCGAACCGGGCGGCGTAGTCCTCCCCGGATGTCCCACCGGTCAACTCTTCCCAACGGCTCATGACAGACACCGTAGACGCACCGGGTGCCTGCACCGCACGCGCATCTGTTTCCTGATCGTCTGTGAACTGCCCGGATCGCGGCGGTGCCGGATTACGGCGTCGGCGTCTGGGCACCGGGCTCTGGTACGCGGGACCTCCTTCCGGCGTGCGACCGGACGAAAAGCGGGGGGCGGAGATGGGCACGGCGACGACGGTTCCTCAGACGCGGGACATGGAGGGCGACGAGCTCTCCGGCGACGAGGCCTTCGTGGCGCTGCGTCACTACGGGGGCTGGCGGCTGCTGCGCGATGCCTTCGTGCGCTTCCGCTACGCCGACGGGTTCAGCCACTCCCGGGCACTGGCGCTGCAGACGGTCCTCGCGGTCGTCCCGCTCGCCATCGTCTTCGTCGGTCTGTCGAGCGTGCTGCACACGCAGGACATCGGCCGGTTCGCGGAGGTGGTCATTCACCGTATGGCAGAAGGGCCGAGCGCCGATGTCGTCGACGAGGCGCTGGCCCGCAGCCGACGTACCGCGGGTGGTGGTACGCAGGTCGCGCTCTGGTTCGGGCTCGTGTTCTCCCTGGCCAACGTCACCACGGCGATGTGCCAGATCGAACGCGGCGCCAACCGGATCTACGGCAACGAACGCGACCGGCCCTTCCACCGCAAGTATCTGCGCGGCCTGGCCATGGCCGTGACCGCGGGCCTGCCCCTGGGCCTGGGTTTCGTGGTCATGGTGGCGGGTACCGACCTGGTGGCCGCGGCGGTGACCGTCTTCGACGCCGGGGACGGGGTGAGCACCCTGTTCGGAGTGCTGCGCTGGCCGTTGGGTTTCGTGCTGGCGCTCGTAGCGGCGAGTGTCGTGTTCCGGCGCGCACCTCGGCGGCGCCAACCCGGTTACACGTGGCTTGCGTTCGGGGCGATGGTCTACCTCCTGCTGTGGACGGGCCTGACAGGCCTCCTGAGCCTGTATCTGTCGCTCAGCGGTTCCTTCGACACCGTCTACGGTCCGCTCAGCGCCTTCATGTCCCTGCTCCTGTGGGCCTACTTGACGTCGATAGCCCTCTTCCTGGGCCTGGCCTTCGCGGCCCAGCTCGAAGCGGCCCGTGCCCTGAATCCCGGCCCCGTCCAGGCGGACCCGGGAGTATGAGGAAGCTCAGAGCAGTCTCAGGAGGAGGGCATACCTCGGCATGGCCGCCAAATACGACGTCAAGCGCGAGCTCAAGACGTGCTACGCGCCCAAGAACACCGACTGGGAGATCGTCGAGATCCCCGAGCTCCGCTACGTCGCCATCGACGGGCACGGCGACCCGAACTCCAGCGCCGCCTACCGCCACGCGGTCGAGGCGCTCTACGCGGTTGCCTACACCGTCAAATTCGCGAGCAAAGGCGACCTCGGCAGGGACTACGTCGTGGGCCCGCTCGAAGGGCTTTGGTGGGCGGAGAACATGGACGACTTCCTGGCCAGGCTCAAGGACAACTGGCAATGGCGACTCCTCATCCATGCCCCCGCCTGGGTCACCGACGAGATGATCGATGACGCCAGACACACTGCTCTGTCCAAGAAGGGTTTTCCGGCCATCGCGCACGTTCACTCGGAGACCTTGCGCGAGGGCACGAGCGCTCAGGTTCTCCACATCGGCTCGTACGACGACGAGACACCGATCCTGACCGAGCTGCACCAGGAGTACCTGCCTGCCCACGATCTCCGGGAAGCGGGGCTGCACCACGAGATCTACCTCAGCGACCCGCGCAGGACCGACCCCGCCAAACTCAGGACGGTCCTGCGGCAGCCCGTGAAGGCTCGGTCGCTCAGCCCCAGGTCTGTCCGGCCGGCTCCTTGACGGTGCGGTTGAGCCGGTTGAAGAAGTTGGTCAGCGCGATCTCCAGGTTGATCGCGCCGACCTCCTCCTCGGTGAAGTGGGCGTTGACCTCTTCCCAGATCTCGTCGGTGACGCCCTCCGCGCCATCCTGCAACCGGGTGGCGCCCTCGGTCAGGGCCAGTGCCGCGCGCTCCGCATCGGTGTAGAACGGTGCCTCGCGCCAGGCGGATACGTTGTGCAGCCGCTCGTCGGTCTCACCGGCCTTCTTGCCCCCGGCGACACTGGCGTAGACGCACGCCGAGCAGCTGTTGATCTGGCTGGCGCGCAGGTGCACCAGCGTGAGCAGCTTCGGGTCGACGCCTCCGGCGGCGATCGCCTTGTGCAGATGCGAGATCGCGGTCCACAGGTCGGGGTTGCTCGTGTTCTTGTTCTTGAGACGGTTCTCCATGCGGGAGTGCTCTCCTTCAAAGGCGTTACGTCGACGGGCTGTTGACCGTCACCCCTATGACGGAGCAGCTTCGAGGAAGGTAACAACATGCCCGACACCCACCCCACGGATCCGATCGTCGATGCCTTCGAGTCCCACCGCGAACGGCTCCGAGGCGTTGCCTACCGGGTCCTTGGATCACACGCCGACGCGGAGGACGTGGTCCAGGAGGCGTGGCTGCGTCTGTCCCGTCAGGGCGCCGGCACCATCGACAACCTCGGCGGCTGGCTGACCACCGTGGTCGGCCGCATCAGCCTCGACGTCCTGCGGTCGGGCCGCAGGCGCCCGGAAGTCTCCTACGACGAACAGCCGTCCGAGTTCAACGGGACGATCGACGACGCCCCTGCTCCGGAAGAACTGGTGGCGCTCGGGGACTCCGTGGGCCTCGCGCTCCTCACGGTCCTGGACTCGCTGCGACCGGACGAACGACTGGCGTTCGTGCTGCACGACGTGTTCGCCGTGCCCCACGGGGAGATAGCCACGATTCTCGGCAAGTCCGCCGACGCGACCAAGATGCTCACAAGCCGCGCCCGCAGGAAAGTACGGGCCGCCCGGCAGCCGGCGAGCGCCGGACGGCAACAACGCGAAGTGGTCCAAGCCTTCCTTGCCGCGGCCGGCGCCGGTCAGTTCGAGCGGCTGCTGCAGGTTCTGCACCCGGAGGTGAAGTTCACCGTCGACACCCCGAACGGTCGGTTCGTCACGCTCGGAGCGACCGAAGTCGCCACCCGCGCGCGACTGGCCGGCAGCGCGGCACGAGGGCAGGAGGTCAGCGTCAACGGCCGCCCCGGCGTCATCTCCTGGAGCCAGGACGGGGCCCCGGCCGCCCTGCTCTCCTTCACCGTCACCGACGGCCGCATCACCGAAATCACCGCCGTGGTCGACCCGGCCAGACTCGCGCTCATGGACCTGCCGGACCCGGCGCGAGGGCGGCAGGACGTCCAGAGGGCTTGAAGTAGATCGTCTGGGCCGCTTGCCGGGGGCCACACCGGTCATGCTCTTGCTGAAGGGTTCTGATCACGCACGGAGAGGGAGGCCACGAGTGAACTGGGCACTTGGCGAAGAGTTCGAGACGCCTGAAGGGGTGGTGCGGTGGCGGGCGCTGGGCAGTGGAGACCCGGTCGTGCTGGTGCACGGCACCCCGTACTCCTCCCTCCTCTGGCGGGACATCGCACCGGCCCTCGCCCGTACTCGGAGGGTCTTCGTGTTCGACCACCTCGGCTTCGGCCAGTCGGACCAGCGCGAGGGCCAGGACCTCAGCCTGGCGGCCCACGCGAGGAACTTCGCCGGGCTCCTCGACCACTGGGAGCTGTCCCGCCCCAGCGTCGTCGCCCACGACATCGGCGGCGCCGTGGCTCTTCGGACACTGCTGCTCGAGGAGCGGAGCTACCGGGACCTGACGCTCTTCGACGCGGTGAGCGGCGGTGAGTGGGAGCGCGGGCTCTTCCAGCTCATCCTGGAGCACTCCGATGCCCTCGCGCAGCTTCCGGACTACGCTCACGAAGCGCTGGTGGCCAGCCATATGCGCCATGCGACGCACATCGGTCTGCGACCGGAGGTCCTCGACGCGTTCCTCGCACCGTGGCGGGGACCCGAGGGACAGGCCGCGTTCTACCGCCAGTACCGCCAGATCAGGCAGTCGGACACAGCCGCGTACGAGCATCTGCTGGGCGGCATGTCGCTTCCGGTACGCCTCATCTGGGGGCGCGAGGACCGCATCCTGCCTCCGGAGTACGCCAGTTGGCTGCACGCGCGCATCCCCCGCGCCGAGCTGCATTGGGTCGAGGGAGCGGGCCACCTGCTCCAGGAGGACGCCCCGGGGCAGCTGTCGGCCTTCCTGACCGCCGGATTCCCCTCGGCTAGTGCCCGGCCAGTCATGGAGTGAGTGCGACGACGGGGTCAACCCCGGTTTGCTCGTTCGTTGTAGGCGTCTGCGGCCTTCTCGTTCAGTGCGCTGCCCCACGCCTGGAACCTGCTGCTCAGGGCGCCCTGGGGCGGGGCGATGTCTTCGCCGGAACGCAAGGGACGGTGGCCGCCCGACGCACCGGGCAGCACTCGGGCCAGCACGCCGTTGAGGCGGGTGACCGCGGCCGGGGCGAGGCCGTGGGCCAGGTCGGCGGCGCGTGCGGCGGGGGTCAGGACCAGGCGGGCGCGGCGCCGGACGGTGGCCTTGACGATGCGTTCCGCGGCTCGCTGAGCGTTCATCGAGATGACCGGCGCACCGGCCAGTGCCGAGAACCAGCCGTACTCGCTGCTGTGGGCGCCCCCGAACTGGGCCTGGAGATGCGAGCCGGTCCGCATCAGGCCGGGGTAGACGGCGGTCACACTCACTCCGGCGGACGCGGCCTCCGCGTGCAGGCCCTCGGCCAGTACGCCGGTCGCGGCCTTCGCGCCGGCATAGGGCAGGAGGTGCGGGACGCCCAGCAGGCCGCCCACCGACGAGATCAGAGCCAGCCGGCCGCCGTGCTCGCTCTCCCTGAGGTAGGGAAGTGCCTCGAGGCTGGTGTGCACGGCCCCCATGTACATGGTCTCCATGGCGTCCCTGAACTCCGCGGCCCCGATGGCCTCCAGCGGAGCCACCTGGATGATCCCGGCGTTGGCGATGACGATGTCGGGGCCGCCGCACGTGTCGTGAACGGCTCGGAACGCGAGGTGGACGGCTTCCTGGTCCCGGACGTCACAGACCGCCGTATGGATGACGGCGCCGCGCCGACGGGCGCACAGCTTCTTGCGGGCGGACGCCAGCTCTTCCGGGTCGCGCGCCGCGATGACCACCGTGCAGCCCCGCGCGGCGAGCCGGTCGGCCATGAGCAGACCGAGGCCCCGTGATCCACCTGTGACGAGCGCGGTCAGTCCGGACAAGGATGGCGTGGAATGCGACGTGGGCATGGTGACGATCCCTTCTCTCGGCCGCCCGTGGACCGGCCACGAGGCACCGGTGCCTCGTGGCCGACGCCTGGATTCAGGGCCCGAACAGCACTTTGATCATCCCATTTTCCTCGTCCGGTAACACGGTGGTGGGCGAGTTGTCAGCGACGCGCGTCAGATGCCGTCCCCGTCCGGGCCGGGGTCCGCTGCCCCAGGCCCCGCCGGATCGCGATCTCCACGGGTGAGTACGCGCCGTCGGCCCGCTCCAGTTCGTACGGCGCGGCCGGCATCAGCGGCGGCTGGGCCATGAAGCGTGGCGTGGCCCCGTGGTGCGGTTGCGCCGCGTGCACCAGGAACGGATGGCACAGGAAGACGTCGCCCGGTGACCCGGTGGCCAGGGCGACCGGCCGGTGGTCGGACGCCGCCACCAGATCGGGCGCGAGGGCAAGCCCGCTCGCCCCGTCCTCCCCGTGCTTCTCCAGCACCTTCGGCACGTCGAGGTGGGAACCGACCCGGATCCGGGTCGGGGCGTCCTTCTCACCGACCTCGCTGAACAGGAACAGCATCAGCAGTGCCCGTCCCCGGGAACGCAGATTGGTGAAGTACCAGCTCTCGCCCTCCGGCAGATAGCTCCCCTCGATGTGCCAGCCGGCGTCGTCCGGCTCCTCCTCGTGCGGGAAACGCAGCGGGAACGTGCCCAGCGAGTAGCGCGGCTCCCAGCGTCCCGCGCCGACGAGGAGGTCGTACGCGTGGTGCAGGGCCGGGGAGTTGGGTGCGGCGGCGAAGGGCCCCTGCGCCATGCCGGGCACCCAGTGCACGGGCTGTGTCCATGTCGCCGGGTCGTCCGGGTCGCAGCCCGTCTCCCGCCACAGCAGCCGCGCGCAGTGCGCGGCCACGCGCGGGGCGACGGCGCCCTCCAGCTTCACGAAGCCGTCGTGCAGGAAGCGGGTTACCAAGGTCGTGTCATCCATGGCCCCATCGTGCGGCGGCACCGCTCCCGATCGCCCCACAAAATCCGCACCTCCCTTGTCGGGTGCCGCTGACGCGCCGGAGAGCAGGGGGTCTCGACACGCTCTCACTCTCGGCTTCCGTGCAAATTAATAGAATTGAAAGATAATGCGGGAGTGCTCAGAAATACGCTGCCGCGACTGATCGCCCCCTTGCTCCTCTGCATGGTTTCCCTCAGTGGATGCGGCGACGGCAAGGCTCCAGCCGACAGCCGGTCGGGCAACAACGCACCGCCGCGCAATGCAGAGGGAAAAATCCCGCCCCCGAAGCGGGTCATCTCCATTCCGCAACTCGGGCCGCGAATGCAAAAGGCCGTGGACCGCCGGGACGCGAGGCAAGTCGTCCTGGTGACCGGGGACGCACCGGACTCCAGCTACTCCACGGTCCACTTGTACGAACGTGACGCCGTTACCGGATGGCGCAGGGCCTTCGAGCCTTGGCCGGCCCGCAACGGCCAACGTGGCTGGACCGAGCACCACACCGCGAGCGACCGGTCCACTCCGGTAGGGGTGTTCGACCTGACCGACGCCGGGGGGCTCCTGCCCGACCCGGGGTCCAAGCTGCCCTACGACGAGTCGCCCGTCTACGACGAGGACGGCGTCGGCTTCTTGGGGCAGTCCCTCGAAGGGGCCTTCGACCACGTGGTGGCCATCAACTACAACCGCCAGCCAGGCACCCCGCCCAGAGACCTCGTACGGCCACTGGGAGAAGAAGCCGGCGGGGGAATCTTCGTCCACATGGATCACGGTGGGCCGACGCAGGCATGTGTGGCACTGCCGCGCAAAAAGATGACTGAACTCCTGAAATGGCTCGACCCCAAGATGAACCCCGTCATCGCCATGGGTGACATCGAATCGGTCACGCGCTGATCCTGCCTTCCGCTGGTCGTGCGTGACGTGATCGTGCGAGGGTGGCCCGCATGACGACAGAGACGGCAGAGACGACGGACCCGGCAGAACCGACTGAGCGCTTTGAGGTGCAGCGTCTGATAGCCGCTTCCCCGGACAAGATCTTCGCCCTGCTGTGTGACCCCGCCGGGCATGTGGCGATCGACAGTTCAGGCATGCTGCAGTCCGCCGAGGGCAAGTCCGTGTCCGGGGCCGGTGACGAGTTCGTCGTCCACATGGACCGTGAGGCGTTGAACGACTACCCGTTGGGCAAGTACGACGTCACGGTGATCATCACGCGGTTCGAGCAGGACGCCCTGATCGAGTGGACCATCTCCGGCCAGATCCAGCCTCCCATCCGGCACCTCTACGGTTACCGGCTCCAGGCCACCGAGGGCGGCACGCTGGTCACTTCGTACTACGACTGGAGCGAGATCGAGGAACGGTACCGGGACGCGGGCATCTTCCCGGTCATCCCCGAGGCGGGCCTCCGCGCGACCCTCGGGATCCTGGCGCGGAACGTGGAGCAGTGACGACGCAGCGATGACGGGTACGAGCGGCCGGGGATCACTCCGCCCGCCCCCGGTTCCCGCTCGGCCGCCGCGAAGTCGGCCAGCACACCGTAGTGGTCACTCGCCTGCACACCGGCGACGGGCTCGGCGAGGAACAGCTCGCAGGTGACCACACGCAGCGTCGGTCCGTGGAGGCCGCAGCGGGCCATGACGTGGTCGATGCGCCGGCCCGGCTCCAGCGGCATGTCGCCCGCACGCACCAGTGGGTTGGCGGGGGTGAAGGTGTGGCCGGGGAGGTCGGGGTGCGCGGCTTCCCACGCGTCCTGGTAGCAGACGCTGACACCGTCCAGGGACTGCGCCCCCCGCAAGAACCGCAGGCTCGCGGCCTCCGGCCCGGCGTCGAGATCGCCCAGAAGCACGGCGTGCCGCACTCGCTGCTTTCCCTCGGCGAGCATCTCTTCGGCGAGTACTGCGGCTGCTCTCGCCTGTGCTTCGCGCTCGGCCTCGAAGCCGTAGGGCCAACTGGGCTTGTGATGGACGAGGAGTACCCCGCCGAGCGGGTCGTCGTACGTCACCTCCGCGGCGACGACACCGCACCAGGGTGTCCGGGCCGTCCGCTCGGAGACTTGCAGGGCATCGGTGCGAACGCGACCGAGCGGGGCACGGACGGCCAGCAGCGCGCCGACCGGGCCGTCCGGGCCGTCCGGGCCGTCCGACGAGGTGTGCGGGTGCGGCAGCACGTTCCAGCCGTCCGCCGCGAGTCGCCGCGCGTCATCCGGGACCACCTCCTGCAGCGCCAGCACATCCGGGTCGGCTGCGGCCACGGCGTCGGCCAGGACGCGGCGCCGTGCCGCGCCGTCGGCGTACTGGGGTTCAAGGACGTTCATCGTCAGCACACGCAGGGCGGTCTTGCTCACTCCGGACACTCACATTCCTCGGGCGGGTGGCGTCGGCGGCCTGGCTCGCTCCTGTCCGTCCAGCCGCCTGAAGCCGTCGTCGGTGATCGCCCCCGGGTACCTGAGAATGCCCGAGTGATGCACGACCGAGTCCCGCGCCGGAGAGAGGGTCAGTCGTGCGGGAGCAGGGAGCCGAGTGGGCCCAGGTCGAGGTTGAGGTCTTCGCGACGCAGGCCGTGCCGCTCGCAGAGGTCGGTCATGCGCTCGTCGAGGAGCATGAGCGCGGTCCCGACCTTCTCCTCCTGTTCGTCGGTGAGGTCGCCCGCGTCGAACCTGCGCACGGCTTGACGCTCCATCAGCTGGCGCAGCAGTTCGACGACGGTGAGGACGAGGGAGGCCAGGTCACGGCCGACCGCGTCGGGGTCCAGGTCCAGTCGCGAGGTCCCGCTCACAGCGGCCCCCCGTCCGCCCACGGCGCGGGCACACGCTCGCTCACGGACGCCAGCAGCGCGTGCAGCGAGATCCGTACCAGAGGCACCTCCGCGATGGCGATGACGAGGTCGCCGCTGACCACGACTCCGGTGGCCAGCACCCGGTCGAGCAGGTCGACGAGCGGCACGCCGATGGGGGCGCCGCTGTCCGGGCCTTGCCAGGCGACAGGTTGCGCGGCCGTGTGACGGTTCATGCGTGGCTCCCTACGGCATCGGGTTCCGAGTAGGAGGGCGCGTCCACGAACGAGTACGGCACCCACGGGCCGGTGGCCTCCACCTCGCAACCCTCGAATTCGGGTGCGGCCCGCAGCCGGTCGAGGAGCGCGAGGAATTCCGCCCCGCTCTGGTGAGGGACCAGATAGGCGGAATTCATGATCTGGGTACGTCCACGGCCGACGACCTCGGCGCTGTGTGGTCTGCGGCGCACTGTCTCATCCGCGACCGACAGGACGGCACGGTCGAGCAACTCTGCTGCGTCCAGGGCGCGTTGCCGCCGGTCGTCCCGTTCCTGGCCGCGCTCGCGCAGTCGGGCCAGGTAGGCCCGGCCGTTAGGTGCGGGTGCTTCGTCGTTCCGTGCCGGAGATGCCGACTGCGTGGGTCGCGAGGGCTGCGAGGTCTGCTCCCGGGGGGTGAGCAGGTTGACCTTCACCGCCCACTCGTCCCGGCCCGTGATCCGTTCCAGAGTGCGCTCGAAGCGCGGCCCGTTGTCCACCAGGGCGGCCCGGCCCCGTTCCTCGGAGTGATAGAGCGTGGCCAGCGGCAGCGGAACCGCCCCGCCCCGCGCGGCAAAGGCGGTCACCACGGCGTGGTGGTCCCGTACGCACCGCTCCAGCGTCGCGGGGTCGGACAGCCGCTCGCGCAGCGCCTCTTCGGAGTACTCGTGGGCCGGCACGTCCTGGACCACGGCCCACAGGGCGCCGGCCGGGACAAGACGCAGCGGGCCGCCTCCCTCATGGCCCGACAGGCCCGCGGGCAGCTCCGGGCCTCGGCCTCGTCGGACGGCGAACACGCACACGGCGTGCGCGGGGGTGGACGCTGTAGCCATCAGTGGGGCTTCTCCTTCGTCCGTTCCGGTCGACGCGATCCCTCGTCGGCGGGCGTGAGCTCTTCCAGTTGCGCGCGCAGCCGACGGTTCTCCTCACGGAGGTCGTCGCGTGCGGCGCTCGACGACAGGGCCGGATCCGTCTCCCACCAGTCGATGCCGGCCTTGCGAGCGGTGTCCACGGATGCGATGAACAGCCGGAGCCGGATGGTGAGCAACTCGATGTCGAGCAGGTCGATCTTGATGTCTCCGGCGATGACGACGCCCTTGTCCAGCACCCGTTCGAGGATGTCGGCGAGGCTTCCGTCAGCGGGACGGGAGAGGTCCGATGCCTGAGGTGAGGAGCGCCAGGTGTCGAGGCCGTCCATGGAGCCGGTCACCGCCTTCGGGCGGATCGGGCGCGGGGCCGCCGTTCGTCCTCGTCTTCGTCCTCGGCGTCCTCATCCTCCTCGGCGTCCTCATCCTCCTCGTCGTCCTGCTCCTCCTCGTCGGTCTCGTCGTCCTGGTCCTCCGGGCCGCCGTCCTCGGCGTCCTGGTCGTACTCCTCGTCCTCGGCGTCATCCTCGTACTCGGACTCGCCGCCGTTGCCCTCACCCTCGTCGTCGTAGTCGTCGTCCTCCAGGCCCTCCTCGTGGGAGCGGACGACCTCGCCGTCCCGGATCTCACCGCGCCAGCCCTCCACCTCTTCGTCCGCGTTGAGCGTCACGTAGCGGGCGAAGTGCTTGAGGTCGAGCCGCAGACGACGGCCCTGGGCACGCCAGAGGTTGCCGGTCTTCTCGAAGAAGCCTGCGGGGTAGTACTCGACGACCATGACGACGCGGGTCAGCGCCGGGGCGACCTCGTGGAAGCTGACGGCCCCGCGGGTGCTGCCCTTGCTGCCTTCCGACGTCCAGACGATCCGGTCGTCGGGCACCTGCTCCTGAACCGTCGCCTTCCAACTCCGGCTGGACGGACCGACCTTCACCTTCCAGTCCGAACTCACGTCGTCGTCGGACATCGAGACGCTGCGGACACCTTTGGTGAAACTGCTGAACTCCTCGTACTGGGTCCACTGGTCGTAGACCATTCGCAGCGGGAGACCCACGTCGATGGCCTCGACGATGTTGGTGACCTTCGTGTCGCCCGCCCCTCCCCCGCCACCGCCGGAGGAGAACAGGTCCTTCGCCTTGCCGACGACACTGTCCTTGATGCCCTTGGCCTTCTCCGCCACGACTGCTTTCACGGGCGAATCGCCCTGCAGCATCCGGGCGCCCATCTTGGGGAGGGACCCGCCGTTGTCCGCCACGTCCTGCAGTTTGTCGGTGAGACCACCGAGCGCGTCACCCAACTTGTCCGTCAGGTTCTGTGCCTGCGCATCGACGAAGTCGGTGAGCCCGTCACGGAGTCGGTCCATGCCCGACTCCTCGCCGCTGCCGGCGCTCTTCTTCCGTTCGGCCATGGCCGGTCAGCTCCTCTGCCTCGAACGCGACGTTGTCGCTCTGCCGCTCGACCTCTTGGCGGCGCCGGTCTTCTTCGCTGTCGTCTTCTTCGCTGACGTCTTCTTCGCAGCTGTCGTCTTCTTCGCTGCTGTCTTCTTCGCTGCTGTCTTCTTCGTCGCTGTCTTCTTCGTCGCTGCCTTCTTGGTCGCCGCCTTCTTCGCGGGAGTGGACTTCGCAGTCTTCTTCGCTGCCGTCTTCTTCGCGGAGGTCGACTTCTTCGCCGCGGTCTTCTTCGCCGGGGCGGTTTTCTTCGCGGCTGACTTCTTGGCGGGGGAAGCCTTCCTGGCGGGCGAAGCCTTCTTCGCGGGGGAAGCCTTCTTCGCTGGAGTGGCCTTCTTCGCCGGGGCCTTTCTTGCCGCGGACTTCTTGGCGGGGGAGGTCTTCTTCGCCGATGCGGTCTTCTTGCCCGCGGAAGTCTTCTTGGCGGCGGGAGGTTCGGAACCGTCGTTCCTGCCCCTCGACCCGTCGCGTTCAGAACGCGCTATCGCGGTCTTCTTGCCCTGCGACTTCTTCGCTCCCGACCGCGGGGCTGAACGCTCCCGACCTGACCTCCGGCGCGGCGTCGACCGGCGTTCGGCGTCGCGGCTCGAGCGCCGTCGGTCGTGATCGTGGTCGTCGCGGCTGGTGGCGCCGCGGTGCCGACGTGAGGTACGGCCGCGAGAAGGCGCCGACGGCTCGTCCTCGCCATCGCCGTCCTCGTACTCGTCCTCTTCGTCCTCTTCGTCTTCTTCGTCTTCGTCCTCTACGTCGTCGGCCTCGTCCTGCGGTTCATCGTCCGGGGCCTCGTCTTCCTCGGCCTCGTCGTCGTACCGCTCGTCACGGTCGTCGTACTCCGCGTCGCCCTGGTCCTCGTCCTCGTCCTCGTAGTCGTCGCGGTCCCGCGACGAGCGCAGGGACTGGGTGCGCTCGGCGAGTTTGTCCGTGAAGGAGGACAACTGACGGCCGGCCGCGGCGGACACCGCGGCCCGCCCAGCGTCCATCAGCTCGCCTCTCACCTGTTCACTCAGGTCGGCGAACTGTGGCGTCTCACGCAGCCGTTGGGCACCCTGCCTGAGCAGTTCCTGCGGTGAGAGGCCGAACTTGCGGCCTGCGAGATACGAGCCCACGGCGAAGGCGAACTTTGCCTTCTTCGTACGCCCGAGGAGGTACCCCCCGGCTACTGCCGCGCCGAGAGCGATCCGGTTGCATTCATTCATCAGGAACTTCCCGTGGGTCGAGGCCGACGCCGCCGCGCACAGCGTCAGGAGGCCGTTCGGTAAGGACGTCGTTCCAACAGGTCGAGCAAGTGCTCCTCTTCGCGTTCGAACTGGTCGAGGTCGATGTCGCCCTGGTCCAAGGCTTCGTTGAGGGCGGCGAGCCGAGCTCGGACGGCATCCGGGGAGTACAACTCGTCCTCCGCCGCCTCGATCAGCCGATCCGCGATCCAGCCGACCCCGCGGATCGGAGCCAGCGGGAGCAGCAGGATGCCGCTGATCAGTCCCATCTCACGCGCCTACGGGTACGGCGTCGGCGCTCACGAAGCTGTAGCAGGGCAAGGGGCCGGTGAGCGTGAGCGTGATCCGTCCGCGGCATCGGGTGGCGAGCAGGTCGACGGCCCGCCGGAAGGCGGTCTCGGCGCTCCGCGGCACGAGGAAGGAGACGTTCATGGCCCCGGCGGCGCTGTCGCGCCCTTCACGCGTCTCAGCGGCCAAGGGGCGCAGTTCGGCCACCACGTCGGCGGCGGCCTGCTCCGCTCGGCGCTGCAGTGCGCCGGCCACGGCTTCACCGAGGCGCACGTTCGCCTCGTAGCCCGGGCGCCGCCGTGTCGTCTCGCGCAGGGCGCGCAGGCCGGCGTCCTCGCGCAGCAGGTCGGGCAGGGCCTCGGGCACGGACTCGCCCTTGAGGTTCCACTCGGCCTTGCCCTCCAGGCGCGTGAGCGCGGCGAGGTGTGCCTCCCGGGCGGAGTCCAGTCCGGCAAGGACGGTGTCCTCGTCGGGCGCGATCACACCGAAGCGCATGGGCAGGACGGGGCCGTGCTCGGCGAGCACGCCGAGCACGGCCTGGTGAGCGCTCAGGTCGCGCCGGCGCGCCCGCGGACGTCCGGCCACCCGGCTCACGACTGCGGCCAGATCGTCCTGGCCCAGCACGGACACAGTTGCGTTCCCGTCGCCGACAGCCCGGCAGTGGCGGGCGTGTGCGGCGGTCTCGGGGCCGGTGATGGCGTACACGTACAGGCCAGGAGGGCCGGGAGGGCCGGGAGGGCCGGGAGGGCCAGAAGGTCCAGGAGGGCCGGGAGGTGTCGGCACGGTCAGTCCTCTTCGTCTTCGTCACGGCGCCGGGCGCGAGGGCGCTGACCGGCACGAGATGTGGAGCGGGAGCGGGAGGACGAGCGCGAGGAGGCGCTGCGGCGCGGACGGCTCGTCTCGCGCTCTTCTTCTTCCTCGTCGTCGTCCTCGTCTGAGCCTGTGTCCAGGCCCAGGGTGTCCTTGACCTTGTCGCCCACGGAACGGACGGCCTTCTTGGCGCCGGCCTTGCCCACCGTGGCCGCGCCGCCACCGAAGAGTTCCGGGACGGTCTTGCTACGCGAATCGTGTTCGAGGTCGAGGCGATTGCATGCCTCTGCGAAGCGGAGGTAGGTGTCGACGGACGCGATGACGATTCTCGCGTCGATCTTCAGGATCTCGATGCCGACCAGTGAGACCCGGACGAAGACGTCGATGACCATGCCGCGGTCGAGTATGAGTTCCAGGACGTCGTAGAGCGTGCCCGCACGGGGCGCGCAGGGGACGACGTCCTCACTGTAGGTAGTGGTCATGAAGGGGCCTGCTCCTCTCGACGGCGCAGAAGGTGCGCCTCAGCTGTCCGCCCAGCCGCGTCGGTAGCGGCGGACTCTGCGGTACTGCGTCAGGCGTCCGTGCGCGTCCAGATCCACCTCGTAGGTGGCCAGGAGGCTGGTGGTGTCGGGGATCCGAGCCACCTCCAGCACATCCACGCTGACCCGCCAGCCGTCGCTCTCGGTCGGGCAGACGGCCGACACACCTTCAGCGCGGTGACCGATGAGTTCGGTCAGCGTCCGGCATGCCTCGCCGACCAGTTCCCGCAGGTCCGGGGCGCCGTGATCGTCGGCACGTTTCGCCGGCCGGCGGGGGGCGGTGGCCTGGGTGCGTCCTGAGCGCTCGGTCATGCGACCACTCTTGAACGCCCGGTCGCCGACGGCACGGGCTGATAGACCGAACAGGTGCCGGGGCCGCGCCGCCTCCGCACATCACCCGCAGCGGCGGTCACCCTCCAGGGCGTTACCCAGCGAATACCACAGGCCCGAATTCAAAAGGGCGAGCGGGAATAGGGCCGGCACTTTCGGGAATACTCGGCCTTCAGTTTGTGAGGCGCCCCATAGGGGCCACATCACACGCTAACCGCGGTAGTAGACGCCATAGGCGCTCATAGGCCGCCGATTCGACGTAGAGGCGCTCACTGGCAGGTCTTCTGCGTAGCCGGGTAGTACGTCACATCCTTGCGCCGCTTTCCCGTCACCGCTAACCATGGTCGACATCGCAGGGCCAAAGCAGCGCGGCCGGCGCGAATACATCGCCATTACGGCCGCCCAGGCTCCTGTGCCACGTCCCCCCATGGAAAAGGTTCACTTCCGTATGCCCACGCGCACCAGCACCACCCGCATCGCCCGAATCCGCTCGTTCTCCGTCGCGGGTCTCGCCACGGCCGGAGCCGCTGCCGCTCTGCTCACGGTGGCCCCCTCCCCCGCCCAGGCCGCCGAGCCGCACTCCGCCGCGGCCAAGGCACCTGCCGCCGCCGCGAAGGCCGAGAAGAACTACCCGAACAACCTCGACGGCTGGATCAAGGAGTCCCTGGACATCATGAAGTCCAAGGGCATCCCCGGTTCCTACGAGGGCCTGCACCGCAACATCATCCGCGAGTCCGCCGGTGACCCGAACGCCCAGAACGGCTGGGACGTGAACGCGCAGAACGGCACCCCCTCCAAGGGCCTGCTCCAGGTGATCCAGCCCACCTTCGACGCGTACCACGTGTCGGGCACCCCGAATAACCTGACCGACCCGGTCGCCAACATCACCGCGGCCGCCAACTACGCCGCCGACAAGTACGGCTCGATCGACAACGTCGACTCCGCGTACTGAGCCGTCCCACGCCCGGCAGAGCCGCCACTGATGTGACAGCCGATGTGACCTCTGGGCCCCAGAGAAGTGGCCCAGGTCCCTGTCACCAGTGCCCGTTCGAGCCGTACCCCAGTCAGGCGACGAGCAGGCGGAGGCCCAGCTCCGCCGCGTCGAGGGCGACGAGGTCGCGGTTGCGCTCGGCCCACTGACCTGAGGAAAGGTCGTCGCGCAGGCATGCAGCGTGCGGACCCTCACGCCGGCCAGCTCGGCCACGCGTCCCACGGTCAGGTGCTCCTCCATGCCGAGGACTATGCGGCCTGACGCCGCGTGAGGGTCAACACTCGTGGCCCGGCTGCCACCTGGTGCCTTCGGCGCGCATGTGCTGAGGTGCATACTGCCCTCAGATCCCCGCCCTTTGCCTTCGGAGAGCGACATTGCGCAGCCTGACCTTCGTGATCGGTACGGGCCGCAGCGGCTCCACCGCGCTGTCCCGCATCCTCAACGCCCACCCCGACGTACTCAGTCTCAACGAGTACATGGCCTCCGTCGGTGACGCGGCCTTTCCCAAGGGCCGGGTCTCGGGCGCGGCGTTCTGGGAAGCCCTCTTCCGGCCCACCCCGTACTTCGCGAGCATGATCCGCAGTGGGCTCCTGATGCCCGAGTTCCTCTACACTCGCCGCCCGGGGAAGTACACGGGGCAGAGCCCCGGTATCCCCGCGCTCTCCCTCATGGTGCTGCCCCACCTCACCGACGACCCCGACGGCCTGCTCGACGAAATCCGCGCTGCGGTCATCGGCTGGCCGGTACGCCCCGCCCCCGAACACCACGAGGCCCTCTTCGAGTTGCTCGGCGCGCGGCTCGGGCGCACCACCGTCGTGGAACGCTCCGGTTACTCGACGGGCTGGGCTCCCGGGCTGCGTGCTGCCTTCCCCTACGCGAAGTTCGTGCATCTCTTTCGCGACGGGCCCGACTGCGCCCTGTCCATGAGCCGACATCCCGGGTACCGCGTGATCACCTTGATGCGCGAGATCAAAGAACGGACGGGCGTCGAGAGTTTCGGCGATCTGACGGCCGAGCAGGTGCGCTCCCTGCCTCCCGACCTGGCGCCGCTGCTCGACGAGTCCTTCGACCCCGCCCTCGTACGAGACCGTTCCTTCCCCCTGCGCCGGTTCGGCGCCCTGTGGTCCGAACTCGTCGCCCAGGGCGCACAATTCCTCGATGCCCTGCCCTCCGGCCAACGTATGACGCTCGCCTACGAGGACCTCATCGACTCCCCCAGAGACGAACTCGCCCGCCTGGCCGCGTTCGTCGGCATCGATCCTGCCCGCTCGTGGCTGGACAGCGCCTGCACCCAACTCGACGGCAGCCGCCGCGGCTCCGCCGAGAAGCAGCTGTCGGCGGCCGAACTGGACGATCTGAGGATCAGCTGCGCGCCGGGTATCCGTGCGCTGGAAGAGCAGCCGAGGTGACGACAGACCGCCCGGACCTGAGACACAGATCCGGGCGGACTGGTGGAGAGTGGGCCGGTCGATTCAGCCTGCTGACACCGTCGTTACAGCCCCTGCCTCTTTCCCGGTACGTCAGGGTCGAGGCCCGCACCTCCTCCGTTGATCACGAACTGTGAGCCCGGTTCGATCAGGATGTCCCCGTCGCGCGAGTCGCTGATCTGCACGTTGCTCAGCGTCGCGCTGCCGCGTGCTCCGCCCATGGCGAGGATGCCGGAGCCGTTGTTGGACTTGGAGATCGTCACGTCGCTGATCTTCACGTCCGGCATGGCGCCGCCTCCCGTCTTGAACTGGATGCCGTCGTACGTCGAGTCGTGGATGTCGGTGTCGCGGATCGTGACACCGGGGATGCTCGGCCCCTGCGCGAAGAGGGTGATCGCGCCGAACTCCTGGTCCTCGTTCCAGAACGCCCCGCCGGTGCGGTAGAGCCCGTTGTTCGCGATGAGCGTCTGCCCGGTGAAGGGGATCGGGTCGTGGTCGGTGGCGAGCATGATGCCGGGGTAGTTCATGGTGTCGTGGATCAGGTTGTTCTCGATCTTGTTTCCGTAACCTCCGTACACCGCTATGCCGTTGGCACGCCACGGCAGTTGCACCGTGTTGTTGCGGAACACGTTGTCGTGACCGACGTCGACCGACGTGTCCTTGACGTACTTGCTGGCCCACACGGCGAGCGCGTCGTCACCCGTGTTGCGGAACGAGGAGTTGAAGACGGTCGAATTGCGGGTGCCGTTGGTGAAGTTGACGCCGTCCGCGTAGGTGTTGCGGATGCGCATCCCGCTGAACTCCAGGCCGTCTCCAGGCCCCCACAGCTCGGGGATGTTGCTGTAGTCGCGGCCGACCCAGGCGCCGACGTTGGCATGCTCTATCCACACGTTCGAGATCTTGGTGTTCTTGCCGAAGCGGCCGTTGAGACCGACGCCGCCCTCGGCATTGCCGTCGCCGCCCCGGATGGTGCCCGAGCCGAAGATGGCGATGTCCGAGATCTTGGTGTTGTCGTCGATGTCGAAGCCGAAGTTGCCCTCGTGCGGGTGATTGATGCCGCCCGCGTCCTGCGGCGGTATCAGCGAGTACAGCTGCGCGTGCCACATTCCGGCGCCGCGGATCGTCACGTCCTTGATACCCACCTGGTTGTACTGGCCCCGGTTCAGCGGGTCGTCGGTGAGGATCTTTTTCTCCTGACGCCACTGACCTGCTGGGATCCATACGCAGTCGATCTCGCCGTTCTGGTCGGCGGCCACCGCCTTCTGGATCGCGTCCGCGTCATCGATGCCGTCGTTGGGGACAGCCCCGTACTCGGTGATCGACTTGCACGCGGCGGGCTTGCTCGCCGCAGGTGCCACCTGTTCCAGGTCGATCAGGTCGATCGTGTAGTACGCGGCGTCGTCACCGGCGTCGCGCTGCAGGCGGAACTTGGTGCCCTGCGGATAGGTCTGCGCGAGCAGGGCGTGCGACTCGTCGAAGAGCCTGCGCGCGTCGCCACCAGGCGTGTTGGTCAGGCCCTCGGGCTGGTCCGTGTTGCCGTACAGCCAGCTGTGCTTGGACGACAGGGTCAGCTTCTGGACGAACTTCCCGTCGGCGTAGAGGCTGATCGTCTTCTCCTGGCCGCCGCCGCTCGGTGCGTCGGGGATGGAGTTGCGTACGACGATGGAGTTGGTGGCGCTGGTCGACGTGAACTCCACGTACTGGCCGGTCGAGTTGAGGCGCACCGCCTTGCGGCCCGATGACTCGGTGGCGAAGTTGGTGTGCCCGAAGGTGCGCTCGGCGTCCGCTTCGAGGAGCGTGCCCTCGTACCTGCCGTCCTCCGCCTCGTACTCGACGTACGGCGTCGCCGCGCCGCGGCCGACCACGATGGAGCGCGCGAAGACGTTGTTGTCCTCGTTCGTCTCGTCCACGACATCGGTGGCGTCCGCGCTCGCGGTGAGGGTGGCGCCGCCACTGGTGGCGGTCCACTTGCCCGACAGGTCGACGATGGCGCTCTCGCCCGCGGCGATGGCGGGTGTGGTGCCGTTCAGTGTCTTGTCGGCCACGGTCAGGCGGGTCACTGATCCGGCGCTCACCGAGCTGGTCCCACGGTTGTGCACCTTTGCCGTGAAGGTGACATCGGCGCCGACCGCGGGGTTGGCCGGGTTCGACGTGATGCCGGTGACCTCCAGGTCGGGGCCGGGGCTCTGACCGACCGTCAGCTTCGCGTCGGCGGTGCGGCTGTTGTTGTCGTTGTCCTGTTCGGGGACCGTGTCGCGGGGGTCCACCACCGCGGATACGGTGTAACTGCCTTGCGCCCGCTTGCCGATGTCGACCGGGACAGTGGCCGACTCACCGGCGCCGAGCGCGCCCACCTCGGCGTTGCCGGCGACCGTCCCGCCCAGGCTCACGTCGACCGTGGTGGCGGCGGAGGCCGCCGAGCCCGTGTTGCGCACGGTGGCGTCGACCTTGATGGCGTCGCTCTCGCTGGGCTGCGCGGGCCGCCAGCTCAGGTCGGCCACGGTCAGGTCGGGGTTGGGCGCGGGGGTTCCGTTGACTTCGAACTCCGCGACCTGGGCCCCGTATCCGGAGCTGTTGGAGTAGATCTTCAGCCGGACCTCGGCGTAGCGCCCGGAGACCGGGATCGTCACGCGGTTCTGGTTGCCCGCGGGGTCGAAGGTGTAGTCGGCCCGAGCCTTCACCGTGCTGAAGTCGCCGGCGGACTGCGTACGTCCGAGCACCTCGATGCTCTGCTTACGGGCTGCCCAGGCCGCGTCCGGGTTGAGTTTGAGCCCGACGGAGTCGAGCTCCGCGTCAGCGCCGAGCTTCACGGTCAGCGTCGACGGATGTCCGCTGGATTCCCAATAGGTGCTCGTGCTGCCGTCGTTGGCGTTGGGCGCGTAGTAGTTCTGGGTGGACGTGGACGCCTCGATCGGCTTCTTCAGCGCCAGATTCGCGGCCGCCTTGGGCGCCGCGGGCGCTGCGTGGGCGGGGGCGGGTGCTGCGTGGGCGGCGGCGGGCAGGAGCCCGGCGGCTAACAGGGTGCCGACGAGCCAGGCGCCCAGGGTGCGCCGGCTCCGCTGTCTCCATCTCACGGTGGTCCTCTCTGACGCGTTCATGACATATGTCAACCCGTATCTGCGGTACGCGTCAGCACTCAATCGCGGCCGACACAAGAACGCAAGATGTGTGGCAGAGATTGCAAATAACCGACAGACTTACGAGATTTTCGGCTTCCGGAGGAGCTGACTCCTAGCGCGGTCTGTTGAAGCGGCGCGGATTCGGTGCGTAATGCGCACATTACGGGCGCCCGCTGGCGTCGCCCTTGCAGGTTCAGCGGCATGAGCGCCATGCATTGGTCAGTTTTTTGCGGCTTTCTGTCGTCTAATTACGCGAACCCTTCCCTTCGAGGTGGCCGATGAGCTCGTCGAGCCGGGCTGCGAGAGCGGGATGGGTGCGCGCCACGTACGGGCAAGCCGCACTCAGAGGTTCGATCAGGGCCGCCGGGTCGTCGTCGGCGAGAGCCGCGTCGAGATGGCCGACCGGGACCTGGGCTTGCGGCGGGAGACCGGTGAGTGACGTGACCTGACCGGCGAGGCGGCGCAGGGCGGCGGCATTCTCCCGGGCCCAGGCGGTACGGCTGCGGTCGGCGGCGCGGCGCTGCCGGGTGGCCTGTACGCGCTGCTCGCCGGTGCTTCCGGTCGGCCCGGGGCGCTGGCGCAGGTAGCGCCGTTCGGCGGCCTGACGGCTTGCGACCCCCAGGGGGTGCGCGAGGTCGGCCCAGCTGGCTCCCGCGTGTCGCGCGGTTTCGATCAACCCCGCCTCCCACGCGGCGAGTTGCTCACGGACCTCGCGCAGCAGCAGCAGCGAGGCCAAGGCCTGCTCCAGGTCGGTGCCCCCTGCGGGTGCGGCACCCGCGCCGCGCTCTTGGGCGACGTCCATGGCGTCGCTGATGGCCTCCAGAGCGGAGGCCGCGGCCGGAAAGGAGGCCGGATTACGGGCCGCTGCCTGGGTTGATTCCGGTGGGCCGGTCGCTGTCATGAAGGCCTCCCTCGTCTCGGCGTCATCCATTGGATGACATCTGCCTTGTCATCCAATGGATGACATGCTACAACCTAGAGCAGGTGAAGCGCATTGGCAGGTACTGCCCTGACCTATGGAGGTGTTTCGCGATGTTGATGCGCACCGATCCCTTCCGCGAGCTCGACCGCATCGCCCAGCAGCTGGTGGGCCCCGGAACGTGGTCGCGACCGTCCGCGATGGCCATGGACGCCTACCGCGAAGGCGACGAGTACGTGGTGGCCTTCGATCTGCCCGGCGTGACCGCCGAGGCGATCGACATCGACGTGGAACGGAACATGCTGACCGTCAAGGCCGAGCGCCGACCGGTCACCAAGTCCGAGAACGTCCAGATGGAACTGTCCGAGCGGCCACTGGGCGTGTTCTCCCGCCAGATCGTGCTGGCCGACACACTGGACACCGAGCGCATCAAGGCCGACTACGACGCGGGTGTACTGACCCTGCGCATCCCGATCGCCGAGCGTGCCAAGCCCCGCAAGGTCTCCATCGGGAACGAAGCGTCCCGGAGGGAAATCCGCGGCTGAGCCCCAGCCACGGACGCCTGGCGCGGAGGACTGCAGCTCTCCCCCGGCTCCTCCTCCGCGCCCGGGCCGTGTCGACTCCCGCACGGCCTTCCCTCGCGGGCTTCCCTCGGCCCTCCCCAGCCGACCCCACGACCCCACGCCCCGCCCGCGGGTGCTGTCCAGCTGCCCGCACCCGCGACACAACCTCTGCGACGAGAAAGGCGCGCACTCCGCGATGTCAGTGATCTCCGAACGCCCTGAAGTCTCCCGGCCCCTCCCCGCGATGACCTTCCAGCAGATGCTGGAGAAGGTCCGCTACGAGGGCGCGTACCCCACCCGGGAGCGCGCCGAGGAAGCCGTCAGGCTGGTCATCGGCGGCCTTGGCAGGCAGCTGACCGGGGAGGAACGCGTCGAACTCGCCGCCCGCATGCCCGTCGAGGCCGCGCTCATCCTCACCGCCCAGATCCCCGCCACCGAACCCCTCACCGGCTGGGGATTCGTCAAGGATCTCGCCACCCGCGCAGGGGCCAGTCCCGCCACCACGCGCTGGGACACCGGCGCTGTCCTGGCCGCCGTCGCCGACCTCGCCGGCCCCGGTCTCCTGACCCGCATGCTGGCCCAACTCCCCTCCGGTTACGCGCTCCTGTTCGGCCGAGCCGAACTGATCCAGGCCGCGTAGGGCTCGCTCGGGGCGGGGGTCAGGCGCGGCGGCGCACAGCGGTGACGGCGCCCAGGACCGCGCCCACCAGCAGGACGATCCCGCCCCGCAGCCACACCTCGCCCTCGATCCGCGTCGCGAGCACCACGCAGGACACCGCTCCGAGCACCGGCACGACCGTCGGGGCCCGGAAGTGGTCCTGCGTGGTGGCGTCGCGACGCAGCACCAGAGCCGCCGTGTTGACCAGGAAGAAGACCACCAGCAGAAGGAGGACCAGGGTCGAGGCGAGCGTCGACACGTCGCCGGTCAGCGCGAGGAGAAGCGAGAGCACGGTGGTCGCGGCGATCGCCGCCCACGGCGTACGCCTGCCGGGCAGCACCTTCGTGAGGAAACTCGGCAGCAGCCGGTCGCGCGCCATGCCATAGGCCAGACGCGACGACATGATGCCGGTGAGCAGGGCGCCGTTGGCGACGGCGACCAGGGCGATGGCGCTGAACAGCTCCGTGGGGACGCCACCGGCCGCCCGGACGACCTCGAGGAGCGGTCCGCTGGACTCGACGAGCGTCTTGGTCGGCACGGCCGCCGCGGCTGCGGCACCGACCAGGGCGTAGATGGCCCCCGCGGTGATCAGCGCGCCGAAGAGGGCCCGCGGATAGGAGCGGCGCGGGTCACGGGTCTCCTCCGCCACATTGACGGAGGTCTCGAAACCGACGAAGGAGTAGTAGGCCAGGACCGCACCGCTCAGCACCGCTGCCGCGGGCCCGTGTTCCGGTGTTCCCAGTTCCGTGAGCCGCCCGACGTCACCGTCGCCGCGCAGCACGATCCAGACGCCGAGCCCGATCACGAGCAGGAGCCCACTTACCTCGATGACGGTGGCGACGACGTTGGCCCGCGTCGACTCGCTGATCCCCCGCGCGTTCAGCAGGGCAAGCGCGGCAAGAAACACGACCGCGACGAGGGCCACGGGAAGCGTGACGAACTCCGCCAGATAGTCGCCGCCGAAACCGCGGGCCAAGGCGCCCACCGACACGATGCCGGCGGCCAGCATGCAGAAACCGGCGAGGAACCCGGCGAAAGGCCCGTAGGCCAGGGTCGCGTAGTGGGAGGCGCCGCCGGCCCGGGGGTACTTCGTGGCCAGTTCGGCGTACGAGGCCGCCGTCAGGAGCGCCAGGCACAGCGCCACGACGAGGGGCACCCAGACGGCGCCGCCCGTGTCGGCCGCGACCTGACCCACCAGGACGTATACGCCCGCGCCGAGGACGTCTCCAAGGATGAAGAAGTAGAGCAGCGGGGTGGTGAGCGCCTTCTTGAGCGCGGTCGGCTCGGAGGCTTCGGGATTGGTGCGGGGAGATTTCACGCGCACACACGTACCCGATTCGGCGTCCGGCAGGCGGCGGACCCTCCGAACGCCTGCGAGGGTGAGCAGGAGTGAGAACGGGCGTGCCGGGTACCGGGGAGCCGCAGCATCCGACGCGGGCTTCCGTTTCCGACGAGGGCTGGAGAGCCGAATGGCCGTACGACACCGATTGATCAAGCGGTCCGTGGCAGACGTCTGGGCGGTACTCGCGGACGGCTCGCGTTACGGCGACTGGGTGGTCGGCACATCCGATTCGGAGCCCAGGGAAGGCGTCTGGCCGGAGGTCGGCTCCAGCATCACGTACACGGTGCGGGTGGGGTGGCGGACGTTGTCGGGCCGCACGACCGTCCGGCGGTGCGAAGAGCCCGGCATTCTGGAGCTCGAGGCCGACAGCGGATGGCTCGGTGCGGCGCGTATCGCTCTCGACGTACGGCCCTGGGGTGAGTACGCCCTGGTCATCGTCGACGAGCATCCGCTGACCGGGCCCGGCGGAATGCTCCACAACGCGGCCGTGGACGCCCTGATCCAACTGCGGCACCGCGCCATGCTCGCCCGCCTGGCGGACGTCGTGGAGAAGTCACCGAAGCGCACGTACGAATCGGCCTGAGGACAGGCCGATCAGGTCGAGCACGTCGGCCGAGCGAACGTCAGGAGTCAGGGATGCCGGACGCGGTGGTCATCGGTGCGGGGCCCAATGGTCTCGTCGCGGCGAATCTGCTGGCAGAAGCCGGATGGAGTGTGGAGGTTCTCGAGGAGCAGGACGAGCCGGGCGGTGCGGTCCGCAGCGATCGCGGTGTACACCCCGACTACGTCAACGACCTCTTCAGCGCCTTCTATCCCCTCGCCGCGGCCTCCCCGATCCTCGCGGACCTGCAGCTCCAGCAGGAGGGTCTCAGCTGGAGCCACGCTCCCCGCGTCCTCGCTCATCCCCTGCCGGACGGCCGGTGCGCGGTCCTCGCTCGCGGGGCGGCGGACACGGCAGCAGGTCTTGACACGTTCGCGGCGGGCGACGGGGCTGCCTGGCTCAACCTCTGCTCCACCTGGAACCGCATCGGCCCCGACATCGTGGGGGCGCTCTTCACTCCGTTCCCCCCTGTACGGTCCGGGATCCGCCTCGCCGCCAAGCTCCGAAGCGCGGGCGGTCTGCGGATGGCCCGCACGATGGCGCTGCCGGTCCGCCGCCTGGGCGAGGAGGAGTTCCGCGGCGAGGGCGGCAGGCTGCTCCTCGCGGGCAACGCGCTGCACGCGGACCTCGGCCCCGAAGCGGCGGGCAGCGGCGGCTTCGGCTGGCTGATGTCCATGCTCGGCCAGACGTACGGCTTCCCTGTTCCGGTCGGCGGTGCGGGCGCGCTCACGGCGGCCCTGGTGCGGCGGCTCGAACGGCACGGGGGCGTGGTCCGGTGCGGGGAGCGCGTGAGTGAGGTCGTCGTACGGTCCGGACGCGCGGTCGGCGTGCGCACGGCCGGAGGTGAGGGCGTTCCCGCGTCCCGTGCGGTTCTCGCCGACGTGTCCGCACCGGCGCTGTTCGGCGATCTCGTCGACGCCCGGCATCTGCCGGGGTGCCTCCTTGGGGATCTGCGCCGGTTCCAGTGGGACTTCGCGACTTTCAAGGTCGACTGGGCGCTGAGCGGGCCGGTGCCCTGGACGGCGCGGGAGGCGGCCACGGCGGGGACGGTCCACCTGGCCGACGGCGTCGACGGTCTGACCCAGTTCGCGGCACAGATCGCCATGGGGAAGGTGCCCGACCGCCCGTTCCTCCTCTTCGGTCAGATGACCACCGCCGACGCGTCCCGCTCGCCGTCCGGCACCGAATCCGCCTGGGCGTACACGCATGTCCCGCAGCGGATCAAGGGCGACGCGGGTGACGACGGCCTGACCGGCGCCTGGGACCAGCGGGAACAAGAGGCCATGGCCGACCGCATGGAGAACGAAGTGGAACGCTGGGCGCCGGGATTCCGCTCCCGCATCCGATCCCGGCGTCTTCTCGCCCCGTCCACCCTCCAGGCCATGGACGCCAACCTGCACGGGGGCGCGATCAACGGCGGCACGGCCTCCGCCCACCAGCAGCTGGTGTTCCGCCCCACGCCGGGCACGGGCCGCCCCGAAACCCCGGTCAAGGGCCTCTACCTCGCGTCGGCCGCCGCTCACCCGGGGGGCGGCGTCCACGGCGCTCCCGGAGCCAACGCCGCCCGTGCCGCGCTGCGGGGCCGGCTCGACCGGCGCTTTCGACCGGGCTGACTTCGGCGCTTGCTTCAGCGCGGCCCGGTCGGGGTCTCAGCCGCGCGCCCGCCGGGCCCGAGCAGTCCCGTGGCCGAGAACTCCGAGCGCGTCAACTCCTGGCGTGCGTACCTGCTGACGAGCGGCGGCAGGCCGGCCCGCACCAACTGCACGGCCCGCAGCCACCCCGGCACGTACACGGTGGCCGCCCGCCGCTCGACGGCGTCCACCAGACGCCCGGCCACGTGCTCCGGGGGATAGACCTTGCGGGCCGGCGCCGGCATGTGCGCACGCAGTTCGCGCAGGACGGCATGCTGGTCGGCGTCACGGATCATGTCCGTGTCGGTCCAGCTCAGATAGGCGGCGCCCACCCTGACGCCCCGCGGCGCGAGCTCCGCGCGCAGTGACTGGCTCAAGGACTCCACGCCCGCCTTGGACGCGCAGTAGGCGCTCATCAGCGGAGCGGCACCGATGGAGGCGAGTGAGGCGATCTGCAGGAAGTAGCCGTGGGTGTGGAGCAGTTGGGGCAGAAAGACCCGTGCGGTGTTCGCGCTGCCCACGAGATTGACGTTGATGACACGTTGCCAGCTCGCGGGGTCAGAGTCGACGAACGGCCCGCCCTCGGCGATCCCCGCGTTGGCGACGACGACCGATGCGGGGCCCTGCTGGTCGCGTATCTCTCCGGCCACGCGCTCCATCGCGTCGGTGTCCGTCACATCCACATGCCAGTGCCTCGACGGGGTGGGCAGCTCCTGGGCCACCCGGGCCAGTGACTTCTCCTCCAGGCCGAGCAGGGCCACTTCGGCTCCTCGATCGGCGAGCTCCCTGGCGATGGCTTCGCCCACTCCGCGCGCGGCGCCGGTCACGACAGCTGTGCGACCGCGCAGTACGTGCTTCCGGTCGGTCACGAGAACTCCTCCGGGCGGGACGGCAACGACGGGTGCTCCACCCGCCGGACGCACAGGGTCATGGTGGCAGGCGGCGCCGGGACCCGCATACCAGGCAGCGCAGCGCCCAAACCCCGGGCTCGTGCGTCTCACGTCACAGCGTCGGGTGGCGTCCGGAGCTCTCCCGTGGGCACACTGAACTTTGAGGTCAGGAAGCGGCTGCGCCCAAAAGCCCTGCTTCCACGGAGCGAGTGTTGTTCTTCCTCAACCGCCATCCACACGAAACCCGCCTCGGCGGGCATCTCGTCGACCTCGGCGATGAACTCGAGATGGGGCAGGAGATCCGGCGTCCGCCGGCTGTCCCGGCTCGCGCACCGCGGTTGTGGACAGGTACGCGCCGTCAGCCACCTCGCCCACTCTCCACCTGCCGTGGTGCGCGCCCGGGTGTGCCGGACGGTGCCAGTCACCCCTGCACCACCGCCTGTTGAGGACGTTCACCCCTGCCCGTCGAGAGCGAAGGAGACCTGCCGTGCTGATGGCCGACCCGAGGATTCTGCGCAACCTGGTGGAGCAGTACGAGGCCCTGAGTGCGCTGCATACGCGCAACCGCGCCCCCGAGAACCGCCAGAGGCTCGAGGACATCGCGTACACCCTCTGTGTCTCCACCGGAACCCGTGAGGTGGAGACGGCGCTCGCCGCCGCCCGGGCGCACGTGGCCATGGCCGAGGGCGAACCGGGCGCCCCGCAGCCAGTGTGAGGAAAGAGGGCTGCGGAACGCCGCACTCTCGGTTCAGGGTGCTGCGAGAAGGGCTGTGACCAGATTGTCCAGGCCCAGTGCCGCGCTCTCCTCGGGAGCGGGCAGCAGAGCGTACGCCTCTTGGACGAACGCCTCGACCGGTGCCCGCTCCAGTTCACCCTGGACTCGTCCGCTCGGGGACGTGAGCGTCACCAGCACCCGGTGCCGCCCGCTCGGCCGGATCACGACATCGCCCTCGCCCGTCCGCGCTCGCAGCCCCGAGGCCAGCAGATCCCTGGAGAACACCCACACCGTCGGTGCCCGTCCCGCCGCGGGCGGCGGAAAAGTGAGGGTGACGGCCAGCGGGTCCTTGGTGGCGTACGTGAGGGTCAGTTCGGCTTCGAGCACCAGGTCAAGGGCGTCGACGCGCAGGTGAGACCTGATGGGGCAGGTGAGGCTGGATTCCATGGAACACGGGGTTCCCGCCCGACGCGGATGCATGCCCAGGATTAGCCACCTGGGTGAACGCATCCCGAAGACTGACGCGTGGCGCCAGGGTCAGGCCGTCCGGGCCGGCGAAAGGACGACGCCCGCGGCGGTGCACACCGCCGCGGGCGTCTGGTGTCTCAGCGTCCGAGGGCCTTCTTGAGCTGCTGCTTGTTCATCGACGAACGGCCGTCGATGTTCTTCTTCTTGGCCTCTTCGTAGAGCTGGTCCTTGGTGGGGCCCTGGGACCCACTGTGGGACCGCTCCCCGCCGCGCTGCGGCGCGGACTTCGGGTCCTTCGTCGATGTCTTGCTCGCACTCTTCGACTCGCCGGAGCGGGCCCGCTCCTTGTTGACCGTGCGTGCCGCCATCTCCTTGGCCCTGCCCTTGGAGGCACCGCGTTCCTCGGCGCTCTCCTTGATGTGCTCGTACTGACGCTCGCGCTTGTTACTGGCTCCAGCCGGCATGCTGACCTCGCTGTTCTTCTTGGCTCCGGTCACGGCGAGTGCTCGCAGTGGCCGCAGTGGCCGCCTTTCGGGCATTTCCAAGTTTCACACCAGTACCCACACAGCGCCCGGCCAGTCATTCAGGCGGAAAGGCGGGCGTCATCCTGCGAGTGCACTCCGGCCAGTTGAGCGCGGGCCGACGCCAGAGCCGACTCAGGAGTCCGCTTACCGGTGGAGACGCACAAGGTGTACAGGACGTCGTCCATCCGCCGCCTGACCTCGGCCGAATCCTCCCGGGCCTGCATGTGTCGCAGCGAGGCGTAGGTTTCGAGCAGGGTGTGCAGGAACGTGGGGTGGGGCCTGAGCACGGGGGTGCTCCTCTCAGTGAATTCGGTGACGGAGTGCTGTGACGGAGACGTTCAAGCAGTGCGATGAAGCGCAGTTGGCCGACATCTAGTGCCCGCGCTGTCGCTCGGTATTCACGGAGGACTACGCCGACGCTCGCCTCCGGGCAGGCACAGAGCCCCGTACAGCACGCGCTTCACGCGCCTGATCGTTCGCATGAGGTGTCTCCCTCTTCCGGTCCCTCGGACCTTGCTGGTCGGGCTCTGCTCCCGTGCCCCGGCGCACGCTCCCCTACCGGGACGAAAGTCCCGCCTCGGACGGCTCATGACTGCCCGACTGTTCACGACACCGACGAATGATCTCGACCCGGCAGGGCACCCGGCTCCGTGATCGCAAAGGGTTCGGCGCCGCTCCAGTGGTGCCCGCGGCGGGCCCGGCAGAGGCTGGACGGAGAGCGACCCCCCACGGGCGAGCGGAAAGACTTCCTGGAGGAAACCGATGCTGGACAGCACCCTGCCGCTCCTCGCGCAGGGGTATGCGTGGCTTCCCGACCTGAGCCGCCGCAAGGGCCCCGGGCCCGTCCGCACACGCCTGTTGGGCAAACCCGCCATCGCACTGCGAGGACCGGCCGCCGTGGCCTTCTTCTACGACGAGAACCACGTACGGCGGCGTTCCGCCCTCCCCGAACCGGTGCTGAGCACGCTCTTCGGCGAAGGCGCGGTGCACACGCTTGACGGAACGGAGCACCGCGGACGTAAGGCACTCTTCGTCTCGCTCCTCAAGGACCCGTCCGACGTCGCCCGGCTGGCCCAGCAGGTGGCCGCGGAGTGGGAGCGGTCGAGCAAGGAGTGGACCGCTCATCCGCGGGTGACGCTGTTCGACGAGGTGAGCCTTCTGATCACGCGTGCCGTGTGCCGGTGGGCGGGAGTGCCGCTCACCGAGGGTCAGGACGGCGAGGCACGGCGCACCGCGCGTGATCTGGTGGCCATGGTCGACGGATTCGCGACCGCCGGTCCCCGGCATTGGCGGGCCCGGCGGGCCCGGCGGCGCCAGGAGGAGCGGCTGGCGGAGCTGGTCGAGGAGATGCGGCCGGCCGGTGGCACCGCGGCGGACGGCGCGGAGCCGGAGTCGGTGGTGCGGGCCGTGGCCGTGCATCGCGACGCCGACGGTGAGCTGCTCGATCCGCGAACCGCCGCCGTCGAGATCCTCAACGTCATCCGCCCCACCGTCGCCGTCACTTGGTACACCGTGTTCGGCGCCCATGCGCTGCACCGGAATCCGGCGCTACGGCAGCGGCTGGCCCAGGACCGTGACGGCTACGGCCGGGCGTTCGCCCACGAAGTCCGTCGCTTCTACCCGTTCGCGCCCTTCGTCGCGGGCCTTGCCCCGGTCGACGTGGAGTGGCACGGCGAAACGATCCCGGAAGGCTCGCTCGTCCTCCTCGACCTCTACGGCCAGAATCACGATCCGGAGCTGTGGCATGACCCCTACATGTTCGACCCGGAGCGTTTCGTGGGCCGCGAACCCGGTCGCAACGAGTTGGTTCCCCAGGGCGGCGGAGACGCGTCCCAGGGCCACCGCTGCCCCGGCGAGGACATCACCCTGGCGGTGTTGAGCACCCTGCTTCCACGACTCGCGCAGCTGGAGTACGACGTCCCGGAGCAGGACCTGCGTATCCCGTTGAACCGCATGCCGACGAGGCCCCGCAGCGGCTTTGTCATCGCTGCGGGGCATTGACGACGAGTGACGAACCGCGACTCGAACGCAGAACCAAATAGACCCAGAACTAGATGGATGGAGATTCGGCATGAGCAACCACGAGCACCGCGGTGAACACCAGAAGGAGCAGAAGCCGAAGCACGCGGAAACCGCCGCCGAGGAGATTTTCGACGAAGCAGAGGACGCCGAAACCCGTGTCCTCGGCGACGAACGAAACAAGGAGAGGGACAGCGAAGGCGCGGACGCGCTCACGCCCAACCCTTCCGCACAGGCCGACGTCCAGCGCGGCAACGACCACGAGACGCAGGACGCCGAGACGCGAGACCGGTAGCGGCTAGCGGCTAGCGGCTAGCGGCTAGCGGCTGCGGCCTCACGCTCTGCGGAAACCCCGCACCCTTGCGCCGGACGGTGCCCGTGTAGTCCGCTGATCCGCATGGGGAAGAGAAGCGTTGCCGCAATGACAGCCGCCCTGGTCGCGGGGTCCCTTCTGGCGGGCGTACCGAACGCTGGTGCGCAAGCAGCTGAGCACGGCACCGGTCGCTCGTCGCCGCCGAACAGGTCGGCTCTCGCACCCGGGATGGATCTGGACACCGTGACCATTCCGGAGTTACAGGCGCGTATGGCGGGCGGTTCGCTGACCTCGTCGGCCCTGACCCGGGCCTACCTTCGGCGGATCGAGAAGGTCGATCCCAGGATTCACTCGGTGCTGCGTACCAGCCCGACGGCCCTGCGCCAGGCAGCCGCCAGCGACGCAAGACACCGGCGTGGCAAGGCCCTTGGGCCGCTGGACGGCATACCCGTTCTGCTCAAGGACAACGTGAACACCCGTGACATGCCGACGACGGCCGGTTCGCTCGCGCTCGCCGGGAGTCCGCCCGACACCGATGCCGCGCTGGTGACCCGGCTGCGCAAGGCGGGGGCGGTGATCCTCGGCAAGACCAACCTCTCCGAGTGGGCCAACTTCCGTGGCGCAAAGCCGACTTCGGGGTGGTCGGCGGTGGGCGGGCAGACCAACAACCCGTACGTCCTCGACCGGAACCCATGCGGATCGTCGTCCGGCTCGGCCGCCGCGCTCGCCGCGTCGTTGTCGCAGGTCGCGATCGGCACCGAGACCGATGGCTCCATCGTGTGCCCGGCCGGGATGAACGGCGTCGTCGGCCATAAGCCCAGCCTCGGCCTGGCCAGCCCGTCGGGCGTGGTGCCGATCTCCGCCGAGCAGGACACGGCGGGGCCGATGGCGCGCAATGTAATCGACACCGCGCTCACACTTTCTGTTCTGAGCGGTGGCGAGAGCGAGGGCAAGGGCTTTGGCGGCTCGCTCACAGCCAAGGGCCCGGCAGCGGCAGCCCACGGGGCCGACCTCCGTGGGAAGCGGATCGGGCTGTGGCGTCTGCCCTCGCTCGGGTCGGACGTGGACGCGGTGATGACCCGTACGGCGAAGAAGCTGCGCAAGGCCGGGGCCGTGGTTGTCGAGGTGACTCCCCCGTACCAGGCTCGGCTCGCCGAGCTCGAGTTCCCGGCGCTGCTCAGCGAGTTCCACCGGGACATCGACGCCTATCTCGGCACGCGCGAAGGCCCCCGGAACCTCGCCGAGTTGATCGAGTTCAACCGCGACCACCCCGAGGAACAGACCTGTTTCGCCGGCCAGGAGCTGTTCGAGCAGGCACTCGCCGCGCCTCCCACCACCGACCCCGAATACCGGGCGATGCGCGCCGAGTTGAAGGACCTCTCCCGGCGTTCCATCGACGAGACCATGGCCGCTCACCGTCTGGACGCCATCGCCGCGCCCACGAACCCGCCGGCCTGGACGACCGACTGCGAGCGCGGCGACAACGACGTCATCCCGTCCTCCACGCCGGCGGCCGTCGCCGGATATCCGTCCCTTTCGGTACCCGCCGGGTCCGTGAACGAACTGCCCGTCGGCGTGCTCCTGATGGCCGGTGACCATCAGGACGGCAAGCTTCTGACGCTGGGGGCCGCGGTGGAGCACCGGCTGAAGGCCTGGCGGGCACCGCGCTACCTGCCGACGATCGGACCCGGCGCGCCACGGTGAGCGGGAGGGCCTGGCCGCTGGTGAGAGGACCGGTGGCGCGGCCGTCCGCGGTCACGTCACGCGACGGCGGTCCCTTCGAGCTCGACCATCTGGCCGGGGATCGCCAGCCGCGTCACCCCGAGCATCGTGGTGGTGGGCGCCACGCCGGCGGCTCCCAACTGCCCTGCCAGTACGCCGTAGTGCCGGAACAGTAGGTCGACGTCCGTCGTGTAGACGTTGAGTCGGACGAGGTTCGCTAGAGACATGTCGGCCTCGCCGAGCACGGACTTCAGGTTGTCGACGCTTCGTGCCAACTGCGCCGCCATGTCGCCGTCGTGCTCGGGCTTGCCCTCCTCGCTCATCGCGGTCTGCCCCGAGATGTACAACGTCCGGGTGTGCCCGGAGACGACCTCACCCTGGTTGAAGCCCATGTCCACCGACCATGTCGCCGGGTTGATCGCCGTTCTTCGCACTGTCACGTCAGTTCCATTCAGTACAGGGAAGTACGCACCGGCCCTCGGCTCAACAGTGCCGCCGTGCCCCGATGTCGTGTTGATGAGCCTCGCAACAATTCACGACACCCTTGGTCATGTATTTCGACAAAGTTCTCGGATGCGCGCCGACCGGCTGGTCTCACTGGTGCTGCTGCTGCGTCAGCGCGGTCGGCTGACCGCGGACACGCTCGCCCGCGAGCTGGAGGTATCCACCCGCACGGTGCTGCGCGACATCGAGGCGCTGTCATCGGCCGGAGTCCCGGTCTACGCCGAACGCGGCCGGCACGGCGGTTTCGCGTTGTCGCCCGGTTTCCGGACCGAACTCACCGGCCTGAACCACGATGAGGCCCTCGCGCTGCTGACCGCCGGATCGGGGCGCGGCGAGCAGGCGTTCGGCCTCGGCTCTGCGCTCGTATCGGCCATGCGGAAGGTGGTCGACGCGCTGCCCGAAAGCCACCGTGCCACCGCGAGCGACGCGGCACAGCGGTTCCTCGTCGAGCCGCAGACCGACCTGCTCTCACGCCGGGTGGACATCGATGACGTACCCGGCACGACCATGATCGAGGTACGGCGCGCGGTGCTCGCCGGACACAAGCTGCGCATCCACTACGCGGCCACGGGCCAGGCACCGCGGTGGCGCACGGTGGACCCGATCGGCCTGGTGACCGCACGCGACCGCAGCTACCTGCTGGCCACGAGATCCGGGGCCGACCGCACCTACCGGCTGTCGCGGGTACTGGCCGCCGAGGAACTCCCCGAAACGGCGCAGCGTCCCGACCGGGTCGACCTTGACCGGATCTGGCGTGAACGCTCGGCCCAGTTCCTGGCCGGCGGCGACCACATCACCGTGCTGCTACGGGTGAGTTCGGCGCGGCGGGAGGAGTTGCTGGACACCGCGTTGGCCGTCCGCGCGGAAGACCCCGACGCGGACGGCTGGCTGCGGCTGGAGGTGACCTTCCAAGACGCACGGCATGCCGAATGGGCGCTGTGGCAGCTCGGCATCGACGCGGAAGCCCTGTCCCCCCAGTCGCTGCGCACGTCCCTGCGCAACCGCGCCACCGCGCTTGCCGACCGCTACGGAGAATCGGCCATCCCGGTGCTGCCCGACCGAGAGCCTCGAAGGGACGACGCGGTGTGTGGCTGAGGCGTTGCCGCCGGAGTCCGTGGTGTGGCCCCGCTGCGGTGAATCCACACGGGACAGCCTTACCCGCCCGTGAGTTGCCCGGTCGGCTCCTGACGCGCCGCATTGCGCGCCGGTCCGCTGCACGGGGCTACCACATGTCCGTCGTCGTGGCCGCCGGACTGGAGGAGTTCGATGTCCTCCTTGCCGCCGTCGTCCTGCGCTCCCCTTTGGCCTCGGACGCCTGGGAGTTCGCTTTCGCGGTGCCGACCGGCTCGCCCGGACAGAAAGCCGGAGAGATCACCGTCCCCTCACCTAGCCAGAGCTGAGCGGCTGACCCGATGCGGGCCGTTACCGTCCGGCCGCCTCCGAATCCGGCGTCGAGATGCATGTCGGCTGCGTGCTAATCCGTGGGCGTTCTCGTGCCGAGCGCGCGCCGAATCCTTGCCCACCATGAGGTCCGACCGGAGGTGGCAACGTCTCCAGCGGTGCGTTCACTTGCTGCCGTATTGGATGGTTCTGACGAGGTGTCCCGAAAGTCGCCGCGGAACGCCACGATCCCCTCGCCCACCCCGAGCACCTCCAGGAGAGCGTCCAGTGCCTTGTCCGCGTCCTCGTGCGACTGGGTGAGCCAGACCAGGGAGACTCCGGCGGGATTACCGTCGTGTTTGCTGACGGCGAAGCTGAAGCCCCGCAGCAGAAACAACACGACGTCGAGATCGTCCAGCCCGTCCCACGACCGTTCCACGTGCAGACGCAAGCGGTTCGCCACGAGCTGTACTGAAAGTTCGAGCCCTCCGATCATCTGGAAGAGCGGCGAGCAGTGCTCCCAAACGCTCCACTGATGGGCCGGATTGTTGCCGCTGTAGTAGGGCGGGCTGGTGGCCGGCTGCCAGTCGGGCTCGGGCCCGGGTATTTCCGTCGGAGTCACCGCAAGCCTCCTCTGACGTCATCCAGCCGATACACGTTCATGCTCATGCCCCTCCCTCGCAGAGGATCATGACCGCCCCAGGCCGACCTCAACCTCACGGATAGGGTCGAGAGCATGACATCCGAACAGCCCCATACGCCGGCCATGGCGTTCCTGGACTCCCAGGAGATCACCACGACGGACTGCCGCCGGTGCGGCACCGAAGTGTCGGGCGTCAACGGCCGCTACGCGTGCGGGGTGTGCGGCTGGGTCAACAACTGGACCGAGGGCCACAACGAACTACCCGGCGCGGGCAGCGGCATCTAGCATCGCACCCCCTCCGGCGATCCGCCGACCCACAACCGGCCCAGGTGCTGGGCCTGTTGAACACTCTCGGAGGCCGTGTCGTCTGGTCGGAGACAACGCCGATTGTGAACTCCTTGAATACCGTGACGGTCAGCCCGATCATATTCCAGACCCGTTCGCCACAATCGCCCGCCCTACAAGTGCAAGTCGTGGGAAGGGTTTTGCTCCGCCGCACAACTCCAAGGGCTGCCGAATAAGTCGTCCTGGCCGACTCTAGCCTCGACCGTTCGATGTCGACGGGCCGATCGCCCCCCGACCCGAGAATCCCCGACCCCGAAATCACCCAGCGGGCAGAGTGCCCCCTCCCAGCACGAGCAGCCCGGGACACCCCCTCATCGACCCACTCATGAGCAGTATGTCCCTTTAGGCACAGAATGACGCCCAAACCCCGTGTCCAGATTGCCCATATAAAGTACCTCTACAGACTGTTAGTGACGCATTTAAAGCCCCGCCCGTATTGCGCAGCCCTAGCCCGAAATGGCGCGATCCACAGCACGCGCGACTCCCCCTCCTACCCCTCTCCCATTCAGTGGAATAGGTCACACCCACCGCCCAGGGCCCGAAGAGAGCCGTTCGGCGCACTTTCGTTCTCCGCAAAGAAAGTTGGGGCTATTCGATCATTGGGGGTGTGTGGGCCCTGTCGGCGGGGGCGGGCCTCTCGCATTCCCTATTCGAATTCCGCCCTTGTTCCCTCCGGCCTTTCTCGCTTAACGTCACCCTCAATCCGGATGGAACGCCGAATCCTGCCGCTGTCCGGAAACCCTTCCCATCAAACACCTACGCTCGGCAGGAGCGGGGGACCCAGGTAAGCCGCCGGTCCGGACAACGGAACGGCTAGGGGTGAAGTCGCATGCGCAGTGCGACCGGACATCTCCCGTCCGAACCCGACAGCTCACCTCGTAGGCGACGGAGAGGAATTCGTCATGCCTGCAAAGGGTAAGCACCGCCGTCCCAAGTCCAGCTCACTCACCCGGGGCATCGCCGCCGCGGGCACGGGCGGGGCCGTGCTCGTACTCCCGGTCATCGGCGCGACCGCCGCCACCGCCGCGCCGGCAGACGCGGCCGCGAAGCCCGCCGCCGCCCCGAAGACGTACGTCGTGGCCGCGGGCGACACCCTCTCCAAGATCGTTCGCGAGCACTCGCTGAGCGGCGGCTGGAAGAAGCTGTACCAGGACAACCGTGACGCCCTCGGCGGTGACCCGGCACTGATCCACCCCGGCCTCAAGCTCACCCTCGGCGAGAAGGCCCCCGCCGAGCGGACGGACCGCTCCGAGCGCAAGGACGCGTCCGCCGCGAAGCCCGCCTCCGCCCCGGCGAAGAAGGCGTACACGAACGACCTCGACGGCTGGATCAAGGAATCGCTCGACATCATGGCCCAGCGCGGCATCCCCGGCTCCTACGAGGGCATCCACCGCAACATCATGCGCGAGTCCTCCGGCAACCCGCTGGCCACCAACAACTGGGACGTCAACGCTGCCGCCGGTACCCCGTCCAAGGGGCTCCTGCAGGTCATCGCGCCCACGTTCGACGCCTACCACGTGCCCGGCACCTCGCTGGACAGCTTCGACCCGGTCGCCAACATCACCGCCGCCTGCAACTACGCGGCCGACCGGTACGGCTCGATCGACAACGTGAACGGCCCGTACTAGGCCGCACCGGCCGCGTATCCGGCCTCTCGACCGCTCTGAGCCCCGGCCCGCCAGGTGTCCAGGGCTCAGGCCTGCGCGATGCGGTGGCGTCAGTCGTCGATGCCCGAGCGTTCCACCCCCGCCACGATCCACCGCTGGAAGAACAGGAACACCACGAGCAGCGGCACGATCGACACGGCGGCCGCGATGAAGAGTTCGTGCAGCCTGATCACCTGCGACGTGGTGAACGACGACAGGGCCACCTGCACCGTCCACGCGTCGCGGTCCTGGCCGATGACCAGCGGCCACAGGAACGAGTTCCACGCGCCGATGAAGACGATCGTGCCCACCGCAGCGAAGACCGGCCTGGAGTTGGGTACGACCACCCGCCAGTACGTGCGCCAGTAACCGAGCCCGTCGACACGCGCCGCGTCCTCCAACTCCCGTGGGAATCCGAGGAAGTACTGCCGGAAGATGAAGCACGCGAACGCGGAGAACAGGGTCGGGACGATCAGACCGCGCAGCGTCGACACCCAGCCGAGCGAGGACACCAGGACGAACGTCGGCACGAAGGTGACGGACGCCGGGACCATCAGGGTGCCGAGGATCGCGTAGAACACCTTGTTCGCGTGGCGGTACGGGATGCGGGCCAGGCCGTAGCCGGCGAGTGAGGCCAGCAGCAGCGTGCCGAGCGTCGTCGCGACCGCGATGAGCGAGGAGTTGAGCAGAGAGCGGGCGAACGGCACCGACGTGTCGTCGAAGAGTTCCTCGATGTTTCCCCACCGCATTGTGGAGGGGAAGAAGGTCCACTCGGGCGATGTGATGTCGCTCTCGGACGAGAGGCCGTTGCGCACGAGGAGGTAGAAGGGGATCAGGAACAGCAGCGCGAGCGCGATGAGCAGCGAGAGCCGCAGCGCGCGTCCCGCCCTGACCCTGGCGTCGTCCCTCGAGTGGTCTCTCATTCCGCCTCCTTCCTGCCGAGCCCGAACCACTTGGCCTGACCCACCGTCACCACCGCGATGATCAGGGCCAGCAGGACGGCGCCCGCGCTGCCGAGGCCGAGGTTCTGCCCCTGTCCCAGCGCCGTGTAGTAGAGGTAGACGAGTGGGGGTCTGGCGTAGGGCGGGTAACCGCGCGAGTCCGAGAGCAGGTTGTAGAACTCGTCGAACGCCTGGAAGGCGTTGATGACCAGGAGCAGGACCACCGCCACGGACGTGGCCCTCAGCTGCGGGAACGTGATGTGACGGAAAACCTGCCAGCCTGGCCGCGCCCCGTCCACGGCCGCCGCCTCGTAGAGGGTGGGGCTGATGCGCTGGAGCCCGGCGAGGAAGAGCACCATGTAGAAGCCCGCCTGGAGCCAGAGCCGTACGGTGACGATGACGGCCCAGTACCAGGGTGGGTCGGTGGTCGAGAGCCAGGCGATCTGGTCGCCGCCGAACCAGCCGAGGACGGTGTTGGCGAGCCCGAACCGTACGCCGTTGAAGATCGACATCTTCCAGATGAGCGCGGCCACGACGTAGGAGCAGGCGGCGGGCAGGAAGAAGACCGAACGGAAGAACGCCTGGGCGCGGCGCTGCCGGTGGACCATCAGGGCGAGCGCGAGGGAGAGCGCGTAGGTCGCGGGCACGATGAAGAGCGAGAAGACGAGGAAGGTCCACAGGCTGTCGGTGAACGCCTCGTTGCGCAGCATGTCGGTGTAGTTGCCGAGGCCGACGAAGTCGTCCGGGGTGACGGTGTTGTGGGCGTCGAAGAAGCTGAGGTAGACGCTCCAGCCGAGCGGGATGTACGTGAAGACGCCGAGGCCCAGCAGGAAGGGCCCGACGAACACCCAGAACCAGAGGGTGCGGTTCTGGTGACCCCACAACTTCCTTCGCCCTGTTGCCTTTTGCTCGCGAGGGGCTGTTGTGGTCACGACTTCTTCTTCACCCGGCCGAGTTCGTCGGACACCTTGCGCACGACCTTCCTGAGTTCGTCGTCGGGGCTCGCGCCGTCCTTGATGATGCGGCTCAGGGCGTCCTGGTACGCGCTCCTGCTGGCCGGGGTCCACAGGAGGGGTTCGGCGTGGCCGTGGTCCGTGGTGTAGCGCACGGCGTCGGCCGCCGCGCCCTTGCTGAGCTTCTCGGCCCTCTTCGCCAGGGACATGCGGGCCGGGATGTGGAATCCGTACGCGAGGGCGAAGTCCTCCTGCCGGTCGGCGCTGTCGATCCACAGCCACTTGAGGAAGTCCTTGCCGGCCTTCTGGTGTTTGCTGCGGGCGCTGACCGCGGCGGCGTACGCCCCGACCGGCACCGACGGCTTGCCCGCGGAACCATCCTTCGGGAACGGCAGGACACCGAAGTCGTCGCCCAGTTCCTTCTGCACGGTGGGCAGCGCCCACAGGCCCGACCACTGCATGGCGGTCAGTCCCTGGACGAACGCCGACGGGTCGGACCAGTCGGCGGGCGCGCCCAGGAGCAGCGACTTGTCGGCGTACAACCGGTGGATCTTGCCGAGGGCGCGGGCTGCCGCCGGGTCGTCGAAGCCGACCTTTCCGTCGGCGGTGACGAGTTCGAGGCCGGCCGCGTAGAGGGGCGTGCCGCCCAGGACACCGGCGCCTCCGTCGTTCCCGAGGAACAGGCCCTTCGTCTTCTTCGACGTGAGTTTCTTCGCGGCGTCCACGAGTTCGTCCAGCGTCTTCGGCGGCTGGACACCCGCGTCGGCGAGCAGACTCTTGCGGTAGTAGAGCATCTGCATGTCGACGACTTGAGGGATGCCCCAGATCCTGCCGTCGTACGTCTTCGGGGCGAGGACGGCAGGGTTGAAGTCGTCCTTGACGCCGTCGAACAGCTCGGTGAGGTCGGCGACCTGCTTGCCCTGGATCTGGTCGAGGGAGGGGCCGTTGACCTCGAAGACGTCGGGTCCCGAGTCGGTGAGGAGCGCGGCCGCGGTCTGCTCGTCGTAGTTGCCCGGCCGCCACTGCACGGTGACGTTCGCCTTCTTGTAGGCGGCGGCGTACTTCTTGACGGCCTGCTCGGTGCCCTGCTCGCCGTACTGGTGGTACCACTGCGACAGCTTCGGCCCGTTTCCTGAACCACCGTCGTCCCGGCCGGTGTTGGAGCCACATCCGGTGAGCAGCCCCAACGCCGCGCCCGCCCCGAGCAGTCCCCTGCGGCTGATGGTCATAGGTCGTCCCCCTGTTCGGTCTACGGCTGATCCCGACGGCCCAACGATCAACCATGCAGCCGGATTACGACAGGGGGACTACGGCCGTGTGTCGGCCTGCGGACTCACCGTCGGCCGAGTCGCTCGATCGCGTCGAGGACCTGCCGAGTGCCGTCCTCCCTGGCGAGGGAGGCGGCCGTGTCCTGGGCGCGGGCCCGCAGGACGGGACTGTGGACAGCCGTGGTGACCGCCTGGGAGAGACGGTCCACGGTCAGGCGTTGGTAGCGCACCGGCCGCGGTGAAAGGCCCAGGGTGTGCAGGCGGGTGGCCCAGAAGTTCTGGTCGAGCTGGACGGGGACGGGAACCGAAGGGGTTCCGGCGCGCAGACCGGCCGCGGTGGTGCCGGCGCCCGCGTGGTGGATGACGGCGGCTGTCCTGGGGAACAGCCAGGCGTGCGGGACTTCCTGGACGGTGATCAGGTCGTCGTTCTCGGCGTGCAGGCCGCTCCAGCCGGCCTGGATGATGCCGCGCACCTTCGCGCGGCGCAGGGCGTCGGCGAGCAGGGTGCTCAGCCGCCCGGAGTCGGCGGTGACGAAACTGCCGAAGCCGGCGAACACCGGCGGTGGCCCCGCGTCGAGGAAGTCCACCAGTCGCGGATCCGGCTGCCAGTCGGGGGTGACCGGGGGCCACCAGTAGCCGCCCACCTCGTGTCCCGAGGGCCAGTCGGCGGGGCGGGGGACGATCCGCGGGCTGAAGCCGTGCAGGACGCTACGCCCGCGCGGCAGGCCGAGCGGACCACCGAACCGGCGGCGCGGCAGGCCCAGTTCGCGGCGCAGGGCGCTGACCGCGGGGGCGAAGATGGGGTCGCTGCCGAGCCACAGGGCCTGGGCGGCCAGGCGGTTGCCGTACGCCCCGAGGGAGCGGGCGCCGCTGATGAGCGGCGGAAAGGCGCCCGTGGGGTGGACCGGCTGGAGGTAGACCCCGATGCTCGGCACGTCCAGTGCCTCGCCGAGCGCCGCGCACATGGGGTCGGTGACCGTGGAGCTCAGCACCACATCGGTGCCTTCTCGCACGGCGTCCGCGACCCCGGCCGTCAGCCGGGGCATGAACGCCCGCGCCATGCGCATCAATCGCGCCATGGCCACGGGCGGGCTGACCGCTCTGGCGAGGCCCTGGCCGTCCTGCGATGCCAGTTCCTGCCGTGGGTCGACCGGCAGGGGTCTGAAGCCGAGGCCGTGGGCGGTCACCGCCTGCTCGAAGCGCTCGTGGGTGGCGAGGACCACCTCGTGTCCCGCCGAGCGCAGTCGCACGCCCAGTCCGGTGAAAGGGGCGACGTCGCCCCAGCTTCCCGCCGTAACGATCAGTACGCGCACCGCGTCAGGATGTCAGACCCCGGGGCCGCGCGCCGAGCGCGACGGGTTCACTCACCGGCGTGTCGGCGCAGAAGGCTGGGCCTCCACCCCGGGCGCCCATGAACGCCGACGCATTCCCGCTTCGCCGGCGTCCATGGTCGGGCTGCACCGGCCGTGGAGGGGAGCTCGTCGCGGTCGGTACGCCCTATCCCTACCGTCCTCCCCCGACGCGGCCGAAAACAGGCCGATCCTGCGCATTTCCTCTACGCCACAAGGCTCGTGCCCCACGCGCGACGGCAACTCGTCGGAGTCTCCCTTGTATTCCGGGCAGGCCGTCTGGACGCCAGGCTCCCTCGCCGATCACGATGGCGGGCAGGCGAGCGATCAGGCGAGCGGGCGAGCGAGAGATCGGGGTGCGGGACTGTGGCGACGCGTCGGACAGTGATCAAGGCGATGGGTGCGGGGACGCTGGCGAGCGGGCTGTCCACACCCGTGTCAGCCGCTTCCCGGGCGGCGGAGGCCGACGTACTGCTGGTGGTGGAGAAGAGCAGCCACGCGGTCAGCTTCTACGACGTCGAGTCGGGCAAGCGCCTGCGGACCGTCCAACTGCCCGACTACCCCCACGAGATGGTCGTCGATTCGCGCAGGCGATTCGCCTACGTCGGGCACTACGGCGTACGCATGTCCTCCACCGTCGGTGAGGGCGGCGCCGCTGTCTTCGTCATCGACCTCGCCGAGCGGTCCCTGGCCCGGACGATCGACACCCGGCCCTTCAACCGCGTCCACGGGATGGGCATCGACCGCCTCGACCGGCTGTACGCGCTGAGCGAGGAGAAGGCGGTTCTGCTCGGGTTCGACGATCCGGCGACCGACCTCGCGCCGACCAGGGCAGTGCCCACCCACGGGGTGAAGACCCACTTGTTCACGCTCAGCCGTGACGGCGAACGAGCCTATGTCACCGGCCTGTTGTCCCACACGGTGAGCCTCGTGCGCCCGCACGACGCCTCCGTCCCGCCTGTCCTCGTCTCCCCCGGCCAGCTGCCCGAGAGCAGCTGTCTGAGCCGGGACGAGAAGACGCTCTTCGTCGGGGCTCGCAAGAGTTCCGCACTGGTCGCGCTGGATGCCCGCACCATGAAGGTGCGGCGGACGAGGAAGACGGGCGGAGATCCGCTGCGGGTCTACACGCTCGATGACGAACGGCTGTTGGTGACGGACATCGTCGCCAACACCCTCTCCGTATGGAGCACCGACCTGCGGCGCATCCGTTCCCTTCACCTCGACGGGACGCCGTCCGCGGTGACGCTCCACCCGGGCAAGGCACGTGCGTACGTATCCCTCCTGGGCACGGATCGGATTGCCGTCGTCGACCTGGACCGCTTCACCGTCGTCGGCGGCTTCGGCACCCGGTCGGAACCGGACTCCGCGGTGCTGTTGCCCGCTGCCTCCGGCCAGGATGTGCGCGCCGGGTGACCGTGTCGCTGCCCCCGAGCAGGCGAAAACGCCTTCGGCCGCTCCGGCCACTCCTGCTAGCCTGATCGTTATGGCACGAGGTATCTGGTCGCAGAAGGTCCGCTCCGCCCGCTGACGGCGGCGCCTTCTCCCTGTTGAGTTCGCCGCCGTTCCGGTTCCCGCCGGGCGGCCGCTTCTTGCTGCCCGGCTCCACTGCGAGCTGCGGAGCATCCGTTGAACCTCACTCCCACCCCCGAAGCCATGCCCCTGCCCGTCGACGCGGGCGGAAGTGCGCACGTCCGCGCCCAGGGGCTCATCGTCACCCGCGGGTCCCGGCGGGTCCTGAACGACGTCTCGGTCACGCTCTCCGCCCGGTCACGTATCGCCGTCGTGGGCGAGAATGGCCGGGGCAAGACAACGCTGCTGCATGTCCTGGCGGGCCTGCTCACGCCCGACGAGGGCGCCGTGCACCGGGCCGGGACGATCGGCCTGGCCCGCCAGGAGTTGTCCGTGGGCGACGGGGAGACCGTCGGCACCCTGACGTCCCAGGCGCTGGCCGCTTCGCTCGCGGCCCTCGCCGCACTGGACGAGGCGACCCTTGCCATGGCCGAGGGCGATGTCGCTGCCGACGACCGCTATGCCGCCGCGCTCGACGCCGCCACCCGGCTCGACGCATGGGACGCCGAACGCCGCGTCGATGTCGCCCTGGAGGCTCTCGGCGCCTGCACCGACCGCGAGCGTCTCTTGTCGACACTGTCGGTCGGGCAGCGTTATCGCGTACGCCTCGCGTGTCTGCTCGGCGCACGGCACGACATCCTGCTGCTCGACGAGCCGACCAACCACCTCGACGCCGGTGGGCTCGATTTCCTCACCCGCAGGCTGCGCGAGCACGACGGCGGCCTCGCCGTCGTCAGCCACGACCGGGCGCTGCTGCGGGACGTCGCGAACCGTTTCCTGGACCTCGACCCGTCCCGCGACGGGAAGCCGCGCCTGTACGCGGGCGGCTATGACGCCTGGCAGGGCGCGCGGCGCCGTGAGCGGGAGCGCTGGGAGCAGGACCACGAGGCGCAGCAGGCCGAGCACCGGCGGCTGCAGGACTCCGTGTCGGCTGCCCGCGACCGGCTCTCCACCGGCTGGCGGCCGGACAAGGGCACCGGCAAGCATCAACGCCAGTCCCGCGCCCCCGGCGTCGTACAGGCCCTGAAGCGTCAGCAGGACGCCCTGGAGGCGCACCGGATCGACGTGCCGCAGCCGCCGCCCACGCTGCGGTGGCCGGACCTCGGTGTCCGGCCGGGCGCGCCACAGCTGCGGGCACACGGCGTCGCGGTCGAAGGGCGTCTCGGCGGTCCGGTCGGCCTCACCCTCGACGGCGGCGACCGGCTCCTGGTCACCGGGCCCAACGGCGCCGGGAAGTCCACGCTGCTCGCGGTGCTTTCCGGCTCCCTCCAGCCCACGCACGGGCAGGTCCGGACGGCGAAGGGTGCCCGTATCGTCCAGGTCACCCAGGAGACCGCCCAGCAGGACCCCGGCCTCACCGCCCGCGAGGTGCACGCCCGACATGTGGGGCGGCTGGTGGCCGGCGGGGTGATCCGCGACGCCGAAGCCGTACCGCTCGGGGCGCTCGGGCTGCTGGACTCCGATGCGCTGCGCACGCCGGTCGGGCGGATGTCACAGGGTCAGCAGCGGCGTCTGGACCTGGCACTCGCACTGGCCGGGCGGCCCAGCCTGATCCTGCTCGACGAGCCCACCAACCACCTGTCGTCCACGCTGGTCGACGAGTTGACCGAGGCGCTGCGCGAGACGAGCGCCGCCGTCGTCGTCGCGACGCACGACCGACAGCTTCTGCGGGACCTCGCGCACTGGCCACGTCTCGAAGTGGGAGGAGGTGGCGGAATCGGCGGGACCTCGGTGAGCGAGCCCGATCCAGTGCGCTGAGCGTCTACAGCCAGTCGTGTTCCCGCGCGTAGCGCGCCGCTTCGTGCCGGGTTCGTGTCTGCGTCTTGTGCATGGCGTTCGACAGGTAGTTGCGTACGGTGCCCTGCGCGAGGCTGAGGCGGATGGCGATGTCGGCGACGGAGTACCCCTCGCCCGTCACACGCAGGACGTCGATCTCCCGGTCGGTGAGGGGGCAGTCGTCGACGACGGCGAGCGCGGAGACGTCGGGGTCGATCCACCGTCTGCCCTCGTGCAGCGTGTGGATGACCTCCGTGATGTGCGCGGGCTCCGCCGACTTGCTGACGAAGCCCTGGATGCCGAGTTTCAGGGCCTTGCGCAGCACCCCGGGCCTGGCGTGGCGGATCAGCATGAGGATCACCTGGTCCGGCTGTGCGCGGCGGATCTCCACGACCGCGCCGAGCCCGTCGACGCCGGGCATCTCCAGGTCGATGACGACCACGTCCGGCCGGTGGTGCAAGGTGGCCCGGATCGCCGATGCGCCGTCCTGCGCTTCGGCGAGCACGGTGATCTCGCCTTCGAGCGTCAGGAGCGCGGCGAGCGCCTTGCGGAGCAGGGCTTCGTCGTCGGCGAGGACCACGGTGGTCATCGGTCGCCCTCCCGTGCCGCGCGGGACGGTGTCGTCGAGCCGGGGCGAGGGAACACCGCGGCCGTGACGAAGCGCCCGTCCCGTTGCTCCACCGTCAGCTCGCCTCCGTTGTCGCCCACTCGCTCCTTGAGGGTGGCGAGACCCCCGAGGCCGGGGAGGGGGGTGATGTTCACCGTGGCCGCCTTCGGCATTCTCGCCGGCCTCGTGCTCCCGGTTACCGTCCTCGCGCTGATCCAGGTGACCGCGATCCTCGCGGTGCTGGCGGCGGCGGTCCTCTCCACGGTGATCATGATGCTCGGGCTGGGACTGGCCACGGCGGGACTGACCAACTCCCCCGAGCACGCCCAGGTGACCACGCTGCCCGTCAGCCTCGGCGCCATCGCCGTCACGAACTGGGTGGCCATCACCGGCACCGAGGAGCTGACCCTGCTCAAGCGGCTGCTGCCGGGCGGCTTGGCTACCGAGCTCGTCCTCGACGCCTGGAACGGCGGCGTTCCCGTGGCCGAGTCCCTGCCCCTGTTGCTGCCCACGCTGGGGTGGGTCGTCATCTCCGTGGCGCTGGCCTCGCGCCTCTTCCGGTGGGAACCGCGCCGGTAACACCCTTCCGCGCCCGGTACTCGTCCAGAATCCCCACCGCGATCAGCAGGAGCACCGCCGCCAGGGCGAAGCCGGCGGCCAGGATGTTGAACAAGCCGTAGGGCCCGCCGGCCTCGACAGCGCGACCGCTCTCCAGCAGACAGTCGAAGCCCAGCGGGAAGTACGACGGTTCGTGCCCGGCGAGCTGGTCGAGTGTGCCGGGCGGGAGGGAACGGCAGGGAACGGCGGGCGAGGACCCCGCGCCGGACTCGGCTTCGCTCGCGTCCATCTGGACCAGGCCCATGCCGTACGTGTACACGATGACGGCTGCGGCGGCCCCCACGCCCCCGCTCCACAGCAGCAGGTCTCTGAGCCAGTCAGGTCGGCGTCCGGGAAGGAGGACCGATATCAGCTTCACCGCGACCGTGACGACCCAGAGCGGTACGGCGAACATGGCGCCGTACATCAGGAGGATGAGCATGTGGCAGCTGCCTTTCGGGCGTTCCCCGGCTCCGTCGACCGCCTTGTGGCTCCGTCACCGACGTGGTTGTCCTGCGCCTGACGGCGCGCTGTGCGTCTGCGTGCCCCCACGGTCACGCGTCACGGTATCGGTCCCGCATCTCGGGGAGTTGGCGGAAGCCGGCTGATTCGTAGGTGGCGACGGCACCGGTGTTGGAGCTCGGCGTGCAGACGACCGCGCTCGACGAGCCCAGGTCCCGGAGTGCGGCAGCCGCGGCGACGGTGATCGCCTTGCCGTAGCCCTGGCCGCGATGCTCCCGGTGCACGCCCATGGGTTCGAGCAATCCGGGCTTGCCCGGCCCGGCCGACCAGACCGTCACCGCCGCCACCGCGGCGCCCTGTTCGTCGTACGCGACCAGACATCGGGCGTCGGCGTACGGCAATCCGGCCGCCGCCGCGTGCCAGTGCTCGTCCGTGAACGTCGACCCGTCGAACGATGCCCGATGCACGGCGGCCCGCACATGCGCCTGCGCGGGACCGATCATCTCGGTCCGCACGCCTGGGTCGCCTACCCGTTCTCCGAGGTCACGGCGGAGCGGCGTCCAGGGCTCGTCGGTGTTCCAACCTCGCTCGAACAGCAGCTCCTGCATCAGTGCGTCCATCGGTGCCTCGATGTTCGCCTTTCCCGCGGGCAGGACACCGCGCTCCGGATCGGTTACGTCCTCGACCAGCTGCCGCGCCAACTCCTCGTCCCACTGGGCTTCCTGCGCGATCGTCAACCGCAGCAGCCCGGGGCCGTCCAGCAGGCCTACGGCGAGAATCCGGCCGCCGCGGCTCCAGGTCCGGACCGCCGCGGCCGTCGCCTCCGTACCCGACCGCCAGAACCAGCCCAGGTCCCCCGGGTGCAGTTGCATCGGAGCCCCTTCGTACTGCCACTCCCGCAGCACGGCCACAGCCTCGCTCAGCTCGTCGACTCCCGGCTCGCTCAACACAATCGCCATGCCCCCGATCAGACACGACCTCGTCCACTGTCCGCACCCGATTTCCGTCGGTGAGCAGTGGGTCAGTCAACTGACCATGTGTGCACGGCGATTGGCACCTTACGTCTCAGCCGGCGTGCAGAATCCGAAAGCGGTCGGGTTCCGCCGGATCCCGGTCGACGACCTGGATCGGCGTCCTGGCCCACTGCCACACGCTGATGCCCGGCGTGCGGGAGAACTCGATCCGCCCCCGGGTGCCTTCGACCGCGACGCGCGGCCAGGATTCGGCGATGCGCGCCCGGTCCGTGCCGTGGGAGCGCAGAACTTCGGCGAGGACGACGACCGTGTCGTAACCCTCGTAGGCGACGAAGGACGGCGGTGCGCCGAGCCGTTCGCGGAGGGTCGCCTCGACTCGTGCCCCAAGGGGGCTGAAGTTCTCGGGCAGGTAGCGCAGGAACGGGATCGCGGCGCCGTCGGCGCCCAGCAGCTCCGCCCATTGCGCGAACTCCGGTTGCCCGGCGGGAGCCCCGATCAGGATCTCGGCGAGGCGCCGGTCGTGGCGGACGGCCTTGACGATCGGCACGGCCGGTTCGGGGTGGCCGACCAGCAGAAGGAGTGTTGTCGCGCCACTGTCGACGAGCTCGTCGCACACGGCCGCTGGGGTGAGCGCGTTCATGTCGAGCTCGACGAGCGTGCCACCACGTGGAGCGAGGTGGTCCCGCAGGATGCGGGTTCCGGCTGCCCAGTAGACGCTCGGCTGGGCTGCCACGGCGATGCGGCTGTGGCCCGCGCCGAGAAGGAAGTCCGCGTAGACCTGCCAGCCGCGTGACTGCGGCGGAGGGAGGCGCGCGACCCACTGCGTCGGCTGTTCGGTGAGCGCGTCGAGAACGGCCGACGAGCAGAGGAACGGCAGGCCCAGGGCGTCGGCCCGGCCTGCGGCGGCGCGAGCGACGACGCTGTGGTACTCCCCCACCACGGCGGCCACGCCCAGACCGGCGAGTTCGTCCACGGCCGCCGCGGCCCTCTGTGGATCAGCCGCGGTGTCCCGGACCAGCAGCTCGAGTGGACTTCCGCCGATCCCGCCGGCGTCATTGACTTCACGCGTGGCCATCTCCAGTCCGGCGAGCAAGTGTCGGCCCGCCTCGACCCAGCCGGGCCGAGTGAGTGGAACGAGAGCGCCGACCTGGACGGTTGATCCGCCGGTCCGCTCCGCTCCAGATATCGATGGTGGCGTAGTCATGCGTGGGCGTCTCCTGCCTGACCTTGGATGATCATGCGGAACATTGCATCCACCACCATCGCCGGGAAGCAATTGATTTCCCACGATCAGTGAACCTAAAGCTGAAGTTGAGGTTGCAGTTGAGGCTGAGGCTGAGGCTGAGGCTGAGGCTGAGGCTCTGCGCCTCAACTACGCCGCCTGCAACTCCGTCGCCAGCTCATCCAGGCTCTCCACCCGCCAGTCGAAGCTGTCCGTACTCCTCGGCGGATCCCCAACCGGCCGCTGGACATACGCCGTTCGCATTCCCACGGACTGGGCTCCCCGCAGATCCCACGCGTGCGCGGCGACCATCAGCACCCGCTCGGGCGGGCACCCCGCCGCCTCGACCGCGAGTCGGTAGACCTCCGGCGCGGGCTTGTAGGCACGCGCCTCCTCACCGGACAGCACCTGATGCCAACGCAGCCCCGCGTACGCGTTCAGCCGCAGCAGCACCCCGCGGCTGGCGTGAGACAACCCCAGCACGGGGAAGCGCTTCGCAAGGCGCGCCAGCCCGGCAACGGAATCTCCCCAAGGCCTCAGGCGCTGCGCTGCCTCGGCCAGCCGCTCGATGGACAGCGGATCACTCAGCCCGGCGCGGACCGCCACGCGCTCGGCCGCTTCCCGGTCGATGACCTCACTGTTCGCATACGCCCGTTCCCCCTCCCCCATGCGCCACTGCTCACGCTCGACGTGGCTCTGCCAGATCTCCAGCAGATGCTCCACCGTCATCTCGGCGGACGGCCGGGCGCCAAGCGCGGACACCGCTTCAGCCAGCGCCGCACGCAGCCCGCCGGATTCGTCGACCATCGTCCCCAGCACGTCGAGAACGACCACTTCAACGGTGGACTCGACCTCGACCTCGACCTCGACCTCAGCCTCAGCCTCCACATCGCCCGTACCGGACATGCATCTCTCCCCTCGCGTCACCGGTTCAACCGGTGACGAGTGTTGCCGCACAGTTCGTCACCGGTCAAGATGGTGACGTGCACTTCGCCTTCGTGAGCGGCAACCCCGCCCTGGACCTGGTCGCCACCGTGGAATCCCGCCGCGACCGGCCCCACGAACTCCTGGCCACGCCCGCCGACCTCGAACAGTGGGTCATGGCCTGCGAGGAACTCCCCGATCAGGTCACCGCCGACAGCGCGGCGCTCACCCGCGCCCAGCAACTTCGCGAGGCCGTCCACCAGCTCGCCCTCGACCGCATACAAGGCCGTGGCTACGAGGCGGCTTGCCTGGACGTCCTCAACCACGCCGCCGCTGGGCAGCCCCCCGCGCTCCACCTCAGCGACGCGGGCGTCCGCCGGACGGGAGATCTCCCCTCCGCGCTCGCCCACGTCGCCCGCAGTGCGATCACCTTGCTCGCCGACCCCGATGCCTGCCTCAAGGAGTGCGGGCGGCCGAGCTGTACCCGTCTGTACCTCGACCGTTCGCGCGGCACGCGTCGCACCTGGTGCGGCATGCAGGCCTGCGGCAACCGCGTGAAGGCCGCCGCCTACCGAGCCCGCAAACACGCCACTCCGTGAGCCGCAGAGCGGTCGTACTACCCTTCGAGCGTGACGAACCCAACCGCCCCCCGAGGCCCGCGCCCGGCCAACCAGGGGCGGCGGGTCGCGGCGCGCAATCGCGCCGCCCTCATCACGGCCGCCCGTGAAGTCTTCGCCGAGCAGGGCCTCGACGCGCCGCTTTCGGCCGTCGCGCGGCGGGCGGGTGTGGGGCAGGGCAGCCTCTACCGGCACTTCGCCGACCGGGTCGCGCTGGCCTCCGCCGTCCTCGACGAGAACGTCCGGCAGATCGAGCAGGCAGCCGACGAACCCGACGCGAGCCTGGCGAGCGTCCTGGGCGTGGTCACCTGGCATCTGACCCGCTCGACGGCGTTCGTCGACCTGTTGCGCATTCGCGGGGCACGGGGCGACGGCGAACAGGCCAGGGCGCTGGCGGCGCGGGTCCACGGCGTCCTCTCCCGATGCCTGCCCGTGGGCCATCGGCTGACCGCCGACGACGCCATGCTCGCTGTCGCGATGGTCTCCGGCGCCGTCAGCGGGCCCACCCCGGCCGAGCGGGAGCACCGCGCTCTGGCGGCCTGGCGCCTGCTCGGCGTCGAGGTGGGGCCGATGCGGTCCGTCGAGACCACTGTGGACGTGTGACCGTCAGCCGCCGTTGGACTGGCGAATTCCCTCGCCGAGCGCGGTGAACCGGAAGACGTACCCGCCGTCCGGACCGCTCACGGTCATGTAGGCCTTCGTGCCGCCCGGCGTGATGGCGACGTTGGTCGCCGGCTCAAGGCCCTTCGCGGCCTTGGCGGGCACTTCGACGGTGGCAAGCCGTTCACCGTCGCGGCTGTAGACGGCCATGGCCGGTCGGCCGTGCAGCGCCTGGTAGACGTTGCCGTCGGCATCCACGGCTATGGAGTCGGTCTGGGCCACGCCCGCGTCGACGTGAATGGCCTCGTGCTGCGACGTCACGGTGGTTCTGTCGGCGTCGAGCAACAGGTAGGAGACGGTGTTCTCGGCGAGTTCACTGATCCACAGGCCGCGCAGCCCGGGGTCGAACCCCACCCCGTTGGGGTGGGCGAGCCCGTCGGCCAGGACTGTGGTCCTTCCCCCGTCCCGGTCGATGCGCACGATGCGGCCCTCCGCCTTGCCCGGCTCCATGCCGTGCAGGTCGCTGACATAGAGGTTGCCCTCGTCGTCGAAGGCGATGTCGTCGAGGTTCATCGTGGAGCCGTCGACCTCGCCTGAGAAGAACGTGCGCGGGTCCGAGCCGTCCGGCTCGATGCTGACGACGGATCCGGTGTAGTCGGTGAGGTAGAGGCGTCCGTCGTACGGGCTGATCTGCGCCGAGGTGTAGGCACCGGTCTTGTCGGTGTAGACGCCCCGGTGCTTTCCGGTGGTCAGGTCGACGGACATGAGCTTGGGTTCGCCGGGCGGCGCGGTGACGTCCACGAGGTACAGGTCGCCGTTCTCGTCCAGGACCGGCCCCTCCAGCAGGGTCCTTCCGGTGGCCTCGTGCGGGTCGGTCACGTGCGCGACCTCGGTGGCGCGGATGGTCCTGCCCTCGCTCGACGGTGCGGGGCGTGAGGCCGGGGCGGCGGAGGTCTGGGCGGCGGAGGTCTGCGTGCCGCATCCGGCGAGGGCCAGCAGGCCACCTGCGGCCAGAGCTGCCAGGGCGGCGCGGGGGCGGCGGTGGGATGTTCGGGAGGCGGTCATGTGGTGGGGGTGCTCCTTCCTGTCGTCCGGGCTGCCGCCCGGACGTGTGGAAATGGACGGGATGCGCCGGGCCGGGCGGGAGAGGGTGGCCGCGGGCAGCGGTGGGCGGTCAGGCGGCCGACCAGCCGCCGTCGGAGGGCAGGATGGCGCCGTTGATGTTCACCGCGTCCCTGCTGAGCAGGAACGTGATCGAGGCCGCCAGTTCCTCGGCCACCGCGAGCCGTGGGATCGCCACGCGCATCTTCGCCGTGCGGGACGAGCCGTACGGCGCGGGGGCAGGCATCGTGATCCCGGTGGCGACCGCGCCGGGGGCAACGGCGTTGACCTGTACGCCTGTTCCCGCGTACTGATAGGCCGAGGACACGGTCAGGCCGACCAGTGCGTGCTTCGATGTCGTGTAGGCGGCGCCGGCCGCCGAGCCGCGCAGGGCCGCCTCGGAGACGACGTTGACGATCCGGCCGCCGCCCGCGGCGAGCATGCCGGGCACGACGGCGCGCATCAGGCGCATCGGTCCTTCGACGTTGATACGAAGGACGCGTGCCCAGGTCGTGTCGTCGACCTCGTGCACTGCAGCGTCGTCGTCCATCACACCCGCGACGTTCGCCAGGGCGTGCACGCGACCGGCCGCCGCGGCCAGGACCGCGTCGGCGGACGCGGGTTCGGTGATGTCCGCGGTGACGGGTACGAGCGCCTCGCCGAGGTCGCAGGCCAGGTCGTCGAGGCCATCAGCGGAGACGTCGACGGCGACGACGCGACCGCCCTCGCGCACGATGCGGCTGGCGACGGCCCTGCCGATGCCGGACGCGGCTCCGGTGACGACGACGCTCTGCCCGCCGAAGCGGCCGGGCGTGACCTGCTCGGTCCACGGATCGGGGGTGGCTATCTCGATGCCGGGTGCGGACTTCGCGGCGCCGACGGCGGGGGCGGGACCGGACGCAGGGGCGGGACCGGACGCCGGAACCGTCGGTACGCCGTCGGGGAGCTGCCCCGTCTCGGCAGCGGTGACCAAGGCGTCCACCAACTCCGGAGGGAACTTCCCGCCGGACATCTGCACCAGTTGCTCAAGCGGCAGGCCGAGGGCGGGCGCGAGAGCCTCCTCGCTCTGCCCCTGGGAGGCGAGGAAACCACGCAGGACCTGTCCGGCGGTGGGTTGCGCCAGCCAGTCCCGCAGCGGGGAGGCGGGGGTGATGTTCGACATCGCGGGCCTTTCGAGTCGGTCGTAGTCCGGTCGTGGTCGTGCCGTTGTCGCGCTGTTGTCCGGTCGTGGTCGTGGTCGTGCCTCGTCGAGTCGCCCCCACGTCATCGCGTCGCGGGGGTCAAGTCGTGGCGCTGGGGCGGGCCGTGGGTGGACGAGGGTGGACCGACCCCAACCGGACAACACTGTCCGGTTCTTGGGTTACGGTACCTGTGACCGCTCGGGGCGCCCCGGCGAGGGCACCGATCACGCCCGCGCGGCGCCCGACGCACCTCCCCCACAAGGCCCCCCACGAGCTCCACGAGAGGACCCGCACCATGCCCCTGCCGCAATGCGCCGCTCAGCCCACCCCGCAGGAGATCTTCGCCCTGCGCGAGCGCTACCGCTTCGAGCGGGAGCGTCGCGTACGCCCCGAGGGAACAAGCCAATACCGGCCCGCGGAAGCGGAGTTCGGCTACTTCGCCGCCGACCCGTACACCGGCGATGTGGCGCAGCGCGAGCCGCTGCACGACGCGGTGGACGTCGCCGTCGTGGGCGGCGGGTTCGGCGGGATCCTGGCGGGCGCGCGTCTGCGCAGGCAGGGCGTGGCGAAGGTGCGTGTCATCGAGCAGGGCGGCGACTTCGGCGGCACGTGGTACTGGAACCGCTACCCCGGCATCCACTGCGACGTCGAGTCGCACGTCTACCTGCCGCTCCTGGACGAGACCGGCTACGTACCCGAGTGGAAGTACGCCCCGGGCGAGGAGATCCGCCGGCACGCGGTGCGCATAGCCGAGCAGTTCGGGCTGTACGAGCACGCCCTGTTCTCCACCGCCGTCACCTCACTGACCTGGGACGAGACGGCGGAGCAATGGATGGTCGCCACGGATCGGGGCGACGAGTTCCGGGCCACCTACGTCATCACCGCGACCGGCACGCTGTCGGAACCGAAGCTGCCCGGCATCCCCGGCACCGAGGACTACCGGGGCCACACCTTCCACACCTCGCGCTGGGACTACGCGTACACCGGCGGCAGTCCCGAAGGCGGCATGACGGGTCTGGCGGGCAAGCGGGTCGGCGTCGTCGGCACCGGCGCCACCGGCGTGCAGGTCATCCCGATGCTGGCCGAGGACGCCGGTCACCTCTACGTCTTCCAGCGCACCCCCTCGGCCGTGGACGTGCGCGGACAGCGGCGCATGACACCGCGGCAGGTCGGCGCGGACCGGGCGGGCTGGGCTGCCGAGCGCCGCGAGAACTTCCTGCGCATCTGCTCCGGGGAAGACGCCGAACAGGACCTGGTCGGCGATCGCTGGACGGAGTCGGCCGGGCTGCTCGAAAAGCTCCTGCCGAGCTTCCGACGCCATGGCGAGCCGGACTTCGAGGCCGCCTACGAGGTCGCCGACCACGCCACGATGAACCAGATCCGTGCCCGCGTGGCCGCCGAGGTCACCGATGCCGCGACCGCCGCGGCCCTCACGCCCTGGTACCGGTACGCGTGCAAGCGCCCCACGTTCTCCGACAAGTACCTGCCCGCCTTCAACCGGGACAACGTCACCCTCGTGGACACGGCCGACAGCCACGGCATAGAGCGCATGACCGAGCACGGAGTCGTCGTGGGCGCAGTGGAGTACGAGGTCGACTGCCTGGTGTTCGCCACCGGATTCTCCGTCGGCCTTTCCGGCGTCACCTCCGGAAAGCTGCCCGTGACCGGCCGCGACGGCGTGCAGCTCCTGGAGTCGCTGAAGCAGCGAGGACCGCGCACTTTGCACGGTTTCACCATCAACGGATTCCCGAACCTGATCCGGATGGGCCCACTGCAGAACGCCAGCAGCGTGAACTTCACCCACATCCTGGACGAGCAGGCCGTGCACGCCGCGGCCCTTGTCGCCGCCGCGGAGGAGAAAGGCGCCGTCGTGGAGCCCTCCCCCGCGGCCGAGGACGCGTGGATCGACGTGTGCGCGCAGGGTGCCCCCGACCACGCGTGGTTCCACGCCGAGTGCACTCCCGGCTACTACAACGGCGAGGGACGCGGCCGCCCGAACGGCCCCACGGCCTACCCGCACGGCGCGGTGGCCTTCCATGAGCTGCTCCGCCGCTGGCGCGAGGAGAACATGGGCGAGGCTCTCCGGGGCCGGACCCAGGCTGCCACCTCGGCCTGATTCTTCTGGTTCTCCGCGTTCGCCGCTCTTCTCTGCTTTCGCCGGTCTTCTCTGCGTTTGCCGGTCTGTCTTGATCAGCCTAATTTTGCGGCGACACAGCTTTTTCTCAGGCAAGAGGAGAAAAGCTCCATGGTGAAAGGCCTTCCGCACAGAACGCCCCGGCGCCCCCGGAGGCAGGAGGCGGAGTCGACGCGTGCCTCGCGGTCGGAGACCGACCGGATGGCGCGCACCCTGCTGCGACGCCGCAAGAAGTCGCTCAGCGCCGAGGACGTGATGGTCTCGGATCGCCCCAAGGTGCGGCGCGCGGTGACGGCCGCCGCACTCGGGAACACCATGGAGTGGTTCGACTTCGGGGTCTACGCCTATTTGGCGGGCACCATCGGCAAGGTCTTCTTTCCGTCCAGCTCGCCCGGGGCCCAGGTCGTCGCCACGTTTGCCACCTTCGCCGCGGCCTTTCTCGTCCGACCGCTGGGCGGGCTCGTGTTCGGGCCGCTCGGTGACCGCATCGGACGGCAGAAGGTGCTCGCCGCCACCATGATCATGATGGCGGCGAGCACGTTCGCCGTCGGCCTGCTGCCCTCGTACGCCTCCATCGGGTTCGCCGCGCCGTTGCTGCTCCTCGTCTGCCGCCTGGTGCAGGGTTTCTCCACCGGCGGCGAGTACGCCGGCGCCACCACCTACATCGCCGAGTACGCCCCCGATCAGCGGCGCGGCTTCCTGGGCAGCTGGCTCGACTTCGGCACCTTCGTGGGCTACTCGCTGGGCTCGGGTCTCGTGACGGTCCTGACGCTCACCCTCGGGACGGACGGCCTGGAGAGCTGGGGCTGGCGCATTCCGTTCTTCATCGCCGGTCCGCTCGGGCTCATTGGCCTCTACATGCGGCTGAAGCTGGAGGAGACGCCCGCTTTCCAGCAGGAGGCTGCCTCTGCCGCGGCGGAGCGGGAGACCGTGTCCGAGCGTGGGGAGGACGATCCCGTCGAGCAGGCTCGCCAGTCCGGCAAGGGACGGCTCAAGGAGATCTTCACCCGCCACTGGCAGGCGGTGCTGATCTGCATGGGACTTGTGCTGCTCTACAACGTCACGAACTACATGGTGACGTCGTATCTCCCCACGTTCATGACGGTGACCTTGGGCGAGAGCGACACGACGGCTCAGTTGCTGGTGCTTGGCACCATGCTGCTCGTCGCTCTCGCCATCACCACCGTGGGCCGCAGTTCCGACCGGTGGGGCAGACGCCCGATGTTCATGGGCGGCAGCATCGCGCTGATCGCGCTCGCCATCCCGGCGTTCCTGTTGATCCGGGAGGGCGGCATCCTCCTGCCCGCGTTCGGCTGTGCCATCCTCGGCCTGCTCCTGGTCTGCTTCGCCGGGACGGCGGCGGCGACTCTGCCTGCGCTGTTCCCCACGCGTCTGCGGTACGGCGCGCTGTCGATCGCGTACAACATCTCGGTCTCGCTCTTCGGCGGCACCACCCCCTTGCTCGCTTCCTTCCTGGTCGAGAAGACCGGCAACACCCTGGTGCCGGCCTTCTACTTGATGGTGGCCGGAGCGATCGGCCTGGTCTCGACGTTCTTCCTGCACGAGACGGCAGGGCGGCCGCTGCGTGGCTCCGGCCCCATGGTCGAGACGCACGACGAGGCCCGCGAGATGGTGGCGCGCAGCCGCTCGGAGGCGGGGCGGCACGCACGTGACGTGTGGCTGCGGTTGTGGCATCCACGCGGCGGCGGCCGCGACGACTCCACGAAAGCGCGCAAGCGCAAAGACTGACGTGTGACCTTTCGGGGTGCGGCATGAGGGTGGTTCGCTCACAGGGTCGGGGGCATTCGGTCACGTATGACGACTCATGATGAGCATCGCGACTCGCCCGGCCTCGGCGAGATGGAACGGGGCACTCCGCAACGCCTCGCGGCGCGCAACCAGATGTGGACGCTGGCGTGGACCGCCCTGTGCGTCCTGCTCGCCGTCTGGTCGCTGGCCTGGGGCGTCGGCGCGGCCAGGGGGGCCACCAACGCGTGGGTGTACTGCTTCGCCGGCCTCGTGCTGCTCGGCTGCGCGCTGTGGGCCCGCCGCTCGGCCATCCGCAACAATCCGCCGCGCCACCTGTGACGGCGTGACCGCTCCTCGCTTTCGGCCGTCGCCTCGAAGGTCCCCGGCGGGCGGTGATGGTGCGTCAAGGCCGTTGTCAGTGCCTCCCCATAGAGTGGAAATCACTCGGGGAACAGCTCGGGCAGCAGCCTTGGAGAAGGAGCAGAAGCATGTCCGCCAACAGGATTCAGCACAAGGTGAATCACGTCGCGCTGGTAGTGGACTGTTCGGGTTCCATGCGTCCGCATCAGAGTCAACTCATCCGCGTCGTGGACGAGTTCGTGGCGGGTTTGAAGGCCGAGTCGGACAGCCTCGGTCATGAAACCCGGATCAGCCTCTATTCCTTCGACCACAGGGTGGAGAACCTCGTCTGGGACATGGACGTGAAGCATCTCCCTTCCATGCGAGGGCTCTACCAAGTCAACAACGGAGCCACGGCCCTCATCGAAGCTTCGCTGAAATCCCTGGACGACCTGGGACACATCTGGGAGGAGTACGGCGAGCACAGCTTCCTGCAGATCGTGGTGACGGACGGCGAGGAGAACGCCTCCGGCGGTGACAGACGACACGACGGCGACATGGCGATCCTCGGCCCCTGGCTCGACAGGATCGCGGCGAAGATGGGCGGGCTCCCCGGCCACTGGACCTCCGCCATCCTGGTGCCGAACTCCCTGGCCAAGCGCACAGCGCAGAACTACGGCTTCCCGGCAGGGAACATAGCCATCTGGGACGCGGACTCGCAGGAGGGTGTCGAGGAGGCCATCGGCACCGTGCGCGCCGCCGCCACCAGCTTCCTCCGCGCCCGGGAGAAGGGCGTACGCGGCACGAAGAACCTGTTCGCCGTCGGCCAGGACATATCGATCGACGAGGTGCGGGCGAATCTCGAACCGATTCCGGCCGACAGGTACCGCCTCCTGAAGGTCGACAAGGAAGTCGAGATCCGCCCCTTCGTCGATTCGCATCCCGGTGTGGCATACGAACGCGGCGCCTGTTACTACCAGTTGGGCGCGCGGGCGCAGGTGCAGCCCAACAAGGAAGTCATAGTGGTCGAGAAGGACACCGACCGCGCTTATACGGGCGACGCGGCGCGCAGCCTTCTGTTCGGTTCGGGCATTCAAGGGACCGTCTCGGTGAAGGCGGGGAACAATCCCAAGCTGGAGGTCTATGTACAGAGTCGTTCGGTGAACAGGAAACTCAAGCCGAAGACACGTCTGCTCATCATGCTCTGAAATGCCCCGGCGGCGGCGCCGGGTGGGTCGACGGGTCAGCGGGTCAGCGGGTCAGCGGGTCAGCGGGTCAGCGGGTGATGAACGGCTCGGTCAGGTGTGGGGTCGCGAGGTGCAGGGTGTCGGCGGCCCCGTCGTGGAGCACCCGTTCCCTTGACGCCCGTGCCTGCTCGGGGTCCATCTCGTGGGCGTAGGCGAGTTTGGGGTGCAGGAGCTGGATCGCGTGCACGAGCAGGTCTCCAGTGACGGCGACCTGCTCGCGCCCGGACGCGATGAGCACACTCTGATGCCCTGGCGTGTGACCGGGCGTGGCGAACGCGCGCTCGCCGCCGCGCAACGGGGTGTCGCCGTCGAGCAGCCGTAGCTGATCGGTCTTCCGGAGCGGGTCGATCACAGTGGACCGCAGCTGCGGGTTGACCTCTTCGATCGCATCGAACTCGGCTTGCTGCAACAGGTATTCGGCGTTCGGGAAGAACGGCCGCGCCTGCTCGCCGCCGACGACGGCCCAGCCCACGTGGTCGGTGTGGAGGTGCGTGAGCACCACGGTGTCCACGTCGGATGGTTCGATGCCCGCGGAGGCCAGCGAGGCCGGGAGGGCTCCGGGCACAGGCGCCCACGAGGCAGCCGGGCCGTCGGCCGGACCGATCCCCGCGTCGATCAGGGTCACACCCCGATCGCTGCGGATCGCGAACGCGCGGAACTGGAGCCGCCAGCGCCCTTCGGCGTCGAGCGCGCCGGGATCGAACCGGTCGGCCGCCGACCACTGCTCGGTGGTGGCGCCGGGGAACGCCTCCGCCCTGGGGGAGAAGAAGGGGCCTGCGCCGTCGGCGAGCGCGATGACGGTGTACGGGCCTACCTGAAGGGAAGGGGACATCCCGCAGATGATGCCACCGGCGGCCGAGCCACGACCGGGCGGGCGAACCGCGTGATCCGGCAGCCGGCCGACGCCGGGCCAATCCCTGGGCTCCGTGCGTCAGTTGAGCCTCGGCTTCACTTGAATCTCCGTCTCACCGCGTCCTTGACGCCGTAGGCCACCCCGATCAATGAGCCTCGGCTCTGGTGCGCGACGGCTTTCATCGCCCCGCCCGTGCCACGCCGGTTCGCGAGTCGGGCGCAGGCATCGGCGAAGCGGTCCGCGATGAGAGCCGGTTCGTACCGCGCCGAGGAAAGGCGAGCCGCGTCGGCCATCCGTCGACGGAGCTCATCACTGTTGATGAGCTCCAGGAGGTTCTGGGCGAGGACCTCTTCATCACCCATGGGCACGAGACGCCCGTCAACGCCATCGGAGATGATCTCTCTCGGTCCCAGGGGGCAGTCGGTGGACACAACGGGTACACCGCACCGCATCGCTTCAACGATCGTCATGCCGAAGGACTCATGGTCCGAAGCGCTCGCGGCGAGGCCCGCCTTGAGCCACTCGGTTTCCAGGGGCGAAACAGCGCCCATGAGGAAGGCATGCTTTTCCAGGCCCAATTCCTCGATGAGCCGCTGGAGTTGCGTTCCGTGGCCGCCACCGATTCCTGGGCCGAAGATACGCAGGACCCAGTCGGGGCGGTCGGCACGGACTCTGTCGAATGCTCGGATGAGGAGGTCGTAGCGTTTGGTGGGTACGAGTCTCCCGGCAGCGACGACTGCTTTGTCCCGGATATCCGGCGGGGCGCTCAGTGGCGCCGGAACAGGGTTGGGGAATGCTTCGATTCGCACGCCCGGAAGTGTCATCCGCCGGCGATAGACATCCGCGTCGGCTGCGGTCGTGGTCGTCAGCATGTCAAGGCGTGGGTAGAGCCGACGCAATGCCCGCCGCAGCGGTCGCGGGTGGTTGTGGAATGTCAGGTGCTCTTGACCCACGCGCAGCGGCCCGCGCCTGGCCTGCAGACAGATATGGGTGTTCAGCCCCGGTCGGGTGCCCACGACGACGTCGCTCGTCAGCGTGCTCAGGTGATGAGCGATCCGCTGGTCGGTCAGCGCGCTGTAGTGCGGGTACTGCGTCTCGCTCCGGGGGAAGACAGCAGCGGGCTTGCGAGCCTCGGGCAGGTCCCCCTCGTATCCCGGGGTCCCCTGCCTCAGATCGACGAGGTGCCGAATGCGGATCTGAGGATGCAGCGGGAAAACGGGCGAATCCCTGTGCCGATAGACCGAGACGATCTCCACATCATGCTGCTCGACAAGCGCGTTGGCGAGATTGATGGTGGTGCGGATCGTGCCACCGAAACCGTAGGAATTGTGGATGAGAAATGAGATGTGCAAGGTGCCGTAGCTCCCGTAGCCGCACTCCGTAGGAGTCGCCAAGGCCCCAGCACAACAGACAATTGCGGAAATGGGGCCACTCGTCATGCCAACGACAGGACCGACCGAAGGTTGCGAGCCGTAGGGCCCCCTCGGATGAGTGAAATTATCCGGCAATATGGAGGGGCTCGTCCGCATGAACCACATCGGCCGCTCACGCAGTGCTGTCGTCCCTTCATGCGCAGCAGCAACCGGCAGTACCTCGTGTCCGTGGACCACTTGCGTGCCTACGCTGCCGTGCTGGTGCTCCTCTGCCACGGTACGCACATGATCTCCCCGTTTCTCAGGGAGATCCCGAACAGCGACTCGCACGGCTGGCTGTATTCGGAGAACCCCCTGGCCACCCTGGTCATTGAAGGCCATTCCGGGGTGGCTCTCTTCATGGTTCTCTCCGGATTCATCTTCACCATCGGCACGCTGGGCAAAGACGTCCACTACGGCCGGTTCCTGGGCAACCGCGTGCTGCGGATCTTCCCGCTCTACATCGCCTTGATCATCCTGGGCATCGGCGCACACAAGCAGGGCGCGGGCCTGCTGCCGGTTCTCCAGTCCCTGATCGGTCTGGGAAATCTGCCCGGGTCCCTGAACCTGGGGGCCGTGTCGAGCATGTGGTGGGCCATCGCGGTCGAGTTGCAGTTCTATCTGCTGTTCCCGCTGTTCAGCAGGCTTCTCACCAAGCGCGGCCCGGTGGCTCTGTGCAAGCTCCTGGCCGCCGTTGCCGTGCTCCGGGCCCTGGTGTGGGCCTCGGCCGCCGGCAGCATCAGCGTGAACTCGATGCTCTACTACAGCCTCGCGGGCAGGATCGACCAGTTCCTGCTGGGCATGGTGGCCGCCTGGTTCTTCGTGCACCACCGGGAACGGTTCCGGGGATTGCTGAAGGTCGGCGTCGCGACAGCCCTGGCCGTGGGCGCCATCTGGGCGTTCAACCAATCCCATGCCTTCCACGAACGGCACGCCACACGCCTGCTCTGGGTCGACGTCGAGGGGGCTCTGTGGGCCCTGGTGGTGCTGGCCTATGTGGCCACGGTCTCCTCGACGGGGATCGTGTCGAGAGGCATCGCCAAGGTCGGCGAGATGAGCTTCTCCGTCTATCTGCTCCACTACATGGTCGTCACCGCGATCATCTCCCGCCGCTGGTGGTTCGAGCTGACCGGACGGCCGGTGGTGGATGCCTTCCTCACCGCGGCGGCGGCAGTTCTGCCCCTCACCTTGGCGGCGGCCGTGGTCACGTTCAACGGCATCGAACGACCGTTCCTCCGATGGCGCCGCGCCTACCTCCTCACAGCCCCACCCGAGCCCACCGCACTCCCCCCTGCTCCCAAGGCCGCGGTCGTCTCGCCGAGATAGCCGCAGGACCAGGACCGTTCTCCCGTGGGAATTGACCATTCCCATCCCGCGATGTGGCGTGGATCACGGCAGCAGACTGTCACGGTTCGTCGGATCGAGGTGTCTCGATGGGCGTCCGAAGAGAGGAGCCGGGTGTGGTCGCGCCACTCAACGCTGAAGACGTCTTCACCGAGCACCGTCCGCTGCTGTTCACCATCGCCTACGAGATGCTGGGCAGCGCCGCCGACGCCGAGGACGTGCTGCAGGAGAGTTACCTGCGATGGAGCCGAGTCGACCGGACGTCAGTCGAACATCCGCGCGCCTACCTGGTCCGCGTCGTGACCCGGCAGGCTCTCAATCACCTCCGCGCGGTCAAGGCACGGCGCGAGGACTACGTCGGCCCGTGGCTGCCCGAACCGATCCGCACCGCGCCCGAGGTGAACGACGACGCGGTCCTGGCCGAGTCCGTGTCGATGGCCATGATGCTCGTCCTGGAGACGCTCAACCCGACCGAGCGCGCGGTGTTCGTGCTGCACGACGTGTTCGGCTACACCCACGGCGAGATCGCGGCCTCGGTCGGCAGGACCGAGGTCACCGTCCGGCAGATCGCCCACCGCGCGCGCAAGCACGTCCACGCACGCCGCCGCCGCTTCGAGCCCGACTCCGATGCCACGCGAGCCGTCGTCCGGCGGTTCCTGCTCGCCGCGACCACCGGTGAGATCCAGGGTCTGATGGACCTGCTGGCGCCCGATGTCGTGGAGATCTCCGACGGAGGCGGGAAGGCGTCCGCCGCCCGTCGCCCCGTCACCGGCCGCGACGAAGTCGTCCGCTTCACCCTCGGCGTGGCGCGCACCAGCATCACCCCGGCGACCCGCATCGAGCACGCCGTTTACAACAGCATGCCCGCGGCGCTCTGCGTCACCGACGGCGAACTGGGCTGGCTGCTCGCGTTCGAGATCCACGACGGACGGATCACCGGCCTCTACGCCATGCGCAACCCCGACAAGCTGCACCGCGCCCGGACGGTGCGCCCACTCGACCGAGGAGAACACCAGCCGTGGAAACCATGACCGTCGAGCGCACCATCCACGCCCCGATCGACGACGTATTCGCCTGGCTCACCACGACGACCAACTACACGCGCTCGCCCCTTGTCCTGCGCTGCCGCCTCACCCGCCACGGTGAGACCGCGCCCTACGGGGTCGGCGCTGTCCGCAGTCACCTCTGGCTGATCGGATGGCTGCGCGAACGCATCACCCACTACGACCCGCCCTATGCCACGGAGTACGTCGTCGACCGCAGCGTCCCGCCGTCCCGGCACGAACTCGGGCGCATGACGTTCACCGAGACCGAGGGCGGCACTCTGGTCAACTGGACCACGCGCGCCGAAATGCGGGCCCCGCTCGTCGGCGGCTTCCTCACACGGCACCTCGTACGACCGATGATCACCCGTAGCTTCGGGAGCATCCTCGACGCCGCCGACACCGCCCTGAGATGAGGGGCCGCCGGCTGTCGAGCGACGGGGATGCGGTACGAAGTCTTCTGTGAACGAACAGAACCGGCCCGCGACCGTTCGCGTCTTCATCGCTCTGGCCCCGCCCGACGAAGCGAAGCAGGAACTGGAGCGAGCGCTCGACCCTGCCTACCAGGCACATCCACGGATGCGGTGGAACCGCGTCGAGGACTGGCACATCACTCTGGCGTTCCTCGGCGAGGTCCCGGTCTCGGTGATTCCGGTGCTGCGTACACCGCTCGCGCGCCTCGCGGCCGACCGCGAGCCCTTGACCCTGACACTGAGCGGTGGCGGGCATTTCGACGAGCGTGTGCTGTGGAGCGGGATCGACGGCGACCTCGAAGAGCTGCATCTGCTCGCCACCGAGGTGCGTGCCGTGACCGACGCGTGCGGAGTCCCTCATGCCGGCCGGCCGTTTCGCCCGCATCTGACGCTGGCCCGCGCCCGCAGGGACACCCCGTCGTGCGCGGTGGAAGCCGCTGCCGGACTGGCCGGATTCACCGGTCGGCCCTGGCAGGCCGAGCGTCTGCACCTGGTCGCCAGCAACGTCGGCCGCGGCCCGGGGCCCATTCACTACGGCGATGTCGGAGCCTGGAGTTTCGATGGTGGTTCCGCCGCCGATCGGCGCTCCGCCCGCTCGTCAGGTCCGCGTGCTCAGTCCTGACAGGTGCTCAGTCCTGACAGGTGCTCAGTCCTGACAGGTGCTCACTCCCGACAGCCGAGTGCCCCGCCCCTGCATCACGGGGGCGGGGCGGCAGCGCCGCAGCCACACAGCGCGGATAGAAGAGTCCAGGCTAGCGGCGGGCACTGACAAACGTCGGCCGGTTACTGCTGCGGGGGACGGTCCTGGTCCCTGCCGAACTGGTCCCTGAGCTTGTCCTGGCCGGTGTCGACCTGGCTCGAGTACTTGCCCTGGGTCTTGTCGTCGACGAAGTCACCCGCCTTGTCGATGCCCTGTCCGGCCTTGTCCTCGTGCCCCTTGAGCATCTGCTTGAGCTTGTCCATGACTGACATGGGCAGCCGCCTCTCTGTGTCGCCCCCACACCCACCAGGCTCACACCGCGGGGCGTGATCCGCATCCGGTGGCCCCGAACACCCCCTCTGCCTGCGACAACGTGGTCGGCGCTGTCTGTCGCCGTCGCGCGCTAGGCCGACTCCCGCACCACGAGTTCCGGCTCGAAGATCACCGAGGTGGGGTCGGTCCGTACGCCCTCGATCTGTTCCTGCAACAGCCGGGCCATCTCCGCGCCCATCTCCTCGACGGGCTGCCGCACCGTCGTCAGCGGGGGCACGCAGGTGACCGCCACGCTCGAGTCGTCGAAGCCGACCACCGCCACGTCCCGCGGAGCCTGCTTGCCCGCTTCCCTCAGGACCTGGCACGCGCCTTGTGCCATCAGGTCGTTGGCCGCGAAGACCCCGTCGATGTCCGGGTGCTCGGCCAGCAGCCCGCGCATCGCCCTCGCTCCGCTCTCGAGGGTGAACCCGCCCTCGGCCACGGGAATGTAGGGCTGTCCGCCCCGCTCCATGCCGTCCTGGAACCCGGCGAGCCGTTCGCGCCCCGCCGGGATGTCCAGCGGTCCGGAGATGGTCGCCACCCGTCGGCAGCCACGGGACAGGAGATGCTCGGCGGCCAGCCTCGCTCCGTCCCGGTGCGCGAAGTCCACGTACGTGACGCGGGCGCGAAGGGAGGGGCGTGCGAAGAACACGGCGGGCGCCCCGGCTTCGGCGAGCAGCTCCGGCAGCGGGTCCTGGGCGTGGGTCGAGACGACCAGGGCCCCGTCCGCGTTGCCCTGGCGCAGGTAGGTCAGGACCTGCTGCCGGGATTCCTCCGTCTCCGCGAACATCAGCACCGGATGCATGGCACGCGGGCGCAGGAACCCCACCACTCCGCTGACGGCGCGACCGAAGAAGGGGTCCGCGAACACCCGCGCGGCGAACGCGTTCTGTGCCGTGTCGGTCTGGTCCCCGGCGCCCGACACGACCAGGGCAACGGTGCCCGCGCGCTGGGTCACCAAGGAGCGCGCCGCGCGGTTGGGCGCGTAGCCCGTACGCTCGATGGCCGCTCGCACCACGTCCTGGATGGCGGGGGCGACGTTGCGCACGCCGTTGACCACCCGGGAGACGGTGGCACGGGAGACCCCCGCTTCGCGCGCCACGTCCTCGAGCGTCGGCATCTGTCTGTCCATCCGGGAACCCTAACGCCCCGCGACCAGGCGTCATAGAGCGCTCTCCCGTGCCGCCCGGCGGTCAGGAGCGGTTGTTCGACCCGCGTACCGTGGTCGTCGCCGTCAGGGGCAGATCTCCGGCACTGCGCCCGGCGAGGATCTGCCAGGCACCCGCTTCGGTGCGCCATCGGTGCTCTTCCGCATCCCAGTGGCGCAGCGCCCTGGCCGGTACCTCCACCGACGCGGTCACCGTCTCGCCCGGCTCCGCCCGGACCGCGGTGAAGCCCGCGAGCCACCGGACCGGCCGCTCCACGGCGGAGTCGGGCCGCGCGAGGTAGACCTGCACCACCTCACGGCCTGGGCGCGGGCCCGTGTTGCGCAACCGCACCTCCACGAGCAGGGCCTGCCCCTCGTCGACCGTGCTCGCGACCCGGAGGCGGTCGTAACCCCACGTCGTGTAGCCCAGGCCGTGCCCGAACCAGTAGGCGGGTTCGCGGCCGGCCCGCAGCCAGGCCCGGTAGCCGATGTGGAGCCCTTCGGCGTAGGCGAGCGCGCCGTTCCGCGGGCGGGTCTCACTGACCGGTGCGTCCGTGAGCGCGGCTCCCCACGTGGTGGGCAGGCGGCCACCCGGCTCCGCCTGCCCGAAGAGGACATCGGCGAGTCCGCTCCCCGCCTCCTGACCGGGGAACCACGACAGGAGCACGGCGCCGGCCTGTTCGCGCCAGGGCAGCTCGACGGGTCCGCCCGAGTTGACGACGACCACGGTGCGCGGATTCGCGGCGGCGACCGCCGCGACCAGTTCGTCCTGGCGGCCGGGAAGGGTGAGCGAGGTGCGGTCGTGTCCCTCGGATTCGCTGCCCTCGGTGGTGCCGACGACGACCACGGCCACGTCCGCGTCCCGCGCGGCCCGGGCCGCTTCGAACAGGGCCCGGTCGGGGTCCGGTTCGGGCGCGGCGGCCGTCACGACGACGGCGCGTCCGGTGTCGGGCGCCAGTTCACGGCGGGCCACGACGTGTGCGGCGTGGTCGGCGGGCAGCCATACCGAGGCGTGCTGTCGTGGTGGGTCGAGATGAATGACCGCGGGGTCCTCGGTGTCGCGCGCGAACTCCCCTTCCACCAAGGTCTGTTCGTCCACCGTGAGAATCATCCGGCCGTAGCCGCCCACTGCGAACGTCCACTTCCCCTCGTCTGCCGTGCGAACCAGCGCGCTGATCTCGATGGTGTGGGCCTCTGGTGCGAGAGGGGGCTCCAATTGTCTTCCCGTAAGGCGGTGTTCGGCGGACAGTTCACGTCCGTCCGCCGTCAGCACCCGCAGCAGCACGCCAGGCTCCCCCGTGCGGGGGTTCGCGCAGCGTGCGGGGTCGAGTGGCCTCGGCCGCCCGCCCAGACCGGGCCCGGGAACGTGCAGCACCTGGGCCCGTCCTCGCAGCCGGGCCCGGATCCCCTCCAGCGGTGTCACGACGTCCGCCGGGAAGACTCCGGCACTGCCTTCTCCCTGGAGCCGCGGCGCCGTCGCGTGCCGTCCGATGACCGCGACGCTGCCGAGCGCGGAGGCGTCCAGGGGCAGGACGTTCTCGTTGCGCAGGAGTACGGTGCCGGCGGCCACCGCCCGTTGCAGCAGTCGGCGTGCGGTGCCGCTGGGCCACGCGCGCGGGGGGCGCCTTCGGCCGGAGCCCAGGGCACCAACACGGTCGGCCAGGGTGAGCAGGCGCACCACCTTGTCGTCGATGGCCTCCTCCGTGACGTGGCCGGACCGGACCGCCGCCACCAGAGCCGCGCCCCACGGGCCCTCCGGGCCCGGCATCGCGAGGTCCTGGGCCGCCGCCGCGCTCTCGGCCGTCAGGCGCACGGCTCCCCAGTCGGAGACGACGGCCCCGTCGAATCCCCACTCTCCTTTCAGCGGTTGGGCCAACAGGTCGTTGGCCGTCATCGTCGTGCCGTTGACGCGGTTGTACGCGCTCATGACGAGCCATACACCCGCGCCGACGGCGGCTTCGAACGGGGCCAGATACACCTCGCGCAACGTCCGCTCGTCCACCCGTACATCCAGGGTGAGCCGTTCGGTCTCCGAGTCGTTCGCCACGTAGTGCTTGGCGGTCGCCGCGACCCCGTGCGCCTGGATGCCGCGGATCAGGGCGGCTCCGGTGCGCGCGGCCAGTTCGGGGTCTTCGGTCAGGCACTCGAAGTGGCGCCCTCCCAGCGGGGTGCGGTGGAGGTTCAAGGTGGGCGCGAGGACCGCGTGCACGCCCTTGCGCAGCGCCTCGAAGGCCAGCAGTTCGCCCAGCTCCCCCGCCAGTTGCTCGTCCCACAGGGAGCCAAGCGCGGAGGCGGAGGGCAGGAGCAGCGAGGGGCGGCGCTCGTCCCACTCCTCCCCCCGCACACCGGCGGGGCCGTCGGAGAAGACCATCTCCCTCAGCCCGAGGGCTGGTTCGGACCGGGTGCGCCACACGGTGGCTCCGGTCAGGAGCTCCACCTTCCGCTCCAGTTCCAGCGTGTCCACAAGACAGAGCAGTTCGTCGCGCGTCATCCTCTACTCCTCCCGAATGATCCCGGACCCGCGCCGGTGGATCAGTTGTAGACGCCGAACTCGTAGAGGGAGTAGCCGTATCCGGTGCCTCGCTCGGTTCCGTTGACCCGCACATAGCGGCCCGAACCGTTCACATCGAAGTCGTCGACACCGCCGTTGCCGCCCCGCACCTCGTGCACGGTCCTCCAGTTCTGTCCGTCGTCGGAGGTCTGGATCGTGTACGTCTTCGCGTACGACGTCTCCCAGTTGAGCTGCACGTGCTTGAAAGAGGTGGTGGAGCCCAGGTCCACCTGGAGCCACTGCGGGTCGCTCCAGTCACTGGCCCACCGGGTGTTCTGCTTGCCGTCCACCGCGTTGGCCGCGGTGCACGGGCAGTCGCCGCTGCCGGGCTGGAAGGACGAGGCGGTCGCGGGCTTGCCCTGGGCGACGTTCGTGCCGTCGACCGGGGGCACCACCACACGCACGGACCGCGTCTCGATGCCGACGTTGCCCTTGCCGTCACTGACCTTCACGTAGATCTTCCAGACACCGGGCTTGTCCGGGGCCGTGACCTTCAGCCGACCCGATCCCTGGTCCGTGACGGTCAGCGGGGTGAGGTCCTTGTTCTTGTCTATGTACATGCTGTTGGCGAGCACCTCGTAGGACAGCGCGTCGCCGTCGGGGTCGCTGACCTTGGTCGTGAGTGTGAGCGGGCTGCCCGCGGGGACCTTGCCCGCGTCGCCGTCGACGGCCAGTTCGGAGATGACCGGCGGAGTGTTGTCGCCGGCGGTGCTGCCCTGGTAGGCCTTCTTCACCGCGTAGTACGAGAGCCTCTTCTGACCGGCGGGAAGCAGGTTGAACCACACACCACCGAAGTCGTACTCGGTGCCGTAGTGGAACATCGTGGCGCCGAGCGCGACACCTCGGTGACCGGTGACGCAGTCCCAGGCCTTCGTGTAACCGGCGGCCTTGGCCTGGTCGGTGGGCTCCTCGGGCACCCCGTTCGCGTCGTCGGGGACCTCCCACTCACCGGCGGGCCCGGTCTCGGTGACGATGTAGGGCTTGTCGTAACCGCCCTGCTCCCAGTCGGACTTGACGTCGCACGTGGCGTCGTAGGCGTTGACGGCGTACAGGTCGAGGTCAGGCGCGTTCTTCTTGTAGTACGGCCAGGCCCCGGTCCAGGCGTCGGTGGAGGTGACGGGGTGGTTGGGGTCCACCGCGTGGATCTTCTTGGCGACGTCGTTGACGAAGGTGGTGTACGCGTTGCGCTGCTTCTCCAACTCGTCCCCGGCGTAGCAGTTCTGCAGGCCGAGCACCGACTCGTTGCCCACGTTCCACATCAGGACGCCGGGGTTGTCCTTGTAGGTGTCCACCCACTTGGGGAACTCCTCGAGCATCTTGTCCTTGTACGCCGTGTCCGTCAGGTAGTTGACACAGCCACCGCTCCCCGGGCCGCCGCCGGGCTGGAGCCAGAAGCCCGCGACGACCTTGATGCCGTGGGCGGCCGCGGAGTCGAACAGGGGCTTGCTGGAGGCGTCGGTGCCCCAGGTCCGGATGGTGTTGACGCCCATGGACCGCAGGTCGGGCAGGTACTTGTCGGCGTCCGCGACGGAAGGGCCCCAGGTCAGGCCCTTGACCTGGTAGGGCGAGCCGTCGACGGTGAGCTGCCAGTTGCCCTGCGAACCGGTCACCTTCACGACGCTGCCTGCCGCGTGCGCCTGTGGGGCGGGAAGCACCAGGGCGGCGGTCACGAGCAGGCCCGCGGTCGCTGGAGCAATGATGCTGCGGAGGGAGGGGGCTGTGCGCGGTCTGCGCATGGGGGTCTCCTGGGCGAGGGGGGGAAGTGCGGGGAAGGGGATTGCCTGCGAAGGGCGGAAGGGTGCCCCGCCCTTCGCAGGCCGGGCTCACGGCAGTTCGTAGTTCTCGTCGAGCGCCGCGCCCGCTTCGGGGTGCGTCTGGTCATAGCCGCGCGGGTCGCACTGCAGGCCGCCGACGATGCAGTGATCCACCAGCGCCTTCAGCGTCGCGTCGTCCCACGCGTTGAAGAAGTCGTAGTGGAAGGAGTGGCCGGTCCCGCTCGCCAGCCGGACCTTGGACATGTCCCCGTTGACGGGGAACGCCATCTTGAACTCGACCATCGGCAGAGCGACGGGGTGACTGGTCGGGCACACGTTGTCGTTGGTGCCGTCCTTGACCACCGGGTAGGACATATGGCTCTGGTGGTCCGGGGAGTCCAGCGTCTTGCCGTCCCAGCAACTGGGCGCCTGGAAACGGATGTTGAGCTGCGTGTCACGGCTCGTGGGGCAGACCTTGGGGAAGTCGACGTTGAAGTAGCTCTCCCCGCACTCCCACCCTTCGACGAAGCCGGGGTGGTCGCGGAACTCCTGCGCGCTCTGCATCGGACTGCCGACGACGAACCTGAGGCCCTTGGGGAACGGCCGCACACTCGTGTAGTCGGTGACCCCGGCCTTGTAGTAGATCGTCTGATCCCCTACGGGCCGTATCTCCTGGTCGCCGTTGTACAGCGTGGGCATCCAGTACGCCGACCTGTCGCCGGGGGCAAGGCACTTGGTGGACCCGGAGTCCAGGGACCCCGTGGTGCTGCTCGCGTTCGTCGTCGTGTTGCCCATGAACGTGTGGTCGTGCGACTTGCCGGGCTGCCCGGGGTAGACGATCGGGTCGTCGGGGGCGGTGTGCGACACCGAGCAGTGTGCCTGGAACTCGTGGAAGTAGCGGTGCGGCGGCTGGTCGGCCGACGGTTCGACGCCGGTGACGGGTGACTTCGCGGGGATGTACCCGTCCGCGTCGGCGTCCTCCGCCGCCGCGCGGGTGGATGCGGCCATGGTGTGGCCCGAGTGCGATGTCGCGGCCTTCGACGTCCGGGGCTCGGACGCGTGATCGGCGCTCACCGCTATGCCACCGATGCCTAGGGAGCTCAGTAACAGGGCGCCCGCGATCAGCGCTCCCGAAATCGTTCTCGATCTCCGTGCCATGGAGACCTCCTGCCACGTGGAGAGGGATGGGGGGCCGGCCTGTCCGGGAGCCGTGGCCGTGCACTCCCGGAGGCCGGGGCGAGCACCCGACCGTATCTACTCCGGGAGAGCGCTCTCCCGGAGTGTTCCCATCGTGACGCGAACGTGTCAAGAGGCAGCGCATTCTTGGATGCTGGGGAGCGCCGCACGCCTCGCTGGGACAGGTGGACACGCGGCGGGGCCGGGACGCGTACGTCCCGGCCCCGCTTTCAGGTTGTGCCTCAGAGGTCGTATCTCAGAGGTCGTATCTCAGAGGTCGTGCCTCAGAAGTCGTCCTCAGAGGTGCTGGGTGCTGGAGATGTCGGGGGCGACCACGCCGAGACCGGCGCCGGGTGTCTGCGGCGCGCCCTCGACCGACGGAGCGGTGTCGCCGATCTCGTCCAGCGCGCCCACGGCGTGGGCGGGCTCCCTCGCGTCCGCGGTGTCCGCTCCCTGGGGCGGGCTGATGGCGGCGATGACAGCCCCGGCGGCAAGAGAGGCAACGGCCAGTACGCTTCGCTTCTTCATACCGGGGTCAACTCCCTGTCGCGCAGAAGGGCACGGCCTGGCCCCGGAGATCACCGCAGCGGACGTCTTCGGATCCGGTGCGAAGCGGAGGGCGGCGGCGCCTACGCTGTGCGGATGTTGGTCTACGCCCCGGCGGTACTCCTCTTCCTCGTCTTCTGCGTGCGCGTGGCGCGCGAGCGCAGGAAGTTCAGCAATGCCGTGATCCTGGGGCTGGCCGCGCTCTGCGCTCTCGCGGCCTGGCTGTTCCAACTGGTCAGGTCCGGCTCGGCATCGGGTCAGGCCGTGGCGTGGGCGCTGCTGGTGCTCGGCGCTCTGAGCATCCTCGTACTGACAGGCTTCCTGTTCTCCAACGGCCTGCAGATGGTGCGCAAGGAAGGCAGAAGCCCGACCAACTTGCTTTCACTGGTAGCGGCGTTGGCCATTGTGGCGGTCGTGGCGCTGGTGGTCATGGCGGTGGTCGTACGGACGCCGGTGTGGGTCGGGGTGGGCACGGCGGCCGGCGGGCTCGCCGCCTATCTCGCGTTCCTGTTCCTGTGTTTCGTCTGTTACGCGTTCCTCTACGGGCGGCTGCGCGTACACCGCAAGGCCGACTTCGTGGTCGTCCTCGGCTCGGGGCTCGTCGGCGGGTCCACCGTGCCGCCTCTGCTGGCCAGTCGCCTCAGGCGGGCGCAGTCGGTGCACGCGCGCCTCGCCGAGCGGGGCGATGCGCCGGTGGTCATCACCTCGGGCGGCCAGGGGCCGGACGAGGACGTGCCGGAGTCCCACGCTATGGCCGACGATCTGATCGCCCATGGATTTCCCGCGGGCCTGATCGAGCGGGAGGACCGCTCGACGACGACCGACGAGAATCTCCGGTTCAGCAAGGCGATCATGGAGAAGTCGAAGCCGGACTACCGGTGCGTCATCGTCACGAACAACTACCACGCCTTCCGTGCCGCGCTCACCGCTCGGCGGACCGGGATCAAGGGCCAGGTGGTGGGCTCGCCGACCGCCGCGTACTTCTGGCCCACCGCGACGATCCGTGAGTTCGCCGCGGTCCTCGTGGCCTACAAGCGGACCAACGCGGCGATCTGCCTGCTGCTCCTCCTCGGCGGGGTGGCCGCCTGGTGGGCCCAGCAGAACGCCTCTTGAGGCCGCTGTAGCGGCTTGGGCGCCGAAGTCCTGGCTACGGCCGGCGGCGGGGCTTGCCGCGCTTACCGGCGCTCTTCGCCGCACCGCCCTTGGACGCGCCGCCGCCCTTCGAAGCGCCGCCCTTTGCTGCGCCGCCCGCACCGCTGCGGGCGTTCTTGCCCGACTTGCCCGCCGTCGGCTTGCGTCGGGCGGCGTTCTTGTCGGGGGTCTTGCGCTTCGACTGGTCCGGCGCCGCACCGGCGGCCGGGGTCTGGGAGCGGCCGCGGGAGCTGTTGACGGTGCGTCCTCGCACGATCCCGATGAAGTCCTCCACCAGGTCCGTGGTCGCGTCCTCGGGCCAGGACAGCGCGACCCGCGATTCGGGGGCTTCGGTGAGCGGCCGGTAGGTGAGGTCCTTGCGGTGGTGCAGGCGGGCGAGCGACTGGGGGACGGCGAGGACACCGATGCCCGCGGCCACCAGTTCGATGGCGTCGGCCGTCGTCGCGGGGCGCTCGTTCGCCGGGTTTCCCGGCAGCTTCTCCCACGGGAGGGTGTCGTCGAGGGGGTGCAGGACGATCTCGTCGGCCAGGTCCTCCGCGGTCACTTCGTCGACCGCCGCGATGACGTGGTCCTTGGGGATCACCACGACGGTCGTCTCGGTGTAGAGGGGGATCGCGCTGAGGTCCGTACGGTCGACCGGCAGCCGTACGAAGCCGGCGTCGGCGCCGCCGCTGCGCAGGAGCTCGAAGGCGTCGCCGGGGGCCACCCCCACGAGAGTCAGGGGCACGTCAGGGAGCCGCTCGTTCCAGATCCGCACCCACTTGGTGGGTGTCACCCCCGGTACGTACGCGAGCCTGAAAGAAGGGGTTACCTGCGAGTCCGTCACTCCGCCAGGTTACCGGTCGTGGTCGGCGGTAGCTCACACGCTCGATACCCTGGGGACCATGACGTCGCACCAGACCGCCCAGACCATGAAGCCCGCGACCGCGGCGAAGAAGCTGGGTGTGTACCTCGAGGCCACCCCCGCCGAGTTCCAGGAGGGTGTCGTCTCGCGCACCGAGCTGAACGCCCTGCAGACCGAGCCGCCCGAGTGGCTCCAGGAGCTGCGGCGCACCGGCCCGCACCCCCGGCCGGTCGTCGCGTCGAAGCTCGGCGTGTCCATCGCCGGCCTCGCGCGCGGCGGGGTCACCGAGGCCCTCACCACGGAGCAGATCGAGGCGATCAAGACCGACAACCCGGAGTGGCTGCAGAAGGAGCGCGCCACCCAGGCCGAGGTCCGCAAGGAGACGGTACGCATCAAGGAGAAGAACGCCGCGGAGCAGGAGCGCCGGTCGCGTTCCTGACCGCCCCAGTATCACGCACGACCGAGCCCCCGGACTGACTCGACAGCCGGGGGCTCGGTCGTGTGCGCCCGCCCCACACACCCGCCCCCGTGGCAAGCGCGGCCGGGGGCCCTGCGAAGCTGATCGTGTGGTCCTCACCCCCGCAGTGCCGGAACCGATTACCGCCGACCCGCCCGCCTCCGCCGAGAACCCGCTGCTCACGCAGTCGTGGCTGGACCTCGCCTTCGTGCACTGGGCCGTGGACCCCGCGGATGTCGCGCCACTCCTCCCTGCCGGTACCGTCCCCGATCTCCACGACGGGGCGACCTACGTGGGTCTGGTCGCGTTCCGCATGCACCGGGTCGCTGGTTCAGGCTCCCCGGCATCCCCTATCTGGGTACGTTTCCCGAGACCAACGTCCGCCTCTACTCGGTGGACGCCCATGGCCGCCGCGGCGTCGTCTTCCGCTCCCTCGACGCCTCGCGGCTGATTCCCGTGGCGGTGGCGCGCGGCGCCTTCCGGCTGCCGTACCAGTGGTCGCGGATGAGCATCCGGCGCAGCGGCGACACCGTGACGTACGCGAGCGTCAGGCGCTGGCCGGGGCCGCGGGGCGCGCACAGCCGTATCGCCGTCCGGGTGGGCGAGCCGGTCGAGGAGCCCACTGATTTCGAGCACTTCCTCACCGCTCGGTGGGGCATGCACAACACGTTCTTCGGGCGGCAGATGTTCCTGCCGAACGCGCATCCGCGCTGGCCGCTGCACCGGGCCGATCTCATCGAGTGCGACGAGGATCTGATCGCGGCCGCGGGGCTGCCGCGGCCGGCCGGGGACCCGGTGAGTGTGCTGTATTCGCCGGGTGTTCCGGTGCGCTTCGGGCGCCCCGCCCGGCCGGGCGGCATCCCGACTCCCTGAGGGATGCCGCCGCGTCGGATCACGCCGCCGCGTGGGAGCCGCTCGCCCCCGCACCGCCCGCTTCGTGGTGGATCGGCGTGCCGGAGCCGGTCAGCGGAGCGCCCGTGCCGCCCCTTCGCGCCGCGACGATCTCCGCCGCGATGGACAGGGCGGTCTCCTCCGGTGTGCGGGCCCCGAGGTCGAGCCCGATCGGGGAGTGCAGGCGGGCCAACTCCTCTTCGGTGACGCCGACTTCGCGCAGGCGGCGGTTGCGGTCCTCGTGGGTGCGGCGTGAACCCATCGCGCCGACGAACGCGACCGGCAGCCGCAGGGCGACCTCAAGGAGGGGGATGTCGAACTTGGCGTCGTGGGTGAGGACGGCCAGGACCGTGCGGCTGTCGGTCGCGGTGTCCCGGAGGTAGCGGTGCGGCCAGTCGACCACGATGTCGTCGGCCTCGGGGAAGCGGAGCCGCGTGGCGAAGACCGGACGGGCGTCGCACACGGTCACGTGGTAGCCGAGGAACTTGCCCGTGCGCACCAGGGCCGCGGCGAAGTCGATCGCACCGAAGACGATCATGCGGGGCGGGGGCACGCTCGACTCGACGAACAGGGTCAAGGGCTCCCCGCAGCGCGAGCCGCTCTCGGAGACGTCGAACTCTCCGGTGCGGCCCGCGTCCAGCATCGCGTGGGTCTCCCCCACCACCGTACGGTCGAGGTCAGGGTGCCCCTCGATGCCTCCTTCGTGCGAGCCGTCGGGGTGGACGAGCACGACCCTGCCGAGGAGTTCGGCCGGGCCCCGGGCCACGCGGGCGATCGCCGCGGACCGGCCGCGGGCGGCGGCCGAGAGGGCCGCCGCGAAGACGTGCCTGCCCGGCGCGTCGGCGCTGACCGGAGTCACCAGGACCTCGATGACTCCCCCGCAGGTCAGGCCGACGGCGAAGGCGTCCTCGTCGCTGTAGCCGAACCGCTCGCGCACGGCTCTGCCGTCCTGGAGGGCCTGGACGCACAGCTCGTACACCGCGCCCTCCACACAGCCACCGGAGACCGAACCGATGACCGTGCCCCCGCTGTCGACGGCGAGGGCCGCTCCGGGCGGGCGCGGCGCGCTGCCGCCCACCGTCACGACGGTGGCGACGGCGAAGTCGCGGCCCTCCTCGACCCATCGGTCCAGTGCTTCGGCGATGTCAAGCACCCGGGGCTCCTCCCGCGTCCAGGACACGGTCGGGGCGGATGGGCAGCTGGCGGTGGCGTACGCCGGTCGCGTGCCAGACGGCGTTGGCGACGGCCGCGGCGGCCCCCACGATGCCGATCTCGCCGATGCCCTTGATGCCGACCGGGTCGTCCGCGTCCGTGTCCTCGACCCAGTCCGCCTCGATGACCGGTACGTCGGCGTTGGCGGCGAAGTGGTAGCCCGCGAAGTCGGCGCCGACGTGGCCGCCCGTCGCCTGGTCCCGGTGGGCCTCCTCGTGCAGGGCCATGGACAGGCCCCAGGTCATGCCGCCGACGAACTGGCTGCGCGCGGTCAGCGGGTTGATGATGCGGCCGGCCGCGAAGATGCCGAGCATGCGCCGCACCCGCACCTCACCGGTGGTCGCGTCGACGGCGACCTCGGCGAACTGCGCGCCGTAGGAGTGCCGTTCCTTCTGCGAGAGGCCTCCGACCGCCGAGCTGGTGTCGGACCGCACGGTGATTCCCTGCGGCGGAATGTCACCGCCCAGGGCCAGTTGCTCCCGCAGGTCGGCCACGGCCATCCGGACGGCCCAGCCCCAGGAGCGGGTGCCCATCGAGCCGCCGGAGATCGCCGCCGGGCCGAAGTCGCTGTCGCCGATGCGGACCCGGACGCGGTCCTGGGGCACTTCGAGGGCTTCGGCAGCGATCAGCGTCAGTGCGGTCCGCGCACCCGTCCCGACGTCCGCCGCGGTGACCCGCACCGTGAAGGTGCCGTCGGCCTCCGCGGTCACGGCCGCCGTGGACGGCATGACGATCACCGGGAACGTGGCCGCCGCCGTGCCGGTGCCAAGCAGCCAGCGGCCTTCGCGCCGCAGGCCGGGGCGCGGGTCACGGTCCGCCCAGCCGAACCTGCGGGCCCCTTCCTCGAAGGCGGAGAGCAGATTGCGGCTCGCGAACGGCAGTCCGGAGACGGGGCCGACGTCCGGTTCGTTGCGGGCGCGCAGTGCGATCGGGTCCACACCGCACCGCTCGGCGAGTTCGTCGAGCGCGGACTCCAGGGCGAAAGAGCCCGGCGCCTCACCCGGCGCGCGCACATAGGTCGGAGTGGGCACGTCGAGACGTACCACGCGGTTGACGCTGCGGTGGGCGTCTGCGGCGTACAGGGGACGCCCGAACCCGGCGCTTGCCTCGACGAATTCATGGACCGTCGACGTGAGGCTGTGGCCCTGGTGGTCGACGGCGCGCAGCCGCCCGTCGGCGTCGGCGCCGAGCCGCACGCGCTGGGCGGTGGGGCTGCGGTAGCCGGTGAGCGTGAACAGCTGGCGACGGCTGAGGACGACCCGGACCGGGCGGTCGAGCAGCGTCGCCGCCATCACGGCGAGGACCTGGTGGACGCGTACGCCCTTGGAGCCGAAGGCGCCGCCGACGTGTTCGGACCGGACCCGGACCGAGGTCGGGTCGAGCGAGAACAGCTTGGACAGCTCGTCCGCGACCCAGGTGCTGCCCTGGTTGGAGTCGACGACCTCGAGACGGCCGTTGTCCCAGCGCGCCATCGCCGCGTGCGGTTCCATCGACCCGTGGTGCTCTTCGGGCGTGGTGTACTCCGCGTCCACGACATGCGCGGACGCGGCGAGTTCGGCCTCCAGGTCGCCCTTCTCCACCAGATGGCCGTCGCCCTCGGGGGTGTAGAGGCCGGGGTGCGCGGCGGAGAACGCGACGTCGTGCGGCTCTTCCTCGTACCGCACCACCAGTGCCTCGGCGGCCTCGCGTGCCTGCTCGGAGGTCTCGGCGACGACCATCGCCACCGGCCAGCCGACGAACGGCACCTTGTCGTGCTGGAAGACCTCGACGATCGGGTCGGGCACGCCGAGCATGCTGACGTAGTCGCCGTCGACACGCGGCGCGTTCCCGTGGTGCAGGACGGCCAGGACGCCGGGCATCTCGCGCACGGGATCAGCCTCGACCGAGAGGACACGGCCGCGCGCGATCGTGGACAACACGAGCCAGCCGTGGGCGAGTTCGGCGAAGGGGATGTCGCCCGCGTACCGGGCCGTGCCGGTGACCTTGTCGCGGCCCTCCACACGGGTGAACGTGGCGCCGACGGCGCTCGCCGCCGCCGTGGACGTGGTTGTCGCGGTCATCGCGCGGCCTCCTCGGTGAGCTCGGTCAGCAGGGCGACGACGAGGTTGCGCATCAGCGTGACCTTGTAGCCGTTGTCGGGCAGCGTCTTCGCGGCGGCCAGTTCGGCGTCCGCGGCGGCGGCGAACGCCTCGGCGGTCGCGGGGCCGCCGGTCAGGACACGCTCGGCCTCCCGGGCACGCCACGGCCGGGACGCCACGGCACCGAAGGCCAGGCGCACTTCGCGTACGACACCGTCCTGGACGTCGAGCGCCGCGGCGATCGAGCCGATCGCGAAGGCGTACGACGCGCGCTCGCGCACCTTGCGGTAGCGGGAGTGGGCGGCGACCGGCGCCGGGGGCAGGGTGATGCCGGTGATGAGGGCGCCGGACGGCAGCGCGGTCTCCAGATGCGGGGTGCTGCCCACGGACAAGTAGAAGTCGGTGAGCGGCAGTTCACCGACTCCTTGTGCCGTCTCGTACGAGACGACGGCGTCGAAGGCGGCGAGCGCCACGCCCATGTCGGAGGGGTGGACTGCGACGCAGTGCTCGGTGGCGCCGAGGATGGCGTGGTTGTGGTGCTCCCCTTCGATGGCGGGGCAACCGGTGCCGGGGGCGCGTTTGTTGCAGGGTTTGGAAACGTCGGCGAAGTAGCCGCAGCGGGTGCGCTGGAGCAGGTTTCCGCCGACGGTGGCCATGTTGCGCAGCTGGCCCGACGCTCCCGCCAGGACGGCCTCGGCCAACGCCGGGTAGCGGCGCCGCACTTCGGGGTCGGCGGCGAGGTCGCTGTTAGTGACGGTCGCGCCGATCCGCAGACCGCCGTCGTCCGTGGTCTCGATCCGGTCGAGGGGCAACTCGCGTACGTCGACGAGCAGTCCGGGCCGCTCCACGCCGGTCTTCATCAGGTCGACGAGGTTGGTGCCGCCACCCAGGACGCGCGCGTCGGGGTCCTCGCCGAGGAGCGCGACCGCGCCGGTGACGTCGGACGCCCGCTGATAACCGAATTCCCTCATGCCACGGCCTCCGCACCCTTGGTCTCGGCGGCCGCGGCCTGCGCGACCGCCTGGACGATCGACACATACGCGCCGCAGCGGCACAGGTTGCCGCTCATGCGCTCCCGGATCTCGTCGGCGCTCAGCTCGGGAACGCCCGCCTCGGGCCGTACGTCGGTGGTCGCGGCGCTCGGCCAGCCCGCCGCGTGTTCCTCGATGACCGCGATGGCCGAACAGACCTGTCCCGGCGTGCAGTAGCCGCACTGGTATCCGTCGAGGTCGAGAAATGCCTGCTGCACCGGGTGCAGTTGGTCTCCCTGTGCCACACCTTCGATGGTGGTGATCTCCCGCCCCTCGGAGGCGACGGCGAGTTGCAGGCAGGAGACGGCACGGCGTCCGTCGATCAGCACCGTGCAGGCGCCACACTGTCCTTGGTCACAGCCCTTCTTGGTGCCGGTCAGATCGAGGCGCTCGCGCAGGGCGTCGAGCAGGGTGGTGCGGTGGTCGACGGGCAGCGAGTGCTTCTCGCCGTTGATGTTCAGCGTGATGGCGCTGGACGTCGATGGGGCCACGATCAGCCTTCTTTCGCTTCTCTCAGCTTCGGTCAGCGTGGGTCGCTCGTGTCACGTAAAAGCGGGAGCGTCGCGCGGGGCGGTCCCGACCAAGGCTCCGCCGAGGTGGTGGCGCTGTGCGTAAAGGGGGTCTGCCGGTATGGTGACCCTAAGCGGACAGTTGTCCGTTAGCTTCAAAACTTAACGGACAGCTGTCCGCTTAGCAAGAGTGGCCCGGCCGTGATTCTCGGGAGGAGGACGAGTGCATCAGAAGAAGGACCCACAGCTGCGCTCGGACGCGCAACGGAATCGCGAGCGCATCCTCGAAGTGGCCCTGGCCGAGTTGACGCACTCGGCGGACGCCCCGCTCAGCACGATCGCCAAGAAGGCGTGCGTCGGGCAGGGAACGTTCTACCGCAACTTCCCGAGCCGCGAAGCCCTCGTCCTGGAGGTCTACCGCTACGAGGTCCAGCAGGTCGCCGACACCGCCTGCCAGCTCCTGGAGACACGCCCGCCCGACCAGGCCCTGCGGGAGTGGATGGACCGCCTCGCGCAGTACGCCATGGCCAAGGCCGGCCTGGCCGACGCGATGCGCAAGGCCACCAGCGCGCTGGGCACGCTGGCCGGAGTGGGCCACGGGCCCGTGACCTCGGCCGTCACGCTCCTCCTGAAGGCGAACGAGGAAGCGGGCACCATCCGCCCCGGCGTCACCCCCGACGACTTCCTGCTCGCCATCGCCGGCCTGTGGCAGATCGACCCGCACGGGGACTGGCAGACGCGCTCCGGACGGCTCCTGGACCTGGTCATGGACGGACTGCGCGCGGGAGCGCCGCGCTGACGCAGGGCGTATCACGCTGTGAACCCTTGAGCCCCGGTCATGTCCGTCCGTGACAGAATCCGGCCTGAACAGCGGCGATGAGGGTGTGAGGGCAGTGAGACGGCGGACCAGGACCGGCACATGGGACCGCTTCGTGGCATCGGACCCCGGGCTCCTGCGACTCATGGCGGGGCTGCGGACGGTCGGCGCGATCGCGCTGACGCTCGTCGTCCTCGCGCTGTTCGGCACCGACGTCACGCACATGGTCGCGGGCGCCATGACCGCGATGGTCTCCACCTTCGCCATCAAGGAGAAGGAGGTGCGCGGCCAGGCGGTCACGCTCGCGCTCGGCCTGCCCGTCGCCCTCACGGCGATCTCCCTGGGCGCGCTGCTGCACGACCAGGTCGTCGCGGGCGACATCTTCTTCATCGCGCTGATCTTCGGCGCCGTCTACAGCCGCCGGTTCGGCGACCGGGGAACCGCCCTCGGCCTGATCGGCTTTCAGGTCTACTTCGTCTCCCTGTTCGTGGGCGCCACCACCGCCGCCCTGCCCCACCTCTATCTGGCCCTGGCCGTCGCCTTCGCGTGCAGCGCTGTCGTACGGTTCGCCGTCGTGCCGGAGACTCCGGGGCGTGATCTGGGGCGGTTGCGCGTCGCCTTCAGAGCGCGGCTCGCGCAGCTGGTGGCCACGCAGATCGAGCTTCTCGACGCCACGCCCGAGCAGTTGGAGAAGGTCCTCGGCGAGCTGCGGCGGGGCACCTCCCGGCTGCACGAGACGGCCCTGATGATCCAGGGGCGCCTCGAGGAGGGCACCCCCGACGCGGCTACGGCGACACTGGTCCAACGCCGTGTGGCGGACGCGGAGATCGCGGCCGAACGTCTCGGCGTACTCCTCCTGAACGCGCGCAGCGCCGAGCGCGCGGACACCCTCACCCTGCATCTGCCGTACGCGCCCGTACCGGCGACCGGGACGCGCATTCGTGCCGAGGACGACGCGACGGTCACCCTGCGCCGGGACCTGAAAGCCCTGCACCTGCTGGTCGGCCGCCCGGTCGCCGACGACCGGGGCACGGGCCTCGCCCACGTACGCAACCGGCTGCTCGGCTACCGCGACGAGGACAATCTGCCGCGGGCCTCGATGGCCGTGCAGGACGTGTTCCGCGGCATCGGTGAGGCGGCCCGAGCCGTCCTCGGTCTGCGCATCGCCCTCGACGGACCTCAGGACGAGTCCGACGACTCGCCGGCGACGACCCGCTCCCGCGAGGAGTTCGACGCCGAGGACATCGCGATCGCCGGTGCCGAGGAGACCGCCGAACCCGTGGAGGACGACCGCACCGGCCTCAGGCGGCCCACCACCAGGGCCGCGTTCCAGGTCTCGGTGGGCTCGACCCTGGCCATCATCGGCGGCGAGTTCCTCTCCACGCAGCGCTGGTACTGGGCGGTGCTCACCTGCTGGGTCGTCTTCCTCAACACCGCGTCCACGGGCGAGATCCTGGTCAAGGGCTATCGACGGCTCCTGGGCACGGTGCTCGGGGTGGTCGCCGGGGTGGCGCTCGCTGGTCTGGTCGGCAACCACACGTGGGTCGCGTTCGCGCTGGTCCTGGTCTTCATCTTCGCGATGTTCTTCACCGCTCCCCTATCGTACGCGCTCATGTCCTTCTTCGTCACGGCGATGCTGGGCCTGCTCTACACGCTTCTGAACACCTACAGCCTCGCCGTGCTCTGGCTGCGCATCGAGGAGACGGCGCTCGGGGCCGCCTGCGGCATCATCGCGGCGGTCCTCGTCCTTCCGGTGCGCACCGACCACCGCACCGACGAGCTCCTGAACACGGTCCTGACCCGGCTCGCCGATGTCATCTCCGCGTCGGTCGAGCAGCTCAGCGGCGGCCCGGCGGCCGATCTCCTGGACAAGGCGAGGGACTTGGACACCGCCCTCGACGATCTGCGCGCCTCCATCCAGCCGTTGACCCATCCCATCACCCCGCTGCGCGGCCGCCGCAGGACCGCCCGCTATCTGGTGGCACTCCTGGAGACCTGCGCCTACCACGCCCGTTCTTTGGCGGCGACGGCCGAGCTCGTGCCGTACAGCAAGAACGTCGCGGCCGACCCGCGTCTTGAGCGGGCCGGCCTGCGCATCGCCCACAACATCGAGGTCATCGCCGGGTACGTGGACGACGACAAGGCGTCGGGCGAGGTCGAGTCGGGCGCCAGCATCGCCTCGATGCTGGAGGCCTCGGGGTCCGGCGCCCCGCGCTCGGGCACCGTCACCTACCGCGTGCTGCGCCATCTGCAACGCCTGGACGAGGGAGTGGTGGGACTCGCGAGGCCCCTCGACGTGCCGGTCGCGGACGGCGGCCGCTCGTCGGGCAAGACGCCGCGGGCCTGAGCGGCCGCCCGGGCCGCGCTCGTCGATGCGGGGTCAGTCGAGCAGCTGCGTGCGCAGTCGGTCGATCAGAGCGTCGTCGACGCCCAGTTGCTTGACCGCGTAGTCACGTACCGAGCCGTAGGTGGCGGTCAGGTCGGCCAGGAACAGGCGCATTATCGCTTCGGGTGCTCGCCCGTAGCCGGGCCAGTTCAGGGCGCGGTCCGGGTGGGCCGTCCTCCAGTCGGCTGTCAGCCGGTCCGTGGCGAGTTCGGTGAGGGCGAAGTCCGCGGCGATGTCGTCCTCGTCCACGCCGAGCAGCGAGAGGACGAGCGCCGCGAGCAGGCCGGTGCGGTCCTTGCCCGATGCGCAGTGGAAGACCTGCGGGGCGCTGCCGGAAGCGATGATCTCAAGGGCCTGGTGGAGCTCCGCCGCGCCGTCGAGGGCGACTTCCGCGTACCGGTCGGCGAGGAAGCGCCAGGGGTCGAGGCCGGGGTCGATCTCGGCCTGGTCGTAAGGGCGGTGCTCCACACTGAGGTTGGCGTATGCCAGTCCTTCCGCTTCGGGCACCCGCCCCTTGGCTTCGATCTCCCACGGATAGCGCAGATCGATCACCGTGCGGATCCCCAGGGACAGGAAGCGGTCCCAGTCGGCGCCCCTCAGCTTGGCGAGCGAGTCGGAGCGGTAGAGGCGGCCCCAGCGCACCGTACGCTCGTCAGAGGTCCGATAGCCGCCCAGGTCACGGAAGTTGTGCAGGCGCTCGAAGTCTATGTGTCGTCTCACGCGCGGAACCCTACGTGGAGGGCGGGGCGGGGGGTGTGGGTGTACTACCGCGTCGAGCCGTCCGTGGTGGCCGCGTTGGGGCAGATGCTGCGTCAGGGCGCCGCGCCAAGGCCTGGGCCTTCCGGGCCGTAGCCGAGCTCACGAGTGCGCTCGGGGCGGCTCACCGATACACCTCAGTGGGGTGCGAGCGGCCCACATCGCGGACGAGCTCCAGTCCGAGTACGCGGTCCAGGTGGGCGAACGTCTCGAACTTGGCGCCGCCCGGTACGTCCACGGCCGACTCCAGGTCGCCGAGCAGTTGCAGGACGGCCGGAGTGTCGAGACCGTTCTCCAGGGCGGTACGGGCCCTTTCCACGAAGGCGGTGGGCATCGCCTTGGACGGCTCATCGGCCCACGTCGCCACGGCCTTGCGCCAAATGGCCAGCTTCGCTCCGGCGGCGTCCACGGCTTCCGCGGAGACGTCGACGGGTTCGTGGTGCGGATGGCCGAGGAGGAGCAGCCGCAGGGCGAGACCGTCCAGGTCCACGCCTCCCTCGGTGGTGACTTCGCCGACGTGGAGCGACAGGCCGCCCGCGGCTTCGTACGTGCGGCTGGTGAAGTGAACGGCCGGCGGGCCGCCCAAAGCTTCGGTGATCTCTTCGACGGTGCCATGGGCATCGGCCGGACGGATACCGGTGGCGTCGGCCGACGCCACCGGCGGGCAGGTCCACCCGATGAGGACGGTCCGGCCGCGCAGTTCGACGATGCGGCACAGGACGTCAGCGACGAGGAGCACGCGCAGACCGGTCAGGGCGTCCGGGTCGTCGTCCGGGGCGCCGGAGGGATCGGAGGTGTCGGAGGTGTCGGGGACGCCGAGGGCGTCGGCCGAGGGCGCGTGGGCGCACATCCGCAGCGGTCCGAACCCGGACAGATCATCGACGATGCTCAGCACACCACAGAGACTAGGCGTACCGCTCCTCGATGGCACCCGCCGGGAGCGGCGGGGAGGGTGTCGGTTTCCCCACCCTCCCCGCCGCTCCCGTTCCAGTTCCGCGCTCCGTCAGGCCGGTCCGACCGCGCCCGTGCAGGCCTCGCCCGGCTCGGGCGTCTGCTCCCCCTGGACGTGCTTGTGGACGCACTTGCCCGGGAACCGCTCGTCCCCGCGGGCCCGATGCCTTGTCGCGCTCCGGCGGGGCGGGGGTGGCCCACCAGGCCATGCCCATGCCTGCCCACCCCCGAGCTCCGCGCCGCATCCCGGCCGCTGCGGGGAGCCCGCACGATCGACCTCGCCCTCTTCCTCGTCCTCACATCCCGTGGTGCGCAAGGGCCTTGTGCGGGTCCGGGGTTCCAGGGGTGGGCGCCGGGTCCGCGTGGACCAGGGCCGCGGTCAGGTTGGGGATCGCATGCAGCAAGGCGTGCTCCGCGGCCACCGCGACCTCGTGCGCCTCCCGCACCGGCAGCTCCCCGTCCACCACCACCGCCACCTCCGCACGCAACCGGTGTCCGATCCAGCGAAGGCGCAGCTCGCCGACGCCTCGTACACCGGGGACCGTCAGTAGGGCCTCCTCCGCCGTGTCGACCAGGGTCGGGTCGACAGCGTCCATCACCCGGCGGAAGACCTCGCGCCCCGCGTCCCGCAGGACCAGCAGGATCGCCGCGGTGATCAGCAGGCCCACGATCGGGTCGGCGAGCCGCCAGCCCAGTGCGGCGCCACCCGCGCTCAACAGGACGGCCAGTGAGGTGAATCCGTCCGTCCGTGCGTGCAGACCGTCGGCGACCAGAGCGGCGGATCCGATCTCGCGGCCGACGCGAATGCGGTAGCGGGCGACCCACTCGTTGCCGATGAAGCCGATGACAGCAGCTGCGGCCACCACCCAAAGGTGGTCGAGCGTACGGGGATTGAACAGGCGGTCGACCGCGGCCCAGGCCGCGAATGCCGCCGACGCGGCGATCGTCAGGAGGATGACGATGCCCGCGAGGTCCTCGGCGCGGCCGTAGCCGTAGGTGAAACGGCGGGTGGCGGCCCGCCTGCCCAGGACGAAGGCGATACCGAGAGGGATCGCGGTCAGCGCGTCCGCCGCGTTGTGCACCGTGTCGCCTAACAGCGCGACCGAGCCGGTGAGCAGCACGACCACCGCCTGCGCCCCGGCCGTCACGCCCAGGACGGCCAGCGAGATCCACAGCGCCCGCATGCCGCGCGCCGACGACTCCAGCGCGGGGTCGACCTTGTCCGCGGCCTCGTGCGAGTGCGGCTTCACCACGTGCCCCAGCTGCCCCAGCTTGTGCCGCCACCGGCCAAGGCCCCCGGCGCCGCCGCGCCCAAGCGCGTGGTCGTGGTCGTGGTCGTGGTCGTGGTCGTGGTCGTGCGAAGGGTCGTTCAGGTGTCCGTGCGGTTCAGTCACCGGTGCCGCCTTCCGACTCGGGACGGAGAGTGGACACCACCAGGCGCCCGCGCCCATTATGTGCGTATGAGCGCACGCATGCACCTATCACCTGCGCAAGACGCACAGGACGCACAGGACGCACAAGACACGCAGGCAGCGCACCCGCAAGACCCCGGCGCCGAGCACTTCGCCCACGCCGCCGAGGTTCTCGGCCTCCTCGCCGACCGCACCCGCCTCGCCCTGCTGCACACCCTCGGCAAGGGCGAGGCCGACGTCATGACGCTGACCGCCGTGTGCGGCGCGGCTCGACCGGCGGTCAGTCAGCACCTGGCCAAACTCCGCCTCGCCGGTCTCGTCTCCGTACGCAGGGAAGGGCGACGCATGATCTACGGCCCGCCCGACGGGCATCTGCGCCGTGTGGTCGACGAGATCCTGAACCTCGCCGACCACCACCTCAGCGGCGCGGAAACGCACAACTGAGCTTTCCTCAGGCCTAGTTGCGTTTGCCACGCCGGTGAGCGATCTCCCCCAGCACGATGTCCACGGCGAGGAAGGCCGCCAGCGGGATGCCGAGCAGCGGCACGAAGTAGCCGAGCACGGCGACGGCCGCCATCAACGGGACCAGGACGTACGCCGGAACGTGACTCCAAGCGCCGCGCGGCAGCGGACGCCCGAAGGAACCGCCGCGCCCGCGCTGCCACCACATGCGGTACCCCCACACGATCATCAGGATCAGGCAGAGGGCGAGGGCGACGAGCGCTATCTGGTTGGCCAACCCGAACAGGGTGCCGGTGTGCGCGTCGATACCCCAGCGGGTCAGCTTGGCGAGCACGGGATAGTCGGCGAACCGCAGCACTTCGGTGACCTCACCGCTCGCCGGATCGACGGCGACGGAGTCCTGCTTCTCGGGCCAGCTGCGCTGGATCTGCCGGACGACGTACGCGGACGACGCGTCGGCGGGCGGTACGACCTCCACCGGGTTGGAGAGGCCCTCGGCACGGGCCGCCTTCAGGACGGCATCGAGGCCGGCGTCATCGCCGCCGGTGGCACCGCCCGATCCCGATCCGCCGTGGCCCGCGTGCTCTCCGCCGCCCGCCGCGGACGCCGTCAGCGCCGGTGTCGTCTGCCCGATGGCCTCCCGTAGGTCGCTGACGCTCTGACCCGCGTACGCCGACCAGGTCAGGCCCGTGGCCGACAGGAAGATCAGCCCCAGAGCGGCCCACACGCCCACCGTGCCGTGCAGCGAGAGCGTGCGCCGGCGGCCCGTCGCCCCGCGCAGCTTGCGCTGGGAGCGGCGGCGTCCGAACCACAGCACCAGGCCGCCGCCCGCGATCACCCACAGCCAACTGGCGGCGAGCTCGCTGTAGAGGCGGCCGGTCTCGCCCAGGTGCAGATCGCGGTGGAGTTCGTCGATCCAAGTGCGCAGCGGCAGTGCGCCGGTGGAACCGTACTGCTCCAGGGCGCCCCGCACTTCGCCGTTGTAGGGGTTCACGAACACGGCGAGCGTGTGGTCGGCTTCCACACCCGGCGCTCCGGACAGCAGCACGCGGGTCGTCGCGCCCTCCTCCGGTGAGGGCCGCACCGCGCTGACGGTGCCCTCGGGGTGCGCCTTGCGTGCGGCGGCCACCTGCTGCGAGATCGGCAGCTCGATCTTGTTCTCGCCGACGGGGACGCGCAGTTCGTGGGAGTACACGATCTTCTCCGCCTGGTACGAGCAGGCGTACAGAAGTCCCGTGGTGGCGGCGACGAGCAGGAAGGGTGCGATGAGCACCCCGGCATAGAAGTGCAGTCGCAGCACCAGCGGACGCAGCGACGCCCATCCGGACCGTCCTGCGGAGGGCGGCGCCCCCTGGGTCTCCTGCCCGTCGTCCGGGGCGAGGAGTGTGGGTTCGGCGGACATCAGCTGCTCTCCTGGATCAAGGGTGGTGCGGATCGGCCGTACCGGGCCGGTGCAGGAGTCGGTCGGAGAGCCGGAAAAGTTCCCGACGGCCGGCGCGAGCTACGTGAGGGCATGTACGCGAGACACGCATCCGCCGGGCAGAGCCACGAGCTGTGCGTCCGGCACGCTCCACAGCACGAGCACTGCCGTCTGCTCCGAGGCCACGAACAGGGGGGTGTCCGGCTGCCTTGAGGTCATGCGGATCCCGCGGGCCTAACTCACCGGGCCGGAGCCCCGGGCCTGGCACGCCGGGCCGGAGCCCCGGTCGCCCGCGCCGTTCGCTCCGTGGCCTGCGATCCGGCAAACTGCCCGGATGGACTATGAGTTCTGGAACGACATCCACTCCCGCGGCGGCATCCCCGCGGTCAAGAACGCACTGGAGGAGCTGGCCGAGCGCGGGTCTCCCGAGGACGTCGACTCCGCGATGGACCTGGCCTGCCGGGTCATCGAGGACGACACCGCGCGGCTCCAGGCCCGCGCGGATCAGGCCGAGGCCAGGCTGCGGATGCTGACCGACGAGGCGCGCGAGGTGGAGCGGCAGGTCGACGCGCACGCCGAGGCCGAGGGCGTCGCGCGCGCCCCCGAGGCCTGACCCACAGCAGGGTCAGGCCTGTCAGACCGGCTGAACCGGTCAGGCAAACCGGTTGATCCGTACGTCAGCTCACGGTCACCGAGACGATCGGCGAGACGGTGGTGCCGCTGGCCACGCGCAGTTCGTTCTTGCCCTTGATGCCGAGCTTGACCCGCAGGCCGTAGCTCCCGGACGAGTTGGTGACCGTAGTAGCGGGCAGTGCCTTCCACGCGTCGCCCTGCTTCTGCTGCAGGGTCACCTTGCTGCCGGCCTTCAGCCCGGTGGCCTTGCCCGTGAGGCGCAGCTCCTGCCACGCCCGGACCTGGGTGACGGACGCCTTCGCCGTGAGCGTGGCCGCCACGGGCTCGGCCGCGGCCGGCGCGGGCTGGGGCTCGGGGCCTGACCCGGCGGCGAGCGCGGCGGTGGCGGGAATCAACAGGACCGATCCGACGAGCGCGGAGACGGCGGTGGTGCGCAGCAGGCTACGACGGTTGTTTCGCATGACGGCAGTGATCCCCTTGGGTGTTGGTCGGTGCGCGTGCCTCGCCGCGTGACGAGTCGCGCAATGACGAACATAAACGTATGCACCCGGCATTGCGATCACCCGGAAGGGGCGTAACCGAAACCGGCAAAGGGGGACGCAGTAACCGCAACTACCCGCGCCGTGCCCTGCGTTGCGGACGGGTCAGCGGCGGGTCGGCAGGGGGTCAGCGTCGGGTCAGGTAGGCGTGGGTCGCCGCCGCGGAACTCACCAGCTCGGTCACCTGGTAGCCGTCGATCCCCTCGGCCACGTTGTCGAGCAGCCGCTCGCCCCTGCCGACGAGGAGCGGGACGACGACCAGGTGCAGATCGTCGATCAGCCGCGCGCGCAGATACTGCTGCACGGTGGCCGAACCCCCTCCGATCCGTACGTCCCGGCCGCCGGCTGCTTCGAAGGCGCGCGCGAGGACCGTCTCGACGGGTTCGTCGGTGAAATGGAAGGTGGTTCCGCCCTCCATCGGGATCGAGGGCCGTACGTGGTGGGTGTGCACGAACACGTCGTGGTGGTAGGGCGGATTCTCTCCCCACCAGCCCTTCCAGGACTCGTCCTGCCACGGTCCGCGCTGCGGCCCGAACATGTTGCGGCCCATGATGGTGGCGCCGATGTTCTCCTCGCTGCGCTCGATGCAGTCGACGTCGATCCCCGTCCTGCCCTCGGCGCGGTCGCGCATCGCGGCGATCATCCAGTCGTGCAGCCCCTCGATGTTGTCCCCGAAGGGTTCGTCGAGGCGCTGGTGGGGTCCCGCAGCGAAGCCGTCCAGCGAGACGGTGATGTTGTGTACGCGCACCTTCGGCATGACGTTCTCCTCCTCGGTGGTCCTGCTCTCATCATCGCGTCGAACGAGCCACAGCGGACTCGAGCCCGTGCCGCCGCTCCCCCAGAACCCGCCGGCAGTTGGCGGCCTCGGACGCTGGGCCGAAGACCTCTTGAGCACGCCGATCGGCCACCGCCGCCGCGGTGTCGGCGGTCACGAGGTCGGAGTTGATCGCTGTCGCGGCCGTCATGCCGGAGGCCGCGGACACCATGACTCCGGCCATGAGGTCGGTGACATTGCCCGCGACCCATACCCCCGCCACGCCGGTGAATCCGGTCGCGTCCGACTCCACGTAACTCCCGACGCCCATCGGGTGGTTGACGCTCTCGAGGCCAAGTCCCGAGAGCGCCGCGCCGCGTGCCTCGAACCGGGGCGCCACGGCGAGAGCCCGCACCGGCACGCGTCGGCCCGAGGCAAGACGTACGCCGGAGAGCCGGTCGCCCTCGACGTCGAGTCCGGCCACCTCGCCGTCGACCACGGCGATTCCCCGGGCGGCAAGCTGCTCCCACTGCTCGTCGGTCAGCTCTTCCGACTTGTGCAGGAACAGGGTCACATCGCCCGACCACTGGCGGAACAACAGCGCCTGGTGCGTCGCCTTCGGGCCGGTCGCCAGGACGCCGATCGGCTCGTCGCGTACCTCCCAGCCGTGGCAGTAGGGGCAGTGCAGGACGTCGCGGCCCCACCGCTCGCGTACGCCGGCGACATCGGGAAGCCCGTCGACGAGCCCCGTGGTCACCAGCAGGCGCCGCGCCATGTGGCTCCGCCCGCCGGCGGTCTCCACGACGAAGCGCTCGCCGACCCGGCGGGCACCGGTCACCACGTCCGATTCGATGAGCCCGCCGTAGCCGACGACCTCGTCGCGGCCGATCCGCAGGAGTTCGCCCGGCGCGAGGCCCTCCCGGGAAAGGAACCCGTGCACGCCGTCCGCGGGAGCGTTGCGCGGCTCGCCGGAGTCCACCACCAGCACGGAACGCCTGGCGCGCGCCAGGGTCAGCGCCGCCGACAGACCGGCCGCACCACCCCCGACCACCAGCACATCCACCTCTACGCCTGCTTCTGCTCCCGCTCCTGCCCTTGCTTCTGCTTGTGCTTCTGCTGCTACCGCGTCTCGTTCGCTCATCTCAGTCATGCCGACACCGTGCGCCGACACGAGCAGAACGGCAAGCTCAGTTGCTGCTTCGGCAAGTATCAAGCGAGGACGGCGGCGGCAGTGATGCGCCCGACTGCCTGGCGCGTCAGCTCGCGCCCGTGCGGTGCGCCGTCCAGCGCCCGGTGCAGGGTGAGCCCCTCGATGAGCGCGTCGAGCTGACGGGCGGTGTCCGGATCGAAGTGCCGCTCCAGGAGGCGCCGACTGTGGCCCATCCACGCGTGGGTCAGCTCTCGGTACTCCGGGCGCCGAGCGGCGAGCGTGTAGAGCTCCTGCGTGAGGACCAGGTCCCGCCGGGGCCCTTCCGAGAGGGCGTGGATGAGGTCGGTGACCGCCTCCCGGGCCTGGTCCGGTTCGCCGGCATGTTCCAGGTGCTGCTCGAAGACCGCCACGATGTGCTCGGCGAAGAGCGTGAAGGCTTCACGGAGCAGGTGATCGATGCCGGTGAAGTGGTACGTCATCGAGCCGAGCGGCACGGTGGCCCGTGCGGCGACCTTGCGGTGGGAGACACCGGCGACGCCTTCCTCGGCGATCTGGTCGAGGGTCGCGGCGAGGATGCGCTCGCGCCGCTGGGGGTCCGCGTGTCCGGTGGCCATGGCGACGGGGCCCTAGAGGCTGCGGACCGGTCGCGCGGGGTTCCCCACGGCGACCACGTCGGCGGGTACGTCCTTCGTGACCACCGCACCGGCACCGATGACGCTGTTGTTCCCGATCGTCACACCGGGGCAGACGATGACACCGCCGCCGAGCCAGACGTTGTCCCCGATGGCGATGGGGAGCGCGGCCTCCAGCTTGTCGCGCCGGAGCTGCGGCTCCACCGGGTGGGTGGGGGTGAGGAGTTGGACGTTGGGGCCGATCTGACAGTCCTCGCCGATGGTGATGCGGGCGACGTCCAGCGCGGTCAGGTGGTAGTTGACGAAGGTGCCGGCGCCGATGGTGATGTTGCTGCCGTAGTCGACGTACAGCGGCGGGCGTACCTCTACCCCCTCACCGACCGAGGCGAGCAGTTCGGCTAGCACCTCCTGGGCTTCGCCCGATTCCTCCAGGAAGACGGACTGGTAGCGAGCGGCGAGCCGCATGGCGCGGTGTTGCCTGCGAGCGATCTCCGGGTCATCGGCGATGTAGAGGTCGCCTGCGAGCATGCGCTCCAGGTTGGTGCGCGGGTCGTCGGCAAAGTGGTCGGTCGGCATGCGTACGATCGTACACTCCAGAAGGTACGAACGTACGCTCCGCCTCCGAGGCAGCAGCAGGGCACCCGCGCGCCCGCGAACCGGCCTTGGCGGTGTACTCGAACTCCGAAGCGACAGCTGGCCTTCGCGGGCGGCTTGATCGGGTTCTGCGGCTGGACCTTCTGGATGCGTCGCCGTTCCCTCGCCCACTGCCGCTGCCTCCGCTCCGCCTTGCAGAGCTGGAGCCGCCAAAAAACGCGTGCGGTCAAAATCTGCGCGCGTTATCGTCGGCCTTATGAACGTCACCGGCCTGTACTCCACCGCGACCGCGCGAGCGCCCAGCTCGCCGGTTGCCGCCGCCTGACGTATTTCCCCTTTTCCACCGGCGACCGGACACGGTCCGCCGGTGTTTTGTGGTCTCCGCGGTCTTCCCGCCCCGACTCCCCTGCGCGGACCTCTCGTCCGGTGCCTCCCCGCTGTGATCGCGAAGGAGCCACCCCATGAACACCACGCACACCACCGCCACCACGCCCACCACGCCCACCACGCCCACCGGGTTGAGCACGGAAGACGCCGTCCGCACGTTCGTCGAGTACTACGAGGAGCGCGGCCACCGCCGGATCACCGGGTCGACACTGTTGCCCCCGCCCGGCGACCCGGTGCTGTTCACCACCTCCGGCATGCATCCGCTCACTCCCTACCTGGAGGGGCAGCCCCATCCCCTCGGCAGGCGACTCGTCAACGTGCAGCGCTGTCTGCGCACCACGGACCTGGAGGAGGTCGGGGACTCCACGCATCTGACCGTCTTCGAGATGCTCGGCACCTGGTCGCTCGGCGACTACGAGGGGCAGCAGAGTCTCGCCTGGGGTTACGACCTGCTCACCGACGGTTTCGGCGTCGACCCACGTCTGCTGCACGCCACCGTTTTCGGCGGCGACGATCACGTCGGGCCCGACACCGCCTCCCTCGAACTGTGGCAGGACCGCGGGGTTCCGGTGGAGCTGACCGTCGAGGACAACTGGTGGTCCAACGGGCCCACCGGGCCGTGCGGACCCGACTCGGAGATCTTCCTGTGGACCGGCGACACCCCGCCCGAGTCCACCCCGACAGGTGACGACCGCTGGGTGGAGATCTGGAACCACGTGATGATGCGCCACCGTCGGCTCGCCGACGGGACGCTCGTACCGCTACCCCAGCGCAACATCGACACCGGGCTCGGTCTTGAGCGACTGGCCTCGCTGCTTCAGGGGCGCACGTCGGTGTTCGAGTGCGACATCTTCGACCCCTGGCGTCACCTCGTGCCGGGCCTGTGGCAACTGGACGAGCCGACGCTGCGACTGGTCAGCGACCACCTGCGCTCGGCCATGGTGGTGATCGGCGACGGAGTCCGCCCCGCCAACACCGGCCGCGGCTATGTGCTGCGCCGACTCGTACGGCGCGTCCTCACCGTGCTGTGGCGAGAGGAATCCTCGCGGCAACTGGTGGACCTCCCGGGCGAGTTGATGCGGCACACCCTCGAACACTTCCGTCAGGACGTGGACATGGAGGCCGAGGACGTACGCCGGGTCCTGGTCGAGGAGGAGCGGCGCTTTCGGCGGCTCCTGGAGCGGGGTCGGCAGGTCCTCGCTCGGCCCCGGTTCCAGGGCCCGCTCGGCGAGGAGGACCTCCACTACCTCCATGACACCCACGGCCTGCCGCGTGACCTTGTCCTGAGCTTGCGTCAGGAGTGACGGAGCCATTCGATCCGGGCGGCCCTGACCCCGGCCCGGAACGTCAGCTTTGTCCAGGGCCGGGCGCCGGCGGCGTGCTGGTGTGCCGGTGTGTGCGCAACGCGTGCGAGAGCGCGTCAACGGTCACTTCCACCACGGCCAGGAGCTGTGCCGGGCTCGCCCCGGCTCTGCTCATGACAGCGAGGGACTGGTTCACGGCCGCCGCGTGTTCGGCGAAGACTTCGGCGTCCTGGTCGGTCATTCCACCGGCGTTCAGCGCGGCGCGCAGGCGCAGGCGCTGGAAGCCGAGCGCCTGTCTGGCGTGCGCCGCGACGGCCGGGCTCAGCGCTGGGATCGCCATGGCCGACTGGACGACCAGGCATCCGTCGGGCAGTTCGGGATCGGCGATGCGCTCGAGGGTGACGCCGAAGAACGCGCGGACAGCCGCGACGGGCTCGGAGGCCGCACACGACAGGGCGGCGTCGTACTTGCCCCCGAAGCGCGCGGCGTAGCGATCCAGGCAGCGCAGGAACAGGGCGTCCTTGTCGCCGAGCGAGGAGTAGATCGAGCTGCGGTTCAGGCCGGTGGCCCGGGACAGGTCGCCGACCGAGGTCTCGGCGTAGCCGACGCGCCAGAACTGGATCATCGCGGCGTCGAGCGTCGTGTCCATGTCGAACTGCTTCTTGCCTGCCACGTGGTACGTCCTTGCCGGGTGTCGGTGAGTTCGGAGTGTCGGATGCCGACCGTGATTCTATCTTGAACTGATCAGTTCAAGATGTGTTAGCGTCCAGTCATGATCTTGAGCGGGCGCGCCCTCCAAGCCGAGCCCGCTCGCCCCCGCTTGTGGAGGATGCCGTGACCGCTGCCGAGAGCAACCCCGTCCGCGACCTGCCCCTGCACGACCTGTCCGGATTCACCCACCGATGGGTCGACGCGGACGGCATCCGCCTTCACGCCGTCGAAGGCGGCCGGCCGAACGGCCCGGTGTCGTCCTGCTCGCCGGGTTCCCGCAAACGTGGTGGGCCTGGCGGAAGGTCATGCCCAGCCTCGCCGACCGGTTGCGCGTCATCGCGATCGACCTGCCCGGCCAGGGCCACTCCGAGCGCCCGGAGCGCAGCTACGACACCCACACGGTCGCCGCCCACGTGCACGCCGCCGTCAAGGCACTCGGAGTGCCGGCCTACTGGCTGGCCGCCCACGACATCGGCGCCTGGGTGGCCTTCTCGCTCGCCCTCAACCACGAGAGCCAACCGCGCGGGGTCGCCCTGCGCGGGGTCGCCCTGCTCGACGCCGGAATCCCCGGCATCACCCTCCCGGAATCAATTCCCACGGACCCGGCCCGGGCGTGGAAGACCTGGCATTTCGCGTTCCACCTCGTGCCCGGCCTGCCCGAGACCCTGCTCACCGGCCGCGAACGGGAGTACGTCAGCTGGTTCCTGAAGACGAAGGCTCTCGCTCCCGGCACATTCGACGACGCCGACCTCGACCACTACGCAGCGGCCCTCGCCGCCGACGGCGGCCTCCGTGCCTCCCTCGCCTACTACCGGGACGCCGCCGAGTCGGCGCGCAAGAACCACCAGGCACTCGACCGGCAGCACCTGACCGTGCCCGTTCTCGGAATATCCAGCAGCCACGGCTCCGTCCCGGACATGGCGGCCTCCATCAGCCCATGGGCCGACCACACCACCGGAGTCGTCGTGCCCGGCTCCGGGCACTTCATCCCCGATGAGCAGCCCGAAGCCGTCGCTGCCGCGATAGCCGACTTCATCGACGGCACCCATTGACACCGCTCAGGCCCCGCCCGCCTGCGCACCAGCCCACGCGCACCCGGGGGCGCCCACGCCCAGGCCGTCCTCAGGGGCCGAACCTGATGTCCGCCGCGACGGGCAGGTGGTCGCTGCCGGTGGAGGGCAGGGTGCGGACCTGGGTGACCCTGGCTGCGCGGGTCATGATGTGGTCGATCCTGGAGACGGGGAAGGTGGTCGGCCAGCTGAAGGCGAAATTGTCCCGTCCCGTCGAGTCCAGGCGGGTTCTGACCGGGTCGAGGCCGCGGTCGTCCACCGTGCCGTTGAGGTCGCCCAGCAGGATCACCTTCTCCAGCTGCTCGGCCTCCAGTGCCGCGCCCAGCAGGCCTGCGCTCTCGTCCCGGCGGGCGGAGCTGAAGCCGTGCCACTGGACGCGGACCGACGGCAAGTGGGCGACGTACACCGCGACATCGCCCCACGGCGTACGGGCTTGGGCCCGCAACCCGCGGTTCCAGTCCTCCCCGATCCCCTCCGGCCTGATATCCACCGCCCCGACCTCCGTCAGCGGGTGCTTCGACCAGAGTCCGACCGTTCCCCGCGCCGCCCGGTAGGGGTACCGCGCCCGCAGGCTCGCCTCGTACGCGGGCAGTGCGGCCGGCGTCAGCTCCTCCAGGGCGATGAGATCCGGGCCGGCGGCGCTCAGGGCGCGAGCGGTGCCCGCGGGGTCGGCGTTCACGTCGCTGACGTTGTGCTGGACGGCCGTGAGGTCGTGGGCGCCACCGTCCCCGGCGGTCGAGCGCCCGCCGAAAAGGATCCCCCAGGCGGCGACCGGAAGCAGTAGGGCCACCAGGGCCAGGGCCGACCGGCGCAGCAGGGCCAGGGTGAGCAACAGGGGGACGGCCAGGCCCAGCCAGGGGAGGAACGTCTCCAGGAGGCTGCCGAAGCGGCCCACGGTGTTGGGCACCGCGGAGTGGAAGGCGAGGAGGGCCGCGGTCAGGACGGCGAGCGTGGCGAGAATCCGGCCGCGCGTCCAGCGGGACCGGCCCTTCGCGTCCACTCCCCAGCGCGGCCGGACACCGCTGCCCGGCCACCTCCGCAGGCGCGCGAATCTCGTACCCCGCTTCGTCCCGCCGTCCACCCGCTCCACTCGGCTCCCCCTGCTTCCCCCGCTCCCCGGCCGTGAGCGTCGCGTGGCTGGAAGGACGCCACCATCGGGTGATCGGGTTCCGGCTGTCGGATGCGGGCCTCGCGGGCGAGGGGAACACTGGGGTGTGCGCGTGTCCCCACACGCGTGCGCGTTCTCACGCTCGCTCTCCGTCGAAGGGACCTACAAGTGGCCGACCTCTACGCCCTCGTCGCGGAGCACCTCGAGAAGGCCCGCGCCGCCGCGCACGGACGCAGCGCCGAGCTGCTCCTGCACGACGGTCCACTGCGGCAGAGCCTCATCGTGCTCGTATCCGGACACGAGCTGAGCGAGCACGACACACCCACGGCCGCGACCCTCTTCGTCCTGCGCGGGCGGGTCGGGCTCACCACCGCGGGCGACACGCTCGAACTGGGCGAGGGCGAGTTCGCGCCCATCCCGCACGAGCGCCACGGCCTGACCGCGCTGGACGACTCCGCCGTCGTACTGACCGCCGTCACCGAGGTCTGAGCGGGCGCCCCCGCTGCGGCACTACCCCTTCGCGACGGCCCCCAGCCACTCCTCGACGGCGACGACCTCCGCCCACTGCGGGAACAGCTTCTCCATCAGGAGCGCGTGCACCTCGGGGTCCAGGTCGAGGCACGCGTCCGACAGGACGGTGAGTCCCAGGTCCCCGTCGTTCGCGTGGCACGCCGTGTGCAGCACTACGCCGCTGGTGGCGATGCCGGTCAGGACGAGGTGGTCGATGTCGCGCGCCCTGAGCACCAGGTCCAGGTCGCTGCCCGAGAACGCGCTCCCACGCCGCTTGGTGACCACGGTGTCGCCCGGCTGCGGCCCGATGTCCGGGTGGATTTCGGTGCCGGGCTCGCCTTCGACGTGCAGGCCCGCCCGCACCACGGCGGTGAGCGCCTTGTTGCGGGTGCTGACATCCGGGTATCCCGGTCGTAACGCGATGGCCACGTAGATCACGGGGATGCCCGCCGCGCGGGCGCCCTCGATCGCCCGGCGCAGGCGCGGCAGATAACCCGAGCCGTCGTCGGCGAGGTCCACGATCTCGCGCTGCACATCCATCACGAGGAGGGCGCTGTTCACGCCCGGGATCGTGCGCTGATGATTCGTCATGTCTCCTCGAACTCCCGCGGTGGCCGAGCCGTTCCGTGGGGACGGAGCCCGTCCCCGTCCGGTGCGATCATGGCGCGTGATGAATGCCGACGAACAGTGTGCCGAAGACGAGCCCGCGGGGGACGGATGGCCGGACATACCGGGTGACACCGCGCTCACCATCAAGGTCCCCGAAGCCGATCCGCTGGTCCGCGCGGGGTTCCCGGCCCACGTGACCGTGCTCTACCCCTTCTTGCACGAGAGTCGCATCGACGCGGCGGCCCACCGCGAGCTGACCGGTCTCTTCGCCGGACGTGACGCCTTCACCCTGACGTTCGCCGAGTTCGCCCGCTATCCCGGCGTGCTGTACCTCGACCCGTGGCCGCACGCCCCGGTCACGTCCCTGGCCAAGGACCTCGCCGCGTGCTGGCCGGACGCGGTGCCCTACCGGGGGATCTTCGACCCCCCGCTCGGCCCGCATCTGACGGTCGCGAACAACGAGGGCCCCGCGACGCAGGACGCCGCGTACGACGCGTTGCAGGCCGAGCTGGAGCCCCTGTTGCCGCTGAGCTGCCGTATCCGGGCCGTCCACCTCATCGTCTGGGACGGCACACGCTGGCAGGACCGCGCGGAGTACCGCCTCGGCTCATAGCCGCGCGCGGGCACCCACCCGCACAGGGAGTTTCTGCACGCTGTTCCCCACGAAGGAGGCGTGGCGGGGCAGTTCGGGCTCCGGGACGGCGAGGTCGAGGTCGGGGAAGCGGGTGAACAGTTGCTCCAGGGCGATGGTGGCCTCCATGCGGGCCAGCGGGGCGCCCATGCAGAAGTGCGCGCCGTGGCCCAGGGACAGGTGCCGGGTGGTGGTGTTGTCGCGGGTGATGTCGAAGCGGTCGGCGTCGGGGCCGTGCGCCTGTTTGTCGCGGCCCGCCGCGGAGTAACCGGCCAGGACGGGGGTCCCCTGGGGGATGACGGTGCCGTCGAGCGTGAGGTCGCGCGTCGGGTAGCGGAAGGGGAAGTAGCTGACGGGGCTGTCCCAGCGCAGGGTCTCCTCCACCACGTCCGCCCAGCTCACCTTGGAGCTCTGGGCGAGGGCGAGCTGCTCGCGGTGGGTGCACAGGGCGCGTACGGCGTTGGTGATGAGGTTGAGGGTGGTCTCGTGCCCGGCGATGATCGTGAGCATCAGGGTGCCGAGCAGCTCGTGGGGGCTTAGCCGGTCGCCGTTCTCCTCGCGGGCCGCGATCAGGGCGGTGGTCAGGTCGTCTCCGGGGTTCGCCGCGCGGGCGGCGGCGACCGCGCCGAGGACTTCCACCATCTCCCGGTTGGCCGCCATCGCCTCCTCGGGGCCGATGTCGGTGGCGACGATCTGGTTCGACAGGTGGTGCAGGCGGTCGTGGTACTCGGCGTCCACGCCCAGGAGTTCGCAGATGACCCCCATCGGCAGCGGCAGCGCGAAGTGCTTGCGCAGGTCCGCCACGCCGTCGCCGGCGGCCGCCTCTCCCAGGTTGTCGAGCAGCTCGGTCGTCAGGGCCGTGATCCGCGGCTGGAGTTCCGCCACCCGGCGCGCGGTGAACGCCTTGCCCATCAGGGAGCGCAGCCTGCGGTGGTCGGTGCCGTCGGCGGTGGTCATGCCCTGCACCGTCGCGAACGTCTTCAGCGGCCAGCCGTCGGCTATCTCGCCCGCCTGCAGCGCCGCGAAGTGCTGTGCGTTCTTGGCGACATCGGGGTGTGCGAGGAACTCCTTGAGCGCATCATGGCCGAGCACCGCCATGCCCTGTACGTCGCCGGGCAGGACCACCTCTGTGACGGCGCCGTGTGCCAGGAGCCGGGCGTTGTCGGCGTGCGGGCAGCCGCCGGCGGGGTCGAAGCGGTGCGGCCTGCTTGCTGCGGGGTCGGTGTTCACCGATGACGTGTTCAACGGGCTCTCCTGGTCGAAGGGTCGGGATGCTGCGAGAGGACCGGCGCGGTGAAGCGCACCGGGAGTGCGGCGAGTCCCCTGCTCCAGGGTGACTTGATCCACTCCAGTTCGCCCTGCGGGACGGCGAGTTCGAGGTCGGGCAGCCGGTGGCGGATCGTGTCCACGGCGGTGCGCGTGATGAGCCGGGCCGGGTCCTGGGCCGGGCAGATGTGCGGGCCCGCGCCGAAGGCAAGGTGCGAGCGGTTGCCCACGACCGGCGCGCCGTCGTCCGGGAGGATCAGCGGGTCCGCGTTGGCGCCTGCCAGGCCGAGGATGAGCATGTCGCCGGTGCGGACGGCCTGCCCGCCGAAGGTCATGTCGCGGGTGGCGTAGCGGGCGGGGAAGTTCTGCGTGGGCGGGAAGCGCCACAGGACCAGGTCGAGTGCGTCGTCCACGCTGAGGTGGCCGCCGGTCAGCGAGGAGCGGAACTGCGGGTCGCACAGCAGGATGCGCAGGGTGGTGGCGATCCAGTTGACGGTGGTCTGGTTGCCCGCGACGAACATGACGACGAGGTTGTGCAGGACCTCTTCGTCGGTGAGCCGGGCCGGGTGGTGCAGCAGGGCCGACGTGATGTCGTTGCCGCGGCGGCGCCGCTTCTCCTCGATCAGCCGGAGCAGGATCGCTCCCATGCGCTTGCTGGCGTCAGCGGATTCAGCGGTGGCGGCGACCGTTCCGGCGACGGCCTCCACCAGGTGGCGGCCGGTCTGTTCGTCCACGCCCAGCAGCATGGTGATGACGCGCATCGGCAGCTTGCGCGCGTAGTCGGCGACCAGGTCGGCCTCGCTGCGTTCCGCGAACGACTCGATCACCTCCTCGGCGGTGGCTCGCACGGAGCGCCGCAGTTCGTGGCCGTTGATCCCCGCGAGCGCGGCGGAGACGGCTGCGCGCATCCTGCGGTGCTGCTGTCCGTCGTTGAACAGCAGGGCGGGCCGCCAGCCGACCATGGGCAGGATCGGCGAGTCGGCGGGCACGCGGCCTTCCCGCAGCAGGCTCCAGCGGCGTGGATCGTGCGAGAAGTCCTGCTCGTCGCGGGTCAGTTGGAGCAGCTCGCGGTGGCCGATGACCAGCCAGGCGTCGACGCCGGGCGCGATGCTGACGGGCGCCACGGGCCCGTGGTCGCGGCGCAGTCGCTCGTACAGGGCGGGCATGGCGTCGCCGTCGAGGTGGGGTCCGTACAGCGCGGTCGACGGCCCCGCGGCTCCGGTGACCGGACAGTGGGTGGGCGGCCCGGCCGTGGTGTGGGGCGAGGTCATGTGCTCTCCGTGGCGACGTGGATGAGGTGCTGGACGAGGGCGATCAGCGCACGGACCGAGGACGCGGGGTCGCGTGCGTCGCAGGCCACCACAGGGGTGCCGGGGAGCAGGTCGAGGGCGGCGCGCAGATCGTCGGCGCCGTGCTGGGGGCTGCCGGGGAAGACGTTGACGGCCACCGCGAACGGCAGCCCGAGTTCCTCCAGGTTGCCCAGCGCGTCGAAGGACGCCTCCAGGTCACGCGTGTCCACCAGGGCGAGGGCCCCGAGCGCACCCTTGGCCAGGTCCCGCCAGGCGGGCAGGAACCGCTGCTGGCCCGGGGTGCCGAACAGGTAGAGGACCAGCTCTCCGTCGATGGTCATCCGGCCGAAGTCGAGGGCCACGGTCGTGGTGGTCTTGCCGCCTGCCACGAGGGTGTCGACGCGGGCGCCCGCCTGGGTCATGACGGCCTCGGTGGACAGGGGTTTGATCTCCGAGACGGTGCCGATCAGGGTGGTCTTGCCGACCCCGAGCGGTCCGACGACCAGGATCTTGGCGGCGCCGGCGACGCTGGAGGTGAGGTACTTCCCGGAGCCGGCCGGCTGCGGCGCCGCTACCGGTGCCGGTGTCGTTGCCGGGACCGGTGCGTCAGAGGCGGCTTTCGAGACCATGGAGGACCTTTCTGAGCATGGTCACATCGGTGTGTTCGGCCGGGGGCACCGGCGGACGGGTCACGATGAGCCCCCATTCCAGGAGATCGCAGAGCAACACCTGTACGACCGAGGGGGGCTGGCCGATGTGGGCGGCCACCTCGGCCACCGAGAGGAGCCCCTGGCAGTGCGCCAGGATGGTCTGGTGTTCGGGCTGGAGCGAGGCGGGAAACGCCGCGTCCGTCGCCATCACCAGGGACTCCCAGGCCAGCGCCTCGGTGTCGGCTGCCGCCCGCCCGCGAGTGATCACGTAGGGGCGGATCGCCGAGGCCGTCGGCTCCTCCGGCCGCGGTTCCGTCATGACGCCGCGGCGGCCGGATCCCGCGGCTGGCTGCTCAGGTGCGAGCCGATCTTCACCACGAGCAGCTGCATCTGCTGGGCGACCAGGCCGACGTCCGCCTCCAGGTCGGTGGCGACGCCCAGGTGCGCGCCCACACCGGCGTGGGTGAACAGCACGAAGCCGTGGTCGGACTCCAGCATCAACTGCCGTACGCCGGCGCCCGAGCCGAAGAGCAGCGCGGTCGTGGAGCGGCCCGTCATGGTCATCGCGGCGCAGGCCGCGGAGAGGGACTCGGCTTCGGCGACGCTCAGGTCGGCCACGGGGCCCGAGAGGTTCTCCGCGGAGGCGTGGCCGAGCCGCAGCCCGTCCTCGGAGACCACCACGCTGTGCCGGACCCCGGGGATCTCGATCAGCGGGCGGAGCATCCAGCCCAGGTCGGGAAGGGGGGTGATGATTCCGGTCACTGCCGGCCTCCGTCTTGCTCGTCAGGGGTGGGGGGTCGGGACGGTGTCTCCGTCGGCGGGGTCCCGGCCGACGGGTTCGCCTCCCCGGCCGCGGTCTTGTCCGCGTCGAGAGCCGCGCGACCGCGCAGCGAACCGGACACCACGCTGGCGATCGACGCCCGCGCCGCCTCCGGTGTCCAGGGGGTGGTGGGTGCGGCCGGGGGCGCCTGCCGGTCCTCCGGGACCGGCCGGCCGGGAGCGTCCGGGGCCGCCGCTCGGCGCCGGTTGCGCCGCTTGGGCAGGCCGGCCGCCGTCTCGCGCTCGGGAGGCACGTTCGGTGCGGCGGGCCGCACGGACAACAACTCTTCGTCTCGCGCCGGGTCGTGCTGGTCCCGCTGCTCGGGCTGGTCCCGCTGCTCGGGCTGGTCCTGCTGCGCGTGTCGGCCCAGCTGCTCGGGCTGATCCTGCTGGTTCGGCGTCTGCGCGTCCGCGTACGGCGGCGGCGCCATCTGGGCGCTCACCCGATGGGACCCCGTGAGCTGCGATGGGGGCTCGGTCAGCAGGCGGAACGGCACGAACGTCACGGCGCGCGTGCCGCCGTAGGCCGAGGCTCCGCTCAGCTCCACGTTGAAGCCGAGCTCGCGGCTCCATCGGCCCACGCAGGCCAGGCCGAGGCGCGGTACGGCGCCGAGCCGTGCCAGGTCCTGGTCGTCCCGCAGCTGGCCCATCGCCCGGTGCAGCACGTCCGGTGGCATCCCGAGTCCGGCGTCGTCGATCTCCAGGACCGCTCCGGCCCCCACCTCGCGGATGGTGACGACGACCTGGGAACGCGAGGGGGAGAACACCGTGGCGTTCTCCAGGAGTTCGGCGATGGCGTGCATCAGCCCTTCGACCGCGGGCGGCACGGCGTACAGCGTCTGTCCGCCGTGCACCTCGATCCGGCTGTACTCCACGATCCGCGACTGGGCGCCGCGCACGCAGTCGTACAGCGAGACCGGCCGTGTCTCCCTGCGGGCGGGCCAGATCCCGCACATCACGAGCAGTGTCTGGGCCTTGCGGGTCATCTGCGCCGCCGCGTGGTCGGCCTTCATCACCTCGCCCATGAGGTGCGGGTCCTCGATGGAGCGCTCGACCCGGTCGAGTACCTGCTGCTGCACGGTGGCCATCGCGTGCATGGTGCGGGCGACGGATTCGAACGCGGCCTGCACCGAGTCGCGCAGTCCGCGTTCGCGGCGCACCGCCTCGTCCGACCCCAGGGCGAACGCCACGGCGGACAGGGCTCGCGCGAACTCCTCACCGGTCTCGGCCGGCCCCGTCAACGGTCCTGGCACACCTTCCAGTCGCTGACCGGCTCGTACGCGCTCCGCGATCGCCGGCAGCCGTACGCCGGCCAGGTGCGCGACCTCGGCTTCACGTGCCGCGGCACGTCGCTCATGGCGGGCGCGGTCGGCCCGCTCGGCGGTCAACTGCCGGACCAGCACAAGCACCCAGGCGAGCAGCAGTACCGCGACCGCGGCGCAGCCACCGGCCAGAACCTGCCGCCACTGCGCCGCCGGGTCCAGGGCGGCGAGCACCGCGCCCACGATCGCGAGGACCACCGCCATCAGCCAGACCACGGCTTCGCGGCTCACGGACCCGTGTCCGGGACGGCTCACCACGCCGCCCTCGCCCCGGCGGTCCTGCGCACCTTCACCACGACGAACGAATCCTCCCCGAACGCACCGAACTCCCTTACGAATGGGGAGCGTGGCGATCTTAGGTCAACTCGGCGCTTCTGGGCTGGCCGTTGGGGAAGCTTGCCTTCCGGCGCGCGAAGCTCTGCCCGGGATTGGCCGGAACTACCGCCCGGTAAGGGGGCATCGGGTGAGCAGAGTCGCCGGGTCGGCAGCCTCCGGGCGCGGCAGGGTCCGACTGGGCGGCGGCTGCTTTCCCCGGCCGAGCCAGGCCTCCATGGCGGTGAAGGCTGAGCGGTGGCAGGGCACGAGAGGCCGCAGCTTGTCGGGGAAGGCGTCGACGAGCGAGTCGACATGCGTGCCGTCCTCGACGCGGTAGTAGCGGAACAGGCCGCCGCGGCCCGCTCCGCGCACCATCTTCGCGTAGACGTCCGAGTCCTTGCTGATGGGCAGTTGGACGTCGAGGGTGCCGTGCACGGTGATCAGTGGTTTGCCGATGCGTCCGGTCAAGGCGATCTCGCGCACGGCGTCACGCACTTCCCGCGGCCGGGACGCGTACGCGTAGTCGGCGTCGCACGCCGGTGTTCCCGGCGCGCAGAAGGGAGTTCCGGCCTCGGTCGCGCCGTCGTAGCCCGGGTCGAGCTCCTCGCGGTAGATCCGCTGGGTCAAGTCCCAGTAGATCTGGTGGTGATAGGGCCACAGGAACTCCGAGCCGGCCGGGAAGCCCGCGTCGACCATCTCCTGATGCGCCTTGTCCGCTCCCTCGCCGCCCGCCGCGTACCGGGGGTAGGCACGCAGCGCGGGTGGCAGGAAGTCGAGCAGATTCGGCCCGTCGGCCCGCCATAGCGTGCCTTCCCAGTCCACTCCCCCGTCGTACAGCTCGGGGTGGTTCTCCAGCTGCCAGCGCACCAGGTAGCCGCCGTTGGACATGCCGGTGGCGAGGGTGCGGGCGGCTGGGCGGTGGTATCGCTGGGCGACCACGGACCGGGCTGCACCGGTGAGTTGAGTGAGGCGTTCGTTCCATTCGGCGATCGCGTCACCCGGTTCGGCCCCGTCGCGGTAGAAGGCGGCGCCGGTGTTGCCCTTGTCGGTCGAGGCGAACGCGTAGCCCCGGGAGAGCACCCAGTCGCCGATCGCCCGGTCGTTGGCGTACTGCTCACGGACACCGGGTGTGCCCGCGACGACGAGTCCGCCGTTCCAGCGGTCGGGCAGGCGGATGACGAACTGCGCGTCGTGTTTCCAGCCGTGGTTGGTGTTGGTCGCCGAGCTGTCGGGGAAGTAGCCGTCGATCTGGATGCCGGGCACACCGCGCGGCGCGGTGAGCCCGGCAGGGGTCAGCCCCGCCCAGTCGGCCGGGTCGGTGTGTCCCGATTCGACCGTCCCCGCCGTGGTCAACTCGCCAAGGCAGGCGATCTGTTGGCGTTCCGCGCCCGGCACTTTCAGTCTCGCGGACGACGCGCAATGCCCTGCGCTGCCGTCTCGGCCTTCACCTGGCTGCCCTGCCGCGGCCGGGACCGCGGCGAGCGTGACGAGCAGCGCGGTCAGCGCGAGAGCACTGTGGAGCGACCGGGCCGGGTGGCGCCTCCCGCGCGGCAGGCGTCGGGGTGGATCTATGGCGGGCACGGTTCCTCCGGTGGGCGTGAATGCGTACGGCGGTCGCGGAGCGGGATCGGTCAGGGGCAGGCGCCGTCGGCGATGACGTAGTGGCCGGCCGGGGACTCCTTGAGCGTGTGCGTGACAGCGGTGTTGTAGAGGCCCATGTTCTGGTTCGAGCCCTTGGCGTAGGTGTAGCCGCCGCTGGTGGTCGCGCGTCCGGCCCGGACCTGCTGGTAGTTGTTCGCGGTCCAGCACTTGGCGGTGGCGCCCGTGGTGGAGGCGGTGACCTGGGACGACCTCGCCCCTTCCGTACCGTCCGGGTCACGGGCGGCAACGCTGTACGTGTGACTGCTGCCCGCGCTGAGGCCGGTGTCCGTGAACGGAGGGGCGGCCGGGGTGGCGACACGGGTGCCGTCCCGGTATACGGCGTAGGACGCTGCCCCGGAGACGCCGTTCCAGTTCAAGGTGACGGAGGTGTCGGTCGTGCCGGTCGCGGCCAGGCCGCTCGGAGCGGGCAGGCCGCCGGGGTCCGGATCGGAGCCGTCCAGGCCGAAGAAGCCGGTGATCCAGTGACTGGAGCAGATGGAGTCGATGAAGTTCGCCGTCCCGGTCGCGCCACACTGCTGTGCACCTGTTCCCGGGTCGACGGGAGTGCCGTGGCCGATGGACGGGACCCGGTCGACTTCCACGGCGACCGCCCCGTCCGTCCCGAGATACTGCTCCCTGCGGGTCGAGTTGGGGCCGATGACCGAGCTGCGGTCCGGGGTCTGGTCCAGGCCGTGGACGGCGGTCCACTGGTCACGCAGTTCGTCGGCGTTCTTCTTGGCGACGGTGGGGTCGTTGTCGCCGTGCCAGATCGCCACCCTCGGCCAGGGGCCCGTATGGCCTGGGTGCGCGTCCCGGACGCCCTGCGCCCAGGCCGATGGGGTGCGGTCGACGCCGGGGCTCATGCAGCTGTACGCGGACAGCACGTCATCGGCACAGTCGTACGGGAGGCCTGCGACCACGGCTCCCGCCTTGAACACGTCCGGGTACGTCGCGAGCATCACCGACGTCATGGCACCACCGGCCGAGAGACCCGTGGCGTAGACCCGCGCCGTGTCGCCGCCGTAGGCGGAAGCGGCATGCGAGACCATCTGGCGGATCGAGGCGGCCTCCCCCTGTCCGCGTCGGGTGTCACCCGGCTGGAACCAGTTGAAGCACTTGCTGCTGTTGTTGACGGATGTCTGCTCCGGGAGGACGAGCAGGAAGCCGTGCTGGTCGGCGAACTCGGCCAGGCCGGAGTTGTCGGCGTAGATCTGCGCGCTCTGCGTGCAACCGTGCATGGCCACCACCACGGCGGGGTTCGCCGCCAGTGACGTCGGCCGGTACACGTACATGCTCAGACTGCCGGGATTGGCACCGAAGTTGCCGACCTTCTCCAGGGCGACCGCTGCTGGGGCCGCCTGCGCCGAGGGCGCGGGTGCGGACACGGCCCCGGCCACGACCAGGCCCACGACGGCGGCCAGCCGCCCCACGGCACGGCGCCACCTCCTCACACCGCGGGAAGGCCGCCCATAGGGCACCGGACTCAAAGGTCTTTCGTACGACGGCATGGCGGCTCCCGACGGAGGGTGGCGCGGTCTCCGGGGCGGATCACGCGACCCCAACCGTAGGAGTCGCCCGGACGGGAACAGAATGGCGCGGGGCGCCACACCACCATCAACAGCCCCTGGTGTCCAACCCGTTGCCGCTCCTCCCGGTCCGTGCTAGGAGCACCTCCATGGCGCGGCCCACGAAAAGGTAGAACGGCGATACTCGGGGCACTCGTCGCTCCGGACCCGGGCCGCCGATCGGCCAGGCCCACGGCTGACGTCCCGACGGCACCGCGGAGGTGCGGACCACCATGCCCACACAGCAGACCATCACCGCCGGCGTCGACGGCTCACCCGGCAGCCTGGTCGCCGCCGACTGGGCTGCGGGCGAGGCCCTGCGTCGTGACCTGCCCCTGCGTCTGGTCCACGCCAGTGAGCCGCCGGGGGAACGCGGCCGGTTCGACGGGAGTGGCGCCGCGGCGCGCCTGGAGACCGGCGTGCTGGAGCGCTCCGTCCAGCAACTCGACCGCTGGTACCCCGAGTTGGAGATCCTCGACGAGCAGGTGACCGGATCACCGGCGGGGGCCTTGTTGGCGGCGGCCTCCTCCTCGGCTCTGGTCGTCATCGGATCGCATGGCGCCGGCAGACTCACCAACGTCATGGTCGGCTCGGCCGCGCTGGCCGTCGCCACGCGTGCGTCGTGCCCCGTCGCTCTGGTACGGGCGGCGGACACCCCCGACGGCAAGCACCAGGATGCGGCGGACCGCCCGGTCGTGCTCGGTCTCGACCTCGACCGTCGCGGTGACGAACTGCTGGAGTACGCCTTCGACGCGGCGGCCTCCCGCCGGGCGCCGCTCCACGTCGTGCACGTCTGGACCGCCCCCATGACCGAGGAATCCGAAGCCGTCGACCCCATGCCGGACAAAGAGCGCCTGATGGCCTCCGAACTCAGCTCATGGCGCCGGAAGTTTCCCGAAACGCACGTGGATCAACGGCTCGTGCACGACGCGGCGGGCCATCACCTGGTCCAGTCGACCTCGACCGCCTGCCTGCTGGTCATCGGCCGCCTCATACCCACCGGGCCGCATCTGGGCGAGACCGCGCACGCGGCGATTCATCAGGCCAGGTGCCCGGTCGTCATCGTCCCGCACAACTGACGGGCTAGCCGTCCAGCGTCGCGGGACCGTACCGCGCGGCGGGCGCCTCGGTCGCGAGAGCCCAGTAGCGGTCGCCGTAGGACCAGTGCCACCACTCCGTGGGGTAGTTGACCAGGCCCGCCGTGGCGAGAGCGGCGGTGAGGGTGCGACGGTTGCGGCGGGCTTCCGGGGAGATCAGGGCGCTGTCCATGTAGCAGGCGCCGTCGCTCTCCTCCGGGCTCGCGTTCACCGGGGTTCCGAGGTCGAGTTCGGTGCCGGAAGTGGTGCACAGAGTGAGGTCGACCGCGGCGCCCGCGACGTGCGGGCCGACTTCGGGCGGTGAGAGGGAACGGCTCGTCTGCGTGTGGAGGTAGGCGTCCGACCAGTCGGGGTTGGCCTTCCTCAGCTCGGCGGCGTACTCCTCGAAGTACTGGATCTGCAGGGCCAGCGGCCGGTACCCCTCGGTGACCAGGAGGCGCAGGCCCTCGGGCAGCAGCCGGGCGGCGCGGGCCAGACGCCAGGCGACGCCCTCGCGCAGCTGGGCGTAGGCCCCGGCCGGGTCGGCGAGGCGGTCGTCGACGTCCACGAAGGGCAGTTGACGCAGGTCCACGAGGGCTTCCGCGCAGTCGTGGACCGGGATGCCGACGACTCTGGGATCGTTCATGAGGATGATCGACGACATGTATGCCCCTTCGTGGCGACGGTGGCGGGCACAGCTCCGGGGACGGGCTGCCGCCCGCCCCCGAAGTCCCCTCCGTGCCCTGGCAGGGGCTCTACGCGACGAGCGGCCCACACGACCGACGGTGTCGGTGGTGTGGGCCGTACGAGGCTTCAGTGGCCTTCCCCCGTGTTCCCCCGATGAATTCCGCTGAGTCCCCCGTTGTTTCCTGCGATCCCCCGTTGTCGGCGGCGTGTTCACCCGCCGACAACCACAGCGTGACGCAGCCCGCTGTAAATTCTCTGCAAGTCCGGGACAAGCGGATTGCAGACCGCCGCCGGAAGCGGACCTCAGAGCCCCGGTTCGTTCCGCTCGCGCGCTTCGTACGCCATGAAGACCTCCCGCGCCTCGGCGCGCAGCGCACCTGCCGCCACCCGGTCGCCAGCGGCCTCGCGCGCCGCCGCGAGATCGCGCAGGGTGCGGGCCCGGGGCAGGGGAAGCCCCAGATCGTCCCAGAGGGCCGCGGCCGTGGTCAGGTGCTGTTCGGCGGTGTCGACGCGGCCGGCGGCGAGCTCGCACTCGCCCAGGGTGCGCAGGCCGAGCGCCTCGCCGAAGCGGTCGTGCTGGCCGCGGCAGATGGCGAGGACGTCCCTGATCTCGGCCTCCGCTTCGGCCGAACGCCCCAGTCGGATACGCGACTTGGCCCGCGCCTGCATCGCGTAGGCGAGCATGAGCGGGTCGCCGAGGGTACTCAGGAGGTCCACCGCACGGCTGGAGAGTTCCTCCGCCGCCTCGTACTCGCCGAGGGCGCGATGGACCAGGCCGAGCGAGCGCAGCGTGAGGGATTCACCGCGGCGGCTGCCGAGCCTGCGGTAGGCGCGCAGCGATTCGTCGAGGAAGGCGCGCGATGCCGCGAAGTCGCCGAGTTCCAGCTGGACGGATCCGGCGTACCGGCAGGACAGGCCGAGGCCCGGGTCGTCGTGCAGTTCACGGAACCCGTCGACGGCGCGCACCAGCGTCTCCTGCGCAGCCCGCAGCCGCCCGGCTTCGCGCAGCGCGCTGCCGAGACCGGCGTGGGCGGCAGCCTGTCCGCGTACGTCGCCGAGGTCGGCGCAGAGTCCGGCCGCCTGCTTGAAGTAGCCCTGGGATTCGGGGAACCGGTCCTGTTCGTAGCGCAGTTGCCCCAGACCGATGAGCAGCAGGGCCTCCCCCGCCCTGTCCTCGGCTCGGCGGGCCGCGGCCAGTGCCGCGTCATGGGTGCGCCACCAGGCTTCGAAACGGTTGCCGACGGTGTACGCGGACGAGCACAGGGCCGCGGCGGCCTCGCAGGAGAGCGTGTGCAGGTCGAGGGCGGCCGCGCGCTCCACGGCGGCTGCGATCGCGTCGGCCTCTGCCTCGAACCAGGCGGCCGGGTCGGCGAGTGCCCGCTGGGTGGCTTCCGGCCCGACGGGGCGCACCAGTCGCCGCAGGGAGCCGGCCGAGGGCCCGTTCGTGCTGGAGTCCAGGAGCCCGCGGTGCAGCTCGACGGCGCCCGATGGCGTGGCGGACGCGGCGAGGCCGGTGAGCCAGAGCCAGGCGCCCAGTGCACGGCCGACGGCGGCGGCCCGTTCGGCGGGCGGGTCCTCGGCGTCGGCGCGCTCGGCGGCGTAGACGCGGACCAGGTCGTGCGGCCGGTAGCGGGGCTGGCCCGCGCGGTCGACGCCGGTGCAGTGCAGGAGCTGGGCGTCGATGAGCTGCTCCACGACGCGGTCCGCCTCGGCTTCGGGCACGTCGAGCAGCGCGGTCACCACCCACGCGGCGACATCGGGGGCGGCGAGCAGGCCGAGGCGCCGCAGGGCGGTGCGGGCGGGGGCGTCCAGGGCCCGGTAGCTCATGCCGAGCCCCGCCCGTACCTCCAGGTCGCCGACGGCGAGTTCGTCCAGGCGGTGGTGTTCGTCGGCGAGCCGGTCGGCGAGCATCCGCGCGGTCCAGTGCCTACGGGTGGTGAGGCGGGCGCCCGCGATCCGGATGGCGAGCGGGAGTCCGCCGCACAGCTCGACGATGCGCCGGGCGGCGTCCGGCTCGTCCCTGATGTGACGCTCCCCCGCGACGCGGCCGAGGAGTTCGATGCCGGGCTCCGTGTCGAGCACGTCGAGGTCGGTGCGGTGGGTGCAGGGCAGGGCGCCGAGGCGGGCCCGCGCCGTGATGAGCACCCCGCAGGTGGCGCTGCCGGGGAGCAGGGGGCGCACCTGGGACTCGCTGGCCGCGTCGTCGAGCACGAGCAGCACGCGGCGCCCCGAGACCAGGCTGCGGAAGAGGTCGCGCCGCTCGGCGTCCCCGTCGGGCGGGTCGGCCCCCAGCGCGTAGAGGAGGCGTCCCAGGACTTCGCCGGGCGCCACGGGGTCGGTGGCGCCCCGCAGCTCGCCGTACAGCTGTCCGTCCGGGTAGGCCTCGGCGACCTGATGCGCGGCCCGGACGCCCAGCGTGGACTTGCCGACGCCACCGGGCCCGGAGAGCACGACGACCGGCATGGCATCGCGGGGGCCGGACAGCGCGGCCCGCACGTCGGCGAGTTGCGTGTCCCGGCCGGTGAAGTCGCCGATGGTGGGCGGCAGGAGCGCCGCCACCGGAATGGCGGCGGTGTCCCTGGGGGTGGGGCCGGGGCTGTCAGCCGTGGCCGGAAGGAGCTCTTCGTCGGCCCGCAGGATCGCCTCGTACATCCGCCGGAGATCGGGGCCGGGATCGATGCCCAGCTCTTCGGTGAGTACGTCGCGGCCCTCCGCGTAGACCGCGAGTGCCTCGGCCTGGCGTCCCAACCGGTAGAGGGTGAGCATCAGTTGGCCACGGAGCCGCTCCCGGGTGGGGTGGGTGGACACCAGCGCGGTGAGTTCGGCCACCAGTTCCCTCTCGCGGCCCGTCTGGGCGAGCTCGGCGACGATCCGCTCCTCCAGGGCCGCCTGCCGCGCCTCGTCGAGCTGGTCGGCCATGGCCCGCAGCGTCTCGCCGATGCCGCCGAGCGCGGGGCCCCGCCACAAGGCGAGGGCGTCCCCCAACAGCCGGGCGGCCGCACCGTGGTCCCCTTCGGCGGCGGCCTGCCTGCCCTGTGCGGCGAGGCGCTCGAACTCGACGCGGTCGACGAGGGTGGCGTCCGCGCGGATCAGATAGCCGGGCGGGCGGGTCTCGATGGCGTCGGCCGGCAGGGCGCGGCGCAGCGCGGAGACGTACGACTGGATCAGGGAACGTGCCGTGTCCGGCGGCCTCTCGCCCCAGATGGCGTCGATCAGCGCCTCGACGGACACCACACGCCCCGGCTCCAGGAGCAGCGCGGCGAGCAGGGCGCGTGGCTTGGGGCCGCCGAGGCTGAGGCGGCGGCCCGCGCACCACGCCTCGACCGGACCCAGCAAGCGGTAGTCGGTGTCCGTGTTCAAGCCCGTCTCCATGGATCCTTGCCCCGCGCCGCCGCCCAGCCCTCGCTCCGGATCGGCTGGTCATACTACGTCTGCCCGCCGTCAACTGGCTTGCACACCAAGGGAATCAGGCCATCCGCCGGAAGGGCGACGTGGGAGCTTCGGACTGCCGCGGTTTCAGCCGGGCGCAGAAGGGCCGTTACGGGGAGGAGGACCGTCGGACGAGCCCGCCTCGACCGCGTCGGACTCCGGCGCGTCCGCTGCCGGCGCGAGCGGCACACCGCCGCCCTGGAGACGCTCCAGGTCGGCGGGCCGCACCTGGATGACCACCAGGGCGATCAGCGCGGCGACGACGGCGAAGACGGCGGCGGCGATGAAGGAACTGGAGATGCCCGAGGCAAGGACCTCGTCCCCCCAGCGCCCCGGCAGCTCCCCCGTCCTGCGGAACTCCAGCTGCTCGGCCCGGGTCGCCTCGGCCATGAAGCGCGGGACCTGGTCGGTGGCTTCGTTGCGGCTGGCCGTGCCGAAGACGGTGACCAGGACGGACAGGCCCAGTGAACCGCCCACCTGCTGGGTGGCGTTGAGGATGCCGGAGGCCGCCCCGGCGTTCCGGGACTCCACACCGGACACCGCCATCAGGGTCAGCGACACGAACTGCATGCCCATGCCGAAGCCGAAGACGAGGACGGGCCCGAGCAGGCTTCCCATGTACGTGCTGTCGACATCGGTCAGCGTCAGCCAGCCGAGTCCCGCGGCGGCCAGCACCGCGCCCACCACCATGAACGGCTTGGGTCCCCACTTGGGAAGGAGCTGGGAGGCCAGTCCGGCGCCCACCGCGATGATCGCGCTCACCGGCAGGAAGGCGAGACCGGCCCGCAACGGGCTGAAGTTCAGGATGTTCTGCACGAAGAGCGTCAGGAAGAAGAACATCCCGAACATGGCCGCGGCCAGGCAGAGCATCATCCCGTACACACCGGCGCGGTTGCGGTCGCGGAACATCCACAGGGGCGTGATGGGCTGCCTGGACCGCCGCTCGACAGCGAGGAAGAGGCCCAGGAGCACGACGGCCGCCACGAAGGCCGAGATGGTCACGCTGTCGCTCCAGCCGTCCTCGGAGGCGCGGATGAAGCCGTAGACGAGCAGCACCATGCCCGCCGTGGACATGAGCGCGCCGACGATGTCGAAGTGTCCCGGGTGGCGCTCGGACTCACGGATGTAGCGGGGGGTGGCGAGGGCGATGAGCAGGCCGATGGGGATGTTCACGAACAGGACCCAGCGCCAGTCGAGCCACTCCACGAGCAGTCCGCCCGCGAGCAGGCCGATGGCGCTGCCGCCCGCCGACACGGCCGCGAACACGCCGAACGCCCGGTTGCGCTCGGGCCCTTCGCGGAACGTCGTCGTGATCAGGGACAGGGCGGTGGGCGACGCGATGGCGCCGCCGACGCCCTGCAGCGAGCGGGCGGCGAGCAACTGCCAGGATTCCTGGGAGAGTCCGCCGAGCAGCGAGGCGAAGACGAAGAGCAGGACGCCGAACATGAAGACCCGGCGGCGTCCGAGGATGTCGCCGAGTCGCCCGCCGAGCAGGAGCAGACCACCGAAGGTCAGCGTGTAGGCGTTGATCACCCAGGACAGGGTTTCGGTGGAGAAGCCGAGCGAGGTCTGGATGTGCGGCAGAGCGATGTTCACGATGGTGATGTCGAGGACCACCATCAGCTGACACGAGGCGATGACGAGGAGTGCGATACCGCTGCCGCTGCCCCGCTCCGGGGATGCGGCAGGCTTCGAGGGTGTCGTCCGAGAGCTCGTCATGAAATTACTCGCGTGTTGCTCGCGTGCTCGTCATGTAATGGCTCGCGTGTCAAGCAGGCAGTGAACGGAGACGTTCACTCCCTCAGGCTAAGCCCGGCGCTCCTGGCCTGCCATTCGTCCACCTGGTGTGACCCACGACACCCTGGCCGGGCGATGACTTGATCGCGCCCCGCACGTCCTACTGACGACACCACTGCGAGAGAACGGGACGGCGTCCTCATGACCGAAGCAGCCACCAAGGGCCCTGCCAGCTACTTCCCTTCGATCGAGAGGAAGTACGGGCGCCCCGTCGCGGAGTGGAAAGACCTCATCCGTTCCTCGCCGCTGACCAAGCACATGGAGCTCGTCGGCTGGCTCAAGGCCGAGCACGGCCTTGGCCACGGTCACGCGAACGCCCTGGTCGCGCACACCCTGGCCGAGGCCCGCGCCGTGTGAGCGTGCCGTTACCGGCTCAGCGCGGCGCTCCCCTTTCCGCCGCGGCGCCGGGCGAGCCGGTGGAAGGACTTCGGCGCGCTTCGCGGCGAGGGCAGCGCGCCGGCGACCGCGTCGGCCAGGAGTGTGCTGACGGTCTCGGCGGCGCAGGTGCGGTTGGCGCCGATTCCGCCGCTGGGGCCCCGCTTGATCCAGCCCACGACGTAGGTGCCCGGCCGTCCCGTCACTCGGCCGCCCTCGTGCGGCACGGTGCCGGTGACCTCGTCGAAGGGCAGTCCGGCGACCGGCACCCCGCGGTAGCCGATCGCGCGCAGCACCATGCCCGTCCGTAGGGTCCGCTCCCCCGACGCCTCCGCGACACGTACGCCCCGGACTGCTTCGTCCCCGGTCATTTCCACCGGGGTCGAGTGGAAGCGGAGCACGATGCGCCGCCCGGGAGCGGGCTCCTGCGACCAGTCGACACGCTGGCGCGTGACCCCTCGCAGGAGCGCCGCCCTGCCCTTCGGGTCGGTGGCAGGGCCGGCCTCGTCGATGACCGACGCCGTCCGGGGATCGTGGTCGTCGACCACCAGGTCAAGGCCGGGAACGTGCTGGAGGGCGAGCAGTTCGGACTTGGTGTACGCGGCGTCCTCGGGACCCCGCCGCCCGAGCAGAACCACCTCGCGCACCTTGCCCGCACGCAGCGCCGCGAGGGCGTGATCGGCGATGTCGGTGCGGGCGAGGCTGTCGGGGTCGGCGAGCAGGATGCGGGCCACGTCGAGGGCGACGTTGCCGTTGCCGACGACGACCACGCGTTCGGCGGACAGGTCGATCGAGTCCGGCGCCGCGTCCGGGTGGCCGTTGTACCAGGCGACGAAGGCCCTCGCCGAGATGCTGCCGGGCAGGTCCTCACCCGGCACGGCCAGCATGCGGTCGGCCGACGCGCCCACGGCGTAGATGACCGCGTCGTGATGCGCGGCCAGTTCCTGCGCGGTGACGTCGGCCCCCACGTCGAGCCCCAGATGCATCCGCACCCTCGGATGCGTGTGGAACCGGGCGAACGTCTCGCCGACCTTCTTGGTGGCCGGGTGATCCGGCGCCACGCCGAAGCGCACGAGGCCGCCGGTCACCGGGAGCCGGTCGATCAGCGTCACTTCGGCGCTGGTGTGCAGGAGCAGATCCTGGACCGCGTACATCCCCGCCGGTCCCGTGCCGACGACGGCGACCTTGAGGGGCGCGAAGTCCGAGGGCAGGACGCGCGGGAAGGACGGCTCGTCCCATGCGTGGAAGTTCGGTCCGTCCGGGGCCGGTTCGGGCGCACGGTCCGCGTAGTACGCGGCGTTGATCGTCGCGTACTCCCGCTGGGCGACGGGCAGGCTGTCCACGGGGAAGATCGCCTCGACCGGGCAGGCGTCGGCGCAGGCGCCGCAGCCTATGCAGGTGGCCGGGTCGATGTGCAGCATCTCCGTGCTGCCGAACGCCCGCTCCTGCGGGGTCGGGTGGATGCAGTTGACCGGGCAGACGGCGACGCAGGTGGCGTCGTTGCAGCAGGTCTGGGTGATGGCGTAGGAGGTCATGTCGTCGGCTCGACTCGCTCGGGTCGGGTGAATGGCTGGCTGGCTGGCTCAGATGAGGTTGGCGCGCTTGTAGAAGGCAAGCGCCGGCTTGGTGAGCAGCCGGGAGGAGGCCAGGAACTCCATCAGGCCCGAACAGCTGGACCGCATCATGGACTTGTGGTGTTCGTTGACCTTCGCCTCAGCGAGCGCACGCTTCTCGTCGAGCCCCGCGTTCGCGTACACCTTGGGGTTCACCATGCTGGTGACGATGTAGTACGAGGCGATGGCGACGACGAACGCGTTGATCTGGCGCCGCAGCCGGCCCGCCCCGCTCAGGCGCTTGGTCGTCTGGTCGCGGGCGAACTTCATGTGCCGTGATTCCTCGACGACATGGATGTTGTTGATCGTGCGGACGAAGGGCACCACGCGCTCGTCGCGCATCCAGTCGCGCTGCATGACGTCGAGCACCTCTTCGGCCACGAGGATCGCGGCGTAGGCCGCCTCGCCGAAGGCCACCGTCTTGAACGCACGGCCCAGCTCCATCGCGAACCGCTTGGGCCGGTAGGCGGGCGCGCCCAGTTTCCGGGCGCCGCGGGCGAACATGATCGAGTGCCGGCACTCCTCGGCGATCTCGGTGAGCGCCCACTGCACTTCGTCGCTGGCCGGGTCCTTCATGTACACATCGCGGAGGACCATTTGCTGGAGGATCATCTCGAACCAGATGCCCGTGCTGGCCACCGAAGCGGCTTCCTGCCGCGTCAGTTCCTTGCGCTGGGCCTCGGTCATCTCCTGCCAGTAAGCCGTGCCGTACAGGGAGCACCATTCCGGGCTCGCGCCGTGGAAGTCCCGGTCGAGGGGGGCGTCCCAGTCCACCTCGACGGCCGGGTCATAGGCCAGTTCGGCGGCCGAGTCGAGCAACCGCCGGGCGACGTCGTCCTCTTCGGGGCGGTCCTGGGATATCGGCCGAACAGTGCTGCTTGCCATGCTGCGGCTCCTTGACTCTGATGCGTACGTTCTCTTGTTCGCTCAGGCAACGGACCGGGGCGCCGTCCCACAACGCGCCGCGGCCCGCTTGTTAGACAGACCGTATAACAAGGGGAGCGGCGAGCCTACCCCTGAGTAAGAAGTGAATATGCGCAAGTTCTTGCAGCAACAACCCCACAACAGACAGCGGTAGTTGAAATGTCTTGCAGAAAGCATTGACGTGCACATGCGTGGGCGGCAGGCTCCCCCTCGGAATCCCCCACGAAGGAGCCGCACCATGCAGCACCGTTCCCGCCTGCTCGCCACCACGTCGGCCGGGGTCCTGGCCGCGGCCGGTCTCGCCACGTTCGCGCCCTCGCAGTCACAGGCGACACCGCCCGGCGAGAAGACCGTCACGGCCACCATGTTCGAGCGCGAGTTCGCGGAGGTGGGCAAGGCCTGCACCGACCAACTCGGCCCGGCGGGTTACGGCTACGTCCAGGTGTCCCCCGCGTCCGAGCACATCCAGGGCGACCAGTGGTGGACCTCGTACCAGCCTGTCAGCTACAAGATCGCGGGCCGCCTCGGTGACCGCGCCGCCTTCGAGAGCATGGTCGACGCCTGCCACCAGGCGGGCGTCAAGGTCATCGCGGACGCCGTCATCAACCACATGGCGGCGGGATCGGGGACGGGCACCGGTGGCACGGCGTACGGCAAGTACGAGTACCCCGGCTACTTCCGGGACGCGGACTTCCACACCTGCCGCACGAGCATCGACGACTACACCAGCCGCGACAACGTCCAGAACTGCGAGCTGGTGGGCCTGGCCGACCTCGACACCGGCAGCGACGCGGTGCGCACCACCATCGCCGCCTACCTCGACGACCTGCGGTCCCTGGGCGTCGACGGCTTCCGTATAGATGCCGCCAAGCACATGTCCGCCGACGACGTCGCCGCCATCAAGGGCAAGATGAGCGACCCCGGGTTCTGGGTCTCGGAGGTCATTCACGGCGGCGGCGAGGCCGTCCAGCCCGAGGAGTACACGGGCATCGGGGACGTCGACGAGTTCCGCTACGGCGGGCACCTCAAGAGCGCCTTCCAGGGCGGGAACATCGCGCAGCTGAAGACGGTCGCGGACGGCAAACTGGGCAGCGGTTCGGCCCGTACGTTCGTCGACAACTGGGACACCGAGCGCAACGGCTCGACGCTCACCTACAAGGACGGCGCGGCTTACACGCTGGCCAACGTCTTCATGCTCGCGTCCCCCTACGGCTCACCGAACGTGTACTCCGGCTACGAGTGGTCCGAGAAGGACGCGGGCCCGCCGAGCGGCGCGGACGGTTGGACGAACACGCACGCCCAGCAGGCGGTCGCCGGCCTGGTCGGCTTCCGCAACGAGGTGGGCGCCGCCGAGCTGACCGACTGGTGGGACAACGGCGGCAGCGCCCTCGCCTTCGGCCGCGGCGGCAAGGGCTTCGTAGCCCTCAACAACGGCGACGGCGAGCTGCACCAGACGTTCGCGACGTCCCTGCCGGGCGGCACCTACTGCAATGTCGCCAAGGCGTCCCCGGACAGCTGCGACGGCGACACGGTCACCGTCGGGGACGACGGAAAGATCGAGACCACCCTGCCCGCCCGCACCGCCCTGGCACTGCACACCGGCGCGAAGGCGGGCTGACCCTGCGCCAGGCGGAACACCGGATGACGTGGCGACTCGGCGGCGACCACCTCGGCCTCAGCGACCTCGGTCCGTGATCGGAACCCGGCTCGACCAGCGCCTCAGGAGCAGCGGCAGCAGCGCGCACTGCGCGGCGACCGCGACCCAGAACAGGCCCGCACTGCCTGCGCGTTGGGCCAGCTGATAACCCTCGCCCCCGGCGGCTCCGCTGGCGAAGGCGCCGATACCGGCCGCGAGTCGCTGGTGGCCGAACACGACCGCAGGGGCACGGGCCGAGCGTGCGAGGGCTTCCAGGTCGTTCTTGAAGAAGAGGACGATCTCACCCAGGCAGACGAGCAGGGCTCCGAGCAGGATCGCCGCATGGTCGCCGATCGCGAGCGCGGCCATCCCGGCGGCCATCGCGCCGAAGCCGAACCACAGGGCACGGACGTAGGGCAGGCGCGCGATCCAATCCGAGAGGAGGGGTTGCGCGACGACGAGCAGGAGGGCGTAGAGCGCGAGGACCAGGCCGTAGTACGTCGCCGAGGTGCGGGGCACCGCGTACAGCGCGAGGTAGTGCTGGAAGTACATGAAGACGTACAGGCTCAGCACGGTGGTCACGAAGGGGAGCACGGCGAGGCCGGACAACGCCCGTTCCCTGGGCTCGGGTTGACCTGGCCCGGCCTTGATGGGTTGCTCTCGTCCGGCCCCCACGGCCTGACCGGGGCCGGGGCTCTCGGCGGGCAGCAGGGCGTGGCCCACGGTGATCGCCGCGAACAGCGCGGTCACCGCGGTGAAGAGGCCGGCCGATGCGCTGAGGACGAAGGGCGCCGCCGCAAGCGGCCCCAGGGCGATGCCCGCGTTCAGGGCGGAGCTGCTCGCGGACAACAGCAGGGGGCGCTGCTCCTCCCCCGCCTCGTGTATCAAGTAGGCCTTGTTCGCGGGAAGATAGAGGGCCGCGCCGACGGAGACCAGGAAGAGGGCGAAGACGGCGGCGACCGGGTGGCGGAGGCCGGGCAGGAAGCAGGCGAAGCCCGCTGTGCGGATCACCAGGGCGAGCAGCATCGTGCGCCGAAGGCCGATGCGTTCGGCGACCACGCCGCCCACCACTCCGCCCGAGAACTGCACCAGCGAGGCGACGGCGAGCACGACGCCGACCGTCCCGAGCCCCATGCCGAGCCGTTCGTGCAGCAGCACCGACATGAAGGGCAGGACGGCGAAGCTGCCCAGCGGTATCAGGAACGATCCGGCCAGCAGGAAGCGTTGCGGCGCGGTGAGCCGCGCGAGGCCGGATCGAAGCGATCGCAGGCGCCCGCGCGGCTTCCCGATGAGCGTCACTCCGAGGCGTCGGCGGCGACGAGTGCCCGTATGCTCCCGGCCGCGCTCAGCGCACGGTGCAGGGCGAGTTCGGCGGTGGCGCCCTCGGCAAGGACGATGCCGGTGCAGCCCCGCTGATCGCTCACATGCTCAAGGCGGTCACCGGGGGCCGCGGTCGGGTACCACTCGGGTGAGCCGGGGAAGGCGGCGAGGCCGTCCACGCCGGCCCATCCGGTGAGCGTGCCGGGCCGGTCGGGGTAGACGAGGACGAATCCCGTGGCGGGGCCCGTGGCCGCGGGCGCGTCGAGCAGGGCGGGGCGCAGGCCGAGCGCCACGGCGACCATCGCGTCGTACACGTTGGTGCGCAGGGCCCGGCACAGTGCCTCGCCGACGAGCGCGCCGCCGATGCGCCGGTTGATCTCGACGAGCTGCGGTCCTTCGGCGGTGAGCACGAACTCGACGTGCCCGAAGCCCGCGTCATGGCCCGCCGCCTCCAGGACGCGCCCCACCCAGTCCTGGACGAGGGCGAAATCCGGTTCCGGCAGGGCCACGGGGAAGGACGCGGCCTCCTCACGGACGGACGGCTCCGGCGACATCTGGCGGCTGAGCACGCCCAGGAGCTTCGTCTCACCCGCCCAGCTGAGTGTCTCCGCGCTGTAGACGGGCCCGGCGAAGAAGGGCTCCGCGAACAGCCGCCCGGAGAAGGGGCGTTGGGCGGCTTCGCCAAGAGCGGCGTGCAGCTGCCGCTCGTCGCGGACCAGCCAGACGTTACGGGATGAGGTGCCCGCCGAGTCCTTGAGGACCGCCGGGAGGCCGAGCTGCCGGAGCACCTCGTCGGCCGCCGCGGGCCCGGCAGGGATCGTGAGGGCGGGTCCGCGGCTCAGGTTCTGCTCGTGGAGGAGGTTGCGCACCCGGGACTTGTCCCGCAGGACACGGACCGCGGCCGGGTCGGGTCCCGGTAGGCCGAGTTCGGCGGCGAGATCCGCGCCCGGCACGCTCCAGGTGTCGGTCGAGTTGATGAGCCCCTTCAGGCCGGGTACCGCTGCGAGGGCGGCGGCGGACGCGGAGGCGTCGCGGGTGTCGACGTCGACGATGTCGAGCGCGCCCGGCGCCAGGCGGTCCAGTTCATGCCGGTACACGGCACGGTTGCCCGTGAGCAGGCAGAGGCGGTGCCCGGCGGCCTCGGCCGCTTCCACCATCCGTCCGAGGCCGAAGGTGAGCGCTTCCAGGGCGGCGATCGTCACGATGCCTTTCCCTCCTTCTTCGTGCGTACGTCGTAACTGCGCCGGTTCCACTCCATCGCCGACCACGGCAGCGCGAGGTCGGTCAGGTCCGTGATCTGGTGCGGCTTGAGGGTGCGCGGGTCGAGGGCCTCCTGGTGCCGGGCGAAGACCCGCTCGGTGTAGCGGTGCCCCGTGTCCGCGCCGATGACCAGGTGCATGCGGTCCGGATTGCGTGCCGCCTCCCAGCCCGTGACGAGGTGGGCCGCCCCGGTGGACAGGCCCGCGAACACCGCGTGGGCGCGCAGTAGATCGACGGCTCCCGCCATGGCGTGCCGGAAGTCGACCCAGTGGAGGGTGTCGTACAGGTCGTGGCGGACGTTGTCGAAGGGGATCGAGCTGCCGATCCCGGCGATGATCGCCTCGGGATCGCTGAAGTCCTCGCTGCCGAAGGTGACACTGCCGAACGGCTGGATCCCCAACAGCCGTACTTCCCGGCCGCGTTGGCGCAGCGGCTGGACGAGTCCGCCGGTGGAGGCCCCGGTGCCGACGGCTCCGACGACCGTCAGCGGGGCGTCGGGCAGCGCGGCGTCGACCAGGTCCGCGAACTCCTCGTAACCCGTGTAGTGGACGCCGTCGTGGTACTGGCGCATCCAGTGCACGTCGGTGCGCTCGCCGAGGAGTTGACGCACGCGACGCACGCGGCGCTCCTGGTCGAGGCGCAGGCTGTCGGAGGGTGGCATCTGGTCGACCGTGGCGCCGAGGATCTCCAACTGGGCCCGCATCGCGGCGTCCACGGTGGTGGAGGCCACGATGTGGCAGCCGAGTCCGTAGCGGTGGCAGGCCATGGCGAGGGCGAGGGCGTAGATGCCGCTCGAGCTGTCGACGAGGGTCTGGCCGGGCCGCACGGTGCCGTGCTCCAGGAGGGTACGCACGGCGCCGAGCGCCGCGTACACCTTCATCGTCTCGAAGCGCGCGAGGACGACGTTGTCGCAGAGGCGCAGCAGGTCGGGGGCTTTCATCGCGTCGGTGATGTGGCCGTGGACGGTGGCCGCGGGGGCCGCGGGGGCCGCGGGTGCTGCCGTGCGCAAGGGGGTCATCGGCCCACCGACCGGAGGTAACCGCCCAGGCGCTCGGCGCCCTTGACGTTGCGCGGGCCGCTGACGGCGTCGCCGTAGGACATGACGAAGAAGCGGCTGTTCTTCACGGCCGGGACCGACTTGAGGCTGTCGAGCGACTTCAGGTAGGCGATCTTCTCCTTGGCCGGCTGGTCGGCGTAGTCGATGATGACGATGACCTCGGGCTTCGCCTTGATCACCGGCTCCCAGCCCACCGTCGTCCAGCCCTTGTCCAGGCCGTCGAAGATGTTCGTGGCGCCCGCGGCCTTGATGATGTCGTTCGGTGCGGCGTGCCGCCCGGCGGTGAAGGGCTGGTCGGTGCCCGAGTCGTAGACGAAGGCCTTGGCCGGGTCGCCCTTCTCGGGCCAGGTCTTCTTCAGGGCGGTGACGCGCCCCTTGAGGCCGGTGACGAGCTTCTCGGCGCGCTTCTCCACGCCGAAGATCCGGCCGAGGTTGTCCAGGTCCGTGTAGAGCGCTTCCAGTGGCGTGACGTCGACGCTCTTGTCGCCGTAGTCCCAGCACGTCTCGGTGTGCAGATAGCTGGCGGAGCCGACCTTCTTGAGGAGGGCGGGCGTGATGCCGCGCTCCTCGCTGAAGCCGGAGTTCCAGCCGGCGAGGACGAAGTCGGCCTTGGCGTCGGCCACGATCTCGCGGGTGATGCGCTCGGTGCCGAGGCGCTCCACGTCGGCGTAGTCCTCGCGCCAGGGCGAGCCCTTGATGGAGGGGTCGCCGAGCTTGTTCATGACGTAGCCGCGCATCCGGTCGGCGAGGCCGAGGGAGAACATCTTCTCGGCGCCGCTGACGTCGTAGGCCACCGGACGCTCGGGACGGGTGTACGTGACGTCCTTGCCGCAGTTGGAGACGGTGACCGTCTCCGTCTTGTTCTTCGCCGTCGGCTCGACCTCGGCGCCGCAGCCGGTGATCAGGAGCCCGGTCGTGAGGAGTGCGGCGGTTGCCAGGGCGCGGGGCAGCGGTGGTCGGATCATGAGTGGGGTCCTTCTGCCAGGGCGTCGGCGGGGGCCGGGGTGCCGGTGGGGGCGAGGTCGTAGACGAGTTGGGGGATGCCGGTGCGGGGGTGGTGCACGACGGTGGCGTCGACGCCGAACACCTTGCGGATCAGCTCGGGGTTGAGGATGTCCGCCGGGGGCCCCGTGGCGACCAGGGAGCCCGCGCCGAGGACGGCGATGCTGTCGCAGGCGGCGGCAGCCAGGTTGAGGTCGTGCAGGGCCGTGAGCACGGTGAGGCCCGATCCGCGCAGGAAGGACAGGAGCTCCACCTGGTGGCGGATGTCCAGGTGGTTGGTGGGCTCGTCGAGGACCAGGACGCGCGGTTCCTGCACGAGGGCGCGCGCCACGAGCACGCGTTGCCGCTCGCCGCCGGAGAGGGTGAGCACGCTGCGGTCCGTGAGGTGGGTGACGTCGAGCCGGTCCATCGCCTGTCGGCACAGGGCGTGTTCGCGTGCGGTGAGGGGCTGGTTGCCGCGTGCGTGGGGGGCGCGGCCGAGGGCCACGACCTCCCCGACCGTGAAGTCGAGTTCGGTGTGGCTCTCCTGGGTGAGCGCGGCGATCGACCGGGCGCTGTCGCGCAGCTTGAGCGTCGACAGGTCGGATCCGTCCAGGAGCACGGCTCCGGACGTCGGCTTCAGCGCCCGGTAGACGCAGCGCAGCGCCGTGGACTTGCCACTGCCGTTCGGGCCGACGAGCCCGACGATCCGCCCGGCCTCCACCTCGATGTTCAACCGGTCGACCAGGGCGCGCCCCGCCGCCTCGACCGAGAGTTCCCGCAGTACGAGGGTCATCTACCGCCCTCCGAACAGATAGCCGCGGCGCCGCATCAGCACGATGAACACCGGTACGCCGATCAGCGCGGTGATGACCCCGAGCGGCAGTTCCTCGGGGGCGAAGGCGGTACGGGCGACGAGATCGACCCAGACCAGGAAGCAGGCCCCGGCCAGTGGCGCCACGGCCAGGACTCGGCGGTGCGTCGAGCCGACGAGGATGCGCACGACGTGCGGCAGGACGAGCCCGACGAAGCCGATCGCGCCGCTGACCGCGACGATCAGGCCGGTGACCGCCGCCGTGAGGAGGAAGAGACGGCGCCGCAGCGCCTCCGCGTCGACGCCCAGGCTGGCCGCGGTCTCGTCCCCCAGTGAAAGGACGTCCAGGGAACGGCTCTGGCGCAGCAGCACCACGATCGTCACCAGTACGGCACCGGCCGCCAGCGGCAGCGACTCCCAGGACGCCGAGCCGAGGCTGCCGAGCAGCCAGAACAGCACGGTGCGCGCGGCCTGGCCGTTCGGGGACAGGAAGACGAGCACGCTCATCAGGGCCTGGAACCCGTAGGCCAGTGCTACGCCCGTGAGGACAAGACGCAGCGGTGTCAGGCCGAGCGGGCCGCGCGCGGCCAGGTACACCAGGACGGTGGCGCCGAGCGCCCCGAGGAACGCGGCGGCCGACAGGGCGTAGACGCCGAGCCCGGCGAAGACTCCGAACACCACGACAGCGGTGGCCCCGACGGAGGCGCCGGACGAGATGCCGAGGACGAACGGGTCCGCGAGCGCGTTGCGCACCAGCGCCTGGATGGCGACGCCGACGACCGAGAGCCCCGCCCCGACCACGGCGGCGAGCAGCACCCGTGGGGTGCGCACGTGCCAGACGATGGAGTAACCGGTCACGTCATCGGCCCCGATACTGCCGCCGGTGAGGGCGGCGGTCAGGAAACGCACGACGTCCCCGAGCGGTACGACGGTCGGCCCGAGCGCGATACCGGCGATGACGGAGACGACCAGCGTCCCGGAGAGCACCGCCAGCGTGGTCACGAGCCGGCCGCGGCCTGCCCTGCCCGCCGCCTCGTGAGGGGCTGCCTCGGGGGAAGCGGTCCCGGGTGATGCCTCTGTCGGGGCATCAGATGTGGCCTCGGTCATGAAGTCCCTTCACCCGTTGGACAGTTCGGAGCGCTGTGGCCGCCCTTGCGGGGTGCGGCACGATCCAGTAGTCGGCGGGCATCGCCGCTCAGTTCCCGGAGATTCACGAACTGCCCCCCGTCAGCGGACGGGCTTGGTCCCTCGCACGATCAGGCGCCGGGCGTGGTGGTCGTAGGGCTCGGCGTCGAAGCCGCCGAAGCACTCCACGCCGGTGAACCCGGCGTCCTCGAAGAGGCCGCGCAGCTCCGCCGCGCTGTAGAGGAAGGAGGTGAGGGAGGCCTCGCGCGCGACACCGTCACGCACGAGCGTCCAGTCGGTCCGCAGCCGTGTCCAGCTGTCCAAAACGGTGTCGCGCTGCACCACGTACGCGCCGTCGAGTTCGACGAGTTGAGGGCGGCCGATCCAGCCGGCGAGGACTTCCTTGCCCATCACGTCGATGAGCAGTTGCCCGCCCGGCACCAGCGATGCGTGCGCGTTGCGCAGCACTTGGACGTTGTCCTGCGGGTCGTCGAAGTAGCCGAAGGAGGTGAAGACGTTGAGCACCACGTCGTACGCGTCCGGCTCGACGTGGGTGAGCATGTCGGCCTGGATCAGGCGGACATCGACCCCGGTGTCGTCGCACACGGACCGGGCGCGTTTCAGGAGTTCCGCGCTGAGGTCCACGCCCGTGACGCTGTAGCCGCGGCGCACCAGCGGCTCCAGATAGAGGCCGGGTCCGCAGCACAGGTCGAGTACGCGGCTGCCGGCCGGGAACCCGAGGAGCGGCGAGCGGGCGACGGTGGCCGCCGTCTCCTCCCGCCGCCGCTCGGAGAACATCGTCTCGGAGAAGTCGGACCAGAATCCCTCGTCCTCGTACCAGTGCATGCTGCCGCGACCTCGATCCAGTGGGCTGTCGTGGCCCGTACACCGCGGCTGCGTGAGCGGCGGCGTACGGGACGTGCGCACCAGTGGTCGGCTGCGGGTCGCGTCTGGTTCCCCGCTGCCTCCCTGTTGGTGCCCCGCTGTTTCCCGGCGCAGGGGCCCCGGGCCGACCGCCCGGCTCGCCGCGCGCGTACCGCCGGGTGACCATGGAGCTGATACCGGCCCCGGAGCCGGGTACGGGAGGCTCACGTGGCGCACACTCACACGACCGACGTACTGATCGCGGGAGCGGGCCCCGTGGGGCTGAGCGCGGCCGCCGAGCTGCGCCGCCACGGGGTGCGCTGCCGCCTGGTCGACCGCCTGCCCGAGCGTCTTCCGTACGCCAAGGCGGTCGGCGTACAGCCGCGCACCCTGGAGATCTGGGACCGGATGGGTCTGGCGCGCGCCGCGATGGAGAACGCCGCCCCGATGCGCGGCCAGCTGATCTACGCGAACGGTCAGGAGCGGGCGCGGATCGAGCTCGAGCTGCCGCCCGAGGTGCCCTACGGGTTCGCCGCGCTGCCGCAGTACGAGACGGAGCGGCTTCTCGAGGAGTACCTGGCGGGGCTCGGTACGGTCATCGAGCGCCGGACGGAACTGGTGTCGTTCGCTCAGGACCCGGACGGCGTCACGGTCCGGCTGCGGACGGCCTCCGGGGCCGAGGAGGAGTCACACGTCGGCTATCTGATCGGCTGCGACGGCGCGCACAGCACCGTCCGCAAGGGCCTCGGCCTGACGTTCGAGGGCGGCGCGCTGCCCGAGGAGTACATGCTGGGCGACGTCGAGGCCGACTGGGACCTGCCGCACGGATACGGCATCCGCTCCCTCCACGTGGCCGACGACGGCTCCACCGACGACCTGCTGGTCTGCATCCCACTGCCCGGCCGTGGCGGCCGCTATCGCATGTCGATGCTGGTCCCGCCCGAACTGTCCACGCGGACCACGGACCGGGGGCGAGCCGGGGACGACGGCGTCGTGCACGGCCTGGAGGGGCAGGTCGCCCCGGAGCTGCACCATCTCCAGGCCGTCGTCGACCGCCTGGCGCCGCGCCCTGCCCGCCTCTCCCGGCTGCGCTGGTCCTCCGTCTTCCGCATCAGCCACCGCATCGTCGACCGCTACGGCGAGGGACGCGTCTTCGTCGCGGGCGACGCCGCCCACATCCATCCGCCGACCGGCGCCCAGGGTATGAACACCGGCATCCAGGATGCCTGCAACCTGGCCTGGAAGCTGGCGCTCGTGGTCCGGGGCACGGCCGGGCCCGCCCTGCTGACCAGCTATGACGCCGAGCGCCTGCCGGTCGGCGAGGAAGTCGTCGGCCGGACCGTGCGGCACGCCACCCAGGGCATCGAGACCGACCCGGACGACCCGCGGACCCTGATGCAGCGCGAGGCCCAGCTGCTGGTCGGCTATCGGGGCGGTCCGCTGGCCCACGCCCCGTACGGACCGGCCGATGCGCCCCAGCCCGGTGACCGGAGCCCCGACTGTGGCGGTCTCACCGGGACCCTGGCCACCTACCCACTGCGTCTGCTCGACGTCCTGCGGGGCCGCACCGAACACGTCCTGCTGCTGTACGCGGACGACATCGCCGACGTGAACGCAGCGGCCGCGGCTGCCACCGACGGAGGTGGCCCCGCCCGCGCGGGCCTGGAGACGATCGCCGTCCTCGCCCGCGGAGGCGCACCGGACCTCGCAGGCACCCTCACCGTTCCCGGATACCGCGACGCCGCAGGAGAGTTCGCCCGGCTCTACCGACCGGAAGGACCGACCGGCTTCGTCGTCCGCCCCGACGGACAGCTCGGCGCCCGCTTTTCCCTCGCGGACACCGCGGCAGCCCTCGCGGACTACCGCACGGCCACATCCATGCCGGGGTGACCGCGCTCCCCAATCGGCTCCGCCCGCCGGAGAGGGCTACGCGCCGCTCGCCTTGAGCATGTCCTCGCGCTCGACGATCTTCACGCGCTCGCGCTCCTCGGCCACGCCGAGGGCCTTCTCCGCAGCGTCGAGGCGGTGCCAGCCCTCCCACGTGGTGAAGCGGATGTTCCGCTCGCCGAGAAAGGTGTTCACCGCCGCCGGTTCGGGGGCGGTGGGCGTGTGCAGACGCTCGTTCGCGTGGTCGTCGAGGAGGCTGGCGACGGTCTCGTTGGCGTCACCCTTGGTGTGCCCGATCAGGCCCACGGGGCCACGGCGGATCCACCCGGTGACGTACGTCGACTGCAGGTGCTCCCCGGTCTCCTCGATGACGCGGCCTGCCTTGTCCGGCACCGTGCCCGACGCGACGTCCCAGGGCAGCTTGGGCAGTTCGTCGGAGAGGTAGCCCACCGCGCGGTAGACGGCGCCGAGGTCCCAGTCCTTGAACTCGCCGGTTCCCTTGACGTTCCCGGTGCCGTCGAGGGCGGTGCGCTCGGTGCGCAGGCCGACGACCCGGCCGTCCTCGCCGAGGATCTCGGTCGGCGACTCGAAGAAGTGCAGGAACAGCTTGTGCGGCCGCTCGCCGATGTCGCGGATGGCCCAGTTCTCCAGCGTCTTGGCCACCATGTCGGCCTGCTTGTTGCCGCGCCGGGTCGCGATCGAGCCGTCGTCGTAGTCGATGTCCTCGGGGTCGACGATGACCTCGATGTTCGGGGAGTGGTCGAGCTCCCGAAGCTCCATCGGGCTGAACTTGGCCTGCGCGGGGCCGCGGCGCCCGAAGACGTGCACCTCGCGCGCCTTGTTGGCCTTGAGCCCCTCGTGGACGTTCGGCGGGATCTCGGTGGAGATGAGCTCCTCCGCCGTCTTGGCCAGGATGCGGGCCACGTCGAGCGCGACGTTGCCGACGCCGAGGACGGCGACCTTCTCCGCGTCGAGCGGCCAGGTGCGCGGCACGTCCGGGTGCCCGTCGTACCAGGAGACGAAGTCCGCCGCGCCGTACGAGCCGTCGAGGTCGATGCCGGGGATGCCGAGCGCCCGGTCGGCCGTCGCGCCGGTGGAGAAGATGACCGCGTCGTAGAAGCTGCGCAGGTCGTCCAGGTCGATGTCGCGCGGGTAGTCGACGTTGCCGAAGAAGCGGATCTGCGGCTTGTCGAGGACCTGGTGCAGGGCCGTGACGATGCCCTTGATCCGGGGGTGGTCGGGGGCGACGCCGTAGCGGATGAGGCCGAAGGGCGCGGGCATCCGCTCGAAGAGGTCGATCGACACACCGGGCTCGACCGCCACTGCGGATTTCAGCAGCGCGTCGGCGGCGTAGATGCCGGCCGGACCGGCTCCGACAACGGCTACCCGCAGAGGGCGAGACATGATCAGGTTTCCCTTCGAGCGAAGACATGGGGCTCGTGGGGAAGCCTAAACTAAGGCAATCCTAAGTTAGTACTGGGGTTGGACCTATGACCTCATAAGGTCGCCTTATGGGATCACGAAGGCGAGGTTTGGGCCACGGGTCGCTCACGGGAGCCCACTGCAAGATCAAAAGTCGCACGGGTTAGCATATGAGCGCCGCCTAGCTCGAAAGATAAACCTGTGACTGTCAATGACGACTCGTTCACCAATTGGAAGCACCGCGAGGAGATCGCGGAGTCGATGATCCCGATCATCGGGAAGCTGCACCGGGAGCGGGACGTCACCGTCCTGCTCCACAGCCGCTCCTTGGTGAACAAGTCGGTGGTCAGCCTCCTCAAGACCCACCGATTCGCGCGACAGATAGCCGGTGCGGAACTCTCCGTCACCGAGACGCTGCCGTTCCTCCAGGCCCTCACCACCCTCGACCTCGGTCCTTCGCAGATCGACGTCGGCCTGCTCGCCGAGGCGTACAGGACCGACGACCGTGGCATGTCGGTGGCCGATTTCACCGCCGAGGCCGTCGCCGGAGCCACGGGCGCCAACAAGATCGAGAGCCGCGAGGGACGCGACGTCGTCCTCTACGGCTTCGGCCGTATCGGCCGCCTGGTCGCCCGCCTGCTGATCGAGAAGGCCGGTTCCGGCAACGGCCTGCGCCTGCGCGCCGTCGTCGTCCGCAAGGGCGGCGAGCAGGACATCGTGAAGCGCGCCTCGCTGCTGCGCCGTGACTCCATCCACGGTCAGTTCCAGGGCACGATCACCGTCGACGAGGCGACCAGCACGATCATCGCCAACGGCAACGAGATCAAGGTGATCTACGCCAACGACCCCTCCGAGGTCGACTACACGGCGTACGGCATCAAGGACGCCATCCTCATCGACAACACCGGCAAGTGGCGTGACCGCGAGGGTCTCTCCCAGCATCTGCGCCCCGGTGTCGACAAGGTCGTCCTGACCGCGCCGGGCAAGGGCGACGTCCCGAACATCGTGCACGGCGTCAACCACGACACGATCAAGCCGGACGAGCAGATCCTGTCCTGCGCCTCCTGCACCACCAACGCGATCGTCCCGCCGCTGAAGGCGATGGCCGACGAGTACGGCGTGCTGCGCGGCCACGTGGAGACCGTCCACTCGTTCACCAACGACCAGAACCTCCTGGACAACTTCCACAAGGCCGACCGCCGCGGCCGCTCCGCGCCGCTCAACATGGTCATCACCGAGACCGGCGCCGCCTCCGCCGTCGCCAAGGCGCTGCCCGACCTCAAGGCGCCCATCACCGGCAGCTCGATCCGCGTCCCCGTCCCGGATGTGTCGATCGCCATCCTGAGCCTGCGCCTGGGCCGCGAGACCACCCGCGAAGAGGTCCTCGAGCACCTCCGCGACGTCTCGCTGCACTCGCCGCTGAAGCGCCAGATCGACTTCACGACCGCTCCCGACGCCGTCTCCATGGACTTCGTCGGCTCGCGGCACGCCTCGATCGTCGACGCGGGCGCCACCAAGGTCGACGGCGACAACGCGATCCTCTACCTCTGGTACGACAACGAGTTCGGCTACTCGTGCCAGGTCATCCGTGTCGTCCAGCACGTCTCCGGCGTGGAGTACCCGACGTACCCGGTGCCGGTGGCCTGACCAGGGCATACGGCTCGGCGACGGGCGGCAAGGGGTTCGTTCCCTTGCCGCCCGTCGCCGTTCCCCGTCACCCGCCGAGCAGCCTGCGGGCGCCGAGGGCGAGGGAGATCTCCACCAGGTCGCCGACCCGGGTGAGGCTGCGGCCGGTCAGCTGCTCGACGCGGCGCAGCCGGTTGAGGACGGTGTTGCGGTGGCAGTAGAGGCGGGCGCCCGCGCGTTGCGCGGAGCCGTCGGTCTCCATCCAGATGACGAGTGTGTCGATGAGGAGGTCGCGGTCGGCGGGGTCGAGGGAGCGCAGCGGGCCGAGGACGCGCTCGGCGAGCGCCTCCGCGAGCTCGGGTGACGAGACGACCAGGGCGTCGGGCAGCCGTTCGTCCAGGAGTACGGTGCCGCCGCTGCGGGGGCAGGCGCGCAGGGCGGTGTCCGCGAGGCGGCGGGCGCAGGGGACGGCGGCGAGGCCCTCCACCGGTGAGCCGATGCCCGCGCGGGCCCCGGGGGGCAGCGCGAGACCGGCGCCGAGGGCGGACAGTTCGGCTGCCGGTCCGGCGTCGGTGTTGCCGAGCAGTACCAGGATGTACTGGACCCCGGGCCCGGTGTGGTGCAGCGTCCGCGTTCCTGGCGGCAGGGCGGGGTTGCCATTCTCCCCCGCCACGGCGATCACGGCGTACCACCCGTCCTCGGGCAGGCCCAGGACATCGGCGGCGGTGGGCAGGTCCGTGAGACGCGCACTTCCGTCGAGGAGGCTCGCGGTCAGGAGCCGCAGGCGGTTCTCGTGCCGCCAGGCCATGCGGCGCTCGGTGCGGCGGTAGGCGTCGGCGACCACGCCGCAGTGCTCGTCGACGAAGTTCCATACGTCCGTGGCGACATGGATGAGCAACCGCATGTCGTCGGGGTTGCCGCGCGCGACCTCCTGGACCAGGCCCTGCCACACCATCGCCCCGCCAAGCCGGAAGGCGTGCAGTAACGCGTCGAGCGGCAGGCCCCGTTCAGCACGCACACCGGCGATCTGGATGGATGTGCGGTGGGCGGCCTCCCTGGTCTCCGCCGGCTGGAGGAGCGAGGTCACGCTGTACCGCAGGGAGCGGTGCACCTCCTGCCACACCTCGGTGGGGCGGGCCTCGATGTCCGTACGGTAGGCGGGTTCCTGCTCACGCAGCTCCGCGACGAGCCGGTCGGTCATCGCGGGCAGGTCCCTCAGCAGGGCGCGGGCCGCGCGGTGCAGTACGGCGACGGCCTCGGCGTCGAGGAGGGAGCGGGCGCCCGGTGTGAGCGGGGTGATGGCGGGCACTTCGTGCAGGGGCCCGACCCGTGACCGCAGGACGTGTGGCATGGGGCCTCCACGGGAGTGTGCGCAACCGCACTGCCGGATCTTCCTGACGCCCGAAGAATGGCATACCGCCCGGTCGGTACCTAGAGGTGTGCGGCAATCTCCTCATCACGGTCCGGCAACCCTCCGTCGCCGCCGAGGAGCCGGGACAGCTCGACGCGGGATCGTACGCCCAGCGCCGCGAACACATTGCGCAGGTGGTGGTCGACGGTGCGGTGGCTCACCGACAGGCGTTCGGCCACCTCGCGGTTGGTGGCGCCCTCCGCCACGTGACGGGCGATGCGCTGCTGCTGCGGGGTCAGCGCCGAGAGCACTCCCGCTCCCGGCTCCCCCGCCACCGCCTTGCCCGCGGCGCGGAGTTCACCGCGGCTGCGGTCCGCCCAGGCGCGTGCGCCGCAGCGTTCGAAGCCGACCAGCGCGTCCCGCAGCGGGCCGCGCGCCTCACGGGTACGGCGCCTGCGGCGCAGCCACTGGCCGAACAGCAGCTGCGTGCGGGCGCGTTCGAACTCGCCGGGCGAGCGGTCGTGGTGCGCGAGGGCGTTCTCGTACGAAGCGGCTGTCTGCTGCGGTGGAGCCAACAGGGCCTGGCAGCGGGCCAGTTGGGCCGGAGCGAGCCGGTCCGCGGTGGCTTCCGTCCAGCGGGTGAACTCTTCGGTGGCCTTCCGGGCCTCTGCCGTGCGCCCTGCCTGGACGGCCGCTTCGACGAAGCAGGGGACCGCCAGCATCCTGACGGCGAAGTGCCCGCGCCGGGGGCCGGGGGTGACCAGCGGGGCGAGGCGGGCCGCCGCGTCCCCGGGGCGCCCCGCCGCGAGATCCGACCGCGCGACGGCCCAGGCCGCGAGCGTGGCCGCCTGGTTGAGACCGTGCGGCCCAGCGCCCTCGGCAGCGGCCGCCGCATGCCCGGCGCAGGCCTCGGCGTCGCCTTCCACGGACGCGGCGAGCGCGAGGACGGCGTGCAGACAGGCGGCGACGTTGGGCTGCCCGATACGGTGCGCCGCCCGAAGCCCTTCGAGGGCGTGCGCCCGCGCCGTGGTGTGCCGCCCCGCACGCAGCTCTCCGTACGCCAGGTGTTCCAGGGCGCGCGGCAGCAGGACCTCGGGGCCGTGGGCGCGTACGGCGGCGAGCGCCCGGGCACCGGCGCCGCAGGCGGTGTCGACCTCGCCGACGACCAGGGCGGCAGCCCCGCAGCGCAGCAGACCGGCCGGGTCAGCCGTCCCGGGTAACGCGTCCAGGCAGCGGCGCAGCAGGGCGTGTCCCTCGGCGATGCGGCCCGCGAGGACCGCGCACATACCGGCGCGGTACGCCTCCAGGGAGGGGTCGTCGGCACAGGCGGGGACGCGTGCCATCGCCTCCCGGTAGGCCGCGGCATCACCCATCGCCCAGGCCGCCTCCGCCGCGCCGATCAGGGCGTGGCGGGCCGGTGCGGGTGGGAGCAGCGCGGCGGCTGCGAGCAGATCCTCCCGGGCGTCGGCGGCCGGGCCGTCGCCGAGGGACAGCAGCCCGCGCACGCGGTGGACCCCGCCGTGCGCGGGAACGGCGGCGGTGCGGGCGAGCAGGGCGCGGGCCCGGACGGGGTCGCCCGCCAGGCGGGCGGCTTCGGCCGCGTCGGCGAGGCGGTCGGTGCGCAGCCTCGTGTCGACGGTGAGGGCCGCGGCGCGGGCCAGGGCGGCGGAACGCTCGGCGTGCGGGCGCGGCGCGCTCGCCGCGGCGGCGGCGGCGGCGAGGGCTTCGGCGAGCCGCGCGTCGTACTCCCCTGCGGCGCAGGCGAGTTGCACCAGCCGGGAGAAACGGTCCCCACACACCGCGGCAAGCCAGGCATGGGCGGCTCTGCGGCGAGCGAGCGGGCCACGATGCAACACGGCCCGCCGAAGAAGCGGATGACCGAAATGAACCCGCCCCCCAACCCTGACAACCACCCCGGCAACCTCAGCCGCAGCAAACCCACCGGGCCCACCCTCAGCCTCCCCCTCCCCAACCGCCGCCGCCCGTAACACCAGTGACAGGTCGGCCCCCGCGCCCTCAGCTTCGTGCTCCCCCGCCGCCGCGGCGAGCAGCAGCAAGGTGCGGGTGTCGGGTGGCAGGTCGGCGAGGGGGGTCGTGAAGTCGTCGAGGAGGGGTTCGGCACCGGGCAGCGGATCGGGCAGCGGGGTGCGGCCGGCCAGCTGGTCCGGGGTGAGGGCCGCGACGAACGCGGTGAGCAGGCGTGGGGTGCCCGCGGCCTCGCGGATCAGCCAGGCTCCGACGACCGGGTCGGCCGAGCCGCGGGTCAGCCGGTCGAGCAGGGCGGCCGCCGCACTGTCGTCGAGCGGGCCCAGGCGCAAAGGCATGAGGTCTCTCAACTCCCTTGCACCGCAGCCGTGTTCAGTGTGCGTGAGCAGGACCGCCACCGGTCTCTCGGCGGGCAGGCGGCGTAAGTCGGCCAAGAGGGCGGCCCGGGCCGCCGGGTGCCACCGGTGCGCGTCGTCGACGCAGACCAGCAGCGGGCCCTCCTGCGGCAGTGCCGCAGGGGCGGCGAGCTGAACCGATGGGAGCGGGGCGCAGATGGCTCGCGCGTACTCCACGAGCGCGGTGCGGCCGAGGCCCGGCTGCGCGACAAGGGCGAGGACGCCCCCTCGGCCCGCCCGCAAGCGTCCCACCAGGGATTCCACCGCAACGATTGCCTCGCGGCGGCCGTAGAGCTCGGGGGCCGTGAGCACGCCGGGTCCGGTCGTCGAAAGGGTCACGCCCGCACGTTACTCCGCGTAACACCCCCCGGAAGCCCCGCGTCCACCGCACTGGGCGCACCACCAACGGCAGCCGCGTCCGGGTGTGCGCGGGCACAGTCCGCGGGCCGGGGGGAGGAGGGGGACGACACACGTCGTCCGCCGCCGGCTGACCACCGGCGACGGACGACGGGCCCCCATGACGGGCCGTCAGGGTCAGGAGTTGTGCGGGCAGTTGCCCCGGTACTCCTCGATGGTGAGGCTCGGCCTCGGCAGCGGGCAGAGGAACTGCTCGAAGCGGGTGTCGTTGTCGATGAACCGCTTCAGCCACGAAATGCTGTACTTCGCGATCGTCGTGTTCGACGAGTTCGGCGTGAAGTGGGAGGCGCCGTTGAGCTCCAGGTACGCCTTGTCCAGACTGCTCGGCAGCGACTGGTAGAACGGCTCGGAGTGGGAGGAGACAGGCGCGACGGTGTCACCGTCGGCGCCCACGACGAGAGTGGGCGTGCGCAGCTCGGGCCAGGTCTTGTCGGTGTTCCAGCCGGTCAGCGGGATCGCCGCCTTCAGCGAGGAACGGCTCTTGGCGGCCTCCAGGGTGCCACCACCACCCATCGAGTGCCCCATCACACCGAGCCGGGAGGCGTCGACGCGGCCCCGTACCGAGCTCGACTGCGTCAAGTAGTCGAGAGCAGACAGGAGTTGGCGGCCTCGGCTGTCGGGCTGGTCGACCGTCGTGTTGGTGTCGATGGTGAAGACCACGAAGCCCTGGGAGGCGAGCCGCGGCCCGAGCCAGGCGATGCTCGACTGGTAGGCGGTGAAGCCCGGGGAGATGACGACCGCACCGAAGGTGCCGTCGGCGGTGGACGTGGGGTAGTAGATGGTGCCGCCACCGAAGCCGGACACGCTCAGCGAGGAGACGGTGGTCTGCGAGACGGCGTACGAGCCGCGCGATGCCTCGATGCTGGAGACGGTGGGTTCGGGGCCACGCTCGTACGGGTTGTCCGCGGCGGCCTGGGCACCGGGCACGAGGCCGGTGCCGAGGAGGCCCGCGGTGGCGACCGCGGCGGCCAGGGCGGCCCGCACCACAGGGCGGGAGAAGACGTGCATGCGCACGGAGGGGTCCTCTCGGTCGTGGCGGGGCCGGCCGGGAGAGGGAGGTATGTCCCGGTGGAGACCGCCGTGTTCGTTGGCGGTCCCCACCGTGGCGGTGCTGACGGGATGTCGGCATCGGCGAAATCACCGGTGTCGTACGGACACCGACCCCGGCCCATCGAAGGTGCAGGCCCGAAAGGGGCGGAACAGTGGCGGTATCTACGCATTGGTACCCCCGGACCCACAGCGAGCGCACAGCACGGGGCAGGCCACCTCGCGCCCTACTCACGGGTTCGTTTGATTCTTCAACACATCGCGCGATTCATTGACGCGGACCGTTCACCTCTTTATGGTCGCCTGACCTTCCCCGGCGACCCCGCAACGGAGCACAATGAGGTCCCTCCCCCGCACGGCCCGGTTCATCGCACCCCTCCTCGTGGGTGTGCTTGCCGCCGCCGTTCCCCCCACCGCGGCGGCCGACATCGCGTCCCCAGGCACCGAGAAGCCGACGACGCCCGCGCCCTCGTCCGACGACGGCTGGACGCTGACGTCGACCCGTATCGACGCGAAGGACACGTACCACGCCCTCGTCGGCAACGGCTACCTCGGTCAGCGCGTCGCGCCCAACGGATCCGGCTACACCGCTTCCGACGCCAAGACCGGCTGGCCGCTGTTCAGCCGCCGTTACGACGGTTCGTTCGTCTCCGGCCTGTACGCGCACAACAAGGACACCACCGAGAACCGCGAGGTCGCGGCGGCCATCCCCACCTGGAGCCCCCTCACGGTCTCCACCGACGGTCCCGAGTCCGAGACGTTCACCTCCGCGACGCCGGCCTCCCGGATCTCGCACTACCGGCAGAGCCTCGACCTGCGCCGCGGCCTGGTGCGGACCGAACTCACCTGGACGGCCAAGGACGGCCGGGCGACCGACCTCGTCTACGACGTCCTCGCGGACCGCACCAACCCCCACGTCGGCGCCGTACGCCTGCGCGTCACCCCGCACTGGGACGGCGAAGCGAAGGTCACCGACCGCATCGACGGACGCGGCGCCCGGCGCATGACCGCCACCGGCGGCGGTGCACGCTCCGGGGGTCAGACCATGGCCGTGGGGTTCCGCACGGACGGCACGAAGACCGAAGGGTCGGTCGCATCGACGCTCCGCGCGGGGCATGGCGTGCGTACAGGAAATGAACAACGCTCAGCTCCTGCCCGCGAATTGAGCGCGCATCAGTCCGTCGGCATGCCCGTTCGCTCCGGCCGGACCTACGAGATGACCAAGTTCGTCGGCGTCGACACCGCGCTGACCTCCCGCTCCCCCGAGCGCGCCGCCGTCGCGGCCTCGCAGCGTGCTGCCGGGCGCGGCTGGGACGCGCTGTTCGCGGGCCACACCGCCGCCTGGCGCAAGCTGTGGCGCAGCGACATCGAGGTGGCCGGGCAGCGCGATCTCCAGTCGTGGGTGCGCTCCGCCCAGTACGGGCTGCTGTCCAGCACCCGCACCGGCTCGGCCAACAGCATCTCCCCCACCGGTCTGAGCAGCGACAACTACGCGGGGCTCGTCTTCTGGGACGCGGAGACCTGGATGTACCCCGCGCTGCTCGCCGCCCACCCCGACCTCGCCAAGTCCGTGGTGGAGTACCGCTACCGCACCCGGGACGGCGCGCGCGCCAACGCGAAGAAGCTCGGCCACCGCGGCCTCTTCTACCCCTGGACCAGCGCGAGCAAGGGCGATCTCAAGGCCGAGTGCCACAGCGTGGACCCGCCGCACTGCCGCACCCAGAACCACCTGCAGAGCGACGTGGCCCTGGCCGCCTGGCAGTACTACCTCGCGACCAAGGACCATCACTGGCTGCGCACCCGTGGCTGGCCGGTGATCAAGGGCACCGCCGAGTTCTGGGCCGACCGCGCCACACGCAACGCCGACGGCAGCTACTCCATCAAGGACGTCGCGGGTCCCGACGAGTACAGCAACGGCGTCGACGACGGCGTCTTCACCAACGCCGGCGCCGCCACCACCCTGCGCACCGCCACCCACGCCGCGAAGCTCCTCGGCAAGGACGCCCCGGCGAACTGGAACACCGTCGCCGACAAGCTGCGCATCCCCTACGACAAGAAGAAGCAGGTCTTCCAGCAGTACGACGGTTACAAGGGCTCGGTGATCAAGCAGGCGGACACCGTGCTGCTGATGTACCCGCTGGAGTGGCCGATGTCGAAGCAGGCCGCCACGAACACCCTCGACTACTACGCGGCCCGCACCGACCCCGACGGGCCCGCCATGACCGACTCGGTGCACGCCATCGACGCCGCCGCGATCGGCGAGCCCGGCTGCTCCGCGTACACGTACCTGACGCGCTCCATCCGCCCCTTCGTGCGTGGCCCGTTCGACCTGTTCTCGGAGGCGCGCGGCGACAAGGCGGGAGCGTCCGACCCACTCTCCGGCTCCCCCGCCCAGAACTTCACGACCGGCCAGGGCGGCTTCCTCCAGGTCTTCACCAATGGCCTGACCGGGCAGCGGATGCGCGAGAACAGCGTGCACCTCGACCCGATGCTGCCGCCGCAGCTGTCCCAGGGAGTGAAGCTCAACTCCCTGCACTGGCAGGGCCGTACGTACGACATCGCCATCGGCGCCCACGAGACCACCGTGCGCCTCACGCACGGCGAGCCCTTCGAGATCGAGACCCCGCAGGGCAAGCAGGTCGTCAGCGAGGGTGCGCCCGCGCACCTCAAGACCCGCCGCCCGGACCTCGAACCTACCGACAACCTCGCCAGGTGCCGTGCCGCGAAGGCGACTTCGGAGCAGCCGGGCCAGTACGCGGACGCAGCACTCGACGGCAACACCGCCACCGCCTGGGCCCCCGAAGCAGCCCGCGCCACGCTCACCGCGGACCTCGGCAAGGTGTCCCGTATCGCCGAGATCACCCCGCGCTGGACGGACGTGAAGCCCACGAAGTACGCGGTGCAGACGTCGCGAGACGGCCACCATTGGAAGACCACCGACCCGGACGAAGGAACCACGGCCCGCTACGTCCGCGTGAAGCTCACCTCCAAGGACCCGAAGAAGCCCGCGGGCATCCAGGAGTTGACCGTCAACCGATAGGTCGCGGCAGGAGCGGGCACGCGACGGTGGAGGCACGTGTAATGGAGTGCCTCCACCGTCGCTTCTCGTTGTAGCCTCCGGCCGTGGCAGACGAGGCGTACGAGGATCCGAGGCTGGCAGCGCTCTACGACCCGCTGGAGTCGGACCGCGGCGACTTGGACGTATACGCCGACGTGGCCCAGGAACTGAAGGCACATCAGGTGCTGGACGTGGGGTGTGGCACAGGAACATTCGCGCTGCTCCTCGCCAACAGGGGGCTGCAAGTGACCGGTGTCGAACCGGCCGCCGCCTCCCTCGACATCGCCCGCTCCAAGACCGGCAGCGACCGCGTGCGATGGATTCACGGTGACGCGACCGCGCTCCCGGACATGCAGGTGGACCTGGCCACCATGACCGCCAATGTGGCTCAGGCGATCGCGGTTCCGGAGATGTGGGAGTCCACCCTGCGCGGAGTCCATGCCGCCCTGCGACCGGGCGGCCATCTCGTCTTCGAGACCCGCGACCCCGACCGCAGGGCGTGGCGGGAGTGGAACCGCGCCGCGACCCTGCGCACGGTCGCCGTCGAAGGCGTCGGCGACGTCGAGACCTGGGTGGAAGTCACCGACGTCAGCCTGCCGTTGGTGACCTTCCGCCACACCTACGTCCTCACCGCGACCGGCGAGACCCTCACCTCCCACCCCACCCTCCGCTTCCGCGAGCGCGACGAGGTGACCGCGTCGCTCACCGCCCACGGCTACGTGGTGGAAGAGATCCGCGACGCCCCGGACCGCCCCGGCAAGGAGTTCGTCTTCCTCGCCCGCCGCCACAAGCCCCGCTAGCGCGTCGACGAGAAAGCCGTGCGCACGTTGCGTACATCGATGGCGGTGAGCGCCATGGCCAGCGGCCCCGGCACAAGGAACGCCAGCGGCAGCATCATCCAGGCGCACAGGACGGCCGCCGCGAGGGCGAGCAGGACCAGGGCGCTGCCGCCCACGTCCCGCACCGATGCTCCCGCGGCGCCGCGCACCGCCGCTCGCCAGTCGGTGAGCGACGCGGGGTGGGCACAGGCACGCAGGCCCACGATCACCGCGCACGCCCCGATCGCCGCCGCCGTCACGGCGAAGACCCTGGCGCCCGGCAGCCCCGCCCCCGCGAGCGCCAGGTCCGCCGCGAGCAGCAGCATCCCGGTGAGGGCGGCCAGCCCCGCCGCGAGGTCGCCGGGACGGAACCGGTCGCGTAGAAGCACCAAGTAACGCTTCGCCGTGGCCGGTTGGTCGTCCCCGGTGCCGCGTACCACCGCGCAGGCGGTGGAGAGCGCCGCCGGAGCGGTGATCAAGGGCAGACAGGCGAGCGCTGTGACCACGCCGAGTGCGAGGACGTCCGCGAAGAGAGTCATTCGCGGACCGAAGATCTCGCCCGTCTCGCGGGCCCGCGCACTCATCCCTTCACCCCGGAGCTGGCCATGCCCTCGACCAGGAAACGCTGGAAGGCCAGGAAGAACAGCACGATCGGGAGCAGTGCGATCACCGACATGGCGAACATCGGGCCGAACGCGGACTGGCTGGAGGCGTCCACGAACGACCTCAGCGCGAGCGTCAGCGTGAACTTCTCCGGCGAGAAGAGATAGATCAGCTGCGTGAAGAAGTCGTTCCACGTCCAGATGAACGTGAAGATCGCCGTGGTGATCAGGGCGGGCCTGGTGAGCGGCAGGACGACCAGGAAGAAGCTCCGGAAGGGGCCGCAGCCGTCGATCCTGGCCGCTTCCTCCAACTCGCGCGGCAGGCCCCGCATGAACTGCACGATGAGGAAGACGAAGAAGGCCTCGGTGGCGAGGAACTTCGGCAGGATCAGCGGCCAATAGGTGTTCACCATGCCGAGCTGGTTGAAGATGATGTACTGCGGGATCAGGACGGCGTGGTGCGGCAGCATGATCGTCGCGATCATGAAGGCGAAGAGCGGCCCGCGGAAGCGGAAACGCAGCCTGGCAAAGGCGTAGGCCGCGAGAGAGCAGCTGAGTACGTTGCCGAGGACCGCGCCGCCCGCGATCAGCAGGGAGTTGGAGAGCAGCCGTCCGACGGACACCTCGTCCACGCCGTCCAGGGCGGTCGAGTAGTTCGACCACTCCAGCTTGCTCGGCAGCAGGTTCAGGCTCGCGATCACCTCGTCGGCCGGCTTGAGCGACGTGGCGACGAGCCAGGCCAGCGGGTAGAGCATCACCAGGAGCGCGGCCAGGCATCCGGCGTGCAGCGCGACGCGACGCCAGGGAAAGGTCCTGCGGCCCGTGGCGGTGGCAGTGGTAATGGTCATCGCTCCCCCTCGTTCGCGTAGAAGACCCAGGAGCGCGAGGTGCGGAAGAGCACCGCGGTCACCGCTCCGATGGCGATCAGCAGGACCCAGGCCATGGCGGAGGCGTAGCCCATGTGCGAGGCGACGAAGCCGCGGTCGTAGAGGTAGAGCGTGTAGAAGAGGGTGGAGTCGGCGGGGCCGCCCTTGCCGCCGCTGACCGCGAAGGCGGGCGTGAAGACCTGGAAGGCCTGGATGGTCTGGAGCACCAGGTTGAAGAAGAGCACCGGTGAAAGCATCGGCAGGGTGATCGACACGAACTGCCGCCTGCGGCTTGCCCCGTCGACCGCGGCAGCCTCGTAGAGCTCCGTGGGAATCTGCTGGAGCCCCGCCAGGAAGATCACCATGGGGGCGCCGAACTGCCACACCGTAAGGAGCGCCACCGCCAGCAGCGCCCAGCCTGGCTTGTTGACCCAGCCGCCGGTGTGGATGCCGACGTCCGCGAGGAGGTTGTCGACGGTGCCGCCGTCGTTGAAGACCGCCCGCCACACCAGGGCGATCGACATGGACGCGCCGAGCAGCGAAGGGGCGTAGAAGGCGGACCGGTAGAAGGACTTGCCGCGCTTCATGGACTTCAGGGCGAGGGCGACGGCGAGGGCGAGCGCCAGTTGCAGCGGCACGGCGATCACGACGTACATCAAGGTCGCGCCGACCGAGCGCCAGTAGCGCGGGTCCTCGGTGAACATCTGGACGTAGTTGCGCAGTCCCACCCAGCGCGGGGCGTTGAACAGGTCGTAGTCGGTGAAGGACAGATACAGCGAGACGGCCATCGGAAGGAGCGTCAGGACGGCGGCGCCGAGCACCCAGGGCGAGAGGAACACCCAGGCGGCGCCCTCGCGCCGAAGCCTGCCGGGCTGCTTGGGCGGTGGCGCGGGGCGCTCGGTCCGCGCGGCGTCAGCGGGTAGGTCGGTGGTGGTGGTCATGACCGCAGCTCCGCCTTCGCCTCGGTGAGGTAGTCCTCCGCCGCCTCACGGGGTGACATCTGCTCGAACGACACCTGGTCGTAGTCGCGCCCGAAGGTGGTCTGCAAGGCGTTGTCGCCGCTGGGCGGGGCCTGCGGCGGCGCCTCGAGGCTGCCGTCGACGGAATCCTGGTAGTCGGCGACGATCTTGTCGAAGTCCTTCAGTTCGGGGCCGAGTTCGTCGCGGATCGGCTCGTTGACGGGGATGCCCCGGGAGGCACCGAGGATGGCCGCCGCCTTCTCGTCGTTGATCATGAAGTCGATGAACTCTGCGGATTCCGCCGGGTGTTGGGTGCTGTCCGCCGCACCCATGAACATCGAGGGCTTGAAGTACTGGCCGGGCGTGCCGTCCGCGCCGGACGGCATCGGGGCGAGCGTCAGGCCCTCGCCCACGATGGGCGTGTAGCCGCTGGCGGGCGCGTCCCAGTTGAAGTCGGATATCGCCTTGCCGCGCGCCAACGGCTGGTTCTCCACGGTCCCGTCGAGCTGCGTGGTCTGCTGGGCGGACGACACCACGCCCTCGCGGCGCAGCTTGTCGGTGAAGGTCCACCAGCGGGTCAGGTCGTCGGCGGTGAAGCCGAGCTTGCGGTCCTTCGTGTAGAGGGTCTTGCCCTGACCCCGCAGCCACACCTCGAAGCAGTCCTCACTCTGTCCGGGGTCGACGGAGCCCGGCTTCCCCGTCCGCTTCGCCAACTCCCGCATGGCGTCGGCCCATTCGTCCCAGGTCCAGCCCTTGCGCGGGAGCTTCACCCCGGCCGCCTTCCATTGCTCGGCGTCGTACACGACGGTTTCGGTGCCGCGGCCCTGCGGGATCGCGTACTGGGTGCCGTCGACGACCCCGGTGGCGAGGAGACCGGGGTCGATCTCGTCGGTGCGCAGGGTCTTCTTCTGCTCTCCGAGGTCGAGGAGGATGCCGCCGGACGCGTACTGGTCGATCTGCCGGTAGTCGAGCTGCATCACGTCGGGGGCGTCGCCGCCCGCCGCCTGGGTGGCGAGCTTCTGCTTGTACGCCTCGTAGCCGGCGAACGAGGTCTGCACCGTGATCCCGGGGTGCTCCTTCTCGAACAGCGCGATGGCTTCCTGCGTACGGGCCGCCCGGTCGGGGTTGCCCCACCAGGTGTAGCGCAGAACGGTCCGGCCGCCGCCGCTCGTTTCGTCCGAGCCGCCGCAGCCGGTGAGCAGCGCACTGAGCGTGAGCACCGCGACCGCCCCGCAGGACCACTTTGTCCTGTTTCCGGGCATGCCGATGACACCTCTCCTCTCTCGATTCCTGACGGACGCTTCTGCTGATCGGGGCGGTTACTCGCCGTGGTACGGGAGCGTCGTGCCCGGCAGTTCGTACTCGTCGCGGCGCCCGCACATGCCGTACCCGCCGTGGCGCGAAGGCCGGCTGTCGTACGAGCCCGATCCCGCGAGGTAGTCGGGGGTGCCGGACTCCAGCGCCCGCAACTGCGCGCCGGTGCGCTCGGCGGTGGCGAGGGCGCCCGCCTGCCACAGCTCGCGCCAGGTGGGGACCTTGTCCCGCACGAGCCGGGCCGCGGCCTGCTGGAACTCCAGGTAGGGGCCGTTGTCCCCGGCCCTGAGCGCCTCCCGCAGCGGCAGATACCCCTCGACGGCCAGGTCACGGCGTTTGCGAGCGGCGGCCTCCGCCTCCGGGCCGCTCTTGGCGGGGAGCCGTGCCGCGGCCGCGTACCGCTCGGGGTCGGCGAGCACGTCGGGCGGGAAGGTGAAGACGGCGTCCCCGGCCTCGGGCAGGCCGCTGTTCTGCATCAGGACCGTGATCCGCAGGTCGCCGCCCTGCACCATGCGGTGGACGGTGCCGGGCGTGAACCACGCGACGGAACCCGCTTCGAGGGGGACCTCGCGGTAACCGTCGGGGCTGAGCGTCTGGACGGCCCCGAGGCCGCCGGTGACGACGTACGCCTCCGTGCACACCAGGTGCAGATGCGGGCTACCGCCGCACACGCCGTCGGCGGCCTCCCACTCGTAGGCGCTCAGGTGCGAGAGGCCGACGGCTCCGGGCAGGGGGTGCGGAAGGCTCACCATGACAGGCCCTTCAGGTGGGTGGCGACGCGGTCGCGGTCCCACGCGCCGTCGGCGACCACGACGCGGTAGCGGTAGGCGAAGGACGCGCCGGGCGTCAGTTCGAACTCCTCGAAGAACGCCCAGGAGAAGGCGACGGTCGGGATGGGTTCGGAGCGCACGAACCAGTGCGAGTCGTGGATCCCGTCCACGTTCTCCGGGCTGTGCGCGAAGACGAGCGTCGAGTGCGCGTCGACATCGTCGTGCTCGGCGGTGAAGGCCAGCCACGGCCCCTGGGTGCCCATCAGCCCGGCCGCGTCCTTGTCGCCGTCGGGGCCGAAGGCGGCGCCGCCGGTGAAGTCACGCGGACCGCGCCACTGCAGGCCCGTGTACCCGGCCATCTCGCGGCCGGCGGTGGTCGGCGAGCCGAAGCGCAGGGGTTCGTCGCGGATGTTGGTCAGCCGGATCGACCAGTCGAGGGCCCACGACCCGGCGTCCGCGTCGACCGAGTGGACGGTGATGTCCCGCTCTTCCCTGGCCCATTCCTGGCCGCCGTTCTCGACCCAGGTGAGCTCTTCGGTGAAGTGGAGGCGCTCGTCGTCCACGGCGATGGCGGGGAATCCGTCGTGCCGCATGGAGCCGACACGCTCCGGCAGACGCAGGTAACCCTCGCCGTGGACATAGCAGTTGCCGCCCCAGAAGTTCTGCCCCGACAGATGGCTCGCGGTCATCTGAAGGCCCTTGTGCCAGCGGTGGTCGTTCGGCCGATAGCCCGAGACCTGGTGTCCGGCCAGGGTGCGCAGGGGGTGGATGTAGGGCTTGCGCGCCTCGAAGGCGTCGGGGTCCGGGGCGTAGACGTAGCTGAGCAGCTCGACACCGCCCGACTCGACCGTGATCCGCTCGCCGTGGGTGTGGGTGACCTGAATCGTCATCGCTGAGGGCTCCAGTCGGGGTGGCTGCCGTGCATGGCCGGGTAGTAGGGGTCGCCGGAGACGATCTCGCCCGCGAACACCGGCTGCCCGGTGAACGCCGACTTGTAGAGCGCGGCGGCGAATTCGAGGGTGCGGCGGGCGTCGGCGCCGCTGCCCGGCGGCCGTATGCCCCGCTCGTTGGCGTCGAGGAGAGCGCCGAGCTGGGCGGCGTGCGAGCTGGGCACGTCTGCGGTCGGCGTGCGCCAGGCCTTCGCGCGCCCCGCGTCGACGTGCGGGGCCGGGGTGTAGACCCAGTCGTCGTTGGAGTGGCCGTAGAGATGGGTGAGTTCGAGCGTCGCGTCTGCGCAGTCGAGGCGGATGCGGCTGACCTCGTCCGGGGACAGGACGCTGTTGACGACGGTGGCGAGCGCGCCGCTCTCGAACCGCACCAGGGCGGTCGAGACGTCCTCGCTCTCGGTGTCGTGCACGAGGCGGGCCGCCATGGCGCGCACCTCGGTCCAGTCGCCGAGCAGGTGCAGGAGCAGGTCGAACTGGTGGATGCCGTGCCCCATGGTGGGGCCGCCGCCCTCGCTCTCCCACCGCCCCCGCCACGGCACCGCGTAGTAGGCGCTGTCGCGGTGCCAGGTGGTCTGGCAGTGCGCGACGCGGGGTGTGCCGAGTTCGCCGTTCGCGATCAGCTCGCGGGCGTGGACGGCTCCCGAGCCGTAGCGGTGCTGGAAGACCACCGATGCGTACGCCCCCGATGCCTCCTCGGCGGCGGCGATCTCGTCGTACTCGGCGAGCGAGAGACACAGCGGCTTCTCGCACAGCACCCACGCGCCCGCCTCCAGCGCGGCCACGGTCTGCGCGCGGTGCAGCGAGGGCGGGGTGCCGATCAGGACCAGGTCGGGGCGGACCGCGTCGACCATCGCGTCGAAGTCCGCGTAGCCATCGACGTTCATGTCCGCGGCGGCGGCCTCCGCGCGGAACGCGGCGAGCCGAGCGGGGTCGACGTCGACTGCGGCTCTCAGCTCGATCCGGTCCGCGTGGGCCCGCAGGGCGGGCAGATGACTTCCGGTCACGATGCCGCCTGTGCCGACGACGGCGGCCCGTAGACGGGTGGGGGTGGAGGACATACGGTCTCCTCGAACGAGCTTAGAAAGCGCTTGCACCGATGCCGACCCTAGGCACCGCAGGAATCCCAGAACAAGACCTCGGAGCCGAAAACCGGAACGAAGAATGAAACGACTCAATGATGTGGACGCCGATCGTTGCCGTGCGCTCACCACCTCCCCCCGCGACGCCCACATCCGGACATCCGGACATCCGAAATCCTCAACTCCCCGAACGGATGCACTCATGCCCATCGACGCCCCACGCCGTCGTCGCTGTGCCGTGGTGGGACTCGGCGCCCGCGCCCAGCTCTTCACCGAGGCGCTCGCCGGCCCCTACGCGAACCGGATGGAACTGGCCGGTTTCTGCGATGCCAACGCGCACCGCATGGCTGTCCACAACGACTGGATCGCGACCGCCCACCCGGGCCGCCCCGCCGTGCCCGCTTACGCCCCGGACGACTTCGAGGAGATGCTGCGCCGTGAGCGCGTCGACCTCGTCGTGGTCTGCACCGTCGACCACCTCCACGACCACTACATCGTGCGGGCCCTCGAAGCGGGCTGCGACGTGGTCACGGAGAAGCCGATGACCACGACCGCCGAGCGCGCCCGCCGCATCCTCGAAACGCGGTGCCGCACGGGCCACGACGTCCGCGTCGCCTTCAACTACCGCTACAACCCGGTGCATTCAGCCGTACGGAAGCTTTTGGCGGACGGCGCGATCGGCGAGGTCGGCTCGGTGCACTTCGAGTGGCTGCTCGACCTGCGGCACGGCGCGGACTACTTCCGCCGCTGGCACCGCGACAAGGCGAACTCCGGCGGCCTGATGGTGCACAAGGCCACCCACCACTTCGACCTGGTCAACTGGTGGCTGGGCGCACGGCCCGAGACCGTCTATGCGCAGGGCGGACTCTTCTTCTACGGCGACGAGGCGGGCACCCGGCACGGTCTGGCCCGTGACTACGCCCGCGCGCACGGCTCTCCCGCAGCCGAGAGCGATCCCTTCGCCATCCGTCTGACCGACTCGTCCGCACTCAGTGCCCTCTACCTGGATGCGGAGGCGGAAGACGGCTACCACCGCGACCAGAACGTGTTCGGACCCGGGGTGAGCATCGAGGACGACATGGCGGTCCTGGTGCATTACTCGTCCGGCGCGACCCTCACGTACCACCTGACCGCCTACGCGCCCTGGGAGGGCTGTCGGATCGCCTTCAACGGCAGCGAGGGACGCGTCGAACTCCTCGTGGAGGAATCCACCTGGACGCGCCCCGACGTACGGACCGATGGCGCGAGCCCCGTCCTGCACGGCACGGCGGTCGGGGACGAAGCGGGCCGCATCCAACTCCTGCTGCGCCGCTTCTGGGAGGAGCCGAGGGAGGTGAAGGTGCCCACCGGTGAGGGCGGGCACGGCGGCGGGGACGTGCGCATGTTGGTCGATCTCTTCGGCGAGCGAGCACCCGGTGTGCCGGACTCCCTGGGCCGCGGGGCGGACGCCGAGGACGGGGCCCGCTCCCTGGCCACGGGGCTCGCCGCGAACCAGTCCTTCGTCACGGGGCTTCCGGTCGACGTCCGGAAACTCATGGAGAGCTGAGACGACGTACGGGCCGGTCCGCGAGGACCGGCCCGTACGTCACCGTCAGAGAGCTCAGACCAGGTCGAACCGGTCGAGGTCCATGACCTTGCTCCAGGCCGCGACGAAGTCCTTCACGAACTTCTCCTTCGCGTCGTCGCTCGCGTAGACCTCGGCGAGCGCGCGGAGCTCGGAGTTCGAGCCGAAGACCAGGTCGGCGCGGGTGCCGGTCCACTTGACCGCGCCGCTCGCGTCACGGCCCTCGAACGCGTCCTGCGCCTCGGACGTCGACTTCCAGGTCGTGCCCATGTCGAGCAGGTTGACGAAGAAGTCGTTCGACAGGGTGCCCGGCTTGTCCGTGAACACGCCGTGCTTCGAACCGGCGTGGTTGGCGCCGAGGACGCGCAGACCGCCGACGAGGACCGTCAGCTCGGGCGCGCTCAGGGTCAGCAGGTTCGCCTTGTCGAGCAGCAGGAACTCGGCCGGCAGGCGGTTGCCCTTGCCGACGAAGTTACGGAAGCCGTCGTGGGTCGGCTCCAGCGCGGCGAACGACTCGACGTCCGTCTGCTCCTGCGCGGCGTCGACACGGCCCGGCGTGAACGGCACCTCGACCTGGACACCCGCGTCCTTGGCCGCCTTCTCGACCGCCGCGGAGCCGGCGAGGACGACCAGGTCGGCCAGCGAGACCTTCTTGGCACCGGAGTTGAAGGACGACTGGATGCCCTCGAGCGTACGCAGCACCTGCGCGAGGCTGTCGGGGTTGTTCACCTCCCAGCTGCGCTGCGGCTCCAGGCGGATGCGACCGCCGTTGGCGCCACCGCGCTTGTCGCTGCCGCGGAAGGAGGACGCCGCGGCCCAGGCCGCGGAGACCAGCTGCGCGGTGGTGAGGTCCGAGGCGAGGATCTGCTCCTTGAGCGACGCGATGTCCGAGGCGTCGACCGGCTCGCCATCGGCCGCCGGCAGCGGGTCCTGCCACAGCAGCACCTCGGAGGGCACCTCCGGGCCGAGGTAGCGCACGATCGGGCCCATGTCACGGTGCGTCAGCTTGTACCAGGCGCGGGCGAACGCGTCCGCGAACTGGTCCGGGTTCTCGTAGAAACGCCGCGAGATCTGCTCGTAGACCGGGTCGAAGCGCAGCGCCAGGTCGGTGGTGAGCATCTGCGGGCGGTGCTTCTTCGACGTGTCGAAGGCGTCGGGGATGACCGCCTCGGCGTTCGTCGCCACCCACTGGTTCGCACCCGCCGGGCTCTGGGTGAGCTCGTAGTCGTACTCGAAGAGGTGCTTGAAGAAGTCGTGGCCCCACTGCGTGGGCGTGGTGGTCCAGATGACCTCGAGGCCGCTGGTGGTGGCGTCGGGGCCCACGCCGGTGCCGTGGGTGTTCTTCCAGCCGAAGCCCTGCTGCTCCATGAGCGCGGCCTCGGGGTCGTCGCCGACGGCCTCGCTCGGTCCCGCGCCGTGTGTCTTGCCGAAGGTGTGGCCGCCCGCGATGAGCGCGACGGTCTCCTCGTCGTTCATCGCCATGCGGCGGAACGTCTCACGGATGTCGCGGGCCGCGGCGACCGGGTCCGGGTTGCCGTTGGGGCCCTCGGGGTTGACGTAGATGAGACCCATCTGGACCGCGCCGAGCGGGTTCTCCAGCTCACGGTCGCCGGTGTAGCGCTGGTCGTCGAGCCAGGTGGTCTCGGGGCCCCAGTACACGTCCTCGTCGGGCTCCCAGACGTCGGCGCGGCCACCGGCGAAGCCGAAGGTCTTCAGGCCCATCGTCTCCAGGGCCACGTTGCCGGTGAGGACCATGAGGTCGGCCCAGGAGAGGTTCTGGCCGTACTTCTTCTTCACCGGCCACAGGAGCCTGCGGGCCTTGTCGAGGCTGACGTTGTCCGGCCAGCTGTTGAGCGGGGCGAAGCGCTGCTGTCCGGCGCCCGCGCCGCCGCGGCCGTCGCTGATGCGGTAGGTGCCCGCGCTGTGCCAGGCCATGCGGATCATCAGCGGGCCGTAGTTGCCGAAGTCGGCGGGCCACCAGTCCTGCGAGGTGGTGAGGACCTCGGCGATGTCCCGTTTCACGGCCGGCAGGTCGAGGCTCTTGAACGCCTCGGCGTAGTCGAACTCCTCACCCAGCGGATTGGCCACCGCGGGGTTCTTGGCGAGGATCTTCAGGTTGAGCCGCTCCGGCCACCACTGGCGGTTTCCACCGCCCTGGGTCGGGTGCGGCGCGCGACCGTGCGCGACGGGGCAGCCACCGGCCGCCTCCGGCTCGGGGTCGGTGACGATCGCGTCATGGTTGTCAGTCATGGGAATCCTTCCGGACGGGGCGGATCACGGTGCTCAGAAACTGCGAACGGCGAAACGGTCGGGGGCGCCCGGGGACGGTACGGGCCTCGGCGGCCGGGAAGCCGACGCCGAGGTGATCACCGTCCAGGGGCCGGTGCGCGCGTGAGCGTTCGCTCGCGGGACTGCTTCTCCGCGAACGGGGTACCGGATGCCGGGGCGAACGGACCCGTCTCCTGAAGTCACGTGCTGTTCCCTGCTGTTGCCCTGTCCCTTGGCCGTCGGCCGGAACTGATCCTACGATGGACCAAGTCCAAGTCAATACGACAGACGGGTCCGTACGAATTCAGGCGTAAGACGATGCACAGTTAGGCTGGTAGGCATGAGCGATCTGCTGGGACGACTCCGCGGACGTGGGTGGCGGATGACCGCTCAACGCCGGGTGGTCGCCGAGGTACTCGACGGTGAGCACGTCCACCTGACCGCGGACGAGGTGCTCGCACGCGCCACTGACCGATTGCCGGAGATCTCCCGCGCCACGGTCTACAACACCCTCGGTGAACTGGTCACCCTCGGCGAGGTCATCGAGGTGTCCACCGGCCGCGCGAAGCGGTACGACCCCAACGCCCACCACCCCCACCAGCACTTGGTGTGCTCGGGCTGCGGCGCCATCCGCGACGTGCACCCCGGCGGCGACCCGCTGGCGGCGCTGCCGGACTCCGAGCGGTTCGGCTTCACCGTGTCCGCGGCCGAGGTGACGTACCGGGGAATGTGCCCGGACTGCGCTCGCGGGTAACCGGGGCCCGTGCCAGGTCCGCCCGGACTCTCCCGTCACAGGAGGCAGTTCCATGACCGAACCCCACTCCCCCATCCCCCGGTTCCACCTGGCCATGCCGGTCGACGACCTCGCCGCGGCACGCCTCTTCTACGGTGAGGTACTGGGCTTGGAGGAGGGCCGCAGCGCGGACACCTGGGTGGACTGGAATCTGCACGGCCACCAGTTCGTCACGCATCTCGCGCCGAAGGGCGCCCAGCGCGTGCACAACCCGGTCGACGGCCACGACGTCCCGGTGCCGCACTTCGGCCTGATCCTGCCGGTCCCCGAGTTCCAGAAACTGGCCGAGCGACTGCGCACGGCAGGCATCGAGTTCATCATCGAGCCGTACGTACGCTTCGAGGGCGAGAAGGGCGAGCAGCGGACGATGTTCCTCCTCGACCCCGCCGGCAACGCCCTGGAGTTCAAGGCGTTCGCCGACGACTCCCAGGTGTTCGCCGCCTGATCCGCCCGCGGCGCCACCCGGCCTCTCCGCCGCGGGCCTAGCGGCCGCCCAGCAGGCAGGACGGGTTTCATGGCCTGCTGCTCGGACGACGTGCGGTACGTGAGGATCTCACCGGGCACCGTCACACCACGGATAGCCCCCCCCCACGCTCACCCGGGAGGCGCGGGTGGTGAGCGAGAGCGGCGTCCGGGGTGTGGGCCCCGAGGTCATCCGGTCAGGGCGCCATCTCGTACGTCCCGGCCAGTGCTTCGACTCGTCCCCACACCCGTGCCGAGCGCGCGTCGTCGACGACCGGGCGTCGCACCGCGCCAAGGGCCCAGTTCTGCTGTGCCTCGGTGGCGGAGTCCTTGCCGTGCAGTTCGACGGCGTGCGCGGAGAAGTCGCGTACGAGGACGGCGAACAGCTCGTCGAGCACGTCCTCGTCGAGGTCCGTCAGACGTGCCTGCTCCAGGATCAGCTGGCCGTGCACGACGAGCGCGAACAGCTGGCCGACGGCGAGGAGGAGGTCGAGGTCGCGGCTCTGCTCCTCGTCGGGAGCCGCCGTGGTGACGAACTCGCAGAGGGCGTCGGCCTGTTCGCGCAGGCGCGCGACGTTGGGCACAGCGGCGTACGCGTCGTAGGCGGTGCGCCAGTCGTGGAAGCGGATGGCGCCCAGGCCACGCGCCGGTCCCTGCCGGAAGAGGAAGTCGTCGTCCGCCGCGTCGACGCGGGTCGGCACGGGCTCGTACGCGGCCGGGTTCAGGAGGTGGTTGCCCATGAACTTGAGGATCAGGGCGAGGTTGACGTGGACCGTGCCCTCCAGCTTGGGCAGGCCTCGGATCTCGACAGCCGCCTGCGCGAAGTAGTTGTCCTTCTCGAAGCCCTTGGCCGCGATGACGTCCCACATCAGGTCGATGACCTTCTCGCCCTCCGTGGTCACCTTCATCTTCGTCATGGGGTTGAAGAGGAGGTAGCGGCGGTCGTCGGGACCGGCGGAGCGGAAGTAGTCGACGGCGCGGTCGCTGAACAGCTTCATCCCGACGAGGCGGACGTACGCGTCGGTCAGCTCGCGGCGCACGTGCGGGAAGGCGGTGACGGGGCGGCCGTAGAGGATGCGGTTGTGGGCGTGGGTGACGGCCTCGTACATCGCGTGCTCGCAGATGCCGATCGAGGCGGTGCAGAGGTTGAACTTGCCGACGTTGACGGTGTTGAGCGCGGCGTCGAAGGCGGCGCGGCCGGTGTGCAGCACGTCGTCGGGGCCGACCGGATAGTTCTCCAGGCGGAACTCGCTCACGTACTTGGAGGAGTCGACGACGTTCTTCACCAGGTGGTACGCCTCGTGGCGGCTGTCGGCGGCGAAGAAGACGTAGCCGTCGGGGCCCTCGACGTCGGTGCGGCGGCCGAAGACGGAGACGAGACCTGCGGCGTTGCCGTTGCCGATGTAGTACTTGGAGCCGCTGGCCAGGAACCCGCCGTTGCCGTCGGGCTCGAGGAGCATGTCGGTGGAGTAGATGTCGGCGCCGTGCGTCTTCTCGGACAGTCCGAAGGCGAACACCTCGCCCTGTGCGAGGAGTTCGGCCGCGCGGGCGCGGGCGGTGGCGTTCTCGCTCTGCCAGACCGGGCCGAGGCCGAGGATGGTGACCTGCCACGCGTACCAGTAGTCGAGCCCGTAGAAGCCGAAGATCTCGTTCAGGGCGGCGATCCGGGCGGTGTCCCAGCGCTTGTCCTGCTGCCCCTGTGCGGCGGACGCCGGGGTGAGGAAGGTCGCGAACAGGCCTTCCTTGGCGGAGAACTCGAGGAAGTCCGCCAGCCAGGCGCGGTCGCGGTAGTCCTCGATCAGGCGGCGCTTGCCCCGGGCCTCGAACCACTCGACGGTCGCGCGCAGCAGCCTGCGGGTCTCGGGGTCGAAGTGCTCGGGGTCGTAGGTGCGCGGGTTGAACAGCAGCGGGTCGGCCATGGGTGTTCGCCTTTCCGGCTCGGGAGGTTCGGTGAGGGTGAGGGTGAGGGAGGGCGGAGAGCGTGGGCAGCAGGCCGGTTCAGCCCTGGGGACCGAGCCGGTGGAGTGTGGCGAGCACGTCGTCCAGCCAGGCGAGCGTCATCCGTTCGTACGCGATGCCACCGCGCAGCACGACATGTTGCAGCTCCTGCCCGGGATCGGGCGTGGCGGGCGCTTCGGGTCCGGTGAAGTCACGCAGCTCGCCCGCGAGATAGCGCGCGAGCCGGTCGGCGTGCGCCTGACGGTGCCGCTCGACCTCGTGGATCAGCGCGACCGGGTCGTCGAAGGCCGCGCCGCGGATCTTCACGGCCAGCTCGTGCCGCACGCTCTCGGGTTCGATCGGCTCGTGCAGCCACTGCGACAGCGCGGTCCGCCCGAGGGCGGCGACGGAGTACTCCTTCTTGTCCGGCCGCGCCTGCTGCGGCACCTCGCGGACATCGATCCACCCGTCGCTCTCCATGCGCTTGAGAACGCGATAGATCTGCTGGTGGGTGGCGGTCCAGAAGTAGCCGATGGACCGCTCGAACCGCCGGGCGAGTTCATAGCCTGAGCCCGGCTTCTCCAGCAGCGAGACGAGGATCGCGTGCTCTAGCGCCATGCCCCGATCCTGCTATGCAACTCGTTGCATAAACAAGTGGAGCCACCCTGGTGAGACACGGCTCACCCGGGGTGCTCCGCGGTGAAGCCGGCCGAGTTCTCCCTCACCCACTCCGCGAAGCTCAGCGGCGGACGGCCCAGGACGCGTTCGACGGTGTCAGTGGTGCGGCCGGGCGTCCGGGCGTAGTCGGCCAGCGAGCCGAGCAGCCGTTCAGGAACGTCCGCCGGCAGGCCCTGGGCGAGCATCGCCCGCCGGACGTCCTCGGGTCCGACCTCCTGGAAGGACAGCTCCCGGCCGACGGCGTCGCCGATGATCCGGAGCTTCTCGCGCTGGTCGAGCGACTGGGGCCCGGTGAGCGCGAGGCTCTGCCCTGCGTACTCCCCGCCGGTGAGCGCCCGTACGGCCACCTCGGCGATGTCGCGCGGGTGGATCGGCGAGGTCGCCGCCGCTGGATGGGCGCCGGAGACCGTGCCGTTCGCGCGGATCTGCGCGCCCCAGGCCAGCGAGTTGGCGGTGAAGTCCGCGCACCGCAGGACCGTCCAGGCCGGCCCGGCGCCGCGCACGGTGGCCTCGAACTCCCGGAACTCGTCGATGAATCGGGGGAGGCCTGCGGGTTGCTCCACGGTCAGCGCCGACAGCGCGACGACCTTCTTGGCGCCTCGTTCCGCGACGAGGGCGAGGAGCTCGGACGCGGCGGCGGCCGTGCCGACCGGACGGAGGCCGATCAGTACCCCGTCGACATGCTCGGGCAGGCCCGAAGCCAGCGCCCCGGGCCGGGAGGAGTCGCCGCACACCACGCGCGCGGCGTCCGGCAGCCCCGCGGAGGCCCGGTCGCGACGCGTCACGGCGGCCACCTCCTGACCTGCGTCCAGCAGAAGCCGTACGGCCTCGCGCCCCACGTGCCCGGTAGCTCCGACCACCATGAACATGGCGTTCCCCTTCCCCTCGCCCCAGTTTGTTCGGGTGCCGTAATATACGAGAACCGTAACACTACATTTCGAGGAGCGTAAGTTATGAGTTCCGTAGCATCTGGTTCCGCGGACGGCAGCCACCGTCGCGCGACCGTCGGGGTGAAGCAGGCGCTGCGCGAGGTGGACGCGCAGCTCGCGCTCCTCAACCGGCAGGTCGGCGGCCGACTCGGCCTCAAGGACGTGGACATGGACTGCCTCGACCTCATCAACGCCCATGGCCCGCTGAGCCCCGGCGCACTGGCGCGCCGCGCCGGGCTCCACGCCGCCACCATGACCGGGATCCTCGACCGGCTCGAACGCGCCGGCTGGGTCTCCCGGGAGCGCGATCCGGCGGACCGACGGGCCTTCCTGGTACGGGCGCTGCGCGACCGCAACGCCGAACTGCTCGGGCACTTCGCCGGCATGAGCGCGGCTGTGGAGCGGATCTGCGACGACTACCCGGACACGGAACTCGAACGCTTCACCCAGTTCCTGCACCGCATCGCCGAAGCCGGCCAGACCGCGGCGCGCGATCTCGGGTGACCGGCTGCCACCACCCGGCTCAGCTCACGGCGTTCCGCACGAGCGCCGCGATCATCGCCTCCGCCTCGGAGGTCAGCTCCGTCAGGGCGTACGAGGCGGGCCACATGGCGCCGTCGTCGAGGTTCGCCTTGTCGCTGAAGCCGAACGTCGCGTACCTCGCGCCGAACTTCTGTGCGCTCTGGAAGAAGCAGACGACCTTGCCGTCCTTGGCGTAGGAGGGCATTCCGTACCAGAGCTTCGGCGCGAGCTCCGGGACGTTCTCCTTGATCACGGCATGGATCCGCTCGGCCATGGCGCGGTCCGACTCCTGCATCTCGGCGATCTTCTCCACCACGGCGGCCTCCTCCTGCGCCGCCTTGTCGGCGCGCGATCCGCGACGCGCGGACGCCTTGAGCTCCTGGGCGCGCGCCTTCATCGCGCCTCGTTCCTCATCCGTGAATCCGTCGGACTTCGCGGTCTTCTGCGTGGTCGTCACGGCGACTTCCTTACGTACGTCGGTGGGTGGGTGCGTGGGTGGGTGGGGAGCGGCGTGCCCGGGTGGAGCCGCTGTGGCGGCTCCACCCATCGGGGTCTCAGCCCCACGCACCGGCGATCTGGCGGGTCGTCGCGTTGAGTCGGTTGAACAGGTTGGTGACGCCGATCATGAGGACGATCGCGGCCAGCTGCTTCTCGTCGAAGTGGGTGGCGGCCGCGTCCCACACCTCGTCGTTCACCGCGTCGCCGCGGTCGGCGAGCCGCGTCGCGGCCTCGGCGAGTTCCAGCGCCGCCCGCTCCGGCTCCGAGAAGTACGGAGCCTCGCGCCAGGCGGCGACCACGGCGAGCCGCTCGTCGCTGACGCCCGCCTTGCGGGAGGACTTCACGCCACCGTCGACGCAGGCGCTGCAGCCGTTGATCTGGCTGACGCGCAGGTGCACCAGCTCCAGGGTCTGCCCCTCCACCCCACCGGCGTGCACGGCCTTGATGAGTGACTGGATGGCCGGCATGGCGTCGGACAGGACGACGGCGGGGTTCTGCATACGCGACTGCATCTCGGTGTGCTCCTTCTTCGGGGCCGTTCCCCGTTCCCTCGGGGTGTGAGTCCATATCAGCGGGAACTCCTCGCCACGACCACGGCGTTGGGACACCGTGGGACAGCTGGAACAGCCTTGAGCAGCGACGACATGGCCCGGTAGGTTTCTGGCCTCACGGGACACGGGGGTATCTGGTGGATGAGCCGCGACACACGGCGAAGGCGGACCCGCGGAGCGAGCTGGCGGCCCGGCTGCGCCTGATCCAGGACCTGTCCGGACTCGGCGTACGGGCCCTCGCGCGGGACGCCGGCCTCAGCTCCTCGTCCCTGTCGCGCTACCTCAGCGGCCGGACGGTGCCGCCCTGGCCCGCGGTGATCGCGCTCTGTCGCCTCGTCAAGCGCGACCCCCGCCCGCTGCGCCCCCTGTGGGAACGCTCCTCCAACCCTCTGCCCGCGCCCCCGAAGTCCAGCCGCCAGGGCAGGCCGAGGCCCCGCAACGACCTGCCGCGCGACGTAGCGGACTTCACCGGCCGCGAGGCCCAACTCGCCGCCGTGCTGGCCGCGGTGGAAACTCACCGGGTGGTCGCCGTCGACGGCATGGCGGGAGTCGGCAAGTCCTGTCTGGCGATGCACGCGGCGCACCGGCTCGCCGCCGACTATCCGGACGCCCAGCTCTATGTGGACCTCCACGGATTCACCGAGGGCCGGGATCCGCTCGACCCCGACTCCGCGCTGCGGATGCTGCTCGGCGCGCTCGACGTTCCCTCCGAGAAGGTCCCGCGGGAAGGCATCGAGCAACTGGCCGCCTGCTGGCGCTCGGAGCTGGCCGACCGGCGCGTCGTCGTGGTGATCGACAACGCCGCCGACGCCGACCAGGTCCGCCCCCTGCTGCCGGGAGCCGGCCCGTCCGTCGCCCTGATCACCAGCAGGAACCGGCTCCTCGGCCTGGACGAGGTGCCGCCGGTGTCACTCGACGTGCTGAGCCCGCGGGAAAGCGCGGAGATCCTCGCCCGAGCGAGCGGCGACCCGGCCGGACCCGAGGGCAGACTTGCCCGCGACCCCGAGTCCGCCGCCGAGGTGCTGCGGCTGTGCGGTCATCTGCCGCTCGCCCTGCGCCTTGCCGCGGCCCGGCTGCGGCACCGGCCGGGCTGGACGGTGGGCATCCTCGTCGAGCGGATGGCCGAGGGCGCGAGCGAGTTCGACACCGCGTTCGCCATGTCCGTACGGCAGTTGGACCGTTCCCAGGCCCGCCTGTTCCGGCTGCTCGGCCTGCTCCCCGGTGGTTCCTTCGACGCGTACCTGGCGGCGTCCCTCGCCGACGTGCCGCTGAACAGGGCGCGGGCGACGCTGGAGGACCTGGTCGACGCGCACCTCGTACAGGAGTCGACTGCTGGCCGCTACCGCCTGCACGACCTGGTGCACCAGCACGCGCGCCGGGCCGGTGAGGAACAGGACTCACCGGCCGAGCGGGACCAGGCCCTTGCCCGCTTCCTCGACTACTACGTGCACGCGGCCGCTGCCGCCGACGCCGCGATGCCGTTCCTTTCGCCGGGCAGGCCGCCGACCGCGGGCAGGCCGCCTGCCGCGCTGCCGCGGTTCGCGGACAAGAACGCGGCGTTCGCCTGGCTGGTGGCGGAGTACGAGAATCTGGTGGGCGCCTTCGAGACTGCGGCCGCCGTCGGGGCCGACGCGCATGTGTGCGAGCTGCCGCGCTTCTTGCGGGCGTACTTCGCGCGGCGCTGCGGCACGACGCACCTCAACGCCCTCTTCGAACGGTCGCTTGCCGCTGCCGAGCGCCTCGGCGATCCACTCCAACTGGCCGACGCGCACAGCGATCTGGGCTTCGCTCGCTACAACGCGGGCCGCATGGCGGAGGCCGCCGCCTCGTACGAGGCGGCGCAGCCGCGGGTGTCCCAGGCGGGGAACGTGGGGTCACAGGCCGAACTGACCCTGCGGCGCGGCTATCTGAAGTGGGACGAGGGCCACGTCGAGGAGCCGCTCGAACTCTTCCGGCTGGCAGGGAAGTTGTACGAGCAGGCCGGCTGCCCGACGGGGACGGCCGGCGCGGCCGCGTCGGAAGCCTGGGCCATGCTCCAGCTGGGGCACCGCGATGAGGCGGCGCAGCGGGCCCGGGAGGTCCTCGGCATGCCCCACGCCGATCCGGCGTCACCGCCCGCGCTGACGGCGCGGCTCACCCTCGGTGTGGCCATCGCCCACGAGGAGCCCGACGAGGCCGCGGAGCACCTGCACCGGGCGTTGGCGCTGGCCCGCGAGGACGGGCACCTCCACAACGAGGCGTGGTGCCTCAACTGCCTGGGGGTCGCACTGCGGCAGATGGGCCGCTATGAAGAGGCCCTTGCCGGCCACCGGAAGGCGTTCGCGCTGCTCGACGAGCTCTTCGAGGAGCACTGGAAGATCCACTTCCTCAATGGCTACGCCGAGACCTGCCGCCTCGCGGGCCTGCCCGACGAGGCCCTGCGCCTGCACCGCCAGGCTCTCGAACTCGCCCCGGCACTGGGGTACCGCAACGAGGAAGCGCTGGCCCACGAGGGCATCGCGATCGTTCTCGACGCGACGGACCCGGCCGCGGCCGCCGAACACCGCGCGGCGGGCCGGGCCGTCCTTGAGGTACGCGACTGACGTTCAGAGGCGCACCGTGTACGAGACGCGTCGCCGCAGGGACTTGGTCCGCTCGGCCTCGTGGGAGCGGGCGATGCGACCGGAAACCGCCGGACGGGCTCTCGCCCTCTCACCCGAGGAACGACAGCCGCACCTCGCGCCGGGGGTTGTCCCTGTTGGTGTCCACCAGGCACACCGACTGCCACGTCCCCAACTCGAGGCGGCCCCGCACCACCGGCAACGTCGCGTGGGGCGGTACCAGTGCGGGCAGGACGTGGTCGCGGCCGTGGCCGGGGCTGCCGTGGCGGTGCTGCCAGCGGTCGTCGGCCGGGAGGAGGGTGTGCAGCGCGGCCAGCAGGTCGCTGTCGCTGCCCGCTCCCGTCTCCAGGATCGCGACGCCGGCCGTCGCGTGCGGGACGAAGACGTTGAGCAGGCCGTCACGGCCCGCTGCCGCCTCGCTCAGGAAGCTCTCGATGTCGTCGGTGAGGTCGAAGACCTTCTCCGAGGAGCCGGTGGTGACGTTCAGGACACGGGTGGTGAAAGCGTCGGACATAGGTCCATCTTCCCTCACGGCGCTCCCGTTCCCTGATATGTGGCGTCCGCCTTTCGAGACGACATTGACCGTGCGCGGACGATCTGGCTACGTTCTGCGGCATGTTGCGTTCGGCTCTGCTCACCACGCGCGGTCACATCGACCTGCTGCGGGTGGCCTCCGCTGCGTGTCCTCGCGGCTGCTGACACCTCCTCAGCCCGCTTTCCTGCCTCAGCGCTTCCCTGCCCCGCTGCCCCCACGCGGTTGATGTCGCCATCCCGCGTGTAGGCCTCTCGGGCATCCCTCCCTCCTGCCGTGGAGCACCCATGAGCATCAGCCATGCCCCGCCGGGTTCCGTACCCGACATTTCGGGAATATCGAAGTACGAGCTCGTCCCCATCGTTCCCTCATCCACCCGCCGCACCCGCGTCCCCCGCTGGCTGCGCCGCACCTCCGGCCCGCTCGTCCTGCTCGCCCTGTGGCAAGTCCTCAGCTCCACAGGGGTGTTGCCCCAGGACATCCTCGCCTCGCCGGGGACCATCGCCGGCGTCGCCCGTGATCTCCTCGCCGACGGTTCGCTGACCTCCGCCATGGGGGTCTCCCTGCAACGCGTCGCGGTGGGGCTCCTGCTCGGCGTCGTCGTCGGGACCTCGCTCGCGCTCATCTCCGGGCTCTTCCGCGTCGGCGAGGATCTCGTGGACGCCAGCGTGCAGATGCTGCGCACCGTGCCGTTCGTCGGGCTCATCCCGCTGTTCATCATCTGGTTCGGCATCGGTGAGGCGCCCAAGGTCGCCATCATCACGCTGGGCGTCTCCTTCCCGCTCTATCTGAACGTGTACGCGGGAATCCGCGGGGTCGACTCGCAGCTCATCGAGGCCGGGGAGTCCCTCGGGCTCTCCCGGTGGGGACTCGTGCGCCACGTCATCCTGCCGGGCGCGCTGCCGGGTGCGATGACCGGGCTGCGGTACTCGCTGGGCATCGCCTGGCTCGCCCTCGTCTTCGCCGAACAGATCAACGCGGACTCCGGGATCGGCTTCCTGATGGTCCAGGCGCGTGACTTCCTGCGGACCGACGTCATCGTCGTCTGCCTGATCGTCTACGCCTTCCTCGGCCTCATCGCCGACTTCATCGTCCGCACCCTCGAAAGGCTGCTGCTGCAATGGCGACCGACGTTCACCGGCCGGTGACCCACAACGCCCCCTACACACCCAGCACTTCAGCCGTACGCGTCGAAGGTCTCACGCGTTCCTTCGACGGGCGTCCCGTCATCGACCACCTGGACCTGGACGTGCGGCCGGGTGAGTTCGTGGCGCTGCTCGGACGCAGCGGCTGCGGCAAGTCGACCCTGCTGCGCATCCTCGCCGGGCTCGACCGGGACATCGAGGGGACGGTCCTCGTACCGCGCCGCAAGGCCGTCGCGTTCCAGGCGCCCCGGCTCATGCCCTGGAAGCGCGTGTGGCGCAACGTCCTGCTCGGCCTGAAGGGGAAGCCCGAACGCGGCGTCGCCGAGCGGGCGTTGGAGGAGGTCAGCCTCAAGCACCGCACGAACGCCTGGCCCAAGACGCTCTCCGGGGGCGAGGCCCAACGCGCCTCACTGGCCCGCGCCCTGGTGCGCGAGCCCGATCTGCTGCTGCTCGACGAGCCGTTCGGCGCGCTCGACGCGCTCACCCGCATCAAGGCCCAGCGTCTCGTCGACGAACTGTGGCAGCGACGCGGCTGCGCCGTCCTGCTCGTCACGCACGACGTCGAGGAGGCCGTGCTGCTCGCCGACCGGGTGCTCGTCATGGACGCGGGGGTCATCGCGTACGAGACCGAGATCGATCTGGACCGGCCGCGCGGCATCTCCGATCCGCGCTTCGCCGAACTGCGCGCCGAGCTCTTGCAGCGCCTGGGCGTCGACGCGCACGACTCCGCGGAAGCCGTGGCCGCGGCGTGAACCCTCCGCATGCCCTCTCCCCCGTGAACAGCACGAACAGACCGAACGGACTCACCATGCGACGACACATCGCCGCCCCCGCCCTGCTCCTCCCCCTGGCCCTGCTGCTCGCCGCCTGCTCCGGCTCCTCCTCCGCGAGCACCTCCTCCGCCGGCGCCGGTGGCGGGACCGACGGCCAGGGGTCGCTCACCCTCAACGTCGGTGACCAGAAGGGCGGTTCGGAGGCCGTGCTGCGCGCGGCCGGGGAGCTCGACGACCTGAAGTACAAGATCCGCTGGTCCACGTTCACCTCCGGGCCGCCCCTCCTGGAGGCCATCAACGCCAAGGCCGTGGACATCGGCGCCGTCGGCAACACACCACCCGTCTTCGCCGCCGGAGCCAACTCGAAGATCTCCGTGGTGGCCGCGACCCACGGCACCGCGGTGGGCGAGGCGATCCTCGTCCCGAACGGCTCGGAGCTGAAGAAGGCCGAGGAACTCAGGGGCAAGTCCATCGCCGTCGCGCAGGGTTCGTCGGCGCACTACCAGCTGATCGCGTCCCTCAAGAAGGCCGGGCTCGGCTTCAAGGACGTCAAGGTCAAGTATCTCCAGCCCGCCGACGCACTGGCCGCGTTCACCAGCGGCAAGGTGGACGCCTGGGCGGTGTGGGACCCGTACACCTCGCAGGTTCTCCAGAGTAAGAAGGGCCGTGTCCTGACCGACGGTGACGGGATGGTCAACGGCCTCGGATTCCAGGTGGCGGCGCCCGGCGCGCTCAAGGACAAGAAGAAATCCGCGGCGATCGACGACTACCTCAGGCGGCTGCGCAAGGCGCAGGACTGGGTCTACGACCACCCGGAGGCGTGGGCGAAGGTCTGGGCGAAGGACACCGGGCTGCCCTACGAGGTCGCGCTCGCCGCGGTCAAGCGAACCAACGGCACCCGGGTCCCGGTGGCCGTGGACAAGAACGTGATCACCTCCGAGCAGGAGATCGCCGACACCTTCGCCGACCAGAAGCTCATTCCGCGCCGCATCGATTTCGGCGACTTCGTCGACACCCGCTTCAACGGCGATCTGCCGCCGTCGACCAGCAAGCCGCGCACGTACCGCAAGGAGTCCTGACGATGACCGTCCACCTCAACTGGTTCCTGCCGACCGGCGGCGACGGCCGCACCCTCGTGGACCGGCACGCCTACACCGACGGCGGCATCAAGCGCTCGCGCGTCACGCCGGTCAGCGGGGTACGGGCCCCCGACATCGACTATCTGATCCAGATCGCCAAGGCCTCCGAGCAGTTGGGCTTCGAGGCGGTGCTGACCCCGACCGGCACCTGGTGCGAGGACGCCTGGCTGACGACGGTCGCGCTGGCCCAGCACACCGAGCGCCTCAAGTTCCTGGTGGCGTTCCGGCCCGGCGTCATCTCGCCGGTGCTCGCCGCGCAGATGGCCGCCACGTATCAGCGCATCACGCGCGGGCGGCTGCTCCTGAACGTCGTCACGGGCGGCGACTCGACCGAGCAGCGGCGCTTCGGCGACCATCTCGACCACGATCGCCGTTACGCCCGTACCGATGAGTTCCTGTCCGTCGTACGGGGGGTGTGGGGCGGAAAGCCCTTCGATTTCCACGGCGAGCACTACGACGTGGAGGGCGGTCTGACCGCGCTGCCGCCCGACCCGCTGCCGGAGATCTTCTTCGGTGGTTCGTCGGCGGCGGCCGGTCCGGTCGCGGCACGGCACACGGATGTGTATCTGACGTGGGGCGAGCCGCCGGAGCAGGTCAAGGAGAAGATCGACTGGATTCGCGCTCTGGCCGAGGAGCAGGGGCGCACGGTCCGGTTCGGGATCCGCCTGCACACCATCTCGCGTGATTCCGCCGCCGAGGCCTGGGCCACGGCGAACCGGCTGCTCGACGACCTCGACCCGGACACCATCGCCGCCGCCCAGCAGGCTCTCGGCCGTAGCGAGTCGGTCGGCCAGCAGCGGATGCTCGCGCTGCACGGCGGTTCCCGCGACAAGCTGGAGATCTCGCCGAATCTGTGGGCGGGCGTCGGTCTCGTACGGGGCGGCGCGGGCACCGCGCTGGTCGGCAGCCACGCGGACGTCGCGGACCGGATCGAGGAGTATCACGCGCTGGGGGTCGAGCACTTCGTGCTTTCGGGCTATCCGCATCTGGAAGAGGCGTACTGGTTCGGCGAGGGTGTGATCCCTGATCTGGCGGCGCGCGGGCTGCTGCCCCGGATTCCGGCCTCGCAGCGGGCCGGTGTGCCCGCGGTGAACGGTCGTCCGGCCTCGGCTCCCGGCGGCGCTCCGCTGCTGGTGGCGGGCGGGCGCTGACGTAACCCGGACGGCCGCCGACGCGGGAAGATCCCGGGCCCCGATGGAGTTAGTAGAAACGTGAACGACATCGGGGCACAGGACGCGGCCGCACACGAGGCGGTACAAGAGGTGGACGCGGTGGTCACAGGCGCCGGTCAGGCGGGTCTGTCCAGCGCCTATCACCTGCGCAGGGCCGGTTTCGAGCCGGACCGGGACTTCGTCGTCCTGGACCACTCGCCACGCCCCGGCGGCGCGTGGCAGTTCCGCTGGCCCTCGCTCACCTACGGGAAAGTGCACGGCATGCACTCACTCCCCGGCATGGAACTGACCGGGGCCGACCCCGCACGCCCCTCGTCGGACGTCATCCGGGAGTACTTCGACGCGTACGAGCAGCGCTTCGACCTGCGCGTGCGCCGGCCCGTCGACGTCCATCGGGTGCGTGAGGGCGACGGTGGGCGGCTGCTGGTCGAGACGTCGGCCGGCGCGTGGGCGACCCGCACCCTGATCAATGCCACGGGTACGTGGGACCGGCCGTTCTGGCCGCGCTATCCGGGGCAGGACACCTTCCGCGGGCGGCAGTTGCACACGGCCGTCTATCCCGGGCCCGAGGCGTTCAAGGGGCAGCGCGTGATCGTCGTGGGCGGCGGGGCATCGGGCACCCAGCATCTGATGGAGATCGCCCCGTACGCCGCGCAGACCACCTGGGTCACTCGGCGTGAGCCCGTCTTCCGTGAGGGGCCGTTCGACGAGAACTGGGGCCGCTCGGCCGTGGCCATGGTCGAGGAGCGGGTGCGGCAGGGGCTCGCGCCACAGAGCGTGGTCTCCGTGACGGGGCTGCCCGTCAACGACGCCATCCGGCAGGCTCGGGCCGACGGGGTGCTCGACCGGCTTCCGATGTTCGACCGCATCACGCCGAGCGGCGTCGAGTGGGACGACGGGCGGCGCGTGGACGCCGACGTCATTCTCTGGGCCACCGGCTTCCGGGCCGCCATCGAACACCTGGCACCGCTGCGGCTGCGCGAGGCGGGGGGCGGCATCCGGATCGAGGGCACCCGCGCCGCCGCCGACCCCCGCATCCACCTGGTGGGGTACGGGCCGTCGGCCAGCACGATCGGCGCGAACCGTGCGGGGCGAGCGGCGGTGCGGGACATCAAGAGGCTTCTGCGGGAGGTACCCGCCACCGTGTGACACACCGGGGGCGGGCCGCCCGTTCTCAGGACCCTTGCTTCTTCTGGTCCTTGCTCTGGTTCCTGTTGAACTCCGCCACGTTCTTCTGCTGCTCCTCGAAGCTCGCCGTGAAGCGGGTGTCCCCCGGCTTCACCGTCACGAAGTACAGCCAGTTGCCCTGCGTCGGGTTGGTTGCCGCACGCATCGCCTCCTCGCCGGGGTTACCGATCGGGGTGGGGGGCAGGCCCATGCGCGCGTAGGTGTTGTAAGGGCTGTTGATCTCGGTGTCGCGTTCACGGGTGTTCAGCGTGGAGCGGTTCAGGGCGTAGTTGATCGTGGAGTCCATCTGGAGCGGCATGCCCTGTTCGAGGCGGTTGTAGATGACCCGGGACACCTTGCCCATGTCCGCCTTGGAGCCTGCCTCGGCCTCGATCATGCTGGCGATGGTGAGGGTCTGGTAGACGTTCACGGCGTTGCGTTCGGCGCCCGCCGTGACCTGGCCGCCGCTGAACCTCTTGGTCGCCGTGTTCACCATGTACGAGAGCACGGAGGCGGGGGTCGACTTGTCGTTGATGGGATACGTGGCAGGGAAGAGGTAACCCTCTGGGTTGCCGCGGGCGTCGGCGGGGAGTTTGAGGCCCGCCTTGGGAAGGGCCTTCTTCGTGGTGCCGGTCGGCACACCGAGGACCTTGTCGACGGCCCCGTACACCTGGCTGGAGCGCCAGCCTTCCGGGATGGTCAGGGATTGGGGGCGTCCCTCGTCTTCCGGGAGCAGCAGCGGCACCGCCACGGCGGTGACCGCCGCGACGGTTCCGGTCGCGATCAGGGCGATCCGGCCCCGACGCGTCAGTCGAATCGTGCCCCGGCGCGGAGTCTTGGTCTGCAGCATGCGGTCACATTATCTCGCAAATGCGGACATACCGAGCATATTTTCATGTCGCTGGCTCCAGTTGGGCGTCTCTTCGGACCAGGGCGGCGTAACGGTCACCCCTTTCCAGGAGCTCCTCGTGGGTGCCGCGCTCGGCGGTCCGGCCCGCGTCCAGGACCACGATCTGGTCGGCACCGCGGACGGTGGAGAGCCGGTGGGCGATCGTGAGGGTCGTCCGGTCGGCGGACAGGGCGTCGATGGCCTCCTGCACGGCGTGCTCGGTGTGCGTGTCCAGGGCGCTGGTCGCCTCGTCCAGGATGAGCACGGGCGGATCGCGCAGGATCGTACGGGCGATGGCGAGGCGCTGTTTCTCGCCTCCGGAGAAGCGGTGGCCGCGCTCGCCGACCACCGTGTCGTAACCATCGGGGAGGGACGCGATGTGGTCGTGGATCTGGGCGGCGCCCGCTGCCGCGATCAGCTCGTCGTCCGTGGCGTCGGGCTTGGCGAAACGAAGGTTCTCGGCGACCGACGCGTGGAAGAGATACGTCTCCTGGGAGACGACGCCGACCGCACGGGCCAGCGTGTCGAAGTCCAGGTCGCGCACGTCCACACCGTCGATCGTGACGCGCCCGCCCGTCACGTCGTACAGCCGCGGCACCAGATAGCTGAGGGTCGACTTTCCCGATCCGGTGGGGCCGACGACGGCCAGGCTGCCGCCGGCGGGGACGGTGATGTCGATGCCGTCGAGGATCGGGCGGCTCTGGCCGTCGTCGCCGTCGTAGCGGAACTCGACGTCTTCGAAGCGGACTTCGCCCTTGATCTTGTCCAGGCGCACCGGGTGCTCGGGCTCGGTGATGTCGATGGGCAGGTCCAGATACTCGAAGATGCGCTGGAAGAGCGCGAGCGAGGTCTGGATCTGTACGCCGGTGGACAGCAGGCTCACGGTGGGCCGGAACAGGCCCTGCTGGAGCGAGACGAAGGCCACGAGTGTGCCGATCGAGACCGTCGGGCCGCCCGTCTGGAGTGCGAGGCCCGCGGTCCAGTAGATGACGGCAGGCATGGCGGCCATGACGATCGAGATGACGGCCATGCGCCAGCGACCCGCCATGTTCGAGCGGACCTCGAGGTCGACGAGGCGCTCGGACTCGTCGGCGAAGGACCGGGTGAGCGAGTCGGCGCGGCCCATCGTGCGACCCAGCAGGATGCCGCTGACGGAGAGCGATTCGGTGACCGTCGCCGCCATCGCGGCCATCTGCTTCTGCCGCTGCGTGGCGATCTTCTTGCGCTCGCGGCCGACCCGGCGGCTGATCCACACGAAGACGGGCAGCAGGAGCAGCGACACGGCCGTCAGGCGCCAGTCGAGGGCGAGCATGGCGACGATCGTGGCGATCACGCTGGTGAAGTTCGAGACCAGGGAGGTGGCGGTGGAGGTGACCGTCGCCTGCATGCCGCCGATGTCGCTGGCGATGCGGGACTGGACCTCACCGGTGCGGGTCCTGGTGAAGAAGGCGAGCGACATGCTCTGCAGCCGGCCGTAGACAGCGGTGCGCAGATCGTGCATGACGCGCTGCCCGACCGTCGTACTGATCAGGGTCTGCAGGACGCCGAAGATGCTGGTGACGACCGCGCTGAGGATCATCCCGAGGGCCAGCAGGCTCAGCAGGCCCGTCCGCCCCTGCGGGATGGCGGTGTCGAGGATCTCCTTCAGCAGGAAGGGGGTGGCGACCGAGACCAGGGAGGCGGCGCCGACCAGCAGGCCGACGACCGAGAGACGGGCGCGGTAAGGGCGGAAGAGGCGCAGGATGCGGCGGATCTGCCGCGGCTGTTCCTCCTGGCCGGGGACCAGGGGCTGCGGTGTCCACTTGGGTTCGTCGTGTGGCATGGGCTCCTACGGGAGGTGAGACGGCCGTCGGCAGCAATACAGCCGACGATGACTGAGGGAGCATAGCTCACTGTTACCTATACTCACAATGCACAAGGTCCTGATAATGTTCCCGCATGAACACCCCGGACGCCGACGGACTGCTCGCCGAACAGCTGCTGCGGCTGACCCGCAGGCTGCACCGCATCCAGAAGCGCCATCTGGTGCCGATCGGCATCACCCCGGCCCAGTCACGCCTGCTGCGCACCCTCGTGCAGTACGACTCCCCGCCCCGCATGGCCGACCTCGCCGAGCGCCTCGAGGTGGTCCCGCGCGCCGTGACGAGCCTGGTCGACGGCCTGGAGGCCGGTGATCTCGTGCGCCGCGTCCCCGATCCGACCAACCGCCGGGTGATCCGTATCGAGCTCACGGACGCGGGGCGCAAGTCGCTGAGGGAGTTGCGCAGCGCGCGCCGGGCCGCCGCGGAGGACATCCTTGCCCCACTGGACGCGGAGCAGCGCGAGCAGCTGGGCGGCCTGCTGAACGCGTTGTTCGATGTGCCGGACGTCCGCCGCTGCTGACACCGTGGGCCACCCGAGACCGCGGGCCACCCGAGACCGCGGGCCACCCGAGACCGCTGACCGTTCGACCCCGCCGAGGAGAGCTCATGCCGATCCTGGAGCCCAAGCCGGAAGCTCTGCGCCCCACGTCGCGCCCGGAGGCACCGGCTCACGACCGGGTGCCGGACCGGCAGGCCAAGGGCACCCCCGAGCCCCTGCGCTCGGAGCTGACAGCGCTGCTCGGCGAGGGCAAGGTCCTGACGAAGATCTCCGACCTCGTGCGGTACGCGTCCGACGCGAGCCCCTACCGCTTCGTGCCGCAGACCGTGGTCGTCGCCGAGGACATCGACGACATCTCCGCCGTCCTGTCGTACGCGCACAGCAGGAGCCGCGAGGTCGTCTTCCGCGCGGCGGGCACCTCGCTCAACGGCCAGGCCCAGGGCGAGGACATCCTGGTCGACGTCCGCAAGCACTGGGCCGGCGTCGAGGTCATCGGCGCGGGCGAGCGTGCGCGCATCGGCCCCGGCACGACCATCCTGCGGGCCAACGCCACACTCGCCCGGCACGGAAGGGTGCTCGGCCCCGACCCGGCGAGCGCCATCGCCTGCACGATCGGCGGGGTCGTCGCGAACAACGCGTCCGGCATGACGGCGGGCACCACACGCAACTCGTACCGCACGGTCGCCTCGCTCACCTTCGTCCTGCCGACGGGCACGGTCGTCGACACGGCGGACCCGGATGCCGACGAACAGCTGGCGCATGCCGAACCCGCCCTGTGCGAGGGACTGTTGGCGATCAAACGGGAGATCGAGGCGGACCAGGAGCTCACGGCCCGCATCCGCGCCAAGTACGAGATCAAGAACACGAACGGCTATCGTCTGGACGCCTTCCTGGACGGCGCGACGCCCGTCGAGATCCTGCGCGGCCTGATGGTCGGCTCCGAGGGCACCTTCGGGTTCATCTCGGAGGTCGTGTTCGACACGCTTCCACTGGACCGGCATGTCACCACCGGTCTGCTGTTCTTCCCCTCCCTGCCGGCCGCGGCGGCGGCCGTCCCGCTGTTCAACGAAGCGGGGGCGCTGGCTGTCGAGTTGATGGACGGCAACACCCTGCGCGCCTCGACCAGCGTGGCGGGGGTGCCCGCCGACTGGGCGCGGCTCCCGAAGTCGACGGCCGCGCTCCTGGTGGAGTTCCGCGCACCGGACGAGACGCGTCAGGAGGCGTACGAGGCTGCGGCCGCCAAGGTGGCCGAGGGGCTCGAACTGGTCGCGCCGGTCGCCTCGGTGACCAACGCCTTCACCCGCGACCCCAAGACGATCGGCGGCTACTGGAAGGCCCGCAAGGCGTTCGTGACGGCGGTGGGCGGCTCACGCCCCTCCGGGACGACACTGATCACCGAGGACTTCGCGGTCCCGCCGTCGCAGCTCGCCGACGCCTGCGAGGCCCTCCTCGAACTCCAGACGCGGCACGGCTTCGACGCGGCCGTCGCGGGGCATGCCGCGCACGGCAACCTGCACTTCCTGCTCGCGTTCGACGCTGGCCTGCCGTCGGACGTGGAGCGCTATGCCGCGTTCATGGACGAGTTCTGCCGGCTGACCGTCGAGCGCTTCGACGGCTCGCTCAAGGCCGAGCACGCGACCGGACGCAACATCGCCCCGTTCCTGGAGCTCGAATGGGGCCCGAGGGCCACGGAGTTGATGTGGCGCACCAAGCAGGTCATCGATCCTGACGGGGTGCTGGCGCCACGCATCGTCCTCGACCGCGACCCGAAGGCCCACCTCCGCGGCCTGAAGACCATCCCCAAGGTGGAGCTGATCGCGGACCCCTGCATCGAGTGCGGCTTCTGCGAACCGACCTGCCCCAGCGAGGACTTGACGACCACTCCACGCCAGCGCATCGTGCTGCGCCGCGAAATGATGCGCCAGCCCGCCGGTTCCCCGGTCGAGGACGGCCTGGTCGAGGCGTACGGATACGACGCGGTGGACACCTGCGCCGGTGACTCCACCTGCAAGCTGGCCTGCCCGGTGGGCATCGACACGGGCGCCCTGATGAAGGACTTCCGGCACGCACGGCACACACCGCGCGAGGAGAAGACGGCCGCCCTCGCTGCCAGAAACTTCAAGGCGGTGGAGGCCGCAGCACGGCTCGCCGTGGCCGCCGCCGACCGCATCAGCGACCGGCTCCTGACCTCGGTGACGCGCGCCGCGCGCACAGCGGTCCGCCCCGATCTGGTCCCCGAGTGGCTGCCGAGCATCCCGGGAGCGGCCGCCCGCAAGCTGCCGCGCACCACGCGCGCGGGGGCGAGCGCCGTCTACTACCCCGCGTGCGTCAACCGCATCTTCAAGAGCCCCGGCGACCGCTCCCTGCCGGAGGCGATGGTCGCCGTCTCGACGCGCGCGGGAAGGCCCGTCTGGATTCCGGACGATGTCGCGGGAACGTGCTGCGCGACGATCTGGCACTCGAAGGGGTACGACGAGGGCAACGCGGTGATGGCCAACCGCATCGTCGAGGCGGCGTGGGGTTGGACGGCGGGCGGCAGGCTGCCTCTGGTCGTGGACGCCTCGTCCTGCACGCTCGGCATCGCCCACGAAGTCGGCCCCTATCTCACGGCCGACAACAGGCAGTTGCACCGAGAGCTGAACATCGTCGACTCCCTCGTCTGGGCCGCCGACGAACTGCTCCCCCACCTGAACGTGTTCCGCACGGTCGGCTCCGCCGTCCTGCACCCCACCTGCTCCATGAGCCACCTCGGTGACGAGGCCCAGCTGCGCGCCGTCGCCGAGGCCTGCGCGGACGAGGTGGTGGTCCCGGACGACGCGGGCTGCTGCGCCTTCGCGGGCGACCGCGGCATGCTGCACAAGGAGTTGACGGAGTCCGCCACCCGCAAGGAGGCGGCCGAAGTCACCGCCCGCCCCTTCGACGCGCACCTCTCGGCGAACCGCATGTGCGAGGTCGGCATGGATCACGCCACGGGCCGCGCGTACTACTCCGTACTCCTGGAGCTGGAGCGCGCGACACGACCGTGAACCCACCCCCACGGCCCCACCGGAACGCACCGGCAGCACTCCCCGCGCCGGAGTGCGCGAAATAAATCCAACTCCCTGGCCACTTCGGTCCCTTGCGCCACGCCCGTCGCCCCATCAGGGTGGCATCCGTTCCAGCGCAGGCATCCAAGCCACGGAGGTCCGATGCACGACGAGCACGCGAAACCGAACCCTGACGAGTCCGCGACCCCTGACGAGTCCACCGACGGGGCATCCCGCCGCGCCGTGCTCCGCACCGCCGGCCTCGCCGGAGCCGGGATCGGTCTCGGCGCCCTCGCCGGCGGCACGGCCCACGCGGATGCCCCGCAGGGTGCGCCGGCGGTGCCCGCGGCCGCGGACTCGGCCGCACAGGCGCCGCCCCGCAAGGGCAAGACCATGATCGGCGTACCGTTCGAGCGGCGTTCCACGGTGCGTGTCGGCATCGTCGGGCTCGGCAACCGCGGCGGCAGCATGATCGACCTGTTCCTCGCGGTCCCCGGGGTGAAGGTCGTCGCGCTCTGCGACCCGGTCAAGGACAAGACGGCGGCCGCGGCGAAGAAGGTCACCGACGCGGGCCAGCCCGCTCCGGCGACGTACACCAAGGGTGACCACGACTACGAGAACCTGTGCAAGCGCGGAGACCTGGACTTCGTGTACGTGGCGACGCCCTGGGACTGGCACTTCGAGATGGCCAAGTCCGCGATGCTGAACGGCAAGCACGTGGGTGTGGAGTGTCCTGTCTCCCTCCAGCTCGACCAGCTCTGGGAACTGGTCGACCTCTCCGAGCGGACCCGCAGACACTGCATGCAGTTGGAGAACTGCTGCTACGGCAAGAACGAGATGCGCGTCCTGCGCATGGCCCACGCGGGCAAGTTCGGCGATCTGCTGCACGGAGCGGGCGCCTACAACCACGATCTGCGCGGCCTGATGTTCGACCCGGACTACTACGAGGGGCCCTGGCGGCGCCTGTGGCACACGCGGCTGCGCGGCGATCTCTACCCCAACCACGGCTTCGGCCCGGTCTCCAACTACATGGACATCAACCGCGGCGACCGCGTCACGCACATCTCCAGCTTCGGCACACCCGCCCTCGGTCTTGCCGAGTACCGCAAGGCGCACATGCCGCCGGGCGACCCGAGCTGGAAGGAGACGTACATCGAGAGCGACCGCACGATCAGCCTCGTCCAGACGGCGAAGGGGCGGGTGATCCGCCTGGAGCACGACGTGAGCACCCCGCACCCCTACTCCCGGATCAACAGCCTCGGGGGCACGCGGGGCGTGTTCGAGGACTACCCCGAGCGCATCTACATCGAGCCGGACCACACGAACGACGAGTGGGGCGACTTCGACAAGTACGCCACCGAGTTCGACCACTGGCTGTGGAAGGAGCACGCCAACCCGCCGGGCGGGCACGGCGGCATGGACTACATCATGATCTTCCGTCTGATGCAGACCATGCAGCTCGGCCTCGTTCCTGACTTCGACGTCTACGACGCCGCGGTCTGGACGTCGCCCGTCCCCCTGAGCCATCTGTCGATCAAGGCTAAGGGCGCGCCGCAGGCGATCCCGGACTTCACTCGCGGGCTGTGGAAGAAGGCCCGTCCGGGAGTGGACTCCCAGAAGCCGCAGGCGTAAGGGACTTGGGCCCGGCAGTGCTCACATCGGCGCTGCCGGGCTCCTCCACCGGTTCGCCCTGTTCCGGCACGAAGGCGATCTCGCCGCCCAGGACCTTCTTCGCCCGCGCCGTGTCCAGTGCGCCCTCCCAGCGCGAGACCACGAAGACGGCGACGCAGTTGCCGAGCAGGTTCGTGGCGACGCGCATGGCGTCCATGATGCGGTCCACGCCGAGCAGCAGCGCGACCGCGCCGGCCGGGATGACCCCGAGCGCGGAGGCGGTCGCGGACAGCGCGAGGAACGCCGAACCGGGCACGCCGGCCATGCCCTTGCTGGTCAGCATCAGGACGAGGACGACCGTGATCTGCTGGCCCAGGCTCAGGTCCACGCCCACGGCCTGCGCGATGAACAACGTACCGACGGAGAGATAGATCGAGGCTCCGTCGAGGTTGAAGGAGTACCCCGTCGGCAGGACCAGGCCCACCGCGTCGTCCCGGCAGCCTGCCTGACGCAGCTTCTGCATCATGTGCGGCATGACGGCTTCGCTGGAGGCCGTGCCGAGCGCGAGCAGCATCTCCTCGCGGGTGTAGCGGACGAACTTCCACAGGCTCAGGCCTGTCAGTGCCTTCAGGGCGACGCCGAGCAGGACGAGGAAGAGCAGAGCCACCGCGTAACAGACACCGATGAGCTTGCCGTACGTCGACAGGGCGCCGAGACCGTACTCCCCCACCAGATGCGCGGTGGCGCCGAAGACGGCGAGCGGTGCCAGCTTCATGATGAAGCCGACGATCGCGAAGACGACCTCCTGGGCCTGCTCGATGGCGGGCAGGATCGCGGGGACCTTGGTGGTGCAGATGCAGCAGGGCGGCGCCCACCAGGCAGGACAGGACGAGGACTTGGAGCAGCGAGTTCTCCGCGAAGGCCCCGATCGCGCTGTCGGGCAGCGAGTGCAGGATGAATTCGCTGGTCGAGGGAAGTTCGCCGCCGCCGGTCTTCTCATCGACCGCGGTCGCGTCGAGCTTGGCGGGGTCGACGTTCATGCCGGTGCCGGGGCTGACGAGGTTTCCGGCGACCAGACCGACGACGAGGGCGACCGTGGTCGCGACCTCGAACCAGATGAGGGCCTTGATCCCGATGCGCCCGAAGGCCTTGAGGTCTCCGGCCTTGGTGATTCCTGCGACGACCACGCAGAAGACGAGCGGGGCGATCATCGCCTTGATGAGACGTACGAAGCCGTCGCCGAGCGGCTGGACGGCGGTGCCCGCGTCGGGCCACAGCCGGCCGACGAGGACTCCGAGCGCCAACGCGCAGGCGACCTGCGCGAACAGTGAGGTTCGCAAGGTGCGTGCTACGCGTCGCGGCAGGGACGGTACGGACTGCGGCACGGGCACTCCTGTGGTGAGGCTCCAACTGGCTTCTGCCATACGGAAATTTGTTTCCGCGAGGCGCCACTATGGCGGAGTGCCCTCTTCCGGAAAAGACCTCCAGATCACATCGACGTAAATCTTGGATCTTGCTCCAAGGGGTCAGGTCAGCAGGGGCTAGCCCTTGAGATGCGCCTTGTCGCCCATCAGCACCACCGGGTGCTGCTTCGGGTCGAGGTTCCCGAGGAGGTACTTCATGCCCTGCTTCGACAGGCTCACGCAGCCCGACGTGCCGCTGCCGTGGTCCATGTGCAGCCAGATGCTGCCGCCCTTGGACTGGCCCTGGGGGCGGGTCGGGTCGTTGGGCGGAGTGTTCTTGGCGCGGTTGTAGTCGATCGCGACGACGTAGTCGAAGTCGTGCCAGTGCGTCTTGGGCCAGTAGTGCGGAGCCTGCATCGACGCGCTCTGCGTGTACGGGAGCTTCGCGCCGGGATCGGCGAGGACGCCGCCCGCGTCGGTGAGCGTGAAGACACCGACCGGGCTGCGCTTGTCGTTCTCGCGGTGGTCGGTCGTCCAGCCCTTCTTGCCGTTGTGCGCGGCCCAGCTGCGGGTCTTGTCCCAGGTCGAACCGGACTTCTCGTACAGGACGACGGTGGACTTCGCCGAGTCCTCGCCCTCTCCGTAGACCGCGACGACCTGCCGGGAGTTCTTGGGGATCTTGTTCTGCAGGCGGTCACCCACATCGGGGATGCGCTTGAGGTCGGTCGTCGCCGACGCCTCGGCTCTCTTCGCCCGGCCCGCGCCCTCGTCGTTCTTCGCTCCGGCCTTCACCCCGCCGCCCGAGCTTCCGCAGGACGTCAACAGAACACCACAGGCCGCGAGGGCGGCCGCCGTTCGCACCGCACCGGCTATACGCATCCGTCCATGGTCGCACCCGGTGCGCGGGAGCCGTCCCGGCGCCCGGCCGCCGTCGAAGAAGGGGCCGAATCTTTACTCCCCTACGGAAAACCGTTTGCTTCGCGCCACCGAGCGAGGCGAACCTTTCACGGCGAGTTACCGCAGCTCGACGTCAGCTTCTCCCCATGTGGAGCCGCTTTCCCTCTCCGCCGCTTCCCTGCCGCCTCCCCGCTGCCTCACCTCCCGTCCAGCACCGTCCGTTCACGCCGGCACGCTCCGCCGAACCGACGGCCCCTCTCTTTCGACACCGACACCGACACCGACCCCGACCCCGACCCTGGGACGTCACACGTCATGCAGATTCGCGATCTTCCGTTCTCCGACCCGGGCATGCCGGATGCCCGCTCGGGCCCCCACTTCCTGCGCTGGCTGGGGCGCAACCAGCTCGACGGCCAGCTGAAGTCCCTCGCCTGGGGCATCCTGCACTTCGGCTCCATCGCGGTGCTCCCCTACCTCGTCGGCCTCGCCGTGCAGGCCGCGGTCGACCGCTCCGGGGGACGGCTCGCCGTGGCTGGCGGGGTGATGGCCCTGTGCGGCATCGCCATCGCCCTGGGCGACACCATGCTGCACCGCACCGCGGTCACCAACTGGATCACCGCGGCCGCCCGCGTCCAGCAGCTGCTGGCCCGCAAGACCTCCCAGCTCGGCTCGGCGCTCACGCGGCGCGTCGCCGCCGGTGAAGTGGTGGCCGTATCCACCGGTGACGTCGAGAAGATCGGCTGGTTCGTGGAGGCGATCTCGCGGTTCACGGCGGCCGCCCTCACGGTCGTCTTCGTCTGCGTGGGCCTCGTCGTGTACCAGCCCGCACTCGGTGTGGTCGTCGCGGTGGGGGTGCCGGTGCTGGCGCTCGCCGTGCTCCCGTTGCTGCCGCGCGCCACCCGGCGGGCCGACCACCAGCGGGAGAAGGCCGGGCGAGCGACCGAGCTCGCCTCGGACACCGTGGCGGGGCTGCGGGTGCTGCGCGGCATCGGCGGCGAGGACCTCTTCCTCGACCGCTACCGCCGCGCCTCGCAGGAAGTGCGTACGGCCGCCGTGCGCAGCGCCCGGATGTGGGCGGCGATCTCGGCAGTGCAGGTGCTGCTGCCGGGGCTGCTCCTGATCGTGGTCGTCTGGCACGGCGTGCACCTGGCCCGCGAGGGCCGGATCACCATCGGCGAACTGGTCACTGTCTACAGCGCGGTGACGATGCTGACCTACCCCTTGCGGCACTTCGAGGAGATCGCGATGGCCTACAGCTTCTCGCGCCCCTCGGCCAAGCGTGCCGCGCGGGTGCTCTCGCTCCAGCGCACGACGCATGCCGATGGCGAGCGGACGACGAGCACCGAGCACGCGGAGGTCGGGCCGCACGACGACGCTCCGACGCCCACCGGTGATCTCCTGACGCCCACCGGTGATCTCTACGACCCGGCGACCGGGCTTCTCGCTCCCTCCGGCCGTCTCACCGCCGTGGTGTGCGGCGACCCGGACGAGGCGGGGCGACTCGCCGAACGCCTCGGCGGGCACGCGGCGTTCGACGACGCTCAGGAGCTGCCGTCCGTGCTGCTCGGCGGGGTGCCGCTCGACGAGGCGGCGCTGGCCACCGCCCGCACCGCCGTCCTCGTACAGGACAAGGACCCGGTGCTGCTCTCCGGCACGCTCCGCGGACTCCTCGACGTACCGTCATCGGGAGCGGTGAGCGCCGAGGAGGCCCTGGACGCCGCGCAGTGCGCCGACGTTCTGGACGCTCTGGCGCAGGGTTCGGTGAGCGAGGACGCGCTGGACGCCCACGTCACCGAGCGCGGACGTTCCCTGTCGGGCGGGCAGCGGCAACGGCTCGCGCTGGCCCGCTCGTTGATCACCGACCCCGAAGTCCTCGTACTCGACGAGCCGACGTCAGCCGTCGACTCGCACACCGAGGCGCGGGTCGCCGACGGCGTCAAGGGGCTGCGCAAGGGGCGTACGACGGTGGTGCTCACCTCGTCGCCACTGCTCCTCGACCGGGCCGAGCGCGTGGTCTTCCTCCACGAGGGGGAGGTCGCGGCGGTGGGCGTGCACCGCGATCTCGTGCACAGCGAGCCGCGCTACCGGGCGGTCGTGACGCGTGAGACGGACGAGGAACAAGCCTCCCTGAACCTGACCGACATCAAGATCGACATCGAGGAGACGGCATGATCGGCCTGGCGCCACCGGAGTACGATCCGGCGGCCCCGACCACCGCGGACACCCTGCCCGTGGGCGCGCCCGCGACGGTAGGGGCCTACGTACGCGAACTGGTCAGGCGGCACCGCCGGGCCTTCGCCCTGCTCATCACGGTCAACACCTGCGCCGTGATCGCCTCGATGGCCGGTCCCTACTTGCTGGGTGATCTGGTCGAGAACGTCGCGGACAGCGCCCGTGACCTCCATCTGGGGCGCACCATCGGCCTCTTCACCGTCGCCCTGCTCGTGCAGGCCTGCTTCGTCCAGCAGGTGCGGCTGCGCGGCGCGATGCTCGGCGAGCGGATGCTGGCCGATCTGCGCGAGGACTTCCTCGTACGGTCGGTCGGGCTGCCGCCGGGGGTGCTTGAGCGGGCGGGGACGGGGGATCTCCTTTCGCGGATCACCACGGACGTCGACCGGCTCGCGAACGCCATGCGGGAGGCCGTGCCGCAGCTCGCGATCGGGGTGGTGTGGGCCGGGCTCCTGATCGGCGGTCTCGCCGTGACCGCGCCGCCGCTCGCGCCCGCCGTGCTCGCCGCGGTGCCGCTTCTCGTCGTCGGCTGTCGCTGGTACTTCAAGCGGGCGCCCTCCGCCTACCGTTCGGAGGCAGCGGGGTACGCCGCTGTCGCCGCGGCCCTCGCCGAGACCATCGACGCTGGCCGCACAGTGGAGGCACACCGGCTCGGAAAGCGCCGCGTGGAGCTGTCGGAGCGGCGCATCAAAGAGTGGACGGCGTGGGAACGGCACACTCTCTATCTGCGCTCCGTCCTCTTCCCGGTCATCACCTTCACCCACACCCTCGTGCTCTGCTCGGTCCTGATGATCGGCGGCGTGTTCGTCCTGCAGGGCTGGATCGGCGTCGGCCAGCTGGCCACGGGCGCACTCATCGCACAGATGCTCGTCGACCCGCTTGGCATCATCCTGCGCTGGTACGACGAACTGCAGGTCGCCCAGGTCTCACTGGCCCGCCTGGTCGGCGTACGGGACATCGAACCGGACGTGGGCGACGGCTCCGTCGCTCCTGACGGACGCGACGTGCTCGCGGATGACGTGCATTTCAGCTACCGGCCGGGCGTGGACGTGCTGCGCGAGGTGTCCCTCGCCGTCGAGCCGGGATCACGCGTCGCCCTGGTCGGACCGTCCGGGGCGGGCAAGTCCACGCTCGGCAGGCTGCTCGCCGGGATCTACGCACCGCGCGACGGTCATGTGACGCTGGGCGGGGCGGAGCTTTCGGCCATGCCCGCGGAAGACGTCCGCTCCCATGTCGCGCTGGTCAACCAGGAGCACCACGTCTTCGTGGGCTCCCTGCGCGACAACCTCCTGCTCGCGAGGACCGGGGCGCGGGACGCCGAACTGTGGGCGGCCCTTGGCGCGGTCGACGCGGACACCTGGGCCCGGGCCCTGAGCGAGGGTCTTGACACCGAGGTGGGCTCGGGTGGTTACGCCCTCACACCGGCACAGGCCCAGCAGATCGCCCTGGCTCGCCTGGTCCTGGCCGACCCGCACACCCTGGTCCTCGACGAGGCGACCTCGCTCCTGGACCCGCGCGCTGCACGCCACTTGGAGCGTTCCCTCGCGCGCGTCCTGGACGGCCGCACCGTCGTCGCCATCGCTCACCGCCTGCACACCGCGCACGACGCGGATGTCATCGCGGTGGTCGAGAACGGCCGCATCAGCGAGCTGGGCAGCCATGACGAGCTGGTGGGGGCGGGCGGCGCGTACGCGGCGCTCTGGCGGTCCTGGCACGGGTAGCGGAGCCTCGGCGGGACGGAGGGGTCCTCACTGCTCCGTCCCGCCGAGAGGGCCGTACTCCCGGTCGGCCGTAGTCCCAGTCGGCCGTACTCCCGGCCGGCCGTACGGTCAACTGCCCCCGGAAGCGGCGTTGTCGAGCACCTCGCGCAGCCTGAGCGCGAACTCGTCCGGCTTGCCCGGGTATCCGGACTCACCGTCCGTGAAGCCGCCGTGGTGACTCGGGAAGACGGTCGGCCGCTGTCCAAGGAGCGCGGCTGCCGCTTCCGAGGTACGCCAGGTGACCACGCCCTGCGACTCCTCGCCCACCGCGATCACGATCCGCGTCGAGGCCGCGGCAAGCGCGCCGACGTCGAGTTGATGCCCGCTGACCGCCCACGACCGGTCGGAGAGCAGCGGGTCATCGCGCGAGCCGTCGTCCTCCGTCGGCAGACCGAACGCGGCAGGATCAGGCGCGGGCTCGGCGAAGTAGGCGTCGGTGTACGCGCCCTGCCATGACGTCATCGCGATGAAGGCCGCCATACCGGCACCCCAGCCACTCTTGTCGTACGCCGCCAGCACGCCGGCCCTCGCGCGCTCGGCCGCCGGAGCGTCGGGGAGCGCGGCGAGCAGCGGCGGCTCGTGCGCGACCACGGTGGTCACGTCGTCGGGGTAGGCCGCCACCAGTGCCAGCGCGACCACCGCGCCACCGCTGCTCCCGAACAGCTCGACGGGGCCGGCCCCCAGCGCCTGGATCAGGGCGTGCACGTCGCCGGCCTGGACCGTGGGGTCATGGTCGGTCCTGCCGTCGCTGCGGCTGCTGCGGCCGAGGCCGCGCGGGTCGTAGGTGATCACGGTGCGGTCGGGGAAGCGGGCCGCCAGGGCTCCGAACCCGTCGGCGGTCATGGGCTGGCCGATCATGAGCAGCGGAGGGCGCCCGTCCACCGTCGGCACCGGGCCGCGGACGTCGTAGGCGAGCTCGGCCTCACGTGTGGTGAGCATGTGCGTCGTCATGTCCGTGTAGACCCTGACCACGGCCAGAAGTCATCGCCGGGGCGGTATCGGACGAGGGTGCGCCCCCGCAGGGCCTCCCTCAGATGAAGTTCAGCGCCGCCGCGCCGCCCGCTCCCCCGAGCAGCATGAACGCCGGCATCAGGACCTTCAGCTCGACCCAGCTGCCCGCCCGGAACCGCATCAGCTTCGGCGGTCCGATGGGGTACCAGCGCTTGCGGCCGATGGGGATGGGCCACAGGATCGGGCAGCCGGAGACCGTGAGCGCGTCCCCGATGTCGTGCACCAGCGCGCCGAGCACGACCGGCAGACCCAGCCACAGGTACTCCTGGCCCGGCGCCGTGAACAGCCAGTCCGCGCCGTTTCCGGGCTTGTCCAGGACTCCGGCGAGGATCCAGGCGCTCGTCGCGGCGAGCAGCCACACCAGCACATCGCTGCTCGACCCGCGCGCGGCCCGCCACAGCAGGCCTTCGATGGCGAGCACCACGTGGACGAAGAGCAGCGCGAGGACCGCCCAGCGCCCACCGAAGATCGCGAGCGCGGAGGACCCGGCGCCGATGAGGACGGCCCACAGCCAGGTGTGCGTGAGGGTGCGGTGCCCGCCGGCCCTGCGCGGGTCGCCCTGCTTGCGGGTCGCCTTGTAGACGGCGGCCGAGAGCTTGTCGACGATCTCGCACAGGCCCCGGGAGACGGGTCCGAAGGCCCGCGAGATGGTCGCCGACTTGTGGTCGAGGTCGGGTGCGAGCGCGGCCCCGGCGCAGATCAGGGCTCCGACGAGGAGGACGGGCCAGGGCATCGTGTGTCCGGCGGCCGCCGCGGCCGCTCCGACGCCGAGCCAGGCCGCCGCCCCCGACAGTGAGTGTGCCGGACCCATCATGGCTGTTCCCCGCCCCATTTCTGTTGTGCTGACGCCCCGTTGGCCACACAGCGTAGCGTTCGTGATCTTCGTGGAGCCCGCCGGTTCCCGGATCGGGACAGAAGGAAGGCAAGATGGGGGTGTGACCCTTATTGATCAGCTGCCGCCGGATGCCGACCCCGATGCCCTCTTCGAAGCCTTCTCCTCGTGGGCCGAGGAGACGGGGATCACTCTCTATCCGGCTCAGGAGGAGGCGCTGATCGAGGTGGTCTCCGGAGCCAACGTGATCTTGTCCACGCCGACCGGCTCCGGAAAGAGCCTGGTCGCTGCGGGCGCGCACTTCACGGCGCTGGCTCAGGACAAGGTCACCTTCTACACGGCTCCGATCAAGGCTCTGGTGTCGGAGAAGTTCTTCGACCTGTGCAAGCTCTTCGGCACCGAGAACGTCGGCATGCTGACCGGCGACGCGTCCGTGAACTCCGACGCCCCCGTCATCTGCTGCACGGCCGAGGTCCTCGCGTCCATCGCGCTGCGGGACGGCAAGAACGCCGACGTCGGCCAGGTCGTGATGGACGAGTTCCACTTCTACGCGGAGGGGGACCGCGGCTGGGCCTGGCAGATCCCGATCCTCGAACTGCCGCAGGCACAGTTCATCCTCATGTCCGCGACGCTCGGCGACGTGTCGATGTTCGAGAAGGACCTGACGCGCCGCACGGGACGCCCCACCTCGGTCGTCCGCTCCGCGACCCGCCCCGTGCCCCTGTCGTACGAGTACCGCCTGACGCCCATCACGGAGACGCTCACCGAGCTCCTGGAGACCAAGCAGGCACCGGTCTACATCGTCCACTTCACGCAGGCACAGGCCGTCGAGCGCGCGCAGTCGCTGATGAGCATCAACATGTGCACCCGCGAGGAGAAGGACAAGATCGCCGAGCTGATCGGCAACTTCCGCTTCACCACCAAGTTCGGCCGCAACCTCTCGCGGTACGTGCGCCACGGGATCGGCGTGCACCACGCGGGCATGCTGCCGAAGTACCGGCGGCTCGTCGAGAAGCTGGCGCAGGCCGGTCTGCTGAAGGTCATCTGCGGCACGGACACCCTGGGCGTCGGCGTCAACGTCCCGATCCGCACGGTGCTTTTCACCGCCCTCACCAAGTACGACGGCACGCGCGTACGGACCCTGCGCGCCCGGGAGTTCCACCAGATCGCGGGCCGCGCGGGACGTGCGGGCTTCGACACGGCGGGCCTGGTCGTGGCGCAGGCGCCAGAGCACGTCATCGAGAACGAGAAGGCGCTCAACAAGGCGGGCGACGACCCGAAGAAGCGCCGCAAGGTGGTGCGCAAGAAGGCCCCCGAGGGCTTCGTCGGGTGGACCGAGTCCGGCTTCGAGAAGCTCATCGCCTCCGAGCCCGAGCCGCTGACCTCCCGTTTCCGCGTCACGCACACCATGCTCCTGGCGGTGATCGCCCGCCCGGGCAACGCCTTCGAGGCGATGCGTCACCTCCTCGAGGACAACCACGAGCCGCGCAAGCAGCAGCTGCGGCACATCCGCCGCGCCATCGCGATCTACCGTTCGCTGCTCGACGGCGGTGTGGTGGAGAAGCTCGACGAGCCGGACGCGTCGGGCCGCATCGTGCGTCTGACGGTCGACCTCCAGCAGAACTTCGCACTGAACCAGCCGCTGTCGACGTTCGCGCTGGCCGCCTTCGACCTGCTCGACCAGGAATCCCCCTCGTACGCCCTGGACATGGTGTCCGTCGTCGAGTCCACCCTGGACGACCCGCGCCAGATCCTCGCCGCCCAGCAGAACAAGGCGCGCGGCGAGGCCGTGGCCCTGATGAAGGCGGACGGCGTCGAGTACGAGGACCGCATGGAGCGCCTCCAGGACGTCACCTACCCCAAGCCGTTGGAGGAGCTGCTCTTCCACGCGTACAACACCTACAAGACGAGCCACCCGTGGGTCGGCGACCACCCGCTCTCCCCCAAGTCCGTGATCCGCGACATGTACGAACGGGCGCTGACCTTCACGGAGTTCACGTCCTTCTACGAGCTCGCCCGCACCGAAGGCATCGTCCTTCGCTACCTCGCGAGCGCGTACAAGGCCTTTGAGCACACCATCCCGGACGACCTGAAGTCCGAGGACCTGGAAGACCTCATCGCCTGGCTCGGCGAGATGGTCCGGCAGGTCGACTCCAGCCTGCTCGACGAGTGGGAGCAACTCGCCAACCCCGAGGTCATGACCGCGGAGGAGGCCCAGGAGAAGGCCGACCAGGTCAAGCCGGTCACGGCCAACGCCCGCGCCTTCCGCGTCCTGGTCCGCAACGCGCTCTTCCGCCGCGTCGAGCTCGCCGCGCTCGACCACGTCGAGGAGCTGGGCGAACTGGACGCCGACTCCGGCTGGGACGCGGACGCCTGGGGCGCGGCCATGGACAAGTACTGGGACGAGTACGAGGATCTCGGCACCGGCCCCGACGCTCGCGGCCCCAAGCTGCTGCTCATCGAGGAGGACGCGGAGCACGGTCTGTGGCGCGTCCGGCAGACGTTCGCCGACCCGAACGGCGACCATGACTGGGGTATCAGCGCGGAGGTCGATCTCGCGGCTTCCGACGAGGAGGGGCGGGCCGTCGTGCGGGTCACCGACGTCGGTCAGCTCTGACGGCTGTCGGCTGACACCTGCTGAGCAGTGACCGCCGACCGCTGACTGACCGCTGACCGCTGACCGCTGACCGCTGACCGCCCGGAGCTTCCCCCGGACAGGAGTCGAGGAACCACCATGAGCAATCCCGCCGACCGTCTTGTCGACGTGCTGGACCTGGAGCAGATCGAGCTCAACATCTTCCGTGGTCGCAGCCCGCAGGAATCCCTCCAGCGGGTGTTCGGCGGGCAGGTAGCCGGGCAGGCGCTGGTGGCCGCCGGCCGCACCACCGAGGGCGAGCGCCCGGTGCACTCGCTGCACGCCTACTTCCTGCGGCCCGGCCGCCCCGGCGTGCCGATCGTGTACCAGGTCGAGCGGGTGCGGGACGGGCGCTCGTTCACCACGCGCCGGGTGACCGCGGTGCAGCAGGGACGCACCATCTTCAACCTCACCGCATCCTTCCATCAGCCCGAGGAAGGAGCGTTCGAGCACCAGTTGCCGCCGCGCATCACGGCTCCCGACCCCGAGTCACTGCCGACGGTCGCCCAGGAGATCACCGAGCATCTGGGCGAGCTCCCCGAGCAGCTGGAGCGGATGGCCAGACGTCAGCCCTTCGACATCCGCTACGTGGACCGGCTGCGCTGGACCGCCGAGGAGGTCAAGGACGCCGAGCCGCGCAGCGCGGTCTGGATGCGCGCGGTCGGCCCGCTCGGCGACGATCCGCTCGTCCACACCTGCGCGCTGACGTATGCGAGCGACATGACGCTCCTGGACGCCGTCCGCATCCCGGTGGAACCGCTGTGGGGTCCGCGTGGCTTCGACATGGCTTCGCTGGACCACGCCATGTGGTTCCACCGCCCCTTCCGCGCGGACGAGTGGTTCCTGTACGACCAGGAGTCCCCCATCGCGACGGGCGGCCGCGGCCTCGCACGCGGCCGTATCTACGACATCGAGGGCAGGCTGCTGGTCTCGGTCGTGCAGGAAGGGCTCTTCCGGGCTTATGGGGAGCGGCACATGGACGGGCGGCCGTCGACGGGCGCGTGAGCGTCTCCCGCCGGCACGCCGGTTTTAGCCCGGCGCGTCGGTCAGTCCAATGCGTCGGTCAGTCCAATGCGTCGGCGAAAGGGTCCCCCAAGACGCCGGCGAGACGGACGAGTCCGAGCCTGTCACCGTCGCTGACCGCCGTGTAGACGGTGTACGACCACCCGCGGTCGGCTGCGTATCGCGACGCCCACTCCAGGAGTTCGCCGATGTCGACGGTGTCGAGGACTTCGTACTCGTGCGCCGTCGCGGCGGGAACGTCCCAGAAGTAGACGCGGTAACGGGCGTGGTCCAGTTCCCACGTGGCGTCACGGGGATCGATGCCGCGGATCTTCATACGGATGAGCCTAGAGCGTGGGGCCATCACGAGGAGTTCATCGGCCGTCAGGTGTGATCGTTAGGCTTCCCGGCCTGCCCGGCCTGCCCGGCCTGCCCGGCCTGCCCGGCCTGCCCGGCCGGCTGGCTTTCGCCCTCGGCGTCGATATGCGGAAGCAGACGGTCCAGCCAACGAGGCGTCCACCAGGCGGACTTGCCCAGGAGCGTCATGACCGCCGGCACCAGCAACAGCCGCACCACTGTGGCATCAATGAGCACGCTGGCCGCGAGGCCGAGACCCAGCATCTTCACCACGATGTTGTCGCTGATGATGAACGCTGCGAACACGCTCACCATGATCAATGCGGCGCACGTGATGACCCGCGCGGTGATCTCCAGGGCGTGAGCGACGCTCGCCTTGGCGTCGCGGGTGCGCAACCATGCCTCGTGGACCCGGGACAGCAGGAAGATCTCGTAGTCCATGCTCAGCCCGAAGACGATCGCGAACATCATCATCGGTACGTAGCTCTCAATCGGCACCTCCCCCGACACCCCGAGCGCAGGGCCGCCCCAGCCCCACTGGAAGACGGCCACCACGACCCCGTACGAGGCGGCGATCGACAGGACGTTGAGCACCGCTGCCTTGACCGCGACGAGCAGGCCGCGGAACACGACGAGGATGACGAGGAAGGCCAGGGCGACGACCACCGCGATGATCAGTGGCAGCTTCTTGGAGACGATCTCCAGGAAGTCCGCCTGCGCGGCGGTCGTCCCTGTGACGTACGTACTGGCCTTCGTCCCTGACACCGCCTGCGGGAGCACGTCGTCGCTCAGGTGCTCGTGCAGCTCGGTGGTCCGCTCGTCCTGCGGAGCGGCCACGGAGTAGGCCGTGGAGATCAGGACGTCACCGTCCGACGTGGCCTTCAACGGGGTGATCGCGGCCGCGTCGGGTACGCCGGTGAGGGCCTTTTGCGCCTGGCTCGCCAGCGCCGCCCTGTCCGACTGGGGCACGTCGCTCTGATCGATGACGAGTGTCATCGGGCCGTTCGAGCCGGGACCGAACGCGGAGGACATCAGGTCGAAGGCGCGCCGGTCGGTGAAGGACTTGGGATCCGCTCCGTCGCCGATGTGCCCCAGCTGGATGGAGAAGACCGGGACGGACAGGACGGCGAGCACGGCGGCGCCGCCGACGAGGAACCACCACGGCCGTCGCTCCACGCGCTGTGCGTAGCGATGCCAGCCGCCCTGGTCGGCGGATCCCGGCTCGGTGCTCGTCTCGGCGATCGGGGTCCGCACCCGGAGTTTGTCGATCCGGCGCCCGATCAGTCCGAGGAGTGCGGGCACCAGCGTCAGCGCGCCGAGTACCGCCGTGACGACGGTGACCGCGGCAGCCAGGCCCAGCTTGCCGATGAACGAGATCCCGGAGACCCACAGTCCGGACAGGGCGATGATCACCGTGCATCCGGATACCAGGACCGCCCGGCCACTGGTCGCCGTCGCGTGCCCCGCTGCCGTGACCGGGTCCTGGCCCAGGAGGTTCTGACGGTGGCGGGTGACCAGGAAGAGGGCGTAGTCGATCCCGACGCCGAGACCGATCATCGTGGCCAGCGTCGGCGAGACCGTGGCGAAGGTGAACACCCCCGCAAGGAGGCCCAGGCAGGCGAGGCCGCAGAGCACGCTGATCAGCGCGGTCACCAGCGGCAGCAGCGCGGCGAGCACGCTGCCGAATCCGATCAGCAGGACCACGATCGCCACGCCGAACCCGATGGCCTCGCTCGTGCGGTCGTCCGCCTCGGGGCGGGCGAGCTCGCCCAGCGGGCCTCCGTACTCCACCTCCACACCGGCGCTGCGCAACGGCTGCACCGCCTTGTCGACACCCTTCAGGTAGTCGTCGCCGAGCGTGGAGGGCTGAACGTCGAAGCGGACGGTGATATAGCCGGTCTTGCCGTCGGAGGACAGCGGGCCGACGTTCGGCGTACCGGCTGGCTGCTGCTGCGCGGGCAGCGGGCTCTGCGCGGACAGCACGTGGGGGAGCTTCTGCAGGCTGCTGACGGCCGAGCCGACCTGGTCGCTCTTGTCACTGAGGGGCTTGCCCGAGTCGTGCAGGACGACCTGGGCGCTGTAGCCGCCGGCCGCGGGCTCGTGGGCCTGGAGAACGTCCAGGCCCGCCTGCGACTCGGTGCCGGGCAGGGAGAAGTCGTCGGAGTACTGACCTCCGTAGGCGTGGTTCAGGACCTGCAGCCCGACCAGAGCGGCCAGCCACACCACCACGACGACCGCACAGTGGCGGGCGCACCACTGCCCGATCCGCCGAAGCAGGCCCGGCCGTGGCGGTGAGGCGTTCGGCCGGCGTGATGAAGCGCTCGCCGGTGGCTCACTCGGCCCGCGTGACACAGACATGCTTGCTCCCCGAGGCATAGGTCACCTCGGATTCAACGCAACGGCGACACTCGGGGCACCTCGGGAGCGGGGAAACGGGTGACGGCCCCTGCTCCCCTGCGGCACAGTGCGCACGGGTGCTCGCACCCACTCTCAGGAGCGCGGTGCGGGAGATGTGCTCCGGGCAAAATGGCATGTGTACCTCCGGTCGGCTTGGGACCTCAGGACTTCGGAGCCTTGGACCTCGGAGCCTCGGGATTTCGGGGCCTCGGGACTTCGGGCGGGCTGAGGAAGGATTGGAGAAAGGTGTGGGGGCGTTGAAGAGGGTGAACGAGGACATGACCGGGGATCGTGACCGCCTGCTGGCCGAGGCCGTGCGGCTCCGGGCGGAAGGCCACCGCGAGGAGGCCCGGGATCAACTCCTCGCCCTGTGCGAGCAGTTCCCCCAGGACGCGGAGGTGGCGTACCAGACCGCGTGGGTGCACGACACGCTGGGCCTGGAGGCCGAGGCGGTTCCGCACTACGTACGCGCGGTCGAGCAACCGGGCCTTTCTCTGGATGACCGCCGGGGCGCACTCCTGGGTCTGGGCAGCACTTACCGCGTCCTTGGCCGCTATCCGGAATCCGGAATCCGTCACGATCTTGAGCGGCGCGGCGGCGGAATTCCCGGACGACGCCGCGCTCAAGACCTTCCTGGCCATGGCGCTCTACAACACCGGCCGGGCGCACGACGCGATGGAGATTCTGTTGACCCTGCTCGCCACCACGAGCCAGGATCCGGACATCGCCGGCTACCGTCCCGCGATCGAGCACTACGCCAAGGACCTCGACGCGACCATGTAGGGACGCGCCCCGCGGCCGGCTCTGCTCTCATGCCCGTCTGGCTAGGCTCCCCTGCGACGCATCCACTTCAGCAGGCCTCGCGGTTCCTGCGCCCGTCCTCCGTTGCCCTCGTCGGGCTGTGCGGCGCGTGGTGCTGGGGGGTGCGGCGCGGGGTGTGGGCTCGACTCGGCATCGGGCTCCGCATGAGAAGCAGGAACGGTGCCGGGCGCCGGGTGGGGCTCAGGCTTCGGTGCGGGCCGTGGCGCCGGCCGTTCGCCCCTTGCCTGAGAGAGACCGATGGTGAGGTTGGCCCGCAGCCACCGGATCTCGTCCGGGTCGTCCGCGGTCGTGATCTTTTCGATGATCCGTCCCGCCGGTGTCTCCGGTGCGCCCTGGGCGAAGGGGTGGGGCATGAGCCTTCGCACGTAGGCGCGTTCGTACGGGTCCTTGATGATTTCCGCGATCTGGACCGGGTCGAGCAGTGAGGCCACGGCCGCGGCGCGCTCCCAGGGATCAGCGGACTGCCGCAGCAGTGCTCCCGCGTGGCGGCCCCGCCAGTTCCGTGCGCGCAGGTCCACGCCCGCCTCCAACTGGGCGCGGATCGTGCCGGGGGCGCGACCGGTCAACAGGCTTGCGTTGACCTCGGACTCGGCGAAGTGCTTCAGCTCTTCGGCCAGATACAGCCACACCACGGCTCGGTAGCGGTTGAGGTAGAACTTCACCGGCGTGACGAAGCCTGCGCGTGTGAGCCGCGTGAACCGAGCCGTGGAGATGTTCATGAGAGCGGCGCCCTCCGTGGTCCCCACGGCTCTGATGCGCTCCATCCACGCCTCGGGGAAGCCCCCCCCGGCACGGACGCGCTCGATCTCCTCGCGTGTGACGCGGCGCCGTCCGCCGATCGCGTCGCTGACGGTGCGGATGCGCCCCAGCATCACTGCGAGCTCGAACTCGCCGCGTTTCAGCCCCAGTTCGCGTGCCGCACGGCTCTGCGTGACCGGGGCCCGCTCTGCCGTGTCGGCGGTTTCCTGCGTGATCGTGTGACCTGTCATGGTGGTTCTCCCCCGTGAGGCGTCTTTGCTCTCGGGAAAACCGTAGCGCGATCAGCGCAATCCGCGTCGGGCCTGTGGATAACTCTCGCCGCACTGCCGTCTCAGCAGGTCAGAGGTCTACGACCGGTGTCCGTTCCGGCTGCCGGGCGCCTACCCCGAGGTGCTCGCCGACGCGATTGACGAGGAGCGTCATCTCGTACGCGACCTGACCGATGTCCGCCTCCGCGGAGCTGAGGACGCACAGGCAGCTGCCGTCGCCGGCGGCGGTGACGAACAGCACGGCGTCGTCGAACTCGATCATCGTCTGCCGCACGGTGCCCGCCCGGAAATGCCGCCCCGATCCCTTGGCCAGGCTGTGCAGGCCCGACGAGACCGCGGCCAGGTGCTCCGCGTCCTCGCGCTTCAACTCCGAGCTCGCGCCGGTCACCAAGCCGTCGTTGGACAGCACCAAGGCGTGCCGTACGGACTCCATCCGCTTGGTCAAGTCGTCGAGCAGCCAACCGAGGCCCGTGTTCTGCGCCATGTTCCCGTCTCCCCGCTTTCTGTTCCCCCTGGCTGAAGGAACTGACCTGCCAGCCTTCCCCACCATCGGCCGCCCGGCAAGCATGATGAGGACATGGCACAGAAGATGACCGAGGACCAGTGGCGGGCTTTCGTCTCGCAGGGCACCCGTACCGGCAAGCTGTCGACCGTCCGGGCGGACGGCAGCCCACATATCGCACCGATCTGGTTCCTGCTGGACGGGGAGGAGTTGGTGTTCAACACCGGGGCCGAGACCGTCAAGGGACGGAATCTGGCGCGGGACGGGCGTGTCGCCCTCTGTGTGGACGACGACAGGCCTCCGTTCGCGTTCGTGGTGATTCAAGGCCAGGCACGTCTGATCGACGATCTCGACAAAGTGCGGCACTGGGCCGGGCGGCTCGGCGCGCGCTACATGGGCGAGAGTCGCGCCGAGGAGTTCGGCGAGCGCAATGGCGTGCCCGGCGAGCTGCTCGTACGCGTCAAGATCGACAAGGTGGTCGCTCACGGCGGCGTCGCCGACTGACGACGCCTCAGCCCACCTCGCCGTGCTCGTCGCTTGGGCCGTACTCAGCCCAAACGGCGCTGTACTCACCCAACGGCAGTGTTCAGCCCACCGTGTCGAGCAGCCGGGCGGTATGCATCCGCCCGGCGTACTCGACCAGGCGTATCAGCACCTCCTTTCCCGAATCGCGGTCCCGTGCGTCGCACAGCACCACGGGGGTGCCGCGGTCGAGGTCCAGGGCCCGTGACACTTCATGTGCGCCGTACGTACGCGCGGTCGCGAAGCAGTTGACTGCCACCACGAACGGGATGTGCCGGTGCTCGAAGTAGTCGACGGCGGGGAAGCAGTCCTCGAGCCGTCGGGTGTCCGCGAGGACGACGGCTCCGAGCGCGCCCTGGGACAACTCGTCCCACAGGAACCAGAAACGGTCCTGCCCGGGTGTACCGAAGAGGTACAGCGACAGGCCCGACCTGATGGTGATGCGGCCGAAGTCCATGGCGACGGTCGTCGTGGTCTTGCGGTCGACTCCGCCGGTGTCGTCCACCGACTGGCCCACCTCGCTGAGGAGTTCCTCGGTGCGCAGCGGGCGGATCTCGCTGACCGCGCCGACCAGGGTGGTCTTGCCCACCCCGAAGCCGCCCGCGACCAGAATCTTCAACGCCATGGCGGTCGTGTCGCCGCCGTCGGCGTCAGAGCGCTCGGAGCCCATCGATCACCTCTCGCAGGATCTTCTCGTCGGGTAGCTGCGCGGGGGGCACGGGTCGGTGCACGTTCACGCAGCCCATTTCCAGCAGGTCGCCGAGCAGCACCCTGACCACCCCCACGGGCAGGTCGGCGTCGGCTGCCAGCTCGGCGACCGTCTGGGTCTCCGTGCGGCACAGTTCGATGAGCGACCGGTGTTCCGGGCCGAGCGCGGTGTCGTCCCCGGGGCCCGGTGCGCTCTGGTCCAGCGTGACGAGTGCGATCAGATCGAAACGCACTCCACTGGGGCCGGGCCGGGTCCGCCCGCCCGTCATCGCGTAGGGACGGACCAGCGGTCCGGCCTCGTTGTCGTACCACTGGCTGCCCGCGTCGCGCGGGTCGCCGCTTCTGTTCTCGGTCATCTGCGTCGACCGCCCTGTGTCATCCGACGGCGGGTGGCTGCGCCGCGAAACGCGGCGGCGTGTACAGGTGCTCGCCGACCCGTTTGACCAGACGCGCCATCTCGTAGGCGACCAGACCGATGTCTGCGGTCACGGCACTGAGTACGGCGAGACAGGAGCCGTCACCCGCCGCCGCCACGAACAGGAAGCCGTCGTCCATCTCGACCATGGTCTGGCGCACTCCCCCGGCCCCGAAATGCCGGCCCGCGCCCTTGGCGAGGCTGTGGAACCCGGAGGCGACAGCGGCGAGATGTTCGGCGTCCTCTCGGGTGAGGGCGGTCGAGGCTCCTACGGCGAGTCCGTCGTTGGAGAGCACCACGGCGTGCCGCACCTCACCGACGCGCGATACCAAGTCATCGAGCAGCCAGTCGAGTTCGCTGGCCCTGCCTGCGGTGATGCTCTGATCCTGGATCATGCGTGATCTCCTTCGGTGCTGTCACTGGCCGGGGCGGACCCTGGGGTGTCGGGGACCGCGCCGACGATGCCCGGCCTGCGGCCGCCGCCGCGGGCCCAGCCGTCGCGATAGGCGGACATGCGGTCCCGTACCTCTTCGGGGCTGCGTTCGGTGTCTTCGGGGACGCTCGCGGATGTGGGCGCGTCGCCGCGGGGTCGCTCACGCAGCTGGGGGGCGAGGCTGGCCTGGCGCACGCGGCGCGGGAGGTCGTCCGAGGATTCCGGGGCGTGGTCGGGTTCCGCCTCCGGGGGCTTGTTCAGGCGCAGAGCCGTGACGCCTGGGGGTGTCGCCGCCGGGGTCTCCGTGGACGCGGCCAGTGCGGGGCGGGCGGCCGGGGCGGGCACGGGGCTGCCGTTCATCGGTGCGGCATCGGGCACGCGCGCGTGCCCGATCTGTTCGCGGTCGCGTTCCATGGCGTGTGCTCCGGTGCTCTCCGGGGTGGTGCTCTGCAGCAGTGCGGTGGGCAGGAGGACGACGGCGGTGGTACCTCCGTAGGGGGACGTGCCGAGGTGCACTTTGATCCCGTGTCGCGCGGCGAGCCTGCTGACGACGAAGAGCCCGAGTTGGTCGCTGTCGAACAGGTCGAGTGTTTCGGACTGCTCGATGCGGTGGTTGGCGTCGGCCAGGGCCTCTTCGCCCATGCCGAGGCCACGGTCCTCGATCTCCAGGGCGTAGCCGTTGCCGACCGGTTCGCCGTTGACCCGCACCTTGGTGTGGGGCGGTGAGAACTGGGCGGCGTTCTCGACGAGTTCGGCCAGGAGGTGGGTGAGGTCGGCGACGGCCGTGCCGACGACCGCGGCGGTGGGGAGTTGTCGTACCTCCACGCGCGCGTAGTCCTCGACTTCGGATACGGCCGCACGGACGACGTTCGTCAGGGAGACGGGCAGGCGCCAGGCTCGCCCCGGGGCGGCTCCGGAGAGGATGATCAGGCTCTCGGCGTGCCGCCTCATCCGGGTGGTGAGGTGGTCGAGCCGGAAGAGGTCGCTGAGCTCGTTCGGGTCGTCCGCCCTGCGTTCCATGCTGTCGAGGAGGCTGAGCTGGCGGTGGACGAGTACCTGACTCCTGCGGGCGAGGTTGACGAAGACGCCCGAGATGCCGCTGGCGAGCTCGGCACGCTCGATGGCAGCACGCAGGGCTGCCCGGTGCACCGTGCCGAGCGCTTCATTGACCTGCCCCGTCTCGTCCTCCGCGGGCGGGCCGGGTGGCGCTTCGGCGTGGATGTCGATCTCCTCGCCGGCGCGCAACCGCCGCATGGCGTGCGGAAGTTTGTGCCGCGCGATCTCCAGGGCGCCGTTGCGCAGGCTCACCAGCTCGACGACCAGGCCTCGCCCGATGCGCACGGAGATGACCAGTGAGGCGGCGACGGCCAGGAGCCCGAGCAGGACGGCGGCGCCTGCCGGGGTGAGCAACCCGCGCGTGAACGGGTCGGCGCGGCCGGCGGCGCTGCGGCTCGCACCCTCGTCGATCGCGCGCAGCTCGTCCCGTACGACCGTATGGGCGCTGTCCCACTTGGCGGCGGACGACGCGTCTGCGGCCTTGCGTCCCGGTGGCGCGACGAGCACCTTGTCCTCGACGGCGCGCACGTCGGCGTACGCGCTCCCCTCCACGAGGTCCTGCCAGGCTGCTCGTTCGGGTCCGCGCAGATCCGCCACCGCCGCGTCGGTCAGGGTCCGCCGGGTGTCGACGGCTCCGGTGAACTGCCGCAGCCGCTCGCCGTCCAGGGTGCCCTCCAGCCGTGCGCTTGACAGGACGACGTCCTCACGCGCCAGCATCTCGGCGGCCCTGGAGAATTCGAGCAGCACGCGCGCGTCGGAGCCGCGTTCGGCGTCCTTGATGCCGGTGAGTGCGCCGCCGACCCCGAAGGCGGCCGAGATGGTCCTGGTGTACTGGCCGTAGGCCGCGTCCCAGCCGGTGCGCCGGTCGAGCACGTCGGTCCGCACCGTGCTCAGATCCTCGGCAGCGGAGACGAACGACTCGAGCCTGGACGCCACGCCGGTGGGCAGCCCGGCGCCGTCGGCGACTGTTCCGCCATCGCCGCGGCGCAGCTTGGCCACCGCGCGGTCCGTGCGTTCCGCCTGCCTCTCGAGTTCGCCGCCGCGGTCGGCGGCGGGCTCGGTCGCGTAACGCACGGCGGCCACGCGCTCGGCCTGCAGTGTGGCGATGGCAGCGTCGACGGGGTCGCGCACCTGAGCGTCGACGCGCTGCAACTGCCGCAGGTTCGCCACGTCTTGGGCTGTGGTGACTGTGGCGTAGCCCCACAACCCGAGCAGGGAAACCACCGGCACCATCAGCAGGCACACGATCTTGGCCCGTACGGTGCGTGGGCGCGGCCACCACGAGCGCTCGCGTGACGCGGGGTGCGTGAGCGGTCCGGACTCCAAGGAGGCTTCCGCGTCGGGCCGTTCGTCGGCGGGTGGTCCCGCGTGGGCGCGTCGACCGCGCGCCGGGGCCTCGGGCTTCGGCGGCGCTATGCCGTCGGCCGGGTCAGGGGTCCTACGGGGTGTACGCATGGCCTCCTCGCTCGGGGAGATTTCTGGGGCGTGTCCGCCGGGCCGTGACCGGTTCGGTCGTGCCGCTACTGGGCGGCGCCCTCCACTGGTCGTTGGGCCGCCACGGAGGCCTCACGCTCCCCCGAGGTCGGAGAGAGCGCGACAAAAGCCGAGGTCAGGAAGAGGTAGGAGCCGAGGCCGACGGCGAGGGGGAAGATGAACTGCATGGTCGTCGCCCCGGGTAGCGCCGCACCCGACTCGGTGACCCGCACGCTCACGGCCAGCATGCCGGTGTAGTGCATGCTGCTCACCGCTCCGCCCATGACAAGTGATGCGACGGCGACCGCGAGCGGCGACTTGATGTTGAGCGCCGCCCACAGGGCCGCGGTCGCCGCGACGACGGCGATGACCACGGAGGCGCCGACGAGGACGGGGTCGTAGCGAACGTCGCCGTGCAGTCGCAGCGCGGCCATGCCCAGGTAGTGCATGCTCGCGACGCCGAGACCGGTCGTGAGCCCGCCGAGCGCCAGCGCACGCCCGCGGTCACGGCCGTAACCGACGGCGAAGACGCCGACTCCGACGACGGCCATCGCGACGACGAGGCTCAGGATCGTCAGTGGCACGTTGTAGTGGATCTCGGTGCCGGTGACGCCGAAGCCGAGCATCGCCACGAAGTGCATCGTCCAGATCCCCGTGCCGATGGCCGAGGCCGCGGTGATGAGCCAGTTACGACGTGACGCGCCCGTGGCGCCGAGCGCTCGGACGGTGCAACGCAGCCCTAGGGCTGCGCCGATACAGGCCATCGCGTACGACAGCACGGGGGTCAGCCAGCCGAAGGTGGCGTGGTCCAGGTGTCCCATGGCTCCGGGACGCTAGTCCGCACAGGGGCGCACAACAGGGGCGCAGTTCGAAAGGTGTTGGAATATGACAGAGAGAGGGTCCTGAACGATCGCGTCACGCTCGAACGTGTGCCCCCAGCGCGCAGCCGAGTCGTTGCGTAATCATGTCCACATGAGCGATGACCAGACGCGCGTCCGTGACTTCTTCTCCGCCCGTGCTGCCGACTGGGACAGCCGGTTCCCCGACGACGGTCCCGCCTATCGGGACGCCGCGTTCGAGCTCGGCCTGCACCACGGCGACCGCGTTCTCGACGCCGGGTGCGGCACCGGGCGTGCGCTGCCCGCGCTCAGGGAGGCCGTGGGCCCCTCCGGGGTCGTCGTGGGGATCGACCTGACTCCCGCCATGCTGGAGGCCGCCACGCGGGCGGGCAGGGACCGCGAAGGGCAGCTTCTGCTCGGGGACGTGACCCGTCTCCCGGTACGCGACGCCTCACTCGACGCCGTGTTCGGCGCGGGGCTGGTCTCCCATCTGCCCGATCCGGCGGCGAACCTGCGGGAGTTGAGGCGCATCGTGCGCCCCGGAGGGACCCTCGCCCTTTTCCACCCCATCGGCCGGGCGGCGCTCGCCGCGCGGCAGGGCCGGCAGATCACCCCGGACGATCTGCGGGCCGAGGCGAACCTCCGCCCGTTGCTCACCGGTGCGGGCTGGCAACTGACGTCGTACGTCGACGAGGACGCGCGGTTCCTCGCGCTTGCCGTACGGGAGGACTAGCCCTCGGGGGCGGCCACTCTCGCACGGCAAGCCGCGGTCCTCGAACGCCGCCTGGCGTTCCTCGAGGAGCCGGCCAGCTTCTTCTACGAGGGCGAGCGGCCGTTGCGCGCCGAGGAGATGGGCGACCCGTTCCGACGCGGCATCCTCACCATCGCCCGCGCGACGAGCCGAGCCGAACTCGCTTGGCTGCGGACGACGTTGGCTTCACTCCGCTGACGTCGAGCTCACTCCGCCGAAGTGACCGCCGATCCGTCGGTGTGGACGACGGGGCAGCCGCGGACACCGGGCACCGGGAACGTGCCGAGTTCGCCCACCCGATACCCCTTCGGGTAGCCCCTGATCTCCCAGTTCTGCCGGGCGTAGTGCGGCGCCTTTCTGGGCGGCATCAAGCGCACGGCACGGCCGCGCAACCGCACCGCGTGCCTGACCAGCGTCCGGGTGGCGGAACTGGGCGGTTCGTAGCGAAAGGCACGCAGGAGGGGTTCGTCGAGAAGCGCGAGAGTCGAGGCACGCAACACGGGCGCCAGCGGACGCGGATACCACGAGGCCATGAGGTCGAGGGTCGCGTCGGAGACCCTGCGCGCGCCCTCGTCCCACGCGAAGTGGGCCTCTTCGTAGTCATCGAGACACTTTTCGAAGGCTTCGTAGGAGTCCGGTATGCCCTGGATCCCCATGTGGCGCCCCAGGGTGCGGTAGTAGACGGCGGCCGCGGTCCTCTCGTGGCGTGACAGCTTGCGCCATCCGTAGGCGTCGATCCAGCGCTTGGGCATCACTACGAACGTGCACAACACGTAGCGCATGTCTTCATTGCTGATGTCGTAGCTGCGGTGCATCTGGTTGATGCGGCGGATCGCGGTGCGGCCCTCGTCCGTGCCGAAGCCGTGCTCCACGACGGTGTCGAGGAGCAGGGCCGTGTCGTCGTACCGCTTCTGCGTCCGGCCCGTCAGTTCCGCGGTCTCGGCCAGGAGTCGACCGATAGTGGGTACGGCGTAGGTGCGGTAGAGCGCGAGCTCCAGAGCGCGGGTGTAATCCCAGGGGAACTCGTACGTCGCGGTGAGCCGGTAGATCGTCAGGGCGTCCTTCTCCGGGTCGAGACGCCGAACCTCCTTGAGCCGGTCATAGCGCTGCACCGCACCGTCCCCCTTCTTTCGCTGGAACTCCAACTCTACGTTGGGGTAGAGCAGATGAGTGATCATCAGCGGAAACCACGACCGGGGGAAGGTGGCCCACATGTTCGACAAGCTCCGCAAGCTGTGGCGCTCGGAGGAAACGGTTGGCGTCCAGAAGGGGGAGCGCCCGCGCAACCTCTTCGAGGCGGCCGCCGTCTACGTGGCGGCGTGCGCCGAGGACGACCAGGACCGTCAGGACGAGGCCACGGGCTGGGTGTCGCCGGAGGCCTTGTCCTTCGGTGTCAGCGAACTCGCCTGCCGAGCGGTCATCGCCCTCGCACGGGAACGCGACGAGTCGCCGACGGATGTGGCGCGTACGCTCCTCGGCCTGCCTGCCGCCTGACATCCGTGTGCGTGGGGTCGGGGCAGGCCGGTGCCGCACGGAGGGGGTTGCCTGTCCCGGCCGCGTGCGTGAGGCGCTCTCGGACCTCGCGGGGGGGCACGAGCGAGTTCCCGGTGCGTACGAGCGACTCTCCTGGTCACGCACCCCTCGACGATCATGCTGACCTGTGGTTAGGGTGCGCCGACGGATGAAGCGATGGGGAGGCTGGCATGGCCGGAACGGACGACGCTGTCGCCGCCGAGGACGACGCGCTGTACGTGCTGACCGCGGTGCTGCTGACACCCGCGAAGTTCCCGAGTGTGCTCGGTGACGACTATCCGGAGGCGTGCGCGGCCCTGGGGCTCGCGCCGCTCGCCGCCGGGTACGGTCTGGTGCTCGGTCAGGACGGTGCGGGCGCCCGGTGGACGGTCGTGGTCGACGACGTGTCACTCGTGGCCGTCGCCATCGCCTCCTGGGACTGCGGCATGGAGTACGACCTGTCTCCCGACGAACGTACGGTGGTCGCCGCCCTGCCCGGCTGGCCGCTGGCGGTCGCCGTCGCGGCGCCCAACGTCCCCCCGCCGCACGACCCCGAGCCCGAGGAAGCGGACCAGAAGCCGCTCTCACCTCCGCAGTCCGACACCTGGGGACCTGCTCAGCGTCGGCTCGGCGCCGACGAGATCGCGCTCCAGTGGGCGGCGTGGCGCGAGCAGATCGACGACGCGGATTTCTTGACCGACAGCGTCGAGAAGGACGCGGCGCCCGACGGCGGGGAAGCCATCCCGGAGAGCGGCGAGATCCCTGAGCCAGAAGCCGCCGCGGGAGCCGAACCCGACGCCGAACAGGCTCCCCTCACCGGCGTACGTCGCGTGCTGGCGGAAGCTCGGGCCTACGTGAGCACTCCGCCGCCCCTGGGCCGCGTGCGGTCGTCTTTCGCCTCTGGGGAGGCGCGCACCCTGCGAGCCGACGGTCCTGGCTGGTCCATGGTGGCCAGGACCGACGACATCGCGTTCGTTCTTCTCGACGAAGAGCCGGGAGAGGTGCTGCCGGTGGGCCGCGGGCCCGAACTCCCCTGGCTCCTGGACGCACTCGACAAGATGGCCGTACGTCCCGCCTGATCCCCCTCGTCCCGCTGGTCCCGCTGGTCCCGCATCTTGTCAAAGGCTCTGCTCGGGGTCGAGAAGAAGCGCGGCCATCGCCGTGTCGTGGTCAGCGTGAGCGCGCAGCGCCGCCAGTTCAGCACGCCAGGTCTCGTCCCAGGATGTCGCCCGGCCACCGACGCGCACCAACGCGAGCGCCATCACTCCGGCCGCCGGAGTGCCTCGTTCACGCAGCAGACGAACGGCGGCGAGCAGGGCCGCACGCGCGCGTGGCGTCGGTATTTCCGGATGGGACCCCCTCTCCACGGGAAGCCGTTCGGGGCGTTCCTCGACCAGATCCAGCAGCCGCTCCCACCGCCCTGCGTGATGTACGCCGTGGCGCACGGCGGCCAGCGACGTGTCCCATGTCAGGGTCGCCGCGTCGGCGTACAGGCCCACGGCGTGCAGCGAGTGGGCCAGTGCGTCGGCGATGCGGAGTGTCTGGCCGGAGCCTCGCCGAACGCGCATGGCCGCGCCGATGCCGGAGAGGCGACGGAGCGCGTCGGCACGCAACTGCGGATCCGGGGCGAGGGCGCGATCCCGAAGCCGCCGGATGACGTCCCTGAGGATGCGCCCTGCCACCGGCCCCAGGGGGAACCAGACCAGCTGTTGTGCGGCCGTGTCCCACTCCCGTCGGCGCCGATCGGGGTCTGCGGCGACGTGGGCCACGGCTCGCATGGCGTCGGCCGACGTCGGTGTGAACCAGGCGGGCAGGGCACGGCATGCGGCGATGACGGTCTCTTGGTCGCCCTCCCTCACGAGGCGGGCCAGAAAGTCCGCGTAGGCCTCCCCCACGGATTCGCTCACCGCCCCCACGCGCGCGTGGATCACCGCTTCCCGTACGGCGGGTTCTTGCGCCGCACGAGCCAGGCGGTCGGCGACGGCAGGACGGTCGATCGCGGGAATGAGGTGGAGCGCCACGACGGCGCGTACGTCACGGTGTTGCCGAGGCGCGTCCCAGGCAGCCACCAGAGCGGCGAAGGCCGCGTCCCCCGTGAGCGCGCCAAGGGCTCGCACGGCTTCCTTGCGGGAGCCGACCGGGGCGTCCGCCGCACAGGCCGCGGGGCCGAGCAGGGAGACTGCCTGCGGGTTCGGCACCGCCTCCAGGAGTCGACGGATGGCCGCCATGGCAGCCCTCCCCCGGACGCCGCCCGTCGCGGCGTGCCGCAGCAAGACCCCCAGCAGTGGCTCCTCGCAGGGCTGCGCGTCCGCGTGAGTCCTGCCGAGGGCGCCGCCCAGCGCTCCAAGTGCCGCTGCCGCGACAGGCTGTGGCGCCGACTCGGCAAGTGTGGTGAGCAGCACCGGCTCGCGCACCTGAGCTGCGGCGTCGGCACGCGTGTGCAGGGGAGCCAGCTCGTCGGCGGCCACGCGCGCGTGGTGCTCGTCCCACCCACGGCGTTGTTCGGGCAGCCAGCGGCCGCAGACGCTTTTGTGCACCTCTGCGGCCCAGGGGGCGCCTCGAGGGCGTACCCGGTCGGTGAGACCTCCTCGAGCGGCGTGCAGCACAGAGTCCAGCAGATCGGTACGACGGGTGACGACGGTGCGCAGGATGACCGGAAGCGTTGCGAACGAGGCGTCGTAGTCGACCAGTTCGGCGCTGCGTCGCTCCCGAAACTCCGTCGGCCCCACCCAGGCGGCTGCTGCGCGAGAGGCGATGTCCGGGTCGTCGGACTCTCGCGCCAAGGCGTGCACCAGGGCGTCGAGTTCCGGCAACGCGGTGAGGTGCGGTGCGAGAAGTTCCGCGAGGGAGGCTCGCAGATCAGGGCGCGCCGACGTGACCGACTGGGTGGCGGACCAGAGGGCACGTGCCGCTTCCTCTCCGATACGCAAAGGCGTGGTGGTCCTGCGGGAGCGCTGGTCGGAGACGACGTGGCAGAGCAACTCCGCGGCGTGGGCCGCACGGGTCAACCCGCCGGTCGCAGCGGCGCTCTCCGCGGCACGGCGGAGCAGTTGTTCCGCCGCGGCCAAAGTGCGGGTGGTCGAGTCGCGGGACTGGACAGTGGTCAGCGCCGCGTCGCGCAGGACCGTGTCGGGCAGCGCCGCGAGCAGACGCGGGGGCGCCCCCGCGAGCTGCTGGAGGGCAGCCCTGCGTACCTCCTCCTGGTCGTGCCAGGCCCGCTCGCAGGCCGCTGCTATCCGTGCGAACTCGTCCGGGTCATCTTCGAGTTCGGCGCAGGCGAGGAGCGCGGGCCAGGCCATCAGACGCTGGTGGACGCGGTGCTGGCCGGCCATGTCGCGCAGGATCGGCTCGCCCAGGGCGAGCGGGAGTGCGACGGCCAGTCGGCTCGATGTCCACTCCCGATGGGACCAACGCTCCACCCAGGGCATGACGAGCGCCGCCCTGTCGGCAGGCTCCAGGGCCGTGAGGGCGGCCACGGGCAGGCTTCGCACCGAGCGGCGGCGGGCGATGCGTTCCTCGACGAGGCTGCGGCGCTCCGGCGCGGGCAGCAGCATGAGCAGACTGTCGGGCTCGACCTCGTGACGCCCCGGGCCCCGGTGCCGTGGCTGTGTCACGGAGCAGCGACGGGCGAGGTCAACCAAGTCCGCGGGCGGGAGGGCACGCAGGGCTCGCAGCGTGGCAGGCGGCAACGCCCCGGCGGAGAACCGTAGTTCGAGGGGCGCGTCGGCCTGGCCGGGCGGGGCCGCGCGCAGGATTTCGAGGATTTCCACCGGCCGACGCAGCAACGTGCGCGCCGCACGTGGGGTCAGGAGGTCCGGAGCCCGCGCCAGGAGCAGCAGTCCCGCTTCCGGGTCGCGTTCCGCGGCCATGCTCGCGAGCGCGCGATGGCGTCCCGTGAAGCGGTAGCGGTCGCGGTCGGTGCGGCTCTCGCCACGGGTGACGAGCAGCTGGGCCACGGCGAGCGGTGCGGTACGGGTCAGTTCACGCAGGACACCCGCCGGTGGATCCAGCCGGGGTAGCCAGGTGGCAGCTGTCTCGGCGGGGCACGCGGGCAGTAGACGGGCGGCGTCCCGGGCCCCGAACCGTTCGTGGAGCTCGGGCAGCAGGCGTGCGGCGAGGGTGTGTCGGCGGCTGAGGCGAAGGACGCGGTACGTCTCGTGCCGTACCGCCCCGATGTCGCTCAACGCGAGCTGTTCCAGGGCTGCTTCCGGCACGGGCAGTCGAATCGCGGCCGCGAGGGCCCGGCGGCGCAGGAGGGGGTCGGTCAGGGCTTCGGCGATGGTGGTGAGGTCGCGACGGGCGACGGCGAGGAAGAGGCCGGTGTGACGTTCGTCAGGCGTGCCGGCGGCGAGAGCCGTGCGGAGTGAGCCGTACGCGTCTTCGGTGAGCGCACGGGCGTAGCGGGCGAGGGCGCTCATGCGGGCCGGGAAGGGCAGTGGGTCGAAGTGGGCCTTCAGCCAGGCCGCCGTCAGCGGCGCGGGAGTGGGCTGAGGCTGGGAAAACGGCGTCTGCGACGCTTCGTGTGCGGCCATCAGCGATCACCGTGAGATCGCTGGGCCTCCTCTCGAGAAGTCATGTGCGCCATGGTCACCGCGGAACAGCTGGGGCGCAATGGGTTTTCCGCTCGCGGTGCCGCCTTGGGCGGGACCGCGAGCGGAGAGGCCGTCAGCTGTCAGCACCTGCGCGTCGAGTGTCCGCATCCCGGCGCGGCGCCCGCCCCGGGGTGCTGGGTCAGTGGCCGAGTTCCTTGCGCGAGACGCGGCGCAGCCTGCGCCGCTGTCCGGGATCCAGGGTCAGATAGGCCGCGGCCGGGACCCCGAGCACGATCAGGAGGGCGGCCCACCAGGGCAGCCAGATCAACAGGATGATGCCGGCCGCCACACCCCCCGCAGCGATCTTCGCGTTCTTCGACATGTGCGTCGCCTCCTTCGCGGCTGCTGCCGCTCTCTGTCTTGAGAAACGGGCTCGGACCGCCCACAGTTCCAGACTGCACCCCTGATAGACCCCTGAGGAGCGACCCTGACGCAACCCTGAGCCGCGGCGCGTGGCCGCGTGGCTACTCAACCCTCAGCGGCTCACCGACCTCGTACATGTGACGCAGTACCTGCCGGTAGGAGTCGATGAATCCGGCCTCGGTGTACGGCATGGCCAGCTGGGCGCAGTGGGCGCGGACCAGGGGCTGGGCGCGCCGCAGGCTGGGGCGGGGCATGCTCGGGAAGAGGTGGTGCTCGATCTGGTAGTTGAGTCCGCCCAGAAACCAGTCGGTCAGCGCGCTGCCGCGGATGTTGCGCGAGGTGAGGACCTGTCGGCTGAGGTGGCCCCAGCGCTCCCCGTCCGGGTCGGGCATCTCCATGCCCTTGTGGTTGGGTGCGAAGGCCAGTCCGAGGTGCAGGCCGAAGAGTGCCTGGTGGATGGCGGCGAAGGCGAGGGCATGGCCCACCGGCATGGTGACGAGCAGGAGCGTCACGTAGCCGACGAGGTGCGCCACGAGGAGTAGGCCTTCGAGCATGCGTTCGCGTGGCGCTTGGCGGCGCAGGTCCTGGAAACCGTAGATCTTCATGGCGACGCCCTGGAGCAGTGTCAGCGGAAAGAACAGCCAGGCCTGGTTGCGGGTGAGCCAGCGCCGAAAGCCGACACGGACCTTGGCCTGCTTGCTGGTCCAGACGAGGACGTCCGCGGCGACGTCGGGGTCCTTCTCGAGGTGATTGGGGTTGGCGTGGTGGCGGTTGTGCTTGTCGTTCCACCAGGCCGAGCTCATGCCGAGGAGGAGGTTGCCGTGCACGAGCCCGATGGCGCGGCTCACGTCGCGGTCGCCGGTGATCTGGGAGTGGCCCGCGTCGTGGCCTATGAACGCCGTTCGGGCGCACAGCACGGACAGGAGGGGTGCGAGGAGCAGCACCCACCAGGAGCCTCCGATGAGGAACATGCCCGTCGCCACCGCGGCCAGCGCAAGGGCGTTGACCACGATCGTGCGGGCATACCAGCCGGTGCGGCGGCCCAGCAGCCCCTGCTCCTTGACGGTGCGCAGGAGAGGCGCGAAATCGCTCCCTGCGGGCTGCCTTGCGCTGGTACTCGAGGGGCGCTCCGCGACTGCTGGGACGGCCTGGGACATGGTGAGGTCTCCGGTCTCTGACTGGATCGGGCTGACGTTGCCCAACGTATGAGCCCGTGACCTGGGGAAACCATGACGCCCTCACCCGTCTTGGGAGGGGGCCAGCACCGCCCGGAAGGGGGGTTAGGTACACCTCCGGGCAGCGCCCCCTGACTTTCGTGACGTGGATCACTTCGTGATCACTAACACCTGAGGAGGGACGTGTTGTACTCTCGGCCGCTCCGGTCCCAGTAGTCAAGTTTGAGGAATGCGCCATCGCCGTGCCCAGGCCCCCTGCCGCGTCACCTTCCGAGATCTCTGAACTGTCCAGCTGCTCAGTCCTGTTCGTCACCGGCGAACCGGCGCGCACCGGCCGCGTTGCCTTTTGGCGCCCTGACGGGGACGCACCGCCCACCTGCTCGGCAGGCACCGTCGAGGAGCTGACCATCGCGGTGCCCGGCGAGGAGGGAGTCCGGCTCAGCGATGTGTCCGCAATGGTTCTCCCGCTGCGCACAGCGCTGCCCGTCCTGACACGCGCGCGTGCGTCGGCAGGGGTCCACCCGACGGCCGCCTTCTGGGGCACCGCAGGCGTGCTCGCGCTGCAACTCGCCGCGCGTGGACTGCTGTTGCCCGGCCTGACGCCGAGTGATCACGACGCATGGCGCTCGGGCCCCCTGGGCGCCGACGATCTGCGACGCCTGCGGGACCTCGCCGCCGCGATGCCCCCCGCCGCGCACGCCCTTCCGCTGGAGGGCGGTCCGGAACCCCTGCGGCTGCCCGAACCGGAGCGGCTGCTGCGCCAGTTCCTCGACGCGGTGGCCGACACACTGCCGCGCTCCCCCGCCGCCACGCTGGCCGCCGGCGCCCCGGCCTTCGCCTCCGCGCAGCCCCAGCACATCCCCGCACAGCGCCCCTGGGCCACCGATGTCGCCGCCGGGCACGATGCCGGCGTACGGATCTCACTGCGCGTCGAGGTGCCCGGCCTGGTGTCGGACACTCCTGACGGGGCCCGGCTGCCGTTCCGCGCCGTGCTGCAGATGCACAGCGTCAGCGACCCCTCGCTCGTCGCGGACGCGGCGGAGGTGTGGGCCGCTTCGGGCGCCTCGGGGCAGGCCTTCGGGGCGCGGTCGCGGATGGACGCCCTGCTCGCGCTGCGGCGCGCCACGCGCGCGTGGCCGCCGCTCGCTCCGCTCCTCTCGGCCACCGTTCCCGATGCGATCGAGCTCGCCGACGAAGAAGTCACCTCACTCCTGGGCGAAGGTTCCCGCATGCTCGCCACCGCGGGCGTCGACGTGCACTGGCCCAGGGAACTGGCACGCAACCTGACCGCCCGTGCGGTCATCGGCCCGCCCGACGACGAGGCGAAAGATCCGGACAAGCCGTCGTCGGACACGCCCTCCTACCTCTCCACCGACGCGTTGCTCGCTTTCAACTGGCGGTTCGCGCTGGGCGATCAGCAGTTGACACGCGCGGAGCTCGACCACCTCGCCGAAGCCAACCGTCCGGTGGTGCGCCTGCGCGACCAGTGGGTGCTCATCGACCCCGAAGAAGCCCGGCGTGCTCGCGCGCACCAGGACCACAAGGTCACCCCGATCGACGCCCTGAGCGCCGTCCTGACGGGCACCACCGAAGTGGGCGGGCAGCGCATCGACGTCCAACCGACCGGCTGGCTCGCCACGCTGCGCGAACGCCTCGCGGACCCCGAGGGCATGGAGCCCGTCGGTCAGCCAGCGGCGCTCGCCGCGAACCTGCGCGACTACCAGCTGCGCGGCCTGAACTGGCTGGCCCGGATGACCTCCCTGGGCCTGGGCGGCTGCCTCGCGGACGACATGGGCCTCGGCAAGACGATCACGCTCATCTCCCTGCATCTGCACCGGCAGACCGACAGCGCCTCCGCCGGGCCCACCCTCGTCGTCTGCCCCACGTCCCTCATGGGCAACTGGCAGCGTGAGATCGAGAAGTTCGCCCCCGGCACCCCCGTACGCCGCTTCCACGGCGCTCAGCGCAGCCTGGAGGGCCTCGCCGACGGGGAGTTCGTGCTCACCACGTACGGCACGATGCGGCTCGACGCGGACGCCTTGGCGCACGCCTCGTGGGGCATGGTCGTCGCCGACGAGGCCCAGCACGTCAAGAACCCGTACTCCGCCACCGCCAAGCAACTGCGCACGATCGGCGCACGCGCGCGCGTGGCGCTCACCGGCACTCCCGTGGAGAACAACCTCTCCGAGCTGTGGGCCATCCTCGACTGGACGACGCCGGGCCTGCTCGGCAAGCTCGGCACCTTCCGCACCCGCTACGCACAAGCCGTCGAGAGCGGCAAGGACCCGGCGGCCGCCGAGCGGCTCGGCCAGCTCGTACGCCCCTTCCTGCTCCGCAGGCGCAAGTCCGACCCGGGCATCGCACCCGAACTGCCGCCCAAGACGGAGACCGACCGAGCCGTTTCCCTCACCACGGAGCAGACGGGCCTCTACGAAGCCGTGGTGCGCGAGACGCTCGCAGAGATCTCCGGTGCCGACGGCTTCGCACGGCGGGGCCTGATCGTCAAACTGCTCACCAGTCTCAAGCAGATCTGCAACCACCCCGCGCAGTACCTCAAGGAGGACAAGCCACGGATCGAGGGCCGTTCCGGAAAGCTGGAACTCCTCGACGAGTTGCTCGAAACGATCCTCTCCGAAGACGCAAGCGTGCTCATCTTCACGCAGTACGTCCAGATGGCGCGCCTCATCGAGCAGCACCTGGCGGCCCGCGGTACCCCGTCCCAGTTCCTGCACGGCGGCACGCCCATCGCGGCGCGCGAGGCGATGGTGGAGCGCTTCCAGAACGGCGAAGTCCCCGTCTTCCTGCTGTCGTTGAAGGCGGCCGGCACCGGACTGAACCTGACACGCGCCGAGCACGTCGTGCACTACGACCGCTGGTGGAACCCCGCGGTCGAGGCGCAGGCCACCGACCGTGCGTACCGCATCGGGCAGACGCAGCCGGTGCAGGTGCACCGCCTGATCGCGGAGGGGACGATCGAGGACCGCATCGCCGACATGCTGTTGCGCAAGAGGGAGTTGGCGGACTCGGTGCTCGGCTCCGGGGAGGCCGCGCTGACGGAACTCACCGACGCCGAGCTGTCGGATCTGGTGGAACTGCGCGGGGGGACTCGATGAACGACATCTACGAAGAGCCGAACGGCGAGCCCCACGGGGACGGCGGTCACGGGGAGGGCGGGTACGAGCACGAGCGCACCTTTGCCGCGCTTCCGCCCTCGCACGGCAGGGGGTTCGCGCAGAGCTGGTGGGGCCAGGCCTGGCTGAAGGCCCTGGAGGACACGGCGCTGGACCTCGCGCAGTTGAAGGCCGGACGCAGGCTTGCGCGCGCGGGAGCCGTGGGTGCGGTCTCGGTGCGCCCCGGCCGGATCACCGCGGTCGTCCAGGACCGCGACGGCACCCCACGCCGCTCCGACGTGCTGCTGCAGCGGCTCGGCGAGGACGAGTGGGACCGTTTCCTGGGCATGGCCGTCGAGCGGGCCGGGCACATCGCGGCGCTGCTCGACCGGGAGATGCCGCCGCATCTGGTGGAGGACGCGGCGGCAGCGGGTGTCGAACTCCTGCCGGGCATCGGCGACCTGGAGCCGGAGTGCGACTGCGAGGCCTGGGACCACTGCGGGCACACCGCCGCGCTCTGCTACCAGGTGGCCCGGCTCCTCGACCAGGATCCGTTCGTGCTGTTCCTGATGCGTGGACGGGCGGAGCGCGAGCTGCTGGACGAGCTGCAAGTACGGAGCGTGGCGCGGACGGAGGCCGAAGAGGCACCGGCACAGGAGCAGGAGGGGGCCCAGGAGGGCGTGGATGCCGACAAGGCGTACGCGGAGGGTGCCATCCTGCCTCCGCTGCCCGAGCTGCCTCCGTTGCCGCCAGAGCCGGGCCTGCCGCCTTCCCTCGACACGGAGGCGGAACCCGCGCCCGGTCTCGATGTGGCGGCACTCGAGTTCTTGGCGGCGCAGGCGGCCGTGGAGGCGCACCGGATGCTGGCCGAGGCGCTGTCCCCCGGGCACGAACGGCACCCGGTCGAGCAGGAACTGACGCTCGACGAGGATGCCGTACGCCTCGCCGCCGCGGCCCCCGCGCCGGTGGTCTCGCGCCTCGCGACCGCCGCGGACCGCGGCAAGGACGGCCTCGCGCTGGCCATACAGGCCTGGGAGTACGGAGGTCCGGCCGCGCTGTCCGTCCTGGAGGAGGAGTGGGCCCCTGAGGCGGACGCACTGGCACGCGCGCGTGCGGCGCTGGACGTGGCCTGGGACGACGGGGAGCGGCCGCAGCTGCGGGCCGCCCGCAACCGCTGGACCGTGGTGGGCGGCGACGCCCAGCTGCGGCACGGCCGGGACGGCCGCTGGTGGCCCTACCGCAAGGAGCGTGGCCGCTGGGCTCCGGCGGGTCCAGCGGCCCACGACCCCGCGACGGCACTGGCCGTGGTGACCGGCGGCGAATAGGACGGGAGGTCCGGTGCGAGCCGCCTCCCGCACGCCCGCACCGGACGCCAGCCACGACACGCTCGCTACAGCACCGGAGCCCGGCCACGGCGGCCCCAGCTACAGCCACAGCTCACTAACGCCAGCATCGGCCCCGAACCCCCAACCCGCTCGCTCCGACAGCCCGGAAGCGTCCGCCTCCCCGGCCCGGCGCCCACCGGCGCATCCGAGCCGCTCACGCGCACGCCGGGAACACCGACGCGTGCACTCCCCCTGACCAGCGATTGAGCGCGAGCATGACATCCGCCAGGGTGGATCACACCGGTGCAGGGGTGCCGACCGCGACTGGGCTCCCCCGTCCCGCAGGGCCTGAGCGATGGAGTACGTCAGCACGATCCAGCCGAAGGGGGGCGACAAGGGCCAGAAGCCCAACTACCGCTGACCGGCCCGTTGGTGACGGCGGCGCCTCCTGCCCCTCGCGGGAGGCGCCGCCAGTGCGCCCCCTCACGTTCACCTTTCTGCCTCCTTGCGTTCGTGGCGACGGCGAAGTCTGACCGCTGTCACCGAACACTTGCGCCCCAGGAGGCAGTCATGTCCCCGCACGCCGCCCGAAAGCGTCGCGTCCGCCGTTCAGTCGCCGCGGGTGTGCCGTTCGCCGTGCTCGCGGCGATCGCGGTGACCGGCACTGCTACAGGTGCCCAGACCAGCGGCAAGGAGAAGGCGCCTCGGATCACCTCGACGGCGACCCTCGGTGACGTTCCACTGGGGACGTTCAGCAACTCCCTGCTGCCCGGCACGGTGAGCGACGACCGTGGTGTTGATCTCGGCGGCATCGGCAGTGACATCTATCCGGCGGGCCGCAAGGGCGAATTCTGGACGGTCACCGACCGCGGGCCCAATGGCCAGATCAAGGTGGACGGCAAGAAGCGACGCACATTCCCCGTCCCCGGTTTCGATCCGGCGATCGTGAAGGTCCGCGTCTCAGGTGACACGGTGAAGGTCACCGACGCGCTCCCGCTGACGACTTCCTCCGGTAAGCCCGTCACCGGGCTACCCAATCAGGAGGGGCGCGATGAGGCCCCGTACACGTACGACGCGAAGACGGCGCTGACCTACGACCCGAACGGCCTCGACACCGAGGGCATCGTGCGGGCGCGCGACGGCGGCTTCTGGCTGGTGGACGAGTACGGCCCCTCGCTCGTCCACGTCTCCGCGCGCGGAGAGGTGCTCAAGCGCTATGTCCCCGAGGGCCTGGAGCTGGCGGGTGCCGACTATCCGGTCGTCGAGGCACTTCCGAGCGTCCTGCTGCACCGCAAGGGCAACCGCGGCTTCGAAGGGCTTGCGCAACTCCCGGGCGGGGACCTGGTGATGGCGGTTCAGAGCCCTCTGTCGGTGCCGGACGAGGACGCGGGTGACGCGTCGCGGACGGCACGGTTGCTGCGCTTCTCTCCGAAGAAGCAGGCGGTCACGGCCGAGTACGCGTACCGCTTCGACGCGGTGAGTGTGGTCGACCCCGGCGAGGACGACACGTCCGAGCTGAAGATCTCTTCCGTGGTGGCCGTCGGCCGTGACCGGCTCCTGGTCGAGGAGCGCACCGACAAGGCCGCTCGGCTGCAGACGGTGAAGCTGGACCGTGGCTCCGACATCCTCGGCGAGCGGTGGGACGACGCGTCGACGAAGCCCTCCTTGGAGGAGCTCGACGATCCGGCGGCCTCCGGAGTGCCCATCCTGAGGAAGCGTCTCCTGGTCGACCTCGGCGTCATGGAGGGTGTTCCCGACAAGATCGAGGGCGTGGCGCGCGTGAACCGTCACACCCTCGCCCTGATCAACGACAACGACTTCGGGATGACGGACGGAGCGGAGGCGTTCGACGAGGAGGGCCGGCTCGTGGACAGTGGCGTGCAAACCACTGTGACGTACGTGCGGCTGCCGAAAGGCCTCTGAGTCCGTCGGCCTCGCGACCGGCACGCCGATCAGGAACCCGGTTCGGTGACGCCTGCTTTGATGACCTCCACCCTCAGGAAGTAGTAGCTCAGGAAGTAGTAGCGCGCTTCACTGTCCGCGCGTGACGGGACCAGGGAGTCCAAGTCGTTCGGCAGTTCGCTCGGCAGTTCGCTGGGAAGCTCCGACGGCAGACCGCTGGGCAGGTTCGAGGGCAGCTCTGTCGGCGGTTCCGTCGGCAGCTCGGAGGGGAACTCCGACGGGATGCTCAGCGATGGCGTGGGCTTACCGCCCGAGCTCTCACTGCTCTTGGAGGGGCCCTTCTTGTCGTCCGAGCCGTCACCACCGGTGGCCACCAGGACAACAGCGACGACGGCGCCGATCGCGACGATCACCGCGAGCAGGACGAACAGGCCACCTCGGCGCCCTGACGGCCCGCCCGGTGGCGGAGCAGGCGGCCACCCGCCGCCGCCCGGGGGCATACCGTCGCCTGCCGCTGGAGGCCATCCCCCACCGCCCGGAGGTGGTCCGAACCCGCCGCCCGGAGGCGGGCCGTACCCTCCACCGGGCGGACCGTAGCCACCATCGCCCGGAGGGGGCGGGTCACCCGACGGAGGGGGCGGCGGTGGCGGTACGGGCGGCATGGCCATACCGTCCAGAGTCGCCTCGAAAGGGTCAAGATGCGACCCCTACGCAGAACTTGACGCCTCGGGAATCGGGGCGTCGGGTCAGCCCCGCGCCCCCAGAAGGTGATCCATGGCCAGCTGGTCGAGGTGCTCGAAGGCCATGCCCCGGTCCGCGGCTGCCGTCACGTCGAAGTCCTCGAAGGCGGCGCGGTCGGCGAGCAGTCCGGAGAGGCCGTCCTCGGCGGTCGGCAGGGACAGCTCGTCCAGGCGGGACGCACGCAGGGCCTCCTGGACCTCCGGGTCGGCGCGGAAAGCGGCCGAACGCTCCCGAAGGATGAGGTAGTTGCGCATGCAGCCGGCGGCCGACGCCCACACGCCCGTGTAGTCCTCCGTACGCGGCGGCTTGAAGTCGAAGTGTCGCGGACCTTCGTATCCACCCCTCTCCAGGAGGTCGACCAGCCAGAAGGCGCTGCGCAGATCGCCCGCCCCGAAGCGCAGGTCCTGGTCGTACTTGATGCCGGTCTGGCCGTTGAGGTCGATGTGGAAGAGCTTGCCCGCCCACAGGGCCTGGGCGATGGAGTGCGGGAAGTTGAGGCCGGCCATCTGTTCATGACCCACTTCGGGGTTGACGCCGAACAGTTCGGAGCGCTCCAGGCGCTCGATGAAGGCAAGGGCGTGCCCCACAGTGGGCAGAAGAATGTCGCCGCGCGGCTCGTTCGGCTTGGGCTCGATCGCGAAGCGCAGGTCGTAACCCTGCTCCGTCACGTAGTCGCCGAGCAGGTCGAAGGCCTCCTTCATGCGGTCGAGGGCGACACGTACGTCCTTCGCCGCACCGGATTCGGCGCCTTCCCTGCCGCCCCACGCGACGTAGGTGTGTGCGCCCAGTTCCACCGCGAGGTCGATGTTGCGGATGGTCTTGCGCAGCGCGTAGCGGCGTACGTCCCGGTCGTTGGCGGTGAACCCCCCGTCCTTGAAGACGGGGTGTGTGAAGAGGTTCGTGGTCGCCATCGGCACGACGAGGCCTGTCGCGTCGAGTGCCTGCCGGAAGCGCTTGATGTGCGACTCGCGCTCGGTGTCCGTGGCGCCGAAGGGGATCAGGTCGTCGTCGTGGAAGGTCACTCCGTAGGCCCCCAGTTCGGCCAGGTGCCGTACGGAGTCGGCCGGGTCGATGGCCGCCCTGGTCGCGTCACCGAACGGGTCCCTTCCCTGCCAGCCGACGGTCCACAGGCCGAAGGTGAACTTGTCCTCAGGAGTGGGCTGGTACGTCATGTTCGCTCCCTGGATGGCTGGTGCACGGCTGTGTGGCGGAGCGGGCATGGCTGCGTGCCCCCTCGTGCGCGGCTGCCGCGACTATTTCGTCATGGCGCTTAACAAATTAGTATCCGGAGGCATCCCTGGGAAGGTCGGACGGAAAGAAGTCCGGGTGTGCCCGGAAAGAGCCGCGGGAACGGAGACCCCCGATGTCATCAGCCCCAGCAGCCGACGGGCCCCTCGTCGTCGGCGTGGACAGCTCCACGCAGTCCACGAAGGTCCTGGTCGTCGACGCCGCCACGGGCAGGGTGGTGGCGAGCGGTCAGGCCCCGCACCGCGTCAGCTCGGGGCCCGCCCGCGAGAGTGACCCCGAGGACTGGTGGAACGCCCTGTGCGCGGCCCTCGACCAGTGCGGCGAACCGGCGCGCGAGGCCGCCGCGGTGTCGGTCGGCGGCCAGCAGCACGGGCTCGTCACGCTGGACGCGCGGTCCAGGCCGGTGCGGCCCGCACTGCTGTGGAACGACGTGCGCTCGGCGTCGCAGGCCCGCTCTCTGGTGGACCGCCTGGGAGGCCCGAAGGCGTGGGCCGAGCGCGTCGGCAGCGTGCCGGGGCCCTCCTTCACGGTGACCAAGTGGGCCTGGCTCAGCGAGCACGAGCCCGAGGCGGCGCGTGCCACCGTGGCCGTGCGACTCCCCCACGACTACCTCACCGAGCGCCTCACGGGATCCGGCACGACCGACCGGGGCGACGCCTCCGGTACGGGGTGGTGGGCGTCGTCGACGGAGGCGTACGACGAGGAGATTCTGGGACTCGTCGGCCTCGACCCCGAGCTGCTGCCGCGTGTGGCGCGCCCCGGTGAGGTCGTCGGCACCGTACGCGGGAGCGGCGAGCTGCCCTTCTCCAAGGGCACGCTCGTCGCCCCCGGGACCGGCGACAACGCGGCGGCGGCGCTCGGACTCGGCCTGCGCCCCGGAACGCCGGTCCTGAGCCTCGGAACGTCGGGCACCGTGTACGCGGTCTCCACGCGGCGCCAGGCGGATCCCACGGGCACCGTGGCCGGGTTCGCCGACGCACGCGGCGACTGGCTGCCGCTGGCCTGCACCCTCAACTGCACTCTGGCCGTGGACCGGGTGGCCGCGCTGCTGAGCCTCGACCGTGAGGCGGTGGAGGCGGGCGGCGCCGTCACCCTGCTGCCCTACCTGGACGGTGAGCGCACTCCGGACCTTCCGCATGCTTCGGGACTGCTGCACGGGCTGCGACATGACACGACTCCGGGGCAGCTGCTGCAAGCGGCCTACGACGGGGCCGTGCACTCGCTGTTGGGCGCACTCGACCTGGTCCTGGACGCGGACGCGGACCGCTCGGCTCCGCTCCTGCTCATCGGTGGCGGGGCACGGGGCACGGCGTGGCAGGACACAGTTCGGCGCCTTTCGGGGCGGGCCGTTCAGGTGCCCGAGGCCAGGGAACTGGTCGCCCTCGGTGCCGCCGCCCAAGCCGCGGGCCTCCTCACGGGCGAGGATCCTGCGGCTGTCGCCCGCCGCTGGGGCACGGCTGACGGGCCTGTGCTGCCCCCTGTGGAGCGGGACGAGTCGGCGCTGGCCCGAATCGCCGGGGTAGTCTCCGACGCGGCGTCGCTGCTCGACGACAGGGGCCATCTCGACGCCAGGGGCCATGAGGAAACTCGGCCATGAGGACGGAAGACAGGGACTGACGGGGGCATGACCGCACCACCGCACGACGCGAGCCGTGGCACGTCCGGAGCGCCGCTGCCCGACACCCAGCAGGGGATGCGCCGCCGCAACCTCTCGCGTGTCATGCACGCCGTCGCGGCGCACGGGCCGCTGTCCCGTGCCGCCGTGGCCACCCGGATCGGCTTGACGCGGGCGGCAGTCTCCACCCTGGTGGACGAGTTGATCCGCGCCGGTCTCCTGGACGAGCTGGGCCCCGGGCGGCCCGGCAAGGTCGGCCGCCCGGGATCCGCGCTCGCGGTCAGCGGGAGCGGGCCTGCCGGCATCGGCGCCGAGATCGGCGTGGACCACCTCTCGGTGTGCGTGGTCGACCTGCGCGGAGAGGTACGCGCGCGTGCCGTGCGACAGGGAGACAATCGGGGGCGCGCCCCGCAACCCGTCCTCAGGGAACTCGTCGCGCTGGTGCGCCAGGTGAGCGACGAAGCCCAGCTGGCAGGGCTACGTCCGGCGGGCCTTGCCCTCGCCGTCCCGGGCCTCGTCGCCCGCGGTACGGGGGTGGTGGTGCGCGCCCCCAATCTCGACTGGCACGACGTCGATCTCGGCGCCCTGCTGCCGGACGGGCTGCCGCTGACAATGGACAACGAGGCCAACTTCGGCGCACTGGCCGAGCTGTGGCTCGGCGACGCGGCGCCCCAGGACTTCCTCCACGTGTCGGCGGAGATCGGCATCGGCGCCGCGCTGGTCGTCGACGGAAGGCTGCTGCGCGGGACACGCGGCTTCGCGGGCGAGTTGGGGCATGTACCGGTGTGGCCCGACGGTCCACCGTGTCCGTGCGGCGGCCGTGGCTGCCTGGAGCAGTACGCGGGCGAGGAGGCGGTGCTGCGTGCGGCGGGACTCGATCCCGGCACGGACCGCGTCGGCCTCCTCGCGGAGCGCGCCGCGCAGGGCGACGAAAACGTACGAACGGCGTTGCACGGTGCGGGAGCCGCACTGGGCACAGCGCTCACCGGTGCGGTGAATCTGCTGGACCCGCGCTCGGTGGTGCTCGGCGGCGCCCTGTCGCGGCTCGCGCCGTGGCTGCTGCCGTCGCTGGAGGGCGAGTTGGAACGCCGCACGGCAGGCACGGCATGCGCTGTCGCCGTCTCCGGCCTTGGCTCCGACGGCCCGCTGCTGGGGGCTGCACACTCGGTCGTACGGGCTGTGCTAGATGACCCGGCGGGGGCGGCAGTGGCGTAGGGTCCGCTGCCTGCTTGGCGGGGGCCACGTAGCTGACCGGGCTAGCTTTGGCCAGCTTGTGCATGAGATCCAACTCCTCCGGGGTGGTCCCGCGCTTGGCGACCGCTGTCAGGACCGCCCGCCGCAGACGCAGCACGCGGATCTGTACCTCCAGCACGTCCGCGTGCACCGCGGCGACCTCGGGAGGCGAGACTTCCCGGTCCACGACCCTCCGGACGGTGGGAAGGTCAAGACCCAGGTCGCGCAGAGTGCGTACGAGGTCGAGGCGGGCGACTGCGTCGGTGCCGTACAGGCGGTAGCCGACCGGGCTGCGGTCGGCCGGCGGCACGATCCCCGCGTCGGACTAGTCGTACAGGCCGTCAAGAACGCTACCGAGGAAATCGTCGACGATCAGGCGTCGAGGTTCGTTCTCGGAAACCACCCCGCCTTCGCGGCGGTCACCCGCTCCCTCACACCCCCGCGCCGGCTGGCCATGTTTCCTCGCCGAGGCCGTTCGAGCACAGGTCACCGCGACCCTGACGGCAGGCATCGATTCGGCCTCGCCCGAAGCCGACCCGATTGCCACGGGCATCGCGACGCACTACGCGCACATCCTCGGCCTCCCCGACGACACCACCGTGCGCCGACGCCCGGTAGCCCGCAAGACATGACGGGCGAAGCCGTGGCGGGCGGAGCCGACCCGGAGATGTCATGGCCTACCGCGGCCCTGCCCCTGTGTCACACCGACGAACCGAGCGTCACCCTCGAATCCCACGGGCGGAATCGCGAGACTGGAACGACCGACTGAATCGGCTGTACCGACTGAACCGCTAACGCGCTAGGACGGGCCGATCCGACGGAAGACAGACGGAAGACAGAAGGCGGAAGAAGGACAGCGATAAAAATGGACCGGCATGCCCACGCGCTGAGTCGTACCGGCGACGAAGCCGCACGCCACTACGAGCGAGCGCTCGACGCGCTGTTGTTCTTCCGTGCCGAAGTCGCCGACGAGGCGCAGGCGATGGCGGCGGCCTCCCCGCATTCCGTGATGGCGCACGTCTTCGACGCCTACCTCGGGCTACTCGGCACCGAGGAGCAGGAGGCGGCCGATGCCCGACGTTCCTTCGGCGCCTTCCGTAGCACGGTCGACCCCGCCGGGCTCTCGCCCCGCGAAAGAATGCATGCGGCGGCCGCCCAGACGTGGCTGGACGGGAACATGTCGCGGGCCGGGGAGATCCTCGGCGAGATCAGCACCGAGTACCCCCCTCGACGCCCTCGCCCTGGCCGTCGGACACCAGATCGACTTCTTCACCGGGGACGCTCAGCGGCTGCGCGACCGGATCGGTGGCGCGCTTTCCGCGTGGGACGGTGAGGATCCGCACTACGGTCCGCTCCTGGGGATGTATGCCTTCGGACTCGAGGAAGCGGGGCACTACGGCCAAGCCGAGGAGATCGGACTGCGGGCGGTCGAACGGCACCCGCGGGATGTATGGGGCATCCATGCGGTCGTCCACACGTACGAGATGCGAGGGCTGTTCGGCGAGGGGATCCGCTATCTCGACGCGCGGACCGAGGACTGGGCCGACGGCAACTACCTCTCCGTACACAATGCTTGGCACTACGCCCTGTACGCGCTGGAGGCCGGCAGCATCGGACAGGTCCTCGCCGTCTACGACAACACTCTCCACAACGAGGCATCGCAGTCCGTCGCCATGGAACTCCTCGACGCCTCCGCCCTGCTGTGGCGACTGCTCCTGATCGATATCGACGTCGAGCCCCGCTGGATGGCGCTCGCCCAGGCCTGGGCAGGCCGCGAGGTCGGCGCCTACTACGCCTTCAACGACGTCCATGCCGTGATGGCGTACGTGGGAGCGGGTCGGCTTTCCGATGCTGAGCGACTGGTGAAGGAGCGTGAGCAGTGGCTCTCCCGGGCCGACCCTTCGGTGACGAACCACGCGATGACACGCGAGATCGGCGTCCCGGTGTGCCGCGCCCTCATCGCCTACCGGCAGCAGCGGTACGCCAATGTGGTCGAGTTGCTGGCCCCCATCCGCTACCGCCTCAACTCCTTCGGCGGCAGTCACGCACAGCGTGATGCCATTCAGCGGACGCTCGTGGAGGCTGCCATCCGCTCCGGCCGGCACGACCTGGCGCGGGCTTTGCTCAGCGAACGCATCAACCTGCGTCCCATCTGCCCCTACAACCGGCGGGCCCGTGCCCGGCTCGCCGACCGCCTCGGAGACACGGATCAGGCTGCGACCGCCCTCGCTCGCGCGGAGGAACAGGCTGCTGTGGGTGCGGCCGCCTTGGGCTGATGCTCGGCTCGTCCCTTCGTCTTCATCCGTCAGAGTGACCACGTTTTCCACAATCACGGTGCTGTACACAGATTTGGATCGCACCCTTCCGACCCAACCGACCCTCGCCGTACCGTAATTGACGCGGGACACCACCGGCCCGGCCCTGGCTGCGGTGTCGTGTCCACACGGATCGGGGGAATCAGGTGTCGGGAAGCAGAGCCGTCCTGGGCGGCGTCGCGGGGCCGTCGGGCCGAGCACGGACCCCGAGTTCCCCACGGAGCGACGGAGCGACAAAAGAGAGCAGCCCGCCATGAACCAGCCTCGGATCCTGACCGTACGGCCCGACCCGGGTGAATACGCCTGGACGTTCGGCGGCGCGCCACCCGTGGCACGGATCGCTCCGGGCACAGTGCTCGACCTGTTCACCGAAGACTGCTTCGCGGGAAGCGTGCGCTCCGAGAAGGATCTGGTGTCGGAGGTCTGCCAGTTCCCCTTCCTGAATCCACAGACCGGACCCTTTTACGTCGAGGGCGCGGAGCCGGGTGACACCGTCGCCGTGCATTTCGTGTCGATCGAACCGGCTCGCGACTGGGCGGCCTCCACCACGGTCCCCCTCTTCGGGGCACTCACCTCCACCCACACCACCGCATCGCTCCAGCCGCCACTGCCCGAGACCGTATGGATCTGGCAGCTCGATCGGGACCGGCGCACCGCCCACTTCAGCGCGCGGGACGGCGACTTCGAGATCGCGCTGCCGATGGATCCGATGCACGGCACGGTCGGCGTCGCGCCCGCCAATCTGGAGGTGCGCTCGGCGCTCGTCCCCGACGCGCACGGCGGGAACATGGACACTCCCGAGATGCGGGCCGGGGTCACCTGCTACCTCGGGGTGAATGTGGAGGGCGCGCTCCTGAGCCTGGGCGACGGGCACGCGCGGCAAGGCGAGGGGGAAACCTGCGGAGTCGCCGTCGAGTGCGCGATGAACACTGTCGTGATCGTCGAACTCCTGAAGGGGATCGCCACGCCCTGGCCGCGACTGGAATCCGACACCCACATCATTTCCACTGGCTCGGCACGCCCGCTCGAGGACGCCTTTCGAATATCCCAACTCGACCTTGTCCAGTGGCTGGTGCGCGATTTCGGCTTCAGCGAACTCGACGCCTACCAGTTCGCGACACAGACCGTCGAGTCCCCGCTCGCCAACGTCTGCGACACCAACTACACGTGTGTGGCCAAGATCCGCAAGGAGTGGCTGCCCGCGCGCGAAACTCACCGGGGACTGCACGCGCGGCTACGAGAGTCGGCCAAGCTGCTGCCCCACTGATAAGTCCAGCTGTTCCCCCCACCGAGAGGCAGGCCAGCCATGGATCACCGCACCAGAGGATTTCCCAGCCGGCGCAGGCTGTTGCAAGGGGCAGCCCTGGCCGCCATCCCCGCCGTCCCCGCCATGCTCCTCCCCGCCACCCGCGCCACGGCCCGGCCTCGGGCGGACGACTATCCGCTCGCCGAGTGGGTTCCGGCCAGCACCTCCAACTACACGGCGGCCAATCGCCCCAGCACCTACCCCGTTGACTACGTCGTCGTCCACGTCACCCAGGAGACCTACGCCGACACGCTCGCCATCTTCCAGAACTCGGCGAAGAAGGTGTCGGCCCACTATGTGGTGCGCTCCAAGGACGGACGTATCGCCCAGTGCGTACGCGAGCGCAACGTCGGCTGGCACGCGGGCAACTGGGACTACAACACCCGAAGCATCGGTATCGAGCACGAAGGATGGGTGGATCAGCCCGAGTACTTCACCGACGCGATGTACGAGCAGTCCGCGCTGCTGACCGCGGCCATCTGCGACCGGTATGCCATTCCCAAGGACCGCAAGCACATCATCGGGCATGTCGAAGTGCCCGGCGCCGACCACACCGATCCCGGACCGCACTGGGACTGGACGCGCTATATCCGCCTGGTCAACTCTGCCTGACGCCGTCGGCTCACACCGCCACGGTTCCCGAGGCCTTCTCGGAGCACCTGTCGGGGCGCTTATCGGAGCGCTTGTCGGGGCGCTTGTCGGGGCGTCCTCGCGGGGCGACGATGGCAGAACCGCATCGCCGTCCCGGGAGGCCGAGTTGACCGAACCATGGGTGGCCCTGGAAGCCGGTGCCGATCCTGCCGAGCGGGTGCGGGTGCTGCGGCGGGCCCACGAGAGGTTCACGCAGGCGGGGACGCTCACGCGACCGGTGCGCTCCGTGGTGGCCGAGTCGTGGAGGCGCTCGGCCAGGGCCAGGGTCAGCCCGGAGGACAGCGGCGCGGCAGTGGAGCTCACCGACGGTGACCTCGGTTCGTACCGTGCCGAGCATCCGTTGGCCGGGGTGATGCCGCTGTTCCGTGAGCTGATGGGCACGTTCGCGATGGACGGTGAGCATCTTCTCGCGGTGTGCGACGCGCACGGCAGACTGCTCTGGGTCGAGGGGCATTCGGCGACCCGGCGGCAGGCCGGGCGGATGAACTTCGTGCCGGGCGCGCGGTGGGCGGAGTCCGCGATGGGGACGAACGCACCGGGCACGGCGGTGGCGGTGGACCGACCGGTGCAGGTGTTCGCGGCCGAGCACTTCATCCGGCGCGTCCAGCCGTGGACGTGCGCGGCGGCCCCGGTGCACGATCCGCGGACCGGCCGGCTGCTCGGGGCAGTGGACATCACCGGAGGCGACGGTCTGGCGCATCCGCACAGCCTCGCCTTCGTGCAGGCGGTCGCTCGGGCAGCGGAGTCGCAACTGGCGTTGCTGTCACCACCGGTGGCGGCCGCGGACTGGGTCGGTCTCACCGCGCTCGGCCGCGATGAGGCGTTGCTGCTGACCGGCGGACGCAAGGTGCGGCTGAGCCGTAGGCACAGCGAGATCCTCGTCCTGCTGGCCCGCCACCCCGAGGGGTTGACCGGCGAGGAGCTGCTGTGCGCGCTGTACGAGGACGAGTCGGTGACGCCGGTGACGCTGCGGGCCGAGTTCGCCCGGCTGCGGCGGCTCCTCGGGCCGGAACTGCTGCGGTCGCGCCCGTACAGGCTCTCGGTGCCGGTCGAGTCGGATATCGATGCCGTGGAGCGAAGGCTCGGATCAGGAGCGGTCACCGCGGCCGCCGCCGCGTACGCGGGTCCGCTTCTGCCCGCTTCACAGGCACCTGCGGTGGCCAGGCTGCGGCGCAGGCTCGCCGATCAGCTGCGGGCCGCGTTGATCGCCCGCCGTGACCCGGATCTCCTGGCCGACTGGGTCCACGCACCGTGGGGTGAGGACGACCTGGCGGTATGGCGGGCGCTGGCCCAGGTACGGACGACGCCACCGGTGCTGGCTCGACTCCGAGAGCTGGATGCGGAGTTGACTGACGCGAGGTAAGAGCGCTCCCAGAGCGCTCCCAGGCACCTCAACACAGCCCAGCGCCCACGACCGACGCCCTTCACGAACGAGCCGCAGGCCGACAGCTCCCGCAACGTACCTGCAACGTCCGTCCTCCTACTCTCCCGGCGAGAGCTGCCCAACGGCGGGCAGCCTTCCCCGGGAGGCCACCAAGATGACCCGTTACGCAGCGCCCGGCGCCGATGGCGCAGTTGTCTCCTACCAGTCCCGCTACGACCACTTCATCGACGGTGAGTACGTCCCGCCCGCGCGCGGCCAGTACTTCGAGAACCCGAGCCCCGTCAACGGGCAGCCCTTCACCGAGATCGCCCGCGGTACGGCCGAGGACGTGGAGAAGGCCCTCGACGCGGCGCATGCCGCCGCGCCCGCGTGGGGCCGCACCTCACCGACCGAACGCGCGGACGTCCTGCGGAAGATCGCCGACCGCATGGAGGCGAACCTCGAACAGCTCGCGGTGGCCGAGAGCTGGGAGAACGGCAAGCCGGTACGCGAGACGCTGGCCGCCGACATCCCGCTGGCCATCGACCACTTCCGCTACTTCGCGGGGGTCATCCGCGCGCAGGAGGGGTCGCTGAGCGAGGTGGACGACGACACCGTCGCGTACCACTTCCACGAGCCGCTCGGCGCCGTCGCGCAGATCATCCCGTGGAACTTCCCCATCCTGATGGCGACATGGAAGCTCGCGCCCGCACTCGCGGCGGGCAACGCGGTCGTCCTCAAGCCCGCCGAACAGACCCCGGCGTCCATCCACTACTGGATGAGCCTGGTCTCCGATCTACTGCCGCCGGGTGTGGTCAACGTCGTCAACGGCTTCGGCGTCGAGGCGGGCAAGCCCCTCGCCTCAAGCCCGCGCGTCGCGAAGGTCGCCTTCACCGGTGAGACCACCACGGGGCGGCTGATCATGCAGTACGCCTCGGAGAACATCAAACCGGTGACCCTTGAGCTGGGCGGGAAGTCGCCGAACATCTTCTTCGACGACGTGTGGGCCGCCAACGACGACTTCCGCGACAAGGCGCTGGAGGGCTTCACGATGTTCGCCCTCAACAACGGCGAGGTGTGTACCTGCCCGTCACGTGCTCTCGTCCAGCGGGGTCACTACAGCGAGTTCATGGAAGCGGCGGTCGCCCGTACCGAGCAGATCGTGCCGGGCCACCCGCTGGACACCGACACGATGATCGGAGCCCAGGCCTCCAACGACCAGCTGGAGAAGATCCTCTCCTACCTGGACATCGGCCAGCAGGAGGGCGCCAAGGTCCTGACGGGCGGCCAGCGCATCACGTACGACGGTGAGTTGGCGGGTGGCTACTACGTCCAGCCGACGATCTTCGAGGGCGACAACCGCATGCGGATCTTCCAGGAGGAGATCTTCGGCCCGGTCGTCTCGGTCGCGTCGTTCAACGACTTCGACGATGCGATCAAGACCGCCAACGACACTCTGTACGGTTTGGGCGCCGGAGTGTGGACACGCGACATGAACACCGCCTACCGGGCGGGCCGTGCGATCCAGGCGGGCCGGGTCTGGACGAACTGCTACCACGCGTACCCCGCGCATGCTGCGTTCGGCGGCTACAAGCAGTCCGGGATCGGGCGCGAGACGCACAAGATGATGCTGGAGCACTACCAGCAGACGAAGAACCTTCTGGTGTCGTACTCGCCGAAGAAGCTGGGCTTCTTCTAGCCGCACAAGGAAGGCGCCTGACCAGGGGTTTCCCCGTCAGGCGCCCTTCCTTCCGCACTTTGGAGTTACCGGTCAGAACGTGAAGCTAATCCCGATATCTCCCGCCCCTCTCCCACCTCTGACCAGCTGTTCCGGGGCATATCCGGGCCGAGGTCCTACCCGGGTGCGCCCTATGCGCCGCTCTCCGGCTCGTCCCACCGCCGCATCGACTCCTCAATCATCTTGTTCGCGTGGTTACGCGCTTCGGCCAGGAACTTGGCGTAATACCGGAAGAGAACCTGGATGCTCTGTCAGGCCCTGCGCGCACACTCTGCGGGGTCGACGCCGGAGGCGAGCCAGAACGAGATACCCGCGTGGCGCAGGTCGTACGGGCGCTTCGCCAGCACAAGGGCGTGCTCATCGAGGGTGAGTGTGGCCTCGCGAGCCCGTCCCCAAGTAATGCCGTAAGCCCCAGCCTCAATGTAGTTTCCCGCTGCGTTGCGAAACAGTCGGAAGTTTGATCATCCGGGGAGCCAAACCACGAGCACGCAAGCGGTAGAAAGCAGATGGGCTCATTCGGATCTCACCCAACACCTCGGAAAGTTTGAGTGCAGGAGGGCGAGCCATGTTTCCCCAGGAGTGTCGAGATTGGCCAGACGCTGAGCGGTGCTAAGTAGGCAACCGCACTGAACGTTGGCACGATGACTGGTGCATCCGCGCAGCTCCACCGCCAGGTTGCGCCGCTGCGAACTCCTCAATCGTCGTCAGAAACGCCAGTTTGGCTAACCGGCGATCGTGGTCTATGTTGCGCGCCGAATCGTCAGAGTCCGGTCACTCCCGTGCTGGCTTCGGTTGGGAAGCCAACCGGTATGAGCGAGGGCTGGGGGTAGCGCCATCCGTGACGATCACCAGCAGACCGTCACCAGTGGGGCAGTCAAGATTGCGACTACACCCCGCGCAGGGACCCAATCGAACGGGCCACGCGTCGAGTTGTAGATCCAGGGTGCGCCGCAATGTGTGCGAGGACCACCCGGTCGCGCGATAGCCGCGTTGCAGCAGGTCCTCGCCGAACAGACTGGCCGCGCAGACGCAGACACACAGCCAGTGGACACAGATCCGTAGTCACCCGCTGTCTGACCGGACCAAGCGCCCACTGCACCGAGTGCACAGAGGACATGCGAAATGAAGCGGGCGGGTCGAATTGCGGATTAAGACAGACGGGCCTCCAAAGTAGAAGCTACGCCAGCGGGCCAAAAATGCGCGGCGCATCATTCTGAGCGGTTTCGGAAGCCTGATCGTGGCCGAGCAGTAGCACCGTCTGGCCTGGTGTTCTACGGGACGCCGTACGTTGACATAGTCCTCGCGGAGCTATCCAGTCTTTCGGTGCTCTTTCTTGTCTGCCGTAGGCGAATGCCTCGCCATCACAGTCACAGCGTCACGGCATGAAAGGTGGGGCGGGCCCCAAGTAGCCCATCGAGCGACAGAGTCGAGCCCAATCCTCCGAAACGAGTGGCCACGTCCTGCGGCCCAAGGCCCCCAGCGGCCGGACGGAATGGGGCTTCAGCAAGGCCCTGTTAGCCAGCACGTAACCCTTCCGTCCAAAGAGCTCCAGCAGGACGCGGGTGGAAATCCCTGCCGCCTTTACGCTCCGCTACTCCCAGCCGATGACATCCAGCACGCAGGCCAGTAGCCAGGACCTGCGCCTCGTCCTGCTCTGGCCCTGGGCCAGAGCAGGACAGTGAGGTGAGGACTCATCACGAGATTGGCTTCCGCCGCCTTCCCGCGCCCGGCCCGCGAGGTCCTGTACGCCGGGTCCCCCGCTCGGGGGAGAGATGTCCCCGGGCTGTGGGACGCATCGTCGCGGAGCCGTTCCTACGCTCGGTCCCGTGAACTTCGCCCGACCGCCACCGAGGCTGTCTTCGCTTCCCGCGACGGCCGCAGGCGACAGAAGTTCCATGGTCACTCGAGAAGGGCTAGCAATGAGCAGTGTCGCGGCACGGTTCGCGGAGATCGTCGGGGGCTCGTATCTGCTGTCCGGCGATGCGATTCCCGAAGACTACGCACACGACGAGGCCTTGACGGCACCCCCGCGGCCCCCCGCCCATCTGGCCAAGCCGCAGAGCACCCGGGAGGTCGCCGACCTGCTCAAGGCGGCGAATGAGCTCGGCGTTCCGGTCACCGCACGTGGCTCGGGCACGGGCCTCTCCGGTGGCGCACGACCCCGCGCGGATGGACTGCTGGTCTCGTTCGAGCGGATGAACGCGGTTCTCGAGATCGACACCGCCAACCACGTCGCCGTCGTCCAACCAGGGGTCACACTCGCTGAGTTGAATACGCAGGCTGCCGAGGCAGGGCTCGGCTATACCGTCTCCCCCGGTGAACCGAGCGCCAGTATCGGCGGCAATGTCGGGACGAACGCCGGCGGGATGCGGGCGATCAAGTACGGCGTCACGCGGCACCATGTCGTAGGGCTCGAGGCCGTGCTGGCGACCGGCGACATCATCCGGACCGGCGGCAAGATCTCCAAGGTCTCGTCCGGATACGACCTGACCCAGCTGATCATCGGCTCCGAGGGGACCCTCGCGGTCGTCACCGAGATCATCGTGAAGCTCCATCCGCGGCTGGCGCACAGCGCCACGGTGCTCGCTCCGTTCACCACCTTCGACGAGGTGCTGACCGCCGTACCGAAGATCGTCTCCAGCGGGCTCGAGCCGCACATCCTCGAGTACATCGACAGTCAGACGCTGGCGGCGATCAGCGAATACACCGAGCACGGCCTCGGCGTCCCGGACCGGATCCGTGATACCGCGCAGGCCTACCTGGTGGTGGCGCTGGAGAACCGCGACAACGACCGGTTGCAGGCCGACGTCGTTGCACTCGGTGGTCTGCTCGACGAACTCGGTGCGATCGAGGTTTACGTACTCGAAGGCAACTCCGCCCGCGAGCTGATCGAGGCCCGTGAGAAATCATTCTGGACGGCCAAGGCCCGCGGTGCCGACGACATCATCGACGTGGTGGTCCCGCGAGCCGCAATGCCCGAATTCCTCCGCCGCACGCGGGAGACGGTGCAGTCGTACGGTGCGGGAGCCGCCGGTTGCGGGCATGCCGGAGACGGCAATGTGCATCTCGGCATCTTCTGCGAGGAACCGGAGAGGCGCGAGAAGCTGCTGACCGAGATCTTTGCGCTCGGTATGGAACTGGGCGGCGCGATCTCCGGCGAACACGGCCTAGGGCAGACCAAATCGGAGTATTTCCTCGACCTTGAGGACCCGGCGAAGATCGCGCTGATGCGCCGAATCAAGGAGAGCTTCGATCCGGCCGGGATTCTCAATCCAGGTGACCCGTACGTGGAGAGGGGCTGAGGACATGAGTGTGACGAACGGCGCGCGGTCCCTGATCCGCACGCTCGTCGACGCCGGTGTGGAGGTCTGCTTCGCCAACCCCGGCACCTCGGAGATGCACTTCGTGGCCGCACTCGACGGCGTACCCGAAATGCGGGGAGTGCTCGGCCTGTTCGAAGGTGTCGTCACCGGGGCCGCGGACGGGTACGCACGAATCGCCGGGAAGCCGGCCGCCACTCTGTTACACCTCGGGCCGGGGCTCGGGAACGGGCTGGCGAACCTGCACAACGCGCGCCGTGCGCACACTCCGATCGTCAATGTGGTCGGTGATCACGCGACGTACCACAAGCAGTACGACGCTCCCCTCGACTCGGACATCGAGACCGTGGCACGGTCGCTAGAGGGCTGGGTCCGCCGGTCAGAGCGGACGAAGGACATCGGCGCGGACGCGGCCGCGGCGGTCGCAGCGGCTCAGGACGCCCCAGGGCGGATCGCCACGCTGATCCTCCCGGCCGACTCATCGTGGGGCGCGGGCGGTGAAAGGGGCGCTCCCGTTCCGTCGCGCGGGCCGGAGGCCGTCGACCGGGCCACGGTGGAGCGCATCGCCAAGGTGCTGGCCGGTGGCGAGTCGGTGGCGCTGCTCATCGGTGGCAGCGCCTGCCACGAGCACGGGCTGCGCGCAACCAGCCGTATCACCGCGGCGACCGGGGTGAGGGCGTACGCCGAGACGTTCCCCGCGCGGCTCGAGCGGGGCGCGGGCCTGCCGGCGATCGAGCGGCTCGGTTATCTCTCCGAGCAAGTCTCCCAGCAACTCGGCGGGGTCAAGCACGTGATCACCGCCGGAGCGAGAGCGCCCGCGTCGTTCTTCGCCTACCCGGGCAAGGCCAGCAATCTGATGCCCGACGGCGCGCGGATTCACGTGCTGGCCGAGGTGTGGCAGGACGTTCCTGGTGCGCTGCATGACGTCGCGGAACTGGTCGCCGCCGCAACGCAACCGGTGCTCGCGGAGGCCGCCAGGCCCGCGCTGCCGTCCGGCCCGCTGACCCCGCAGAACTGGGTCGACGTCATCGGCGCTCTGCTGCCGGACCGGGCGATCATCGCGGACGAGGCGAACACTTCGGGGCTGCGTCTGCCGACCGCGACCGCGGGCGCGCCACGGCACGACGTACTGACCCTGACCGGAGGAGCGATCGGCTTCGGCATGCCCGTAGCGACCGGTGCGGCCATCGCCGCACCCGGCCGGCCGGTGATCAGCCTGCAGTCCGACGGCAGCGCGCTCTACACGATCTCGGCGCTGTGGACGCAGGCCCGGGAGAACCTCGACGTCACCACCGTGCTCCTGAACAACCGCGCTTACGCGATCCTGCGCATGGAGTTGCTAAGGGTGGGGGCTCAGACCGGTGGCCCGGCGGCGAACCAACTGCTCAACCTGGCACGGCCGGACCTCGACTTCGCCAGGATCGCCGAGGGAATGGGTGTGCCGGCGACGCGGGCGACGACCGCGGAGGAACTGGCCGAACAATTCGGGCGCGCGCTCGCCGAGCCCGGGCCGCATCTGATCGACGCGATGGTGCCGCCGCTGCTCTGAGCTGTGAACGGCATGCCGTGACCGTGTCGCGGCCGCCTGCCTGCCGCGGCTCCCGTCCATGGCCAGAGCCCGCGTTTCGCTGCCACAGCCATGAGTTCGGCCTGATCGTTGGCGTGCCCGGACGGCGGCACAGCGAGTGCTGCGGCCACCGACGTGGCGCCCCTCCTCCCGCACGGCCAAGACCCGACCACGACTCCCCCACTACACCGGAGGACCAGATGTCCGACCCCGTCCACGAACTCCTCGCAGCCTGGGACACCCCCGCCCTCAGCAACGCCCTGCGCCGTTCCGAGACCGGCGCCGACGGCCAGGCCTACACCGACGGCTCGCTCCACCGGATCGCGGGCGGCCGGTTTGTGGGCACGGCTGTCACGGCCACCATGCGGGCAGCGGCCCCGGGCGAGGACGCGGTGCCGGTCGCCGAGCTGCACCGGGCCGTACTCGCCGTCGAAGGACCGGTCGTCGTCGTGGTGCAGGACCTCGACGAGGTCCCCGGCGCCGGGGCGTTCCTCGGCGAGGTCAACGGAACTCTCCTCGCCGCACTGGAGATCACCGGGTTCGTGACCAACGGCCGGGTGCGCGACGAGCCGGACCTGCGCGAGGTGGGCTACGCCGTGCATGCCGCCGGCCTCTGCGTAGCACGCGCCCACATGCGGCTCACCGGGATCGGTGCCCCCGTGCGGGTCGGCGGCCTCGACGTCACAGCAGGCGATCTGCTCCACGGGGACCAGCACGGCGTTCTGCGTATCCCGCACGCCGTGGCCGCCCGGCTCCCCGCGCTGGCCGAGGAGATCCGTGCAGAGGAGCAGTCGATCGTGACCTGGGCGCGCTCCCCCGACTTCACGCGGGACGGACTGCTCGCCCTGAAGCGCGTACGGCATTAGGAGAACCCCGGTGAACATCTTCATCACCCGTGCCCTTCCCGGCGACGTCCTCAGCCCGCTCGCCCGGATCGGCAAGGTGACGGTCTCCCCGCATGACCGGCCGCTGACACAGGACGAACTGCGCGCGGGGGTGGTCGGAGCTGACGCGGTCATCACGACGCTCAACGACCAGATCGGGACCGAAGTCCTCGCCGCCGGGCCTCAGTTGCGCGTGGTGGCCAACACCGCCACCGGCTACGACAACCTCGACGTAGCCGCGATCACAGCCCACGGCGCGGTCGCGACGAACACTCCGGGCGTCCTTGTCGACGCGACCGCCGACCTGACGATGGCGCTGCTGCTCGACGTGACCCGGCGGGTGAGCGAGGGCGACCGGCTGATCAGGTCCGGCACTCCGTGGTCGTGGGACATGGGGTTCCTGCTCGGTGCCGGCCTTCAGAAGGGGCGTCTCGGCGTCGTCGGCATGGGCGCCATCGGCAGGGCGGTGGCACGCCGCGCCGCCGCCTTCGGCATGGACGTGGTGCACCACGCCCGGCGTGGTCCTGGCGTCATCGGTCCCAGCACACGCGTCGAGTTGAAGGAGCTGCTGTCCACCGCGGACGTCGTCTCCCTGCACTGCCCGCTGACGCAGGAGACCCACCATCTGATCGACGAAGCGGCTCTGCGCCTGATGAAGCGGAGCGCCTACCTGGTCAACACGGCGCGAGGCCCGGTAGTCGACGAGGCCGCGCTGGCACGCGCCCTGTACCTCGGCGAGATCGCCGGCGCGGCGCTCGATGTGTACGAGGACGAACCGCACGTACACCCCGGGCTCATCGAGCTCGAGAACGTCGTACTCGCACCTCATCTCGGCTCCGCCACCGCCCAGACCCGTACGCGGATGGCCGAGGTCGCCGTCGAGAACGTCGTGGCCGTACTCGGCGGCGGGGAGCCGGTCACGCCGGTCCCGCAGCCGTGAATCCAACCAACAGCCGAACCGGGCAAGGAGATCCATGACGCAGAAGTACCCGACACGTGTTCCACCGGTGGACCTGGACAAGCTCTCCGGGCGCCAGGAAGCCGTGCGTATCAAGATGGGCCCGTACGGTGAGAGCGGCACCTCCACCATGATGAAGACCTTCCTCAACTATCCCGAGTTCGCCCGTTCCATCGGGCGGATCGGCACTCGGGTCACCTTGACCAGCGATCTCCAGCCACGCCTGGCCCGGCTCGCCGCACTGCGTGCCGCCTGGCTGTGCGAGAGCGAGTATCTATGGGCTCAACTGCGTGAGGAGAGCCGGGCTTACGGGATCGGCGACGCAGAGCTCGACGAGGTCGCGGGCGGCGCCCGCGGCGACCTGCTGAACAGCATCGAGCAACACACCGTCGAGGCGATCGACGAGCTGCACGACACGCACTACCTCTCCGAAGAGAAGTGGTACCGGATCGACCGGCTCGGTCCGAACGCCCTCCTGGACCTCATGACGACCTACGGCTTCGTCCTCACCCTCGCCGCCGCGGTCAACAGCATGGGCGTACAACTGGAGGGCGACGTCACCGGATGGGGCGATGCGCTCGCGTCGTCGGGCCACGCGAGCGGGCGGGCCCTTGAGGCGCCCCGCCGGCTGAGCAAACGCGTCTTCGAGGCGGACTACTCGCTCCTGAGTCCGCCCCAGATCGAGCAGGCAAGCCGCATGGGGCGCCGCGGAAAGCCGACCACCTCGAAGCTCCAGAAGGCGATGATCAACTACCCGGAGTTCCTCCGGTCGATGTCCCCCTTCGGCAAGCGCGCGATCGACGACACCTCACTGCCACCGCGCGTCTGGCAGCTCGCCTGCATGCGCACGGTCTGGCTGTGCGACAGCGAGTATCTGTGGTCCCAGCACCGCAAGGCATCCCTGAAGCTGGGCGTCACGGACGAGGACCTGTTCGGCGTCGCCGAAGGCCCGAAGAGCCCGCTGCTGAAGGATTTCGACCGGGTGATCGTCAGCACGGTGGACGACCTGTACCACCGGAACCGGATCTCGGACGAGAACTGGGATCAGTTCGACGAATTCGGGCCCGAGGGCGTCACCGATCTCATCCTGGTCTACGGCCTCTACGTACTTCAGTCGTGCGTCGCACGCAACTTCGGCACGACCTTGGAAGAGGGCTCGCTCGGTTACCTGCCCGACCTCGACCAGTTCCGCGAGCAGCAGCAGCGCCGACACTGAACCACGAAAGCAGGGACGATGGGCAACAAATCTGAGCTCCGGTCGCAGGACTGGTTCGGGGGCCGAGGAGCCAAAGGCTTCACGCACCGGAGTTGGGTGCGCAGTCGCGGCGTGCCGAAGGACCACTTCGACGGCCGGCCGGTCGTCGGAATCTGCAACACCTGGTCCGAACTGACCTCCTGCAATTCCCACTTCCGCGAGCTGGCGCAGCACGTTCGCGAGGGGATTCTGGAAGCGGGCGGCGTCCCGATGGAATTCCCCGTCATCTCGACGGGAGAGACGCTGACCCGGCCCACGGCCATGCTGTTGCGCAATCTCTGCAGCATGGACGTCGAGGAGACACTGCGCGCCAACCCGCTCGACGGCGTCGTCCTGATGATGGGCTGCGACAAGACGACCCCCGGGCTCTTGATGGGGGCCGCAAGCGTCAATCTGCCGACGATCGGGCTTTCGGCGGGGCCGATGCTCAACGGCAGTTTTCGCGGCAGGTCCTTCGGCATCAAGGACGCCTGGAATCTCTCGGCGGACCTGCGCGCCGGCCGGGCGACCGTCGAGGACGTGGAGGAGGCCGAGTCCTGCCTCAACCGCACCGTCGGTGTCTGCAACGTGATGGGCACCGGCTCGACGATGGCCGCGATGGTCGAGGCGATGGGTGTCGGCCTGCCGGACAATGCCGCGATACCCGCCGTCGATGCGCGGCGCCGGGTACTCGCCCGTGAGGTGGGACGCCGGATCGTCGACATGGTGCGCGAGGACCTCACCCTCGACAAGGTGATGACCCGCGAGGCATTCGAGAACGCGATCAAGGTCAATGCCGCGATCGGCGGCTCGACCAATGCGGTCATCCATCTCACCGCGGTGGCCCGGCGGATGGAGGTTCCGCTCGCCATCGAGGACTGGCATCAGATCGGCCAGGACATCCCCACGCTGCTCAACATCCAGCCGTCCGGCAGCTATCTGATGCAGGACTTCCACGAGGCAGGCGGACTGCCGGTCATCATTCGGGACCTCTGCGAAGCGGGCCTTCTGCACCGGGATGCGTTGACCGTGACCGGCCGTACGCTCGCGGAGAACAACGCCGATGCCGCATGCCACAACCGGGACGTGGTGTTCAGCGTGGCGGAGCCCTTCAAATCGCATTCGGGGATCGCGGTGCTCCGCGGCAATCTGTGCCCGGAGGGCTCGGTCATCAAGCCATCCGCCGCGGAACCGCGTTTGCTCAAGCACCGGGGCCGGGCGGTGGTGTTCGAGAACCAGGACGACCTCAACGCGCGTATCGACGACCCTGATCTCGACATCGACGCGGACTCGGTGATGGTCCTGAAGAACTGCGGGCCCAAGGGATTTCCCGGTATGCCGGAGCTGGGGATGATGCCGATCCCGGCCAAGCTGCTCGCCGTCGGAGTCAAGGACATGGTGCGTATTTCCGATGCCCGGATGAGCGGCACCGCATTCGGTGCGGTCGTTCTGCACGTCTCGCCCGAAGCGGCCGCCGGCGGCGCCCTGGACGCAGTCCACAACGGTGATGTCATCGAACTCGACGTGGCCGAGCGAAGGCTCGATCTGCTGATCTCCGAAGAAGAACTGCAAAGTCGCCTCGCTGCGCGACGGGCGCTCGAACCGAAGGCGACGCGAGGCTACGCGAAGCTCTACATCGACACCGTGAACCAGGCGCACGACGGCTGCGATCTGGATTTCCTGGTCGGCAAGACCGGCAGCGAAGTCCCGCCCAATCAGCACTGATCCTCCGGCCGGAAGGAAAGCAGCATGAATACCACCAAGATCTATGTACCTCAGGGGTCTCTGGGCGTCGGGATCTTCCCGGAGGAGATCGACTACGCCTTGGCGCGCGAACCCGATGCGATCGCGCTCGACGCCGGTTCGACCGACAGCGGTGCGGCCTATCTCGCCAAAGGCGTGTCCAAGAACGACCGGGCCTCGGTCAAGAAGGACCTGGAACTCCTGATGGGCGCCCAACAGGCCGCACAGATACCGATCCTGATCGGTACGGCCGGTCAGGCGGGGGGCGACCAGAACGTCGACTGGACTCGGGACATCGTCCTGGAGATCGCCCGTGAAAAGGGATACACGCCGAAGGTCGCGCTCCTGTATTCCGAGCAATCACAAAGGACCGTCGAGCAGAAGCTCGCCGACGGGAAGGTCACGGGCCTGCCCCCGCTCGGTGACCTCGAGAAGGCACAGATCGACGACTGCCTGCACATCGTCGCGCTGATGGGCCCTGAGCCCTACATCGCCGCTCTGGACGCCGACGCCGACATCGTCATCGGCGGGCGTTCGTCCGACCCGGCGGTCATCGCCGCCTTCGCGCTGCGACAGGGTGCGCCGGCCGGGCCGTGCTGGCACGCGGGGAAGATCGCAGAATGCGGGGGCCAGTCGACATCGGCCGCCACCGGACAGCGCGGAGTGCTGATCGAGATCCACGAGGACGGTTTCGACGTCGAGCCGGTGGATCCGCAGTTCAAGGCGACGGTGGAGAGCATCTCCGGACACCTCCTGTACGAGAACAAGAACCCGTGGAAGCTGACCGAGCCAGGTGGTGAACTCGACGTCACCGACTGCCAGTACGTCCAGTTGACCGATTCCAAGGTGCGAGTGACCGGTTCCGCCTGGACTCCGAAGCCGTACACGATGAAGCTGGAAGGCGCCTCCGGGAACCTGTTCCAGACGATCATGATCGTCGGGATCGCGGACCCGGACGTGCTGGCCGAGCCACAGGTGTTCCACGACAAGATGCTGGTCACGCTGACCGAGCGGGCGAAGTCCACCACCGGTCTCGACGAGGGTGAATTCCACATCTCGTTGCGGATGTACGGCTGGAACGGTGTGAGCGGAATGCAGCCGCCGCCGGGCTCGGTGCCCCTCGAGATCGGCCTGATGGGAGTCATCACGGCCAAGACGCAGGAGCTCGCGAGCCAGATCGCGAAGGCCTGCAATCCGTACTTCTTCCACATGCCGATCCGTATGGGCATGGAGCTCCCCAGCTACGGCTGGGCGTTCACGCCGGGCGACATCGACCGCGGCCCCGTCTATCAGTTCGTCCTGAACCACGTGGTGAGCGTCGACGACCCAATGGAACTCGTGCGCTTCGAACTGCTCGATGTCTGAGGAACGGAAAGGAAAGGTGGCCGGCCGTGCCCAAGGTCAGTGAAGTCTGCCGTCAGGTCAGGTCCAAGGTGGCGGGGCCCTTCTGGGTCACGATCGACTTGATGTTCGACGGCGAGGACAACTACAGGCGCTACGCCGAGAGTCCGGCCCTCGGCGCCGACGCGATCGCTGCTGTCTACGACGTCGACCCGAAGAAGGTGACGCTCTTCCCCATACCGACCCTGCACATCCTGAAGATCTCGTATCCGAGGCGGACGCCCCAGGGCGGGGTGGAAGAGCGTGATCTGCACTCCGGGCAGCAGTACGCGTACCTCCTCGACGTCGAGCTCGGGGAGTGTCATGGCTGACCAGTTCGCGGACTACCAGTTCGGGATCTACTTCGACGCGTTGAGCGGACGTGTGCCGGGACTCCCGATGGATTACGCGACGCTGGAGAGCCGGGCGGCCTCCGTTCTCTCGCCGTCGCTGCACTCGTACATCGCCGGCGGCGCGGGAGACGAGGCGACCCAGCGCCGTAACGTCGAAGCGTTCACGCAGTGGGGTCTGGTGCCCCGCATGCTGGTCGGCGCCGACGAGCGGGAGATGTCGGTCACGGCGTGGGGCCAGACCTTCCGCAGCCCCGTCTTCATGGCACCGGTAGGCGTGATCGGGTTGGTCACCGAGGATCGGCACGGAGACATCGCGGTCGCACGTGCAGCCGCCGAGACGGGTGTGCCCGCGATGTTCTCCACGCTGATGCAGGACCCTCTGGAGCAGGTGATCACGCACGCGGGCTCGACACCGAGCTTCTTCCAGCTCTACACGCCGAAGGACCGGGATCTCGCGGCCAGTCTGGTCGAACGCGCGGAGAAGGCCGGCTACCGCGGGATCGCCGTCACCCTGGACACCTGGGTCCCCGGCTGGCGCCCCCGCGACCTGGCCACCGGCAACTTTCCCCAACTGCGCGGGAACGTACTGGAGAACTACACCGGCGATCCCGTCTTCCGTCGCCTCGCCGGTTCAGCCGCGGACCCGCAAACGGACATCCGTACCTGGGCGCAGATCTTCGGAAACCCGCTGTCCTGGAACGACTTGGCCTGGCTGCGGTCGCTGACGGATCTGCCGATCATCCTGAAGGGGATCTCCCATCCCGACGACGCTCGTCGTGCGATCGACGCCGGCGCGGACGGCATTTACTGCTCCAACCACGGCGGCCGTCAGGCCAACGGCGGCCTCAGCGCCCTCGAGATGCTGCCCGAGGTGGTCGCGGCCTGCGACGACCGAGTGCCGGTCCTGTTCGACTCTGGTGTGCGCAGCGGATCCGACGTGGTCAAGGCGATCGGCCTCGGCGCCACCATGGTCGGCATCGGCCGTCCGTACGCGTACGGGCTCGCGCTCGGCGGTGTCGCGGGGCTCGTCCACGTGCTGCGGACGATGCTGGCAGAAGCGGATCTGTTGATGGCCGTGAACGGATACCCCGATTTCGCGGCGGTCCGGGAGAACATCCGGAGGACGAGTTGACCGATATCGCTCTGGTGACCGGCGGGAACAAGGGACTCGGACGCGAGATCGTCCGGCAGCTCGCCGCGCGCGGCATGACGGTGTACCTCGGCGCGCGGGACGAGGCCCGCGGCCGGGAAGCTTCCGCGGCCTTGCGAGCCGGCGGTGACGACGTGCGGTTCGTCCGACTGGATGTCACCGACCCGGTCTCCGTCGAGGCCGCCGTACTCACGGTCAAGGCCGAATTCGGCAGGCTCGACGTCCTGGTCAACAACGCCGGGATCGCCGGCGAGGTCGGGACCGACGTCCTGGCCATCACCGCGGACCAGCTGCGCACCACGTACGAGGTCAACGTCTTCGGCACGGTGACCGTGACCTCGGCCTGCGTCCCGCTCCTGCGGAAGTCGGCGAACGGCCGGATCGTGAACATATCCAGCCGCCTCGGATCCCTCACCGCGCTCAGCGCACCGGACAGCAGGCAGCGGGAGCGCGGAGCGCTCGCCTACAGCTCGTCGAAGGCCGCGCTCAACGTACTCACCCTGCTGTACGCGGAGGCGCTGCGGGCGGACGGCATCCAGGTCAACGCCGCCACCCCCGGCCGCGTACCGACCGACATCAACGCGGCGACGCCCTGGCGCGGCGATCGCACCGTGTCCGATGGCGCGGTGGTGCCGGTCCACCTGGCGACTCTGGCTCCCGGCGTGATGACCGGTGAGTTCCGCGGGTCGGGCATCGAGGACTCGCCCGGCTGGTAGCCGGGCAGCCCGTGCCGGGTCGTTCGAGGCAGCGCAAGATGGCGCTGCCCTGAACGGCCTCCCCTACACGTCCAGTTCGTCTATATGTCCAGTTCGTCGCCGACCTGGACGATGCCGTGCCGATAGGCGTAGCGGACGGCGTGCACCCGGTCGCGCAGGCGCAGCTTCGTGAGTACGCGCGAGACGTGGGTCTTGACCGTCTCGTCGCCGATGTGGAGATGCACGCCGATCTCCGGATTGGTGAAACCCTCCGCGAGCAGCAGGAAGACTTCGTGTTCGCGCGCGGTCAGCCGTGCCATCCCCGGCGGCAGCTTCGGGACCGACGCCTCGACAGGGGCCAGCGCGTCGGCGATGCGAGGCCTCAGCCGCCGGACGACGGCCGGGTCGACGTAGGCGTCACCGCGGGCCGTCGCCCTGATGGCGGCGATGAGTTCCTCCGGCGGCAGGCTCTTCAGTACGAAGCCGTGGACGCCGGTGGTGAGCGCGCGATGCAGATACTCGTCGCTGTCATAGGTGGTGAGCATCAGCATGCGCACGCCCGTGAGCCCGGAGGCCACGATCTCCGCGGCCGCGGCCAGACCGTCGAGCTTGGGCATCCGGACGTCCAGGATCGCCAGGTCGGGGCGCAACCGGATGGTTTCGGCGACCGCTGCGCGGCCCTCGGCGACCTCGGCGACACATTCGAAGTCCGGCTGCGTGCCGAGGATCGCGCGCAGGCCGGAGCGGAAGGCAGCGTGGTCGTCGGCTATCAGTACTCGGAACATCACACGGATTCTCCTGACGGTGAGGCGCCGTAGTACACGCTGACCTTGGTTTCCCAGGTCTTCCCGGCGGGGTCGGGCCCGTGCGAAACGGTGCCGCCGAAAAGGGCGGCCCGGCTGCGGATTCCGGCCAGGCCGCGGCCGGTCGAGGGGCGGTCGCCACGCTCGGCAGGTGCCCCGATGCCGTTGCGCGCGATCAGTACGACCTCAGTGTCGCCGAAGTGCAGGACGACATCCACCGTCTCCCCGTTCCCGTAGCGAAGTGCGTTGGTCAGCATTTCCTGGGTGATTTGATACAGCGCGACGTCGATCGATTCAGGCAGTCCGCGCCGGGTGCCGCTCACCCGGAACCGCGTGGCCAGGCCCGAGCGGCGTACCCCGTCGAAGAGTTCGTCCAAATTGCCGAGTCCTGGCTGGCTGGTCGAATCCGAATGTCCGTGCAGGATGTCGAGCATACGACGCAGGTCGGACATAGCTGAGCGACTGGACTGCTCGACGGATGCCAGCGAATCCATGATCCCCATATCGGCGAATTCCGGTTTCGCGGCGAGATTGATGCGCGCGGCACCGGCGTGCACACCGATCGCGCTCACGTGGTGGGAAATCACGTCGTGCAGGTCTCGCGCGATCGACGCCCGTACTCTGACCACCGCCATCTCCCCCGCCGCGGTGGCTTCGCGCAATTCGTTCTCCCGGTTGTGGCGTAGTTCCGTGATGTAGGCGCGGCGGCCCGAGGTGTATCTGCCGACCAGCCACGGAATACAGGCATCCTTCATCATTTCCGTGACGACCGAAAGGAGGTCGGCGGGGTCGGCCACCAGCTGCGAGATCACCGCAGCCGTCGCAAGCACGCTGAGGGCGCCGATACTCCACCGGCCCTTGAGCCACGCGCCGGCCCGGTAGGCGGCGATCACCGTTCCGACCAGGTCCAGATCGGCCTCCGGGGTCGAGTGGAGCACGACTGCGAGGCCGATCGCGGCGACCGCGTGTATCCCGGCCACCGACGCCGAGTATCGGGCAGGCAGAGCCAGCGCGGCATCCACGCACACGATGCCGAGCAGCGCTCCGATCCGGACCGGCGCATGCAGGTCCGGCGTCGCGACGACGAACACCACGGCGTCGACCAACAAGCAGGCGACGGAGGCAAGCCGAGCCTGCATTTCGAGAGATCGCATCACGCGGGGAACTTCCGCCCAACGTATGGATGCCTGGGTCACCGCAGTTCCGGCGTCGTCCGTAATCACCACCCGAGCGATTATCCTCGCCGCGCCCGCCACCGAGTCCCCCGACCGGGGGATACGGGCTCCCCGAACGGTGTGACGCTCCGCCGGTACCTGACTCCTACTCTCAGCCACGCAGTCGTCCTACTCCTCGCCCTGCGTCACGGGGCTTCTTCGAAGCCGAGAGGAATGCAATGCTGGCTCTACTGGGATTTGGCACAATCAGCCTCTTCACCGTGCTCGTCATCGCGAAGAAAATGTCCGCCGCTGCCGGACTGATCCTTGTTCCGACGGCGTTCGGACTGGTCGGCGGTTTCGGCACCGAACTGGGCGACATGATGGTCGCCGGTGTCGTCGAAACCGCACCGACCGCAGTCATGCTGATCTTTGCCCTGCTGTACTTCCTGGTGATGTTCGAATGCGGACTTTTCGAACCCTTTGCCCGCAGGATCATCGCCACGGTGGGCGACGATCCGGTGAAGATAGTCGTGGGCACCGCACTTCTCGTCATGATCGCCGGGTTCGACGGTGACGGCGCCACTGCCGTACTCATCACCGTGTCCGCGATGTATCCGATCTACCGCCGCGTCGGTATCAATCCACTGATCATCGCCATGCTGCTCGGCGCCATCTGTCCGATTCTGAACTGGATGCCGTGGGGCGGCCCTGCGGCGCGTATGGCGATCTCCCTCAAGATCGACGTCTCGGACATCGTCGTCCCCATGCTGCCGACGTTCTTCATCTCGCTTGCCGCCTCCCTGGTGTTCGCGTACGTCCTCGGCCGCTCCGAAAGGCGCAGGCTGCACAAGCACGACGCCGAGGAGGCGGAGGCTCGGTCGGAAGCAGGACCGGAGTCGGCATCGGCATCGGCATCGGCATCGGCATCGGCATCGGTCGAGAAGAATCAGTCGGGCGCTCACGCACCGCGCAAGGTGATCGAGCCCCGGAACTTCTGGTTCAACTTGCCCCTCACTCTCACCCTGATGGTCTGCCTCGGCATTGGATTCATCCCGCTGCCGGCGCTGGTGATGGCCGCTTTCGCCATCGCGATCACCGTCAACTTCCCGAACCTGCAGGAGCAGCAGGACCGGTTGAAGCCGCACACCGGAACGGTCGTCATGCTGCTCACGCTGATCCTGGCGGCAGGCGCTTTCACGGGCATTCTCAGTGAGAGCGGCATGGTAGAGGCAATGTCCAACAACGTCATCTCGGTCGTCCCGGAGAGCTGGGGCGGTGCGTTCGCCTTCGTCACCGCGGTTCTCTCCATACCGCTGCTGATCATCCTTTCCACCGACAGCTTTTTCCTCGGTGTCGTCCCGATTTTCGCGCAGACGGCCGGCGCCTTCGGCGTCCCGCCCGAGGTGATCGCCCGGGCAGCTCTGATCGGCATGCCCACTCACTCGCTCAGCCCGCTGATCGCACCGATCTACTTCGTCGCGACGCTGCTGCGCACCGACATCGGAACGCTGCAGCGCTTCTCCTGGCCCTGGACTTTCGGGCTGAGCCTGATAGCCATGGCCGGCGCTGCCGCAACCGGTGTCATCTACGCCGTATAGAACCCTAGTTGCAGGAGTAATGGATGCGATTCATCAGCTACGTCGCCGGAACCGAACCCGGTGTGGCAGTCAAGACCGAAGCCGGATACCGGGGCCTCCCCGTCTCCCGACTGGGCGGTGATCTCCAGCACTTCGTGGGCAAGGACTCCGATCTCGCCGAACTGGCCGAGACCCTCGGCAGTGCGCCGGCTGTCACGCTCTCAGACGCGAAGCTGTTGCCCCCGATCACAAGCCCGGGGAAAATCCTGTGTATCGGCCTGAACTACGCCGAGCACTCGAAGGAGAGTGGATTCGAGGCGCCCACGTATCCGGCCGTATTCGCTCGATTCGCCAACAGCCTGGTGGCGCACGGCGATCCTCTGGTCCGGCCGAACGCATCCGACTGGCTCGACTATGAATGCGAACTCGCCGCGGTCATCGGTAAGGGCGGACGGCACATCACGGAGGGCGATGCGCTCGATCACGTCGCGGGCTATTCCCTGTTCAACGACGGTTCCGTCAGGGACTTCCAGATCAAGTCGCAGCAATGGACGATAGGCAAGACGTTCGACGACACGGGCGCCTTCGGCCCTGAACTCGTCACGCGTGACGAACTGCCGGACGGCTGCGATGGATTGGGCATCAGGACGATCCTGAACGGCACCACGATGCAGGAGGCCAACACCCGGGACATGATCTTCGGCGTGGCCAAACTAGTGGCCATCCTCTCCGAAGCCATGACGCTGTCCCCCGGCGACGTGATCGTCACCGGCACACCCGACGGCGTGGGAGCCCTGCGCAAGCCCCAGGTCTGGATGAAACCCGGCGACACATGCACGGTCGAGATCGACCAAATCGGCACACTGACCAACCCGGTGACACAGGAGACGACTCACTGAGCCCGACGCCCGCGACGGGAAGTTCGTGTCCACCTGGGTTACGAGACCCGTCGGCACCGCCCGGAGACGAACGATGTCGTCCGGTCAAGGCATCTCGAACAACACCTCTGCAGGCCACGAGGTCTACCGGGGGCTTACTGCTTCTAACAAAAGCGGTTGATCATGTGACTCTTGGCGCGTCGGCTCGTTGGTCTGGTTGTGGCGAAACGTCAGTCGCGGCCGTGGATCGTGTCGGATGAACTGTGGTCGCTTATCGAGCCGTTGCTGCCCGAGCCTGGACCGAAGCTGGCACAGGGCAGACCGCGGGTGCCCGATCGGCAGGCCCTGTGCGGGATCTTGTTCGTGCTGCATACCGGCATCCAGTGGGAGTATCTGCCCCAGGAGCTTGGCTTCGGCTCGGGAATGACCTGTTGGCGGCGCCTGGCCGCCTGGAATGACGCCGGCGTCTGGGACCAACTCCACGTCGTCCTGCTGGAGAAGCTGCGCTCGAAGAACCAGATCGACTGGGGCCGGACGGTGATCGACTCCTCCCACGTCAGGGCAGCTCGTAAAGGCCCAAAAGCGGGCCCAGCCCGGTCGACCGCGCACGGCCGGGCAGCAAGCACCACCTCATCGTCGACGGCCAGGGCATCCCGCTCGCAGTGACCCTGACCGGCGGAAACCGCAACGACGTCACCCAACTCCTGCCCCTGCTCGACAAGATCCCAGCCGTCGCGGGACGGGTCGGCAGACCGCGCCGACGCCCTGACGCGCTTCTCGCCGACCGCGGCTACGACCACGACAAGTACCGCCGCCTGCTCTGGCAGCGCGGCATCCGCCCCGTGATCGCGAAACGAGGCGAGCCACACGGCACCGGCCTGGGCATCTTCCGCTACGTCGTCGAGCGCACCATCGCCTGGCTCCACGGCTTCCGCCGCCTGCGCATCCGCTGGGAACGGCGCGACGACATCCATGAGGCCTTCCTCGGTCTCGCCGTCTGCCTGATCACCCACCGCCACGTCCAACGGCTTTGTTAGCGCCTTTTATCGAGCGACAGAGTCGAGCCCGATGCCTGCGAAAACGAATGGCCACAGTCTGCGGACCAAGGGCCGCCAGCGACCGGGGACGGAATGGGGCGGTGCCGCGCACCGCACGATCGCGCTACGCCACAGGCTGTATGGGCTGCCATTCTTGGCTCAGGATTGTATGCACGACCGAGTCTCGCCATCGTCCGGCCTTCTGGATGTGCTCGCGGATCGTGTAGTCCTCGCGCATCCCAGCCGTGAGCATCGTCTTGATGGAAGCGGGGTTGCGCGGGGAGCGAGCGCCCCAGATGCGGTGCAGTCCCAGCTCGTCGAAGCCGACTTCGAGCAGAAGCCGCACCGTTTCAACCCCGTAGCCGACGCCCCACGCGTCCGGGCGCAGTGCGAAGCCGATCGTCGCCCCCTGCTGCTGGTGAGGGTCAAGTGCCAGGCGGGCGAACCCGATCAGCCCGCCCCTGCCCCGGCCTATGCGGCCAGCGCGTGCTCGTCGCGCGGAGACTTGCTCGCTGCGGCGATCGAGCGGGAGACGATCTGTCCCACCTGGTCACGGGAGCGCGGCTCGAAGGACAGATGTTCGGTCGCTTCCGCGCTGCCGTAAATCGCGTGAACGGCATCCACGTCGTCAACGGTGAGCTCGCGGAGCTCAAGTCGCGGGCCGCGTCGGCTGATCGGGTACATGATGGCGGACTCTACCCGTGCTTAGCGCGGCAGGGCAGGGCGAGCAGGTCGGCACATCTCGATCTCGGCGCGCAAGTCGCGCGCCACGGCGGAATCGCGGGCAGGGCCGGCATCGCCCAGCGAATGGCAGTGGACATTCGCCACGAAGACTTCCACCCAGCCCTGCTGCAGAAGCTCCGGAGCATGGGCGCGTTGCGGGATCCTCTGTTCGTCCTGCTCGACAGCTTCGGTGGACCTGACATCCCATTCTCGCTACTGCAGGAGTTGGGAAGCTACCCCCGCACCGAAGTGATGGTGACCTTCGAACCCAGCTTCCTCACACGGTTCGCCGAGAACCACGACGGACACCGCCAACTTGGCGACGCAGCCTTCGGGAGCCAGGCGTGGCAGGCCGTATTCCAGCGGCCTTCCTCGCACAAGTTCACGTTCCTGCGCGAGCAATACCGAGCCACGCTGCGCCAGGCCGGCTTCACACACACGCTGTACTTCGAGATGATCGACGAAGGCAACAGGAAGCTCTACCTGATCTTCGGCACCCAGCACGAACTCGGGCTGGAGAAGATGAAGGACGCCATGTGGAAGGTGGACCCTTCCTACGGCGTACGTTACCGCGACCCCAGAGATACCCAGCAGCAAATGCTGGAGCTCGTATTTGAACCCGATACGGCCCCGCTGCGACGGATACTGCACGACTTCATCTCCGAAGCCCCCGACGGTCGGGCCATCCCGGAACTCAAGCGATACGCCCTCCTGGAGACCGTTTACCGACCCGCCCAAGTGATCGACGCCGTACGACAGCTACGTGACACGGGCGCAGTGACGACGGACCCTCGCGCCATCACCAACAAGGCGCGCGCGCACCTGGCGGCGACGCCTTCGACGTCGGGACCAACAGCCGAGCAGGGCGCCCTCTGGTGAGCAGACCCCGAGGACGTACCAACCGCGCGACGGGACTCGTCGAAGCAGACCGACGAGCCTCGTCGCATCAGGGCCTGTCTACTCAAAACCTCGGCCGGAGTAGGCCGCCAGAAGTGCCTCACGAATCACACGCGTCTCACCAACAGCGTTGACGCCCCTGGACCACAGAGACCAGACCTACGCGTACGCTTTCGAACTGGACCAGCTGGACCCCATGAGACGCATTCGACAACCTGCGCCATGTGGGACCGGATCTCGCCGTCGCCCAGAGCGGTCCGGTCCACGATCAGCAGTGGGCCACCGCCGCCAGCCTTCCAGACCGCGCCCCGAGCGCAGGAGGCCACAAAGCGCTCCGACGATCCCGACACCCGCCCCCACCTGACAAACAATCACCGACGCCTGAGCATCGCCCGGCAAGGAAACCCTCCAGAAGGCCATCGCGACGATCGCCTTCTTCCAGGACCACCACACCGCAGCCACCCGGGAGGCCCGGGGGTGCCGGCCCGGGGCCGCTTGCGCCGGAGGGCCGGCGAGGACCGCACGGGCCCCGGGCGGCCGCGGCTGAGTCGAGGCCACGGTCGCCCGGCGATCCGGCCGACGGGCGTCGGCCGGACCGGAGCGCCGCCCGCGGCCGTCAGGCGCTCGCCGCAGCCGCGGCGACGATCCAGTTCCTGAACTCGACGGCGTAGTGCCGCATGTGGTGCTCCAGGACCTCCTGCGGGCAGGCCGTGGGGAAGTAGACCGTCAGGTTGGCGGTGAACCCGTCGGCGGTGTCGCCGAACTGGATCAGTGCACGCCCGACGACCGTGCCGTCCTCCAGGAAGAGGTTCGAGGACATCTTCCGAGGAAACTCCGACTCCGGGAGGAGCTCGGCCGCGTCGTCGGCCCAGGCCATCTCGGCCGTGCCCCAGCCGCCCATGTAGAAGGAGCAGACGTGGGGGCCGATGTTCTCCACCACGCGCGCTCCGAGTTCCTCGGTGCCCATCACGTAGTGCTCGGGGTGCGCGGCGAGGAGCGGGCGGGAGTCGTCGGACGTGAACGCAGCGTCCATCCACTCCAGGAACTCGCCCGAGGTGAGGCCATGCGCCTGGAGCACCGTCGTGCCCGCGTGGAACGCACCGCCGGAGGCGAGCGCGCACTCCCTCAGGAAGGCATTGCCCTCCTCGATGTCCGCGGCCAGCAGATCGAGCAGGCCCTGGCGGCCCAGGCGCGCCCTGAAGCGATCCAGGGCGCGGCGGGCGTAGAACAGCTCGAAGTCGTCGATGCTGCCGCCACCGGTCGGCCCGGATGCGAGCGTCACGGTCACTACGGGCGTCTGCTTGTCGGTCATGGTCGTACCTCCACTATGATGCGAATGTAAATTCACATTCGCGTTACGAGGTTACGCAGAGAGGCCCACCCCTTGTCAACCGTTCCTGCCACAACCCGCGCCGATACGATGCGGGCCATGACCGACCAGCACGACCGCTCGGCGCCGTACAAGGAGCCTCAGCAGGCGCGCAGCGCCGCGACCCTGGCCCGCGTCCTGCGCGCGGCCGAGGAGATCGCCTCTTCGGGCGGCCTGGAGGAGATGACGATGACCGGTGTCGCGGAGCGCGCCGGCGTTTCGGTCGGCACCATCTACCGCCGCTTCGAGGACAAGGAGCAGCTGATCAACGCCCTCACCGAGCGGATGTTGGACCGGCGCGAGGAGTATGTGGCCGAGCAGCTACGCAACGCTGAGCCGTCCCTGTCCGGCGTCATGGATGCCTACGCGCACGCCCTGCTGCGGTCCTTTGCCGGCAGCAACAACCTATTCCCCGAGTTGCTGCGTGCGCGTGGCGCCAGGCCCACGGACCGCGGCGCCCGCACCATCACCGAGGTCCACCGACTCCTGCTCGAAGCGGCGGCCCCCTACGCGAAGGAGATCCGCCACTCCGACCCGCAGGCGGCACTGGACACCGCGGCCCGCGCCCTCCTCGGCGCCTGCTTCCACAACTCCGTACGCCCCGACCCGGCGACCGGAGAGACGGCCCAGCGCCGGTACGCGGACGAACTGAGCGACATGGCCGTCGCCTACCTCCTCACCCCCGGCCGGCGGGACCGCGACCCCACCTGAGCGTCCGGTCCGCCCGCCCTCGCCGGGACGGCCTGCCGCCCCCGCCCGCACGGACGCCCACGGGGGCCACGCCGACACCCGTCAGGGGGCTATCGCGGGCCCGCCCATCGTCGTGGGACTACGGCGCCGGAGCCAGCACGCTCTGCACGGCGGGTCCGACAATCATGATCAGCTTCTCGCGCTCCGCTTCGGCGAGCGTGGAGACGCCGACAACGCCACGCCCCACCACGAGACCGACGAGCATCGCCGAGACAACACCCGCACGGAGCAGCGCGTCGTCGGCGTCCGTGGTGCGTGATGCGACAGCGGCGGCGACAAACCGCTCCTGAATGAAGCCGCGCAACTGCTCGTTCACCCGCTCGTTGACGATGGCGCCCCGGAGCATCGCCATGAGCGGCTCCGACGTCCGGACGTCCCCCTCCCACACGTCGAGGAAGGCTCGGACCACTCGTTCACCCAGGCCGTCGTCGTTCCCCTCGAATGCCTCACTGAAGTGCGTCAGAGCCTCCGCGGGAACGGACATGACCGCGGCGAACAACTCGCCCTTCGACCGGAAGAACTGCATCACCAGCGACGCGTCCACCCCGGCGTCGGCCGCGATCCCCCGGATCGTGGTTCCGGTGAAGCCGTCGGCCGCGAAACGGGCGCGGGCCGCAGTGAGGATCGCCTGCCGGGTCGTGCTCGTTCCCGGCCTCCGTCCGGGGCGGGCGGCGGACGCGGGGCTCGTGTGCGCGGTCATGCTCCCAAACTACCTGCGGGTCTAGGAACTCAACACTGTGGAGTTTCTCCCGTCCCGGCCCTAGGCTCGAATCGTCGGCAGAGCCCGTCCCCGGACGGACAGACGCGAGGAGCCCACCATGAGCGACAGCCAGAAGGTGTTCACACCCTCCGAGCCCCTGAAGCCCGGCCCCCGCTACGGGATCCTCAGCGACTTCGAACCCGGGACGCGGACCCTGGAGGCGGGGTTCCGGACTGCCCCGCCGTTCAAGCCGCTGCCCGTCGACATCGTCCTCGACAAGGACGTACCCGTGATGCTCCGCGACGGCGTCACGATCTACGTGGACGTCTTCCGCCCCGCCGGGACCGAGCGGGTGCCCGTCATCGTGGCGTGGAGCCCGTACGGCAAGGGCCAGGGCACGTCGGCCAGCGTGATGGGCATCTTCGGGATGGTCGGTCTCGACAACAGCATCGTCTCGGGGCTGGAGAAGTTCGAGGGCCCGGACCCGGCGTACTGGTGCGCGCAGGGCTACGCGATCTGTAACCCGGACATCCGGGGTGTGGCCAACTCGGAGGGTGACAGCGTCGTCTGGGACCGCCAGGAGGGCCGGGACTGCTACGACCTGATCGAGTGGCTCGGGGTCCAGGAGTGGTGCACCGGCAAGGTCGCGATGAGCGGCACCTCCTACCTCGCGGTCTCCCAGTGGTTCACCGCGGCCGAGCAGCCGCCGCATCTGACGGCGATCAACCCGTGGGAGGGCGTCAGCGACGTCTACCGCGACCTGGTGCTGCGCGGCGGCATGCCCGACACCGGCTTCGCTCGGCAGCTCCAGGGCAACAGCTACTTCGGCAAGGGCCAGAAGGAGGACATCCTCACCGAGGCCGAGCGCCACCCGCTGATGGCCGAGCTGTGGGAGAACAAGATCCCGCAGTTCGAGAACATCACCGTGCCCGCGTACGTCGTCGCCAGCTACTCCAACACCCTGCACACCGCGGGTACGTTCCGAGCCTGGCGGCGGATGGCCTCCGCGGACAAGTGGCTGCGCGTCCACAACAGCCAGGAGTGGCCCGACTACTACGACGAGGCCAACGTCGAGGACCTGCGCAGATTCTTCGACCACACCCTCAAGGGCGAGGACAACGGGTGGGAGCAGACTCCGCGCGTGCGCTACTCCCTCCTCGACCTTGAGGGCGGCGACCGGATCAATGTCCCCGCGGACCGGTTCCCGCCCGCCAACGCCACCTCCACGAAGTATTACCTCGACGGACGCACCCGGACGCTGGGGACGGCGGTGCCGGACGCCGGGACGAGCGTGGGGTACGCCGTCGCGGCCAACCCGGACCTGGTCTCCTTCGTGACGCGCTTCGAGGAGGAGACCACGCTGGTCGGGTACCCGAAGGCACACCTGTGGGTCGAGGCCGACGGTTCGGACGACATGGACCTGTTCGTCCTCGTCCAAAAGCTCGACGCGCACGGCACACCGCTGCAGGCGTTCACCGCGCCCAACCAGGGCGCGCTGGCCCAGGACGTCACCGAGCGGGGCGCATCGATCCTGCGCTACAAGGGCTCCGACGGGCGTCTGCGTGTCTCGATGCGCCACCTGGACAAGACGCTGTCCACCGACGATGTCCCTGCCCACAGCTTCGACCGGGTCGAGAAAGTCGCTGCGGGCGAGGTCGTGGACATCGAAGTCGACCTGCTCCCGGTCGGGCTCACCTTCTACGCTGGCGAACAGCTCCGCCTCGTCATCAGCGGCCGGTCTCTCCTGGGAACGATGATGCCCGGAACTCGCGAGTACACCCCGGCCAACACCGGACAGCACATCATCCACACCGGCGGCGATCACGCGTCGTACCTGCAGCTTCCCGTCATGAGCGCATGAACACACCGTCGGCTTGACTGGACACCGTTTACCACGCGTCCTGTCCCGCTGCCGGAAGCGTCCGTCGGGCGGTGAGGGCGCCCGCTGTCGGTGGCGGGGGTGTGGACATCGCGGCAGGTGAGCGAGTTGCAGTCCCGATGCCGGGGCTGTCGTCGGCACGCCTCCGATGAGTGCGGAGCCGTCAGACGTAGGCCCTTCTGCGTGGGTCGAAGCGGTGCCGCCGTCGTGCCCGCCCTACCATCGGCCTCTGTGGACCCCACCTTCGAAGAACTGGTCGAGATGCAGCGCGCCGCCGAAGCAGCGCACACACAGGCGGAGCAGCTACGCGACCAGTACGGCCCACCGACCCTTCACCCGTGGTCCGAGCAGCAGACACAGACGTACGAGACGGCATGGCGAGCGTGGCGTGATCTCACGCGGGACGTCCAAAGCGCGGTCACCGAGTACGCCAAGAACCAGGGCGAGGCCAGGCAGGACACCGAAGCTCGGCTGAAGAAGGCGGTCGGGCACCACAAGTAGCGCCGTATCCGCTTGCCCTCCGGCCGAGCACGATCGAGCATCGGCAGTGCTGGAGTTCAGCCTCCACCGCAAGACGTGGCGGGGAGCGGAGCGTGACCGGCCCCTGTAACGGACATCCACGCAAGACGCTCGGCTGGGTGGGAGCTCCCATCCGAGCGTCTTCCTTTCTCTTCCGGCCTGGACCGCCTCGCTAGCCGTGGAACGAGGCGGTCGGGTGGCAAGGCCAGGAGACCAGCGACTTGCGACCGCCGCCCTGGCCTCAAAGACGACCACCGCAGGTTACTCCCGCATGACACACCAGCCCCGGCGCCGCTCCTCCGCTGGCCTCGACGTGCATCTGCGCGAGATACCGACTCCTTCAGGGGCGCTGATAAGCGCGCCGCCCAGGCCATCGTGGCCGTCTTCAACAGGCGGACTGTCTACGCCACCGCCGTATGCGACGCTGGCCGTGGAGTATCCGGCCGACGCCCCCGATGCCCGGGGCACCATCGTCCTGATCGTCAGCGAACTGGCGTCAAATGCCGTGCGGTTCATGCCCGGGCCAGCCCCCCTTGTCGCTGCGCCATACGATCGAGGACGTGCACGTGACGGTGAGCGACACCAGTACCGTGCCGCCGGTCGGGCGTGCTCCCAGCCGGGACTTCCTCTCAGGCCGCCACCGGACTAGATCGTCCGAAGGGGGTTACTCTCCGGAGTGGCCTAGGACTTCGGACATGGCCCGGGTCGAGTCGAGCAGTTCCGCCGACAGGCGCGCCACGCCCTGCTCGGTGATCCCCCGTGCCGGCATCACCAGCGTGACGACGAGCGGGAAGGACTCCCCGGCAGTGAATACAGGGGCCGCCAGCGAGGTGACGCCTGGAATGACGCCGCCGACGGTGGTCGACACGCCCTCGCGCAGCACCTCGGCCTTGATCCGGTCGACCCGCTCCCGGGTGGCCGCGTCCAGCGTCTGCGCCTCCAACTGCCCTCGCAGCACCGGCTCGGTGAGCTGCTCCGGCAGGTGCGCGAGGAACACCCCGCCCATTGCCGAGGTCAGCAGCGGCATGGTGGCACCGACCCGTACCGTGATCGGCAGCGCGTGGGCGCCATACTCCCAGCGGACCACGACGGGACCGTGGTCACCCCACACCGCGAGGTTGACCGCGTGCGACGTACGGTCCCGCAACCCCGGCAGGTGTTCGCTCACCAGCGCCACCTCGTCCATCCTGCGCAGCGACTCGACACCGAGACGGCGCATGGCAGGACCCATGTCGTAGCGCCCGGAGCTGGGCGACTGGGCGACAAGACCGACACGGGCGAGACTGACGAGATAGCGGTGGGCCTTGCTCGGCTGCATACCGGCGGCCGCCGCTATCTGCGTCAGGCTCATCGGGCCCCGCCCCTCCTCGAGGGCCCGCAGGACCGTCATCGCCAGTTCGACGGACTGGATGCCCTGCCGTGCCGGCGATTCCGCACTTGCCTCGGAGTCGGAAGGACGCTGATTGCTCACAGCAGCGATCATAGTGACCGGCCCGACACCGCCCTTGCCGGGGCGTGGGAGCGGGTCATCAGGCGTCCGCTCGCACCTCTCGGGCGGCCGCGCCGCTCCGCACCACGTTCAGCAGTTCACCGGCGAGGCTGGTCGCCGCGTCGCGACCGCTCGCCGTGCCGAAGACGTAGAAGTCGGGGCGGACCACGGCGGCCGTGCAGCCCAGTTCGGCGAACCAGTTCCGGTACGTGCCGTGCACGTCGTGGACGACGGTCGCCTTCGGGTGTGCGACTGCCCGCTCACCGGGGACGACGACGCGCACATCGGCCCTTGCCAGGTCGTCGAGCAGGCCGGCGCGTTCCAGGACATCCAGCAGCCCTTCCTCGACGAGTAGGTGGAAGCCACCGCCGACCACCTGGTCCAGGCGGTCCCGGCGGTTCCCGTCGTCCACCACGCCCTGAACCGACAGCCGCCCGCGGCCAGCGTCCGGTTCGGGTGCGAACAGGCCGTCGGCGAGGTCGGGCAGGCGCACAGCCTCGGGCGCCCCGGAAGCCGCGCGGCGGGCCAGCAGGGTCCGGTCACGCTCCGCCGCACGCTCGGGGTCCCGCAGGGTCTGGAGGTGGCCGAGTTCGATGCCCCTCTCGGTCACCGCGCGTACGTGCGGCTCGCGCTCCGTCTGGTAGGTGTCGAGGATGTCGTCCGCCGCTGCGCCACGCAGGACGAGGTCCAGCTTGAAGGCCAGGTTCTGCGCGTCGCGGAAGCCGGAGCACATGCCCTGCCCGAGGAAGGGCGGCATCTGGTGTGCCGCGTCGCCCGCGAGCAGGACACGGTTATGACGCCAGTCGTCCGCGACGAGTGACCGGAAGGTGTACGTGGCGACCCGGATGAGGTCGACGTCGTCGGGAGTGAGGTAGGAGGCGACTCGCTTCCAGACGCGCTGCGGGTCGCGCTCGATCTCGAAGTCGTCCACCGAGTCGAGCATGAAGCTGAAGCGATGGTGATCGGGACCCAGCGAGATGATCGAGGTCGGACTCAGCGGATCTCCTAGCTGGAGGGCGAGCGGGATCTGTGTCGGGCGGCGGAAGCGGAAGTCGCAGACCATCCACGGCTCGGAGAAACCGTAGTCGAACAGCCCCACACCGAGGGCCGACCGCACAAAGCTGTTGCCCCCGTCGCAGCCCAGGACGTAGCGCGCGGTGACCGTCCGCCGTCCCTCGGGGCCGTCGACCGTGAGCGTGACGCCCTCCGCGTCCTGATCCAGGGCGACGACGGCACTGGAGTGCCGCACTTCCACCTGCGGCATCGACCGGCACACCGCGTCGAGCGCCTCTTCGAGGTCCGGCTGGTACATCATGTTCCACTCCGCCCAGCCGCTGCGTCCGGCTTCGGCGAAGTGCTGCTCTATCAGGAGTTCTCCGCGGCCGTTGCGCCACTCGTAGGTGGGCTGCACGCGCACCTTGGGCAGCAGTCGCTCCGCCACGCCGAGGCGGGCGAGCGTGCGCATGGTCTCGTCGTCGAAGCTGGCCGCCCGCGGCAGGTTGTACAGACCCGGGTAGCGCTCCAGGACCAGGACCCGGTGACCCGCCCGTCCCAGCAGGGCAGCGGCCACCATGCCCACCGGGCCGTACCCCACCACGACCACATCCACCGCGGCCCCGTCCGGGACCGGACCCACCGCGGCGACATCCGTACCCGTCATCGGGCACCTCCATCTACTCGGACGTTCCAAAGGGTTGACACCGACGGAACGTACGTTTCACCATCGATGAAGTCAATGCATATAAGTGAAACGAAGAGAGCTTGCGATGCGGACCATCGGTCTTGAGGAACACTTCGTCACCCCCGAGCTGGAGAAGTACGGCGCCTCGGCGGCCGCCATCCTTCAGCCGGACAAGTGGCGCGAGGCGTCCAGGCGACTCCTGGACATCACCGGCGAGCGGTTGGCCGAGATGGACGCAGTGGGTCTGGACGTGCAGGTGCTGTCGCTGAACTCACCCGGTATCCAGGCCGAGAAGGACGCCGCCACCGCGGTCGCCCAGGCCGCCGCGGTGAACGACCTGCTGGCCGGCGTGATCAACGACCACCCGGACCGCTTCGCCGGTTTCGCCGCCCTGCCGCTGCAGGACCCCAAAGCGGCCGCGGACGAGTTGGAGCGCGCCGTCTCCGAGCTGGGCATGCGCGGCGCCCTGGTGAACGCACACACCCAGGGCCGCTACCTCGACCACCCGGAGCTGCGCGTCGTGTGGGAGCGCGCCGCGGGCCTCGACGTGCCGCTCTACCTGCACCCGGCCAACGGCGTCGACATTCCGCACGTCATCCAGGGGCATCCGGAACTCATCGGACCGATGTGGAGCTGGGGGGCCGAGACCGCCACCCACTTCTTGCGGTGCGTGTTCGGCGGCGTCTTCGACGACTTCCCGGACGCGAAGATGCTGCTGGGTCACATGGGCGAGGGTCTGCCGTACACGCTGTGGCGGATGGACTCCCGCTGGGACTACCACAACCACCAGGGTGTCGAGCTGGCCCGGGGCAACCCCTCGGAATACATCCGTCACAACCTGTACATCACGACCAGCGGCGTCTGCTCGGCCGCACCCCTGCTGTGCGCCCTGCTCGCCCTTGGTTCGGACCACATCCTCTTCGGTACCGACTACCCCTTCGAGGAGATGGCAGCTGCCACCGAGTTCCTTCGGACGGCCCCGATCAGCGAGGCCGACCGCGAGAAGATCGCCCACGGCAACGCCGAGCGACTGCTCGCCCTTTGAAGGGCGATCCGCAAGGGCAGTAGGGCGCCATGTGCCCCCTCCCTTTGCGCCCCTCTCCCTCTCCCCCTCCCCCCTCTCCCGCCCAAGCAAGGAATCGCCGACATGAGACCAGAGAACACCGCACGACACTGGATCGACGGCGAGTGGGTCGCTTCCGCCCGGTCCTCAGAGAGCGTCAACCCGGCCACTGGCGAGGTGATCGGTACGTACGCCGACGCCGACGCGGAGGTAGGGCAGCGGGCCATCGACGCGGCCTGCCGCGCGTTCAAGGAGGGGGACTGGCGTCTCGACCCGATGGTGCGAGCGACCGCCCTCAGCCACCTCGCCGACGCGTACGCGGCGCGCATGGACGAGGTGATCGAGACGCTCTGCCTGGAGAACGGCAAGCTTCGGCGCGAGGCGGGCTTCGAGTCGCACTTCATCCTGCGCGCGCTGCGCTTCGCGGCGGGTCTCGCCGTCCAGCCGCACGGCCGGGTCACCGACACCCAGCCGGGTCGGCAGGCCATGTCGATCCGGCAGCCCGTCGGTGTCGCCGGCATCGTCGTGCCGTGGAACTCCCCCGCCTACCTGTGCATCCGCGCGCTGGCCCCGGCTCTCGCCGCGGGCTGCACGGCCGTGGTGAAGATGCCGGGGCTGGCGGCCCGTACCGCCGCGCTAATGAGTGAGATCCTCGACTCCGTGCCCGAGCTGCCGAAGGGCGTGGTGAACGTCGTCGTCGAGTCCGGCGCGGACGTCGCCCGTCTGTTGGTCGACTCGCCGCAGGTGCCCGTCATCAGCTTCACCGGCAGCACGGCCACCGGACGGCTCATCGCCCAGGGCGCCGCGGCCCACTTCAAGCGGGTGGGTCTGGAGCTGGGCGGCAAGACCCCTCACCTGGTCTTCGCCGACGCGGACATCGAGGCCGCACTGGCCACGGCCGTCGCGTCGTGCACCGTCTTCGCCGGGCAGTTCTGCATGACCGGCAGCCGGGTCCTCGTCCAGCGGGAGATCGCGGACGAGTTCACCGCGGCGCTGGCCCAGCGTCTGGGGAACGTGCGTCCGGGCCCGGCCGTCGACCCCGGGAGCCAGATCGGACCCCTGATCGACAAGGCCTCGGTGGCCCGCGTCGACGCCGCCGTGGAGGCGGCGATCGCGGCCGGCGCCAAGCCGATCGTCCGCGGCGGCCCGAGCACCCGGCCCGAGCTGGCGGGCGGTGCCTTCTACCACCCCACTCTGCTCGCGGTTGCCGACTCCTCGCTCCCCATCGTCCAGGAGGAGACCTTCGGCCCGGTGCAGACGATCCAGGTCTTCGACACCGAGGCAGAGGCCGTCGGGCTCGCCAACGACACCCAGTACGGGCTCAGCGCCTGCATCTGGAGTCGTGACGCGGACCGGCCGTTGCGCGTGGCTCGGCAGCTGGACGCGGGCCTGATCTCCGTCAACAGCTGGGCCAACCTGACCGTCGAGTTCGAGGAAGGCGGGTTCAAGTCCAGCGGCGTGGGGCGGCTCGGCGGCCTGGCGTCCGTGGAGGACTTCCTGGAGCACAAGCAGATCACCCAGGACTACGCTCCGACCCACTGAGACCGCGCGCCGCTGGCACCGGTGACTCCGGTGACTCCGGTGGCCACTCAACCCTTGCTGTTATAACATATAGCGCCTAGGCTCAGAGCCCGGCGGCGCCCGATCCCGGGGCTCAGGGCCCCCGATCCGGAGTCGCCGGCTCTTCCCGCGAAGTGCGCGTTGTCGTTCGCCACGCGCAGTCCTCTGTGCGCGGCAGCTGGAACCCACCCCTGGCAGGAGGCCGACAGATGGCCCAACAGCGCAACCTTCAAACGTTCGAGGTAGACGGACACAAGATCACGGCCCTCACCGCGGGCCCCGCCGAACCGACCGGTAAGCCGCTGATCGCCGCGCTTCACGGCGGCACCTACACGGCGCACTATTTCGACGTCGAAGGCTCACCCGAGGGCTCCTTCCTCGATGTCGCCACCGCGCACGGCTACCCGGTGGTCGCCTTCAACCGTCCGGGCTACGGCGGCAGCACTCCTCTCGATCCTGACTCCAACGCCTTCGAACGGCATGCGGAGTTGCTGGGTGACGCCGTGGCGCAGGCGGCCACACGTCTCGCGGCCGACAGCGTGCTGCTGGTCGGCCATTCGATCGGCGGCATGATCGCCCTGATGATCGCCGCCTCCTCTCCCGGGTTTCCTTTGATCGGCGTTTCGGCGACCGGGATGGGCGCCGTCATCCCGAGCGGCGGGGCGGCCGAAGCCCTCGGATCCCTTCCTCCGGACGAGACCGTGGACCTGCCTCACGAAGAGCGCGACAAGGTGATGTTCGGCCCCGCACACACCTACCGCGACGAAGGCCTGCGCGAAGCGCAGGACTCTTACGCGCCCGTTCCCGTACGGGAGTTGGTCCAGGCGCCGCAATGGCCCAAGCGGCATCTGCCCACCGTCGCCCCGCAAGTCCGCGTCCCCGTGCACAACGCGCTCGCCGAGTTCGACGCCCTGTGGGACAGCAGCCCGGAGAACGTCGCGCGGTTCGCCGCACAGTTCACGGCGGCCCCCTTCGTCGACGCGGCCGTCGCGCGCGGAACGGGCCACTGCATCGACCACCACGTATTGGGCTTCGCGCTCCACCTGCGGCAACTCGCGTTCGCCGAGGAGTGTGCGGTCTGGGCCGCGGCGCGGCAGAGGACCGGGAACGAGAACTGATGCCCTCCACCGAAGAGCAGCGCCTGCCGCGAAGGGTAAGAGTCCTGGTCGCCGGTGGCGGCCCGGTCGGCCTGTCGGCCGCCGTGGAGCTGGGGCGACGCGGTGTCGAGTGCCTCGTCGTGGAGCCGCGCCCCACCGCCTCCAGGGCCCGTCCCCGCTGCAAGACGCTCAACGTACGCACGATGGGGCATCTGCGCCGCTGGGGCCTGGCGGACCGGCTCCGGGACCGCGCCCCGCTGGCCACGTCCTGGTCGCAGGATGTCGTGTTCTGCACCTCTCTGAGCGGCCAGGAGCTGTCGCGTTTCACCGGGGTTCTGGGGCTCAACCCGGAAGGCGACCGCTTTCCCGAAACGGGCCAACAAGCCCCGCAGTACGTCCTGGAGGAGGTGCTGCGTGAGGCCGTCGACGAACTCGACGCCTGCCGAATCGCCTTGGGTGCGCGGGTGGTCGCCGTGAGCCAGGACGACGAACTGGCGTACGTGACCGTCGAGGACGACCGCGGGGAGCGGAGCGTCGTCACCGCGGACTACGTGATCGGGTGCGACGGCCCGCGCAGTGTCGTACGCGAACAGATCGGCTCGCGCTATGTGGGAGGGGAGGCCCTGCGCCCGAACTTCGGCATGGTCTTCGAGAGCACCGACCTCTGGAAGCACGTACGGCACGGACCGGCCGTCCAGTACTGGATCGTCAATGCGTCCACTCCGGCGCTCGTCGGACCTCTTGACCGGACGAACACCTGGTGGGCGATCGCCTTCGGCGTCGACCGGGAGACCGGGGAGCGCGAGGCCCAGCGCATCATCGAGGGGGTGGCGGGCGAGCCCGTACAGGCCGAGGTGCTCTCCACCGACCCGTGGACCGCCCGTATGCAGATCGTCGATCGCATGCGCCACGGCAGGGTGTTCCTCGCCGGGGACGCGGCACATCTCAATCCGCCGTTCGGCGGCCATGGGCTCAACACCGGCATCGGAGACGCGGTCGACCTGGGCTGGAAAGTCTCGGCTGTCCTGGCCGGCTGGGGCGGGCAGGACGTACTCGACAGCTATGCGAGCGAGCGCCGCCCCGTACAGGAACGTGTCATCCGCGAGGCGACCGCCAACATGCGCGTACTCTCCACCGAGCTCTTCGCGGACAACCTCGACGCGGCCGACCAAGCGGGTACGGAGGCTCGTCAGGCCGCGGGGGCGCGTATCCAGGAGACCAAGAAGGCGGAGTTCCACTCGCTGGACCTGGTCCTCGGCCTCCGTATCGCCGCATCACCGATCCTTCCTCCGGCATCACCCACCCTCCCCACGGAACAAGAGGGGCCGGGGAACACAAGGGCGGGCGCGCTCCTGCCCCATGTGTTCCTTGCGGACGGGCGGTCCCTGTACGACCTGCTCGCGGACCACTACACGCTCATCACCCTTGGACACGGCACGTCGGAGGCGGCCATCGTGGCGGCCGCCCATGTCCGAGGTGTCCCGCTCACCGTGGTGAACCTGCCGGAGACAGCACATCGCGACTACGCCGCTCTACTGGGCGCCCGCCTCCTCCTGATCCGCCCCGACCAAGTGGTCAGCTGGCTGGGCGACAAAGCCCCCCGGGATGTGTTCGCACTGGTCGACACACTCACCGGCCGCCAGAACCAAGCGGCAACACCGCAACACTCCTGAACGTCGCCGGGCGGCTCGAACGAATTCCGCCGTCCGAGCCGACCGACGCGGGTGACACATCCCCGCGATCCAGCGCCTGCTCGCCGCCCCTGACCCCGCCCCGGCCGCACCCTGTCCGAGGCTTCTGCCTCGCGGCCGGGGCGGACCTGCCCACCGCCCGACAGGCCCCTCCGTAAGAGCCCCTCTCCACCGAAGGAAGCAGCACATATGAGCGCTCATGAATGGACGAGACGTCAGGTCCTGAACACCGCGGCAGGTGCGGGCGTCGCGCTCGGCGGCGCATCGGCTCTCCTCGGACCCGGCGTCGCCCAGGCTCATGACGGCAAGCCCACACCAGGAAACCGAATGAAGATCATCGCCATCGAGGAAGCCATCATGCTGCCCGGGCTCATCACCCAGGGCACAGCACTGAACGGCGCGATCCCCTTCAAGCCCGAAGTCATCGCGCAGTGGATGAAGCGGCTTCCGGACGTCACCGAGTACCGCCTCGCCGACATGGACGAGAACGGCGTCACCATGCAGGTGCTCTCCCTCACGCCACCCGGTGTGCAGATGCAGCCGGACGCGGCCATCGCCGTGCGGGACGCGCAGCACGCCAACGACACGCTGGCCGGCATCATCGCCGCGCACCCCACCCGCTTCGGTGGCCTCGCCGCCCTGCCCCTCCAGAACCCCACGGCAGCCGTACGGGAAGCCCGACGCGCCATGAACGACCTCGGGATGGCGGGGTTCCTGGTCAACGGCCACACCTGCGGCCACTATTTGGACGAGCCGCAGTTCCGGGAGGTGTGGGCCGCGCTCGAGGAACTCGGCGCCGCTCTGTACCTGCATCCGACTCCCGCGGCCGCCGGTGAATGGGGTTTGCCGCAGGGCCGTCCGGAGCTCAACGGCCCCCTGTACACATGGGCGGCCGAGACGGGCGGGCACGCCCTGCGCGTCATCCTCGGCGGAGTCTTCGACGACTTCCCCGGCGCCAGGCTCATCGTGGGACACATGGGTGAGTTCCTGCCCTTCCACATGTCCCGCCTCGACGTCCAGATCGAGAACATCACCACGCGCGTGGCGCTGAAGCGCAAACCCTCCGAGTACCTCTCCGACAACATCGCCATCACCACCTCGGGCGTGATGGACGACAACATGCTGCAGGCCGCCATCAAGGCCGTGGGCATCGACAACGTCCTCTTCGCCATCGACTATCCCTTCGAGAAGAGCGCACAGGCCGTCGAGTTCCTGCGCAACGCCCACGTGCCGAACACGCACCGCAGGCAGATCGCCCACCGCAACGCCGAACGCATCCTGCACCTGTAACCCACCGCGTACGCCATTTCGAGACTCCCCCGCAGGCACCACCGCGCCCCGCACCGTGCTGAACTCGGTGCGGGGCGCGGGCGGACGCGTCGCTATAGTTGATATCGACTGCCGGACGGCCGAAGCGAGGTATACACCGTGGCGACACCCCGAGGGGCCCTCCAGCCCATCACGTCACGGTCCGTGGTCGAGCAGGCCACCGAGGAGCTGCGCCGAGCGATCCTGGCCGGCTCCCTGGCTCCCGGCGGGGAGTACTCACTGCGCGAGCTCGCCGGCATGCTCGACATCAGCTTCATTCCCATCCGCGAGGCCCTGCGCAGTCTGGAGAGCGAGGGTCTCGTCGTCATGCGGCCGGGCCGCAGCGCGATCATCGCCCCGCTCAACCTCGATGACCTGCACGGCATTTACCGCCTGCGGCGCGCCTTGGAGCCGGAGATCGCGCGACGCTCGTGCGGCCTCCTGACGGACGAGGAGCTGGACCGGCTGGACGCGCAGGCCGCCGACTTCGGCGCCAGGGATCACGGCATGGCCGACATCTACGACGACCATCACGCCTTCCACCTGGCCCTGTTGGCGCCTGCCGCCACCGTCTGGGACATCCGAGTCCTCACGACGCTCTGGCGCGCGGCCGAACGCTACATCCGCATCGGCTTCGGCCAGCTCGACCCCGATCCCGCCGAACACGAGCGGCGGGGCAAGGCGCACGCCGACCTCCTGGCCGCCTTCCGCACCCGCGACGCCGACACCGTCGCCGCCGCCGTCGAGCAGCACCTCGCCCGCAACGAGAAGATCGCCATCTCGGCCCTCTCCTGAACGCCGAGGCCATCGGGCGGTGTCCGCAACCCTTTGAGGTGGTCGCGGACACCGCCCGATGTTCTTACGAGGACGACGCACCCGCCGACTAGGGAGCGAGGGGCGCTTCGGAGGGTGTGCCGGCCTGCGCGGCGGTGGTGGACGGACGCCGGACCGTCCTGAGGCTTCCGATCAGGGCCGCGCCCAGGAACGCGGGGACCACGAAGGCGTAGAAGCCCGCCTTGGACGAGCTGATCAGCACCGTGACGGCGGCCAGATAGCTGGGGCCGACGATCGCGCCGATGCGCCCCACGCCGAGGCTGAAGCCGAGCGCGGTGCCGCGCAGGCGCGCCGGGTGCGCATGCGCCACGTAGATGTTGACAAGCGCCTGGGTGCCGAGGGCCCCGAACCCGGCGACGGCGGAGGCCACGAGGAGCAGGGGCCGCGGCTGCGGTGTGCTGAGGGTGATCATGGCCGCGGCCGCGAGCAGGAAACTGACCATCGTGGCGACCTTGAGGAGCCCTCGGTCGGCGATCAGGGCGGCCCCTATGGTGCCGATGACGGCCCCGGCGTTGAAGGCGATGGAGAACTCGAGCGACGAACTCAGGTCGTACCCCGAGTCGACCATCAGCGTGGGCAGCCAGGTGCTGGCCCCGTAGACGATGACGAGTCCGGCGAACGTGGCCGCCCAGAACAGCAGGGTCGCCCTGCGGTACTGCGGGGTGAGCAGTTGACCGAGTCGGTTGGCGGAGGCATCGGGCTCGGGCTCGGCGAGGGGGCGGCTCGGCTCGGAGGGGTTGCGTGCCGCGTGGTCCCGCACCACGGCGGGGACCAGGCGCCACACCACGGGGACCAGCACGAGGGGAATGACGCCGAAGAGGAAGAGCGTGCGGAAGTCCCCTTCCGGCAGGAGGGTCCGGCCGATGACACCGGTGATGATGCCGCCTATGGCCAACCCGGTGGTGGCGGTGCCCACTTGGAGTGCGTGGCGGGCGGGCGTCGCCGCTTCACTGACGTACGCGGTGACGAGGGGGATCAGGGCACCTATGCCCATGCCGGTGAGGAAGCGTGTCGCCGCGAACAGCGTGAGGTCACCGGCCACGGCGCTCAGGAGCATGCTCAGGGACAGCCACACCAGACTGACCACCATGGGGAGGCGGCGGCCGTACAGGTCACCGGCCCAGCCGGCGGCGATGGAACCCAACGGCATCCCCAGTGCGGTGAGACTGCCGAGCAGCCCCAGCGTCGACTTGGTGACGTCCCAGTCGGGATGGGCGAGGAGGGAGGGGCCGACCGCACCCAGGATGAAGAGGTCGTACCCCTCGATGCACAGGATGACGAGCCCGAGGGCCACCGCGGGGCCGGGGCGCGGCCCGGTCCCGGACTTGGCAGGGGTGGAGGTCATGTTCGTACTCCTCATGAGGAACCGCATGGGTGGAGAGGACACGGCGCTGCCGATGGAGGGGTGCAAGGCATGGGCTCACTCAGGCCGCAGGGCTCTGCCGTGGAGACGCATCGCTGGGCGTCGCTGTCCCTCTTGACGCTCCACCTCGCATGGCCGCACTATCACCGTAATCATCATGCTGAATTTCGCACAAGAGGAGTGACAGTGGCATCGACGTCGGTATCGGGACCGAGAAGCGTGGCACCGAAGCTCGAGGTCATCGTGGCGAGCACGCGTCCCGGCCGCGTGGGTCCGGCCATCGCAAGTTGGATCGAGGCACACGCGGTGGAACACGGTGGCTTTCCGGAGGTGGAAGTCGTCGACCTGGCGGAGCTCGACCTGCCGTTCATGAACGAACCGCTGCATCCGCGCCTCGGCCGGTACACCCACCAGCACACCCGCGACTGGAGCGCCAAGGTGAGCGAGGCGGACGCCTTCGTGTTCGTCATGCCGGAGTACAACTACGGCTACAACGCCGAACTCAAGAACGCCATCGACTACCTGCACGACGAGTGGAAGTACAAGCCCGTCGGCCTGGTCAGCTACGGGGGCGTCTCGGCGGGCACGCGTGCCGCACAGATGATCAAGCAGGTGGTCACGACGCTGAAGATGACCCCTGTCTTCGAAGCGGTCTCCATTCCCTTCGTCCAGGAGTTCATCGACGACGGCCGGTTCACCCCGAACGAGATCATGACCTCCTCGGCGAAGGCGATGCTCGACGAACTCACCCGGGTAGCCACCGCACTTGGGCCCCTGCGGACGACGGACGTACTTTCGGCACCCTGACCGGCGATCCTCGACCCCATCAGGTGATGGATGGCCACTGAAGGTTCTCCGGAGGGTTGCTGTTATCACATATAGCGGCTACTTTCGGCCCGAACCCAACCCCTCCCCCTCCCCACTCGTCTGCCAGAAAGGCACCACCATGTGCATCAGCGACAGGAATCGACGTGACTTCTTCAAGACGGCCGCCGGAGCAGGAATCGCCGTCGCAGGTGTGCAGGCGCTGGCGGTGCCCGGCACAGCTGACGCCCAGGAAGGCAAAGCTCACGCCCAGGAGCGCGCCGCCGGCTTCGGCGGCAACGTCGCGTTGACCAATGTGCGGGTATACGACGGCCGTGAGCTGACCGCCCCACGCACCGTGGTCATCGAGAACGGACGCATCGGCGTCAGCGCTTTCGGCGCACGCAGAATCGACGGCGGCGGCGCGACCCTGCTGCCCGGCCTGATCGATGCCCACATCCACCTCCAGGACGTGAGCACCCTCCAGCAACTGGCCGGCCACGGCGTCACGACCGGCCTGGACATGGCCTGTTTCCCGCCCTCGGTCGTCGACTCGCTGCGCCGACGGCCCGGCCTGACGGACATCCGCAGCGCCGGCACACCGGCCGTCGCGCCCGGCAGCCCCCAGAGTCAGCTGCCGACCTTCCCGGCGGACGCGGTCCTCACCGGACCGGAGCAGGCGGCTCAGTTCGTGCGGGCCCGGATCGCCGAAGGGTCGGACTTCATCAAGATCATCGTCGATGAGTCGGGCCTGACACAGGAAACCATCACCGCCCTGACGACGGCGGCCCACTCATCCGGCAAGCTCGTCATGGCCCACGCGACCACCGCCGCCACGGCGGAGCGGGCGCTGACCGCGGGCGTCGACATGATTCATCACGTCCCCCTCGACAGCGCGCTGCCGGCCACGGTCGCGGCACGCTACGCCTCCGACGGCACCGTCGCCGTACCCACCCTGACCATGATGCAAGGCTTCGCCGACCTCGGGATACCGGGCATGGACTACGCGGCCGCCGAGGGCAGCGTCGCCGCCCTGCGTCGGGCCGGTGCGCGAATCCTTGCGGGCACGGACGCCAACCACACGCCGGGCATACCGGTGCAGCCGCCGTTCGGCATCAGCCTGCACCACGAGTTGGAGCGGCTGATCCACGCGGGACTCACCACCCGTGAAGCGCTGAACGCCGCGACCAGCCTGCCCGCCCAGTCCTTCGGGCTGCGCGACCGCGGCGTCATCCGCCCCGGGTACCGCGCCGACCTCCTCCTCATAGGCGGCGACCCGCTCGCCGACATCACCAACACCCGTAAGATCCAGCGCGTTTGGGTCGGCGGCATCGAGTACCCCCCTGCCGTCTGAGCGGTTCTCGGACCCTCGCGGTCAACTCGTCTCCCGGCCGGGAGACGACAGACCTGACCGGAGGCCACGACGGCCTTCCGGCGCCGGACGGCGCACCCGGTCGGCAAGCTCGATGATGGCCCCGTGCGCCGCGCCTGCACGGGGCCATCATCAATTCGTCGCGCCTGTCCGGCAGTTCACCCGGTGACATCCAGTGCGGCGCGGATGATGCTGTCGGTGTCGATCTGGTGGTAGCGGTAGACCTCGTCCAGGGAGCCCGACTGGCCGAAGCGGGTCACGCCGAGCCTGCGGACCGGGACGTGATGGATGGTGGCCAGGAAGGCGAGGGTGTGCGGGTGGCCGTCCAGGACGGTCACCATCGGGGTGGCGCGTTCCGCGGGGAAGGCCTGGTCCAGGATCCAGTCGGCGGCCTCGCCGTGCCCGGCGCGGGCATCAAGGGCCTTGTAGAGGAGTCCGGGACTCGTCACGCACACGACGTCGGCCGGGACCCCCAGGCGCTGGAGGCGGTCCGCAGCGGTCAGGGCCTCGGTCACCACAGCTCCCATGGCGGCGATGGTGACCCGGGCGCCCTCCTGCCGCCGCAACGGGTAGGCGCCGGCGACCACTTGGCGGCGGCGCCGCTCCCGGGCCGCGGGGTCGGTGGGGACATCGGCGAGGGTCTGGTCGACAGGCCGGGTCGAAAGACGCAGATAGGCGGAGCCGCCGTCGGGCCTGCCGAGGCGGGACAGGGCGGACAACAGCGTCCACTCGGTGTCCAGGGCGAACGCCGGCTCCCAAGTGGTGCATCCCGGTTGCTCGATGCCGAGAGAAGGGGTCGTGATGGACTGGTGGGCGCCGCCCTCGGGCGCGAGGGTGACACCGGAAGGGGTCCCCACCAGGATCGACTGCCCACCGGCGTAGATACCGAAGGACCATGGTTCCAGGGCACGTTGAACGAAGGGGTCGTACAACACGCCGATGGGCAGCAGGGGTTCACCCCAGCGACTCCAGGTGGCCCCGAGCTCCCCCAGCAGCCCGACCAAGTTGGTCTCGGCGATGCCCAGTTCGACGTGCTGACCGGTCGGCCGCTCCCTCCAGTGCAAGATGGTCTCGGCGTCGTCGGCGAACCAGTCCACGCGCTCGGTCGGCGACCAGACGCCGACCTTGTTGACCCAGCCGCCCAGGTTGGTGGACGAACTGACGTCCGGACTGACCGTCACCACCCGCCGCGCCGCCTCGGGCGCGGTCCGGGTCAGGTCGAGCAGCACCCGGCCCAGGGCCGCCTGGGTCGTCGCCACACCCGTCGGCGTACGGCCGATGTCGCTCGGCACCACGGGAGGCTGCACCGCGGGAACGGCTTCGCGACGCAACCGCGTTGCGGTCTCCTCGCACAGGCGAGCCGCCGCAGAGTCGGCGGCGAAGCTCTCCCAGGGATTGTCCGGGTCGGCCCCCACTTCAACCGCGAGTTCAGCCATCTGCTGCTCCGTCAGCAGGGAGGAGTGGTTCTGCGGGTGTCCCTGGGTGGGCAGGCCGTACCCCTTGACGGTGTACGCGAAAATCACCGTGGGCCGGTGGTCCTCCACCGCGGACAGCGCGGTGTCGAGGGCGGCCAGATCATGACCGCCGAGATTGCGGACCGCCTCCATCAGAGTGGTGTCGTCCGTCTCGGCGAGCAGGTCCGAAACGGCCGCGGCCTCGGGTCCGGCCCCCGGCAGCCTTTCTCTCAACTCACCGGCCGAGCACCGCAGCAGGCGCTGGTACTCGGGATTGGACATGGCGTCGATGCGGGCCCGCAGGGCGTGACCTCCGGGGCGGGCCATCAACTTCTCCAGGAGGGTGCCGTACTTGAGCGTCAGCACCTGCCAGCCGGCGGCCGCGAACATGCCGTGCAGGCGGCCCGCTGCGATGTTCGGCACGACGCGGTCCAGGGACTGGCGGTTCAGGTCGACGATCCACACCAGCTCACCGAGGTCTGCGACCTGCGGGTCCAGGACCGCCTCCCACACCGCGCCTTCGTCCAGCTCCGCGTCCCCCACCAGCGCGTACTGCCGACCGGTGAAGCCACCTCGGTCGCTCTTCCCGGCGTAGCGGCGGGCCAGGGCGCCCCAGATCGTCGCCGTCACCCCGATGCCCACCGATCCGGTCGAGTAGTCGACCGGATCGGGGTCCTTGGAGCGGCTGGGATAACTCTGCAGGCCCCCGAAGGCCCGCAGGGTGGGCAGGTACGAGGCGTCCAGCTCGCCGAGCAGGTGATTGATCGCGTGCAGGACGGGCGAGGCGTGCGGCTTGACCGAAACCCTGTCCTCGGGGCGCAAATGGCGGAACCACAAGGCGGTCATGATCGACACCATGGAGGCGCACGAGGCCTGGTGCCCGCCGACCTTGAGCCCCGAGGGGTTGGGGCGCACCCGGTTGGCGTGATGCACGATCGAGCTGGACAGCCACAGGACACGGTCCTCGATCTCGTGCAGTACGTCGAGGGCTGCCGCCGTGGACCGTGGAAACGCCGGGGTCTGCGGGGAGGTGGTGGGCGCGGTGGTCCGCGGGGAGGTGGCTGGTGCGGGAGTCCGCGGGGAGTCGGATGGTGCGGTGGTCATGGCGGAACGGTCTCCTCGCGCTCGGCACACCCGGCACGCAGACGTGCGACCGACTGTGACATGGGACGTACCACGGCGGCGTGAAGAGCGCACCGGGTGTGCCCCGGCGCACGTCAGGCCGGCTGACGACCGGGGCTCGGTCGGCGGCGTGCTGCCAGGGGCGGGATCGTTGCGGACGAGGAGACCACCGGGCCAGGATGCTGCACAAGAACCTGCGAGCAATTTGCGCAGAATGCACAACCACCAGCCCTCTCAGCCCCGGAAGGTGCGCACTGTGCCCAACCCCGAACGGATCGACCCCACCGATGCGCGGCTGCTTCTGGCCCTCGCCGCTCATCCTCGTGCCACCGCGGTGGCGCTCGCCGAAGCGAGTGGGTTGAGCCGCAACACCGTCCAGGCACGTCTTGCGGCACTCGACCGCAGCGGCGCCGTGAAGTCCTTCGAGCGGCGCATCGATCCGGCATCCCTCGGCTATCCGCTCACCGCCTTCGTCACCACTCAGGTCGCCCAACGCCGGCTGGACGAGGTCGCGAACGCGCTGGCCGCGATTCCCGAGGTCCTGCAGGTGCACGGGCTGACCGGTGACACCGACCTGCTGGTGCATGTGGCCGCGACCGACGCCGAGAATCTCTATGCCGTGGCCGGCCACATCCTCGACATCCCCGGAGTGGAACGCACCAGTACGGCTCTGGTCATGCGCCAACTGGTCCCGTATCGGCTCGCCCCGCTGTTGCGTCGCACCGCCGGGCGCTGAGCCCGGTCGGCCATGCGATCGAGGAATTGGTCCGCCGGACTGCTTGCTGTTATCACATATAGCGTCTTACTGTGTGATCAGCGCCGCAGCCGTCGCGAGGGCGAGCCGCTGGGCCTTCCTCTCGTCCAGAGGCCCACGTCTCGCGTAGGCGCGGCGAAGCGGGGCTCCCCGTCGACAACACGCTGATTGGAGCCGCCTACAGGTGACTGACCAGCAGTTACGCGAGTCGGCGGCCGGTGTGCGTCCGACCAGCCGATAGCCCCGTCCACCAGAAACACAGGAGCCACTCCGTGCGCATCGCCAACCTCTCCGGCCGCCTGGTCCTCGTCGTCGACGGCCGAGCCGTCGACGTCGAGGAGGCCAGTGACGGCCGCTTCACCGCGGACCCGCAGGCCGTCTACGAGCGATGGGAGGAGTTCCGCGAGTGGGCGGCGCAGGCCCGCCTGCCCGAAGGAGCCGACTTCGACCCCGGCCACCTCGACGCCCCCGCACCCGCCCCGCGCCAGGTCATCGCCGCCGGTCTCAACTACCGCGATCACGCCGCCGAGTCGGGATTCGCACTGCCCGAGAACATGCCGCCGGTCTTCACCAAGTTCGCCACCAGCATCACCGGACCCGTCACCCAGGTCACCCTCCCGCCCGGCGGTCACACCGACTGGGAGATCGAACTGGTCGCCGTCATCGGCTCCCGCGCCCACCACGTCACCTCCGAGGCGGCCTGGGATCACGTCGCCGGGCTCACCGTGGGCCAGGACCTGTCCGAGCGCATCACCCAACTCGACGGCCCCGCACCCCAGTTCAGTCTCGGCAAGTCGTTCCCGGGCTTCGCACCCATCGGCCCCTGCCTGGTCACCCCCGACGAGTTCGACGACCCCGACGACCTGGGACTGCGCTGCACCGTGAACGGCGAGGAGGTCCAGAAGAGCCGCACCAGCGACCTGATCTTCTCCGTGCCCGAGCTGATCGCCCGCCTGTCCTCGGTACTTCCCCTGCTGCCCGGCGACGTGGTCTTCACCGGAACCCCGGCCGGTGTCGGCCTGGGCCGTGACCCACAGCGGTGGCTCGCCCCCGGCGACGAACTGATCAGCACGATCGAGGGCATCGGCGAACTGCGCCAGCGCTTCACCGCGGCCACCTGACACGTCACCACTCCCGCACTCCCGCACCGAGCGACACATACTGAGAGTGCGGGCGCACCACCCACCACCGGTGGGCGCCCGCAGATTCGATCGAGGAGGATCGAATGACCGCCACACCGAAGTTCGCCCACGTCGTCTTCCAGACCAGCAACCCCACCGCGATGCGGGACTGGTACTGCGCCGTTCTCGACGGACACGTGGTGTTCCAGAACGAAAACCTGTGCTTCATCACCTACGACGAGGAACACCACCGCGTCGCGCTGCTCACCCCGCCGGTTCCCCTGGAGCGCAAGACGCCCACGACGGCCGCGGCGCACCACGTCGCGTACACCTTCGAACACCTCGACGACCTCCTCACCCGCTACGAGCTGCTGCGCGACAAGGACGTCACTCCCGCCGTGTGCATCGCCCACGGCGTCACCACGTCCATGTACTACCAGGACCCGGACGGCAGCTTCGTCGAGATGCAGATCGACAACTTCGCCGACCCGGACGAGGCGACCGGCTACATGAACGGACCGGAGTACAGCGCCGACGCCGTCGGCCCCGCCTTCGACCCCGAGGCCATGCTCTCCGCCCGCCGCTCGGGCGCCACCGTCGAGGAACTGGTCCACCGCTCCTGGGCCCTCAAGAGCAAGCTGCCCGACCCGATGCTGGTCCTCACCGGGGCCGTTTGAGCGCGGGAGCTGGGTCAGGCCCTACAGGGGTGCCGGGGGCGAGGCCGGCACCCCGTCGGCGCGCCACCAGCCGACGCGCGCCAACCGACGCAACTGCCGGTTGCCTCGCACCGTCATCCGCCCGGCCATCCGCCCATGCCCACCGTCCGAAGGAACCCGTTGAACGACACGCCTTCACTGAGCAAACCGAACTCGCCCCGCCACCAGGCCGACTGCTTCATGTGCGGCCTGGAGCAGAGCCAGGACACCACCGCCGTCGTCTTCCGCGACCCCCTGTGGTCGGGCGAGATGGTGCCCGGCTATGACGTGCCCGGCTGGTTCGTCCTGCGGGTACGTCGACACGCTGAGCGCATCACGGGACTCGACGACGCTGAACTGGCCTCGTTTGCCCGCCGTGCACGGGACTTGGTGGCGGCCGTCACCGAGGCAACCGGCGCCCCTGCGACGTACCTGCTCGTCTTCGGGGAGAACCACCCGCACTTCCACGCGCTCATCACGGCCCGCGGCGAACACGTCCCCGAGGACCGGCGCAGCGGGAACATCCTGCGACTCCGCCTGGAACAGGCCGACGCGAAGGCATCCGAGGCCTTGGTCCCCGCAGTACGCGACGCCTACGAACGCCTCGCCGGCGAAGCCACACACGTGCTGTCTTCCCCTTGAGGAACCACGAAGACCAGGACCAACGCACTGCCGCCCCGACCGCGAGGCAGAACAGCCTCGGGGCCGGGGCGGGGCACGAATCCTCCGGATACTCAGCTCACGCCGACGGCACACTCCAGGTTGACCCGCACCGGCGCGGCAGTCGCAGCGAGGACGTCCTGCGGGGTGACACCAGGAGCCGTCTCCGTCAGGACCAGGCCTGCCTCGGTGATGTCGAGTACCGCGAGGTCGGTGATGATGCGGTGGACGCACGCGCGGCCCGTCAGGGGCAAGGTGCACTCCGGGACGATCTTCGGGGTGCCGTCCTTCGCGGTGTGTTCCATGAGGACGATGACGCGGCGCGCGCCGTGCACCAGGTCCATCGCGCCGCCCATCCCCTTGACCATCTTGCCGGGGATCATCCAGTTGGCGAGGTCTCCGCGGGCCGAGACCTGCATGGCACCCAGGACGGCGGTGTCGATGTGGCCGCCGCGGATCATGCCGAAGGACAGCGCCGAGTCGAAGAAGGCGGCGCCGGGCAGGACCGTGACCGTCTCCTTGCCCGCGTTGATCAGATCCGGGTCCACGGCGTCCTCGGACGGGTAAGGGCCGGTGCCCAGGATGCCGTTCTCCGACTGGAGGACCACGTGCACGCCCTCGGGTACGAAGCCGGGGATGAGGGTGGGCAGGCCGATGCCCAGGTTGACGTAGTCGCCGTCGTTGAGTTCGGCCGCCGCACGCGCTGCCATCTCGTTTCTGGTCCAGGGCATCAGGCGTGCACCGTTCCTCGTGCCGTCGGCGCGGAAGTCGTACGCCGTTCGATCTGCTTGTCGGCGGCCTGCCGGGGTGTGAGGGCCACAACGCGCTGGACGAACACGCCCGGCAGGTGGACCTCGTCCGGGCTGAGGGCGCCCGGGTCGACGAGTTCCTCGACTTCAGCGATGGTCACGCGGCCCGCCATCGCTGCCAGGGGGTTGAAGTTGCGGGCCGACTTGTCGAAGACGAGGTTGCCGTGTCGGTCTCCGCGTGACGCACGGACCAGGGCGTAGTCGCAGGTGATGGCTTCCTCCAGGACAAAGTCGCGGTCGCCGAAGGTGCGGGTCTCCTTGGCCGGTGAGGCGATGGCGACACTGCCGTCGGAGTGGTGGCGCCAGGGGACACCTCCGTCGGCGAGCGGGGTGCCCACGCCCGCGGGAGTGTAGAAGCCGGGGATGCCGCAGCCTCCGGCGCGCAGGCGTTCGGCGAGGGTGCCCTGGGGGGTGAGTTCGACTTCGAGTTCGCCCGCGAGGTATTGGCGGGCGAACTCCTTGTTCTCTCCTACGTAGGAAGCGGTGACGCGGGCGATGCGTCCGCCGCCGAGCAGGATGCCGAGACCGTGCTCATCGGTTCCGCAGTTGTTGCCAACCACACGCAGTCCGCCCGCGCCCTGCGTGTGGAGGGCCTCGATGAGGGTGCTCGGGATGCCGCACAGGCCGAAGCCGCCGACGGCCAGGGATGCGCCGTCGCCTATGTCGGCCACTGCCGCCGCCGCGGAGGGGGATGTCTTGTCCATGCACGTCCTTCGGAGGTCTTCGTCAGTGGGGTTCTGCGCGTGTTACGAAAAGTTGCGTGGGATCGGCTCTTGCGAACGTCGCCGTGAGACGCGTCCGGGCCGTGCCGCGGCAGTGGCGGCCACGGCAGGGCCCGGACGCTTGGCAGTGCCCCGGCTTGTGGTGCCGGAGCACGACGGCGCATGGACCGTGCGGTGGTCCGTGCGCCGTGGTCAAAGGGCTCGTAAACAAGGGGTGAGCCGCGGGAGTTGGCCCGTCGAACGTCGACAGGAACCGGTACTGGCCCGGCGGCCGGGCCGCGGACCTACCGCTCGGCCGCGGCCGTAAGCGTTCCGGGCGCCGGTGCGCGGTCGGCCGCGGTGGCGGGATGCCGCAACTGCTCGCGCAACTGGCCGACGAGTTCGCGCAGACCAGGCGCGTCCGTGGTGGCGCCGAACAGATAGAAGTCCGGCCGGATGACGGCGGCGGCATGTCCGTGCTCGCGCATGTGAGGCAGGTAGCCGTCGGGCGCGTCGAGGTAGCCCTCGGGTGGCGGGTCGTCCTCGTAGAGCGGCACCAGGGTCGCACCGATGTCGGTGAGGAAGGCGCGATCCGTGGCGTCGAGGGCGGCCGACGGGCCTGTCCCGTCGGTCAGGATCGTGAAGCCGCCGCCGGTGAGGTCATCGAGCAGGGCGGTGCGCCCCCGGTGCGTGACCTCGTACTGCGGCGTGAGGTGGCCGACGTTCGCGGCGCGGCTGCCGTCGGACGCCCGCGCGAGGATGCCGTCGCCAAGGACGGGCGGTGGAGTGGGAGGCAGCGCATGCTGCGGGTCGGCGCCGGCGGCGATCATCCGGGCGTCGCGGGCGGCTGCGTCCTCGTCGTCGAGGACGCAGATGACCTGACCGAGAGCCATGGACATACCGATGGCGTGCTGGACGTGTTCGCTGCGCTCGGAGGTGTAGGTGTCAAGCAGGTCGGGCTCCGCGCGCCCGTCGAGGACCAGGTCCAGCTTCCAGGCCAGGTTGATGGCATCGCGGATTCCGGAGCACATGCCCTGTCCGGCGAACGGTGGCATCTGGTGGGCGGCGTCGCCGGCCAGGATCAGCCTGCCCTCGCGCCACCGGTCCACCCAGCGGGCCTGGAAGGTGTAGACCGTGTGCCGTGCGAGGGTGGTGTTCTCCGGTGTACGCCCCCAGGGTTCGAGAAGTCTCCAGGCTGCCTCCGGGGTCTTGAGGTCCTCGATGTCCTCGTGCGGCAGCCGGAGGAACTCCCAACGGCGCCGCCCCGGACCGCCGGAGACGATCGTGGTGGGCCGCCGCGGATCGCACAGCTGCCAGTTCATCGGGGACCATTGGGCCTGCTCGTGCGGTTGTGTGTCGACGATCAGCCAGTCGTAGAAGAAGCCGAGGTCGGTGACGGAGGTGTCCATGGCCGAGCGGACGAAGCTGTTGGCTCCATCGGCACCGATGACGTAACGGGCATGGACCTCACCGCGGCCGTCGCCGTCGCGCGTGCCGCCGCTCGTGCTCAACTGCACGTATCCATCGCGGGGTTGCAGGCCCGTGACCTCACAACCGCGCCGCACGGTGACCGAGGCCAAACTCTCGGCGGCCTCGGCGAGGACGGCTTCCAGCTCTGGCTGGCTGAAGAAGTTGGCGGTGGGCCAGCCGGAGGGTCCGTTGCCGGACCAGTCGATGCGCACCAGCGGTTGACCGGCCGCGTTGCGCCACTCGTAGTGATCGGGCACCGGATCGGTGACCGCGCGTATCTCCTCCCCCACTCCCGCGGCCTGGAAGATGCGGGCGATCTCGTGGTCGAAGTGCGCGGCGCGGGGCAGGGGGTATGGGTCGGGCCAGCGCTCGAGGGCTACGACGTCGTGTCCGGCCCGGCCGAGGAGCAGGGCCAGCATCTGGCCCACGGGCCCGAAGCCGACGATCGCGATGTCGTGCATCTTCGGGGTGCTTCCGCTCATGGCTCCACTTCCGCTCATGGCTCTCTACCTCGGCTCACTGTGGGTTCCGGTCATCAAGGCGGCGAGATCCTCGGGGGCCAGGAACGAGGGCGGGGGTGGCGGGCCCCAGTTGAACAGGCCTTTGGCGCCTTCCAGGACCTCCGGTGTCCACAGTTGGTCGTCGACGACGCAGTCCATGTCGGAGTAGTACTCGCTGAAGTTGCCTGCCGGATCCTTGAGGTACCAGAAGAAGTTCGAGCCCGCGTGGTGACGGCCCAGGCCCCAGACGTGACGCTCGGGGTGGTCCTCCAGCATCGCGGCGGCGCCGCGACCGACCTCGTCGATGTCGTCGACCTGCCAGGACGAGTGGTGCAGGAAGGCGACCGGCGCGGACAGGACCAGGATGTTGTGGTGGTCGGTGGAGCAGCGCAGGAACGCCCCGTGGTCCTTGATGTAGTCGGACGCCTTGAAGCCGAGGCCGTCGCGGAAGAACGCGGTCGTGGCGTCGAAGTCGGTGGTGCCGACGACGGCGTGGCCCAGCTTGCGGGGGCGTACCGGATGCGTGCGCAGGATGCCGGGCGCCCGGCGGCCGGTGCGGTCGGTGCGGCCCGGCCCGTTGTAGGCGGTGGCCGGGACCGGTTCCTGGGTCAGACGGGGTACGACTTCCAGGACGGCGCGCACCGCGGTGGCTTTGTCGTACGCGGTAAGGGTCCCGGCGTCGACAGTGCTCTCGGTGCCGAGCCGCTTCAGCCGGGAGCCGGCCGAGGACAGGTCCTCGGGCGTGTCGACGCCGATCCGCACTTCCACCAGACGGCGGGTCGGCGCGTGCACGATACGGAGCTGGCGTCCGGCGTCCTGGGTGGTGAACCACCCGTCGCCGTCCGGAGTGAGACCGAAGTCGGCGTAGTAGGCGGCGGTCGTGGTGACGTCGGGGACCCCCATGGTGATGGAGGTCAGACGGTGCAGTGCCATGGAGGACTCCTTTGTCCGGCGGGTCCGCTGGTCCGGGAAGGGGCCGCTGGGGGTCAGGCGACGAAGGTCTGGCGCAGTTCGCCGATGCCCTGCACGGCGCTGACGAGTTCGTCGCCGGGCGCCAGGAAGCGCTGGGGGTCGCGGCCGAGTCCGACGCCCGCGGGTGTGCCGGTGAAGATGACGTCGCCGGGCAGCAGGGGCAGGACGGCGGACAGGCGCGCGATGAGGGCGGGCACGGAGTGGATCAGGTCGCGGGTACGGCCCTTCTGGACCTCCTCGCCGTTGATCGCACAGCGCAGTTCCAGGTCGTCGGGGTCGTCGAACTCGTCCGGCGTGACGAGCCACGGCCCGATGGGCGCGAACCCGGGAAAGGACTTGCCCAGACTGAACTGCGGTGCGGGTCCCGCCAGTTGCTGCACACGCTCGGAGATGTCCTGCCCGACCGTGAGGCCGGCGACGTGCCCCCAGGAGTCGGCCTCGGAGACACCCTCGGCGCGACGGCCGATGACGGCCACCAGCTCGACCTCCCAGTCGGTGTGGCCGTTCGCCGGCAGTTTCACCTCGGTGACCGGTCCGCTGATGCTGGTGACGAACTTGGTGAACACCGGCGGCAGCCCTTCGGGCGCGGCGAATCCGGACTCGGCTGCGTGGTCGCCGTAGTTGAGTCCGATCGCCAGCGTCTGCCGGGGAGCCGGGGCCGGGGAACCCAGGTCGCGCGCCTCGAAAGGCGTGCCTGCGGGCAGGTCGGCCGTGGTGGCCCAGGTACGGAACTCCTCCCACCGATCGTAGACAACCTGGGGGTCGGGGGCGAAGGCGCCGTCACTGGCCTCTTCGACGTCCACGGCCCGTCCGTCGACAATGAGGGCCAGACGGCCGGAAAGGTTGGCCATGCGCATGATGTGTCTCCGGGGCTGGGGAAGGAGCCGGACAGGGGCGAGGCGGCCGGGCAGGAGAGGGAAGGCGACCCGTCGGAGACGACGCGACCTTGCCCACCCGGCGGCAATTCAGCATGATGATTACCTTGATGTTGCGCTCCGCCGAGCTGCAGCGTCAAGGGTTCTCATCAAAATGAGCATGATGAATATGGATGATCGAGGAGACGATGTGAGTTCCACCCCCGACCGTGCTGTCCGGCGCCCCACCCCGGAAGCCGCTCCTTCCGGCAGCTACAGCGGCTCACCCCGGCAGACACCGTCGGGGCGGGCCGAGCGCGCCGCGGACAAGGTGGCGGAGCTCATCGAAAGCGTCGCGCCCGGCTCCCGGCTGGGCACCAAGGAGGATCTGCGAACGCTGTGCGGAGTGTCCGTCGGCACCTTCAACGAAGCGCTGCGGCTCCTGCAGGCACGCGGCCTGGTCACCGTGAAACCGGGGCCGGGCGGCGGCTTGTTCAGCGCCGAGCAGTCCCCCATGGTCCGGCTCGGCAACTCCGTCCTCGCGCTGGACGCGCAGGCGAACGACGTGGCCGACGCTGTACGCATCCGCGACGCCCTCGACCCCCTGATGATCGAGGACGCCCTCTGGCACGCCTCCCCGGCGGACATCGCGGGGCTGCGTCTCCACATCGACGCCATGGGAGAGGCCGTGGACGCCGCCGACCCGGTCGCCTTCGTCCACGCCAACTGGCGTCTGCACGCCGCCATCGCCGCGATCAGCCCGAACGCGCTGCTCAGCTCGCTCTACACGCATCTGCTCGACCTGATCGAGGGCCACACCCTGTCCGTGCTGCCGACCAGCGACCAGCCCCTGGGCGAGTACATCGCGCAACGGCACCATCTGCACCGCGACCTCGTCGACGCCCTGGACCGGCGCGACCGCGACGATGCCCTGCGGCTCATCCACGAGCACAACACCACGCTCCAGACCGCCGAGGACTCCCCCACGCCGTGAGGACGCCCGTCAACCACGGCAGCCGTCCGACCCTGATCACTCGTGCGTTACGCGGGCTGAAGTCGCCCCATCTGACACACCCAAGGGGCTGGCGTCGCACCGAGTCTGCGGACATGACGCGCCCCGGGAGGCGGAACAAGGGAGAGGGGCCACCAGCCGCCGCGTTCCTCACGTCTCACACGCGTCTCACCAACAGCGTTGACGTCCCTGGAGCAGAGAGACCAGACCTACGCGTACGCTTTCGAACTGGACCAGCTGGACCCCATGAGACGCCTTCGCCAACCTGCGCCATGTGGGACCGGATCGCACCGTCCGCCCAGCCTGGCCACCGGAGGCCACAAAGCGCCCGGGCGATCCCCGCCCCGCCTGACGACCGATCCCCGACGTCTGCGCATCGCCGGCGGGAAGAAGCACGAGCCGACCATCGCGACGATCACCGACATCCAGGATCATCGCCTCACAGTTATCCGCTCCAGGCTTCGCAGGGTCCGCCCCCAGCACCCGCCGACTCGTCATAGGAGGCTGTGCGTGCCGTCGGTCCCACCAAGACCCGGACCATACGCGGGCCAACTCCCCATATTGAACCTGTCGCACTGGCATCCTTGCTGGTCAGACGGGCTTACCGCCTGTACCGCCACCAGACGAAGAACCTTCTCGTGTCGTACTCGCCGAAGAAGCTGGGCTTCTTCTAAGCGCAGAAGCTCGGCCTCTTCCAGAGGCCGCCGGACCACGACCCAGGGCCTCGGCCACGCCGCGGCCCTGCTGTCGTCGTCTATCCGGTCATGGGCGGGGAATCAGGCGTCCCCGACGCCTACTACCCGCTGCACCGCCTGCTGAGCGGCGTAGAAATCGGCGTCAGAGACGCCGGGGTCGTCCTCGACCTGGTCGAGCCAGTCCGAGATCTCCTCAGCCGTCCACAGGTCGAAACCCTTTGGAATGTCCAGCGTCGTCGTACTGGACCGCAGCTCCTCGGCAGCAACCGCTTCAGTGACGCTGCGTGTGCTCACTTCCGTCAACGTGGCTCTCCCTTCGGGATGTGTGGGGTACCGGACGGGCGACCATGCCAGAGGCCTCCCGGGGATGTCCAGCTCGTCGCCCTCGCGTTCGCCGCGCGGTGCCGTGTGCGAGCAGTCAGCGGCCGGCCTGCGCCAGGACGTCGTTCAGTGCGCTCCCCAGTGGGAGGTCGATGCGGCGGGCGGCCCAGTGATCACCGCGGGTAGGACCCTGGTTCACGATCAGAACCGGGGCACCGGCCTGCGCCGCTTGGCGCACGAAGCGCAGCCCGGACATCACCGTCAGTGAAGAGCCAAGGACGAGCAGCGTGGTCGCTCCGTCGACCAGGCTCCGGCACGCCGCCACGCGCTCGGGCGGCACGTTCTCACCGAAGAACACGACGTCCGGCTTGAGTCCCTCTTTGCCGCATGCCGCGCACGCCACCACCTGGAACTCACGCACTGCCTCGTCGGGCAGGTCCACGTCGCCGTCAGGATTCACCCGCGCCGCGCGGTGCTGCTCGACCATGGCCTCGAACCCCGGGTTGGCCGCCCGCAGCCGGGCGTCGAGCTCCGAGCGCGCGGTGGCATGACCGCAGAAGAGGCAGGTCACGCGGCTGAGGCTGCCGTGCAGCTCGACGACGTCCCGCGCCCCCGCGGCCTGCTGCAGCCCGTCGACGTTCTGCGTGATCACACCCGTGACGAGTCCCGTTCCGGCCAGGGCCGCGACCGCCCGGTGACCGGAGTTCGGGCGGGCCCGGGTCAGGGACCGCCAGCCGAGCTGGCTGCGGGCCCAGTACCGCCGACGTGCGTGAGCGCTGTCGGTGAACTCCTGAAACGTCATGGGCACGTGGTTGCGACGAAAGGCTCCGCGCTCCCCGCGGTAGTCCGGGATACCGGACTCCGTCGACAGGCCCGCTCCACTGAGCACTACGACGCCTCCCGCACGCACAGCGTCGACGACCGCCGACACATCGGTCGAGGCGGGAGGCAGGTCGCCGCGCGGCTCCCAGGTCAACGTGGGTCGCGTCCTCATGCCCGCCAGCTTACGTACAGAGTGACCGGATAAAGTGCGCGCGTTGACAGTCCGGCTACTTGTCGGCAGTCCGGCTACTTGTCGGCCGTCCGGCTGCATATCGGCAATCCGGCTACTTGTCGGCAGCCGGCAGTCGGCAGTCCGGCTGCTTGAGGAGGGGAAGCGTGACCGACACCAGCGAAACCCGGCCCGCGGACGGTACGGCGCGAGCGACCGAGCAGAGCCGACTGCGCCGCCTGATGCGCTACATCCCCCTGATCGCCCCGGTCCTGCTGTGGACCGTCCCCTGCTGGGTGCTCCTGCACGCCGGCCAGCACTGGCCGCTCCCTGTGGCGCTGGGCGGCACCGCACTGTTCGTCCTCGGCCTGATCACCATGCCGCTCACGATGGCGCGCGGCCACGGAAAACGGCAGCAGGACCGGGCGGCGATCGTCGGAGACACCCTCCTCGGGACCGGCTGGGTCCTGTTCACCTGGTCCGTCCTGCTCGGCGTCCTGCTTCGCCTCGTCCTGGCCGTGGCCGGAGTGGGCGACGGTCAGGACCGGGCCCGGATCGTCACCTGGGCGGTGATCGGCACAGCCGCCGTGCTGCTCGCCTGGGGGTACGCCGAGGCCCGCAGGGTGCCACGGGTCCGCCGCCTCGACGTGCAACTCCCGCGCCTGGGAGCCGGATTGGACGGCACGCGGGTCGTCCTCATCACCGACACCCACTACGGCCCACTCGACCGCGCACGCTGGTCGGCGCGGGTCTGCGCGAAGGTCAACACCCTGGAGGCCGACCTGGTCTGCCACACCGGCGACATCGCCGACGGCACGGCCGAACGCCGCCGCGCCCAGGCCGCTCCGCTCGGCACCGTGCAATCCACCCGGGCGCGGGTCTACGTCACCGGAAACCACGAGTACTACAGCGAGGCCCAAGGCTGGGTCGACCTGATGCACGAGCTGGGCTGGGCGCCGCTGCGCAACCGGCATCTGCTGCTCGAACGCGGCGGGGACACCCTCGTGGTCGCCGGCGTGGACGACGTCACCGCCGAGTCCTCCGGTCTGGCAGGCCACCGCGCCCACCTCGCCGGAGCCCTGGACGGAACCGACCCCGAGCTGCCCGTCCTGCTCCTGGCCCACCAGCCCAAGTTCATCGACCGGGCCGCGGAGGGCGGCGTCGACCTCCAGCTCTCCGGCCACACGCACGGCGGCCAGATCTGGCCCTTCCACCACCTCGTCCGCATCGACCAGCCCGCCCTCGCCGGTCTCAGCCGCCACGGCACCCGCACGCTCCTCTATACCAGCCGCGGCACCGGCTTCTGGGGCCCACCGTTCCGCGTCTTCGCCCCCAGCGAGATCACCCTGCTGGTACTCCGCTCCCCCCAGCGGCCCGCCACGCCATGACCCACGGCGGGCTGCCGTATCAGGAGCGGGTCGGCGTCGTGATCAGGAGCGGGTCGGTGTCGTGCCGCCCGCGCCCTCGTTCGCAGCACCCGAGATGGCGTCCGGGGCGGCCCCGACAGGGAGCCGCTCCTCAAGAGCATTGCGTTGGATGCAGGTGTCCACGGCAGGGCTGACCGCCGTCAGGGCGACGCAGATGCCGACCAGGTCCAGGGCCTCGCAGATGCCGAGCAGCGTGTACAGGCTGGCGTTGTCGCAGTAGGTCACGGCCGACAGGTCCAGCAGCAGGCGTCCGCGTATCTGGGGCTGGGCCGCGAGAAGCACCACGGCTTCCCGCAGGTCGGCCGAGGTGGAACCATCCAGCTCACCCGTGAGTGCGACCATGATTCCGGATCCGCCCTGGTCATGCCCCTGCTGGATGACCAGACGGGGCAGAGGAGGCTCGCTCATCGTCAGTCCCGAATGCCTGCCGATCCGCCTCACTGCCGAAGCGAATCCTGGCAGCCCGAAGATACCCTCCCTGGACACCCTCTGTTCCCTGTTGCGCACCCGCACACCACCGTCGGCAGGCCGCTCGGCGCCGTCGGAGCTCTGTGAGATCGGCGCTCTGCGAAACCTGACCATCCGGGGGATCTCACGGCAATCCTGTTTCACCGGCGCCACTCCCGGTCACCCGAAACTGACAGGCTCCGGTGTCGAAGAGCGCGCTGGAGCATCCGGCAGCAGAGATGGGACGGCGCTTCACCATGGCCACAGCAACGGCACGAGACATCATGACCGGCGGCGCGCAGTGCGTGCAGGCACACGACAACGCACTCGACGCGGCACGCAAGCTGACGGAACTTCAGGTGGGCGCCCTGCCGATCTGCGGCGAGAACAACCGGCTCGTCGGCGTCGTGACCGACCGCGACATCGTGGTGCGGGTCCTCGGAGCGGGGCTCGATCCCGCGGAGGTCGAGATGGGCACCCTGGCGCAGGGGAAGGCCGTGACGATCGGCGCGGACGACGACGTGGACGAGGTCTTCACGACCATGACCCAGCACAAGGTCCGGCGCCTGCCGGTGATCGACGGCACGGACCTCGTAGGCATGGTCGCCCTCGCGGACGCCGCCCGAGCTCTCGACGCCCCCGAAGCCGGACGCCTCATCGAGGCTCTCTCCACCGACTGAGTCCTCGCTGGATCCCACAACCGGCGCGGGGCTAGACCAGAGGCGGAGGGGTCTCGGTCAGACGGCCCGCGCACTCCAGGAGCAGTGCGTGGACGAACGCCTGCGGAAGGTTGCCGCGCATCTGCCGCTGGATGATGTCGTACTCCTCGGAGAACAGTCCGGGTGGCCCGCACGCCGCGCGGTTCCGTTCGAAGTAGCGCAGGGCGCGCGCCGTATGACCCTGCTGATGCTCGGCCAACGCCATCATGAAGCCGCACAGCAGGAACGCGCCCTCCGCCTCCCCCAGGGGCCGCTGGTCCTGGCGGAAGCGGTAGACGTACTCGTCGAGCGCCAGTTCCTGCCGTACGGCACGCAGGGTGGCGATCGTGCGGGGGTCGGAGCCGGGCAGTGCGCCCCGGACCGGGGGCAGCAGAAGGGCCGCGTCGACGCCGGGCTCGTCCGGAGCCCGCTGCCAGTAACCGTCGGCGTGCAGGCTGGTGCGTGCCGTCTCGGCGAGAAGCGCGTCGGCGAGCGAGGTGAAGCGTGTGACGTCCCTCCTCGCTCCCGGCAGCGCGGCCACCGCACGCAGCCCGGCGACGCAGGCGAGCCGGGAGTGGGTCCAGCGCCGGTCGTCGATCTCCCAGATGCCGGCCTCGGGCTCGTTCCACAACTGTTCGATGGCGGCGACGGCGGTGTGCACGGCGCGCCAGCCGACGCCGTCGAGCCGGTCGCACTGGCCTGCGGCGGCGAAGAGTTGCAGGGCCTCGCCGAACACGTCGAGCTGGAACTGCTGGTTCACCCAGTTGCCGACCTTGTCCGTTCCTCCCGGGTACCCGGGCAGGTCCAGGGTCCGCTCGGAGGGCACCGGGCCGCCGGTGACCGTGTAGGCAGGTTTCAGCCGCGGCCCGTCCTGGAGGACCTTGGCCGCGACGAAACCGACCGCGGTATCGAGTAGGCCGGTGGCGCCGACGCGTGCCGCGGCGATACCCGCGTAGCACTGGTCGCGGACCCAGGCGTAGCGGTAGTCGTAGTTGCGGCCCGCGCCCGCGCGTTCCGGCAGGCACATCGTGGCGGCCGCGACCATCCCACCGGCGCTGCTGGTGAGGCCGCGCAGGACGGCGAGGGCATGGTGCGCATCGCGCGTCGCGATGGTCTCCGCGGGCTGCGGACAAGCCCGCGCCCAGGCCTCCTCGGTGCCGGCCCACGCGGTGTCGGGGTCCACCGCTTCGTCGGGCAGCGTGTGGGGCGAGAGTTCCAGTACGAGGTCGTGGTGTCCGCCGGGAGGAACGGTCAGGTCGAAGGCGAGCACCTCGCCCCTGCCGTTCTCGGAGCGGGTTGTCCGCGCCGCTTCCGCGCCGGTCCAGCGCCAGCGCAGCGCCCCGGTCCGGCCCGTCCACACACCGTTGTGCTGGCGGACGTGGCGGCTGCGGTCGTCGCCGAACGCGCCGCGCGGTTCGAGCAACACCCGTACGCGCGCGGGGCAGTCCGTGGCCAGGATCCGACGCAGCAGGACCACCCGGTCCGCGTCGCCGGGAAAGGCGAGGGCTTCGCGGCACTCGACGGGACCGGCGCCGGTGATGAAGCGGCTGTGCCAGATCAGGCTTCCCGTTTCGTAGAAGCCGCCCCATACATGCCGGGTTTCGAGCGGCGTGACGGCGTACGTTCCTCCGCCGCCGACAAGTGTCGAGAAGACGGCGTCGGAGTCCCAGTGCGGCGCGCACATCCAGGCGATGTCACCGTGCGGGCCGATCAGAGCGCCTCGTTCGCCGTCGGCCAGCAAGGCGTACTCCCGCAACACGTGCGGAGGGAACTCGGGGCCGGGGTCGATCGTTTCCGGCGTCGGCATGCCGTGGCGTCCTCTCCATCGGTGTCGGGGGCGGTGGTTGCGGACTCAGGAGTGTCGGTCGTCCTTCTCCCCCGCCGCGCCGGGACCGCTGTCGGACCGGCGCCCGGGCAGCATCTCCTGCACCTTGGCCTTGAGTCCCTGCCGGACCATGCCGAGGCGGTCGCTGTCGCCCTTGACGATCGCCGACGCGGCGGCTTCGATCTGGTCGAGCTCCGCGTGCGGGGGGATCGGCGGTACCGCGGGGTCGGTGCGGAAGTCGATGACGAACGGCCGGTCGGCGCCGAGTGCGCGGTGCCACGCCGCCTCCACGTCCCCGGGCTTCTCCACCCGTACGCCGTCGAGGCCGATGGACTTGGCGAAGTCGGCGTAGGGCACGTCGGGGAGTGCCTGCGAGGGCAGGAACTGCGGGGCCCCGGACATCGCCCGCATCTCCCAGGTGACCTGGTTGAGGTCCTGGTTGTTGAGTACGGCGACGATCAGCCGCGGGTCCTGCCACTCCCGCCAGTACTTGGCGACCGTGACGAGTTCGGCAAGACCGTTCATCTGCATGGCACCATCGCCCACGATCGCGATGGCGGGCCGCCCGGGGTGGGCGAACTTGGCACCGATCACGTACGGAACGCCGGGTCCCATGGTGGCGAGGGTGCCGGACAGGGAGCCGCGCATCGTCCCCCGCATGCGCAGGTGCCGGGCGTACCAGTTCGCGGCGGAGCCGGAGTCGGCGGCGAGGATCACGTCGTTCGGCAGCAGGGCGTCGAGTGCGTGCACGACGTACTCGGGGTTGATGGGATCGGCCTCCACGGCAGCGCGCCGCTCCATGACCTTCCACCAGCGCGCCGTGTCCTTCTCGATCTTCTTCCGCCAGGAGCCGTGCCTCTTCTTCTTCAGCTGCGGCAGCAGGGCCTTGAGTGTCTCCTTCGCGTCGCCCACCAGGTTGACCTCGAAGGGGTACCGCAGCCCGATCATGTGCGGATCGATGTCGATCTGGACCGCTCGGGCCTGGTCGAGATCAGGCATGAACTGGGTGTACGGGAAGCTGGAACCGATGACGAGCAGCGTGTCGCAGCCCTGCATGAGTTCGTACGAGGGGCGGGTGCCCAGGAGACCGATCGCCCCGGTGACATACGGCAGATCGTCCGGCAGCGCGTCCTTCCCCAACAGCGCCTTGGCGACGCCGGCGCCCAGCGTCTCGGCGACCACCTCGACCTCGGCGCGGGCACCACGTGCGCCCTGGCCGATGAGCACGGCGACTTTCTCTCCCGCGTTCAGTACCTCGGCGGCCCTGGTGATCTCGTCCGCCGCGGGAACGGGTGCGTACCGGGCAAGGCCCAGGCTGGAGGGCACCATCTTGAACGCGTGCGTCGGCGGTGAGTACTCCAGCTCCTGGACATCGGCGGGGATGATGACCGCCGTCACCGTACGGCGGGCGTAAGCGGTGCGCATGGCCCTGTCGATGACGTTGGGGAGCTGCTCGGGGACCGTCACCATTTCGCAGAAGTCGGAGGCGACGTCCTTGTAGAGGCTCAGCAGGTCGACTTCCTGCTGGTAGGAGCCGCCCATGGCGGTGCGGTTGGTCTGCCCGACGATCGCGACCACCGGAACGTGGTCGAGTTTCGCGTCGTAGAGGCCGTTCAGGAGGTGGATCGCGCCCGGCCCCGATGTCGCCGCGCACACGCCGACCTTGCCGGAGAACTTCGCGTACCCGACCGCCTGGAAAGCGGCCATCTCCTCGTGCCGTGCCTGAATGAACCGCGGCTTGTCGTCCGCGCGCCCCCAGGCCGCGAGCAGACCGTTGATGCCGTCTCCGGCGTAGGCGAAGACATGCTCGACATCCCACTCACGCAGTCGTCGCAGGACGTAGTCCGAGACTTTCGTGGACACGGGGTGGCCTTCCTGTCGGCGGACGCGGGCGCGGGCATGCGCGGGCGCGGGTCGTGCGCGGGGCTGTATCGCCCTACAACCTCACAGCAGCAGTACGAGGGCGTAGACGAGGAAGAACGCCGCCATCAGCGCCACGAGGACGCCGATCAGTGCCAGGGGGCCCTTCGCCCACCCCTTCGTGGGGTTGTGGGTCTCCCGGGGCCCCGCTCCCGACATGCTGCCCTCGCCGGGTGGCGTCTCTCCCGGCGGCACGCTCCCGCCGGGTGCTGGTCCTGGGGTCTCGCGGGGGTCCGGGTCCGGGTGCGGGTCCGGGTTCTGGGAAGGGGTCATGTGATCCAAGTTGCCACGTCGTGGCCGGGTCCGCCGTCCGACCACGACGGGCCACGGCCCGCGCATCGAGACCGGGGCGAGCTTTCGAGGAGCCCTGCGGCCTGCCATGGCCGAACCTGGGAGGAGGCCTGTGAGTGCTTCGCGCAAGGAGGTTCCATGCCCGACCCCACCGCCCCCGCCACCACCGGCGCCTCCGCCGCCGGCAAGGTCGCGATCATCACCGGCGCGGATTCCGGCATCGGCAGGGCCACGGCCGTCCGGATGGCCGTGGCCGGAATGGATGTCGGGATCACATGGCACGGCGATCAAGAAGGCGCCGAGCGCACGGCTGAGGAGGTGCGGCAGCACGGCCGCCGCGCTGCCGTCGCCCGGATGGACCTGAGCCGGCTTCCCGATGCCGCGCGTGTGATCGACGACCTCGCCGGACAGCTCGGCCGGATCGACGTACTGGTCAACAACGCCGGGACCGGCACGGCGACCCCCTTCCTCGACCTGGCTCACGAGGACGTCCAGCACGTCCTCGACGTCGACCTCGTCGGACCTTTTCTCTGCGGCCAGCGCGCCGCGCGCCGCATGATCCAGCAGGGCGACGGCGGCCGGATCGTCAACGTGACCTCCGTGCACGAACACCAGCCCCGGGTGGGCGCCGCACCGTACTGCGCCGCCAAGGGTGGGCTCGGGCTGCTGACTCAGGTGATGGCCCTGGAGCTGGCCGAGCACGGCATCACCGTCAATTCCGTCGCGCCCGGTGAGATCGCCACCCCGATGACCGGGCAGGAGGACGTCGACGTCCACAGCCGGCACCGCCCCGGCATTCCCCTCGGCCGACCCGGTGACGCCCGTGAGATCGCCGCCGTCATCGCGTTCCTCGCAGGGCCCGACGCCTCGTACGTGACCGGCGCGTCCTGGGTGGCCGACGGTGGCATGGTGCGCATGGGGCCGCAGGCCGGCTCCCATCTCCGGAGCGACGAGTGGCGGCGGCCCTGAGCGTGACGGACGCGAGGCAGCGACCCCGAGCGTGATGCGAGGCGGCATTTCTGAGCTTCCTGAGGCCGTTCGCGTCACGCGGGGAGGTGGCGCGCTACCCCCTGCGGTATAAGGGAAATCGCGCCTACCTGCGCGCCGCGATGCCGTACAGCGACGCGTTTTCGTATATCAGTCGGCGGTTGGGGTACCGGTGCTGCCTGGAGCAGGGATCGTCGAAGAGGGCCGACCCGCACGTGCGGCGGTCGGCGTCCGGAAACGGAGCAGCAGGTGACGCGGAACGCGGAAAGGCCCAGTCCTGAGCGACACCCGACTTTCGACCGACCAGGTTCAGTGACAGGTTCGGTGACAGAGCTTCCGCCCGACCTCAATCAAGCCATTCTGGAGGCGACCAAGCAGGTCGCCGCCGTCCTCAAGAAACACAGGCACGACTTCGCCCTCGCCGGCAGCGTCGCCGTATACGCGCACGGCGGGACCACCAACCTCCAGCACGACGCCGACTTCTGCATCAAACCCGAGGACGCCGAGGCGGTCTCGGCCACCCTCCAGGAAGCCGGCCTGACGGTGTACGCGCCGCCCGAGGACTGGCTGCTCAAGGCGAAGTGTCTGGGGCAGGACATCGACCTCATCTTCGAGCTGGCCCATCAGCCCGTCACCGCGGAGCTGCTGGGGCGGGCGGTGGACCTGCCGGTGGACTCGGTGCTCATGCCGGTCCTTTCGCCGACGGACCTGATGCGGGCGCTGCTGTCCGCCTTCTCCGAGCATCACTGCGACTTCGGCGCCGTGCTGCCCATCGCGCGGCAACTGCGCGAAATGGTCGACTGGCACACCGTGCGCCAGGCGTGCGGGGACGCGCCGATGCCCGCCGCCTTCCTGTACCTGCTGGAACGCCTGGAAGTCATCGCACCGGACGGAGGAGACCGATGACCGACTCTGCCAATGTCGAGTACCGCATCGCTCATCTGCAGGAGCGGCTCGCCGCGGGAGAACTCGGCGAACTGGGCATCCGCGTCGCGATCCGCGGAAACTCCGTGACGGTCGTCGGAACGGCTCCCACGACGCAGTGTCGCGAGGAGCTGGTGCGCACCGTGAACGAGGAACTGGCCGGTATGACCGTCCACTTCGACATCGCGGTGGCCGACTCGTCGGCCCCGGACCACCCGGAGGAACTGGCATGATCCGCGTCGCAGCCGTGGGGGACATTCACATGGGTCTGGACAGCCAGGGCCTGCTCCGGCCCGCGTTCGAGACCCTTCCCGACTGTGCCGACCTGCTGCTTCTGGCAGGGGACCTCACCCGCCACGGCACGCCGGAAGAAGCGAGGGTGGTCGCCCGGGAGGTGAGCGATCTGCCGGTGCCGGTCGTCGCCGTGCTCGGTAACCACGACCACCACGACGAGCGGCCCGACGAGGTCACCGCCATCCTTCGCGACGCGGGTGTGCGGGTGCTCGAGGGTCAGGGCACCGTCGTCGAGGTGGAGGGGAGGCGCGTGGGTATCGCGGGCACCAAGGGGTTCGGCGGCGGGTTCGTCGGCCGGTGCGGCAGCGAGTTCGGCGAACCTCTGATGAAGGAGCTCATCCGGTACACGCGCCGCTGTGCCGAGGGTCTGCGGGCCTCACTGCACGAACTGGCCGGGCAGGGATGCGACACCCGGGTAGCGCTCACGCACTTCGCGCCGGTGCCGGACACCCTGGCGGGAGAGCCGCTGGAGATCTATCCGTTCCTCGGCAGCTATCTGCTGGCGGAGGCCGTGGACGAGGCCGGCGCGGACCTGGCCGTCCACGGCCACGCCCACGCGGGCACCGAACACGGTATGACCAGTGGCGGCGTGCCGGTCCGCAATGTCGCCCAGCCGGTCATCCGCAAGGCGTTCAACGTCTACCACCTGCCGGACCGCACCCACGGGGAGCCCGCTACGGCCGCCTCTTCCGCCGACGGACGGGCATGACGACCCGGGCGTGACGACCCGGGCGTGACGGTCGCCGGGCGCCGCCCTGCTGCTTCTCGTCGCCCTCCTACTTCGCGGACGGCACGACGGCCACGGGGCACTCCGCGGTGTGCAGCGCCTCGCCGCTGACGGAGCCGAGCATGAGCCTTCGCAGGCCCTTGCGCCCATGGGAACCGACCACCAGCAGGCCGGCACGCCGTGACGCCTCGGCCAGCACCGTCGCGGGGCGCACGCGCTCGACGTGCACCTCGACCGTGACGTCCGGGTACCGGCTGAGGCGCTTGGTGGCCTCTTCCGCCAGCGCCTTGCGAGCCTTTTTGTCCAGAGCCTGGAAGTCGGGAGCCACCATGCCGGGTCCCGCGGGCATCTGGCTCATGTGGAAGGCGCCGTGCACCATCCGAAGTTTGGCGCCTCGCAGATGGGCCTCGGCGAAGGCGAGATCCAGGGCCTCCCCCGCCACATCGTGTACGTCCACCCCCACCACGACCGGGTTGTCCCTGACGGGACCTGGGCCGGGGCGCACGACGACCACGGGGCAGCGAGCGTGCGTGGCCACCTGCCAGCTCACCGAGCCCAGGGGCAGGCGGGTGAATCCGCCACTGCCGCGGTGCCCGACCACCAGCCATGACGCCTCGGCGGAACGCTCCACCAGGGTGGCCGCGGGCTTTCCCACGACCGCCTCCGCCGTCACCACCACCTCCGGGAACTCCGCCTCGACGAGCTCCACCATCGGCGCCACCACCGCCGAGAGCGACTGCTCCACCGGATCCGTCCGCTCTCCGCGTTCTTCCGCGGACCCGGCCGGGAGAGATCCCGTGGCGACGTGCAGGAGGTGCAGCGGGCTGCCGTGCAAGGCCGCGTGCCGCGCCGCGTATCGCACGACGGCGCCTTGGTCGCTCCCTTGCTCGACCCCCACCAGGACGAGTCGCTTCGCCGCGTCGTCGTGGTTGACCATCACTTCTCCTTGCCGATCGGTTCCGGCGAGCCTGGGCTGCCCGGACGTCCGCCGGTCGCCCCCAAGTACCCCGCATACCCGATTTCAACCAGCAGATGCAGATATGCGCAGCACATCAGCCCCGACAGACAGGGGCAAACGGGGCGTGCTCCCCGCCACCCACCGGCGGCCGCTCGGCGCTACGTCTTGCCGGGGCCTCCGCCCCCGAAGGAACCGCTCGAGCCCGGCGACCAGCGTCGCCGCTTCTGGTTCTCGCTTCGCTTCGTCCCCGAAGCGTGCAGGTTCTCAGGACGCAGCCGCTCGCTCTCGTCCTGGGCGTGCGGGACCTCGTCCGGCTCGCGCATCTCCCGGATCTCATGCACCGGGCCGGAATCGGGCAGCTTCGGCTGCTCCTCCGGCCGCGGCGGCCTCGGCTCCCGCCTGCGCACCCTGTTTCCCAGCCAGAAGGCCCAGAGCAACGCGCCGACGAGGACGAGACCGCCGACGAAGGCGGCAATCACCCCGAGGGCCGCGCCGGAGACAGCGAGGACATGCAATTCGCCGCTAGCCGTAACCATGACTTCCGATTACCCGCATATCAGCACTGAAAACTCCTTAAATACCTAAAAGTGCCCCTTTTAGCCGGGTGCGAATGGGTGATACCTAGGTGCGGCTAGGGTGATCCCGCGATGGCGCCACACACGCTCAGGAGGGGCAGAAGTGCGGGCTGAACCCCTGCCGATACGCGTGCCGGTCGGATACGACTCCGACCGCTGGGCCAGCCGCGCGACGCAACGCCGGGTTCTGCTCGTGATCCACAACGCCACCTCCGCCGGTCGCCTGCTGGACGTGCTGCCGCTGTTCCATGACGACTTCCGCGTCCAGCTGCTCGTCACCGCCACACATTCCTCCGCCTTCCAGGACGGAATCGACGAGCTCTTCTCCGACTTGGGCTTCCCCGTGCTCCCCTGGGAACAAGCTCTGGCCACACCGGTGGATCTCGCCATCTCCGCAAGTTTTGGTGGTCAACTCACCTCTATTCAGGGCAAGTTGTCCATTCTCTCGCATGGGGTGGGATATACTAAGAAACTAACCCAGCCGGGAGCCGGGAGCCGGGAGCCGGGAGCCGGGAGCCGGGAGCCGGGAGCCGGGAGCCGGGAGCCGGGAGCCGGGAGCCGGGAGCCAGGAGCCAGGAGCCGACGTTCGGCCTTTCGCCGGAATGGCTCCTGGCAGACGGCAAACCGTTCATGGACGGCCTCGTGCTGTCGCATCCGGAACAGGTGGAGCGCTTGGGTCGTGTCTGTCCCGAGGCCGTGGACATCTCCGTGCTCGCCGGAGACCCTTGCTTCGACCGTATGCTCGCCGCGCGCCCGTACCGCGATCGCTTCCGCCGCGGCCTCGGCATGCGACGAGGCCAACGGCTCGTCGTACTGAACTCCACCTGGAACCCCGAGGGTTTCTTCGGCAGTGGAGGCGGTCATGACCTCTTGCCGAGTCTTCTGCCACGGCTCGCCGCGGAGTTGCCGGCTGATGACTACCGTCTCGCTGTCGTGCTGCACCCGAACATCTGGTACGGACACGGCCCCGGGCAGATCCGCGCCTGGCTGGACCAGGCCCGCCGCAGCGGACTGACCCTGATCGACCCCGCCCAGGCGTGGCGGCAGGCGCTGCTGGCCGCTGACGTCGTGCTCGGCGACTTCGGCGCGGCGACCTATTACGCGTCCGCTCTGGGAACCCCCGTGCTGATGGCAGCCACCGGGCAGGACAGGCTGGACCCTGACACACCGCTCGCCGCGTTCGTCCGCGACGCACCGCGACTCGACCCGCACGGCCCTTTGCGCCGCCAAGTGGAGAAACTGCTCGCAGACCATCAACCAGCCGCGGATCCAGCCGAGTTCGTCACCTCCGTACCCGGCAGCTCGGCTGCCCTCCTGCGGCGCCATTTCTACGCGTTGATGGATCTTCCCGAGCCCGCCACCCCCGCTCTGCTGGAACCGCTGCCCCTGACTCCCCATGATCCGCCGCGGCTGACCGCACCCCTGCGCGTGCTCACACGCGTCCGTCGCACCGACATCGCCATCGCCAGATCCACCGAGCAGCCCTACGAGGCTGACGGCGACGTACACCTCGCGGTGCACGAGGACACCCGGGACCCCGGCCTTCTGGAACTGGCCGACGTGATCGTGCGCGAGGGGGCCGCCGACGACCCGCGTCTGGGTGGTCCGGAGGCGTGGACCGCCGAGATTCTGGGCCGGCACGCGCACTGCGCGGTCGCCGCGTACGTGAGCGGCCCGCACGAGTGCACTCTCCGCAGCCGGCAGCACGGCCTGCTCCGGTTGTCCGCGGGCCCGGGGGCGGACCTCGATCCGGCGGCGTACGCCTCTTCGCTGTACGCGTGGCTGGCGGACGGCGGCCGAGTGCCACCCGCCGGCGTCACGCTGGCGGTGCATGCGGCAGACGGCGTACACCCGGTGGTCGTGGAACCCGCTAAGGACGACGGCTAAGGACGAGCCTCGCAACGCAGCCGCAACCCATCCAGATACCGCAGGTGCGGAGCAGCCGTCGGGCCCAGCAGCCCCTCGGCCTCGGTGATCCTCGCCAGAGCTTCGGTGTCCTCGCCCGCGTCATGGAGGGCCTCGGCAAGGTCGGTCAGGGCACGTGCCTGGTTGTAGCTCTCTCCCTGCTCTTTGAAGAAGTTGGTGGCGGCCTCCAGAAGGTGCCGTGACTCCTCCAGCCGCCCCATCCCCCGCAGTGCGCGCCCTTGGTGACGCCCGGTCAGGGCGAGAGCGCGTGCCACGTCCTGCGCCCCCTCTTGGCCGGGAGCGATCCTCCGGTAGATGTGCTCAGCCTCGACGAACCGCTCATGGGCTGTCGCGTAACGCCACCGGTAGAGGTTCAGGAGACCCAACAGCTCGACGGACGACGCCTCGCCCCGCACATGGCCCGCAGCGCGCTCACTCTCGGCGGCGGCGTGCGCCGCCTGCTCGGCCTCCTCCCATCGCCCGAGTTCGCCCAGACAGTGCCCGAGTTGAAAGTGCAGCCCCGCCGCCGTACGCGAGCGGGGCTGATGCTCGTCGGCGCACCGGGCCGCGACCCGCAACGCGGGCAGCACCTCGTCCCAGTGGCCGGCCTTCAGCTGGAGTGGCCACAGGGCGCGAGCCAGCCGCAGCGCGGTCGTGATGTGCTGGTACTCCACCGCCACGCTCACCGCGCGGACCAGATTTCCCACCTCCGCTGCCAGCACTGTCACGCCCTGCGCTTCGTCGCGGTAGGCGTCCCCGTCCGCCGGCACGGGCTCGGTACGCCAGCTCTGCGGCAGCGCGGCGTGGGCCGCGCGCAGAGCGCGGTTCAGGAGGGTGTCGAGTGTGCGCTCCACTGCGGCGGAGCATTCGGGAATCCCGTGCCGTGGCCCCGCGGCGTCAGCCAGAATGCGCCGCACCTCGGGGCGGAAGCGGTAGCGGTCGTCGGCCACGAAATCCAGCAGTTGGCCTTCTGCCACCTCGCCGAGCATGCGTGCCGCCTCTTCAGGCGTGACGTCGGCAGCCGCCGCGGCGAGGTGGGCGTCGATGGCGGGCCAGCCACCCAGCGCCGTCAGGCGGAGCAGCCGCGCCGTGTCCGGCCCGAGGCCGTCGCAGGCGTTCTGGACGGCACCGCGCACGGGATCGCCCGCCGGTGCGTCGTCCCCCGGCTCCGGGGCGGCGTCTTCCGACAGCAGACGCATCGCCTCTGCCTTCAGCGCGAAGGCGTTGCCCGCGCAGTGCTCCAGTAGCCCGGGTATCCGCGCCTTGACCCGTGCGACGTTGTCCTGTCCAGCGACTTTCTTCACCATCTGCGTCGCGTACCGGTCGGTGAGGGGAGCGACCTGGACGCGCTCGGCCTCCAACGCGAAGGGACGGCCGGAGACGACCACCAACAGGAAGACGTCCGGAGTGCCCGGTATCAGGCTCCGGACCTGGGCCGCTGACGTGGCGTGGTCGACGATCAACAAGGCCTGGCGTCCCGCGGTGAGTTGGCGGTAGAGCTGTTCGCGGGCCGAGGCCGTGGGCGGCATCTGCTCCGGCGCGACACCCATCTGTCGGAGCAGGCGCAGCAGGACATGGGCGGGTTCGGGGTCGTGTTCCGCTGCGGCGTCACGCAGGTCGACGTAGAACTGCCCGTCGGGGAAGTGTGCATAGAGAGTGGAGCCCAAGTGCAGTGCCACGGCGGTGGTGCCGATTCCCGGCGGCCCGTGCAGCAACGCGACGCGTGGCCGCCCTGCCGCGGGGCGGGTCGCCTCCCGCTTGAGCTGCTTCAACGCTTTCTGCCGGTTGGTGAAGTCCCTTGCCGCGGGCGGCAGTCCACTGGTGGCAGCCAGTGTCATGGCCGACGGCGGGAGGCTGCGAGCGAGGAGCGCCCACTCACCCGCCTGTTGCGGGTCTCGGCTCAGCCGCACGTGCATCTGCCCGGCCAGTGTCCGCCACTCTTCGGGGCTGGCCGGCCGTGGTGTCTCCCGGCCCATGGTCCTTCTCGCCAACGCACCGGTGGACAGGAGGAGTTGCTTGCCCATCTCTCCTGCGGCGCCGTTACCCGCTGCCGTGAGAAAAGCAGTCAACGCACTCAGCGCCACGATCTCCAGCACTACGGCCCCTCCCCCGGGTCACGATCCGATCTTGTCGGACTGTATCGCCGTATCCGCCGGGCAGGTCAGTCGAAGTACGATTCGAGGGTGCCGCGGCGCCGCACATCGAGTGTGGCGCAGTGGAACGAGCCGCCGAAGGGCGCGTAGTGCAGCAGATCGCACGGGATCGGCTCGAATCCCCAACTCTCCAGCGCACGCAGCGTTTCGGTGTGGTGCCTCTCGGCGATCACCCGCTTCTCGTCGATCATGAGCACGTTCATGTTGAGCCATTTGCCGCACATCGAGGTCATCTTGAGCAGGCGCTCGTCGAGCGGGTCGGGCTCGGGGGCGACCAGGACGTCCCATGAGTTCAGTACGTCGGGCAGGCGGTCGACGTCGATGTATTCGGGGTTGACCAGAACCTTTCCGGGTGCGAGCAAGAGGAACGTCGTGTCGATGTGCATCGGCGTCCGGCAGCTGCTCTCGATCTCGTGGATGCGGTATCCACGTCCGAGGTGACGGCGCAGCCAGTCGATGCCCATCTGGTTGGTCACATTGCTCCGCGTCACGAACAGGTCGCGTCCCGCGCGGACGAAATCCGCCGCGTCGAAGACCGGCTCGAACTCGGTGAGGATGTAGCGCATGGGGTCGCCGGCCTTGGGCGCGCTGTAACCCGCATCGAACAGTTCGTCCGTGAGCTGCGGCCTCGGCGCAGCCGTCCAGCGCGCGCCGCGCCGGAAGTAGTCCTTGAGGAGCGTGCGGTACGAGTGCGTCTCGAAGTACCGGCATGGCCAGGCCATCGGGGTCTCGATGATCTCGTCGCCGATCACGATCATGCTGTCACGCGGACAGGTGTTGCAGAATCCGCGCGACGACCAGTCCGGTGTGCCGAAGCGCTGCCTGTGGTCGACCTCGTCCGGGCGGGTGACCGTGACGCCGAGGGACTGCAGGAGAGCGATGAACTGATCGAGTTCCTGCTGCGCCGGCTCGATCAGCATGTTCGGATACTCGAAGCCGCCGGCGAGGCCCTGCAGTCGCGCCGCCCATGGCGGGATGTTGCAGGCCACGACCGGGTGGCTGGAGGGGATCGTGGCGCCCTCCAGCCGCCCGACGACGACCTCCTCCAGCGGGTCCCACTCGTTGTGTGAACCGACCGGTGAGACAAGGGGTTCCCCGGTGTCGCCCGTGGCGGCCGCCGACGTCGGGGCCGCCATCACACGTGCCCTGCCGCAGCCCACGCACGGGCTTGCTTCTCTGTCATCACCGTCAGCATGCCGACCCTCCGCCTTGCCACCATGCTCAATCGCCTTCGATCAGGGGAATCGGCAACCGCCCGCGTGCGTGCCGTTGCCTCGTCCAGGATGGTGCGCCCAGAAGCAAAGTGCAGGGCTCCTTAGCCCGAATGCCCCCGCCCGGGAAGAGCATGCCGACGGTTCTGAGACCTCAGCGAGCCTGGGCCAGTTCCCAGCTCGTAGCCGCCACATCGAGGCCCGTTCGCACCCCGTCGACGACTTCCTGGGGATTCTCGGGGAGGTTGATGCCCCCTTCACCACTGGATTCGTCCGCACTGGCGGGGCCGGCCACGGCAAGGGCAGCCGCGGCAACGGTCAGGGCAACGACGACGCGCTTTGTGTTCCTCATGCCCACCTGAACGATCATTCGGCGCCGAGGATACGGAAATGCCCGTCCGTCGGGTCTTCCGGGCCGGGTGGGCTGCGGGCGACAAGGGGGGACCGCTGGGTCAGAATTGTTCGGAAGGAAGACTTTCACCCCCGACCGCGTCAGGGGGTCTCCCGTCATGGATGTGCCGTTCTGGCTCTGGGCGACGTTCGTCGTCACCGTGGTCGTGTCGCTGGCTGTGGACCTGCTGGCGCACCGGGAGGCGCATGTCATCGGGTTCAGGGAAGCGGCCGCGTGGAGCGGCGTGTGGATCGGTCTCGCGCTTGTCTTCGGCGCGGTCGTCTTCCTGGTGCTCGGCACGGATCCGGGAGTGGAGTACACCACCGCGTGGCTGCTGGAGAAGAGCCTGTCGGTCGACAACCTCTTCGTCTTCGCGCTGATCTTCGCCTACTTCAGGGTGCCGCGCGCCTACCAGCACCGTGTGCTGTTCTTCGGCGTCATGGGGGCGCTGGTGTTCCGAGGTGTCTTCCTGGCCGCCGGAGTGGCCGTGGTCAGCCGGTTCACCGCGGTGCTCTTCGCCTTCGCGGCGATCCTCTTCTACAGCACCTACAAGATCCTGAAAGGGGAAGAGGACAGCTTCGACCCCGGCAAGAGCATCGCCGTACGGCTGCTGCGCAAGGTGGTGCCGGTCCGGGACGAGTACGACGGAATGAAGTTCTTCGTGCGAGAGGCCGGCAAGCGCGTCGCCACGCCTCTGCTCGCGGTCGTCGCAGCGATCGAGGCGGCCGACCTGATCTTCGCCGTGGACAGCGTGCCCGCCGTCCTCGCGGTCAGCGACGACGCCTTCATCGTCTACACCAGCAACGCGTTCGCCATCCTCGGCCTGCGGGCCCTCTACTTCCTGCTCGCCGGCCTCCTTGATCGGTTCCACTACCTCAGCAAGGGCCTGGCGCTGATCCTCTCGTTCATCGGCGTGAAGCTGATCCTTCAGGCGTCCCACAAGCTGATCAGCAGCAGCATCCCGGAGATCCCCTCACCGATCAGCCTCGCGGTGATCGTCGCGGTCCTGGCGGCCTCCGTCACGTTGAGCATCCGCCGGCCCCCCTCGCCGCCACCGGACACCACCCCATCGCCGTAAAATTCTGCCCATTTTATGGCAAAAGAGCTTACTCTGGTCACATGCGCAGCAAAGAGCACATAAAGGCCCCGCAGGCCGGCGCTGATGTCTGCCCCGCCTGCCACGAACCCGTGACCGCGGAGCTCACGCGGCACAAGACGATGGGAATCTACGTACCGCAGTGGAAGCCGGGTCCCTGCCACAACCCGAGCTGTTCGAAGTGCCAGGAAGCGGAGAAGAGCCCGCCGAGCCACACCGCGTAGCCGCGACGGACCTGCCCCCGCACGCTTGGTCAGGCCCCCTCGGTTTCGAACGTGCGCAGCAGATCGGCGGCGACGCTCACCGCGATCGTCGCGGGCTCCTTACCCGTGATGTCCGCGAGGCCGATCGGGGTCTTGATCCGGTCGATGGTTGCCTCGTCGTGCCCGCCCTCGGTCGCGAGGCGTTTGCGGAACCGCACCCACTTGGCCGCCGACCCGATCAGGCCGATGGATCCGAGATGGGTGGTGCGCAGGGCGGCGTCGCACAGAGCGGCGTCCTCGGCGTGGTCATGGGTCATGATCAGGACGTGGGTGCCGGGCGGCAGCTCCGCGAGCACCTCCTCGGGCAGCAGCGGCGTGTGATGCACGTGCACCTGCCCCGCCGCGTCCGCCAGCACGCCGAGCCGATGCTCGGAGAGCAGGTCGGATCGGCTGTCGACCAGATGGAGGTCGAGATCCTGGCGTGCCAGGATGCGCGCCAGTTCGAGACCGACGTGGCCGATCCCGAAGATCGCCACCGCCCGTACCACCGCCAGGGGTTCGAGCAGGACCGAGACCGTGCCGCCGCAGCACTGCACGCCGTGCTGATTGGTCACCTTGTCGTTCAGGGCGAAATCGATCAGCTCCGGCTCCGGCTCGGACGCGACGATCATTTCCCGGGCCCGGTCGATCGCCACGGCCTCGACGTTGCCGCCGCCGATCGAACCCCATGTCTCGGTCTGCCCCACGACGAGTTTGGCTCCTGCGTCCCGCGGGGCATGACCGCGCACGGTCGCGACGGTCACCAGCACGCCGGGCTCCCGGCGTGCTCGCAACCGCGCGACCGCGGCGACCCACGTCATGTCAGGCACCGTTCAACGCTGACGCTGTCGCGCCGGCTCGGATCTTGCCGGTCTCGGTCCGTCCGATGCCGGTGTGGCCGTTCGTGGCCAGTCCGCCCTGTGCGGACCCGTTCCGGGAGGCGTCGACCCGGCGAGCCGCCTCGATCGCCCAGAACACCGCCTCCGGCGTCGCGGGCGACGCCAACTCGACGCTGACCCCGCCGGGCCCGAACGCGGCGGCTGCCTGCCGCAGGGCTTCCCGTACGGAGAACGCCAGCATCAGCGGAGGCTCGCCGACCGCCTTCGATCCGTATACGGCGCCTTCTTCGGTGGCGTTCTCCAGGAGCGTGACGTTGAACTCCTCGGGCATCTCCGAGAAGCTCGGCAGCTTGTAGGTGCTCGCGGCCTGCGTGAGCAGACGGCCGCGGTTCGGCCCGTCACCGGCGTCCCAGCGCATGTCCTCCAGCGTCAGCCAGCCCGCGCCCTGTACGAAACCGCCCTCGACCTGACCGATGTCGATCATCGGCGACAGGCTGTCGCCGACGTCGTGCACGATGTCCACGCGCCGAATGCGGTACGCGCCGGTGAAACCGTCCACCTCCACCTCGGCCGCGGCGGCGCCGTGGGAGAAGTACTTGAACGGCGAGCCCCTGAACGTCTTCGCGTCCCAGTGCAGCCCCTCGGTCCGGTAGAAACCGGCCGCCGAAAGCTGAACCCGATGGAAGTACGCGGTGCGCACCAAGTCGTCCCAGGCCAGTTCCTTGTCGCTGCCCAGAGCGCGCGCGGCGCCCTCGACGATGCGCACGTCCGAGGCGTTCGAACCCAGCTGGGTGGCGGCCACCTGCAACAGCCGTTCGCGCAACTGCTCGCAGGCGTTCTTCACCGCCGCGCCGTTGAGATCCGCCCCGGCACTCGCGGCGGTGGCGGAGGTGTTGGGGACCTTGTCGGTCCGCGTCGGAGCCAACCGCACCTTGTGCAGCGGGATACCGAGGGTGGTCGCTGCCACCTGCAGCATCTTGGTGTGCAGGCCCTGGCCCATCTCGGTGCCACCGTGGTTGATCAGGACCGAGCCGTCCTTGTAGATCAGGACCAGCGCGCCGCCCTGGTTGAAGGCGGTGAGGTTGAACGAGATCCCGAACTTGACCCCGGTGACCGCGAGGGCCCGCTTGGTGTGCGGGTGCGCGGCGTTGAACGCGGCGATCTCGCGCTCGCGGTCGACGAGCCCGGCGTTCTCCTTGACCTGGTCCCAGACGGCCGCGATCCGCTTGTGCTGGACGACCTGCTGGCCGTACGGCGTCGCCTGTCCCGCCTGGTAGAAGTTGCGCTCCCGCAACTCCATGGGGTCCAGGCCCAGCAGGGGCGCGCACCGGCCCATGATGTCCTCGATCACCAGCATGCCCTGCGGACCTCCGAAGCCGCGGAAAGCGGTGTTGGAGACCTTGTTGGTCTTGGCGATGCGACCGGCGATGCGGACGTTGGGAATCCAGTAGGTGTTGTCGATGTGGCAGAGCGCTCGCGCCACCACCGGCTCGGAGAGGTCCAGGCTCCAGCCGCCGTCCGCGGTCAGGGTGGCCGCCAGGGCCCGGATGCGGCCGTCGGCGTCGAACCCGATCTTCCAACTGGCGTGGAATCCATGGCGCTTGCCGGACATGGTCAGGTCCTGCGTCCGGTTGAGCCGCAGCCGGACCGGCCGGCCCGTCAGCTTGGCGCCGAGCGCGGCGACGGCCGCGAACCCGTGCGGCTGCATCTCCTTGCCGCCGAAGCCGCCGCCCATGCGCAGACACTGCACCGTCACCTCGTGACTGTGCAGGCCGAGCACGTGCGCGACGATCTCCTGCGTCTCCGAGGGGTGCTGGGTGCTGCTCTGGACGAACACCTGCTCCGCCTCGTCGAGATGGGCCAGCGCCGCGTGGGTCTCCAGGTAGAAGTGTTCCTGGTCGGAGAACTGGAACTCGCCGCTGAACACGTGCGCCGAGTCGGCGAAGCCCGCGTCGACGTCGCCGGTCAGCATCACGGGCCGAGCACCGTGGAAACTCTCGGCCGCGATCGCGTCCTGCAGCGTGACCAGGGAAGGCTGTTCGTCGACGTCCACCTCGACGGCCTCCGCGCCGAGCCTGGCCGCCTCCAGGGTCTCACCGAGCACCCACGCGACAGCGTGGCCGTAGAACATGACCTCGTCGGGGAACAGCGGTTCGTCGTGCTTCATGCCCGCGTCGTTCACGCCGGGTACGTCGGCTCCGGTCAGCACGCGCACCACGCCGGGCACGGCGAGCGCGGGCTCGGTGCGCAGCGCGGTGATCCTGCCGCAGGCCTTCATGACCTGGACCGGGTACGCGTGCAGCACGCCCTTGGTGCGCTGGACCAGGTCGTCCGTGTAGAGCGCGCTGCCGGTGACGTGCTGGAAGGCACTCTCGTGCGGCATCGACACGCCGACGACGGGCTTTTCGGGGCGTTGGGACAGTTGGCTCATGAGGAAACCGCCTCGGTGGTCTGCGCGTACAGCTTCAGGAGGCTCTGGCCGAGCATCGCGGAACGGTAGAGAGAGCTGGCCCGGTGATCGCTCATCGGGGTGCCCTCACCCCGCAGCACGCGGGCCGCGGCCTCGACGGTCTCCGTCGCCCACGGCTTGCCCTCCAGGGCCGCCTCGGTGGCGAGGGAGCGGATCGGGGTGGCGGCCACGCCGCCCAGGCCGATCCGTGCCTTGCGGACGATTCCGTTCTCGATGTCGAGGGCGAAGGCGGCCGCCACGCTGGAGATGTCGTCGAAGCGCCGCTTGGCGATCTTGTGGAAGCCCACGACCGGCGACAGGGGCAGCGGGACGCGCACCGCGCGGATCAGTTCGCCGGGACGGCGCACGCTCTGCCGGTAGCCGGTGAAGTAGTCGGCCAGGGGTACCTCGCGTTCACCGTCGGCGTCGGCGAGGATCACCGACGCCTCCAGCGCGAGCAGCGCCGGCGGGCTGTCACCGATCGGGGAGCCGGTGCCGAGGTTGCCGCCCAGCGTCGCGCCGTTACGGATGAGCCGGGACGCGAACTGCGGGAACAGCTGGGCCAGCAGCGGGACTTCACCGTTCAGACGGCGTTCGATCTCGGTGAGCGTCAGGGCCGCACCGATCTCGATGTGGTCGGATTCGACCCGCAGTTCCCGCAGTTCGGTCAGCCGGTCGATGGCGACGACGCAACTCTCCCGCCGGGAGCGGATGTTCACCTCCACACCCCAGTCGGTGCTTCCGGCGACCACCACCGCGTCGGGCCGCTCGCGCAGCAGTCGCAGTACTTCCTCCAGGGTGCTCGGTCGCAGGAACGACCTGTCGCCCTGGGTGTACTGGGTGGCGACGGGCGCGGGCGGGGACTGCTCGCGCCGCTGAGCGAGCAGGTCCTCGTCGGTGGGCGTACCGACGGCGAACGCGGCGTCGCGGATCGGGCGATAGCCGGTGCAGCGGCACAGGTTGCCGCTCAACGCGTGCAGATCGAAGCCGTTCGGGCCGTGCTCGGAGTCCGCGGTGCCGGCGGCTTCGCTGCCGTCGGCCGAGTCGGAGTTGGTGTGCGTGCAGCGGTCGGGCCGGTAGTACTCGGCGGCCATGCTGCAGATGAATCCCGGTGTGCAGTACCCGCATTGGGAACCGCCGCGGACCGCCATCTCCTCCTGCACGGGGTGCAGCGTGGGAGGCGTGCCGGGCTCCCCCGGGGTGGCGAGGCCTTCGGAGGTGATGATCTCCTGACCGTCGAGGGCAGCGGCCGGGACCAGGCAGGCGTTGACCGCCACCCAGTCGGTGGGCTTGTTCACCCCGGGGCGGGCCACGAGGACCGAACAGGCACCGCACTCACCCTCGGCGCAGCCCTCCTTGGTACCGGTGAGCCCACGCTCGCGCAGAAAGTCCAGCGCTGTGGTGTGGGGTGCAGCCGGTGAGATCGGTGCTTCTTTCCCGTTGACTGTGATCCGCGCCGCTACCATGCCAGGCCTTCTTTTCGGTGCGTGATGGGTCGATACATCATGTTCGCCAATGTCAGGCAGCTTTCTGTGTTCAAAGGCGCCAGTGGAAGAAGCGGGCGCAAAACGGCACGCGAGAGTTACGTGCCAGGGAGTGGTGAGGTGCGAGGGGAACCCGGGGACGGGCCACGAGCGCGCGGACGTACGGGTGCCACGGGCACAGGCACATCAGAACTAGGGGCTCAGCGCCGGTTCGAAACGGCGGTGCAGCGGCCGATCAGAGCCGGTCAGAACGGCGGATTCAGCAGCCGTGGGCAATCCGGCCCGGGACCCAGACGGTGCGCTGGGCGAGGCGGCCGAGGTCAGAGCTGGTGTTCATCTGCTGGTCGCCCCCTTTCACCGGTGACAGGTCGACAGCCACCGCAAACTAATGGGCTGAAGCCGTCGAGGTCAAGAGGTCGGCCTCCCGTGGAGAGCCGCACCGCGGCCCGTATGGCCGAGTCGGCGCAAGGGTTCGGCCCCCGGTGATACGGGCCGTCACCACGCCACCGTTCCGTTGAGTGGGTGTACCGCGGTTGTGCGCGCCCCGAGGACGGCGGATTCTGTAGGAGATGAACGGGGCTGGTGTGGCGCCATGACGGCATGGAACGTGGAGCAAGGTGCTGACTTTCGTGGACCCCTCGACGTCACCAGGGCGGCCACGGCGGTCGTCGATGCCCAGGACACGGTCATCGGCTGGAGCCCCGCGGCGCAGCGACTCCTCGGTCACCGGCCGCAGGACATCGTCGGGCGGCCCCTCAGCACGTTCCTCTCCCCCGGCCCGGTGCCCCCTGTTCTGCCCCTTCCCCCCGAGTTCCGGGGCAACGAGATCCGCGTCGCCCGGCACCGGGACGGGCATGAGCTGATCGTCGCCATCGCGGTGTGTGCCCTGCCGGGCGACGGGCCGGCGGCGCGCGTCCTCGTCGCGACGGAGCTGAAGGACCTCCAGCTGTGGGAATCCCGGCTGGCCCTGCTGCACGGCCTTGCCACGCAGTCACCCGTAGGCCTGGGGATCTATGACGACGACCTGCGCCTGACCTGGTGCAATACGGCGTTCGAACGAGAGATCGGACAGCCGTTCGCGGAGTTCCAGGGCCGGAGGGCCGATGAGCTCTACTCCGAGGGGAAATTCGTGACCAAGGGGCACCCGCCCACCCTCGAAGCGGTCATGCGCCACGTACTGGACACCGGTGAACCCTTCCTGGACCTGCACTTCCAGGGCAAGCCGCCCAGTGACCCGGAGACGGTCCACCTGTGGTCCTGCGCCTATTACCGGCTCCAGGACGCCGACGGACGCGTCATCGGCGTCTGCGAGGACGCGTTCGACATCTCCGACCGCTACAAGGCCCAGCGGCGTCTGGCCCTGCTCGTAGAGGCGGGCCGGGGCATCGGTACCGCCCTCGACGTGCGGGTCACCGCCGAGAAGATCACCGAAGTGGCGGTACCGGAGTTCGCCCACACGGTGACGGTCGATCTCGCCCAGGCGGTGCTGGAGGGCGAGGTGCCGGCCACCAGCGGCGCGGCGGCGACGTCTCTGGTGCGGGTCGCCCGCTGCTCGGCGGGGGAGACCGGCCACGAGAAGCCGGGGCAGCAGCCCTCTCCCCCGGTTCCCGTCGTGAACGAGCCCGTGCAGTACCCGCCCGGCTCGGCGCAGCATCGCAGCCTCTCCTCGGGCGGACTCGTGCTCGACGGCTCGGACCTGGTGGTGCCGCTGCGGGCCGGGATCAACACCCTGGGGCTCGTCACCTTCACGCGCGACGGCATCGGTTCGGCGACCTTCGACAACGGCGAAGTGGCACTGGCCGACGAGCTGGTGGCCCGTACGGCCGTGTCCATCGACAACGCCCGCCGGTTCGCCCGCGAGCGCACCGCATCTCTCGCACTCCAGCGCCAGCTGCTGCCGCAGCACGTGCCGGAGCAGTCGGCGGTCGAGCTCGCGCACCGCTACCTGCCCACGGACGACGTGACAGGGGTCGGCGGTGACTGGTTCGACGTCATCCCGCTCTCCGGAACCCGGGTCGGGCTCGTGGTCGGGGACGTGGTCGGCCACGGGCTGCAGGCAGCCGCCACCATGGGCCGGCTGCGTACCACCGTGCGCGCGTTCGCCCAGATGGACATGGACCCCGTCGAGTTGCTCTCGCGCCTCGACGATCTGGTGGCGCAGTCGGCGGAGGAGCAGCGCAGCGAGCTCGGAACGCCCGACGGGACGTATGCCGATGTGACCACCGGGGCGACCTGCCTCTACGCGGTCTACGACCCGGTATCGCGGCGCTGCGTGATGGCCAGGGCCGGGCACCTGCCACCGGCCGTCGTCGCCGCGGACGGCCGGCCGACCTTCCCCGACCTGCCGGCCGGCCCGCCGCTTGGCCTCGGCGGCCTGCCGTTCGAGTCGATGGAGATCGAGCTGCCGGTGGGCAGCCTGCTTGCTCTGTTCACCGACGGCCTGGTCGAGGCGCGCGACCGCGACATCGATCACGGACTCGACACCCTGGCGCGGGTGCTCAGCGACCGGCACGCCTCACTCGAGGAGCTGTGCGACCGGGCGGTGGCGGAGCTCCTGCCGAGCGGTTCGACGGCCGACGACACCGCCCTGCTGCTCGTGCGTACCCGTGAACTCGACACTTCGCAGGTCACCGAGTGGGAGTTGCCCGCGGAACCGGTCGCCGTGGGCCGTGCCCGTGACCTGGCGACCCAGCAGCTTCATCAGTGGGGTCTCGAGGAGCTGACGTTCGCGACCGAGCTCGTGGTCAGCGAGCTGGTGACCAACGCGGTCAGATATGCCGAAGGGCCGGTACAGGTGCGCCTCATCCGCGACCGCACCCTCCTGTGCGAGGTCGCGGACAGGGGCCACACCTCACCGCACCTGCGCCACAGCGGCGACGAGGACGAGGGCGGGCGCGGCCTGTTCATCGTCGCGCAACTCGTCCAGAGGTGGGGAACGCGCTACTCCCGTTCCGGCAAGACCATCTGGACCGAACAGGCCTTCCCGGCCTCCGGCTGAGACTCAGCCGTTGAAGCGGTCCGGGTCGGGGCCGGTCCGCTCGTCGCGGTTCAGCGAGGAGATCTCTCCGAGGTCGCCCTCGGTGAGCTCGAAGTCGAAGAGGTCGAAGTTCTCCTCGATGCGCTTTTGGGTCCCCGACTTGGGAAAGACGATGTCGCCGCGCTGGATGTGCCAGCGCAGCGTCACCTGGGCCGGAGTCTTGCCCACCCGCTGCGCGATGCGGTTGAGGGTGGGGTCGTCGAGCACCTTGCCCTGCGCGATGGGCGACCAGGCCTCGGTGGCGATGTCGTGCTCGGCGCCGAAGGCCCTGACGTCGTCCTGGGTGAGGTAGGGGTGTACCTCGATCTGGTTGACCGCGGGCACCACGTCACTGTCCTGAAGCAGGCGACGCAGGTGGTGGGGCTGGAAGTTGGAGACACCGATGGCCTTGGACCGTCCCGAGCGGTAGATCTCCTCCAGGGCCTTCCAGGTCTCCACGAAGTCACCCTTGCCGGGCAGCGGCCAGTGGATGAGGAAGAGGTCCAGGTAGTCGAGGCCCAGGTCGTCCATCGTGCGGTCGAACGCCTTGAGTGCGTCGTCGTGCGCGTGCGCGTCGTTGTTGAGCTTGCTGGTCACGAAGATGTCGGCGCGGTCGATACCGGAGTCCCGGACCGCCTGGCCGACCTCCTTCTCGTTGCCGTACATCTGGGCCGTGTCGATGTGCCGGTAGCCGGCCTCCAGCGCGGCCAGCGTCGTCTCGCGGGTCTCCTCCGGCTCGATCTGGAAGGTGCCGAAGCCGAGCTGGGGGATGCGCACTGCGTTGTTGAGGGTGATGTCGGGTACTGCGGTCACGATGGCTCCTTGGCGTTGCTCATTGGTGGTGGTCAGGGTGATTTCAGCCGGCGATTCCGTGCAGCTTCGCGTCGGGCGGCAGGACGCGGACGAGCTTGCGGTTCACGAACTCGCGCATGCCGAGCTCCGAGAGCTCACGCCCGTAGCCCGAGCGCTTGATGCCGCCGAACGGCAGGTCGGGCTGGGTCGATGTCGGATGGTTCACCCAGACCATGCCGGTCTCCACGCGCTCCGCCACCCGGCGGCCCCGCTCCACGTCCGCGCAGAACACGGACCCGCCGAGTCCGTACTGGCTGTCGTTGGCGAGGGCGATCGCCTCGTCCTCGTCGGCCACGCGGTAGACGACCGCGGCGGGCCCGAAGAGCTCCTCGGCGTAGGCGCGCATCCCCGGCTTGACGCCGGTGATGATCGTCGGCTCGACGAAGGCGCCGGGACGGTCGACGCGGTGCCCGCCGGTGACCAGTTCGGCTCCCTGGTCCACCGTCTCGCGGATCTGGTCGGCCAGGTCCGCGGCCGCCTGCTCGGAGGAGAGCGGGCCCAGGGTGGTCGCCTCGTCCGCGGGGTCGCCCGGCCGCAGTGCCTCGAACTCGCGACGCAGCCCGTCGACGAAGTCGTCGTACACGTCGTCGAGGACGATGAACCGTTTCGAGGCCACGCAGCTCTGGCCGGTGTTCGCCATCCGGCCCGCCACCGCGGCGCCGATGGTGCGGTCGAGATTCTCGCCGTCGAGGACGATGAAGACGTCGCTGCCGCCGAGCTCCAGCAGGCTGGGCTTCATGTTCCGCCCGGCCCGTTCGGCGACCTTGGACCCTGCTCCCTCGCTGCCGGTGAGGGAGGCTCCGCGGACCACCGGGCTGTCGATGACGCGCGAGATCTCCTCATGGCTCACGAAGAGGTTTGTGTAGACGCCTTCGGGGGCCTGGGCGTCGCGGAAGAGGGTCTCCAGGGCGAGGGCGGACTGCGGGCAGATGCCCGCGTGCTTGACCAGCACGGTGTTGCCGAGCACCAGGTTCGGCCCGGCGAACCGGACCACCTGGTAGAGCGGGAAGTTCCACGGCATGACGCCCAGCAGCACACCGAGGGGCTCGCTGACGAGGTACGCCTCGCCCTCGCCCTCGAAGTCAAGCGGCTCGGCCGCGGCGAAGTCCGGGCCGCGGTGCGCGTAGTACTCCAGGATCGACGCGGCGAGGTCCACCTCTCCGCGCGCTTCCGCGATGAGCTTGCCCATCTCCAGGGTGATGAGCTGAGCCAGCTCTTCCTTGCGTTCCTTCATCAGACCGGCCGCGCGTCCGACGACGGCCGCCCGCTCCGCGATCGGGCGTTTCCGCCACGCGTCGAACGCGTCGCCCGCCGTTTCGAGCGCCGCATCGACCTCATCGCCCTCGATGACCGGGAACTCCACGAGGGTCTCCCCCGTGTACGGACTCACGGTCGCGAACGAACTCTTGCGCTGATCCGACATGAACTCTCCAGAACGACGACTGGGGCAGTGAGGCAAGGGGCGGAACGTCACGTTCCGGCTCCATCCCGGGGTACCCGTCATCGCAGAGAGCAAACAGTTCATATGCCAAAAAGGGTGCGTATGCGCTCCGCGGCGGATGGGCACCCGGCGGACGTCACCCCCGCTCGCCTGCCCGCGCCGCGGGACCGACATGGATGCTCAGCCCCCCGAACCGGTGGGACGGCCAGCCGCGCGCGTACCCCGGCGGCGCGTCTTGCACCCTGGTGAGGGTGGCCGTCGGCGTCCGCCGCGCGGTCCGCAGGAGCTCCTCCCGGGTGGTGCTGGCGTTGTGCCCCTGGGTCTGGGCGGAGGAACACCCGGCGTAGAAGGCGATCGGCAGCGCCTCATGTCCGTTCACCACGCAGGGCGGCCGTACCCCGAGCCGGTGGAGCTCGGCTGCCGTGCGGGCCCACGCCTGGCGGCCCGCGGTGGAGCGGCCCACGGCGTCCTCCAGGATCGCGTACTGCACGGCCAGGTGACCGGCGAAGACCAGCGCGGCCAAGGTCACCGCCACCGGCCGCCACGTGCGGCGCGTGGCGGTGACCAGATGGACGAGGGCGTCGGCGACCGGGATGGCCAGGAGCGCGTAGAACGGCAGCAGGAAGCGCGGCGCGGCATAACCGATCATGAACAGGTACGGGATGCTCGCCGTGGTGGCGCAGGCCAGCGGCAGGAGCGTACGCGCGGTACGCCCGCCCCTGACCGCGACGGCGAGCCCCAACGCGGCGAGCACCGGCAGGGCGAACCACCACGCGATCAGCTCGGGAGCCGGGACCGAACTGTCGCACGGGCGGCACAGGGTCTGGCCGCCCAGGCTGCGCAGCTGATCCAGGACGGCGATGTTCCAGCCGAGGCCGCCCTGGATCCGGGAGGCATCGGCCAGCCGCTCACCCAGGCCGCCGAAACTGACGTACGCCTCGGCCACCCAGCCGAGAGCCCCCGTCCCGAGTCCGGCGACGAGCACCGCGAGGAGCCGCGGCCGCCGCCACCGGCGGACGCACACCAGCAGCACGAGGAGCGGAAGGACCACCCAGACGGCGTCGGTGGGCCGCATCCACGCCAGCAGCGCCGCGCTCGCGCCCGCACCCCACAGCGCGGCCCGGTCCCGGCGGTCGGCCTGGGCGCGCAGGAAGCATCCGACGCCGGCCAGGGCGCCGATCGCGACCCAGTAGTTGGGCATGACCTCCGGGCCGTAGAACACGGTCACCCAGAGCGTCGCGAAGAGGACACCGGCGAGGACCACCACCCGTTGGGGGAAGAGCCCCCGCCAGACGCGCAGTGCCAGGAAGAGGCCGAGGCCGGACAGCAGCGCCAGATAGATCCGCAGGAGTGAGGTGGACGACGACCACGAGGCGATCGGCGCGACAAGGAGGGAGACCCCCCGGGAGCGGGGCGCGCTGAAGAACGCCGCCGGGGCGTGTCCGCTGACCTGGCTGACGTACACCGCCTCGTCCCATCCGAGCCCCATTCCGGGCCGTACGAACGCCAGTTGGGCCAGTGTGAAGGCCACCGCGACGGCAGCCAGCAGGCCCTGACCTCCGGTGCGCCGCGGGGTGCGGACGTCCGGCGGCGGGCTGTGCCTCTCCACTGGGGTGAGCGGGGCGCTCAGGGTCTTGACCATCGCCTGCCTTCCCCCCTACACGCGGTAGGGCTCCTCTTCCGGCCTCTTCCGGCCTACGGGCGCAGGACAGAAGTAATAAGTCGGAAAAACGAAGACAAACTAACCCGGGTCGCTCGGGAGCGCAGCGCGAGGATCAGGGCCGCTCGGGGAACGTCTGCGGGACGAGGGCGGGCACCGGGCAGGAGCGAAGGGCAGAATGTGACGCCCCGTTACATGGCGTGTGGCGTCAGGGGTTTGTGCGGCGTGTCGCCCCGGCGGGTTGCGCCACTTGAGTGGACGGCGCGCCGGACCGGCGCATCAATCCGAACGCTCCTCGTCGCCACGCACGCCGACGAGGGGCCGTTGGTCCCGCCGGGGAGGGGGCTGACCCGATCACCTCAACCGGGACAGCCCCCCTCGTCCGCGAGAAGGCAAAGAGTCAGGGGCGCCCGCTGAACCCCCAAGTCCCGTGCGGAGCCCGGTACACCGCGTAGCCCGGTTCCGTACGCAGGAACTCCGTGCCCCGCGGCGCCCGCGCGGCCTTGCGGGAGGCGGCGGGCACATGGACCTCGGCCGTCGCGCCCACCGGCACCCGCACCGTCAGGCGCACGGTCTCGTCGACACGTGACCAGGACACCTCCGCCGGCCCCCGCACCGTGTGGAACTCCGTACGCGCCCAGCTGACGCCCGTGCGCGCGTCGGGCCGCACGGTGAAGGTCCGGTATCCCTCGTCGCCGGGCCGCAGTCCCGCCACGTTCTCGTACAGCCACTGCACCACGGTGCCCTGGAAGTAGTGGTCGCGGGAGCGTGAGTCGAGCGGCCACATCTCCCACATGGTGTCCGCGCCGCTGTCGAACCAGTGGCCCCAACTCGGGTACGTCCGCTGGGTGGCGATGGCGTGGGCCACGTCCGAGTGCCCCTGCGCGCTCAGGCAGCGGAGCAGCACGCTGGTCCCGAGGCAACCGGTGTTGAGGTGGTTGCCCCGCTTCTCGATGTCTTCCAGGAGCGAAGCCGTGACGCTCGCCCGCGCGCCCGGCGGGACCAGGCCGAAGGCCAGCGGGACGCAGTTGTTGGTCTGCCGGTATTCCGGGTCCTTGGCCGTGCGGTAGTGCCCCTCGGGGGCGAGGAACGTCGCGTTGAGGCTCTTCTTCAGCTTCTCGGCGGTGGCGAGGAAGCGCCGCCGGACATCGTTGTCACCCGCTACGCGCGCCATCTCGGCGGTGTCGGTGAGCGCCCGGAACAGGTAGGCGGTCGCGGTGAGCCGGGTGTCCTCGGGCGGGTTGCCCCCGTAACCGGGCGAGAGGTAGTCGCCGAGCGCCGTGACCGCGAGACCGTCCTTCAGACGGTCGGCCTCCCAGTCCAAGTACCGCGCCAGGGTGGGCAGATGGGTCTCGATGACACGCTCGTCGCCATAGACCCGGTACATCTCGCGCACCAGGAACGGGTAGACCGTGGTCCACTCCGGGGACGGGCCGAGGTCCCCGTACCCCCAGCCTCCGCTCGGCACGATGACCGGCAGCTGGCCGTCCTTGTTCTGGCTGTCCCGCAGGTCGCCGAGCCACTTGCTCAGGAAACGGTGCATGCCGAGGGCGTACATCATGACGGGCGCGCCGACCTGCGCGTCGCCGGTCCAGCCGTTCTTCTCGTACATCGGCGTGTCGGTGGGGATGCCGTGCAGGTTGTTCTGGATCGTGCGCCGCATGGCCTGTTCGAGCCGCTCGTAGAAGGGCTCGGAGCACCTGAACGTGCCCGTGTCGTCGACGGGCGTGTGCACCAGCCGGCCGAGCACGTCGTCCGGGTCGGGCTTGCCCGGCAGACCACTGATCTGGACATAGCGGAAGCCCTTGTACGAGAAGCGGGGTTCCCACACCTCATCGGCTCCGCCACCCGCGCAGATGTACTCGTCGGTCTGGAAGCGGCCGGGCACATGGCCCGTCTCGGCGTGCACGCTCCCGTCGTCCTTGAGCTTCTCGCCGTGCGCGAGTCGCACGAGGGTGCCCGCGTCGGCCCGCACGCGCAGCCGCGTCCAGCCCGCCATGGTGCGCCCCATGTCGACGATCCAGTCGCCGCCGTGCGCCTTCACCGCCACGGGACGCACGGTGTCGATGACCTCGATCGCGTCGTGCGGCTGCGCGCACAGCTCTCCCTTGGGCGGATCACGGCGTACGGGCTTCTGCCAGTCGCCGTCGTCGAAACCCGGGTCGGTCCAGTCCCCGGGGTGCTCGCGGGCGTCGTAGGTCTCCCCCGCGTAAAGGGAGTTGGTCCGGGTCGGGCCCTCCGTGATCCGCCAGGAGCCGTCCGTGGCGACGGTGGTGCGGGAACCGTCCGAGTGATCGACCTCGAGTTGGCCGAGGAGTTGGGGCTCCCCGTGCCACGGCGGCTTGTGCCAGTTCCATACGTTGGGCGTCGTCATGCCGTAGAAGCCGCGACCGAGCGTGACCCCGATGGCATTGGAACCCCGGCGGAGGTCGTCCGTCACGTCGTGCACGGCGTAGAGCACCGTCTCCTCGTAGTCCGTGAAGCCCGGGTCGAGCACCTGCCGGCCCACCCGGCGGCCGTTGATGTGGGCCTCGTAGTAGGCGAGGCCGCTGATGTAGAGGCGTGCGCGCTCCACGGGTTTGCGGAGGGTGAACTCGCGGCGCAGCAGTGGCGCGGGCCGCTCGGTCGCCGGAACCTGTGCGTCGCTGCCCCAGGGGCCCTCACCGAACGGCGCGAGTACCTCCGCCTCGGGCCAGCCGCTGTCGTCGAAGTCACGGCCCTGCCAGCCCTGTTGCTCCGATTCCGCGCAACGCCATCCTTCTCCGGACGCCAACTCCTGGGTTCCGCCGCCGGATTCCACCAGCAGACGGACGAGCAGGCCGCCGGGGTTGACCGAGGCGCTGCCCCGGTTCGTCGCGCGGGCGGCGACCACGACGCGCCGGCCCGCGCCCCGTACGCGCTCGGTCACGTCGGCGAGACGTGCGGCCCGCCAGCCGTCGGTCTGCTCGGGGGCGTGCAGCGCCTCCTCACCGTCCACGTAAAGGGTGAAGTCGTCGTCGGCGGTGGCCACGACCTGGGCGGCGGACACATCGATTCCCTCGGGCAGTTCGAGCTCTCCGCGGAACCATCGCGCTCCCGCCGGTGCGTCCTGCGCGGTGGAGCCCGGCGACCAGATCCATGACGCCCCCTCGAAGCCCGGCGGTTTCGGCGCGGCGTCCGCGCCGATCCAGTGCCCACGCCAGGCGTCCTTCGCCAGAGCGGTCTCCCACCAGCGTGAGGTGCTCCAGGCGGAGGCCCGGCCGTCGGCGTCCCAGACCCGCACCTGCCAGTGATAGCGGGTGCGGGGTTTCAATGCCGGTCCGCCGTAGGGGACTTGGATGCTCCGCGAGGAGGCAACCCGCCCTGAGTCCCAGACCTTCTTGGCGCCCTTCTCGCCCGCGCCGGCTGCCGGGCCCGACGAGACCCTGATCTGGTACGCGCTCTGCCGGGCGCCCTGGCCCGGCGCCGACAGTTCCCAGCTCAGCCTCGGCTCGGTGACGTCGGTGCCGAGGAGGGAGGTCGCGTACTCGACCGTGGTGCGCTCGACTCTCAGCGTCGCTTCCCCCTCCCCCTGACCCCCGCGATCGTCCGCGGCGAACGCTTCCCCACTCTGGCTCAGACCGATGACGCCCACTCCGGCGCCGACCGCGGACGTCCTCAGGAAGGCCCGCCGGTTCCACGCACTGCCACGCGCAGTCTCACGCTCTTCGCTCATCACACGCCCCTTGGATCATGAATCCACGATGAATCCGAGTGTCCACAACAGAAATGAAACGTTTCATTCACGACCCGGCAAGCCTAGGTCGCGCACGGCGGGCAACTCAAGAGGTGTGCACGGGCCGCCGGTCACCGCTGACGGCCCGTCACATGCAGGTTCGGTCGGCCTGGTTCAGCGGCGCAGCGCCGCGTTCACGACCTGGTCGCCGCGCTCCCAGAGCTGCCCCCGTGATTCCAAGCGAGCTGGGGCGGTGCGAGGAGGCGGCAGGCCTTGATGCGACCAGAGGTCACGCCGACGTTGCCCCGATCTAGGCCAGCATCTGACCTATAGGGATCATAGCGTGGTCCTCGACCGGCGGGACAGGAAAACTTCGGAAGGCAGAGCCCATGACTTCGAACGAGCTGACCACCACCCCCGAGCAGGCGGAAACCCCGGCCGTCACCGGCGAGCGCGCCGAATGGCTGGACGCGCTGGCCAAGCACCGGCACTTCCTGCGCTTCACCGCACGTGACCTCACCGACGAGCAGGCCGGGCTGCGGACCACCGCGAGCGAGCTGTGCATTGGCGGTCTGATCAAGCACGTGACGGAGGTCGAGAAGGCCTGGGTGGACTTCATCCTGGACGGCCCGTCGACCATGGGGGACTTCACGTCCATGACCGAGGAGGACTGGGCCGACCGTAGCGACGGGTTCCGGATGCTGCCGGGCGAGACGCTGGCGGGCGTGCTGGCAGACTACGAGAAGGTGGCGATCCGCACCGACCAACTGGTCTCCACACTGCCCGACTTGGACGTCACGTGGCCGTTGCCGAAGGCTCCGTGGTTCGAGGCCGACGCACAGTGGTCGGCCCGGCGGGTGCTGATGCACATCGTCACGGAGACCGCCCAGCACTCTGGCCACGCCGACATCATCCGTGAGTCCTTGGACGGTGCGCAGAGCATGGCCTGAGGCGGGCCAGCAAGCTCCCAGGCGACCTGGGAGGCTGCCTGGGAGCCTGTTGACCCCCACCATCTGACTACATTTTCAGTCCCACGAAGGATTCAACCAACCCCACAAAGGAACCACCCTCGAAGGATCCAGTCCCACGAAGGATCCATCACTCCCGCAGCAGCGCCAGCTCGGCGTCGATGGCCCCGCGCATCAGGTCGCGCGCGTGGTCGATCCGCAGTCCGCCGCTGAGCCAGCGCATGCTGAGCCCTTCGAGGAGCGCGGTGAGCCGCTCGCCCGCCGCGGCCAGGGCGGGCGCCGGCGCCGTCGGCCGCACCTGGCCGATGAGGGCCGCCACCTCCTGCGCCCACACGAGGGTGGCCCTGGCGAGGTCCTCCCGCAGCACCTCGTCGAAGACGGCGCTCGCCCGCAGCTCGCCCCAGGCGGTGCTGTTCTCCCTGACCACCTGGAGGTCCTGCAGTTCCAGGAGGAGGGTCTCCTCCAGCTCCGCCCGCGGCGTCAGCGGCTCGGCGTCCGCGGCGCGGTCGGTGGTGTAGCGGTCGGCGCGGTCGTTGATGAACTCGAGCGTGTGGCGCAGGATTCCGGTGCGGTCCTTGAAGTGGTAGTAGATCAACCCGGTCGAGACGCCCGCCTCGGCGGCGAGCTCTTCGACGCGCAGGCCGCGTACGCCGCGACGGGCGATGAGCCGCGCGGCGGCTTCGAGGATCTGAAGTGTGCGGGACGACGCCATGATTCCGAACCCTACCGGCCCTCCCCCGGCTCGGTGATCCCGGGGACGCGGCATCTTTGACTGAATTTTCAGTTCGTGTCAGAGTCGAGGCACTGAGCGGTTCCCGCGATGATCGGAGCTCACCCGTGTCCCCCCTCCTCCCGCCTCTTCCGTCTCGCCCGTCCCGCTCCTCTTCACTACCGTCCCGCCGTACCGCCCTGCGCGCAGCTGCCGGCATCGGCACCGCTGTCCTCGGGGCCTCGGCGTGCGGGCCCGGCGCCGAAGCGGCGAAGGCCGCGGACGACACGGAGACCGAGGGGCTGCGCATGGGTGCCGAGTGGGAGAGCCACGCACGCACCTTCATGTCGTGGCCCGCCCTGGAGTCGGTGTGGGGCAGGGACCTGCCTTACGTGCGCGAGGACATCGCTCGCGTCGCCCGGACCATCGCGGAGTACGAGTACGTCGTGATGCTGGCCGGGCCCGGCCAGCGGAAGGCCGCCCAGCGGGCCTGCGGGCGCGGCGTCGAGGTCATCCCCCTGGCGGTCGACGACCTGTGGGCCCGCGACACCGTGCCCGTGTTCGTGGAGCGGGACGGCGAGGTCGTCGGTGTCGACTTCCACTTCAACGGGTGGGGCGACAAGCAGGAGCACACGAACGACGCCTGCGTGGGCCGCAACCTCCTGTCGAAGTACGGGATCCCGCGCGAGAAGGCTCCTCTGATCTCCGAGGGCGGCTCCTTCGAGACCGACGGTGAAGGAACCCTCCTCATCACCGAGAGCTCGATCGTCAACGACAACCGCAACCCCGGAAAGAGCCGCGACCAGATCGAGGCCGAACTCGAGCGGGCGCTGGGCATCGAGAAGGTGGTCTGGCTGGCCGGCGTGCGCGGCGAGGACATCACCGACGCGCACGTCGACAGCCTCGTGCGCTTCACCGCGCCCGGCGTGGTGCTTCTCGACCGGGCCGCCCCCGGCACGCTCGCCGACTCCTGGTCGCGCGCGGCAGACCAGGCGAAGACCGTGCTCAGCAAGGCGAAGGACGCCAAGGGCCGGTCCTTCGAGATCATCGATCTGCCGCAGCCCGACCTGGACAGGATCACCGGGGAGGGCGACGACTTCGTGTCGACGTACACCAATTTCTACGTCGCCAACGACTCCGTCTTCCTGCCCAGGTTCGGGGACCGGAAGGCCGACGACCGCGCCCGGAGCATCCTGCGGGAGCACTTCCCCGAGCGCGACGTCGTACCGGTCCGGATCGACACCATCGCCTCCGGTGGCGGCGGCATCCACTGCTCCACGCACGATCAGCCCGGCAGTCCGGTCGACTGACTCCGCGGGGTCAGTTGCCGCCCGCGCCGATCTCGGCTCCGACCGCCGCCAGGGCGGTGGTCACGGGCTGGAAGAACGTCTCGCCGCCCGCGGTGCAGTCACCGCTGCCGCCCGACGTGAGGCCGATCGCGCTGCCGTCGGCGGTGAACAACGAGCCGCCACTGTCTCCCGGTTCGGCACAGACGTCGGTCTGGATGAGACCGCTGACGGTCCCTTCGGGGTAGTTCACAGTGGCGTTGAGACCGGTGACCGTCCCCGACTGGAGGCCGGTGGTGCTGCCCATGCGGGACACCTCCTGCCCGACCGCGGCCTCGGCGGCCTGCACGATCTCCGTGGTCTGGCCGTCGCCCGTGTTGACCGTGCTCGGGGCTTCCGTCGCCGGATCGTCGTACGTGACCAGGGCGAAGTCGCCGTCCCCCGGGAACGTGGCGGCCTGGACGGTGCCGATGGCCGCGCCGTCCTGGGCGTCCGACCAGCTTTCGGTGGCGACCCCGCAGTGCCCCGCGGTGAGGAAGCCGGGGTTGCCGTCCTCGGTCGTCACGTTGAAGCCGAGCGAACAGCGTGCGCCGCCACCGAAGATGGCGTCACCGCCCGCGGCGAAGGGCTTGAACTCTCCCGCGGACTTCTGGATGCGTGCCATTCCCGAGCCGAGTGAATCGACGGTCGACTCGAGCTTGTCCCAGCGTTCGCCGGTGACGGTGCGGTCGGCCGTGACCACGATCTGGTTGGTCCTCGGGTCGGTGGCCCAGGCGGTCCCGGCCATGGTGGCCCGGCTCGCCAACGCCTTGGTGGCGGAGCCCAGTTCACCGGTGCTGTTGTCGACGCTACGGGCCACCGCCCCGGCCTTTCTCACCTGTACGTTCACCGCGTTGTCGCTGCCCACGACGTTGACGACGAGCTGCTGCTTGTCCTGGTCGTAGTACGCCCCCGCGTAGGCATCGCCGAGCTGCGAGGCCAGCGGCTCCACCAGCTGCGACGCCGATGCCGCGCTGATCCTCTCGGCAGCGGCCCCTGGAGCGGTCTTTGACCCGGACTGCGAGGCGTTGGCCTGCTGCAGCAGGACGGCCGTCGCGACCATGCCCAGGGCCGCGGCCCCTGCCAGAACGGCCTTTCGCTTGGGTATTCGCTTGTGCCTCAACTCGTCGCCTCCTGTGGGGGATACCGAATGCGCTGACCGACCGAAGCCGGTGACATGTCCGGTCCTAGATACGGGTGTGACGAGAGTTGTGTTCAGTGGGTGACTCGATGAGCGTGCGACAACGGTCAGTGGCTCAGGGCTTGTTGGTGTCCGGCGATGGCGGGGCCGTCGTGCCGGCCGCCAGCAGTCTCCGCGCCAGCGCGCGGCAGCGTTCCCCGAGCTCCGGAGGTTCGAGCACCTCGAAGTCGTGCCCCAGCAGGACCACTCGCATGAGGACGGCGTCCAGGCGCTCGGCGCCGCTGAGCACCTCGCAGAGCTCGCTCCCCCGCGGTCGAACGACCGCCGCCGACGCCGGGATCTGCGCGCGCACGGTGTCGGCCGGCGCGTGAACGAGGAAGCGCGCCTGATGTGGGTAGACCCGACTCGCCACCCCCTCCTGTACGTATGGCGCGGCGTCGGGCGCCTCGCGCGGACGGAAGCGGAAGGTCCGGGCGGATGCCTCGGTCATCCGGTCGACGCGGAAGCTGCGCCAGTCCTCGCGATCGAGGTCGTACGCGAGGAGATACCAGCGCCGGTCGGACGCGACCAGGCGGTAGGGCTCGACCCGTCGCCGTCGCACCTCGCCCTTGGAGGGGTAGTCGAAGCCGGCCTCGACCTCGTCGCGGCACGCTCTGGCCAGCGTCATCAGCGCCTCGGGATCGACGGGGGTGCGGCCCCCGCCGAAGAACTCCACCGAGCCGGAGAGCGCACGCACCTCGTGCCGCAGCCGCGCGGGCAGCACCTGGTCGAGCTTGGACAGGGCTCGGAGGGCGGCGTCCCCCGCACCGGCGACCGCGCCTCCCGCACCGGCGAGCAGCGAGACCGCGGTGGCGATCGCCTCCTGGTCGTCGAGGAGCAGCGGCGGCAGGTCCCGCCCCGGGCCGAGCCGGTAGCCACCGCCGACGCCCTGTCCTGCGAGAACCGGGTAGCCGAGCGTGCGCAGCCGCTCGACGTCACGCCGTACGGTGCGCGACGTGACCCGGAGCCGGTCGGCGAGCTCGGGGCCGGTCCACACGTGGCGTTGCTGCAGCAGCCCCAGCAGGGTGAGTACCCGCTCCGTCGTGCCCAGTTCGTCGTCGCGCGCCCCGTCCATGCCGCTCAGCCTGCCAGAGACAGCGGACCGATCCTGTCCGCCAGGGGTGTCACGGTGGCTTCGGGAGCGCAGCCGGGCGTGCGTCCGCGCGGCGCCTCGGAGACGCTGGCTGCGTGCGCCGGCCGGCGAGAAGAACCCCACCCACCTGAAGCGCGCCACGAACGGAGCAATCCCATGAGCCGCCACATCCAGATCACCTTCGACGCCCATGACCCGCGGGCTCTGTCGTCCTTCTGGCGCGATGTGCTGGGTTACGTCCACCCCGGCCCGCCCGGGGTCGACCTGCCCGAGGGCGCCGACGCGCTCGCCGCGTGGGACGACTTCCTCGCGCGGATCGGCGTACCGGAGGATCAACGCAACTCCAAGTCGGCCATCGAGGACCCGGCAGGGAACGGGCCACGGGTGTTCTTCCAGCAGGTCCCGGAGGACAAGGTCGCCAAGAACCGCGTCCACCTCGACGTCCGTGCGGCTCCCGGGCTCGAGGGCGCGCAGCGCATGGCGGCCCTTGAGGCCGAGTGCGACCGCCTCGTCGCCTTGGGGGCGAAGCGGGTGCGCCGCGACGAGCCCGCTCCCCCGATGAGCGCCGGCTTCATCGTGATGACCGACCCCGAGGGCAACGAGTTCTGCCTGGACTGACCTCACCCCGTCGTGACCGTGCGTGACGGCTGGACGGGCGGGGTCCCCGTGTCCCGCTTACGTTTGAACGCAGAGGCCGACACCGTGAGTGAGAGCGGTGGGCGCTGTACCGACAAAGGAGTGGGCATGGCTGACAAGGGCGGCATGGACAAGATGAAGGGCAAGGCCAAGGAGATGACCGGCAAGGTCACGGGCGACCGCGGCAAGCAGGCCGAGGGCAAGATGGACCAGGCGAAGGGCGAGGCCAAGAAGTCCATGGACGACGTCCGCGACCGCGCCCAGGAGAAGCGAGACTCCATGAAGCGCCGCGACGCCTGACCGGCTCCGCCTGAGCCGAAGCCGCAACCGAAGCCCCCGCCCACTCCCGTGCGGGGGCTTCGGCCGTCCTGGACGACTCACGGGGGACCCGCGGCGGGGGCACTAGGCCGCCACGATGAGCACCTGAGGGAACTCCAGGCGCCGGTCAGGTGGTTCGAGTACCTCGGGGCCGCGGATTTCTGGAACCGCACGCTGCAGAACTGGCAGTCCGAGCTTCTCGCCGTCGGGTCGATGGCCATCTTCTCCGGCTATCTGCGCCAACGCGGCTCACCGGAATCGAAGCCGGTGGGCTCGGCTCATGAGTCGACCGGGGTCGATGGCGGCTGAGGCGCGTACGGCGCGATGCCCGCCTCGCCCGCGGCCTCCCGCAGGACGTCCTTGAGCATGTCCGGAGTCAGTCGGCCCGTGAACGTGTTCCGCTGGCTGACGTGGAAGCAGCCATGCAGGGTGACGGGACCCGGTCCGGGCTCGCCGGGAGCGACGGCCGCCGAGCGGCCTCCGGTCGCCTGTTCGGCCTCACGCTCCAGCGTCACCCGCGCGCCATGCGCGAACCGCGGCCGTGGCCTGGGCACGCGCCACCCCGCCGCGGCGAACGCCGGCAGGGCGGCCTGCCAGCCGAACGCGCCCAGGATCACCGCCGACCGCAGCCTCGGCCCCAGCAGCTCCAACTCCCGCACGAGCCACGGCCTGCACGTGTCCCGCTCACCGGGGGTCGGCTTGTTCTCGGGCGGTGCGCAGTGCACCGGTGAGGTCACCCGCAGCCCGCGCAGCGTCAGGCCGTCGTCCATGGACACGGCGTGCGGGCTCGACGCGAGACCCAGGTCGTACATCGCCCTGTACAGGACGTCTCCGGACCGGTCACCCGTGAACATACGGCCCGTCCGGTTTCCACCATGCGCGGCCGGGGCGAGCCCGATGACGAGCAGCGAGGCGTCCGGCGGCCCGAAACCGGGCACCGGCCGGGCCCAGTACGTCCAGTCCATGAAGGCGGCCCGTTTGACCCGGCCCACCTCCTCCCGCCACGCGACAAGTCGGGGGCACGCCGAGCATCCCGCTACCCGGGCGTCCAGCTCGTCCAGCGGGTTCATCCGGCCCCGAAGAGCGTGTCGTCCGTGGAGCGGACCATGCGTGCCTGCATGTTCCGCTCCATCATCTGCAGCGCGGCGGTGGCCAGGTCACTGTGGATGCTCGCGCAGGCGTCCTCGGCCACCTCGACGTCCAGGTGCCGGATGTGGGCGTCGAGTGCCGAGTAGAGGATGCACTGCTCGGTCACCTGACCGCAGAGGAGCACGGAGTCGATGCCGCGCTGGCGGAGCAGGTACTCCAGAGGGGTGTCGTAGAAGATCGAGTGGCGGGCCTTCACCACGAAGAGCGAGTCGCCTTCGGGGCGGATCGGGGTGACCAGATCGGCATGCGGGCCGCTCAGGACGATGTCCAGGAGCTCGTCATGATGAGAGCGCCACAGGCCGAAATTGTCGTTGGCGTAGATCACCACGATGTCCTCGGCCCGTGCCCGCTCGATCAGCCTGCGGACGTTCGGCAGCACTTCCTTGACCGACCTGCGGAGGATTTCCGCGTCGGGGTGGTCGTACATGTTGATCATGTCGACGACGATGAGAGCCTTCACAACCATGCCCCGAGTCCATCACGGGCCTCACCTGTCCGCACGGCCGCCCCGGCTGATCAAGGGCGGTGCCTATCCGGCGGCGACCGCTTCGACGGAGAGCCGGATCTTCAGACGGCGGCCGGTCATGCCCTTCGCCGTGGTCACGCCGAACGCGTACCGGTCGATGGTGGCCGTGCCCTCGACGGACAGCCGTCGCCCGTTCAGCGCGACCGACCCGATACTGACGGCGACGGGCCGTGTGACACCCCGTACCGTCAACTCCCCCTGCAGCACTGCCGTTTCCGTCGGTGATTCTGTCACCCGGCGGCTGCGGAACCCGATCTCCGGATGCTCGGCCGCGTCGAGGTAGTCGGCGGAGGTGACGTGCCGGTCACGGCGCCCCAGACCCGAGTCGAACGAGTCCGCCCTGACCGTCACGTCCACCGATGACTCCTCGACGGCATCGGCCACGGTGATCCGCCCCCGGCTGATGCCGAAGGAGCCCCGCACCGGAAACAGGCCGAAGACCGTGCGTGTACGGAAGCGCACCGTCGAAGCCGCCGCGTCGATCTCGTACGTGCCGCTCGTCGGCACCGTCTGGTCTTTCCGAACCGTCAGGACCATGATCCCCACGCCTCCTTCTCCTGCCGTCCGCCACTCGTCTCAGCGTGCCCGCCGAGCTCGGTGCGGGGCAGATCCGGATGTCGCCGGTCCCCCGGTACAAATGTCACCGCCGCGGACGGTCAGTGACCGGTGAGTTCGCCGCTGAGCTTCTCGTGGAGCTGGGCACTCGGCCTGTTCAGGCCGATGATCTCGACCGTCTTGCCGCGCTGGGCGTACTTGGTCTCGATCGCGTCCAGGGCCGCGACGGACGAGGCGTCCCAGATGTGGGCGGCCGTGAGATCGACGATGACCTTGTCGGGGTCCCCTGCGTAGTCGAACTGTCCGACGAGGTCGTTGGCGGAGGCGAAGAACAGCGCGCCGGTCACCGCGTACGTGACGTTGCCGTCGTCCTTGTCGGTGGTGGCGGTGACCTCGGCGAGGTGGGCGACGCGCCTGGCGAAGATGACCATGGCGGTGACGGATCCCGCCACCACGCCGACGGCGAGGTTGTGCGTGGCGACCACGCAGGCCACGGTGACGACCATGACCGTGATCTCGCCGGCGGGCATCCGCTTCAGCGTCTTCGGCGCGATGGAGTGCCAGTCGAAGGTCGCGAAGCAGACCATCACCATCACGGCGACCAGGGCGGCCATGGGGATGTCGGAGACGACGGGTCCGAAGACGATGCACAGGACCATCAGGAAGGCGCCGGCGAGGAAGGTGGACAGGCGGGTGCGGGCCCCGGACACCTTCACGTTGATCATCGTCTGCCCGATCATGGCGCAGCCGCCCATGCCGCCGAAGAAGCCGGTGACGATGTTGGCGATGCCCTGGCCGATGGACTCGCGGGTCTTGGAGGAGCGGGTGTCGGTGATGTCGTCGACGAGCTTGGCGGTCATCAGGGACTCCATCAGGCCGACCAGCGCCATGGCGAGCGCGTAGGGCGCGACGGTCGTCAACGTGTCCAGGGTGAACGGCACGTCGGGCAGGCCGGGCACCGGCAGGGAGGACGGCAGCTCGCCCTTGTCGCCGACGGTCGGCACCGCGATCCCGGCGGCGACCGTGATCGCGGTGAGGATCACGATGGACACGAGCGGGGCCGGGATCACCTTGGTGACCTTCGGGAAGAACACCATGAGCGCGAGACCGCCGATGATCAACGGATAGACGGGCCACGGCACGTCGTGCATCTCGGGGACCTGAGCCATGAAGATCAGGATGGCGAGGGAGTTGACGAAGCCGACCATCACGCTGCGGGGCACGAAACGCATCAGCTTGGCGACGCCTACGGTGCCGAGGACGATCTGGAAGACGCCGGCCAGGATGACGGCGGCGACCAGATAGCCGAGTCCGTGCTCGCGGTTGAGTGGCGCGATCACCAGGGCCACGGCGCCGGTCGCGGCGGAGATCATCGCGCGGCGTCCGCCGACGAGCGAGATGGTCACGGCCATGGTGCAGGAGGCGAAGAGACCGATCGCGGGGTCGACCCCGGCGATGACGGAGAACGAGATCGCCTCGGGGATCAGCGCGAGCGCGACCACCAGGCCGGCGAGCACCTCGGTGCGCCAGACCTTCGGGTCCAGGAGCCAGTCGGGGCGCAGGTCACGCAGCCGGGCGGCCGGGGACGGTGCGGACGTGGACAAGAGAGGTACCTGTCATGCTCGGGCAGCGCCGGGCATCACCCTGGGCGTGCGAAGGGAAAGTGGGCCGAGAACGCCGCTCTCGACAGCTGCGACACGGCGGGGGCTCGGAAGGCTCCCGCACCCGGGAGCGGGGAGAGCGCTCGGGCCGAGGCCGGCGTCCGCCGGCCCACCCTAACGCTACGGTAGAGATCGAGGGTGGCTCCCCCGTCGGCCTCAGACGCCGGCGCCCTTGCCGATGTAGATCTCGGCGAAAGCGGCCGCGGCGGCCGGTGAGCCGAGGATTCTGCGTAGCCGGGCGGCAGCGGTGCCCGCCTCGAACGGGACACCCGAGGACGCCCCGTGCAGGAGTTCCGAGAGCCACTGGGAGAACTCCTGGTACTGCCACACCGGCGGCAGACAGGCGTCCGAGTATCCACTCAGCTCGCTGGCGTTGCCTTCCGCGCAGTAGGCGACGAGGGCGTCGCCCAGCAGGAAGGCGTCGTGCAGCGCCAGGTTCATTCCCTTCGCGGCGATCGGAGCGGCGAGGTGCGCGGCGTCGCCCGCGAGGTAGAGGTGCCCGTGGGACATGGGCTCCACGACGTAGTTGTGCATGTCGAGGACGCGCTTCTCGATCAGACGCCCCTCGGTGAGCGGCGGCGTCCCCGCCACCGTGAGGCGGGCGTGCAGCTCGGACCAGACACGCTCGTGCGGCCAGTTCTCGGGGTCGTCGCCGGGCGGGCACTCGAGGTAGTAGCGGGTGACCTGGGGGCTTCGTGCCATGTGGGCGGCGAAGCCGCGCGGGTGGATCCCGAAGACGACACAGTCCGATGAGGGTGGTGCCTCCGCGAGGAGGGCGAGCCAGCCGATGCCGTAGTCGTGCCGGGCGACGGTGGCCCGCTCCGCACCCAGGTAGGTGCGCGTGACACCGCGCGCCCCGTCGCAGCCCGCGACGGCGTCGCAGTCGATGCGTGTGCGCTCGCCCGTCTCGCGGTCGGTGTACGACACCGAGGGGTGGTCCGTGTCGATGTCGTGCAGTGCCACGTCGCGTACGCCGAAGCGGATGTCCCCGCCCGCCTCGTCGGCGTAGGAGCGCACCAGATCCGTCACCAACAGGGGCTGGGGGTAGACGAAATGGCGGTGCCCGGAGAGCTCGCCGTACGCGAACCGGTGGCGCTCCCCGGCCCATCGGAATTCGCACTCGCCGTGCGTCTGCGCGCGGGCGAGGAGCCGCTCGGCGAGTCCCCGCTGTTCCAGAGCGCGCACCGCCCATTCCTCGATGAAGCCCGCGCGGGGCCGCTGTTCGATGAACTCTCGGCTCTCCGTCTCGAGAACCACGCAGTCGACGGAGGCGGCACGCAGGATGTTGGCGACGGTGAGGCCAGCCGGTCCTGCTCCCACGACGACGACGCGGGCACGCCGTGGCGGCGTGGAGGGCTCGGGAGTTGCGGCGAGGTTCATCCGGGAATTATGACGGGGACACGACCAGAGGACGACGCCGGACGGCCCTTCTCGGATGTGGTGCGACAATCTGCCCGAGACAACGCCCCGTGCCCCTTCTCCGGATCTCCGGTGCGTCGGTCTCGTTGCGGGAGGCGCCGGTCACGAACGTCCCCGGGGCAGCGGCGCCCCGGCGGACCGGCGGTGGGGAGGAATCGATGGTGGTGGAGTGGCGGTACATCGCCAAGGGCGTACGGGTCGTTCCCGAACCTGTGGCCACGCCCTTCATCTGGACGGGAGCCTACGCGGGCGCCTTCGTGCTGGTGACGGTGCTCGATCTGCTCGGTGCGCTCGACCGCACGGGGATCGCGCTCGCGGCTCTCTCCGTCCTTGCCGCGCTGCTGGGGGTGCGTGGCCGTTTCATCGCTGCGCCGGGGACGGCCCTGTTGTGCTGGATGCTCCTGAACTTCTTCGCCGCGCATCCCATCGGGGAGATCTCCTGGGCCGGGAACCGGGACCCCGAGTGGATCACCTGCCTGCTGGCCGCGGCGCTGGTCGGCACGACGGCGGGACGCGTGCTGCATGCCCGCGCCGCGTACCGCCGCGTGAGCCCGTACGACGGCACGGGCTGACCGGCGAAATGCGTTTCCCGCGGCGCCGTACTGCTTCTACTGTGGCGCCGTGACAACTCAAGTGATCGTCCTCAACGGCGGTTCCAGCTCCGGGAAGTCCGGCATCGCACGGTGTCTGCAGGCGGTGCTGCCCGATCCGTGGCTTGCCTTCGGCTGCGACACGCTGGTCGACGCGATGCCCGCGTCCCTGCGGACCGCGTCGGAGGGAATCGAGTTCGGCGCCGACGGTGGGGTGATCGTCGGCGCCGGCTTCCGGGCGCTGGAGGCGGCGTGGATCGAGGGAATCGCGACGATGGCCCGGGCGGGCGCCAGGGTCATCGTCGACGAGGTCTTCCTCGGCGGTGCGGCGTCGCAGGAGCGGTGGCGCGAGTCCCTCGGTGATCTGGGGGTGTTGTGGGTCGGCGTCCGCTGTGACAGCACGGTCGCCGCCGGCCGGGAGACGGCGCGAGGCGACCGGGTGGCCGGAATGGCCGCCTCGCAGGCCGAGGTGGTCCACCACGGCGTGCACTACGACATGGAAGTGGACACCACGCGCACCGAGTCCCTGGAATGCGCGCGAGCCATCGCCGCCCGAGTCGACTGATCTGCCGCGCAGCCTCGGGAGCATTCAGCGGTGCAGAGGTGTTGGTCGTTTTCAGGAACAGCTGAATGGCGCCCGAGGCAGTAAATGCCTCGGGCGCCATCGGTTTCAGTGGGGCGGCGTGGTCACGCCCCGGTCATGCCTTCGCGAGGATCAGTGACCCGGGCCGAGACCGCCGTAGTAGCCACCGATCTGGTCTCGGTAGGCGGGGTCGCCCAGGTGCTTTTCCTTGTCGAACTCGGGCGCTTCCTTGATCTGCTCCTTGGTACGCGAGACCAGGATCTTCCGCGCCTCGTGGTCGATGGCGGTGACGGTGCTCGCAGGCAGCAGCACCTCCTTGCCGAAGATCCACACCCCGGTGTCGACGACGATGTACTGGTTGGCGACCTCGTTCGAGTGCTTGTCGACCTTGCCGATGTGACCGTCCGCGGCCTCGACCTTGTAACCCGTCAGGTCGGCGTCCGGGCCGTGACCGGCGGTCGGGGTGTAGCTCCAGATTTCGTTGCTCACGAGAACTCCTCAATTGGTTTTCCCTGAAAAGCAGGGATTCAAATAACGCGAGGAGATGATCAACCTCCACACATCGGGTGCCCTGCCGGAAAGAGCCCAAACAGAAACTTCAGGCCGTCTCACCTCGGCTGTTTCCGCCGTGGTGTCACAGCAAGTCGCGGGGCACCGTTTCATTCCAGGTACGCGAGAAAACCCGCCTGTCACCCTCGTAACCGTCCAGGGTGGCGTCCACCCGGAAGTTGTCCTCGTCGCAACTGAGCACCGTGCGGGTCTCCACCCGTACGTCCCAGTCGTCGCGCCGGAAGGTCATCGTCCAGGTCGATTCGCCGGTGGCGGATGTGAAGTCCTCGGCCACGGAGGTGTAGCGCTCGTAGGCCCTGCGGCCGACGTCGAGGTTGATGTCCTCAAGGCGCATCGTCCCCCGGTCCTTGACGATCTCCAGCTCCGCGGCGTAGTCGACCAGGTCACGCTTGACCTGCCAGCGCGACTCGGGTGGGGAGAGCTGAACGGGAGACCTCGGCCGGGTCCCTTCCGGCTCGTCGAAGGGCTGGTCCGGCAACGCGTCGGGCTCCGCCAGCGGGCGGACCGGGAGCGTCAGGGTGCTCGATGTCTCGTACACGGTCAGGAGTACCGGCTTCGGCGGCGGCCAGGCCAGCGGCCAGTACGAGGTGGAGAGGGACAGGCGGATGCGGTGCCCGGGCGGGAAGGCCTGGGCGACGCCGTTGAGCGGGATGACCGCGCGGTAGCGGCGCCCCGGTTCGAGCGGACGCGGATCGCCGTGTGCCTCACTGCGGGTGAGGTTCAGCAGCCCGTAGCTGACCCGGGTGGCACTGCCGTCCGGGGCCACGTCGGACAGGCGGGCAGCAACCATGGCGACGGGTTCGTTGACGCTCAGGTCGAGCTCGACGCTGGGCGAGCCGAGGATCTCCGTGCGCTCGGTCAGCTGGTCGGTCTGGAAGACCAGCGAGCCGCCGTCCTCCTCACGCTGGTCGTAGGGCAGGTCCGGGGGCGCGTTGTAGGAGGCCCACTTTCCGCCGAACTGGCCTACGGACAACGGTGATTGGACGGAGAGGCCCTCGTCGGGGCCGACGGCGTCCGCCGGAGCGTCGCTCTGGTCGACCGGCTCGGACAGACCGTGGCGTGTGAGGCGCCGCACGACGGGTTTGATGTGCGGGGAGGGCCAGGACGGCTCCCCCACCCAGCGGCCCGGACGTTCCTCGTACGACGTGGAGGGCGGGACGCTGTCCTGCATCCACGTCCGCAGCATCGGTCCTTCCATGACGCCGTTGTCGACGCCCTTGAGCCAGTGGTCCCACCAGCGCACCACTTCCTGGAGATAGCCGATGGCCGGGCCCGGTTCGCCCAGGTGCGGGAACTTGTGGGACCAGGGGCCGATCAGGCCCTTGCGCGGCACGTCCAGGTTGCCGAGCAGCCGTGTCACGGCGTTCGAGTAGCCGTCCGCCCAGCCGCTCGACGCGAGGACGGGGCAGCGTACGGCCTGGTAGTCCTCGCAGACCGATGCGTGCCGCCAGTAGTCGTCGCGGCGCTGGTGCTTGAGCCATTCGAGCACCCAGGGGCGGGTGCCCTCCATCCGCTCGTGCCACATGTCGCGCCACCGGTCACCGACCATGGCCGGGTCCGGCGGCATGGTGCCGTAGGCGAACATGGTGCCCGCCTCGGCGAGGTTGTCGGACAGCAGCTGGCCGCCCATGTAGTGCATGTCGTCGGCGTACCGGTCGTCGGTGAAGGACGCGATGACGATGGCACGCAGACTCTCCGGCTGTCGCGCGGCGACCTGGAGCGCGGCGAACGCGCCCCAGGAGATCCCCATCATGCCGGTGGTGCCGTCACACCAGGGCTGGTCGGCGAGCCAGGCCAGGACGTCCTCGGCGTCGGTCTGCTCCTGCTCCAGGTACTCGTCCTTGAGCACCCCTTCGGAATCACCGGTGCCGCGCAGGTCCACGCGGACGCAGGCGTAGCCGTGCCCGGCGATGTAGGGGTGGTGGATGGAGTCGCGCTCGGCGGTGAGATCGCGCTGACGGTAGGGGATGTACTCCAGGACCGCCGGGACGGGTTCCTGGTCGGAGGACGTCGGCCGCCAGATGCGGGCCGCGAGGCGGGTTCCGTCCGCCACGGGGATGCTGACGTTCTCCTCTTCCTTGGTCTCGTACGGAAGGTCGCTCACATAGCGCAAGCCGGGTCGCTCCTTCGTGGTGCGGAGGGTGTTCGCGGTTCAGTCGTTCTTCGTGTCGCGACCACCCGGTTCGGCCTCGTCGAAGGTGAGGCCCAGGGCGGCCACGCACTGGTCGTACTTGGCCCGTATGTCCTCCTCGCTCTCCCCGCCCGTGAAGATGTGAGCCAGCTCGTAGCTGTAGCTGTCCTGTTCGGACGCGTCCGACAGGCGCTGCCCCTCCTCGACCACCACGTCGACGCGCACGCCGGGGATACGCCGCTCGATGCTCTCGATGTCCTTGCGGGAGGGCACGTTGTGGACCGTGGCGTCGGCGAACCAGCGGTAGTACCACTTGGCGGCCGTCTTGTACTCGCCCTGGCGGAACGGCAGTTCGGGGTCCTTGCCGAGCGCGAGGCTCAGCATGCAGTGGTGGTTGGGCACTCCGTCGACGTACTCGAACAACTCCGCGTGCGACTGGGAGTGGCGGGGATTGATCTCGAGCAGGTTGATCGAGTCGGTCCGCGGGTCGTAGAAGTACTCGATGCTGAAGGTCGCCGCGTCCATGCCGATCTGCCGCATGACCTTCTCGGACACGTCCCGGAGCCGTTCGAGCACGGGCTCGGGGAGAGTGGAGGGGTACTGGTGGCGCAGGAAGCACGGCGAGTCGGGGTACTGGATCGAGTCGAGGACGCCGTAGACGGTGACCTCGCCCTCGTGGACGTACCCCTCGATCGCGACCTGGATGCCGCTCAGGGCGCCTTCGGCCAGGCACACCTGGCCGCCCACGTCGGCCATCTCCGGGGGCAGCTCGACGCGGGCGAGGATGTCCTCGAAGGGCCGCCCGATGCGCCCCATCCCCTCACGGATGCGGTCGGCCGCCTCCGTGAACTCGGTCTGGTCCTTGACCCCGTATGCCAGTTCCGACGAGTACGACAGCGCCGGCTTGAGCCACATCGGGAAGTCCATGCCCTCGGGAGGCTTGGGATCGGCGCTTTCCATGTCGACCCGGCCGAACGGCGGGTGCGCGTCGGTGACCCGCCGCTGCTCCAGTCGGCTCCAGTACTTGTGCTCGCACTTGACCACGGAATCCAGACTGGTGCTGCGCGTGCCATACCGCTCGGCGAGAATCGGGATGAGCGTGCTGACGGGGAAGTCCCAGTAGCCGACGATCGCGTCGATGTGGCCGTCGAACGCGTCGAGGATCTGTTCGGCCTTGGTGAGCAGAGCGGGGACCGACACCTCGCCGCTCTGCAGCTCGTCGACGGTGAGCAGGGGGTGAAAGACGTAGTCCTGTGCGTTCGGCACCGCTCGCAGTGTCGGCAGGTTGGCCTCGTCGAGGCCGAGCACGAAGATGTTGTACGGCATGGCGCCCTTTCGTCGTGGGGTGCCACAGCTGTGTTGCTGGGTGGCAGGACTGGCCGCGTACCCACAGCACAGTGGCGCAATCACCACCCCTCTCCCGCATCGGCACCGCTCCCGTGTCCGGCGACGCCGGGCGGGCGCCGCACGTGTGTTTCACGGTTCGTCGGGCACCAGGGACGGACGACAGTCGCGGGAGCGAGCCCCGAGCACCAAAAGGAACCCATGAGGCCAGAGGGACACGCAGTCGGCCCGGCATGTCACCGTGCGTCATCACTCGAGTGGTGGGCGGCGCTGGAACAGCGGAGGGTGGTGGGAGGGCGGAGCAAGGAGGGAAACCGCCCGGCCGGCCCCAGAACGACCGGAGGTGCGTGATGATCGCCGATACGACAGCGGGTGCGGCACCGGGACGTCTGCTGACCCTTCCCGGGGTCTACGCACCGCAGGACGACACGGGCCTCCTCGCCCGCGCCCTCTGCCGCGAGGACATCGGGCCGGGCACGGACGTACTGGACCTCGGCACCGGCAGTGGCGCGCTGGCCGTTCACGCGGCGCGGCTCGGCGCCCGGGTGACGGCGGTGGACATAGCCCGGCGGGCCGTCCTGACCGCCCGGCTCAACGCGCTGGCGGCGCGGCAGCGCGTCACCGTGCTGCGGGGCGACCTCACGGCCGCCGTACCGGGTCGGTCCTACGACTTCGTGGCGAGCAATCCCCCCTACGTGCCCTCCCCCTCCGGCCGGCTGCCGCGGCGCGGTGCGGCCCGTGCCTGGGATGCCGGGCACGACGGCCGCGCGGTGGTCGACAGGATCTGTGACGCGGCGCCGCAAGTGCTGCGCCCCGGAGGCGTGTTGCTCATGGTCCACTCGGCTCTGTGCGGAACCGACGAGACGCTGCGGCGCCTGTCGAAGGCAGGCCTGGAGACCTCGGTCGCCGACCGTGCCCTGATACCGCTCGGTCCTGTCCTGCGCTCGCGCCTGGCATTCCTGCGCGGTCAGGGTCTCCTGGGGGACGAGGACTTGGAAGAACTGGTGGTCATCCGTGCCGAACGCACCTGAGCCCGCGCCACCGACCGCACGGGAGTCACGGCCCCGCCGGGTCACGATCGACCCCGAGGGCCCCCTGCTCGTCGAGGGGCCCGTCGAAGTGGTCGCGGAGGACGGCAGCGTGATCGCTTCCCGGCGCTTCACGGCCGCGATCTGCACGTGCCGCCGCAGCCGGACCTATCCGTGGTGCGACACCAGTCATCGCCGCCGCGTGAAGACCGAGGACAACGCCTCGTCGCCCACCGACACCGACACCGACACCGACACCAACACCAAGGATGCCGAGAACACCACGGGGGAGGAAGCACCCGATGTCCGTTGAGAACCAGGTCGCCCCCGACGGCGTCCGCGAGTCGCGCCACACGAGCCCCGACCTGCCCGAGCCCCGCGGCCCGCTGTCCCGCCTCGTGATCAGCACGCTGCGCTCCGGCGGGAGCTCCGGTCCGCTGCCCCTCGACACGCACGACGCCGACCCGTACGGGGACGACCTCCAGCTCGCTCTCTACACGCTGTACGAGCTGCACTACCAAGGCTTCGACGGGGTCCGCGAGGACCTCGAATGGGATCCCGAGCTTCTTGGTCTGCGCCGCGCGCTCGAAGGGCGCTTCCTCCACGCCCTGCGCGCCAACTGCCGTTCCACGGACAGCGCCGAACGCGCCCTGGCCGACCTCCTGGTGGAACCCATCGGTCACAGCGACGCCAGTGTCAGCCACCACCTCCAACGCGACGGCGAGCTGTGGCAGTTGAGGGAGTACGCGGCCGCGCGCTCGCTGTACCACCTCAAGGAGGCCGACCCGCACGCCTGGGTCATCCCCCGGCTGCACGGCCGTGCCAAGGCGGGCATGGTGGCCATCGAGTTCGACGAGTTCGGGGCCGGGCGCGCCGAGGACATCCACGCCCGGCTCTTCGCCGATCTCATGGCGGACCTCTCGTTGGAGACGGCGTACGGCTACTACCTGGACGCCGCTCCCGCCGAGGCGCTCGCGACGGTCAATCTGATGTCCCTGCTCGGCCTGCACCGGGCGTTGCGTGGCTCGCTGGTCGGACACTTCGCCGCCGTCGAGGTGACCTCCTCGCCGGGGTCGCGGCGGCTGGCGAAGGCCATGCGCAGGTGCGGCGCAGGGCAGGCGGCCGAGCGGTTCTACGACGAGCATGTGGAGGCCGACGCCGTTCATGAGCAGGTGGTGCGCCGTGACGTGATCGGCGGCCTGCTCGCGAGCGAACCCGGCCTCGAGGCCGACGTGGTCTTCGGCATCGAGGCGACGGGCTTCCTGGAGGACCGCCTGGGCGCACGGCTTCTGGCCGCCTGGCGCGACGAACGCAGCGCCCTGCGCGCGCCGTTGGCGGCGGCAGGCTGACGCGGGGTCACCTCCCCCGGTCGGCCTCGGCCTCCCCGCGCACTCTGCCGATCTGGGTCAGTGCCTCCCGCAGGCTGGTGGGCCGCAGCGCGCCACGCACCGCGGGGCCCGCCCACCCGGGCCCGGCGAGCATGACCACCGGGCGGCCGCGGGCGCCGCGCATCCCCCACCGGGTGTCGGCGATGTGCCGGGCCAGCGGGACGCTCGCGGTGGAGCGGGCCTGGGCCCACAGCACGACGACGGCCGGACCCGTTCTGCGCACGGCTGCCGAGACCGCTTCGACCGGCACGGCCGCCCCGAACATGCGTTGTGGGACGCCGAGTTCACCCAACGCCGCGCTGAGCGCCTCCAGCGGGAGTGAGTGCTGTTCACCCGGTACGCAGGCCAGGACGAGGGGCGCTTCGGCGGCGGACGCGCCGCCCGGCTGGGCCGGAGCGGTCGGAGCGGTCGGGGCCGTGGCACAGCGGTGCAGGGTCCGGGAGACGTGCCAGGAGAGCAGATGCTCGACCTCCACGTAACGGTCGCCGGCCTCCTCCCATTTACGGCCCACCGCGTGCAGCGTCGGCACCATCACCTCCTGCCACGCGGTGACCAGACTGTGGCTCTCCACCGCGTCGGCCAGCAGGTCCTGCAGGGTGGGGGCGTCGAGCCGTACAGCGGCGCGCGAGAGGCCGCGTCGCCGGCGCACGAACGTGTCGGGCGGCTGTTTCGGGGCGGGGCGCGCGGGCTGTCGCTGACGCTGACGCGGCAGGGCGTCCTGGCGGGGCTGTTGGGCGCCGGGTTCGGCACCGCCGCCGTGGTCGAGCAGCTTGAGCGCCTCGTGCGCCGCCTCGGCCGGGGGTACCCCCGAGGAGGTCAGGCGACCCATCTCCTCCACCATGGCGACGTCACGCTCGGACCAGCGCCGATGGCGCCCGGGATCGCGCCGGGCAGGCCCGAGTCCGTACCTGCGGTCCCAGGTCCGCAACGTCGTCGGCGACACCCCGAGCCGCCGCGCCAGGGCGCCGGTGGTGAGTCCGGTGACCGTCGAATCGCTGCCCTGACCGCGGCGTCGCCCCTCGCTCATCCGGCCACGATACGACGCACGAACGATCCAAGTTGCCGTGCGCGAGCGGCTGTTCCAAGGATGACCGGATCGCGGAGACGGTGACGGCGAGGCTGCCCGTTTCCGTTCGGTCGTACGGCGATCGCGATCGCCGGGAGGAGTTGACGGGACGCCAATGAGCACACTGGCGCCACAGCAGGCGCGAGTCCCCGCCCCGGACGCCGAGGACGAGGACGAGGACGAGGCGAGCCTCGCGGCGGTGTACCGCCGGTGGGGGCCCCTGGTGCACGCCCTGGCCCAACGCTCGCTCGGGGACAGTCGTGAGGCGGAGGACATCACGCAGCAGGTGTTCCTCGCCGCGTGGCGCTGCCGGGCGGGATACCACCCCGAACTCGGCAGCCCGGCAGCGTGGTTGACCGGGATCACACGGCACAGGATCGCCGACGCGCTCCATGCGCGCGCCCGACGGGCGGCGCTCGTCGAGGGTGCGGGGGCGCAGTACGCCACCATGCGTCACCGCGCCCAGGAGGGCATGGACCTCGCGCTCGACCGGACGCTGATGACGCAGGAGCTTGCGAGGCTGCCGGCGCCGCAGCGGACGGTGCTGCGCCTGGCGTTCTACGAGGACCTGAGCCATCCGCAGATCGCCGAGCGCACCGGCTGGCCGCTGGGCACGGTCAAGAGCCATGCCCGGCGCGGCTTGCGTGGTCTGCGGCTCCGCCTGGAGGACGTACAGGACGGCGGCTGAGAAATTCTCGGGCGCGGGTGCATCCATGGGCGCTGTTTCGACCGAAGCAAGAAGTGGCTCGTGGTGACCGTCATTGAGCCTGAGGTCGGCAGGTCCGCCCGGACCCTGCATCCTGCCGGCCTCAGCGGAGTCGGTGCCGCTGAGGCTGTCGTCGTCGCCCCCGAGACGGCGACCGTGCGGGCTGTGGGTGGCGCATGTGTCGGTGGCGCCACCCACGGTCGGCACCTCACGGCACCCGGCTCACGGCTCCCGGCTCCCGGCTCACGGCTCCCTCAGGCCGCGTATCCCTTCGGCGGGATGAGGGTGGCCAGCTGGTCGAAGGAGAGCCAGTAGATCTGGTTGCCGCCGAAGGAGGCGGGGTCGGCGATGAGGACCGTGCGATTCGCGTCGTCGTAGCCGATGACCGTGAAGTAGTGGTAGATCGTCTGGTCCGACGGATAGCCGGGCGGCTGGTTGCCGGGCGGGGCCACGATGTTGGTCACCAGCGGGTAGTTGTTGTCGATGTCCAGGACGATGTCGTTCCACAGCAGGTCCTTCTGCGCCTGCGTGGGCGGGTCGTTCGGCATCTCCTTGGTCTCGTACCAGCCGGTGCCGAGGTTGGCGTTGAGCACCCCGGTCACCTGGCTGATGTGGTCGGTGCCCGCCTCGGTGGTGCCGAGCTGCGCGGCCAGCGCGCCCTGGCTCGGCGGGGCGATCCTTGCGGACAGGGCGATGCGGGTGGCGGCGGGCCCGCACCAGTAGCCGGTCTCCTGGACCTGGTAGTCGACCGGGAGCGTGTGTGCGCTCCTGGTCCGGGCACCGCCGATGCTCAGCCGGGTGCCGGGCTCGTTCTGTCCGCTGACGACCGCGGTGCCGGCTTTCGAGCCGTGGCCGAGGACGGACACGCTGTGCGGGTGGGCGGGCTCCGCCTGGGCGGCGGCCGGGGTGACGAGGGCGCCGACCGCTGCCACGGCGATCGCGGTGGAGACAAGTCTCTTGCGCATACGGGCTCCTGGGGTGAGGGAACGGTGGTGAGAGGCGGGGGTGCGAGATACGGAGAGCGGCCGGGGATCAGGGAATCGGCGGGACCGTGGGCCCTTCCTGGGCGAGCAGGTCGCGGGCGAACTGTTCCCACTGCGCATAGCGGTCGGGGTAGGCGGAGACCTGGACGGCCTGGCAGACGTCACCCGGGGGCATGGTCTGCCAGCCGTCGATCTGGATGAGCCCCGGGTTGTTGCCGAAGGGAGCCACCCCGTAGAAGGACTTCGACGAGGTGGCGACGTCGGTGATCTGCTCGGGAGTGCCCCAGCCGGTGCTCGGCCGCTGCTGGAAGATGCCCAGGGAGTCGTGGTCCACCGGCGTCAGGTAGTTGACGAACTTCGATTCCTGCATGGCGGTCATCAGCGCGATGACCAGGCCCTGTTCCGGGATCTGCGCACCCTTGCCGACACCGATGACGGTGCGCGCGTTGGCGAGTTCCTCGGGCCCGAGGTCGGCGACTGTCCGGAACGTGCGGCGCAGTTCGGCATCGGAGGCCTGCTGCAGGGCTCTGGCGGTCGCCCTGTCGACCGAGCCGGTTCGTGGCAGGCCGTGACGCTCCTGGAACCACTTCAGGCCGTGCCCGGAGGATGCCACGGAGGCCGTGGGCGGCGCGGAGGCCTGGGCCATGCCGGGAACGGCGCAGAGGGTGCCGGCGATGGCGAGCGAGGTGGCCACGGCCGCGCGGCGGGTGAGGGTACGAGTAGTGCGCAACGCCACTCCTTCATCGGATCGTCGATGCGTCCCCCTCCTGCCGCGCGCGGGAGTTCACACGTGGACGCGCGTCGAACGGCGCGCACGGGGCGGGGTGTTGGGACGCAACGCGGTGGGGGATGCGTGGGCAACAGCCCGGCCAGCCTCCTGGCATGCCCATGCCTGAGGCAATCAATGAAAGCCCAGACTTACGACCCGCTGCTGCGCAGCAGCGCGCGCCCTTCCGCCGTCGCGACATGGAGCGAACGCCCCGCCCTGCGGACCGTGGTCACCAGGCCCGCGGCGCGCAGCACCTTGACGTGCTGGCTTATGGCCGGGTGGGTGACCGCCAGGAGACGGGCGAGCTCTACGGTGGACGAGCCGGTGCGGGCCGCTCTGAGGACGGCCGCGCGCGTGTGCCCGATGAGTGGCCCCAGGGCGCCCTCGTCCGGACGGCCGGCGGGTGCGGGGTCGTGCGTCCAGTCCCTCGCGTGGTCTATGGGATACACCAGGACGGGCGGCAGTTCGCCGTCGGCGAGCGTGACGGGCGTGGGCCAGCAGAAGAACGAGGGCTGCAGAGTGAGCCCTCGCCCGTCGAGAAGCAGCTCCTGATCCACCGGGTAGTCGACCTCCAACACCGGCGGTCGCCAGCGCAGTTGGGGACCGAGCCCGGCTAGGAGCCCCTCGATTCCACCGTCGAGGAGGCTGTGCAGGCGGATGATGCGGTCGGCGTCGATCTGCGCGTGGACGCGGGGCCAGAACGGCGCGAGCGCCTCCAGGTGATACGTGTGAAGTGCTCGCCCCAACTTCCGCAGCGCGGCGGCGTCGCCTCGCGCCAGCGACTCCGTCCAGCCCGGCAGCCGACGGGACGCGGCCACCCGTGACAGGTCGGTGCGCAGCCGCGGCAGCGGGGTGCGTACGAGGGTGTCGACCGCGGCGTGCAGCGTTTCGCCCGCGCCGTGGGTGGGGGTGAGGAAGTCCGGGGAGCAGCCGTGCGGCGGCAGGAGCGGCGAAAGGAGTCGGCAGCTCTCCGAGAGACGCGGTCTCGCCCAGCGCCGCCACTCGCCGAACACCCTGGCCCCGTCGCGCCGTTGCAGCGTCTGTACGCTGTTGCTGATCTCCCAGAGGAAGTCAGGACCCGAGGCCACCCGCACCCGCGCCAGGTCCTCGGCCGTGAAGTACACCCGCAACATGGCCCACCTCTCCCCCGTGTGTCCCTTCGCCCCCTTGCGGCAGGCCTCCAGGCGAACGTCGCAAGGCAGTTGCTGTCAAGACGCCCGCGGTCGCCGGCGCTCTCGTGGGGCCACATGACTGCGTACTCCTCGTCAGTCGTAGTCCCCGGAAGGCAGCGGCCAGGTCCGTACCGCTGTCGTGAAGGACGCGGCGGGGCACACCGTGCTCCATGCCTGCTGAAAGCGTGCGTGCGCCCGACCGTCCATGCCCGTGAAGCGGCAACGCAAGCGGCGGCCTTGACGGATGTGGAGGTGCAGGACGGCCGACCCGTCGCCAGGACTGTCGGGCTCCTGAAACGGCGTGACCACCAGGTGCACCCGGCTGACCGAGGCCGCCGGGATCTCCACCGCCCGCCCGACGGCCCTGCGCAGTCTCAAGGCGACCCGCTCGCCGGGGACCATACGCACCTCGACGACGGCGCGGCTGTCGCGCACCCAATGGACGCCCACAGGCAGCGCGACGAGCAGCAGGCAGCCCATGACCACGGCGGCGCCGACGTGTTCGTCGGCGGCGAGCAGCAGGCCACCGAGAGCGAGCCCCGCCCCGACCGTGACCGCGGCGCTCGGTATCCGGCGCCGCAGGTGCCCGTCCCGGTCCGCGGCGCGCCAAAGGATCTCGCCGTTCGCGGCGGCAGCATCGACATCGTCGTCATCCCGCATGCGGACATGATGACCGCGGGACCTGACGGCACCAATGGGGCCGCCACCCTCAAGTTTTGCTCTGAAACCGCGCGGGCGACGGATGTGCGCTGTCGCCGTCGGGCACCACAGCCGAAAGACGGGGTGTCCGGAGGGGGTGTGGGCATGCGGATGTACTTGAGGCGGGCCACGACGAAGGCGGGGGCGCGGCGGGCCCTTGGCGTGTACGAGGTCGCGTATCTGGCGGGCGGGCCGCGGCGGGTGGTGGAGTGCGCGGTGATCGCGCTGGCCGAGCGCGAACTGGTCAGGCTCAGGGCTTCCCGGATCCGCGCGGTGCACGGCGAGTTGGCCGCGCACCCGGTCGAGCTCGCCCTGGTCACGGCGTGCCCGCACGGCCGCAGCACGGCGTCCGTGTGCGCGGATCTGCAGGAGTCCCCCGAAGTGACGCAGATCGGTGACCGGCTCGCCGACTGGGGCCTGGTGACCAGGACCAGGCATCAGCTGACCCGGGCCGGCAGGCAGCGGCTCCGGGCGGCGGAGCAGGACGCTGGCCTCCCGGCGTACGTGTGCGGCGGCCCCGAGGTCCTCCCGAAGGGGACGGTACGGCGCGGCGTCATGGAGGCGCAGCTGGTTCCGTCCGGCCTGGGCCGGGCCATGATCCGCATGGCCAAAGCCCTTGAGCACGGCTCGGACTCCGATCACGCCGACTCGGGCTCCGGCTGCGGAGGAGGCGGCGGGGGCGGGGGCGAATGAGGCGTGCCCCCGCCCTCGACCGGCGTGTGGTCAGGGCTGCTGGGGCACGTTCAGGACGAAGTCGAAGTCGGCCTCCTTCGCGTTTCCGACGGTACGTACGTCCATGAGCAGCCGGGCGTCGAAGATCGGGTCCGTGTTGTTGCGCGGCTCACCGGGGAAGTACAACTGGGTCGTGAGAACCGGGCGTCCCGGGGCCTGCACCTTGACGTGCAGGTGCCGGGTGCGGCCCGGATAGAGGCCGGGCACGATCGTGGTGAGCCTGAACGCGCCGTTGGCGTCGGTGAATTGGTGCCCTCGGAAGCGGAAGCCCGTGTTGTCGTACGTCCCGTAGGTGTCGGCCTGCCAGAAGTCCATCAGGACCCGGGGTATCGGCCGGCAGGCGCGTCCGAAGACGTAGCCGGTGACGGTGAGCCGTGTGCCCGGTGTGCCGGGCTGCAGGAGCGAGGTGCGCCGGGGCGAGTTGGGTTTGAAGTACGGACCCTCCATCTGCGGTGGCGTCGGGTCGTCGCCGTCGTCGCAGGCCGGGGTCGCCTCGGGCACCACGCCCCGCTCGCCTGCGGTCCGCGCCAGTGCAGGGACTCCCATGAAGGCGACGGGCAGGGACATGCTCACGGCGGCGGCCGCTCTCAGGACGGTCTTGCGGCTGGGACCGCTGTCGCCGGTTTGCTTCGGCCTGTTTGCCCCGGTGCCGATCTCGCGCTCCATCGCTCCTCCTGAAGGGGGGGTGGGGGTGGGGTGGGGTGGGGTGGGGTGGGTTCCGGATCGGCTTCGAAGCTATGCGCGGGGGCGTGCGCGGGCGATGGACTCAAGTCGGTGGTCGTGGTGAATATCGCCACCGCCGCGCCGGAAGTCGCCGGGGCTCGCGCCGGTCTCGCGGCGGAAGAACCGGCAGAAGTAGGCGGGGTCCGCGAAGCCGACGCGCCCCGCGACCTGACGGACCGACAACTCCGTGCGCAGGAGCAGACGTTTGGCCTCGTGCACCCGTGCCTGCCGGATCAGTTCGCCGGGCGTGCGGCCGGTGGTCGTCTTCACCGCGTCGCTGAGGTAGCTCTCGGAGACACCCAAGTGCTGCGCGCACGCGCGCACGGTCTGCACACAGCCTTCCAGAGTGCCGAGCAGCGTCACGAACTCCGCGGCGACCGAGCCGGGTCGCGTGCGCGGCGAGGGCGCGGCCGACGTCGGCCGGCGTGCGGGCATCCGCGCCGCCCGCACCACGAGGACGTGCAGCAGGGCCCGCAGCACGCTCTCGAACCCGTCGGCCCCCGCACGGTATTCACCGTCGAGGTCGGCGACGAGGCGCGCGGTCCGTTCGGCCGCTTCGTCGTGGAGTTCGAGCCACGAGCGTGGCCCGAGTTCTCGCAGTGCGCGGCGGTCCGCGGGGTGGTCCAGGAGGAAGTCGTCGGTGAAGAGGATGACGCTCCCTTCGAGACCGGTGACGTTCTCCCAGTGGTGGACCTGTCCGGGGGCGATGAAGCACAGGTTCGGCGGACGCAGCGGGAAGTGGGCCAGATCGACCACGTGCCCGCCGGTGCCGCCGGTGACGTGGACGATCTCGTGGAAGGTGTGCCGGTGCGGGAACGGCGCACGCGACATGGGCCCGATGGTGTCGAAGGTGCCGATGGCGAAGGGCAGCGTGTTGGGCATGGGAACTTCCAGGCGATGCGTCGGCATGCCCGGATCGCCGGGCGATCCGCTGCTGCCGTCGCCGGGTAAGCCACTGTTCCCCTCGCCGGGAAGTACCGTCGTGCCCCGCATGCGTACGCTCCTCACCATGACCGGGAGGCTGGTCCAGACCAGCTGACTCCCTCACCATGGCACGCGGGCCCACCGGCGGGGCAGAGGGCGGCCATGGTCCGCCGCTGAGCCGGGAGCGGCTCCCGGCGTGACAATGGTGGTGCGGAACACGCCCGCCGTTGCGGAGAGGCGGCCCACGGATGCCGTACATAACAGTCACCGCGCTGAGCCACCCCGGACTCGTACGCGACCACAACGAGGACAGCCTTGCCGTCGGCCCATGGACGCTGTGCGGGACGATGACCGAGAACCCGCAGACCCTGGGGTTCCCGCTCGGCAACCCCCTCGTCGTCGCGGTCGCCGACGGCATCGGAGGTCAGCCCGGCGGCGAGGTCGCCAGCGGTCTCGTCGTACGGCAGCTGGCGACGATCGGGCACTCGCTGGACAGCGAGCAAGCCGTCCATGACGCGCTGAACGCCTGCAACCACGCCGTGTACGCGGCGGCCGAGCGGGATCCGGAGCTGACGACCATGGGAACGACGGTCGCCGGTGTCGTGCTCCTCGGGAAGGAACTGCTGGTGTTCAACGTCGGCGACAGCAGAGTGCTCGACGTGAGCCGCCGCGGCGCGGACGGCACTCTCCGCCAGGTGAGCGTCGACGACAGCCCGCCGCCCGCGCCCGGCAGGCGCACCACGTCGATCGTCACGCAGGCGCTCGGCGGCGCGCTTCGGTTCAGCGCGATCACACCGCACGTCAGCACCCTGCCGCTGATCGGGGGCGAACGCTTCCTGGTGTGCAGCGACGGCCTGACCGACCCCGTGCCAGAGGACACCCTCGGCGAGATCCTCGCGGCCCACGACGGCGGCCGTGCGGTCTTCGAACTGTGGAAGGCCGCGATCGAGGCCGGCGGCCCCGACAACATCACGCTCGCGCTGATCACGGTCGTCGACGACGACTGACCCCGAAGGGGGTCTGAAGACCGGCCCCGGGTGGTTTCGCTGCGCCCGGTGGGAAACCGGAGTCCGCTGTTGCGATCCCGTAGGCTCGGCGAATGGCGAAGTATTTTGACGTGCACCCCGAGAATCCCCAGCAGCGGAGCATCAGCACCGTGGCCGACAGCATCCGCTCCGGTGCGTTGATCGCGTATCCGACGGACTCCTGTTTCGCCCTCGGCTGCCAGCTGGGCAACCGCGACGGCCTCGACCGGATCCGGAAGATCCGGAACCTCGACGATCGCCACCACTTCACCCTGGTGTGCGAGAACTTCGCGCAGCTCGGTCAGTTCGTGCACGTCGACAACGACGTGTTCCGTGCGATCAAGGCGGCCACCCCGGGCAGCTACACCTTCATCCTGCCCGCGACGAAGGAGGTGCCGCGCCAGCTCCTGCACCCGAAGAAGAAGACGGTCGGCGTCCGGATCCCCGACCACGTCGTCACGCAGGCCCTGCTCACCGAGCTCGGTGAGCCGCTGCTCTCCAGCACCCTGCTCCTGCCGGACGAGGAGGAGCCGCTGACCCAGGGCTGGGAGATCAAGGAGCGTCTCGACCACGTGGTGGACGCCGTGGTCGACTCGGGAGACTGCGGCACGAGCCCGACCACGGTCATCGACTTCTCCGGCGGCGAGGCGGAGATCGTGCGCCGAGGGGCGGGCGACACCTCGCGGTTCGAGTAGTCGCCAGGGGTCAGTCGGTGAGGCCGGTGACCCGCATGGTGATGTTCAGGCGGCCCGTTGTCAGGCCGGTCGCGGGGTCCGCGGTGCCTTCGTGGACCTTGGGCACGCCGTGGAAGATGTAACGCGAGGGGCCGCCGAAGACGAACAGGTCACCGGAGGCCAGCTCGACGTCGGTGTAGGGCTTGGTACGGGTGTCCGTGTTGCCCACGCGGAAGACGCAGGTGTCGCCGATGGACAGGGAGACCACCGGGGCGGACGACCGTTCGTCCTTGTCCTGGTGCATGCCCATCTTGGCCTGCCCGTCATAGAAGTTGATCAGCGCCGTGTCCGGGGTGTAGTCGGCCGCGGCCGCCGGGTCCCCGTCGCCGTAGGCCGTCGTGAGAGCGCGGCGGCCGAGGTCGGCCATCCACTCCGGGAAAGCGGCGACCCGGCGGCCGTTCACGTCACCGGCGGTGCGCGTGTACCGGTAGGGCTGCCAGTGCCAGCCCACGCACACCGTCCGCACGGACATGACGCCACCGCGCGGAAGCTCGGTATGGCGGATCGGCACCGGCCCCGTGGCCCACTCCCGGCACGCCGTGACGAGTTCGCGCTGCTGGTCGAGGGTGAGCCACTCCGGCACGTGTACGGCGCCGGGGGCGATCTCCCTGATGGGACGGGGGATCAGGGCGTTCACGAGGTCTCCTCCGCGGGCTGACGGGTGGTGACCCAGCGGTGGTGTACGTCCCAGGTGCCGCCGTCGGCGGTGACGCCGCGCAGGCCGTCAAGGACGTCGTCCCCGGCGAGTGCGGGGACGCGGGAGTCCTGGAGGGAGGCGAACGCGTAGGTGCGGGCCGGGCCCCAGTCGGTGGAGTGGCGCAGGCGGCGGGCCAGCTGGGCGAAGCCGAGGGGCGCCGCCGCCATCACCCAGGCGTCGGGGATCTCCGCGGTCAGCCGGTGCGCGGGGCGCAGCCAGGACGCGGCGGTCTCCGGCCAGCTCACCGTGGAGAGGACCGTGCCGCCGCGTTCCGTCCATGCGGCGGCGAGGGCTTCGGCGGCGGCGCGGGACGCCGTGTCGCGGCTGTGGCCGAGGGTGACGGTCTCGATGCGGGCCTTCGGGAACGTCAACAGGCCAATGAGAGCGTCGAGTTCGACTTCGGTGTGGGCGGCGGGGGCGGGCATGCCGGCGTGGGCGGACTGCTCGGCGGGGCCGATGAGGGGCGAGCGGGAGGATTCCCGCTCCTTCAGGAGGCTCATGCTGTGCGGGTTCTTTCTGCGTCTGCTTTCCATCGAGCGTAATGAGCGGGGAGGCAGACCGCACAGGGGCGGTATCCGGCCGCGACCGCGGTGGCCTCGTCGGCGAAGAACACCCGGTGGACGGCGTAGGGGCCGCGGGCGACGGCCCGCAGCGCGGAGGGGCAGTCGAGGCGGCCGTACAGACGTCCGCGGCGGTGCCCACCGAGCGTGCCCGGCGTTCCACTCGGGTACGGCATTCCGTCCGGGCCGCACAACAGGTACGTACGCGGGCGGCGCGGCTCCCCGGCCCGGGAGAGGGCCACGGCGGAGGGCTCGGAGGGCGTCCCGGAGTGGGTCACGCCGCGTCGTGGAAGACCAGGCCGAGCGTGTACCGGCGCCCGGAGCGGACGGTGCTCACGCCGTGCCGCATCGGCCCGGTCGACCAGCCGCGCTTGGACGCCACGGGCCGGTCACGGGTGGTGAAGATCAGCCCGTGGCCTTGCGGCAGGGTGGTGGACGAGCCGCGTGACTGGGCGCGGGGACGCTGCTCGGTCATGATGAACTCGCCGCCGGTGAAGTCGGCTCCCGGGACGTCGAGCCCGATGACGACCTGGAGCGGGAAGAGCATGTCTCCGAAGACGTCGCGGTGCAGGGCGTTCCAGTCGCCGGGTCCGTAACGCAGCAGGATCTGCGCGGACTTGGCCTGCCCGGCCGCGTGACACATCTCCAGCCACTCCCCCAGGCTGTCGGGCCAGGGGGCGGGCTTGTCGAGTTTGGCGGCCCAGTCGCGGGCGATGGGCAGCAGCAGGGGGTAGAACGCCTCGCGCACATCCCGTACGACATCGGGGAGTTCGTGGGTGAAGTAGCGGTACTGGCCGGAGCCGAAGCGGTAGCGGGCCATGTCGATGGTGGCGCGGAAGCGGTCGGTCTCGTCGTACAGGGCTGCGATGTCGCGGCAGGCTTCGGGGGTCAGAAGCCGACCGGTGAGGGCGTGGCCGTGCTCGTCGAGCTCGGCGGCGATCGCGTCCCAGTCGCCCGCTGCGACGCGTGCGCCGACGCGGGTGTCCGCCGGGTGCGCGGTGTCGATCATGATGACGGGTCCTTCGTGGGGGTGCGTGGGCGTGCGGGTCAGACGAGGGTGGGTTGCAGGGCGCCCTCGTGGGTGAGGAGGTGCACCTTGCGCTCCACGCCGCCCGCGTAGCCGCGCAGGGAGCCGTCGGCGCCGACCACGCGGTGGCACGGGCGCACGAGGAGCAGCGGGTTCGCGCCGATCGCGGCACCGAGGGCCTGGACCCGCCCGCGATCCACGCCGAGGTGCGCCGCGAGCTCGCCGTAGGTGGTGGTCGTGCCGTACGGGATCTCCTCCAGGCCGCTCCACACGCGCCGCTGGAAGTCGGTGCCGCTCGGAGTGAACTCGACGTCGAACGATCTGAGTTCACCACCAAAATAGGCGGCCAGCTGTCGTTCGATGCCGGAGAACCGGCCGGGGTCGTGGGCCCAACTCCCCTGCACGACAGGCGCGTTCCGCTGGCCGGGCATGGACAGCGACGCCAGCGAGACCCCGCCCGCCGTAGGCACACCCACAAGCAGCAGCTGCCCGAGCGGGCTGGGGACGGTGGTGTAGACGGTCATGGGATGACCTCCCTCTCCTTGCTCTACTTCCACCCCCAACAGTGCGGGGGCGAGAGCAGGGATGCTGGCGGAAATCGGACACCGCGCTGACGTACCGCGACTGCCCGCGCCTCACCCACCGGGACGCCGTGGTGCCCTAGCCCCGATCATTGACCCCCGGCTCGATGACCTCGTCCAGGACCTTTCGGACCGCCTCGTACGCTGAAGCGAAGATCTCCGCTTTCAGGGCCTCGTTCGGGTCCTCCTTCTCGGGGCTTTCGGACTCTGCCTTCCAGTGCCGCTCCTCCTGCTGGGCCCAGGTCCGGGCTCGCTGGATGCGGCGGAGTAGTTCGTCGGCGTCCACGGTGTCAGTCATGCGGGGAATCTACCCACCTAAGTCCCGCGCCAGCCGGACGTGTCGAGGCGGCCGGGGTCTCCTTCGGCGGTGCGGACGGGGTTCGCTTCGGCTGTACGGACGGGGTTCGCTCCGGCAGTGCGGCCGAGGTCCGCTTCTGGCGGCGCGTCATGCTCACCCCGATGAGTACGACCGCCATCCCCGCGGCGACCCGGAAGCTGAAGGCCTCGTCGAGGACGATGGCGCCCAGCGCCACCGACACCACCGGCAGGAGGTATCCGACCGTCGCCGCGTTGGTCGCGCCCTCGTCCGCGATGATCCGGTAGGTGAGGTGGAAAGTGACGCCTGTGGCGAAGATTCCCAGGACGGCGATGGCGATCAGGGTCGTGGGGGTGACCTGGAGCGGCTGCGCTCCGCCGGCCGGCAGGGCCGGCGCCGTCAGGACCGTCGCCGCCATGAGCTGGGCGGCGGAGAGGGACAGCGTGGGCACGCCCTTCCCGACCAGGTGGTGACCCATGTACGCGAAGCCGACGGCGTAACTCGCCGCCGCACCCACGATCGCGAGGGCGCCCCAACTCGTCATCCCTGACTGCTCCCACGGGGCGAAGATCAGCGACGTACCCGCGAAACCGACGAGGAGCCCGGCGAGGCGCACCGGTCGCAGCCCTCGTTCCGTGCCGATGGCGAGGCCGATCAGGACGGACCACAGCGGCGTCGTCGCGTTCAGCGCCCCCGCCACCCCGGAGTCCACCGTCTGCTGCCCGACGCTGAAGAGCCCGAAGGGCAGGGCGTTGCAGAAGAAGGCCGCGATGAAGATGTGTTTCCACATCGCGCGGCCCCGTGGGAGACGGTTGCGCGTGAGGAGGAGCAGGACCGTCAAGGTCGCCGCCCCGAGTGCGCAGCGCACGAGGGTCACCTGCGCGGGAGACAGGCCGTCCAGGGCCAGTTCGATCCACAAGAAGGTCGATCCCCAGAGAAGGGCGAGTACGCCCACCCTTGCCGCTGCCCACGTTCTTCCGGGGACGCCGTTCACTGTTGCTCTCCTTGCTCACCTGGTGCGCCAAGTGCGCCTGGTGCGCCGCACTGTGGTCCTCGGGCCGTCGTCAGTGAACGATGCCGCCGCCGACCTGAAAGGACAAGCAAAAGGTTTTGAAGCTTCTTTAAGCTCAGCTACATCCGCGATGAACCACCTCAGGACGATGGACTACTTCAGGACGCTGACCCCGTTCGCCGTCACGATGGCGGCGATGGCCAGCCACTCCACCCAGTCCAGGGACTGCCCCAGGACGACCATGCCCACCAGGGCCGCGAGGACGGGGTTGACGCTCATGAAGATCCCGAAGAAGCGGGCGTCGACCCGGCGCAGGGCGAGCAGGTCGGCCAGGAACGGGACCGCGGAGGAGAGGATCCCCGCAGCGGCAGCGCAGGCCAGGGCGGTGGGCGTCGGCGTGTGGTGGGCGAACACGACGATGCCGACCGGCAGATAGAGGAGCCCGGAGACTCCCGCGGCGGCGGCCGAGCCCTCGACGCCCGGGATACGGGCTCCGACCGTACGGTTCAGCAGGATGTACGAGGCCCAGCAGGCCGCGGCGAGCAGACCGAGCGCGATGCCGGCGTAGTCCGTGCTGGGTTGCGGGCGGGCCAGCGCGACCACCGCGGCCCCCGCCACGACCGCGCAGCCGAGGTCCACCGCACGGCGGGAGGCGGCCAGCGCGACCGTCAGCGGGCCCAGGAACTCCAGGGTCACCGCGAGGCCGAGGCCCACGCGGTCGATCGCGGTGTACAGCGAGAGGTTCATGGTGGCGAAGACCGCCGCCAAACACAGCAGCGGCCACCACTGGCGCCAGGTGAAGGCGCGCACCTTGGGCCTGCCCACGGCCAGCAGCACGGCTCCGGCGACCCATTGCCGTACGGCCACGACGCCGGCGGGACCGATGACGCCGAACGCCAGGGCGCCCGTGGCGGCGCCGACCTGGTTGGACAGACCACTGCCGAACATCATCACCATGCCCGGGAGGCGGCCACCTCGCCAACTCCGGTCCGGGTCACCGGCATGCGTCGGGGATCCCTGAACTTCGGCGGGCACGGTTCGGCTCTGGGACGTTCGCATGCATCGCAGGATGCGCCACTCGCCCGCATGCGAGAAATGCATGCGAGGTCCCATCCATACGCTCTGGTCATCCATACGCTTTGGTTATCCGTGCCCTCCAGCCGTCCCTACACTGAGGCCATGGATCTGGAACTGCGGCATCTGCGCTGCCTGGTCGCCATCGTCGACTCCGGTGGCTTCACCGATGCCGCCGCCGAGTTGGGTGTCTCCCAAGCGGCCGTCTCCCGCACCCTCGGCGGACTCGAAGCGGTGCTCGGGGTGCGCCTGCTGCACCGCACCAGCCGGAGCATCACGCCCACCACCGCGGGAGTCCAGGTGCTCGCACGGGCCCGGCACCTGCTCGCGGAGGCCGACGACCTCATGCGCGAGGCGACCACCGGACACACCCGGCTGCGCATCGGCCACGCCTGGTCGGCGATGGGCCGGCACACGGCGGAGTTCCAGCGCCGCTGGGCAGCCGGACACCCCGACGTGGAGCTGTACCTGATCCGGACGAACTCCGCGACCGGCGGCCTCGCCGAGGGCCTGTGCGACCTCGCCGTCGTCCGCACCGCCTTCGACGAGACCCGCTTCGCCAGTGCCGTCGTCGGTCACGAGCGCCGCTTCTGCGCCCTGGCGAGTGACGACCCGTGGGCCAAGCGGCGCTCCGTTCCCCTGGCCGACGTACGGGACCGGACGCTCCTCATCGACCGGCGCACGGGCACCACCACCGCCGAGCTGTGGCCCGAGGAGGCCCGCCCCCCGGTGGAGTACACCCAGGACATCGACGACTGGCTGGCCATCATCGCGTCGGGGCGCTGTGTCGGCCTCACGCCGGAGAGCACCGCCAACCAGTACCGCCGCGACGGCGTCGTGTTCCGCCCGCTGCGCGACGCCGACCCCATCGCCGTCCATCTCATCTGGCGCCGCCACGACCCACATCCGATGACGCACGCCGCCGTGGCGCTCCTGACGGACCTCTACCGCAAGTGAGCCCACCGGACACCGCCGCCTCGCACAACAGTGTCAACAACCCGCTGCCTCAGGTGATGTTGCTGTGGCAGACTGCGGCGATCCAAGCGTCTCTCAGCAGCAACGGAGTACGTCATGACCGCAGGTGAGCCCCAGCCGACGATCGACACCAGCAAGCCGCATCCCGCGCGTGTCTACGACTGGTTGCTCGGCGGCAAGGACAACTACCCCGTCGACGAGGCCGTGGGCGAGAAGCTGCCGCCCGAGGCGAAGGACGCGGCGCGGCAGAACCGCGCGTTCATGAACCGCGCGACCGCCTGGCTCGCGACCCAGGGCGTGGACCAGTTCCTCGACATCGGCACCGGCATCCCCACCGCCCCGAACCTGCACCAGATCGTCCAGGAGACGGTGCCGGCGGCGCGGGTCGTCTACACCGACAACGACCCCATCGTGCTGCGCCACGCGGAGGCCCTGCTGGTCAGCCACCCCGAGGGGGTGACCGACTACATCCAGGCGGATGTCCGCGAGCCGCTGGAGATACTCGAGCACGCCCGCGGCCTCCTCGACTTCGACCGTCCGATCGCCCTCTCCCTCATCGCGCTCATGCACTTCCTGCCGGACGACCAGGACCCGTACGGCATCGTGAGCACGCTGGTGGACGCGCTGCCGTCCGGCAGCCATCTGGTGCTCTCGCACGCCTCGTCCGACATCTTCCCGGAGCTGGCCGAGCAGGTCACCGCCGAGTACGCGAAGGGCGGCATCAAGCTCGGCTTCCGGACCCGCGCGGAGGTGAGCCGCTTCTTCGAGGGACTCGACCTCGTCGACCCCGGCCTGGTGACGGCCACGGAGTGGTTCAGGGGTGACGCACGGCCGGTGGCCGAGGCCAGCGGAATCTACGCGGCGGTGGCACGCGTCCGCTGACGGGCGGGGCACTAGTCGCCGGCGAACAGGTCGAGCAGGCCCTGCGGGGCGTCCTGGTGGAAACAGCGGACGAGACCGTCGGCGGACTCGGCGGCGGTCTTCTCGCTGCGCGGGAACAGCGCCTCCTCATAGGAGGCCAGTGCCGCTTCCGCGTCTTGGGGGTGTGCCGCGATGGCCGCCGCGAGTTCGGCTCCGTCGAGCATGGCGAGGTTGGCGCCCTCCCCCGCGAAGGGGGACATGAGGTGCGCCGCGTCGCCGAGCAGCGTGACACCCGGGACGCGGTCCCAGCGGTGGCCGATCGGCAGCGCGTGGATCCTGCGGGGGACCAGGGGGCCGTCGGCGTCGGCGACCAGCGCCTGGAGGCTCTTGTCCCAGTCGGCGAAGTGCTCCAGTACGGCCGCCTTGGCGAGACCCGTGTCGTCGGCGGTGAAGTCGATGGTCGAGATCCAGTCCTCGGGGGCCCTGAGAGCGGTGTAGACGTGCAGGCTGCCGTCGGGCTCACGGTGGGCGAGGAAGCCCTTGTCCTCGCCGAGCGCGAAGAACATCCCGCCGCCCACGACCGCGGCGCTGTCCGGGTGGCGTACGTCGGCGTCGACGAGGTCCACCTCGACGAAGGAGATGCCGGTATAGGCGGGCGTGGCGTCCGAGACCAGCGGGCGGATGCGGGACCAGGCGCCGTCCGCCCCGATCAGCAGGTCGGTGGTGAAGGCGGAGCCGTCGGCGAGGGTCACCTCGTGGCGGCCGCCACCGAGCGCACGCGCGCCGGTGATCTTCGCGCCCCAGTGCACGGCGCCGTCGGGCAGCGAACCGAGCAGCAGGTCACGCAGGTGGCCGCGATCGACCTCGGGGCGGCCGCCGTCGCCGTCGTCCGCCTCCTCCATGCGGACCACGGCGTCCTTGTCGAGGACGCGCATGGCCTCGCCACCCGGGTGGATGAGCGCGCGGAACTCCTCGTACAGACCGGCGGCGCGGAGGGCGGCCTGCCCGGACTCCTCGTGGATGTCGAGCATGCCGCCCTGGCCGCGGGCCGCCGGTGAGGCTTCCAGGTCGTACAGGGCGGCATCGATGCCGTTGACGTGCAGGACGCGGGCGAGAGTGAGGCCTCCGAGGCCCGCGCCGACGATGGCTATGGGGTGGTGTGTGGTCATGGTGGTGCTCCTTGGGCGCGTGCGGATAGTGGTCGTGCTGTCGCTCCTGGCCGCGGAAGGGCTCAGCTGCGGGCGCCGTCAACGGGGACAGGCGTGCCGAGGATGCCGTTGATCAGCGCCCGGAAGCCCCAGGAGATCCGTTCCTCCGGCCGGCCGGACACGAGCTCGCCGGCGAGCCGGGCGACGTGGGGGTGCGTCCTGTCCGACGCGTCCCGCAGGGCTCCGGCGAGCGCGTCCCACTCCTCCTGGGCGCCGTCGGCCTGATCGGCCGGGGAGTGCTCGGCGGCGGTCGCGGTGGCGTACTGCAGCAGCAGGTCGACACCCCATGCGGCCTGGCCGGGCGGGACCCCGCCCTCGTCGAGCAGGGCGAGCAGGGTCTCGATGAGGCGCAGATAGTGCTCACCCCGGGGCCGGGCCACCAGCGCGGCCTTCGCGAGGCCTCGGTGGCGGAAGAGCACCGCGGTGTAGGAGGTGAGGACGCCCTCCAGGCGCTCCTTCCAGTCGCCTCCAACCGGCGGCGGCTCCACCACCCCGAGGAGCTCGTCCAGGACCGCCGCGTGCAGCTCGGCGGTGTTGCGGACGTACACGTACAAGGAGGCGGGCCCGGTGTCGAGCTCCTGGGCGAGCCGACGCATGGTCACCTTGCCCAGGCCCTCCGCGCGCATGATCTCCACCGCGGCGGCCACGATCCCCGCCCGGGTCAGGGCGGGCTTCGCCGGGCGCTCACGGCGGCTGCGCGGGGCTGGAGGACGGGCTGAGGAATGAGCTGTCATACGACCAGGGTAACGAACATGTTCGTTACGAGCACGTTCGGGGCGAACATGTTCGTCCAGACGTACTCCCAGGAGCTCGATTGACGATCAGCGTGGGCGGGCATCACCGAGGGGCAGGATCGGCCGCGCAAGACATGCCGCGGCCCCGGTGAGCGGAAACCGTCGCGAGCAGCCGGTTGTCCCAGGGGAGGGGAGTGAGTCGCCATGCGTGCGCACAAGCGCGCCCATCGGCACGTCGCCCGCGTTGAGTACGCACTGCCGCAGGAAGCCGCTTCGGCCGGCCAGGCGCGGAAGTTGACCTCCGCGTTCCTCACCCGGCCTCGTCGGCACCTGACAGAAGTGGATGCAGAGCGGGTGGACGATGCCACGCTGATCGTGTCCGAACTCGTCGCCAACGCCACCCAGCACGGCCGCAGTCCCTGCCGGCTGCGCCTCGAGGTCTCCGGTGACAAGGTGACCGTCGAGGTCCACGACGCGAGCCCCGTCGGCCCGCGCGTGCTCAAGCCGAGTACCGACCGGGACAGCGGACGGGGTCTGGCCATGGTGCGTCATCTCTCCGCGCGCCTCGAGGTCGTCGGCAGCGGCCGACGCGGCAAGGCCGTTCGGGCGGTGCTCGCCTAGGGCCGTTCGGGCGGAGTTCACCGGACGGCCCGGTGGGTCGCGCCCCGGGACCGCAACGTCCTCGCAACCTCGCCCGCGGTTGCATGGGTCCATGACCGATACTCCGCGCGTGGAGCTGACCCCTGCCGCCGCCGATCTGGTGCGTCGGTTGCGCGATGTCCACGGCCCCCTGATGTTCCATCAGTCCGGTGGATGCTGCGACGGCAGTGCGCCCATGTGCTACCCGGAGGGTGAGTTCCGCACCGGTGATTCCGACGTACGCCTGGCGTCGCTGACCGTGGAGGGAGTGGCGGAACCGGTCACCTTCTGGATGTCGAGGAGTCAGTACGACGTGTGGAGCCACACTCGGCTGATCGTGGACGTGGTGCCCGGCCGGGGCAGCGGCTTCTCCCTCGAGGCCCCGGAAGGCGTGCGTTTCCTCATCCGTTCCCGACTGGTCGGCACCTAGCCACCTGCCCTGCACCCATCCGGCGCTGCCCTCTGGTGCACTTTCTGACCGACCCTCAGACTGGGGCGGTTGGACGGCCAGAAGGACTTCAGGGGGCTACGGGTGGCATCACCGCACAAGCACATCGTGGGACGGTTCAGAACGGCGAGAGCGGCGCTCTCAGTATTGACGGCATTCGGAACGCTGGCCGGTGCGGCTCTGATGGGAGCGGCACCGGCCGGCGGCGTGGAGGCGGACGACAAGACTGCGGCGTCGCGGATCGCGCCGGGCGTGGAGTACCGGCAGTTCGACATCCCGGCCTCCCACGGCACGGCCCGCGCGCACGTACTCGACATCGATCTGAACAACAAGAACACGGGAGTCGACCTGCTGTATCCGGGCGCGGTGGGCGCCCGCTCCGTCGTCTCCGCGCTCGCGGACGAGGCGGGGGCGGTCGGCGGGATCAACGGCGACTTCTTCAACATCTCCGAGACCCAGCATCCGGGCGTCGAGCCCACCGGCGCGCCCGTCGGCCCGGCGGTCGCACGGGGCCGGGCCCTCAAGGCGGCGGTGCCCAACGGTCAGCGCTTCGGGCCCGCGATGCCTCCCGGCGTGACCACCGAAGCCGTGCTCGGCGTGGGCTTCGACCGCAGGGCCCGCATGGACAACCTCAGCCTCGACGGCGAAGTACGGACCGCGCAGACCCGTTTGCCGCTCGGCGGACTCAACCAGTACGCCATCCCGGTGGGCTCCGTCGGCGCGTTCACCAGCGACTGGGGCAGCACATCGCGGGTGCGCTCCACCTGCGGCACCGACACCAGCCGCGGCGCGCCCTGCAGCACGGACACCCATGAGGTGACGGTGCGCGACCGCCGTGTCGTGGCGTCCGCGGGCACACCCGGCAGCGGTCCGGTGGCCGCCGGCACCACGGTCCTCGTCGGACGCGAGGCGGGCGCCCAGGAGCTGCGCAAGCTCTCGGTCGGTGACCGGGTTCAGGTCAAGCACCGGCTGGTGGCGGCCCACTCCGGCGCTCCGTTCCGCTTCGCGCTCGGCGGCTTCCCCGTCCTGCGCGACGGCGCCCCGCTGCCCGGCCTGGACTCCGTCACGTCGGCCGTGCGCACGGCGGTCGGGATCTCCGACAACGGCCGACGCCTCCTGCTGCTCTCCCTGGACGGCTCACCCGAGTTCCGTACGGGGCTGACCATCGCCGAAGTCGCATCGACTCTGCGGGAGTTGGGCATGCGGGAGGGCTTCAGTCTGGACGGCGGCGGCTCGTCCACCCTGGCCTCCTCCACCACCCTGGTCGCCAGGGCCCCGGGCGCCGAGGCCGTCACCGTACGCAACAACCCGAGCGGCGGCGTGGAACGCGCGGTGCCGAACGGCATCGGCGTGTTCTCCCAGGGCTAGCCGACCGGCGTGTTCACTCGGTGTCCCGCACCGCCACCAGGCCGTTGAACACGCCCACGTACGCGGTGCCGTCCGGTCCGAGGGTCACCGGCGCCCAGTTGTTGTCGTACGCGACGCCCGTGCCGGCGAGCCGTTTCCACTTGGTCTCGCCGGTGCGGAAGTCGACGGCCGTCAGGTACCACGCATCGATGCCGAGGCTGCTCGGCTCCTTCGTGTAGAAGTACAGCAGGCCGTTGGCGGTGGACAGTTTCGGCACGTTCGACGGGGCGCGGACGCCGCTCTCCCACACCGTGTCGCAGCCGCTGCCGTCCTCGCGTACGTCGATCCTGCTGACGCCGCCGACGACACTGCGCCCGAAGGTGAGTGAGGTGATGTTCTCGTAGCCGTAGTTGTTCTCGACGACGAGGCTGTTGCCCCAGGTGATCAGCGAGTTGTCGGTGGTCGACGCGCCGGAGCGGAAGACGGGGACCTTGCAGACGAGGCGCTTGTCGTCGGCGATGTCGTCGCCCCTGCGGTAGACGAGGACGTTCATGCGGTCGTCGGCGTTGTCGGTGATCGCCACGTACGCGTCGTCGCCCTTGCCGAAGAGGTCGGGCGTGGTGCCCGAACCCTGGTTGACCGAGCCGGGCTTGGTGCCTGTCCCCCGGTCGTACGTCTGACGCCAGACGGCCTTCGGGGTGCCGTCCGCGTCCGCCCGGAAGCTGTAGAGCGCGTGGTCGGAGACGATCGAGACGCCGTCCTCGGCGACGGAGAACGAGTTCTGGATCTCCTCGCCGTCGAGCCGGACGGAGCGGACGTCACCGGACGCGGGGTCGACGGTGCCGACGCGCCCCTGCCGGGTCACCCACCAGATGCGGCCGTCCCAGTCGGGCATCACCGACGTGACCGGGTCGCATTCACCACTCGGGTAGAGATTCGACCAGGTCACGCAGTCGTGCGGGACCTGCGCCGTCAGATCCCAGTCCTTGTCGACGACGAAACGCCAACTGCCGTCCGCCGTCTGCTCGTGCGCGAGGCGGACGATGTGCTGCCGGGAGTCGGCGAGGACGAGCCGGTCCTCGTTGTCGAGGTAGGAGTAGGCGCCGCCCGAGGTGTCCTTGAAGATCTTCGAGAAGTCCAGGCGCGTGATCGCCTCGACGGTGGAGGGGCGCTGCGGGAGCTTGTACTCGGCGAGCGTGTCCATCGTGTCCGGGTCGAGCAGCTTGACCAGGAAGCCGGTGAACGTACCGCAGACGGTGACGATGCGGCCGGCCCGGTCGAAGGTGACGGTGGCGCACTCACCACCGAGCGCCGCCATCTTCTCGCTGCTGACGCGCGGCTTCTTCCCCAGCGGCCCGTTCCAGGGGTACGTCCCGCTGCCCGCGGCGTCCGCGTGCATACCGCTGCGGCCGTTCGCTGCGAGGTACGGGTGCTGGGGCGGCTGTTCACCGGGCAGCGGCCGGGCGTCGACGGGCGCGCCGGTGTACTGGTCGACGAGCCGGTGCCCCGGCGCCTTCGGTATGTCGTCCGCCTGAGCGGCAGGGGCGAGGGACACGGCCGAGACCGTGAGGGCGGTCAGGGCGACGGCGGTGCTGAGGGTTCTACGACGCGGCATGGGCCGAAGCTAGGGGCAGTGCCTTGAAGTGTCCATGGAAACGTGACAGTTGTTCACGAACACGCAACGATCACGGCCCGAGGGTCATGGCTGCAGACCGCTGACGATGTCCGCGGCCGCCGTGACCCCGTTGTGAATGGTCGGCGCCATGCTCGAACTCGCCAGATAGAAGCCGAGCAGCGCACAGACGAGGGCGTGCGAGAACTTCAGCGCGCCGTTGCGCAGAAAGACCACTGCCAGGATCACGAGCAGCAGCACCACAGAGACCGAAATGGCCATGGGGACAACCTCCTCCGCCACGTCAACACCGCGGCTTTCGGCCGAGTGTGGCGCAGCGGAGGGACCATCCGGACGACCGGCGTGTCCTCCGAACGGGTGTTATGTGCCGGGGCGTTGCTTCAGCGGTCCGGAGCCTAGCGCCCGCGAGCGTCGAGGAACGCCTCGAGCCCCGCCAGGTCGTCCGTGTTCAGGTGGTCGACGCCCGCGGCGAGCAGCTCGCCCCACACCGCGTCGCGTGCCGGGCCCGCCAGGTCGGGTGTCGCCCAGAAGCGGACGCGCTGACCGCGCTTGTGCGCGGTGGCGACGATGCCGCGCAGCCTGTCGCGTTCGGCGGCGGGGATCGCGCCGACGCCCTGCCAGCTGAAGTTGAGCGTCCAGTTGTCGCTGATCAGCGGGATGAGCGAGGCGGGCGCCGGACCGCCCAGGTCGGCGAGGCGGCCGTCGTAGAAGGCGCGGCGCACGCGCTGGGCCTCCATCGGCGCGCGGGCCGCGCGGTCGCCGGAGATCACCGCCGTCACGGGTCCGCGGCGCACCTTGCCGTGGGAGTACGTGGTGAACAGGTGCCGGTAGCGCCGCAGATGCCGGTCGAGTTCCAGGTAGGTCGCGGCGCCCTCGGTCTTGATGTCGATCAGGAGCTGGAAGGGGGCGCGGTGGTAACCGCGGTACACGGAGCCGTGGTGGGCGCGCACGCGGGCCGCCAGGGGATCCAGGTAGAGGGATTCGAGGGTGCGGGCGGGGTCGAGATCGATCGGGTCGTGTGCGACCAGGAGTTGCCCGTCGACGAGGTAGATGTCGGCCTCGACGCTGCCGAAGCGGTGGTCCAGCGCGTCGTACAGGGGCCGGGGGTGCTCGTAGTCGTTGTGCGCGTGGGCGCGGATGAGGGGGCGTGGGTGCTGCCCTCGCTCGGTGGCCTGGGCGTACGCGGGAACGGCGGCGGTGCCGGCGAGTGCGGCGCCGATGGTCAGGGCTCTACGACGGGTGACGAGTGCCACGGAGACTCCCGGGGAGGACGAGGACGACGGGCGGGCCTCAGTGAGTATGAGGCCATGCTCGCGTCAAGAAACCCCTCAGGGAAGGGAGTTGGCGCTATCGACGCCCCTCGTTCATTCCGGACGCGTCACACGTCCCGTGGGGCCTTCCCCACCAGTTCGTCCCAGTGGACGGTCCGCTCGCACCACCGCTCCAGGAGCACCCGGTCGTGCCCGACCGCGAGCAGTCCGCCGCCGCTCTCGCGCCGGTACTCCTCCACGGCGTGCACGAGTGCCGCCGTCGTCGAGGCGTCGAGCATCGCCGTCATCTCGTCGCAGATCAGCCAGCGCGGGCGCAGCACCAGGGCGCGGGCCAGGCAGGCGCGCTGGAGCTGGCCGTCGCTGACCTCGTGCGGCCTGCGGCCCAGGAGGTCCTCGCCGAGGCCGACCGTGGCCGCCAACTCCCGTACGCGCTCGGCGGCTTCGCTTCCGCGCCCCGCCGCGCGCAGCGGCTCGGCGATCAGGTCCGTGAGGGTGAGGCGCGGGTCGGCGGAGAGGCGGGGCTGCTGGAAGACCACGCCGAAGGCGGTGCGTTGGGCGCGGGGGGCGCGGTGCCGCCAGCCGCGGGCGGGCTCACCGTCGATGACGACGCGGCCGGCGTCGGGCTTGTGCAGCAGGGCCGCGACACGGGCGAGCGTCGACTTGCCGCAGCCGCTGGGGCCGAGGAGACCGACGGAGGCACCGGGCGCGAGCGTGAGGTCCACGCCGCGCATGACGGGGGCGCGGCGGTCGTACCCGGCGGTGACGGAGAGGAGTTCAAGCATGGGGTGCCTCCAGCACGGCCGCCCTGTGGGGGTGGTGGCAGGCGACTCCGGCCACGGCCTGCGGGACGGTCCCGCAGGCCTCGTCCGCTCCGGTGCAGCGCGCCGCGAACGCGCATCCGCCCGGCAGCGCGGAGAGTTCGGGCGGCATGCCGGGGATCGGCGTGAACTCCCGCTCCGGGAGGGCGTTCAGGAGGCCGCGCGCGTACGGGTGTCGGGGCCCGGTGGCGCCGAAGAAGTCCTCGGCGTCGGCGAGTTCGACGATGCGGCTCGCGTACATCACGGCGACGCGGTCCGCGATGCGCTCGGCGGCGGCGAGATCGTGGGTGATCAGGAGCAGCGCGCGGTCCTCGCCCACGTGCTTGCGCAGCTCGTCCACCGTGCGGTCGACGAGATCGCGGTCGAGTCCCGTCGTCGGCTCGTCGGCGAGCAGCAGCGGTGCGTCGCCGATGAGCGCGAGGGCGGTCGCGGCGCGCTGGGCAAGGCCGCCGGAGAGCTCGTGCGGGTAGCGGTCGAGGTGCCCCGCGGGGAACGCGGCTCGCTCGGCGGCTTCCTCGGCGGCCTTGCGCAGCTGCGGACGCGGACGGCGCACGTCCGCCAGCTCACGCAGGGTCTCCTCCAGCTGGGCGCGGACCGTGCGCACCGGCGTGAGGTGCGCGGCCGGGCTCTGCGGTACGAGACCGACGCGCCGCCCTCGGACCGTGCGGGCCAGGGTGCGCTCGTCGGCGGTCAGCAGGTCCACGTCGCCGATGAGCGCGGACCCGGCCGTCTCCGCGTTCTGCGGGAGCAGCCCGAGCAGCGCGGAGGCGAGCACGGACTTGCCGCAGCCGCTCTCGCCGACGAGGGCGAGGCACTCCCCCGCCGCCAGGTCGAAGTGCGCGTCGGTGACGGCGGAGACGAAGGTGTCGCCGCGCATACGGAACCGTACGGAGAGACCTCGTACCGACAGCACGGGGGACGAGGAGGACGGGTTCGAAACGGGCTCGGTCACAGCATCAGCTCCGATCGGCGCCGGGGGTTGATCCGTTCCCGCCAGGCGCCCGCGAGGCCCGCGATCGCCAGGGTGGGCACGATGATGAACAGGCCGGGGAAGAGCGTCGGCCACCAGTCCCCGGCGAGGAGCGAGCCGCGCGCGCTCTGCACGAGGGTGCCGAGGCTCGCCTGGTGGGTGGGCAGACCGAGCCCGAGGAAGGACAGCGCGGACTCGTGCCAGATGGCGTGCGGCACCATCAGGACGGCGGCGAGACCGGCCTGCGGCAGTACGCCGGGCAGCAGATGGCGCACGGTCACGCGCATCCGCGACGCACCGCCGGAGATGGCGGCGTCGACGTACGGACGTGACCGCAGCGAGAGCACCTCGGCGCGCACGATGCGAGCCGTGGACAGCCAGTGCGTGAGCGCCACCGAGACGACCACCGGCCATACACCCGGCCGGAACATCGCCACGATGAAGATGCCGAGCAGCAGGTGCGGCACGGACGAGAAGACGTCCACGAGCCGCATCACGATCCGGTCGACCCAGCCGCCCGACGCGGCGGCGAGCGCGCCCACGGCCGTGCCGATGACGGTGGCGACGACAGCCGCCACCACACCCACGAGGAGTGAGACCCGCAGCCCGTACACGCAGCGCAGGAGAAGGTCGCGGCCCACGTCGTCGGTGCCGAAGGGGTGGTGCCAGGAGGGCGGTTGCAACTTGGACGCCAGGTCGACGGCCTGTTCGTCGAGGTTCACCAGGGGCGGCACGAGAAGGACGGCGAGGACGATCGCCGCGACGATCACCGCCGAGGAACGCACCCGCCACGCGCGCGTGGAGCGGCTTTTGGAGGCACCCCCGAGGGAGGCACGCCACGTAGTCGTGTCAGCCATCGAATCCCACCCTCGGGTCGGCCAGGCCGTACAGCAGGTCGGCCAGGAGGTTGCCCAGGAGCACCGCGGCCGTGGCGAGGACGGTGAGCGCGGCGAGCAGCGGGAAGTCCACGGCGGTCGCCGCCGACACGGTGGCCGCGGCGATGCCGGGCCAGCTGAAGACGGTCTCCACCAGGAGCGCGCCGGTGATCAGTTCGGGGACGCGGGAGCCGATCAGCGTGAGCACCGGCAGCATGCCCGAGCGCAGTGCGTGCCCGAGGAGCACGGTCCGTTCCGCGAGGCCACGCGCGCGTGCACCGCGGACGGGGTCGTCGCCGAGCGCGTCGCCGACCCCTTGGCGTACGTAGAGGACGAACCACGGCAGCTGCGAGATCGCCAGGACACAGGCGGGCAGCACGAGGTGGCTCGCGACCTGCCCTGCGGTCACGGCCGAGCTCGCGGTGTCCGTGAGCCCGCCCGAGGGCAGCACACCCAGCTTCAGGGCGAAGAGCCACACGGCGAGCAGGCCGATCCAGAACGGCGGGGCGGCTTCGAGCGTGTACGCGAGCGAGGTCACGACGCGGTCGAGCCAGCCGCCGGGGCGGCGCGCGGCGAGGACACCGAGCAGGGTGCCGACGAGGATGGCGAGCAGGAACGCGGTGGCGGCGAGCAGCACGGACCAGCCGATGCGCTCACCGATGACGTCGGAGACGGGCTGGCGCAGGGTGCTGGAGTCCCCGAGGTCGCCGTGCACGGCCGACGTCAGCCAGTCCCACCAACGCTGCGCGAGCGGCTGGTCGACGCCGAGGTTGGCACGCAGCTGGTCGAGGTTCTCCTGCGATGCGGTGAGCCCGGCCGTGCCCGCGTACGCCTTGACCGGGTCGAAGGGGGACGCGGCGGCGATCGCGAAGACGCCGAAGGTCACGGCGAGCAGGACCGGGACGGCGAACAGGGCCCGCCGTCCCGTCATGCGCGCCATCGGCCCCCAGGGGAGCTTCCGGAGCGCGGATCTCACTGCTTCGGCTGCCAGTCCTCGACGTTCCACCACGGCCCGGACGCGAGGCCGTGGTCGTGCGGCTCGGTCTGGGTGGTCAGGTCGCCGAAGCGCTTGTCGACGACGTACAGGTGGTCGATGTGGGTGAGGAAGGTGTAGCCCGGGTTCTTCACCAGCTCGCGCTGGATGGTGTCGTACGCGGCCTGCCGCTCGGCGTGGTCGCCGCTCTCGCGGGCCTCGTCGAGGGCCTTGTCGACCTTCGGGTTGTCGTAGTGGGCCATGTTGTTGAAGCCGTCACCGGCGAGCGAGGACTTCAGGAGGGTGTACTGGTCGAAGTCCGGGTCGGCCGGTGAGCCGCCGCCCGCGAGGACCGCGTCCTTGGGCATACGCGGCTCGATGACCTCCCACGTGCCGGCCTGCACCTCGACCTTGACGCCGAGCTTCTTGGCGTCGGAGGCGTAGGCGAGCGCGTGGTCCTGACGCAGCTTGTCGCCGGAGAGGTACCAGAGCGGGAACTTCGCCTGGACGCCGTCCTTCTCGCGGACGCCGTCCTTGCCCGGCTTCCAGCCCGCGTCGTCGAGGATCTTCTTGGCCTTGGCGGCGTCGAACTTCCGCTCGGTGCCCTTGGTGAACCAGGGGCTGTCGGTCGGTACGGGGCCGTAGGCCTCCTTGCCCGCGCCGTCCAGGATCGAGTCGACCATGGCCTTGCGGTTCACGCCGGTGTCGAGCGCGCGCCGGATGTCGGTGTCACCCGTGACCTCGTTGCCGGTGGGCAGGGTCACCACGCGGTAGTCGAAGGTCTTGGCGGCGTACGACTTCTTGTTGCCGTCGCTCGCGTACTTCTTCGCGAGGTTGGGCGGCAGGATCGCGCCGTCCAGCTCACCGGCGTCGAGCCGGGTGGCGCGGATGTCGTCGTCCTTGATGATCGCCATGGTGAAGTTCTTGACCTTCGGCGCGCCGCCCCAGTAGCCGGGGTTGGCCTTGAAGGTGAGCTTCTCGCCCTTCGACCACTTCACCAGCTTGTACGGGCCCGTGCCGACCGGCTTGGTGGTGAACTCACCGGTGTTCACGTCCTGCTTGCCGGCTATGTGCTCGGGAGCGATCGGCAGGACGGTGCGCTCGGCGAAGGGCGCGTAGGGGTACTTGAGGTGGAAGACGACGGTGTCGTCGCCCTTCGTCTCGACGTTCTTGACGGCGTCGAGCTCGGTCTTGGCGGCGTTGTTGGTCTTCTTGTCGAGGATCGTCTCGTACGTGAAGACGACGTCCTTGGAGGTGAAGGGCTTGCCGTCGCTGAACTTGACGCCCTTGCGCAGCTTGAAGGTGTACGTCTTGCCGTCGTCGCCGACCTTGGGCAGCTCGGCCGCGAGCGCGGGCTTGAGCTTCATCTCGGCGTCGTGCGTGAGCAGACCGTCGAAGATCTTGGAGTTGCCGTCCTTGCCGTAGCCGAGGAGCGGGCTCAGGGTGTCCGGTTCGTACGCGATGCCGACGACCGCGGAGTCCTTGGCGCCGCCCGCGTTCTTGCCGTCACCCGGCGCCGAACAGGCCGATGCGGCGACCGCCAGTGAGGCGGCCGCCGCTACCGCGCCCGTGCCCCGTATCGATCGGGCCCTCATGCTCCACACCCCTACTGAAGATCAAACGTTATTGCGAACGGGTCGCAATTATGCCTCATGTAATGGGTGCGTAAAACGTGCGGACCGTACCGAGTGGATCACGATGGCGGCGACCGCCGAGGTCAGGGCGCGGGCAGGTCCGCCAGCGCGGCCAGCTCCTCCCGATGCCGCCCCACCGTGCCGAGCGCGATCGAGTCGGCCTTGGCCCGCTTGAGGTAGAGATGGACGGGGTGCTCCCAGGTCATCCCGATACCGCCGTGCAGCTGGAGCGCCTCCTCGGCGATGTGCACCGCGGCGGGCGACGCGTAGGCCTGCGCGAGAGCCGCCGCGACATCGGCGTCCGCACTCCCGGCGGCGAGGGTGTCGGCCGCGTTGCGGGCGGCGGCGCGGAGGTTGACGACCTCGAGCCAGAGCTGGGCGAGGCGGTGCTTGAGCGCCTGGAAGGAGCCGACGGGCCGGTTGAACTGGTGCCGCTCCTTCGTGTACCGGACGGTTTCGGTCAAGCACCAGTCGGCTAGGCCCAGTTGCTCGGAGGCGAGGAGCCCGGCCCCCGCCCGCAGACCACGCCGTACCGGCGTTCCGGATTCCGGAGCGACCACGCGCGCGCGTGCCCCGTCGAAGGTGACCGTCGCGAGCGGCCGGGTGGGGTCGAGGGAGGTCCGGGGCACGACGGTCACCCCGGCCTCTTCCGCGTCCAGCGCGTACAGCCCCGCGGCCGTCGGCACGAGGAAGACATCGGCGGCGACCGCGTCGGCGACACCGGTGATGCTCCCGCGCAGGGCACCTTCCTCCACGCGTACGTCGGGCAGTGGGCCGCCGGGAGCGGTGGTCAGCGGCACGGCGAGCACACCGACCCTGCGCCCCGCCGCGAGCGCGGTCAGGAGTTCCCGCGCCCCGTCGCCGTCACAGGCCAGCAACGTCTCGGTGGCGATGACGGCACTGGTCAGATACGGCACGGGCGCCACCGCGCGACCCAACTCCTCCAGGACGACGGCGGCTTCGCGATGCGTGGCACCCTGGCCGCCGAGCTCCTCGGGCACGAGCAGGCCCGCGAGGCCCATGCCGTCGGTGAGTGCCTTCCACAGTTCGCGGTCGTGCGGCTCAGCGGACTCGGTGCGGGCGAGCACGGCTGTGGCGTCGCAGTGGTCGGCGAGGAGGCCGCGTACGACCGAGCGCAGCGCCTCTTCGTCTTCGGAGTACAGCAGGTCGCGCGGCGCGGGCTGCGGGATCTGGGAGGGCTGCGTACTCATCGGGCGAGGTCCTTCCACGCGACGTCCTTGTCGGTGCGCGGTTCGGACGGCAGTCCGAGTACGCGCTCCGCGACGATGTTGAGCAGCACTTCGTTCGTGCCGCCCTCGATGCTGTTGCCCTTGGCGCGCAGATAGCGGTAGCCGGCGTCACGGCCGACGAAGTCGACCGTCGCGGGCCGCCGCATCGTCCAGTCCTCGTACAACAGCCCGTCCTCGCCGAGGAGTTCGACCTCCAGGCCGCTGATCTCCTGATTGAGGCGGGCGAACCCGAGTTTCATGCCCGAGCCCTCGGGGCCCGGGTGCCCCGCGACGAGCTGCTGGCGCAGGCGCTCCCCGGTGAGACGGGCGACCTCGGCCTCGACCCACAACTTGAGGAGCCGCTGGTGCAGATCGTGGGTCCGCAGCTCCGGGCGCTCCCGCCAGGCCTCGGCGAGGGGGCCGATCATGCCGCCCTCGCGCGGGATGCGGCTGCCGCCGATGGACACGCGCTCGTTCATGAGCGTGGTCTGCGCGACCTTCCAGCCGTCGCCGATCTCACCGAGGCGGTGCGCGTCCGGGATACGTACGTCGGTGAGGAAGACCTCGTTGAACTCGGCCTCGCCGGTGATCTGGCGCAGCGGCCGGACCTCGACGCCCGGGTCGGTCATGTCGCAGACGAAGTAGGTGATGCCGCGGTGCTTGGGCACCTCCGGGTCGGTACGGGCGATGAGGATGGCCCAACGGGCGGCGTGCGCCCCGGACGTCCACACCTTCTGCCCGTTGACCACCCAGGCGTCACCGTCACGGACGGCGCGCGTACCCAGGGCGGCGAGGTCGGACCCGGCGCCGGGCTCGCTGAAGAGCTGGCACCACACCTCGTCGCCGACCCACAGCGGCCGCAGGAAGCTGCGCTTCTGCTCGTCGGTGCCGAAGCGCAGGATGGTGGGCGCGGCCATGCCGAGACCGATCCCGATGCGGCGCGGCTCGTTGTCGGGCGCGCCCGCGGCCTCCAACTCGGCGTCCACGACAGCCTGCAGGGAGCGCGGAGCCCCGAGCCCGCCGAGCCCCTCCGGGTAGTGCACCCAGGCGAGTCCGGCGTCGAAACGGGCCTTGAGGAACGCCGCGCGTTCCGTGGCGGCGGGCGGGTGCGCGGCGAGGAACTCCCGCGTCCGGCGGCGCAGTTCGGCGGCGTCCGTCATGCGTCGCCTCCGCCCGGGACCACGGCCACCCGCCCGGTGGTGACACCGTCGGCGACCCGCTGGACAGCCGCGGCGGCCTCGCCCAGTGGCACACGCTCACTGATCAGCGGCTTGATCGCGCCCTTGGCCGCGAGCTGGGTGAGCTCCTCGTGGCAACGCAGGATCGCTTGCGGGTCCTTGGCGTTGTAGAGACCCCAGTGCAGACCGAGGACCGAGTAGTTCTTCACCAGGGCGTGGTTGAGCGCGGGCGTCGGGATGACTCCGCTCGCGAAGCCGACGACGATGATCCGCCCCTCGAAGGCGACACACTTGGTGGACTGCGTGTACGCGTCGCCGCCCACGGGGTCGTAGACGACATCGGCGCCACGACCGCCGGTGGCTTCCTTGACGGCGCCGATGACGTTATCCGTACGCCGGTCGATGACGACATCGCAGCCGAGCTCCCGCGCGACCTCGGCCTTCGCCGCGCCGCCGACGACGCCGATGACCTTGGCGCCCGCCGCCTTGCCGAGCTGGACGGCGGCGCTGCCCACTCCCCCGGCGGCCGCGTGCACCAGGAGCGTCTCGCCCTCCTGGAGGTGCGCGCGGCGGTGGAGGCCGAACCAGCCCGTCTGGTAGCCGATGTGCAGGGCTGCGGCCTCGGCGTCGTCCAGGGCGTCGGGCGCGGGCAGCACGGCCGCCGCGTCCGCGATGGCGTACTCCGCGAAACCTCCGTACGGGAGAGCGGGGTTGGCGATCACGCGCCGTCCGTCCTCGGTCTCGCCGCAGATCTCCACGCCGGGCGTGAACGGCAGCGGGGGCGTGATCTGGTACTGCCCGCGGCAGAGCAGGGCGTCGGGGAAGTTGATGTTGGCGGCGCGGACCTTGAGGAGCAGCTGTCCGTCGCCGGGCACCGGCCGGTCCACGTCCTCGAGGCGCATCACCGCGCCCGGCTCGCCGTTCTGGTGCACTTGCCATGCCTGCATGCGGGGCCTCCACGGGGCTTTCGTAGACCGGGCTCCGTCGCATACTAAGCGGTCGCTTGCAGCCAGGGGAACCGTCTCGTCAGTCCGTTGTGCGCTTCTGCCGGGAGGGCTGTGCCCGTACGTGCATCCGCTCGCCCTGCGGCCCGAAGAGGCTGAGGAATTCCGCGGGCCCCTCCCCCGTGGACCCGAACCAGTGCGGGAGCCTGGTGTCGAACTCCGCGGCCTCGCCGGCCGTGAGGACCACGTCGTGATCGGCGAGGACGAGCCGTAGCCGGCCGGAGAGCACATACAGCCACTCGTAGCCCTCGTGGGTCTTGAGGTCGGGCTCCGCGGAACGCTTGGGCTCGAACACCTTGTACGCCTGGAGGCCCCCGGGCTGGCGGGTCAACGGGACCATCGTGCGGCCGTGCCGGACGATCGGCTTCGCTCGCACCCGCGGGTCACCGACGGGCGGGGCGCCGACCAGCTCGTCCAGCGGGACCTGGTGGGCGCGGGCGATGGGGAGCAGGAGTTCGAGGCTGGGCTTGCGGTGGCCGGACTCCAGACGGGAGAGGGTGCTCACGGAGATGCCGGTGGCGGCGGCGAGGCCCGCCAGCGTCGCACCGCGCTCCTTGCGGATTCTCCGCAGCCGGGGGCCCACCTCGGCCAGGACGCCGTCGAGACGCGCACTGTCGTCATCGTTCTCTGCCATGCCTTCATTGCAGTATCGGCAAAGCCAATTGTCAATCCCGCACGCCATGCGCGGGGCGTGCGCCGCCCGGACGCACGGGCGCGGACATGAGTTCCGTACCGGGCATGGAGCTTTGCAGCGTTACGCGATAGCGATGCGGCCATGACGGACCACGCGAACGAAAGCATGCTGCCGGGGCTGCCGGCCCCCGCCCCGCCGGGCACGAGCGCCCTGCCCGAAGGAACGTACGAGGGGGTGGTGGTCCTGGTGACCGGCGGCGGGAGCGGCCTCGGCAAGGCGATCGCGACGGAGTTCGCGCGGCTCGGCGCGGATCTGGTGATCGCGGGCCGCAAGGAGGAGCGGCTCAAGGCGGCGCGGGACGAACTCGCCGGCCTCGGTGGGCGGGTGGCGGCCAGGCCCTGCGACATCCGGGACCCGGACCGCGTAGCCCAGGTCTTCGAGGCGGCGCAGGACGCGTTCGGACTGCCGGACGTCCTGATCAACAACGCGGCGGCGAACTTTCCCGTGCCCGCCGAGGACATGTCCCCGAACGCGTGGCGCTCGGTCGTGGACATCACGCTGAACGGCACGTTCTTCATGACGCGGGAGTTCGCCCGCCGCCATCTCGCGGCGGGCACGCCCGGCTCCGTCATCAACATCGGGGCGTCGTACGCGTGGACGGGCGGCCCCGGCTTCGCGCACAGCGCGGCGGCCAAGGCAGGCGTGAAGAGCCTGGTCGAAACCCTGGCGGTGGAGTGGGGCCCGTACGGAATCCAGGTCAACGGCCTGGTGCCGGGCCTGATGCCGCACGAGGACATGACGGCCGACGTCCGCGCGAACCTCGGCCGGGCGGCGCCCCCGGAGCCCCGCGAACCGGACGCGGCCGTCGGGGAGTTGAACGCTCGCCAGCCGGCCCTCCGCGTCGGCGCCCCACGCGAACTGGGCTGGGCCGCGACATTCCTGGCCTCGCCCTACGCCCGCTTCATCACCGGGCACACCCTGGTGGTCGACGGCGCGAACTGGCAGCGGCGGGGGTTGGTGAGCCCGGAAATGGTGACGGTGCGGGGGCAGATGGGGAGGGGTCGATTCGGGGGATAGCGGGCCCACACACCCCGGGCCCTCCCCCGTGACGGCGAGACAGTCTGGTGCACCCGCGCATACACGCCGCGCGAACAGACGAGACGCGGACGCTCGGGGGGTTGCGGGGCGCCTCGCCTCCCCGTATCCCACACCGCGCCCTGCGCGGCCCTGCTCCCTTCGCGGCAGCGGTGGCGGTTACTTGCCCTCGAACCGCGCTGTCCGCCTCTCCCCCTTCGCCGCGTACCCCGCACGCGAGTCCTCGGACGTCAGCGTGATCGCCGCGTTCATCGCGACCCGGTCGAGAGCGGCGTCCATCCCCGCGTCCGCGTACGCGTCGATGCCCCGCTTGATGCCCTGGACGGCCAGCGGGCCGTTCGCCGCGATCTCCGCGGCGATCTCACGGGCCGTCTTGGTCACCTCGTCCACGGACGTGACGAGTTGCACCAGCCGAAGCCGTTCGGCCGTGGCCGCGTCGATGCGGCGTCCGGTGAGCGAGAGCAGCTTGGCCCAGCCCGCCCCGGCCTCGCGCGCGATGCGCAGATCGCCGCCCGCGTCCACCGTGACACCGATCTGCGCCTCGGGAAGCGCGAACACCGCGTCGTCGGACGCGATCCGTACGTCCGCCATCAGCGCGAGCTCGAAGCCGAACCCGAGGCAGTACCCCTGCACGGCGGCGACGATGGGCTGCGGAAGGCCGGCGAAGGCGCGGAACCGTTCATGGACCCAGCGCAGGGCCTCGTAGTAGTTGCGCGTCTGCTCGGAGCCCGAACGGCCTTCGATCACACCACCGATGTGCGCGGTGATGTCGATCCCCGCACAGAAGGCCCGCCCCTCTGCCCGCAGCAGGACCGCCCTGATCGAGTCGTCGAAACGGATCCGGTCGGCGAAGAGGCCCAACTGGCGCGTGGACTCCCAGCTCCACGCGTTGAGCTTCTTCGGGTAGCAGAGGGTGAGGATGCCGAGGCCGTCCTCGATGTCGAGGCGCAGCCTCTCCTCGCCCTCCGGGATGTCCGTGCCGATGGTGTCGATCATCAAGCACCAGCTCCTGCCTGCGTTTCTGACGGCCCGTCAGTAATGCGATGCCTCGTCAGCTTAGTGGCGGCGGCTCAGCGGCTGAAGACCTCGTCAGCGGCTGAAGACCTCGAAGGCCACCGCGGGCTTACCGCCGAAGCGTGGCGCCAGCTGCTCTGCGTAGCCCACGAGGAACTCGCGGCAGTACTTCTCGGGATCCTCCGTCGTCAACGCCTCGATGTACGTGCGGTGTTCGAGGAGCGAGGCCACGGCGCGCTCGAGCCCGGCCGTCGCGTCCACCGCGTGGGTGGGCGACGACGAACCGGCGATGGCCACCCAGCGCACGCCGTTCCAGGGCTCGAGCGCGTCCTCCTCGATCAGCTCGGGGAAGATCCAGCGGTTGCCCGCGTCCGCGACGGCGTCGAGCGTGGCGCGGCCGACGGCGACGTGGTCCGGGGTGTTCCAGGCGACGCCGCCCCACGTGTCGCGGTGGTTGAGCGTGATGACGAGCTCGGGCCGGTGCCTGCGGACCGCGGCGGCGATGTCGCGGCGCAGCGCCGTCCCGTACTCGATCACGCCGTCCTTGTGGTCGAGGAACTCCACGGCCGACACACCGACGACGGCCGCGCTCGCCCGCTGCTCACGTTCGCGCAGCGGACCGCACGTGGCGGGGTCGAGCGTGTCGATGCCGGCCTCACCGCGGCTGGCCAGGAGATAGGCGACCTCGCGCCCGCCGTCCGTCCATCCGGCGATCGCTCCCGAGCAGCCGTACTCCAGGTCGTCGGGGTGGGCGACGACGGCAAGGGCCCGCTGCCAGTCCTCGGGCATGGGGGTGAGCTGGTCGTTCTCGTTCAACGGCTCTGTCATGCCCGCAGCCTAACCGCGCGGGCCCCCGCACGGACCAGCCGCGCGGGCCCACGCACGGAGGTGGCTCAGGCCTCGTCCCTGGCGAGGGCGAGGAGCCGGTCGAGGACGCGGGGCGAACCCGCCCGGAGCCCGTCGTGCTCGTACTCGTCGGTGACCCACGTCCGCAGGCCGCGGATGGAGCGGGCGGTGCGCAGCGACTGTTCGGTGTCGACGTACAGGTCGTCGTGGTAGATCGCGGCGGCTGCCGGTACCTCGTTCGCGGCGAGGCGTGCCGTGTCGTACAGGGGCGTCCAGCCGGTGCGTGCGGCGAGGAGGCCGGCGGTCTCGCGCAGCGGCCGCAGGGCGGGGTCGCAGTCGAACTGGCGGCGCTGGACGGCTTCCCCGGTGAACAGGAGCGGCGCGTCACCGGCGAGCGTCTTGCCCGGGTCGAACTGCGGGAACTCCCCGCGCAGCCGCTGCGCCGACCAGTCCGTGGGCCGGTCGCCCTGACCGTAGATGGATTCGTGCAGGAGCGCGAACAGGGGGTGGCTCCAGTGCGAGAGCGCGGCCTGTACGCCTTCCTGGAACGCGTCGGAGAGCGTGTGCCCCGCCGGGGTCCGCACGAAGGCGTCTTCGAGGAGGTAGTGGAGGCGGTGGCTGCCGTCGCCCGAGCCGAGCAGCATGCCGAGGGACTGGAACGCCTCGACGGTGAGGCGGTAGCCGCCGTTCAGGACCGGCTCGTGCTCGGCGATGTGGGCGGCGATGCGGCGGGCGCGCTCGACGTCCTGGGGATAGCGGGCGTAGTGGGCGCGGGTCTTGCGCTCCATGCGCGGATAGGCGGCGCGGTAGACGTCGTCCGCGTGGCCGTCGAGGGTGGGCAGGCCGCCGGTGATGATGGCGGTGTGCAGCCCTTCGGGGGCCGCCGACAGGTAGTGGGTCGCGCAGAAGCCGCCGAAGCTCTGGCCGAGTACGGTCCAGGGAGCGCCGCCGGTCAGCTCGCGGCGGATCAGCTCGCAGTCGCGGACGATGGAGTCGGCTCGGAAGTGCGTGAGGTAGTCGGCCTGTTCGCGAGGGCCGCCGCGCAGCGGGAGCGTCTGGCGCGTCGCCGGAGTGGAGCTGCCGGTTCCGCGCTGGTCGAGCAGGAGCACCCGGTAGTCCTGCAGAGCCCTGCCGAGCCACGCCTCCTTGCCCACGAACCGGTTGGCCCCGAACCCCGGGCCACCCTGCAGATACACCAGCCACGGCAGGCTCGCGTCCGCGTGCGCGCTCGCCACGGCCTCCCGCGCGAAGACCTCGATCCGCTCCCCCGCCGGGGCGTCGTGGTCCAGGGGCACGGAGAAGCGGTGGTCGGTGAGGACGACGCCGGGCTGACGGTAGGTGGCGGTGGCGGTCAAGAGGGCTCCTGGCGGCATACGTGAACGGGACGGTTCGCCCCAGTCCAGCACATCCGCCGCGGAGACGATCAGCGGGGCGTCAGGCTGGAGCGCCGCACCACGAGCTCCGGCTGGAGCACCACGCGCCGGTGTCCGTGCTGACCGGGGTCGGCGTCCGCCTCGGTCTCCTCCAGGAGGAGCTCCGCGGCCATCGCGCCCATCTTGATGGCGGGCTGGCGCACCGAGGTGAGCGGGACGACGGCCGCCGCGGCGAACTCGATGTCGTCGTAACCCACGATGGCGATGTCCTCGGGCACGCTCACCCCGGCCGCGTACATCGCCTGGAGCACGCCCAGAGCGAGCAGGTCGTTGGCGCAGAAGACGGCCGTCGGCCGCTCGGCGAGGCCGAGGACGCGGGCGCCCGCGTCGCGTCCCGCGGCCACGTCGAGGCGTTCGGTGGGCAGCTCCCGCAGCGCCGACGCCGGAAGCCCGGCCTCGGTGAGGGCTTGCAGCGCCCCCTGCCTGCGGTCCTTGACCTGGTTGAGTCCGGGCGGACCGCTCACGTACGCGATGCTGCGGTGCCCCGTGTCGACGAGATGGCGCACCGCGAGCGCGCCGCCGAGGACGTCGTCCACGGAGACGGAGCACTCGGTGGCGCCCTCGGCGACCCGGTCGACCAGGACGAACGGGATGGAGTGCCTGCGGAAGGCCTCGATGTTGCGTCCGGTGGCGTCCGCCGGGGTCAGCAGCACGCCGCGTACCCGTTGTTCGGCGAAGAGCGCCAGATACTCGGCCTCTTCGGAGGGGCTCTGTCCGCTGTTGCACATCATGACGCGCAGCCCGGCGTCGAGCGCGGCCCGCTCGGCGCCGCGCGCGACGTCCACGAAGAAGGGGTTGCCCATGTCGAGCACGAGCAGCGCCATGATGCGGCTCTGCCCCGCGCGCAGCTGCCGCGCGGACTCGCTGCGGACGTAGCCGAGCCGGTCGATCACGGACTGCACCCGGTGGCGTGTCTCCTCGGAGACGACGTCCGGGCGGTTGATCACGTTCGACACGGTGCCCACCGACACGCCGGCGTGCTTCGCCACGTCTTTGATGCCGACCATGCGTCCCCTTGTTCCGTTGTGCGTGCGGCGCCTTGTGCGCCGTCGCGTGCGGTCCCCTCAGAATTTGTACTGGTCGATGTTCTTCTTGTCGAAGACGGTCGGCTCGCCGAGATCGACGACTCCCTTGTCGCCGATGGTGAAGCTGCCGAGGTCGCCCGCCTCGAACTTCTCACCCTTCTTGCCGGTGATCTGGCCGGACTTCAGGGCCACCGCGGTGTGCGCGGCGAGGGCGCCGAGCTTGGCCGGGTCCCACAGCTCGAAGCCCTCTACGGTGCCGTTCTTCACGTACTGGCGCATGTCGTTGGGGGTGCCGAGGCCGGTGAGCTTGACCTTGCCCTTGTACTTCGATCCCGAGAGGTACTGGGCGGCGGCCTTGATGCCGACGGTGGTCGGGGAGATGATCCCGGCCAGCTTCGGGTGCTCCTGGAGGAGGCCCTGGGTCTGCTGGAAGGACTGCTGGGCGTCGTCGTTGCCGTAGGCGGTCTTGACCAGCTTCATGTTCTTGTACTTGGGCTTCTTCAGCTCGTCCTTCATGAACCCGATCCAGGTGTTCTGGTTCGTCGCGGTCTGGGCCGCGGAGAGGATCGCGATGTCTCCCTTGTAGTCGAGCTGCTTGCCCAGGAGCTCCACCTGGGTGCGGCCGAGCGCCTCGGCGCTGGACTGCGAGACGAACACGTCACGGCATCCGGGGTTGGTGTCCGAGTCGTAGGTGACGACCTTGATGTCGTTCTTCATGGCCTGCTTGAGGGCCGTGCACAGGGCGCCGGGGTCCTGCGCGGAGACGGCCATCGCGTCGACCTGCTGCTGGGTGAGCGTGTTGACGTAGGAGACCTGTCCGCTGGTGTCGGTGGCGCTGTTGGGTCCCGTCTCCTTGTACGTCGATCCGAGCTCCTTGAGCGCCTTCTCACCGCCCTTGTCGGCGACGGTGAAGTAGGGGTTGTTGACCTGCTTGGGCAGGAAGGCGACCGTGAGGTCCTTCTTGGTCGGCGCGTTGGGATCGGCCTTGGCGTTCGATGCCTTGGCCGCGTCGTCGTCCTTCGACGACTCCTTGGTGGTGCCGCCGCAGGCGGTGGCGGTGAGGGCGAGCGAGGTGACGGCTGCCAGGGTCACGCAGGCGCGGGTGAGGGCGGTGCGGCGCACGGGTCGGCGGGCGGATCGGGGGACGGATCGGCGGGGAGAGATCATCGTTGGTCCCTTTCGGACTTTCGAGACGGTACGAGGGGTCAGCGGGCGGGAGCCGCGGCGCGGCGGCCCGCTCGGGCGACGGCGATCTGGCGGGCCACGCGCGGCCCGAGGACGGACACCACGAGCAGCACGCCGGTGACGACGATCTGCGACTGTGCGGAGACGTTGAGCAGGCTCATGGCGTTCTGCAGGGCGCCGAGCAGGAAGACTCCGGCGATCGCGCCGCCGAGGGTCCCCTTGCCGCCGTCGAAGTCGATGCCGCCGAGCAGGACGGCGGCGACGACGGACAGTTCGAGGCCGGTGGCGTTGTCGAAGCGGGCGCTCGCGTAGTGCAGGGCCCAGAAGATTCCCGTGAGGGAGGCCATGAGCCCCGTGGCGACGAACAGCCACAGCTTGTGCCGCTTGACGCGGACGCCGGCGAACCGCGCCGCCTCCTCGTTGGCGCCGATCGCGAAGAGCGAGCGCCCGAAGGGCGTGGCGTGCAGGACGATGACGGCGATCGCGAGCAGCGCGAGGAAGGGCAGGAAGGCGTACGGCAGGAAGGTGTCGCCGATGCGCCCGGCCGCGAAGTCCAGGTACTGCGAGGGGAAGTCGGTGACGGCGTCCGAGCCGAGGACGATCTGCGCGATGCCGCGGTAGGCGGCCATGGTGCCGATGGTCACGGCGAGCGAGGGCAGCCCGAGGCGGGTGACCAGGAGACCGTTGACGAGGCCGCAGACGACTCCGAGGAGGAGCACGAGCGGGATGGTCGTCTCGATGGCCATGCCCGCGTTCCAGAGGGCGCCCATCACGGCTCCGGAGAGCCCCGCGGTCGACGCCACCGACAGATCGATCTCTCCGGAGACGACGAGAAGCGTCATCGGCAGTGCGATCAGCGCGATGGGCAGCGTGTTGCCGATGAGGAACGACAGGTTGAGGGCGTTGCCGAAACCGTCGACAAAGGAGAACGACATCAGGAGGAGCACGACAAGGAGAGCGCCGACAACGGTGTCCCAGCGGATGGCGCGCGTGACGTCGAGCCGGTTGGAGTCAGCCATGTCGGCCAGCCCTTCTGTTCGATGCGGCCCTCTTCGTCAGGGCCTTGGCGACGCGCAGGGCGACGATCCGGTCGACGGCGATGGCCAGGACGAGCAGCACGCCGTTGATGGCGAGCACCCACACGGAGCTGACGCCGAGCGCGGGCAGCACGCTGTTGATGGAGGTCAGGAGCAGCGCGCCGAGCGCCGCGCCGTAGACGCTGCCGGAGCCGCCGGTGAAGACGACGCCGCCGACCACGACGGCGCTGACGACGGTGAGTTCGTAGCCGTTGCCGGTGGCGGAGTCGACGTTGCCGAAGCGGGCCAGATACAGCGCTCCCGCGAGCCCGGCGAGCGCTCCGCACGCGGTGTAGGCGGCGAGGATGCGCTTGCGTACCGGGATGCCGGCGAGCCGGGCGGCCTCGGGGTTGGAGCCGAGTGCGTAGAGCTCGCGTCCACCGCCGAAGTGCCGCAGGTAGTAGGCGACCGCGACCAGGACGGCGAGCGCGATGAGACCCAGGTACGGCACAGCCGAGATCCCGCCGGAGCCGAAGTCGACGAAGCCGTCCGGCAGGTCGGACGCGGTGATCTGCCGGGAGCCGACCCAGATGGAGTCGACACCCCGGATGACGTAGAGGGTGCCGAGGGTGACGACGAGGGCGGGCACTTGGCCGAGGCTGACGAGCGCCCCGTTGAGCAGGCCGCAGCCGACGCCGAGCGCGACCGCGAGGAGGATCGCGACCGTCGAGTCGCCGCCGCCCTGGAGGTAGTTGCCGGCGGCGAATGCGCTGATCCCGAGCGTCGAGCCGACCGACAGGTCGACGTTGCGGGTGATGACCACGAGGGCCTGACCGGTGGCGACGAGGACCAGGATGGTCGCGTTCAGGAGCAGGTCCTTGATGCCCTGCTCGGACAGGAACTCACTGTTGCCCGCCTGGGTGATGCCGATCATCACCAGGAAGACAAGGAGGATGGCGAGTTCGCGCATCTTGAAGACGCGGTCCACCAGGCGCGTTCCCGCGGCCTTCTCCGGGTCGACGGTGGGCGCGGGACTCTGGGTGGTCACACTCATGCCGTCCTCCCCGTGGCTGCCGCCATCACGGACTCCTCGGTCGCCCGCGCGCGCGGGATCTCGGCGGCGAGCCGCCCTTCGTGCATGACGAGCACCCGGTCGGCCATGCCGAGGATCTCCGGCAGGTCGGAGGAGATCATCAGGACCGCGACCCCGTCGGCGGCGAGTTCGGAGAGCAGACGGTGCACTTCGGCCTTGGTGCCGACGTCGATGCCGCGGGTGGGTTCGTCGACGATCAGGACCTGGGGCCGGGTGGCGAGCCACTTGGCGAGGACGACCTTCTGCTGGTTGCCGCCGGACAAGGTGCCGACCGCGTCGGCGATGCGCGCGTACTTCACCTGGAGGCGCACCGCCCAGTCGAGCGAACGGCTGCGTTCGGCGCCACGGTCCATGAGGCCCGCGCGCACGGTCGTCCGCAGTCCGGTGAGTCCGATGTTGCGCTCGATCGACATGTCCATCACCAGGCCCTGGGCACGGCGGTCCTCCGGGACGAGCGCGAGCCCGGCCGCCATGGCGGTGCTCGGGGCGCCGTTGACCAGCTCCCTCCCTTGCACCTCGACCGTCCCGGCGTCCCACTTGTCGACGCCGAACACGGCCCGCGCGACCTCGCTCCGTCCGGCCCCGACGAGCCCCGCGAGCCCGACGATCTCGCCGCGCCGCACATCGAACGAGACGTCGGTGAAGATGCCCTCACGGGTCAACCGGCGGACGCTGAGCGCGACTTCGCCGACCCTCGTCTCCTGCTTCGGGTAGAGCTCGTCGAGGTCGCGGCCCACCATGCGGCGTACGAGATCGTCCTCGGTCAGGCCTTCGAGCGGCTCGCTCGCGATCAGACCGCCGTCCCGCAGCGTCGTGACGCGCTGGCACAGCTCGAAGATCTCCTCCAGGCGATGCGAGATGAAAAGCACCGCGGCGCCTTGTTCGCGCAGCGTGCGCACGACGCCGAAGAGGCGGGCCACCTCGCTGCCGGTGAGCGCCGCGGTCGGCTCGTCCATGATCAGGACCCGGGCGTCGAAGGAGAGCGCCTTGGCGATCTCGACGATCTGCTGGTCGGCGATGGACAGGCCGCGGGCGGGCTGGTCGGGGTCGAGGTCCACGTCCAGGCGCTTGAAGAGCGCGGCGGCCGCGGCGTGCACGGCCTTGTGGTCGACGCGGCCCAACGAGCGGCGCGGCTGGCGCCCCATGAAGATGTTCTCCGCAACGGAGAGGTCGGGAAAGAGCGTCGGCTCCTGGTAGATGACGGCGACGCCCGCGTCCCTGGCGTCTCCCGGGCCCTGAAAGACGACCGGGGACCCGTCGAGCGACAGCCCCCCCGCGTCGGGGCGATGGACCCCGGCGAGGGTCTTGATGAGGGTGGATTTCCCTGCGCCGTTCTCACCCGCGAGGGCGTGCGCCTCACCGGCGTACAGCTCCAGGGAGACGTCGTGCAGGGCGCGCACAGCCCCGAAGGACTTGCTCAGGCCCTGCACGGCAAGGACGGGGGGCTCTCTCATAGATAGCACCGATCGGTAACTCGCCGGACACCCGGCGTGAAAGGTTTCAATCAATTTCCAGGGAAGCTAGACCCGCGCCAACTGTGCCGTCAATGGGCAGGACTTGAAAATCCGCACGAGACTCTGTGCGCCAAGGGCCCATCACGCCGGGGCACTTGACAGCAGACGGCGCACTCCCTAGCTTCGCCTCTCGTGAAACGATTCATCGTCGAGTCGTTACGGAGTCAAGTTGTGATCAGCAGAAGACGACTGCTCAGCACCACCGCCACGGCCGCCCTGGGTACGGCGATGGCCGCCGGGGCCGTTCCGGCGGCCCACGCCGCCCCCTCTGCGGGGGGCCGGGCCCTACGCGTGACCAAACCGACCGTCGAGTACGTGAGACACCCGCTCGGTCTCGACGTACCCCGTCCCAGGCTGAGTTGGCCCCTGGTGTCCGATGCGGACGGCCAGGCTCAGAGCGCTTACCAGGTGCGCGTGGCCACCACCCCGGAGCGCCTCTCCAAGCCAGACGTGTGGGACAGCGGGAAGGTCGCCTCCAGCGACTCGGTCCTGGTCCCCTACGCGGGGCCCGACCTCACGTCCCGTACGCGCTACTACTGGTCGGTGCGGGTCTGGGACACCGCCGGCAAGGCGTCCGCCTGGAGTGAGGCCTCCTGGTGGGAAACGGGGCTCTCCGGGGCGAAGGACTGGACGGCGCGGTGGATCGGCGCCCCCGCCTCCCTCATCGGCGCGCCCTCCCTGGCCGAGGCCTCCTGGCTCTGGTTCCCCGAAGGTGACCCCGCGAACAGCGCACCTGCGGCCACCCGTTGGTTCCGCGGTCGCGTCGATGTCCCCGAAGGGGTCACCCGAGCGCGGCTCGTCATGACGGCCGACGACGGGTACACCGCATACGTGAACGGCACGCAGGTGTCGCACACCGAAGCGGACAGCGCCGCCGACAACTGGCGCCGGCCCGCGGTCGTCGACGTGACCGACCGGCTTCGTGCCGGAGCCTCGGTCATCGCCGTCTCCGCCACCAACGCCACGACCGGGCCCGCGGGTCTGCTCGGTGTCCTGGAGCTGACGACCGCCGACGGCGTCCGCACCCTGACCACCGACGGCACATGGAAGACGACCGGCAAGGAGCCCTCGGGCGACTGGCGGTCGACGGGATACGACGACGGCTCCTGGACGGCGGCCAAGGTCCTCGCGCCCTGGGGTTCCGGCCCGTGGGGAAAGGTCGCACCCGAGCACTGCCCCGCCGCCCAGCTGCGACACGAGTTCCGCCTCCGGCCGGGCAAGAAGGTCGCGCGGGCCCGCCTGTACTCCACGGCCCTCGGTCTCTACGACGCCTGGCTGAACGGCGAGCGCGTCGGCGACGACCGCCTGGCGCCCGGCTGGACCGACTACGACAAGCGGGTCCATTACCAGACGTACGACGTGACCAAGCAGCTCAAGTCCGGCGCCAACGCGCTCGGCGTGACGCTCGCGGTCGGCTGGTACGCGGGCAACGTCGGCATGTTCGGTCCGCATCAGTACGGCGAACGCCCGGCGCTCCTGGCCCAGTTGGAGGTCACGTACACCGACGGGTCCACGGACCGTGTGCTGTCGGGCACCGACTGGCGCGCCGCCATGGGGCCGGTCACCGCCGCCGACCTCCTGTCGGGCGAGGACTACGACGCGCGCCTGGAGACCGCGGGCTGGACGCGCGCGGGCTTCGACGACTCGAAGTGGGCGGCCGCCGACGGCGTCGATGACGTCAAGGCCGCCGTCGTCGCTCAAGTCGACGGGCACACGCGCGTGGAGAGCGAGATCTCCGCCCAGAAGGTGACCGAGCCGAAGCCCGGCGTCTTCGTCTTCGACCTCGGTCAGAACATGGTCGGCGCGGTGCGTCTCACCGTCTCCGGGAAGGCCGGTACGAAGGTCCGGTTGCGCCATGCGGAGGTCCTGAACCCCGACGGCACGCTCTACACCACCAATCTGCGGACCGCGCGTGCCACCGACACCTACACGCTCAAGGGCGGCGGCAAGGAGACGTTCGAACCGCGGTTCACCTTCCACGGCTTCCGCTACGTGGAGGTGACGGGCTACCCGGGCAAGCCACCGCGCGACGCTGTGAGGGGCCGCGTGATCCACACGTCGGCTCCGTTCACGATGGACTTCGAGACCGACGTCCCCATGCTCAACCAGTTGCACAGCAACATCACATGGGGGCAGCGCGGCAATTTCCTCTCCGTTCCCACGGACACCCCCGCGCGTGACGAGCGGCTCGGCTGGACCGGCGACATCAACGTCTTCGCACCGACCGCCGCCTACGTCATGGAGTCGGCGCGCTTCCTCACCAAGTGGCTGGACGACCTGCGCGACGGCCAGGCCGACGACGGTGCCTTCACCGACGTCGCGCCGTTCGTCGGCACGGTCGGCAAGGGAGTGGCCGGCTGGGGCGACGCCGGCGTGACCGTCCCCTGGGCGCTCTACCAGGCGTACGGCGACCAGCGCGTACTGGAGCAGTCCTGGTCCTCGATGCTGAAGTGGCTCGACTACCTGGAGAAGCACAGCACCGGATATCTGCGCCCCGCCGAGGGTTACGGAGACTGGCTCAACATCCAGGACGAGACTCCCAAGGACGTCATCGGCACCGCCTACTTCGCCCACAGCGCCGACCTCGTCGCGCGGGCGGCCGAAGCACTGGGCAAGGACCCGGCCCCGTACAAGAAGCTTTTCGGGAGCGTCCGTGACGCCTTCCGTGCGGCGTACGTGACCGGTGACGGGCGGGTGAAGGGCGACACGCAAACCGCGTACGTTCTCGCCCTGTCGATGGATCTGCTCGCCGACAGCGACCGCGCACCGGCGGCAGCACGTCTGGTGGAGCTCATCAAGTCCAAGGAATGGCACCTGTCGACAGGCTTCCTGGGCACACCCCGCCTGCTCCCCGTCCTGACGTCGACCGGCCACACGGACGTCGCCTACCGCCTCCTCGTCCAGAAGTCCTTCCCCAGCTGGGGCTACCAGATCGACAAGGGCGCCACGACGATGTGGGAGCGCTGGGACTCCATCAAGCCGGACGGCAGCTTCCAGGACGCCGGCATGAACTCCTTCAACCACTACGCCTACGGCTCGGTGGGCGAGTGGATGTACGCCAACATCGCGGGCATCGCACCGGCCGACCCCGGCTTCCGCAAGATCCTCGTCCGCCCGCGCCCCGGCGGCGGCGTGACCGAGGCGCAGAGCAGTTTCGACGCGCTCTACGGCCCGGTCAGCACCGACTGGAAGAAGGACGCGGACGGGTTCCGGCTGACCGTGACCCTGCCCGCCAACACCACCGCCGAGGTGTGGATCCCCGCCGGCAAGCGCTCGCAAGTGACGCACGGCGCGGCGGAGTTCCTGCGGATGGAGGACGGCTGCGCCGTCTTCGCCGCCGCATCCGGCACGCACCGTTTCTCCAACTGACCCACCCCGACCGCTCTTTCGGAAGGCTGCGCGATGACCGCCGGAACCAGCAAGGACGCCGTGAAAGCGGCACTCACCACCCAGGCCCTGGAGACCCCGTCCTGGGCGTACGGCAACTCCGGTACGCGCTTCAAGGTCTTCGCGCAGCCAGGTGTCCCGCGCACGACCCGGGAGAAGCTGGACGACGCCGCCCGTGTGCACGCCCACACCGGCGTCGCACCCCGGGTGGCCCTGCACATCCCCTGGGACAGGGTCGACGACTACGCGGCTCTCGCGGAGTACGCCGCCGAGCGCGGCGTGACGCTCGGCGCGATCAACGCCAACGTATTCCAGGACGACGACTACAAACTCGGCTCGGTCACCAACCCGGACCCGACGGTCCGGCGCAAGGCACTCGACCACCTCCTCGAGTGCGTGGACATCATGGACGCCACGGGTTCACGCGACCTGAAGCTGTGGTTCTCGGATGGCACCAACTACCCCGGCCAGGACGACATCCGCAGCCGGCAGGACCGCTTGGCGGAGGCCTTGCGGACGACGTACGACCGGCTCGGCGACGACCAGCGCATGCTCATCGAGTACAAGCTCTTCGAGCCCGCCTTCTACGCGACGGACATCCCGGACTGGGGCACGGCCTACGCGCACTGCCTGAAGCTGGGGCCGAAGGCGCAGGTCGTCGTCGACACCGGCCACCACGCGCCCGGCACCAACATCGAGTTCATCGTCGCGACGCTGCTGCGCGAGGGGCGCCTCGGCGGCTTCGACTTCAACTCGCGCTTCTACGCGGACGACGACCTGATGGCGGGCGCCGCGGACCCCTTCCAGCTCTTCCGGATCATGTACGAGGTCGTCCGGGGCGGCGGCCTGGATTCGGACATCGCCTTCATGCTCGACCAGTGCCACAACATCGAGGCGAAGATCCCCGCGATCATCCGTTCGGTGATGAACGTGCAGGAGGCCACGGCGAAGGCGCTTCTGGTCGACGGGGACGCGCTGGCCGAGGCCCAGCGGACCGGCGACGTGCTCGCCGCCAACGCCGCCCTGATGGACGCCTTCAACACCGACGTCCGCCCCCTACTGGCAGAAGTCAGGGAGGACTCGGGGCTCGACCCTGATCCCATGAGGGCCTATCGGGAGTCAGGCTGGCAGGAGCGAATCGTCAAGGACCGCGTGGGCGGCGAGCAGGCCGGATGGGGGGCATGAGCGGCATGACACAGGACGCACAGGGCGCACAGGAAGCACAGCGCGCACAGGGCACACGGCAGGCACAGGAAGCACAGCAGGAACCGCACGCGCGGATCAAGGAACTCCTCGACCGCGCCCACCGCTTGGGCGCCGACCCGCGCAACACCAATTACGCGGGCGGCAACGCGTCGGCGAAGGGCACGGCCCCCGACCCGGTCACGGGCGCGGACACCGACCTGATGTGGGTCAAGGGCTCGGGCGGCGACCTGGGCACGCTCACCGAGGAGGGCCTCGCGGTCCTGCGCCTGGACCGCCTCCACGCGCTGAAGGAGGTGTACGCGGGCCCGGACCGTGAGGACGAGATGGTCGGCGCCTTCGACTACTGCCTGCACGGCAAGGGGGGCGCGGCACCGTCCATCGACACCGCGATGCACGCCTTGGTGGACGCGCCGCACGTGGACCATCTGCACCCCGACTCGGGCATCGCCCTGGCGTGCGCCACGGACGGCGAGAAGCTGACCGCCGAGTGCTTCGGCCCCACGGTGGCCTGGGTGCCCTGGCGCCGCCCCGGTTTCCAGCTGGGCCTGGACATCGCGGCGGTACAGGCGGCGAACCCGGACGCCATCGGCTGCATCCTGGGCGGTCACGGCATCACGGCGTGGGGCGCCACGGCGGAGGAGTGCGAGCGCAATTCGCTGCACATCATCCGCACGGCGGAGGCGTTCCTCTCCGAACGCGGCAAGCCGGCGCCCTTCGGCCCGCCCCTGGACGGGTACGGCCCCCTGCCCACCGCCGAACGCCGCCACCGTGCGGCCGAACTGGCCCCGCACATCCGCTCGCTGGCCTCGCAGGACCGTCCGCAGATCGGCCACTTCACCGACACGCACACCGTCCTCGATTTCCTGGCCTCCTCGGAGCACCCGCGCCTGGCGGCCCTGGGCACATCCTGCCCCGACCACTTCCTCCGCACGAAGATCAGGCCCCTGGTCCTCGACCTGCCCCCCACCGCACCGCTCCAGGAGGCCATCACCCGCCTCAAGGAGCTGCACGCGGCGTACCGAGAGGAATACGCGGCCTACTACGCGCGCCACGCCGACCCGACCTCTCCCGCGATGCGCGGCGCCGATCCGGCCATCGTCCTCGTTCCCGGCGTGGGAATGTTCTCCTTCGGCAAGGACAAGCAGACCGCACGCGTGGCGGGCGAGTTCTATGTGAACGCGATCAACGTCATGCGCGGCGCCGAGGCGGTCTCCGCTTACGCCCCCATCGACGAGTCGGAGAAGTTCCGCATCGAGTACTGGCCCCTGGAGGAGGCGAAGCTCCAGCGGCTTCCGAAGCCCAAGCCCTTGGCCACCCGCGTCGCCCTTGTGACCGGGGCGGGCAGCGGCATCGGCAAGGCGATTGCGCACCGCCTGGTGGCGGAGGGCGCCTGTGTGGCGGTCGCGGACCTCAACGCGGAGAACGCGGCGGCGGTGGCGGAGGAGCTCGGCGGCCCGGACAAGGCCGTGGCCATCCCCATGGACGTCACGTCGGAGGATCAGATCGCCGCCGCCTTCGCGTCGGCAGCCCTCGCCTTCGGCGGAGTCGACCTGGTGGTGAACAACGCGGGCATCTCCATCTCCAAGCCGCTGCTCGACACCACGGCCCGGGACTGGGACCTGCAGCACGACATCATGGCCCGCGGCTCGTTCCTCGTCTCCCGCGAGGCGGCGCGCATCATGCGGGACCAGGCGCTGGGCGGCGACATCATCTACATCACGTCCAAGAACGCGGTGTTCGCAGGCCCGAACAACATCGCGTACTCCGCGACCAAGGCGGATCAGTCCCACCAAGTCCGTCTCCTGGCAGCCGAGTTGGGCGAGCACGGCATCCGCGTGAACGGCATCAACCCGGACGGGGTGGTGCGGGGTTCGGGCATCTTCGCGGGCGGCTGGGGCGCGCAGCGTGCGGCGACGTACGGGATCGAGGAGGAGAACCTGGGCGAGTTCTACGCCCAGCGGACCCTCCTCAAGCGAGAGGTGCTCCCCGAGCACGTGGCCAACGCGGTCTTCGCCCTGACGGCGGGCGACCTCACCCATACGACGGGCCTGCACATACCGGTGGACGCGGGCGTCGCGGCGGCGTTCCTCAGGTAGCGCAGCCCTTCCGGCCGCCGCGCCATGCCCCCCGGGGGGGGCCACCACCTACGGAGAGGCGGGCGCCCCACCGACCCGCAGCCGCGCATCCCACCGAAGGGGACGTGTCGGTATGTCCGCCCGGAGCACGGCACGCGGCGCTCCGGTGCCGCAGTAGCCCTACGTGCAAACCGAGATGGCGAGGACGGACATACCGGCGCGGCGCCGCACCACAGAGCACCGGGCGACCACGGGTACCCCGCACCGCCCCGCACCACAGAGCACCGGACGACCACGGGCGCCCGCACCGCACTGGACCCACTCCGTGCGACCGCAGGCACCCGCACCCGACCCATCCCGTCCGGCCACAGGCACCCCGCACCCGTCCCGCGGGATGTGCCCACGCAAGACCCGCACTCGACCCTCACCCCTGCGAACCACGCAAGGCCGCACTCGACCTTCACCCCTGCGATTACGCAAGTCAGCCCCCGGCCCTCACCCCTACAACCACGCGCAAGCCCCCCGCACCCCGGCCTTCAACACTGCGAGCCACCATGCCCATCGCCACCCCGAAGTCCCGCTCCTCGGACCACCACTTCGCCGCGATCGACCTCGGCGCCTCCAGCGGACGCGTCATGGTGGCGAAGGTCGGCGCCGAGACGCTCGCCCTCCAGGAGGCGCATCGCTTCCCCAACCGGCCTGTCCGCGCCGCAGGCACCCTGCACTGGGACATCCTGTCCCTCTACGCGGGGGTCATCGACGGTCTCCGCGCGGCAGGTTCCGTCGCCCCCCTGACCTCCGTCGGTATCGACGGCTGGGCAGTTGACTACGGTCTCCTCGACGCGAACGGCGCTCTCCTCGGCAACCCCGTGCACTACCGGGACACCCGTACCGAGGGCGTTGCGGACAAAGCGTGGGCCACTGTCCCGGCCGCCGAGCTGTACGCCACTACCGGAATCCAGTACGCGCCCTTCAACACCCTGTACCAGCTGCTGGCCGCCCAGGGCTCGGCTCAACTGGCCGCAGCCAAGCACCTCTTGCTTGTTCCCGACCTGCTGACGTACTGGCTGACGGGCGAACTGGGCACAGAACTCACCAACGCCTCCACCACGCAGCTCATGGACCCCGGCACGGGAAGCTGGGCCCCCGAGGTCGCCGCACGCCTCGGCGTCGATCTGGGGCTGTTCCCGACGCTGCGCCACCCCGGCGACCCGGCCGGCCATCTGCTCCCGCATGTCCTCCAAGACGCCGGTCTGACCTCGCCCACGCCCGTGACGACGGTGGCCTCGCACGACACCGCGTCGGCCGTCGTCGCCGTCCCCGCCACGACCGACGACTTCGCCTACATCTGCACCGGCACCTGGTCGCTCGCGGGCCTGGAGCTGACCGCCCCCGTCCGCACGGAGCAGAGCCGCGAGGCGAACTTCACCAACGAGCTGGGTATCGATGGCACCGTCCGCTACCTGCGCAACATCATGGGCCTGTGGCTGCTCCAGGAGTGCCTGCGCACCTGGAACTCAGGCTCAAGTGCCCCCGCCCCAAGCGCCCCCACCCTCGAAGCACTGCTGATCGAAGCCGCCGCCGCTCCCGGCCTGCGCTCCCTCGTCGACGCGGCGGACCCCGCCTTCCTGGCCCCCGGCGACATGCCGCGCCGCATCGCCCAAGCCTGCGAGGCCACAGGTCAGCCCATCCCCTCCACTCCCGCAGAGACGACACGCTGCATCCTCGACTCCCTCGCCCTGGCCCACCGCCGGGCCATCGAGGACGCCCAACGCCTCGCGGACCGAGCCGTGGACGTGGTGCACATAGTCGGCGGCGGAGCCCGCAACGCGCTCCTGTGTCAGCTGACCGCGGACGCCTGCGGACTGCCGGTCGTCGCGGGGCCGGCGGAGGCAGCGGCGTTGGGCAACGTACTCGTCCAGGCCAGGGCACACGGGCTGATAGGCGAGGACCGCCACGAAATGCGCACCCTGCTGGCCCGCACCCAGCAACTGAGTCGCTACGAGCCGACCCGCGACCCCGCGAGCAGGGCAGCGTGGCAGGAGGCGTCCCGCCGCGTCCTCCCATGACGCGCGCCCCGTTGACGACTCCCGCGCAGCGCCCACAGCGCATACGCTGCACCCATCCGATGATCGACGAGGAGGAACCCGCGATGCGTGTCGCTCTGTTCCTGACCTGTGTCAACGACACGCTCTATCCCGACACAGGCCGAGCGGTGGTGAAACTGCTGACCAGACTGGGAGTTGACGTCGACTTCCCGATGGCGCAGACCTGCTGCGGGCAGGCGCACTACAACACGGGGTACCGCCACCAGGCAGAGCCGCTCGCCCGTCATTTCTCCGATGTCTTCGGCGCGGAGGAGTACGACGCGATCGTCACGCCCTCCGGGTCGTGCGGCGCGATGGTCCGCGAACTCTACCCCCGCATGGGAGAGCGGGCCCGTGCCGAGGGCCGAGGTGGCGGCCTGGCGGCGACGCTGGCGCCCGTCGTGCCCAAGACGTACGAACTCACCGAGTTCCTGGTGGACGTTCTCGGCGTGACGGATGTGGGGGCGTACTACCCGCACACGGTGACGTACCACCCGACGTGCCACGGTCTGCGCAGCCTCGGCCTCGGTGACCGTCCCACGCGACTGCTCCAGGCGGTGAAGGGGCTCGAACTGCGGGCGCTTCCGGGAGCGGACGAGTGCTGCGGCTTCGGCGGCACCTTCGCGATGAAGAACTCCGATGTCTCGTCGGCGATGGGCACGGACAAGGTGCGCAACGCGGAGTCGACGGGCGCCGACGCCCTGTGCGCCGCGGACAACTCCTGTCTAATGCACATCGGGGGGACGATGTCCCGGCTCAAGAGCGGCCTGCGCCCGGTCCACATCGCGGAGATCCTGGCGAGCACGGAAGAGGAGCCCCTGTCATGAGCGGCACATTCGTAGGCATGCCCGCCTTCCCCGCCGCCGCTCGCGAGGCCGTGGGTGACAAGACCCTGCGCGCCAATCTGCGGCACGCCACGCACACCATCCGCGACAAACGGGCCCGCGCGGTCGCCGAGCTGGACGACTGGGCGCAGCTCCGCGAGGCGGGCAAGCGGATCAAGGACGAGACCCTGCGCCATCTCGACCGCCATCTGGTCCAGTTGGAGGAGTCGGTCACGGCGGCGGGCGGCACCGTGCACTGGGCGGCGGACGCCGACGAGGCCAACCGGATCGTCGCGGACCTGGTCAAGGCCACCGGTGAGTCCGAAGTCGTCAAGGTCAAGTCGATGGCGACCCAGGAGATCGGCCTCAACGAAGCTCTCGAGGCCGAGGGCATCGCCGCGTACGAGACCGATCTCGCCGAACTCATCGTGCAGCTCGGCAAGGACAGGCCCTCGCACATCCTCGTGCCCGCCATCCACCGCAACCGCGGTGAGATCCGCGAGATCTTCGCGCGCGAGATGAGCGAGTGGGGCCGCCCCGCCCCGAACGGTCTCACCGACACGCCCGCCGATCTCGCGGAGGCCGCCCGTCTGCACCTCCGGGAGAAGTTCCTGCGTGCCAAGGTCGGCGTCTCAGGGGCGAACTTCATGGTCGCCGAGACGGGCACCCTGGTCGTCGTCGAGTCGGAGGGCAACGGCCGCATGTGTCTGACGCTGCCCGAGACGCTGATCTCGGTCGTCGGCATCGAGAAGGTCGTGCCGACCTGGCGGGACCTGGAGGTCTTTCTCCAGACCCTCCCCCGCTCCTCGACGGCCGAGCGGATGAACCCGTACACGTCGATGTGGACCGGCACGACCGACGAGGACGGGCCGCGCGACTTCCACCTCGTGCTCCTCGACAACGGACGCAGCGACACGCTCGCCGACGAGGTGGGCCGCCAGGCGCTGCGCTGCATCCGCTGCTCGGCCTGCCTCAACGTCTGCCCCGTCTACGAGCGGGCCGGAGGTCACGCCTACGGCTCGGTGTATCCCGGCCCCATCGGTGCGATCCTCAGCCCTCAACTCCGGGGCACGCAGAGCGAGATCGACGCCTCGCTCCCCTACGCCTCGTCCCTCTGCGGCGCCTGCTACGAGGTGTGCCCGGTGGCCATCGACATCCCCGAGGTCCTCGTCCATCTGCGGGAGCGCGTGGTCCAGGGCGGTGAAGTGACAAGGAACGGCACGAGGGCGACGCTGCGGCCCGCGAAGGGGCACGCGGCCGAGCGGGCCGCGATGCGCGCGGCGGGCCTGGCCTTCGGCCGGCCGGGGGTGCTGCGGGCCGGGCAGCGGCTAGCGTCCGGGACCCGGCGCTTCCACCCGCGCACGCTTCCCGGCCCCGGGCAGGCGTGGAGCGGGACGCGCGATCTGCCGAAGGTGCCCGCGGAGCCGTTCCGCGACTGGTGGCGGCGTACGAACGGCGGCCAGGTGGAGAAGGCGCGGAAGGGCGGCACGAAGTGAGCAGCAGGGAGCAGATCCTCGGCCGCGTCCGGCGAGCGCTGGCCGACGTACCCGACGGCGATGAACAGCAGGAGAGTGACGCCGACGACGCAGCCGTCCCCCGCGACTATCTGCGTGAGCACGGCCACCGCAGCACCGACCAGACCGTCGACCTGCTCGCGGAGAACCTCGCCGACTATCGCGCGCTCGTGCACCGCTGCGCGGACACGGAGCTGCCGGATCTGCTCACGCGGCTGCTCGCGGCACGCGGCACGCGAACCGTGCTCGTGCCGCCCGGTCTCCCGCCGCACTGGCTCAAGGCTGCCGACGCGACCCGTGTCCATGACCGCGCCGCGAGCACTCCGCACGAGCTCGACGCGGTGGACAGCGTCGTCACCGGCTGCGCGGTCGCCGTCGCCGAGACCGGCACGATCGTCCTGGACGGCGGGCCCGACCAGGGCCGCCGGCGGATCACGCTCGTCCCCGACCACCACATCTGTGTCGTACGGGTCCCGGACCAGGTGGTCTCCTCCGTACCGCAGGCACTCGAACGGCTCGACCCCGCCCGGCCGCTGACCTGGATCTCGGGACCGTCCGCGACCAGCGACATCGAACTGGACCGGGTGGAGGGCGTGCACGGCCCGCGCACCCTGGAGGTGGTGCTGGTGAGCGGAGTCTGAGGGCCGCGGTTAGCGTGAGTGCATGATCCGGTTCGAGCAGGTGAGCAAGCGCTACCCGGACGGCACGATGGCCGTGGACGACCTGTCCTTCGAGGTCGCCGAGGGGGAACTGGTCACGCTCGTCGGCCCTTCCGGCTGCGGCAAGACGACCACGATGATGATGGTGAACCGTCTCATCGAGCCGACCGCCGGCCGCATCTTCGTGAACGACGAGAACATCGCGGACGTCGACCCGGTCCGCCTTCGGCGCCGTATCGGCTATGTCATCCAGCAGGTGGGGCTCTTCCCGCACCGGACGATCCTCGACAACACGGCGACCGTTCCCGCGCTGGTCGGCTGGAAGAAGGCGAAGGCACGGGTGCGGGCGGCCGAGCTGCTCGACCTGGTGGGCCTCGACCCGAAGACCTACGGCTCCCGCTACCCCGAGCAGCTGTCCGGCGGGCAGCGCCAGCGGGTGGGCGTGGCACGCGCCCTCGCGGCCGACCCGCCCGTACTTCTCATGGATGAGCCGTTCGGGGCGGTCGACCCCGTGGTGCGCGAGCAGTTGCAGGACGAGTTCCTGCGGATGCAGGCGACGGTCCGTAAGACGGTTCTCCTGGTCACGCACGACATCGAGGAGGCGGTCAGGCTCGGTGACCGGATCGCGGTCTACGGGGAGGGCCGCATCGAGCAGTACGACACGCCCGGCGCGGTGCTCGGCACCCCGGCGACGCCGTACGTCGCCGGGTTCGTGGGCGCCGACCGCGGCCTGAAGCGGCTGTCGGTCACCGAGATCCAGCCGGACGACCTCGAGCAGCCGACGGTGGTCCGGCTCGACGAGCCCGCCGCGCACGCCGCGGCTCGGCTGCGCGAGGAGGACGCCCGCTGGGGCGTCGTCCTGGACACGGGCGGGGATCTGCACGGCTGGGTCGGCATCGACGAGGTGGCGCTGGCCGGCGAGGGCGGCAGAGTGGGTGATCTGGCCCACCGCATGAAGGCGTGGGTGCCGGTGGGCGCCCCGCTCAAGCAGGCGTTCGGCGTGATGCTCCAGCACGACGCGGGCTGGGTCGCGGTCCTCGACGGGGCGCGCTTCCTCGGCGTACTGACCCCGGCGAAGCTGCACGAGGCGCTGCGCCGCTCGGTGGACGCGGACGCGCAGGGCGTGCCCCGGGATCAGGTGGAGTTCGACTCGGTGGCCGACGCCTGAACCCTGCCCGAGCGGCAGCCTCACCCCACCACGACGGGGCTCACAGCAGCCCCTTCTCCTCCAGGAACGTCCGCGCCACGTCCTGCGGCAGCCGCCGCCAGCTGTCCACCTGTTCGTTCATGGACGCCAGGTCCGCCGTCGTCAGCACGGAGTTGAGGCGGCCGAGTGCTTTCGCGACGCCCTCGCTCCCGGCGCGGGAGCGGTTGACGACCGGGACGATGTAGTCGGCGTTCTGGAGCTTCTTGTCGTCCTTCAGCAGGACGAGGCCGAAGTTGTCGAGCGTGGCGTCCGTCGACGTGGTGAGGACCATCTGGTCCTGCCCGCTCTGCACGGCCTTCTTGGCCTGGGTCGTGCCCACACCCTTCGGGTCGACGGAGGTGATGTCGATGCCGTAGACGTCCTTCAGGCCGGGTTCGCAGTACGGGCGTTGCACGCATTCGTCGCCCGCGGCGAGGCGTACCTTCAGGCCGGACTTGCCGAGGTCGCTCAGGGTCTTGAGGTGGTGCTCCTTGGCGAAGGACGCCGTGACGGCGAACGCGTTCTGGTCCACGGCCTTGCCCGGGTCGAGGACGGTGAGGCCGCGCGGCGCGGCGAGTGCGCGCAGGGCCTTCATGGTGGCGTCCAGGTCGGGTGAGCCGACCGGCTTCGCGTCGGCGCCGTTCTTCTTGGCGTTCAGCCAGTCCGCGAAGGTCGCCGCGTACTCGGGGACGACGTCGATCTGCCCGGACTCCAGGGCGGGTTCGTAGAGCTCGCGGTTGGCGACGGAGAGGATCTCCGCGCCGTATCCGGCCTTCTGCAGGAGCAGGGAGTACATCTGGGCGAGCAGATCGCTCTCGGTGAATCCCGCCGACCCGACGACGAGGTGGTGGCTGTCGCCGGGTGGCGCGGTCACCTCGCCCTGGGTCTCCAGGGAGGGCCCCGAAGCGCAGCCGCCCAGGAGCAGGACGCCCCCGGCGACGGCAGCCGTACCCCGTCCCGCGCGGCGCCTCATCCCGTCCGTCCTCTCCCCCGCGCCCATCCGGGGGCGAGCCGTTCGCCGATCTCGAAGAGCCCCTCGACGATCAGCGCGAACACGGCGACCAGCACGGCGCCCGCCACCACCTGCGGGGTGCTCGCGAGGTTGAAGCCGGCCGTGATGATCCGGCCGAGCCCCCCGCCGCCCGCGAGGGCCGCGATCGTGGCGGTGGCCACGAGCTGCACGGCGGCGATCCGCACCCCGCTGAGGACCAGCGGCATCGCGAGCGGCAGTTCGACCCGCCACAGCATCTGCCGTCCCGTCATGCCCATGCCGCGCGCGGCCTGTACGACGCTGCGGTCGACGCCGCGCATACCCACGTACGCGTTGGTGAGCAGCGGCGGCACGGCGAACAGCACGAGAGCGACGACGGTGGGGCCCTCGCCCCACCGCCCGATGGGGGTGAGGAGCAGCAGGACGAGGACCGCGAAGGTGGGCACCGCGCGGCCGACGTTGGAGATGTTGACCGCGAGGGCGCCGCCCTTGCCGAGGTGGCCGAGGACGAGCGCGACCGGCAGCGCGATCAGGCAGCTGAGCAGCAGGCACACGACGGTCAGGACGAGGTGCTGGGTGAGCCGGTGCCAGATGCCGTCGTCGCCCGCCCAGTGGGCCGAGTCGGTGAGCCACTGCCAGGCTTCACTGATGGTGTTCATGAGCGGACCGCCCTCGTCCACGGGGTGAGGATCCGCTGCACGCCGAGGAGCAGCAGATCGGCGAGCACGGCGATGACGACACACAGCACGGACGCGGTGAGGACCTGCGCCTTGAAGTAGGTGTTCATGCCCGTGTAGATCAGGTTGCCGAGCCCGCCGAAGCCGACGATCGCGCCGACCGTGACGAGGGACACCGCGGAGACGGTGGCGATGCGCAGTCCTGCCATGGCGGCGGGCAGCGCGAGCGGCAGTTCGACCGTGAGCAGGAGCCGGATCGGTCCGTAGCCCATGCCGCGGGCGGCCTGCCGGGTGTCATCGGGGACGGCGCGCAGCCCGGCCAGGATGTTGCGCACGAGCAGCGTCAGCGAGTACAGGACGAGCCCTGCGACCACGAGGGACGCGGACAGGCCGTACACGGGGAGCAGCAGCGAGAACATCGCGAGCGAGGGGATCGTGTAGAGGACCGTGGTCAGCGCGAGGACGGGACCGGCCGCCAGGGCCCAGCGGCGGGCGACGACGGCGAGCGGCACGGCGATGACGAGCGCGATGAGGACGGAGACCGCGGTCAGCTCCAGATGCTGGAGGACCGCGTCGACGATGATCTGGCGGCGGGTGCTCAGATACTCACCGCAGATCCACTCGTTGCGCGCGAGGCAGTCGTCCGGGGGCGCGGTCACGTGTTCATTCCAGCGGGCGTGGCGTGCGACGGCGCGTTCTGGTCCCCCGTACGAGCGGCGACCGATGGGCAGCCCCTCGCCCACGACTACACATAAAGAAAAAATAAGAGCAGAATGGATATGTGCGACATTCCGCCGCGCGAGGTCATCAGGCCTGCATCAAGCAGAGGAGAGTCTCATGGCCGACGTCTCACACAGGGGAGACATAGCCGCTCACCCTGACGTATCCGAAATGCGGGACCGGTACGCCCGCGTACTCGGTGGAAAAGATGTGGCACTCGTGGACGGGCCTGTGTTCCTCACGGGCCTCTTCTGTGCCATCTCCCCGTGGGTGGTGCACTTCGCCACCAGCCAGCCAGTCCTCACGACGCACAACCTCATCATGGGCATCGCGATCGGCCTGCTGGGCCTCGGGTTCACCGTCGCGCCCGCCAGGATGTACGGCCTGAGCTGGGCCATGTGCGCCATGGGCGTGTGGATGATCGTGTCGCCGTGGGTCGTCGGCTCGAGCCCTGACACGGGCGTCATCCTGACCAACATCATCATCGGCGGCCTCACTCTCCTGTTGGGCCTCGTGTGCATCGGCGCATCGGCGAAGGAGGGCCGAAAGGCGACCTCGACCTGACACGGGAAACGGAGCCACACCAGCGCGGCGGCCCCCGGATCGGCGGAGAGCCGGGAGCCGCCGTCGGTCGTGCGAGCGCGTCAGGCGGCGCGGCTCACGCGCCCCTGGTGGTCGCGGATGATGTCGGCATAGCGCAGCCCGCTGCCCTTGACGGTGCGTCGCTGCGTCTCGTAGTCGACGTGGACCAGGCCGAAACGCTTGTCGTAGCCATAGGCCCACTCGAAGTTGTCGAGCAGGGACCACGCGTAGTACCCGGCCAGCGGTGCTCCCTTGCGGGCGGCGCTCGCGCAGGCGGCGAGATGCCGGACGAGGTAGTCGGTGCGCTCCGGGTCGTCGATCGTGCCGTCGGGGCGTACGACGTCGGGGTAGGACGAGCCGTTCTCGGTGACGTACAGCTTGCGCGCGCCGTACTCGTTCGTCAGGCGCAGCAGGAGCGTCTCGATGCCGCTCGCGTCGATCTCCCAGTCCATGCCGGTGCGGGGCACGCCTTCGCGGCGCACCTGGTGGGCGTAGGGAGCGGGCCCCGCGGGGTCGTCGGAGACGACGGCCGGGAAGTAGTAGTTCAGGCCCAGCCAGTCCAGCGGCTGCGCGATGGTCGCCAAGTCGCCCGCGCGCTCCGGGAGTTCGACCCCGTATACCTCTTGCATGTCGGCGGGGAAGTCGCGGCCGTGCACCGGGTCGAGCCACCAGCGGTTGGTGTGGCCGTCCACGCGGCGGGCGGCGGCGACGTCCTCGGGGCGGTCGCTCGCGGGCTCCACGGTGGAGAGGTTGTTGACGATGCCGATCTGCGCGCCGGGCGCCGCGGCGCGGATGGCCTGGGTGGCGAGCCCGTGCCCGAGCAGCAGGTGGTAGGAGGCACGCACGGCGGCGGTCAGGTCGGTCAGGCCCGGCGCCATGCGGCCTTCGAGATGGCCGATCCAGGCCGAGCAGAGAGGTTCGTTGAGCGTGGTCCACTGGGTGACGCGGTCGCCGAAGCGCTCGGCGGCGATGGACGCGTACGCCGCGAAGTGCTCGGCCGTCTCCCGCTCGGGCCAGCCGCCGCGGTCCTGGAGCATCTGCGGCAGGTCCCAGTGGTAGAGCGTCACCGACGGGGCGATGCCCGCTTCGAGCAGGCCGTCGATCAACTGGTCGTAGAAGTCGAGGCCCTTGGCGTTGACCGGTCCGTCGCCGCCGGGCACGACGCGTGGCCAGGCGAGGGACAACCGGTAGGCGTTGGTGCCCAGTTGCTTCATCAACTCGATGTCCTCGCGCCAGCGGTGGTAGTGGTCGCAGGCCACGTCACCGTGATCGGCGTTGTCGGTCTTTCCGGGGGTGTGCGAGAAGGTGTCCCAGATCGAGGGGGAACGGCCGTCCTCGGAGACGGCGCCCTCGATCTGGTACGCCGAAGTGGCCGTCCCCCACGCGAAGTCGTTCGGCAGTGCGGCAAGGTCGATGAGCTCGGACACAGACGTCCTCTCAGACGGGGTGGTGACAAGGGAGTGGGTCACTTGACGGCTCCGGCGGTGAGGCCGGCGACCAGATAGCGCTGGAGCAGGAGGAAGCCCGCCACCACGGGAATGCTCACGACCAGCGACGCGGCCATGATCTGGTTCCAGTAGACGTCGTTCTGGGTGGAGTAGCCCTGCAGGCCGATGGCGAGGGTGCGGGTGGCGTCGTTCGTCATGACGGAGGCGAAGAGCACTTCTCCCCACGCGGTCATGAACGCGTAGACGGCGACCGCGACGATGCCGGGGATCGCGGCGGGCACGACGACCTTGAAGAGCGCCCCTATCGGCCCGCAGCCGTCGACGAGCGCCGCCTCGTCCAGATCGCGCGGCACCGAGTCGAAGTACCCGATCAGCATCCAGATCGAGAACGGCAGCGAGAAGGTCAGATACGTGAGGATGAGCCCGCCCCGGGAGCCGAACAGGGCGATCCCCGTGGCGTTGCCGATGTTGACGTACATCAGGAACAGCGGCAGCAGGAACAGGATGCCGGGGAACATCTGCGTGGACAGGACCGTCACCGTGAAGACGCGCTTGCCGCGGAACTGGTAGCGGCTGACGGCGTAGGCGGCGAAGACGGCGATCACGACCGAGCAGACGGTGGCCGCGCCCGCCACGATCAGCGAGTTCATGAAGTACTTCGCCAGCGGAACGGTCTTCCAGATGTCGATGTACGGGCGGATCGTGAGCCCGCTCGGCATCCAGCGGAACTTGCCCGACACGTCTTCGAGGGGCTTGAGCGAGCTGGAGACCATCACGAACACCGGGAGCAGCACGAAGCCCGTGAGCAACGTCAGGAAGATCCGCCGTGACCACAGGAACGAGCGGGGCGCCGCCATCGGCGACCGGGGCTTCGCGGCCCCGCGGGGCGGCGCGGCCGTGCGGACGCTAGACATGAGCGGACTTCCTCTCGCGCGAAGTGACCCACAGATAGACGCCCGTCACGGCGAGCAGGAACAGCAGCAGCAGGACGGACATGGCGGAGCCGGTGCCGAAGTTCCAGGTGACGAACGAGGACTGGTAGATGTGGATCGAGACCAGGTCCGCGGCCTCGGGCGCCGACCTGCCGAACAGGACGTACGGCGTGTTGAAGTCGTTGAACGTCCACAGGAACAGGACGAGCACGAGGACCTGGTTGACGGAGCGCAGGGACGGCAGGGTGATGCGGCGGATCTGCTGCCACATGCCCGCGCCGTCGAGCGCGGCCGCCTCGTACATCTCCCTGGGGATGTTCTGCAGCCCGGCCATCATGATGAGGAAGGCGAACGGCCAGCCCTTCCACACCGACACGGTGAGCAGCGCGACGAAGCTGTTGTCGCCGATGAGCCAGAACGGCGCGCTGTCGGTGAGGCCCAACTGGTCGTGCAGCACGTGGTTGATGAGGCCGTTGTCGCGCTGGAACATGAAGCCCCAGGTGATCACCGCGGCGTAGACGGGCAGTGCGTACGGGACGAGGAAGAGCGCCCTGAGGAAGCCCCTCCCCTTGAACGTCTCCTGCAGATAGATCGCGGCGGTCGTCCCGATCAGCCAGCACAGGCCCACCGAGAGCAGGGTGAAGGCGCAGGTGACGAGGAACGAGTGCAGCAGCGCCTCGCCCACCGGGGCGTCGAAGTCGACCGCGATCTCGTAGTTGTCCAGGCCGGACCAGGGCGCGGCGCCCCAGTCGCGGATGAAGAACTGGGTGAGCTCCTTGAAGCTCATCGTGATGCCGATGACGATCGGCAGCAGATGGACGAGGAGTTCGAGCAGGAGGGCCGGCAGCAGCAGGAGGTACGGCAGGCCGATGCGGCGGAGCCGTCCGGGACGGCGGCGCGGGCCGCGCTCCGTCTCCGGGGCGTTCGCGGACGGCTCCTTCGCGCTGTGCACGACGGTCGTGGTTCCGGTTCCGGTCACGGTCGTGTCGCTCACTGCGAGGACATCTGCTGCTGAGCCTTGACCAGTTCGGCCTTCACCGACGCCGTGGTGACCTCACGGCCGTCCGCGGCGTTCGCGAAGAGGTTCTTGACGGCGGTGCCGACCGCGGTCTCGAACTGCGACTCGTTGGGCACCTGGGGCAGCGGTGCGGCGCTCTTGGCGAGGGTGTCGCGCAGGACCTTCAGCTCGGGGCGGTCGAAGGCCGCGTCCTCCTGCGCCGCCTTGACCGGCGGCACGGATCCGTAGGACTTGCACAGGATCTTCTGTTCCGCGTCGCTGGTCATGAACTTCACGAACTTCAGTGAGCCGTCGATGTTCTTGGTGTTCTTGAAGACAGCCATGTTGATGCCGGCGACCATCGAGTTGGTGGCCTTGCCCGCGCCCGGAGCGCCGGAGTCGACCGGCACGGGCGCCACGCCCCACTCGTCGTCGCTCATGCCCTGCGACTTGAAGGTGGTGGCGGCGGCCTGCCACAGCACCATCGCCGTCTTGTCCTTGGCGAAGTCGCTCAGGGACTGGTTCTGCGCGTACTCCGCGTTGCCCGGGGCGATGATCTTGTCCTTCGCCATCATGTCGACGTACTGCTTGACGGCCGCGACCGCGCCGTCCGACGTGAAGTCCGCCTTGCCGTCCGCGGTGAAGAAGTCGGCGCCGTGCTGCTTGCCGAGGGCGAAGACCTGGTGGATGTTGTTGGAGAGGTTCGCCCCTTCGGCACCCAGGGCCCACTTGCCGCCCTTGGAGATCTTCTTGCCGTCCTCGACCAGCTCGTCCCAGGTGGCGGGCGGCTTGTCTATGCCGGCCTCATCGAACATCTTTTTGTTGTAGTAGAGGGCGTACGCCATGGAGTACAGCGGCACGGCTGCCGGGTCCTTGTCCGGTGCTCCGGCCGAGCCAAGCGCGGACTCCACGAAGCGGTCCTTGCCGCCGATCTTGTCGAAGTTCTTCTCGTCCCAGGGCAGCAGGGCGCCGCTGGCCTGGAGCGACGCGCTCCAGGTGTTGCCGATGTTCAGGACGTCGGGGCCCTGGCCCGAGGTCGTCGCGGTCAGGATCCTGTTGAGCAGCTCCGACCACGGGACGACTTCGAGCTTGACCTTGATCCCCGTCTGCTTCTCGAACTTGGCCAGTTCGGGCTTGAGGATCTTCTTGTCCGCCTCGACGTTGGGGCCTTGGTTGGACGCCCAGTAGGTCAGCGTCTTCGGCGAGTCGTTGGACCCGCCGCCCCCCGACGTCGAACCGCCGCCGCAGGCGGACGCGGTGAGGGCGAGCGAGAGAGTGGCGGCGCCGACGGCGGCGGCTCGGAATCTGCGCATGGCTCCAGGTGTCCCTTCCGGAGGGAGTCATGGGGAGGATGGCTGGCCCAGCGCCGGGTCGAGCAGCGCCGCGTTCAACTCTTGAATGCCCTCATGACTTAATTTAGGACGTGAGTTAAACCGGCAGGGAAGATACCGTCAAGGGGTCACACAGAACCAACTTCGAGGCAGAGCAGGCCGGAAGGAACCACATGGCAGGGCAGCGCAACGGGCGTACGGTGCACGACCTGCGGCGGGAGAACCGCGCCGCCGTACTGCAGCGGCTGTACTTCGAGGGACCGATGAGCCGCTTCACGCTCGGGCCCGCCACCGGGCTGAGTTCAGGTTCCATCAGCAATGTCGTGGCCGAGCTGGTGACGGAGGGGTGGGTGGAGGAGGCGGGCAGCGTGGAGTCCGACGGCGGACGCCCGCGTACGCTGCTGCGGGTGGCGCCCGGCCGGGGTCAGCTGATCGGCGTGGACGTCGGCGAGACCCGCGTACGCGTCGAACTCTTCGACCTCTCCCTGTCCGAACTCGCCAGGGCAGAGCGCCCGTTGACCCTGAAAGGCCATGACGTCGGCGGCATCGCGGAGCACATCCGCGACGGTATCGGCGACGTACTCGACGCGGCGGGCGTCACGGAGGAGGGACTCCTCGGCGTCGGTATCGGCGTACCCGGAATCGTCGCGCGCGACGGCGAACGCGGTGCCGTCGTGCACGGGCAGACCATAGGCTGGGACGCGGTGCCGCTGGAATCACTGCTGCGGGGGGCCGGCCAGGGGACCACTCAACTCCCCGACTCCGTCCCGTACTTCATCGACAACGGCGCCAAGACGCTGGGCCAGGCGGAGATGTGGTTCGGCGCGGGGCGCGGGACACGCAACGCGGTGGTGGTCCTGTTCGGCTCCGGTGTCGGAGCGTGCGTCGTCACCGAGGACGTGGAGCAGGGCCGCGCCGTCGAGTGGGGTCACCTCACGGTTCGGGTGCAGGGCAGACGGTGCCGGTGCGGTGGGCTCGGGTGCCTGGAGGCGTACGCGGGGGCGGAGGCGCTGCTCGAACGGTGGCAGGAGGCGGGCGGGCACCCACCCAGAGGCACGGACGAGGAGAGAACGCTCACCGCCATGCTCGACGCCGCCTACCCGAAGGGCGGCGGCGCGCCAGATCCGACGGCCCTGGCCGTGCTGGAGGAGACCGCCGAGTACCTGGGCGCGGGCCTCGCCGACCTGATCAACCTCTTCCAGCCGGAGCGGATCCTCGTCGGCGGCTGGGCCGGGCTCCAGCTCGGCCAGCGCTTCCTGACCGCGGTGAAGTGCTACATCCCGACGTACGCCCTTTCCTACCCCGCGGGACGCGTCACCATCGACCTGGGCCGCCTCGGCCCCGACGCGGTGACGGTCGGCGCCGCGACACTGCCGCTCGCCGACTTCTTCGCGCGCGGCGGACGGCGCGCGGCCCCGGTGCGGGAGGCCGAACTCCCCGCCTGGCAGACCGCGTTGGAGGGGCGCCAGCCGTCCTAGAGGTGCACTTCTTGGCTACGGGCGCGACTACAGGAAGTCGCCGAGCCTGCCTCGGCGGCGTCCCGTCTTCGGTCCGGGGCAGGGTCAACTGCGCGATCTGGCCGCACTGTTGGTCCAGCTGGGTCACGTACGACGCCCGTCGTCGGGCCGCGATGGTGAGGGGCGACCGCTGGGCGGTGCGTCAAGACGTTCGCGGCGATGTGCGCCGGGCCTGGGGAGGGGTGCGGTGAGGTGAGGCGAGCGGTGGGCGCGGGTGGGTCGGGCGGTGGCCCATGTCTGCCGAAGAAGCGGTATGAACTCATTGCTCGACCGGGCCGCCGCCCGTCTCTTTCCCGACGTCGAGGGACATCACGGCGTGCTGCCTCCGCTCCTCGTCGTGCTGACCTTCGCCACGGGCCTCGTCGACGCCGTCAGCTATCTCGGCCTCGATCGTGTCTTCGTCGCCAACATGACCGGCAACGTCGTTTTCCTGGGCTTCGCGCTCGCGGGCGACGTGCAGCTGTCGGCGACAGCCTCGCTCCTCGCGGTCGGGGCGTTCGTCGCCGGCGCGTGGGCGGGCGGGCGGCTCGCGCCGCGGATCGCGCGGCCGCTGCGGCTGTTCGCGCTCCTTGTCGCGGCGCACGCCGTGCTGGTGACGGCCGCCCTGGTGCTCGGCCTCGTGGTCGACGCCAAGCACGTCCTGATCGTGCTGCTCGCTCTCGGCATGGGGCTGCAGAACGCCGTGGTCCGCAAACTCGCCGTACCGGACCTGACCACCACCGTCCTCACCATGACCCTGACGGGCCTGGCATCCGACCGGCCCTTCCCCGCCTTCACACGCAGGTTCGCGGCCGTCGCGGCGATGTTCGCCGGGGCGCTCGCGGGCGGGCTCCTCCAGCTTCACCACGGCACGGCCGCCACGCTGGCGCCGGCGCTCCTCCTGCTGGCCCTCGTGGCTCTGACGGCGGCACTGCGGGACGCGGCCGAGTCGCGTGCGCGCTGAGCCGCCTACCTCGCCGACTCGACGAGCCGGGCGAGATGCGTCAGCGCCATGCGCGTCCCCGTCTCGTTGTCGGCGGCGGACACGCTGTCGGGGATGCCTTCGTGCACGACCAGGACGTCGGTTCCGCCGTCCGCTCCCCCGTCGGTGAGCGTGGTCGTCATCGTCATCGTGCCGCTCAGCTCGGGATCCTCGGTCTCGAAGGCGAGCACCTCGACCACCTGCTCGTTCGGTACGAGCTTCGCGAAGTGACCGTGGTACGTGTCGGTGTGCGAGGCCGACTTGCCGGTGCCCGCCTGTCCGTCGTAAGTGAGCGAGACGCGGAACCGACCTCCCTCGCGGGCGTCGAAGGTGTGGACCTGACTGCTCATGCCGTCCGGGACACGCCAGCGCGCGATCGCGTCCGCGTCGAGAAGTGCCTGGTAGACGGCTGCTCGCGGGGCGTTCACGTGCCCTGACACCTGTGTCGAGTACATGGGACCCAATCTAGGACGCCGCCCGCCCACGCGGGCCGTCATGCTCCTCCGGTAGCCGGTCGCCGGTAGCCGGTAGCCGGTCGCCGAGGCGTGCCAGTGGGAAACCGTTTCGACTGCGCCTGACCGGAGCCTGCCCGGCGGCCCGGTAGCACCGCCGCCCGGCGGCTCCGCAGCCCTCCGAAGGGATCAGGCAGCGGCGGGCGCGGCCTTCTCGGAGAGGCGGGCGACGATCTCGGTGAGGGCCGTGACCACCTCGGTGTCGTCGGCCGGGTGCGTCTCGGCGAAGCGCGTCAGGGAGGCGGGGATGGACAGCTTGGCCTCCTCGACGACGACGCCACCGGCGAGGCCCGCGGCCTTGCGGGCCTCGTCCTGCGCCCACACGCCGCCGTACTGGCCGAAGGCGGTGCCGACGACGGCGACCGGCTTGCCGGAGATCGCACCGGCGCCGAAGGGCCGCGACAGCCAGTCGATCGCGTTCTTCAGGACCGCCGGCATGGTGCCGTTGTACTCGGGCGAGAAGAGGAGGAACGCGTCGCTGCCGCCGGCCACCTCACGCAGGCGGAGCGCCGCGGCCGGGACGCTGCCTTCGACGTCGATGTCCTCGTTGTAGAAGGGCAGATCCGCAAGGCCCTCGAAGACCTCGATGTCCGCACCCGCGGGCGCGTGCTTCACGGCGGCCTCGGCGAGCTGACGGTTGTGCGAGCCGGCGCGGAGGCTGCCGACGAGGGCGAGGATGCGTACAGACATGGCGGAACTCCTGAAAGACGTGCGCACGGAACATATGCGGGAGGGGCGATATCAAGCGGACCGAGGTCCGTTTAAAGTTGTACCACCTATCCGGACCGCGGTCCACTTCGCTGGTCGAGGCGCTACGCTGGATCCCATGACCGGCTCCGTTCCCCCGCCCCTTCCCTCGCCCGACACCCCGGGCCGGGCGGCTGAGCTCGAGCTGACCCCGGCCGGCGAACCGCCCTCGCTCAGGGCCGACGCGGCGCGCAATCGCACGCGTCTGCTGGAGGCCGCCTCACAGCTGATGGCAGGGTGCGGAGCCGCGCAGCTGACCATGGACGCGGTCGCGGCGGCGGCCGGGGTCGGCAAGGGAACCGTCTTCCGGCGCTTCGGCGACCGCACCGGGCTGCTCGTCGCCCTGCTCGACCACCGCGAGCAGCAGCTCCAGGCCGCCTTTCTGTCCGGGCCGGCCCCGCTCGGCCCGGACGCCCCGCCCCTGGAGCGCCTGCACGCGTTCGGGCCTGCCCTCATCCGCCACGAACGCGACCACCACGAACTGATCCTGTCCTCACGGACCGACCCGCTGCGCACCTACGGCGTCCCGGCGAACCGGCTGCGCCTCACGCACGTCACGATGCTGCTGCGCCAGGCGGGCGTGACGGGCGACGCCGAGCTGCTCGCCCACACCCTGCTCGGCTCCGTCGACAGCGTCCTCGTCCACCACCTGACCGTCGAACGCGGCATGCCGCTCGACCGCGTCGAGGCGGGGTGGCACGACCTCGTCGACCGGCTGACGCCCAGGCCGTAACTCGGCCACCGCGCCCGGTCGGCACGCCTGTGCCGCGCCGGCCGCTACACGCCGATCGCGCCGTCCATCCGCTCGCGGAGCAGGTCGGCGTGGCCGTGGTGGCGGGCGTCCTCCTCGATCATGTGGACGAGCACCCAGCGCGGCGACGCCGTTCCGCGCCACCCGTCGTCGCCCCCTATGTTCGCCGCCTCGACGATCACGTCGTCGTCGCGAGGAACTGTGTCGCCGCCAGCTCCCCGTACAGGGGATCGGCCGCCACCAACTCCTCATGGGTGCCGGACGCGCGGACCCGCCCCGCGTCCATCACCACGATCCGGTCGGCCAGCGTCACCGTCGAGAGGCGGTGCGCCACCACGAGGACCGTCACCTCCCGTGAGATCTCGGCCACCACATCACGCAGGGCCAGTTCGTTCACCGCGTCGAGCTGCGACGTCGCCTCGTCGAGGAGCAGCAGGCGCGGCTTGCGCAGGAGCGCCCTCGCGATCGCCACGCGTTGGCGTTCGCCGCCTGACAGTTGGGAACCGCGGTGCCCGACCAGCGTCTGAAGACCGTCCGGCAACCGGTCCACGAGGGTGTCGAGCCGGGCGCGCACGAGAACGTCGTGGATCTCCTCGTCGGTCGCGCCGGGCGCCCCGAAGAGGAGGTTCTCGCGCAGGGTGCCCGCGAGGACGGGCGCGTCCTGTTCCACGTAGCCGATGACGGAGCGCAGTTCGGCGAGCGGCCACTCCCGCACGTCGCGGCCGTCGACGAGGACGCGTCCGCCCGTCGCGTCGTAGAACCGCTCGATGAGGCCGAAGACGGTGGTCTTGCCCGCGCCCGACGGGCCGACGAAGGCCGTCGTGCCGGGGCCCGGGATGTCGAAGCTGACGCCGTGATGGACGTATGGAAGGGCGTCCCGGTAGCGGAAGGTCACGTCCTCGAAGGTGACGGCGGCGGGGTCGCCGCGTTCCGTCCGCGGCGCGGGCCCGGCGACGTCCTCCGTCTCCAGACGTTCGGCCCGTACGATCCGCGCGATGGCCGCCGAGCCGACCTGGTACTGCGAGACGCCCTCGACGAGGCGGGAGACCGGGTCGATCAGGTAGAAGAGGAAGAGCAGGAAGGCCACGAGCGTCGAGACCGAGATGGCCCCGGACGCGACGCGCGCGCCGCCGATGCCGAGGACGGCGAGGAAGGACACCTGCACGGCGAAGCCGACCGAACTCCAGGCCACCGCCTGCCACTTGGCGGATCGCACGCCGTGCCGCCAGGCCTCACGCGCGGCGGCCTGCACGGCGGCCGACTCGCGCTCCTCCGCGCCCGAGGCCTTGAGCGTGCGGAACGCGCCGAACGCCCGCTCCAGCGCGGTCGAGATCGCGCCGACCGCTTCCTGGGCCCGTTCCGTCGCCCGGGCGATCTTCGGCATCACCAGGGCCACCGCGCCACCGATGAGCACGATCACGCCGAGGGTGACGCCGAGCAGGACGACGTCCATGAGGCCCATCATCACGATCGTCGCGATGAAGGAGAGCCCGCCCGCGACGGCGGACACCACGGACTGCGTGGTGACCGCGCGCAGCAGTGTGGTGTCCGAGGTGATCCGGGACATCAGGTCGCCGGGCTGGGTGCGCTCCACCTCCGGCAGGCGCAGCCGCAGCAGCCGCCCGATCAGGGTGCGCCGGGCCGCGAGCACCACGGATTCGGCGGTGCGTTCAAGGACGTACGCGCCGACGGACTCGATGGCGGTGCCGACCACCACGAGTGCGGTGAGCAGGAGGATGATCCCGGCGATCGAGCCGTCGCTGCCGAGCCGGTCCACCAGGGCTTTCGCGGCGAGCGGCTGGGCGAGGCCGGTGGCCGCGCCGATCAGTGTGCACAGGGCGCCGAGGGCGACGACCCAGCGGTGCGGACGGAAGTAGCGGTACAGCGCCCGCCAGGTCTCACCGGCGGAGAGTCTCTCCTGCGCCGGTATCTCCGCCGCCGGTCTCTTGTGGGCCGGCTGCTCCGGCTCGTTCTTGGTCACGTCGGAGAGGACGCCAGAAAGGGCTGACTGCCTGACCGGCCTATCTGCCTGACGGGCTGCTCGGCTGACCGGCTGCTCGGCTCCTCGCCCCGTAACCCCGCTCGGGACACGGAGTTAGAAGGACTGTCGAATTCTTTGCAGTGACGATTCTGCACGCCGAGTGCGGCGGGGGGAAGGCAGGCGGGTGCGTGTAAGCGGGGGTGGCCTGCTGGGCCGGGCCGAGGATCTGTCGGGACTCCGTCGTCTGCTGGCCCAGAGCAGGCTGGTGACGGTGACGGGCGGCGCGGGCGTCGGCAAGAGCGTCCTCGCGGCGCACGCCGCGGCGGCGGTGGCCGGCCAGCTGCCGGACGGCGTGGTCGTCGTGCGGTGGTGGGACGGCGGCCTCACGCAGGGCCACTCGGTGGCGCGGGCGGTGGCCGCGGCGATGGACGGGGAGGCGGCCGGGGAGGCGGCCGGGGAGGCGGCCGGGGAGATGGCCGGGGAGATGGCCGGGGAGATGGCCGGGGGTGAGAACGGCGCGTCCGTGGCCGGAGGCGGGCGAGGCGGGGGTGAGCGACGCGGCCACGAGCAGGACGGCGGCGAGCGAGGCGGGGGTGGGCAGGACGGCGGCCGACCGCACGACGGCGATCGGGACGGCGGGTGGCCACACGGAGGCGAACGGGACGGCAGCTGGCCACACGAAAGCGAGCGAGGCAGCGGCTGGCCACATGAAAGCGAACGGGACGGCGGCAGGCCACGCGAAGGCGAGCCAGGCGGTGGCAGGCGAAACAGCAACGAGCAGAACGGCGACGGACCACTCGGAGGGGGGCGGGGCAGCCGCGGGTCGCTCCGCGACGAGCACAGCGGCTCTGGTGAGGCGGAGCTTGTTGCGCGGCTTCGGAATCGCCGGGTCCTGGTTCTTCTCGATGACTTCGATCCCGTACGCGACGAGTGCGTACGCCTGGTGCAGTCGCTGCTGCTGGAGGCGCCGGGCGTGCGCGTGCTCGCGGCGGGGCGGCAACCACTGGGCCTCGGGCAGGAGTTGGTGCATCACCTCAGGCCTCTCGCGGTCGTCGCCCCGGGGGCGGAGGAGGAGCCGGGGCCCGCGGTGGAGCTGTTCATGGAGCGGGCGCGCGGCACACGGCTCCGGGCGGACGCAGCGCCCCTCCCTTCGCCCCCGGCACCCGACGAAGCCGAACTGCGCGCCGTCAGCGACATCTGCGCGCGGCTGGAAGGCGTACCGCTCGCGGTGGAGCTCGCCGCCGCGCAGACCGCCCTGCATCCGCCCGCGCAGCTCGCCCGGATGCTGCGGCCCGCCCAGGGGTGGCTCGGCAAACCGGGGGCGCCCTTGCGGCGACACCGGTCCCTACGGGCCGCTGTGGGCGCGAGTTACGCGCTCTGCGGGCAGGCCGAGCGCAGCGTCTGGGCGCGGCTCAGCGTCTTCGCGGGCGAGTTCGACGAGGACGCCGCCGTCCACGTGTGCGCGGGCGGCGGGCTCGCCCCCGAGCAGGTGGCGTCCTGCCTCGCGCGGCTCGTCCTGGCTTCGGTGCTGGAACCCGTACGGGACCCCGGCGGCGTGCTGCAGCCCCGCTACCGGCTGCCGGCGGCGGCCCGCGAGTTCGGCGCCGAACGCCTCGAATCCGTGGGCGAGTCCGGCACGGCGGCCACCCGCCACCTCGCCTGGTACCGCGCCGTCGCCTCGACCGCCCACGAGTTGTGGAGCACCGGACGGCACGACCGGGCGACCCTCCTGCTGCGCGACGAGGAGCCCGACCTGCGGGCAGCGCTGGAGCGGGCAGCACTGGAGCCGCCCCGGCACACCGCCGACCGGAGTACGAGCGCGGATACGACCTCCGCGGGTACGACCGCCCTCGGCATGGTCGTGGACCTGTGGTTCTGGTGGGCAGTGTGCGGACACGCCACCGAGGGGCGTCAGCATCTGCGGCGGCTGCTGCCGCTCGGCCGCGCGGACGGCCCGCGCTACGGGCAGGCCCTGTGGCTCGCGGGCTGGCTCGCGGCGTGCGACGGCGCGCCGGAGGCCGAGGAACTTCTCGGTCAGGCCTGGCGCGTTGCCGTTCTCGCCGGTGACGACGCGACCATCGGCAGGGTCGCCCACGTACTGGGCCTCATCGCGCTGCGCGGCGGTGAGACGGAACGCGCCATCGAGTATCTGCGGGAAGCCGCCCACACCGTCCCCGCCCACGCCCACCACGGCCCGTCCGCCGCGGTCAGCTGGGCCGGGCTCGCCGTGGCGCAGGCCCGCGTCCGCCCGGCCGACGCGCTGCGCAGTGTCCGCCGCGCGTCGGCCGGGACGCAGACGCGGCACGACATATGGACGCGCTCCGTGACGCAGTACGCGCTCGCCCTCGTCGAGTACCTGCGCGGTCGGCGCAGCCGGGCCTGGCGCCGCGCACACAAGGCGCTCGCCGGGGTCGTCTCCGTGGCCGGGCCGCCCGGCGCCGCCTCGGTCCATCAGCTGATCACCGCGATCGAGCACGGGCCCGCGCTCGGCGGGATCGAGTGGCCGCCTCCGTGCGGGTGGAATCCACCGGGGACTTGAGGCACTCGGGTCAACATGCACGAAAGAGGCCCAACCACCTGATTCGTTCATCTTCCCGCGGTCTACACATGGTTCGACCCGGAAGCGAACGAACGGAGCGAGCGTGTGAATCGGTTGAAGCTGAAGTACGCGTCGGTGAAGTACACGTCAGTGGCGGGTATCGCGGCCCTCGCCGTGCTGGCGGGCCCGGCGGTGCCCGGCGCCGGCGCCGTGAGCCCGCATTCCTCGCACGCACCCGGAAAGGCGGTGACCGCCCCACGTCCGACCCTGACCGCGAAGTCGACCGTGGCAAGCGTGCGTGCGTGGCAGAACTTCTACGTCTACGGAGTCGGCCGCAACATGCGGCCCGGCACCCGCGTCACTCTGCAGCAGAAGCAGGGCAAGCGTTGGGTGTCGCTGCCCGCGTCGGTGTACACCGCGCGCAACGGCGCGTACAAGATGCGGGTCAAGCTCGGCCTCAAGGGCCGCAACTCCCTGCGCATCGTCGGGGGCCGCGCCATCTCGAACGTCGTCTACGTGAAGGTGCGCTGAGCCCGTAAACCCCCGGACGAGCACGAGGTGGGCCCGGTCCTCCTCGGCGCGAGCGTGAGCACGCCGCCCTCTTACGTCATCGAGCCGACCTCTTACGTCATGGACAGGACGGCCGGATGCAGCGCGGATCCGCTTGCCGAGACCCTGCTCGCCGTGCCTGTGGTGTGGGCACAACGCGAGCGAGGTCGCGGCAAACCGAGGCGCCTGCGGCGTCCCGAGTACGTCACCCGGACGCGCCGCGAGGGTGGCCGCCCTCGCCCGATATCCGGACGTAATGTCCCCTTCACCCCCACCCCCAGGCGAAGGAGATTTCCTACGTGCGCGCCCACCGGACCCCCCGGATCCCCCCGCGGCTCCTCCCCCGCCTCGTCGTCCTCTTCCTCCTCCCCCTGCTCACCACCCTCAGCGGCACCCTGATCGCCCCGGGCCATGCCCACGCGGACGTGCCCGCGCGGCACGCGCCGGCCGTCACCAGCCTGCATGCCCCGCCGCCCGCTCCCGAAGAGCCGTGCACCAGTAAGGACGCCGCGGTCTGCCTCATCCGGCAGATGACTCCGGAGGAGCGTGAGCAGGCACGTGAGGTGCGGCTGCGCTACCACCAGCTCCTGGACACGATGGAGCGCGTCGCGGACCGTATGCATGAGGAAGGCCGCTCCGACGAGGAGATCGCCCGCGTCCTCGTCGACATGCGCAACGAGGCCAAGGACATCACCCGCGCCGGGATGACCCCCGAGGCGGTACAGGCCCTGGAGGAGCGGAACATGAAGAAGTACGGCAATCCGCTCGGCCCGACCGCGGACCAGCAGTTCGCCAAGTACGGCAGCTGGGCCAAGGTGATCGAGGCGTCCACCCGCACCAGCGCCGCCGTCGACCAGGAACTCGGCATCCCGCCGCGCGCCTGACGTCCATGCTGCTCAAGGACTACGACCAGCACGGCCGTACGTGGGCCCTCGACCCCCGCACGGGGCTCCTGTCGCCCGCGTCCGGCCGCTGCCACGGTTTCGTCCACGCGGGCGGGGAGGCGGCAGCGGCGCTGTACGCGGACCCCGCCGACGAGGAGCCGGTTCTCTGGCTCCAGTACGGCCGACGCCGCTGGAACTGCGACACGGTGGCAGCCCATCAGGCCACCCGCCCGGACGGCACCCGCCGCTTCACCGTCGAGGACACGCGGGGCACGGTCCTCCTCGAACTCCTCTACCCCGCACCGGATACCGGCCCCTTCGACCCGACGTACGACTGGGTGGACGCGGAGGCGGACGACTTCTTCCTCTGGGTGGCGGGCCGCCTGACGGACGGAGACGCAGCGTCGGATACCACACTCCTGACGCACTTCCGGGCTGGTTTCCTCCCAGCCTGAGGTCACAAGTAGCCTTTCCGAGCGATGAGTTGAGGCCTCCCCCGGAGTCTTCACTCACACAAGGAGAAACCGAACAAGACCGGGCCGCGCACAAGGTTCGCGACCCCCACCCGGAGGTACACCATGTGCGCCCACCAGCCCCCGTGCCCGCTCGTCGCGAGCCCCGACCACCTCGCGGCCCGGACCGTCTCCGCCCATCCCGAACAGGGCTGGAGCCTGCTGTGCAACGGCACGATCGTCTTCGACGACACCGGCGAACTGCTGCCGGACGGCCGGGTGGTGGGCGTGGCCAGGACGCCGGCGATGGCGGCCTGAGAGCACGGGGCCGACACGCGCGACCCGACACGCGCAAGGGGTCGCCTTACGGGGCGATCGCACCCAGCAACGCCCTCGCGCACAGGTCTCGTACCTGCGCGCGAGGCAGCAGCTCAGGCTCCTCCAGCCACTCCAGACAGACGGTCACCATGAAGGCGAGCCAGCCGCGCACGGCCAGGCGCAGAGCGGGGGCGTCGTGGGGGGTGGCAGCCGTCTCGGGGTCGGCGGCCAGTGCTTGCAGGATCTGGTCCTCGTGGGCCGCGAGGCCTTCGCGGTAGATCCTGCGGACCGTGGCGTCGCCCGTCTCCTCCGCCCGGTGGAAGGCGCGGAAGCCCTCGGCGTGCGACTCGACATACGCGAGGAACGTCTCAAGGCCCGTGCCGATCTGGTCGCGGACCGGGACTCCGGGCACCGCCGCCGTCAGGCGCAGCATCCGCCGGCTCTCGCGCTGCACCACGGCGGCGAAGAAGTCGCTCTTCGTCGGGAAATAGTGGTACAGCAGGCCGCGTGAGACGCCCGCGATCTCCGCCACCCGCTCGACCCACACGTCGTCGTACGGATTCTGGGCGAAGAGCCGTGCCCCTGCCTGGAGCAGCTGCTCCCTGCGCTCCTCGGTGCTGAGTCTGCGGCGCGTGCGCTCCTGCGGGTTCGCGGCCATGGGAGCACCTTACTTGACGTGGATTCAACAGCGGGCCCAGACTGGAACACCTTATTGAATCCGCGTACAACAGGCTCAACGGGTCTGCGGCTCAAGGGAGATGGCACACATGGCTCAGGTGTCGCAGACATCGCAGGTGGCGGAGGGTCCCGAAACTCCCCCCAAGGGCTTTCGCAGCGCCGAGCTCGGGTGGCCCCGCCTCGATCTCATCCCGCACCCGCCGCGCCGCCTGCCGCTGGTGGGCGACATCCTGGGCGCCAACGTCCGCACGCCGGTGCAGGATTCGATGCGCATCGGCAGCGGGCTCGGTCCCATCTTCCGCCGCAAGGCGTTCGGCAAGGAGATCGTCTTCGTCTGGGGCGCCGGACTCGCGGCCGAGCTTGCCGACGAGTCGCGGTTCGCCAAGCATGTGGGCCTGGGCGTCGCCAACCTGCGGCCGGTGGCCGGTGACGGCCTGTTCACGGCGTACAACCACGAACCCAACTGGCAGCTCGCGCACGACATACTCGCCCCCGGCTTCAGCCGGGACGCGATGGCCGGTTACCACCCGCTGATGCTGGACGTGGCCCGGCAGTTGACCGCCCGCTGGGACCAGAGGGAGGAAGCGGGGCAGCCCGTCGACGTGCCCGGCGACATGACGAAGCTGACCCTGGAGACGATCGCCCGCACCGGTTTCGGGCACGACTTCGGCTCCTTCGAGCGGACCAAACCGCACCCCTTCGTGTCGGCCATGGTCGGCACGCTCTCCTACGCCCAGCGCCGCAACGTCGTGCCGCCCGCGCTCGCCCCGCTGCTGCTGCGCGGCGCGACCCGGCGCAACGCCGCCGACATGGCCTACCTCAACCGCACCGTCGACGACGTGGTCGCGGCCCGCCGCGCCGCTCCGGGCCCCGGCGACGGTGATCTGCTCGACCGGATGCTGGAGGTCGCCCACCCCGACACCGGCGAGCGGCTCTCCGCCGAGAACATCCGCCGCCAGGTCATCACGTTCCTGGTCGCGGGGCACGAGACGACCTCGGGCGCCCTGTCGTTCGCGCTGCACTATCTCGCGCGCTCCCCCGAAGTCCTGGCCCGCGCCCAGGCGGAGGTCGACGAGGTCTGGGGGGACGCGCGGGAGCCCGCGTACGAGCAGGTCGCCAAGCTCCGCTATCTGCGGCGCGTCCTGGACGAGTCGCTGCGGCTGTGGCCGACCGCGCCCGGCTTCTCGCGCCAGGCCCTGCACGACACGACGCTCGGCGGTGCGCACCCGATGCGCGAGGGGGCCTGGGCGCTCGTCCTCGCCACGCTGCTGCACCGCGATCCCGCGGCGTGGGGCGAGCGTCCCGAGGAGTTCGACCCCGACCGGTTCGCCCCTTCGGCGGTACGCGCGCGACCCGCCCACGTCTTCAAGCCGTTCGGCACGGGCGCGCGGGCCTGTATCGGCCGTCAGTTCGCGCTGCACGAGGCGACCTTGGTGCTCGGGCTGCTCCTGCGCCGTTACGACCTGCACGCCGACCCCGGCTACCGTCTGCGGGTCGTCGAGCGTCTCACCCTCATGCCGGAAGGCCTCACGCTGCGGCTCACCCGCCGCGCCAGGGCGGCGTAGAGCTCGATTGTCAGACCCGTGCGCAAGAGTGGAGGGTCCACCGGTGCGAGCCGCCGGTCCTTTCGGTCCCGCGCAGAGGAGCTCTCGACATGACCAGCACGCCGACCCCGGAACTGGCCGCAGCCCAGGCCTGCTTGCGGCTGCTGCACACCGCACGTGCCGCCCTGTCCGGTCCCTCACCGGCCGCGGCGGCCTCGCTCCTCGCCGGACCCATGGCGGAGGCCGACGAGGCGCTGCGCCGCGCGGGCCTGACGGGCAACGAGGCCGAGCTCCTGAACAGGATCTACGACCTGGAGCCCGACCGCCCCGATCCCCGGACGTGCCCCGCTTCGGCCGGTCAGGCCAGTACGGCTGATTCGGCGAGTTCGGCCGGTTCAGCTAGTTCGGTTCCGCAGGCTTCGCGGACTCCACAGGCTCCGCGGGGCCCCTCGACTCCTTGGGCTTCCAGGTGAACTTGTCGCCGCCCACCCAGCGCACCAGATCCGGGTCGTCCACGTCGTGTACGACGACACCCGCCTGAGCGGCCACCTCCAGGACGTCGACGAGTTCCCTGGCCTCGCCGACCACCTCGCCGTCGAGCTCCACGATGCGGAAGGGCGGTCGGCCGGGGTTGACGCCAAGGACCGTGATCCGAGGCTTCGCCATATAGAGGTACGCGCTTTCGGTCATGTCTGGAGGCTTCCACGCTCCGGCTCCATCATGACCATCACGACCTGCCCGTTCGGCCGCTCGGGCTACGTACCGGTCGCCTCGGGGCGCCCGACGAGCCGCTCGGCCGCCGAGCGCGCGGAGGCGAGGGCGCCCTTGCGGTCCGCTCCGCGCTGCCCGAGGACGACCCGCGTGCTCAGACCGTCGAGGAGTGCGAGGAGTTCCCCCGCGCGGCCCGCGGCGTCGTCCACCGCGAAGGCTCCCTGAGCCGCGCCCTGGGCGAGCAGGGCCTCCAGATCCGCCTGCCAGCCGCGGTCCAGATCGTCCTGGGCCGTGCGGAGCGGCGCGTTCGCACCGGCGCGCGCCCACAGCTCGATCCACAGCATCCAGCGGGGATCGCGCGGCCCCTTGGGCAGGTACATCCGCAGGAACCGGTCGAGCTTGCGGGCGGGCGCCGCCCGGCCCGCGAGCAGGGCGCGCCGCTCCTCGGTGAGCGCGGCCTCGCTCCAGCTCAGGGCCTCCAGGAGTAGACGGTCCTTGCTGCCGAAGTAGTACAGGATGTGGCCGCCGCTGGTGCCGAGGCGCTCGGCCAGCGCGGACATGGTGAGCGCGGCGAGGCCGTTCTCGGCGATCGCCGTCATCGCCTCCTCCAGCATCCGGTCCCGCGCGACCTGCCCGTCCCGCCGTCGTGCCACGCCTGCTCCCGTTCCGGTCCCCGCGCCCTGCTCCACCCGACGACCCTATCCCCGCCGTCCCCGGCTGATTTCCCGCAGGGTCTTGACGGCTCCCAGGACCGTGGCGCATTTTGAATGCCGTTCTAGGTAGTAGAACGGCATTCAAAGTCTGGGTGCCGGAGAGTGAGGTGCCCGCATGACGGAAGAGGCCCCGATTTCCGCCGGAACGAAGACCGCCGGAGCGAAGTCCACCGGAACAGGGACCGCAGGAGCGACTACAGGAGCGACGCCCTCCACAACCGCGACCCCCGGGATCGGCACGGGCGTCACCAGCGACGAGGTGTTCCGGGTCGAGACCCACGGCATCGACCCGATCCCGGACGAGGACCGGCACGGCAGCGCCAAGGACCTGTTCTGGCTCTGGTTCGGCTCCAACCTGACCTTCACCTACGTCATCAACGGCGCCCTCGCCGTCAGCTTCGGCCTCAGTTTCTGGCAGGCCACCGCCGTGGTCGTGACCGGCGGGCTCGCCTTCTTCGTCATCAGCGCGGCAGGCCTCAGCGGCATCCGTACCGGCACCGCGACCCTCGTCATCTCCCGCGCCGCCTTCGGCGTCATCGGGAACCTCCCCGCCGGGCTGCTCAACTGGGTGGTCTCCATCGGCTACACCATCGTCAACACCGTGGTCGGCACGCTCGCCCTCGAAGCCCTCTTCGCCGACCTCGGCTGGGCGGGCGGTGACGCGGCACGTGCGCTCGCCCTCGCGGTGACCCTGGCGATGACCTTCGCCGTGGCCATGTGGGGCCACGCCACCGTGCAGCTCGCCGAGCGCTGGATGGCGTACGTGCTCGCGGCCGGCTTCGGGGTGCTGCTCGTGTTCGTGCTGCCCGACGCCGACTTCGGAGCGGCAGCGGGCGGTGGCGCGGGCTTCTCCGACTGGACGCTCGCGTTCGTGGTGATGCTCGCGGGGCCGTTCTCGTATCTGCCGATGCCCGCCGACTACACGCGCTATCTGCCCCGGGACACCTCGCTGCGGTCGATCACCGTCACCGGCGCGCTCGGCGGCTTCGTCTCCTCCGTGGCGCTCGGCGTCGCGGGCGTCGCGGCCGCCACGCAGGCCGACATGACGGACGCCGTCGCGGGGGTGGAGAAGCTGCTCCCGGGCTGGTTCCAGCCGGTGTTCCTGCTGCTCGTGCTCGGCGGCTCGGTCACCAACTCGATCCTCACGCTCTACTCGTCGAGCCTCAACCTCCAGGTGCTCGGCATCCCCTGGAGCCGCGCGAAGGCCATCGTCATCAGCGTCGTCGTGACGGCGCTCGGCTCGCTCGGCGCGCTGTTCCTGACCGACTTCACCGAGTCGCTGCTCAGCTTCCTCTCGCTCCTGATCATCGTCTTCGCGCCGTGGGGCGGAGTGTTCCTCGCCGACATGCTGCTGCGTCGCTGCCGGTACGACACCGGGGCCCTGCACGCCACCGGCCGCGAGGGGGCCTACTGGTACCGGGCCGGATTCCACCCCGCCGGGATGGCCGCCCTGGTCACCGGCATGGCCTTCGCCGCGCTGACCTGCGACTCGGAGCTCTGGACAGGGCCGCTGGTCGCGCCCCTCGGCGGCGGTGACCTCACCCTGCTCGGTTCGGTCGTCGCCGGGATCACGTACTGGGCGCTGGCCGGCCGCAGCGTTCCCCGTCCCTCGCGGGTGGCTGCCTGAAGCAGCACTCCCACACCTCCCGTACGACCCCACACCTCTCGTACGACCCCACACCCCTCGTACGACCCGAACCACCCGCACCACCCAGGAGTTACCTCTCATGACCAGCACCACCCCCAGGCCCGCGGATCTCGTCCTGCGCAACGCCCGCATCCACACCGTCGACCCCGAACTGCCGTCGGCCGAGGCGCTCGCCGTCCTGGACGGGCGTATCGCATGGCTCGGAGCCGACACGGAAGCTGACTCCTGGACCGGCGAGGGCACGCGGGTCATCGACGGCGGCGGGCGCCTGGTCCTGCCCGGCTTCATCGACGCCCACAACCACGTGCGCCTGGGCTCCGACGACGCCTGCGTACAGCTCGCCGGCGCCCGCACCCTCAACGAGATCCACGACCGCATCCGCGCCTGGCGCGCCGAGAACCCGGGCGCCGGCTGGATCGAGGCCGAGGCGTTCGACTACTCCGCCGTCCCCGGCGGCCGTATGCCGAACGCCGCCGACCTCGACCCCGTCACCGGCGACACCCCCGCCTTCGTCCTGAGCTACGACGTCCACACCGCCTGGCTCAACACGGCCGCCCTGCGCCGACTCGGCGTTGACCGCGACCGTACGTCGCTGCCGTTCGGCCGCGCCGAGACCGATCCGGAGACCGGCGAACCCACCGGCTTCATCAAGGACTTCGCGATCAAGGGGCTCTCCCGCGACGGCCATCGGGCACTGCGCGAGCTCGGTCTGCCCTGGGCGTCGCCCGACCGGCAGTACGGACGCCTGGCCAAGAGCCTGGACGATGCGATCGGCTTCGGCATCACCACGGTCGTCGAGCCGCAGAACTCCCTGGACGACCTGGAGTTGTTCAGCCGCGCCCGCGCGGAGGGCCGGCTGCGCTCGCGCATCGTGGCGGCGCTCTTCCATCCGCGCGGCACGTCCGACGCGGACCTGGACGACTTCGCGGACGCCGCGCGGCGCTTCGCGGACGACCGGCTGCGGGTCGGGCCGCTGAAGCTGTACATCGACGACGTCGTGGAGCCCCGCACCGCCGCGCTCCTCGAGCCCTACTCGGGATGCGGGCGGCACCGGGGCGACACGTTCTACCCCGCGCACGAGTTCGCGGAACTGCTCGCGAAGCTGGACGCCCGCGGCTTCCAGTGCTTCGTGCACGCCACCGGCGACCGGGGCATCCGCACGGTCCTTGATGCCGTCGAGCACGCCCGCGCCCTCAACGGTCCGCGCGACGCCCGCCACCAGGTCGTCCACGTCGAGTGCCTGGACCCCGCCGACACCCCGCGCTTCGCCGAACTCGGCGTCGTCGCCTGTATGCAGCCGCGCCACTGCGCCCCCGAGATCGCGGGCCCCGGCCAGGACTGGGCCGAGAACATCGGCGCCGACCGGTGGCACAAGGCCTGGCCGATGCGGAGCCTGCACGAGGCGGGAGCGGTGCTGGCACTCTCCAGCGACTGGAACGTCGCCGAGATGGACCCCATGGCGGGCATTTACACGGCCCTCACCCGCCGCCCCCTCGGCGGCGGCGAAGCCTGGCAGCCGGAGGAGACGCTCGACGCGGAGACGGCCGTCCACGGCTACACGATGGGCTCCGCGTACGCCAACTTCCTTGAGGACGAGCGGGGTTCACTGACGGTGGGCAAGCTGGCCGACTTCGTCGTGCTGTCCCGGGACATCCTGCGGGTGCGGCCGCAGGACATCCCGGGGACGAAGGCCGAGGTCGTGGTGGTCGGCGGCGAGGTGATGCAGGGCTAGCCGAGCGCCTCGACAGCCTTGAGGACCTGCCCGGCGCCGTCCTCCGCCCCCATCCGGCGGGCAACGGCACCGGCGGCTTCCTTGTACGCGGGCTCACGCACCGCACACCGGATCTGCTCGGCGAGGCGCTCGGCCGTGAGCTCCTTGAACGGGATGGGCGCGGTGCCCGCGCCGAGACCGGAGATTCGCGCCGCCCAGAAGGGCTGGTCCGCCATGACGGGCACGGGGATCGCGGGCACCCCGGACCGCAACCCTGCCGCTGTGGTGCCGGCTCCCGCGTGATGGACCACGGCAGCCATCCGCGGGAACAGGGCCGCGTGGGGCACCTCGCCGACGGTCAAGATGTCGTCGCCGTGCGCCACCAGCCCCGCCCGCCCCCCTTGGAGAACTCCCCTCAGCCCGGCCAGGCGCAACGCGGAGACGGCCAGCTCGCCCAGCCGCGCGCCGTCACCCGCGGCTATGCTGCCGAATCGGCCGTGCCCTGGGGTGCGCACTGTTCGTCCTGGGCTGTCCAGCCGTGCAAGGGGTGGAGCGCCGAGAGCAAGGTCCCCTCGGGGCCCGTCGCCCAGCCCGTGTGGGTGACACCGGCGCCGACGACGCGGTGCACGCGCAGCTCGGGGCGGCCCCTGGCCACCGTGACGCTCTCCACACGCAACCCCGGCACCATCGGCGGACCGCTCACGAAGGCGGGCGTGTGCCGGGACGCGGCCCAGCCCCAGCCGTCGCCCTGACCGGCGCCCATCGGGTGGATGCGGGTGCGGGCGCTGCGTACGCCCGCCACCTCGCGCACCATGGCCGTCTCCGCGTCGCCACGGCCCACGGACTCCAGGAACCCGGCCACGGTGTAGGGGAAGAGGTACCAGTTGTTGGGCGCGGGGACGTGCCGTATCGCGCCGCGCAGCCACTCCTCCGCCCGGTCCTGTACCGCGCTGTCGAGCCGGTCCCACAGCGAGGGGCGGGTCAGCCGCAGGGCGAGGGACGCGGACTCGACCATCGGCTGGCCCTGGATGTTGTGGTCCAGGATCAGCGGCCAGGACTCGGCATCGTCGCGGCCGGGTGTGCGCGTGCCCGCCGCGAGGCCTTGTGCGTACCGGTCGAGCCAGCCGTGCGGGTCCTTGCCCTCGACGCCCGCCACGCGGAACGCGGCGGCGAGGAGGGTGCGGGCGTAACCCTCGAGGCCGTCCGAGCGCACGCCGGACGCGGAGGGCCGGCCCGGCAGGTCGAGCAGGGCGCCATGCGGGGTGGCCCACTTCCAGGCGGAAGGCCGTCGGCGGCTGCCTCCCAGTGCTCGCGCGTGTAACCGGTCTGGGTGCTCAACTCCCGGGCTTCTTCGGGCAGTCCGGGGATGCTCATGCGAGGTAGGCCAGCCTTTCGCGTCGTACGGCATGGGCGAAACCGTCGCCCGCGGCCCAGCGGTCGAGCTCGCTGACGGCGAGATCGGCGAGGCGGCCCCACTCGTTCCCCTGTGAGCCGGCGAGGTGTGGGGTGATCATGACGTTGTCGCACTCCCACAACGGGTGCTCCGGGGGCAGGACTTCGGGGTCGGTGACGTCGAGGATCGCGCGGACGCGGCCGGCGCGGGCGGCTTCGGTGAGGGCGTCCTGGTCGAGGACGGCGCCGCGGGCCGTGTTGATGAGCACCGCGTGGTGGCGCATCGCGGCGATCAGCTCACGGCCGACCATGCCGCGGGTGGCGGCAAGGAGGGGCGTGTGGACGCTGACGACATCGCTGCTCGCGAACAACTCACCGATGCCGACCGGCCGTACGCCGAGGGTGTGGGCGTCCTCGGCGGTGACGTACGGGTCGTGCAGCAGCACCCGGAGGTCGTAGGGGCGGAGGAGTTCGATGACGCGGCGGCCGATCATCGAGGCGGAGAGGACGCCGACCGTTCGGCCGTAGTTGCCGACGCCGTGCGACAGGCCGAGCCATTCGTCGCGGCGCCGGACGGCCTTGAACTCCCGTGCCCGCTCGATGACTTGTTTGCCGCTGAGCAGGATCATGGCGACGGTGTACTCGGCGACGGGCAGGGCGTTGGCCGCGGCGGCCGACGACACCTCGATGCCGCGGCCCCAGCACTCCGGAGTGATGTGGCCGCGAACCGACCCGGCAGTGTGCACGACGGCCCTCAGCCGGGGCGCGGCCGCGAGCGCGGCGGCGTCGAGTGGCGGACAGCCCCAGCCGGTGACCAGGACCTCCACGTCACGGAGCACAGCGCGCGCCCGCTCCGTGGTGAAGTCGTCCAGGACCGTGTCCGGCACCAGATCGCAGACCCGGCCGAGCGCGGCAAGGGCGTCGGGTCCGAGCACGGCCTTCGCCGCGTCCCGGGCCATGGCGAGCGCGGCACGCGGCCGGCGGCTGCCGTTCATCAGCACATTCCCTTTCACATGGTTCACGTGGTTCACATGGTTTACGTGGTCCGCAGGGATCACGTGGCCCGCATGGCTCACTTGACCGAGCCCGCGGTGAGTCCCGACTTCCAGAAGCGCTGCAGCAGTATGAAGGCGAGGATCAGGGGGCGAGACGGTCGCCGAGTTGTTCCAGGTGTAGAGGCCGAGGCTGACCGGGTACAGCTTCTCGTCCGAAAGCATCACCATGGGCAGGAAGAAGTTGTTCCAGATGGCGGTGAGCTGGAAGAGGAACACGGTGCCGAGGCCGGGGCCCAGCATCCGCAGGGAGACGGCGAAGGTGGAGCCGCCGTGGGTGCCGACGACCCGGTTCCGGGGGCCCACTGCGGGACGCGCCGCTCGCGCGCCTTGCCGGCCCGCCTGTGTCCAGGTCGGCGATGTTCGTCGCGAACAGCACCGGGGCGCCAGCCCTCCGGCGCGAACGTCTGCTCCTCGCCGAAGCCGGTGGCCGTACCTTCGACACGGCAGCTGATTCGAAATGGGAACCATTTTCATATAGCCTCGTCGACGCACTGCCGAGAAAGGATCCAGAGACCATGGCCGTACCCAAGCGGAAAATGTCCCGCAGCAACACACGCCACCGCCGCGCCCAGTGGAAGGCGGCCACCCCGCAGCTCGCGCCGGTCACGGTCGACGGCTCGGCCCACCTCGTCCCCCAGCGACTGGCCAAGGCGTACGAGCGTGGGCTACTGCGCCCCTAGGCCGGCCTGTTCAGGTTTCCCTCGCGGGCCTCGGGTGCGTCCAGGGCGGCGGGCATGCTGTCCAGGACGGTGAAGCTGCGGTCGAGCCGGGTGATCCGCAGGACCCGCCAGACGCGCGGGCTGCTGCGGATCAGCCGCAGGGTGCGGCGCTTCGCGATGGTCCGGCCTTTGATGCGCACGAGAAGCCGCAGGCCACCGGCGTCCAGGAAGGTCACCTGCCGCAGGTCCACCACCACGTCCGCGCCCGGCCGATCCAGTAACTCGGCTATGCGCGGCGAGAGTTCCAGATCCGCCCAGGCGTCCAGTTCACCGCGGAATGTCAGAATGATCGATTCGTCCACCACACGGTGGTGCAGTCCGAAGCCCGGGTCGGGCGTGCCCATGGTCCACCCCCCAATTCCTACACCCCGCATACGAAGAGTTACGACAACGCGAGCGGCGAGGCCCTCAGGCCGGCGCCCGACGCCGCCGGGGTCTGGGGCGGCACCGCGAATGGCATCTACATCTTGCCCGCTCAGGGCTAGTTCATACCTCCGGGTGACATCCTCGGCCACCGTGCGGCGCATATTCACGGCCCATCTACCGTAGTTACTCTCCGTATTTGACGCGCTGTCCGCGACACCAACCGTGCGGCGCGCCGTCGGACGGACGGCCGCGGCCCCGCCGGTGGTCACGCCGATCGAGCCACGGACACGGAGGTCGACGGCCCGCAGAGCGAGCGCGGAGCCGCAAGCCGTCGGGCCGTGGCTGGAGGTCGCGCCGAAGGTCAGGGGTCTGCGGCGGGCCGCGCAAACCGGGCACTCGCCCTGCCGTTCGATCCGAGGCAGATGTCCGGATCGCGTCGTTGTGGCGGCAGTGCACGTGTGGGACGTTGGCTGGTCTACGGGGTGTGCGACCGAGATCGACGAGCAGGCCCGCACTGCGAGGGGAAGACCGGATGAGGCGTTGCAGGGGGGCCGCGGCCTTGGTAGCTCTGGTGCTGACCGGCGCCGTGGGCTGTGGTGGGTCGGGCGGCGCCAAGGACGGAGACCAGCTGACCATCGCGGTCCGCGACGACCTCCCCGGCATCGGTCTGCGAGGGCCCGACGGCACGTACCGAGGGCTTGACATCGACGTCGCCACCTACGTCGCCGGGCAGTTGGGCGTTTCGAAGGACCGGATCACCTGGAAGGCGACGGTCCCGGCCGAGCGCGAGAACCTGTTGGTGCGCGGGGACGTCGACCTGGTGGTCGCGAGCTACTCGATCACCGACGAGCGCAAGCGGAAAGTCTCCTTCGCCGGACCGTACTTCCTCGCCCACCAGGACCTGCTGGTCCGCGCCGACGACACCTCCATCAAGGGCGCCGATGACCTGAACTCCAGAAAGCTCTGCTCGGTCACCGGGTCCACGTCCGCGCAGAACGTGAAGGACGAGCTTGCCCCCAAGGCCGACCTCCAGGAGTTCAGTTCACCCACGGAATGCCTGACCGGCCTGGAGAACAAGGTCGTCGACGCGCTCACCAACGACGACGCGATCCTTGCCGGGTTCGCCGCGCAACGCGCGCACCGCGGCAAGTTCAAGCTCGTCGGCCTCAGGCTCAGCGACGAGCGGTACGGCATCGGCGTGGCCAAGTCCGACACCGCGCTGCGGAACAAGGTCAACAAGGCGCTGCGGAAGATGGTCACCGACGGGTCCTGGGACCGGGCGGTACGCAAGCACTTCGGCCCCGCCCGCTTCGACCACGAACAGGCTCCGAAGATCACCGAGACCGGCTGAGCAGCCGTGGTCGGCCGCCCACCGTCCGGCACGTCCGCCCCCGAGACCGCCGCGCTGCTGCCCGACTTCCTCGGCCTCCAGTTCCTCGACCTCCAGCGCTACGACCTGTTCGGCGCCTTCTGGGTGACCATCCAACTGGCGCTGTACGCGGCGGCCGGGGCCCTGACCTGGGGCACGCTCCTCGCCGGTCTGCGGGTCAGCCCGGTTCCTCTGCTGCGCGGATTCGCCGCCTTGTACGTCCACGTCGTACGCAACACGCCCCTGACCGTCATCATCGTCGCCACCTCGCTCGCCCTGCACCAGACGATGGGCGCGACGCTCGGCGGCGGCACGGCGAAGGAGACCGGGTTCCGTCTCGCGGTGCTGGGGTTGTCCGCCTACACCGCCACCTTCGTCTGCGAATCGCTGCGCTCCGGCATCAACAGCGTGCCGGTCGGCGAGGCCGAGGCGGCCCGCTCACTGGGCCTGACCTTCCCCCAGGTGCTGCGCCACGTCGTCCTGCCCCAGGCGTTCCGCGCCGTGGTGAACCCGCTGGGCACCGTACTGATGTCGCTGACCAAGAACACCACGACGGCCGCCGCCATCGGGGTCAGCGAGGCCGCCCTGCTGATGAAGGAGATGATGGAGAACGAAAGCCACGCCATCTTCGCCGTCTTCGCGGTCTTCGCCTTCGGTTTCGTCTGCATCACCCTGCCCACCGGAATCCTCCTCGGGTGGGTCAGCACCAGAGTGGCGGTCCGGCGATGAAGGCTCTCTCCGTCCTGTACGACGCCCCCGGTCCGCGCGCGAGACGCCGCAACCTGCTGTGCTCCCTGCTCTTCCTCCTGGCAGTCGCCGCCGCTGCCCTGTGGGTCCTGAAGCTGCTGGGCGACAAGAACCAACTGGCCGCCGAGAAGTGGAACCCCTTCGTCGAGGACTCCCGGGTGTGGACCGAGTTCCTGCTGCCCGGCCTGCTGCACACCGTCCAGGCCGCCGCCCTCGCCCTTGTCCTCGCCCTGCCGCTGGGCGCACTTCTCGGCATCGCGCGGCTCTCCGAGCACGCGGTGCTCCGCCGGTCCGTCGGCACACTGATCGACTGCTGCCGGGCCGTCCCTGTGCTGATGCTGATGCTCCTGGCGAACGAGGTGTACGCGCGCTTCAGCGATGTCACCCCGCAGATGCGCCCCCTGTACTCGGTCGTGACGGGCCTCGTCGTCTTCAACGCCGCCGTGCTCGCCGAGATCGTGCGCGCCGGGATCATCGCCCTGCCGCGGGGGCAGAGTGACGCCGCTCGCGCGATCGGGATGCGCAAGGGCCAGATCATGGCATCCGTGCTGCTGCCCCAGGCGGTCACCGCGATGCTGCCCGCCCTCACCACCCAACTGGTGGTCATCGTCAAGGACACCGCGCTCGGCGGCGAGATGCTGGCGTTCGACGAACTGCTCCACCAGGTCCGTCTGATCTCCGCGAACTACGGCGCCAACACCATTGCCTCCTTCACCGTCGTCGCCCTGCTCTTCATCGCGCTGAACCTGCTGCTCACCACCCTCGCCGCCCGAACCGAGTCCTGGGTCGGGCGCAGCAGGAGAAGCACGGGAGCAACGGTCACCACCAGCCCTACGGGGCCCGCCCCACCCGCCTGAAACACGCGACTCGGCGTTGCACGGTACGCAACTCTGGTGGTGCCTCTTGTCCTTGGGGGTTCTCGGAGACCACTGTGTCTGCCACATGCGTCACCACCGACGCGTGACGTGCGGACATGGAGGCTGGCATGACCGGTGAGCACTACGGGCAGCGCACGGCGGATGGCTGGGGGCGGCGGGGTTTCATCGGAGCGCTCGCCGCCACTGCCGTCGCCGCGTCCGTACCGGCCGCGTCCGCCGCACCGCCGGGAAGATCCCCGTTCCGCACGCGCCCGCTCTTCCTCGGCACCTACACGACCAAGCCCGGCGGCGGCGCCGGCATCGGACTCGCCACGTACGACGAAGCGACGGGGCACATCACCGGCACCGGAACCCTGACCGGCGTACCCGACCCCTCCTACCTCTGCGTCCATCCCTCGGGCCGGACGCTCTACGCGGTCAACGAGCAGGAGCAGGGCGCCGTGACCGCGATCGCGCTCTCCCCCTCGGGGCCCGAGGTGCTGGGTGCGCGTGGCACCGGCGGTGCCGGGCCCTGTCAGCTTTCCGTGCACCCGAGCGGACGCTGGCTGCTCAGCGCGAACTATCTCTCCGGGAGCGTGGCCGTCCATCCGGTCCAACCCTCGGGCGCGCTGGGGGTGTTGAGTGATGTGGTCACCCATTCCAGCCCGCCGCCCGGCCCGGGACAGGACGGGCCGCACGCCCACCAGATCGTGACGAGCCCGGACGGCGGGCACGTCCTCGCCGTCGACCTGGGCAACGACACGGTCTACAGCTACCGCCTCGACGCGAAGAAGGGAAAGCTCACCCAGGTCTCCTACGCCGCCCTGCGGCCGGGCGCCGGGCCGCGCCACCTCACCTTCCACCCCTCGGGGCGCTACGCCTATCTGGCCAACGAGGTCGACAACACCGTCGTCGTCTGCGCCTACGACCCCGCGAGCGGGCGGCTGACCCCCGGTGCGCCGCAGCCCACCGGGACGGGTGAAGGCACCAGCTATCCGGCGCAGTTGCTCGTCACACGCGAGGGCACCTTCGCCTTCCTCGCCAACCGCGGGCACAACAGCCTCACGCGGTACGCGATCGAAGCGGGCGGCGCCCGGCTGCGGCTGCTCGACACGGTGCCGGCGGGCGGGGACTTCCCCCGGCACATCGCCTTCTCACCGTCCCAGCGGTTGCTGTTCGCGGCCCATCAGAAGTCCAGTTCGGTGAGCGTGTTCCACGTCGGTGAGAGCGGCCAACTACGCCTGGCCGGAACGCCGTTCGCCGCTCCGGTCGCGGTGTGCGCGCTGCCGTTGTAGAGAGGTTCCATGACTTCGTTCCGCCCCGCCCCCGCCTGGCTCTCCGAGGCCGTCTTCTACCAGATCTATCCGCAGTCCTTCGCCGACTCCGACGGCGACGGCATCGGTGACTTCAACGGCATCACCGACCACCTGGACCACCTGGCCTGGCTGGGTGTCAACGCCGTCTGGATCAACCCCTGTTTCGCCTCGCCGTTCCGCGACGCCGGGTACGACGTCTCGGACTACCTTTCCGTCGCGCCCCGTTACGGCACCAACGACGACCTGGCCGCGCTGGTGGAGGAGGCGGGGCGGCGCGGCATCCGCGTCCTGCTCGATCTGGTGGCCGGGCACACCTCCGACCGGCATCCGTGGTTCACCGCAGCGGCCGGTGACCCCGACGACCATCGGTACATCTGGGCTTCCGAGGGCTGCCCCGACGGCTTCGTGCGGTCCCCGGGGAGCCGCCCCGGCGCGTATCTGCCGAACTTCTTCGACTCGCAGCCCGCCCTCAACTTCGGTTACGCACGCGGGAATCCGGCCGAGCCGTGGCGGCAGACCGTCGACGCCGAGGGTCCGCGCGCCAACCGGGCCGCGCTGCGCGACATCATGGGCCACTGGTTGCGGCTCGGCCTCGCGGGTTTCCGCGTGGACATGGCGCACTCCCTCGTCAAGGACGACCCGGACCGCAGCGCGACGGCCCGGGTGTGGACCGAGCTGCGCGGCTGGCTGGACGCGACCCACCCGGAAGCGGTGCTGCTCTCGGAGTGGGGTGATCCGGCGGTGTCCGTGCCCGCGGGGTTCCACGCCGACTTCTTCCTCCAGTTCGGCGGCCCCACCAACGGCGGGCCGCTGCGTTCCCTGTGGAACAACGGCGAGGGCACCGACGACGAGGCGTGGGACCCCGTCGACTGCTTCTTCGACCCCAGCGGCAAGGGCTCGCCCCGTACGTTCGTCGAGGCCTGGCAGGCGGCCCGTGAGGCCGTCGGGGACGCTGGGCACGTCGCGCTGCCGACCTCCAACCACGACTTCTCCCGCCTCAACTGCGGCCCGCGTACCGCCGAGCAGCTCCCGGCGGCGTTCGCCTTCCAGCTCACCTGGCCCACGCTCCCCGCGGTCTACTACGGCGACGAGATCGGCATGCGTTACATCCCGGGCCTGCCCGATACCGAGGGCAGCGTGCTCGGTCCGCGCTACAACCGAGCGGGCTCACGCACCCCCATGCAGTGGGACGACAGCGTGAACGCCGGTTTCTCCACGGCCACGGCCGACCGCCTGTACCTGCCCGTCGACCCCGACCCGCGGCGCCCCGACGTGGCCGCCCAGATGGCCGACGAGACCTCTCTGCTGCACCTCGTGCGCCGCCTGATCGCCCTGCGCAAGGCCACGCCGGAGCTGGGTCCCGGCGGTTCGGTGGAGGTGCTGCACAGCGGCTATCCGTTCGTGTACGTCAGGGGCGGCCGCCATCTCGTGGTGATCAACCCCCGCAGCGAACCGGCGACGTTCGCCACGGACGCCGCGGGCGAGGACCCGCGGGCGCTGGAGTCGGATGGCGTGGAGGTCGGGGGCGGCGTCGTCACGGCGCGGGGATTCGGGTACGGCGTCTTCGATCTGCGTCCCCCGTCCACTACGGCTTCGTGAACTCGACGTCCCGGGCCCTCGCGACGATCTCGACCTCGTCGCCGAGGGCCCACTCCGCCACCCGGGACACCATCGCCGCCGGGACCAGGTCGCTGATGCCTTCGGCGGCCGGGATGTCGTACGTCGCGTGCGCGTCGTGCGGCAGGATGACGCGGAAGTCCAGCTCCAGGGCCGTACGGGCGGTCGCCATCACGCACATCTCGGACTGCACCCCGCAGAAGGCGAGATCGCGCACGCCGGCTTGGGCGAGCAGGTCTGCGAGCCCGGTCTCCTCGAAGCCGTCGTCGACGGTCTTGCGCAGGACCTTCTCGCCCCGGTCGGCGTCCGCGGGGAGGTGGATCTCCCAGCCGGGCGTGCCGGGTTCGTCGACGGCACCCGGCTCGCCGTCGTTCTGGAGCTGGATCACCAGGGCGCCCGCGGCGCGGGCCCGGGTGATCAGGTCGGTCGTACGGTCGAGGACGAGGGCCGCTTCCGGCACGGCGCCGTCACCGGTGACGAAGGCGGACTGCATGTCGACGACGATCAGCGCCTGAACGGGCTCAGCGGGAACGGGGTTGGCCGGGTCGGGGTTCGCCGGGTCGGGGTTGGCCGGGTCGGGCCGCGCGGAATGTACGGGCGTCTCACTCATGGTCCACCATCTTGCCGTTCGCCATGATCAGCCGTACGTCGCCCAGGGCGGCCACATCCCTGAGCGGATCACCGTGCACCGCGATCAGGTCGGCCCGGTAGCCCGCGGCCAGGCGTCCGACCTGGTCGGCGATGCCCAGGGCGTCGGCTGCCTCCGTGGTCGCCATGTCGATGACGCGGTCGGGTTCGATGCCCAGGTGCTGGTAGAAGCCGAGACTCTGGGCCAGGCCGTCACAGCCCGCACGCTGGACGCCCGCGTCCGTCCCGGCGATGAGCCGCGCGCCGCGCTCCGCCATCGTGCGCACCTGGTCGAACATCGCCTCGGCCCGTTCGGCGCCGAAGAACATGGGCAGCATCCGCCAGTTGGGGCTGACGGTGGGGCAGATCCGGATGCCCTTGGCGATGATGGCGTCCAGGACGTCCTCGCGCAGGCCGAGGCCCTTGCGCGTCATCCAGGTGCAGTGCTCGATGGTGTCGACACCCGCCATCACGGCCGCCACGATCCCCGCGGTGCCGTGTCCGTGGGCGGCGACCGGCAGCCCCGCCCGGTGCGCCTCACGCACGATCAGGCGGAGCTCGGGGGCGTCGAACTGGGCCTGCCAGGTGGCCGGGCCGCCCCGGGTGAGGCCGCCTCCGGTGGCCATGACCTTGATGACGTCCGCGCCGAGCTCGGCATTGCGCCGGACCAGGGCGCGGATCTCGCTCTCGCCCTCGACCTCACCGCCCAGGAACCAGCAGTGGCCGCCTTTCGTGGTCAGCGGCGTCGTGGCGGCGACGATCCGCGGGCCGGGCACCCGGGACGCGGCGATCTCCTCGCGCAGCCGCAGCGTGAGACGGCCCCGGTCACCCAGATCGCGCACCGTGGTGACGCCGCTGCGCAGGAACTGCAGCGCCCTCTCCTCCATGGCCGCCATGAGGGTGGTGTCGCTGTGCGCGTCCAGGACCGCGACGGGGTCCTTGCTCGCGTCGAAGACCAGGTGGACATGTGCGTCGATGAGGCCGGGCAACACCGTGGCGTCGGGCAGTGCGTACTGCCGCGACACGCCGTGCGCCAAGGGCTCGACCTCGGCCCGGGCACCCGCGGCGACGATGCCGGCGCCCTCCGTCAGTACGGCTCCGTCTGTGACGCACTGGCCACGCGGCCCGGTCAGAACCCGCCCTGCCAAGATCAGCGTCTGGCTCATCTCTGCCTTCCCGCAGTGGAGTTGGAGGTGCCGGAGGTGGTGCCGGCCTCCATCGTCCGTCATGAGAGGGCAGAAAGTCCGTCGCGGGAGAGCGGGACGTCTGTCGTACGAGGGCGGGGCGGGATGTTCGCGCGGCGTCCCGCGGGTACCCATAGCCTGGGCCGAGTGCCCGCGCAGGACGTCGCAGTATGGCGCGGTATGTCTCAGTACGTCGCAACGTCGCAGTACGTCGCAGGACGGAGGTCAGGGTCTGATGAGCACGGAAGTCACGGTCCTCCTTGTGGCCGGCGCGGTCGTGGTGGCCGCGACGCTCGCGGTCGCGGTCGCGGTGCTCGTACGCCTGGTGCGCACGCGCCGCACGTTGCGTGCGGCGGGACTGCCGGTCGAGCGCCAGTGGGTGTTCTGGGGCGCTGTCGCCTATCTCGTCCTGCCGGCGGATCTGCTGCCGGACCCGGTCTTTCTCGATGACATCGGTGTACTCGTGCTCGCGCTGCGGTCCATGAAGTCGGCGAATTCAGGCGTCGGGGGGCGTGGGGCGCAGTAGGGGGCGGCGCAGGTGCCGGGCCTTCGTGAGCAGGATGTGCATGCGTTCGGTCACCTGGGCGACGTCCTCGACGGGCTCGTCGAAGTCGAGCCGGACGTCCGCCTGGCTGCGAGCCTTCTCCAGGCGCAGCGTGAGCGCGTAACGGTCGATGGCGACCGGGCGCACCCGGACCACGCCGTGCAGGCTGTCCGCGCACACGAGCCGGGTCAGCTGCTCGACGGCGTCCTCGTGCGCGTCGGCGAGATGGGTGAGCAGGCGCGCCTCGGCCTCGGCCAGCGGATCGGGCGCGGCCAGGGCGAGTTCGTCGAGGTCGATGCCGACGCGGCCCCCGGCGGAGTCGTGCAGCACGGCACATGTCGGCGCGAAGATGAACCCCTCCCCGTCGGGTACCAACGACCCGGAGAGCCAGAGCCGGGCCCGGATCCGGTCCCTGACGGGTACGGGGGCGACGTCGGCGAACTCCACGAGGGTGGACGGTTCGCCGCGGGGCGCGCAGATCATCGCGGTGGCCAGCGCGCTGTCGGGGGGCGGGGTCAGCAGGAGGATGCCCTCCGGCGTGACGCTGTGCGCGCCGACGAGTTCATCTTTGCCGATCTCCGTGGTCACCGCGCAGGACCACGCGGTGGTGAGCAGTGAGCGAGCGCGTGCCGCTGCAGTGGGCACGGTCGTGCTGGCGTGACGGACACCCATCCTTCAACCTCCATTAGGTAAGCCTTGCCTAACTTATCGGAGATCGCGGAACAGGGCCAGTACGCGAAAGGCCCCGCGCGGTGAACCACGCGGGGCCGGTCGGGAGCGCCGGGCAGAGCCCCGGTCGCGTACGTCATTTGGTGCGGTCAGTGGCCGCGGGCGATCCACTCCTCCAGGTGCGGCGCCTCCTCGGCCACGCTCGTGCTGTCGCCGTGCCCGGTCCGCACCGCCGTCCCCGACGGCAGGGTCAGGAGACGGTCCCTGATCGATTCGATGATGGTCGGGAAGTCGCTGAACGACCGGCCCGTCGCTCCAGGACCGCCCGCGAAGAGCGTGTCGCCGGTGAAGACGGTGCCCAGGGCGGGCACATGGAGACTGACGGCGCCCAGGCAGTGGCCCGGGGTGTGCAGGACCTTCAACGTCACGCCCGCCACCACGATCTCCTGCCCGTCCGCCAGCTCGCCGTCGGGGGCGCGGTCGGGGTGGGTCTGCTTCCACAGCTCCGCGTCGGCGGGGTGGAGCAGGATCGGCGCGCCGGTGCGGGCCGCGAGCGCCGGGGCGGCGTCGATGTGGTCGTCGTGGGCGTGCGTGCACACGATCGCGACGACGCGGCGCTCGCCGACGGCCGCCGCGATGGCGTCCGCGTCGTGGGCCGCGTCGATGACGACGACCTCACTGTCGTCCCCCACGATCCACACGTTGTTGTCGACGTCCCAGGTGCCTCCGTCGAGGGAGAACGTGCCCGATGTGACCAAGTGGTCGATGCGCGCCGCCATCAGAGGACCACCACCGAACGCAGGACGTCCCCATGGTGCATGCGCTCGAAGGCCTTTTCCACGTCTTCCAGGGCGATGGTCTCCGTGACGAACGCGTCCAGGTCGAGTCGCCCCTGCTGGTAGAGGTCGATGAGCATCGGGAAGTCGCGTGAGGGCAGACAGTCCCCGTACCAGCTCGACTTCAGCGCGCCGCCGCGCCCGAAGACGTCGAGCAGCGGCAGATCGATGCGCATCTCCGGTGTCGGCACGCCGACCAGGACGACCGTGCCCGCCAAGTCGCGGGCGTAGAAGGCCTGTTCATAGGTCTCCGGGCGGCCGACCGCCTCGATGACGACGTCGGCGCCGTTCCCGTCGGTCAGCTCACGGATTGCCTCGACCGGGTCCGCCGAACGGGAGTTGACGGTGTGCGTGGCGCCGAGGCTCTTCGCCGTCTCGAGCTTCTTGTCGTCGATGTCGACGGCGATGATCTTCGCGGCTCCGGCGAGCCGCGCGCCCACGACAGCCGCGTTGCCGACGCCGCCGCAGCCGATGACGGCGACCGAGTCGCCGCGCCCGACGTTGCCGGTGTTGATGGCGGCGCCGATACCGGCCATGACCCCGCAGCCGAGGAGTCCGGCCGCGGCGGGCGACGCGGCGGGGTCGACCTTGGTGCACTGCCCTGCGGCGACGAGGGTCTTCTCCGCGAAAGCGCCGATGCCGAGCGCGGGCGAGAGCTCCGTGCCGTCCGTGAGGGTCATCTTCTGCTTCGCGTTGTGCGTGGCGAAGCAGTACTGGGGGCGGCCGCGCAGGCAGGCGCGGCACTGGCCGCACACCGCACGCCAGTTGAGGATCACGAAGTCGCCGGGCGCGACCTCCGTGACACCGTCGCCGACCGACTCCACGACGCCCGCCGCCTCGTGGCCGAGGAGGAAGGGGAAGTCGTCGTTGATGCCGCCCTCGCGGTAGTGCAGGTCGGTATGACAGACCCCGCAGGCCTGCACCTTCACCACGGCTTCCCCGGGCCCCGGGTCCGGCACGACGATCGTCTCGATCCGTACCGGCTCGCCCTTCGCGCGCGCGATCACGCCCTGTACCTGCTGCGCCATGAGGTCAGCCCTTCTTTCTTCCGGCGTTGCGTACTCGTCCGGCATCGCGTCTTTCCTCCCGCATCCTCACATCCGGAGCCCGCTCGCGACGACCCCGGACGCACGAGTTCCGATCACCGGTTTCGAGCTCCTTCCCTGATCCGCGGGGATGCGCCCGCGCGCCGCCGCCTAGGGTGGGCGCGTGCCCGATCTCGCCGCTCAGGCCCTGCTTCCGGTCAACGCGACGCTCGGTGTGGTGCTTTTCGTCCTGGTGCTCGCTGCGGCGGCGACGGCCGCCGTGTTCCGCCTCTCCCCCGACGGTTCGCGCGGCAGGGCGCGGGAGATCCTCGTGGCCGGGGCGCGGGCGGCCGTGCAGCTGGGCGTGGTGTCCCTGGTGATCGGCTGGGTCATCCACCACGTCGCGGCGCTCTTCGCCTTCCTGCTCCTGATGTTCGCGGTCGCCGCGCGTACGGCGGGGCGCCGCGTCACCGCCAACGGCACCTGGTGGTGGGCGGCGCTGCCGATCGCGGGCCCCGTCGTCCCGGTGGTGGCGGGCCTGACCCTGACCGGTCTGCTGCCGGTGAACGGCATCGCCATGATCCCCGTGACGGGCATCCTCATCGGCGGCGCGCTCACCGCGACGGTACTCGGCGGGCGCAGGGCTCTCGACGAACTCCGGTCCCGCAGAGGCGAGTTCGAGGCGGGCCTGGCCCTTGGACTGCAGGCCAGGGACGCCCGCCTGGAGGTGATCCGCCCCGCCGCGTCGGACGCCCTGCTGCCCGGCCTCGACCAGACCCGCACGGTGGGCCTTGTCACGCTGCCCGGCGCCTTCGTCGGCATGCTCCTGGGCGGCGCGTCACCGGTCCTCGCGGGCGCGGTGCAGCTGTTCGTGCTGATCGCCCTGATGGCGGTCCAGGCGATCGCGGTGGCCACGACGGTGGAGCTGGTCGCCCGCGGACACCTGAACCGGACGGGACCGTAGTGATCGGCGCGGCCCCGTGAGCGTAGGCTCCGGAGCATGTCTGTCTACGAAGATGCAGAGCTCGGCGCCCTCCAGGGCGGCCCGGCGAACCTGGGCCAGTACCTCGGCAAGGCCGTCCTGATCGTCAACGTCGCCTCCAAGTGCGGACTCACCCCGCAGTACGCGGGCCTCGAGCGCCTCCACGAGAAGTACGCGCCCCGCGGGTTCACCGTCCTCGGCGTGCCCTGCAACCAGTTCATGGGCCAGGAGCCCGGTACGTCGGACGAGATCGCCGAGTTCTGTTCGGCGACGTACGGCGTGACCTTCCCGATGACGGAGAAGGTCGACGTGAACGGCGACGACCGGCACGCGCTGTACCGAAAGCTCGTGGACACGGCGGACGCCGAGGGGCACACCGGCGACATCCGCTGGAACTTCGAGAAGTTCCTCGTCGGTGCGGACGGCGACGTGGTGGCACGTTTCGCCCCGCAGACCGAGCCGGACGCTCCCGAGGTCGTCACCGCGATCGAGGCGAACCTTCCGAAGTAACCCGGGCGCACGGCGCACCTAGGGGGGCAAGGGGCCTCAGGCCGGCTCCCCGACTCCCCTGGTGCGCGGCCTCATCCGTACGTCTTCTTCCAGCGCACCCGATGCCGTACGTCGCCCTGGCCCGCGTCACTGACGCCGAGCAGCGCTCCGAGCGTGGCCCCGCTGTTCCACAGACCCATGTGGTCGCGGTGCAGGGTGGCGATGCCGTGCTCCGCCGCGAAGGCGTGCGCCGGGCGGCTGAAGCGCGCGGTCGTCACACAGATCGCCACGTCGGCCCCGAAGTGCACGCGGGAGCCCAGGAGATCGCGCAGGTCGCGTGCGGCGACGGCGCGGCTCGGCGCGTACCGCTTGCATTGGATGATCACGGTGCGGTTGTCGGGGAGCCGCCCGGCCACGTCCACGCCGTTGTCCCCCGCCCCGCCCACCCTGCGTACGTCGGTGCACCCGTCCCTGCGGCACAGCCCGGCGACCATCTCCTCGAACTCGGTGCCGGTCATCGCGTCCGCCCGTGTCAGGGACCGGTGGCCCGCCCGGACCGCGTCCTCCTTCCGCCAGGCGCGATCACGGTCGCGGGCCACCCGGTCCGTGCGCCACAGCCACCACAGCACGGACCCGAGCAGGCCGAGGATCAAGACACCTGCCACGTAAGGCCGCAGCGGCGACCAGATCAGCATCAACTGCAGGAGCAGCACGGCGCCGCACACCGCCCACGGCTTCCACGTCGTCCCGCGCCGCTTGCGCGCCGCCGTGCGCCGTCCCCGTCGAGCGGTCATCAGGGCCCCCTCCACCGTCCTTGCCAGCAGTGTGGGCGCGGACGGCCGGGTTCGGAAGGTCCCGCGCACACCCGGCCGCCGACCACCCCGTACATCCAGCCGGACCAAGCTGACCTGCGGTCTTCGGGTGGCGCTCGTACGGTGACTGAATGGTCATCAGGTACCTCCCGCGCTCCTCATCCGTCCGCACCGCGGCCCTCGCGGCAGCCGCTCTGGTCCTCCTGCCCACACCCGTCGCCGTGGCCGTCGAGGAGCCCACGCCGCCCAAGCCGGGGCCTGCCTACTCCTCGAACCTCCTCGACCGTCCTGGCGTCCAGGTCCGGCCGAATTCCGGCGCCCCTGCCGTGCCGCGCGACGTCTCGGCGCTGTCCTGGCTGGTGGCCGACGCCCGTTCGGGCGAAGTGCTCGCCGCCCACAACGCGCACCGCCAACTGCCGCCCGCCTCCACCCTGAAGTCGCTCTTCGCTCTCACGGCTCTGCCCCGTCTGGACGCCGTCGCCCGCCACCGGGTCACGCAGAGTGAGCTCTCCGAGGTCGGGGACGGCAGCAGCCTCGTGGGGGTCGAGGCGGGGCGCAGCTACACCGTCGCCGACCTGTGGCGTGGTGTCTTCCTCAGCTCCGGGAACGACGCCGTGCACGTGCTGGCGAAGCTCAACGGCGGCTGGCAGGAGACCGTCAGTCAGATGCGCTCCAAGGCCCGCGCGTTGGGCGCCCACGACACCCATGTGGTCTCTCCCGACGGATATGACGCGGCGGGTCAGGTGTCGTCGGCGTACGACCTGGCGGTGTTCGGCCGGGCGGGGCTCGCGGACCCGCAGTTCGCCCGCTACTGCTCGACATCGCTCGCCAAGTTCCCGCACGGCAACTGGTCCTACCCCATCCAGAACACCAATCGGCTCCTCACCGGAGCCGACGGCGTCGCCCCCTACCCCGGGCTGCTCGGCATCAAGAACGGCTACACGAGCCACGCGGGCAACACCCTGATCAGCGCGGCGCAGCGGGGCGGACGCACCCTCGTCGTGTCGGTGATGAACCCTCAGGCCGAGGGCGGCTACCGCGTGTACGAGGAGACCAGGGCGCTGCTCGACTGGGGCTTCAAGGCGGCGGGGCACGTCAGGCCGGTGGGTTCGCTCATTCCCGAGAGCGAGAGGCGGGGTACGGCGCAGGGTCCCACGCCCGGCGCCGAGTCCGCCGCCCACTCGACGGCCGCGGACGGCTCGTTCTGGACGGTGGTCCTTTCCCTGGCCGCGGGGGCCGCCGCCCTGGTGGCGGGTGGGGTGGTGGTGACGCGGCGGCGGCGTTCGGCCCAGGCCCAGGCCCACGGTGTCCCGGGGCAGGAGGGGTGACCGCAGATGCCCCCGGACCCGGTCAGACCCCGCCGAGCAGGCGGGCGAGGTCCAGGTCGAGGCCCGCGGCCTCGCCTCCCGCCGCCACGAGGGCGTACGTACGGAGCAGGAACCGTCGCAGCACGGCTCTGTCGAACTGCACCAGGGCCAGTCCCCGCGGCGCGTGGAACTCGAGAACCGTGCGCGCCCGCCCGCACGGCCAGATGTGGACGTCGCCGCCGCCCGCGGGGGCGCGCAGCCCCTCCGCGAGGAGCTGACGGGCGAAGATCCAGGTGACTTCCGCGCCGTCGAGGGAGGCCTCCGGAGGGAAGGCGATCTGGACGGCCAGGGGGTCGGCGGCCGCGTAGCGCAGGGTCACGGGAACCGGGCGCTCGCGCCCTTCGGGGGTGATCAGGCGGGCGCGGGCGGGCTGCTCAAGGGTGACGGCCATGATCGGACTCCTGTTCCGGCGCAGCTGCCGCTGCTCGCACTGCTTTCTTCCGTGCCTGTTCGAGTCCGAAGCGCGGTGGTTTATTACGCGTTGCGCGGGATGAATAATGTGATCTGCGCCACTCCTACCTGGCCGGGACGCCGGACGGGGTCAGACGGCGGGCCACGCGCGCCTGAGGGAGACGGGCCACGCGCGCCTGAGGGAGGCGGGTGCCTGCCCGGTTTGGGGACGGGCCGGGACCGGGGAAAGGAAACCGCATGCTCCTAGCCCGCCTGGCCCACGTATCCGCCGCCGTGGCCACCACCCCCGCCCGGTCGCAGAAGATCACCCTCCTCGCCGATCTGTTCCGCGCGGCCGCCCCGGCCGACGCCCCCATCGTCATTCCCTACCTCGCCGGCCGCCTCCCGCAGGGGAGGCTGGGTATCGGGTGGAGCCTCCTGAAGGAGTCGCCACCGCCCGCCACCGAGCCCACCCTCACCGTCCAGGACACGGACCGCGCCCTGACAGCCATCGGTGCCGTCTCCGGGCAGGGGTCACAGGGCGAGCGCAGGCGGCTGGTGCGGGAGCTGATGGGCGCGGCCACCGGGGAAGAGCAGCGGTTCCTCGTCGGGCTGCTGACCGGGGAGGTGCGCCAGGGCGCGCTCGACGCCATCGCCGTGGAGGGCCTCGCCCGCGCCACGGAGGCCCCGCCGGCCGCGGTGCGCCGCGCGGTGATGCTGGCGGGGGCGGTGACTCCGGTCGCCGAGGCCCTGCTCGCGAGGGGGCCGGGCGCGGTGGACGAGTTCCGGCTCAGCGTGGGGCGGCCCGTGCTTCCCATGCTCGCGCACGGCGCCGGCTCCGTCACCGAAGGCGTCGGCAAGCTGGGCGGGCCGTGTGCCGTCGAGGAGAAGCTCGACGGCATCCGCGTCCAGGTGCACCGCGACGGGGACGACGTCCGCGTCTACACCCGCACCCTCGACGACATCACCGACCGCCTGCCCGAACTCACCGAGGCTGCACGGGAACTGGCGGGCGAGACCTTCATCCTCGACGGTGAGGTCATCGCACTCGACGGCGACGGCAGACCCCGCCCCTTCCAGGAGATCGCCGGACGCGTCGGCTCCCGTGTCGACGTCACCACCGCGGCCGCCGCACTCCCCGTCTCCCCCGTCTTCTTCGACGTCCTGTACGCCGGAGGGCAGGATCTGCTCGACCTGCCGTTCGCCGAGCGGCACACCCACCTGGCGCGACTCGTCCCAGAGCCGATGCGGGTGCGGCGCACCGTCGTCACGGACCCCGCCGACGCGACGGAACTCGGCGCCGCGGAGGAGTTCTTCGCCGACACGCTGCGCCGCGGTCACGAAGGCGTGGTGCTCAAGGCCCTGGACGCGCCGTACATCGCCGGGCGTCGCGGCGCGAGCTGGCTGAAGGTCAAGCCGGTGCACACCCTGGACCTCGTGGTCCTGGCCGCCGAGTGGGGGCACGGGCGGCGGACCGGCAAGCTCTCCAACCTCCACCTGGGTGCCCGGCGCGAGGACGGGACGTTCGCCATGCTGGGCAAGACCTTCAAGGGCATGACCGACGTGATGCTCGCCTGGCAGACCGAACGGCTGCGTGAGCTCGCCGTCAGCGACGACGGCTTCGTCGTGACCGTACGGCCGGAGCTCGTCGTCGAGATCGCGTACGACGGGCTGCAGAAGTCCACGCGCTATCCGGCCGGCGTCACGCTGCGCTTCGCCCGGGTCCTGCGCTATCGCGAGGACAAGTCGCCCGCGGAAGCCGATTCCGTCGAGACGGTACTGGCGGAGCGTCAGCCCTAGAGCGGGAACGTCTGCGCTGGACCCGGAGCAGGGACCTATACCACCAAGTTCTGGCAAAGAACGGGCCGATAGGGTGACCTTAACGCCGTATTGACGCCCAGCAGCAACTAGGGGATGAGCTGTGTCCGCTTCCCGTCTCAGCCAGACGCCACTTCCAGGCATCGGAATCCGGTACGACCTGACCACCCGAGAACACCGCAGGGTCTCGGTCGTCGCGCACCGGGACGGCGCGCGCACCCTCAGCGCCTACCGGGCCGACGACCCCGACGAGTGCGCGCTCTCGCTGCGGCTGAGCTCGGGTGAGGCGGACGCGCTGATCGACGCGCTGATGCCCTCGCACCACAGCCCGAACCTCCTGCACACCACGGACCTCGGTCTGGTCGCCGAGCGCATCGAGGTGGCCGGCACCTCGCACTGGAACGGGCGGTTGCTCGGCGAGACCCAGATGCGCACCGAGACCGGCGCGTCCATCGTGGCCGTGCTGCGCAGGGCCGAGGCCATTCCGTCCCCCGCGCCGGACTTCCGCATCGCCGGCGGGGACACACTCATCGTGATCGGCACCCGCGAGGGTGTGGAGAGCGCCGCCGCGATACTCGGGCGGGAGTGATCCGGTGCACTCCGCTGTCTTCCTGATCGAATTCGGCGCGATCATCCTCGCGCTCGGGCTGCTCGGCAGATTCGCCGGACGGTTCCGCTTCTCCCCCATCCCCCTCTATCTCCTTGCCGGGCTCGCGTTCGGCGAGGGCGGGCTGCTTCCGCTGGGCGCCAGCGAGGAGTTCGTGGCGATCGGCGCCGAGATCGGCGTCATCCTGCTGTTGCTGATGCTGGGGCTCGAGTACACCGCGAGCGATCTGGTCAGCAATCTCAAGACCCAGTACCCGGCCGGGCTCGTCGACATGGGGCTCAACGCCGTGCCGGGCGCGATCGCCGCGCTCCTGATGGGCTGGGGTCCGGTGGCCGCCGTCGTGCTCGCGGGCGTCACGTGGATCTCCTCGTCCGGCGTCATCGCCAAGGTCCTGAACGACCTGGGCCGCCTCGGCAACCGCGAGACGCCCGTCATCCTCAGCATCCTGGTCCTCGAAGACCTGGCGATGGCCGTCTATCTGCCCATCATCACGGCCCTGTTGGCCGGTGTCGGCTGGGCCGCGGGCAGTCTCACCCTGGGCATCGCGCTCGGGGCCGCCGGTCTGGTGCTGTTCCTCGCCGTGCGCTACGGCCGCGTCATCTCGCGCTTCGTGTCGAGCGACGACCCCGAGAAGCTGCTCCTGGTCGTCCTCGGTCTGACGATCCTGGTCGCCGGGATCGCGCAGCAGCTCCAGGTCTCCGCCGCCGTGGGCGCGTTCCTGGTCGGCATCGCGCTGTCCGGTGAGGTCGCCGAGGGCGCGCACAGCCTCCTCGCGCCGCTGCGGGACCTGTTCGCCGCCGTCTTCTTCGTCTTCTTCGGTCTGCACACCGATCCGGCGAGCATCCCGCCGGTGCTGCTTCCCGCGCTCGTGCTCGCCGTCGTGACGGCGTGCACGAAGATCGCCACGGGGTACTGGGCGGCCCGGCGCGCCAAGATCTCCGTGAAGGGACGGTGGCGGGCGGGCGGCGCGCTTGTGGCCCGCGGCGAGTTCTCGATCGTCATCGCGGGGCTCGCCGTCACCGCGGGCATCGAGCCGTCGCTCGGCCCGCTGGCCACGGCGTACGTCCTGATCCTGGTGATCGTCGGCCCGCTGACCGCACGCTTCGCGCAGCCGGTGGCCGCGCTGGTCAGCGGCGCCGTGTCGCGCCGCAGGGAAGCCACGGCCGCGGTGGCCGTGCCTTCCCCGCGGGATCCGGAGCGGTCCTCGGAGGAGTCGCTCGACGGACAGGGCACGAGCGGTCGGCCCTGACGCCTCGTCTTCGGCCGGGTACGCGATGTCGCGTACCCGGCCGAAGACGAGGCTCATCGGATCCGCGTCTGCCAGTTCGCGCCGTTGCCGACCGCGGCTTCTGGTCCGTCCTCGCGCAGTTCCCCGCGCCCCTTCGGGGCGCTCTCCGGAGGCTTCTACCGCCCCACGGCGTAACCCTGCATCCCCCGCGGGTTGGCCGCAGCCGACAGCACCCCGGTCCGCGGGTCCCGCGCCACCGCGCACAGGCGGCCCTCCGACCAGGGCTCGCCGACCGTCACGTCGTGTCCCCTGCGCCGCAGCTCCTCGATGACCGCCTCGTCCATGCGGGACTCGACCGTGACGCTCCCCGGGCGCATGCCGCGCGGGTAGAAGGAGCCGGGGAAGCTGTCGTTGTGCCAGTTGGGGGCGTCGATGGCGCCCTGGAGGTCGAGTCCACCGCGTACGGAATCGCGCAGCGCCACCGCCAGGAAGAAGTGGACCTGCCACTGGTCCTGCTGGTCTCCGCCGGGCGTACCGAACGCCATCACCGGTACGCCGTCCTTGAGTGCGAGGGACGGGGTCAGGGTGGTGCGCGGGCGGCGGCCCGGCGTGAGGGAGTTGGGCAGGCCCTCCTCCAGCCAGGCCATCTGGAGGCGGGTGCCGAGCGGGAAGCCCAGTTCGGGGACGACCGGGTTGGACTGCAGCCAGCCGCCGCTCGGCGTGGCCGCGACCATGTTGCCCCAGCGGTCGACGATGTCCAGGTGACAGGTGTCGCCGCGGGTCGCGCCGTCCGCCGAGACCGCCGGTTCGCCAGGCACGGGTGAGGTACTGCTCTTGGCCACGGTCGGCTCGCCGGCGCCCGCACCCGGCAGGCCGAGCGCGTCGAAGCCGGGCTCGCCCGCGGCCACGGCGCTCGCGTGGGCGGAGATCTTCGCGGTGCGTCCGCCGGGGCTTCCGGGCCGCAGGTCGTGCGACGCCTTCTCCCCGATGAGTGTCCGCCGCTCCTCGTTGTAGGCCGCGGACAGCAGCTCGGCGACCGGTACCGTCCCGTCGCCCTCCGCGTCGCCGTACCAGGCCTCGCGGTCCGCCATGGCGAGCTTGCAGCCCTCGATCAGCAGGTGGACGTAGTCGGCGGAGCCGTACGCGGGCAGTTCCGCGAGGGTGGCGGGGAGCATGGCCAACTGCTGCAGGAACGCCGGGCCCTGGCTCCAGCCGCCCGCCTTGCACAGCGTCCAGCCGTTCCAGTCGTAGGTCGCGGGGGCTTCGTAGCTCGCCTGCCACCCGGCGAGGTCCGCGGCCGTCAGTGTTCCGGTGTGCCGGCTTCCGCTGGTGTCCATGGTGGGGCGGCCCGCCTGACGTATCAGCGCATCGGCGATGAACCCCTCGCTCCAGATCTTCCGCGCGGCATCGATCTGCTCGACGCGCGATCCCGTACCCGCCTCCTGGATCACGCGGCGCCAGGTCGCGGCGAGCGTGGGGTTGCGCAGGAGTTCGCCGGGGCGCGGGGCATGGCCGTCCGGCAGGTAGATCTCGGCCGACGACGGCCATTCGGTCTCGAAGAGTTCGCGCACCGTCTCGACGGTCTCCCCGACGCGCTCCACGGGAGCGTGCCCGTCCTCGGCGTACCCGATGGCGTACTTGAGGACATCGGCGAGGGACTTGGTGCCGTGATCGCGCAGGAGCAGCATCCACGCGTCGAAGGCGCCCGGTACGGCGGCGGCGAGCGGCCCGGTGCCCGGCACCAGTTCGAGGCCGAGCGAGCGGTAGTGGTCCACGGTCGCTCCGGCCGGCGCGCCGCCCTGCCCGCACAGGACCCGCACCTCCCCGCCGGCGGGGGCCAGGATGATCGGCACCTCGCCCGCCGGGCCGTTGAGGTGGGGCTCGACGACGTGCAGGACGAAGCCGGCGGCCACCGCCGCGTCGTACGCGTTGCCGCCGTCCTCCAGGACGGCCATCGCGGACTGCGAGGCGAGCCAGTGGGTGGAGGACACCATGCCGAAGGTGCCTTGGAGGGTCGGCCTAGTCGTGAACAAGAGTGCTGCTCCTAGCGTGCGGTGCGGGTACTGGGGATCGTACGGAGGCTCGGTGCGGCGGCAGCGTCCGGAGCCGTGCCGTCGTCCGCGACCAGATGGCATGAGACCTGGCGAGGGCCGTCTCCCGGAAGCGTGCACAGCTCCGGCACCTCGATGCGGCAGCGGTCGACGGCCGTTGGGCAGCGCATGTGGAAGGGCGGCGGGGCCAGCGGGCTCGGCAGATCACTGGCAACTTGGGGATGCCCACCCATAGCGCCCTGGTGTGGCGCAGGCACACCGTGGGGTCGGTGTTGTAGATCACGCGTGCCCCCTAGGCTCTTGCCGGGAGACCAAATGCCCCTGACTGAGATCCACGCCGAGTACGTGGCCGAGTTCCTCACCGTCCGGAACAGCATCGAGTCATATCTGTCGGAGACCGATCGGGGCGCCCTGCGCGGCTTCGACGTCGTCGATGGCGACCAAGAGGTGCGGCTGGAGGTCGCCATCGACCTGTACGGCGACACCGCCCGGAGGATGAAATCGGGAACGTACAAGACGTCTGTGGTGATTGTGCGTCCTGAGGGCGGACATGAACTCGGCGCGAAGTTCGCGAAGGGCCTGTTCTACACCTCTGTGGTGGAAGACCTGGAAACCGCCGGGCAACCCGGTCATCCCCCGGGATAGGTCGCGCACAGTCCGCGGAACAGACCCACCACGCCGCTTCATCCGGGGAGTGCTTCTTGCCTCGCCACCGGCAAGGCTTTGGACGAGTTCCGCCGTTTGCCGGCCAGGAGCACTCCTCACGGCGTCTTCGCGGCGTGCGCCGCCCCGCGCCTCCCCGCGCCGCTCGCCGGGCCGTTGTCAGTGCCTCGCGCTAGTCTCCGCGCAACTGACCGTTCCACCCCGTTCCGGGAGGTTTTCATGGTCTCGCGTCTCAACCCGTACCTCAGCTTCGACGGCGACGCCCGACAGGCCCTGCAGTTCTACAAGGAGATCTTCGGCGGCGATCTCGCGCTCAACACCTTCGGCGAGGCCGGCCACCAGGGCACTCCGGAAGCCGACCAGATCATGCACGGCATGCTCCAGGCACCGAACGGCTTCACCCTGATGGGCGCCGACACCCCGCCGGGCATGGACCACAACCCGGGCAACAACTTCTCGGTGAGCCTCAGTGGGGACGACGAGGCCGAGCTTCGCGGCTACTGGGAGAAGCTGTCCGCCGGCGGCTCGGTGGCCGTGCCGATGGAGAAGCAGATGTGGGGCGACATCTTCGGCATGTGCACGGACCGCTTCGGCGTCCCCTGGATGGTCAACATCAGCGAGCCGCAGAGCTGAACGGCCTCGCGACCGGGCCGCCCCGCCGCACTCGGGGCGGCCCGGTCGCGGCCTCAGAGCAGCGCGCCTACGGTGTGACGGGGGTGTCTCGCGTGACGGGGGCGTCTGGAGGCCACCGATGGACCGCTCACCCGCGCGGGAACCCTTCGACGGCGGCAGTCCGCAAAATCCACGGTCTCAGCTCACCCATACCCGAACGGCGGACGGCACGAGCACCGCCGCTGCTCGTCGCCGGTCTCGGCCTCGGTCTGCACCCCCCTCGCCCCCGCGATGAGCATGGCCACCGCGGGCGTCGCCGCGCATGACGCGGGTGTGGTCAGACAGTCTTCGCCGGCCGTCAAGGCCCAGTCGGTGATGGAGAGTTGCTCGGCGGACGCGGACGGCGGCGCGGTGCACAGGTAAGGCGGACGGAGGGCCGATGGCAACGGAATCCGAGGCTTCAGCGGCGGAGGGCGCCGGCGGGGATGTCGCCCTGGCCTCGGCGCGGGGCCGCTGGGTCCTGGTCTGCGCCGTGCTCGCGTCGGGCATGGCGATGCTGGACGGCACAGTGGTGAACGTCGCCCTGCCCACCCTCGGCCGTGACCTGGACACGTCGCTCGCATCCCTGCAGTGGGTCGTCAACGCCTACATGCTCACGCTCTCGGCGCTGCTGCTGCTCGGCGGAGCGCTCGGCGACCGCATCGGACGGCGGCGCACCCTGATCATCGGCGTGGTGTGGTTCGCCCTGGCCTCCGCGCTCTGCGGGCTCGCGCAGAACGCGGGGATGCTCATCGCGGCGCGGGCGTTGCAGGGCATCGGCGGCGCGCTCCTGACGCCGGGGTCGCTCGCCCTGGTGCGTACGTCGTTCCGGCCGCGGGACCAGGCACGCGCGGTGGGCGCCTGGTCGGGGCTCGGCGGGGTGGCGGGGGCGGTCGGGCCGTTTTTGGGCGGCTGGCTGATCGACGGTCCCGGCTGGCGGTGGATCTTCCTGATCAATGTGCCGCTGGCGGCGCTCGTCCTCTTCGCGGTGCGTCACGTGCCGGAGAGCAGGGCCGAAGGCGCCGCGGACAAGCCGTTCGACGTGACGGGGGCGTGCCTTGCGGCACTGTTTCTCGCGGGCATCAGCTTCTCGCTGATCGGCGCCGCGGGCGACTCCTCGAAGGCGGCGGCGTTCCTGCCGGGGCTCGGCGGAATCGCGGCGGGTGTCGCCTTCGTCGTGGTGGAGCACCGGCGCCGCGACCCGATGCTGCCGCTCTCCCTCTTCCGCTCCCGCCTGTTCAGCGCGGCCAACGTCATGACGCTGTGCCTGTACGCGGCCATCGGCGGGCTGCTGTTCATGCTGCCGGTGCAGCTGCAGACGACGCTGGGCTACGACGCGCTGCAGGCGGGCACGGCGACGCTGCCGATCACGGTCCTGATGCTGCTGCTCTCGGCCGCGGCCGGGGATCTGTCGCGGCGGGTCGGCCCCACGTTGCCGTTGGTCGCGGGCCCGCTGATCGCGGCCGCCGGTGCGCTCCTGATGCTGCGGATCGAGCCCGGCGCCGCGTACGTCACGGAGGTCCTGCCCGCGGTCGTGGTCCTTGGCCTCGGGATGAGCGTGTTCGTGGCTCCGCTGACGGCGACCGTCCTCGCCTCGGTCGACGCGGGGCGCGCGGGTCTGGCGAGCGGCGTCAACAACAGCGCGGCGCGGGTGGCGCAGATGCTCGTCGTCGCCGCACTGCCGCTGGCGGTGGGCCTGTCCGGCACGGCGTACGCGAACGCGGACGCGCTGAACTCGGCATTCGGCAAGTCGGCCGTGGGCTGCGCGGGCCTGTTCGCCCTCGCGGCGGCAGCGGCGGCGGTCTTCATCCGCCCGCGGCCCGCCTCCTGGCACGAGGACACGGGGAACACGCCACGCTGCAAGTCCCACCTGGGCGTCGAAGCACCGCCGTTGGAGCCGGGCAAGGACTGTGCGGGATAGCAGACCCCGGAGAATCAGACCGCCGCGTCAGGTGCCTCGCGCACGAAGTCAGGTGCCTCGCGCACGAAGAGGGTGACCGACACGCTCTCCTCGAAGCCGTTGCGCCGCATCAGCGCGGCGGAGGCGGTGTTGCGCGACTCGACGTCGGTCACCACGGCGGTGGCGCCCGCGGCGGTCAGCGTGGCGCAGCAGGCCTGCACCAGATGGCTGGCCACGCCCTGGCCCTGGTAGGCGGGGGCGCTGGCGATCCACTCCAGGTTTCCCCAGTCCGTACGCTGGTCGAATCCCATCGAGCCGCAGACGAACCCGGCCAGGGCGGCACCGTCGAGCGCGACCCAGCAGGATGAGGCGTCGGCGTCCAGGTGCCGGGCGATCGCCGAGAGCGACCAGGAGGTGTACGGCTTCACCGAGGTGTCGTACAGCTCGCGCCCCAGGGCGAGGACGTCGGCCAGATGGGTGGGAGCCATCCGTTCGAGAACGATCGGGGACCGCTGATGAGCGGCGGCGGCTGACATGGGACCTCCCGGGTGGCTGACGCCGGGACCTGCGCGGGGGCGGGACGGTGACCGGCTGCTTCTCACGCTATGAGGGCTCGGGGCGTCGCGCACGCCAGGACCGACCGCCGCCGGGCCCCTGCCGTATCGAGCAGCCCTTTAACAGACCGCTGTTGTGAGCGCCTATCGTGGTGCGCATGTCCGCTCCTGAGCTGATCCGCATCGTCTCCCGTTCCTCTCCCATGGCGCTGGCCCAGGTGGAGCGCGTACGCGCCGAACTCGCCGCCCTGCACCCCGGGATCCGTACGGAGGTCGTACCGGTCACGACCTCCGGGGACCGCTGGATGGGGGACCTCGCGAAGCTCGGCGGCAAGGGTGCTTTCACCAAGGAGGTCGACGCGGCGCTGCTGGCGGGTGAGGCCGACCTCGCGGTGCACTGCGTCAAGGACGTACCGGCGGACCGGCCGCTTCCGGCGGGCACGACCTTCGCGGCGTTCCTCAAGCGGGACGACATCCGTGACGCGCTCATCCACCCGGGCGGTCTCACTCTGGACGAGCTGCCCGCGGGAACCCGCATCGGCACGTCGTCCGTGCGCCGCATCGCCCAACTCGCGGCCTCACACCCGGAGTTGGAGTGCGTGCCGATGCGCGGGAACGCCGGGCGCCGGATGGAGAAGCTGGCCGCCGGTGATGCGGACGCCCTGCTGCTCGCGGTGTCGGGCCTGGAGCGCATCGACCGTATGGACGTGATCAGCGAGGTCCTGTCGGTGGAGACGATGTGCCCGCCTATCGGCGCGGGAATCCTTGCCCTGCAGTGCCGCGAGGACGACACGGAGACCATCGACGCCGTGTCGGGCCTCGGTGACCCCGACGCCTGGCGGGAGGCCACCGCCGAGCGCATGTTCCTGCATGTCCTTCAGGGTCACTGCAACTCCCCCATCGCCGGGTACGCGCGCTGCGAGCGGGGCGGCGACCTTTCGCTGCGCGCCCGGGTCTTCACCCCGGACGGCAAGACGGTCCTGAACGCCCACGAGTGGGCCGGTCCCCTTGACCCGGCGACGCTGGGCACGTCCGTGGCGGTCACGCTGCTGCGCCAGGGCGCGCGCGAACTGATCGACTCCATCGCGCACTGAGCTCTGCCGTTCCTTTCGAGGTCGCCCCGAACGAAAGCCGTCGATGCACCACCCGAACCACCCGAACCACCTGAACCACCCGTTCCACTCGCGCCCGGTCCGGTTGGCCGCCTGCGCCGCCGCCCTCCTCCTGGCCGCCGCCTGCGCGACCGACGACGGCAAGGATGCCGAGGCACCGGACCGGGCGAGCTCCGGACGTGCGCCGAAGCCCGACGCCGTCTTCGACTACCAGCTCGGCGGGCCCTACCAGCCCGGAGACGCCGTGCAGGCGGTCTCGCGCGACCGCTCCGCCGAGCCGGCCAAGGGCCTGTACAACGTGTGTTACGTCAACGCCTTCCAGGCCCAGCCGGGCGACGCCGTCACCTGGTGGAAGAAGAAGCACCCTGACCTGCTCCTGAAGGACGACGACGGCTCCCTGGTGGTCGACGACGACTGGGACGAGCCGCTCCTGGACATCTCCACGCCCGGCAAGCGCGGCCGGCTGATGGACGTGGTCGGGCCGTGGATCGACGGTTGCGCGGAGTCGGGGTACGACGCGGTCGAGCCCGACAACCTGGACTCCTACGAGCGTTCCGACGATCACCTCACGCCCGAACACGCCGCCGCCTTCGCCGAGTTGCTCGCCGACCGGGCCCACGACCGCGGCCTCGCCATCGCCCAGAAGAACACCACGGGCCTCCTTCCTGAGCGCGGCCGCATCGGGTTCGACTTCGCCGTCGTCGAGGAGTGCGCGGCGTACAAGGAGTGCGGCGACTTCGCCGATGCCTACGACGACAAGGTCTTCGCGGTGGAGTACACACGCAAGGACTACCGCAGCGCCTGCGCCGCCTGGGGACCCCGCCTGTCCATCACCCTGCGCGACCGCGACGTGAGCCCCAAGGGCGCCAAGGGGTATGTCTTCGCGCAGTGTTGAGGCGATGTCGGATAGCGTCTCCACGCGTGAACCAGGCGTTCCGCTGCCGAGGAGCCATCGATGAGCACCCCATCCGCCGCGAACGGCCCTGGCCTGCAACGGCGACTCGGGGTGAGCGACGCGGTGTTCGTCGGCCTGGGGTCGATGATCGGCGCGGGGATCTTCGCCGCGTTCGGCCCCGCCGCCGGCGCGGCGGGCTCCGGGCTCCTCGTCGGTCTCGCGGTCGCGGCCGTGGTCGCCTACTGCAACGCCACCTCGTCGGCCCGGCTCGCCGCCCGCTACCCCGCGTCCGGCGGCACCTACGTCTACGGCCGTGAACGCCTCGGTGACTTCTGGGGCTATCTCGCGGGGTGGGGCTTCGTCGTCGGCAAGACCGCGTCCTGCGCGGCCATGGCGCTCACCGCGGGCGCGTACGCCTGGCCAGGTCACGAACGCCCGGCGGCGATCGCCGCCGTCATCGCCCTGACCGCCGTCAACTGCCTCGGCGTCCAGAAGGCGGCGTGGCTGACCCGCGCCCTCGTCGCCGTCGTCCTTGCGGTCCTTGCCGCCGTCGTGGCCGCCGCTCTCATCAGCGGTCGAACCGATGCCGCGCGCCTGGAGTCGAGCAGCGACGCGAGCGTGGGCGGCGTCCTGCAGGCCGCCGGGCTGCTGTTCTTCGCGTTCGCCGGGTACGCCCGCATCGCCACGCTCGGCGAGGAGGTCCGCGACCCGCGGCGCACCATCCCGCGCGCGATCCCCCTCGCCCTCGGCATCACCCTGGCGGTGTACGCGGCGGTCGCCACCGCCGCGCTCTCCGTACTCGGCCCCGGCGGCCTGGCCGACGCGACCGCGCCCCTCGCGGACACGGTGCGCGCGGCGGGGGCACCCGCCCTGGTCCCCGTGGTGCGCATCGGCGGCGCCATCGCCGCGCTCGGCTCGCTGCTCGCCCTGATCCTCGGCATCTCGCGTACGACACTGGCGATGGCCCGCGACCGCCACCTGCCGCACACGCTGGCCGCGGTCCACCCTCGCTTCAACGTCCCCCACCGGGCCCAACTCGCCGTGGGCGCAGTCGTGTTGGCACTGGTCGCCTTCGCCGATCTGCGCGGCGCGATCGGCTTCTCCTCCTTCGGAGTGCTCGCCTATTACGCCGTGGCCAACGCCTCCGCCTGGACCCTGACACCCACCGAAGGCCGCCCGCCGCGCGCCGTCCCTGTCCTCGGCCTGACCGGCTGCCTGCTCCTGGCCTTCAGCCTGCCGCTCTCCTCCGTCGTCGCCGGCGCCGCGGTGCTGGCCGCCGGCGCGGTCGCGTACTACGTACGCCGAAGCGTCACGTAGGCCTTTGCGGCGAGGCACTCCTCGCCCACGACCTCACCTCGTCCCGAGGTGGTGGCACACCCGTCAGCGCGTCCCACAAACCCCCAGGTCATCGCATCACCGCAGGTCACGTAGGGTGGCGTAACTTCGCGGCAACATGGCTCGCCTAGCGTCGGTGTCCGGCGGGCCCTCTTGCCCGCGACAGCCACCCACGCAGCCACCTTGAGGGAGCCATGCGCGATCCGAAGCCCGGCGGTGACGGGTCCGGCGTGCCGCTGACGCGGGCCGACCGGGCCCGGACCGTGGCCAGTGTGCTGCGCAGGCAGGTCATGCGCGGCGCCTTTCCCGGTGGAGTACTGCCCGATGAGCGGGCCCTGATCGCCGAGTTCGGCACCTCACGGAACACGGTCCGCGAGGCCTTGGGCCTCCTGCGCGACGAAGGCCTCGTCGAACGCCGCCGGGGCGTGGGGACGGTCGTCGTCGGCCGCGCCTACGAACATCCACTGGGCGAACTGTCGGGACTCGCCGAGGTGCTCCAGCGGCACGGCACCGTCGTCAACGAGGTGCGCGAAGCACGCGTCCTGCGGCCACCCCTCACGGTCGCCCGCCGACTGGACCTGCCCGAAGGGAGCCCCGCCGTCTACCTGGAGCGGCTGCGCCGCGTGGACGGCATCCCGCTGTCCCTGGACTGCACCTACCTCATCCCCGAGGTGGGCGAGGCTCTCCTGGCTCTCGCCGGGAAGACACCGCGCACGCTGGAGAACCACGACGTCTTCGACCTGATCGAGACCGCGACGGGCATGCCGCTCGGCTCGGCCGAGGTGTCCGTCCACGCCACGGTCGCCGATCCGGCGACCTGCGCGGTCCTGGAGATGCCGGCGGGGGGCGCGATCCTCGCCGTCGAACGCCTCACCCGCCTCGCCGACGGCCGCCCCGCCGACCTCGAGTTCCTGCACCTGCGCGGGGATCGCCTGACGCTGCACGCCACGCTCGACCGAGCGACCAGATACGCGGGCCACGCCACGAGTTCCCCGCTGTAGCGGCTCGCGCGCGCCACCAGCCTGGCAGACACGCTGACGTGACGTGGCGTCAGTCGCACTGTCAGCACGCCCATGAAGGCGCGACGCACCCAACTCCCGCCCACGGAGGCCCTGTTGGATCACGCCCTGCCAGCCGATTCCCCGCATGCCGCCTCCCGGCACCCGCCGCCGGGCCCGGCCCCACTCCCCCACCGTCCGCCCGCCCTGACCACGCTGGCCATGTGCCTGTGCGTGACCCTGGTGATCGGCATGGTCTCCGCCGTCAATCTGGCCATCCCCGACTTGTCGGGAGACGCTCTGCGACCCTCGGCCCAAGCCGTGGTGTGGGTCGTGGACGGCTATGTCGTCATCTTCGCTTGCCTGTTGGTGCCCGCCGGCGCGCTCGCCGACCGCAGAGGCCGCAAGGGAACCCTCATGTGCGGCATGGGGGTCTTCACCCTCGGCGCGGTGATCTGCGCCGCGGCCCCGCATGTCGCCGTACTGATCGCCGGACGCATGATCAGCGGCGTCGGCGCGGCCGCCGTGCTGCCCACCACGCTCGCCCTGCTGGTCGAGGGCCTGCCCGACCGGGCCCGGCGCAAGGCCGTCGCCGTGTGGGCGTCCATGACGGGGCTCGCGGCCGTACTGGGCAACGTGGGCGGCGGCGCCGCCATCGAGTACGGCAGTTGGCGCACCCTCTTCCTCTGCCTGGTCCCGCTCGCACTGTGCGCCCTGCTCCTGGTGGCCGCGGTGGCCCCCGTCACCGCCCGCCGTCCGAGCCCCGCCGCGCCGCTCGCTGCGGCCCTGCTCACCACCGGCTTCCTGGCACTGCTCTACGCGATCGTCGCCGGTCCGCAATCAGGCTGGAGCGACCCGCCGGTGCCGGCCGCCTGCGCTGCGGCGATTGTCCTCCTCACCGCCTGGGCCCGGCACGAACTGCGCGCCCGCGAACCGCTCCTGGACCCGCGGCTCTTCGCGCGACCCGCCGTGCGGGCGGGGGCGACAGGAATGGCCGCGCTCTTCGCCGGGATGTTCGGCCTCTTCTACCTCAACGGCCAGTACCTCCAGTACGCCAAGGGGTACGGGCCGCTCGAAGCCGGGCTGCGGTTGTTGCCCATGGCCGCGGCGCTGCTGGCAGGTCCGCGCCTGGGCCTGTTGATCGAGCGGGTGTGCGGCCGACGCGTCACCGTCCTCCTCGGGATGCTGGTCCTTGCCGCCGGGCTGTGCGTGGTGTCAGCCGCCGACGCCCGCACTCCGTACGCGCTCTACGCCCTGGGCGCCGGACTCACCGCCCTCGGCTGCGGTACCGCGAGCCCGTTGCTCTCGCACGCCATGATGAGCGCGCTGCCCGCGGAGAGGGCCGGGACGGGCTCCGCCTTGCAGAGCCTCGCACGGGAGCTGGGCAGCGCCGTCGGGATCGCCGTCACCGGCACGATCACCACCGCCGTCTTCACCGCTCGCCTCCCCGCACAGCTGTCCGGTGCCGATCGGCCGACGACGGTCGCGGAGGCCGTGGCCCGCACCTCCGACCCCCGCCTGCACAGGGCGGTCGTCGACGCGTTCACCGCGGGCCTGCACATCGCCACGTCGGCCTTGTCGGCCGCGATCACGCTGGTCGCGTTCGCCGTCGCCAAGTGGCTTCCGCCGGAGCGGTGAGCCGGGAGGGGGTGGCCCGGACGAGGACCCGGACCCCAGGCCCGGGCGAAGGCCCGGGGCCTGAGCGCCGGCGACGCCTACCGCGGCTCCACACGCTGCAGCCCCGCGCGGCGCACCACCTCGGGGCCGACCTTCGCCGCCCGTGCCACCAGCTCGCGGCCGTCCCAGTCCGGCGGCCAGCCCTCCCACAGGCGCAGCTTGCCGTCGACCACGACGGCGGTGATCTGGTCACGGTTGGCCAGGCGGACGAGTTCCCACTCCAGGTCCCAGGAAGGCGTGAGCTCCGGGACGTTGATGTCCACGACGAGGAAGTCGGCGGCCTTTCCCACCGCGATCTCCCCGGTCACCTTGCCGAGACCGAGCGCGTCGGCGCTGAGCCATGTCGCGTGCTCCAGCCACAACCGCCCGGCGCCGCACGAGGAATCCCCCGAGGCTATGCCGTACGCGAGCCGCTGAGCCGTCTCCGCGGCGTCGACGAGACGGAATCCGTCGCCGCGCGTCCCGTCCGTGCCCGTACCGAAGCGCACTCCCATCGCGGCCAGCATGGTGGCGTGCGCGACGGCGTTGCCCTTCCAGGCGCTGGCCACGGGGTTGTAGCTGATGGCCGCGCCGGAGTCGGCAAGCATCCGCATCTCGCCGGGCGTGAGCAGGGTGGCATGCGAGCCCAGCGTCTGCGGGCCGAGCGCCCCGACATGCCGCAGATACTCGACCGGCCGCCGGCCGACGCTCTTCAACGACCGTTCCACGGAGGCCAGATGTTCGTTGACGTGGATCTGGAAGACCTCGTGGGCCTCGCGGCACAGGTCCGCCGTCCGCTTTATGATCTTCGCGGACGCGTCCTCGGGCACGGGGATGGCAAGCGAGGGATGGACCAGCGGATGCCCGTCCCACCGGCCGAGATGTTCCGGCCCGCCCTTCCCGTCGGAAACCACCTTGGACAGGACGCACCGGATGCCGGCTTCCTCGGTTCCCTTCGCTACCGCGGCCACGTCGACCGGCGCCCGCGTGCCGGCATCGGCGACCGTCGTGAAGCCGCCGCGCAGCGCCTCGAGGGAGGCCAGCTTCGCCGACACGTAGGCGCTCTCCTCGTCGAGGGCGTGTTCCAGCGGTTCCCATATCGTCTTGAAGATCTCCGAAGGCTGCCCGAACGACTGGGCCTTGCCGAAACTCTGCGTCAAGTGATGATGCGCGTCGACGAAGCCCGGCATGATCAACTGTCCGTCCAGCCGCACCGGCCGCAGGTCAGGGTTTGCAGCGATGAGCTTCTTCGCGGGCCCGACCGCCCGGAACTTCCTGCCGTCGACGAGCACGGCCTGCCCCCGTTTCGGGCCCTGGGGCAACATCAACAGCTCCGGTACGAGAAGCTTCCTGGCCCCCTTGAACTGGTCGGCCCGCATCGCACCGGGCGCGTCGGCGTCATCATCCGCGCCCTGCCTCTTCGCGCCCGGCCGTCCGGCGGCGCGACCGCCGGTTGCCGCGGCGGCGGACCCGGTGGCGGGAGCGCTGATGAGCCCTGCGGCACCCGCGAGCCCGGCCCCGACCAGAAACCTGCGTCTGCCGGGCCGCTCCCCACGCCCCGCCGTCTCCGTCCCCTGCCCTTCGCCCTGCCCCTGCCCCTGCTCTTCGCCCTGCCCGTGCCCTTCGCCCTGGTCCTGCTCCGCCGACCGTTCGTTCCGCTGCTCGCTCGCCAACTCACTCGCCCGCTTTCGTACTTCTTCGTACTTCGCATGCCTGCGCGGTTGTTCACTCGCGCACGCCGAACTCCACGTGCGGACGCCACAGGGGTGCCGTGCGTACGGCAAAGCCCGATGTCAGCCGTACGCCAGGTCGGTCGTGCGGGGTGGCCCGACCCTAGGACTACCGCCGTTCGTGGAACAAGACTTCCGGCATGCGGCATTCACATGCTGAGAAGGCGGGTGGCGCAACCGGCGCCCGCTGGCACTGAAGCCCTGGTCAAGCCGTACACGCGGACCCGCCGAAGTGGCGTAACCTCACGGAAACATGGCGTGGGACGCACGGAAACGTAGCGTGTGACGCACGGGACGAGACGTTTCTGCGGTGAATCTCCTGACCCACCTGGCCGGGTCGCCTGCCGTGCACCACCTGCGGAGATCCGCCGGCCGCTACACCTGTGGGCATGATCAAGAACTTCGCGCGCGGCCTGGCCGTGCTCTCCCTGTCCTTCGCCCCGCTGGCCGCCCCCGCGCCCGTCCTCGCACAGAACACCGAGGTCACGACGCTGGGCGATGCGGTGCACCGGCTTCCGGTCGCGGGTGAGCAGCACGAGGGCTACTCCCGCAACCACTTCAAGCACTGGAACGCCGGACTCGACAAGAAGGACGATTGCGACACCCGCTCGGAAGTGCTCATCGCCGAGGCCGTGGAGGCCCCCGAGGTCGGCGACGACTGTGCGCTGAGCGAGGGCGAGTGGGTGTCGTACTTCGACAACCAGGAGGTGGAGGACCCGGACAAGCTCGCCGTGCATCACATGGTGCCGCTCGCGGAGGCCTGGGCCTCGGGTGCCGCGGAGTGGAGCCCGGAGCGCCGCGAGGGCTTCGCCAACGACCAGAGCGCGCCCGCGAGCCTGGTGACCGTCACCGAACGCACCGACCGCTCGAAGGCGGGCCAGGACCCCGCGGGCTGGATGCCGCCGCTGCCCAGCGCGCACTGCCGCTACCTCTCCGACTGGGTGTCCACGAAACTGCGCTGGGACCTGGCCGCGAACCCGGCCGAGCTGGACGCCATCGCGGTGTTCGCCGACGGCGAGTGCAAGAACACTTCCGTGATCTACAGGGCTGTCAAGTAGTCGCTTTTCTGCCGGACCAGGCCGGGACGGACAGGCCGGCAGGTCACCCTCCCCCCTGCGGGACCGCGTCCGGTACGGCAGCAGGGCCCGGACCGCGCGTCGCGGTCCGGGCCCTGCCCCATACGGTGCCGCATTGCGGCGGCGGTGCGTCAGCTCTGTGCGGAGTCCTCGCTCGCCTGGTCGGCGCTCTCTGCGCCCTCCGTGTCCTCGGCTGCGCCTATCTTCTCGCGCATCTTGCGCACCAGCTCGGCCTTCTGGTCGGCCGCGCCCTGGCGGTCGAGGTTGCGGTGCGGACCGTTGTTCTGCCGTTCGGTGCGGGACAGCTTCTTGCGCTTGCCGCCGCCCATGCCCACGGGGTTGTTGATGTTCTTGCTCACGGGTTCTCCCGGAATGATGTGAAGTGATCTACGGATTCATCGGTGGGGGATGGGCGCGGCGACGTCGAATGACGTCAGCAGGGGCCCATCACGCTCTCACTCGTAAATCAGCGTCTGGAAGAACATGACCTAGACGTTACCCGGTTCCGTCGGCGCCGCACACCAGGTTTTCCGTCCGCGGCATGGACCCACCACCGCGGTCGCCGCCCCGAGCTCCGATTCCAGCGGGTCGGGCACGCCGGAGCGCCCCGGGACGCCGGAGCATATCGTTCCGAAGGACACCGTCATATGCCAGAAGCACCCCCGCGTCGTGTGTTGCCAAATCCCTTACGAGCCCCTCCCGGCTGTGCGAAAGTCATTAGCGGTCCTTCCCGCCCGTCTGGTCGCACCGCATCCTCAACGGAGCACCTCATGCCGTCCCATGTCTTCGCGGACCGCCCTTCCGCCCAGCCGCCCGAGCGCGGCTCGGTCGAAGCGCTGATCACGCAGACGCGCCGGCTCCGCGGCGAGGTCGACGCCGTGCGGCGTGATGCCAGGCCCGATCAGAGCGACCCGCAGGGGCGCTGGCAGCGGGCCCTGTGCGACCTGGCCGTCCACCAGCTCAACGACCTGGACGACCACCTCGCCCAGTTGCGGGACGGTCCCGCGGAACCGGCCGTGCGGCCCGCCGCTCCCGCCGTTCCGCCACCGCTCGAACCGCAGCGCGGCTCGCTGCTCAGCCGGGTCGGCAGCGCGGAGTGGAACCTCCTGAACGACGAGGCGAGTTGGTCGGGCGAGCTGTACCAGATCCTCGGGCGGGACTCGGAGGCTCCCCCGCTCTCCCTCGACGAACTGCCCTCCCTGGTGCACGTGGACGACCAGCCGATGCTGACGGCCATGGTCACGGACTGCCTGATCGACGGAAAACCGATCGACGGCGAGTTCCGTATCGTGCGCCCCGACGGCGGCGTTCGACAGGTGCACATGATGGGCGAGCCCGTGCTCGCCGCTGATGGCAGCACCGCCTCGATGTGGGCGGTCCTGCGGGACGTCAGCGAACTGCGCCGCAGCCAGCGAGTGGTGCGCGAGACCCGTGACTCACTGCAGCGCCAGCGGCACATCGCACAGACGGAGCACCGGCTCGCGGTGGAACTGCAGGAGGCCGTGCTGCCGCCGTGGCGCGGCTCCCTGCGGTTCCCGCACGGCGGACCCGCGGCGCTCGACCTCGCCGCGCACTACCTCCCCTCCTCGACGAGTTCACTGATCGGCGGCGACTGGTACGACGCGATGGAGCTGCCCGACGGCCAGTTCCTGCTCAGCGTCGGCGACCTCACGGGACACGGCGTCACCGTCACCTCGGGCATGGCGATGCTGCTCGGCGCCGTGCGCGGCATGGCGGTCTCCGGCGTGCGCCCCGGCCAACTCATGGCCTGGCTCAACCAGTTACTGGACACCACCGCACAACCGGCCCTCGGCAGCGCCGTCTGCTGCCAGTACACCCCCGCTACCCGCACCCTCAGCTGGGCGCAGGCGGGACACCCCGCCCCGCTGCTGTTTCGCGACGGGACGGGGCGCGCGCTGACGCCACCGGGCGGTGTGATCCTCGGGGCCACCTCCGGAGCCACGTACGAGCAGGCCGAAGAGCAACTCGAGCCCGGCGACCTGTTGTTGCTGCACACCGATGGACTGGTCCCCCGGCGCACCAGGGACGCGGCCACGAGCCGGATACTCGCGCTCGCGCCGCGCTTCAGGGAGACGCGGGGTGCGCAGGACTGCGTACGGACGGTCGTCGAGGAGTTCGGCGTGGCCCCGCGTGAGGACGACGCCTGCCTGTTGATCGCGCGGGTCAATTCCTGACCCGCGCCCGAGCCCTGCCGGGCCCTACGCGCGGACCCGGCTGCCACCTCCGGTCTTGGCCGCCGCCTTGGGGAGCGCCATCTTGATCTCCTCGCGCAGATCCTCGATCTTCGCGTAGCCCGAGTACTGAGCCGTCAGGCGGTACATCTCGCGCAGTCGGTCCCAGGTGCGGTGCGAGGAGTTCGAGCCCATCGACACCAGCGCCAACCGTGCGTACCGATCGGCCTGTTCGGGGTCGTCGGCGATGAAGCACGCCGAGGCCAGCGAGATGTAGTCGAAGATCTGCGAGCGGTCGCGGCCCTTGGACCGCAGGTCGATGGCCTCTCTGGCATGGCGCTGGGCCGTGTTGGCAGCGGACGCGTCGTGGTCGGCGAGGGTGCGGTAGGCCAGGGCCTGCATGCCGTGCATGTCCGCCTCATCGAACATCTGCATCCAACTCGGCGGTGGCACATCGCCCTTGTCGGAGACGAACAGGTCCTCCGCGATGCCGAGTGTGCGGCGCATCGCCTGCCCCTTGCCCATCGAGGCCTGTGCCCAGGCCTCGATGGTGTAGAGCATGGCCTGCGTGCGCGGCAGCATCTCCTCGCCCGATCCAGACTGGGCGAGCTTCATCAGGTCCAGTGCGTCGTCGGGACGCCCGATGTGCACCATCTGGCGCGCGGCCCTGGAAAGGGCCTCACCGGCGCGCGGCCGGTCGCCTCCCTCGCGGGCCGCGTGCGCGGCGATCACGAAGTACTTCTGTGCCGTGGGCTCCAGGCCGACGTCGTGCGACATCCAGCCCGCCAGGACGGCGAGGTTGGCAGCGACGCCCCACAGGCGGCGCTGGAGGTGGTCGGGGTGTCGGTAGGCGAGAATGCCGCCCACTTCGTTGAGCTGTCCCACCACGGCCTTGCGCTGCAGCCCGCCGCCGCGGGCCGCGTCCCAGGCCCGGAACACCTCGACGGAGGTCTCCAGTTCCTCGATCTCCTGCGATCCGATGGGGGCGGCCTCATAGCGGTCGTACCCAGCGGGGTCGGCGTGCAGGGGGTGGTCGGTTCGGGGAGCGTCGGCAACGAGGGCCGGGTCGGTGTGCAGCCAGTCGTACATGGCGCTGGTGAGTGCGGAGCCGGCGGCGAGCGCGGCACCCGCGCCCACCAAGCCGCGTCGGTTGAGCATGAGGTCCATTCCCGTGAATTCGGTGAGGACCGCGGCTGTCCGTTCGGGCGCCCACGGCACGCCGTCGGGGTGCTCCACACCACCGTCGCCACGCCGTTTCCCCACGCGCCCGTGCCGGACCAGACCAAGATCCTCAATGGTCACGACACGGCCGAGACGCTCGGTGAACAGAGCCGCCAGCACGCGCGGCACGGGATCGCGCGGGATTTCTCCCGTGTCGATCCAACGCCGCACCCGCGAGGTGTCGGTGGCCAGTTGGGGGTGGCCCATGGCCGCCGCCTGCCGGTTCACCAGTCTCGCGAGTTCCCCCTTGGACCAGCCTGCCAGGCCGAACAGGTCCGAAAGTCGGGTGTTGGGTTGTCCGTTCACGTCAAGCCCCCAGGTTCTCGGCTGAGTTGACAGTAACCCTCTGTCAGTTGCTGAGCGACTATTCGCCAGGGTTCGCCAGGGTGCGCCACATGGTGTGCCAGGGCACGCCGGGTGTCAGGTAGGAATGCGCCACCCCGACCCGGACCACCGCGGGACATTCCCCAGGGTGTACCTGGGCGGCCGGGGCGGGAGGCGCCGCAATTCGCAGGCACACGAAGGGATCTGTATCGCCCATGTACACAGCATCGTCCTCCGTGTCCGCCCCGCCCCGGCCGCTGCACAGCCGACAGGCCGGCAGCGGCCCGTATCTGGAGCCCGCACGCCCCGCGGCCGGGTCGTTCGGCGCCGGCCGAGCACGACGCGTTCCGGGGCCGGGCACGCAACCGCTCAGCGGGAGACTCGACTTGTCCGGCCCCCAGGGGGCGCAACTGCGCACCGCGATCGCCTCGGTGCACCGCATCTGTCCGGAGTTCAATCCGGTACAGGTGCTCCGCCGCAGCGGACGCACCGTACTGCTCGTGGGAACCACAGGGCGCAGCACCGCGATCGCCAAATGCTTACTGGACCACTCCCCCGTGTGGACCGAGCGGATCCGGCACGAAATAGCTGCCTATCGCTCGTTCGTCCGGCACCGTCCTCCGGTCCGGGCCCCGCGGCTCATCGCCGCGGACCCCGAGGACTGCACGCTGGTGATCGAGCGCATGCAGGGACGCGTCGCCGCGCTGTCCCGCCACCCCGTGGAGTCGCCGCCCCGCGCGGACGTGCGGTTGGCGCTCAACGCGATCCGTCACCTCAACCGGTGGCGTCCGCCGCAGGAGTTGTTCGGCAGGCCCATGGACTACGGCAAGCGGATCTCCCGCTTCCATGACCTCGGCCTGCTCACCGACCGGGACATGGGTGACCTGCAGAAGCTTCTGCACGGCATCGCGCACTCGGCCGGGCAGCACGGCACGTGGCAGTTCTGCCACGGCGACGCGCTGCTCTCGAACATCCTGCTGTCCCCCGCGGGCCCGGTCTTCGTGGACTGGGAGCACGCGGGCTGGTATCTCCCGGGCTATGACCTGGCGACCCTGTGGTCGGTGCTCGGTGACGCACCGGTCGCCCGCCGGGAGATCAGTCAGCTGGCGCAGGAGCAGGGCCCGGCGGCGCGTGACGCGTTCCTGGTGAACCTGATGCTGGTGCTGACCCGGGAGATCCGTACGTACGAGATGGCCGTGCAGCGATCGATGCACGACGCGGCCCCGACGGCACCAGGACCCGCCCACCCGGGTGCCGTGCCATCCGGTGAGGAACAGCGGCTGCTCCTGAGGCGGCTGCACGACGACTGCCAGCTGGCCCGCAGGGCTGTGCGCGCGGCGGTCGGTACTCGCTGACGTCGGTTCTCGCTGACGGGGAGACAGGTCCGCAGTGCGCCTTGGACAGTGGCGCACTGCGGACTTGTCTATGCCCCCGGCTACTTCCGAGTGACTATGACGTCGTGAACTGCACGGCGTCTACGTCAAAGGAATTGTTCTGCGGCGACTTGAAGACCACATACAGCTTGTGGGTCCCGGCCAGGGCTTCGACCGGTACATCGGGTGTGGCCTGGTAGGTGTCCCAGCCCCCGGTGTTGGGGACGGGTGTCGTGGCGAGCAGCTTGCCGTCCGGGGCGTCCGCGCGCAGCTCGATCGAGCCGACGCCGTACGGCGATGACAGCTTGTAACTGACCTTGCTGACGCCTTCCACGCTCATCGGGCTGTACGCGATCCAGTCGCCGTCGCTGACGTCTCCGATGCGCTTGCCGTTCTCGGCGCCCTCCTGCGAGACGATGCGGGTCCCCGACTGGTCGTCGTGGTACTCCGCCTGCTTGTGCTTGGGATGCATGACGGAGCGGCCGTAGCCGGTCAGCCCGCCGACGCCGTCGCCGCCCTTGTCGGTGTACTTGGCGTTGAGGACGTACGTGAGGTCGGCGCCCTCGGGGTGGCCGCCCAGATCACCGGTGTCCACGGTGCCCTCGCAGCCGGGGATGTCGGTGGTGGGATGCTCGTGGTCGTCGTGGCCGAGGGCCGGGTTGACGGTGACCTTGGAGCAGTCGATCGTGCCGTCCTCGGGGTCGGTGACCGTGACCTTGTAGGGGATCTTGTCGCCGAACTCGATGAGCTTGCCGTCGACCGGAGTCTCGACCTTCACCTTCGGCGCCGTGTTGCCCGCGGTGACGGGCACGTTGGCGAAGCCGGACTTGCCGGAGGCGTCGGTGACCTTCAGCTGGGCGTTGAAGTCTCCCTTGGTGTCGTACGTGTGGGAGGGGTTGGCGTCGGTGGAGTCATAGGTGCCGTCTCCGTCGAAGTCCCAGGCGAAGGTGAGCGGATCGCCGTCCGGGTCCTTGCTGCCCTCGCTGGAGAAGTCGACCTTCAGCGGTACCGGACCGTTGGTGGCGGACGCCTTGGCCTGGGCGAGGGGGGTGCGCTGGCCCTGGGCGTAGTCGATGCGGTAGAGCCCGGAGTCGTTGTTGCCGCCGCCGAACTCGCTGCCCCACTCCAGGACGTACAGCGAGCCGTCGGGCCCGAAGGTCATGTCCATCGGCTTGGCGAACTTGGCCGACTTCAGGAAGTCGTTGATCTTCAGGAGCTTCCCGTCCTTGTCGAAGCGGATCTCCTTGACCGAGTCGCGGGCCCACTCGTAGAAGAAGCTCGCGCCCTCGAAGTAGGCGGGGAACTTGGTCTTGGAGGGGTTCTTGGGGTCGTAGTGGTAGACGGGGCCGCTCATCGGCGCCGAGCCGCCCTCGCCCATCTCCGGGAACTCCTTGGACGCGCCGTAGCCGTACCAGATCTCCGGCTGCTGGATCGTCGGGAGATCCTTCAGACCGGTGTTGTTCGGCGAGGGGTTGGTGGGCTTGGCGCAGTCGAACTTGGCGCCGACTTCCTGGGTGTCGGGGTTGTAGGGGGCGTACGCCTGGTTGTTGCCGTGGCAGAAGGGCCAGCCGAAGTTGCCGGCCTTCTTGATGACGTTGTACTCGACGAGGCCTTCGGGTCCGCGGTTGGTCTCGGGGGCGCCGCGGTCGGGGCCGTAGTCGGATGCGTGGACGTAGCCCGTCTTGGGGTCGACGGTGAAGCGGAAGGGGTTACGGAAGCCCATGGCGTAGATCTCGGGGCGGGTCTTCGCGGTGCCCTTGGCGAAGAGGTTGCCCTTGGGGATCGAGTAGCCGCCCTTGTCCGTGGGCTTGATGCGCAGGATCTTGCCGCGCAGGTCGTTGGTGTTGCCCGCGGTGCGCGCGGCGTCCAGCATCTGCTTGCCCTCGCGCCAGTCGAGCGGGGCGTAACCCTGCCAGTTGGGGTCGAGGTTGGGCGGGACGTCGTCACCGACACCGAGGTAGAGCGTGCGGTTCGGGCCGAACTCGACGGCGCCGCCGGTGTGTCCGGGCTCGGGGAAGGTGCGGTCGCGGTAGGCGGGGACGTCCAGGAGCTTCTTCTCGCTGGCGAGGTCAAGCGTGTTGTCCGGCTTGACCGTGAAGCGGGAGAGGCGGTTGACGTCGTCCGTCGCCTTGGCCGGCGCGTAATAGAGGTAGATCCAGCGGTTGGTGGCGAACTTCGGGTCGAGTTCCATGCCGACGAGACCGTCCTCGCCGCCGGTGTAGACGTCGAGCTTGCCCGCGGTGGACGTGGAGTGGCTCTTCGGGTCGAAGATCTTCACCTCGCCGCTGCGCTGGACGTAGAAGACCTTGCCGTCCTTGGCGACGTCCAGCTCCATCGGGTCGGCGGTGTTGTCGTCCAGCGCGGTCTTCTCGTAGCCCGACCAGACGGTGCCGCCGCAGTCGCCGGGCTTGTTGCCCGCGGCCCACTCGATGCCGCCGAGCACGTGCTCACGGAAGGCGGGCTCGGTGTACGACGCCTTGTCGTGGCCCATGGCGGTGGCCCAGACCCTGCCGCCCTCGGCGTTGCGGCACCAGGAGATGGGGTGGTCGGCGCCCATCTTGGAGGCGCCCGGGTCGTACGTGGTCTCGTCGGCGGTGACCAGGACGTGCACGTCACCCCTGGGGTTCTTGTCGAAGTTGTACCACTCCTCGGGGCGCTCCCAGCGCTCGGGAAGGCCCTTGGTGGAGGGGTGCACGCGGTCGGCGACCTTGGCGGTGCCCTTGAGGACGCCCGGTGAGTGGGCGGGCATGTGGGCACCGGCGTTGATGAGGTCGTCCCACCAGGGGAAGGAGTCCTCGACGCCCATGTCGAGCGTGTTGTGCAGGGCGACGACGCCCTTGCCGCTCTTCACGTATGTCTTCATGGCGTCGCGCTGGGCGTCGGTGTCCCAGACCATGCCGGAGTTCTGCAGCATGATGATGACGTCGAAGTCCTTGAGCTTCGCGTCGTCGAAGATCGTCGCGTCGTCGGTGGTGACGAGCTCGAAGTTGTTCGCCGCCGCCTGCTCCTCGACCATCTTGACGCCCGCCGGGATGGAGTCGTGGACGTATCCGACGGCCTTGGTGAAGAGCAGCGCGCGGAAGGCGGGCGCCTTGTCCGCGGCGCTGGAGGTGGCGGGCAGGAAGCCGACCGCGAGCAGCAGCGCCGCCACGACGGCGAGCACCGCTCTTCGTACGCTTCTCGGATCGCGCAGTCGTCTCGTGTCGCGCACATGACAGTCCACGGGGGTGGTCCTCTCTGCTGGGAATCTGCTGGGAAGGACGGACGGACGTGCGGGATTGCCGGATGTCTCAGGGGTTGCCGTTGCTCATAGGGCAGCCGCGGCCCGGCGCAGAAAGCCGAGGCCGTCGGTGGCGAGCGCGTCCTGGGTGGGCGCGAGGGGCCGCCAGACGGACGCGGCTACGGCGATGGCGTCGTTGTGGGCCGTGAACGACTCGATGCAGAGCGGCCCTCGGTAGCCGGACTCGCCCAGGGCGCGCAGGAAGCCGGGCCAGTCGAGGTGGTCGGCGCCGGGAGCGCCGCGGTCGTTGGCGCACACCTGGACGTGGGCGATGCGGCCCGCCGCCGCGCGGACCGCTTCCGGGAGGGAGTGCTCCTCGATGTTCTGGTGGTAGGTGTCCAGGGCGATCCCGATCGACTCCTCGGGCAGCCCCGCGAGGCCCTCCAGGGTCTGCGCGACGGTGTTGAACAGGCTCGTCTCGTAGCGGTTGAGAGGCTCGACGGCGATGCGGACACCGGCGCGAGCCGCATACTCGACGACCGGGGCGATGTGCTCGCGCCACTCCTCGTACGCCGCCTCGCGCGCGGCCCGGTCCATCCGCCACGTACGTCCGACCGCCGCGTACACCGGGCCCGCGACCGCGGGAGCGCCGATCGCGTGAGCCGCGTCGACGCAGCGGCGGAGGTAGTCCTGCGTGGCGCGCAGGGTGCCCTGGTCCGCGCGGACCAGGTTCCGCTCGTCGGGCATGACGGCGACGACGGCCGCGGGTGTCAGGCGCGTGGCGTCGAGGAGCTTGACCACCGCCGCGGGCTCCCAGTCGTCGGGCTGCTCCAGGGGCAGTTCCACGCAGTCGAAGCCCCAGGCCGCGAGGCGGGGCAGGGTTTCGCCGAGTGCCTCGATGGTGACCGGCGAGTGCCAGATCCAGGGGTTCGCGCCCAACTGCCAGGCGGTGTACGTCACTTCTTGCCTCCCCAGTCCTCGGGGAAGCCCGGCAGTTCCTGGCAGCCGCACATCGCGTAGTGCAGGGGCGGCATACCCTCCTGGAGGTACTCGTCGAGGTTGCCCTGCGTGACCGTGGGCTGCGGCAGCTTCCACTCCTTGGGCACCTGCTTGCCGTCCAGGATGCGCAGGGCCGCGATGACCGGCGTACGCCACTGGAAGGTCGGATAGGTGGGGGCGATCGCAGTGAGATCCTTGTCCTTCCACGCCTGGAGGAAGTCCTGCTGGTCCTCGCCGGAGATCGGCGGGACGTCGACGCCCGCGTCCTCGAAGGCCTCGACGGCGGCGACGGCCGTGGCGCCGGAGTCCATCCAGACGCCGTCGATGGAGCCGTGCCGGGAGATCGCGTCGGAGACGATCGACTTGGTCTTGGCGGGGTCGCCGTCGGTGAACTTGGCGTCGACGACGTCGAGTTCACTCTTGTCGAAGGCCAGCTTCGCCGCCGACCAGCGCGTCTCCAGGACGTCCACTCCGGGTGAGATGCGCAGGGCGAGGATCTTGCCCTTGGGCTTGACCTTGTCGACGAGGAAGTCGGCGGCGACCGCGCCGTATCCGTAGCCCCCGATGGGGTTGACGAAGGTGACGGCGCAGTCGGTCTCCACGCCGCGGTCGAAGACGATCACGGGCAGCTTGCCGCAGGCCTCCTTCACCGCGGGGGTGAGGGTGGCGGTCGTGTTCGGCGAGACGATGAGCGCGTCGCAGTCCTTGTTGCCCGCGAGCTCCTGGATGTCGGAGATCTGCTTGTCGTCCTTGCCCTGGGCGTCAAGGACCGTGAAGTCGCCGATCTCCTTGTGGAGCTTCACCTCGGCCTTCATGGTCTTCAGGCCGACCTGGCGCCAGGGGTTGAAGACGCCGGCGTTGGAGAAGCAGAGGTGGGCGGCGCCCACGCCCTTCTTCTTGTACTGGGCGGTGTCGGTCATCTCCGGTTCGAGCATCTGCTCCCAGGGCTTGGCGTCCGGGCCCTGGGGGGTCTCCTTGCCGAGTTTCAACTGCCGTTCGTACTCGGCCTGTTCGAAGAACTTGGAGGGTTTGTCGCCGTCCTTGTCGGAGCCGGCGGTCTGCGACGCACCCGCGGGCGCGTCGGGCGGCGTGTCACTGGAGCAGGCGGTGAGCAGGGCGCCCGCGAGAAGAGCGGCGGCAGCGGGCGTGAGCGCGCGCCTGCGGTTCACACGGATGTTCATCACGAGGGTCTGCCTTCCGAGGAGTGGGTACGACGGCGGCGCAGCCGGGACCAGTCGGCGGCTCCTAGCCCGACCGCGGCGATGACGATGACGCCCTGGACGGTGGACTCCAGGGCGCCCGATACGCCCTGCAGGTTGAGCAGCGTGAACAGGGCCTGCAGCGAGAAGGCGCCCGCCATCGCGGCGACCACGCTGCCCCGGCCGCCGCCGAGCACGACGCCGCCGAGGACCACGGCGGTGATCGCCTCGAACTCGTAGCCGCGGCCTGCCTGCGCGGAGACCCCGGAGAAGCCGCCGACGAGGACCGCGGCGAGCGCCGCCGCCACGCCGGACAGGACGAAGGCGATGACGCGGGCGCGGTGCACGCGCACTCCCGCGAGGGCGGCGGCGCGTTCGCTGTCCCCGGTCGCGATCAACGTACGGCCGAAGTCGGAGCGCATGAGCAGGGCGGCTACCAGGCCGGCGACGAGGCAGGCGAGGACCGCCCAGGGCAGCCAGCCCATAGCCGTGCCGCGGCCCATCTGCCGGAAACCTTCGGAGAGTTGACCGTGCGGGGACCCGCCCGTCCAGAAGAAGACGGCGCCCTCCAGGATCAGCATCATGCCGAGCGTGGTGATGAACGAAGGCACTCTCAGGCGGGTGGTGATCAGCCCGCTGACGAGGCCCGTGACCGCCCCGGCGAGCAGCAGCCCTGCCGTGATGAGCGGCCAGGGAGCTTCCGGGAACGAGCCGTACACCTCGGCCGCCGCGACGACACCCGCAGTGACGATCGCCCCGACGGACAGGTCGAACTCGCCGCAGACGATGACCAGATACTGCCCGGCGGCGAGGATCACCAGGGGCGCGGCACGCTTCACGAAGGCGAGGAAGCGGTCGGGTTCGTAGAAGCCGGGGTCGGTGGCGGCGAGCGCCACGAGCAGCACGACGAGGAGTGCGTAGACGGGCGCTCCGGTGCCGAGCGAGCGAACAACACGCTTGTACGGGGCTGGTGTTGGGGCCTTTGTCGCCGTGGGGGCCGTCTGGCTGCTCATGCGGACCTCCTGCTGCCGCGCCGGGCGTAGATCGCGACGGCGGCGATGATGACGACGCCGCGGACCACGTTCTTGAAGAAGGGGTCGACGCTGAGCTGGTTGAAGACGGAGTCGAGCACGGCCAGCACGAGGACACCGCCGAGCGTGCCCGCCACTCCCCCGCGCCCGCCCGCGAGTACGGTGCCGCCGAGCACGACGGCGGCGATCGACTCCAGGTCGTAGCGGGCTTCCGTGCCCGCCCAGGGGGCGCCCGCACCGAGGCGTGAGGCGAGGAAGAGGGCGGCCGCGCCCACGCAGAGCGAACACAGGACGTGGGCGGCGATGATCGTGCGGCGGGTACGGACGCCGGAGAGCCGGGCCGCGTGCTCGTCGCCGCCCGTGGCGTACAGGTGGTGCCCGAAGCGGGTGCGGCGGGTGATCAGCCACATCGCGGCGGCGACGGCGGCGAGCAGGAAGAGCGAGACGGGGATCGGCCCCATCCGGTCGTAGCCCAGATGCTGGAAGGAGGCGGGGACCTTGCCTGCCGGGCCCGTGTAATTGTCCTCGATCCAGCCGCGCAGGATGAACGCGGTGCCGAGCGTCGCGATGAATGCGTTGACCTTGAGTCCGGTGACGATGAGGCCGTTGGCGAGGCCGACGGCCGCCGAGAGGGCGAGGACGGCGAGCACCGCGGTGACGACGCTGCCGTCCTCCATGGTGGTGGCGGCGACGAGCGTGCCGAGGCTGATCAGGTACGCCACCGAGAGGTCGAGGGAGCCGGTGAGGATGACGGCGGTCTGACCGACGGCGACCAGGCCGAGGGCGACGCAGTTCTGCAGGATGCCGACGACGTTCGAGAGCGTGAGGAAGTCACCGCCGCGCGCGGCGACCACGATCCAGCCGAGCGCGGTAACGGCCCCGGCGGCAAGCCAGACGCCGACGGCGGGGTCGGTGAGCCTGCTGCGGCTGGGGGCGCGGGGCTTCAGGGAGGCGGACGGTGGGGCAAGGGGGGTGCCGGTGGCACCGGTGGCTTCTGTGGCTCCGGTGGTACCGCTCACGCGAGGGAATCCCTTCCGGTCTGGGCGCTTGGGTCCTTGGGCGGGGCGGTCGGGACCCCGGGCGGGGCGGTCGCGCCTCCCGGCGGACCGGTCACGTGACCGGGCGGCCCGGTCACGCCTCCCGGCGGCGCGGTCATGCCCCCGGGCGGCCCATTCACGCCCCCCGCCGGCCCCGTCGTGGCAAGGTGCATTACGTCCTCCTCGGCTGCCCCCTGCGGCAGTTCACCGGCGATGTGGCCCTCGGACATGACGAGGATGCGGTCGCTCATGCCGATGAGTTCGGGCAGTTCCGAGGAGACGATCAGGACCGCGATTCCCTCGCGGGCCAGTTCGCGGACGAGGGTGTGGATGGCGGCCTTCGCGCCCACGTCGACGCCTCGGGTGGGTTCGTCGAAGAGCAGGACGCGGGGGCGGGCGGCGAGCCACTTGGCGATGACGACCTTCTGCTGGTTGCCGCCGGAGAGGAAGCGGGCCTCCTGGTCCTCGCCCCGCGCCTGGAGCCGCACGCGCTCCAGGAGCCCGGTGAGTTCGCGGGCGGCGGGCGGCTCCCCGCGGGCCGGTACCGCGCGCGTCACGAGCAGGGCGTTATCGCGTACGGACTGGCGCAGGGCGAGCCCCTCGGCCTTGCGGTCCTCGGTCACCAGGGCGATTCCGGCGCGGATGGCCTGCCGCGGGGTGGTGGGCCGCAGGTTCTCGCCGCCTACCGTCATGGTCCCGGCAGTGAACGGGGCGGCTCCGAACAGGGCCCGCGCGAGGGACGTGCGGCCCGATCCCTCCAGGCCCGCGATACCGGTGACCTCGCCGGCGCGCAGCGTCAGGTCGATGCCGCTCAGCCGTTCGTTGCCGCCGCCGGCGACGGTGAGGCGGACCTCGCCGATGTCGTCGGGGGCGGCGCGCGGCGGGTAGTAGGCGCTCAGCTCCCGGCCCACCATGGCGCGTACGACCTGGTCGGTGTCCGTGTCCCGGGTCCGCACCGTCGTGACGTGGCGGCCGTCCTTCAACACGGTGATCCGCTGGGACAGTTCGAAGACCTCTCGCAAACGGTGCGAGATGTACAGGATGCCGAGGCCCCGGCCCGCGAGGCGGCGCACGAGGTCGTGCAGGAGGCCCGCCTCGTGATCGGCCAGTGGCGCGGTCGGCTCGTCCATGACCAGGACGCGGACGTCGGATGCGAGCGCCTTGACGATCTCGACGGTCTGCTGGCGCGCGACGGACAGATCGCGGAGGTACGTGCGCGGGGTGATGCCCGATACGCCGACCTCGGCGAGGAGTTCGGCCGTGCGGGCTTCCATCGTGCGGCGGTCGACGAGGCCGTAGCGGGTCGGCTCGCGGCCAAGGAAGACGTTCTCGGCGACCGTGCGGTGCGCGAGGAGCGCGAACTCCTGGTGGATGATGCCGATCCCGGCGGCCTGGGCCTGCGCGGGGTGGCTGAAGGAATGTTCCGTTCCGTCGAGCGTGATGCTGCCCTCGTCCGGGACGTGTTCGCCCGCGAGGACCTTCATCAGGGTGGACTTGCCGGCGCCGTTCTCGCCGACCAGCGCGTGCACCTCGCCGGCGGCGAGGTCGAGAGACACGCCGTGCAGCACACGCACTCCGAGAAAGCTCTTGGACACCCCGCGCATCGCCAACATCTCTTGCGTCGCCTGCATCGCCTGCACCCTCGGCTCCTTCGGCAGCGGTCTGCAGAGCAATGTGATGAGGGAGCTTTGACCTGTCAAGAGCCCAAGCAGCTTTCAATACAAGCGAGTTGACGGGCACTTAGGTCGATCGCCGAACAGCATCGGCCTTGTGAGCAGCGAAACTCGTCCCTATGGTGACTGCCATGTCTGGAGCGCCGGATCACCTCGATTCCGTACCGTCCACACCGTCCACACCCGGCGAAGTCCTCGCCCTGCTCCGTACGGGGGCGGTGGAGACCCGCGCCGACATCGCCCGCCTGACGGGGCTCGCACGGTCGACGGTTTCGCAGCGGGTGGACGCGCTGATCGCGCACGGCTTCGTCACGGAAGAGGCGGACGGCGGGTCGACGGGCGGCAGGCCACCGCGCCGGCTGCGCCTGCGCACGCGCGAACACGCGGTGGCGGGAGTCGACTTGGGTGCATCGCACTGCCGGGTCGCCCTGCTGGACATCGGCGGCGAGATGCTCGCGCTGCGCGAGGACCCGCTGTCCATCGCGGACGGCCCGCAGGAGGTGCTCGGGCATGTCGAACGGACACTGCACACCCTGCTCAAGGAGGCAGCGCGCGATCCCGCGTCGCTGCAGGCCATCGGGGTCGGGGTGCCGGGCCCCGTGGAGTTCTCGACAGGCCGCCCGGTGGATCCGCCGATCATGCCGGGCTGGCACCAGTACCCCATTCCGGAGTTCTTCGCCGAGCGGTTCGGACCGCGGGCCCTCGTCGACAACGACGTGAACGTGATGGCGCTCGCCGAGCAGCGCCGCGCGTTCCCCGACACGCGCTATCTGCTCTACATCAAGGTGGGCACCGGCATCGGCTGCGGCATCGTCGCCGACGGCCGGCTGCACCGGGGTGCGCAGGGCAGCGCGGGCGACATCGGGCACATCCGGGTCGGTGACACCGAGGATCCCTGCCGGTGCGGCAACTCGGGCTGTCTGGAGGCGGTGGCGGGTGGCGCGGCCATCGCCCGCAAGCTGTCCGAGCTCGGACTGCGGGCGACTTCGGGCAGCGATGTCGTACGCCTGGTGAAGTCCGGCAACCGCGACGCCGTACGCATGGTGCGCGAGGCGGGCCGCGCGGTGGGCGAAGTGCTCGCGGGCCTGGTGAACTTCTTCAACCCGGACACGGTGGTGGTCGGCGGCGCGATGGCCGCCGTCCATGACCAACTCCTCGCGGGCGTCCGGGAGGCGGTGTACCGCCGCTCGCACCCCTTGGCCACGCATGTGCTCCGCATCGAGCCGAGCCGCACCGGCGAGAACGCCGCGGCGATCGGCGCGGGCATCCTCGCCGTCGAACACGCGCTGTCCCCACGCCAGGTGGACCGGGCCTTGTCGGGCGCCGCCCGCTGAAAACCACCGGTCGCCGGCCACACATCCCCGCCCGCAAGCACGGGACGAGCGACGTACCCCTCAGCTCCTGTCCTCCGAGGTGAGCTCCTCGCACAGCGTCCAGACCGCTTCGCGCGTACGGGGGTCCTCGGCGAAGTCGGGCCACGGGACCCGGCGGCACTTGGCGTTGAAGTAGGCGCCGGTGACGCGCGCGACCTCCGGACTCGTCGCCAGGTGGATGCTGGACCTTGCGGGCTTGGCGAGATCCGCGAGCAGGATCGGGCCGAGCAGCCGGACGAGGGGCGCGGCGGGGCGGTAGGCCCAGGGGAACGCGCTCATCGGGGTGGCCTTGTTGCCCGGGGTGTAGGCGTGGCCGGGATAGGCCACGTTGATCGTGACCGTGCCGCCCTCGGTCCGTCGGGCGTGTTCGTAACTCATCGCCATGAGCGCGGCCTTGGTGTGGTTGTACTGGCCGAAGGTCCAGCCGACGAAGGTCTTCTGCGCCTGCAGGTTGCCGGGGTCGACCGGGCCGCGCGGGATGCCGCCCGTGAGGTTGATGACCCGGGCGGCGGGCGCCTTCTCCAGCTCGGGCATGAGGCGCCGGGTGAGGACGAAAGGCGCGAGGACGTTGGCGGCGAAGGCCGTCTCCACTCCGTCGGCGGTCAGTCGACGAGCGGGCGGGTTCATGCCGAAGTAGTTGACGAGGACGTCGAGTTGGTCGCGCCGGGCGGTCACCTCGGCGACCACGCGGTGCAGCCCCTCGCGCAGCGTGAGGTCCGCCGCCACCGTCTCCACGGAACCACTCCCGGCCTCGCGCGCGATCTCGCGCGCCGCCTGAACGGCCCGTTCGGGGTCTCGGCCGACCAGGATCACGTCGGCTCCGCGCCGGGCGAGTCCCCGGGCGGTTTCCTTGCCGATCCCTCCCGTGCCGCCGGTGACCAGTGCCGTCTTGCCGCGTAAGGACGTCATACCGCCTCCTGGATGAGGTGCGCTCTCAGAACACGTCACTCGGTGACACGTTAGGCACCGGGTGAAGCAAAGTAAACTCCGGTGCATGGGAAGCGGAGAGAGCGCGGAGCATGCGGAGACCGGCGGGCTGCGCGCCCGCGCCCGGCGGGCGATGCGAGCCGAACTCGCCACACTGGCACTGGAGTTGTTCGCCGAGCGGGGCTTCGACGAGACGACCGTGGAGGACATCGCGCACGCGGCGGGCCTGTCGAAGCGCAGCTTCTTCCGGTACTTCCCGTCCAAGGAGGACGTCGTCTTCGGCGCCGTGGAGTCGATGGCGGACGAGGTCGCCGACGAGGTACGCCGGCGGCCCGACGACGAGGAACCCTGGGACTGCCTCCATCACGTGCTTCGCGCCTGGCAGGAGCGGATCCACGCATCCGGACGGCAGTTGGCCGAGCTCGCCCTCATCGACGCGACGCCGTCGCTGCGCGCACGGCTGCACCAGAAGCGGGACGCCATGCGGGCCCAGGTGGCCGAAGCCCTCACGGAACGGCGGGATGCGAAGCTGGACATGTTCGGCGCCGACCTCCTGACCGCGGCGGCCACCGCGGCGCTCGACGCGGCGGACCGGGAGTGGCTGCGCTCGGGCGGCACGGCGGACCGCGGCGCCCTTGTCGACCGGGCGTTCGCGACGCTGCGGCCCTGAAGCCGACCGCGGACACTGTGGGGCGCCCCCTACGCCGCGGGCATCGGCCTCCCTACGCCCTGGGCCTCCCCCGAACAGGTGGACCGGACCTCTGACGTCACGGCCGGTCCGCCTGGCGGTCCGGGCGGTGTCCGTGCTGCTCATTGGTCCAATCCACTGACGCGCCGCAGGCCGTGCGGCCTCCCAGGGGGAAACCTTCCGGGACCGGCGCTGACATGGGGAATTCCGTGCCCTGGGCATGATTGACGGATCGTCGGAGAGCCGGTACCACTGACGCACGCCCGGCCCCGCACGCCCCATCACGCTTCACCGTCCCAGGAGGCTGCATTGCGAGGATCCGCCACCGCCCGCACCCCTGCCGCGCGCAGACGCGCCGTCAGGACCGCGGGCGCTCTTGTCTCCGCCGGTCTGCTGCTTCCGCTGCTCGGTGCCGCCCCGTCCGCCTCTTCACCCGGTGCTCCCGGTGCTCCCGATGCGGGCGATGCGCTGCAGGGCGCCTTCGCGGCCGCGGCCGCCGAGTATCGCGTACCGCAGAGCGTGCTCCTGGGAGTGTCCTATCTGCAGTCCCGCTGGGACGCGCACGGCGGCGCGCCGAGCGTGACCGGCGGCTATGGCCCGATGCACCTCACCGACGCGCGCACCGCCGTCGCCGGCGCCCCGCACCACAGCGAAGGCGCCGAGGATCCGCGCGGCGACGCGTCGCGCGGCGTCCTCAAGCCCAAGGAGTTCACGGCCAAGGTCCCGGAGAACTCCGAACTGCCCGCGCGGCTCAGGACCTTGCCCCGCGCCGCCGAACTCAGTGGGCAGTCCGCAGAGAACCTGCGCACCGATCCGGCCGCCAACGTACGCGGCGGCGCGGCCCTGCTCGCCGCCGCGCAGAAGAAGCTCGGCAAGCCCCTGAGCGACGACCCCGCCGACTGGTACGGCGCGATCGCCCGATTCTCCGGGGCGGACGACCAGGCCACCGCGGCGACGTACGCCAACGACGTCTTCGCCGTCATCCACGACGGCCAGCAGCGCACCACGGACTCCGGGCAGCGCGTGGCGCTCCCGGCGGTCGGCGGCCTGAAGCCGGATGCCGCGCAGGTGCGGGGCATGGGACTGCGGAAGGCCCCCAAGGGTGAGACCGAGTGTCCGTCCACCGTCTCGTGCGAGTGGATCCCGGCTCCGTACGAGGAGTTCAAGGACCCGAACGGCAACGACGACTACGGCAACCACGATCTGGCCGACCGGCCCAAGAGCCAGAGCATCGACACCATCGTCATCCATGACACCGAGGGGCGCTGGGAAGGCGTCCTGAACATGGTGCAGGACCCCACGTACGTGTCCTGGCAGTACACCCTGCGCTCCACCGACGGTCACATCGCCCAGCATGTGAAGGCCAAGGACGTCGCCTGGCACGCGGGCAACTGGTACGTGAACTCCAAGTCCATCGGCCTGGAGCACGAGGGCTTCCTGACGGCGCCCGACACCTGGTACACGGAGGCGATGTACCGCTCGTCGGCGCGCCTGGTGAAGTATCTCGCCAAGAAGTACGACATTCCGCTGGACCGCCAGCACATCATCGGCCACGACAACGTCCCCGGCACGCTGCCCTCGACCATCGCCGGCATGCACACCGATCCCGGCCCCTACTGGGACTGGCAGCACTACTTCACGCTGCTGGGCAAGCCGTTCAAGCGGACGGCGGGCCCGCACGGCGGTCTGGTGACAGTGGCTCCGGACTACGCCAAGAACCGGCCGGAGTACACGGGTTGCGTCAAGCCCGGCGAGAAGTGCGAGCCGCACGGTTCCGCCGCCGTGCGCGTCCACACCGAGCCGCGTGACGACGCGCCGCTCATCAAGGACCTCGGTCTGCGGCCCGGCGGCGGCGAATCGACGACCGGCGTGAACGACACCGGCGCCCGTCTGTCCACCGGCCAGCAGTACGCGGTCGCCGAACGCAAGGGCGACTGGACCGCCGTCTGGTACCTGGGCCAGAAGGCCTGGTTCAAGAACCCGAAGAAGCAGCCGACGGCCGTCGACGCGAAGGGCCTCGTGGTGACGCCGAAGGACGGCGCCACCGAGGTGCCGGTGTACGGGCGCGCCTACCCGGAGAAGGAGGCGTACCCGGCGGGCGTCCCGGTGCAGGCCGTCACGCCACTGCCGTACAAGCTCCTCGCGGGTCAGAAGTACGCGGTCGGCGACAAGGTGCCCGGCGAGTACTTCTACGCGCCGACGTTCGACACCGCACCGCACAAGGTGGTGCGCGGTAAGGACATGTACTACGAGGTTCAGTTCGGGCACCGCGTGGCGTATGTCAGGGCGGCCGATGTGCGAGTGGCGCCCTCGGGGTCGTAGGCGCCGAGGACGGTCAGGGCCGGGTTCGCGTGGGGGCGGGCCCGGCCCTGACGTTGGCGGTGGGAGGCGCTCAGTCGAAGACGTACCGCTGTCCGGCCCGCGCCTTGAAGGTCTTCTCGCCGCCCTTCAACAGGTCGCTGCGCACGGTGAGTTCACGGGTGCGCGTCGCGGTGAGCACCATGCGCGTGGCCCGTCCCCCCGACCACTCGATGTCCAGGCCGGCCCCACCGCGTGCCCGCAGGCCGCGCACCGAGCCCTCGGGCCAGCTCGCGGGCAGCGCCGGCAGCACCTCGATCACATCGAACTGGCTCTGCAGGAGCATCTCCACGACGCCGGACGTCGCCCCGAAGTTGCCGTCGATCTGGAACGGCGGGTGGGTGTCCCAGAGGTTGGGCAGCGTGGAGGACTTGAGCTGCTCGCCGAGCATCTTGTGCGCGTGGTCGCCGTCGCGAAGGCGTGCCCAGAAGTTGACCTTCCACGCCTTGGACCAGCCGGTGCCGCCGTCGCCGCGCGCGGTGAGGGAGATCTCCGCGGCGTCGGCCCACTTGCTGCCCGGCTCGATCTGGCGTCCGGGGTGCAGGGCGTAGAGGTGGGAGACGTGCCGGTGGTCGTCGGTCCTGGAGTCGAGGTCGGCCTTCCACTCCTGGAGCTGACCCCAGGATCCGACGCGCAGTCCGGGATCGAGCTTGCCGAGGGTGTTCTCCAGCTCGGTGCGGAAGGCGGCCGAGTCACCGAGGACGCGGGCGGCCTCCAGGGTGTTGGTGAGCAGGTCGTGCACGATCTGCTGGGCCATGGAGTCGCCCGCGGTGAAGTCGCCGTGCTCGGGCGAGTAGCTGGGGGTGACGACGAGGGTGCCGTCGCGGGGGTCGGTGCGGAGGTTGTCGAGCCAGAACTCGGCGGCTTCCCTCATCGCCGGATAGGCGGTGGAGCGGAGGTACTGCGTGGAGCCGCCGAAGCGGTAGTGCTCGTAGAGCTGCGCGGTGAGCCAGGCGGCCGCTTCGGGGAACCAGAAGGAGGTCGCCCAGTCGTGGACGCCGGTGAAGCCGTAGGGGTTGGTCTCGTTGTGCACCACCCAGCCCCGCGAGCCGAACATCTCCTTCGCCGTACGCCGGCCCGGCGCGCGCAGTGCCTCGACGAAGCGGTCGTAGGGGGCGGTGGTCTCGGCGAGGTTGGCGGCCTCGGCGAGCCAGTAGTTCATCTGGAGGTTGATGTTGGTGTGGTAGTCGGCCGACCAGGGCGGGGTGGTGCTGTTGTTCCACACGCCCTGGAGGTTCGCGGGCAGCGAGCCAGCGCGGGAGGAGGCGATGAGGAGGTAGCGCCCGTACTGGAAGAAGAGGGCTTCGAGGGCGCGGTCGGCCGCGCTCGCGCCTGCTCCGTATCCCTTGAGCAGCTGGTCGGTCGGGACGTCCGTGGGGGCACTCTGGCCGATGTCGAGGGCGACCCGGCCGAACAGGTCGCCGTGGTCGCGCAGATGACGGGCGCGGAGCTCGCCGTGGCCGTGCGCGACGGCATCGTCGACGGTGCGGGTGACGCGCGCGTGCGGGTCGTCGCCGCGGTAGTCGGGGTAGGTGTCGGCGTAGGCGGTCCCCGCGGCGAGCGCGAACCAGACGTGGTCGGCGCCGCTGACGGTGATGCTGCCGTCGGCGTTCGCGGTGCGCGTGCCGCCTTGGTGCACGACACGCAACTGAGCCTCGAACTTCAGCCCGTTGTCGGCGAGTTCACCGCGTACGGCGATCCGGTCGCCGTCGGCCTTCGCGGTGAAGTCGGTGCGGGGCGAGGTGTAGCGCAGGGTGCAGGTGACGCTCTCGGGGCGGTCGGCGGTGAGGCGCCCGACCAGCACACTGTCGGGATATGAGGCGAAGAACTCCCGCTCGTGGCGCACCTGTTGGTGGGTGTACGTGACAGTCGCGAGGCCTGTGCGGAGATCGAGGGCCCTGCGGTAGGTGGCGTCGGGCGCGTCCGGGGCGTCCGGCATGTCGAGGCGCAGGTCGCCGAAGGTCTGGTGGGCGCCGTAGCCGCGGCGGGGCTGGCCGAGGTCGGCGGCGACGGCCTCGGGGGCGAGCCCGCCCTTCTCGTCCAGTTCCTCGCGCACCGCGTCGAGGGCGCCGGGTCTGGCCTCGCGCCAGTTGCCGTGGTCGTAGCCCTCACGGGAGCCGGGGCCGCCGGTCCACAGGGTCTTCTCGTTGAACTGGAGGCGCTCGGAAGCGAGGGTGCCGAAGACCATGGCGCCGAGTGCGCCGTTGCCGATGGGGAGGGCCTCGCGCTCCCAGTCGGCGGCGGGCTTCCCATACCAGAGCAGCGATTCATCGGTGGTATCACGCTCACTGGACCGCCGATCGGCCGCGGTCGCGGCGTCGGCGAAGACGCCTCCACTCGATGCCAGTACGGCCGCTCCGCCGACGGCGGACTTCATCGTGCTTCTTCGCGAGATCCCGGGAGTCATGACCGGTCACGTTAAAAGTCCGATGACTTGCCTGGCAAGGCACATGACAAAACCCACCCCTCCGGCAGAAGGGGTGGGCACGGGGACCGCGGTGGGGCAGGCGGCGTCAGCCCTGCTGGAAGAGTTCCGCGGGCAGCGGCTTCAGGAGGGCGTACAGATCGTCGGTGATCGGCCGGTCCCAGGCAGCGATGGTGACCAGGACGCCGTCGCTGCGGTCGAACTGCACGCAGGAGATGCGGCTTTCGGAGAGCTTGAGACGGCGCACGATGAGGAGGTTGTCGCCCTGCATCACCGGCATGTCCTCGGTGGTGACGACGGTGACTTCCTCGTCGTTCTCCAGCGCGAGCAGCAGCTGGGCCACCTCGAAGGGCACCTCGTCGTCGGCGATCTCGCGCGCCGGGGAGCCTTCGGGCAGATTGCCGATGATCATCGCGGGGCCGCGCCCGCCGAAGAGGTCGTAGCGCAGGAAGACGCCCTGGCAGCTGCCGTCGGGGGCGGGCAGCAGGCCCGCGCCGAGATTGCCGGGCCAGTCACCCGGGTCCATGGCGAGGACATCGAAGTCCGGGCCAGCGGGAGTGGCGGAGCTGCGGCGGCGGAGGAAGGACATGCGCCAATGGTACGTGGCCCGCGGCGCTTGTCGGCGCGGGGGCGGCGCCGGTCCGCGCGGGGTGGCGCACGGGTGGTCCGGCGTTCTGCGCGAGGTCAGCGGGGGTGAGGGGACACCGAGTGCGGCGGCAGGGCCGGAGTGATCCGTTCCCACTTTCCGGTAGCCCGGCGCGGACAGCATCCGCACGACGGGCCACCTCGTCGGCGTGCGGCTCCTCGGCGATGCGGGCGGCGGACTCGCCGCGGACGGCGAACGCCGCGGTGGACCGCTCCCGCGCGGAATGCGCGGGGGCGGGCCGACGATGGCGTACCAACTGCCCAGAACGTCCCGCTGCTCCTGGTCACCGCCGCGGGCCGGGGGCTCGTAGCTTTCCCGCGTCGGACCGCCCCGCTCGCTCAACGCCTCGTAGGCAGAAGCGAGTTCGCCCCCTGCTCGAAAAGCACCGCTCGGCCACAGCGGTGCCGTTGGCTACGGTCATCCACTCCGACGAAGGGACCCACACGTGATGGTCGGCACCGAGAACGTACTCAACTACTGGCACGGCGGCCTGAGCGTCGTGCCCGACGAGGTGTGGCAGCACCCGTCCCTGGAGGCCCTGCTCCTCCCCGACAACGCGCTCACGCGGCTCCCGGCCCGGATCGGCACCTTGACCTCGCTGCACACACTGGACCTGGGCCACAACCACCTCGCCGAGCTGCCGCCGGAGCTCGGCGACCTGACGGGCCTGAGCCGCTTCCTGTACGTCCACGACAACCGCCTCACGTCGCTGCCGGACTCCCTGGGCAACCTGAAGCGGCTGGCCTACCTCAACGTGGGCGAGAACCAGCTGGCCGCGCTGCCGGACACACTGGGCTCACTCGCCGCCTTGGTGGAGCTGCGCGCCCAGCACAACCGTCTGACCTCGGTGCCTTCGTCTCTCGGTGCCCTGACGTCCCTGCGTGAACTGTGGCTGCGCGGCAACCGCCTCGCGTCGCTGCCCGCCTCGGTGGGCCACCTGGGCGAACTGCGCGAACTGGAGCTGCGCGAGAACGAGTTCGCGATGGTGCCCGAGGCCCTGCGGGGGCTGCCCCTGCTGCGGAGGCTCGATCTGCGGGCGAACCGCCTGCGGGAGCTCCCGTCGTGGCTCGGCGAGCTGCCCGCCCTGGAGAAGCTCGACCTGCGCTGGAACGACGTCGCCGTGCCGCGGGACCTGCTGCGGCGACTGGAGGGGCGGGGGTGCGTGGTGCTGCGGTGAGGCCCGGACAGCGGCCTGGACCCTACGGGCTGTTCCTACCGGTGCTCCGGAGGCACCACGGCCACCGCGCCCTTCGCATGCAGCAGTACCGCGTTGGTCACCGACCCCATCAGCCTGCCCAGCGGCATCCGGCTCTGGTGGCGTCCCACCACCACGAGTTCCGCCTCCCGTGACGCGTCCACGAGGAGACCCGCCGCGTCCCCCGGCAGGATCTCCTTCTCGACGCTCACCTGCGGATTGCGCTCCTGGAAGGGCGCGAGCTGCTCGCCCGCGAGCTCCGTGTACTGCGCGGCGGTCGCCGCGTCCGCCTCCGCCGAGGTCACGAAGTCGCCGGTGGCCGTGTAGACGAGGACGGGCCCGGGGTAAGCGCAGACGACCCGGAGCACCGCGCCCCGCAGGGCCGCTTCCACGAAGGCGAAGCCGATCGTGTCGTCGTGCGGGGAGAGCGGGTCGAGCCCGAGCACCACGCACGGCTCGGCCCCCGCCGTGAGCTCCTCGTCCGGCCGCACCACGACGACGGGGCACGCGGCCTCCCGTGCGCACGCGAGGCCGTTCGAGCCGAGGAGCAGACTGGCGAAGCCGCCGCGACCGCGTGACCCGAGTACCAGCAGCTGCGCCTCGTCGCCCAGCGGTGCGATGTCCCGCCCCGGGGCGCCCTCCACGATCTCAACCGTCAGCGGAGGCAGATCCGCGCGCCGCTCCAGGGCGCCGCGCACCCGCTCGACGACCGGGTCGGCGTCCGGGCGGTGGTCGATGGTGGGCATGTACGGGCCGTCGGCAAGCGGCATCGCGTACTGCCGCACGTGCACGATCCGCAGCCGCGCGTTCCGCAGCCGCGCGGCGGTCAGGGCCCACTCCAGGGCGTGATCGCTGCCGGCCGAGCCGTCGACGGCCACCACGACAGGTGCGTCACGGTCCGGGGCGGGCGTGGCCTGGGCGGGGTCAACGGGCGCGTCGTCACTCATGGCTTCCTCGTCTCCGGCGCAAGGCCAAGGTGGGCCGGCCCCGCTTCCGGTCCCGGCCCCCGTGCGGGAGGCCGGCCGGAGGCGGGGTCCGACGTCACCAGGTCAGCACGGCACGAGCCGCGAGCGGCCGCGACAGCCGGAGACGAGGGTCCACAACGCCCCACACGGCCTACGTCAGATCGAACTCCCCCGCACGCGCGCCGTGCACGAACGCTCCCCACTCCGCCGGTGTGAAGATGAGGGACGGGCTCTCGGGGCGGCCGGCGTTGCGCATCGCGATGAAGCCCTCGACGAAGGCGATCTCCACATCACCCCGCCCCTCGCTGCTCGATTGCCAGTCCGCTGTGCTGAGGTCGAGCTCCGGCTTGTCCCAGCCCGCGAGCGGGCGCTGCTGACCTGCGAGCGGATGCTGCTGAATGGTGCCTTCGGCCACGTCCGTGCTCCTCCCGATGCGTCGTCCGCCCGCCAGCCTAGCTTTCGGTTCCGGTGCCGGACAGGCCGCGGAAGGAGGAGGGCCGCCCGTCCGGCACGACACATCCGTCACGTCGTGGGGGGCTCCGCCCCGACCAGCCACATGGAGAAGAACTGCGAACCGCCTCCGTAGGCGTGCCCGAGCGCCCTGCGCGCCCCGTCGATCTGGTGCTCGCCGGCCTGGCCGCGCACCTGAAGTGCCGCCTCGGCGAACCGGATCATGCCCGAGGCTCCGATGGGATTGGTGGACAGGACGCCGCCCGACATGTTGACGGGGAGATCGCCGTCCAGCTCCGTCACGCCCGACTCGGTCAGCTTCCAGCCCTCGCCCTCCTCGGCGAAGCCCAGGTTCTCCAGCCACATCGGCTCGTACCAGGAGAACGGCACGTACATCTCGACGGCGTCTATCTCGCGCCGCGGGTCGGTGACCCCTGCCTGCCGGTAGACATCGGCGGCGCAGTCCTTGCCCGCCTGCGGCGACACGAAGTCCTTGCCCGCGTGCAGGGTCGGCTCGCTGCGCATCGCGCCGCCGTGCATCCAGGCGGGTGGCCGGGGCGAACGGGCCGCGCCCGTACGGTCGGTGAGGATCATCGCGCAGGCACCGTCGGAGGACGGGCAGGTCTCGGAGTAGCGGATGGGGTCCCAGAGCATCGGCGATGCCTGGACCTTCTCCAGGGTGATGTCGTGCTCGTGCAGATGGGCGAAGGGGTTCTTCAGGGCATTGCGCCGGTCCTTGTAGGCGACGAGCGAGCCGACCGTGTCGGGGGCGCCGGTGCGCCGCATGTAGGCGCGCACATGCGGGGCGAAGAAGCCGCCCGCGCCCGCGAGGAGCGGCTGCTGGAAGGGGATGGGGAGGGAGAGCCCCCACATCGCGTTGGATTCCGACTGCTTTTCGAAGGCGAGGGTCAGTACGGTGCCGTGGACGCGGCCCGCGACCAGGTTCGACGCGACCAGCGCGGTGGAACCGCCGACGGAGCCCGCGGTGTGGACGCGCAGCATCGGCTTGCCCACGGCGCCGAGCGCGTCGGCGAGGTACAGCTCGGGCATCATGACGCCCTCGAAGAAGTCCGGCGCCTTGCCGATGACCACGGCGTCGACGTCGGCCCAGGTCAACTCCGCGTCCTTCAGCGCGGCTTGGGCGGCCTCGCGGACGAGACCCGCGATCGAGACGTCCCGCCGGGCGGCGACGTGCTTGGTCTGGCCGATTCCGACGACGGCCACGGGCTCCTTGCCCACCCCGCTGCTCACCCCACTCATGACGGCTCTCCTTCGAGGACGGCGACCAGGTTCTGCTGCAGACAGGGGCCGGATGTGGCGTGCGCGATGGCACGGTCCGACTCGCCCCGGTGGATGCGGGCGGCGGCCTCGCCGAGCCGGATCAGACCGGCGGCCATCATGGGGTTCGCGGCGAGCGCGCCTCCGGACGGGTTCACCGCCACGTCGTCGCCCAGCTTCAGCGCCTTGCGCAGGACGACCTCCTGGGAGGTGAACGGCGCGTGCAACTCGGCGGTGTCCACGGGCCGTTCGAAGGCGCCGGCCCGCTCGGCGGCCAGCCGGCTCGACGGCGAGTCGGTGAGGTCGCGTACGCCGAGGCTGTGCGCTTCGATGCGGTGGTCGATGCCACGGATCCACGCGGGCCGCTCGCAGAGCTCCCGCGCCCGGTCCCCGGCCGCGAGGATCACGGCGGCGGCCCCGTCCCCGATGGGCGGACAGTCGCCGGTGCGCAGAGGACGTACAAGGTAGTCGCCCTGCGGCACCGAACCGCTCAGTTGCGCATGGGAGTTGGCGGCCGCGCTCTCCCGGCTGCGTGCGGCGACCCCGGCGAGGGCGGGCTCGTCGGTGTCCCCCGCGTCGATCAGGGCCTGCGCCTGGAGGGCGGCGAGTGCGACCGAGTCCGGCCACAGGGGCGCCACGTAGTAGGGGTCGAGCTGCCGGGTCAGCACGTCACGCACCGATCCGGGAGACGACTTGCCGTACGAGTAGACGAGTGCGGTGTCGGCCTCGCCGGTGAGCAGCTTGGTCCATGCCTCGTACAGCGCCCAGGCCCCGTCCATCTCGACGTGCGACTCGGAGATCGGCGGCCAGGCACCGACCCCGTCGAGCGCCATCGTGAAGGAGAAGGCGCGCCCGGCGAGATAGTCCGACGATCCCGAGCAGGTGAAGCCGATGTCGCTCGTCTTCAGGCCGGTGGCGGCGAGGACCTCGTGCAGCACCGGCATGAGCATCTCCACCTCGGAGAGCTCGTCGGTGGAGCGCAGATGGTCGGTCTGCCCGAAGGCCACGATGGCGATGTCCCGGACGGGCCGCATCACCGACGACTTCGCGGACGGCTTGGCGGACGGCATCTACACCAGCTCCTTGTACGTGTCGTAGTCGGCGTCCGGCTCGCCCGTGGGCCGGTAGTGATCGGGGAAGCGGGCACCCTCGGTCCACACCGGTTCGACGCGGAGCCCCATCCGCACCTGGTCGTAAGGGATGCCCGCGATGCGGGCGTGCAGGGCGAGGTCGGCGCCGTCGAGGGCGATGTGGGCGTAGACGTAGGGCACTTCGATGTCGAGGTTCTTCGCCTTGATGTTGACGATGCAGTACGTGGTGACGGTGCCGCGAGGCCCGACCTCGACCCGCTCGGTGGTGGCGACGCCGCAGGTGGGGCAGGCACCGCGGGGCGGCACGTAGACCTTGTGGCAGGAGGGGCAGCGCTCTCCGACGGTCTTCCGCTCGGAGAGCGCCTTGATGTAGGCGGTCTGCGCGCGTCCGGGCGCGTAGGTGTAGTCGAGGCGCGCGGCGGCGATGATGCCGGTGACGGGGTCACTGAACTCGCCGGTGTGCGGGCCGGATTCACCACTGCCCGCGCCCTCGTCGGCCTCGAAGCAGGCGATGTCGGTGATGGCGCCGACGCGCTCGGCGGCCCAGCGGATCCGGACGCGCATGCCGGTGCTCACGGCGTCGGGGCCCGGCACGTCCAGAGCGTGCAGCAGTGCGGTGTCGGCGCCGTCGAGCTGCACCAGGACCCAGGCGAAGGGCCTGTCAAGGGGCTGCCCCCTGCGGGGTTCGTGGTTCCAGGCCCAGGTGGTGACGGTGCCGGTGGTGCCGATCTCGACCAGGTCGCGTATCTCGTCGGCGGTGACGGGGTCGTACTCGACGGGCGGGACGAGCGTGCGCCCGTCGGTGGCCTTCACGCCGAGCACGGTGCGCTCACGCAGCCCGGTGAGAAAGGCACTCTGCACGGGCCCGAGGGACCGGGTGAAGGGAAACTCGACGACGAGAGGCGCACGCAGCACTTCGGGGGAGGGAGCGGATGCCATCAGCAGAACTCCGTTTCTCGGGGGCGCCCGAAGGGGCGCGGGGAACTGCGCGACCAGCCACAGCGGGCCCGCAGGCGAAACGAGACCTACGCGCGCCGAAACACCGGGGGCCGCTTCTCCGCAAAGGCTCTGGAGCCCTCCTTCGCATCGGCGGTGTCGAAGATCGGCCACCCCCGCTTCAACTCCGCCGCCAGGCCGTCCGCCTCGGACATCTCGGCGGCCTCGTACACGGACGCCTTGACCGCCTCGACGGCGAGCGGCCCGCACGCGTTGATCTGCTCGGCGATGGCGAGGGCCTTGTCCAGGGCGGTGCCGTCCGGGACGACGTGGCCGACGAGGCCGATCGACGCGGCCTCGGCGGCCGAATAGGGCCGCCCGGTCAGCAGCATCTCCAGGGCGTGCGTATGGGGAATCTGGCGTGGGAGGCGGACGGTCGAGCCGCCGATGGGGAACAGGCCTCGCTTGACCTCGAAGAGCCCGAACGTCGCGGACTCGCCCGCGACGCGGATGTCGGTGCCCTGGAGGATCTCCGTGCCGCCCGCGACGCAGTGCCCCTCGACCGCGGCGATGACCGGTTTGCGGGGGCGGTGGTGGCGCAGCATCGCCTTCCAGTGCAGATCGGGGTCGGCCTTCATGCGGTCCCGGTACTGGTCACCGTCCATCCCCTTGCCCGCGAGGGCCTTGAGGTCCATGCCCGCGCAGAAGGCGCCGCCCGCTCCGGTGAGGACGACGGAGCGGATGGCGTCGTCCTCGTCGGCGGCGACCCAGCCGTCGTAGAGGCCCACCAGCATCGGCAGCGAGAGCGCGTTCTTCGCCTCGGGCCGGTCGAGCGTGAGTATCAGTGTGGCGCCTTCGCGCCGCACAGCCAGATGTTCGGTCCCACCCATAGCCGTGCTCCCTCTGCTGTCGGCTTCGGACCTGGAACAGGTTGCAGTAGGCGGGGAGCCAGTTCAATAGTTTTCTGACAGGCAGTCAGATTTCTTGAACGGGGACCCTTCACACTTGTGGGCGCCTCTGCTCTGATGACCGCCAGAGGACAAGAAGAGATGACGCCGGGGTCAGGAGGAGCGGTGGAGTACAACCTTGCCGACCTGTTCGAGTCGGTCGTCGACGTGGTCCCCGACCGCGAGGCGCTCGTGTACATCGATCACCCCGGCAGCGGGGCGGAACGCAGGCTGACGTACGCCGAGCTCGACCGGGCCGCCAACCGCATCGCGCACCACCTGATCGACAGCGGCCTGCGGCCCGGCGAACATCTGGGGCTCCACCTCTACAACGGCGTCGAGTATCTCCAGACCGTCCTCGCCTGCCTCAAGGCGCGTCTGGTTCCCGTCAACGTCAACTACCGTTACGTAGAGGAGGAGTTGGTCTACCTCTACCGCGACGCCGACCTCGCCGCGCTCGTCTTCGACGCGGAGTTCACCGAGCGGGTCGCGGCCGCGCTGCCGCGCACGGAGAAGCTGCGGCATCTGGTGCGCGTGGGGACGCCGCCCGCCGACGCCCCCGTGCTCGACGTGGTGGGTTTCGTCGAGGCGGAGGCGGCGGGTTCGCCGGAGCGCGGCTTCGGTCCGCGCTCGGCGGACGACCTGTTCATCATCTACACCGGCGGCACCACCGGTATGCCCAAGGGCGTCATGTGGCGCCAGGAGGACCTGTTCTTCGCCGGGCTCTTCGGTGGCGAGCCCGCGGGGGAGCCGGTGAAGCGGCCCGATGAGCTGGCGGAGCGCGTCGCCGCCGGCGGTCCCGGCATCACGTTCTTCCCCGCTCCCCCGCTGATGCACGGCACCTCGACCCTGACGTCGTTCATCGCCTTCAACTACGGACAGCGGGTGGCCATTCACCGCAAGTACGTGCCCGAAGAGGTGCTGCGCACGATAGAGCGGGAGAAGGTCTCCAGTGTGTCGCTGGTGGGCGACGCGATGCTCCGGCCGCTCATCGACGCCTTGCACGGTCCGCTCAAGGGAACGGACCTGTCGTCCCTCTTCAGCGTCTCGTCATCCGGGGCGATCATGTCGGAGACGGTCCGCGCCCAGTTCCAGGAACTGGCCCCGAACGTCCTGCTCCTGAACAACTTCGGCTCATCGGAGTCCGGTTCCAACGGCAAGGCGACGGACGACTCGGGCCCGGAGAAGGGCTTCCGCCTGGAGGTCAACGAACGTACGCAGGTGGTGGACCTGGTCACCCACGACCCGGTACCGGTGGGCGTCGTGGGCCGCCTGGCCCAGCGCGGCCATGTGCCGCTCGGCTACTACAACGACCCGGCCAAGACCGCCGAGACGTTCTTCCAGAAGGGCGAGGAGCGCTGGGTGCTGCTCGGCGACATGGCCACGGTCGACGAGGAGGGCATCGTCACCGTCCTCGGCCGCGGCTCGCAGTGCATCAACACCGGTGGCGAGAAGGTGTATCCGGAGGAGGTCGAGCAGGCCCTCAAGTCCCATCCGGACGTGTACGACGCCCTGGTCGCCGGAGTCCCCGACGAACGCTGGGGCAACCGCGTGGCCGCGGTGGTCCAACTCCGCCCCGGCGCACCCGCGTTGGACCTGGCGTCGATCCAGACCCACTGCCGCACCCACCTGGCCGGTTACAAGATCCCGCGAGCCGTGGTCTTCACCCCCGAAATCCAACGCTCCCCGAGCGGCAAGGCGGACTACAGGTGGGCGAAGACGGTGGCTGCGGGGGGCTGAGGCGGGCGGTGGTGGGCGGCCGGGTGACAGCAACCAGCCGCCTGACAGCGGCCAGGGCACGCGCGCTCCGCTGCCCACTCACCCCTTGTCACCGCGGGGCAATCGGGTGGGTGGGCGGGAAAATCCGGCGCGAAGCGGCGGGCCACAAGGGCATCAGCCCGAGCAGACGGAGGGAAGCGCTCGCCCCAGAGCCACGACGTGCAGCGCGTCGAGCTGCCGCTCGCCCCGTACCCGTACGCCCGCCACCGCCACAAACCCCCGGCAGGACGGCGCCGTTCGGGCAGAGTAAGACGAGGCGATCCCCCGCACCAACTCCCCGTTCACCCGGTTGATCTCCTTGCGCACCTCCGCGAGATCAGGCCGCTCCTCCGGCGTCGGCGCCTGCGAAGGATCCGCGTCCCACCGCCGATGGAACTCCCGCTGCACCACCTTGTTGGCCTCGATCTGATCCCGGAAGACCCGTACGGTCGCCTCGGGATCGGCGCCAAGGTCCCGCGCCTGCCGCGCGACGTCGTCGAGCACCTGCTTCTCGCGCGCCGGGTCGTCGATGGGGCTGCCCGTGCCGTACTTCGCGGCGGCCACGAGATCGGCGGTGGCCAGGCGCTGGGCGGCGAGATCGACAAGCGAGTGGAGCCGGGCGTACGAAGACACGACAGACGACTGCGTCGGGGAAGCGGCGACCGCCACCCCACCCCCGCCACCGGCGAGCAGAGCCGTCGTAACAACCCCGGCAGCAAGCAGACGCCTCACGGACGAGGCAGGACGCACGGCGATTCCCCTGAAGGTCGGCATGGGGGCGATCATCACATCCCACGCCGCACCCGGACAATGCCGCGAGGCCATCGCGCCCCAGCTCAAGGCCGCCCTGCGCGATCTCTTGACGGCCGCCTCCGGGGCTGGATTACTGACCTTGACGGAAGATCGACGACCGAATGATCGGTCGCCCGTTTGGGACGGAGAAACGCCATATGACGGCCATGCTGGACGCGACGGAGCGCCTCGGGCGCGAGGAGCTCGAGGCGCTGCAGCTGGAACGCCTCCAGGACACCTTGCTGCACGCCTACGAGAACGTCCCCTTCTACCGGGCGGCGTTCGACAAGGCGGGCCTGCGCCCCGACGACTGCCGCGCGCTCTCCGACCTGGCCCGCTTCCCGTTCACCACCAAGACCGATCTGCGGGACAACTATCCCTTCGGGATGTTCGCGGTCGAGCAGTCCGAGGTCCGGCGCCTGCACGCGTCCAGTGGCACGACGGGCCTGCCGACGGTCGTCGGCTACACCGAGCAGGACCTGTCGATGTGGGCGGACGTCGTCGCCCGCTCGATCCGCGCGGCGGGCGGCCGTCCCGGGGACAAGGTCCATGTGGCTTACGGGTACGGCCTGTTCACCGGCGGCCTGGGCGCGCACTACGGAGCCGAGCGGCTCGGCTGCACGGTGATTCCCGCGTCCGGCGGCATGACGGCGCGCCAGGTTCGGCTGATCCAGGATTTCCGCCCCGAGATCATCATGGTCACGCCGTCCTACATGCTCACCCTTCTCGAGGAGTTCGAGCGTCAGGGCGTCGACCCGCGTACGACGTCACTCAAGGTCGGCATCTTCGGCGCCGAGCCGTGGACGGAGGAGATGCGCCGCGAGATCGAGGAGCGGTTCGCGATCGACGCGGTCGACATATACGGGCTCTCGGAGGTCATCGGCCCCGGCGTCGCCCAGGAGTGCGTGGAGACCAAGGACGGCCTGCACATCTGGGAGGACCACTTCTATCCGGAGGTGGTCGATCCGATCACCGGTGAGGTGCTTGCGGACGGCGAGCGCGGCGAGCTCGTCTTCACCTCCCTCACCAAGGAGGCCATGCCCGTCATCCGTTACCGCACCCGTGACCTGACCCGCCTCCTGCCGGGCACCGCGCGTGCCTTCCGCCGGATGGAGAAGATCACGGGCCGGTCGGACGACATGGTGATCCTGCGCGGCGTGAACCTCTTCCCCACGCAGGTGGAGGAGATCGTCCTGCGGACGCCGGGCGTCGCCCCGTACTTCCAGCTGCGGCTGACCCGCGAGGGCCGCATGGACGCGCTGACGGTCCGGGCCGAGTCCCGTGCGGACACCACTCCCGAGCGGCGCGAGGCGGCGGCCCGGGAGATCGCGGCCGCGGTGAAGGACGGCATCGGCGTCTCGGTGGCGGTCGAGATCGTCGATCCGGAGACGATCGAGCGGTCGGTGGGCAAGTTCAAGCGGATCGTGGACCTGCGCAGCCTGTAGGTCCTACGACGCGCTGAAGCGGTCCCGCAGCTCCCGCTTGAGGATCTTCCCGCTCGCGTTGCGCGGCAGCTCGTCCACGAAGAGGACCCTCTTGGGTGCCTTGAAGTGGGCGAGCTTCTCGCGCGCGTGGTCGATGAGTTCGGCCTCGGTGACCTCTCCGTTGCGTACGACGACGGCGGTGACCGCCTCGATCCAGCGCTCGTCCGGCAGTCCGATCACCGCCGTCTCCGCGACCCGCTCGTGGGTGTAGAGCGCGTCCTCGACCTGGCGCGAGGCGACAAGGACACCGCCGGAGTTGATGACGTCCTTCACGCGGTCGACGACGGTGAAGTAGCCGTCGGCGTCCCGCACGGCGAGGTCCCCGGAGTGGAACCACCCGTCACGGAACGCCTCTTTGCTCTCCTCGGGCTTGTCCCAGTAGCCCTCGCACAACTGCGGTGAGCGGTAGACGACTTCGCCCCGGGTGCCGTCGGGCACCTCCACCCCGCGCTCGTCCACGACCCGCGCCTCGACGAAGAGGACGGGCCGCCCGCAGGAGTCCATCCGCCCCTCGTGCTCGTCGGGCCCCAGAACCGTGGCGAGCGGGCCGATCTCGCTCTGCCCGAAGCAGTTGTAGAAGCCGAGCGACGGCAACCGTGCACGCAGCCGCTCCAGGACGGGGACGGGCATGATCGACGCCCCGTAGTACGCCTTGCGCAGGGCGCCGAGGTCGCGGGTGGCGAAGCCGGGGTGGTTCGAGAGGCCGATCCACACGGTGGGCGGCGCGAAGAGGCTGTCGGCGCAGCCGGCCTCGACGAGCTCGAAGATCCGCTCGGCGTCGGGCGCGTCGATGATGGTGTTCTCGGCACCCACCGCGAGGTACGGCAGAAGGAAGACGTGCATCTGCGCCGAGTGGTAGAGCGGCAGCGAGTGGACGGGTTTGTCCGTCTCCTTGAGGTCGAGGGCGGTGATGGCACTGACGTACTCGTGCACGAGGGCGCGGTGCGTCATCATCGCGCCCTTGGGGAGGGCGGTGGTGCCGGAGGTGTAGAGCAGCTGGGCGAGGTCCTCCGCGCCGGGCTCTTCCCCCTCGTACGCCGGTGCGGCCGTGAGCCGCGCGAGCAGTGAGTCGTCCGCGTCACGCAGGGCGAGCACGCGGACGTCGCCGGGCAGGCGCGGGGCGAGATCCGGGTCGGCGAGGACCAGGGAGCAGCCCGACTGGCCCACGATGTACGCCAGGTCGTCACCGACGAGGTTCTGGTTGACCGGCACATGGACCAGGCCCGCCCGGGAGCAGGCCAAGAACCCGGTGAGGTAGGCGTCGGAGTTGTGGGCGTAGGCACCGACGCGGTCACCGTGGCCAAGGCCCGCCGCACGCAGCACCTGAGCGGCACGCGACACGGCCGTGTCCAGCTCCGCGTACGTCCAGACCCGCTCCCCGTAGCGCAGAGCCACTCGCCCCGGCACGCGCCGCGCACTCCGTCGAAGGACCCCGTCGACCGTGTTGCTGCGTACACCCGTCATGGCGTGATCCTGTGCCGCGCGCGTCGCGGCGGTCAAGGCTCCGGACGGGGCGCGAAACCTGGCCGGTCCGGTACTCGATCAACTGACATACCAGTTGGTACGCTCAACCACCCTTGCTCTGAGATCAATTGCACCAGTTGCATCAGTTGGGAGGCAGTATGCGTTCCCGCTCCAGGCGGCTGACGGCCCTCGGCATCAGCCTGTTGACCGCCTCGGCACTTCTGCCCTCGTCCGCCGCCACCGCCGGCGCAGCGGACGCGCGTGACGGCCGTCCGTCGGACGGCGGTCTGTCCGCGACCGTCCGCTACACCCAGTACGGGATTCCGCACATCCTCGCCAAGGACTACGAGAACCTCGGCTTCGGCACCGGCTGGGCGCAGGCCGCCGACCAGGTGTGCACCCTCGCCGAGGGATATGTGACCGTACGCGGCGAGCGGTCACGTCACTTCGGCCCCAAGGGCAAGCCCGACGGCTCGCTGTCCTCGGCGACCACCAACCTCTCCAGTGACCTCTACTTCGGCGGCGTCCGTGACACGCGGACGGTGGAGAAGCTCCTCAAGCAGTCCGCCCCCGCCGGGCCGAGCGCCACGTCGAAGAAACTGATGCGTGGTTTCGCGGCGGGCTACAACGCGTGGCTGAAGCAGAACCGCGTGACGGACCCCGCGTGCAAGGGCGCCAAGTGGCTGCGCCCGATCACCTCGCTGGACGTGGCCCGGCAGGGCTTCGCCGTCCAGGTCCTCGGCGGTCAGGGACGCGGCACAGACGGCATCACCGCCGCGCAGCCGCCGCGCGCGAAAGACACGGACCGCGCGCCCGAACCCGAGCGCACCGCGAAGAAGGCCCGCGCGCTCTTCTCCGCCGACGAGGCCGTCATGGGGTCCAACGCCGTCGCGTTCAGCGGGAAGGCCACCGCGAACGGCAAGGGCCTGCTGCTCGGCAATCCGCACTACCCCTGGCAGGGCGGCCGGCGCTTCTGGCAGTCCCAGCAGACCATCCCCGGCGAGCTGAACGTCTCGGGCGGTTCGCTGCTCGGCACGAGCGTCGTCAACATCGGCTTCAACCGCGATGTGGCGTGGAGCCACACGGTGGCGACCGGCGTGACCCTCAATCTGCATCAACTCACCCTGGCTCCGGGCGATCCGACCACCTATCTGGTGGACGGCAAGCGCGAGAAGATGACGAAGCGGACGGTCGAGGTGCCGGTCAAGGGCGGCCCCCCGGTGACCCGCACCCAGTGGTGGACCCGGTACGGCCCGGTCACTACCAGCCTCGGCGACCAGCTTCCGCTGCCCTGGTCGGCGAAGACGGCGTACGCCCTGAACGACCCCAACGCCACGAACATGCGCGGCAGCGACACCGACCTGGGCTTCGGCAAGGCCCGCTCCACCGAGGGGGTGTTGAAGGCCCTGCGCGACACGCAGGGGCTCCCCTGGGTCAACACCGTGGCCGCCGACCGCGAGGGCAACTCGCTGCTCAGCCAGTCGCAGGTGCTGCCCCGCATCACCGACGACCTCGCGCGGCGGTGCTCCACGGACCTGGGCAAGACGACGTACCCGGAGTCGGGCGTGGCCGTGCTCGACGGTTCGCGTGGTGACTGCGCCATCGGCTCGGACGAGGACGCCGTCCAGCCCGGCATCTTCGGCCCGTCGAAGATGCCCACGCTCAAGAACGCCCCGTACGCGGAGAACTCCAACGACAGCGCCTGGCTGACCAACGCCGACCGGCCGATCACGGGGTACGAGCGGATCTTCGGGACGATCGGCACGCAGCGCACCATGCGGACGCGCGGCGCCATCGAGGATGTCGCGGCGATGGCGAAGGAGGGTGACCTGACGGTCAAGGATCTCCAGAAGCAGCAGTTCGCCAACCGCGCCCCGGCGGGCGACCTGGCCGCCGACGACGCGGCGCGTGCTTGTGTCGCGCTGCCGGGCGGCACCGCGACAGGCAGCGACGGAAAGGCGGTTGACGTACGCAAGGCCTGTACCGCCCTCAAGGCCTGGGACCACAGCATGGACACGGACAGCAAGGGCGCCCTGCTCTTCGACCGGTTCTGGCGCAAGCTGGTCGCCGCCGTGCCTGACGCCGAGCTGTGGAAGGTGCCGTTCTCGGCCACCGACCCGGTGCGCACCCCGAACACCCTCAACACAGCGGCGCCGGGCTTCGCGACCGCGCTCGCCGACACGGTGGCCGAGCTGAAGAGCGCGGACGTCGCGCTCGACGCGCCGCTCGGCGAGAACCAGTTCGTCGTACGCGGCTCGGAGCGGCTGCCGATCCATGGCGGCACGGAGTCGATCGGAGTGTGGAACAAGGTCGAGCCCGAGTGGGACGCTAAGGGCGGCGGTTACACCGAGGTCGCGCATGGTTCGAGCCACGTCCAGGCGGTCGGCTGGGACAAGGGCCGCTGCCCGAAGGCGCGTACGCTCCTCACCTACTCGCAGTCATCGAACCCCAACTCGCCGCACTACAGCGATCAGACGCGGCTGTACTCCGACGAGCGCTGGGTGACGTCACGCTTCTGCGAGAAGGACATCCTGGGCGACCCGAAGCTGAAGGTGGTGAAGGTCCGCCAGCGCTGAGTGGCACAGGGCCACCCCGCGTCGGGCTCGACGCGGGGTGGCCCTGCTTGGTTACAGCGCGCGCTCCCGTCCCTCCCAGTACGGCTCTCGCAGCCGTCGCTTGTAGAGCTTGCCGTTCGGGTCGCGGGGCATGGCCTCGATGAAGTCGACGCTCTTCGGGCGTTTGTAGCCCGCCAGTTGGCGTTCGCAGTGGTCGAGGATCTCCGTGGCCAGGGCGTCGCCCGCCGTGTGCCCCTCCGCCACCTCGACGACCGCCTTGACCTGCTCGCCCCACTCGTCGTGCGGGATGCCGAACGCCGCCGCGTCCGCGACGGCGGGGTGGGTGAGCAGGGCGGACTCGATCTCGGCGGGGTAGATGTTGACTCCACCCGAGATGATCATGTCGATCTTGCGGTCGCGGAGGTAGAGATACCCGTCCTCGTCCAGGAGGCCGAGGTCGCCGACCGTGAAGAAGTCGCCGATGCGGTTCTTCTTCGTCTTGGACTCGTCCTTGTGGTACGAGAAGCCGCCCGTGCTCATCTTCATGTAGACGGTGCCGAGTTCGCCGGGCGGCAGCTGGTTGCCGTCGTCGTCGAAGACCGCCAGTTCACTGATGGGCCAGGCCTTGCCGACGGTGCCCGGCCGCTTCAGCCAGTCCTGTGCGGTGGCGAAGGCGCCGCCGCCCTCGCTGGCCGCGTAGTACTCCTCGACGCACTCGCCCCACCACTCGATCATCGCCCGCTTGACGTGGTCCGGGCAGGGCGCGGCGCCATGGATGGCGTGGCGCATCGACGACACGTCGTACGCCGCCTTCGTCTCGTCCGGCAGCGCGAGCAGGCGGTGGAACTGGGTCGGCACCATGTGGGTGTGCGTGCACTTGTAGGTGTCGATGAGGCGCAGCATCTCCTCGGGCGTCCACTTGTCCATCAGGACCAGCGGGTGGCCGATGTGCAGGGCGGCGCCCGCGAACTGGAGTACCGCCGTGTGGTAGAGCGGCGAGCAGACGAGGTGCACGTTGCCGTCGAAGGGCTTGACACCGAAGATGCCGAGGAAACCGCCGAGGTACGACTCCTCGGGGAGCTTGCCGGAGAGGGGGCGCCGGATGCCGCGCGGGCGTCCCGTCGTGCCCGAGGTGTAGTTCATGACCCAGCCGAGGGTGCGGTCGGCCGGGGCCGACTCCTGCTGCCCGGTGAGGAGTTCGGCGTACGGGCGGAAGCCGGGGACATCGCTCACGGAGTACCGGTGCGTGGCCGGGAGCTTCGCCTCGTCGGCGGCGTCGGTGGCCGCCTGCGCGAACCGCTCGTGCGCGATCAGTACCTTCGCGCCGGAGTCGGCGACGATCCAGGCGATCTCGGGTCCGATCAGGTGGTGGTTGACCGGGACCAGGTAGAAGCCGGCCTGCGATGCCGCGAGATAGGCGGTGAGGAACTCGACGCCGTTGGGCAGCACGACGGCGAAGGCGTCGCCGCGCTCCAGGCCTGCGGCGCGCAGCCCGTGGACGAGTTGGTTGGTCGCCGCGTGCAGGCGCCGCGCGGTCCACTGCTCGCCGTCGGGCGCGGTCAGGACCGTGCGGTCCGGGTCGGCTTCGGCCTGTGCCCAGAAGCCGTTGGGGGGCGTGCTGCCCGGCATGCTGCTCATAAGGACCTCTCCTGAGTCGTCTCGTCAGTCGCGTCCGGCGATGCGGTTCACCCGGTCGATGGCGCGCTCGAAGCCGCTGGTCAGGTCGTCGAAGACCGCCTGGACGCCGCGTTCGCTGTTCATACGGCCGACGATCTGCCCGACGGGTGTGCCGAGCAGCGCCTGGACCTCGTACTTCTGGATGCGCGACACCGCCTCGGCGACCAGGAGCCCTTGCAGCGGCATGGGCAGCGTGCCGGGCCCGGCCGGGTCGTCCCAGGCGTCGGTCCATTCCGTGCGCAACTGGCGTGCGGGTTTCCCGGTCAGGGCGCGTGAGCGGACCGTGTCACCGGAGCCCGCAGCCAGGAGCTTCTCGGTGAGCGCCCGTGAGTGCATGTCGGCCTCCGTCGTGGTGAGCCAGAGGGAGCCGAGCCACACGCCCTGCGCGCCGAGCGCGAACGCGGCCGCGATCTGTTCCCCGCTGCCGATGCCGCCTGCCGCGAGGACCGGCAACGGCGCGACGGCCTCGACGGCCTCGGGCGTCAGGACCATGGAGGCGATCTCGCCGGTGTGGCCACCCGCCTCGTAGCCCTGCGCGACGACGATGTCGATGCCCGCCTCCGCGTGTTTGCGCGCGTGCCGGGCGCTGCCGGCAAGCGCGGCGACGAGTACGTCGTTCTCGTGGGCGCGCTGGATGACGTCCGCCGGCGGTGAGCCGAGCGCGTTGGCGAGCAGTTTGATCGGGTAGTCGAAGGCCACGTCGAGCTGATTGCGGGCGACCTGTTCCATCCAGCCGGTGATGCGCCAGCCGGATGCCTCACCTTCGGCGAGTTCGGGTACGCCGTGCTTGCCGAGGGTGTCCTTGACGAACTGGCGGTGGCCTTCGGGGATCATCGCCTCGACGTCGGCCTCGCTCACCCCCTCGACCTTCTTCGCCGGCATCACCACATCGAGTCCGTAGGGCCGGTCGCCGACATGCTCCTGCATCCAGTCGAGATCCCGGGCCAGCTCGTCGGGGGCGGTGTAGCGGACCGCCCCGAGCACACCGAATCCGCCCGCCCTGCTGATGGCGGCCGCCACCGCCGGGAAGGGTGTGAAGCCGAAGATGGCGTGCTCGATCCCCAGTTTCCTGCTCAGGTCTGTCTGCATGGGCGCAGGATGCCGCAGCCGTCCGGACGACGGAAGAGATTTTCTGATGCGGTGTCAGATCTTTGCCGCGCGCCCGTGGTTGACAGGGCGGGGCACTGACATGAAAGTTTCAGCAGTCTCTTGTGATCCCGAAAGATAATTTCAGCCCAGGAGCGTTTCAGGAGGGGGCACGGTCATGGCCGAGGACAGCGGGGCGGCGTCGGACAGAGCGGGTGGCGGGCTGAGCCGCCGGCAACTGGGGGCGCGGGCAGTCGCCTTGGGTGGCGCGCTCGCGCTGGTGCCCTTCCCCGCGGGCCCGGCCGCGGCGGCGGGCGCCGCGACCGGAACCAAGCATCCGACACTGCGGCCCGGCAGTCCCGAGCGGGCGGGGCTGCTCGCCGGGCACCTGCGCCAGCTGGTCGCCGACGCGGAGCAGTTCCTCGACCCCTCCCCCAAGCACCCCTGGTACGCGGGCGCCGTCCTGCTCGCGGGCCGCGGCGGCACGGTCGCCCTGCACCAGCCCATCGGCAAGGCGGTGCGCTACGCGGCGTACGACGAGAAGACCGACACCGGCGTCGAGCTGCCTGCCGACCGGCAGATCCCGATGGCCAAGGACACGGTCTTCGACCTCGCCTCCGTATCGAAGCTGTTCACCTCGCTGCTCGCGGTGCAGCAGATCGAGCGGGGCAAGCTGGAGCTGGAGGCCACGGTCGCCTCGTATCTCCCCGATTTCGGGGGTGGCGGCAAGCAGGACGTCACCATCCGACAGCTCCTCACGCACACCTCCGGGTTCCGTGCCTGGATTCCCCTCTTCAAGGAACCCACGCGCGAGGGTCAGCTGCGCCTCATCTGGAACGAGGCACCGCTCAACCCGCCCGGCACCAAGTACCTCTACTCGGACCTGAACCTGATCTCGCTGCAACTCGTGCTCGAAGAGATCACGGGTCGTCAGTTGGACACACTGCTCCGCGACGAGATCACTGCTCCACTCGGGATGCACCGCACACGCTTCAACCCGCCCGCGTCCTGGCAGCCGAAGATCGCCGCGACCGAGGACGCCCGCCTGCCCTGGTCGGGCCTCGACCGCGGCATGGTGTGGGGCGAGGTGCACGACGAGAACGCCTTCGGCTTCGGCGGGGTCGCGGGCCACGCGGGGGTCTTCTCGTGCGCCTGGGACCTCGCGGTCCTCGGCCGCACGCTCCTCAACGGCGGAATCTACGGCCGCTCCCGCATCCTCACCGCCGAGTCCGTGAAGCTGCTGTTCACGGACTTCAACACCGCCTTCCCCGGTGACGAGCACGGCCTGGGCTTCGAGCTCTACCAGCACTGGTACATGGGCGCCATGGCGACACCGCGCACCGCGGGCCACACGGGGTTCACCGGCACGTCCCTCGTCCTGGACCCGACGACCGACTCGTTCCTGGTCGTACTCGGCAACTCGGTGCACCCGGTGCGCAGTTGGCGCTCCGGGTCGGCCCCGCGGGTGGCGGCGGCGAACCGCATGGCACGCGCCGTGCCGGTGCGTCCCGCGCGCGGACGCACCGCCTGGTTCTCCGGCATGACGAACGCCACCGCGGCTACCCTGACCCTGCCGCCGCTCTCCCTCACCACGGACCGGGCGAGGCTGCGCTGCGAACTGTGGTGGGACACCGAGCCGGGCTCGGACCAGCTGCGCCTGGAATCCTCGCGGGACGACGGCACGACGTGGCAGCCGGTGCCGTTCACGACGCAGCACAGGGGATCGGATCCCCGCAGGCACCCCGACGGCACCGCGTCCGGCTGGTCGGGGCGCGTCTGGCACCGCCTCACCGCGGACCTCTCGGGCCTGCGGGGCGAGCAGGTGCGGCTGCGGTGGCGGTACACGACGGATCAGCTCTACGTGGGGCGCGGGGCGTACGCCGACGGGCTGCGGGTCGAGGACGGCGGGCGTACCGCCTTCGACGAGGCACGGCCCGCCGACGCGGCCCGCATCGAGGCGGTGGGGTGGGCCCCGTCGGCCGACTGAGGACGGGCCGCCGGGGCAGAGGCCGCCGGGGCAGCCGCCCTACTCCCCCAGCGCGGCCATGGCCGCGTTGTGCCCGGGGATGCCGCTGACCCCGCCGCCGCGCACGGCGCCCGCGCCGCACAGCAGGACGTTCGCGTGGCGCGTCTCCACGCCCCAGCGGCCGGTGCCGTCCTGGGCGTAGGGGAAGGCGAGGTCGCGGTGGAAGATGTTGCCGCCGGGCAGGCGCAGGTCGCGTTCCAGGTCCAGCGGCGTCTTGGCCTCGATGCAGGGGCGGCCTTCGGCGTCGGTGGCGAGGCAGTCGGCGAGCGGCTCGGCCAGGTGCGCGTCCAGCTGCGCCAGGGTCGACTTCAGGAGTTCGGCGCGTACGGCGTCGTTGTCCTGGGCGAAGAGACGGGCGGGGGTGTGGAGCCCGAAGAGGGTGAGGGTCTGACAGCCGCGCTCCACGAGTTCGGGGGCGAGGATGCTGGGATCGGTCAGGGAGTGACAGTAGATCTCGGAGGGCGGCGCGGCGGGCAGCTCACCGGCCGCGGCCTGGGCGTACGCGGCTCCCAACTCCCCGTAGCCCTCCCCGATGTGGAAGGTCCCGGCGAACGCCTCGTGCGGGTCGACGGATGTGTCGCGCAGCCTCGGGAGCCGTTCGAGCAGCATGTTGACCTTGAGCTGGGCGCCTTCGGCCGGGGCGGGCGGGGCGTCGCCGACGAGCGCGGCTAGCTCCTGCGGTGAGGCGTTGACCAGGACGTGCCGGGCGGCGACGGTGGCCTCGCGCTCGGGGGTGCGGTAGGTGACCTCGGCGCTCTGTCCGTCGGACTCGATGCGGGTGACCTCGTGGCCGGTGGCGAGCTCGGCGCCCGCGGCGCGGGCCGATGCCGCGAGGGCGCCGGTGAGGGCGCCCATGCCGCCGACGGGCACGTTCCAGTCGCCGGTGCCGCCGCCGATGACGTGGTAGAGGAAGCAGCGGTTCTGCCGCAGGGACGGGTCGTGGGCGTCGGCGAACGTTCCGATGAGGGCGTCGGTGAGCACCACGCCGCGCACCAGGTCGTCCGCGAAGCGCTCCTCGATGGCGGCGCCGATGGGCTCCTCGAACAGCGCGCGCCAGGCGGTCTCGTCGCCGATCCGTTCGCGCAGGGCCTCGCGCGTCGGCAGGGGTTCGGTGAGCGTGGGGAACACCTGCTCGGCGACGTGCCCCGTCATGGCGTAGAACTCCCGCCAGGCCTCGTACTCGCGCGGGCCGCCGGTCAGCCGCTCGAAGGCTTGCCTGGTGCGCGCGTCGCCCCCGCCGACGAGCAGTCCGGTCGGACGCCCGTCGCGCTCGGTCGGGGTGTAGGAGGAGACGGTGCGGGTGCGTACCCGGAAGTCCAGGTCGAGGTCCCGGACGATCTTCCGCGGCAGCAGGCTGACGAGGTACGAGTAGCGCGAGAGCCGGGCGTCGACGCCGGCGAAGGGCCGACTGGACACGGCGGCACCGCCGGTCCCGGAGAGCCGCTCCAGGACCAGGACGGAGCGTCCGGCGCGGGCGAGATAGGCGGCGGCCACGAGTCCGTTGTGACCACCGCCGACGATGACGGCGTCGTATCGATCGCGAGGAGGCATAGCCCTTGGTAACACGCGGAGCGCCCCAAAGGGCCGCGAGGAACGGCGCGCCCAACCACGACGCACCGCCATCCGACCACCCACCCGGGCCAGGACCGCGCCCCAAAGGGGCGCGGGGAACGGCGCGACCAGCCACGATGCACCGGCAGCCGACCACCCACCCCACAGGCCCCGCACGCAAGTCCCGCCGGTCAGGACCGCGCCCCAAAGGGGCGCGAGGAACTGCGCGACCAGCCACGACGCAGCGGCAGTCGAACATCCACCGAAGCCGCGCAGCGAAAGGCGCCCCGCGGGTCAATGCCCTCCCGTCGCCCGCCGCTGGCGCAGCGCCGCCACCCGGCGGTACAGCTCGACCGCCTCCGTGCCGCGGCCCAGCTGTTCCAGGCAGTGCGCCTCGTCGTTGCGGCTGGCCAGGGCGTCGGGGTGGTCGGCGCCGAGCACCTGTTCGCGGGCGGCGGCGACGCGGCGGTACTCGGTGAGGGCGTCGGCCCAGCGGCCGAGCCAGCCGAGCCCCACGGCCACCTCGCGGCGGCTGACCAGGGTGTCCGGGTGGTCACCGCCGAGGACGCGCTCGCGTATCGCGCAGACGTCACGGGCCTCGGCAAGGGCTTCCTCCCAGCGACCCTGGCGGCCGAGGTTGACGCCGAGGCCGTGCCTGGCGCGCAGGGTCTCGGGGTCGGCGGGGCCGTTCACGCGGGTGCGGTCGTCGATCAGGTCGCGGTAGAACTGCAGGGCCTCGCCGCTGCGGCCCAGCCTGCCGAGGCTGATGCCCACCTCGTAGCGGGCGGCGAGGGTGTCGGGGTGGTCGGCGCCGAGCGCCCGCACCCGCGCGTCGGCGACCTCGCGGTACGTCTGGAGCGCCTCGGGCCAGCGTCCCAACTGACCCAGCGCGTAAGCGACTTCGTAGCGGGTCACGAGAGTGTCGGGGTGCGTGGCGCCGAGGACACGCGCCCGCGCAAGCGCCACTTCGCGTGCCAACTGGTAGGAATCCTCCAGGCGGCCGAGCCTGCTGAGGTTGTACGCGAGGTTGTGCCGGCAGCGCAGGGTGTCGGGATGGTCGGCGCCCGCGGTCCGCTCCCGGACGGCGAGCACGGAGGTGTACATCTGGTGGGCCTCGAAGTGCCGCCCCAACTGACCCATGACGTACGCCATTTCCTGCCGCGCGGCCAGCGTGTCCGGGTGCTCGGGGCCCAGGGTGCGCTCCCGCCCCTGGGCGACGCGCCCGTACTCCCGCAGGGCGTCGGCCGCGCGCCCGGTGCGGCTGAGCGTGAAGCCCACCTCGTACCGGCTGGCGAGCGTGTCCGGATGGTCGGGGCCGAGCGCGTGCTCCCGCTCGGCGGCCACCGCGCGGTGGACCTCGCCCGCCTCCGCCCAGCGGCCGAGGCGGCCCAGGCTCAGGCCCGCGTTGTGCCGGCTGACGAGGGTGGCGACCACCTCGGGTGACGGCGTGGGCCGTTCGGGCCTGCGCGGGGTCGCGGCCCGGCGCGCGTCGGTGCGCGGGATCCACTCGCCGGTCAGGCCCGCCGCCGCGTCGGGCGGCGTCGTCCGCAGCACGGAGGCGCCGTTCGCCTTGTGCCCGGTCGTCATGCCGCGGGTCCACGAGGGCAGCCGCGGCTCACGCGACGGCGGCTGCTCGGGGCGCCGGACGGGCGGGGTGACGACGGTCGGGACGTACGTGGGCACCGTGCGGCCGGTGACTATACGGCGCCCCAGCTCGCGAGCGTCGCTCGGCCGCTCGTCCGGTTCCTTGGCGAGCAGGTCGAGGACGATCTTCTCGAAGTACTCGGGCAGCTCGTCGCGGTGCGTGCGCGGCGGCTCGGGAGCCGTGTCACGGTGGCCGACGAGCACCGCCCAGGCGTCCTCCAGGTCGAACGGCGGCGCGCCGGTGGCGATCTCGTACAGCACGCATCCGAACGAGTAGAGGTCGCTGCGCTGGTCGACCTGGGCGCCGCTGATCTGCTCGGGCGACATGTAGTGCGGGGTGCCCATCGCGATGCCCGTGCCGGTAAGCCGTGAGGTGAAGCCGATGTCGTGGCCGAGTCTGGCGATCCCGAAGTCGCAGATCTTCACCGTGCCGTCCGTGAGCCGCATGATGTTCGCGGGCTTCAGGTCCCGGTGCACGATGCCCTGTTCGTGGGTGTACGCGAGCGCGGCGGAGACCTGGTCGGCGATCTCCACGACGTCCGCGACGGGCAGCGGATGCTGTTTGTTCTCCTCCAGGAGCTGGCTGAGGTTGCGTCCTTCGAGCAGCTCCATGACCAGATACAGGACGCCGTCGTGCTCCCCGAAGTCATGGACGACGGTCACGCCGCGGTGCTGCAGCGCGGCGGCGACGCGAGCCTCGCGGCGGAACCGCTCACGCAGCACTCGGGTGAAGGACTGGTCGTGCTGGGGCCCCATCGGCTTGAGGCATTTCACCGCGACCCTGCGCCCGAGCGACTCGTCGCGGGCACGCCACACCTCGCCCATGCCGCCGCGTCCGATCAGGTCCAGTAGCCGGTACCGGCCCTGGATCAGCCTGGTGTCCGCCATCTCCCGCCGTCGCCCCCGTTGCCTCGCTTCGCCCTCCCCGGCCCGTCCAGTATGGCTGCCCGCCTGCCGAGTTTGTACGGGGCAGGCCGGGCGCCGGGCCCGAGCCTGGCCATGGCGCGCAGAATGTGCTTCGGGGGAAGTTGCCAGCGTAGACGTGCGGGAACGGTGCGCAGGATGGTGCCGGTGGTGACGAGCCGCCGGGTCACGGTGGCGGGCGGCGGGGCCGTCCTGCCGTACAACTCGTGGGCGTAAGGCGGCAGCGAGGCGTACGCCAGATTCGCCACGCGCCGCCACAGCAGGGTGCGCGCCGGGATCAACAGCGGGTGGGTCGGCGGGCGTTGGAGGAAGTCGTCGACGTCGCGCGCCTCGGGCCCGGCGGCGAGGTCGGGCCGCACCCGCTCGAAGTACGCGGCGAGTTCGGCGGTCGACGCAGGGACGCCTTCGGGGTCGAGGCCGACGAGCCGGGCGCTCTCCCGCTGTTCGGCGACATACCGGTCGGCGAGTTCGCCGGTGAGCCGGAACCCCGACCGGCGCGCGACGTGCAGATAGGAGTCGATCTCGGCGCAGTGCACCCACAGCAGCAGCTCGGGCTCGTCGACGCCGTACCGCTCCCCCGTCTCGGGATCGGTGGCTTTTATCATCGTGTGGATCTTCCGCACGCGCGCCCCCGCGTGCTCGGCGACCTCGGTGGTGCCGTACGAGATGGTGCCCACGAAGTTGGCGGTCCGCATGAGGCGGCCCCAGGCGTCCTTGCGGAAGTCGCTGTTCTGCATGACGCCGCGGACCGCGCGGGGGTGCAGGGCCTGTAGATACAGGGCGCGGATCCCGGCGACCCACATCATCGGGTCGCCGTGCATCTGCCAGGTCACGGACGAGGGACCGAAGAGCCCCGGGTCGGCCATACAACCACCTCCTGGACGCAGGCTACGCCGGGTCAACTCCGGCCCGTGCGAGGGAGATCCGAGGTCAGATAGGAGATGACCATGTCCCCCAGCATCGTCCGGTAATGCGCACGGCGCGAGGCCTCGGTGAGGTCGCGGCCGAAGAGGGTGCGGAAGGTGTGCCGGTTGGAGACGCGGAAGAAGCAGAACGAGCTGATCATCGCGTGCAGGTCGACCGCGTCCACCTCGGCGGTGAACACGCCCTCCTCGCGCCCGGTTTCGAGAATGGAGGCGATGACGTCGATCGCCGGAGAGCTGAGGGAGGCGAGACTCGGTGAGGCGCCGATGTGCTTCGCCTCGTGGATGTTCTCGATGCTGACGAGACGGATGAAGTCCGGGTGCGCCTCGTGGTGGTCGAAGGTGAGCTCGGCGAGCCGCCTGATCGCGGACACCGGGTCCAGATGCCCGACGTCGAGCTGCTGCTCCTCGTGCCGGATGACCTTGTACGCCCGCTCCAGGACCGCGGTGAACAGCTGGTCCTTGCTGCCGAAGTAGTAGTAGATCATCCGCTTCGTGGTCCGCATGCGGGCGGCGATCTCGTCCACCCTGGCTCCCGCGTATCCCATGCGGGCGAACTCCTCGGTGGCCACGTCGAGGATCTCCCCCCGCGTACGGGCCGCGTCCCGGGTTCGCTTGACGGGCGGGGACGGCGGGGGGACAGCGGCGGCCATGCGGCTCCTCAGGGCGGATACATCGGCGCCGGTCAGTCTAATGCTGGTGAAGATGCTGAGCCGCGAGCCGGACCGCCGCGTTCTGGGCTCCGTATCCCCGGTAGCCGCCTGTGCGTTGCACCAACTCGAAGAAGACCCGCCCGACCGTGGCCGTGTAGCAGTGGAGGAACTCCCCCCTCTCGTCGCGGTCGTAGAGGATGCCGAGCTCCGCGAGGGTGGCCAGGTGCTGGGCATCCAGCTCGTGGCGGGCGTCGAGGTCGTCGTAGTAGTTGGCGGGGATCGGAAGCAGGCCCGTGCCGTGCTCTCGTACGCGCCGGGCCGCGCCGACGATGTCGTCCGTCGCGAGCGCGATGTGCTGAAGGCGGCTGCCCTCGGCGTCCGGCGCCGGCGCGATGTTGAGGACCATGCGCACGCCGCCGTCGTGGGACGCGACGGCCCGGCTGCGCACGAGGCCGTATGGGTCGGCAAGATCGTGGCTGTCATCGGCTTCCAGGCCCAGCACGCCCCGGTGGAACAGCGATGCCTCGTCGAACTGGTGCCAGGGCTGGGTGAGGGCGATGTGGTCGATGCGGCGGACTGCGTTGGCCGGTTCGCCTGCCCCCTCCCCCAGCAGCGCCCGCGGCCCGACGCCGGTGAAGTCACCGGTCCAACTCGGGTGGTCGGTCTGCTCCGTGCGGCAGAAGAAGAACTCCGTGCCGTCGGGCGCGGCCACCGCGTCCAGGGGCGCGTCCCGCGGCCCCCTGCGCCTGGGCACCACGGGGGCGAGCAGCGCCTCGGCACGCCGTGCGGACCGGTCCGGGTCGGGGGTCTCCACGCCGACAGCGGTCAGCGCGGGGCCTTGACGACGGTCGCCGGCACTGCCGCCGACGCCCACACCGGTGTTCAGCAGAATCCGGGCGTCCCCCTGCTCCCACAGCTCGACCGGCTTCCAGGTGTGCCGTGCGGTGTGGGCGAAGCCGAGGGACTCGAGGACTCCCCGCAGCGGTTCGGTGTCCGCCGCGGTCAGCTCGGCGAAGGCGAACCCGGAGGGCGCGGCGGCGACGGGCAGCGCGGACAGACCGGCCGATTCCTCCAGGAGGAGCAGGGAGCGGAGCGCGTCGACGGCGGTCGAGGCGGCGCCCGCCTGCCGGAAGACGTCGTTGAACACTTCGAGGGACAGCGGCCCTTGATATCCGGCCCGCACGGTGGCGGCCACCAGAGGGGCGAGGTCGAAGCCGCCCTGGCCGGGGAAGCAGCGGTAGTGCCTGCTCCACTGGAGGACGTCCATCGCCATCAGGGGGGCGTCCGCGAGCTGGAGGAAGAAGATCTTCTCGCCGGGGATGTCCGCGATGCCCTTGGGGTCGGACCCACGGGAGAGGATGTGGAAGCTGTCCAGGCAGGTGCCGAGTGCCGGATGGTCCGCCTGTTCGACGATCCGCCAGGCATGGTCGTACGTGCTGACGTGCCGGCCCCAGGCCAACGCCTCGTAGGCGATACGGATGCCGTGGGCCGCCGCCCGGTCGGCGAGCAGCCGCAGCTGCTCGGCGGCGAGCGCGTCGTCGTCGACCGACTCGGGGGCGACGCTGGAGCAGACGAGCAGCAGGTCCGCGCCGAGGCGCTCCATCACGGCGAACTTGCGTTCCGCGCGCCGAAGGTTGCGGGCGAGGACGTCGGCGGGGACGGCCTCGAAGTCGCGGAACGGCTGGTAGAGGTCGATGCCCAGGCCGAGGTCGGCACAGCGCAGCCGTACGTCCTCGGGGCTGAGCGGGGCGCCGAGCAGGTCGTTCTCGAAGATCTCCACGCCGTCGAATCCGGCGGTGGCGATGGCGGTGAGCTTCTCGGAGAGCGGGCCGCTGAGCGAGACGGTGGCGATCGATTTACGCATGGGTGTCCTCCTGTCGTGCCGGGACGTCAGGCCGCCGGGGAGGCGGCCAGATCCCCGAGGTCGGCGAGCATCGGTCCGGTGTGCGGTTCGAGCCCGGTGAAGAGCCGGAAGGCGTCGGCCGCCTGGAAGACGGCCATGCCTCCACCGTCGAGGGTGCGGCACCCGATGGCGCGCGCCGCGCGCAACAGGTCGGTCTCCAGCGGCCGGTAGACGACTTCGGCCACCCACAGTCCGGGCCTGAGCAGCGTGACCGGCAACGGCAGGCCCGGGTGCGCGAGCATGCCGGTCGGCGTGGCGTGCACGAGACCGTCCGCGGCGGCGAGGCGCTCGGCCGTCACCGTGGTGGGCGCGGACGCCGCACGGCCGGGGCCGAAGCGTGCGGTCAGCGCGGTGGCGAGGGCGCCGGAGCGGGCCGGGTCGGTGTCGATGAGGGTGACCCGGTCGACGCCGAGGTTCAGCAGGGCGTGCGCCACCGCGGCGCCTGCGCCACCCGCGCCGAGCTGGACGACGTCACCGGTCGGCGCGTCGGCGAGGCCGCGGGCGAAGGACTGGGCGAAGCCGGTGGCATCGGTGTTGTGCCCGATCGCCCGACCGTTTCTGAAGACAACGGTGTTGACGGCGCCGAGCTCGGCGGCGTCGGGGGCGAGCTCGTCCAGGTGCTCGATGACCAGCTGTTTGCAGGGGTGGGTGATGTTCAGGCCGTCGAAGCCGAGACGCCGGGCGGCGTGCACCAACTCCCCGACGTCATCGGGCGCGACGCCGAGGACGTCGATGTCGAGGGTGCGGTAGACGAGGCGCACCCCGTGCCGGTCCGCCTCGCGTTCGTGCAGGGCGGGGCTCAGGGAGGGGCCGATGCCGGAGCCGATCAGGCCGGTGAGGTACGAGGTCATCGAGAGTTCCTGTGGGTCGGCTTGGCGGGGTGGTTCACGAGGTCGCGGCGGGGGTGGTTGTCTCAGAGAGCGGCGGCCTCGGGCCGCGTCGTCGGCGCCTTGGCCGCACCGTCGCGCACACCGAGATCGGCCGTGGGCACCGTGTGCGTCTCGCGCCCCGTGGCCACGGCGATCGCACAGATCGCGCAGAAGGCGGCGGTGAAGGTCGCGACGCCGACCCAGCCGTCGCCGTCGGGGCCGTCGATCTGGGCCGCGAAGGTCACCGCGAAACCGGCGATGGCGAAGCCGATCTGGGTGCCGATGGCCATGCCGGAGAGCCGAACCCTGGCGGGGAACATCTCACCGTAGAACGAGGGCCAGATGCCGTTGGCCGCGCTGTAGACGACGCCGAAGAGCAGCACGCCGGTCACGAAGACCAGGGGGTAGCTGCCGGTGGAGATCGCCCACAGGTAGACGAAGATCATCACTGCGCTGCCGATCGCCCCGACGAGGAAGACGGGCTTGCGGCCGATCCGGTCGGAGAGCCTGGCCCAGAGCGGGATGGCGAGCAGGGCGACCGCGTTGGCGCTGCCGGCGACCCAGAGCATGCCGGTCTTGTCGAGGCCGACCGCGTCACTCGTGGCGAACGACAGCGCCCAGACGGAGAAGATGGTGCTGACGGTCGCGATCAGCGCGGCGGCGACCACCCGCAGTACGTCGGCCCAATGGTCCCTGAGCAGCTCCGCGAGCGGCATCTTGGCCACCTCCCGGTCGGCGGAGACCTGTTGGAAGACGGGGGTCTCGTCGAGGGTGCGGCGGATGACGTATCCGGCGACCGCGACGAGGGCGCTCAGCAGGAACGGAACACGCCAGCCCCAGCTGTAGAGCTGTTCGTCCGGCAGGGCGGCGACCGGCAGGAACACCAGGGTCGCGAGGAGCTGACCGGCCTGGGTCCCGTTGAGCGTGAAGCTCGTGTAGTAGCCGCGCCGGTGTTCCGGCGCGTGCTCCAGCGTCATCGCGTTGGCGCTGGCCTGCTCGCCGGCCGCGGACAGTCCCTGGAACACCCGCATCAGGACGAGGAGCACCGGGGCGACGGTGCCGACCTGGGCGTACGTCGGCAGACAGCCGATGAGGAAGGTGGAGAGCCCCATCAGGATCAGCGTCCAGACCATGATCTTCCGTCGGCCGAGCCGGTCGCCGAAGTGGCCGAGGACGAGAGCGCCGAGGGGGCGGGCGGCGTAGGCGACACCGAAGGTCGCGAGGGAGATGAGGGTGGCGGTGGCCGGGTCGTCCGGGTCGAAGAAGACCTTGGGGAAGACGAGGGCGGCGGCGCTGCCGTAGATGAAGAAGTCGTAGTACTCGAGCGCGCTGCCGATCCAGGCGGCGAAGGCGGCCTTGCGTGGCCGGCCCTGGGGCGGGGTGGCCGGAGGCTGGTCTGCCTGCGGGTGAGCGGACACGTGAACTCCTCGGGGAGAGCAGCCCGGCCCCGCCGGGGGGGGAGGCTGCGAGGGGACGTAGTTAACGCACTAGATAGTTAATTAACTTGGGTGAGATGCTGGCCCGCCCCTCGGGCCGTGTCAATACTTCTGGGTGTAACAGCTGCGGGGGTGGCCGCGAGACCTCGACGAGGTCCCGGGCCACCCCCGGCAAACAGGCGAACGAGGGTCAGCGGCGCACCCGCGGCATCCCCAGCCCGATCCAGGAGATGATCTCTCGCTGGATCTCGTTGTTGCCGCCGCCGAAGGTGAAGATGACGGCGCTGCGGTAGCCGCGCTCCAGCTCTCCGTGGAGGACCGCGCCCGCGGAGCCCTCCTTGAGCGAACCCGCAGAGCCGACCACTTCCATGAGCCAGGCGTACGCGTCCCTGCGCGCCTCGGAGCCGTACACCTTCACGGCGGAGGCGTCCTGGGGGGTGAGGGTGCCCTCCTGGACGGCGTTCACCATCTGCCAGTTGAGGAGCTTCATCGCGTCCAGCTTGGTGTGCGTCCTGGCCAGGCGCTGGCGGACCCACGCGAGGTCGATGACGCGGCGGCCGTCGGCGAGCTTGGTGTCGGCGGCCCAGCGCTGGACGTTGTGGAAGGCGCGGATCGCCATGGTGCCGTGCGCGGCGAGCGTGACGCGTTCGTGGTTGAGCTGGTTGGTGATGAGCCGCCAGCCCTTGTTCTCCTCGCCCACGCGGCGTGACACCGGGACGCGGATGTTCTCGTAGTAGCTCGCCGTGGTGTCGTGCGAGGCAAGGGTGTTGATGATGGTGCAGGAGTAGCCGGGGTCGCTCGTCGGCACCAGGAGCATGGTGATGCCCTTGTGCGACGGGGCGTCCGGATCGGTGCGTACGGCCAGCCAGACCCAGTCGGCGGTGTCGCCGTTCGTGGTCCAGATCTTCTGCCCGTTGACGACATACTCGTCGCCTTCGCGTACCGCCTTGGTCTTGAGCGCCGCGAGGTCCGTGCCGGCGTCCGGCTCGCTGTAGCCGATCGCGAAGTCGAGCTCACCGGAGAGGATCTTCGGCAGGAAGTACGCCTTCTGCTCCTCCGTGCCGAACTGCATCAGGGTCGGCCCGACGGTGTTCAGGGCCATCAGGGGCAGCGGGACGTTGGCCTGTGCGGCCTCGTCGAAGAAGATGAACTGCTCCATCGGGGAGAGCCCGCGGCCACCGAACTCCTTGGGCCAGCCGACGCCCAGCCATCCGTCGGAGCCGAGGCGGCGGATGGTCTCCCGGTAGAACTGCTTCTGGGCGGCGGGGTCGGCGTATCGGGCGTACGCGTTGTCGGGCACCAACTCGGCGAAGTACGAACGCAGCTCGGTACGCAACTGCCGCTGCTCAGGCGTGTATTCGAGGTGCACGGCCCCTCCTGCTTTCGCTGGCTCGCCCTCCGGGCTTGGGCTTGACGGCGCACACAGTAGAACGCGTTGCAGAAATAGGGAATGGCGGTGACGTAAGCGCTGCGCGCGCGTGGGCGGCAGGTGGTTCGGCGCCTACCCGGCCGCCGCAAGTCCGCCGCGTTCGGCTAGGCCCGCGGGTCACCCGCGGAGTACAGAACCTGCGCCGCACCCCATTCGACGAACGTCTCCGCCTGCTCCATGCCGATCGACTCGAGCAGGCGACGCGACCGAGCATTGGCTTCCTGCGTGACCGCGACCACCTCCGAGCCCTCGGCGGTCACCTCGCGCACCCAGGCGACCGCGGCGGTCACCGCCTCACGGCCGTATCCCAACCCCCAGTGTTCGGGCAGCAGTTGGTACGACACCTCGGTCCGCCCGGCATGCCGTGAGTCAGGTTTCAGCTGTACGCTGCCGATCACCGCTCCGGCCGTTCGCAGCGTCACGCCGAAGGCGCCGCGCACACCGACGCAGTGCTCCTCGCGCACGCGAAGTGTCTCCTTGTCGACCGGCCCGCCGAGGTGGCGGCGGACGTCCTCGTCCGTCCAGAGACGCGTCATGGCGGGGACGTCGCCCTCCTCGATCGGGCGCAGGACGAGGCGGTCCGTGGTGAGGGTGGCGGGCCAGGGGAACGTGCTCGGTGATCGCGACATGATGGCGATCCTCCCGGACCGGGCCCCGGGACACGCGAACAGCTCCGCCCCGGCAGCGAGTTCGCTGCCGGGGCGGAGCTGGTTCAGGCGGAGGCGCGTCAGCCGAGAAGGCCCAGCGCCTTGTTCAGCGTGGCCGACGGGCGCATGACCGATGCGGCCTTGGCCTCGTCGGGCTGGTAGTAGCCGCCGATGTCGGCGGGCGAGCCCTGGACGCCGTTCAGCTCGTCGACGATCGTCTGCTCCTGCTCGACCAGCGTCTTGGCCAGCGGGGCGAACGACTCCGCGAGCTGCGCGTCAGCGGTCTGCTTGGCCAGCTCCTGGGCCCAGTACATGGCCAGGTAGAAGTGGCTGCCGCGGTTGTCGATGCCGCCGACGCGACGGGTCGGCGACTTGTCCTTCTCCAGGAAGGTCGCCGTGGCGCGGTCGAGGGTGTCCGCCAGGACCTGCGCGCTCGCGTTGTTCGTGGTCTGCGCGAGGTGCTCGAAGCTGGAGGCCAGGGCAAGGAACTCACCCAGGCTGTCCCAGCGCAGGTAGTTCTCGCGGACCAGCTGCTGGACGTGCTTGGGGGCGGAGCCGCCCGCGCCCGTCTCGAAGAGGCCGCCGCCGTTCATGAGCGGAACGATGGAGAGCATCTTGGCGCTGGTGCCGAGCTCCAGGATCGGGAACAGGTCCGTGAGGTAGTCACGGAGCACGTTGCCGGTCACCGAGATGGTGTCCTCGCCGCGGCGGATGCGCTCCAGGGAGAACGCGGTCGCGTCCACCGGCGACATGATCTCGATCTGCAGACCGTCGGTGTCGTGCTCGGGCAGGTACGCCTTGACCTTCTCGATGAGCTGCGCGTCGTGCGCGCGGGTCTCGTCGAGCCAGAACACGGCCGGCGAGCCGGTCGCGCGGGCGCGGTTGACGGCCAGCTTGACCCAGTCGCGGATCGGGGCGTCCTTGGCCTGGCACATCCGGAAGATGTCACCGGTGGAGACGGCCTGCTCCAGTACGACGTCGCCGGCCTCGTTCAGGACGCGCACCGTGCCGGGCGCGGCGAGCTCGAAGGTCTTGTCGTGGCTGCCGTACTCCTCGGCCTTCTGCGCCATGAGGCCGACGTTGGGCACCGAGCCCATCGTGGACGGGTCGAAGGCGCCGTTGGCGCGGCAGTCGTCGATGACGACCTGGTACACGCCGGCGTAGCTGGAGTCGGGCAGCACCGCGAGGGTGTCGTGCTCGCCGTCGTCCGGGCCCCACATGTGGCCGGAGGTGCGGATCATCGCGGGCATCGAGGCGTCGACGATGACGTCGGACGGCACGTGCAGGTTCGTGATGCCCTTGGTGGAGTCGACCATCGCGAGCTCCGGGCCCTCGGCGAGCTCGGCCTCGAAGGACGCCTTGATCTGCTCGCCCTCGGGAAGCGCGTCGAGGCCGTTGAGGATGCCGCCGAGACCGTCGTTCGGGCTCAGGCCCGCGCCGGCCAGCGCCTCACCGTACGCGGCGAACGTCTTCGGGAAGAAGGCGCGCACGACGTGGCCGAAGATGATCGGGTCGGAGACCTTCATCATCGTGGCCTTGAGGTGCACGGAGAACAGCACGCCGTCGGCCTTGGCCTTGGCGATCTGCGCGGTGAGGAACTCACGCAGCGGACCCACACGCATGACGGAGGTGTCGACGACCTCGCCCGCGAGGACCGGTACGGACTCGCGCAGCACGGTGGTGCTGCCGTCCTCACCCGTGAACTCGATGCGCAGCGTGCCGGCGTCGGCGATGGTCGTGGACTTCTCGGTGGAGCGGAAGTCGTCGACGCCCATGGTCGCGACGTTCGTCTTCGAGTCGGCCGTCCAGGCGCCCATGCGGTGCGGGTGCGCCTTGGCGTAGTTCTTCACCGAGGCGGGGGCACGGCGGTCGGAGTTGCCCTCGCGCAGGACCGGGTTGACGGCGCTGCCCTTGACCTTGTCGTACCGGGCGCGGATGTCCTTCTCCGCGTCGGTCTTCGGGTCCTCCGGGTAGTTCGGCAGCGCGTAACCCTGCGACTGCAGCTCGGCGACGGCCGCCTTCAGCTGCGGGGTCGACGCCGAGATGTTCGGCAGCTTGATGATGTTCGCGCCGGGCGTCTTGGCCAGCTCGCCCAGCTCGGCGAGGGCGTCGTCGATGCGCTGGCTCTCCTCGAGGAACTCGGGGAAGAGAGCGATGATGCGCCCCGCCAGGGAGATGTCACGGCTCTCCACGGCGACCCCTGCCGTCGAGGCATAGGCCCTGACCACCGGCAAGAACGAATACGTCGCGAGGGCCGGGGCCTCGTCGGTCTGGGTGTAGATGATGGTCGAGTCAGTCACCGGGTGCTCCGCTCCACGTCTGCAACATTGCTCGACATCAAGATATCTCGTGACCGTCCCCTTCCACGAAGCGGCCCCGCATTGCGGGCGTCACAGCCCGTAGCCCCCGTCACGCTCCGTGGTGCGCGCCGCCACGGATGGTTGCTGTCCGGTTCCCACAAGATCCGGTCCGTCGTTCCTGGCGGTGACAGGGCCCTTGCGGCCGGGCCCGCGCGGCGAGGATGAGCGGATGATCGCTCCCCCGGACGTCGCTTTCCTAGACGTCGCTCCCCCGGACATCGGTCCCCCGGACATCGCTCCACTGGACCCGGCTGATCCCGTCTTCGCGCGCGACCCGTACCCCTATTACGCGCGCCTCCGCGACCAGGGGCCCGCCGTGCGAGTGCCGCTCGCCAACGGGACGTACGCCTGGCTCGTCACCGGGTACGAGCCGACGCGGGCCGTGCTCGCCGACCCCCGCTTCTCGAACGCGCCCCCGCAGGGTGCCGGGCAGCCGAAGGGTGACTCGCCCGCGCAGCGCGCCCGCGCCTGCCTCGGCCGGCACATGCTCAACGCCGACGCCCCCGATCACACCCGACTGCGGCGGCTGACCACCGCCGCGTTCGCCCCGCGCCGCGTCGACGCGCTGCGGCAGCGGATCGAGGAGCTGACCGCCGGGCTTCTGCGGGAGATGGTGCTACGGCTGCGGCGCGAGGGGAGCGTGGATCTGGTGGACGCCTTCGCCTTCCCCCTCCCGGTCCTGGTGATCGGTGAGGTGCTCGGTGTGCCGGAGGCCGACCGGGCGGATCTGCGGGAGTGGACGTACCGGGTCGGCTCCCCCGCCGACGCGCTGGAGCCGGGTGCGGTGGACGAGGCGTGGAGCGGTCTGTACGGCTACTTCACCGAGCTGATCGCCCGCAAGCGGCGCGCGCCCGGCCCCGACCTGTTCAGCGCGCTCACGCAGGACGCGACAGACGGCGGCCTCGACGACGGGGAACTGCTCGCCATGGCGTTCCTCCTCCTGTTCGCGGGCTACGAGACCACGATGAACCTCCTCGCCTCGGCGTCACTGCTGCTGCTCACCCACCCCGAGGAGCTGGCAGCAGCCCGTCGTGATCCCGGGCGCTGGCCCGCCGTCGTGGAGGAGACGCTGCGGCACGCCAGCCCGCTGGAGGGCACGACCTGGCGGCACACGACGCAGGACGTGGACCTCGGCGAGGGCGTGGTCATCCCCCCGGGCGCCTCCGTCCTCGCGGTACTCGCCGCTGCCAACCGCGACCCCCGCCACTTCACGGAACCGGACTCCTTCCGTCCAGCCCGCTATCTGGCAGGCCACGAGGGATCGCGCACGGCGCCGCACGCCGCGTTCGGTCACGGAGCGCACTTCTGCCTCGGCTCACGTCTGGCCCGCCTGGAGGCGAGGATCGCGCTTCCCCAGCTGTTCGCGGCGTTCCCGCGCCTCCACCTGACGGCCGACCCGGCCCAACTCCCCTACCGGCCGGGCCTTTTGGTACGAGGCCCGCTGAGTGTCCCCGTCACCACCGCGCCACTGCCCGCCGGGACCACGGTCACCGCGTGAGCAGCAGCGCGTCTCCCACCGCGCGTTCCGTACCGTCCGACGGGGAGTTGATCACCTTGCCGTTCACCGTCATCGTGACCGAACCGCCGCCGTCCAGCGCCATGGCCCGTACCGCGCCGAGCGACTTCATCAGCTCCGCGCCTTCGCCCAGGCCGAGCCCGTCGCTGTGGCCGGGCTGCCTGCCGTCCGTGGCCGCCAGGAGCATGCGGCCCTGCCGGTCGACGCCCAGGAGCATGCGCGGGTTGCGCTTGATGCCCCAGGTGTACGCGAAGGAACGGTCTCCGGCGCGCTCGATGCCGTCGGCGGCGTAGTTCACGGCCACCTCGCCGCCGCGCACCAGCTCGGGGCCGCCGTTGACGATGTCGTCCTGCGGGCCGAGCTTCAGCTCCCGGCCCCGCTCGTCCAGGACGCGCTCCCGTAGTTTCAAGACGCTGCCCTGCTTCGCGTGTGTACGCAGCCAGGTGGCGCCGGATCCGATGCCCGCGAGGACGCTGCTGCCTTCCGGCACCGCGCCGCCGCGCGCACGCACCTCTCGTACGCGCCCGTTCGCGTCGAGAACCGCCTCCACCCCCTCGCCCGCCGGGGTGTTCGCGCCGAGCTCGTCGGTGAACTTCACGATCTCGTCGGGGTCGGTGCAGGTCACGTCGTGCTGCGGACGCTCCGTCGGGGAATCGCCGCCGACACCGCCGCAGTTGCGGACCAGGCCCGGGACTCGGTTCACACCGTCCACGACCGCGGACGCCGATCCCGCGGCGACCCGGAGCTCCGTGCTCAGCTTCTTGAACTCCGGACGCAGACCGTCACCACGCAGCACCGCCGCGATCCGCCCGTTGGTGGCCGCGCTCTGCAACTCCCCGTCATACGCGGCGATTCCGGCTGCCGCGCCCGGCACCCCGTCCTTGCCCTCCATGACGAAGAAGCCCGCGTTGACGCCGAGCAGGGCGTCTTCGCCCGCGGCCATGCTGCTCACCGTCTCGCGGCCGGCCACATCCGTGCCGTACGTGCCCTTCATCGAACCGCCGTAGTGCTTCGGGTCGACGACCGCCACCTTCACCCGGGCGACTCCGGCGCGGGGCGCACCGTCGGCGCCGGTCCACTCGCTCACCGCGTCGAACCCGGCGGCGGCGAGCTCCTTTTGCCGGGCGTCGGCCTCGGCACGCGCGTCGTACTCCCCCACCCGAACGCGCACCCCGATCACGCCGGTCCTGTCGGAGCCCCGCGGCCACGAGACCGCCTCGGCCCGCGCGCCGAACCCCGCCGCGCGCACCCGCTCGGCCAGCGCCTCCGCTTCCGGCTCGGCGGCGAGGTGAGCGCCGTCCGCCCGCACGGTGACGGTCCAGTGGTCGGCCCCGGGCCGCCCCGAGATGGTCCCCTGGTAGAGATCGACCCCAGCGGCGAGGCGGTCGTGCTGCCAGTCGGCGATCGGCTCCGGGACAGCGGCAGTTGACGGGGCGGCGGCAGCGGCGTCACCGTACCGGTCGACGACGACACCGGGGGCGAGGAGCCCCGCGGCGGCGACGGCCACCACCGACGCCTTCGCTGCGGCTCCGGACGGACGGCGGGCAAGGACCACGGGAACTCCTGGGTCGCGTAGGGACACCCGCAGCGAACGTGAGCGCGCGGACGGCGATCGATCCCAGGAGTGAATACCAGAAGTCCGGCCGGAGAACAGACCCCGTTCCCCGCGATTCGGCCCGCGTTCAGCCGTCCCGGCCCGTGGAGCGCGCCCGGTGTCTGCGGACCGCGTCACGGTTGGCGCACCGCTGGGAGCAGTAGCGCTGCCGCCCGGTGCGTGAAGTGTCGGCGAAGATCGTGGCGCACTCGGTCACGGCACACCGCCGGAGCCGATGCATGCCACGCCCGGCCAGGTGCAGCGCCGTACCGACGGAGATCAGCTGGAACAGCAGGGCGCCGAGGGGCTGCCGGTCGTCGCGGTAGTGCAGATGCCAGCCCGAACCGTCGTGGTCGGTCAGCCGGGGGTGGGCGGCGGACGCCGCGAGCATCCGGTGGTCGCCCACGTGACCGAATCGGCTCCGCCGCACCGGACGGGATTCGCCCTCGGACTCGCCATGGCCGTCAACCAGATCGCCATCGTGGTGATGCCACCGGTGCTCGGCCTGCTCAAGGACCTCACCGGCAGCTTCGTGCCGGTCTGGGGGCTCCTGTCGGCGGTGACCGCGGCCGCCCTGACCATCTCGGTCCGGGCACGGCCGGGCAACCGGCCCCTTCGTGTGGCCGACACGGCGTCTGCGGTCCACCGTGAAGCAGTACGAGGTGTCGCCGCCACCACGGTGGGTAGCCGCGCCTCCGCAGCGGAAGCCGCCGTGAGACCACGCGGAACGACGTGACGAGGACTGGAGGGATCACCGTGAGCGAGGAGCTGCCCGAGACCCGGGGCGAGGACGAGACGCCCGTGCCGAGGGATCTGCCCGATCAGCAGGCATCGGACGAGGAGGACCACTGGGAGCCGGACGACGAGTCGGCCACCACGGGCAACGCCCCGGACGCCGACGACGACGTACCGGACACGGACGAGGCGGGCACCGGCCGGCGCGGCGCGCCGCACTCGGGCGGCGTGCGTCCGGACCAGCCGGTGCCTGACGAGCCCGCCGACTGAGCGGGGGTCACTGAGGTACCCGGGGCGGCCCCCGCCTGCGTACGCTCAGCGGGGCGGCCTCGGCTCGGCGGACACGGCGAGGGTGAACGAGTGGCCCGCCGGGTCGCTGTAGGTCCGGGTATCCCTGGGGCCGGAGTTGTCCTTGGTGTCCACGGGCCGGGCGCCCAGGCCGATGGCCTCACGCTCCGCCTCGTCGATGTCGCCGCGGTCCACCAGGATCCTGAGGTGCGCCTGCTGCGCGTCCTCGGGACGCGGCCAGCTCGGGGGCGCGTAGCCGTAGTCCCGGTGGATCGCGAGGCAGATGCCCTGGCCGTCGTAGACCTCGACGTAATCGGGGTCGTTGCCCATGCTGGCCGTGGCGCCGAGCAACCCCGCGTAGAACTCCGCGAGCTCCTCCGGCTTCGCACAGTCCAGGACGAGGACAGCGGTCTTCTTCACACCCATGGGGGTTCCTCTTCTGTCGGCTGGATCGACGTGGATCGGCATGCGTCGTCGTAGATCGGCACAGAGGCGGTGGCCGTCCCGCCCGACCACGCCGCGACTGTCCGAGTGCCCCGCTCGGCCCGCCTCAATCGGCATACACCGGCGGGCGCACGGGTGACCCCGCGCGGGCGACACTGGGGGCATGCGCCTCGTCGACCAGAGCCCGTCCCCGTCCCTCTACGGCCGTCTCCGCGTCGAGCGGCGCGACCTGTCGCCCGCCCGCTGGCTGGAGCAACGCCCGCCCCACGACGACGGATTCGGCACGGTCGCCGGTGTCTGCGCGCCCGGCTTCGACGCGTACGCGCGCGTCCTGCACCCGGCCTGGCTCGGCGCTCGGCCGGTGCGGTGGGACCAAGTGGCGGCCGCGTACGGCCGTTCGGTGTCGGCGGCCACGCGATGGCACGAGCTGATCGGCTTCGGGGGCCGCCTCCTCTACCGGAACGACGACACACCGACCCTCCCCGGCGTCTGGGACGAACACCCCGACGAGGGCCCGACCCCCGCCCACCTCGCCCGCACCCTGATCTCCGTCCTTTCCCGGCACACCCGTACCCCTGACCGCTGCTGGTACGGACTCTGGGAGGGATACGGCCAGTACAACTGGGACGGCTGCCCCGTGTTCCGCACGCCGGGCCGCGACGAAATCCTGCTCTCCGGGCCGCTGGACGACGCCGACTCGCCCGCGTCACCGGGCGGTGATCCCGATGAGGGGGTGCCCGAGCTCCCCGACCTGTGGTGGCCCGACGACCGCGCCTGGTGCGTGGCCGGTGACGTCGATCTGGTGAGTACGTACGTCGGCGGTTCGGCGGCCTGCGTAGCGGATCTCCTCGCGACTCCCGGCCTTGAGGCGTACGAGATCGCCGAGACCTCGGCGGTCGACTGATCTGCCGTCACCGGAGGTGATCTACCGTCACCGTCGGGGTCGAACTCCTCTATCACGGCGCCATGTTCGAGGGGCGAGATCACGACGAAAGCCTCGTCTCGGCGGCCTCTTGCGCCTCCCTGTCCTGCGCGCGCCGCGGGGTGACTAGCATGGCGCGATGTGTGGTCCGGAAGATCGCCGTCCCCTTTGGCGTTCCCGCCGGACCCGCGACCGATGCGTACATCGGTCGGCTCGCTGCTTACCTGCACTCAAGGACCGAGGGACCGCTGAATGCCCGTGCCTGCTCCTCCCAGCCCGCACCGAATAGAGAAGGCGCCCCGGCCCGCGTCGGCCCTGCCCGTGGTCGTGCTGGTGGTGACCGCCGCGGCCGGTGCCGTCGCGGGCCTCATGGCGCCGGACAACGCCCGGGTCTGGACGGTGGCTTCGGTCCTGACCGGCTGGCTGTGTCTGGCGATCACGCTCGTGACGAGTTCGCTGCTCGTCAAGCGGGTCCGCGGGGCCGCCGCCGCCGACCGCTCCGAGGCCGCGTCCCTCAAGGCGCAGCTGGCGCGCCAGGGCGCCGAGTCCGCACATCTGGTGAACGTCACGCTGCCGACCGTGGTGAAACGGCTGCGCGAGGGGACGAGTGCCACCGAGACCTTGGCGCAGACCGCCCCACCGTCGGACCCGCAACTGCGCCAGGTCATCCACGTGTTCGCGTCCGTGGTGGAGGAGACCGTCCGGCACGCGGCCGACGTCGAGTCCCGACGCGACCAGGCGCAGGGGCAACTCGCCAACGCGGCCGAGGAGTTGGACCAGCTGACCGGGGTGACGCTGCCGGCCGCGATCGAGCGGCTGCGTGAGGGCGCGTCCGCGGACACGGTGCTGGCCGCTCTGGAGTGGCCCCGCAATCCCCTGCTGCGGGTGCCCGCCGAATCGTTCGTACGGGAACTCGCCTACAGCGAGCGGCGCGCCGCGGCCGCGCAGGCGGCGTCCGCCAAGGCGCTGAGCCGCGTGCAGGCCAAGTCCGTGAGCATGCTCGCCGACCTGCGGGACATGCAGGAGCGGCACGGCGTCGAGGTCTTCGGCGATCTGCTGCGTCTGGACCACAGCACGTCGCAGCTGGGTCTCATGACCGACCGCCTCGCCCTGCTGATGGGTGGTCGCTCCAGCCGCGCCTGGAACAAGCCGATCGTCATGGAGAGCATCCTGCGGGGCGCGGTGGGCCGGATCTCCGCGTACCAGCGGGTGCGGCTGCACTGCTCGACGACGGTGGCGATCGCCGGTTTCGCCGCGGAGGGCGTCATGCACGTCCTGGCCGAACTGATGGACAACGCGGCGAACTTCTCGCCGCCCATCGACGAGGTGCACGTCTATGTGGAGGAGCGCAGCGCCGGGATCGTCGTGACGATCGAGGACAGCGGCCTGAAGATGGCCGACGCGGCGATGCGCCGTGCGGAGGAGGCGGTCTCCGGGCACGTGAATGACCTGGCATCGCTGCAGGGCACCCGGCTCGGTCTCGCGGTGGTCGGGCGCCTCGCCGCCAAGTACGGCATGAGCGTCAACTTCCGGCCGTCCTCACGCGGCGGCACCGGCGTCGTGGTGCTCCTGCCCCCGCAGCTCCTGGCCCAGCAGCGCGACCCCGCTCCCCAGCAGCTCGCTCCCCGCGGCGTGGAACCGACGCCCGCGCAGGCACCGGCGACTGCCGCGCCGGCAGTTCCCGCGCAGGGGACCCCGGAGTCCCCCGCAGCCACCCCGGAGCAAGCCGCCTCCGCTCAGCCCGCCACCGGTACGGAGACCCGGCCCCAGCCCCAGCCGGAGCACTCCCGCCCCGCGGCCGCCACCACCAACGGTCTGCCCGTGCGCGCCCCCGGCCGCACGATGGCCGAGGCGGAGCGTGAGCGCGAGCAGCGCAGGGCGGCGTCCGACGCGGCCGCCGGAGCCGGGACGCTCTCCGGGGACGCGGGTCTTCCGCCGCGGGACGCCGGTTCGCGTTTCGGTGCCTTCCACCGTGCGCGGCGGGCCGCGGGCGACGTGCCCGGCTCCCCCGCGGCTCCCGAGTCCACCGCGGCTCCTGAGTCCCCCGCCGATCACGGGCCGCCGCCCGCCGAGTAGACCGAAGCCACCCGCACGGCGCCCGGGCTCTGGCGCCCCCCTTCCCCGCTCGAAATCGTGAGATTGGAGGGACGGGCAGGTGACCGGAAGAACCGCGCATCTCGCCCCGCCTACCATGCAGACCACTGACAACAGCCTGACCTGGCTCCTGCAGAGCCTCCTGAAGCGCACCCCCGGTACGCGGCACGCCCTGGTGCTCTCCCGGGACGGCCTGAAGCTGTGCTGGAGCGAGCATCTGACGCTCGACCAGGCTGACCAGCTGGCGGCGATCTGCTCCGGCATCCAGGCGCTCGCCCAGGGCGCCTCGATGGAGTTCGGCGACGGGACCGGCGGTGTCCGGCACTCGATGACCGAGTTCCACGGCGGGCTGCTCTTCATCGTCGAAGCCGGTCTTGGCGCGCATCTGGCCGTGGTGGCGGAGGAGAACGCCGACCCGGGAGTCGTGGGGCATCAGATGACCGAACTGGTCGAGCAGATCGGTGAACATCTGCGTGCCGAGCCGCGCGGTCAGGGCGAAGGCAGCGGCTCCTCGTGACGCCGCGCAGGCCCGTGGACATCGGTGATCCGGACCGGCTCTACACGGTCACCGGCGGTCGCAGCCGCGCCGACGACGATTCGTTCGACCTGGTCACGCTGGTGGTGAGCGAGTGCGAGCCCACTGCCGGGATGCAGTCGGAGCACGTACGGATCCTCGAACTGTGCCGGCATCCGACGGCCGTGGTGGAGATCGCCGCGGAGATGAAGCTGCCGATCACGGTGGTGCGGATCCTCCTGGGTGACCTGCTCGCGATGGGCCGGATCACCGCCCGCCATCCCCGCGCGGCCGGCTCGGCCGCCTCGATCCCCGATTCCGCCCTTCTCAAGGAGGTGCTCCATGGGCTCCGCAACATCTGAGCTGCCCTCCCGTACGCCCCTTTCCGACACTGCCGAGACCGGCCTGAAGATCGTCGTCGTGGGCGGCTTCGGGGTCGGCAAGACCACGCTGGTCCGGTCGGTCAGCGAGATCCGTCCGCTGAACACCGAAGAGGTGATGACACAGGCCGGCATCGGCGTCGACGAGACGGCCGACGTCGCCGCCAAGACCACTACGACGGTGGCCTTCGACTTCGGCCGCATCAGCCTCAACGAGCGTGTGGTGCTCTATCTGTTCGGCGCTCCCGGCCAGGAGCGCTTCTGGTTCCTGTGGGACCGGCTCTTCGCCGGCACGCTCGGCGCGGTCGTCCTGGTCGACACGCGGCGCATGGACGAGTCCTGGTACGCCATCGACCGTCTCGAACATCACAAGACGCCGTTCGTGGTGGCCGTCAACCGCTTCGACGACGACACCTCCACGCACTCCCTGGAGGAGATCCGCCAGGCCCTCGCGCTGCCCGACCATGTGCCGCTGATCGACTGCGACGCACGGGTGAGATCGTCGGGCAAGGACGTCCTGATCACCCTCGTGGACCACCTCTACGCACTGGCCATGGCCCAGGAGATGACACCGTGACCGAGCCGACCGGATCCCCTTACGAGCAGAGCCCGCCGCCCGGGTGCCCGGCCCACGCGGGTACCGGCGCGGTGCGCCTGGGCGGTCTGGAGTACCAGCAGACGCCGTCGCAGCTCTACCGCAGCCTGCGCAGGGAACACGGCGCCGTCGCGCCGGTGCTGCTCGACGGTGACGTGCCCGCGTGGCTGGTGCTCGGCTACTCCGAGGTCAGCTATGTGACCGGCCACGACGAGCTGTTCGCCCGTGACTCGCGGCGCTGGAACCAGTGGGAGCACATACCCGCGGACTGGCCGCTGCTCCCGTTCGTCGGCTACCAGCCGTCGGTCCTGTTCACCGAGGGCGCGGAGCACCGGCGGCGGGCGGGGGTCATCACGGAGGCCCTCGAAGGGGTCGACCAGTTCGAACTGGCCCGGGACAGCGCCCGGATCGCCGACCGGCTCATCGCCGAGTTCGCCGGCAGCGGCCAGGCGGAGCTGATGGACGCGTACGCGCACGCGCTGCCCATGATCGCCGCGGTGCAGATGTGCGGCATGCCGGAGGCGAGCACGGACACCCAGCAGCTGGTGGACGATCTGCGGATCTCGCTCGACGCGCACGAGGGTGACGACCCGGTGGCGGCGTACACCCGCGTCGCGGAGCGCATCCAGCTCCTGGTCAAGGAGAAGCGGGAGAAGCCGGGCGCCGACGTCACGTCGCGGATGCTGACGCATTCGGCGGGCCTCACCGACGAGGAGATCGTCCAGGACTTGATCTCCATCATCGCGGCGGCGCAGCAGCCGACGGCCAACTGGATCTGCAACACGCTGCGGTTGATGCTGACCGACGAGCGGTTCGCCCTGAACGTGTCCGGCGGGCGCCTCAGCGTGGGCGAGGCGCTCAACGAGGTGTTGTGGCTCGACACCCCGACCCAGAACTTCATCGGCCGCTGGGCGGTGCGCGACACCCAGCTCGGCGGGCGGCAGATCCGGGCGGGCGACTGTCTGGTGCTCGGCCTCGCCGCGGCCAACACCGACCCGCAGATCTGGCCCGAGTCGCATGTCGGCCCGGAGAACTCCGCGCACCTGTCCTTCAGCCACGGCGAGCACCGCTGCCCCTACCCGGCGCCGCTGCTCGCGGACGTCATCGCGAGGACCGCGGTCGAGACGCTCCTGGAGCGGCTGCCCGACCTCGTCCTCGCGGTGGAGCCGCACGAGCTGACCTGGCGCCCGTCCATCTGGATGCGCGGTCTGACGTCGCTGCCGGTGCAGTTCACGCCTGTGGCGCACTGAGACGGGGCCGGGGCGCCGCCTTCGGGCGGCGCCCCGGTGCGTCAGTCGGTGACGGGGGTGAACTCCACCGGCAGCGACTGCGGCCCCCGGGTGAAGACACCCTGCTCCACGGGGTCGAAGCCCTTCGCGAGCCGTACGTCCGGCATGGCGTCCAGGAGTTGGCCGACGCCGATCTCCACCTCGGCCTTGGCGAGCAGCGCGCCCACGCAGAAGTGCCGGCCGAGGGCGAAGGAGAGGTGGTCGGCGGCGGCGGAGAACGCGGTCGTCGTGGTCAGGTCCTCGCGGAAGATGTCGAAGCGGTCGGGGTCGCCGTAGCGCCGTTCGTCGCGGTTGGCCGAGCCGATGAGGCAGGTGACGGTGGCCCCGGCGGGGATGGTGCCGCCGGTGACCTCGACGTCGGTCGCCGACTGCCGCATGATCATGTGGACGGGCGGCGTGTGGCGCAGGGTCTCGGCGAAGGCGCGGGCGATCAGGGTGCGGTCCTGCCGGACGGCTTCGAGCTGCTCGGGGTGCATCAGGAGGTTGGCGAAGATGCTGGCGATGGCCTTGTCGGTGGTCTCGCCGCCCGCCGCGAGCAGCAGGCTGCAGAAGGCCTTGATGTCCTCGTCGCTCATGCGCACGCCGTCGACCTCGGCGGCGCACAGCGTGGAGAGCAGGTCGTCGCCGAGGTTGTCGCGGCGCTCCCGGATGATCGGGATCATGTAGTCGGCGAACTCGACCCGGGTGCGTTCGCCGGCCGCCGCGACCTCGGGGTCGCCCGCCAGGTTGCCGAGGAAGGCGATGACGGTGGTGTACCAGCCGTGGAAGCGCGCGTGGTCGGCCTTGTCGAGGCCGAGCATGTCGGCGATGACGTTGACGGGGAAGCGGGTGGCGTAGTCCGCGACCAGGTCGACGCTGCCGGTGTGCCGGAAGGTGTCGATGAGTTCGCGGGAGTTGCGCTCGATGACGGGCAGGAACTTCTCCTGGAGGTCGCTGCCGCGGAAGGCCGGTGCGACGAGCGCGCGCCGTACGGAGTGCTCACGGCCGCTGAGCTGGAGGATCGTCTTGCCGTGTACGGGCTCGATCTGCCAGTCGTAGTTGTCGGTGGTGAACTGCGAGGCCTTGTCCTTGAACACCCGCTCGACGTCCTCGTACCGCGAGATGATCCAGCTCTGCGTCGCCTCGTGCCAGAACAGTGGCGCGCTCTCCCGCATCGCTCGATAGGCGGGGTACGGGTCCTTGGCGAACTCGGGCGAGAGGATGTCGGGGACCTGCTGCGCGGTGGACATGTGGCTCCTAGGTCGAAAACAGGCAACGCGCACCAGGCTATTGATCACTTACTGAGGCAACCAGCCCCTCCCGGCCGACGGTTGAGCGCTGCACTAATGTTGGCCGAAAATCACCCTCGCCCCACCGGTCGGAGCCGGCGGGGCGAGGGGAGCTCTCACGTGGCAGCCCAGGCCGCCGTCAGCAGCTGAGCTTGTCGCCCGGGGTGACGCCGAGGATGCCGGTGAACTTGGTGTAGTTGTTGATCCGGCTCTGCACCTGCCCGGGGTTGGCTCCGTTGCATTCGAGGGTTCCGTTGATGCTGCGGATCGTCTCGCCGAACCCCGCGCCGTTGACCATGGCGTTGTGCGGCGTCATGGTCCCCGGGCCGTTCTGCGTGTTCCAGTACCAGAGGCCGGTCTTCCACGCCACGGCCGAATCGTTCTGCACGAGGTCGGGGTTGTTCAGGAGGTCGATGTTCAGGGCGTCGCCCGCCGCCTTGTAGTTGAAGTTCCAGCTGAGCTGGATCGGACCGCGCCCGTAGTACTTGTCGTTGCCCGCCGGGCAGCCGTAGGGCTGGGAACTGTCGCAGTAGTGCGGGTAGTTGGCGGTGTTCTGCTCGACGACGTGGACCAGGCCGCCCGTCTCGTGGCTGACGTTGGCCAGGAAGGCCGCGGCCTCCTGCTTGCGTACGGTGTCGCTGCCGGTCTGGGTGAACTCGGGGTAGGCGCTGAGGGCCTGCGTGAGTCCGCTGTAGGTGTAGAAGGAGTTCCTGTTCGGGAACATCTGGTTGAACTGGGCCTCGCTGACGAGGAATTCCGCCGCCGCCCGCTTGCCGGACTCCGCCTTCTCCGCGGAGGCGTTGGGCGCGAGGGTCAGCAGGGTGAGCGCGGCGGCCGACGCGGTCGCGGTCAGCGCGGCAAGGACACGAAGACGCATGGGGGATCACTCCTTGGCGGGCCGGCGCATGCGGGTGCACGGCCGCCCGTCACGTGGTGGGGGGAGGATGTGGGGTCCGCCTCTTGGACGCGTACGAGGGGTGAGGGGCGCGAAGAGACGCGGCAGGAGTCCACCAGTGATCACCGGCTCACCGGGAGCTGCAGCTGCCCGGAATGGCTCCTACCGTTGGACTAGACCATACCGAGTGACGGGTCCGCGTCAATACCCCTTCGCATGCTCACAGTTGACGGGGAGCCGAGGCGGAGATCGCCGGGCGTATTCCGGTACGTCCGTGGCCGGCCCCCGCGGCCGTACACTGAAGCGGTGTCGGGCAGGTCCCTGCTCCGCCCGGCCACCCGTGATCAGCCCTCCGCGACCCGGATCCGGTCCTCTGCGACCAGTCGCGCGGCGCGCGGGTAGCGCCCTCGGCCGTCCTGGCCCTCGGGCCGCACGCAGATATCCCCCTGCGGGGCAAGCTCGCCCAACGCGTATCACCGCGGATTCCGGTTCGCCGTCGCCCCGCCCCGCCCCTTTGGCCGGGCGTGCGCGGTGTGCCCCGGACCGCCTTCGAGGGGACTGTTGTGAAGCTCAGCGCACTGCTCGACGGGCACGACCACCACGTTCTGCACGGCGACCCGGGAGTCCCGGTCGCCGCGGGAATCACCTTCGACGCCGGACAAGTGGCGTCAGGATCGCTGTACGTCGCCGTTCCCGGCCACGAGGAGGGCGGGCCCGGGGGCATCGGCCTGGCACTGGAACGAGGGGCGGTGGCGGTCCTCTGCGAGGACGGTGCGCTGCCGGCCGTGGAGCCCGCCGGGCAGGAGGTGTGCGTGGTGCGGGTGACCGACGCACGGGCGGCCGCCTCGCTCGCCGCCTCCCGGTACTACGGCGACCCCGGCCGCGCGATGGACGTCGTGGCGATCACCGGGACGAACGGCAAGACCTCCGTCTCGTACATGGTCGAGTCGGCGCTCAGGCTGGCCGAGGGCGCGAAGGTGGGGGTGATCGGCACCTCGGGAAGCCGCATCGGCACGGAGCGGATCCCGATGCCGCGGTCCGTCCTGAGCACCCCCGAGTCGCCGGATCTGCACTACCTCCTCGGCCACATGCGCGACCGGGACACCAGCAGTGTGGTGCTCGAAGCCACGTCCATGGGTCTGCTGCAGCGGCGCCTCGACCATGTGCCCGTGGACATCGGTGTCTTCACCAATCTCACCCAGGACCATCTGGACGACCACGGGACGATGGAGCACTACAAGAACGCCAAGCTGCGCCTCTTCAGCGAGCTGTGCGACCGCGCGGTGGTCAACGCCGACGACCCCGTCAGCGCCGAGATCATGGCCCTGATGCCCGGCGCGGTGACCACCTACGGCCTGGACACACCGGCCGACTACCGGGCGAGCGACCTGGCCGTGGACGCGGCGGGCACCCGTTTCACGCTCCACCACGACGGCCGCAAGTACCCCGCCGCGATCCCGATACCGGGCCGCTTCTCGGTGTCCAACGCCCTGGCCACCCTCGCCGCGTGCCATCTGCTCGGCCATGAACTGCCCGCCCTCGTCGCGGCCCTTGACCGGATGCCGCCGACTCCGGGCCGGCTGGAACGCTTCACCACGGCCCAGGGGGTCTGCGTGATCGTCGACTACGCGCACTCCCCCGACTCGCTGGAGAAGGTCCTCGCCACGATCCGCGGCTTCGCGACCGGGTCGGTGATCACCGTCTTCGGCTGTGGCGGCGACCGCGACATCACCAAGCGGGCCCAGATGGGCGAGATCGCGGGCCGTCGATCCGATCTGTGCGTCCTCACGTCGGACAACCCTCGCGGCGAGGATCCCGAGGCGATCCTCGACCAGATCGTTCCCGGCCTGGCATCGACCGGGACCCCGTTCCACCGGGTGGCCGACCGCCGCGCCGCGATCTCGCGCGCGCTCACCGCCGCACGGCGTGGCGACATAGTGCTCGTCGCGGGCAAGGGCAGCGAGCCGCACCAGATCGTCGGCGAGCAGCTCATCCCCTTCGACGACATGACCGTCGTCCGCGAACTCGACGCGCTGTAGGGGCGGTTCACGCGGGCGGGTGTGCGATTCATCCACCGCGTCGCCTCGCGCAGTGCGAATCGGGCACTGGTGCGGCGGGGACCACGGCGTTTACGGTCCCTGCACTTTCCGCCACAGCACCTGGCACGTTCATGGTGCTGTCACCCAGGGAGCCGCCTGTGCCCAAGGAGCCATCTCCGTCCGTCACCGAGGTCGAGACGCACGGAGTCGAACGCATCCCGGACGCGGACCGCTCCGCGGGGCCGCTCGATCTGTTCCGTCTCGCGTTCGGCGGCGCCAACACCTTCGCCACCTGTGTGCTCGGGGCGTTCCCGATCCTGTTCGGACTCTCCTTCTGGCAGGGTCTCGCGGCGATGCTCCTCGGACTGTGCGTCGGTGCGCTGCTGCTCGCCCCGATGGCGGTGTTCGGGCCGCGCAACGGCACGAACAACGCCGTCTCCTCATCGGCGCATCTGGGCGTGCACGGCAGGATCGTCGGTTCCTTCCTCTCGCTGCTCACCGCCGTGGCGTTCTTCTCCCTGTCGGTGTGGAGTTCGGGCGACGCGCTCATCGGCGGCGCGCACCGGCTGCTCGGGGTGCCGGAGAGTGACGTGGCCTACGGCTGCGCGTACGCGGTCTTCGCCGCTCTCGTCCTCGCCGTGTGCGTCTACGGTTTCCGCTTCATGCTGCTCGTCAACAAGGTCGCGGTGGTGGCGGCGACCCTGCTGTTCGTCCTCGGCCTCGTCGCCTTCGCGGGGGACTTCGATCCTTCGTACGCCGGGATCTTCACCGCGGAGGCCGACCGGGCGACCCAGGACCTGTTCTGGCCGTCCTTCATCGGCGCCGCGCTGATCGTGCTGTCCAACCCGGTCTCCTTCGGCGCCTTCCTGGGCGACTGGGCGCGCTACATCCCTGCCGACACCCCTCGCCGCAAGGTGATGGGCGCGGCCTTCCTCTCGCAGGCCGCCACGGTGCTGCCGTTCGGCTTCGGTCTTGCGACGGCGGCGATCATCGCCGAGCAGGCACCGAAGTACATGGACCCGGCCGCCCCCAACTTCGTCGGCGGTCTGCTCGCGATCGCGCCCGCCTGGTACTTCCTGCCGGTCTGTCTGATCGCGCTGATCGGCGGCATGTCGACCGGCACCACCGCCCTGTACGGCACCGGCCTCGACTTCTCCTCGGTGTTCCCGCGGCTGAGCCGCGTCCGGGCCACGGTCCTGATCGGCGTCCTGTCCATCACGTTCATCTTCGTGGGCCGATTCGGGTTCAACCTCGTCCAGGCCATCTCCACCTTCGCCACGATGATCATCACCTGCACCGTGCCGTGGATGATCGTCATGATGCTCGGTTACGTCACCCGGCGCGGCTGGTACGACCCCGAGGCGTTGCAGGTCTTCACGCGTAGGCAGCACGGCGGGCGCTACTGGTTCGCCCGTGGCTGGAACTGGCGCGGCATGGCAGCCTGGTGGGCCGGTGCGGTGACCGGCGTGCTCTTCACCAACATTCCGGGCCAGTTCGTCGGGCCGCTCGGCGACCTCGCGAACGGCGCCGACATCAGCCTCCCGCTGGGGGCGGCCGTCGCGGCGGTCCTCCACCTCGCCCTGCTCGGGGCGTTCCCGGAGCCGCGCGGGGTGTTCGGGCCCGAAGGGCCGCGCTGGGTACGCGCGGCCGACACACCGATCGCTCCGATCACCGGGCCGGAGGGCGGCGCCCCCGAGGAACACTCCGCGACGGTGCGAGCGTAGTTCAACCCGCCTGCTCCAGCTCCCGCTTGAGGTTCTTCAGGGTCCTGTCGATGTTGCCGACCTGGAAGACCGCGAAGGTGCGCCCGCCCGTGGCGATACGGTCGAAGGCGTTGGCCACGAAGGTGGGCCAGGACCGCCTGTCGTCCGTCCAGGTCTCGGTCACCTTGGTGCCGCCCTCGCTGTCCTGGAAGCGGTACTCCCAGGTGGCGATGGGCGCACGCAGCCGGGGGCGCTTGAGTCCGATCGCGTGCACGCGGAAGGCGAAACGCCGCCCCGGCTCGGCCTTGGTCACCGTGCAGCGCGTGGTCCAGCGGAAGGGGCCGCGTTTGTTGTGTCCGTCGAAGACCAGGCCGACGGTGGCGGGCGCCTCACCTCCGGGCACGGTCGCCCCGAGGTTCTCGGGGCTCCAGCGCCCCATCAGAGCGGGCTGACTGACCTGCTCGTACACCGTCCGAGGCGGCGCCTCGACCAGGATGCTGCGGGACACTGTGAACGTGCGGGTCATGGCAACTCCGTTCCTCGACCCGCGACCTTACTCACCAGTAGCACGAATGTCAGCCCCTCTCCCGCCGCGGAGGGCCTCAGACCAGGCCGGTGACCGTGACGGTGATGCCGGACACGGCAGGCTCACCGGTCACGCGCTCGACGGCCTTCGCCGTGGCCGAACGCACCTCCCGCGTCACGTCCAGGCTCCGCCGCCCCCGGTGCAGGACGACGTACACCTCCACGCTCAAGGACCCGGTGTCCTTCTCCCGCCGCACCTGTACTCCCGCGGAGCCCGGCGGAGTGCTGGGCAGACCGCGCCGCAGCACCGCCGACGACCGCAGCAGGTCCGCGAGGCCCGGCCGCAGGAAGGCGACACCCGGGGTGTCGAGCACCGCCTCTATGACGGCCTCCGCCACCACGCGCGCAACGTCTCGCTCGCTCATCGCCGCCGCCCTTCTGTGCTGTCGCCACCGGCGCCGTCGATGACATCGGCGATCGTCACGTCGACGAACGCGATCCGCATGCCCAGCTCGTCGTCCACCGCGTCGCGCACCCTGTCGCGTACGCGGTCCGCGACCTCCTGAAGATGCCACGTGAGCGGGACCTGCACCTCGATCCGGATCCTGACCGGCCCCCGCGCGAGGCGGCCCGCGGGCGCCGGGGGCGCGGGCTCGTCGAGCGGCCCGATGCGGCAGCTGCCCGCACGCACGCCCGGCAGTGACTCGGCCGCGGCCCGGACCGTCCTGGCCGCGGCGGCCTCGACGATCCACGTGTCCTCGTCCTCGTCGCCCAGGGGCAGCGTCCTTCCCGGCCGCAGTTCCAGTCGCACCACGTCCATGACACGCCCCGCGAGCGCGGAGGTGTCCTGCTCCCGCGGCGCCGTGTCGCGCGCCTGGGTGACGATCCCCTCGAGGCGCAGCAGGGTGTTCAGGGCCTCGGTGCAGTGCGGGCAGCCGTCGGCGTGGGGATCGGGCACGCCCGCCTCGTGCTGTTCCCATACGTACGACAACTCGCGCCCGCAGGGCAGAAGTTCGTCCTCGGGCAGCACTCCGAAGCCCGCCTCCCGCTCGTCGTCCCGTCCGGATTCCCCGTTCATCGCCATGCGGCCATCGCCTCCGTCAGATAGCGCCGCGCCCTGAAGACACGGCCGCGGACAGCCTCCGGACTGATGCCGACCGTCTCGGCGATGACCTCGTACGACGCGCCGTCCAGCTCGCGCAGCACCCAGCACACCCGCTGCTCCGGCGAGAGGCCCGCCATCGCCCGGCCCAGGTCCGCCACGGCGGCGTACCCTTCGGCCGCCCGCGCCGGCGAGACCTCGTGCTCAGGCGCGGCCGGCTCGGGCAGCCCGTCGAGGGCCACGACCGGCCGCCGCGCACGCAGCAGGTTCAGGCAGCGGTTGGTGACGATGCGGTAGATCCACGTGCCGAACCGCGCGTCCCCGCGGAACTCCGGCAGCTTGCGCCAGGCGCTGACGAAGGAGTCCTGCACGGCGTCCTCCGCCTCGGGGCGGCTCCCGAGCAGGCGCGTCGCGAGGCGCAGCGCCATGGGCGCGTGCCGGTGCACGAGAGCCTCGAAGGCCTCCTCGTCGCCCTCCGCTGCCCGCACGGCGAGCAGTCCGTCGTCATGGGTGGACGACGCGTCCGCTTCCCCGGCTGCGGCGTCCGCTCCCCCGGCTGTCGCGTCCGCTTCCCCGGCTGTTCCGCCCCGGTCGCCCGGCACACGCGGCTCCTCTCACCTCGGTCGTGCTGCTACGACACACGAAGGGCCCGCCGCGTTACGCGGCCCAGGAACGCTACATGCCGGGGCGGGAAATTCCCGCGAGGCGCGTAACGGAGGCGGGGTACTCGGGTCGGAGCAGGTGAAGAGGCGGACAGACCCGACGACGAGGAGACGCCACCATGACGACGCAGGACCTCACCTCGAACACAGCAGCACCCGGCAGCACGGAGAAGGACCTCGGCAGCGAGCTTCACCGCACCACTGGGGGAGCCACCACCGTCAGCGGAGCCACCGGCGCGGCCCAGCCCGCGGCGACGCGGGGCAAGACGTCCATTGCCGATGTCGTGGTCGTGAAGATCGCCGGCATGGCGGCCCGCGAGATCCCCGGCGTCTTCGACATGGGAGGCGGCCTGTCCCGCACCATCGGCGCCGTGCGCGACCGCGTTCCCGGCGGGCGCCCCAACGTCGGCCGCGGGGTGAAGGTCGAGGTCGGTGAGCGGCAGACGGCGATCGACCTGGACATCGTCGTCGAGTACGGCGTGCCCATCACCGACGTCGCCCACGACGTGCGCGAGAACGTCATCTCGGCGGTGGAGCGCATCACGGGGCTCGAAGTGGTCGAGGTGAACGTCGCCGTGAACGACGTGCACCTGCCCGAGGACGACAACGCGGACTCCGGCGCCGAGACCCGCGTCGAGTAGGGCGGGGCCCTGCCCCGCGCGGGCCACGGCGCGACGTTCCCCTTGTCGTGACGCTTCTCGTGACGCTTCTCGTGACGTTCCCCTTCTGTGGTGTGAGGTGAGTGGTGAGCACAGCTCTGGTCGGCCTCATGGCGGGCATGGCCCTGGGATTCGCCGGGTGGTTCGGCGGCTTCGGCGCGTTCCTCCTGGTCGCCGCGCTCGGTGCCGTCGGCTTCGTCCTTGGGTGCTTTGTCGACAACGGCACGGACATACGCGCCTTCCTCGGCGGGCGTGACCGGGAGCGGCGGTGACCACGCCGGCGGCGGAGCGCGGGACGACGACCGTCGCGGACCGCGCGGTGCGCCGCATCGCACAGCGCGCCGCGACGGAGGCGCTCGCGCCCGGCGCGGTCGAGGTCGAGGGAGGTGCGGCGGCCGTGCGCGGCAGGCGGGCCCAGGTGGGCGTCACGGTGACGCTGCCGTATCCCGCCGTGCTCGACGAGGCGGGCGAGAGCGTACGGGCGCACGTCACCGAGCGCACGGAGCGGCTCACCGGCCTCACCGTGTCCTCGGCACGGATTCGCGTGCGGGGGCTGTCCCGGGGCCTGGCCCGCCGCGAACTGCCCGCCGGGCAGCTCGCACCGCCGGTCGAGGCTGCTGGGCGTGCCCACCGCCCCTGGTCTCAACGCCGCCTGCCCGTCGGGGTGTTGACCCTGCTCGCCGCCGCGGTCTGCGGGGTGCTGCTGTACGACGTGGTGTCCGTGCACGCGGCCGGGCAGGCTCCCGCACGGTGGCGGGTCCGGGCGATGGAGTGGCTCGGCACCCACGGGCCCTACGGCGGCACGACCTCGGGCGTCCTCGCGGCGATCGCCGTCTTCGCGCTCGGTGTCTGGCTGCTGGTCCTCGCCCTCGCCCCGGGCCGTCGCGGCGTTCTCCCGATGAGGCCGCCGCTGCCGGGGGTGCGCGCGGCAGTGGACCGGCGGGCGGTCGCGGTCCTGCTGCGGGATGCCGTGACCGGCGTACCGGGCGTCGGCAGGGTCCGGGTGAGGGTCGGCCGCCGTACGGCACGGGTGCGCGCCGGGCTCGAGTTCGGCGAGCTGGAGGGCGCGCGCCGGGCGGTGGCCGAGACCGCCGAGGCGACGACGACGGACCTCGCCCTCGCCGGCCCGCTGCGGCTGCGCGTGCGCCTGCGTACGGCACCCGGCTGGCGCGCTCCTGCGGGGGCCGGGGCAGGGAGCGGGCCCGAGTCAGGGGCTGGGTCCGGGAGCCGGGCTGGGGCTGGGCCCGGGAGAGGGACCGGGTCCGTGCCCGACGCGGGGTCCGACCCGGGGGCTGAGTCGAGGCCCTGGAGCGGGGCAGGGTCCAGGAACGGGCCGGGGTCCGGAGCGGGGAGCGAGGCACGGCCCGGGCCCGGGGCAGGGAGCGAGCCCGAGGCAGAACCCGGGTGCGGGCCCGTGCCCGAGGCAGGGTCCGGGCCCGGGGCTGAGACAGGGCCCGGGCGCGGGGCAGGGCCCTGGAGCGGCGCCGAGGCCGGGAGCGGGCCCGGTGTGAGGGAGAGGAGTGGCCCTGATGAGCCGAATCCGTAGCGGTGTGAACCGGGTGACTCTGCTCTGTGCGGCGGTAGTTCTCCTGGTTTCGGGAGCGGCTCTGGCCTCCGCGGTCGCTCCCGTCCGTGAGCGGCTGCCGGCGGCCCTGCCCCGCCTCGGCGCCGACCGGGTGTGGCTGGGCCGGGAGATGCTCGGCCGGTGGCGTGACCACGGCTGGTGGCCGCCCGTCGTGATCGCCGCGCTGGCCCTGCTCGCCGTCCTGTTCCTCTGCTGGGCCGCCGCCCAGATCCGCACCGGCCGGCTGCGCGAACTACCGCTCGGGCAGCCCGGGATCACGCTCTCCGCCACGGCCCTGGCCTCCGCGATGGCCGAACGCGCCCGAGCCGTCGACGGCGTGGCCCGCGCGCACGTACGACTCCTCGGACGCCCCCGGCGGCTGCGCGCCCGCATCACGCTGGTCCTTGAGCCCGACGGCTCCCCCGAAGCGGTGTTGCGCGAGCTCGCCCGGGACACCATCGCGGAGGCGCGGGCTGCGACCGCACCCCGCGTCCTGGAGGCGGACGTTCGCTTCACGACCCGGCGGCACCGGGTGCGGCGCACTCACTGAAGCTGAAGCGCCGGGAGGTCAGAGGGCTTCCAGCGTGTCAGAGGGCTTCCAGTGTGGTGCGCAGGTCGGTGGCGCGAGGGCGGTTGTGGGGAAGCCTCGCGAGCACGGCGGCCATGCCACAGCTGTCGGTGACGGCGGAGAAGACGAGGCCGGCGCCGACACCCGCGGCCAGCCAGCGCGCGGGCCGCAAGCGGGTTCCGGCGGCGAGGCCGAGGACGACAAGGGCCCCGGCGGCGAGCCGCACCTGGCGCTCCATCGGCCAGGCCGTAGGCGCGCCCTCCGAGGGGTGGAGCGGGTGGCCCTGTTCGGCCCAGGCCGTGGTGCCGCCCGCGAGGGTGGCGGCGGGGATGTCGGCGGCGGCCAGCTCGTCGCACGCGGAAGCGGAGCGCTTCCCGGAGGCGCAGACCATCAGGAGCTCGCCACGGGCAGCGGCGGCCTTGAGCTCGGGCAGCGCCATGTGCAGGTGATCGACGGGGATGTTGTGGGCCCCGGGCAGGTGGCCGGCGGCGTACTCGCCGGGGCTGCGGACGTCGATGACGGTGTAGCGGTCGAGGCGTGCGGCCGCCTCGGCGGGGGCCAGATCGGTGGGGGAAGTCATGTGGTGCTGTCCTTTCGTCGAGCCAAGGCTCTCACTCCGACGCGGGGGCGATCAGCCGCCCGGCGGGGGCGTCGGACGTATGTCGGCGATGACCTTGATCTGTAGGCGGTGTGTCGGTGGGGGCTGCGACCTTGGGCGGGTCGATCGTTGCTCCCCCTGAGCACGCTGCCCCGAACACCAGGAGCCCACCGTGTCTTCCGTATCCCAGAGCCGAGCGTGGGACGTTCACCGGCTGCCGACCGCCGAGGGCAGGAACTTCCTGATCACCGGGGGCAACGCCGGGATCGGCTACTTCGCCGCGGAGCAGCTCGCCGCCACCGGTGCCCTCGTCGTGCTCGGCAGCCGGAACGCCGCGAAGGCCGACGCCGCCATGGCATCGATCCGCTCGCGCGTCCCCGATGCGCGGCTGCGGCACCTGCGACTCGACGTCGCCGACCTGTCGTCCCTGAGGAGCGCCGTGGACGGACTGGGCCTCGCGCGTCTCGACGCGGTGGTCCACAATGCGGGGGTCGCGCTCGACGACCCGCCGCGGCGCGAGACCGAGGAAGGGCATGAGCTGATGTTCGCCACCAACCACCTCGGCCACTTCGCGCTCACCCGGTGGCTGGCTCCCCTGCTGTCCTCGGCTCCGGCGGGCCGCGTCGTGACGGTGGGCAGCTTCGCGGCGCGGTCCGAGCGGCTGGACCTGGGCGATCTGCAGTCGTCCCGGGACTACCGGCCCAAGCACGCCTACGGCCGGTCGAAGCTCGCGCAGATGTGCTTCGGCTTCGAACTCGACCGCCGCCTGCGTGCGGTCGGCAGCACGGTGCTGAGTGTGGTGGCCCACCCGGGCGGCGCCCTGGACTCCCTCACCCCTTCCCGCCCACCGGTACACGTGACGTCCCCCGGCGAGCGGCTGCGGTCCTTGCCCGCCGGGCTCCTGGTGCAGGGCAAGGACGCCGGCGCGTGGCCCGTCGTGCGTGCCGTTCTCGACCCGGAAGTACGGGGAGGTCAGCTGTGGGGACCTAGAGCCTTCGGCCTCCGCGGCCGGCCACGCCTCGAACCCGTCCCCTCACACATGTCCGACCCGTCCGTCGCCGCTCACCTGTGGACCGCGAGCTGCGAACTGACGGGCACGGACCCCGAGCTCGGCTTCGGATAGGAACATCCGGCCGCTCGCGGCGCCGCAGGACGTCAAGGGTTCACGACTCCCGGGTGGCCTCGGCAGCCGTTGTGGCGGTGGTTTTCGCCGTGCGCTGTTCGGCCGTGCGGGTGATGTTGCGGGCCATGCCGCCGAAGACGAGTGCGTGGAACGGCGAGACGCTCCACCAGTACGCGTGTCCCAGCAGGCCGTGCGGGTGGAAGAGCGCCCGCTGCCGGTAGCGGGCGCGGCCCTTGCCGTCCTCCTCCGCGTACATCTCCAGCCAGGCGAGGCCCGGCAGTCGCATCTCGGCGCGCAGCCGCAGCAGCCGGCCCGGTTCGATCTCCTCCACCCGCCAGAAGTCCAGCGAGTCCCCCACCCGCAGCCGCTGCGCGTCCCGGCGTCCCCGTCTCAGGCCGACCCCGCCGACGAGCCGGTCGAGCCAGCCGCGCACCGCCCAGGCGAGCGGGAACGAGTACCAGCCGTTGTCACCTCCCACGCCTTCCACGACACGCCACAGGGCCTGCGGCGACGCGTCCACGGTCCGTTCCCGCCGGTCCGAGTAGAGGCTGCCGCCCGCCCAGTCGGGGTCGGTGGGCAGCGGGTCGCTGGGGGCGCCCAGCACCGATGCGGACGACCAACGGGTGCTGACCTGGGCATCCTTGACGCGCTCCAGGGCCAGCGAGAGCGCCCTGTCGAAGCCGATCGGGACGCCCGGCTCGTCGGGGACGTAGCGGGCGATGTCGTGTTCGCGGCAGACGACCTCGTACCGCAGGGACTCCGCGAGCGGCCGGGCGATCGACGCCGGTACGGGGGTGACGAGGCCGACCCAGTGGCTGGAGAGGCGCGGGGACAGCATGGGCACCGGCAGGATGAGGCGGTGCGGCAGCTTCGCCACCGCCGCGTACCGGCGCATCATGTCGGCGTACGTGACGACGTCGGGGCCGCCGATGTCGAAGGGGCGGCTGACGTCGTCGGGCAGGGTGGCGCTGCCCACGAGGTAGCGCAGGACGTCGCGCACGCCGATCGGCTGGATCCGGGTGCGCACCCAGCTCGGCGTGACCATCACCGGCAGGCGTTCGGTGAGGTAGCGCAGCATCTCGAAGGACGCGGAGCCGGAGCCGATGATCACTGCGGCGCGGAGCACGGTGGCCGGCACGCCCGACTCCAGGAAGATCCGGCCCACTTCGGCCCGGGAGCGCAGATGCGGCGACAGCTCCTCCTCCGGGACGCCGTCGGGGATGAGCCCGCCGAGGTACACGATGCGCCGCACGCCCGCCGCGCGTGCCTGCTCGGCGAAGATGCGGGCCGCCGTGCGGTCCGTCTTCTCGAAGCCGCGGCCGGTGCCGAGCGAGTGGATGAGGTAGTACGCGACGTCGATGTCCCGCATGGCCGCGCCGACCGACTCGGCGTCGGACGCGTCGCCCCGCACCACGTCGGCCCGCCCGGCCCAGGGGTGGTCGCGCAGCTTCGCGGGCGAGCGGGCGAGGCACCTCACCCGGTGCCCGGCGTCGAGCAGTTCGGGCACCAGCCGCCCGCCGATGTATCCGGTCGCTCCGGTCACCAGGCAGCGCAGCCCCTGCGCACCTTCGCCGCTGTCCATGGGAACCTCCGGCCCTCGGGTAACTCCTCGGCTCCACCATCTCCCGGGGGCGTCCTGCCGCGCACGGTCAGCGCGGTGGAGGTCCGCGGAGCCCGGCCGCCGGACGGGGCGGATGGCCCGGCCCCCAGACCCGTCTCCAGACCCACCCCCACCAGGCGTCATCACGCTCCGAAATCGCTTGACATGCAGGGAGTTACGACGCGTGCCACGATGAGAAAACCAATCCGCCCTCACGAGGAGTGAACTCATGGGCAAGCAAAAGCGGTCCGCCGATCCGTCCCGTCAGACCCCCGGGCGCCAGGAGCCCCCGCAGCGGGGTCAGCGTCCGCAGGACCCGGCACAGCCGGGCCAGCGCCGCCAGCAGGAGCGTGAAGCGGGCGACGCTCGCGCGCAGCACCGCCAGGGCCTGGAAGACGACCTGGTCTGACGCGCGGACCGCGTGATCCCCCGAGGGGCGCACCCAGTTACTGGGTGCGCCCCTCGGCAGTACGTCCGAACGGATACCCGACTACTGAGACTCCTCGCCGGGGGTACCCGTCCCCGTCAGCGCAGTGATGACCACGTGCCACCGGTCCCCCAGGAGAAGACATGACCACCCCACGCCGCACAGTTGACGAGTCGTACTGGATGGCGACCACGCCCGGCACCGGGTATCCGGCCCCCGACGCGGATCTGACGGCGGACGTCGTGGTCGTCGGCGGCGGTATCGCCGGTCTCTGCACCGCCTGGGACCTGGTCCGTGCCGGTCTGGACGTCGTCGTCCTGGAGGCGGACCGGATCGCCGCGGGCGTGAGCGGCTACACCACGGCCAAACTCTCCGCCGCGCACGGCCTCATCTATGCCGGTATCGAGGCGAAGCACGGCGCGGACGACGCCCGGCTCTACGCCCTCTCGCAGCAGGAGGCGGTCGAGCGAACCGCCGCCCTCTGCGCCGAGCTCGGCATCGACGCGGAGCTGGAACGCGCCCCCGCCTTCACCTACTTGCAGGACCCCGCACGCGTCGACGAGCTGCGGCAGGAGGCGAATGCCGCCCGGCGGGCCGGTCTCGACGCGTCCTTCGTGACCGAGACGGAGCTGCCCTTCGAGGTCGCGGGCGCGGTACGTGTCGAGGGCCAACTGCAGTTCCATCCACGTAAATTCCTGCTTGCCCTGGCCGAGCACATCACTCGCGAAGGCGGACGCATCTTCGAGCGTGCCCGGGTCACGGACCTGCACGACGGCGCCCGGTGCCGGGTCACCACGGAATCCGGTGTCACGGTCGAGGCACGCGACACGGTCGTCGCGACGCACTACCCCGTCTTCGACCGCACCCTGCTCTTCACCCGCATCAAGCCCCACCGGGAGCTGGTGATCGCGGCGCCCGTGCCCTCGGAGGCGGCGCCCACGGGCATGTACATCACGCCGGAGGGCGGGACCCGTTCGCTGCGCAGTGCCCCCTACGAGGAGGGGCGGCGGCTGCTCATCGTCACCGGGGAGTCGTTCGAGCCGGGTGCGGGCGGTGTGCGCGGACGGTTCGACCGCCTGGAGGCCTGGGCGCGCGAGCATCTGCCGCACTTCGCCGAGCAGGGCGACGCCTACCGGTGGGCGGCGCAGGACAACGACTCCGCCGACCAGCTGCCGTACGTCGGCCATGCCCACCCCGGCACCCAGCACGTCTTCGTCGCCACCGGCTTCGGCGGCTGGGGCATGAGCAACGGCGTGATGGCGGGGCGCCTGCTCACCGCCCATATCGCGGGCGGACCGCGGCCGGCCTGGACCGATCTGTACGACCCGCGCCGCCTGCCGCCCGTCCGCGACGCGGGCCAGATCGCCTCCTACCAGGCGTCCGCAGCGAAGCACTTCATCGGCGACCGGCTGCACACCAGCCACGTCGACTCGCTGACCGACATCCCGCCGGGCAGCGGAGCCGTCGTACGCCTGCAGGGCAAGCGCTGCGCGGTGTATCGCGACGAGGACGGGAACGCCACCGCGCTCTCCGCGCGCTGCACCCACCTGGGCTGTCTGGTGCAGTTCAACGACGCGGAGCGGGTCTGGGAGTGCCCCTGCCACGGCTCACGCTTCGGGACGGACGGCTCGGTCCTGCACGGCCCCGCCACCCATCCCCTGGAACCGCGCGAGACCCCGGATTCCCCGGCCTAGGGAAGGTGGACGTTTTGGTGGCTGTGGACGGGTTCACCGACCTCCTCGACTACCCGATGTACGTGGTGACGGCCGCTGCTGCCGACGGCGGTGCGCCGGCCGGCTGCCTGGTCGGTTTCGCCTCGCAGTGCGCGTTGAAGCCGCCTCGCTTCGTGGTGTGGCTGTCCCGGGCGAACCACACGTATCGGGTGGCCCGGGACGCCGCTTTCCTCGGCGTGCATCTCATCGGACGCGACCAGCATCAACTCGCGCAACTGTTCGGCGGCGAGTGCGGCGAGCGAGTCGACAAGTTCGCCGACGTCCGCTGGGAGGCGCGCACGGGCGGGACGCCCGTGCTCCTGGACTCCTGCGCCTGGTGGGTCGGCAGGATCGAGCGGCACGCCGACTGGGGAGATCACGTGGGCTTTCATCTCACGCCGGTGGAAGCCGGCGCGGACCCGCCGCCGCACGGGGAGCTGCTGCGTCTGAGCGACGTCACCGACCTCTCCCCCGGCCATCCGGCATGATCCCGGCAGGGCGGCCCGACAGGACTATCCTTGAACTTGACAAGGACCCACGGCAGCCTGCGCCCTCAGCTGCTGGAGGTAGCCATGAAAGGCGAACGCCCCGGCCGCCGCGGGCACCCGCAGACGGATCCGGACCCGCAGGCGGAGTCACGCCCGCGGACGGAGCACGGCCTGACGAGCGCCGGTCCGCACACGCACCGCGCCCACCGTCTGCGCCACCTGCTCACCTACCTCTACACACCGCTCTTCCTGGCCCTCGCCGTGCTCTTCGGGGTGTGGGCGACGCGTTCAGTGAGCGGCAAACCTCCCAGCCCATGGGCGTTGGCAGGCCTCGCGATCCTCTTCGCTCTCCTCGCCCTTCTCGCCCTGGCCGTCCTCTCGGCCCTGCACCACCGTCACCAGGACCACAAACGCCCGCGGCACTGAACAAGGAAGGTGGACATGGCCGGTCAGAAGGCTGTGATGAGGGAACTGCTCAGGACGTCGGGCCAGACGTACGCGGCGGAGGCGGGCATCCGACTGACCGACACTCCCCAGCCGCTCTACCGCACGCTCGTCCTGTCCTGCCTGCTCAGCGCCCGGATCCGGGCATCCGTCGCGGTGGCGAGCACCCGCGCGCTGTACGAGGCCGGGATGCGGGGTCCGCGGCAGATGGCCGACGCCAGCTGGCAGCAGCGGGTCGACGCCCTGGGGCAGGGCGGCTACCGGCGCTACGACGAGCGGACCGCGACCCAGCTCGGCGACGGCGCACGGATCGTGCTCGACGAGTGGGGCGGGGACCTGCGCAGGCTGCGCGAGAAGGCCGACGGCGACGCGGCGGCCCTGAAACGGCTGCTGCGTGAAGTGCCGGGCCTCGGGCCCACCGGCGCGGACATCTTCCTGCGCGAGGTGCAGGACGTGTGGACCGAGTACGCGCCCCGCTTCGACGCCAAGGTGCTGCAAGGAGCCGAGCGCCTCGGTCTGCCCAGGGACACGTCCGCGCTGCTGCGGCTCGCGGGCAAGGAGAAGGCCGGCGTGACCGCAGCGGCACTCGTCCGGGCCGCCCTGGACCGGAAGCTGGCGGAGGCCGCCCGCGACTCCTCGTGACGTGTCCCGCGGCCCTCGGCCTCGGGATGCGGCACGCCCCCTCCCGGTGTGCCATGAGAGGAGACCGAAAGGGGTGACGCAGCCATGGCACGTCCGGTGTGGAGCGGGACCGTCACGTTCGGCCTTGTCTCCCTGCCCGTCCAGATGTTCACCGCCACGGACAGCCACACCGTCCGCTTCCACCAGCTGCAGCGGGGCACGTCCGACCGGGTGCGCAACAAACGGGTGAATGAACGCACCGGCGACGAAGTAGGCCTCGACGACATCGTCAAGGCCTATGACGCCGGGGACGAGTACGTACTGATCGAGCCGGACGAGCTGGACGACATCGCGCCGGGACGCTCCAAGACGCTGGAGATCACGGGCTTCGTCGATCTGGAGGAGATCGAGCCGATCTTCTTCGACAAGACCTACTACCTGGGCCCGAAGGGCAAGGAGTACACCAAGGTCTACGCCCTGCTGGAGAAAGCCCTCGCCGAGGCGGACAGAGCCGGGATCGCCACGTTCGTGATGCGCAATCACCAGTATCTGGTCGCGGTGAAGGCCGAGGGCGGTCTCCTGACGCTGCACACCCTCCACTGGGCCGACGAGATCCGTGACCCGCGCGAGGAGATCGACGACCTGCCCGGGAAGACGAAGGTCACCGACCGCGAGCTGAAGATGGCACGCCAGCTGGTCGACACGCTCCGCATCGACTGGAACCCCGACGACTTCCACGACACCTACCAGGAGCAGGTGGCCGCCCTCATCGACGCCAAGCGCAAGGGCGAGAAGGTCGAGAAGGCGGAGCCGCCCGCGGAGTCCACCAACGTCGTCGACCTCATGGACGCCCTGAAGGCGAGCGTGGACCGGGCGAAGAAGCCGGGAGGCTCGAAGAAGTCCGCGGCCTCGAAGAAGGCCGCAGGCTCGAAGAAGTCCGGGAGTTCCCGGTCCAAGAAGGCCGCAGGCACGAAGAAGGCGGACCTCGATGGACTGACGAAGGCCGAGCTCCACCGCCGGGCCGCCGACGCCGACATCCCCGGCCGCTCGTCCATGAACCGGGACGAGCTGATCGAGGCTCTACGCGGCGTACGGCAGCCCAAGGCCTCCTAGGTCCTAGGCCGAAGTAAGAAGTCGGAAGTCACCCCTGGCAGAGGCAGAAGGGGTGTCCCGCCGGGTCGGCGTAGACACGCCACCCCCGCTTTCCGCCGTTGTCGTCGAGGTCGAGCGGTGCCGCCCCCACGGCGAGCACCTCGTCGTGCGCCTTCTCCATGTCGGTGACGGTGAAGTCGAGGTGCAGCTGCTGCGAATCCGACTCCGCCTGCGGCCACTTGGGCGGCCGGTGGTCCGGTGCGCGCTGGAAGGAGATGCGTGCGCCGCCCGGCACATACAGGTCGTACCAGTCCTCGTCGTACGGCCGGATCTCACCGCCGAGCACGGCCTGGTAGAACCGGGCAAGTGGCTCGGGCTCCGGGCAGTCCAGCGCAACCAGGGTGTAGGTCGCGATCGCCATGGGCGGTTCGCCTCCCGCGTCTCGACGTGCAGAGGGGAATCGGGTTCCCCGCCTTTTCACCGTAAACCCGCCGCTTCTCCCGTGCCTGTCCCGTCGCCGCTCAGGCCCGCCGCGTCCCGCTGTCGCGAGACCGCACGCCGTACCGCATCGTCGACAGCGGGAAGCGCCGCCTCCAGGTCGCTGAAGACTACGTACTCGACCGTCGCCACCGCGTGCAGCCCGCGGACGAGGAACGCGTACTCCTTGCCCTCCTCGAGCAACAGCACGATCGGTTTCCCGAAGGCGCTGGCCCAGCCCATCTCTATATGCGTGCCGGGAGAGGCGGGGAGCCCGGGGAAGGCCACGAACACGTCGGCCTTGCGGATCTCCTCCTGGTCGAGCGGGGTGCATTGGGCGGGGGCCATCAGTTCGGCGCCCCATGCCTCACGGCGGTGTGCGTTGTGGACGCTGAACCCGTGCCCCTCGAAGTGCTCGATCAGGGAGGCGAAGGGTGCCCGCGTCCCCGACGGCATCTCGCCGGTGGCGGGATCGAGCAGCTGGAGGAAGGGTCCCGCGAGGAACAGGGTGTTGACGCCGAGTTCACCGGCGAGCTCGCGGGCGGGAGTCGTGGTCATGCGGAGACCTCCTGGTCGGCAGCGGTACGGGGCCAGCGGCACAGCATCATCCGGCGGTACAGGGGCGGGAGTTCGTCGAGCAGCTCACGGTCCGTCAGTGGCTCGAAGGTCAGTTGACGGTGCAGCTCGAAGAGTCCGATCACGTCCTGCCAGTAGCGGGGCAGGTCGAGGGCGCGCAACGCGGTGGGGCCGAGCCGGAGCCGATCGGTGCGCAGTCGCGCCTCGATCCGCAGCACGTCGCGCACATGCGGCCAGTTGTCCCCCGCGGGCATCGCTGGGAACGGCTCCGGGTCGGTGTCGTCCGCGCCCTCGCGCAGGACCCGTTCCACAAGCGGGGCATCGCTGTCGTACACATGCAGGGAGCCCACCTGATGGACGTAACTCCCCACCTCGACACCCAACTGCCTGGCGAGCATCTCCAGGAGGAAGGTGAAGGAGAAGACGTCGCTCACCATGCCGCGGTAGGCGTCGTTGGCGCGCATGAAGCCGACCGCGTGCAGTCTCCCCTCACGGAGCATGAACTGCAGGGCGAGGGTGCACGCGACGTCGATGTTGCCCGGTTCGCGCAGCTCGCCCGGGTGGAAGATCTGCACCACCGCGCGTTTGCTGTCCGGGTCGTCCGTCAGTACGTCGATGACGCTGCGCCACTGGTCGAGGCCTGTCCCCCGGTAGTCGAATATCCGTGGCCCATAGGCGGTGCCGGTCAGCGTGGCGCCGTCGGACGAGTACTTGCGCATGCTCGGCGCGTAGTGGGCGACGAGCTCCAGGTCGGCCGAGCCCGACAAATACCAGAGGGCTTCGGCGAAGTTGAAGACCAGGTTGGACCTGCGCCCCGGCAACGCGACATGGCGCTGCACGGGGTTCCGGACCAGGAAGCCGGCGCCCAGTCGCTCACGGCTGGGGAAGCCGCGCGGGGCGTTGCGGAACGCCGCGCCGAGATAGGTGCTGCGCAGCTCCGTCAGGTAGGCGTCCTCGACGGTTTCGTAGGTGCTGTGCACGTGGCCCCCGTCAGTCCTTGTAGAAGCACTGGATGTACGCGTCACCCGAGGTGCCGTACGTGTACTCGGTGGTGTCGTACGCGGTGTACGGGTGGCGCTCCACGCGGATGGTGCGGAAGTGCTCGACGTACTGCCACCGCAGTTCGGGCTTGGTGCTGAAGAAGGGGATGAAGACCCCGCCGGGGCGCAGCGCGCGGACGACCTCCGGCATGGTCTTGCGCCAGAGTTCCGCGTCCTTCCACACCTCCATGTCGAGCGCGGGGTCGAAGAACATGCCGTCGATGCTCTCCGTCTCGAGATCGAAGACACGCTGGAAGAAGTCGCCGCGTTCGATGGAGAGGGTTTCGGGGAGTTTCGGGTGCTGTTCGCGGAACAGGTCTTCGACCTCTCCGAAGAGTTCGAGGACCCGGTGGCTGCGGGTGACGGGGTGCTCGGCGATGCGCAGGGCCGAGAGACCGAGGCCGAGGCCCACCTCGTAGAAGTCCTTGCCGTGGCCGCAGAGCATGTCGGCGCTGGCCCACATCAGGTCGCGTTCCCAGGCCTGCATGGCCTGTTCGCCGCCGATGCTGAGGGTCAACTCGCCGTCGTGGTCGATGATTTCGATGTCGGGTGTGGGGGTCTTCTTCTCGGAGGACTTCTTCTCGGGGGTCTTCTTCTCGGGGGTCTTCTCCATGACAACCGTCCTTCGTCGGGTGAGTGCCGGGGTGGTGGTCGTGGCGCCCTCTTCAGCCATGGCCCGGGACGACGCCGAAGTGCCGCCGGGCGGTGGAGACAGCGAGGTCCTGCACGGCGAAAACCGTGAAGTAGTAGGCCTGCGGGGCGGTGTCGGGTGCGAACCGCACCTTGAACACGACGTCCCGCGCGTGCTCGTCCGAGGCGCGGACCTTGACCTTCGCCGGTTCCACGGTGGTGTCGTCACGCAGATAGCTCGGCAGGAACAGACCGAGGCGTACGGGGCCGGGACGGGCCGCGGTGAGGGAGGCGCGCACTTCGAGCACGCCGCCCTGCGCCACCTCGTCGGCCGCGTGGGCGAGGAGCTGCGGCGCGTCGGGAACGCGGAAGGTGACATCGCCGCAGCGCATGCACACCACGCAGAGGGTGTCGAGGATGTGCGGCAGGAGCCCGCGCCTTGCGAACTCCTGGGCGGGACGCCCGCAGTGGCAGACGACCTCGTGGACAGCGGGGTCCAGTGAGCTGCGGTCACCGAAGTGCGCGGGGTAGTTCATGATCTCGTCCTCGGGGTTCTCCGAGACCTGCCCGGCGATCACATGGTCGAGGCTCTGGAGGTCCGCCGAGAGGGAGGAGCGGATCTCGTCGGGTGTCTGGTCGGCGAGGTGCGTGGGCCTGGAGACCAGGAGGTCCACCTTGCGGGCGAGCTTGCCGAGGCGGGGCCGCAGGGAGTGGTTGTGCGGCAGCAGCTCCGAGCCGAGCAGGGCGGAGAGCCGGCGGCCGACGGTGAGGACCAGCGGGTCGGGCGCGTGGTCGGAGGGGGGCGGTGGCGCAGGCGTTTCGTCCGGGCTGCCCGGGAGCCCGAAGCGCATGAACGCGGGGTACGGATGCGAGCCCGCGAGGCTGGCGTTGAGGGTGTCGACGGAGTCGGCGCCGGTGGCGGCTGCGAGCATCCAGGCGACGTTCTCGGGCCGGTCGGAGTCGTGCACGGAGACGGCGGAGACGACGGTGCGGGCGGGGCTGTCGAGGGCGTTGAGTAGGAGTTGGTACTTGGGGTCGTAAAGCGCGAGGTCGGCGAGCGGGCCGCTGTTGCAGGCGCTGAGGACCAGCTCCGTCGTCTCGACCTTGTTGAGCGGGACGAGTTTGTCCTCGGGTTTGTAGCAGGGAAGACCGTAGGCGCAGCGAGGGGCCAGGACGCCCGGCCGGGCGGTCGCGGTCTCGTTCAGGCCGCAGATGGTGAACTCTCCGAGGTTGATGCTGTCGTCCTTGCCGTGGCCCTGGAAGACGACGCGGCGCCACTGGGTGCCGAGAATCTCGGCCTGGATGTCGTCCCGTTCGAAGTCGCGGTCGTCGAAGACCCTGACCCCGGGGAGCCGCGGCGGCCGGTCGGTGTCCGTGAACAGGCCGAGCGCGTCGAGGTCTTCGGACGCGTGGGCGTACTGCTTGGCGATGTTCCAGGCCACGGACGCGCCGTCGCGGCCGCTCAGCAGGGAGAGTCCGCGCCGTGCGTCCCGGTAGGTGGCCAGGAGCAGCGGGCGCACGGGGTCGAGGTTGAGCCGGGCGTAGGTGCCCACCAACAGGAGCGTGCCCGGGGGCCGTTCGTGGAACCCGGCGAGGTCGTCCTCGGTGAGCCACTCACGAGCGAGCGGCCGGGCGAGCTCCACGACACCGTCGGCCAGCTCCGCCCGTCCGAGCACGACGCCGAAGTCCAGGGGGGCGGGCCGTCGCACACCGGAGTAGAGGCGCGAGGCGAGCCCCACGCTGTGGACCAGATCGTCCCGTTCGTCGACCGGGACGGGGATCGGCTTCCGGTCCGGAGCGGCAAGGAACTCCCGTACGGCCACAGGGAGATCGGCGTATTTCACCGGAACGAACAGCGCGGTGCCCGATGCGGTGCGCGACGGCTCGTGGTGCTGTCGGGAGACGGCAGACTTCATGAAGCGTTACCTCGTGTTCTTACGCTGACCCTGCGAGGAGTGACGTGCGTGAGGGGCGGACGGCTGTTCGGGAACGGGGGCACCGGGGGCGGGCGTGCCGCTCCCCGCCCGGTCACCGCTCCCCCGCCTCGGTGGGCACACGGGCCGCTGCCGGGCGTCCCATGAGGCTTCGGCAGGCGAAGGCCACGCAGGCGGCGAGGAGTGACGTGGCGAAGGCGACGGCGAAGACGCCCCGTGGGCCCGCCGGTTCCATGAGCAGGCCGCCCGCCTGCTGGCCGAGCGCGTCCCCCACCACCGTCGCCAGGGACGCCCACGTGAAGGCCTCCGTCAGTGAACGGCCGTCCGCCAGCAGGCTGACCAGCGTCATCTCGCTCGCGGAGACGAGCGCGATGGGTACGCTGCCGACCGCGAGGGCGAGGGCGAGCGTCAGCTGGGACGTCGCGAGCAGCGGAAGGCCGGTGCCGACGGCGAACGCGAGCACCAGGCGCGGGAAGCGCAGATGCACCGCGACCTCGGACTGGGAGCGGCCGAGCCACAGGGCGCCGAGCGCACTGCCGATACCCCAGCAGGCGTACACCAGGCCGGTGCTGCCCTGCGAGCCGTGGTCGTCGACGAAGGCGGGGATGGCCAGCGTCATCAGCCCGATGGGCACGGAACTGAGCGCCATCACTGCGGTCAGTGCGAGCATCGGCCGTGACCGCAGCGGGCCGAGCAGTCCGCCGCGGCCGGCCTCGTCCACCGGGGTATCCGCCGCCTTCGTCGCGCCGTCGGTGCCTTCCGGTACGCGGGTGAGGGCGAGACCGATCGCTCCGACGCCGCCGATCACCGCGACCGTGGTCAGCGCCGCCCCGGCGGAGCCCGTCAGCATCAGCACCGCGAGCATCAACGGCGCCCCGATCACGAGGACTTCGGTGAGCAGTGCCTCCCACAGGTAGGCGGTCTCCCGCTCGTCGTCCCGCAGCGGGAGCCGCGCCCACAGCGACCGCATGCAGGCGTTCGCCGGGGGCAGCGTGATCCCGGCGAGCACCGCGAGCACCGGCTGCGTCCAGTCGCCCGGCTCCGTCGTCCACACCAGTGCGGCGAGCGCCGCCGGGTAGAGCGCTCCGGTCGCCATTAGGACGGCCCTGCGGCCCCGCCGGTCGACCCGGCGGGCGATGAGCGGACTGCCGAGCGCCATGCCGATCGTGTAGAGGGCGGAGACGAGCCCGGCCTGGGCGTAGCTGCCGCCCTGTTCGCGCACGACGAGCACCATGGCGAGGGACATGAGATAGACCGGCAGCCTGGAGACCACGCTCCACCAGGCGGGTCCCGCGACCTGGCGGCGCGTGAGCAGGGCGACGAGACGGCGGGCAAGACCGTTCGGCTTCACTTCCATGGTTCCTGTTCCGTGGTGATGGTGGTGAGTGCGAACGAGGTCGACCCGGTGTGTACCGGGAGGCGGCTCAGCGCTGGAGCGTTCTGGCCGCCGGCACCTGGGTGATCACCTCGATCGTGAAGGCGTCGAGTACGCCGCGCATGCGCTGTTCCACCTCGGCGATCGACGCTCCGGTCACGTGGACGTACCCGGACGCGTTGTGGGAGGCACGCCGTGCTTCCACGAGGTCCCCTTCTCGGTATCGAAGGACGCTCCTGACCACTCCGGGCAGGCCGAGCAGTTCCTCCTCGGGGGTGATCCGGTGCACAAGGCCCGAGCCCGGCAGCGGCAGCAGCAGGTCGCCCGCGCAGCAGCGATCGGAGTACTCCAGGGCGGGACGGCGGCCGAGGTGGACGTCCAGCGTGGCGCCGAACACGTCGAAGCCGTAGGCGTACCCGTGGTTGGCGGTGATCTCGCAGCCGGCGAGGCGCACCCCGATCTCGCCCGCGTACACCTCGGCACCGACGACGAAGAACTCCATGTGCGCGTACCCGTGGTCGATCCCCATGCCGGTGACGATCTGCTGGAGCATGCCGCGCAGGTCGAACGGCGGGCCCTCGTCGGTGGCGACACTGATGTTGGCGTTCATCGCGCCGTCGACGATGTCCAGCGGACGGCACGGCATCGCACTCGGCCACGCGTCCAGGACCTCGCCCGCGTGGATGAGCGCGCACACTTCCCACTCCGTGCCGTCCAGATGCTCCTCGACCAGCCAGGAACGGCCGTTGACGGCCAGGTCGGGAAGTTGCTCGGGGCCGGTGAGCCGGAAGGTGTCGAGGCACGCGAAGGAGTCCAGGGGTTTCAGTACGACGGGCCAGCCGCACCGCGCGGCGAACTCCGCGACCTCGTCCGTCGTGGAGACGCGCGCGTACCGTGCGGTGAGAAGGCCGAGCTCGCGGAACTTGTCCTTCATCGCCTCCTTGTCGCGCACCCAGCTCACTTGCCGTTCCGTCAGGTGGGGCAGACCCGCGAGCGAGGCGAACCGATGGGCGATGTCCTGGCGCGGCTCGGAGGGGTTGCAGAACCGTGTGGGTGCCGCGGGGAGTTGCGCGGCCCAGGCGCGGTAGCGGGCCGCTTCCTCCTCCAGGGGCAGCCGCTCGTTCACCCAGAACGCGGGGATGTGCGCGGTCTGGCGTACGTAGGCGTCCGTGAGGTCGTTGCGCGCGGAGGCGAACCGCAGCAGAGCCAGCCGGCCCGGAAGGGCATCCACCGCGTACCGGGTGAAGGTGGAGGCGCGGTCGTCCGCCATCAGGAGCACCGGCGGCGCGTTCACGCGGCCTCCAGTGCCTGCCGGACCGACTTGACCGCGAGGGCCTGTTCGGCTTCGGAGAGCTCCGGGGACAGCGGCACGCACAGGGTGCGGTCGAGCAGGTCCCGGGTTCTGGCGAACCCGTCGCGGCTGAGGGCGAGCGTCGTGTCGGGGGCGAGGTTCCAGGGGAAGCCGTCGGCGTAGAGCGATCGCCGGCCCGCGACCACGGGGTGGTCGGGCAACAGGTACTTGTTGAGCGTCCAGTTGGCGATGGAGCGCTCGGTGAGTGCGGACACGGCGGCGTCGCGTAACTCCCGGCTCTCGCAACGGAACCGGAGACTGATCTTCACGTCACCCGCCGCCCGGGGCAGGATGTCGAGACCGGAGCGCTCGGGCAGTGCGTCCATGGCGATGGCGTGGTGGCGCTCAAGGCCGGAGAGCACCTCGTCGAGGTGGCGGAACTGCTGGTACTGGATCGCCGCGACCTCCTCGCTGGTGACCAGGTTCTCGCCGTAGTAGGCGTCCTCGTTCCAGGTGGGGTAGCGGCCGGGGACCCGTGCGGAGCCGTGGTCGTGGTAGCAGCGCATCGTCTCCCAGGCGGCCGGGTCGTTCGTGACGAGCAGGCCGCCCTCCCCCGACGTCAGCACCTTGTTGTGGTGGAAGCTGAACGTTCCCGCGTAGCCACGGGTCCCGGTGTGCCGCCCGTCGGGGAACGTGGCGCCGAGCGCCTGCGCGCTGTCCTCGATGACGTACGGGACGCCGTCCGGCAGGGGCGCGACGGTGCCCTCCATGTGCGCGACGATGGCCCGTTGAGCGCCTTCCGGGATCAGCGAGGTGTCCATGGAGAGCGAATCGTCGACGTCCACCAGGACCGGGATGAGGCCGCTGGAGAGGACGGCACCCGCCACGGAGACGAAGGTGACCGCCGGTATGTGGACGACATCGCCGACGCGTGGGCGGGTGGAGACCAGGGCGAGCCGCAGCGCCTCGGTGCAGTTGTGCACCGCGAGCACATGGCCCGCGCCGAGCCGTTCCCCCACCCGCCGTTCGAGGCGCGAGGCGACGCTCTCGGTCTCCGTCTGGTAGCGGAAGAGGACCCCGTGCTCGATCGCCGCACGCAGCTCGTGCATGTCGGGCCAGTCGAGGTAGTTGGCGCCGTAGGGGAGGAATCGCAGCCCGAGGCGTTTGTCGAGGGTCATGTCGCGTCAGCCTCCGTGACGGGGTGCACCGAGGCGTCGACGACCATCTCCTGGCCTCGGTAGTTGCGGAGCAGCAGGCCTTCGGGCACGCGGGAGAAGTACGGCTGGGCGATGGGGATCTTGCCGATCTTCGTCGTCAGGACGTACTGCGGGACGCCGAAGCCGGTGATGTGTCCCTGCAGGCCCTCCATGATTTCCCAGCCCTTCTCGATGGAGGTCATGAAGTGGGACACGCCGGTGACGTTGTCGCAGTGGTAGAGGTAGTACGGCCGGACCCGGATGCGCAGGAGCTCGGTCATCAGCGTGCGCATCGTCGTGACGTCGTCGTTCACGCCGCGAAGGAGCACGGTCTGGTTCCCCACAGGGATGCCGTGGCGCAGCAGCCGGTCGACCGCGGCCGCCGACTCGGGGGTGATCTCCTTCGGGTGGTTGAAGTGCGTGTTGAGCCAGACCGGGTGGTAGCGCGCGAGCATCTCGCACAGCTCGTCCGTGACGCGCTGGGGCAGCAGGACGGGGAAGCGGCTGCCGATCCGGATGATCTCGACGCTGGGGATCGCCCGGAGGCCGGAGATGATCTCCTCCAGTTTGCCGTCCCGGTACGACAGCGGGTCGCCGCCGGTGAGCAGGACGTCCCGGATCTCGGGGTGTTCGGCGATGTAGCGCAGGTCCTCCTCGAAGGACTCGCCCTCGTTGTCCCGGAAGTAGCTGCCGTCGACGTCGGTGGTGTGGAACTTGCGCGTGCAGTGCCGGCAGTAGACCGGGCAGGCCTCGGTGATCAGCATGATCACGCGGTCCGGGTACTTGTGCACCACCCGGTTCGTCTTGCGGTAGAACATGTCGCCCACGGGGTCGACCTCGGCGCCGCTGAACTCCGCGAGCTCGCCGAGCGCGGGTACGGCCTGCTGCCGGATCGGGCAGGTGGGGTCGTCCGGGTCCATCAGGGACGCGTAGTAGGGGGTGACGCTCCAGCGGTACTTGCCCGCCGATTTCTCGATGGCTCGTTCCTCGTCGGCGGTGAGGTTGATCCATTGCCGTGCCTTGTCGACGCTGGTGACACGCTTGCGCATGTGCCAGCGCCAGTCGTTCCACTCCGCCTCGGTGATCCCGGGAATTCCCGGCCGGTCCGGTAGGGGGTGGCGGTCCGCGTCTGTGGCTCCGGGAGTGCGGTACATGGTGTCTCCAGGTTCGGCGGGTGGGTGACCTGTCACAGGGGGGCGAGGGAGAGCTGGCGCAGGGTGCGGGCGACACGCTGTGCGCCCCGCAGGTCGTCCGCGGCGCCGTCGAGCGCGGACCACGGGTCCGGCCTCTCGGGGCCCCAGAGGGTGGGGGCTCGCGGATCGGCGGCCACGGGGACGGGGGCCGCACGGGCGACGCGGTCGGCGAGGTCGCGCTGCGCGTCGCCGAGCGGCGGGAGAAAGGCGAGCGGCGCGCGCCGGGCCTGGGCGAGCGCCACCGCGCCCAACGTGGGGCTTGCCAGGAGCAGTTCGGTGCCGGCGTGCAGGGCGTCGACGTCGGTGTCCGCGGCGCGCAGGACCCGTACGCCGTCCATGCCTTCGAGGGCGGCACGCACCCGCTCGACGCCGGTGTCGCAGACCACCTGGCACCGCTGCGTGCGGCGCACGGCCTCCGCGGCGATCTGCCGCAGCGCGTCGGAGGTGAACGCCTCCGTGTCCCCGGCCGGGGCGCCCCACAGTGAGAGCAGAAGCAGGGTGCCGCTCCGCCGGCGCCCGCGAGTCATGCGGGCGGGCGCGAGCACGCCGGTGGTGCGTGCGCCGCCGGGAGTCGCGGGCCAGGGGCCGGGAAGCCATCCCGGACGGTGTACGCGGAGCAGTGCCCCTTCGGCCTCCGCCGCCAGAGGGGCGCCGGTGGCCCGGTGTCCCGAGCACAGCCGCACGACCGGTACGCCCAGGTCGAGGAGACGGCGGGTGGCGGCGTCGTCGTCGCAGACCAGGGCCACGTCGGGCGGCGGCCCGCCTTCACCGGTCCCGCCTCCGTCTTCCGCCCTCTCAAGTTCGCCCAGGTGCGCGGCGATACGCCGCCCGGCGAGCAGCGAGTCGAGTTCGTCGTCCCGCGACACCAGCAGCACCCGGCGCGGGGCGGGACCGGACGGGGGCGTGGCTGCCCCGCCGGGGCTCAGTACTGCCACGGCGCCGCCACCCCGAGCCGGGCGACGTCGTCGCTGTAGCCGGCGGCCGTCGTGGAGCAGCCGCCGCACATGTCGGGTCCCCGCTCGCGGAAGAAGTCCGCGTGGGTACGGAAGACCGGTGTGTCCAGGTGGATGGCGCCGCCTTCGCGCAGCGGGGCACCGCCCAGGTCCTCCCCTTCCCGGTGCGGGAGGCAGCTGCAGGCGTACATGCGGCCGTACTTGCCGTCGATGTAGATCACGTCGTCCACGACGTGGCAGAGCGGCTCCGAGGCCCGCGGGGTCAGTGACTCGGCGAAATAGCGCTCCTGCTCCTCCGGGGTGTCTCCGTAGAAGCGCTTGCCGAGCGGCACGAGGAGGGAGCCGGGATCCGCGTCGTAGATCGGGTCGCAGACCGCGCGCACGTGATCGGGATCGGGGTAGGTGATGGAGCGCTCCAACTTCAGCGCGGAGAGCTCCCATTGCTTGACGCCGGCCTCGGTGAGCACCTTCTGCAGGTCCGGCATCTCCGTGTAGTTGTGCGGCCCGACCACGGTGTTGACCCGGGGCAGGACGCCAAGTGCTGCGGCGTCGCGCAGCCCTCGCAGGCCGTTGTCGAACATGCCGGGGGAACGCCGGTAGACGTCGTGGGTCGCCGCGGAGCCGCCGTCGAGACTGACGATCACCTGGGCGAGCCCCGCATCGGCGAGCCGCGGAGCCTTCTTCGGCAGCATCATGCCGTTGGTGATCATGGACATCTTCATGCCCGCGTCCGTGCCCGCCCGTACCAGCTCGACGACGTCCTGATGCATGAGGGGTTCGCCGCCGGTGAACCGTACATAGCCCACGCCGGCCGCGCGGGCCTTCGGCAGCAGTTCGGCGAAGTCCTCGAGCGAGAAGCGGAAGGTGTCACGGGAGAGCGCGAACTCGCACATGAAGCAGTCCGCGTTGCAGGCTTCCAGGAGCCTGACGAAGAGATAGCGCTGACGCTCAGTCATGTACGTCGATGCCTTCCTGGACGGTACGCGGAGCCGTGGGCCCGGCGGGGCCGGGGCGCGGCTCCCTGTCGAGTACGTCGAGTACGTCGAGCAGGGCGTCGGCCACCTGGGCGGCGCCACGGGTGCCGACCTGGGCGGCGAGGCCGCCCCATGCGGCGCCGGTCGACGCACGCCCCAGGGCCTCAAGTACGCGCTCGCGTACGGCGGTTACGAACCGCGGGGCGTTGCCCGGCTCGGCGGCGGCGGCGATTCCCCCGTAGATGACCCGCAGGCCCGCGTCCTCGCCCTGTGACCGGCGGACCAGGGCCTCGTCCTCGGCGAAGACCTCCGGCGGCCAGACGGTTCTGACGTCGCAATGGACGGCGCTGCTGTGGAAGCGGCCGTTGAAGATCTGGCTGAGGTTCTGCGGCGGCAGGCAGACGGTGGGCACCCCGAGGCTGCCGGCCTCCAGCAAGGTGGTGAGCCCCGGCGAGGTCAGCAGGACATCGCAGTCGGCGAGCCGGTCGAGGAACTCGGCGTGGGAGAGCGGGCCCGCCGTCACGCCGAGGCCCGCGTGGCCCGTCGCACGGAGCCGCTCGGCCAGTTCGGCGGGCAGGTTGCCCGCCACATGCGCCTCACGGACGCCGTACGTTGCGAGGGCTTCGAGCACCGCGGGCAGGACGATCTCCGGATAGCGCGTCCAGTCGGCCAGGCCGGGGGCGCGCAGACCGCCCAGGTTCACCAGGGCACGCCGGAACGGTTCCGGGCGACTGTGCCGGGGCCGCTGCACCTCGGGGGGAGCGCCGATCACCGCTTCGACCCAGCGCAGGTCGCGTACGGATCCGAGGACGCCGATGCACTCCTGGGGCAGTTCGACGCACTGCTGCGCGCAGTAGACGGAGACCTCGAGCGGGAGTTCGGGCAGGTCGCCCTCGGTCCACAGGAACGGCAGGCTGTCCACGAACACGGTCGGTACGCCCGCAGTCTCCAGGGCCACGGCCGCGGGACCGTCGAGCACGACGACGGCCGCCTCGATCCGCTCCGCCTCCACGACCTTGGCCACGGCATCGGCCCTTTCGCCCGCGGGCACCTCGGCCGGCAGGTCGTACCAGTGCTCGACCCCGTGCCGCGTCAGGAGCGGGCGGCCGAGGCCCGATGCGAGGCCGATGAACCTCAGCGGTCGGGCGGACCGTTCGCGCAGCGCGGTCAGGACGGCGCTCAGCTTGCCCGAGCTGCCCCAGCCGAACTCGGCGCCGGCGACCGCGACGGTGACCGGATCATCCCGGACGTCTCGCCGGTCCGGAGGGCGTTCACCATGCATCGTCTTGACCAACTCCCTTGCCAGGGCCGGGGTGTGGCCCCTGTCGGGTGAGTACGGGGAGGGAATGTCACGTGGGGATGAGGTGCATTCGAACCGTGCCGCGGCGATCGACCCGCAACAGGCTCCTGCCGCAGAGGGGGTCCCTCCGCTTCCCCCACGATCACCCCTGCGCCTGGCGCCGAAAAGGCCCCCCGGTCGCCTTCTGGCCATCGAAAAGTAGTTGCGAACAGCTCGCAATAAGCCGCTCGCACGCGCTGGCCGGACTCACCCGAACGCCCCGCCCCGAGCGCCGCCACCACCTGTGGCATACCGACTGTGCACGTGCCCGCCGAGAGCCCGACACCCCCTCCAACAAGCCGTTTCGACGGCCGAGGACCACCAGAGGGACACCCCGCAACAACGGCCGAAAGAGGCCACTGGCACATGCCGCGGCAGGAGCGGCAATCAGTCGAGGGTGCGGGAATCGATCATGCGACCACCGACGCGTGCCGCTGTCTCGCGCAGCCAGATGTGGCCCGCGTCGTGGGTGTGCACGGGATGCCACCACAGGGCCTCCCGCAGCGGAACCGCGTCGTAGGGCGGCTCCAGGACGCGCACGGCGGTGACCGGCGCGAACAGCCGGGCCAGGCGGGCCTGTACGAGAGCGATGCGCCGGGTGCCCGCGACCATGAGCGGCAGCAGCTGGAAGTTGTCGACCGACACCTCCGCCCGGGGTTCGACGCCGAGCATGCCGAGTTGGCGCACGGCCGGCGCGTCGTAGGTGCGCTGGTAGGTGACCCAGGGCAGCCGGGCCAGGTCCTCGCGGGTGAGGTGGTCGCCGACGTCGGGGTGGTCGTCCGCGACGAGGAAGACCCACCGGTCCGCGTAGAGGTCGGTGGCGGGAAAGTCGCTGATGACGCCGTGCGGCATGAGCAGGCCGTCGGTGGCGCTCAGGAGGGCGGCGGTGTCGTCGACCACGGTGGCCGGGGTCTGGGTGAAGCGCAGCCGGATGCCGGGGGCCTCCTCGTGCACGACGCGGGCGAGTTCGGCGCCGAAGACGGCGACGGCGTAGTCGGAGGCCACGAGCTTGAACTCGCGGCGCTCCCTTGCCGGGTCGAAGTGGGCCTGGCTGGCGAAGAGGCGCTCCAGCAGGTCGTACGCGGTGGAGGTGCGGTCGAGGAGGACCTGGCCGAGGGCGGTGAGTTCGTAGTGGCCGCCGACGCGCGCGAGCAGGTCGTCGTCGAAGTGCCGGCGCAGCCGGGCCAGGGCCGCGCTCATCGCGGGCTGGCTGATGCCGACGCGCTCCCCCGCGCGGGTGACGTTGCGCTCTTCGAGGAGCGCACGGAGGGCGACGACGAGGTTGAGGTCGAGGCGGGCCAGATTCACGGACTTCCTTCTGCTGCAGGGCGTTGACCAGGGTGGATAACTGCGGTTGACCAGCGGAGATAACTGCGGTGGATGTCTGTCATCCACAGAATCGATTTCCCTGATTGCGCGTAACGGGTCCAGATTAGTCACACCGCACCCAGGAGGACATGTCCGTGAAATCTGAAGCCGCGTCCGCACCCTTCGCAGGACCCTTCGCCCTCGCCACGCTCTCGGCCCCGGACGGGCCCCCTTTCCCCGCTCTCGTCACGCCGGACGCCCAGGTGGCCGACCTTCAAGACGCATTCGGGGACGCTCACTTGTCCGTCCGGGGCCTCCTCGACGACTGGTCCACGGCTGAAGCGCGTCTGGCCGCGCTGGCCGGTGAAAGCGGCGGGGCGCACGCGCGGTGGAAGCCTCTGGCGGACTTCCGCGTGCACGCCCCCGTCGAGCCGCGTCAGGTGTTCCAGTCCGGGGCCAACTACCGGCAGCACGTCATCGACCTGCATGTCGCCCACCGCGACCCGTCCGACGAACGGCCCGATGAGGAGCGGCGCGCCGAGGCCGCCGAGATCATGGACCGCCGGGCGGCCGAGGATCTGCCGTACGTCTTCATCGGACTGCCGAGCGCCATCACCGGTCCGTACGACGACGTCGTGCTGCCCGCGTGGTCCGAAAAGCCCGACTGGGAGCTGGAGTTGGCGGCCGTGATCGGCAGGCCGGCCCATCGGGTATCCGTGGCGGAGGCCCTGCAGCACGTCGCCGGTTACACGATCGCCAACGACCTCACCGACCGGGCCACGGTCTTCCGCCGGGACATGCCGCAGATCGGCACGGACTGGCTGCGCAGCAAGAACGCGCCCGGCTTCACGCCGCTCGGCCCCTGGATCGTGCCCGCCGCGTCGATCGCGGACCCCGGCGACCTGCGGCTGCTGCTCAGGCTGAACGGAGAGACCATGCAGGACGAGTCCACCAAGGACATGATCTTCGACGTCGCCCGCATGGTGTCCTACGCCTCCCAGGCCGCGCGCCTGCTCCCCGGCGACCTGGTGCTGACCGGGTCCCCGGCCGGCAACGGCATGCACTGGGGCCGGCTGCTGCGCGACGGCGACGTCATGGAGGGCTCCATCACCGGGCTCGGCGGCCAGCGCACCCGTTGCGTGGCGGAGACGACGCGGTGAATCCGGACCGCCACGACCCCGAGGGCTCCATCGCGCGAACCGCCAAGGCGGTCTCCAACTGGGGCCGTTGGGGCGAGGACGACGTCCTCGGCACACTGAACTTTCTCGACGAGGCCAAGCGCCGCGAAGGCGCCGCACTGGTCCGGCGAGGTGTGAGCTTCTCCCTCTCCCAGGCCTTCGACATCAACGGCCCGCAGAAGGGCTGGCGGCGGCGCACCAACCCCGTCCACACCATGCTGGACACCGGCACCGACGCGGCCCTCGGCAACCAGGGGCTCCCGCACGGCATCGGCGGCGCGGACGACGTGATCGCCATGCCGCTCCAGTGCTCCACCCAGTGGGACGGCCTCGGCCACATCTTCGACCACGGCAAGGCGTGGAACGGACGCGCCGCCGAGAAGGTCGTCACCTCCGACGGCGATCGGGTCACCGGCGTCGAGCACATGGCTCCGCACGTCGCCGGCCGGGGCGTGCTCCTGGACGTCGGCCGGGTTCTCGGCGCGGACGGCGAGCTGCCCGACGGCTTCGCCATCACCGGGGAGCAGCTGACGGCGACCGCCGAGGCCCAGGGCGTGCGGGTGGGCCGCGGCGACATCGCGCTGGTGCGCACCGGGCAGCTCGCCCGGGTGCGCCGCGACGGCTGGGGCGACTACGCGGGCGGCCCGGCCCCCGGTCTCTCCTTCACCGCCGCAGGCTGGCTGCACGGCTGCGAGATCGCCGCGATCGCGACCGACACGTGGGGGTTCGAGGTGCGGCCCAGCGAGTTCGAGCACGCCTTCCAGCCGCTGCACCAGGTCGCCATCCCCCACATCGGTCTGCTCATCGGCGAGATGTGGGACCTGGACGCGCTCGCCGATGACTGCGCCACCGACGGCGTGTACGAGTTCTGGCTCACCGCAGCGCCCCTGCCCATCACCGGCGCGGTCGGCTCGCCCGTCAACCCGCTCGCCGTCAAGTAACTCCGCGCCGTCACATAGTCCCGCGCCGTCAAGTAGCCCCAGAAGCAAGGAACTTCCCATGACTCAACCCCGCAGTGTCCTGGTCGTCGGCGGCGGCGCCGCCGGTAACGCCGTCACGATCCTGCTGCGTCGCGCCGGTATCGCGGTGGACCTGGTCGAGGCCAAGGACGACTGGAACGCCACCGCAGGCTCCGGCATCACCCTCCAGGGCAACGCCCTGCGCGTGCTGCGCGAACTCGGCGTGTGGGACCAGGTCGAGGCGTCCGGCTTCGGCTTCGGCTCCGTCGGCATCGTCTCGCCGGACGGTGCCGTGCTGCACGCCGCCGACGACCTGCGCACCGGCGGCGACGACCTGCCCGCCACCGTCGGCATCCAGCGCCCTCACCTTCAGCAGATCCTGATCGGGGCCGTGCGCTCCGGCGGCGCATCCGTCCGCCTGGGCACCACTGCCAGGTCCCTGGACCAGGACGCGGACGGCGTCCTGGTCCGCCTCAGCGACGGCTCCGAACAGCGCTACGACCTGGTGATCGCCGCCGACGGCCTGGGTTCCGCCACCCGCGCGGCGATCGGCATCGCGGCCGTTCCCGAGCCCACCGGCATGGCCATCTGGCGGGTCGCCGCCCCGCGCCCCGCCGGCGTCACGCGCGCCGACCTGGCCTACGGCGGCCCGGCCTACATCGCCGGTTACTGCCCCACCAGCGACACCACCCTGTACGCCTTCGTCGTCGAGGCCAACCGCGACCGCGCCGCGATACCTGCCGAGTCCTACGCCGACGAGATGCGCCGCCTGACTTCCGCCTACGGCGGCTTCTGGCCGGAGATCACCCAGCACATCACCGACCCCGCGCGGGTCAACTACACGTGGTTCGACCGGATGCTCGTCGAGGGTTCCTGGCATCGCGGACGGGTCGTGCTCATCGGCGACGCGGCCCACTGCTGCCCGCCCACCCTCGCGCAGGGCGCCGCCCTCTCGCTGGAGGACGCCTGGGTACTCGCCCAGCTGCTCACCGGGTCCGACGTCTGGGACCACGCGCTCTTCCAGGCGTACTTCGAGCGGCGCGTCGCGCGGGTGCGTCCGGTGGTCGAGGCGTCCGTACAGATCGGGCAGTGGCAGCTCGACGGCGTACGCGACGCCGACGTGCCCGGCGTGATGGGCCGGACCATGGCGATGCTCAGGCAGCTGCCGTGAGCACGCCCACCGTCGACGTGCACGCCCACGTCCTGCTGCCCGAGGTCGAGGCACTCGTCGCGGGCCTGCCCGGCCACGAAGCGTCCCGGGCCCTGGACGCTCGCCGCAACGGCCCCGAGGCTCTCGCGGTGAGCGGCCCCATGGTGCGCGAACGCCTCCCCGCGCTGACCGACCCCGCCGTACGTCTGGCCGCGATGGACGAGCAGGGCGTTGATCTCCAGCTCGTCAGCCCCTCCCCCTCGCACTACCACTACTGGGCCGGTGAGGAGACGGCCGAAAGGGTGTACCGGCTGGCCAACGAAGCGACGGCGTCGCACTGTTCGGCCGCTCCCGGCCGGTTGCACGGTCTGGGGCTCGTGCCGCTCCAGCACCCCGCTCTCATGGTGCGTGCCCTGGAACACGCCCTGGAACAGGGCCTGTCCGGCGTGGAGATCTCCAGTCACGCACCCGGGCGCGAGCTGTCCGACCCGGCCTACGCGCCGTTCTGGTCCCGCGCCGATGAGACGGGCTCGCTCATCTTCCTGCACCCTTTCGGCTGCACGCTCGACGACCGTCTGGACCGGTGGTACCTGTCCAACACCGTCGGCCAGCCCACCGAGAACGCCGTCGCCCTCTCCCATCTCATCTTCTCCGGAGTCCTCGACCGGCACCCCGGCCTGAAGGTGATCGCGGCGCACGGCGGCGGCTATCTGCCCACCCACATCGGCCGCTCCGACCACGCCTGGTCGGCCCGCCCCGACGCGGGCGCCGGCTGCGCGCACCTGCCGAGCAGCTACCTCGCCCGGCTGTACTTCGACTCCCTCGTCCATGACCCGCACGTCCTGCGGGAACTGGTCCGCGTCGCGGGAGCAGACCGTGTCCTGCTCGGGTCCGACTTCCCCTTCGACATGGGAAGCGACGACCCGGTCAGGGCCCTGCGGTCGGCCGGCCTGTCCAAGGACGACTTCGACGCCGTACGCGGCGCGAACGCCGCCGCCCTGCTCGACATCATCCCCGCCTGAGGAGAAAACCATGAGCGCACGTCTGCTCACCCATCTGCGGCACGTCGATCTCGCCGTACCCGACTACGAAAAGCAACTCGACTTCTACTCCGGCGTCTGGGGCCTGTCCAAGGTCGCCGAGGACTCCGGTGTCTCCTTCCTGGCCGCGGAGGGCTCGCCCGAGCAGTACGTCGTCCGGCTGCGCAAGGCCGAGGAGAAGCGCCTCGACCTCGTCTCCTACGGCGCGGCGAGCGCGGCTGATGTCGACGCCCTGGCCGAGCAACTCCTGGCTGCTGACGTCCAGTTGGTCTCACGGCCCGGCAAGGTCGACACCCCCGGAGGCGGCTACGGCTTCCGCTTCTTCGACGTCGACGGGCGCACCATCGAGGTCTCCGCCGACGTCGAGGTCCGAAAGCACCGCAAGATCGAGGAGAAGGAGGCCATCCCCGTCAAGCTCTCGCACGTGGTGCTCAACTCCCCCGATCTGAACCGGACTCGGGAGTGGTACGAGCGTCACCTCGGATTCCGCCTCTCGGACAGCCTGAGCTCACCGCACATGGGCGAGGTCATGCACTTCATGCGGATCAGCAACCAGCATCACTCCATGGCCATCGCCCGGGGCCCGCACACCGCCCTGCACCACATCTCCTTCGAGATGAGGGGCATCGACGAGTACATGCGCGGCTCCGGCAGGGTCATGCGTGCCGGGTTCAGGAAGATCTGGGGGCCGGGCAGGCACCTGGCCGGCGACAACACCTTCACCTACTTCCTCGACCCCCACGGCAACACCGTCGAGTACACCACCGAGCTGGAGGACCTGGACGAGGACACCTGGCATCCCCACGTCTACGACTTCTCCGAGCCAGAGGTCACCGACCAGTGGGGCACCGCCAACGCCATGAACGAGCTGGTCGCCAAGGAGTCGTTCAACGACGTCGACCGCGGTGTGTTCGTCGCGCCGCCGGTCTGATCCGCCCTCCACTCCGCCGGGAGCCGCACCATGCGTTTCGCCGCCTACGAGCATCAACAGCGCCACCGCGTGGCCGTCGTGGAGGACGACGGCACCCTCTTCCCCCTGCCCAGGGTCACCTCGCTCACCGCCCTCCTCGCGGAAACCGGCGGCCTTCCCGGACTGCTCGCCGCGGGCGCTGCCGCCCTCGACGCGCCGCCCGGCCCGCATGTCTCGCAGGTTCGCCCGCTCCCTCCCCTCCAGCCCACGTCAGTACGGGACTTCGTCACCTTCGAGGAACATGTCGAGGGCGTACGCCGCTCCGTGGACGGAACCGGCGGCGTACCCGAGCAGTGGTACGCGGCGCCGACCTTCTACTTCACCAACCCTCACGCGATCTACGGCCCCCACCAGGATGTGCCCGTGCCGCCCGGGGCAGCCGTGCTGGACTTCGAACTCGAAGTGGGCGCCGTCATCGGGCGGGAGGGCCGCGACCTCACCCCCCGGCAGGCGCGCGACCACATCGTCGGCTACACGGTGTTCAACGACTGGTCGGCCCGCGACCTGCAGTCGGCGGAGATGAAGGCCGGCCTCGGCCCGTGCAAGGGCAAGGACACCGCCACGACCCTGGGCCCTTACCTGGTCACCGCCGACACACTGGAGCCCTTCCGGGATGCCGACGGCTTCCTGCGGCTGGCGCTGACCGCCGAGGTCAACGGCCAGGTGGTCGGCAAGGACCTGCTGTCCAACATGAGCTGGACCTTCGAGGAGATGACGGCCTACGCCTCGCGCGGCACCCGGGTCGTGCCCGGTGACGTGCTCGGCTCCGGGACCTGCGGAAACGGCGGATGCCTCGCCGAACTGTGGGGGTTGCGCGGTGAGCGGACCCCGCGGCCGCTGCGGGCAGGCGACACCGTCGGCCTCACCGTCGAGGGCATCGGCACCCTGACCAACACCGTGATCCCGGGAGTCGAGCCCGTGCCGCTGCCGGCCGGCCGGCGCCGCACCCGGGAGCGGCCGTGAGCGATCCGTACCGTGATCTGTGCCCCGCGTCTCCGATGCCCTGGGCGAGCCGCGCTCGTAGACTCCATCGCAGACCGGCACAGCTCACAGGAGGTACCCATGAAGATGCTCATCAACGTGGCGGAGACGGTCGTGGCGGACGCGCTGCGGGGCATGGCGGCCGCGCATCCCGATCTGACGATCGACGTGGACAACCGCGTGATCGTGCGCAGGGACGCCCCCGTCGAGGGGAAGGTCGCCCTCGTCTCCGGCGGGGGCTCCGGGCATGAGCCGCTGCACGGTGGGTTCGTCGGGCCGGGGATGTTGTCCGCGGCCTGTCCCGGTGAGGTGTTCACCTCGCCCGTGCCGGATCAGATGGTGCGGGCCGCTGCCGCCGTGGACAGCGGGGCGGGGGTGCTGTTCGTCGTGAAGAACTACACGGGGGACGTCCTCAACTTCGACATGGCGGCGGAGCTCGCCGAGGACGAGGGCATCCAGGTCGCGAAGGTCCTCGTGAACGACGACGTGGCCGTCACCGACAGCCTCTACACGGCGGGCCGCCGCGGCACCGGTGCGACGCTCTACGTGGAGAAGATCGCGGGGGCGGCGGCCGACGAGGGCCAGCCGTTGGAGCGGGTGGAGGCGATCGCGCGGCGGGTGAACGAGAACGCGCGGAGTTTCGGCGTCGCGCTCAGCGCCTGCTCCACGCCGGCCAAGGGCAGTCCCACGTTCGATCTGCCGTCCGGCGAGCTGGAGTTGGGCGTCGGCATCCACGGCGAGCCCGGCCGTGAGCGGCGCCCGATGATGACGTCGAGCGAGATCGCGGACTACGCCGTGGACGTGGTGCTCGGGGACCTTCAGCCGCGCAACCCCGTACTCGTGCTCGTGAACGGCATGGGGGCCACTCCCCTCCTCGAGTTGTACGGCTTCAATGCCGAGGTCCAGCGCGTCCTCGCCGAGCGCGGTGTCGTCGTGGCACACACGCTGGTCGGCAACTACGTGACATCGCTTGACATGGCCGGGGCCTCCGTCACCCTGTGCCAGGTCGACGAGGAGCTGCTGCGGCTCTGGAACGCCCCGGTGCGTACGGCGGGGCTTCGCTGGGGTATCTGATCCCCCAGCCGTCACCACGTACGACACATGGCAGTTCCGTACCCGCCCGTGCCCGACCGTTCTACCGCGCAAGGAGTTTCCGTGCTCGATGCCGCATTCTTCCGTCACTGGCTGACCTCGGCCGCCGCACTCGTCGACCGGGAGGCGCAGCGGCTCACCGAGCTGGACTCGCCGATCGGCGACGCCGACCACGGCAGCAATCTGCAGCGTGGGTTCGCCGCCGTGGTGGCCACTCTGGAGAAGGACGCACCGGCCACGCCCGGGGCCGTGCTCACCTTGGCGGGACGGCAGTTGATCTCGACCGTGGGGGGTGCGTCGGGGCCGCTGTACGGGACGCTGCTCCGGCGTACGGGCAAGGCCTTGGGTGACGCGCCCGAGGTCAGCGAGCAGGAGTTCGCCGACGCGCTGCGGGCGGGGGTCGACGCCGTCAGCGCGCTCGGGGGCGCGGCGCACGGCGACAAGACCATGCTGGACGCCCTCGTGCCCGCGGTCGACGCGCTCTCGGAGTCGTTCGACGCGGCGCGTGCCGCCGCCGACGAAGGTGCGCTGGCCACTACGCCGCTGCAGGCGCGCAAGGGCCGGGCCAGCTATCTGGGCGAGCGCAGCATCGGGCACCAGGACCCCGGGGCGACCTCGTCGGCGCTCCTCTTCGACGCGCTCGCGCAGACCGCGGAGGCCGGCCGTGGGTGACGACAAGCTGGTCGGCATCGTCCTCGTCTCGCACAGCGGGCCCGTCGCCGAATCCGTCGCCGCCCTTGCCACGGGGCTCGCGGGCGGCGGGACGACCGCACCCGTGGCCGCCGCGGGCGGCACCGAGGACGGCGGCCTCGGCACCAGCTCGGAGCTCATCGCCGCGGCCGCCGCGAAGGTGGACGGCGGCGCGGGCATCGCGATCCTCACCGATCTGGGCAGTGCGGTCCTGACCGTGAAGGCGCTGATCGCCGAGGGCGACGAGCTCCCGGAAGGTGCCCGCCTGGTGGACGCCCCGTTCGTGGAGGGCGCGGTCGCGGCGGTGGTGGCCGCCTCCGCGGGCGCCGACATCGCGGCGGTGGAGGCCGCGGCGGTCGAGGCGTACTCCTACCGGAAGGTGTGAGGCCGGGCGGTCAGTTCTGGCCGAGGAACTGCCGGGCCAGCGCGTCGCCCCGGGCGACCGCGGCCCGGTGGCTCTCGATGGGGGACGCCTTGGGGCCGGTGAAGACGATGTAGGTGACGCCCGCGTCGGTGCCGCCGGACCGGGGGTCGGGGTTGATGCCGAGGGACTTGGCCGCCGCGTACGACGCCTCGCCGATGAGGTCGGTGGGTCCGGTGTCGCCCACGACGGCGTACAGGACCTTTCCGCCGTGGATGACGGCGGCCACCGAGCCGCCTGTGATGCCGTGCCGCGTGTGGCTCCAGATGCGGCTCGCGCCCGGCACGACGACGTACGGAAGTCCTTCGGCGCTCAGCTGGCGGCCGCCCGATTCCTGGAACGCGGTGGTGTTCTGGAACAGCGGGTCCGTGCGCCGGTTGCAGGCCCTGCTCGGCCGCCCGTCGCAGTCGATGTCCATGTCGGCCTTCCAGAACACCGCGCCCCGCTTTCCGCAGACGGGTACGTTCGCGGGAGCTCCGCCGTCCGTACGGTACTTGCCGAGCGAGACCTGCTGACAGGTCGCGGTCCTGGCCAGGAGGGCGGCTGCGGACACGGGCCCCTCCTGGCTGACCGGATCCGGTGAACCACCCCTGATCGCGAGCGACTTGCGCTCCTGCGGATACGCCGCGGCGGGCAGTGAAGCGGGGACGAGCAGGACGACTCCGACAGCGGCGCCGAGTGCCGCGTTTCCGATACGCATGTGAAAGGGCCTTCCCTGGGAGGTAACTGACGGCCGGTCGGGCAAGCGAAGACCGACTGCCGGTAGCACCTGACCAGACATCCCAATCTGTCCCGGGTCCTACACCTCGGCCACCGCTCGGAGCCCCGACGGTGCGTGCGGCACCCTTGATGTGCACCCGACACCCGTGGGGAAATAGGTCCGGACCAATGCCGCCCGAGTGGAAGGCACGACCGTGCGACGGACCCCCCACCTGTCCACCCCCTTCACCCGCCTCTCCGCCCTTTCCGCCCTCCTCGCCGTCGGCGCCTGCTCCCTCACCGCCTGTGCCTGGGGCGGCGACAAGGATGCGAAGGACGTGCGACCCCCGGCAGCCCCGCGAGGCGTCACGGTCGAGGCGGGCAGTGCCACCACCGCCCACGTCATGTGGAACCGCGCGACGGACGACACCGAAGTCACCGGCTACGACGTGTACCGGGGTTCCACCAGGGTCGAGCGCGTGTCCGGCGGCAAGCACATGGTGGACGTCGGCGGCCTGAAGCCGTCCACCGCCTACACCTTCACCGTCCGCGCCCGGGACGCCGAAGGGAACGTCGGCGAGCCCAGCAAGAAACTGACGGTCACCACGCCGGCCGCCACCGCCGCGGACCGGAAGCCGCCCTCACGCCCCGGCTCGCCGCGGGGCACGGTGGAGGGGAGCCGGGCGGTGACGCTGTCCTGGGGCGCGTCCAAGGACGACCAGGGCGTCGCCTCGTACGAGATCCATCAGGGCACGTCCAAGATCCACAGTGTGGGCGGGAGCGAGCTGCGCACCCTCGTCACCGGGCTGCGTCCCGGCACCACCTACCGCTTCACCGTCAAGGCGCTCGACGCGGCCGACAACGCGTCCCCGGCCAGCCGTACCGTCCGTCTCACCACCGCGGCGGGCCGGGACGACGGGCGCGGCACCGCGCCGACGGACTTCCGCGCGAAGACCCGGCACACCGACGGGGCGTACTACATCGAGCTGGCCTGGACGCCGCCGGTCACCGGCGGCGCGGTGGCCGAGTACCAGATCCACCTCGACGGGAAGAACGCCACCTCACTGGTGTTCGGCGGTACGGCGCCGCAGAAGAAGGCCACGCACAGCTTCTACATCGGCAAGGAGCCCGGCGACACCCACCGGGTGAAGCTCCGGGCCAAGCTCCCCGACGGGACGTGGGGCGGCTTCACCCCCGAGCAGAAGGTCACCACGGGCCGGCGCCCTTGACACCGGTCAGCCGCGGGCCCGCCCATCAGCTGTCGGCCGTCCGAAGGATTCCGTCACCTGCCCGGTCGCTGTCCACATGCGGCCGGGGAGATTGGCACGTTGGCTCATCGGCAGGTAGCACGGGCGCTCCCCGACCCCCGGCGGCGCATGGGATGTACCGCCTCCCGTGCCACCGGAGGGCAGACACTCATGCGCACACTTCAGATATCCGTCCGCTCCGGCCTGACCATCGCCGCCGCGGCTGCGCTTCCAATGGCACTGACCGCTCCGTCGGCATCCGCCGCCCCCGGAGGAATCACGGTCACCGCCAGGGGAACGACGGTCACGGTGATCACGGCGGCCTGCCCCGACGGGGGCGACGCCTCGCTGATGAGCAACGGCCAGGCAAGCTTCGCCGCGGGCAGGCAGATGCCCCTCACGAGCGGCAGCGCGTCCTGGCAGAACGTCAGCACCGGTCTCCACACGGTGGCCGTGATCTGCGAGGACGGTACGACAGCCGGTTCACAGACGGTCACCGTCGGGGCATCGGCATCGCCGACGACCCGCTCCACGACGGCGCCCCCGCGCGGCGTCCGGGGCGGTCTCGGCGGCGGCAGCGAGGACTACGGCACCTTCACCCTCGCCGCGGGCGGGGCCCTGGTGGTCCTGGCCGTGGGCGGTGGTGGCGCCTGGTACCTGCGTCGCCGCGGCGCGCAGCACCGGCTCTGATCCAGGGCCACCGAAAGGCGGCTGCCGTCGGCCCCCAGTCACGCTGGGCCGGCGGCAGCCGTCATCCTGAGGACACCCGAGGAACCCGAGGACCACGCGAGGACCACCCGAGGACCACCCGAGGACCACCTGAGGGAAGCTTCACGCCTCCGGCGCCCCGAGCTCCTCCAGGGTCTGCTCGAGCCACCGCGTCCAGAACGTCTCCAGATCGATCCCGGCCCGCAGCACCACATGCCGCAGCCGGTCCTCCACCGCGTCCTTCCCCGGCGGGAAGTCCCGCTTCTCGATCTCCTCATACTCGGCCAACTGCCGCCGGTGCAGGGTGAGATGGCGGTTCAGGTCAGCCTCGATGCCGTCCGTTCCGACGACCGCCGCCGCCCGCAGGCGCAGCAGCAGCGTGTCCCGCAACGGCTTGGGATCCTGGCTCGCTGCCGTCCAGCGGGCCAGCTCGGCGCGGCCCGCGGGCAGGACCTCGTACTCCTTCTTCTGCCCGCGGGTCGCCTGTTGCTGCTCAAGGGCGCGGATGGCCCCGTCCCGCTCCAGTTTTCCCAGCTCGCGGTAGATCTGCTGGTGCGTGGCCGACCAGAAGTAGCCGATCGACTTGTCGAACCTGCGGGTCAGCTCCAACCCCGACGAAGGCTTCTCGAGCAGGGCGGTGAGGATCGCGTGCGGGAGTGACATGGCGGCCATCCTAGGTACGGCGCCCGGAGCAGGCGCCCGGGGTCACGGGGCGCCCGCTGTCATAGGACGCCCGGGGTCACAGCGCCGCGGCCAGCTCCGTGCCCTGCTTGATGGCCCGCTTGGCGTCCAGCTCGGCGGCGACGTCCGCGCCTCCGATGAGGTGCGCGCTGTGCCCGCCGGCGAGCAGCTCCTCGTACAGGTCGCGGCGCGGGTCCTGGCCCGAGCAGAGGACGACCGTGTCGACGGGGATGACCGTGGACTGTCCGTCGACAGTGATGTGCAGGCCCGCGTCGTCGATGAGGTCGTAGCTCGCGCCGGCGACCATCGTGACGCCGCGGTGGCGCAGCTCGGTGCGGTGGATCCAGCCCGTGGTCTTGCCGAGGCCCTGTCCGACCTTGGACGTCTTGCGCTGCAGGAGGTGCACGGAGCGCGGCGGGGTGGGGCGGTCGGGCGCGGTCAGGCCGCCGCGGTCCTTGTAGTCCATGTCGACGCCCCACTGACGGAAGTACGTCACCGGGTCCAGGCTCGCCTTGTCGCCGCTGTCGGTGAGGTACTCGGCCACGTCGAAGCCGATGCCGCCCGCGCCGATGATCGCGACGCGCTCCCCCACCGGCGCGCTGTCGCGCAGCACGTCGAGGTAGCCGACCACGCTGGGGTGGTCGATGCCGGGGATCTCGGGGGTGCGGGGGGTGACTCCGGTGGCGACGACCACTTCGTCGTACGCCGCCTTCGCGAGGCTCTCCGCGGTGGCGCGGGTGTTCAACCACACTTCTACGCCGTGCAGTTCGAGCTGGGTGCGGAAATAGCGCAGGGTCTCGTCGAACTCTTCCTTGCCGGGGACCTTGCGCGCGACGTTCAACTGGCCGCCGATCTCGGACGCGGCGTCGATGAGCGTGACGTCGTGGCCGCGCTCGGCCGCCGACACCGCGAAGGCGAGTCCCGCCGGGCCCGCGCCGACGACGGCGACGCGCTTCTTGGTGCGGGTCGGCGCGAGGACGAGCTCGGTCTCGTGGCAGGCGCGCGGGTTCACCAGGCAGGAGGTGATCTGGAGGTTGAAGGTGTGGTCCAGGCAGGCCTGGTTGCAGCCGATGCAGGTGTTGATGGCATCGGACTGCTCGGCCTTCGCCTTGGCCACGAAATCCGGGTCGGCGAGCAGCGGGCGGGCCAGGGACACCATGTCGGCGGCGCCGTCGGCGAGCAACTGCTCCGCGATCTCGGGGGTGTTGATGCGGTTGGTGGTCACGAGCGGTACGGAGACCTGGCCCATGACCTTCTTCGTGACGAAGGTGTACGCACCGCGCGGCACCGACGTGGCGATGGTGGGGATGCGCGCCTCGTGCCAGCCGATGCCGGTGTTGATGATCGTGGCGCCCGCCGCCTCGATCTCCTTGGCGAGGTGGACGACCTCTTCGAGGGTCGAGCCGCCGGGGACGAGGTCCAGCATCGAGAGGCGGTAGATGATGATGAAGTCCGCGCCGACGCGCTCGCGTATGCGGCGGACGATCTCGACGGGGAAGCGGATGCGGTTCTCGTAGGCACCACCCCAGCGGTCGTCGCGCTGGTTGGTGGGGGCCGCGATGAACTCGTTGATCAAGTAGCCCTCGGAACCCATGACCTCGACGCCGTCGTAGCCCGCGAGCTTGGCGAGTTCGGCGGCGCGCACGAAGTCCTCGATGGTCTGCTCGACCTCGGCGTCCTCCAGGGTGCGCGGCACGAAGGGGCTGATCGGCGCCTTGATCGCGCTCGGCGCGACGAGGCCCTCGTGGTAGGCGTACCGCCCGAAGTGCAGGATCTGCATGGCGATCTTGCCGCCCTCGGCGTGCACGGCGGCCGTGATGCCCGCGTGCTCCCGCGCCTCCGCCTCGGTGGTCAGCTTGGCGCCTCCGTCCCAGGGGCGGCCGAGCTCGTTCGGGGCGATACCGCCCGTGACGATGAGGCCGACACCGCCTCGCGCACGGGTCGCGTAGAACTCCGCCATCCGCCGGAAGCCGTCCGGCGCCTCTTCGAGGCCCACGTGCATGGACCCCATCAGGACCCGGTTGGGCAGGGTGGTGAAGCCCAGGTCCAGGGGGTTCAGCAGGTTCGGGTAGCGGCTCATGCGGGGCCTCCGTGCGCGATGGTCGTCACGACTGTTCTAGACGACGCATCACCTGTTGTGCAACTAGTTGCATAAAAGCGGGGCGCCGAGACTGCGACGAACCTGCGCCCAGCCTGCGCCCGGATTGCCGCATTCGCCGGAAGATTCGCGGTGCGCAACAGGCCATTGACCGTTCGACGAAGCCCTCCTACGCTCCTCGCACCCCCGCAGGTATATCGATTAACCCCTGGTTGTCATCGTCCTGGTTGGAGACATCCCGCTGTGCGCTCAACGATGAGTCGGCGCGGCTTCCTCGCCGCAGGTTCAGGCCTGACCGCCGCCACCACCCTGCCCGCCGTCGCCGGCTGCTCCACGCTGGCGTCGGCGGATTCCGATCCCGACACGCTCGTGGTGCACAGCCAGCTCGGCACCACCGCGCCGGGCTCGCCCACGTACCTGTCCGCCCTGAACACCTTCCGGGAGGAGAACCCGGGCCTGAAGGTGAAGAACCTCGTCAACGGCGACGACCTCGCGCAGGTCTACGAGACCTCACGGCTCGCCCGCAAGGAGCCGGACGTCGTCATGGTGAACCTCTACGACAAGACGCTGGCCTGGACCGATGTCGGGGCCACCGTCGACGTCAAGGGATACATGGACGACTGGGGGCTGCGAAAGCGCGTCCTGCCCGTCGCCCTCGGCGCCTGGACCGACGGCAAGGGACGGCTTCGGGCCTTCCCGTACTTCGCCACCAACTGGCCGGTCGCCTACAACACCGCGCTGCTCGACAAGGCCGGGGTCGACGCCATCCCCACCACCGGCGACCAGCTGATCGCCGCGGCCCGCAAGCTCCGCGCCAAGGGCATCGCGCCGGTGACCGTCGGCGGCAACGACTGGACGGGCCAGAAGCTCCTGGCGCAGATCATCCAGACCTTCCTGACCCCCGACGAGGCGCGGAAGGTGTTCACGAGCGGTGACTTCAGCGGCAGCCGGGGCGCCCGCGACGGCATCGAGTACTTCGCCGCCCTGCGCGACGCGGGAGTCTTCGCCGACAAGGCACAGGGCCTGACCTCCGACACGATGACGACGCAGTTCAACACCGAGGCGGCGGCCATCCAGTCCGCGATGTCGTCGGCACTGGCGAAGGTCCCGGAGAAGGTCGCCCGGCACACCGAGGTCGGAGGCTGGCCCCTCGCGCCGGACGCCGCGCACGACAAGCCGACGATCCTGCGGACATACACCCTGATCGGGTTCTGGATCAGCCCGAACGGCACGAAGAAGCTGGACGCGGTCGAGAAGTTCCTGCGCTTCATGTACCGGCCCGACACCGTCTCGCGGTTCATCAAGGAGAGCGGGCGCGACATGGCGCTGCGCTCCGACACGCTCAGCACGGACTTCCCGCTGGTCGCCGATGCGCAGAAGCTCGGCGACGACGTCAGCGAGGCCCTGCTGCCCGACGTCTACGTCCCGCCGGCCGCGACGCAGCCGCTGATCACCGCGACCAGTACGGCGTTCACGCGTGGCACGAGCCCCGCCAAGGTGCGTTCCGTGCTCGAAGCCGCGTACCGCACCGCATGAGCCGCCGTCCGTCCGAGCTGCCCGAGCCGCCCGAGCCTTCTGGGAGTCACCCGAGATGACGACAACGATGTCGACGCCGGGCGGGACCGACGTCCGCCCCGCTGCCTCCGCCGAGCCCCCGATCCGCGCACGCCGCCAGGAAGGCGGCACGATCCTCGCCGTCCCCGCCCTGATCTGGTACCTGGTCTTCATGGTCGGGCCGATGATCGCGATCTTCGTGATCGCGGCCCTGCGCTGGCCGGGCATGCTCCAGCCCGTCTCGTTCGCCGGGTTCGACAACGTCCGCACGGTCTTCGACGACCCGGTGCTCTGGGACGCCGTGCGCAATACGGCGGTCCAGCTGGCCGTTGCGCTGCCGGTCATGATCGTGTGCGCGTACATGCTGGGCTACTACGTGGCGCAGAAGCCGCCGGGGCACCGTGTCCTGCGCTACCTCCTCTTCATACCCGGCCTGATCTCCACCCCGGCCAAGGCGATGGTTTTCTACGCCGCCCTGTCCCCCGACGGCCTGGTCAACGGCGCGCTGAAGTCGGTGGGGCTCGGCTCGGTGACCGACGCCTGGCTGGCCTCCCCCTCGACGGCGCTCGCCTGTCTGATCGTGCTCGACATCTGGGGCGGGATCGGCTTCACCGCCGTCCTGTTCGCCGCGCGGCTCGGCAGCGTGCCCGAGGAGCTCGGCGAGGCGGCGCAGCTGGACGGCGCCGGGCACTGGCGGACGATGTGGGGCGTGCACTTCCCGGTCATCCGCGAGTACGTGGGCGTGGTGACGATGCTGCAGTTCCTCTGGACGTTCTTCGGGTCGGCCCAGCACGTCCTGCTCCTTACGCAGGGCGGCCCCGGCAGCTCGTCGACCACGCTGTCCTTCCTCGTCTACCAGAAGGCGTTCATCGCGGCCGACCTCGGCTACAGCCAGACCGTCGGCGTGCTCCTCTTCCTGGTCGGTCTCGTCGGCCTGCTCACCATCCGCCGCGCGTTCCGCCAGAACTACTGACGCCGCCAGACCCCTGATCGGAGCCGGTCACCTTGAAGCACGGAAAGTCCTGGCTGCCCGCGCACATCCTGGCGTGGGCGTACGCGGCGCTGCTCGTCGTCCCCCTCTACTACCTGCTCGCCTCGGCCTTCAAGACGAACGAGCAGATCTTCGCGAGCCCCTTCTCCCTGCCCACCTCACTGTCCTTCGGCAACTTCGACACCGCCTTCGAGAGCGCCGATCTGGGGCTCGCGGTCGTCAACTCGGCTCTGGTGACGTCCTTTTCGCTGGTCCTGACGCTGGGCCTGGCGATTCCGGCCGCCTTCGCGATCGCCCGCGCGACGGGCCCGCTCGGCGCGTTCGTGGAGAAGGTCTTCTCGCTGGGCTTCCTCATCCCGACGTTCGCCGCGCTCTTCCCGACGTTCCTGCTCGCGGCGGCCACCGGTCTGTTCCACACGCGCATGTTCATGGTGCTCTTCCTGCCCGCCACCGCGATGCCGCTGTCCGTCGTCATCCTGGTGCAGTTCATGCGGACCATCCCCAAGGAGATGGAGGAGGCGGCGCGGATGGACGGCGCCTCCACCTTCGCGGTCCTGCGCCACGTCTATACGCCGATGTGCCTGCCCGGCATCGCGACGGTGCTGCTCCTGAACTTCCTGACGTTCTGGAACGAGTATCTGTACTCGCTCGTGATCATCGGCCCCGACCCGTCCCAGCGCACCGTGCAGGTCGCCCTGCCCACCCTCAAGTCCCTGACGGGGACGGATTACGGGGTGCTGACCGCCGGTACGGTACTGACTCTCGTACCGGTATGGGCCGTCTACACGGTGCTGCAGAAGCGGATGCAGCAGGCTCTCGTCAGTGGGGCGGTGAAGATGTGAACGGGTCGGAAGCATCCAGGAGGGACAGCGGCGGGCGCCCCACGATCAAGGCCGTCGCCGCGGCGGCCGGGGTCTCCACGGCAGCCGTCTCGCAGGCCTTCAACGCCAAGGGCCGCATCTCCGAGGCCACCCGGCGCCGCATCCTGGACGCCGCCGCCGAGCTCGGCTGGTCGCCCAGCGCGACGGCCACGGCGCTGCGCAGCGCGCGGACCCGCACGCTGGCCCTGGTCGTGCGCCGCCCCACCGACGTGCTCGGCGCGGACCCGCACTTCGGCGAGCTGATCACCGGCCTGGAGGGCGAACTCGCCCCGCGCGGCTATGGCTTGCTGCTCCACCTGGTCACGGATGTGGCGGAGGAGAGCGCGCTGTACGAGCGCCTGGCCGCCGAGGGCCGCGTCGACGGCGCCGTCCTGACCGACGCCCGCGCCGACGACCCCCGCCCGCCGCTGCTGCGCGGTCTCGGTCTGCCCGCGGTGCTGCTCGGCGCGCCCCACCCGGACACGCCCGTGCCCACCGTGGGTCTGGGCGACCAGGGCGCCGGCATACACGAAGCCGTGGACCACCTCATGGGGCTCGGCCACCGGCGCATCGCCTATGTGTCGGGGCCCGGCGAACTGCTGCACACGGGACAGCGCCGCGCGGTCTTCGAAGAGACGTTGCGGAGCAAGGGAGTTGAACCGGTCGCCGTCCTGAGCACCGACTTCTCCGAGGCGGCGGCCGTCACCGCGACCGAGGAGCTGCTCGGCATGGCGGAGCGCCCCACCGCCGTCATGTACGCGAACGACTCCATGGCGGTGTGCGGTATCGGCGCCGCTCAGCGCTCCGGCCTTCGCGTCCCGGAGGACCTGTCCGTCGTCGGCTACGACAACCTCCCGATCGGCCGCTGGCTGCATCCGCGTCTGACGACCGTCGACCAGCAGGTCCAGCGGGTCGGCGCGGCTGCCGCGCGGGCGCTGCTCGCCCAGTGCGGTGAGGACGTGCCGCACGTCCCTCTCGACGACCGGCCGCGTCTTGTCGTCCGCGAGTCGACGGGGCCCGCCCACTGACCGCCGCTTCTGATCACCTCTCCACCCCCGTACGGAAAGACCTGAGTACCCCCATGCGACGCCACAGCGCCCACCTCACCCATGACTCCGCCGTCCTGCCCTGGATCGGCGCCAACTTCTGGTCCCGCACCGGCGGTCCGCTGATGTGGCGGAACTACGACCCGAAGACGGTCCGCGAGGAACTGGCCGTGCTGCGCGAGCACGGCCTGACCATGACCCGCTCGTTCTTCTACTGGCCGGACTTCCACCCCGAGCCGCACCGCATCGACGAGGAGCTGTGCGAGCGCTTCCGTGACTTCCTCGACGCCCACACCGAGTTGGGGATGGGCACGGTCCCCACCTTCATCGTCGGGCACATGTCCGGCGAGAACTGGGACCCGGCGTGGCGCGGGGGCCGCGACCTCTACGAGGACGTGTGGCTGGTCGGCCGCCAGGCGTGGTTCGTGTCGCAGATGACGCGCCGCTTCAAGGACCACGCGGGGGTCACCGGCTGGCTCATCACCAACGAGATGCCGGGCTACGGCCGCGTCTACCAGGTGGATCCGCCGTCGAGCGACGTCGTCACCGCCTGGGCGCAGTTCATGTGCGACGCGGTGCGCGCCGCGGGCGGCACACAGCCGGTCTCGCTCGGCGACGGCGCGTGGGGCATCGAGGTGACGGGCCGCGACAACGGCTTCTCGCTGCGGGACACCGCCGAGTACGTCGATTTCGTGGGCCCCCATGTGTACCGCTCGGACACGGACCGCGTACGTCAGCACTACCGCGCCGCGTTCGAGTGCGAGCTGGCCGCCGTCACCGAACAGCCGGTGATCCTGGAGGAGTTCGGCCTCTCGACGGACACCGTGTCGGCCGAGAACGCGGGGATCTACTACCGCCAGACGCTCCACAACTCCCTCCTCGGCGGCGCGACCGGCTGGATGGCCTGGAACAACACCGACTACGACGACCTGTGGGACCAGTCGCCGTACGACCACCACCCCTTCGAGATGCACTTCGGCATCACGGACAGCACCGGCGCCCCGAAGGCCCCGCTCGTCGAACTCCACTCGTTCTCACGGGTGTTGGAGCAGGTCGACTTCGCCCACTGCCGGCGCTCGGACGCGGACGCGGCGCTCGTCGTGCCCGCGTTCCTGGAGCGCGGCTACCCCTACAGCCGCCCCGCCGACCGACCCCTGATCTTCACGTCCCTCCATCAGGGGTACGTCGCCGCGCGCGGGGCCGATCTGCCGGTGGCGCTCACGCGGGAGGCGGACGGGCTCCCCGGAGAGGCCACGCTGTATCTCCTGCCGTCCACGCGGCAGTTGACGACCCGTACGCGGCGCGAGCTGGAGCGGCGGGCCCGCGAGGGCGCCACCGTGTACCTGTCGTTCTGCTCCGGCGAGCACCCCGGGACGCGCGGCCCGTGGTTCGACGGCCTGGACGGCCTCTTCGGGGTCGAGCTCCAGCTCTCGTACGGGGTGGCCGAACCCATCGAGGACGACGTTCTCGAGCTGACGTTCACCGAGGAGTTCGGCGCCATCGCGGCGGGCGAGACACTGCGCTTCCCGGTGGCGGGCAACGAGGACAGCCGTGCCTACCTGCCGGTGGTCCCGACGAGCGCGCGCGTGGTGGCGAAGGACGCGCACGGCCGCCCGGCGCTGCTGGTGCACGAGACGGGCCGCGGCCGTACGGTCCTTGCCACTTACCCCCTGGAGCACATGGCCGCGCGCACGGCCCGCGTCAACCCGGAGCAGACGCACCGGCTCTACGCGGCGCTGGCTCAACTGGCGGGCGTTGAGCGCCCGGTCACGGTCGACAGCCCGTATGTCTCGGCGGACGTCCTGGTGCACGAGGACGGGCGGCGGTTCGTGTGGCTGGTCGGCCAGTCGGAGGAGGAGCTGACGGTGCGCCCGGCGGTGGACGGTTCGCTGCACGACCTGGAGACGGGAGAGGCGGTGGAGGAGGTGCGGCTCGCCCCGTTCGGCGTGCGCGTCCTCGAACAGCGGTGAGCGCGCCCCTGTACCGGGACGCCGCAGCCCCGGTCGCCGACCGGGTGCGGGACCTGCTCTCCCGGATGACGCTCACCGAGAAGGTGGGCCAGGTCAACCAGCGGATGTACGGCTGGGACGCCTACGAGCGGACGGCGGGCGCCCAGGAAGGTCACCGCCTGACGGACGCCTTCCGTGCCGAGGTCGCCGCGTTCGACGGGATGGGCGCGCTGTACGGACTGCAGCGCGCCGACCCGTGGTCGGGAGTGACGTTCGCCGACGGCATCACGGCGGCGGACGCGGCGCGGGTCGCCGACTCGGTGCAGCGGCACGTCGTCTCCCACACCCGGCTCGGCATCCCGGTACTCCTGGTCGAGGAGGTCCCGCACGGCCACCAGGCCCTGGACGGCACCGTCCTGCCGGTGAACCTCGCGGTGGGAGCGACCTGGGACCCGGATCTGTACGAGGCAGCGGCGGCGGGCGCGGCGGCCGAGCTGCGCGCCAGGGGCGCCCACGTCGCGCTCGTCCCGGCGCTGGACCTGGTGCGCGACCCGCGCTGGGGCCGCGCGGAGGAGTGCTTCGGCGAGGACCCCTACCTGGCGGCGCGGTTCACCCAGGCTCTGGTGCGGGGCATGCAGGGGCACGGCACCTCGTACGCCCCGGACCGGGCCGCGGTCGTGCTCAAGCACTTCGCCGGGCAGGGCGCGACGGTCGGCGGGCGCAACAGCGCGGCCACGGAGCTGGGCCCGCGCGAGCTCCACGAGATCCACCTGGTCGCGGCGCGGGCGGGCGTACGCGCCGGGGCCGCGGGCGTCATGGCCGCGTACAACGAGTTCGACGGTCTGCCGTGCGCGGCCAACCGCGAGCTGCTCACCGGTCTGCTGCGCGAGCGCTGGGGGTTCACCGGCCTGGTCATGGCCGACGGGTGCGCCCTCGACCGTCTCGTGCGCCTCACCGGAGACCCTGTGTCGGCGGGCGCGCTCGCCCTGAACGCGGGCACGGATCTGAGCCTGTGGGACGGCTGCTTCCCGCGGCTCGCGGAGGCGGTGGAGCGCGGCCTGGCCTCCGAGCACGCACTGGACGCCGCGGTCGCCCGCGTCCTGACGCTGAAGTTCCAACTGGGCCTCTTTGAGCGCCCCTACGTCGTCGAAGCGCCGCAACCACAGGCCCGCCAGGCCGAGTTGAGCGAACGCCTGGCCCGCGAGTCGATCGTCCTGCTGAGCCATGACGGCGCCACTCTCCCCCTGGCCGCTCCACCCCGCATCGCTGTCATCGGCCCCAACGCCGACTCGCTCCCGCAGCAGCTCGGCGACTACACCGCGCCGCAGCGCCCCGGCACCGGGCTCACCGTCCTCGACGGCATCAGGGCGGTCGCGCCGCCGGGCGTCGAGGTGACGTACGCGCGAGGGTGCGATCTCGTCGGCGGCGACCAGGGCGGGATCGCGGACGCGGTGGCGCTGGCCGCCGGCGCCGACACGGCCGTGCTCGTGCTCGGCGGGTCCAGCGCGCGGGAGGCCGACACGCGCTTCGACAGCAACGGGGCGGCGATCGTCGCCTCCGGAGCTCCGGCGGGGATGACGTGCGGAGAGGGAGTCGACCTCGCGGAACTGAGCCTCCCGTCAGGTCAGTTGGCGCTGCTCGACGCAGTGGCCGCCACCGGCACCCCCGTCGTCGTGGTCCTCGTCCAGGGGCGGCCGCATGCCGTTCCGGAGCTTGCGGGGCGGGCCCGTGCCGTGCTCTCGGCCTGGTACCCGGGGCCGTGGGGCGGGCGGGCGCTCGCCGACGTGCTCTTCGGGCGCGCGGAGCCCGTCGGGCGCCTGCCCGTCTCCGTGCCGCGTTCGGCGGCCCAGCTCCCGGTGTTCTACAACGCCAAGGATCACGGCTACCGGGGCTACGTGGACCAGCCCGCCACCGCGCTGCACGCCTTCGGCCACGGGCTCTCGTACACGACCGTCGAGTACGGGGAGCCACGGCTCTCTCGCACGAAGGCCTCGGTCGGCGATCCGGCCCTCACCTGCACGGTCACCGTGCGGAACACGGGTGCGCGTGCCGTGCGGGAGACCGTGCAGCTCTATGTGCGCCGCCTGGCGGGGTCCGGTTCCTGGCCGCGCGTCCGTGAGCTGCGGGGTTTCGCGCGGGTCGACCTGGACCCCGGCGAAAGCGCCGATGTCGCCTTCGTAGTGGAGGCGGATACGCTTGCCTCGCTGGACCGCGCCACGGAGTACGTCGTGGAGCCGGGCGAGATCCTCCTGGAGACAGGTCCTTCCTCCGACCGTACGCAGGGCGCCCGGCTGACCCTGACGCCGGCCGTGGCGCACCCGTGAGCGCCACGTCCGAATCCCGCCAGCCGCACGCCCCGGCACCCCGCAGAATTGGGGTGTCACCGGGGATGGGCCCCCGGGCAGAGGGAGTATCTGATGAGCAAGGTCACGGCAGCCAAGGCCGTCTACACGACCGTCGACAGCCCGCTGGGCGAGCTGCTGCTGGTCGGCGAGAAGTCGGCCACCGCGAACGGCGGCACCGCGCTGGCCTCGCTGTCCCTGCCCGGACAGAAGGGCGGCGAGGTCGTCCAGGACGGGTGGGGACGGGACGACGAGGCCTTCGACGTGATCGCCGGGCAGCTGCGCGCGTACTTCGCCGGGACGCTTCAGCACTTCGACATCGAGTACGTGAGCGGCGTCGGCACCGACTTCCAGGAGCGGGTCTGGCATGCCCTCGAAAGCCTCCCGTACGGCACGACCACCACGTACGGGAAACTCGCCGCGCAGCTCGGCGTCTCGCGCCCCGCGGTCCGCGCCCTGGGCACGGCCATCGGGCGCAATCCGCTGCTCGTCGTCCGCCCCTGCCACCGGGTCATCGGCGCCGACGGCTCGCTGAGCGGGTACGCGGGCGGCCTGGAGGCCAAGCGGCGGCTCCTGGACCTGGAGTCGGGGAGCTAGGGCCGTTCTGCCCGGCCGGTCAGCGTCCGCCCCGGTGGCCCAGGCGCTCCGAGAGGTCGTCCGCACCCTTGGCCGCGAGTTCGGCCAGCTCGTGTTCGCGCTGCTCGCTCCAGCGGATCATCGGCACGGAGATGGAGAGGGCCGCGACGACGTGGCCCGCGCTGTCGCGGACCGGGGCGGCCACACAGCTCACGTCCGGGTTGGACTCACGGTGTTCGGCCGCGACGCCTCGCTCCCGGATGTCGGCGAGCGCGGAAAGCAGCGCGTCCGGCTCCGTGATGCTGTTCTGCGTCATCGCCACCAACTCCCGCCCCGCGAGACGGGATTCGAGCTCCGTCTGCGGCAGTGAGGCGAGCAGCATCTTGCCGACCGACGTGCAGTGGGCGGGCAGCTTGCGGCCCGCGGCGGAGACCATGCGCACGGCGTGCGTGGAGTCCACCTTGGCGATGTAGATGACGTCCGTGTCCTCCAGGACCGCCACGTGGACCGTCTCGTCACAGGTCTCGGCGACCTCGCGGGCCACCTGCTGACCCTCGGCGGCGAGGTCGAGCTGCTCGGCGTACCGGCTGCCGAGCTGGTAGGCGCGAACGCCGAGGCGGTAGCGGCCCGCCTGCTCCGGGCTCTGGACGAGGTACGAACGGGCGGCGAGGGTGGTGAGCAGTTCGTGCACGGTGGTGCGCGGCAGCTGCAGTCTGCGGGTGACCTCGGGGGCGGACAGTGTTCCGTCGCCCTCCAGGAACAGCTCCAGTATGTCCAGCGCCCTGGTCACCGCGGGAACGAGTCGTCCCATGGTCGGCCTCCCACCCGGTGCGTCCGAAGTCGCGTCCGCGAATTCACTGCGTCCACTCCGCGAGTGCACCGTGGATGCGTCCGAAACTTCGGTCAACGATCGATATGACGAACACAGGCTAGCCACAGCGACGTTCGATGCGCAATGGCCCGAGGGACTCCTGCGAACCCAAGACCGTTTCGCGCGACCCATTGACACCCTGCCGCCTGCGTGAATACGGTCACGCCAACATTTCGAACGTGTGACGAAATACCGAACAACCAAGGGGCAACTGCCTTGCGTATTACGGGAATCAGCACGCACGTGGTGGGAACGCCGTGGCGCAATCTCACCTACGTCCAGGTCCACACCGACGAAGGACTCACCGGGGTCGGCGAGACCCGCATGCTCGGCCGCACCGACGCACTCATCGGCTACCTCCGCGAAGCGGCGGCCAACCACATTGTGGGGTCCGATCCGTTCGCGGTCGAGGACCTCGTGCGGAAGATGAAGTACGGCGACTACGGCCGGGCCGGCGAGATCGTCATGTCGGGCATCGCCTGTGTGGAGATGGCCTGTTGGGACATCAAGGGCAAGGCCCTCGGTGTGCCGGTCTGGCAGCTGCTCGGCGGGAAGGTGACCGACAGGGTCAAGGCGTACGCGAACGGCTGGTACACCACCGAGCGCACTCCGGAGGCGTACCACAAGGCGGCGCTGGCCGTGGTCGAGAAGGGCTACCGCGCCCTGAAGATCGACCCGTTCGGGACCGGCCACTTCGAGCTCGACCAGGCCGGCACCTCCTACGCGGTCTCGCTGATCGAGGCCGTGCGGGACGCGATCGGCCCCGACGCCGAGCTGATGCTGGAGATGCACGGGCGGTTCAGCCCCTCGACCGCTGTGCGCCTGGCCCGGGAGATGGCGCCGTTCAGGCCCGCCTGGCTGGAGGAGCCGGTGCCGCCGGAGAACCTCAAGGCACTGGAGAAGGTCGCCGCCAAGGTGGACATGCCGATCGCCACCGGCGAACGCATCCACGACCGGATCGAGTTCCGCGAGCTCTTCGAGTCCCAGGCCGCCGACATCATCCAGCCTGACCTCGGTCACATCGGCGGCATCCTGGAGACCCGCAAGCTGGCCGCGACCGCAGAGACGCACTACACCCTGGTCGCCCCGCACAACGTGGGCGGTTCGGTGCTCACGGCCGCCTCGCTGCAACTGGCCGCCTGCACACCCAACTTCAAGATCCTGGAGCACTTCAACGACTTCGCGGACGCGGAGATCAAGAAGGTGGTCAAGGGGGCGCCGCAGGTGGTCGACGGCTACTTCGAGGTGTCGCACGAGCCGGGCCTCGGTGTCGAGCTCGACACGGACGCGGCGGCCGAGTTCCCGCAACAGCAGGCGCGGTTCGACCTCTGGGCCGAGGGCTGGGAGAAGCGCGCCCCCAAGGCGGCCGGGAAGTGAGCACCGACTCACACGCGCTCACCGGCTCGCGTGCGATCGTCGTCGACCGGCCGGGCTCGCACCGGCTCACGGCCGGGGCGCGGCCCGAGCCGGGCCCCGGTGAGGTCGTGGTCCGGGTGGCCGCCGCCGGGATCTGCATGAGCGACCGCGAGGTGTACGACGGTCATCGCGACGCCGCCTACGTCCGCTACCCCGTGGTCCCCGGGCACGAGTGGTCCGGCACCGTCGAGGCCACCGGCGCGGGCGTCGACCCGGCTCTCGTCGGGCAGAAGACGGTCGCGGAGGGGTTCCGTGCCTGCGGCACCTGTGAGCGGTGCCGCGAGGGCGAGACGAGCCTGTGCGGCGGCGGATACGCGGAGACCGGCTTCACCGAGCCCGGCGCCTTCGCCGACCATGTGGCCGTGCCCGCCCGCCTGTTGCACCTGCTGCACCCGGAGGCGGACCTGGCAGCGGCGGCCCTGCTCGAACCCGCCGCGGTCATCGCGGGCGCGGTGCGGGCGGGGCGTCCGAGGCCGGGCGAGCGGATCGCGGTGGTCGGCGCCGGCACCCTCGGAATGCTCACGGTGCAGCTGCTCGCCGCATCATCGCCCGGCGAGCTCGTCGTGGTCGACCCGCGGGCCGAGCGCGGCCGCCAGGCGTTGGACTTCGGGGCGAGCGAGAGTCTGACGCCCGCCGAGGCCGAGGCGTACCACGGCCGTTTCGACCTGGTCGTGGAGACCGCGGGCGCACCGAGCACGGCCGCGTCCTCCTGCCTCCTCGCGCGCCGGGGCGGCCGGGTGGTGCTGACCGGCATGTTCACACCGGGCGCCGTCGGCATCGATCCGGTGCACCTCTCGCTGAGCCAGCTTCAGGTGCGCAGTGTCTTCGGCGCGCCGTCCTGCGCCTGGTCGGACGCGGTCCGCGTGTTCGGACTCGGCTTGCTCGACCCGGCACCGCTCATCACGCACGAGTTCCCGCTGGAGCGGTTCGGCGAGGCGGTGGCGCTGGTCGGCGGCGGCGACCCGAAGACCGGGAAGGTGCTGCTCCGCCCCTGAGACGCCCCCGCGGACGACGTGACACGCAGTCCTCTTGAACCGACCACCGTACGAAATATCGAACACAGCGGAATTCACAGCGTATGGGAGCCCCGTGACCAGCCCGTCAGCACCCCGCCGCCCCGGCGTCGACACCCTCGCCCGCATCGGGCACCCCGTACCCGCCATCGACCCGGCCGACGCGTCGCCGCACGCGTTCCCCGACGGCGGCACCTGGCGCACCGAGATCCCCTCCGTGGAGGGGCCCGAGGCGCTCGCCGTCGTCCTCAAGGAGAGTTCGCGGCTCGACGTTCCGGTTCACCGGATCAGCCAGGGCAGCGGCGTCTGGATGCTCTCGGACGACGAGATCACCGAGATGGTGGAGGCCTGCGCCGAGCGGGACATCGAGCTCTGCCTGTTCACCGGGCCTCGCGGGACCTGGGACATCGGCGCCGGGACCCGCACCGACTCCGGCGGCGCCGGTCTTCGCTCGCGCGGCCATGACGCACTCGCCGGGTGCGTCGAAGACGCCGTACGGGCAACGGAGTTGGGGGTGCGCTGTCTGCTCGTCGCCGACGAGGGCGTGCTGTGGACGCTGCACCGGCTGCGGGTCGCGGGCGTGCTTCCCGCCGACACGACCTTCAAGGTGTCGGCCCTGATCGGCCCGGTCAACCCGGCCTCGTACGCGGTCTACGAGCGGCTCGGCGCGGACTCCCTCAACATCCCCTCCGACCTGACCCTTGACCACATCACGGAGATCCGCGGGGCCAGCCGCGCCCCGATGGACCTGTACGTCGAGGCGCCCGACGACCTCGGCGGCTACGTCCGGATGTACGAGGCGGCGGAGCTGATCAGGCGCGGCGCCCCGCTCTACCTCAAGTTCGGCCTGAGCAAGTCCCCCGGCATCTACCCCTACGGTGCCCACCTGCGCGAGCACACCCTGGCCACCGCCCGTGAGCGGGTCCGCCGCGGCCGTCTCGCCCTCGACCTGCTGGCCCGGCACGGCGCGGACGGCGGGATGTCCCCGCTCGGCGCACGACTGCCCGGCGAGCTCCAGCGCTTCCCCGTCCCGGAAGGGGACTGATCCATGAGCGACCACACCTCCAGAAAAGTGCGTCTCACCGCAGCCGCGGCCACCGTAGTGCTGCTCGGCTCGCTGACCGCCTGCGGCCAGGAGGCCCTGGGCGGCAGCCGCTACAAGCCGGACGAGGGCAAGGGCAGCACCATCGGACTCGCCATGCCCACCAAGTCCTCCGAGCGGTGGATAGCCGACGGCAACAACATGGCGAAGCAGTTCGAGAAGGCCGGGTACAAGACCGATCTGCAGTACGGCGACGACAAGGTCGAGAACCAGATCGCCCAGCTGGAGAACATGATCACCAAGGGGCGCAGTCTCCTGGTGGTCGCCGCCATCGACGGCTCCGCGCTCTCCGAGGTGCTTCAGCGCGCGGCCGACGCGGACATTCCCGTGATCTCGTACGACCGCCTCATCCTCGGCACGGAGAACGTCGACTACTACGCGTCGTTCGACAACGAGCGCGTCGGCCGCCTGGAGGCCCAGTACATCGTCGACAAACTGAAGCTGGGCAAGCCCGAGAAGGGCGGCGACGCGCACAACATCGAGCTGTTCGCGGGCTCGCCGGACGACAACAACACCAAGTACTTCTGGAACGGCGCCATGAAGGTGCTCCAGCCGTACTTCGACAGCGGCCAGCTCGTCGTCCGCAGCAAGCAGACGAAGATGAACCAGGCCACCACGCTGCGCTGGGACGGCGGCACCGCGCAGAAGCGCATGGACGACCTGATCAGCAAGAACTACGGCTCCGCGAAGGTCGACGCGGTCCTCTCGCCGTACGACGGGATCTCGATCGGGATCATCTCCGCGCTGAAGAGCGCGGGGTACGGCTCCAAGAGCCAGCCGCTGCCGATCATCACGGGACAGGACGCGGAGCTCGCTTCGGTGAAGTCCATCATCCGCGGTGAGCAGACGCAGACGGTGTTCAAGGACACCCGCAAGCTGGCCGCTCAGACGGTGTCCATGGGCGACGCGGTCCTGAACGACAAGAAGCCGAAGGTCAACAACACCAAGGACTACAACAACGGCAAGAAAACCGTGCCGTCCTTCCTCCTCGACCCGGTCAGCATCGACAAGTCGAACACCCAACTCCTGGTGGACGAGGGCTACTTCAAGGCCGGGCAGCTCTCGTGAGCGGGCCCGTACTGGAGATGCGCGGCATCACCAAGACGTTCCCCGGCGTCAAGGCGCTCTCCGATGTGAACCTGACCGTGGGCGCCGGGGAGATCCACGCGATCTGCGGCGAGAACGGCGCGGGCAAGTCGACGCTGATGAAGGTCCTCAGCGGCGTTCACGAGCACGGCAGTTACGACGGTGAGATCCACTTCGAGGGCCGGCCGGTGGCCTTCAAGGACATCCGTGCCAGCGAGAAGCACGGCATCGTGATCATCCATCAGGAGCTGGCGCTCGTCCCGTACCTGTCCATCGCCGAGAACATCTTCCTGGGCAACGAACAGAGCACCCGCGGCTTCATCGACTGGAACGACACGCTGCGCAGGGCGAGCACCCTGCTCAAGCGGGTCGGCCTGAGCGAGAAGCCGCAGACTCCGGTCGCCGACATCGGCGTGGGCAAGCAGCAGCTCGTGGAGATCGCCAAAGCCCTGTCGAAGGAGGTGAAGCTGCTCATCCTCGACGAGCCGACGGCCGCCCTGAACGACGAGGACAGCGCGAAGCTCCTCGACCTCATCCTGGAGCTGCGCGACCAGGGCATCGCCTGCATCATCATCTCGCACAAGCTGAACGAGATCAGGGCGATCACCGACTCGGTGACGATCCTGCGCGACGGGCGGACCATCGAGACCCTGACGGTCCGTGAGACCCCCGCGTCCGACCCGCAGGTGGCCGAGGACCGCATCATTCGCGGCATGGTCGGCCGCGACCTCGACCACCGCTTCCCCGACCGCACGCCCTACGAGGGGGAGGACGCCGGGTCGCTCGCCCTGTCCATCGAGGGCTGGACGGTGCGGCACCCGGTCGACCACCACCGCAAGGTCGTCGACGACGTGTCGCTCACCGTGCGGCGCGGCGAGATCGTCGGCATCGCGGGCCTGATGGGCGCGGGCCGCACGGAGCTCGCGATGTCCGTATTCGGGCGCTCCTACGGGCAGTACGTCGCGGGCACGGTGGCGGTCGGCGGGCGCGAGGTCGTGACGAAGAACGTGCCCGCGGCGGTCGACGCCGGGATCGCGTACGTCACCGAGGACCGCAAGCAGTACGGCCTCAACCTCATCGACAACATCAACCGCAACATCTCCCTGGCCTCACTGCCGGGCATGCGGCGCAAGGACGGCTTCGTCGACGAGCACCGCGAACGCTCCGTCTCCGAGCGTTACCGCAAGTCGATGAACATCAAGGCCCCCACCGTGTTCGAGCAGGTGGGGCGGCTTTCGGGCGGCAATCAGCAGAAGGTCGTCCTGAGCAAGTGGATCCACGCCGACCCCGAGGTCCTGATCCTCGACGAGCCGACGCGCGGCATCGACATCGGCGCGAAGTACGAGATCTACACCGTCATCGACAAGCTGGCGGCCTCGGGCAAGGCGGTGCTGTTCATCTCCTCCGAACTGCCCGAGCTGCTCGGGATGTGCGACCGGATCTACACGATGGCCGAGGGCAGGCTGACCGGTGAGGTCGACCGCGCGGACGCCACCCAGGAACTCCTGATGCGCCACATGACCAAGAACAGAAGCTGAGGCATCCGCCATGACCACCACGACCACGCCACCGAGCGACACGTCGTCGAAGCCGTCCGCCATGGAGTCCGCCGGGGCTCTGCTGCTGCGGAGCGTGCGCTCCAACATGCGCCAGTACGGCATGCTCGTCGCCCTGGCCTTCATCGTCATCCTGTTCCAGATCTGGACCGACGGCACGCTGCTCCTGCCGAACAACGTGTCCAACCTGATCCAGCAGAACGGCTACATCCTCATCCTGGCCATCGGCATGATGATCGTCATCATCGCCGGCCACATCGACCTGTCCGTCGGCTCGCTGGTCGCCTTCGTCGGCGCCATGTCCGCGGTGATGATGGTCAAACACGACATGCCGTGGGTGCTCGCCCTGGTCCTTTCGCTGCTGATCGGCGCGGTCGCCGGCGCGTGGCAGGGCTTCTTCATCGCCTACGTCGGCATCCCGTCGTTCATCGTGACGCTGGCCGGGATGCTGCTCTTCCGCGGTCTCACGCAGATCGTCCTGGAGGGCCAGTCGCTCTCGCCGTTCCCCGAGGGCTTCCAGAACATCGCCAAGGGGTTCATCCCCGAGATGGGCCCGTACACGCAGTACCACAACCCGACGCTGGTGCTCGGCCTGGTGACGGTCGCCTTCCTGCTGTTCCGTGAATGGCGCAGCCGCAAGCAGCAGTTGGCCTACGACCTCGACGTGACGCCGACGGGCCTGTGGGTGGCCAAGCTGGTGGCGATCACCGCCGCCGTCGTCGCCTTCACGCTGACCCTCGCCAGCTTCCACGGCGTTCCCGTCGTGCTGCTCATCATGTGCGGGCTGCTGATCGCCCTCGGCTACGTGATGCGCAACGCGGTCGTCGGCCGCCATGTCTACGCGCTCGGCGGCAACAAGGCGGCGGCGAAGCTGTCCGGAGTCAAGGACAAGCGCGTCACCTTCCTGATCTTCGTCAACATGGGCGTCCTTGCCGCCCTCGCGGGCTGTGTGTACGCGGCGCGGCTGAACGCGGGCACCCCGCAGGCGGGCCTGAACTTCGAGCTGGAGGCGATCGCGGCCTCGTTCATCGGCGGCGCGTCGATGAGCGGCGGTGTCGGCACGGTGATGGGCGCCGTGATCGGCGGCCTGGTGCTCGGCGTCCTGAACAACGGCATGTCCCTGGTCAACATAGGCACCGACTACCAGCAGGTCATCAAGGGCCTGGTGCTGCTGGCCGCGGTCGGCTTCGACGTCTGGAACAAGCGGAAGGTGGGGCGCTGAGCCCCAGGTGACCGACCACGCCTCCCCCTGGATCCATCGCACCGCAGATCGCCCTTCGGGCTCGTCCTCAAACGCCGGACGGGCTGAGAATCAGGAGCCGCACATGGATACGAGCAGACGTACCGTCCTGGCCTCGGCCGCTGCCGTGGGCCTCACCGCCGCCGGCGCGGGCGCCTCGTACGCGTCACCGGGTTCCGGCCGTACGCCCACCAAGGAACTCTTCGGCAAGCTGGCCGACGGCACCAAGGTGTACCGCTGGTCCCTCGCCAACGGCGGCACCCGGATGAAGGTGCTTTCGTACGGCGGCATCGTGCAGTCCCTCGAACTCCCGGACCGGCACGGCCGGTACACCAACGTCTCCCTCGGCTACGACACCATCGAGGCGTACGTCGCCGGTACCACCTTCTTCGGCGCGCTGATCGGCCGCTACGGCAACCGCATCGCCAAGGGCCGCTTCTCGCTGGACGGCAGGACCCACCAGCTCTCCGTGAACGACGGGGAGAACAGCCTGCACGGCGGGGCCAAGGGCTTCGACACGCGGGTGTGGGACGTCGAGCCGTTCGCGGACTCCACGGGCGTGGGTGTCGTCCTGCGGTACGTGAGCGTCGACGGCGAGATGGGTTACCCGGGGACCCTGCGCATGAAGGTGACGTACACCCTCACCGCCCGCGGCGACTGGCGCATCGACTACGCGGCGACCACGGACAAGGCCACCGTGGTGAACCTGACGAACCACACGTACTACAACCTCGCGGGCGAGGGCAGCGGGGACATTCTGGACCACGAACTAACCCTGGCGGCAGCCCGGTTCACGCCGACCGACGCCGGTCTCATCCCGACGGGCGATCTTGCGAAGGTGGCGGGCACGCCGTTCGACTTCCGGCGCGCGAAGACGGTGGGCGAGGACATCCGGGTCTCGCACCCGCAGCTGGTGACCGCCAAGGGCTTCGACCACAACTGGGTCCTGGACAAGGGCATCACCAAGCGCCCCGAACACTTCGCGACGCTGCGGGACCCGGGGTCGGGTCGCACCCTTGAGGTCGCCACGACCGAGCCGGGCGTGCAGTTCTACTCCGGGAACTTCCTGGACGGCACGCTCACCGGGCCTTCGGGGCGCACCTACCGGCAGGGTGACGGCCTGTGCCTGGAGACCCAGCACTTCCCGGACTCCCCGAACCAGCCGAAGTTCCCCTCGACGGTGCTGCGCCCCGGCCAGACCTACCGGTCCAGCACGGTGCACACCTTCTCGGCGCGCTGAGCAGCGATGCGGTACGGCCATGGTGGCCGTACCGCATCGCTGTGTTCCGGCCCGCAACGAGTATTCCTGCGCGAGACGTTGACGTGAGCCGGTCGGCACTCTAGCTTCATCGCGTCGTACTTCGTACGTCATATATGAGACGCGATACGCGATGACTGCACGACGGCTGCACGACGACTGAGAGCAACGATGACCTTTGCGCCCCACCCCATCCCCTCGCGCACGCAGTACGTGCTCGATGCGGTCAAGCACCGCATCCTCACCGGGCAGTTGGCCCCAGGCCAGCCCCTCGTCGAGACCGAGCTCGCCGCCCAGTTCGCCGTCTCCAAGACACCCGTGCGGGAAGCGCTGAAGACACTCGCCGGGACCGGTCTCGTCGTGATGAGCCAGTTCAAGGGCGCCACCGTGCGCATGGTGGACGCGGCCATGGCCCAGGAGGTCTACGACGTACGCCTGCTGCTCGAACCGGAAGCGCTGCGGCGCACCGTCCGCAGCGGCGCCCTCCTGGACGAGGCGCGCGACGCACTGGAGCGTGCGGACAGCGCGGCGGACGCCGCCGAACGCTCCCTGGCCAACCGGGAGTTCCACCGCGCGCTGTACGTCCCCTGCGGCAATCCGCTGCTGTCCCGGATGCTCGACGACGTGCGCGACCAGGCGGCCCTGGTCTCCGCCGTCGCCTGGGCGACGCTGCCGTCCTGGGAGCGGGAGGCGGCCGAGCACCGGGAGATCCTGCGGCTCGCGCTCGCCGGGGATGCCGACGCGGCGGCGAGCGGACTCCACGACCACATCGCCTCGTTCGTGCGGCGTGCGTTCCCGGAGGGGGAGCTCTCATGACCGGGCCCAGCCACCCCACCTCCCGTTTCGACGCACTGCGTTCGGCCATCGCCGATGTCGTCGCGATCCCGGTGACGCCGTTCGCCGAGGACGGCTCCGTGGCCCGGGACACCTACCGTGCACTGCTCCGGCGTCTGACCGACGGCGGAGTACGCACTCTCACGCCGAACGGGAACACCGGCGAGTTCTACGCCCTGAGCCCCGACGAGCGGCGCCTGGTCGCCGAGTTGGCCATGGAGGAGGCGGGCCGCAGCGGTGCCTTCGTCCTCGTCGGTGTCGGTCATGACCTGTCGACGGCCATCGCCGCCGCGGAGCACGCACGTGACGTCGGCGCACACATGGTGATGGTCCACCAGCCCGTGCATCCCTACGTGTCCCAGGACGGCTGGGTCGACTACCACCGTGCCGTCGCCGACGCCGTACCCGAGCTCGGCGTCGTCCCGTACATCCGCGACCCCCGTCTCACCGGTCAACGCCTCGCGGAGCTGGGTGAGTTGTGCCCGAACGTGATCGGCGCGAAGTACGCGACGCCGGACGCCGCCGCGTTCGCCGCGTTCGCCCGGGACGCCGGGATCGGACGCTTCGTGTGGGTGGCGGGGCTCGCCGAGCTGTACGCGCCCGCGTACTGGGCCGTCGGCGCCACCGGCTTCACGTCGGGTCTGGTCAACGTCGCGCCCGAGGTGTCCCTGAGCATGCTCCGGGCCCTGCGGGCGGGCGACTATCCGGCGGCCATGGACGTCTGGGAGCGGATCCGGCGCTTCGAGGAGCTGCGCGCCGCCGACCAGTCGGCGGACAACGTCACCGTCGTCAAGGAGGCCCTCGCCGCGCTCGGTCTGTGCCGTCGCGACGTGCGCCCGCCGAGCCGGGTCCTGCCCGCCGGGCGGCGCGAGGAGATAGCGGCGCTGGTGAAGGCGTGGTCGGCATGAGGCCCGAGGAGCTGCGCAGCCACCAGTGGTACGGCACGGACGGTCTGCGGTCCTTCAGCCACCGGGCGCGCACCCGGCAGCTCGGGTATCTGCCCGAGGAGCATCTGGGCAAGCCCGTGATCGCGGTCCTGAACACCTGGTCCGACATCAACCCCTGCCATGTCCATCTGCGCGACCGCGCGCAGGCGGTCAAGCGCGGGGTGTGGCAGGCGGGCGGCTTCCCCCTCGAGTTCCCCGTCTCCACGCTCTCCGAGACGTTCCAGAAGCCGACCCCGATGCTCTACCGCAATCTGCTCGCAATGGAGACCGAGGAGCTGCTGCGCTCCTATCCCGTGGACGGCGGGGTGCTGCTCGGCGGCTGCGACAAGACGACCCCCGCCCTGCTCATGGGCGCCGCGAGCGTCGATCTGCCGGCTGTCTTCGTGCCCGCGGGGCCGATGCTCCCGGGGCACTGGCGCAACGAGGTGCTCGGTTCGGGCACCGACATGTGGAAGTACTGGGACGACAAGCGCGCGGGACTCATTGGTGACTGCGAACTGGCCGAGCTGGAGAGCGGGTTGGCCCGCTCCCCCGGCCACTGCATGACCATGGGCACCGCCTCCACGCTGACCGCCGCTGCCGAGGCCCTTGGCGTGACGGTGCCCGGCGCCTCCTCCATCCCGGCGGTGGACTCCGGGCACGACCGGATGGCGGCCGCGTCCGGGATGCGGATCGTCGAACTCGTCCGCCAGGACCTGAGGTTGTCGCGGTTCCTCACCTCTGACGCCTACGAGGACGCGGTCGCCACCGTCCTCGCGCTCGGCGGCTCCACCAACGCCGTCATCCACCTGATCGCCATGGCGGGCCGCAGCGGTGTACGGCTCACGCTCGACGACTTCGACCGGATCGCGCGAACCGTGCCGGTGCTCGCCAACCTGCGCCCCGGCGGGCAGTACCTCATGGAGGACTTCCACTTCGCGGGCGGACTCCCGGCGTTCCTGGCCCAGTTGACCGACGTACTGCACCTGGAACGGCCCACAGTCGCCCATGACAGCCTGCGCGAACAGCTCGCGGGCGCCACCGTGCACAACCCCGAGGTCATCCGGCCCCGCACGAAGCCCCTGGCCGACGAGGGCGGAGTGGCCGTCCTGCGGGGCAACCTCTGCCCGGACGGCGCCGTCATCAAGCACATCGCCGCCGAGCCGCACCTGCTGCGGCACACCGGCCCCGCGGTCGTCTTCGACGACTATCGGCAGATGCAGCGCACCATCAACGACCCGGCGCTCGGCATCACCGCCGACCACGTGCTCGTGCTGCGCGGCTCCGGCCCCAAGGGCGGGCCCGGCATGCCCGAGTACGGCATGCTGCCGATCCCCGATCATCTGCTCAAGCAGGGGGTGCGCGACATGGTGCGCCTCTCCGACGCGCGGATGAGCGGCACGTCGTACGGCGCGTGCGTGCTGCACATCGCACCCGAGTCGCATGTGGGCGGCCCGCTCGCCCTCGTCCGTACTGGAGACCTGATCACCCTGGACGTCGAGGCCCGCTCACTCCATCTCGATGTGTCCGACGAGGAGTTGGCGCGCCGCAGGGAGGCGTGGGCGCCGCCTCCCGTGCGCTACGGACGCGGTTACGGCGCGCTCTACGACGAGCAGATCACCCAGGCCGACACCGGCTGCGACTTCGCGTTCCTGGCCCGCGAGGGCGAGGTCCCCGACCCGTACGTGGGCTGATCCCCGCCCCGCCTCCCGTAACTGCTGATCGCCCCGGCCGGCCTCATGGCGCTGGACTCGCCGCTCGTCACCCGCAGCCGTGTGACGAGCGGCGCTCCGGACGCGTACCGAGAGCGGGCCCATCCTTGCGTCCGGCCCCGCTGAGCCACAGCCACATCGCCGCTCCGGCGAACTGGAACGCCGCGATGCTCAGCATCAGCCCCTCCGCGCCGAGCCGTCCCGCGAACACCCCGGTCAGGGCGGCGCCGCCCGCCGACGCGCCGATCTTCAGGCTGCCGCCGGTGGTGTTGACCTGGCCGAGCCGGTCCGGGGGCGATTCGCGCTGGCGGAGCATCAGCGTCGCGGTGAAGAGCGGGCCTTCGGCCAGGCCCGCCGCCACGCAGACGCCCCACGCCCAGGGCAGCGACGGCACCGCCGCCAGCGCTGCGACGGCCGTGCCGAACCCCAGAAGCCCTGCGCTCACGGCCCGTTCGGAGTGGCCCGGCGTCAGCCACCGGGACGAGGCGAGGGCACCCACGAGGGAGCCGAGTGCGAAACAGGCAAGGAGTTGCCCGCCCGCCGCGGGGCCCGCGCCGATGTCCTGGCCGAGCAGGACCGCCGCCACCGCGAACCCGCCGTATCCGAACCAGGCGAACATCGTCGACACGGTCAGGGCCCGCAGCACCCGGTTGGCCCCGAGGACCAAGAGCCCACCCGCCACGACCTGCCCGAGCCCCGACCGTGTGCGGCCCGGCCGGACCTCCGGAGGCGGAATCCGCAGCAGGGGAAGGACGAGCAGGCCGAGCGCGGCGGTGGCCACCGTCACGATCCCGGTGTGCGCTCCGCCCGCCACGGCGGCGACCAGCGCGGCGAGGCCCGGTCCTGCGATGGCCGCGATGTTGTAGCTCGACGCCTCAAGGCCGTACGCCCGTGAGAGGCGTTCGGGAGGGACGAACCTCGGCAGCAGACTGGTGAGCGCCACCACGACCGGCTCGACGCAACCGACCACGGCGGCCACCATCAGCACGAGCACCAGCGGCGAGCGCCCCGCCGACAGCATGAGCCCGGCGATCGCGACGGTGTAGCCGCACGCCAGCGCGACCACCAGACGGCGCGGCCGGCCGGTCCGGTCAAGGGCGTGGCCGATGACCGGCCCGCTCACCACATAGGGAAGCAGCATCGCGGTCTGCACGAATCCGGCGCTCGCCGCGTCGCCGGTACGCGTCTGGACGGTGAGCACCAGCGCGGTCGCGGCCCCCTCGGCGGAAACCCTGAGCAGCGTGGCGGCCGTCAGGTGCGGGCGGAGCAACCGGGTCCCCCTGGGCGTAGACGTCAGTGCATGGACCACCCAACTCAATCACCGGCCACGGGTGTCAGGGCGACGTTCCAGAAATCGGCGTATCGCCCACCGTGGCGCAGCAGTTCGTCGTGGCTGCCTTCCTCCACGAAGGGCCACGTTGGCGGCGACGCCACGGGCGTACGCGGCGGGGTGGTGCACAGCTCGCACCCGGTCCGAACTCGCCCGCAGAATGGGCTACCTGATGGCCAGTCATTACTCGGCGGGAGGCCGGCCGAGACTCTTCGTCACAGTTCCGTCACTCAAATCGCACAAGTCCCGCCAAATACTGGGTTTTCCCGATACGGTCGTCCCCCACGAAACACCTGGGGGGCACATGTCGAACAACCAGCCACCGCCGAACCAACCGCCCTCCCCCGGGGCGATGCAACCCGGGCCCTCCGCCCCTCCCGCCCGGCCCAAGTGGGCACGAAAGCGCGTCGCGATCCCCGCCGCCCTTGTGATCCTGTTCGTGGGCATGGGGATCGGCTCCGCCGGAGGCGACGGCGACGGTGGCGCCGAGAAGGCGACGACCACCGACGCGAAGGCGCAGCCGACCGTCACCCTGACGAAGACAGCCCCGGCAAAGGACACCAAGGCGAAGGACGCCAAGGCGAAGGCGAAACCCGCACCGACCAAGACCGTCACCAAGACCCCCAAGCCCAAGGCCGAGAAGCCGGCCGAGGACGAGGCCCCCGCGGGGAAGGTCGTGTTCAAGGTGTGGGGTTCCGCGCCCTCCGGTGTCGACGTCAACTACGGCAGTGACAGTGACAGCCGTCAGGGCTCGGGCCTGCCGATGACGAAGACGCTGAAGCTGGACTCGGAGGCGCTGTACTACCACGTGTCGGCGCAGCTGACCGGCGGCGGCGACATCAACTGCTCGGTGACCGTGAACGGCCAGACGAAGAAGGGGCACGCGTCGGGCGGCTACAACATCTGCTCCGCGCAGCTCAACGGAGGAATCACCGGCGGCTGGGACTAGAGCGCGGGCGGAGCGGGGGCTCCGAATTCCTCGCGGTATAACGGGAGCCCGTGACCGCGAGGAATGGCGCCTGTGATGCTGATCGCCCTGTACTTTCCCGGAGCCGGTGCTCTCCCCCGATGGGCGCAGATCACCGTCGGCGTCGTGGTCCTGGGCCTGATCGCGGCCCGCCTCTGGCTGCACTTCCGCAGACGGCGGTAGAGCCCGGCGCAGGGCACCACCGGCCCCGGCCCTGTCGGAGTTCTCAGCCCAGCCGGATCATGTTCCACGACAGCGGCTCCAGGACGGCGTGCAGCGTGTCCTCCTGGAGTGCTGTCCCGCTGACGCCGTGCGGGGTCACGCGCTCCGGCTCCGCGAGTGTGTTGCGCGCGTCGGGGTCCGCGTCAGCGAGGGCACTGTGCTCGATGACGTCCACCAACTCGAGTCCATGCAGCGCGACTTCGAGCGGCAGCGGCTCGCTCTGGCTGCGGTTGACCGCGAAGACGGCGACGGTGCCGTCATCTGCGCGTACGGCCGTCGCGTGCACCAGGGGAACCTCGCCATACTTCCGCGTTTCGTGCGCGGGTGAGTCCACGCGTACGTCGAGCACCCTGCCGCGGCCGTGCCGCGACGCCTGCGCGAAGGGGAAGAAGGTGGTCTGCCGCCAGGCGGGCCCGCCCGGCTCGGTCAGGATCGGCGCGATGACGTTGACCAGCTGGGCCAGGCACGCGACGGCGATGCGGTCGGCGTGCCGCAGGAGGGCGATCAGGAGCGAGCCGACGACGACAGCGTCGGTGACGGTGTAGTTGTCCTCCAGGAGACGCGGCGCCTCGGGCCAGTCGCGCAGGCTCTCCTCGACCTCGGGGTGCGGCCGGGACTGGTACCAGACGTTCCACTCGTCGAAGGACAGGTTGATTTTCTTTTTGGACTTCAGGCGGGCGCCCACGTGGTCGCAGGTGGCGACGACGTTCTCGATGAAGGACTCCATGTCGACGGCGGATGCGAGGAACGAGTCCCGGTCGCCGTCGGTCTCCTCGTAGTAGGCGTGCAGGGAGATGTGGTCGACGAGATCGTAGGTCTCGGCGAGGACCGTGGCCTCCCACGCGGCGAAGGTCTCCATCGACTGGCCGGAGCTGCCGCAGGCGACCAGTTCGACGTCCGGGTCCACCTGGCGCATCGCCCGGGCGGTCTCGGCGGCCAGGCGCCCGTACTCCTCGGCGGTCTTGTGGCCGGTCTGCCACGGCCCGTCCATCTCGTTGCCCAGGCACCACAGGCGGATACCAAAGGGGTTCTTGTCGCCGTGCGCGGCGCGCAGGTCGGACAGCGCGGTCCCGGCGGGGTGGTTGGCGTACTCCTGGAGTTCCAGGGCCTGTTCGACGCCTCGCGTGCCGAGGTTCACCGCCATCATCGGTTCGGCCCGCGGGCCGATCTTGCGCAGGAAGGCGATGTACTCGGAGAGCCCGAAGCGGTTGGTCTCCGTGGAGTGCCAGGCCAGGTCGAGACGGCGCGGGCGTTCGTCGGCGGGGCCGACGGAGTCCTCCCACTTGTATCCCGAGACGAAGTTCCCGCCGGGGTAGCGCACGGCGGTCACCCCGAGTTCCCGGATCAGTCCGAGCACGTCGGTGCGCAGCCCCGTCTCGTCGGCCGCCGGGTGGCCGGGCTCGTAGATGCCGGTGTAGACGCAACGGCCGAGGTGCTCGACGAAGGAGCCGAAGAGGCGGGGGTCGACGTCGCCCACCACGAAGGCGGGGTCGAGGGTGAAGCGGGCGGTGCGGGGGGCCATGGAGAACCTTTCGGCAGTGCGTTGGGCGATGGTCGCGGCGTTCACTGTCCGGCCAGGCCCGTGTGGGCCACGCCGCTGACGATCTGGCGCTGGAAGAAGACGAAGACGACGATCAGGGGCAGGCCCGCCATGAGACCGCCCGCCATGAGCTGCGCCCACTGGATTCCGTAGGAGTTCATGACGGTCGCGATGCCGTTCGGCATCGTCATCAGGTCAGGGTTGTTGGTCACCATGTACGGCCACAGGAAGTTGTTCCAGGACGCGATGAACGTGAAGATCCCGACGGCCGAGAGCGAGGGCCTGGACAGCGGAAGGACGATGGTGAAGAAGACCCGCCAGCGTCCGGCGCCGTCGATGTACGCGGCCTCCTCCAGCTCGTGCGGGATCGACTGGAAGAACTTGTAGAGGATGTAGACCATCGCGGCGGGCGCGCACTGCGGCAGGATCATGCCCCAGTAGGTGTCGACCATCCCCATGGACTGGACGGTCGTGAAGAGCGGGACGCCGAGCACGGCGGGCGACACCATCAGGCCCGCCATCACCAGGCCGAGCAGCACGTTCTTGCCCCGGAACTCGGTGCGTGCGAAGCCGTACCCGGCGAGCGCGCTGACGAACACCACGATGAAGGTGACGCAGACCGAGACGACGAGCGAGTTCACGAACCAGTTGGTGATGTTGCCGCTCTCGAAGAGCGCCTCCCAGGCCTGGCCCGTCCACTCCCTCGGCACCCAGTGGGTGGGCACCTCGACGGCCTCGGTCTCCGACTTCAGTGACGTGAACAGGGCCCACAGCAGGGGTGTCATCCACAGTGCGGAGACGGCGACGCCCACCGCGGTGAGCACGATCTGGCTCGGGGTCCACTTCTTCTTGCGTACGGCCGCCTTGCTCAGGGTGGTGGTGCTCATCGCACGCCCTCCTCACGCTTGCGCAGGAGCCACATCCGGCCGAGGGCGACGGCCGCGATGAGCACGAAGAAGATGATGGAGATCGCCGAGGCGTAGCCCACGCGGTAGGAGGTGAAGCCCTCTTCGAGGGTGTACTGGACGAACGTCCGGGTGCTTTCCTCGGGACCCGGCCCGAAGTCCTGCATCACCACGGCCTGGTCGAAGACCTGGAGCGAGGCGAGGATCTGCAGCGTGATCACGAGACCGGTGATGTTGCGCAGCATGGGCAGGGTGATGTGCACCATCCGCTGCCAGGCGCCCGCGCCGTCGAGCTCGGCGGCCTCGTACAGGTGCCGCGGGATGCTCTGCAGGGCGGCGAGGAAGAGCAGGAAGCTGAAGCCGACCGTCCACCACAGGGTGGTGATCACGACGGCGAGCAGGGCGGTGGACTTCTGGGTCAGCCAGGGCGTGTCGAGGCCGAAGACGTGGTTGATCATCCCGGTAGCCGGGTTGAACAGCCACTGCCACAGGTTTCCCGCGACCGTCGACGGCAGCAGGAAAGGGGCGAAGAAGCAGAGCCGCCAGAGCCACTTGGCGCGCTCGATGTGGTGAGCGAGCATCGCGAGGAGGAAGGCGAGGACGACGATGCAGGGCACCACGAGCAGGGTGAAGTACGCGCTGTGGCCGAGGGAGTCCCACAGGAGGGGGCTGGCGAGGGCCTCGCGGTAGTTGTCGAGGCCCACGAAGCGTGCGCCCGTGCCGGAGATGTTGGCGTCGGTGAAGCTCAGCCACAGGCCACGGCCGATCGGGAGCAGCACGAACAGCGCGAACAGCGCGAGGAAGGGGGCGACGAACCAGCCGCCGTGCTGGACGCGACGCGTCAGCCGGGCCCGCAGCGAATCGGCGTCCGCCGCCAGGGTGGACCGTACGGCGGCCGGGGCGACCGCCGTGTCGACGGCGCTCATGCGGCGCTCCCTCCCTCGGTGGCGGATCTGCCTTCCATCGGGTTCTTCATCGCGACCAGCTGTTCGAGTACGTCCTTCATGCGCCGCGCGGTGGCATCGGGCTTGGCGGAGCCGACGTTGGCGGAGGCGATGACGGGGCCGATGCGCTGGGCGAGCAGGCCGGTGGAGCCCGCGAACCAGGCCGAGGGTTCGACCGCCATGTGGTCCATCGCGGAGACGTACTCGGACTGCGGCTTGAGGGCCAGGTACTTCTTGTCGTCGAGCGTCGGCAGATGGGCGGGGATGTGGCCGCCGCGTGCCCATGCGGTGGCGTTCTTGACGACGTACGCGGCCAGTTGGTGCGCGCCCTCGTTGGTGGCGCCGCCGCGCCGCGACTGGTGGGGCAGGACGAAGCAGTGCGACTCGGTGTGGGTGGCGGGCCTGCCGAAGACGGGCGGCAGGGGGGTCGCGCCGTACTTCAGCTTCGCGCCACTGAAGACGGGCACCGACCAGTTGCCCTCCCAGGTGAAGGCGGAACCGTTCACGAAGGCCTCGGCGTCCGCGATGCCGATCGCGGTGGAGAAGCCGTCGGTCAGATGCCGGCGCAGGAACTCCAGGACCTGGGTGGCCTTGTCGGTTTCGAAGGTGACGTCCCGGCCGTCGGCGCTGAGGCAGGTGCCGCCGAGCTGGGTGTAGAAGGACAGGAAGAACCACCAGGAGAAGTTCGGCTCGTCGGCCTTGATGCCGATGGTGTGGACGTCGCCCTTGACGGCTTTCTTCGCGGCCTTGAGCGCCTTGAACCACTCCTCGGGCGAGGTCACATCGGCCAGATCGCCGTCGGCGTCGAGCAGTCCCGCCTTCTGGCAGATGTCCTTGCGGTAGAAGCAGAGCTGGGCGTGGATGTCGAGGGGAAGCCCGTAGAGCTTGCCGTCGATCAGGGCGCGCTTCCACAGCACCGGGTCGAAGTCCGCTTCGCGCACACCGTACTTGGCGAGCAGCCGCACGTCCCAGGGGTCGAGAAGCTGTCCGGGAGCGAAGCCGGGAATCCGGCCCAGGTGCATCACCGCGAGGTCCGGGGCGCGATTCCCCGAGGCGGCCATCGCGAGCTTGGTGTAGTACGGGTTGCCCCACTGGAGGGTCGAGTCCTTGACGTCGGCCCGGGGGTTCGCGGCGCGGAACGCGTCAAGCATCGCGATCATGTTGGCGCCGTCGCCGCCGGAGAACAGGTTCCAGTAGCGGACCCGTACGTCCGCGTCCGACGCGATCGCGGACGCGCTGCGATTCGCGGCGGCGAGTCCGAAGCTGCCCGCGACGGCGAGCGCTCCGATGGAGCCGAGCACACCTCGTCGGCTGGGGAGGGGTGGTGACATTGCGGCTCACTTCTGTTCGATATTTCGAATGCTGCTCGCAACTTCGAACGGGACCGTAAGGTCGAACGCGGGGCCAGTCAACGGTTCGGACAGGGTCGGCGGCGAAGTCCCGTGAATTACGCGCGAGTTGTTCGAGATCGCGAACCCCGGCAGTTCACCTCGGCCACTCCTGCGCGATGCGTTGACGCGCCGCTCCCCGCTATCTAAGTTGCCGTTCGACCCACGGATCAGCGTTCGAAATATCGCACATCTGTCGCGCAAGACTGTCGCACAAGACTGGGGTACGCATGGCACGCAGACGATGGAGGCTCGGGCTCACCCTGGGGGCCCTGCTCGCCGGAACGCTCGCCGCGGGACCCACCGCCGCGGCCGAGCCCACCGACTACACCATCGACGTCGACACGGCCCGCACCGGCGCGAAGATCGACGACTCGATGTACGGCGTCTTCTACGAGGACATCAACCGCGCGGCGGACGGCGGCCTCTACGCCGAACTCGTCCAGAACCGCTCCTTCGAGTACTCCACCGCGGACAACGCGGCCTACACGCCGCTGACTTCGTGGGACGCGTCGGGTGCCGTGAAGGTGGTGGACGACGACGGCCGCCTCAACGCCCGTAACCGCAACTACCTCTCCCTGGAGGGCGGTTCGGCCGTCAGCAACTCCGGCTACAACACCGGCATCGCGGTCACCAAGGGCAAGCGCTACGACTTCTCGGTGTGGGCCCGCACCGGCGGCGACCGGAAGGCACCGCTGACCCTCGGCCTGCGCGACGCTTCCGGCGACCTTGCCCCGGTCCGCCGCGTCACCGCGCGCGGCGGCTGGGCGAAGTACCAGGCCTCCTTCACCGCGGACCGCACCTCGGCAACCGGCCGGCTCACCGTGGCCTCGGGCGCCCCCGTCGCGCTCGACGAGATCTCCCTCTTCCCGCGCGACACCTACAAGGGGCGCGCGAACGGTCTGCGCAAGGACCTCGCCGAGAAGATCGCCGACCTGGACCCCGGCTTCCTGCGCTTCCCCGGCGGCTGCCTGGTCAACACCGGCTCCCACGAGGCGTACGACGAGACGTCCGGCTGGCAGCGCAAGCGCTCCTACCAGTGGAAGGACACCATCGGGCCGGTCGAGCAGCGCGCCACGAACGCAAACTTCTGGGACTACAACCAGAGTTACGGACTCGGGTACTACGAGTACTTCCAGTTCGCCGAGGACACCGGCGCCATGCCGCTGCCCGTCGTGCCCGCCCTGGTGACCGGCTGCGGCGAGAACAAGGCGACCGACGACCCGGCCCTCCTCAAGCGGCACATCCAGGACACCCTGGACCTGATCGAGTTCGCCAACGGCCCGGCGACGAGCGAGTGGGGCAAGAAGCGGGCGGCGATGGGCCACCCGAAGCCCTTCCGCCTCACCCACCTGGAGGTCGGCAACGAAGAGAACCTCCCCGAGGAGTTCTTCGCCCGCTTCAAGGAGTTCCGCGCGGCCATCGAGGCGAAGTACCCTGACATCACCGTCATCTCCAACTCCGGCCCCGACGACAGCGGTTCGGTCTTCGACAAGGCCTGGCAGCTGAACCGCGACGCGGGCGTGGCCATGGTCGACGAGCACTACTACAACAGCCCGCAGTGGTTCCTGGAGAACAACGACCGCTACGACTCCTACGACCGGCAGGGCCCGAAGGTCTTCCTCGGCGAGTACGCGTCGCAGGGCAACAAGTTCTCCAACGCCCTGTCCGAAGCGGCCTTCATGACCGGCCTTGAACGCAACGCCGACGTCGTCAAGCTCGCCTCGTACGCCCCGCTGCTCGCCAACGAGGACTACGTCCAGTGGAAGCCGAACATGATCTGGTACGACAACGACCAGTCATGGGGCTCGGCCAACTACGAGACGCAGAAGCTCTTCATGCGCAACGTCGGCGACGAGGTCGTGCCGTCCACGGCCTCCGGTACCCCGGCCACGTCCGGTCCCATCACCGGCGCCGTCGGCCTGTCCACGTGGGCGACCAGCGCCGCGTACGACGACGTGAAGGTCACCGGCGAGGACGGCTCGACGCTCCTGAGCGACGACTTCTCCGGTGGCGACGGCCAGTGGAGCAAGGCGGCGGACAAGGGCACGTGGGCCGTCCAGGACGGTGCGTACGTCCAGTCCGACGAAACCGCGGAGAACACCCTGGTCACGGCGGGCGACAAGAGCTGGCAGAACTACGACCTGAACGTGAAGGCCACCAAGAAGTCCGGCAAGGAGGGCTTCATGGTCGCCTTCGGGGTCAAGGACACCGGCAACCACTACTGGTGGAACCTGGGCGGCTGGAACAACACGCAGTCGGCCGTCGAGAAGAGCGTCGACGGCGCGAAGCAGACCATGGTCCAGGACACGACGACCATCGAGACGGACCGCAGCTACGACCTGCGCGTGGAGGTGCGCGGGCGTCAGGTGACCCTCTTCCTCGACGGCAAGAAGTGGGGATCCTTCACGGACGACAAGCCGACCGAGCCGTTCCGCCAGGTCGTCACCCGCGACAAGGCCACCGGTGACCTCATCGTCAAGGTCGTCAACGCGCAGGGCTCGGATGCCCGCACCAAGATCGCCCTCGGCGCGGCCACGAAGGTGGGCCCGAGCGCCAGGGTGACCACGCTCGCCGCCGACCCGGCCGCGGAGAACACGAAGGACGCAACGCCGGTGAAGCCGGTGACCTCGACGTTCAGGGGCGTGTCCGAGACGTTCTCGTACACCTTCCCGGCGAACTCGATCACCTTCATGAGGGTCAGAACCGACTGAAGAAGATCGTCCGGCGCGGCGCGTGCCCTGGGCACAAACGCCGTCATGCCTGGTCAAACGGGCTGAGGCGGACTCTTCGGGGGGTTCGGTTGGCGGGTGGGGACAGGGCAATGACAGGATGAGGACCATGACAATCAAGGCTTATTTCGACATCACCATCGACGGCAAGCCCGAAGGCCGCATCACGTTCAACCTCTTCGACGACGTCGTGCCGAAGACCGCGGAGAACTTCCGCGCGCTCGCCACCGGCGAGCAGGGCTTCGGCTACGCGGGCTCGAAGTTCCACCGCGTCATCCCGGACTTCATGCTCCAGGGTGGCGACTTCACCGCCGGCAACGGCACCGGCGGCAAGAGCATCTACGGCGCGAAGTTCCCCGACGAGAACTTCCAGCTCAAGCACACCAAGCCGGGCCTGCTCTCGATGGCCAACGCCGGCCCGAACTCGAACGGCTCGCAGTTCTTCATCACCACGGTCGTCACGAGCTGGCTCGACGGCAAGCACGTGGTCTTCGGTGAGGTCGCGGACGAGGACAGCATGGCCCTCGTCAAGAAGATCGAGAGCTTCGGCTCGCAGTCGGGCGCCACCAAGGCCGAGATCGCCATCTCCGCCTCGGGCACCCTCTAGCACCCTCTAGCACCCCTGGTACCCCTGGCACCTGGTGCATGAGCCCCCGCCCCACCGGGCGGGGGCTCACCCATGCCCGCCATGCCCGCCATGCCCCCACGCCCGCCATGCCCCCACGGATACGGTCGACCTCTCCCGCGCGCCGGGCGCCCCACGGTAGCGTCAGCGGCACCAGCTGATGTCCGAACGATGTTCTGGATATCGAACGCGCCCTGGCACCGAGGAATGGCACGCATGCCCGATCTCACGCCCCCGGACATACCCCCGAGTCCCCCTGACCCCCTAGGGCCGCCCGGCGCCCCCGGCCCGGACACCTCTCAGGGGCCGATCCGGCTTCGCGCCAACGCCCCCACCGTCCTGCGCCCAGCGGCCACCGCACGGATCATCGGCGGCTTCTGGGCCGGCCGGCGACGCACCAACGCCTCGGTGAGCATTCCGCAGGGGCCCGAGCACCTCCGGTCGAGACGGACTACCCGTGGAAGGGCCGCGTCACGGTCACCGTCGACGCGGCGCCGGCTGACCGCGACTGGACGTTCTCGTTGCGCATCCCCTCCTGGTGCACCGAGTTCACGGTGTCCGCGCCGGACGGGCAGGACCGCGCCGAGGCCGACGGGGGCTGGCTTCCCGACAAGCGGGTCGTCCTGGATCTCGCCCTCGACGTGCGGCTCACGGAGCCGGCCCCACGGGTGGACGCCGTGCGCGGCTGCCTGGCCATCGAACGCGGGCCCCTCGTGTACTGCCTGGAGAGCGTCGACCAGCGGCCCGGCCTGCGCCTGGACGAGGTGACGCTGACGCCCGCCGTCCGCACCGTCGCCGAACACCGCCCGGACCTCCTGGGTGGCGTCACGGTCGTCACGACCACCGGCCACCGACGCTCGGACGGGGCGCCGATTCCGCTGACGGCGGTGCCCTACCACGCATGGGCGAACCGGGAGGACGGCGCCATGCGGGTCTGGATCCCACGGAGCTGACGGATGAGCGCACCCTCACCCGCGCACGTATGTACGGAAGACACCACCCTCCCCCAGGAGCCCTTCCATGACAGACGCGGGCACCGTCACCGCTCTCTTCCGCGCGTCCACCGCGCACAGCCCCTCGTACTCCGCGCTCAACAGGGCGGCGGACGGCGGGCGTCCGCTCGTCGACTTCTGCGTCCCGTGCAATCCGTACTTCCCCACGCCCGAGATGTACGAGGAGCTCGGCGGGCGGCTGCGGGACATCCTCACGTACTACCCGAGCGACGCGGACACCATCACCGCCGAGCTCAGTGCGGTGCTCGGGCTCAATCCGCAGACCGTCGTGATGGGCAACGGCTCGACCGAACTCATCACCTGGATCGACCACTTGCTGGTGCGCGACGCGCTCGCGGTTCCCGTACCGACGTTCGGGCGGTGGACCGACCAGTCGATGGAGACCGGCAAGCGGGTCGACATGTACCTCCTTCCGGAGGCCGACGGCTTCGCGCTCGACCCGGCGGCCTTCGTCGACTTCGTGCGGGCCCGCGGCTCCCGCACGGCAGTCATCTGCAACCCCAACAACCCCGACGGAGGCATGCTGCCGCGCCGCTCCGTGCTCGCCCTGCTCGACGCGCTGCAAAACCTCGACCTGGTCGTCGTGGACGAGTCGTTCCTGGAGTTCGCCGACGCGGGACCGGAGTCGAGCGTCGCCGACCAGGCGGTCCTGCGGCCCAACGTCATCGTGCTGCGCAGCCTCGGCAAGAACTTCGGACTGCACGGCGTGCGCTTCGGCTATCTCGTCGCCAATCCGGGCCTCGCGGGCCGGGTGCGCGCCGCACTGCCGAAATGGAACCTCAACTCCTTCGCGGAGACCGTGGTGTTCATGCTGAGACAGCACCGCCACGCCTACGACCTGAGCCTGCGTCAGGTGCGCCGCGACCGCCAGGAGATGATCTGGCACCTCGGCCGGTTCCCCGGACTCACCAGCTATCCCTCGCAGGGGAACTTCGTGTACGTGCGGCTGCCCGAGGGCGTCGACGGAGCGGTCCTGCGGGACCGGCTGCTGGCGGAGCACGGCATCCTCGTCCGCGAGTGCGGCAACAAGATCGGCAGCTCCAGCCGCTTCCTGCGCCTGGTGGTCCGCCCGCCGGTCGACGTACAGCCCCTGATCAGTAGCCTGGAACAAACGCTGTACGCGACCGGCGGAACCAACCCTGGCCTCCTGCCGGTCCCCTACGCCTCGGGGAACCCCGCGGTGGACCGGCTGGTGATGCGGGCCTGAGCCCCCGACTCAACGGTGCGTGAACGCGCCCATCGCCTCGGTGGGCACTCCGTCGTAGTCGAAGAGTGCCTGGTTCTCCCAGGCGTTGCCCGTCGAGGGGTCCGTCGGATCCCAGCCGTTGCCCTTGACGGCGGTCCAGGTGGCGTCCCACCAGAAGACACCCAGGCCCCGGCCGGACGGAACCGCCTCCACGACGCTCTGGATGTCGCGGAACCATGCCGCCTGGCCCGCCTCGGTGGCGGGGTAGCCGCCGACGAGTTCGTCGGACCTGTCGATGACGTCCTCCCAGCCGTCGTCGCTGCCCAGGCGGAAGGGGTAGGCCGTCTCGGCGACGAAGAGCGGCCTGGCATAGCGCGCCGCGAGATCATCGAGGTTGGCCTGCAGGTCGGACAGGGCGCCGTGCCAGTAGCCGTAGAAGGAAAGGCCGATGACGTCGAACGGCACGTTGCGGGAGACCGCGTTGTCGAACCATCTGCGGTACAGGCTGTTGTCGCCGCCGTTGGCGAGGTGGAGAGCGACCCGCGTACTCGACGAGACGTCCTTGGCGGCCGTCGCGCCCGCCGTCAGCAGACCCGCCAGCTGCGCCCAGTCGGATGTCGAACCGGCCGGCCACAGCATGCCGCCGTTCAGCTCGTTGCCGATCTGCACCATGTCCGCGGTGGTGCCCTGCGCCTTGAGTGCGTTCAGGACGTCGTACGTGTGGTCGTACACGTCGGTCTTCAACTGGGCGTACGAGTGCCCCGACCAGGCCGAGGGGATCGTCTGGGCGCCCGGGTCGGTCCAGGTGTCGGAGTAGTGGAAGTCGACGAGGAGCTTCATGCCGTGTGCCTTGACGCGCTTGGCCACGGTGAGGACGCGACCCTTGTCGCAGTATCCGTCGGCGGGGTCGACCCACACCCGCAGGCGGGCGTAGTTCATCCCGGCGGACTTCAGTACGGCGAGGGCGTCAGCGGTGGCGCCCGAGCCGGTGCGGTACACGCCGCCGAAGTCCTCGTTCTTCTTGAGTGAGGAGACGTCAGCACCCTTGACAGAAAGGCCGGTTGTCCCAGGCGTGAGGGTGATGTCGTCGAAGTTGGCCCAGTTCCCCGCGTGCGCGTCGGAGTACAGGCGCACGGTGCACGCGCCGCCCGTCACCGTGACGGAGGTGACGATGCGCAGCCACTTTCCGTTCGGGGTGGGCGGCAGGTCGGTGCGCTGTTCCGTGGAGCCGCTCTTGAGAGCCAGGTACGCGGATCTCTGTCCGCCGCTGGAGCGGACCCAGGCAGTGAGCGTGTACGTGCCGTTGGTGAGACCGGTGAGGTACTGGTACGTCTCGACCTTGTACGCCGAGGCCGACCAGTGGGTCAGGCGCCGGCTCCCGGTGCGGCCGCCCGCCTCCGCGAAGGAGGCGGAGGAGGTGCCGTAGGTGCTCCAGCCGGTGGTGCCGCTCTCGAAGCCACCGTTGGTGAGGGTGGAAGCGGCGCTCGCCGGCCGTGCGGGCAGGGCCATGGCGGCGGCGCCTCCCAGTGCCGCGGCCAGGGCTGCTCTGCGGGTGGTGCCTGAGCTGAATGTTCCGTTTCCGTGCATCGTCGATGTCCCTTCGACTTCGCGGTACATGGGGTCGGGTGAAGTGATCAGATGGGCTTCGGGTCAGCCGTCGAGGCGGACGACCCGAACGGCGCCCGCGGGCACGCCCAGCCGTCCGGCGGCGCGCTCGCCGGTGAGGAGTTCGGTGCCGTGGGCGTCGAGCGGCACTTTGGCGTCGGTCTCGGTGTGGTTGATGGCGAAGACGTAGCTGCCGGTGTCGCCCCGCCGCGTCACCACCTCGACGTCACGCGGGAGTTCGGGCCCTTCGGTGACGCCCGCGTCGGCGCAGACGGTACCGAGCAGGGCGTGGAGATCGTGGGCGCTCAGGCGCGTGGAGAGGTACCAGGCCGTGCCTTCGCCGAGTTGGTTGCGGGTGACGGCGGGGTGCCCCGCGGCCAGGCCGTCCGCGTAGGTCCACACGGTGCCGGCGCCCCGCGGCACGACGAACTCCGTCCACACGTCCGCGGTCATTTCGGCACCGTCGGGCCCTGTGATGCGTGCCGTCTCTCCGTCGAGCAGCGGCGAGAACTCCTCGACGGTCAGACCGAGCACATCCCGCAGGGCACCAGGGCAGGGCCCGGGGTGCACGGCGTCGTGCTCGTCGACGATGCCGGAGAAGTAGGAGACGAGGAGGGTGCCGCCCCCGGCCACGTATTCCTTGAGGTTGAGCGCCGCGGCCTCCGTCGCCAGGTACAGCGCGGGGACGACGACCAGGGGGTACGCCGACAGGTCGGCCTCGGGGTGGGCGAAGTCGACGGTGAGGTGGCGGTCGTACAGGGCCTCGTAGAACGTGTCGGCTCGCTCCCGGGCGTCGTGGTCCTCGCTGGGGTGCCACTGCAGGGACTGCGCCCACCAGGAGTGCCAGTCCCACAGCATCACCACGTCCGAGACCGTTCGGGTGCCTTTCACGGGCGCCAACTCGGCGATCGACGCGCCCAGTTCGACGACCTCGCGCCAGACCCGGGAGTCCGTTCCGGCATGCGGCAGCATCGCCGAGTGGAACTTCTCCGCGCCGCGCCGCGACTGCCGCCACTGGAAGAACAGCGCGCCCTCGGAGCCGCGCGCGACGTGGGCCAGGGAGTTGCGGGCCATCTGCCCCGGGGCCTTCGCGGGGTTGCGGGGCTGCCAGTTGACGCCGGACGTGGAGTGCTCCAGGAGCAGCCAGGGGGCGCCGCCCGCCACGGAGCGGGTGAGGTCGGCGGCCATGGCGAGGTTGACGTGGGTGCGGCGGCCGTCGGTGATCAGGTAATGGTCGTTGGTGACGAGGTCGACCTCACGGCCCCAGGCCCAGTAGTCCAGGGAGTCGCACTGGCTGAGGGCGGTCATGAAGTTGGTGGTGACGGGCGCGCCGGGGGCCAGGCGGTGCAGGATGTCGCGTTCGCGGACGAAGTTCTCGCGCAGGGTCGCGTCGGCGAACCGGCGGTAGTCCAGGGCCTGCGCGGGATTGCCGACCGTGGGCGTGGCACGCGGCGGCTCGATCTCCTCGAAGGAGCCGTAGCGCTGCCCCCAGAAGGCCGTGCCCCAGGCCTCGTTGACCGCCTCCACGGTCCCGTACGTCGTCCGCAGCCAACTCCGGAAGTGGGCGGCGCAGGAGGCGCAGTAGCAGGCGGAGACCGGGACCCCGTACTCGTTGTGGACGTGCCACATCGCGAGCGCGGGGTGCTCGGCGTACCGGCGTGCGAGTTGCTCGGTGATGGCGGAGGACGCCTCGCGGTATGCGGAGTTGCTGTGGCAGATGGCGCCGCGTGAGCCGAACTCGTGGCGCATGCCCTCGGCGGTGACGGGCAGGGCGTCGGGGTGTGCGCGGTAGAACCAGGCGGGGGGCGCGACCGTCGGGGTGCCGAGGTCGGCGCGGATGCCGTTCTCGTGCAGGAGGTCGAGGACCCGGTCGAGCCAGCCGAACTCGTAGGCGCCGGGGGACGGTTCGAGCAGGGCCCAGGAGAAGATCCCGACGCTCACCATCGCGACGCCGGCCTCGCGCATCAGCGCCATGTCCTCGGGCCAGACGCATTCCGGCCACTGCTCGGGGTTGTAATCCCCACCGAAGGCGAGCCCGGTCAGGCCCGTGGGGGTGTTCTCCGGCATGGATCTCTCCCGAGTCGTCGATCGGTTGGAAGCATCAGTTGGCCACAACAATTGGGAACGTGCACACACACTTTGGCGGCTGTGAGTTCAACATAACCGCACAGCAACAACCATTGACAAGGGTCCTGGATGTTTCTCTACTGTGAACGCTCACAGATGCGTGGCAGGCCGCTCGACGCAGTCGGCACAGCCACCCGGTAAGGGGAGACCATCCATGCCGTTCATGAAGCACCGCCGCTTCCACGCCACTTCGCTCGCCCTCGCCCTCGGCGCCGCCACCCTCACCGCGTGCGGTTCGTCGGACGACGGGGGCCAGGAGGAGTCCGGCCCCGCCTCCCTGACGTACTGGGCCTGGACGCCCGGCATGGACAAGGTCGTCGACCTGTGGAACGCGGGCCCCGGCAAGAAGGAACAGATCAAGGTAACGGTCAAGAAGCAGGCGTCCGGCGACACCCTCGTCACCAAGATCCTCACCGCCCACAAGGCCAAGAAGGCCCCGGACCTGGTCCAGGCCGAGTTCCAGGCCCTGCCGACCCTGGTCAGCAACGGCGCCCTCGCCGACATATCCGGTGAAGTGGACGACGTGAAGGGCGAGTTCCCCGACGGCCTCTGGCAACAGACGACGCTCGGTTCGGACGCGGTGTACGCGGTGCCGCAGGACTCGGGGCCGATGATGTTCTACTACCGCGCCGACCTCTTCAAGAAGTACGACCTCAAGGTGCCCACCACCTGGGACGAGTTCGCCGAGACCGCCCGCGCGCTGAAGAAGAAGGCCCCGGACAAGGATCTCACCACGTTCTCCGCGAACGACTCAGGGCTCTTCGCGGGCCTCGCCCAGCAGGCGGGCGCCAAGTGGTGGACCACCAAGGGCGAGAAGTGGGAGGTCGGCATCGACGACGGTGCCACGCGCAAGGTCGCCGACTTCTGGGGCGGCCTCGTCAAGGAGGGCGCCATCGACAACCAGCCGATGTACACCCCCGCCTGGAACAAGGCCCTCAACACCGGCAAGCAGATCGCCTGGGTCAGCGCGGTCTGGGCGCCCGGCACCCTCACCACCGCCGCCCCCGACACCAAGGGCAAGTGGGCCATGGCCCCCCTTCCCCAGTGGACCAAGGGCGAGAAGGCCACGGGCAGTTGGGGCGGCTCCTCGACCGCCGTCACCACCGACAGCGACCACAAGACGGCCGCCGCCAAGTTCGCCGCCTGGCTCAACACCGACCCGAAGGCACTGGACGCGCTCGCGAAGGAAGGCGGCATCTACCCCGCCGCCACCGCGGCCCAGACCAGCGGCGCCTTCGCCGAGCCTCCGGCCTTCTTCGCCGACCAGAAGGACTTCTATCCGCAGGCCGCCGAGATCGCGAAGACCGCGGCCCCCGGCGCCTGGGGCCCGAACGTGAACGTCGCCTACACCACCTTCAAGGACGCCTTCGGCTCGGCCGCCAAGAACAAGTCCGACTTCGGCGACGCCCTGGGCACCATGCAGGACGCCACCGTCGCCGACCTGAAGAAGCAGGGCTTCGGAGTCGCGCCGTGACCACCCCCGCACCACCCGCAAGCCCCCGCCGCCGGTTCGCGTACGGGCTCAAGAGCGCCCCGTACGCCTTCCTGCTCCCCGCCACCCTGCTCTTCGCGCTCTTCTTCGCGCTGCCCATCGGCTACGCGCTCTGGCTCAGCCTCCACAAGGTCGAGGTGAAAGGCCTCGGCCTGGGCAAGGACGCCCGGCGCGAGGTCTGGGCCGGAATCGGCAACTACACCGACGCGCTCACCGACCCCGAACTCCTGCACGGCACGCTGCGCGTCCTCGGCTACGGCGCCATCGTCATCCCGGTGATGCTCGGCCTCGCCCTGCTCTTCGCGCTGCTCCTGGACACCGAGCGGGTGCGCCTCACGCCTTTCACGCGCCTCGCGATCTTCCTGCCGTACGCCGTGCCGGGGGTCATCGCCGCGCTCCTGTGGGGGTTCCTCTACCTCCAGGACGTCAGCCCCTTCTTCCACGTCCTCGACAAGCTCGGCATGCCACAGCCCGACCTGCTCGACGGCGGCCCCCTCTACCTCGCGCTCTCCAACATCGCGGTCTGGGGCGGCACCGGCTTCAACATGATCGTCATCTACACCTCACTGCGGTCCATCCCGGCCGAGGTGCACGAGGCGGCGAAGCTGGACGGTTGCTCCCAGCTGCAGATCGCGCTGCGGATCAAGATCCCGATGGTGGCGCCCTCACTGGTGCTCACCTTCTTCTTCTCGATCATCGCGACGCTCCAGGTGTTCAGCGAGCCGACCACCCTCAAACCCCTCACCAACTCCGTCTCCACCACCTGGAGTCCGCTGATGAAGGTGTACCAGGACGCCTTCGGCAAGGGCGACATCAACTCCGCGGCGGCCACCGCCGTGATCATCGCGGTCGCCACGCTCGTCCTGTCCTTCGGGTTCCTGCGCGCCGCGAACTCCCGCACGAAGAAGGAGGCGGCCCGATGAGCGTGCTCACCGTCCGCAAGGCCGCGCCCGCCGCGGGCACCACCCCCGGCACCGCCCAGGGCCCGCCCGCGCCCCGGAGGATCGCCGTCCTCCCGACCGCCGTACTGCTGCTCGGCGCCCTGTACTGCCTGCTGCCCGTGCTCTGGGTGGTGATCGCCTCCACCAAGTCCGGCCGCGAGCTGTTCTCCACGTTCACGTTCTGGCCCGGCAGCGGGTTCGCCGACAACATCAGCGACCTGTCCGGCTACCGCGACGGCGTCTACTGGCGCTGGATGGGCAACTCCGCGCTCTACGCGGGCCTGGGCGCGCTCCTGTCCACGGCCGTCTCAGCGATCAGCGGCTACGCCCTCGCGATCTACCGGTTCCGAGGACGCGAGACCGTCTTCAACGTCCTCATGGCGGGCGTCCTGATGCCCCCGGTCATCCTGGCCGTCCCGCAGTACCTCCTGCTCGCGAAGGCCGACCTCACCGATTCGTACGCCTCGGTCCTGCTGCCGCTGATCCTCTCCCCCTACGGCGTGTACCTCGCCCGGATCTACGCCGCTTCGGCCGTCCCCGGCGACGTCGTGGAAGCGGGACGGATGGACGGTGCGAGCGAGTGGCGGATCTTCACCCGGATCGCGCTGCCGATGATGGTGCCCGGCCTGGTGACCGTGTTCCTCTTCCAGTTCGTGGCCGTGTGGAACAACTTCCTGCTCCCCTACATCATGCTCAGCGACGACGAGAAGTTCCCCATCACGCTGGGCCTGTTCACGCTCCTGGAGCAGGGCTCCAACACCCCCGCGCTCTACACCCTCGTGATCACCGGCGCACTGCTCGCCGTCGTACCGCTCATCGCCCTGTTCCTGGTCATCCAGCGCTTCTGGAGCCTGGACCTGCTGTCCGGAGCCGTAAAGTCGTGACCATGAACGCAACGGGGGGCAGGCGCAGGCCGCCGACGATCCATGACGTGGCCCGCGAGGCCGGTGTCTCGCGTGGCACGGTGTCCCGCGTCCTCAACGGCGGGCACTACGTGAGCCCTTCCTCCCAGGAGGCCGTGAACGCGGCCATCCGCAAGACCGGTTACGTCGTCAACCGGCATGCCCGCTCGCTGATAACCGGCCGCTCCGACTCGGTGGGCTTCCTCCTGACCGAACCGCAGGAGCGCTTCTTCGAGGACCCCAACTTCAATGTCCTGCTGAGGGGTTGCACGCAGGCGCTCGCCGCGCACGACATCCCGCTGCTCCTGATGCTGGCCGGCACCCCGGACGAGCGGCGCCGCATCATGCGCTACATCACCGCGGGCCACGTCGACGGGGTCCTCCTGGTCTCCAGCCACTCCGGTGACTCCGTCACGGACGAGCTGCGGGAGGCCGGGGTTCCGCTGGTGGCGTGCGGGAAGCCGATCGGCCAGGCATCGAAGGTGAGCTATGTCGCCGCGGACGACCGGGACGGCGCCCGTGACATGGTGCGCCACCTCCTCTCCCTCGGCCGGCGCCGTGTCGGTACGGTGACCGGGCCGCTGGACACCCCTGGCGGTGTGGACCGCCTCGCGGGATACCGGGAGATCCTCGCCGAGGAGGGCATCGAGGCCGACGAGCGGCTCATCGCGTCCGGTGACTACAGCCGGGCGGGCGGAGAGGCCGCGGCGGCCCAGCTCCTGGATCGGGCCCCGGACCTGGATGCCGTGTTCGTCGCATCGGACCTCATGGCGCAGGGCGTACTCACCACCCTCCACCGCGCGGGCCGCCGCGTCCCGGAGGACGTCGCGGTCGGCGGGTTCGACGACTCGCCCGCAGCCCTGACCGCCCGCCCCGCGCTGACGACGGTCCGCCAGCCGTGGGACCGCATCAGCGCCGAGATGGTGCGGGTGCTGCTCGCCCGGATCAGCGGCGAGGATCCGGCCGCGGTCATCCTGCCGACGGAGCTCGTGATCCGCGGCTCGGCCTGACGCATCCCAGGCACGCTGACGTACAAGCACGAGGCCGCGGACTGCTTCCTCTCCGCGGCCGTGAGGGAGGGACCCGAACATGACCGACGGCTTGGCGACCGGGCGGGACCGCGCCGTGACCAACTGGGCCGGGAACATCACCTTCTCGGCGCGCGAACTGCACCGGCCCGCGTCGCCGTCCGCCCTGCGGGCGCTCGTCGCGGGCAGTCGGCAGGTGCGGGTGCTCGGCAGCGGCCACTCGTTCAACCGGATCGCCGACGTGGACGGTGACGCCGCGGGTGCGGCCCTTCTCTCCCTCTCCGCTCTTGAGCCGTCCATCGAGGTGGACACCTCGGCGTGCTCCGTGCGCGTGTCCGGCGGTGTGCGGTACGCCGAACTCGCCCGGTACGTGGCCTCGTTCGGTCTCGCGCTGCCGAACATGGCCTCACTGCCGCACATCTCCGTGGCCGGTTCGGTCGCAACGGGGACGCACGGCTCCGGTAACGGCAATCAGTCGCTGGCGGAGATCGTGCGGGCGGTGGAGCTGGTCACCGCCGATGGGGAGACCGTCGTACTGAACCGCGGCAACGAAGGGTTCGACGGCTCCGTCGTCTCTCTCGGCGCGCTCGGCGTGGTCCTCTCGCTCACTCTCGACCTGGAGCCGGATTTCCGGGTGAGCCAGCATGTGTTCGGCGAACTCCCCCTGGAGCGGCTCGACTTCGATGCGGTGACGTCGGCGGCGTACAGCGTGAGTCTCTTCACCGACTGGCACGGACCGCGCTTCGACCAGGTGTGGCTCAAGCAGCGCGGTGAGGCGCCCGTGGACTTTCCCTGGGCGGCGCCCGCGACCGCCCCGCGGCATCCGGTGCCGGGTATGCCCGCCGTCAACTGCACACAGCAGCTGGGCCTTCCGGGGCCGTGGCATGAGCGGCTGCCCCACTTCCGGGCCGAGTTCACGCCGAGCAGTGGTGCCGAGCTCCAGTCGGAGTATCTGCTGCCGCGCGAGCACGCCCTGGCGGCTCTGCACGCCCTGGATTCCCTCAGGGGTGAGGTGGCGCCCGTCCTTCAGGTGTGCGAGGTCCGCACGGTCGCCGCCGACACCCAGTGGCTCAGCCCCGCGTACGGCCGCGACACCGTGGCATTCCACTTCACCTGGGTGCCTGACGCGTCGGCCGTGCTCCCGGTGGTCGCACGCGTCGAGGAGAGTCTGGCCCCGTTCTCGCCCCGGCCGCACTGGGGCAAGGTGTTCGCCGTTCGCCGCCGACCCCGCCGAGCTGGGCGCCCGCTATCCGCACGCGGCCGATTTCGCCGCGCTCGCCGCACGCCTCGACCCGGCGGGGAAGTTCCGCAACGCCTTCGTGCGGCGTTTCCTCGGGCCGCTGCTCTAGGACGCGGCGTCGGCGACCGGGATGCCGAAGTCCGGTGTGCCGTCCGGCTTCCAGCCGATCTTCTGGACGCGGGTGTGTCGGTTGGGGTCGTGCAGGGGGTCGCCGACGATGTCCTTGTACTGGCGGGCGTGGTAGACGAGGACGTCGGTGCGGCCGTCCTCGGCCACGGTGAAGCAGTTGTGGCCGGGACCGTACTGCTTGGTCGTGTCGTTGCTGGTGAAGACGGGGGTGGGTGACTTGGTCCAGGACGCGGGGTCCATGAGGTCGCTGCGGGCGCCGGCGGTGAGCAGGCCCACGCAGTAGTTGGCGTCGGTCGCGGACGCCGAGTACGTGAGGAAGACGCGGCCGTTGCGCTGGATGACGCTGGGCCCTTCGTTCACCTTGAAGCCGACGCACTCCCAGGCGTACTCGGGTGTGGTCAGGCGTATCTGAGGGTTCGTCAGGGTCCATGGGCCGGCCATGCGGGAGAGGAAGACGCCGGTGTTGTTGTCCATGCCGGGCTCGTACTGCGCCCAGGCGAGATAGCGGCTGCCGCGGTGCGTGAAGGTGGTGGCGTCGAGGGAGAAGGTGTCCCACGCCGTGGTGAGCCGGCCCCTCTCCGTCCAGGTCCCTTTGAAGGGGTTGGCGTTGGCGTTCTCCAGGACCCAGATGCGGATCTTCCACACGTCGTCGGCGGGGGCCGCGGCGAAGTAGATGTACCACTTGCCGTTGATGTGGTGCAGTTCCGGCGCCCAGATGTGGGAGGCCATGTCGCCGCTGGTGTGCCGCCGCCAGATGACGGACTCGCCCGCCCGCGTCAGGCCCCGCAGGGTGCGGGAGCGGCGCAGGATGATGCGGTCGTACTCGGGGGACGTGGCCGTGAAGTAGTAGTGACCGTCGGCGTGGCGCTGGATGTGCGGGTCGGCGCGCTGCTCGACGAGCGGGTTGCGGTAGGCCGGTGCCCGCGAGGCCGGGGCCCCGGTTGCCGCGTGAGCGGGCGCCTGGGTGAGGGTGGGTGCGGCGGCGAGAGCCCCTGCGGCCAGCGTCCCCCTCAACACGGTTCTGCGACTGGGTACTTCACTGTGGCTCATGCGGCTCCCCTAGCGCCGACGTTCGTAATTTCGAACGCTATCTGATACTCCGAACGCCGAAACGGTAAAGGGGTGTTGGGGCTAGGTCAACGGTTGTGGCGAGATGCGACGAGATGGGTCCGCGGGCGTCTGCGCGGGTGTCTGGGCGGGTGTCCGCGGGCGTCTGCGCGGCCTGCTCGCGGGCCCCTACTCCACCCTCCCCAGCGCCTCCCCGCACGCCTTGATGTACGCGCTCACCAGCGGGCGGCTGTCCTCGCCCGCCCGCCAGGCCAGGGCGAACCGGCTGGGCGTGATGCCGCGGACCGGGCGTGTGACGACACCGCCGAGCGTGATCAGCGGGGCGCCCGCGGCGACCAGGCAGATACCTCTGTCGTCCGCCAGCGCCTCGTACGTCTCGTCGGTGCTCGCTATCTCCGCGCCGATGCGGGGCGGGCGGCCCGCGCGGGCGTCCAGGGCGAGCCAGTAGTCCCGCAGCGCACCCGCGCTCTCGGGCAGCGCGAGGAAGGGTTCGTCGACGAGGTCGGTGAAGTCGACCTCGTCCTGGTCCGCGAGGCGGTGGGTCACGGGAAGGGCGACATGGCGCGGCTCCTCGGCGACCACCACCCAGTCGTAGCGCTCCAGGTCGGGAAGCGGCAGCCAGATGAAGGCCACGTCCGCCGATCCGTCAGCGAGGCCCGCGCTCGCGTCCTCCCAACTCACCTGGCGCAGCCTGATCTTCGCCTCCGGGAGAGAGTCGCCGAAGCGGGAGCGTATCGCCGGGAGGAGACCACCGCGCGCCGGACGCGTGCTCATGCCCACGGAGAGCGTCGCCCGCTCCCCGGCCTTCGCGCGCTCCACCGCCGCGCTCGCCGACTGCCAGTGTTCGAGCACCCGTTGGGCCTGCGGCAGGAGCGCGGCGCCCACGGAGGTGAGGCGCACGCCGCGGTTGCCGCGCACGAACAGCTCGGCGCCCAGCTGCCGTTCCAGCGCCCGTATCTGCTTGCTCAGCGCGGGCTGCGAGACGAAGAGCCGCTCGGCGGCGCGCGTGAAGTGCAGATCCTGTGCCACCGCGACGAAGTAGCGGAGATCCCTGCTGTGCACGTCCCTGCCGTGAAGGTCCATAACCATCAGCTATCACGTCAAGTCTTGGACGGGCCAGCCGATTCGGTCGCAGGATGATCCACAGAGCCGGGGACGAACGAACCGGCCGACACCGATAGGGAGTTCGACATGACGAAGGTATGGCTCGTGACGGGCGCGACCAGTGGCTTCGGCCGGGCGATCACCGAGGCGGCCGTCGCCGCGGGCGGCGTGGTCGTGGCCACCGCCCGTAACGCGTCGTCCCTGGACGACCTTGTCGCCGCCCACCCCGACCAGGTTGAAGCCCTCGCCCTCGACGTGACGGACACGGCCGGCATCGAGACCGCCGTACGTGACATCGCCGACCGGCACGGCCGCATCGACGTGCTGGTGAACAACGCGGGACGCAGCCACGTCGGCGCCCTCGAGGAGGACTCGGACGCCGAGCTGCGCGCCCTGTTCGACGTGCACGTCTTCGGCCCGGCCGCACTGGCCCGCGCCGTGCTCCCACACATGCGGGCGCGGCGCTCGGGAGCGATCGTGCAGATGAGCAGCATGGGCGGCCAGATGTCCTTCGCGGGGTTCTCGGCGTACAGCGGCACGAAGTTCGCCCTGGAAGGGATGTCGGAGGCGCTGGCCGCGGAGGTGGGACCGCTCGGCATCAAGGTCCTGGTCGTGGAGCCCGGCGCGTTCCGGACAAGGCTGTTCGGCAACACCAGCGCGAGCCCTGTCGAGATCCCGGACTACGTGGAGACGGCGGGCGCCACCCGCGCGATGGTCGCGGGCGGCGACGGCGAGCAGCCCGGCGACCCGGCGAAGGCCGCCGCGGCGATCATCACGGCGCTCGACGCCGACGAGACGCCGCTGCGCCTGCCGCTGGGCGAGGACGCCGTGGACGCGGTCGTCGGGCACCTCGACTCGGTCCGCGCGGAGATCGCCGCCTGGGAGAAGGTGACCCGGGCGACCGCCTTCGACGCCTGAGCCGCTGCGAGCCCTGAAGGCCACTCGCGACCCCTGACACGCTGTCAGCGGTCGCGCTTGACCGCCCGCAGGACCACGAACTTCGGGTTGCCCGCGACGACTTGAGAGTTGCCGAAGAGCTTCCGCAGCTTCACGTGGTATTCGAGATGGCGGTTGCCGACGACCCACAGCTCACCGCCGGGTCGCAGCGCCGCGCGCGCCCCGGCGAACATCCGCCAGGCGGTCGCGCCGCTGGTCGCCTGGTGGCTGTGGAACGGCGGGTTGTTCAGGACGAGGTCCACAGAGCCCGCCGGCAGCGTCGACAGGGCGTCGCCCGCGACGAACTCGGCCCGCGTGGAGCCGGCGGCGTTCGCACGGAAGGTGGCCTCCGCCGAGGCGACGGCGGGGTAGGACTCGTCGACGAAGGTGACCGTGGCCTCGGGGTCGGCGACGGCGGCTGCCGTGCCGAGCACGCCGTTGCCGCAGCCCAGGTCCACGATGTGCGGGGCGCCGCCCCCCTCGGGGCTGTTGCCGGCCGGCAGGTGGCGCAGGAAGAAGCGGGTGCCGATGTCGAGGCGGTCGGCGCAGAACACGCCCGCGTGGTTGACGACGGTCAGCCCTGATCCTGCGCCGGAGTCGGCGTCGAGCACATAGCTGCGCGGCCACGGGCTGGGTGCGGTGCCCCGCTCGGGATCCGGCGTGCTGAAGATGAGCCGCGCCTTCTGCCGGGCCAGCGACGTCCTCGTAGGGCCGATGATCCGTTCGAAGAGGTCGAGCGTGGAGGTGTGGATCTCGGTGACCATGCCGGTGCCGACGACGACCGTGCCCGCGTGCAGGGCGGGCGCGAGCCGGTGCAGCTGGTCCTCCAGGAGAGCGAGGCTCTTCGGCACCCGGACCAGCAGGACGTCGATCCGGCTCGGCGGGGCGTCACCCGTCGTCGAGAGCCGCACCGCGTCCGGCGCGAACCCGGCGCGTGCCACGTTTGCCCGCGTCGCCTCCCGCGCGAGGAACGAGTCGGTGATCAGCGTCGGCCCGTGCTCGGCGAGCGCCGTGGTCAGCGCGCCCCACCGGTCGCCGACGACGGCCACGGTGCCGGAGAGGTCGACGGGCTTCGCCGCCTCCTCGGACCCGGCGGGCCCGCCGTCCTCGCCCGCGAGATGGCGCAGGAGGTAGGCGTCGGCGGCGGACCAGGCGCGCAGGGGGTCGCGAGGGTCCTCGGGAAATCGTGTGAGGTCGTACGCGCCCCATGACGTGATCAGCCGGTTCATCGTGCCTTCAGGCTATCGAAAGGAGCCCGCACCCGATCTACTGGGACGCCTGGTCCCGCGGGGGCCGGAGGGGACGGAAGGAAGCGGCTGCGCCGAATAGCGGCTCTTGTAGTGCGTTCGCGGCCGGTTCTCCTTACCGTCCATTCGTGGAGCACCCGCGCATCCCACCCCCGAGGAGCCGTCATGCCGGAGTTGTTCATCGGCGGAACATGGACCACTGCCGTGGACGGGCAGACACGGGAGATCCGCTGCCCCGCGGACAACACCCTGGTCGCGACCGTCGACGAGGCCGGGCCCAAGGACGCGGCGGCGGCGATCGCCGCCGCGCGTGAGGCCTTCGACCACGGGCCGTGGCCGAGCACCCCGGCGGCGGACCGCGGCAGCCTGCTGCTGCGCGTGGCCGACCTCCTCGAACGCGACAAGGACGCGCTCGCCCGCGCCGAATCCCTGGACACCGGGAAGCGGCTCGTGGAGAGCGAGTACGACATGGACGACATCGCGAACTGCTTCCGCTACTTCGGCAATCTGACGGCGGCGGGCGGCACGGACCGGGTCGTCGACGCCGGAAGCCCGGAGGTGGACAGCCGGGTGGTGCACGAGCCGGTCGGGGTGTGCGCCCTGATCACGCCCTGGAACTATCCGCTGCTGCAGACCGCGTGGAAGGTCGCCCCGGCACTGGGCGCGGGCAACACCTTCGTCCTCAAGCCGAGCGAGCTGACCCCGCACACCTCCATCATCCTGATGCGCCTGCTCACCGAGGCCGGGCTGCCGGGCGGCGCCGCCAACCTGATCCTCGGCGCGGGCCCCACCGCGGGCGCCCCGCTCAGCGAGGACCCGCGGGTCGACATGGTGTCGTTCACCGGCGGGCTCGTCACCGGGCGCCGCATCATGGCCGCGGCGGCGCCCACGGTGAAGAAGGTCGCCCTGGAACTGGGCGGCAAGAACCCGAACATCATCTTCGCCGACGCCGACTTCGAGACGGCGGTCGACTACGCCCTGATGGCGATCTTCCTGCACTCGGGCCAGGTCTGTTCGGCCGGGGCACGGCTCCTCGTCCAGGACGAGCTGCACGACTCGTTCGTCGACGCCGTGGTCGAGCGCGCGCAGCAGATCCGGCTCGGCGGTCCCTTCGACCTGAACGCCCGCACGGGGCCGCTGATCTCCGCAGCGCACCGCGACAAGGTCGAGGCGTACGTGGCGGCCGGCGTCGCCGAGGGCGCGGTGCTGCGCTGCGGCGGCGCACGCCCCGACGACCCGGCGCTGCGGGACGGCTACTACTACCCGCCGACCGTGCTCGACGAGTGCACGCCCGGCATGTCCGTGATCACCGACGAGTCGTTCGGCCCGGTGCTCACCGTCGAGCGGTTCCGGGACGAGGAAGAGGCCGTCGCGCTCGCCAACGACACCGTCTACGGACTCGCGGGCGCCATCTGGTCGCAGGACGGGGGCAAGGCGCACCGGGTGGCGTCCCGGATGCGCGCGGGAACGGTGTGGATCAACGACTTCCACCCCTATGTGCCGCAGGCGGAATGGGGCGGCATGAAGCAGTCCGGCTTCGGGCGCGAGCTGGGGCCGGCCGGTCTCGCCGAGTACCAGGAGGCCAAGCACATCTGGCGCAACCTCGCACCGACACCGCAAAGGTGGTTCGAATGAGCACGGACAACGGCCAGGGACCGGTCCCGGCCACCCCGGAGAGGACGCAGGGCCAGCACGACGACGACGCGCTCGGTGAGCTCGGCTACCGCCCTGAACTCAAGCGGACACTGGGCAACTTCCACACCTTCGCGGCCGGGATCAGCTACATCTCGATCCTCACCGGCACCTTCCAGATGTTTGTGCTCGGCGTCAGCTTCGGCGGTCCCGCCTATTGGTGGTCCTGGCCGATGGTCTTCGTCGGTCAGCTGATGGTGGCCCTGTGCTTCTGCGAGCTGGCCGCCAGGTATCCGGTCGCGGGATCGGTCTACAACTGGGCCAAGACGATGGGCGGCCCGCACGTGGGGTGGCTCGGCGGCTGGATGATGATGACCGCCACCATGGTGTCTCTCTCCGCCGTGGCGCTGGCCTACCAGATCACGCTGCCGCAGATCTCCGAATGGTTCCAGTTCGTGGGTGACGGCAGCGGCAAGAACGACGCTGCGGCCAACGCCGTGCTCCTGGGCACCGTGCTCATCGCCTTCTCCACGGCGATCAACGCTTTCGGCGTCCAGCTCATGGCCCGGATCAACTCCGCCGGCGTCTTCATCGAACTGATCGCCGCCGTCGGCCTGGTCATCTTCCTCGCGGCGCACATCACCCGCGGCCCCAGCAGCGTCCTGACCGAGACGAACGGCGCGGGCACCGGCGAGAGCCTCGGATACTTCGGCGCGTTTCTCACCGCCTCGCTGGCATCGGCGTACGTGATGTACGGATTCGACACCGCCGCGTCGCTCGGCGAGGAGTCGCACAACCCCGGCCGGAACGCGCCCCGCGCCATCCTGCGCGCGCTCATCGCCTCCTTCATCCTCGGCGGTCTGATCCTGCTCTTCGCGCTCCTGGCGGTGCCGGACCTGCAGTCCGAGGAGCTGGCGTCGGGCGGTCTGCAGTACGTGGTCCTGGAGACGCTCGGTTCGACCATCGGAGAGATCTTCCTGTGGTGCGTGGTGGTCGCCATCACCGTGTGCGTCCTGGCCGTGCAGGCCGCCGGTATCCGGCTCATGTTCGCCATGGCGCGGGACAACAACCTGCCGGCGGGCACGCACCTCGCCAAGGTCAGCCCTCGCTTCCAGACCCCAGTGGTACCGGCTGTCCTGATCGGTGTGGTGGGTGTCGTCATCCTGGTGATCAACATCAACCAACCGCAGATCTTCTCGGTGGTCACGAGCATCGCGATCATCATGATCTACGTGGCCTATCTGCTGGTCACCGTACCCATGCTGATCAAGCGGTTCCGCGGCCAGTGGCAGCCCAAGGAGGGGAAGTTCTCGCTGGGCAGGTTCGGCCTGCCCATCAACGTCCTCGCCGTGCTCTGGGGCCTGGCCATGTCCATCAACCTCGCCTGGCCCCGCGCGGAGGTCTACAACGCGACAGGGCCGCAGCACTGGTACCTGCGCTGGGGTGCGTTCCTCTTCATCGGCATCGTGGCCCTCGGCGGCTTCGCCTACTACTGGTTCGTGCAGCGGCACAAGACGGGCGTGCTCGCCGAGCACCGCTTCGAGCAGGCCGCCGACCCCACCTCTCCGCCGTCACCGCCGGCCGCCCCCTGAACCCCTCTGATCTGGAGCCGTCATGCCCGCTGAGAGTCCCCAGGCCGAGTTCGACTACGTGGTGGTCGGCGGCGGCACGGCAGGCGCCGTGGTCGCCGCGCGGCTGACCGAGGACCCGGACGTCAGCGTCTGCGTACTGGAGGCGGGGCCTTCCGACGTCGGCGACGACAACGTCCTGCAACTGGACCGGTGGATGGCCCTGTTGGAGTCCGGCTACGACTGGGACTACCCGGTGGAGCCGCAGGAGAACGGCAACAGCTTCATGCGGCACGCCCGCGCCAAGGTGCTCGGCGGCTGCTCGTCGCACAACTCCTGCATCGCCTTCTGGGCCCCTGCCGAGGACCTCGACGAGTGGGGCTCGCTCGGCTGTACGGGCTGGAGCGCGGCGGACTGCTTCCCCCTCTACCAGCGCCTGGAGACCAACGAGGCGCCCGGCGACCACCACGGCCGCTCCGGCCCGGTGAACATCATGAACGTCCCGCCGAACGACCCGTGCGGTTCCGCCCTGTTGGAGGCGTGCGCGGCGGCGGGAATCCCCACCACGCCGTTCAACACCGGTAGGACGGTGGTGCGCGGCGCCCACTGGTTCCAGATCAACTCCCGCCCGGACGGCACCCGTTCGTCCGCTTCGGTGTCGTATCTGCACCCGATCCTGGGCAAGCGGCCGAACCTCGAGGTACGCACGGGCCTCCAGGCAAGGCAGTTGCTGTTCGACGACAACCGCCGATGCACGGGCGTCGAGTACCTGCAGCCCGACACCATCCACAGCGGCAGCGTCGCGGCGCGCCGCGAGGTGATCGTGTCCTGCGGTGCCATCGACTCGCCGAAGCTCCTGATGCTGTCGGGGATCGGCCCCGCCGGGCATCTGCGGGAGTGCGGCGTGGACGTGCGGGTGGACTCCCCCGGGGTCGGCGCGCACCTCCAGGACCACCCCGAGGGCGTGATCATGTGGGAGGCGAAGCAGCCGATGGTCACCTCCTCCACCCAGTGGTGGGAGATCGGCATCTTCGCGGACACCGAACCGGGCCTCGACCGCCCGGACCTGATGTTCCACTACGGCTCGGTGCCCTTCGACATGAACACCTACCGGCGCGGCTACCCGACCACCGACAACGCCTTCTGCCTCACCCCGAACGTCACCCGGGCCCGCTCCATGGGCACGGTCCGGCTGCGCACCCGTGACTTCCGCGACAAGCCGATGGTCGACCCGCGCTACTTCACGCACGAGCACGACATCCGCGTGATGACGTACGGCCTCAGGCTCGCCCGGGAGATCGCGGCGCAGGCCCCGATGGCGAACTGGGCGGGCACCGAACTCGCCCCGGGACCGCAGGCCACGACCGACGACGAACTCTTCGCCTACATCCGCCAGACCCACAACACCGTCTACCACCCGGCTGGCACCGTGCGGATGGGGGCGACGGACGACACGGACTCGCCGCTCGACCCCGAACTGCGGGTCAAGGGAGTCAGCGGGCTCCGCGTCGCCGACGCGTCGGTCATGCCGTTCCTGCCCGCGGTCAACCCGTGCATCACCACCATGATGATCGGCGAGAAGTGCGCCGACATGATCAAGGCGTCCTGAGCCGGGCGGCTAGGCGGAATCACGCCGGGTGAGCACCGGGACCATGGCCCTGCGGGTGGAGCGGGGCAGTGCCTCGTCCGCCAGGAGATGTGCGATCCCCTCGCCGACGGCCGCGCTGACCTTGCGCGCGTCGAAGTGGGCGGTGGTCAGGCGGGGATGGAGTTGCGCGCCCAGAGGGTGGTTACCGGCCCCGACCACGGCGATGTCGCCGGGGACGCGGAATCCGGCCTCCTGGAGGGCCTGTACGAGCAGCAGGGCGAAGTCGTCGTTGTACGCGAAGACGCCGGTGGGCCGGCGGTCCGAAGCGGACCTACGCCAGTCGGAGGCCACCGCGCGCAGGCTGTCGAGGTCGAACGCACAGGGCACGGGTTCCACGGTGGCCCCCACGGCCGCGGCCACTTCCTGTGCGCGCGCGAGGCGCCGGCCGGCCAGCTGTGCGAAGGGGCCGTCGGGGACGAGACAGGCGATCCTGCGGTGTCCGGCGTCGACGAGGTACTGGGCGGCGACCGTGGCGACCGCGCCGTCGTGGAATCCCAGGACGGTCACGTCGCGGCGCCGGCTGTTGTCGAGCAGCAGGATCGTGTCCACGCCCGCGCCCCGCAGGATGCGCACGGCCTCCGGTGGACAGGTCGCGGGCCCGCCGATGACGGCGGCGGGCCGGTACTCGGCCCAGGCGCGGGCCGCCTCGGCCGGCGGAAGCGACCGCTCGGCGTCGATCAGCAGACGCAGCCCCCGCTCGGCCAGGTCCCGGGAGAGATGCTCGACGAGCTGGTCGACGGCATGGCCGAGCGGGACTCTCATCAGGGGCATCAGGACGAGTTGGGACCGCCCCGCCCGCAGGGAACTGGCGAAGGCGTGCGGTGTGTAGCCGAGGGTCCGCACCGCGTCGAGTACGCGGCGACGTGTCTCGACCTTCACGGTCTTTCCGGCGGTGCCGTTGACGACACGGGAGACGGTGGCGCGTGAGACACCGGCCACGCGCGCGACATCCGCGCTGGTCGGCCGCGCCGCATCCGTCATGTCCGCCAACTCCTCTGCTGGGTGCGCCCGTCGCACCGACAGGCGCACGGGCGTCGATCAGCGCAGGATAGCTGCCTGATCGCGCCCGGCCCCAGCCGCGGTTCGGCCCGTCAGTGCCCTCCGCGGCACCCCCTTCCGAGACCCTTTGCGGTGAGCCGGTCGAGGGAGCAGTAGGCGGCTGTCGGGTAATAGGCCCCCATGACCTTGCGCGCGGCGGCGGGCGTGCTGTCGACGGGCACGTTCTGTACGGCGTGCCGGAAGTGGGCGCCGGGGATGAGGTGGCGCATCACCAGGAGGTGGGTGGTGTCGTGGTGGGCCGTGGAGACCGGCAGGAAGGTGGCTCCGGGTATCTCCTCGATCCGGCTCCGCTGTGTCTCCGCGCCGATGACGAAGGTGTACGTGGAGTCCGGTGCGACCTTGACCTGCTTGTCGTTGCGGCAGCCGGTCGAGACGGTGCCGTCCGGCAGCGGGTTGACGACGACGGGGCCTGGCGGCATGACGACGTTGTCGCACAGCGACCAGTAGCGCACGTCGGTGCGGTGCGCGGTCGGCCAGGGGCGCGGGTGGTCGGCGCGCACGGTCGTGGGCGCCTTGCCGCGCACGAGCAGTACCCGGCCGGGGCCGGGTGGGGTGAACTCGGCGGACACATAGGCGGCGTCGGCGTTGGGGTAGAGATTCGCTCCGGACTTGCGGCGGAAGGCGACGGCGGGCTCGGAGGTGTCCGCACCAGCGGCTGCGGCGGTGCCGGTCGTCCCGGCCGCGGCGCGGGTGGGTGTCGCGGGCGCGTTGGCGTCTTCGCACAGCGGCAGCACGACGCTCTCGCCGTTCTTCTCGAAGGTCACCTCGGGCAGGTCCACCGGGGAAGAGTCGCGGTAGGTGCGGAACAGGACCGACCCCTCCGACAGCTCGGGAGTTCCGGTGGGGGCCATGGGCACGGTGTTGGGGGTGTCTCGGCGGGCCGAGTCCGTGACGCGCACGGTGAACTTGCCGCCGTGCGCCGCGCGTTCACGCCACGGGTTGCGGCTTCCAGGGTCGGGGGCGATGCGGTGGTCGGTGATCCCCGAGCTGACGCCGTTCGCGGTGAAGCTGGACGCGGTGGAGTCGTAGACGTTGACAGAGCTGTAACGGGCGTCGGGGTAGCGGCCGTTGATACGGATGGTGAGTCCGTCCTGTTTCTTGAACCGCAGTACCCAGTAACGGGCGGCGGTCTCGGGATAGGCGGAGTTGCCGTAGCGATAGCCGCGCTCGCTCCAGCTGCACGACGGGGCGAGGGGGCCGTCACGGTCGGCGGCGAAAGCCGCCGGGAGGGACGTCGGGAACATCAGGGCAGCGGCAGCGCCGCCGGCAACGAGGCTTCTGCGGAGAGGCATTGGCGCAGTGAATCACCCGAGGTACACGTGTACAACACTTTCGACAGGACCCCCGACGGCCCGTGCCGACTGGAATCAGGAGCGGTCGAACCAGGTGGGCTGTTCCTCCGCCATGGCCTGCTTGATCCTGAAGACCCCGAACTCGTGCAGGTCGGGCAGCTGGTCGACGGCGAACCAGCCCACTTCGAGTGACTCGTCGTCGTTGACGCGGGCCTCACCGCCGGTGGCGCGGCAGCGCACGGTGATGTCCATGAACTGGCAGGTGTCGCCGTTCGGGTACGTCACCGGCTCCAGGGCCTCGACGAGCACGACGCGCTCGGGCACGCAGGTCACCGCGGTCTCCTCGAAGACCTCGCGCACGGCGCACGCGGCGGGCTGCTCCCCCGGGTCCGGGATGCCGCCGATGACCGACCACTTGCCGTTGTCGGAGCGCCGCCCGAGGAGCACTCTGCCCTCGTCGTCGAAGACGATGGCGGTGACCCCGGGGAGCCACAACAGCTGCTGGCCGGCGTCGGCCCGGATCGTGCGGATGAAGTCAGGAGTTGCCATGCCGTCGACCCTAACGGGCCTGACGGGTGCGCCCGGCCCGTACGGCGCCCGTCACCGCCCAGCCGAGACCGCCCGCGGCGATCAGCACGAGGATGCCCTCGGGCAGGACGCCGAGCCGGGTGGCCGGGGTCTGCGACGAGCGCAGCGGCACCTCCTCGACGAGTGAGTCGGCGGTGAACCACTTCGTCTTCTGCGAGACGTGGCCGTCCGGCATGATGATCGCGCTGACGCCGCTGGTCACCGGGACGGTGACCGTGCGGCTGTGCTCGACGGCGCGGATCCGCGACATGGCCAGCTGCTGGTGGGTCATCTCGCTGCGGTCGAACGTCGCGTTGTTGCTGGGTACGGAGATCAGCTGCGCGCCATGGGTGACGGTGTCGCGCACGGCCCAGTCGAAGGCCGCCTCGTAACAGGTGGCGAGGCCCACCTTCGTGCCCGCCATGGTGAAGACACCGGGCTGTGCACCGCGGCTGAAGTCCTGGCGCACCATGCCGACGTCGCTGCTGAAGAAGCCGACGATGCCGCGCAGCGGGATGTACTCGCCGAAGGGCTGGATCTGCCGCTTGTCGTAGGTGTCCGTGGGGCCCTTCTCCGGGTCCCAGAGGATCTGCTCGTTGAAGAGCTTGCCCTCCTTGGTCTCGACGACTCCGCCCACCGAGATGGGGGCGCCGATCGCCTTGACCGCGCGCTCGATGGCGTCGCGGGCGTCGGGGTTGGTGAACGGGTCGATGTCGGAGGAGTTCTCCGGCCACAGGACGAAGTCGGGCTGCTTCGCCTTGCCCGCCTTCACCCGGTCCGCGAGCCGTTCGGTCTCGCGCACGTGGTGGTCGAGGACGGCGCGACGCTGGGCGTTGAACTCCAGGCCGGCCTGCGGGACGTTGCCCTGGATGGCGGCGACGGTCGCGGTGCCGTCCTCGGCGTCGTCGCTGACGAGCGGGCGCGCCGCGAAGGCGCCGGTGACCGGGACGAGCACGCTGAGCAGGGCCGCGGCCGCGGCGCCGCGGCGTACGACGCGGGTGCCGCGGGCGGCGTACGCCAGCCGGACGATCTCGTACAGGCCGAAGCCGCACAGGACCACCGCGAACCCGAGCACCGGGGTGCCACCGAGCGCGGCGAGCGGCAGGAAGACACCGTCCGCCTGCCCGAAGGCGATCTTCCCCCAGGGGAATCCACTGAAGGGCACGCGCGCGCGTGCCGCCTCCCCCGCGATCCAGAGGGCGGCGGCCCAGAGCGGATATCCGGGCAGCCGGGAGACGGACGTGATGCCGGCTCCGACGAGGGCGACGAACATCGCTTCGATGGCGGCGAGCGCAAGCCAGGGCCCTGGCCCCACCTCCACTCCGGTCCACACCAGGAGCGGCAGCAGGAAGCCGAGGCCGAAGAGATAGCCGAGTCCGAGGCCCGCCTTCCAGCTACGGCCGTGCAGACACCACGCGAACACCGCGAAAGCCGGCAGGGCGAGCCACCACAGGGTGCGTGGCGGAAAGCTGACGTAGAGCAGCACTCCGGAGAGTGCCGCCGCGGCGGCCGGGACGAGCGCTCGCAGGAAGCGGGCCCCGCGCGACGGGGGCGCGGGCTGCGGTCCGAGCTGCTCCGACTCGTCTACGGAGGTGGTGGTGGCGGTCACTCGGGGAGTCTACGGCGCGCCACGTGGACGGAGACAGGACGGTCGTACCCGGCCGCCGGTGCTTCGCCCGCCACCGCGGGCGCCGGTCGCCGGTCGCCAGCCGCCGGTCGCCGTAGGCTTCGGCCAAACGATCGACGGATCGTTCCTGCGCAAGATGTCCACATCTCACGGTCCCAGCGACTACGGTGTGCCCGAGTCCCTGACCTGCGGCCGGATCGAGCCACAGCGTTCGGGGCCCGTCAAACGTCGGGGGGCGACGGGGTGGGGACAGCGGGGACGGCCGCGACGGCGGGGCCATCAGGAACGTACGAGCGGCGCAGCGCGTCCGACGCGACCGGCTGCGCGCTGCTCGGCGTGTGCGCGGCCTGGACCTTGATCACAGCGGGAGTGCACGGCGGCCGTCCCGAGGGGGTGCTCCTCGCGGTGCTGGCCGTGGCCGCGGGGTACGCGGGCGGGCGGATCTGCGGTGCGCTGCTGCCGGTCGCCGCGCCCTGCGCCGGTGCGCTGGTCGGGGTGGGCCTCGCGGCGGCGGCCCCGCAGCTCTCGCCGGATCCCGTCAGCGCGGCGCCGCTCGGCCACACCGGCGCCACGGCCGCGCTTCTGATCCTGGCTTCGGGGGCGGCCTGCTCCGCGGCATGGGCGGCCCGCGGTCCCTCGGCGCGGCTCGCGATGCGGCTCCTGGCCGTGGGGGTGATGGTGGCCGCCGCGGTGCTCGGTTCGGTGGCCGGTCTGGTGGCGTGTGCCGGGATCCTGCTGTGTTCGCTGGCGACCGCGCTGATGCGGCGCAGGGTGTTCGGTCTCGCGGGCCTCGCTCTGGCGACGGCTGTGGTGACCGCACTGACGTGGGCGATCGCCGACGACGTACTTCCGGAGGGGCTGAGCGCGTCTCTGGAGGGGCAGCTCGACGGGCACCGGGTCCAGCTGTGGCAGGACGCGCTCGCGCTCTCGGGCCAGGAACCGGCGCTCGGGGTGGGCCCCGGCCGGTTCGCCGACGCGAGCCCCACGGTGGCCGAGCATCTCCTTGCCGACGGCAAGCCCCATTCCGCGCTGTTGCAGCAGGCTGCCGAGCAGGGTCTGGTGGGCGTGGGACTCCTCGCGGCGGTCTTCTGCTGGCTTCTGTATGCCCTGTACCGCTCACCGCGCTCCACCCAGGTCGTTCTCTCGGCGGGCGCGGCCCTGACGGCGCTGGCCTCCGTGGCCTCGGTCGGCAACGCGCTGAGCCTCACGGCGGTGACGACGGGCGCGGGCTATCTCGCGGGTATCGCCACCGCGCGTCCGCTGGGCGACGAACAGGCGCAGGTCAGGCCGCCGGGCTCCGCACCGTGGACAGACGGCGGCGGATGAACCGGACGGCCGCTTCGGCGTCGTCGACGGTGACCGTGAACTTGCGGCCGTCGCCCAGGCTGAGGACGAGGCCCTCACCGCGCCTGACCACGACGGCCGTGCCGATGTCGGGCCGCGAGCGGTAGCCCCAGCCGCCCCACTGTCTGGGGCAGACGACCTGCGCGAACTCGGCCCTCACCACGTGGGAGAGGAGGATGCGGCGGCGCGGCACGCCCATGTGCCCGCAGCGGACTTCCAGGCAGTCCTTGTCGACCTTCACGGCGACATGGACGAAGGCGAGGGTGCCGAAGAGGATCAGCAGTCCGGCGGCGATGCACCCCACGACCGACATGGCGAGGGCCGCGATCCCGGTCGTCCACATGTTGTCGACGGCCAGCTCGATCCCCAGCGCCAGGCACAGGGCGCCGGCGAGCGCCAGCAGCCACTGCACGCGGTTGGTCGCGCTTCCGGTCCAGACTTCCGGCAGGGCCTCTGTGCTGCCCCGCTCACCGTGAGTGTGGTCCCTCATGCGAAAGAGAGTACCGACGTTCCGGAGGGAAGGCACGGCATCGCGGAGCGTCACCACTCCGGTTGTACGGGCGGGGCCGCTCTGTACGCGGGGCGGGGCGGGGCCTCAGCGGGCGGGAGCCGCCGCCGCGAGCAGCCTGCCTTCGGCGTACGTGTGGGCGGCGAGGGGCAGCTCGGCAGCGCGGCCGCTCAGGATCACCGTCAGGCCGCCTTCCGCGCCGGCGCTTTCCGTGCCGGTGCCGGGAAGCTGCCCGGCCCTGCGCAGTGCCTGGGCGGCCACCGCTCCGGCCGAGCCGTGCAGGACGAGAGGCGGGAGTCCGGGCTGCTGGAGGGCGGCGCGGATGCGCTCCCCCACCAGCTCGTAATGGGTGCAGCCCAGGACCACGGCCCTTACATCACGCGGAGTGAGGGCAGCCGCAGCGGCGACCGCCCGGTCGATGGCCGCCTCGTCGGCGGACTGCACGGCGTCCGCGAGGCCGGGGCAGGGCACCTCGGTGACGCCGACGCCACCGGCGAACTCCTCGATCAGACCGCGCTGGTAGGGGCTTCCGGTGGTGGCGGGGGTGGCCCAGATGGCGATGGGGCCGCCGCCCGCAGCGGCCGGCTTGATCGCCGGTACGGTCCCGATGATCGGCAGCTCCGGCTCGAACCGGGCGCGCAGGGCGGGCAGGGCGGAGACCGAAGAGGTGTTGCAGGCCACGATCAGTGCGTCGGGCCGGTGCGCGGCGGCCGCCTCGGCGATGGCGAGCGAGCGCTCCGTGACGTCCTCGGCGGTGCGCGGCCCCCAGGGCAGTCCGTCGGGGTCCGACGAGAGGACAAGATCGGCGTCCGGCCGCAGCCGACGTACCGCCACCGCGGCGGGCAGCAGGCCGATACCGGAGTCAATGAGCGCGATCTTCACCCGGTCACCATAGTCGATGGGCCTGCGGCGCCCGGTGGTGTGGGGCAGACTGCGGCGGATGAGCGCCGTTGTGTGGACCGCCGCCGCATCGCTTGCCGCCTGGCTGTGGCTGCTGTTGGGGCAGGGCTTCTTCTGGCGCACGGATCTGCGTCTGCCGCCGCGCCGCGACCCGGATGTCTGGCCGTCGGTCTGCGTCGTCGTCCCCGCTCGTGACGAGGCCGCCGTGCTGCCGGACAGCCTGCCCTCGCTCCTCGCGCAGGACTATCCGGGGCAGGCCGAGATCTTCCTTGTCGACGACGGGAGTTCGGACGGCACCGGGACACTGGCCCGGTCCCTTGCCGACCGGCACGGCGGCCTGCCGCTGACCGTCGGTTCGCCGGGTGAGCCGCCGCCGGGCTGGACCGGCAAGCTGTGGGCCGTGCGCCACGGAATCGCCCTGGCACGCGCGCGTGAGCCGCGGTATCTGCTGCTCACGGACGCGGACATCGCCCATGAGCCGGACAGTCTGCGGGAGTTGGTCGCGGCGGCGGAGACGGCCGGCTTTGAACTTGTCTCGCAGATGGCGCGGCTGCGTGTCGCGACCGTGTGGGAGAGGCTGGTCGTCCCGGCGTTCGTGTACTTCTTCGCGCAGCTGTATCCGTTCCGCTGGATCGCCGAACGGGGTTCGCGCACGGCCGCGGCGGCCGGTGGCTGCGTCCTGGTGAGCACGGCCGCCGCCGAGCGCGCGGGAATCCCGGACTCCATCCGGCACGCGGTGATCGACGACGTGACGCTCGCCAGGGCGGTGAAGCGCTCGGGCGGCCGCATCTGGCTGGGCCTCGCGGAGCGCGTGGACAGCGTGCGCCCCTACCCCGGGCTCGGCGACCTCTGGCGGATGGTCTCGCGCAGCGCCTACGCCCAACTGCGCCACAGTCCCCTGATCCTGCTCGGTACGGTCCTGGGGCTCGCCCTGATCTATCTGGCGCCCCCGGCCGTGCTGCTCGGCGGTCTGCTCACCGGCCGCGCGGTGCCCGCCGCGCTCGGCGGGGCCGCGTGGTGCGTGATGACGGCGACGTACATCCCGATGCTGCGCTACTACCGGCAGACTCTCTGGCTCGCTCCCCTGCTGCCGTTCACCGCTTTCCTCTATCTCCTCATGACGGTCGATTCGGCGGTGCAGCACTACAGGGGGCGCGGAGCGGCGTGGAAGGGGCGGACGTACACCCGCCCCGACCCGGCTCCCGAACAGCGCTGAGCGCCCCCTCGAAGGCGGCTACTTCCTGCCGGGCGTCCAGTTCATGCCCCAGTTGTACGCGTAGTCGATCGTGCGCTGCGGGCTCACGCCCCGCTCGGGCACGAGGTAGCGGGCCTCGCGCTGGACGAAGAGGTCGCCGTTGTTGTTGGTGATCAGCGCGAGCGCGCACACCGTGGACGGCACCGTGCACTCGTCCAGCGAGAAGTCGATGGAGGCGCCGTGCTGCGGCTGCAGGGTGACCGTGGCGTTCAGGTCGGCGAAGCTGCGCGCTCCTTCGTAGATCGTCACGAAGATGACGATGCGCTTGAAGTCCTTGATGTGGTCGAGATTGACCGTGAGGTTCTCGCCGCTGGACACGGCTCCGGTGCGGTCGTCGCCGTCGAGCAGCAGGTACGGGGGCTGGTCGAGGGATCCGAAGGCGTTGCCGAGCGCCTGGACGACGCCCTTGCGGCCGTCGGCGAGTTCGTACAGGGCGCACAGGTCGAGGTCGAGGTCCGCGTGCATCGCCACGGCACGGCCGAGCTTGCTGGCCCAGCCCTTGAACTGCTTGCGCACCTCCCAGTTGAGGTTCACGCGCATCGCTCCGGATGTGCCGCCCTGCTTGGTGAGCGAGACGGACGGCGCGTCCTTGGTGAGCGTGACCTTGGTGAGGCGCACGGGCTGGCCCGCGGGAGCGGCGGCGGGCGCCTGGGGTGGCGGCGGCGGGGCCTGAACCGGGGTCGCGGGAGCCGGGGGAGGCTGTACCGCGGCGGGGGCGGGCGCCGGCGCCTGCTGCGGTTCGTCCACCGAGATGCCGTAGTCGGTGGCCAGCCCCTGCAGTCCGCTGCCGTACCCCTGCCCGACGGCGCGGAACTTCCACGCGCCCTGGCGGCGGTAGAGCTCGCCGAGGACGAACGCCGTCTCCACGGTCGCGTCCTCGCTGTCGTAACGCGCGATCTCCGCGCCGCTCGCCGCGTCGACCACCCGGATGGAGAGGCCGGGGACCTGCCCGAAGGTGCCGCCGTCCGTCGAGGCGGCGAGCACCACGGTCTCGACGGCGGGCTCCACGCGCGCGAGGTCCACCACGAGCGCGTCGGTCACCCGGCCGCCCTCGGCCTTCTTGCCCTCGTGGCGCACCGCTCCGGAGGAGTGGACCGCCTGGTTGTAGAAGACGAAGTCGTCGTCCGAGCGGACCTTCCCGGACGTGGCGAGCAGCAGGGCCGACGCGTCGGCGTCCGGCACCCCGGCTCCTGAAGCCCACCCCAATTCGACCCGCACGGCAGGTGCCGGCACGGGAACATTCGATCCTTTAGGCATTGTCATGTCCGCCCCCATCACAAGTTCGCATCACAAGTTCGCATCGCAAGCCGCCACTTCCGGCCGGACCGCCGTCCCGTTCCTGACCAACCTATTACCCGGACCCCTGAGAGGCCCATGTCCATCGACGACACCCCGTCGCACGGCCTTCCCGTCAACCGTGCGTCGACTGCCGGTAACCCGTACGGAGCTTGGCTTTTACAGGATTCCTACGCCGCCGCGCGACCGATTTTTCCTAAGTTCGCTCGCATTGGGGACTCCAGGTCACTACCGGCACGTAAAACAACCCTCTTATCGGTCTCCCCAACCAGCACATCAAGGGCTTAACTTATGTGTCATGACCTCCCCCCGCTCCACCTATGGCGGCGGTTACTACTCCGCGCCGTCCTTCCCGGACACTCCGATCTACGACTCCCTTGTCGCCGAGCGGGGTACTCCTCAGATCGCCCCGATCCGGGTCCCCTCCGCGTACGACACGGGCAGTCACCTGCCCGCGCTGCAGTCGGCGCTGCCCGCGCTGCCCGCGGCCCCGTCCCACCACAACCCCTCGTACGGCTACGCGCAGCAGCCCGCACCGCTGCAGCAGGCGCCCGCGCCGTACATCCCGCAGCAGCCATCGGCTCCGCGCGGCTACCCGGGCCCCCAGCAGCAGCAACAACAGCGCCCCCCGGCCGGTACGGGCTACGAGGCCATGCGCCCCGCGGCGCCCCGCCCCGCCCCGGCGACGTACGAGGACCCGTACAACCGCCCCTACCGCGGCTACTGATTCGCCCGCATGCGTTCCTGTCAGTGGCTGCTGGCAGGATGGCGGCATGCCGAATCCAGCGCTGCACTCGATCCACTACTACCCGCTCAAGGCGGTCGGGGGACACGCTCCGCGTGAGGCCGTCGTCGAGCCCTGGGGGCTCGCGGGTGACCGACGGTGGATGCTGGTCGACAGCGCGGGGCGACTCATCACGCAACGGCCGCATCCGAGGCTGGCGTTGGCCGCCGCCGAGCTCCTGCCCGGCGGCGGCATACGCTTGTCCGCGCCCGGCCTTGAGCCGCTGACGGTCGCCGTGCCGCCCTCCGGCGAGACCCTCACGGTGGAGATCTGGAAGGACAAGGTCGAGGCGGTGCCCGCCGACGCGGCGGCGCACGCGTGGTTCAGCGCCTATCTGGACACCGACGTCCGGCTCGTCCACCTCGACGACCCCGCCACCCGGCGCCCCATCGATCCCGCGTACTCCCTCGAAGGCGAGACCGTCTCCTTCGCCGACGGTTATCCCCTGCTCCTGACCACGCTTTCCTCCCTCGACGCTTTGAACTCGCTCATCGCGCAGGGCGATCACTCCGACGAGGGGCCGCTCCCCATGAACCGTTTCCGGCCGAATGTGGTCGTGGACGGGACGGCGCCCTGGGCCGAGGACGACTGGTCGCGCGTCGCGATCGGCGATGTCACCTTCCGCGTGGTCAAGAAGTGCGGGCGCTGCGTGGTGACCACCACCGACCAGCGCAGCGCGGAGCGGGGCAAGGAGCCGCTGCGCACGCTCGCCAAGCACCGCCGCTTCGGGGACCAGCTGGTCTTCGGCCAGAATCTGGTGCCGGAAACGACCGGATCGGTCCGGATCGGCGACCCGTTCACCGTCCTCGATTGAAGGTCCGCAGCCCGGGAACTCGAAGCCACGGCACGGACGTTGAGCGAGGATGAGAAGGGTGATGTGCCTCTCTCTTCTCCCCGTCGACGCGTGATCCGTGCCGTACGCGGTTATGACGGACGCGGAAGGCGGAAGGGGGTGCAGGACCGTGCGAGCACTCGTGGGACTCTGGCGTTGGCGGCACAATCCGCTGCGCCGCAGGACCGACCTCGTCGAAGCCTGGGTGGCCTGTGCGGCCGTGCTGCTCATCGCCGCCGCCGCGCCGCTGGCCGGCCTCGCGATCGGCGGTGCCTCACGGGACACGCTGCAGCAGTCGGTGCGCGAACAGCACGAGGTGCGGCACGAAGTCATCGGCACGGTGGTCAAGAAGGTGTCGGGACCCCCGATCGACCCCGACCCCGAGACGTCGTCGGCGCGCGACAGGCACAGCCGTGTGCTCGCCGAATGGACCGCTCCGGACGGCACCGCGCACTCCGGCACGGTGTTCGCCTCCCTCCGCTCCCCCGACCCGGGCGACCGCTTCCGGCTCTGGACGGACGAGCGCGGCCAGGTGGTGGGCCGCCCGCTGGACGACGCGACCGCTAGCACGCATGCGGCACTGGCCGGAATAGGCGCCGCCGTGGCGGTCGCCGGACTCGTCGAAGGGGCCAGGCGACTGGTCGTCTGGCGGATCGTCCTGCGGCGCTACGACCGCTGGGACCAGGCCTGGGACAAGGCGGGGCCGGACTGGGGACGCACCGGCACCGGCTCATGAAGCACCGGTCGAGGCGCCGAAGCCTGCTCCCGAGGCCGGTGAGAGACCGGCGATGACCAGGTGAGAGCCTGGCGATCGGGTCAACTCGCCCTCGCCGCGCGCGCTACGGTGGACCGGCCGAACTCTTCGGCGCCTTGCGCGAGGTCGTGAGGTCCCGCGTACGACAAGGTGGGGGCAGAGCAACTCCATGGCACAGGGCACGGTCCAGGTGACGCACACCGGCACCTCGCGGTGGCGGCGCCGCACGGGTGAGTACGTATCGCTCGCTGCCGCCTTGGAGGCCGCGAGCGACGGTGACGTCCTCACCATCGCCCCCGGCACGTACCGCGAGAACCTCGTCGTCCAACGGGCGGTGACGCTGCGCGGCCCCGAGGGCTCCCCCGGCTCCGTCCGCATCGCGCCGTCGGACGGCGTGCCGCTCACCGTCCGGTCGTCCGCCGTGGTGCAGGACCTGCACGTGGAGGGACAGGACTCGGCCGCGCCCGCGCTGCTCGTCGAGGACGGGGCGCCCGAACTCGTCGACGTACGCGTGGTGACGCGGTCCGCGGCCGGCATCGAAGTGCGCGGCGGGGCCCGCCCGACCGTGCGGCGCTGCACGGTCGACAATCCCGGCGGCATCGGCATCGCCGTGCTCGACGGAGGGGGCGGTGTCTTCGAGGAGTGCGAGGTCGTCTCGGCCGGGCAGTCGGGCGTCGCGGTGCGCGGCGGCGCGCATCCCCGTCTCGAACGCTGCCGGGTGCATCACGCGTCCGGCGCGGGGCTCTCGGTGACCGGTGAGCACTCGGGGCTCGAGGCGATCGGCTGCGAGGTGTACGAGGTCAAGGGCTCGGGCGTGCAGATCACCGGCCGGGCCGCGGCGCACCTGACGGACTGCGACGTGCACCGCACGACGTCCGACGGCGTCACGCTCGACACGGACGCCGTCCTCACGCTCGCCGACTGCCGCATCCACGACATCCCGGAGAACGCGATCGATCTGCGTTCCCGTTCGGTCCTGACCCTGACGCGTTCCACCGTGCGGCAGTTCGGGCGCAACGGCCTGTCGGTCTGGGACCCGGGCACGCGTGTGGACGCCAACCAGTGCGAGATCCACGACAGCACGGGCGACTATCCCGCGGTGTGGGTCAGTGACGGCGCGACGGTCGTCCTGGAGTCCTGCCGGGTGCACGACGTGCCGGACGCGCTGTTCGTCCTCGACCGCGGCTCGCGCGCCGACGTCGTCGACAGCGATCTCTCGCAGGTGCGCAACACGGCGGTGTCCGTGAGTGACGGCGCGACGGCGCAGCTGGACGACTGCCGCATCCGCGATGCCGCCACCGGCGCGTGGTTCCGCGACCACGGCAGCGGCGGCAACCTGGCCAACTGCACGGTCGACGGCGTCCAGACGGGCGTCATCGTCACCAAGGGCGCCGACCCCACCATCGAGCGCTGCACGGTCACTTCACCCGCGGAGGCGGGTTTCTACGTCTCCGCGGGCGGCCGTGGCAGCCTGCACGGCTGCCGCGTGAACGACAGCGGTGGCTACGGCTTCCACGTCATCGACGGCTGCCGTACGACGCTGAAGAAGTGCCGTACGGAGCGGTGCGCGCGCGGCGGCTTCGAGTTCGCCGAGGACGGCCCACTGGTCGAGGACTGCACCAGCGACGAGAGCGGCGGAGCACGGACGGCGGCCACCACGGCGCGGGAGGCGGCCCCGCAGACGGCCACGCAGACCGTGGGGTTGCTCGGCGCGATCCCCGGCCAGGGCGCGGACCAGGCGCCCGCGAAGACCGCGGCCCCCGAGCCGCCGTCCCGTTCCTCGAAGGACGTGCTCGGTGAACTCGACACCCTGGTCGGTCTGGAGAGCGTCAAGCGCGAGGTGCGCGCCCTCACGGACATGATCGAGGTGGGGCGGCGCAGGCAGCTCGCGGGGCTCAAGGCCGCGTCCGTGCGCCGCCATCTGGTGTTCACGGGCTCTCCCGGTACCGGCAAGACGACCGTGGCACGCCTCTACGGCGAGATCCTCGCGTCGCTCGGTGTCCTGGAGAGCGGGCATCTGGTCGAGGTGTCGCGGGTCGACCTGGTGGGCGAGCACATCGGGTCGACGGCGATCCGCACGCAGGAGGCGTTCGACCGGGCCCGCGGCGGCGTGCTGTTCATCGACGAGGCGTACGCCCTCTCGCCCGAGGACTCCGGGCGTGACTTCGGCCGCGAGGCCATCGACACGCTGGTGAAGCTGATGGAGGACCACCGCGAGGCAGTGGTGGTGATCGTCGCGGGCTACACGGCGGAGATGAAGCGCTTCCTGTCGGTCAACCCCGGTGTGGCGTCCCGCTTCTCACGGACCATCACCTTCGGTGACTACTCCCCCGAGGAGCTGCTGCGGATCGTCGAGCAGCAGGCCGACGAGCACGAGTACCGCCTGGACAGGGGGACGGGCGAGGCCCTCCTTAAGTACTTCACGGTGCTTCCGAAGGGCCCGGGGTTCGGCAACGGCCGCACCGCGCGCCAGACGTTCGAGGCGATGGTGGAGCGGCACGCGGGTCGGGTCGCGCAGTTCGAGGAGCCGAGCACGGACGATCTCACTCTGCTGTATCCGGAGGATCTGCCGGAGCTGCCGTGACCGTCGCGGCGGGCCCTGAAGCTCCGTCGGCGGTCTGCGGGCGCGGCGCGGGCACGGCGGGCTTGAGCCGGGCGAGCAGCCTGGCGCGTTCCTCGGCGAAGGCGGGATCTGCCTGGTAGTCGCCGTGGCCCAGGATCGGTGCGGGCAGCGGATGTTCCTCCGTGCGGCCGTAGACCAGGGGGTCCTTGAGGGCGTCGCGGTCGACCTGCGGTCCTTCGCCGTCGGGCAGGACGCGGACGGGCCCGCCGATGGGGTCGGTGGTGCGGTGGAGGTTGCGCCAGCAGTCGACCTCGCGGTGCAGGGAGCTGAGGGCGGCCGGGCCGAAGTGGGCCGGGAACCACCGTCCGTAGAGCCGCTCCAGAGGTGAGCCGTACGTGAGGAGGGCGACGCGCTTGCGGACGGACGGCCACAGCTGCCAGGCGGCAGCGGCGGCCAGGACGCTGCCCTGCGAGTGCCCGGAGATGACGAGCCTGCCGCCCGTGGCACGCGTCGCGCGGGTCCAGGTGTGCATGCGCCAGGTGAGGTCGGGGACGGCACGCTCGGCGTAGCAGGGCGGGGCGAAGGGGTGGGCGGCGCGCGGCCAGAAGGTGCCGACGTCCCACAGGATGCCGATGGTGCGCCGTGCGGAGGCGTCGCGGTAGGCGCGGCGGCCCCACGTCACGAACAGTATGAAGCCGAAGCCGATCAGCCAGGAGCCGAGCGCCTGCGAGGTCTCGGCGGCCCCTTCGAAGAAGAGGGGCAGCCCCTGGGCGGCCTCGCTGGGGACTTCCCCGCTGATCCAGGCGCCGGCGAGCGCCCCCGCGCCGAGCAGCAGCGTCACCGCCGAAGTGATGCCGACCAGGAGCGGGGCGCGGTCGGTGAGGGCGGCACGTGCGCGTGTGCCCGCGATGCGGCGGCTGCGGGCCGTGTCCTTCGGCTCGCCCGGGTATTCGAGCGGGATGGTCGCGCGGTCGCGGCGTGCCCGCTGCCAGGTGCGGACGCCGAGCCAGCCGCAGAGCGCGGCAAGGACCACGAGGAGCGGCGGGATGACGGACGCCTGCCAGGTCAGGAGCACGGGCGGGCCGTCGATGGTGCCGCCGGAGCCGGGCTCGCCCCCGCCGTCGAGCCAGTCGGCGACGCGCTGGGCGCCGCCTCCGGACATCACTCCGCCGAGCGCGCAGGCCAGCATCGCGACGGCGGGGCCCGCGAAGCCGCGCAGGGCGGTGCGTGGGTCGGGTGCCGTGCGGTAGAGGAGGCGGGCGACCACCGCCAGGGCGATGACGAGCAGGCCTTGGCCAAGGGCGATGGCCCCGAAGGTCGCGTTGCCCGGCAGCCTGCCCTCGGAGGTCCAGTCGGGGCGTGACCATCCGGCGTACAGGAGAGTCAGGACGAGCAGCGTGAGCGCGACCAGGGGGAGCCTGTGGATCAGCTTCTCGTCGAGGTGCCGGTCGATCTTGTTCTCGCTGCGCCCCCTGCGCCAGACCACCAGGACGACGACGCCCGCTCCCAGGACGAGCGTCACGTCCAGGATCCAGCCGAGGACGTCGAGCAACACGGGCCCTCCCGCACGCCGGTCGTGCCGCGCGGCCGATGTGCCGACCGCGGCGGCCACCGTGAGAAAACCGGCGGCCGTGTGCGCGGCGCGCAGACGGGCCACGAGGCGGCGCCCGTACCAGAAGCCGGGCTTGCCGAGCGCGGTGCGCCCGGCCTCCTCCTCCGGATCGGCCTGGTGGGGCAGCGGGGTCTGCGACTCGTACGCGCTCCAGGTGCGGTGGGAGAGGTACCAGAGCAGCCCGGTGAGGGCGGCGGGCAGCAGGGCGGCGAACGCGAGGCGGCGTCCCGGCTGGCTCCACCAGCCGCCGTCTCCGGAGGCGTCGGTCGCGAGGAAGCCGAGCCAGGAACGGTCGGCGGAGCACGCGGGAGTGCCGGCGCACTGCCATGCCGTGAGGTCGATGGCGACCTCGCAGGCGGCGGCGACGAGCAGGACGGTCAGGGTGAGTCCGGTCAGCCGCACCAGGAGGCCGTACACCCGGACCGTCTTGCGCAGGCGCCGGGAGGTGGGGCGCATCCAGTGCGCGAGGTTGACCACCATGAACGGAAGGAGCAGGAGCCACAGGGCCCGCGAGCCGTTCCCCGAGGTGAGGTTGCACCAGACGTACGCCTCCGGGACCGGCTTGCCGCGGTAGTCGTCCGGTCGCTTCTCCGCGTCGGCGTCCTCGGTGCGGCGGAACACGGCCGCCGTCTCGTCACCGGAGATCCGCACGGTCCGCGGATCGCCCAGCATCTCCTCCGGCGTGGTGCCCCCCACTCCATGGACGAGGAGTTCGAGAGCCGTCTCTTCTCTGTGCTCTGCTGCCACTGTTCGCTACCCCCGATGTGCGCGTGTTCCCCCGAACGTGCGCGTGGTCAGGCAACAAGGATCTCCGCTCCCGGCCCTGTCCACACCTCCCGTCACGTAATCTCCCCGTTCCGGGTGAGCACACGGAATCGGGCGGTGGCCCGCCTGTCGGTGGCCCGTGCGAGGATGAGGCAGCGCCATGGACAGGGGTGGCGGATGTGACGAGGCAGAAGGGCCGGGACGGACGTGAGTGAGAATCAGAACCTCCTCGCGGAGCAGCGCCGCGCCTTGATCCTCGACGAGGTCCGCCGCAGGGGCGGGGTCCGGGTCAACGAACTGACCCGCAAGCTGAGCGTGTCGGACATGACGATCCGTCGCGATCTCGACGCTCTCGCCCGTCAGGGCGTCCTGGAGAAGGTGCACGGCGGCGCCGTGCCGGTGGTCGAGGCGAGCACGCACGAGCCGGGCTTCGAGGCCAAGTCGGGCCTGGAGCTGAACGCCAAGGAGGACATCGCGCGCACCGCGGCCTCCCTGGTGGCGCCGGGTACGGCGATCGCGCTCTCGGGCGGCACGACGACGTACGCGCTCGCCCACCACCTTCTGGACGTGCCGGACCTGACGGTGGTGACGAACTCGGTGCGGGTCGCGGATGTCTTCCACTCCGCGCAGCGCACGGCGGGACAGCGTCAGGGCGCGGCCACCGTCGTCCTCACGGGCGGGGTGCGCACGCCGTCGGACTCGCTGGTCGGCCCGGTCGCCGACCAGGCGATCGGAGCGTTGCACTTCGACGTGCTCTTCCTCGGTGTGCACGGCATATCGGCGGAAGCCGGTCTGTCCACACCGAATCTCGCGGAGGCGGAGACCAACCGGCGTCTGGTGCAGTCGGCGCGGCGGGTCATCGTGGTCGCCGACCACACCAAGTGGGGCACGGTGGGCCTGAGTTCGTTCGCCACCCTGGAGCAGGTCGACACGCTGGTGACGGATGCGGGGCTGCCCACTCAGGCGCGGGTGGAGATCTCCGAGCATCTGAGGCGCCTGGTGGTCACGGGCGAGCGCGAGGAGCCGGGGGCCGCTGGGCGGGGCGAGAGCGCCGGGCAGGCGGGGAACGCCGGGAGCACCGCAGACATCTGACGACCCGCCAGCTATGGTGTCGGTGCCCGGTCAACGACCCGATTCCGCTTGGGGGCTGAGTTCGATGGCACGCCGACTGAGGCCCGTGGGGCTCGAGTTCGTCGAAACCGCTCCGCTGCGGCTGGTCTTCGCACGCGAGGTGAGCGCCTCCCCGGAGACGGTGTACCGCGCGCTCGCCGATGACATGACCGCCTGGCCGCAGTGGTTCACGGCTGTCACGCTGTGCCAACCCATCGACTGCGCGGACGGCGGCAAGGGCCGCGCGGTACGGCTCAAAGGCGGCACGCGCTTCTGGGAGACGATCGTCGCGGCCGAGGCCTCCCAGCGGTACGCCTACCGCGTCGACGAGACGAACGCCCCGGGTCTGCGGGCTCTGGTGGAGGAGTGGCGGCTCACCCCGGCCGGGACCGGCACCCGCGTGCAGTGGACGTTCGCCGCGGACGGCGTCGCGCCGTTCCGCCTCGCCCTCAAGCTCGGCAGGCCGGGCATGGGCCGCGCCTTCCGCGACGCCGTCACCGCCTTGGACCGGCGCCTCACCGCTGCCAACGCCTGAGTCCCACAGCGGAGTTGGGGCCGTCTAGGTCCACGTACCGGTAGCGAGCAGCGACTTGATCGCGGCCGCGTACGGCGCGATGTCCAGCCCCTGCTCGGCGAGCCACGCGTCCGAGTAGTACTTGTCCAGATAGCGGTCGCCCGGGTCGCAGATGAGCGTGACGACGCTGCCCGTGCGGCCCTCGGCCACCATCTCGGCGACGATCTTCAAGGAGCTCCACAGACCGGTGCCGGTCGAGCCGCCCGCCTTGCGGCCGATCGCCTGCTCCAGGGCGCGCACGGCGGCGACGCTCGCCGCGTCCGGCACCTTCATCATGCGGTCGATCGCGCCGGGCACGAAGCTCGGCTCCATGCGCGGCCTGCCGATGCCCTCGATTCGGGAGCCGCAGTCGCTGGTGGCGTCCGGGTCGTGGTTGGTCCAGCCGTCGAAGAAGCACGAGTTCTCGGGGTCGGCGACACAGAGCCGGGTGTCGTGCTGCATGTAGTGGACGTAGCGGGCGATGGTCGCCGACGTGCCGCCCGTTCCTGCCGTGGCGACGATCCACGCGGGCTCCGGGTAGCGCTCCAGCCTCATCTGCTGGTAGATCGACTCGGCGATGTTGTTGTTGCCCCGCCAGTCCGTCGCCCGTTCCGCGTAGGTGAACTGGTCCATGTAGTGCCCGCCGGTCTCGACGGCGAGGGCGGCCGACTCCGCGTACATCATGCGTGAGTCGTCCACGAAGTGGCATTGTCCACCGTGGAATTCGATGAGGCGGCACTTCTCGGCGCTCGTCGTGCGCGGCATCACCGCGATGAACGGCACCCCGATCAGCTTCGCGAAGTACGCCTCGGAGACGGCCGTCGAGCCACTGGAGGCCTCGATGACCGGCCGCCCTGGCCGGATCCAGCCGTTGCAGAGGCCATAGAGAAAGAGCGAGCGGGCGAGGCGGTGCTTGAGGCTGCCGGTCGGGTGGGTCGACTCGTCCTTGAGATACAGGTCGATGCCCCAATGTTCCGGCAGCGGGAAGCGCAACAGGTGCGTGTCGGCGGAACGGTTGGCATCGGCCTGCACTTTGCGTACGGCTTCTTTGAGCCAGGAGCGGTACTCCGCGTCACTGCGGTCCACGTCGAGCGTGGTCATCGGCTCGTCGGCTCGATCCTGCTGTGGGGTGCTCACCGGGCAGCTCCTTGGCGTCAACCTGGCCGCGCTCGGAGCGGGCAGGACACCTCGATCATAAGCACCTTCCACACGCTTCTCACCTGCATAAACACACCTTTGAGCACCTCAAAGGCACAGCTGGTGCACCCGTTGGGCACGGCGGCGCGGCACACTGGGGAGGGAACGTGCACCACCGGTGACCACGTCTTCATACGTACTGGTGCTCGCCTTGCCATGCGTGCAGACTGCGCCGTACGGGAAGGCGTTCCCGTACGGCACGACACAGCGAAACCCAAGGGGGCGGAACGTCATGGCGGAGCCGGAGTTCACGGCCACAGGCGTGCGGATCGGGCGACGGCTGCGCTCCCTCACCCGGGCGGGCCAAATCCGTATCACCGACGGCAGGTTCGAGCTGCTGACCAGTTACGGCAGGGAGATCGACAGCGCGCCGGTGCAGGCGGTGCGGGCCGGCAAGCCGTGGTTCGCCGCCGACGACCGCGCCCTTGCCGAACTGAACGGCACGCGCTATCAGCTCACCCTCGCCGACCACGATCCGGCACCCGGCAAATCGGGGCCTCCCACGGTGCGCAGGTTCATCGACGCGGTACGCAGGGCCGGCGGTCGCCGGGCACGCGCCTGAGAAGCCGTCGCGCACCCGGCCCGGGGCGGTGCGAGTTGCACGCCCGCACCCCCTGGGTCACTCTGGTCACACATCACTCTGGGTTCACCGGCGATGACGCTGCGAACCAGCCCGCCGGCCGCGAACAGCAGCCGGCAGACCCCGCGGCCGCTGCTGGATCCGATCGTCGTCTTCTTCCGGACCGCAATTCGGGGAGTCGCAGCCGTGATCAGCCAGCCAAGCAGGTATTGCACGGTAGAGCTTCAGGCCCTGCCGTCGCGGATCGGCCAGGTACGCAGAATCGTATCGGCGCAGTTGCGCTACTGGCATCTCGATCCGTTGATAGACCAGGCCGCGCTCGGTGTGACCGAGCTCCTGACCAACGTGCACCGGCACGCACAGCCGGACAAGGCGTGCACCGTGGAGATCGAGCTGCTGCTCGACCGCCTCACGGTCTCCGTGCACGACCACGATCCCCGCCTGCCCGAGGTCAACGACGCCGAGGCGTTCGCGACCTGCGGCCGCGGCCTCGCCATGGTCGCCGCCGTCAGCGAGAGCTGGGGGGTGCGCCCCGACGGTGACACGGGCAAGGTCGTCTGGTTCACCCTCCCGGCCCCCACGACCGCCGCGGCGGTGCCGTCCGGATTCCCGGCGTACGGCGCGGCCACCCCGGGCCCCTTCGCGGACCTGGGCGTCGGACCGCGGTCTCTCGCCGACGGGCACGCGCCCGGACATGCTCCCGCCCGGTCGGCCGTTGTCGGCTGACCGGGCGGTGACAGGCTCCGCGCGGCGGGCGTCCTACGTCACTCGGTGGCGATGGCACGCAGCACGTCCAGGCGTGCGGCCCGCCGCGCCGGACGCAGACCCGCGAGGGCTCCCGCCGTCAGGCCCACCAGGACGACCACCGCCAGCTGCACGGGCGGCACCGCGAACGCGAAGGCACTGCTCGTCGCGCCGTCCGAGGCCTTGACGAGCACCCAGCCGAGGAAGCCGCCGAGCACCAGGCCGCCGGCCGTGCCGAAGGCGGCGACGAGCACCGACTCCCAGCGGACCATGGCCCGCAGCTGCGCCCTGGTCTGCCCGACGGCACGCAGCAGGCCGAGTTCACGGGTCCGTTCGTGGATCGCCAGGGTCAGCGTGTTGGCGATGCCCAGCAGGGCGATCAGGACCGCGAGCGCGAGCAGGGCGTAGACCAGCGTGAGCATCATGTCGATGCCGCCCGCCGCGGACTGTGCGTACTCACCTCGGGTCTGCACACCCGGATTGCCGTACTCCTGAGCCACCTCGGAGACCGCTGCCTTGCCGTCGGCCGCGCTCACGCCGTCCTTGAAGCTGACGGAGACGAGGCTGTCGGCGTCCTGCATGCGGTGCGGCGCCCAGGCCTCGCGGGTGATGACGTAGTCCCCCGCGAGCTCGGACCGGCCGTACAGCGCCCGGACGGTGAAGGTGGTCTTCTTGCCGTCGGCGAAGGCGAGCTCGGTCGTGGAGCCGACCTTCAGGTCCTGCTTCTCGGCCTCCGCACGGGTGATCGCGATGCCGTTGGTGCCAAGGCCCTCCAGGGACCCGTCGACCTTGCCGAGGTCGAAGGACCTGGCGAAGGGACCCGGGTCGGTGACCGTCAGGGCGCGCCCTTCCCCGTCGACCTCCGCGGCGCCCTTCCCGAGGCCGACCGCGGTGGCGACCTCCGGCCGCTCGGCGAGCGCGGGGGCCAGTTTGGGGCTGAGTCCGCTGCCGCCGGCGCCGAAGCCGGGGGTGCTGATGGCGAGGTCGCCCGCGAAGGAGCGGTTCACCGTCTGGTCCATGGTCGCCTTCAGGGAGGCGCCGAAGACCGTGAAGAGCGAGACGACGGCGACGCCGATCATCAGGGCGCTGGCGGTGGCGGCGGTCCGCTTGGGGCTGCGCAGGGCGTTGCGCCGGGCGAGTCCGCCCGTGACGCCGCGCAGCCGGTCCAGGGGCCCGCCGAGAACACGTACCGCTCGCGAGGCGGCCACAGGGCCGAGCACCACGAACGCGACGAGCGCGAGGACCGCCCCGGTCCCTGCCAGCCACACGGACGGGCCGACGAGGACACCGGTCAGCGAGAGCCCGACGGCGGCGAGCGCGATGAGCGCACCCGCGACGGCGCGCGTCCGCGAGGCCCCGGAGTGGTCGACCGCGGTCTCGCGCAGCGCGGCAAGGGGCGCGGTGCGCCCGGCTCGTACGGCGGGCAGCAGGGCGGAGCCCAGACAGACCACGATGCCGACGGCGAGCGGCAGCAGCATCGACAGGCCGCTGATCACCAAGTCGCCCTCGGGAAAGGGGAATCCGATGGCGGGGAAGAGCGCCTGGAGCCCGGCCGCGATCCCGATGCCGCCCGCCAGACCCGCGACGGACGCGACCACGGCGACCACGCTCGCCTCGACCAGGGTGGCCGCGGTGACCTGGCGGCGTGAGGCACCGAGCGCGCGCAGGAGTGCGTTCTCACGGGTGCGCTGGGCGACGACGATCGCGAAGGTGTTGTGGATGCTGAAGGTGGCGACGAGCAGGGCGATCCCGGAGAAGACCAGCAGGAAGGTGGTGAAGAGCGTCAGGAACTGGCCGGAGATGTTCTCGGTGTTCTCCGCCGCCGACGCCTCGCCGGTGATGGCCTCAACTCCCTTGGGCAGTACGGGATCCAGCGCGTCGACGAGTTCCTGCTGCGTCACGCCGGGCCCGGCCCGCACCTGGATGGAAGCGGCCTCACCGGCCTTCGGCGTCAGGTGCTTCTCGGCGTCGGCCTGCGTCATGCCGGTGAAGGTGGTCTGCGCCATGCCGTCCTCGCCGCCGAAGGTCGCGAGGCCCACGATCGTCACCTGGACGGGGTCCGGTGTGCGCAGCGTGGTCGTGTCGCCGATCTTCAGGTCGCCGGATTCGGCGGCGCCACGGTTGACGACGACCTCGCCGGGCTTGGCGGGGGCGCGGCCGTCGGCCAGTTGATAGGCGTTCAGCTCTCTGTCGTCGATCCAGTTGCCGGCGAGGGTGGGCGGGCCTTCGCCGCCGATGGGCTTGCGGTCCTTGCCGAGGAGTTGGCCCGCGCCCTGGATGCTGGGCGCGGCGGCGGCGACGCCGTCGGTCTGCTCGATCCTCTCGACGAGCGAGGTCCTGACGGGCTGCCGGGTGCCCTGGGTGTCGTCGGGTGTGGTGAGGGTGTCGGCACTGCGGACGACGGCGTCGGTGCCGCTCGTCGCGTTGCCGAACATCGTGTCGAAGCTGCCGCGCAGGGTGTCTCCCATGACGAGCGTGCCCGCCAGGAAGGCGACACCGAGCATGACCGCGAGGAACGTACCGGCGAAACGCCGCTTGTGGCCGCGCAGCGAGGAGAAGCTGATGCGTGCGGACGAGCGGAGGGAACTCATGGCAGAGGTGGAAGTCATGGCAGAGGTGGAAGTCATGGCAGAGGTGGAACTCATGACGGTGGTGCCCCCTTGGCATCGAAGGCCTTGAGTCGGTCGAGGACCTTGTCGGCGGTCGGATCCGCCATCCGGTCCACGAGGCGGCCGTCGGCCAGGAAGACGACCTCGTCGGCGTGGGCGGCGGCCACCGGGTCGTGCGTGACCATGACGACGGTGCGGCCCATCTGCCGTACGGCGCGGCCGAGCAGGCGCAGGACCTCGTCCCCGGAGCGCGAGTCGAGGTTGCCGGTCGGCTCGTCGGCGAAGACGACATCGGGTCGGCCCGCGAACGCCCGCGCCACTGCGACGCGTTGCTGCTGTCCGCCGGAGAGTTCGGCGGGCCGGTGGTGGAGCCGGTCGCGCAGCCCCACCACGTCGATGAGCGCATCCATCCAGTCGGTTGACGCTGCGTCACCACGCTTGCCCGCGAGGTCCATCGGGAGCGAGATGTTCTCGGCGACGGTCAGCGTCGGCACCAGGTTGAAGGCCTGGAAGACGAAGCCGATCCGGTCGCGGCGCAGCAGCGTGAGGCGGCGGTCGTCGAGCGCGCCGAGTTCGGTGTCGCCGATGTGGGCGCTCCCCGAGGTGAGGGTGTCGAGGCCCGCGGCACAGTGCATCAGGGTGGACTTGCCCGAGCCCGACGGGCCCATGATCGCGGTGAAGCGTCCGGCGGGAAAGCCGACGCTCACCCCGTCCAGGGCCCGTACGGCGGTGTCGCCGCTGCCGTAGATCTTTACGGCAGCGGTGACGCGGGCGGCATCGACGGTGGCAGTGCCGCTGCGGTGCCCGGTCGCGGTGGTCATGCCGCACCGCCCTTGGAGGTGCGTCCGAACTCCTCGTTCAGGACGGAAAGGCGCCGCCAGTACTCGTCCTCGTCGATCTCGCCGGAGGCGAAGCGGCGACCGAGCACGGCGATGGGCGAGTTCTCGTCGACGCGTACGTTCCGCTCTGCGCCGTCCCGTTGCCACGGTGCGCGGCGGCCCCTCCAGACGGTGCGGCGCAGGAGGGTGATGCCGCCGATGACGACGGCCGCCCAGATGAGCGGGAAGAACAGGATCCACGGGCCGGGCCCGCCGTCGAAGTGAGCCAGGGTGTTCATGGTGTCCATCTCCTCGGGAGCGTGTCTCTGGTGCCGGGTCGCGGGGTCTCGTGCGATATCTCGAGACTCGCGCGCCGAGGGGGTCCGAGTCGTCGTACGGCCAGCGGCTCTGCGCGTACCACGGTGGGAGTACGTGGGGGCGGGGCTTTGTACCTCTGGGGGGGCTCTGCACCTCTGGGGGGGCGGGACTCTGCGCCTCTGGCGTTCTGTACCTACTAGTATGTACAGTGAGTTCCATGAGCACCCCGGAGCGTCTGATCGAGTCCACTCGCGAGTTGTTGTGGGAGCGCGGTTACGTCGGCACGAGCCCCAAGGCGATCCAGCAGCACGCGGGCGCCGGGCAGGGCAGCATGTACCACCACTTCGCCGGCAAGCCCGACCTGGCGCTCGCCGCGATCAGGCGCACGGCGGACGAGATGCGCGCCGCGGCCGAGGGCGCGCTCGGCGGCACAGGATCGGCGTACGAGCGCGTCGAGGCATATCTGCTGCGCGAGCGCGACGTGCTGCGCGGCTGTCCGGTCGGACGGCTGACGATGGACCCGGACGTCATCGCGAGCGACGAACTGCGCGCGCCCGTCACCGAGACACTCGACTGGCTGCGCGACCGCGTCGCCGGGATTCTCGAAGAGGGCAAGGAGCGGGGCGAGTTCGCGGCCACGCTCGACGCGCCGGCGATCGCGGCGACGGTCGTCGCGACGGTTCAGGGCGGCTATGTGCTGGCCCGCGCCTCGGGGTCGGCCGCGGCCTTCGACACCGGCGTGCGCGGCCTCCTCGCCCTCCTGTTCGCTGCCACCACCCCTTCTCCGTAGAGGATTTGAAGAGCAGTGCACATCACTCGCAACCGCCCGGACAGTCAGGCGGGGCCCGCCGAGAACTTCACCGGCACCGTATGGCTGGACGAGATCGCGGCGCCGCCGTCCCCCTCACGGCTACGGATGTTCAACGTCCACTTCGCCCCCGGAGCGCACACTGCCTGGCACCGCCATCCGCACGGCCAGGTTCTGCACGTCCTGGAGGGTGAGGGTCTGGTGCAGCGCAAGGGAGGCGAGGCGGAGACGATCCGCGCCGGTGACACCGTCTGGATCGAGCCGGGCGAATGGCACTGGCACGGCGCCGCGCCCCGAACCTTCATGACACACCTGGCAGTTGTCGAAGCGGCGACAGACGGCACGACCACGCACTGGGACGCCCATGTGGGCGCGGACGAGTACCCGGCGGCCTGAGCCCGAGGAGCGGACCACCATGCACGCGATGCAGTACGAGATCACACTTCCCGCCGACTATGACATGGCCGTCATCCGCGACAGGGTCGCCACCAAGGGCCATTTGCTGGACAACTACCCGGGCCTCGGCGCCAAGGCGTACCTGATCCGCGAACGCGGCGTCGACGGCTCCCCCGTCAACCAGTACGCACCGTTCTACCTCTGGAACACCCCCGAGGGCATGAACTCCTTCCTCTGGGGCCCCGGGTTCCAGGGCATCGTGGACGACTTCGGGCGACCGGAGGTTCAGCACTGGACGGGCTTGGCGTTCACGGAGGGGCCCGGCTCTGATGCCGTCCCGACAGCGAAGGCGGCGATACGGCGTCGTGTGCGTGTTCCCGCGGACGCCCGTGTCGGGGAGCTGGCCACCGAACTCGTGGAGGAGATAGAGATGTTCGGGCGCGAGGGCGGGTTGATCTTCGCAGCCGCGGCCATCGACCCGCGAACGTGGGAGGCAGTGCAATTCTCCGTCTGGGACCACGCGTCGCCCAAAGGCCAGGGGGATGTTTTCCAGGTGCTGCACCTGTCCGCGCCGGAGCGGCACGCACTTCCCAGGGGTCAGCAGTGGTGAGCCCGGTTCGGAGGGGTCACGCGGCGCACTCAGCCCTGACAGTCCGGACAGTACTCGGGGACGTCGACCCGGCAGACCTCGGCACCTGCGACGCCCACGACCATCTCTTCCTTACGAGCCCTCAACTCCCGGGCCAGGAGCTGGACTCGCCCGCTTCGGCGGCCCAGGAGCTCGCGGCCTTCCGAGAGGTGGAGGGCGAGAGCCTGATCCAGTGGACGCCGCACGGGATGGGGCGCCGCGCCGGCGACCTGCCCGGGCTGTCCCGGGCGTCGGGCGTAGGAATCGTCGCGGCGACGGGGCTCCACCAAGCGGCCCACTACGCAACGGAGTTGCTCGAACGCCTGCGCACCGACGGACTCGCGGACCTCTTCGTCCGGGAGATCACCGAGGGCATCGCAGACACCGGCGTGCGGGCCGGGTTGATCAAGGTCGCGGGCGGGTTCCACGGTCTGGACGCGCACGCCCGCTGGACGATGGAAGCGGCGGCCGAGGCCCACCACGCGACGGGGGCGCCCATCACCGTGCACCTGGAGCTCGGCACAGGCGCACTGGACGTAATCGACTTGCTGTGCGGCGAGTTGAACGTCCCGCCGGATCGCCTGGTCCTCGGGCACCTCAACCGCTCCCCCGACCTCGCGATCCATCACCAGGCGGCCGAAGCCGGCGCATACCTCGCCTTCGACGGCCCCTCCCGTGCCAACCACGCCACCGACTGGCGCATGCCGGATGCCGTACAGGCTCTGACCGAGGCAGGTTTCGCGGACCAGTTGCTCCTCGGCGGCGACACGACCACGGCCAAGGCCCGCGCGGTGAACGGCGGCCCCGGCCTGCCCTATCTGCTGCGCAGGGTGCGCCCACGGCTCGAACTCGCCGTGGGAGAGGAGGTCGTGGGGCGGATGCTGCGGGAGAACCCGGCACGGGCGTTCGCGGTGGAGTGGGCGTGAGGCGTGACAGTGTTCGCGGTGGAGTGCGCGTGAGGGCGTGACGTCGTTCTCGGCGGAGTGGGCGTAGAGGCGTCCGCGTGAGTGGGCGTAACGGCGTCTGCGGTGGAGTGCTCAGAGGCTCGCGGCGTGGAAGCCCGCCGCCAAGTGGGAAAGCAGCCGGGCCGGTGCGTCCTCCTGGATGGTGTGGCCCGCGCCTTCCACCCAGGTCAGGGTGGCGTGCGGGATCCGCGACCGCAGGTACTCGGCGAACTCCGCCGGCAGCAGGCGGTCTTCGCGGCCCCAGATGACGCGGGTCGGCACGGCAACCCCACCGAGGAGGGGCTCGAGCTCGTCCGTCTGGGACTGTTCGAACTGGCGGTACTGACGATAGAAGGCCGCCTGGCCTTGCGGGCCGCGCCACGGGTCGACGTACGAGCTCAGCACGCCCGGCCTGTAGCCGGTGTGCGTGGCGTGACGGAGGTGGCTTGCCACCAGCGCTTCGTGGGCGTAGTCGGGGAGTTGCTCGAAGACGCGCGCGTTCTCACGGATGAGCTTGAAGTAACCCGTCCCCCACTGACCGCCGCCGACCGCGTCCACCAGCGTGAGGTCCCCGTACTCCGAGCCCTCGAGAAGCAGCGCCCGCAAAGCCACCGCCCCGCCCACATCGTGCGCGACGACACTGGGGCGGGACAGCCCCCAGTGCGCGAGCAGGCGGGCGAAGATCCTTCCCTGCGCCGCCAGACCGACGTCCTGCCCCTCCCGCTGCTCCGACTGCCCGAAGCCGAGCAGGTCCCAGACATAGACCTGGCGCGTACGGGCCAGCGCGGGTGCGATCTCGCGCCAGATGTACGACGAGAACGGCGAACCATGCAGGAGGACCACCGGGTCGCCCTGCCCGAACGATGCCCATTTCACGTAACCGTCCGGCGTCTCGAACTTCTCCGCCAAGTGCCATGCCACTGTGACCTCCCGCTGTTGGGAATCCGCTCCGGCTTCTCGCCCTGCTGATCGAAGTTACCAGTAGAGCGCCTTAAGGGGTAACCCTCGTCGAGCAACCCTCGCTCGGCGTACGGGTATCGGTATTGCACTGAACGTTCCAAAACCGGTACGGTTCCCCCATGGCCCGACCGAGAACCTTCGACGAGGAGCGGGCCCTGGACGCGGCGATGCACGCCTTCTGGGCGAAGGGCTACGAGGCCACCTCGACCCAGGATCTGTGCGAAGCCACCGGCCTGGGCCGCAGCAGCATCTACAACACCTTCAGCAGCAAGCACGAACTGTTCCAGCGGACCCTGGCCCGCTACATGAACTCCATGACGGCGATCCAGGTCGAGATCCTGGAAGACACGGCGCGCCTCCCGACGGAGCGCATCCGCGCCTTGTTCACGCGCGTCATCGACTCCGAGTTCGAGTGCCGCGAGGACGGGCACAGCATCGGTTGCCTGACCGTCAATACGACGGTGGAGCTGGCCGGGCGTGACCCCGAGGCCGCCGAGATGCTCGCACGCGACCTCGCGGTGCGGCTGGCCGCCCTCAGCGGCGTCATCCGTACAGGGCAGAGCGGCGGCGACATCACCTCCCGGCAGGACCCCGACGATCTGGCCCGCTTCCTGAACGCCATCATCGGCGGCATGCGGATCGCCGCGCAGGGCGGTGCCGATCGCGCGGCCCTGACGGCCATCGCCGAAACCGCCTTGGACGCACTGACGCGCTGACGCGCTGACGCACTGACGCACTGCCTCGTCGAGTCACCGACCGTTCCGGTCTCACCCGTCATCGCCCGCCCCATCTCTCGCATGACCGAGTTTTGCACTGATCAGTACATAACCCACCCGTACACAACCCATCGACTGGAGCCCCCATGCCCCGCGCCGTCTATCTGCTGGCCCTCGGCATCTTCGCCATGGTGACCAGTGAGTTCGTGGTCGCCGGTCTGATGCCGCAGATGGCCGACGGACTCGACGCCACGATTCCGGAGATCGGTTACCTGATCACCGCGTTCGCCGCAGCGATGGCCTTCGGCGGGCCCATCCTCACGATCGCGTTGTTGAAGATGCGTCAGAAGTCTGCCCTGCTGGTCCTGTTCGGGATATTCCTTGCGGGCAACGTACTCGCCGCCCTGGCCCCGGATTACCGCACCATGCTGGTGGCCCGCATCATCACCGGCGTCGCGTCGCAGGCCTTCTTCGGCGTATCCATCTCCATGTGCGCGCAGCTCACCAGCCCCGAAGTCCGGGGCAGGGCCATCGCGGTGGCCCTCAACGGGCTGATGCTGGGCACTCTCCTCGGCCTTCCGCTCTCCACCGTCATCGGTGAACACCTGGGCTGGCGCGCCGCGTTCTGGGCCATCACCGGCCTGACCGTGGTCGCCGCGCTCGCCACCCTCGCCGGGGTGCCCCGCACGGAACGCGCCGACGACGGCGGGGGTGATCTGCGCCAGGAGCTGGGCGCCTTCCGGAACCCCAGGCTCTGGCTCACTCTCACCACCAGCACCTTCGTCATCGGCGCCACGTTCTCCGCCTTCAGCTACCTCAACCCGATACTCACCGAGGTCACCGGTTTCTCCACGGGCACCGTCCCGCTGCTGCTCATCGCGTACGGGGCGGCCACCGTCATCGGCAACACCCTCGTCGGCCGGCTCGCCGACAAGCGCACCGTGCCCGTCCTGCTCACGGGGCTGCTGCTCAACCTGGCGTTCCTCGCCGGGTTCGCCCTCTTCGCCCAACTGAGCGTGGCCGCCGTGGTGTTGATGATGGGCATCGGCCTGGTCGGGGTCACCATGAACCCGGCCCTGGTCACCCGCGTCCAGCGCACGGGCAACGCACGGCCCCTGGTGAACACCGTCCACTCCTCGTTCATCACCCTCGGCATCATCATCGCGACGTCCGTGGGCGGCCCCGCCATCGATACGTTCGGCCTGCGGGCGCCGCTCTGGATCGGCGCCGCCCTCGCCGCACTCGGCCTGGTCACACTGCTGCCCGACCTGAAGCGGTTGCGCGCTACCCGAACCACGCCGGCAGTGACGGGAGTTGATCCCGAGGCCTCCTCCGCGAAGGAGACCCCCTCGTCGAAGGAGGCCGCCCGCGTCTAACCCAACGCCCCGAGGGGGTCGTCGAGGACTGGCTGCCAGGCCAACTCGGCGGCTCCCACCAGGCTGTTGTGGTCCAGAGTGCAGGCCAGGATCGGTACGCCGCCGCTGCGTCCCCACAGGCTCCGGTCCGCGACGACGGCACGCAGCCGCTCGGGGTCGGCCTCGAGGAGCGCGCGGTGCAGGCCGCCCAGGATGATGCGGTCCGGGTTGAGGATGTTCACCAGGCCGGCGAGCCCCAGGCCGAGGCGGTCGATGAGTTCCTCGGCCGCCGCACGGACCGCCGGGTCGGCGCCCCCGTCCCGGAGCAGTTCGCGGGCCTGCAGCAACAGCCCTTCGGGGCCCGGCTCGCGGCCCGCCGCGGTGAGGAAGGCCAGCGGGTCCGTCTCGACGTCCAGGCAGCCTCGGCTGCCGCAGTGGCAGGGCCGGCCCTCGGGATTGACGGTGAGGTGACCGACCTCCAGCGCGAGGCCCGAACTGCCCGTGTGCAGACGCCCGTCGAGGACGAGCGCGCCGCCGACCCCCCGGTGCCCGGTCGCCACGCACAGCAGATCGCGGGCGCCGCGCCCGGCGCCGTGCCGGTGCTCGGCGAGCGCGGCGAGGTTGACATCATTGGCGGCGAACGCGGGTCCGGCGATGCCCGCGTCCCGTACGCAGTCGGCGAAGATCTGGCGGACCTGTGAGCCCGCGGGCCACGCCAGGTGCAGCGGGTTGAGCGCGGTGCCCTCCGGTTCCGCGACGGCCGACGGCACCGCGAGGCCCGCGCCGACGCACCGTCTGCCGGTCTTCCGCAGCAGTTGCGCTCCCGCGTCGATGACCGAGCCGAGGACCTGCGCCGGGTCGGCGTCGATCGTCTCGCAGCCGGGCGCGGTGGCGACGATCCGGCCGCCGAGTCCGACGAGTGCGGCCCGGAAACCATCGGAGTGCACCTGTGCGGCCAGCGCCACCGGGCCGTCGTCCGCGATGGAGAGGCCGTGCGAGGGGCGCCCCTGGGAACCCGCGGGCGCGCTCGGCCTCGCGTCGATCCTGATCAGGCCGAGCGCCTCCAGCTCGGCGGCGACGGCGCCCGCCGTGGCCCGGGTGACGCCGAGTTCGGCGGTGAGCACGGCACGGGTCGGGGCGCGCCCGGTGTGGACGAGCTCAAGAGCGGGACCGAGCGCGCCGCGCCCTCGCTCCAGGCGCGTACGCGTGGACAGATCCCCCTCGGTGCGGGGGGCAGCCTTGCCGTTCATGAGGGCGAGTCTCCCATGATCCGTACGCCGCCTCGCCGTTCAGTCGTCATCTGCGCGTGCACCTCCGGCCCACCGCCCTTCGCCCACCGCCGCCGCCTCACGAGAACTCCCACTCACGCCTGCCCGCCGCCACACCACACACCTCATCGAGTCATCCGAGCACCTCCGTCCGCCGGTGACCGCCCGTGACCGCCGGTGACCGCCGCCTCACGAGAACTGCCTTGTACGCCACGGGGGCGCACCTCTACCCTGACTTTGTGCCGCTACTAAACAAAACCACGTCCGCAGCGTCGCGGGCCACTCCCCCGGGCCTTGCCCGGCTCCGTGTCGCACTCACCGTCTTCTTCGCGCTCGACGGCTTCATCTTCGCCGGATGGGTCGTCCGCATCCCCGCCATCAAGGAACAGACCGGCGCGTCGGCGAGCGACCTCGGGCTCGCTCTGCTCGGGGTCTCCGCGGGCGCCGTCATCACGATGACCCTCACCGGGCGGCTGTGCCGTCGCTTCGGCAGCCATCCGGTGACCGTGGCCTGCGGGGTCCTGATGCCGCTGAGCATCGCGCTGCCGCCGCTGACGCACTCGGCACTGTCGCTGGGGCTCGTGCTTCTGGTGTTCGGCGCCGCTTACGGCGGCATCAACGTGGCGATGAACAGCGCGGCCGTCGACCTCGTGGCCGCCCTGCGGCGCCCGATCATGCCCAGCTTCCACGCCGCGTTCAGCCTGGGCGGCATGGTGGGTGCCGGGCTCGGCGGGCTCATCGCGGGTTCCCTCTCCCCCACCCGCCACCTGCTCGGCCTCACCGTGATCGGCCTGATCGTCACCGCCCTGGCGGGACGCACCATGCTGCGTCTCGAAGCTCCGGCAGCGCCGAGCGAGACCCGCAGCGAGGACAGCACCCCGCGCCGCCTGGACAGCCGTACCCGCGGCCTGGTGATCGTCTTCGGCCTCATCGCACTCTGCACGGCCTTCGGCGAAGGAGCGCTCGCCGACTGGGGCGCCCTCCACCTCGAACAGGACCTGGCCGCCCACCCCGGCATCGCCGCCGCCGGCTACTCCTGCTTCGCCCTCGCCATGACCATCGGCAGGCTCAGCGGAACCACCCTCCTCGAACGCCTCGGCCAGACCCCCATCCTGGTCGCGGGCGGCGCCACAGCGGCCGCGGGGATGCTCCTTGGCGCACTCGCACCCACCGTCTGGCTGGCCCTCATCGGCTTCGCCATCACCGGCCTCGGCCTCGCCAACATCTTCCCCGTAGCCGTCGAACGCGCGGGCGCCCACGCGGGCCCCAGTGGCGTCGCCACCGCCTCCACCCTCGGCTATGGCGGCATGCTCCTCGGCCCACCCGCCATCGGCTTCATGGCCGACTGGTTCACCCTGCCGATAGCCCTGACCAGCGTCGCCGTACTCGCAGCACTCGCCGCCCTCATCGGCTACACGACCCGCCACTGACGGGACCGCAAGCAAAGCCGTACTCTCGCAGCGAACCAAGCCACGGCCCCTTCGTGACCCGGGGCTCGGGTCTCGGGTCTCGGGTCTCGGTGATCGGTGATCGGGGCTCGGGTCTCGGGTCTCGGGGCCGACAATCGCTCAGGACCCCTGCGGTTCTCGGCCGCAGGGGTCCTTCACACGCTGCGCGTCATCGACAAGCAAGCCCCTCTGTAGCGGATTCACGCTACGGCGCCCGCCGCGGCTGTAGCGGTGACATCAGTCCTGGGGCAGCAACTCGGCCAGCAGCCCACGAACCCGGCTCTCGATCTCGTCGCGGATCGGGCGGACGGCCGCGACGCCCTGCCCGGCCGGGTCCGTCAGTTCCCAGTCCAGATACCGCTTGCCGGGGAAGACGGGGCAAGCGTCTCCACAGCCCATGGTGATCACCACCTCCGAGGCCTGCACCGCTTCCACGGTGAGGACCTTCGGGGTCTCGGCGGACAGGTCGATGCCCGCCTCCTTCATCACTTCGACGACCGCGGGATTCACCGCGTCGGCCGGGGCCGACCCGGCCGAGCGGACCTCGACCCGCCCTTGGGAGAGGTGGGTGAGGAAGGCGGCGGCCATCTGGGAGCGGCCCGCGTTATGGACGCACACGAACAGCACCGACGGCTTCACGGGCAGGGCTTCAGGCATGGGAGGGCTCTTCCTCGGTGACGGCCACAGGGGCCGGCTGGGACTCGTTGCTGGGAAAGTAGCGGCGCGCTGCCAGGGCGACGTAGACCAGGCCGATCAGGACGGGCACCTCGATGAGCGGGCCGACGACCCCGGCCAGGGCCTGCCCTGACGAGGCGCCGAACGTGGCGATGGCGACCGCGATGGCGAGCTCGAAGTTGTTGCCCGCGGCGGTGAACGCCAGCGTGGTGGCCTTGGGATATCCCAGCCCGACCGCCTTGCCGACGGCCAGTGATCCGGCCCACATGACGGCGAAGTAGACCAACAGCGGCAGTGCGATCCGCAGCACGTCCACCGGCTGCGAGGTGACCGCCTCGCCCTGCAGAGCGAACAGCACGACGATCGTGAACAGCAGCCCATAGAGGGCGAACGGCCCGATGCGGGGGATCAGTTCCGCCTCGTACCAAGTGCGGCCTCTGGCCTTCTCGCCCAGCTTTCGGGTCAGGAACCCGGCCAGCAGGGGGATGCCGAGGAAGATCAGCACGCTGCGGGCGATCTCCCAGACGGACACGTTCAGCCCGGTCGTCCCCAGGCCCAGCCAGCCGGGCAGGACGGACAGATAGAACCAGCCGAGCAGGCTGAACGCGAGGACCTGGAACACGGAGTTGAGGGCGACCAGGACGGCCGCGGCCTCGCGGTCGCCGCAAGCGAGGTCGTTCCAGATGATGACCATCGCGATGCACCGGGCGAGGCCCACGATGATCAGGCCCGTCCGGTATTCGGGGAGGTCCGGCAGGAAGAGCCAGGCCAGGGCGAACATCAGAGCCGGGCCCAGAACCCAGTTCAGGATCAGAGAGGGGATCAGCAGACGGCGGTCGCGGGTGACGGAGTCGAGTCGGTCATAGCGGACCTTCGCCAGCACCGGATACATCATCACCAGCAGGCCCAGCGCGATCGGCAGCGAGACCCCGGTGACCGTCACCTTCGCCAGAGCGTCCCCGAGCCCGGGAACAAGACGGCCAAGGCCCAGGCCGGTGCCCATCGCGATCAGAATCCACACGGCGAGGAACCGGTCCAGGAACGAAAGCCGGGCCGCGACCGGCCCCGCCGGTGCCGCTGTCGTCTCGCTCACGAAGCATCCCCAACCGGAGTCTCCAGGGGCCCGAGGGGCTGAATCCGAGGGTTGGCGAGGACAGCCGAGAGGTGGTCGGTCATCGCGGGCAGCAGCCGGTAATACACCCATGTCCCCCGGCGCTCGGAGTCGATCAGCCCGGCCTGCTTCAGCAGCTTCAGGTGATGGGAGATCGTCGGCTGCGACAAGTCGAAGGCGGGGGTGAGGTCACAGACGCAGATCTCCCCGCCCTCCCGCGAGGCGATGATCGACAACAACCGCAGCCGCACCGGATCCCCCAGTGCCTTGAACACCCTCGCCAGCTCGACGGCCTTCTCCTCGCCCATGGGCGCACTCAGCAGGGTCGGACAGCAACCCTCGGCACCGTCCTGGCCGAGCACGACCAACTCTTGTTTCGACATACCTCTATGTTGACGTTTTTCGAATCAGAGCGCAAGGTTGCATTGAGAATCGTCAATGCAGCCCGCTCCGGGGGCTGCATCAGCCCGCCAGCGAGGAGTGAAGGTCATGACCGAGCAGCCCACCGACCTGCGCGAAACCGTCCGCCGGCGCTATGCCGCCGCCGCTGTCCAGGTCACCGAAGGCGGAAGCGCCTGTTGCGGCCCGGACGCGATCGAGGTCGACGAGAACTTCGGCGGAGCTCTCTACGGGACCGGCGAGCGCGACGAGCTGCCCGCTGAGGCCGTCGCCGCCTCCCTCGGCTGCGGCAACCCAACCGCCGTCGCCGACCTCAACAGGGGCGAACGCGTCCTGGACCTCGGCTCCGGCGGCGGCATCGACGTCCTCCTCTCCGCCCGCCGGGTCGGCTCCACCGGCAAGGCCTATGGGCTCGACATGACCGAGGAGATGCTCGCCCTCGCCCTCGCGAACCAGAAGAAGGCAGGCGCCACCAACGTCGAGTTCCTCAAGGGCACGATCGAAGCCATCCCGCTGCCCGCGGACACGATCGACGTCGTCATCTCCAACTGCGTGGTGAACCTCTCCACCGACAAGCCCGCCGTCTTCGCCGAGACCTTCCGCGTCCTGGTCCCGGGCGGCCGGATCGGCATCTCCGACGTCGTTTCCGACGACGCCCTCACTCCGGAACAGCGGGCAGAACGCGGCGACTACGTCGGCTGCATCGCGGGGGCTCTCTCCTTCGCCGAATACCGCCACGGCCTGGAAGCGGCCGGGTTCACCGATATCGAGATCGCCCCCACCCACAGCGTTGCCGACGGCATGCACTCCGCCATCGTCCGAGCAACCAAGCCCGCCACCGACACCACTCCGACTACGCAACCCCAGGCCGCCACTGAAGCCGGCAGCTGCTGCTAGAAGCTCAGTTGGGCCAACCCACGGCCCGGTCCAGGCGGGCAAGGTGGGCGAGGTGGGCGGCGGCCAGTTCGCGTCAGAGGCCAGACGACGGGACACCCACGCCCCCTCCCCCGCACTCCATCCGGCACAATCCCGCACATGGAGATCTCCGAGCACCTTGAAGTTCTGGACGCCGAAGGCAAGTTGCTGGCCCGCGCCGCCGAAGCGGCCGGGCCGGAGGCCAAGGTGGCCACCTGTCCGGACTGGGCGGTGCGGGACCTGCTGAAGCACACGGGAGCGGTGCACCGCTGGGCCGCGTCGTACGTCGCCGAGGGCCACGAGGACCCGCTGCCCCTGGGCGATACTCCCGATCTGGACGGTGCCGAGCTGGTCGACTGGTACCGGCAGGCGCACGGCGGTCTGGTCGCCACGCTGCGTGCCGCCGCGCCCGACGTGCGGTGCTGGGCGTTTCTGCCCGCCCCCTCCCCGCTCGAATTCTGGGCACGGCGGCAGGCGCACGAGACGACGATCCACCGCGTGGACGCCGAGTCCGCACGCGGGGGCGCACCGTCGCCGATCGGTACGGAGTTCGCCGCGGACGGGATCGACGAGCTGCTCCGCGGCTTTCACGCGCGCTCGCGCAGCAGGGTGCGTACGCAGGAGCCGCGGATCTTGCGCGTCCGGGCCACCGACGCGGGCGCGGACGCCCTGTGGACCGTGCACCTGTCGCAGGAACCGCCCGTCACGGTGCGGGGCGAGGGCGACGGCGGCCCGGCCGAGTGCGAGCTGTCGGGACCCGCTGAGCACCTCTACCTCGCGCTGTGGAACCGCGGAGCGATCCCGCACGTCACCGGTGACACCACGCTGAGCGCCTTGTGGAGCGAGACCTCGGGGGTGTGAGCGAGAGCCCCGGCTACTTGGAGGTGGGTTCCGCCAGCATCCGCTCGAGGACCGCGCGCTGCAGCGGCCGCACCTGCCCGTGTAGTGCGCGCCCCTTGTCGGTGAGCACGACCCGCACCCCACGCCGGTCCTCGCTGCACATGGCGCGCTCCACGAGGCCGTCCTTCTCCAGGCGGCCGATGAGCCGGGACAGAGCGCTCTGGCTCAGATGCACCCGGCCCGCGATGTCCTGCACGCGGTAGGCGCAGTCGCCGTCCGCCGCGGCCCCCTCGGACAGCACGTCGAGTACCTCGAAGTCGCTCGCCCCGAGGCCGAACTCACGCAGCGCGCAGTCGAGTTCGCACAGGGTGCGCGCATGCACCGCGAGGATGTCGCGCCATTGATCCACGAGCTCTTGCTCTGCCGCCCCGAGCCCCTGCCCGGCCTCCGCGAGCCCTTGCTCGGCCTTCTTCACCGCCATGACATCGCACGGTAGCAGAGAAAGCGCCCTTTATTGCACCGGCATTAAATGCACTTGCACTCAATGCACGTGCATGTACTGTGCTCCGCATGACTTCTCCGCTCACAGCTGCCTCCGCGTCCCCGGAGCGCTGGTCCCCACGTCTGTAGGGCACTCTTCTCGTGCTCTGCGCCGCGATGTTCCTCGACGCGCTCGACGTATCGATGGTCGGCGTCGCCCTGCCGTCGCGTCCATGGTGCTGCCGTCCATGATCCTGCTCGGCTTCGCGTGCGCCCTTGTCTTCCCCTCGCTCAACATCCAGGCCACCAACGGCGTGGACGACGACGAGCAGGGCATGGTGTCGGGCCTTTTGAACACCTCGATCCAGGTGGGCGGCGCGATCTTCCTCGCCGTCGTCACGGCCGTGATCACCGCGGCCTCCCACGGCGCCGACGCCTCGCCGCAGGCCGTGCTCGACAGCTACCGGCCCGGCCTGGTCGTGGTCACGGCGATCGCGGTCGCGGGGCTGCTGATCACCCTCACCGGAGTGCGGACCAGGACCAGGCGTACGCGGCAGACGGTCGTCGTCACGAAGTCGGCCCCCGCAGCCGTGGAGAAGGAGCCGGTGGCCGTCAACGACTGACCGCGCCTGTAGTCAACGGGCTGCTCCCGGCGTGCAGTTACTTGCCCGCCGGGAGCTCGCACCGCACACTCGGAGGATGGGGCGAAGGACGCAGGCCGAGCGCGATGCCAACACCGTCGAGATCGGCTTCGCGCTCTTCGCCGCGACCTCCTTCGCGGGCTTCACGAGCCTGGCCGTGGCATCACCGGCGTTCTTCTTCGGCGTGACCTCACCCAGCGAGGGCGCCCTGGTCCGGGCCGGCCTGATCGCGGGGGCCGTGGTCTTCGTCGCGGTCCTGGTGACGATCCTCGTACGCCACCGGCGCGAGACGCGTCAGCCGAGCCAGCCGGGTCGGACCAGACCCGACTCGTAGGCCAGGACGACCAGTTGGGCGCGGTCACGGGCGCCGAGTTTCACCATGGTCCTGCTGACGTGCGTCTTCGCGGTGAGCGGGCTGACGACCAGACGGCGGGCGATCTCCTCGTTCGACAGACCGATGCCGACCAGCGCCATCACCTCCCGCTCCCGCTCGGTGAGTTCACCGAGCGGCTCGGCGCCCGCGGGCTCTTTGGAGCGGGCCGCGAACTCGGCGATGAGGCGGCGCGTCACACCGGGCGAGAGCAACGCGTCGCCGTCGACCACCGCGCGGACGGCACGCAGCAGTTCCTCGGGCTCGGTGTCCTTGACGAGGAAGCCCGAGGCTCCGGAGCGGATCGCCTCGAAGACGTACTCGTCCAGCTCGAACGTGGTCAGCATGACCACCTTGACCTCGTGCAGGTCCGGCTCGGCGGTGATCCTCCGGGTCGCGGCGAGCCCGTCGAGCAGCGGCATGCGGATGTCCATCAGGACGACATCGGGGCGCAGTTCACGCACCATGCGCACCGCTTCCTCGCCGTCCGCGGCCTCCCCGGCCACCTCGATGTCACGCTGGGCGTCGAGCAGCGCCTTGAAACCGGCCCTGACCAGCGACTGGTCGTCGGCGAGCAGTACGCGGATCACTGGTCCTCCTGAGGTGCCGTGCGGGTGGGCAGTACGGCGGTGACACGGAAGCCCCCGTCCGGGCGCGCGCCCGCCTCGATCGTGCCATTCAGGGCGGCAGCGCGCTCCCGCATCCCCGCGAGTCCGTTGCCGCTGCCGCCCGCGTCCGCGCCGGTGGCGGGACCGTCGTCGTCCACCCTGAGGGTGAGCGCCGCGGCCTCGTACCGCACGAGCACGCGCGCGTGCCGCGATCCCGAGTGGCGTACGACGTTCGTGAGGGCCTCCTGGATGATGCGGAAGGCGGCGAGGTCGACGCCGGGTGCCGGCTTCCTCGCGGTCCCTTCCGTGTCGACGTCGACCGTGAGCCCCGTAGCGGCGGCCTGTTCCACGAGCTCGGGCAGCCGGTCGAGCCCGGGAGCCGGGGCGCGCGGCGCGTCACCGGGGGTGCGAAGGGTGTCCAGGACCTGCCGGACCTCCCCCAGCGCCTCCTTGCTCGCGGTCTTGATGGTGGTCAGGGCGGTGCGCGCCTGCTCGGGGTCGGAGTCGAGCAACGCCAGGCCGACGCCCGCCTGGACGTTGATCACGGAGATGCTGTGCGCGAGGACGTCGTGCAGCTCGCGGGCCATGCGCAGCCGCTCCTCGTCGGCCCGCCGCTCGGCGGCCCGCGCGCGCTCGGCACGCTCCTTCATCCACTGCTCACGCCGTACGCGGGCCAGTTCGGACACGGCGATGATGGCGACGACCCAGACGGCGACGACGGTTTCCTCGCCCCAGGTCCTCGCGTTGTCACCGTCCGGCGGCAGCCACCGGTAGAGCCAGTGCGCGACCAGCAGATGCCCCGCCCACAGCATCCCGACGGCGCCCCACGCGGCTCGCCGGTGCCCCGAGACGACCGCGGCGAAGCAGCCGACGGCGACGGTGATCAGGACCGGGCCGTACGCGTACCCGGCGCCGAGGTAGACGAGCGCCGTCCCCGCCGTGAAGTACGCGACCGGGACCGGGTGGCGGTGGCGCAGCAGGAGCGAAGCCGTGCCCGCGAGCAGGAGCAGCCGGGCGTAGACGTCGAGCGACTGCCGGTCGAGCTGGCCCTCCGCGGCGTACTTCGAGCCGATCTGCACGAACACGGTGATCGCCAGTGTCGTCAGCCACGGGAGCCTGCCGAGACCCCCGGTCTCCCCTGTCTCGCCGCGCCGGTTCCACCAGGGCGGCCCCTGCCGCCACATCGCCGGTCCGCCCCAGGGCAGGGACGGACGGCCGCGCCCGTGTTCGCGCTGCTCATCCATGTCGGCCACGCTAGACCGCACGGCGGGCGGCGGGCGTCAGCCGGACGTGGCGATCACGCGTACTCCCGCGGGAGTACGTCGGGGGCCTTGCCGCTCTCCGTGTCCCTCTCCGCGTCCCTCTCCGCGCCTTCGTGCAGGCCGAGGCGCCGGTGCAGCCTGCGCAGCGGGCCCGGCGCCCACCAGTTGGCATGGCCCGCGAGGCGCATGGCGACGGGCAGCAGGATGACGCGGATGAGCGTGGCGTCCACGAGGATCGTCAGGGCGGTGCCGACGCCGAGTTCCTTGAGGAAAACGACGCCCCCGGTCGCGTACGTGAGGAACGACAGCGCGAGGATCCCGGCCGCCGCGGTGATCAGCGGGGCGCTCTGCCCGATGCCGGTGGCCACCGCCTTTTCCGTGTCGCCGACCCGCTCGTACTCCTCCTTGATCCGGGCCAGCATGAACACCTCGTAGTCCATCGACAGGCCGTAGGCGACGCAGAACATCAGCACCGGGATGCTTGGCTCGATCGACCCGGTGGGTGTGAAACCGAGCGGCCCCGACAGGTTGCCCTCCTGGAAGACCCACACCAGGCATCCGAACATCACCGACAGGCTCAGCAGATTGAGCACGGTCGCCTTGGCGGGCAGGAGGAGGCTGCCGGTCATCAGGAAGAGGATGGCGAAGGTGGTGACGAGGATCAGGCCGACGGCGTACGGGAGGCGGTCCAGGAGGGTGGCGCGGAAGTCGGTGGTCTCGGCCGGGTAGCCGCCGACCAGGGCGGTCGCGGGGGCCGGGGTGGCCCGGACGGCGTCGACGAAGGCGGGTACGTCGCCATACACCGCCGCCTGCGTCGGGATGACGGCGATACGGGTGCCGTCTCGGCCGGTGGTGATCGTGGAAGGCCCGGTGCGGCGGCCGTCCTCGTAGCTGCCGGTGGGGGCGTCCACCTGGAACACGCCCTGAATACGGGAGAGTTCGGCGGCGTACCGCCCTGTGTCCTCGGCGCTCGGCGTCTGACGGAGCACGACCTGGACGGTGTCGGTCGGCTCGGCGGGGAACTCCTTGTGGATGGTCTCGGAGGTGGTACGGGACGAGGTGCCGGCGGGCAACGTGCGCTCGTCCGGCAGCCCGAACCGCAGGCCGAGCAGCGGTGACGCGGCGAGCAGCAGGACCCCGATCACGGCAGCGCCCGCGGCGATCGGGCGGCGCATCGCGGCGCGTGCGACCCGCTGCCAGAACCCGCTCGCCGCCGCGCGGCGCGGGCGCTCCACGCGGTGGCCCCAGCGGGCGAGCGCGGCGGGCAGCAGCAGAAGCGCTCCGGCCACCGCGGTGACGACGACGAGGACTCCCGCGTACGCGAAAGAGCTCAGGAAGAAGAACGGGAACACCAGAAGCGCGCAGAGCGAGACCGCCACCGTGACCCCGCTGAAGATCACGGTACGTCCGGCGGCGGCGGTCGCGCGGACCACGGCTTCCGGCTGTGCGTGCCCCGCGTGCCGTTCCTCGCGGTAGCGGTTGATGACGAAGAGACCGTAGTCGACGCCGAGCCCGAGGCCGAGGACGAGGGCGAGATTCGCGGCGAACGTCGACACCTCGGTGACCTGCGCGATCGCCCGGAGCCCGGCGAGCGTGCCGACGACGGAGAGCAGCCCGACGCCGACGGTGAGCAGGGCGGCCACCGTGCGCCGGTAGACGAGGATCAGCAGCAGCACGACGGCGGGCAGGGCGAACATCTCGGCGCGCAGGAAGTCGGTGCGGGCCTGCTCGCCGACCTGCCGTGAGATCTCCTCCTGACCGCCGACGGAGACCGTCACCTCGGGTGTGGTGCGGGCGAGTTGGGGCGAGAGGGTGGCGAGCTGCTCGCGGGTGTCGGTGGCATTGCCCTCCAGGCGGGCGAGGATCAGGGCGCGTTCGCCGTCGGAGGCGCGCAGCGCCCGGCTTCCGCCGTCCCAGTACGCGCTGACATCCGTGACGCCGGGGATGTCCCTTACCTCGGCGGCCAGTTGGCGGGCCGCGGCCGCCGTACGCGGTGAGTCGACGTCCCCGTCGCCGGCCGTGACGAGGAGCGCGAGGTTCGGGTTACCCGTGCCGTACTCCTGCCGGAGGATGTCCGCCGCGCGCACGGACTCGGTGCCCGGCGCGTCCCAGCGCGCGAGGTCGAGGTCGGCCTGGGCGCCGGCTCCGTAGGCGCCGAGGCCGAGGAAGGCCAGTACCACGCCGATCAGTACGGCGCGGCTGCGCCGCACCACGATACGACCGAGCCGGGTCAGCATCGCTGTCTGCCTCTCTCCCGCGATCCCCGTACGGGATCGATCCGGTGCCGTCACAGTCGCGGTCACCGCTGGAAGAGCCGCTGGAAGATCCACTGGAAGGTGACCGCCGGGTTACCCTCGGCGTATGGCCGGTGACGGGATGCGCTTCGAACTTCTGGGCCCGCTGCGGGCGGTGCGCGGCGGCGAAGAGGTGCCACTGGGGCCGCCGAAGCAGCGGGCGGTGCTCGCCGTGCTGCTGTTGCAGGACGGGCGCCCGATCTCGTACGAGGGCCTGGTCGACGCGGTGTGGGGTGACGAACCGCCCGCCCATGTGCGCAACTTGGTGCAGAAGTACGTCTCGGGTCTGCGGAGGGCCTTCGCGGGTGGGGCCGGGGCTGCGAACGCGGCGGGCCCCGTCCTTGCGTGGACCGGCAGCGGCTACCGCCTCTCCGGCGCGACGGCCGACGACCTGCGGGAGCGACGGCGGTTGATCGACGAGGCGCTCGCCGCGCGGGGCGCCGGGCGGTTGCGGTACGCGGGCGAACGCGTCGACCGGGCCGAGGCGTTGTGGCGCGGCGAGTTCGCGGAGGGACTCAACGCCCCGTACCTCGCGGCGGAACGGCTCCGGTGGCGCGAGAAACGGCTCACCGTCGTGGAGGCCAGGATCGCGGCGGAGATCGAACTCGGCCGCTCCTTCGAGTACGTCCACGAACTCATCCGACTTGTGGCCGCGCACCCGCTGCGCGAACGCACGGTGGAGCTCCTGATGAACGCCCTGTACCGCACCGGCCGTTCATCGGATGCCCTGCTCGCCTTCGAGGAGGCACGGCGCCGGATCGCGGACGCCATGGGCGCGGATCCGGGCCCCGCGCTGCGGTCCCTGCACGAGCGGATGCTGCGCCAGGATCCGGAACTCCTCGCCTCGCGAACGTCGCCTCCCGTGTCGGCGGCCTGAGGGCGCGCGTCTGTCGGGCGGAGCTCTAGCTCTGCTTCTGGTCCAACAGCCCCACACCGTGCGCGAGTTGAGCGGACGCGTACGAGAAGAATCCCGGGCGGTCCTCGACGACGCGGTTGAACTGTCCGAACACCTCGAAGCCGACGAGTCCGAACAGCTGGGCCCACGCCGCGATCAGCGCCGTGATCACCGCCGGCGGCAGATCGGGCGCGAGATCGGCCGCCATCCGCTCGGCTTCGGTACGCAGCCCGCCCGGCAGCGGCCGCACGGCGACACCGCGGCTCTGATGGGCGTCGCGCACGATGCCGATGAGCAGCCGCCCGACGCGCGCGGCGGCTTCGACCGTGGAGGCGGGCGCGCTGTAACCGGGGACGGGCGAGCCGTAGATCAGGGCGTACTCATGCGGATGCGCGAGCGCCCAGGACCGCACGGCCTCGCACACGGCCGTCCAGCGCCGCACGGGTTCGGCCGACGTGACCTCGGCGTGCGCGGCCTCGGCGGCGGCGCCGAGGGAGTCGTAGGCGTCGATGATGAGCGCGGTCAGGAGTTCGTCGCGGCTGGGGAAGTAGCGGTAGAGGGCGGAGGAGACCATGCCGAGCTCCCGGGCCACGGCGCGCAGGGAGAGCTTGGCGGCACCGTCGGCGGCCAGCTGCCTGCGCGCCTCGTCCTTGATGGCGGCGGTGACTTCTACTCGGGCGCGGGCCCTGGCCCCGCTGGTGGCGCTGCTCATGCAGGCAGTGTGCCATGAAGCGGGAGCGATGCACCAAAACGAGAGCAGCGCTCGCGGACGCGAGCACTGCGCATTTTAGAGAGCACTGCTCTTGAAATGGAGCACCCATCTCGTGCACACTGCTCTTAAGCGAGAGCAGTGCTCTCGGAAGTCCTCAAGACTCAGGCGGTCGTCACCATGTCCACGTCCCCCTCCCGCGGCACCGGCTCCCCCACCCCCACCACCCCCTACTACCTCAAGGGCAGCCCGCTCGCCGTGCGGCTCAACAGCGTGATCGGCTGGCTTGCGCGGCACGGCATCAGCCTGGCCGGCTCGGCCGAGCTCTCCGTGCGCGGGCGCAAGAGCGGACAGATGCAGCGCATCCCGGTCAACCCGTTCACGTACGAAGGCGCCCAGTACCTGGTCTCGGCCCGTGGGCACTCGCAGTGGGTGCGCAACATGCGCGTGGCGGGCGGCGGCGAGCTGCGCGTGGGGCGCAAGGTGCGCGCGTTCACGGTCGAGGAGGTCCCCGCCGCCGAGAAGCTGCCGCTGCTGCGCGGCTATCTGGAGAAGTGGGGCTGGGAGGTCAACCAGTACTTCAAGGGCGTCACCGCGAAGTCCACGGATGCGGAGATCGTGGCGGCCGCGGACGACCACCCCGTCTTCCGCGTCACCATGACGAAGTGAGGCCCCTGCACGCCGAAGTGGGGCCCCGGCATGGCGAGGTGAGCCCCCCGGCCTATCGGTCCATCGCGCTCAGCGCCCGGCCCGCGAGCGGGTGGTTGCGCACGAGCTCGCCGAGCGTCGTCGAGCCACGGGTGATCCTCGCGAACGCGTTCCACGCGGGCCTGAACCCGGTGATCGCCGCGTGCAGCGTGCCCGGACGGCGCTCGAAGACGGTGAGCATGCGCCGCCCGACGCTCATCTCGACGCCGAGTCCCGCCTTGATGGCGAAGGCGTAGTTCAAGGCCTGGCGGCGAGCGTCGACCGCGTCGTGCGCCTCACCGATGCGCACCGCCCACTCCCCCGCGAGCCGCCCCGAGCGCAGCGCGAAGGAAATGCCCTCGCGGGTCCACGGCTCAAGGAGCCCCGCCGCGTCGCCGCACACCACGACCCGGCCGCGCGACAGCGGCGAGTCGTCGCTCCGGCAGCGCGTCAGATGCCCGGAGGAGATGCTCGGCTCGAAGCCCGCGAGCCCGAGGCGGGCGATGAAGTCCTCCAAGTACCGCTTGGTGGCCGAGCCTTCGCCGCGTGCGGAGATGACACCGACGGTGAGGGTGTCGCCCTTGGGGAACACCCAGCCGTAACTGCCCGGCATCGGGCCCCAGTCGATGAGGACCCGGCCCGCCCAGTCCTCGGCGACGCTCTGCGGCACCGGGATCTCGGCCTCGAGGCCCAGGTCCACCTGGTCGAGCTTCACCCCGACATGTGCCCCTATGCGGCTCGCGCTGCCGTCGGCCCCGACGACCGCACGGGCGAGCACCGTCTCCCCGCCCTGCAGGACCACCGCGACCGTCCGGCGGTCGGGCACCGCCGAGCCGTGCTGCTCCACGCGCGCGACGGTGACGCCGGTGCGCAGCTCGGCTCCCGCCTTCTGCGCGTGCTCGACCAGTTGCTGGTCGAACTCGGGGCGGTTGATCAGCCCGAAGAGCATCTGCTTCGAGCGGCGGGTGCGGGTGAACTTGCCGTCCAGGGAGAACGTCACCGCGTGCACCCGGTCCCTGAAGGGCAGTTCGAACCCGGGCGGGAGCGCGTCACGGGAGGGGCCGATGATGCCGCCGCCACATGTCTTGTACCGGGGCAGTTCGGCCTTCTCCAGGATGAGGACGCTGCGTCCCGCGACGGCTGCCGCATAGGCCGCCGACGCCCCCGCGGGCCCTGCTCCCACCACGACGACGTCCCACACGTACTGCGCGTCGTCCGCTGAGTTCTCGCTGCTCACGTTGGTCTACCGCTCCCGATCCAGCTGTTGGCCGCGCTTTCCAAGGCATCCTACGGCGGGCACCTCGGGCACCCTCCTGTGGGAGGATCACACACCCACATACGTAACAACGTCGCACCTACGAGGAGCGTGCCCATGTCGCCGAATCCGATCGCCGAGACCGTCGCCGCGCTCATGCCGAAGGCGAAGGCGGAGCTCACCGAACTGGTGGCCTTCAAGTCGGTGGCGGACTTCGACCAGTTCCCCAGGAGCGAGAGCGAGGCCGCCGCGAACTGGGTGGCGGACGCGCTGCGCGCCGAGGGGTTCCAGGACGTGGCCCTGCTCGACACCCCGGACGGCACGCAGTCGGTGTACGGCGTGCTGCCGGGCCCCGAGGGTGCTCCCACCGTGCTGCTCTACGCGCACTACGACGTGCAGCCGCCGCTCGACGAGGCGGCGTGGACCACTCCGCCGTTCGAGCTGACGGAGCGCGATGGCCGCTGGTACGGGCGCGGCAGCGCCGACTGCAAGGGCGGCATCCTGATGCACCTGCTCGCGCTGCGCGCCCTGAAGGCGAACGGCGGCGTCCCGGTGACCGTCAAGGTGATCGCCGAGGGTTCCGAGGAGCAGGGCACGGGCGGCCTTGAGCGATACGCCGAGCAGCACCCCGACCTCCTGGCGGCCGACACGATCGTCATCGGTGACGCGGGCAACTTCCGGGTCGGCCTGCCGACGGTCACCACGACGCTCCGCGGCATGACCCTCGTACGCGTTCGCATCGACACTCTTCAGGGCAATCTGCACTCGGGGCAGTTCGGCGGCGCGGCTCCGGACGCGCTCGCGGCGCTGGTGCGGGTCCTCGACTCGCTGCGCGCGGAGGACGGCTCGACGACGGTCGACGGCCTCACGGGCGACGAGGTGTGGGACGGGCTTCAGTACGAAGAGGACGTCTTCCGCAAGGACGCCAAGGTCCTCGACGGCGTCCGCCTGGTCGGCAAGGGCACGGTCGCCGACCGCATCTGGTCCCGCCCCGCCGCCACCGTGATCGGCATCGACTGCCCGCCGGTGGTCGGCGCGACCCCGTCCGTACAGGCGGCCGCGCGGGCGCTGATCAGCCTGCGGGTACCGCCGGGCGTGGACGCGGCCGAGGCCACCAAGCTCCTCCAGGCGCACCTGGAGTCGCACACCCCCTGGGGCGCGCAGGTGACCACCGAGCAGATCGGGCAGGGCCAGCCGTTCCGCGCGGACACCACGAGCCCGGCGTACACGGCGATGGCGGAGGCGATGGGCGAGGCGTACCCGGGCGAGGAGATGCAGTACGCGGGCCAGGGCGGCTCGATCCCGCTGTGCAACACCCTCGGGGCGCTCTACCCCCGGGCGGAGATCCTGCTGATCGGCCTGAGCGAGCCCGAGGCGCAGATCCACGCGGTCGACGAGAGCGTGTCGCCCCAGGAGCTGGAGCGGCTCTCGGTGGCCGAGGCGCTGTTCCTCCGGAAGTACGCCGCGCGCTGACCCTCACCGGCTGCCGACCGGCACGCCTGCCTCCAGGTACAGGGGAATCCCGCGCTCTCTGGCGCGCAGGGCCCAGCGGAGCCGTTCGTAGCGCACGGACGGCAGCAGACGGGCCGCCTCCTCCTCGGTGACGAAGCGGCAGTCGCGCAGTTCGGGGCCGGGCAGCAGCATCTGCCGCGCCTGTGTGCCGTCGAGGCTGCCGCCGTCGAAGAGGAACCGCATCCCTCCGTATCCGGGCGGTCTGGGCGGCTCCCAGTCGGCGACCAGTAGCCGGGGGGCGTCGGTGAGTTGGATGCCGGTCTCCTCGGCCACCTCGCGCATGCCCGCGCGCGCGGGCGCCTCGCCCGGCTCGACGACACCGCCGGGGAACTCCCAGCCCGCCTTGTACGTCGGGTCGACGAGCAGCACCCGGCCCCGCTCGTCGAAGAGCAGCACGCCGGCCGCGAGTGTCTCCGCGGTGGGCTCGGGGGTCTGCACGATGTCGCAGACGGCCGCGGCCCCGCTGCGCACGGCTTCGGCGATGTGCTCGGCGGTCTCGACGGGGGTGAGCGCGCCGGTGTCGATGCGGTGGGCGTCAGCGCCGAGCCAGCCCGCGAGCGCGGCGCGATACGGCTCGATGTGGTCGAACGACCACTGCCGTACGCGCGTCTCGCCGTCCGGCAGGTCCGGGACGGGACGGCCCGATATTCGTTCGCGCAGGATCGTTTCCCCCGGGGCGAGGACGACGTGTCGTACGGCGATCCTGCGCGAGGCGAGCCCGCCGAAGATCTCGTCGCGATAGTCCTGCCGCAGCAGGGTCATCGGCACCACGAGGACGCCACCGACCTCGGCGAACAGAGCCGCCGCCGTGTCCACGACGAGCCGCCGCCACAGCGGCAGGTCCTGGAAGTCGCTCACCTCGGCGAGGCGCTTGGGCGGCAGCAGGTCGCGCAGTCCGCCGCCGATGACCTCGGGGTCGAAGAGTGTGCTGTTCGGGATCAGCTCGATCAGTTCCCGTGCGGCGCTGGTCTTGCCCGCACCGAACGCGCCGTTGATCCAGACGATCACGGTTCCCCCTCTTCTGTTGGCCCCCTGTGGCTTGCCCGCAACACCCTGCCACGGAAACCAGGACCTGATGAGGCGGCCACTCCTTGGATGGAAAGGCGCCACAACGTGTCAAGGGATTCGCTTCCACTTCATCCCATCGAGTGGCAGTCGCCCTGCATGAATCGTTCCCTCACTGCGGGGCGCGCCCTCCCCCGCTAGCGTGATCCGCCAGGCGCCCCAGCCCCTGGTGACCTCCTGAACCCGGCTCTTCCGATGTGTCCCGCTCACGCGAGGATCCGGCCGATGTCCGACACTGGGGGAAACGTGCAACTCGATGCACTGAACGAATTCGCCTTCGAGGACTCCGAGCAGCAACCGCGGGTGTACGGCCACGACGGCGCGGTCGTCTTCGAACTGCACGGCGAGGTCGACCTGTTGGCCTACCAGCGGATCGCCCCGCTCCTCGACCCCGTCACCGCCGGCACAGCGACCACGGTGGTCGTCGACCTGACCCCCATCACGTTCTTCGACTGCTCCGGCCTGAGCCTGCTGGTCCGCGCACACCGTCGCACGAAGACGCGAGGCGCCCGCCTCGCCGTGGTCTGCACCCATCCCCTGACGCTCCGCGTCCTGCGCCTCACGGGCCTGACCCCGGTGCTGGCGCCGGTCGCCACGCTGGAGGAAGCGCTCCGGCAGCGGTGAGCCCGCGCCAGGTGGGCGACGGGCTCTCCACTGCCGCCGGGGGGCGGCTCGGGGGGGGCGCTGCGGGGTCCGGGCAGCATGGACAGCCTGCCGCGCAGGAGCCGTTGACGGGAGTGGGCTCGCGCGGTGCATATATGCATTCCTTTCACACCCCGTGTGAAAGGCGCGTTCACCGTGGCTTCGCCGCGGGCCGGGCAGCGCGGGCGCGGTTGGGCCACCTGGTTCGGGTGTAGGCGTGAAAGTGGTCGCCGGCATGGCCCTGACCGAGGGTGCAGTGCAGGACGTCACCGGGCCTCTCGTCCCAGCACAGGCCAGGAATGTCACGCGCGTACTTCGGGGCTTTCATGCGGAGCGCTCCGTCTGCCGAGGGTTGTCGGTGGCAATACCGCGACCCTCTCAACCCGGCTGGTCGGCGCGGGAAACGCCGGCCCATGACACGGACCGGATCATGCGGACGGCCGCCCTCACCCCTTTCTCGATCCCAGCGTCGCCCTCCGAAGCAAACGAACACAACCGAACGCGAGGCTTGCGATCCCCGCTCCCAGGAGCCCCCACAGTCCAGGGTTCAGGCGTCCGGGTGCTCGAACCGCTACGGCTCCTCTTCCAACAGAGTCCAACACGGCCTACCGTAAGCGCGCACCTTTGACACGTACATGCAGCCCCCAACTTCTGCGAGTACGGAGGAATGTAACGATGCGTCACCTCTCACCCCGCATCTCATCCCGGACCACACGTCGAAGAGTCGTCGGATCGCTGGCCGCCGCACTGCTGTGTGCCGCAGGCCTCGCGGCCCCGGCCGCCGCACGCGACACAGGCAGCGCGAACGGCGCGAGCGGCGCGGGCGGCGCTAGTGACACGGGCGAACGGAGCGCGGCCGCACGGCCCTCCACCGCCGGGGCGAAGCTCCCCGACGGTCTCGCCCTCACCCCGCCCATGGGATTCAACAACTGGAACTCCACCCATTGCCGGGCCGATTTCGACGAGGCGATGGTCAAGGGAATCGCGGACATTTTCGTCGAGAAGGGCCTCAAGGAGGCCGGCTACCAGTACGTCAACCTCGACGACTGCTGGGCGCTGCCCGAACGGGACGCGAACGGCAAGCTGGTGCCCGACCCCAAGCGATTCCCCAACGGGATCAAGGCAGTTGCCGACTACGTGCACGACAAGGGACTCAAGCTCGGCATCTACACCAGCGCCGGAACCAAGACCTGCAGCGACATCGGGTTCCCCGGGGCACTCGGCCATGAGGTCAGCGACGCGCGGCAGTTCGCCGACTGGGGCGTCGACTACCTCAAGTACGACAACTGCAACAACCAAGGCGTCGACGCCAAGAAGCGGTACATCGCGATGCGTGACGCGTTGAAGGCCACCGGCCGTCCCATCGTCTACAGCATCTGCGAGTGGGGCGAGAACAAGCCCTGGGAGTGGGCCGCCGACGTGGGGCACCTGTGGCGCACCACCGGCGACATCAGCGACAACTGGTCCTCGATGCTCTCGATCATGAAGCAGAACCTGCCGCTCGCCGAGTCGGCGGGCCCTGGCCGCTGGAACGACCCCGACATGCTGGAGGTCGGCAACGGCGGCATGACGGACACCGAGTACCGCACGCACTTCTCGATGTGGTCGATCATGGCCGCGCCGCTGCTCATCGGCTCCGACCTGCGCAAGGCCACACCGGAGACGTTCGAGATCATCGGCAACAAGGAAGTCATCGCCGTCGACCAGGACCCGCTGGGCAAGCAGGGCAAGGTCCTGTCGTCGGAGGGCGGCCGCTGGGTCGTCGCCAAGGAGATGAAGGACGGCAGCCGGGCGGTGGCGCTGTTCAACGAGACAGGCACCGCCCAGTCGATCGCCACGTCGGCGAAGGCTGTCGGACTCCCGGACGCCGACGGATACACGCTGCGGGACCTGTGGAAGCACAAGAGCTACAACACGGCGGGCAAGATCTCCGCGACCGTCCCCGCGCACGGCACCGTCCTGCTGCGCGTCTCGGCCGACGGCGCGTGGGCGAAGAATCCGCCCGCCGTCGAACTCGGCCTGGGCGGCGCCCCGTTGGTGGAGGCGGGTGAGCCCGCGAAGCTGACGTCGAAGGTCACCAACCTCGGCCGTACGTCCGCGCGGAAGGTTTCCACCACCTTCGCGGGACCCTCCGACTGGCAGATCAGGGCGACGTCGCCCTCGACCGCGAACTCCCTGACCACGGGCAAGTCGCTGAGTACGTCGTGGTCGGTGACAGCACCGCAGGGCACGGCCCCGGGAGCGTACGACCTCACGCTCAGGTCCACCTACCGCTCCCCCGCGGGCAGCCGCGCCGAGAGCGTCCTGCCGCTGACGGCGCGTGTCGTCGTGGCGCCGCCCGCGGGCGACTCGGCGGTCAGTGATCTGCCGTGGATGTCGACGGTCAACGGCTGGGGGCCCGTCGAGAAGGACACCAGCAACGGCGAGAGCGGGGCGGGCGACGGCCATCCGATCACCATCGGCGGGGCCGTCCACGCCAAGGGGCTCGGGGTGCACGCCGACAGCGCCGTCGAGTACTACACCGGCGCGTCCTGCGAGAAGTTCACCGCGCAGGTGGGCGTCGACGACGAGAAGGACTCGAAGGGGACGGTCGCCTTCGAGATCTGGACGGACGGCAAGAAGGCCGCGTCCTCCGGAGTCGTCACCAACGCCGATGCCGCACAAGGGCTTTCGGCCGACGTGAGCGGTGCCCAGGTCGTACGCCTCGTCGTCACGGACGGCGGCGACGGCACGGACTCCGACCACGCGGACTGGGCTGACCCGGTCCTCAGCTGCTGAGTCACCGATCTGACGAGGCCATCAACCGCGGGCCGGGCCGAAGCACTTCGGCCCGGCCCGCGGCTTGGAGAACGAACTCCGCCGGGTTCGCAAAATCCCGCCCTGCGCCCGGCCCGCGGACCCCGTGGCGCCCGGTGCGTGCGATCGCACGACGCCGGAGCGTCCCGGCAGCGGCGCTACTCGGAATTCCGGCAACGCGGCGAGCGTGCATGCCAGGCATCACCGGCGGGCGTCGCCGGCAGGCGGACCTTGCGGCCACGCCCGCGGGCCCGGAGACAGTCAGCTCCCCACAGCAGGACGCAAGTCCGCAGCCCTGTCCTCCTGGCTGAGCGCGGCCGCCGCGGCGCCCACGAGGCCGGCGTCCGTCCCCATCAAGGCTGGGCCCACGGTCAGATGACGTACGAACGAGAGCGTGGCGTAGTCCCTGAGGGACCGGCGCAGCGGGTCGAAGAGCACGTCCCCCGCCTTGGCCACCCCGCCGCCGATCACGGCGATGTCGATCTCGACGAGCGTCGCCGTGGCGGCGATGCCCGCGGCCAGCGCCTGCGCCGCCCGCTCGAAGGAGGCGACAGCGACCGGGTCCCCGGCCCGTGCGGCGAGTGCCACCGCGGCGGCGGACGTGTCACCGTCGGGCCCCGGACGCCATCCGCCCTCCAGCGCACGCCGGGCGATGTTCGGCCCACTGGCTATGCGCTCCACGCACCCGCGCGCCCCGCACGGGCAGGGGTCGCCGTCCAGATCGACGCTGATGTGCCCGATGTGGCCCGCGTTCCCGCTGGGGCCCGGGTGCAGCTTGCCGCCGAGGATCAGTCCGCCCCCGACGCCGGTGGACACCACCATGCACAGCGCGTTGTCGTGCCCTCGGGCGGCGCCCTGCCAGTGCTCGGCCGCCGTCATCGCGACGCCGTCCCCCACCAGCTCGACCGGGAGGCCGCCGGTGGCCGCACGCACCCGCTCGACCAGGGGGTAGCCACGCCAGCCGGGGACGTTCACCGGGCTGACCGTCCCCGCCGACGCGTCCACGGGGCCCGCGCTGCCGATGCCGACCGCGCGCGCCCTGCCCCACAGCGGGGAGCGTGTGAGCTCGCCGAGAACCTCTTCGACCGCCCGCATCACGGTGTCGCCGTCCTCGCGCGCGGGCGTGGGCCGCTGGGCGCGCAGCAGGATCCGGCCGCGCCCGTCCACCAGGGCGCCGGCGATCTTGGTGCCGCCGATGTCGAGTGCGGCGACGAGGTCCGTGTGCATCAGTGTCAGATCTCCTGGTGGATGGACAGGCCGCTCTCCTGGTGAAAGGGCAGGCCGGAGAATGTGATGGACAGTCTCTCTTGCATCTGACAACGTTGTCCAGGTTCTATGCTCGACGCCACATCACTTACGCACCACTTTCAGCTCACCTTCGTCGACGACAGGACAGCGCACCGTGGCCGAGACCGCCAGCCGACCCGAGCGACCCGAGCCCCGCTACGGCAACCGTCCGACCATGAAGGACGTCGCCGCCCGCGCCGGAGTCGGCCTCAAGACGGTCTCCCGGGTCGTGAACGGCGAGCCGGGCGTCACCCCGGACACCGAGCGCCGCGTGCAGGAGGCCATCGACGCCCTCGGCTTCCGGCGCAACGACAGCGCGCGCGTCCTGCGCAAGGGCCGCACGGCCAGCATCGGACTCGTGCTCGAAGACCTCGCCGACCCCTTCTACGGCCCCCTCAGCCGCGCCGTGGAGGAAGTGGCCCGCGCGCACGGCGCGCTGCTCATCAACGGGTCGAGCGCCGAGGACCCGGACCGCGAGCAGGAGTTGGTGCTCGCGCTGTGCGCGCGCCGGGTCGACGGTCTCGTCGTCATTCCCGCCGGTGACGACCACCGCTATCTGGAGCCGGAGATCGCCGCCGGTGTCGCGACCGTCTTCGTCGACCGGCCCGCCGGGAAGATCGACGCCGATGTCGTGCTCTCCGACAGCTTCGGCGGCGCGCGCGACGGCGTCGCCCATCTCATCGCCCACGGTCACCGCCGCATCGGGTTCATCGGTGACCAGCCGCGCATCCACACCGCGATAGAGCGCCTGCGCGGCTACCGCGCCGCCATGGAGGACGCGGGCATCCCCGTCGAGGACGAGTGGATGTCCCTGGGCCCCACCGCCCCGGACCGCGTCGAGCAGGCCACCAGGACGATGCTGGGCGGCTCCGCACCCGTCACAGCGATCTTCGCGGGCAACAACCGTGTGACGGTGACGGTCGTCCGGGTGCTCGCCGGGCTGACCCGCCCCGTGGCTCTCGTCGGCTTCGACGACATCGAGCTGGCGGATCTGCTGCAGCCGGGCGTGACCGTCGTCGCGCAGGACGCCGCGCAGCTCGGCAGGACGGCCGCCGAGCGCCTGTTCCGGCAGCTGGACGGCGCGTCCGACGCCCCGGAGCGCATCGAACTCCCCACGCGTCTCATCAAGCGCGGGTCGGGCGAACTGCCGCCCGCGGGCTGACGATTGGCGGGCGGGGTGCGGGCGCGGTCAGCCGGCGGGGTCCGGGCAGCCACCGCTGCCCCGCTGTCGGTGACACCACTGTGCGTGGCTCACCTACAACGGGGCAGAGGTGACAGCGCGTGCCGGGAGTTACTTTCCGTGCGGCGTGAGGTCGCCGCGGCGCGGGCCCGAGAAGCTCTGCAGGCGGGCCAGCGTCAGGCCGGTGAGCCGGGTGACCTCGCCGACGTCGAGGGCGCCGCAGTCCAGGCCGCGCAGGAGGTATCCGGCGAGCGCCTTGGCCGAGGCCGGCTCGTCCGCCACGTCGCCTCCCTCGCGGTGGGCGGCGTACGCGGAAAGACGCGCGGCGGCCTGCTCGAAGCCCTCGCGGTAGAACGCGAACACGGCGGCGTAGCGCGTGGGGATGTGGCCGGGGTGCATGTCCCAGCCCTGGTAGTAGGCGCGGGCCAGGGCGCGGCGCGTGAGGCCGTAGTGCAGCCGCCAGGCGTCGTGGACCTTCTCCGTGGTGCCGATGGGCAGGACGTTGGTGGAACCGTCCGAGACGCGTACACCGGTGCCCGCGGCGGCGACCTGCATGATCGCCTTGGCGTGGTCGGCGGCCGGGTGGTCGCTGGTCTGGTACGCGGCGCTGACGCCGAGGCAGGCGCTGTAGTCGAAGGTGCCGTAGTGCAGGCCGGTGGCGCGGCCCTCGGCGGCGCCGATCATGCGGGCCACGGTGGCGGTGCCGTCGGTGGCGAGGATGGACTGGCTGGTCTCGATCTGGATCTCGAAGCCGATCCGGCCGGGCTCCAGACCGCGTACCTTCTCGAACTCCTCCAGGAGGCGCACCATCGCGGTGACCTGCTCGGGGTAGGTGACCTTGGGCAGCGTCAGGACGAGGCCGTCGGGAAGGCCGCCGGCCTCCATGAGGCCGGACAGGAAGATGTCGAGGGTGCGGATGGCGCGGTCGCGCACGTTCTCCTCGAAGCACTTCATGCGGATGCCCATGTACGGCGCCGCGGTGCCGTTCTTGTACGCCTCGGAGATCAGGCGGGCCGCGCGGGCGGCGTCCTGGTCCTCGTCCGCGCCCTTGTAGCCGTCCTCGAAGTCGATGCGCAGGTCCTCGATCGGCTCGCGCTCCAGCTTGGCGCGTACGCGGTCGTAGACCGGAGCGGCCAGGCCGTCGGCGAGACCGAGGACGGACGCGAAGGTGGCGGCGTCCGGAGCGTGCTCGTCGAGCGCCTTCAGGGCCTGGTCACCCCACGTACGGATGGTGTCGGCGCCGAAGAGCTCACCGGGGACGTACACGGTGTGGACCGGCTGGCGGGTGCCCGGGTCGCCGGGGTAGCGGCGCTCGAGCTCCGCGTCCACCGGGGCGAGGGAAGCGCTGATGCCCTCGCTGACCGCGCCCGCGAGGCTCGTTGCCACCGTCTCTTGCTGACCCATTCCTGCACCCTCCACACGCTCGGACCACTCACTCGGGACCACACATCAGGATCACTCGATTTCCGCTTAACGGAATCAACAATCCGCATGGCGAAGTTATCCGGCGACCTTCCCGCTGGTCAACACCCTCTCGTCTGCCGGACCTCGTCCGTTCATCCCTGTCTCAGATCCTGCTTCCGCACTCGCGTGCCCGCACCTCATCCTGACCGCCACCCACTGAAGGAGACCGCGTGCCGAATGACACCCGAGTAACGCGCCGCTTCGGCCTGCAGACCGCGCTCGCCGCGGTGGCCGTGCCCTTGTTCACCACCGCGCTGGCCGCCTCGCCCGTCCACGCGGTGGAGCGCGCGGGGCGCCGCCTGGAGGTCATGTCGTTCAACCTCCGTTACGCGAGCACCACGCCGCCCAACACCTGGGCCGACCGCCGACCGGTGGCCCGGGAACTGCTGCGCCGCGGGCGCCCTCATGTCATCGGCACCCAGGAAGGCCTCTACCAGCAGGTACGGGACATCGCCGAGGATCTGGGGCAGCACTACGACTGGATCGGCACCGGCCGGGCGGGCGGCAGCCGGGACGAGTTCATGAGCGTCTTCTACGACACCCGCAGACTCGCGCCGGTCGAGTACGACCACTACTGGCTCTCGGACACCCCGGACGTCATCGGATCGAACACCTGGGGCGGCGGCTCCATCCGCATGGTCACCTGGGTCCGCTTCCACGACCTGCGCACGGACACCGAGCTGTACGTCCTCAACACCCACCTCGACAACGCGAGTCAGTACGCACGCGCGCGTGCCGCGAGCCTGATCGCCGAACGGATCCCGGCCCTCGACCCGTCCCTGCCGCTCCTGGTCACGGGTGACTTCAACGTCGCGGCGCACAAGAACCCGGTCTACGACACGCTGCTGGGCGCCGGTCTCGTCGACACGTGGGACGCGGCGGACGAGCGCGGCAAGGCGTACGCCACCTTCCACGGATACAAGCCGCTGGTGCCGGACGGTGACCGGATCGACTGGATCCTGGCGACGCCCGGGGTGCGGGTCCACTCGGCGGCCATCAACACCTTCTCGCAGGGCGGACAGTTCCCGAGCGACCATCTGCCGGTGCAGGCTTCGCTGAGCCTGTGACGCGGCGAGGCCCTCGCCCCGCTGTGCGCGGGGCGAGGGCCTCGTTCGATCGATGAGCTCAGCCCTTGCGGGTGTTGACCTCTTCGGTGAGGGCGGGGACGACGTCGAAGAGGTCGCCGACCACGCCGTAGTCGACCAGGTCGAAGATCGGGGCCTCGGCGTCCTTGTTGATCGCCACGATCGTCTTGGAGGTCTGCATGCCCGCCCGGTGCTGGATCGCACCCGAGATACCCGAGGCGATGTACAGCTGCGGGGAGACGGACTTACCGGTCTGGCCGACCTGGTTGGAGTGCGGGTACCAGCCCGCGTCCACCGCCGCGCGCGAGGCGCCGACCGCGGCACCGAGCGAGTCGGCGAGGGACTCGATGAGGTGGAAGTTGTCCGCCCCGTTCACCCCGCGCCCGCCGGAGACCACGATCGCGGCCTCGGTCAGCTCCGGACGCCCGGTCGACTCACGCGGCGTACGCGAGACGACCTTGGTGCCGGTGGCCTGCTCCGAGAAGGACACGGAAAGGGCCTCGACGGCGCCCGCTGCCGGGGCGGCCTCCACGGGGGCCGAGTTCGGCTTGACCGTGACGACCGGGGTGCCGGTGGAGACCCGGGACTTGGTGGTGTAGGAGGCGGCGAACGCGGACTGCGTGGCCACCACACCCTCACCGTCGGCCTCCAGGTCGACGGCGTCGGTGATGATGCCGCCCTTGACCCGCAGCGCCAGACGCGCCGCGATCTCCTTGCCCTCGGCGGAGGAGGGCACCAGCACGGCGGCCGGGGACACCGCGTCGTAGGCGGCCTGCAGCGCGTCGACCTTCGGCACGACCAGGTAGTCGGCGAGCTCGGCGGCGTCGTTGGTGAGGACCTTGACCGCGCCGTGCTCGGCCAGCGCGGCGGCGGTGTCGCCGGCGCCGTTGCCCAGCGCGACGGCGACCGGGTCACCGATCCGGCGGGCCAGCGTCAACAGCTCCAGGGTGGGCTTGCGGACGGCACCGTCCACGTGGTCGACATAGACGAGAACTTCAGCCATGGGACTTCAATCTCCTGCGGTTACGAAGAAGTGGGGCGGATTTTCGGGGGTGGCTGAAGCTCAGATGAACTTCTGGCCCGCGAGGAACTCAGCGAGCTGCTTGCCGCCCTCGCCCTCGTCCTTGACGATCGTGCCCGCGCTGCGCGCGGGACGCTCGGTGGCCGACTCGACCTTCGTCCAGGCACCCTCCAGGCCCACCTGCTCGGCCTCCAGATCCAGATCCGAGAGGTCCCAGGCCTGCACCGGCTTCTTCTTCGCCGCCATGATCCCCTTGAACGAGGGGTAACGCGCCTCGCCCGACTGGTCGGTCACCGACACCACCGCCGGCAGCGAGGCCTCCAGCTGCTCGGAGGCGGCATCGCCGTCCCGGCGGCCCTTGACCACACCATCCGCGACCGACACCTCGGACAGCAGCGTCACCTGCGGCACACCAAGACGCTCGGCCAGCAGCGCCGGCACCACACCCATCGTCCCGTCCGTGGACGCCATGCCCGAGATCACCAGGTCATAGCCGGCCTTCTCGATCGCCTTCGCCAGGACGAGCGACGTACCCAGCGCGTCCGTGCCGTGCAGGTCGTCGTCCTCGACGTGGATCGCCTTGTCCGCGCCCATCGACAGCGCCTTGCGCAACGCGTCCTTGGCATCCTCGGGGCCGACGGTCAGCACGGTGATCTCCGCGTCGTCCGCCTCGTCGGCGATCTGCAGCGCCTGCTCGACCGCGTACTCGTCGAGCTCCGACAGCAGGCCGTCCACGTCATCACGATCGACGGTCAGGTCATCGGCGAAGTGCCGGTCGCCGGTGGCGTCAGGCACGTACTTCACGGTGACAACGATCCTCAAGCTCACGCCGGCTCTCCTACTGCATCGTCTTTACTCGGCTGCTGCCTTGCTCTGGCCACTGCCTTCCTGCAGGCAGCATAGGCGCCTGAAGGGGCGGATCCCGGTCGGGGCGGCCCGCGCTCCGACCAGAATATTACTCGCCAGTACACCTACTGCATTCCCACTAAGCAAGCGCTTTGAACTGTGACCTTCCCAACGCTCTGTAATCAAGCGCCAGGTGGGTCGTCCGGGAACTCCAGCCGGCCCTCAGTCGCGCAGCGCGTTGAAGCGCCCCTGGTGGTACAGGAGCGGGCGGCCGGCGCCCGCGGGGTCGCCCACCACCGCCTCCGCGACGACGATCCGGTGGTCTCCGGCGGGCACCCGCGCCGCGACCCTGCAGACCAGCCAGGCCAGCGTGCCGTCGAGCACGGGGACGCCCTCGGGCCCCTCGTACCAGCGCGTGCCCGCGCCGAAGCGGTCGGCGCCGCTGCGCGCGAAGGTCGTGGCGAGGTCCAGCTGATGCTCACCGAGTATGTGGACGCCGACGTGTTCGGCCTCGGAGACCGCGGGCCAGCTGGAAGCCTTCGTACCGATGCCGAACGAGAGCATCGGCGGCTCGGCGGAGACCGAGACGAGCGAGGTGGCGGTGAAGCCGACGGGGCCCCCCGGGCCTTGCGCGGTGATCACCGCGACCCCCGCCGCATGCCGCCGGAAGACGGAGCGCAGGAGGTCGGGGGAGGCGAGCTGGGGCGTGCGGAGGTCGGGCGTGGCCGTCATGGACGTGTCCTTCTGCAGGAGGTACGAGCGATTCCGTGGCTGCTCAGCAGCCCGGACAGCGCGCACTTGCATGACGGGCGAGGTCCACGTGGACGCGCTCGTGGAGAAGGAGCTCCGGAGGCATGGGAGCAGGCTGGCGATGGATGTGGGGTGCAGTCAAGTCCGTTCCGCGATGTGAAAGGCGTATGGGTCACGCCCCTCCTCCCCCGTGGCCCGGTTCTCACACGGCCTTGCCGAGGGCGGCGATCACATCGGCCTTGCGCGGCTGCCCGGTCGCGCGCGTCACGACCTGGCCGTCCGCGTCGAGCACCAGCACGGTCGGCGTCTTGAGGATGCGCAGTTCCCGTACGAGATCGAGTTCCGCCTCGGCGTCGAGCTCCACGTGGGACACGCCGGGGACCATGGCGGCCACCTCGGACAGGACGCGACGGGTCGCACGACAGGGCTGGCAGAAGGCGCTGGAGAATTGCACGAGCGTGGCCCGCTCCCCCAGCTCCGCCTCGCGTATCCGCACGTCAGCCTCCCGCCCCCACGTCATGATCCAACCGTCCTCGGCTTCAGCGTCCCGGCGCCCGCGAACATTCCCAACGTGACGAGAATCTCGCGCCCGCCGGGCACGATGGGTGGCCAGCGGTCCGTTCTTGGGGCACGATCTGCGCAACGCCGAAAAACCTACGGCTGCGTAACTTCCCGCCGGGAACCCCCTCCCCAGGCAGAAACGAAGGGTCATCCCCACCCATGGCAGAGCTTGTCTACCGTCCGGTCATCGGTGCCGCGAAAACCCTGTTCAAGGCATGGGACCTGAAGATCGACTGCAAGGGGTCGGAGAACATCCCTCGCACCGGTGGCGCGGTGCTGGTCAGCAACCACATCAGCTATCTCGACTTCATCTTCGACGGCCTCGCGGCTCTGCCGCAGAAGCGGCTCGTGCGCTTCATGGCCAAGGAGTCGGTGTTCCGGCACAGGATCTCCGGCCCTCTGATGCGCGGGATGAAGCACATCCCCGTCGACCGCAAGCAGGGTGAGACGGCTTACCAGCACGCGCTCGACTCGCTGCGCGCCGGGGAGATCATCGGCGTCTTCCCCGAGGCGACGATCTCTCCGTCGTTCACGCTGAAGACCTTCAAGTCCGGCGCCGCGCGCCTGGCACAGGAAGCCGGCGTCCCGCTGATCCCGATGGCGCTGTGGGGCACCCAGCGGCTGTGGACCAAGGGCCAGCCGCGCAACTTCAAGCGCAGCCACATCCCGATCACGATCCGGGTCGGTGAGCCGGTCGAGGCGCCGAAGGACCAGTTCGCGGGGGCGATCACCCGGCGCCTGCGCGAGCGCTGCCAGGAGCTTCTCGAAGCCGCGCAGCGCGCCTATCCCGTACGCCCCAAGGGCCCGGACGACACGTGGTGGATGCCGGCGCACCTCGGCGGCACCGCGCCGACTCCGGCCGAGGTGAAGGCCGCCGAGGCGAGCTGAATCGATTACTCGAGGTGCTCGACCCCTGATTCTCGGGGTGCTCGACCCCTTATGCGGGTCGGTCGGACGCCCGCTCCGGCGCGCGGACGGTGAGCCGCGCGCCGGGGCTGAACTTCGCCAGCAGCTCGGCCAGTTCGGCGCCCGCCTCCTCGACGCCCGAGTCCGGCCCCATCCCCTCCAGCAGGAAGATGGCGTTGACCGACTCCTCCGTGAGGCGGGTGCGCGGCCCCTGGCGCCAGTTCCAGCGGCGGCAGGTGACGCCCTCGTCGTCGCACCAGACGACCTCCCCCGCGTCCGGGTGCTCGACGGCCCGCTCCCCCGCGGCCATGGTGGCGAAGTCCTCGGTGCCGTCGGCCCGCACCAGACGCATGCCGCCCTTGATGTGGTCGAGGTCCTCACCGCCGACCGGGATCAGGTGGGCGACGCTGATCGCGTTGTAGACGTCGACGAGGGCGTTGATCCGGGGCAGACCACCGTCGGCGAGGGCGCGCTTGGCCAGCGCCTCGGCGGAGTTGCGCGTACGGGACGGCTTCGCGCCGAAGGCGGTGTACGCCGCGCGCCAGGCCACCATGTGCGGGTCCTCGTGCGGGGCGCGGCCGTCGAGCCGCTCGGCGAGGCGGCGTGCGGCCTCGTCGAGGAGGGCCGAAGTCTCGTCGCCGCTGGGGCCGTTGACGAGCTCGTGGGCCTCGATGGCGACGTGGGTGAAGCCGGGCGCGAGGGCGCGGACCTCGTCGGAGACGGTCAGGTCGATGGTCATGGTCCGTCGTGCCTCACAGTTCGGGCGTCGGAGTTCTGATGCGAGCGTCACAGTTCTGAGGGGTGGATCTGCCAGAGGTGCAGTCGGTCGCGGGCCTGCCTGAGCACGCTGAGCGCCACCGGGCTCGGTTTAGCGTACAGGACCGGATAGTCCACTTCATTGGACTGTGGGTCCACGGGCCAGGCCAGCCGTTCCTCGCCGAGCCGGAACTGTGCGTCGACCCCGGCCGGTATGTTCCCGCGTGGATCCTGCCGGTGCCACGCGCCGTCTAGGCGTACGGCGACGAGGCCGTGCAGGGAGTAACCGCCGGTGTTGTCGTCCCGCAGCCGCTGATAGCAGAACGCCGTCGGGATATCCTCGGCGCGCAGCAGGGCGGCCAGGGCGTGGGACTTGGCCGTGCAGATGCCGGTGCGCTCCCGCAGGACGTCGGACGCACGCCAGGTGACCTCCATGCGGCCCGAGTCCTGCGAGTGCGGGATGGCGTCGCGCACGAACTCGAAGGCCGCGTGGGCGTATGCGTAGGTATCGGCGGATGATTGTGCGAGGCTGGCCGCCGTCTCGCGGACCCGTGGATGGTGGTGGTCGACCACCTCGTCGGCGGCCAAGTACGCCGACAGGTCAGGGTTTTCCTGGATGAGCCGCATGGCACGGGAGCATAGGAATACGACCGACCGCGAGTCAATGCAATTGTGATCAGCCGTATACCTATGCAGTCAGTGAGTGGCGCTGATCAGCGCGCCATCTCCTCCTTGAGGGCCGCCACGAACCCGTCCACGTCCTCCTCGCGCGTGTCGAACGCGCACATCCAGCGGACATCGCCCGCCGCCTCGTCCCAGAAGTAGAAGCGGTACTGCTGCTGCAGCCGCTCGCTCACGTCGTGCGGAAGGCGCGCGAAGACCGCGTTGGCCTGTACCGGGTAGAGGATCTCCACGCCGTGGACGGCGCGCACCCCTTCGGCCAGGCGCTGCGCCATCTCGTTGGCGTGCCGGGCGTTGCGCAGCCAGAGGTCCTTGGCGAGCAGGGCCTCCAACTGCACGGAAACGAAACGCATCTTGGAGGCGAGCTGCATGGACAGCTTGCGCAGGTGCTTCATGTGCTTGACGGCGTCCTGGTTGAGGACGACGACGGCCTCCCCGAAGAGCGCGCCGTTCTTCGTGCCGCCCAAGGACAGGATGTCCACGCCGACCGCGTTCGTGAACGTCCGCATGGGGACGTCGAGGGACGCGGCGGCGTTCGATATGCGCGAGCCGTCGAGGTGCACCTTCATGCCGAGCTTGTGCGCGTGATCGCAGATGGCGCGGATCTCGTCGGGCGTGTAGAGCGTGCCCAGTTCGGTGTTCTGCGCGATGGAGACGACCTGCGGCATCGCCCGGTGCTCGTCGTCCCAGCCGAACGCCTGCTTGTCGATCAGCTCGGGCGTGAGCTTGCCGTCGGGCGTGGGCACCGTGAGCAGCTTGAGGCCGCCCATGCGCTCGGGGGCGCCGCCCTCGTCCACGTGGATGTGCGCGGACTCGGCGCAGATCACCGCGCCCCAGCGGTCGGTGATCGCCTGCAGCGCGACGACGTTGGCACCGGTGCCGTTGAAGACCGGGAACGCCTCGGCCGTGGGACCGAAATGGCCTCGGATGACCTGCTGGAGGTTGGCCGTGTAGTCGTCCTCGCCGTACGCGATCTGGTGGCCGCCGTTGGCCAGCGCGATGGCGGCGAGCACCTCCGGGTGGGCGCCCGCGTAGTTGTCGCTCGCGAACCCCCGTACACCCGGGTCGTGGTGACGGCGTGCGTCGGTCTTCGGAGGGTTCACGGCTTCTCGGTCACGGGTGTCGCGAGCGGTCACGGCTTCTCGGTCAGCCACAGGCGGGTTCCGTTCACTTCTCCGGCGGGCCGCTCCCAGACTCCGGCGATGGCCTCGGCCAGCTCCTTGACGTCCGTGAAGCCCGCGAACTTCGCGTTGGGCCGCTCCGCGCGCATCGCGTCGTGCACCAGCGCCTTGACCACCAGGATGGCAGCCGCCGACGTCAGGCCTTGCTCGGCCCCCGCCTTGCGGAAGGCGTCGCCGAGGGCGAGCGTCCAGGCCTCGGCGGCGGCCTTCGACGCGGAGTACGCCGCGTTGCCCGCCGTGGGCTTGGAGGCGCCGGCCGCGCTGATCAGGAGATAGCGGCCGCGGTCGCTGCGCTGCAGGCCGTCCTGGAAGGCGAGCGAGGTGTGCTGCACCGTACGGATCAGGAGCTTTTCGAGCAGGTCCCAGTCGGCGAGGTCGGTCTCGGCGAAGGTGGCGCTGCCGCGCCAGCCGCCGACGAGGTGGACCAGGCCGTCGATCCGCCCGAACTCCTTCTCGGTACGGGTGGCCCACTCCCGGGCCGCGCCCAGGTCGAGGAGATCGACCGTGTCGCCTATGACGGTGGCCCCGCCGTGCGCGTATCGCGCGGCGTCCACGGCCTCCGCGAGACGGGCCGGGTCGGCGTCGGACGCCACGACCGTGGCACCTGCCTCGGCGAGCCTCAGCAGTGTGGCCCGGCCCGCAGGCCCGGCTGCCCCCGCGACCGCGACCACGGCTCCATCGAGTGCGGACATCGTCCTCGCCTCCTTGGTGCGGTCGCTCATGCGGCGACCTGCTCGGCGCGCGCCGCGGTGATCCCCTTGGTGGAGGCGATCACGTGCTTGAGCTTCTTGGAGAGCGCCTCATAGAACATGCTGAGCGGAAATTCATCAGGAAGCACGTCGTCGACGAGTTTCCTGGGCGGAAGCTGCACATCCAGGGCGTCGGGACCCTTGGCCCAGCGCGATCCGGGGTGCGGGGCGAGGTACTGGGACACCAGGTCGTACGCGGCGAACCAGTGCACCAGCTTGGGGCGGTCGATGCCCGCGCGGTACAGCTCCTCGATCTCGGCGCACAGCTGGTTGGTGACCTGCGGCGCGCGCTGCCAGTCGATCTTGAGCTTGTTGTCGGTCCAGCGGACCACGTCGTGCTTGTGGAGGTACGCGAAGAGCAGCTGGCCGCCGAGACCGTCGTAGTTCTTGACGCGGTCGCCGGTGACCGGGAAGCGGAACATCCGGTCGAAGAGGACGGCGTACTGCACGTCACGCGCCTGCGGTACGCCCTCGGCCTCCAGTTTCACGGCCTCCTTGAAGGCGGTGAGGTCACAGCGCAGCTCCTCGAGGCCGTACATCCAGAACGGCTGCCGCTGCTTGATCATGAACGGGTCGAAGGGCAGGTCGCCGTGGCTGTGGGTGCGGTCGTGGACCATGTCCCACAGGACGAACGCCTGCTGGCAGCGGTCCTGGTCGCCGATCATCTCGCGGATGTCGTCGGGCAGTTCGAGCCCCAGGATCTCCACGGAGGCCTCGGTGACGCGGCGGAAGCGGGCCGCCTCGCGGTCACAGAAGATGCCGCCCCAGCTGAAGCGCTCGGGCGCCTCGCGCACGGCGATGGTCTCCGGGAAGAGCACGGCCGAGTTCGTGTCGTACCCGGCGGTGAAGTCCTCGAAGGTGATGCCGCAGAACAGCGGGTTGTCGTAACGCGTGCGCTCCAGCTCGGCCAGCCAGTCCGGCCAGACCATGCGCAGCACGACCGCTTCGAGATTGCGGTCGGGGTTGCCGTTCTGCGTGTACATGGGGAAGACCACGAGGTGCTGCAGGCCGTCCTCGCGGTGCGCCGCGGGCTGGAAGGCGAGCAGCGAGTCGAGGAAGTCCGGCACCTGGAAGCCGCCGTCAGCCCAGCGCCGCAGGTCCGTGCCGAGCGCCTGGTGGTACGCGGCGTCGTGCGGCAGGAGTGGGGCGAGCTGCTCGATCGCGGATATCACGCGGTCCACGGCCAGTTCGGCCACGGACTTCGGCGGGGCGTCCTCCGTGTCGAAGTCGATCGAACCGTCCGCGGACTGCCACGGGCGGATCTCCTCCACGGCGTCCTTGAGCATCGGCCAGGCCGGGTGCTCCACGACCCTTCCGATGGGGGCACCCCCATTCGCGGGAGAAACCGCCTCTTCCGCAACCCTCTGCACAAGAATTTCCGTCACTTGTCAACCTCCACGGGAGAACCTCGCGTCAAAACACCGTATGCGGGCGAGGTTCTCCACCACAAGAGGCAGCTCGGGAGATTATCCTGTGACACCCCCAACATCACCGCTGATTTTCCTGCCGGACACCGTTGAGGCGACTGCTTCTGCCACTCCCGCCACCGCGGCCCGCGCATCGTCCAGGAGCCGGGGGAAGCCCAGGAAGCCGTGGAACATCCCCGGGTGGTGCCGTCGCGTCACCGGGACCCCCGCCAGACGCAGCCTGTCCGCGTACGCGGCGCCCTCGTCGCACAGCGGGTCGCAGCCCGCGGTGACGATGTGCGCGGGCGGCAGCGCGGTGACGTCCGCGGTCAGCGGGGAGGCGTAGGGGTGGGCGCCGTCGCCGTCCGAGCCGAGGTACTGCTCCCAGAACCAGCGCAGGTGCGCGGCGGTGAGGAAGCAGCCGGTCGCGTTCGACCGGTACGAGCCGCTGCCCTGCCCCGCGTCGAGCATGGGGTAGATCAGCACCTGGAGCGCGACGCCTGGCCCTCGCCGGTCCCGCGCCATCAGGGCCGCCACGGTGGCGAGGCCTCCCCCGCTGCTGTCCCCGGCCGTCACCACGGCGTCCGGGTCGCCGCCGAGGCCGCCCGCCCGCGCCTCGGCCGCGGCCCAGCACAGGGCCGCGTAGGCGTCCTCGGCGGCTGCGGGGAAGCGGTGCTCGGGGGCGAGGCGGTAGGCGACGGAGACCACGACGGCCCCGGACTCCACGCAGAGGGTGCGGGCGGTGGCGTCGTGGGTGTCGAGGCCGCAGAGGGTGTAGCCGCCGCCGTGGAAGAAGACGACGGTGGGGCGGGGGCGTGTCCGCCCTGGTGGGCGGTAGACGCGTACGGGCAGGTCAGGAGCTCCTGCGGGGCCGGGGATGCGCAGGTCTCCGACGGCGCCCACCGTCGGCACGGCCTTCCCGGCGGAAGGCGTCGCGGCGAGGATACGGCGAGCCTCGGCCGCGTCCGTGACAGCGCCCCCGAGGTCGGGGAAGGCGGCACTGAGGGCGTCGACCAGTGGCCGCACCTCCGGGACGAGGCGGCCGCCGCGCGCGCTCGCTCCGGCCGCACTCGCTCCGGCCGTATTCGCGGCGCCCGTGCTCGCGGCGTCCGTGCTCCCGGGGTCCCTGCTCGCGGCGTGCGTGCTCGCGGGGTCCGTGCCCGCGGCGCCCGTGCCCGCGGCGCCCGTGCCCGCGGCGCCCGTGCCCGCGGGGTCCGTGCCCGCGGGGTCCGTGCCCGCGGGGTCCGTGCCCGCGGGGTCCGTGCTCGCGGCGTGCGCACTCGTGGCGCCCGTGCCCGCTGCGCCCGTGCCCGCGGGACCCGTGCCCGCGGCGTGCGAACTCGCGGCGCCAGTGCCCACGGCGTCCGTGCCCGCGGCGTCCGTGCCCCCGGCGCCCGTGCCCCCGGCGCCCGTGCCCGCGGCGCCCGTGCCCGCGGCGTGCGAACTCGCGGCGCCCGTGCCCCCGGCGCCCGTGCCCGCGGTGTGCGTCCCCGCCCCGGCCGTGCTCGCGGCGTGCAGGTGTGAGGCCGGTTCCCGGGCGTCGTCACCGCTCGCCGTCGTCATTCCGCCTCCTGGGCGCGGAAGTACGGGATGACCTTCTCGCCCCACTGCCGCAGGGTCTCCATGCAGGCCTCCTGCGGAACGGTGCCCATCTGGATGAGGCACATGATCTCGTCAGCCCCCGCGTCCCGGAGCCGTTCCACGTACGCGATGGCGTCGTCGGCGGTTCCATAGGCGTGCTCCGCGTTGAACGTGGCCGTGGAGGTGGGCCGGACCGGGATGTCGTGTTCGTGCAGCCGTGCGACGACCTGCTCGGCGGCCTCACGCATCGCCGCCGCCTCGTCGGCCCCCTCGTCCACGGCCTCGTCGGGGATGCCGGCGCCGCCGTACCAGTGCCCGATGGACTGCGCGAAGAACCGCTGGCCGCGGATGCCCACCCGCCGGGCCCTCTCGCGGTCGTCGAGCACGATGGTCGGACAGAGCACGGAGAAGTGGTCGTTCACGACGCTGGACACGAAGCGCTCGTCGCCGCGGGTCGCGATCGCCGTGTCGTACGCCGTACGCATCTCGGCGATCGACTCGGGCCCCGCGAAGCCCATCACCAGCGCGCCGATGCCGAGTTCGGCGGCCTGGGTCAGGGTCTCGGTCCTGCTGCAGGCGAGGAAGAGCGGGGGGTGCGGGGTCTGCCGCGGCCGGGGCAGGATCGGGTGCGGGTCGATGTCGAGCAGAGCGCCGTGATGCTCCAGCTCCTCTTCCTGCCAGGCCTTGCCGATGATGTGCAGGGCTTCCTCGACCTCCTGGGTCGTTCGCTCCTTGTCGACGCCGCAGAGTGAGGTCTCCTGGAGCGTCCCCCCGCGACCCGCCCCCAGGTCGAGCCGTCCGCCGGACAGCAGGTCGAGCATGGCGGCGCGCTCGGCGACACGCGCCGGGTGGTTGAACTTGAACGGCATACAGACCACGCCGTGCCCGATGCGGATGGTGCTGGTGCGCGCCGCGACCCAGGTCAGGAAGATCTCCGGGGCGCTCATGTGGGCGTACCACTTGAGGGAGTGGTGCTCGACGGCCCAGACCCGGTCGAACCCCATCTCCTCGGCCAGGACGGCCTGTTCGACGCTGTCATGGATGAGTTGATGCTCGCGCTCGACGGTGGGGTCGGCGAGCTGCGCTTCGAATATGACGGAGAACTTCACGTGCCCTCCTGCGAGTTGAGCCGCTACGGAACGGCCTCCCTTGTTTCGATTAGCCATATGACTAGTCGTCAGGTGCAGAAGTAGCAAGGGCTTCGGGCACTCCTCCCCGGGCGCGCCGCACGCCGCACAAAACGGAGGGAGCATCCGGTCAGGGTGGCCGCCGCCGGGACCGAGCGCGGCGGGGCCGGGCTGCGTAGCCTTTGTCACAGCGAGAGGGAGAGGAGTTCCGCATGACTCCGAAGCAGCCGAAGACCGAGCTCGACGCCCGTTACAGCTCCGCGCTCAACCCGCGCCCGGGAGCGGAGGACGTCACCGCCACCGACTGGGCCGAGGCCCAGCGCAGGATGCGTGCCGCCGAGATCTTCTGGATCACCACGGTCCGGCCGGACGGCAGGCTGCACGTCACGCCGCTGATCGCCGCCTGGCATGACGGGGCGCTGCACTTCAGTTCCGGGCAGGGCGAGCAGAAGGTGAAGAACCTGGCCGGCAACGCCCACTGCGTACTCACCACAGGGCACAACTCCCTCTCCGAGGGACTCGACATCGTGGTCGAGGGCACGGCCGAGCGGGTAACGGATCCGGCGCGGCAGGAGGCGGTCATCACCGCCTTCGAGGCGCAGTACCAAGACCACATCACCTCGCCGGAGGGGGTCTTTCACGGCTTCGGCGACAACATCCGCACGGGCGACGACCTGCTCTTCGCGGTGGCGCCCGGCACGGCGTACGGCTTCGGGCACGACGGCCAGGTGTTCAGCCACACCCGCTACACCTTCTAGCGGGGCAGGGGCCCGCACCTTGGGTGCGGGCCCCCTGAGTCCGGACTTCAGAGTCCGATGACGGTGAACCTCAGAGGCCGAACTCCTGCGGCGAGAGGCCGAGCGCCGCGCACGCCTCGCGCAGGACCTGCTCCTCGGCCGGGGCGATGTACCCGTCCGCGCCCGCGACGACGAAGCCGGTCTGGATCACCGCCTTGGCCTCCATCGGCTTCTTCGCCGCCTTGGCGATCTCCTGCATGACCTCGGTCCTGCCCTGCTGGAAGTTGAACGACAGCTGGTCCACGTGCTTGTTGAACCGCTGCTGCAACTGCTCCGGCGGGAAGTTCTTCAGAACGTCGTTCTGCAGGATCAGCGACTCCACGTGCTGGCGCTCCGCCGGGTCGACGGAGCCGTCGGCCGCGGCGACAAGGGCGCACATGGCCATGCTGGCGTCCCGGTAGGCACCGCTCTTGAGCTCCGTCTTGAGGGAGGCGAGCTGGGACTTGAGCACGCCCACGAGCTGCGCCTTCGATCCTCCTCCGGACCCTGACCCCGACCCCGATCCCGGCCCCGGGCGTCCTTGACCGCCGGAGCTCCGTGCCCCCTGCGACTGCTGCAGACCCTTGGCCTGGTCCTTGATCCGGTCCCACATCGCCATCCGTGCCACCTCGACTGCCTGTTAGCTCGTCCGCGCGCGTTCCACGCGTCCTCCTGCCAACGCCTCCCCGCCCCTCGAAGTTCCGTTGCCGGCGCCGGTCGCCCTGAGAGAATCATCGGCACGCCGGAACCCCTCAGCCGTCAGGAGCCCCCGTGTCGATCCGCCGCGCCATGCCCGACATCCGCACCGAGGCCATGGAGGAGAGCCGGGACTTCTACGGCCTGCTGGGATTCGAGGAGGTCATGAACCTCGGCTGGGTGATGACACTCGGCTCCCCCTCCAACCCCACGGCCCAAGTCACCTTCATGAGCCACGACAAGACCGCGCCCGTCGTGCCCGACATGAGTGTCGAGGTCGATGACGTGGACGCCGTCTACGCGGCGGTGCGCGAGAGTGGCGCGGAGATCGTGCATCCCTTGCGGGACGAGGAGTGGGGGGTGCGCCGCTTCTTCGTGCGTGATCCCAATGGGCGGGTCATCAATGTGGTGAGTCATCGGTGAGCCCGCCGTACTGGGTACGACGCCAGACATGACAAAGGCAAGGAGTGTTCGAACTCCTTGCCACTCTTAACTTATAACGCATGGGGGGCCTTGCGGCAAGGCCCCGGTCCTGCCGCACAATCATCCGCCTGAGCCAGGACGGCCCGAGTCAGACTTAAGCGAAATGAGAACAATGATTGACGTGATCGTGGTCGGCGGCGGACCCACCGGTTTGATGCTGGCGAGCGAGTTGCGACTCCACGGGGTGCACACCGTCGTCCTGGAGAAGGCGGAGCAGCCCACCGCGCAGTCCCGCGGGCAGGGCCTGCACGCACGCAGCGTGGAGGTGATGGACCAGCGCGGCCTGCTGGACCGGTTCCTCGCGGTCAATGAGAAGTTCCAGGTCGGTGGCCTGTTCGGCGGCGTCATCAAGCCGTGGCCGGACAAGCTGGACACGGCTCACCCGTACGGGATCGCCACGCCGCAGCCGGTCACCGAGCGGCTCCTGAACGAGCGCGCGGTCGAACTCGGCACCGACATCCGGCGCGGCTGCGAAGTGGTCGGGCTGAGTCAGGACGACGAGGACGGCGGCGGGGTGACCGTCGAACTGGCGGACGGCACGCGGCTGCGCTCGCGCTACGCCGTCGGGTGCGACGGCGGGCGCAGCGCCGTGCGCAAGCTGCTCGGCGTCGGTTTCCCCGGCGAGCCCGCCAAGGTCGAGACCCTCCTCGGCGAGATGGAGGTGACCGCGGACCCGGAGACGGTCGCCGCCGCCGTCAAGGAAGTGCACAAGACCCAGCTGCGGTTCGGCATCGCCCCGCCCAACGAGGACGGGATCTGCCGCGTGGTCGTGCCCGCCGTGGGTGTGGCCGAGGACCGCGCGGCCGAGCCGACGCTCGACGACTTCAAGCACCAGCTGCGGGCCTACGCGGGCACCGACTTCGGCGTGCACTCGCCGCGCTGGCTCTCCCGGTTCGGCGATGCCACCCGGCAGGCCGAGCGCTACCGGGCCGGCCGGGTGTTCCTCGCGGGCGACGCCGCGCACATCCACCCGCCGACCGGCGGCCAGGGGCTCAACCTCGGTGTGCAGGACGCGTTCAACCTCGGCTGGAAGCTGGCCGCGGCGGTCGAGGGCTGGGCGCCGGACGGGCTCCTCGACACCTACCACGCCGAACGGCACCCGGTCGGGGCCCGCGTCCTTGCCAACACCCGGGCGCAGATCACGATGCTCGGGGACGATCCGGGTGCGACCGCGCTGCGTGAGCTGTTCTCCCGGCTGATGGACTTCGAGGAGGTGAACCGGTACGTGACCGGGATGATCACCGCGGTCGACGTCAGCTACGACTTCGGCGAGGGCCACGAGCTGCTCGGCCGGCGCATGCGGGACGTGGAGCTGAAGCACGGGCGTCTGTACGGGCTGATGCACGAGGGGCGCGGACTGCTCCTGGACCAGACCGGCAGGCTCTCGGTCGAAGGGTGGGCCGGCCGGGTCGATCACGTCGTGGACGTCAGCGACGAACTGGACGCGCCCGCCGTGCTGTTGCGGCCGGACGGCCATGTGGCGTGGGTCGGTGAGGACCAGCAGGAGCTGCTCGGCGAACTGCCGAGGTGGTTCGGCGCATCGGGCCGTACAAGCCGGTAGGGCCGTACGAGCCTCAGCCGACCTGCGTGTGGAACTGCACGAGGCGCTGATGTACGAGGTTCGCCGTGCCGCGCTGACGGCCCGGCACGCGGCGTCGCAACGCGACCAGGGACGGGCCGAGTTCGCGGACGGTGGCCGGGTCGCGGACCTGCTCCCACTGGTGGTGTGCCAGGTCCGCGGCGGCCTCGACGTCAGGGTTGTCGGGGGCCTGGCCCGCCGTGATCCTGGTGGAGACCACCGCGAGCCAGATCGCGCAGCTGCGTCCCGGGTCCTTCGCGAAGATCGCCAGATGTCCGCGGACCTCCATCCAGTGCACCACCTCGGGCGAGGACGCCCCGTACGTACGCAGTGCCTCCTGCTCCCAGGCCGCCGCCATGGCCGCGGCCTCGCCGTGCCGTCCCGCCTCCACAGCCTTGGTGATGGCCGCGTGCGGGTCCGCGCCGGCGGTCCGCGGCGCCGTGGAAGGCTTCGCACCGGGGGCGACGGCGGGGTCGGTGGACAGCAGCACGATGCCGGACGCGCTCTCCTCCATGGTCTGAGCGGCGACGTGCTGGTGCAGGTCGGGCAGCGGTGGCCGGTGACCGCTGCGCAACACCGTCGCCAGGGCCTTCATGTACGAGGGCGCCGCGACGGCACGCCGACCGGGCGGCGGCGCGATCCGTCCGTACAGCGCGACGCCCGGCCCCACGTCCAGGGGGCGCTGCGCCAGCTGCTGCCAGCTTTCCGTGTCGGCGTGCAGGTCGGCGATGACGGTCGTCCTGCCCGGCGGGCGCAGCCGCAGCTCCTGGGCGATCCAGTGCCAGGGGAAGCCGGTGTAGCGCACCGTCGCCGCCGTGGTCCGCGCGAGCGCCACGTGCTGGAGCCGCTGGCGGCGGTCGAGGTGCAACTGCCCGACCAGGTACACCGTCAGAGGCCCCGGCGCCATCGCCGCCGCACGCAGCCGCGTGAGCACGGTCTGCGGATCGAGCGGGTCCGCGAGCTCCACGACACTCGCGGTCGCGGTACCGGCGAGCACCGCCGGCGACACCGCGGCGAGCACGGGCAGCACGGAAGCCGCGTCCACGATTCGGGCCTTGCCGACCGGCGCGGCCGCGATCAGCAGCGCGGTCCCCGGCACCGTCCCCTCCCCATCAGTCACCAGAGCACCGTATCCGCTGCTCACCCGTGCGGCGTCCGGTGGTCACCAATTCACGCGGTCGACGATGAGTTCGCGAGTGTACGGCGGTCAACAACCCCGTGACCGCGATGATGAACGCCGACCGGCACATACTCACCAGGAGACTCGACATGCGTACGTTGATCAGCACTGCCTTCGTCTCCCTCGACGGTGTCGTGGAGGCCCCGGGCGGCGAGCCCGGTTACCGCAACTCCGGCTGGACCTTCAAGGACATGGAGTTCCTGCCGGAGGCGTACGAGATCAAGGGCCGGGAGCAGCAGGAGGCCACCGCGATGCTGTTCGGCCGGGTCAGCTACGAGGCGTTCAGCCCGGTCTGGCCGGGCATGGAGGAGTTCTCCGAGTACAAGGACATGCCGAAGTACGTCGTCTCCGGCACCCTCACCGAGGACAAGTTGGTCTCCGGCTGGGGCGAGCAGACGATCCTGCGGTCGCTGGACGAGGTCGCCGCCCTGAAGGAGACCGAGGGAGGCCCGATCATCATGCACGGCAGCGCCACCCTGAACCGGAACCTCTCGGACGCGGGCCTGATCAACCGTTACCACCTGCTCGTCTTCCCACTGCTGCTCGGCGCGGGCAAGCGCCTGTTCAGCGACACGGACAAGGACACGCAGAAGCTGCGGCTCGTAGAGCACGAGGCCTACGCCAACGGCATGCAGAAGAACGTCTTCGACGTCGTCCGCTGAGGTAGCGCCGCCGGCCACTATCCGCCCCGTACGACACAGTCCTCCGGCTGGGGCTCGCCCGTGGGCCAGGCGAGGCCGATGAAGTCCAGGGTCCCCGGACCCTCCTTCGTGCCGGGTTTCAGGGCCACGACCGCCAGGGGCTTGTCGTACGGGTTGCCTGCCTTGGTGAGGCAGATGCGGCCGCTCGTGCCGTCCACGCGGTTCTTCGACTGCATCGTGGCCCAGCGGTTGCCCACCTGTTCGGCGGAGGGGACCGCCGCGCCGGTGGGCTTCGCGCCGCGGATCGCCTCGACCGCGGTGCGCACCCCGTCGTGCACCATCATGGTGCGGGAGTCGCCCAGTTGTACGTCGCCGATCTCCCGGCCCGCCGACTTCAGCGCGGTGATCGTCCGCTCCAGTCGGCTGAGCTCGGCCAGCGGGTCGCGCAAGTAGCCGGGGGCCTTCGACTCGGGGGGCTTCTTGCCTGTCCGGTCCTCCACGCCCTGCTGCCACTTGCCTATTTCGGTGCTCCAGGAATCGGGGTGAGCCGGCGCCGCGTACTGCACCGTCAAGCGGGGTTTGCCGGAGCTGTCGCGCAGTTCTGCCCAGTCCTCGTCGGTCATCCGGTTGTTCAGCGAGGCCGCGTCCGAGCCGGAGACCACGGTGAACTTCCGGTCCTCGCACGCCTCCTTGGCCAGGCGCTTGAGGAACAGCCGAAGGTGAGTGGAGCGGCCGGCGAAGTAGACCGTGTCCGCACCCGAGTTGCAGATCGTGTTGACCGTCGGCCTGAACTGGTTGTCCACGTCGCCCGGGTCCGCGACTCCGGGCGACGTGAAGGTCATGTCGTCCGGGCCCGCGGGTCCGTCCTCCGGAAGCCCCTGGAAGGCGCGGGCCAGTGAGCGGACGTACGGGTCGGGGCGGGTGTCGCGGACCAGGACGGTCTGGCGGTCCTTGCGGCTGCCGTTGTAGTCGGCCAGCGCACGAGCCTGTTCCTCGTTGGTGGGGATGATGCGGGCAAGCCCCTTGAAGTCGTACGTCCCGTCCTTGCTCTCCTGGTTGGCGAGCGTGCTCGCCGAGGCCCGCGCCACGAGCACCGGCACCTGCTGCTCGGTGAGGCTGCGCACGGCCTCCTTGGTTTCGTCGAGGGAGAGGTTGAACCCGGTCACCGCGCGCAGGTTGTCCCGGTCGGAGCGGGCCATCCGCACCAGATCGGGCACCACTTCGCCCTGCCGGGCGTAGTCCTTGCCGGGGTTGGCCAGGACGAGGCGCACCGCCGGCTTCCCCGGCTCCCTGTTGAGGCGGTACTGCGCCAGGAACGCGCCCTGCAGTTCGCTGCGCAGCTGACGCCGCTCGGCCTTCGAGTCGGGCTGCAGCGGGAGCATCATCGCCACGGTGACGTGCGGCTGTTCGTCGATGCGGCGGTTCTCCTCGGCGATCCTGGCCGCGACCGGCGCGATCTCCGGCTCCCCGAAGTCGTAGCCGGAGCCGTTGATGCCTATGCACTCGCCGCCGGACTCGGTGACGCCGTCGGCGCAGTTGTCCGCGTCCTCGTTCAGTTTCGAGACGAGGGCGTACGCCCCGACGGCGAGGAGAGCCGCCAGGGTGCAGGTGAAGATCTTCTTCAGCAGCGTGTTCCACAGGTGCTCGTGCAGCCAGTCGGCGGTGGTCCGGAACATCCCCTCAGCTCCCCTCTCCGATGTGGGCCGTGCAGGAACAGGACTGCAGCGGCTGCCGGTTGCGGGCTCTGCGGTCCCACTTTCCGGCGCGCGCGGCGAGCACCGGGGCGGCCCCCGCGTACTCCCGGGCCAGCTCCCGCAGCAGCTGCGCCATGCGGTCCGCCGCCGCGATGTCCGGCGGTCTCGTGCGCTCCTCGCAGAGCCACACGGCGTGCAGCAGCTCGTCCAGCTGGCGCTGCAGTTTGGTGCCGTCGACGCGGGCCACCGTCATCCGGGAGTGCCGCTCGTCGTGGCCGCCGGGTGAGGGCGCCTGGGCAAGCGCGAGCAGTTGGTCGCACCACTCCTCGGCGCCCACGCCGTCCGCGGGGAACGTGGCGGCCAGGTGGTGCACGGCTCGCTCGGGGCCGGTGGCGACCAGATCGTGGTTGAGGCCGTGCGCCGCGGTGCTGCCGAAGGCACGGTCGGGGGACTCGGCCCTGCTGCGGTAGTGGTGGTGCAGGAGGCTGTGGTTGCGGCGCCATTCGGTGCCCGCGTCGGGCGGCCCGTGCAGTCTGCTCATCAGGAGCTGCCGCAGGCCGAAGTCGCCGATGAAGTGCCGCTCACAGGTGGGCCAGCCGCTTTCCAGGAGATGTCGCCCCACCTCGTCCGCGGTGAGCCCGCCCGCGATGTGTTCCAGCTGCGGGTTGCGCAGCAGGGCGCGGGCGCAGTCGCCGGTGTGCGTGACCGACAGCTGGGTCAGCAGGTCGAGCCAGCGGTCGGTGTGCTCGACGGGCAGCCGCTCGGGCAGCTGCCTCAGCACCAGCTCGGCCAGCAGTACGTCGCGCACCGCGCGCGGCTCCCCGTCGAGACCCGCGGGCTGGTCGAGGAGTTCCCGGTCGTTGTCCAGCTCGGGCAGCTCTCCTGCCGCCTCGACGAGACGCTGCACCATCCGGGGGCGGCGGCCCGAGAGGCGGTGTACGGCGCTCTGTGCCCGGCGCAGGTGTGCCGCCTGCGGGGCACCGCCGGTGTGGTCTTGCAGCTCCTTTTGCAGGTGTTCCGTGGTGAGCAGCGGCATCCGCAGGAGCAGCACGCCCTGCCCCAACCGCCCACGCGCAGGCAGCCGTTGCCAGCGAGGCGGCTCTTCCTGGTCCGGCCGGTAGTCGGCAGGATCCTCGGTGCGCGGCTCGTCGGCCAGGAACAGCGGCTGCGCCATGCGTTCGCTCGCCACGAGCACCGTGCGTTCACGGTGGCCGTCGGCCCGGTCGCCGAGCGCCGCCGTCAACAGCGCTCTGCCGACCGGCCAGTTGGAGTGCTGGAGCAGTACGGCGGGGCGGCCGACCCGGGTGAGTGCGGCGCCGACACCGGTGTAGGCGGCCTCCAGGTCCTCGCGCAGCGCCCGGAAGAGGAAGCCTTCCGCGAACTCCCGCTCGCCGCCCTCCTGTTGGAAGTCCTGGGCGAGCAACCGCAGCCCGGCCTGCGCGATTCCGGTGGCGGCGGGGTAGTCGCCGTAGGTGGCGCGCACCGGTTCGGCTCCGGTGCTCTCCAGCTTCGCCAGGAACTCCGTCAGCGCGGCGCCCACCAGCGGCGCGGCGGCCGGGGCGACCACTCCGGCGAGGGCGGACAGATATCCGGTCAGCAGGTTACGGACGAACCGGCCGAGCCCTCGCTTCGGCTGCACCAGCGCACGGTAGCGCTCCAGTTCCTCTTCGAGTTCGCGCCGCCGCAGCCGCGCTCCGGCCGCCACCGCCGCCATCCCGGCGAAGAACCGGGGTGTGGGGAGCGCGCCTCCCGGGCCCTGCCACTCGCTCATCCGCAGGGCGACGTCGTACATCGCCTCCGTCGCCTCGGAGCGGCAGGAAGGGCGGCGCGCGGCCTCTTGCGCGTACCGGGCGTCCGCGCAGTCCACGTGCGCCACCGGCACCTTCCGCCCGAGCCGGTCCCGCAGCAGTTCCAGGAGCCGCTGCTTGCCCATGCCGGGGCCGCCGGTGAGCAGCACGACGGGCAGGTCGGACTCGTACAGGAGCTTCTCGTCGCGCCCGCGCGCGTTGCGGCCGAGCAGCCTGGGGAAGAAGCCCTCGTCCTCGATGAGCCCCTCGAAGCCCAGTTCCCGGCTCATCCGGCTTACCCCCGTGCCGTGCGTGGCCGCTGCGCGGCAAGTGGTCAATGTCGCACGGAGCGTACTTGGCATGTCTTCCGAATACATCAACTTTCCCGCAGGAAAGGTCAGTTGGCGTATTCCCAGCGCACGGGCCCGGTGCGCCGTCTCAGACGTTCCGGCCGTGCTCGCCCACCGCGATACGGGCCAGCTTCGTCAGCATCATGCCGTTGCGGACACCGACCACGTAGTCCACGGGGAGGCCGTGCATCCGGGTGCCGGGGCCCCGCAAGGGGTGCCAGTCGAGGACGACGAGGGTGTGCTCACCCCAGGGGATCAGAGTCATGGCGATGCGGGCCGCTCCGAAGGGGCCCGCCTTCGCCTCCAGCTGCAGACGGCGCTCCGGTTCGCTGATGCGGACGACGCAGGTGTCGTCGAGGACCAGCGGGCCGACGCCGACCCGGACCTTCAGACGGGCGCCCACCGCGGGCCAGTGCGGGTCAGCGGACAGCACCTCCTGGGTTCCGGTCACCCACTCCCCGTACCGGTGGCCGTCGGACAGCAGGCTCCAGACCTCGGCCGGCGAGGCCAGGATCAGGCGGCGGTTCCGGGACACGCTGACCACACTCCTCCTGGGGTTATGGCACGATTTTTGCACTTTGTGCCGATCGACACCTTCCGAAGCGCCCGCCACCGGGCGGCGCGCCCTGTGCGAGGGTGACGGAAAGGGTGATCTCGCCCCTCGATCGCAAGGAGCCGCCGCATGCCCACCGCAGCCACCGCAGCGAGCCTGGCCCTGGACCTCACCTCAGGGTTGAAGACGCGTGACCTCGAGGAGCTGTACCAGGACCTGCACCGCCACCCGGAGCTCTCCTTCCAGGAGCACCGCACGGCCGGGATCCTCGCCGAGCGGCTGCGGAGCGCCGGGTACGCGGTGACGGACGGAGTCGGCTCCACCGGCGTCGTGGGCGTCCTGGAGAACGGTGAGGGGCCCGTGGTGTGGCTGCGCGGCGACATGGACGCCCTGCCGGTCACGGAGACCACGGGCCTCGCCTACGCCTCCACCGTCGACGGCGTCATGCACGCCTGCGGCCACGACATGCACGTCACGTGGCTGGCGTTCGCCGCCGAGGCGCTGGCGGCAGGACGGGATGCCTGGTCGGGCACCCTCGTGGTGATCGGGCAGCCCGCCGAGGAAGGGGGCGACGGAGCGCGCGCGATGGTCTCCGACGGGCTGCACACGCGCTTCCCCCGCCCCGACGCCGTCTTCGGCCAGCATGTCGCCCCCGGCCCCGCGGGCCTTGTCTCCCACACCCCCGGCCTGATCATGTCGGCCGCCGACGACCTGCATGTCGTGGTGCCCGGGGTCGGCGGCCACGGTTCACGCCCCGAGGCCACCGTCGACCCGGTGGTGACAGCCGCGTACATCGTCACGCGGCTGCAGAGCGTCGTCTCGCGTGAGGTGGCCGCTTCGGAGGCGGTGGTGCTGACCACGGGGCAGTTCAACGCCGGGCAGCGGCCCAACATCATCCCCTCGGAGGCCCGGCTCGGGCTGAACCTGCGGACGCAGGACGCGCAGGTGCGCGAGCGGGTCCTGTCCGCCGTCCGCCGCATCGTCGAGGGAGAGTGCCTGGCCGCCGGGTGTCCGACGGAGCCCGAGGTGAACACTGGGGCGAGCTTCCCGGCGACGGTCAACGACGCGGCGCTGGACGCGGAGATCGCCGCCCTGCATCGCGAACTCTTCGGCGCGCAGAGCGTGTTCGACTTCGGGCCCGCGATGGGCAGCGAGGACTTCTCGCTCCTCGTGCCCACCGGGGTGCCCTACGACTTCTGGTTCGTGGCCTCGACACCGCAGGCGGTCTGGGACGCCGCCCCGGGTGAGGGACTCGGCGCGAAGATCACCGCGGTGCCGGGCAACCACAGCTCCCTGTTCGCCCCGGACCTCTCGGTCCTGCTGCCGGGCGTACGGACGCTGGTGGGCGCCGCCCTGCACCGGCTCGGCGGCTGAGCCTCGCCGGGGTCATCCCGACTGGCCGAGCAGACGGTCGATGTCCGCGGCGTCGTAGCCGAGTTCGGCCAGTACGTCCCTGCTGTGCAGGCCGAGGGTGGGCGGTGCGGTGCGTACGGCGGGGCGTTCGCCGCGGAAACTGACGGGGAAGGCGACCTGCTGGAGCGGGCCCACGTCGGGGTGGTCGACCTTCTGGACCATGCCGAGCGCCTCGGTCTGCGGGCAGGCGTAGACCTCGTCGAGGGCGCGGATGGGGGCGACGGGGACTCCGCGCGCCTTGAGCAGCGCGCACCAGTGGGCCACCGTCTCGTCGACGAGGACAGCTTCCAGCTTGGCGTTGAGGGCCTTGCGGTGCGTGACGCGGGCCCGGTTGGTGGCGAAACGCGGGTCGTCGGCCCACTCCGGGTGGCCGAGTGACTCGCTCAGGCGCCGGAAGAGGCCGTCGCTGCCGACCGCGATCACGAAGTAGCCGTCGGATGCGGAATAGGCCTGGTACGGGACGAGGCTCGGGTGGCCGGACCCGAGGCGGGTGGGCCGCTCCCCCGTGGCGAAGTAGCCGGTGGCCCAGTTGATGTGCAGGGCGAGCTGCGACTCGTACAGGGAGGTCGTGACGTACTGGCCGCGTCCCGTGCGTTCGCGTTCGACGAGGGCCGATGTGACGCCTATGAGGCCGAAGAGCGCGGCGCCCAGGTCGCCCATCGCGTACCCGGCCTTGACGGGCGGCCCATCCGCCTCGCCCGTGAGGGACATCAGGCCCGCGCTCGCCTGGGCCACCATGTCGTACCCGGGCTCGTCCCGCAGCGGTCCCGTGTCGCCGAACGCCGATATGTGGAGCAGGACCAGGCGGGGGTAGCGCTCGCTGAGAGCGCGGTAGTCGAAGGCGTCGGCCAGGGAGCTGCCGGGGCGGAAGTTCTCCACCATCACGTCGGCGTCGGCGAGCATGCGGTGCACGGCCTCCTGCCCCTCGGGGGACTTGAGGTCCAGGGTCACCGAGCGCTTGTTGCGGTTCGCCGCCAGGTAGTACGTGGCATCAGGTCCGTTGAAAGGCGGGCCCCAGGCCCGGGTCGGGTCGCCGCCCTCGGGGTGCTCGACCTTGATGACGTCCGCGCCCAGGTCGGCGAGGGACATGGTGACGTAGGGACCGGCGAGGATCTTCGAGAGGTCGACGACCTTCATGCCGAGCAGGGGGGACGCGGGACGGGGCTCATCGGGCATGTGCGGCGGTCTCCTTGTGCGTGGCGCGTGGGACCCGCCCACCGTAATCGCCACCGGTGATTCGCCTGATCGTCTTCCTCTGTCCGCACGGATATGGGAGAACCCTCGGGTGTGCGATGACGAACTGATACCGCCCAGAGCGGACTTGACCGAGAAGCAGTGGCTGCGGGCCGACGAGCCACTCGCCCGGGACATCGCGACCACGTGGGGGCCGCAGGCCCGCACGCTGCACCGGCGCACGCTGCTGGGCGGCGCCGCGGCCGGGGCCGCCCTCACCGTCCTTCCGTACGGCGCCCGGCAGGCCACGGCGGCGCAGGGCGCCGCCAAGTTCCCCTTCCCCCAAGCACCCAACCAGCAGGGGGAGTTCGCCGTCCTGATCACCGGGGACGCGGGCACGGGCGGTGAGGAGCAGCTCGCCGTGACCGAGGCCGCCCGGCGGGTCTGCCGTGACGAGGGCATCTCGCTGGCCGTCGGCCTGGGCGACAACATCTACGAGAACGGGCCCGAGTCCGCCCACGACTCCGAGTTCCGGGAGAAGTTCGAGACGCCCAACACCGGCATCGACGTCCCCTGGCTCATGGTCCTGGGCAACCACGACTGTTCGGGCCTGATCCCGGGCAGCGGCGGTGACCCGTCGCGCGGCGACCGCGAGGTCTCCTACGCGGCCACATCGCCGCGCTGGTACATGCCCAGCCGCTACTACAACGTCGCACTGCCGTCCTTTGACGACCCGGCGGGCGGCGACCCGGTGGTGGAGTTCTTCGCACTCGACACCAACCCCGTCGCGTCGACCGTCGCGCAGACCTCGCGCCACTACCGGTGGGACGGTCCCTACATGCGCGACCAGCGTGCCTGGCTCGACTCCGCGCTCGCCGCCTCCCGGGCCCGCTGGAAGGTGGTGCTCGGCCACCACCCGTACCTGAACAACGGGAAGCACGGGAGCGCCGGTTCGTACGACGGGTTCGTCATCGGCCACTACACGAGCGGGATCCACCTCAAGGAGCTGTACGAAGAGGTGGTCTGCGGCAGGGCCGACCTGATCCTGTCCGGCCACGACCACACCCTCCAGATCCTGGAACCCACGACCCGCACGGCGGGCACCCGTCAGATCGTCTGCGGGGCCGCGGCCAAGTCCGGTGACGGCAGGGCCCACTTCGACCACCCTGCCGCCTGGCAGAACTTCTCCGACGTGGGGTTCATGGTCCTGAAGGTCTCCGAGCGGGCCATGACGGTCGACACCTACACGGTCGACGTCCCCACCCGGACCGCGCACCTGGCCCACGCCCTCACAACAACTGGGCGCCCCGCTTCGCGAGATACCGCACCGGATTGATGTCCGACCCGTAGCCCCGCTTGGCCCGGATCTCCAGATGGAGGTGAGGTCCGGTGGCCCGGCCTGTGGCCCCGCTGCTGCCGAGCCGGTCGCCGGTGCCGACGCGGGACCCTTGGCGCACGGAGATGCGGGACAAGTGCCCGTACACGGCGTAGTGCCCGTCCCGCAGCCGCACCGTCACCGCCTTGCCGTACGCACCCGACCAGCGGGCCAGGACCACGGTGCCTGCGCCGACGGCGTGCACCGGTGTTCCCGTTGGGACGGCGAGGTCGATGCCGGTGTGGTGGCCGGCGGCCCAGTTGCCGCGTACTCCGTAGCGGGCGGAGACCTTGAAGCGCCGGCGGACCGGCAGCGTGAACTTGCCGCGGGGTTTTTCCGGGGCGAGCGCGCGGTTCTCGGGGATCGCCTCGTCGGCCTCGGCGAGGGCTTCCTCGAACTCCCCGTCGTAGCCGATGCCGCAGCCGCCGTCGGTCTCTGCTGCTGCGTGCGGCGCTGGTCCCGCCACCGTGAGGGCGCCGCCGGCCATGAGGGCCGCTGCGGTGCTCAGTACGTCGCGTCGTGTGCTGCCCGCTTCGCGCGGGCTGTCTATGTGGTAGCCCATGAAGGCCAGCACACTGGCGGCGGGCTCCGCGCGCACTCCGAGTGCTCCGCTTGGCGTAATGCCTGCGGGGCCGCCGCGCGGTCAGTCGAGGGTGGGCCGGTACACGGTGAGCGCTTCGGGGAGCTTGTCGAGGAGCAGCGCGTTGGGCGCCGGGGCGAGTTCGCCGTCGTACGCCATCTGTGTGCCCTCGGGCAGGCCCGAGATGACCAGTCGCTGGGCCTTCGCGGAGGCGTACAGGCGGGTCTTGGTCAGCTGGCCGACCACCGCCGCGGCAAGGAGGCGGGTGCGCGCGAAGCGACCGCCGCTCGCGATGCGGACGTCGAGCAGTCCGTCGGCCAGGTCGTGCCTGCGCACGGGGGCGATGCCGGTGCTGCGGTAGGCGCCGTTGCCCGCGAAGAGCAGCCACATCGAGCGGGCCTTGCCGTTCACCACCGCGCTCAGCGGCCGTCCCGTGTGCACGATCTGGGCGACGCCGAGCAGGGCCGCGGGCGGGCCGCCGATCTTCGGGGACCACTCCTCCCTGATGCGTACGAGCTCGGGGTAGGCGCCGAGGCTGAACGTGTTCAGGAAGTACACCGGCTCGGAGTGCTTCCTGCCGTCGGGGCCGACCCCGGCCAGGGGCTTGACCCGGCCGACGTCGGACCGTACGGCGCTTCCCTCGGCGAGGGCGATGCAGGCGTCCGCGACGGTGTCCACGCCCAGGTCGGCGGCGAAGTGGTTGAACGTCCCGCCGGGCAGCACCATCAGGGGCACGTCGAAGCGCAGGGCCGCTGTCACGGCGGCGTTCACCGTGCCGTCTCCCCCGCACACGCCGAAGACCCCGCCGCGCCGTGCCGCGTCCCTGGCCGCTTCCGCGAGGACCTTGGGCAGCGGGCCCGCTTCCTCCTCGTAGAGGACGACCTCCGCGCGGGGCAGGGCCGTCTTCAACTGCCGGACGGGGTCCATGAGCTGGGGCTGGGCCCCGGAGGAGGGGTTCACCACCACGACGAGGCCGTCGCCGTCCGGCAGCGCGGGCGCGTCCGTCCGGGGCCGCGCGGGCGGCGGCAGCTGTGACCTGGAGGGCACCATGCCGCGCACCGCGTAGGCGGCGCCCACGCCGAGGGCCGCGCCGACCAGGACGTCGCTGGGGTAGTGCACGCCGGTGTAGACGCGGGAGAAGGCGACCGACGCCGCGACCGGGGCCACGGCCGCGCCCATCCCCCGCGCCTCCAGGGCCACGCCCGTGGCGAAGGCCGCGGCCGATGCGGAGTGTCCGGAGGGGAAGGAGCTGGTGATCGGCTGCTGCGAGAGATGCCTTATGACCGGCACCGCGTCGAGAACCGGCCGGGAGCGGCGCACCGCGCTCTTGCCCAGCGTGTTGACCGTGGCCGACGCGAGGGCCAGCGAGGCCACACCGCGCACCGCCGCACGCCTCCCGCGCGCCCCACCGAACGCCCACATCCCCGCGGCGATGCCGAACCACAGCAGCCCGTGGTCGGCGCTGCGGCTCAGCCGCGGCAGCACGGGCTGCGCCGCAGGCCAGGAGCGCGATGCCACGCGGTGGAACGCCAGCCGGTCGGTGGCGCCGAGCAGTCTGCGGATGTGCGACGTCGGAAGATCACTCATGAATCCCCTATACCCGCGCACGCCCTCCCCACCGCACACATCTTGCGCGGGCGCTGTGACGTTCCCTTCAATCAGTCATATGGCAGCCCCCCGTCCGACCTCACCGCAGCGGCCCGCCGAGCTGCCCCCGACCGCGTGGGCCGTGCTCGGCCTGCTCTCCTTCCCCGGCGAGCGGACGGGGTACGAACTGAAGAAGTGGGCGGACGCTTCCCTGCGCCACTTCTACTGGTCGCCCGCCATCAGCCAGATCTACGCCGAACTGCGGCGCCTCGAAGCGCTCGGGTACGCGACCTCGCGCCGCTCGGGGCCCGACGAACCGCGTACGAAACGGTCGTACGCCATCACCGCCGAGGGGCGCGCGGCGCTGGTCGGATGGGCGGGCGGCGCCGAGGACGCGGGGCCCGCCGTCCTGAAGCACCCGCTGCTCCTGCGGGTCTGGCTCGGGCACCTCGCGGCGCCGGACCACCTGCGGGCCCTGGTGAGCGAGCACATCGCGCACACCCGGGGCGAGCTGAAGGAGGTGCGCGACGCGCTGGCCCGCGCGGAGGGAGAGACGGCCTGGACACATCCGCTGATCGCGCTGCGCTGGAGCGGGCGGCGGCTGGAGGCGGAGATCGGGCTCGCGGAGGCGATGCTCGCCGATCTCACGGAAATGGCGACGCCCGCGCCCGCCGGGTGCGCGGAAACGGACCCCTCGGCTCCGCCCGGTCAACGTGCCGAGGACTCGCCCACCCACGGGTGACGTGGCTCGCGGTGCGGGGTCCGCGGCCGGTAGGACGGGCGGGGTCAGCCGACCCCGCCGTATGGAGCAGTGCACCTGTGACCACCCGCGCCGTCCTTGTCGCCGCCGTCATCACCGGGCTCCTGCTCGGCATCGTGGGAAGCAGAGCGGACGACTCCGATTCCCCTGAGCGCCCTCGTACGGGCGGTTCCCTCGTGGAGGCGGGCCGTTAGGCTGCGACCTTGCCGCGTGGCACCCCCTGTGTTCGCCGCGTGGTCATCGAGCCGCCGTCGACGGAAGCGAGTGAACCTTGAACTTCCTCACCATCGGTCACCGCGGGGTCATGGGTGTCGAACCCGAGAACACCCTCCGGTCCTTCATCGCCGCGCAAGCCGCGGGCCTGGATCTCATCGAGCTCGATCTGCATCTGAGCAAGGACGGCGCCCTCGTCGTCATGCACGACACCGACGTGGCCCGTACGACCGACGGCAAGGGACCGATCGCCGAGAAGACCCTGGCCGAGCTGCGGGAGCTCGACGCGGGGCGCGGTGAGCGCATCCCCGTCTTCGAAGAGGTCCTCGACGCGGTGAAGGCGCCGTTGCAGGCCGAGATCAAGGATGTGGCCGCCGCCCGCGCCCTCGCCGAGGTGATGCACCGGCGCGACCTGGTCGGCCGCGTCGAGGTGATCTCCTTCCACGACGAGGCGATCGCCGAGATCGCCCGCCTCGTCCCGGGCGTGCGCACCGCGCTCGTCGCGAGCCGCTACGGCACCGACGTCGTGGAGCGCGCCACGGCGGTCGGTGCCACCACCCTCGTCCTGAACATCAGGCGGCTGACGCTGGAGATCGTCGAGCGTGCCAGGAAGGCCGACCTGCGGATCATCGGCTGGGTCGTGAACACGCAGGACGATCTGCGGCTCGTGCGCGCGTTGCAGCTGGACGGGGCGACCACGGACTATCCGGAGATCAAGCGGACGGGCCGCTTCACGGCGTGACCGGGTCCCGGCTCAGCCGAGGGGCTTGACGAGCAGCTCGAACTGCAGGTCGTCCCGCTGCGGAATGCCGAACCGCTCGTCGCCGTACGGGAAGGGGGTCATCTTTCCCGTACGGCGGTAGCCGCGCCGCTCGTACCAGGCGATGAGGTCCTCGCGTACGGAGATCACGGTCATGTGCATCTCCTTCGCGCCCCACGCCTCCTGGACGGTCCGCTCGGCCTCCGCCATGATCACCTTGCCGAGCCCGGCGCCCTGGAGCGCCGGGCTCACCGCGAACATCCCGAAGTAGGCGTGCTCCCCGCGGTGTTCGAGCTGGCAGCAGGCGATGATCTCGCCGTCGCGCGCCACCGTGAGCAGCTTGCTCGCGGGGGACTTGATGACATCGACGACGCCCTGGGGGTCGGTCCGCTGCCCCTGAAGGATGTCCGCCTCCGTGGTCCAGCCCGCCCGGCTCGAGTCACCGCGGTAGGCCGACTCGATGAGCGTGACGAGCGCGTCGACGTCCGCGTCGGTGGCGTCGCGGAAGGTGAGGTCGCTCGTGCTGGGGCGCGGGGCGGTGTCCATGGGGCGGGTTCTCCGATCTCTCTGGCCCACCGCTGTCGGGCGCGGCGTGGGCGAGGCACCGTCGAGCGTAACCCCCCACTAAGGTGCGGCTGCATGGTGCATGTACTGAGCAGCAGGATCCTCCTCCGTCCCACCGACCCCGAGCGCTCACGGGCGTTCTACGGCGACGCGCTGGGCCTCGCCGTCTACCGCGAGTTCGGTACGGGCCCCGAGCGCGGCACGGTCTACTTCCTGGGCGGCGGCCAGCTCGAGGTCTCCGGCCGGTCGCCGACCCCGCCCACGCCCGGCCTCCAGCTCTGGCTCCAGGTGGCGGACGTGGCGGCGGCGCACGCGGAGCTGCTCGCGCGGGGCGTCGAGGTGGTGCGGGAGCCGGTGAAGGAGCCCTGGGGGCTTGTCGAGATGTGGATCGCGGACCCCGACGGCGTCAAGATCGTCCTCGTCGAGGTGCCGGAGGACCATCCCATCCGCTACCGGCCGGGGATCTGACGGGGTCTGGCCGGCCCTTACGGAACCTGGCCGACGGTTCGGGTGCAATCGTCCGGCGGTTCGGGGGTACTCGGGTTCCTCGCCCGGCGCACCCGACGTGCGCGAGGGCGCCCCTCGTCGGAGGATTGACCGGACCCCTCGCCCAACCCTGGAGCGATCTCGTATGCAACGTCCCCGGATTCTGATCATCGGCGGCGGTTTCGCCGGTATGGAGTGCGCGCACAAGCTGGAGCGGACGCTCAAGGCGCAGGACGCCGAACTGCGGCTCATCAGTCCGCAGGACCATCAGCTGTACTTGCCCCTGCTCCCCCATGTCGCGTCGGGGGTGCTGACCCCGCAGTCGGTCGCGGTCCCGCTGCGCCGCATGCTGCGCCGTACGGCGATCGTGCCGGGCGGGGCCATCGGCGTGGACCCGAACGCGAAGGCCGTGATCGTACGCAAGATCAACGGCGAGGAGGTCGTGGAGCGCTACGACTATCTCGTCATGACGCCGGGCAGCGTGACCCGGCAGTTCGACATCCCGGGAGTCGACCGATACGCCGTCGGCGTGAAGACGCTGGCCGAGGCCGCCTGGATCCGCGACCACGTGATCTCGCAGCTCGACCTGGCGGCGGCGAGCTCGGACCGGGCCGAGCGTGAGTCCCGGCTGCAGTTCGTGGTCGTCGGTGGCGGGTACGCGGGGACGGAGACGGCGGCGTATCTGCACCGTCTGACGAGCGCCGCCGTCAAGCGCTACCCGGGGCTCGACCCGTCGCAGATCAAGTGGCACCTGGTCGACGTGGCTCCGAAGCTGATGCCCGAACTGGGCGACCGCCTCGGGGAGAAGGCCCTGGACATCGTGCGCCGTCGTGGCCTCGAGGTGTCGCTCGGCGTGACGGTGGACAAGGTGACCGAGGACACCGTCACCCTCACCGACGGGCGCGAGCTGCCCTGCCGGACACTGATCTGGACAGCGGGCGTCGCGCCGAGCCCGCTCATCGCCACGCTGGGCGCCGAGACGAACAAGGGGCGTCTCGTCGTCACCCCGCAGCTGACGGTGCCGGGCATGGACGGCGTGTTCGCGCTCGGCGACGCGGCGGCCGTCCCCGACCTCGCCAAGGGCGACGACGCGATCTGCCCGCCCACCGCTCAGCACGCGATGCGCCAGGGCTGGGCCGCCGCGAAGAACGTCATCGCCTCTCTGCGGGGCGCGCCCCTGACCGCCTACCGGCACAAGGACATGGGCCTGGTCGTGGACCTCGGCGGCATCCAGGCCGTGTCGAAGCCGCTGGGTGTGCAGTTGTCCGGCCTGCCCGCTCAGGTCGTCGCGCGCGGCTACCACCTGGGGGCGCTGCGCACCGTCACCGCGCGCTTCCGCACGGCCGCGAACTGGGGGCTCAACGCGCTCGCCGGCGACGACTACGTACGCACCGGGTTCCAATCCCAACGCCCGGCCACGCTCGCCGACTTCGAGAAGACGGACGTCTATCTCTCGCCGGAGGAGATCCACGCGCGGATGACGTCGGAGGTGGCGGGGCGTTCGATGGCCCCGGAGAAGCCACTGTTCCCGTAAGCGCTCGAAGAGTTCACGCGAAGGCCGGTTCTCGCTGCCTGCGAGGACCGGCCTTCGTGCGTCCTGAGCCCGCACGGGCCGGCGGCGACCGCCAGTGGTGGGGTAGGCGCCGCCGCGATGAGCCGAGATCCTTGCTGTGATGGCGAAAGGGCCGATATTCAGGGCTCCGGAGCGCCTCGGCCCTCGTCCGAAGGCCGATGCCGCCGTCAGATGACCCGGAGACGCCCCGGAATCCGCCGTCTCACCGCCTGGTTGATCGCGACGCGCGCCACGTCCGTACTACGCATCACCCGCCCCTCGCCACACGAAGGACTCCACCACCATGCGTATCGGCATCGACGTCGGTGGGACCAACACCGACGCCGCCCTCCTCGGGCACGACGACCGCGTGCTCGCGGCCACCAAGTCACCGACCACCCCCGACATCACCTCCGGCGTCACCGCGGCGATCCAGGCCCTCGCACCGCCCGTCGAATCCATCACCGCGGTGATGATCGGCACCACGCACTTCCTCAACGCGCTCGTCGAGGGCGACCGGCTCACTCCCGTGGCCGCCGTACGCCTCGGTCTGCCCGCCACCGCCGCCCTGCCGCCCATGGCGGACTGGCCGGCGCGGCAGCGGGCGGCTCTCGGCGGCCACGGCTATCTCTGCCACGGCGGCCGGGAGTTCGACGGACGGCCCCTGTCACCACTCGACCCGGACGAGCTGCGGCGGACGGCGGCCGACATCCACGCGCGCGGTCTCACCTCCGTCGCCGTGTCGTCGGTGTTCTCGCCGGTCGCGGAGGTCGACGAGTGGCGCGCCGCCGAGATCCTGCGGCGGGAACTGGGCGAGGGCGTGCACTTCTCGCTCTCGCACGATCTCGGGCGGGTCGGGCTGCTCGCGCGCGAGAACGCCACGATCATCAACGCGTCGCTGCGGGACCTCGCGACGGTCATCGTCGAGTCGTTCGGCAAGGCGCTGGCCGAGATGTCGATCACGGCGCCGTTCTTCCTCTCGCAGAACGACGGAACGCTGATGGACGTGGACTTCGCGCGCGCCTACCCCGTCGCGACGTTCGCTTCGGGGCCGACCAACTCGATGCGGGGCGCGGCCCTCCTCTCCGGGCTCGGCGACTGCGCGGTCGTCGACGTGGGCGGCACCACGGCCGACATCGGGGTCCTCACCGGGGGGTTTCCGCGCGAGACGGCGGGCGAGAGCGAGGCCGCCGGGATCCGCACCAACTTCCGTATTCCTGACGTCCTTTCGCTCGGCATCGGGGGCGGGTCCCTGGTGTCGCGTGACGGTGAGACGGGGCCCCGGTCGGTGGGCTACCGGCTCACGGAGGAAGCGCTCGTGTTCGGCGGCACGCGGCTCACGGCGACGGACCTCGCGGTGGCCGCGGGGCGCGCGGACATCGGGGACGGTTCTCATGTCGCCCATCTGGGGCGCGAGTTCACCCGGCGGGCTCTGGACCGTGTCGCCGAGCGGATCGCCGACGGCGTCGACCGGATGCGGACGTCGGCGGCGGCGCTGCCAGTGGTCGCCGTGGGGGGCGGTTCCGTCCTCGTGCCGCAGGTGCTGCCCGGCTTCGCCGATGTCCGCAGGCCCGGCCACTTCGACGTGGCCAACGCGGTGGGCGCGGCGATCGCGCAGGTCGGCGGCGAGGTCGACCGGGTCTTCCGCGTCCCCGAAGGGCACCGGGACACGGTGCTCGCCGGGGCCCGCGAGGAGGCCGTCGGGCGTGCGCTGGACGCCGGGGCGCGGCCCGGCAGCGTACGCGTCGTCGACATCGAGGAGGTGCCGCTCGCCTATCTGCCCGGCGGCGCCACGCGCATCCGCGTCAAGGCCGTCGGCGATCTGGACCTGGGGCGTCTGGACGAGGTCACGGTGTCGGGCGCGGGGCGCGAGGCCACCGTGCCCGGCGTCGGGCGCAAGGCCACCGCTGCCGGCGTCGGGGCGGCCTCCCGTGCGTGAGATCACCCTCGACAACCTCGACGACATCGCCCGGGGCGCCGGCATCCTCGGCACGGGCGGGGGCGGCGACCCCTACATCGGCAAGCTGCTCGCCCGCGAGGCGATCCGCGCGCACGGTCCGGTGCGGGTCGCCCGCATCGACGAGGTCGACGCCGAGGCGACGGTGGTCCCCATCTCCGGCATGGGCGCGCCCACCGTCCTTTTGGAGCGGGTGCCGAGCGGGCGCGAGAACCTGGCGGCGCTGCGTGCCCTGGAGCGCCACTTGGGGCGCCGGGCCACGCATCTCACGCCGCTGGAGGTCGGCGGGGTCAACTCGATGCTGCCGATCGCGTGCGCCGCGCAGACCGGGCTGCCGCTCGTGGACGGGGACGCGATGGGGCGGGCCTTCCCCGAGGCGCAGATGGTGCTGCCCGGTCTCGCCGGGATCAGCAACTCGCCGATGGCGCTGGCGGACGACAAGGGCAACACCGTCGTCGTCGAGGCCGTCGACAATCACGCGGCCGAGCGGATCGCCCGTGCGGTGTGCGTGGAACTCGGCTGCCAGATCAGCTGCGCCGACACGGTGCTGCGGGGCGATCAACTCGCCGACGGTCTCGTCCCCGCGACGCTGACGCTCGCCGGACGGCTCGGCGCGGTGGTACGCGAGGCGCGCGCCGCGCACGGCGATCCGGTGGCGGCTGCGCGGGCGATGCTGCACGGAGTCCCCCTCCTGACGGGCAAGGTGACCGACGTGAGCCGCCGCACGGAGGGGGGCTTCGCGCGCGGTCACGCCCGCGTCGAGGGGACGCGGGGCGAGGCGGGCCGCGTGCTCGAACTGGGCTTCCAGAACGAGCACTTGATGGCCACGCGTGACGGGGCGCCGGTGGCTACCACGCCCGACCTGATCTGTGTCCTGGACAGCGAGACCGGTGACCCGGTGACCACGGAGGGCCTGCGTTACGGCCTGCGTGTCAGCGTCTTCACCGCCCGCTGCGATCCGCGCTGGACCACTCCGGCCGGCCTCGCGCTGACCGGCCCCCGTTGCTTCGGGTACGAAGTGGACTATCTGCCCTTCGGGTCGGCGGCCTGAGCCGTCGCGGCGGGCGGCCGCAGCGTGATGGTCCGCCGCGTGTGCTTCTCCACCGCCTCGCGCGAGTAGAGCAGCGGGAAGGAGTCGTCGGCGGCCCAGCTCGCGAACAGGTCGTCGTAGTGCGGGCTGCCCGGAACGCCGGACTGCCCCGGTGAGTTCATCGCCACGGAGTCGTCCCAGGAGCCGACGTCCACGACGATCCGGAAGGTGGCCCCCGCGGTCTGCCCGAACCCGGCCCCGTAGGCGGCGGCGCCGACGGTGTCCCCGCTGCCGCCGCGCGGAACGGGCCCCACGGATGCCCACTCCGGTGCGGGCCCGTCGAGCAGGGCGACGATGGGATGGTGCGGGTGGGCGTGATGGAGGCCGCCCCACGACCAGGTGTCCGGATCGTCCCCCAGGAGCACGGTGAGTTCGTCGACGGCCGCGGAGAGCGTGCCGAGCAGCAGTTCGGGATCCGGGTCACGGCCGAGGAGCTCCAGATCGACGCGGGGATCCGCAGCGGCATCCTCAACGGGCAGAACCCGCGCCAGCGCCCGTTCCCGCTGCTCCTCGCCCACGATCCCGTCAAGGGCCCGCGCCAGGAGTGCGGGCCGCAGATGCCGCCGGTACCACGCCTCGAAGAGGGCGGCACCGGGCGAGTCGACGGTGAGCCGGGCGTCCCATTCGCGAAGGATCGCGAGAGCGGCGGGGAGACGGTCCCCGGAGGGCGTCGCGGCCGGGGGCGGGGTATCTGCGTCCGCCGACTCCGCGAGCAGTCGCTGTATCCGCCGAGCCGGCAGGCTCACGTAATCCGTCTGTAGTCGTACGCAGTCCTCGACCGTCCACGCCGCGTGCGCGTCCAGTTCCTCCGTGATGCGGTCGTGGCGGGTCGGTGCGTACCAGTCGTACGTCACCGTCTTCTCCGCATTCGGGTACCTCGCCGGCAGGTTGAGTTGGTTGGCCGTGGCGAGCCAGCCCTCGGCCGGGTCGCGGGCCGAGGGCAGTTCCTCGACGTCCAGGAAACCGTCCCATTCGTAGCGGCCGTCGCCCGGTACCGGGAGCGTGCCGTCCCAGCCGGGGCGGACGGGGACCCGTCCCGCGGGGCGCCAGCCGATCGTGCCGTCGGGAGCGGCGTAGACCTGGTTCTCGCCGGGCGCTCCCCAGCGGCGCATCGCCGCCACGAACGCGTCGGGGGTCGCGGCCCGCATGTAGTCCATGCTGCCGAGGTAGGGGGCCATACCGGGGCCGAGCCAGGCCGCGCGGACCGCGAACGCGGCGTTGCGTTCGGGGAGTTCGCGGATCACCGGGCCGTGGCGGGTGAACCACAGGTCGGCCCTGACCGCGTCACCGTCGCGCACCGGGATCGACTCCGCTACGCGTGTCATCGGCTCCCAGCGGTCCTCGTACCAGTACTCGTGCGGGTTCGCCGGGTTGGTGCGGTAGACGTACAGGTCCTCCTGGTCGATCGGGAAGATCGTCAGGCCGAAGGCGACGTGGCCGTTGTGGCCGATGGAGATGCCGGGCAGGGCAGGTTCGCCCGCTCCGATGGCATCGATGCCGGGCGCCGAGAGGTGCGCGAGGTAGCGCAGGGCGGGCAGGGCGATCCCGCGGTGCGGGTCGTTGGCCAGGAGGGGGCGCCCGGTGGCGGTGCGGGACGGGGCGATGACCCAGTTGTTGGAGCCGTCGAGGCCCTGGCGGGGCGCCGCTTCCGCGGCCCACGGGGGCATGGTGGCCATCTCGTACACGCGCAGGACGTCGGCGGGGATGACGGACAGATCGAGGCCCTCGGGGACGCGCAGTTCGTGCGGGGCGGGCTCGCGTCGGCGGCGCAGCTCCTCCGCCTCGGGGCCGTGGTCGCGCAGGGTGAGCGCTCGGGTGACTTCGTCGCGGAGGTTGTACTGGAGGCCGTGGCTGCGGATGCGGGCCACGTCGGACGGCTGCCAGTAGGCGGGCTCATAGCCCAAGAGGGCGAATTCGGGCGGGAGTTGCGTCGTGTCCGTGCGGCACATCGACACGTAGGCGTTGATGCCGGCGACGAAGGATGTCGTCACCCGCTCCGTGTCGTCGCCGTACGCCCGCCACTCCTCGCCCATGTCGCCGCGGTAGAGGAACAGCCGTGCCGCGCGGTCGTGTTCGGCGTACCGCTCCCCCAGCACCTCGGCGAGCAGACCGAGTCCGCGGCGCCGCCACAGGTCGAGCTGGAAGAGGCGGTCGCGGGCCGCGTTGAAGCCCTGGGCCAGGAAGAGGTCGTCCTGGGACGCGGCGTACAGATGCGGGACGCCCCACTGATCGATCCGGATCTCCACGGGATCGTCGAGCCCCGGCACCTCGAAACTGTCACTGTCCGGCATCGGGGCTCCTTCAGGGCTTCGCGGTGGTTTCCGCCGAACTCTCTTCCGGCGCGGCCGGGTTGGCGGCGGGTGCCCCGGCCGGCCCGGGACCCGGCGCGATCCGGACGACCGCGAGCAGTACGACGAGGTTGGCCGCGAGGGCGATGATGCCACCGTTCACCCCGTGGTACGGGTCGTTGTCGGTGGCCCACAGCGCGGTCATCACCACGAGCCCGGTGAGCATCCCGGCGACGGCGGCCCGAGCGGTCAACCGCCGCCAGTACAGGGCCAGGAGCACGACAGGCACCAGCTGCGCCAGACCCTCGTACGACAGGACGGAGAGCTCAACGAGGGTGTTGGGGTAGAAGAGGCTGCCGCCGAGGGCGATCAGGCCGGCGATGACGCAGACCAGTTGGGAGAGCCGCTTGGCCCGCATGTCGTTCGCGTCCCCGGCCTTGCCCGGCGGGCGGCGGCGCGCTCGCGGGTCGGCGCCGTTGCCGCCGCCGAGTACCGTGCGCCCCCACAGCGTGCCGATGGAGAGCATGAAGACGCTCATCGGCACGATCGCCGAGAGCGCGCCCGCGACGCCGATGAGCGCGACGACGGGTGAGGGCAGCGAGTCGGTGACGAGGCTGAAGAGCGCCAGGTCGGGGTTGCCCAGGGTCGGCATCACGAACAGGGCCGTCGCGCCGACCACCATCGGTACGAACAGGAGGAGTTGGTACCAGGGCAGGAGCAGCGCGTTGCGGCGCAGCGCGTTCGGGCTCTTCGCGCTGAGGTAGCCCGCGACGGTGGTCGGGAAGATGGTGATCGTCACGGCGTTGAGCACCACGGTGCTCAGGAACCACATGGCGTCGCGCCCGCCGGACTCGTGCCCGGGGAAGGTCAGCCACTCGGGCTTCTCGGTCACCATGCGCCGCATGAAGTCGCCGAGGCCGCCGAGGTAGTGCATCGGGATGTACACGGCGAGGAACACGACGGCGACGATCACCAGCATGTCCTTGAGCGCGCTGACCCACGCCGAACCGCGCAGCCCGGACACGAGGATGAACACCTCGGCCACGACGAAGGAGATGACGGCGGCCACCTTCAGATCGACACTGCCGTACGTCATCGCGTTCACGACGACGCCCATGCCCTGAATCTGCACCTGGATGTAGGGGACGATGAAGACCGTCGCGACGACGGCGACGACAATCCCCACCGGCCGTGAGCGGAACCGGAATTCGGCGATGTCCGCGATGGAGATGAGGTTGTGCCGACTCGCGTACGTCCACAGGGCGGGCCCGACGACGTACGCGACGGCGAAACCGACGGTCAGGTAGGCGACGAGGTAGAGGATCGGCGCCCCGAAGGAGTACGACCAGCCCGCGGTGCCGAGGAACGAGAAGCTCGTGTACGTCTCGCCGGCCATGAGCAGCCAGATGAACAGGACGCCGAGTCCGCGGCTGGAGACGGACCACTCGGCGAGGCCCTTGGACCGGCCGCGGGCGCTCCACAGGCCGATCCCGATGGTGGCGGCCATGGCGAGCGCGAAGATGGTGGTGGCGACGGCTGCTGAGCCGTTCATCGGCGGCCTCCTTCGGTGTCGGTCCCTGTGCCGGTGCCGGTGCCGGTGCCGCTGACGAGGTCGTCGCCCGGAAGCGGTTCGACGGCGCCCGCGCGGTAGGCCGGGTCGAGCCGGGCGGCGAGCCAGATGACCAGCGGACTGACCACCGTGGCGGCGATGACCCAGGCCAGGAGGAAGGGGACGCCCAGGACGCGGGGCTCGATGCGGTTGGCTACGAACGGGGCGGCGCCGTAAAGCAGGACGGGGACGAGAAGCAGCCAGAGGGAGGGGCGGGCCACGCCGCGGAGGGTGGGGAGGCCGTCGAGGGGCGAGGCCGCGGGATCGGGCGGACCCTGCTCGCCGCCGGCTTCGGCTGTGGGGGGCATACGGAGGCTCCTTGGGGAGGGGCGAACGGAGGGGCGGGGAGCGTCACACCGTGGGTTCGTGACGGCCGTCGGCCGCGGTCCAGCCCCGGCGAGTTCGTCGTCAACGGGGGTAACAGGAGACGGAACCGCCAACGGGGGTGACAGGAGACGGAACCGTCAACGGGGGTGACAGGAACCGTCAGGGAAGAGTGTCCTCACCCCCGGCACCCCGGCGAGACCCCCCGAACCCCGGCGACAGCCCGAGCCGGCCCTCCAGCTGGCCCAGCAAATCCCCCAGCAGCGCGCTGAGTTGGCCCTGGCCGTCCTCGTCGAGCCCCGCGAGGACCACGGTCTCGTAGGCGAGTTGGTCGGGCAGGATCGAGTCGACCAAGTCGCGGCCGGCGTCGGTCAGGCCGACATGCGAGACACGGCGGTCACGGGTGTCCACGCGCCGGTCGACCAGATCCCGCTCCTGGAGCTGCTTGAGGCGCTTGGTGACAGCCGCGCCCGAGGAGAAGGTCTCGCGGGCCAGTTCGCCCGGGGTCAGTTCGTGACCGGTGCGGCGCAGCGCCCCGAGCAGATCGAACTCGGGCCGGGTCAGGCCGACCCGGCGCAACGGCGCGTCCTCGGCCTGCTGCAGAAGGGCCGCGCACCGGTTGATACGACCGATGACCTCCATCGGCCCGGTGTCGATGTCCGGCCGCACGGCCTGCCACTGCCGCACGACGGCGGCGACGGTGTCGCGGGGGGCATATGCCGCGCCGGAGCCTGCCGCGGAGCTGCCCGCCGGGGGCGCGTCGGTGTCCTTCGCGCGGGGCGCGGCTCTGCTCGACGTGGGGCCGTCGGTGTGGTTCCTCATGTGCTCCTGTCCTCGCCCCTTCTCGTCGCCCGGCTCGTCACGCCCGTACGCGTTCGCCGTGCTCCAGGCCTCGTACCGTCGCCGCGAGCGTACGGTGTCCGGCCTGCTCGGCGGCCAGCACCCGCTGCTCCGGCAGGGCGCGCTGCCACCATTCGCCCGCCGCCGCGTCATGGGCGGTGCGCAGGTCGACGAGCGCGGCCGTCAGGCCGCGGCGCGCCGGGCGCAGGGTGCCGGGGGTGGGGAGCGGGGCCGCCAGGGCCTGTTCGGCGTGGGCGCGGGCCCGGTCCGTGGCGTCGATGGCCAGCTCGATGTGGTCGGCGGCGCGCCGGTTGGTGACGGCGATCGCCGCGACGACGCCGAGCAGCGCGCCGACGAACGTGTCCACGACCCGGTCGAGCATGAGCTCTCCGGGCTGCTGGAACCGTGCGAACTCGGTGACGAGGAGCGCCATCGGCGTGACGCACACACTGCCCAGCCAGTAGTTGCGGCCGATCAGCGCCTCCGCCCCGAAGGCGAGCGCCAGGCAGCAGAAGATCAGCGCGGCGTGGCTGAGGTGGGCCAGCGGGGCGATCGCGGCAAAGGCGAGTACTCCGACGAGGTTGCCGACGACGCGTTGCACTCCTCTGTTCCAGGTGAGCGTGACATTGGCCTGGTAGAGGGACGCCGCCGTGACGAGGGCCCAGTAGGGGCGGCCGACGCCGAGGGCCAACGACGCGTATCCCGCGAGCGCGCAGCCGACCGCCGTGCGCAGCGCGATGGGCAGCAGGGGTGATCCGGGGCCGAGGCGCCGCCACAGGGAGGCCCTGTCCGACTGCGCAGCCGCCAACTCCGCTTCCACTCCGAGGAGTTCATCGTCCGCGGCACTTCGTATGCCGCCGGGGCGCGGCACCGCTCCTGTGCCGCGCAGACCGTCCGCCCAGGAACGCAGCAGCGCGGGGTCCGCGGCGGACGGCGCCGCCAGGGCTTCCTCGGCGCGGATGACCAGGCGCTCCAGGGCGCGGCGCGCCGCGGTGCGGGCACCGGCGGCGAGCAGTGACTGCCAGGCCGCGTGGACGGCCGCCGCCGCAGCGGGGCGGGCGCGCTCACGGCCGGGGCCCGCGGCCTCGACGTACGCGGCCGTCGCCCGCAGGGCCCGCGCGGTGGCCCGGCGTTCGGGGCCGTGCGGGCGCACCAGGGCGGGGGCCATGCCGACCAGCCAGGCCACGGCGCCCGCGCCGAGCGTCAGGGCGAGGTGGCCGGGGACCTGTTCGATGGCCTGCGGCGCGAACAGCGTGGCGGAGCTGATGAACGTGAAGATGAGGTGGCCCGGCGGGCCGATGCGGGTGGCGTCGCAGAGCGTCTTCTGCGCGGCGGCGAGCAGCGCTCCGACCGCCACGAGCACCGCCGCCGACGAGGTGAGCGAGGCGGCGACCATGGCGATGCCGACGCCGGCGAGCATGCCAAGGACAACCCCGGCCAGGGCGCGGCCCCGCGCGGCGTACGGGAGGTTGTGGGTGTAGAGGGCGCAGAACGATCCGGCCATCGTGTACATGACGAGGTCGAGGCGACCGAGCGCGAGGAGCGTCAGATTCGGTATCGCGGTGGCGACGACCACGCTCGACGCGGGCTTGAACCAGATGTCGGACGGCTTGCCCGGACGCAGCACACCGGCGAGCGGGAGGCGACGGGCGCGGGAGGGGCCGGAGGGGCGGGGCGAAGGGGGTGGCGCACTGCTCATACCCAGAACCTTAGCAAGTGTTTTACTCGCGAATGATTTACCTCGGAAGTCTCTTGCGTCACCCCGCATCCGCCCCCTCCGCGCTCCCCGCGTACACCCATGCGCTCGCGTACGACTCACCGCGGAAGGGCATCGACCCCAGGGACACCGTCGATCGGGGAGGTGCGCGGTGCACGGACCGGCGCAGGCCGGCTGGCTGCTCGTCGCGCTGTGCGCGGCGACCGGGGCCTACTGTCTGCTGCGGATGCGCAGCAGGATCGAGGCACAGCGCCACACCGCCGGCAGTGAGGCACTCATGGGGTTCGGAATGGCCCTGATGGCCCTGCCCGCGGCCGTGATCGCCCCGCCCCGGTGGGCCTGGCTGGGGTACGCGGTCGTGTTCGGCGCGGCAGCACTCCGCGCGCTCTGGGCGGCCCGGCACAACCGGCACCACCTTCATCACCTGGTCGGCGCGTGCGCCATGGTCTACATGGCGGCGGCCATGGCCGCGACGCCCACCGCGCACGCGGGTCACGGGGGCGGGGGCGCCCCGGCACTCACCGGGGCACTGCTGCTCTACTTCGCCGGGTACGTGCTGTGGTCGGGCGCCCGCCTGCTGCCCGTCCCGACGCTCGCGGCGGCGGAAGGCGGGGGCGGTGGCGCCGGCGCGGTCATGGGGTGGGGTGACCGTACCGAACTGGCGATGGCGTGCCGCCTGTCCATGGGGATCGCCATGATCGCGATGCTGCTGACGCTGTAGTCCGCCGCGGAACCCTGGGGGAGAGCCTGGCGGCCGTAAGGGGTGATACCCCGCGAACAGCCGTGGCGTGCGTCACTTGAGGCGATAGGCCATACCCTCCGACAGCGTCGCCCTCATAGTCTTGACGCATGTTGCTCCCCGTTGCGCTGTTGCTGCTGGGCGCCCTCACCGCCGTCGTCGCTCCGCGCCTCCTCGCACGCGCCGACTGGCCGGAGCGTGAACCGGTGGTCGCGCTGTGGGCGTGGCAGTGCGTCGTGGCGGGTGTGCTCATGTGCTGCGCCCTGTCGATGACCCTGAGCGCCGCCGCCGCGTGGCAGGCGGTGCGCGGCCACGTCTTCGCGCCCGCCCCGCACGATGTCGTCGAGGCGTACGCGCTCGGTGCGGGCGGCTCCTGGGCTCCTGCGACGGCCGTGGCGCTGGCCCTCGGCGGGGTGTGGACCGCGGCGATGCTGACCCGGGAGATCGCCCGGGCTCGGTCGAGGCGGCGCAAGGGGCGCGCCGAACTCCTGCTGCGCGCACCGCTGTTGCCCGGCGAGGAACCCGGCGCCGACCGTCTCGTCGTCCTGGAGGGTGAGCGGCCCGACGCCTGGTGGCTGCCGGGGGCGGCGCCCCAACTGGTCATCACCACCGCTGCTTTGCGGCGCCTGAAGGGCCGTCAGCTGGATGCGGTGCTCGCCCATGAGCAAGGGCACGCGCAGGCACGGCACGACTGGCTCCTGCACTGCTCGGGCGCGCTGGCCACGGGGTTCCCGCAGGTGCCTGTCTTCGCCGCGTTCCGGGACGAGATGCACCGCCTGGTCGAGCTGGCCGCCGACGACGTGGCCTCGCGGCGCTTCGGGCGGCTCACGATCGCCCTGGCGCTGATCGAGCTCAACGAGGACCGCGGCGTGTTCGGCCCCTGTCCGACACCGCAGGCCCACGTGCCGCAGCGGGTGCACCGCCTGCTCTCCGCGCGCCCCCGCCTCACCGCGGGCCGGCGACTGCGCCTGACGGCCGCCGCGGCACTGGTCCCGGTGGTCCCGCTCCTGGTGACGTTCGTGCCGGGGTTGCACGCACTGGGGTAACGGCGTGCCGCCACCGGGGGCCGCGCACTACCGGCCCGGGCTGTGGCTGCCGGGCTGCCGGGCTGCCGGGCTGCCGCACCCTGGTACACCGCCTACCACCAGGGGTCCGGCGCACCGCCGCACCGCCGCCCCTCAAACCGAGGCTCCCGGGGCTGCACACACCGAGGTTGACCGCCCGCCGCCGGAGGCGCCAGCACGCTACCGGCCCGGACGGGCACCGCCAGGCCGCCCCCGCACCGGGGCACACCGCCCGCCACCAGAGGCCAGTACGTAACCGCCCCTCAAAACTCGCCTGCCTTAGCTGTGCATAACGGGGTACACCGCCTACCACCAGAATCCGGTGCACCACCACCCCGCAAACCAAGGCCCCGGAGCCGCAAACACCGGGGCAAACCCACCTACCACCGGAGGCCGACGCGCTGACAGCCCGGACCGAGGCTGCCGAGGCTCGCCCCGCGGGACCGCACCCCGGGATGGCCTCCGGCACCATCCATCAACGAGGATTTCCCCATGCACCCCGCCGCACCGCTCGATTCGCCGCCCGGCCCGCCCCCCGCGCCCCGACCGCGAAGGCCCCGCGCCCCGCTCGTCGCCGGGCTCCTGTGCGTCCCCGCGCTCCTGCTGATCATCCTGGTCGAGCTGGAGTGGGGCCCGCTCGGCACCGTCGACGGCGACATCGCGCGCACCACGCACCGCTGGGCCGTCGCGAACGACGGCCTCACCCACGCGAGCCGCATCCTGACCGACTGGGTGTGGGACCCGTGGACGATGCGCGCCTTGATCACCACGGCCGTGGTGTGGCTCGCCTTCCGCGGGGCGCACTGGCTCGCTCTGTGGCTCGCGGTCACCTGCGCGGTGGGCACGGTGGTTCAACAGGGCCTCAAGGCGGCGGTCGACAAGCCGCGCCCGACGTGGCCGGACCCGGTGGACTCCGCCCACTTCGCGGCGTTCCCCTCGGGGCACGCCATGACGGCGACGGTGGTCTGCGGTCTGATCCTGTGGCTGCTGCGCGTGTACGGCGTCGGCCCCGCCGCGTGGCGCACGGCCGTCGCACTCGCCGCGGTCTCCGTCGTCGGGGTCGGCGTGACCCGCATCTGGAACGGCGTGCACTGGCCCTCGGACGTCGTCGGCGGCTGGCTCCTCGGCGCGCTGATGGTGGCCCTCGCGATCGCCACGTACGCGTACCGCCCAGGCACTCGCCCAGGCACCCACCCGACCGAAACGCCCTGACGAAGCCGGGCCCGCAACCGCTCCCTGCCACTCCGAGCCGACCCGCCGCCCGCCGCCCAGAGGCGGGAGCTATGACCGGTAGTTCTCGACCTCGGCGGCCGGCCGCACCCGTGCCTCGTCCGGGTTCTCGCCGAACTCCGCCTTCGCGCGCCGCTGGCGCAGCAGGTCCCAGCACTGGTCGAGTTCACGCTCGAGCACGCCGAGCCTCGCACGCTCCGTCGCCTCGTCGATCGCGCCCGACGCCAGTGATTCCCGCAGCGTCCGCTCGTCGTCGACCATCGACGCGATCCGGGACAGAATCTGCTCTTGATCCATCTCAGTACGCCTCCTCGGCCCCCCGGCCCACTGTAAGGACGGTTCGGCCGATCGGCACCTGTGAGCAGGCAACACTCCCCCGCGGTGTTGCCTGCCCCAGGCCGTACGAACCACGAGTCGACCACTGTGGGTCTCGGTCCGTGCCACGCTGAGTATACTGGCTGCGAGCCAGTCAACGCAGGAGTTACAGGATGTCCCCGCGTAGCGCATCGGTCAATGAAGAGTTGCGAAGGCGGTCCAGGGAACGACTCCTGCAGGCCACGGTCGAGCTGGTGAGCGAACGCGGTTATGAGGCGACGACACTGGGCGACATCGCGGACCGCGCGGGCTCGGCCCGCGGCCTGGTGTCGTACTACTTCCCCGGCAAGCGTCAGCTCCTGCAGTCCGCGGTGCACCGCCTGATGCACCGCACGCTCCAGTCGGCACTCGAACGCGAGCCGCGGACCACGGACGGGGACGAGCTCCTGGCCCGTGCCATCGACGCGATCCTCGGCCTGGCCAGTGACCAGCCCCTCCTCATGCGCACGCACATGGCGGGGATCCTGCAGGCCGACGGGTTCGTGCGCTGCCCCGAGCAGCAGCACCTCGCCGAACTGCTCCGTGACACCGTCGTACTCCATGGGTCCCCCGACGTGGACACCGACTATCCGCTGCTGCGCGCGCTGCTGATGGGCGCCGTCTTCGCGGTGCTGCTTCCGGGGGCGCCGATGCCCGCGGGCGCGCTGCGGGCCGAGCTGTTCCAGCGGTACGGGCTCGCGTGGGAGCTCGGGGTCCCGCCGGGCGATGAGCCGCCCGGCGGGACCCATGCGCGGGTGGCCGATCAGGCCGCGCAGGAGACGCGGTCCGGCCGGCGATCCACGGAGCGGTCCACTCAGTCGAAGTAGTCCGGCTGGGTCTGGACGTTGAGCTCACGGACGCGCACCCGCTCGGCGGGATCCGTCCGCTTGTCGTCGATCTTCAGGACGTCGAAGCCCTTGGCGATGTCGTTCGAGTAGACGTAACCGTTGTAGTAGTACGCCGACCAGGAGCCGCCGGTCTGGATCGCGTCGGTGCTGAGGGGACCGCGCTCGAAGTAGCCGATCTCCTTCGGCTTCGAGGAGTTGGTGAAGTCCCAGACGGAGACGCCGCCCTGGTACCACGCCTGGACCATCAGGTCCTTGCCCTTCACCGGGATCAGCGAGCCGTTGTGGGCCACGCAGTTCTCGGTCGTGGCCTGGTGGCGCGGGATCTTGTAGTAGCTCTTGAAGACGAGCCTGCGGTGGTCGCCCTTGCCCTTGATGTCGTAGATGCCGTTGGCGCCGCGCTCCGGGCCCGTGGCCTCGTCGCAGGTGGCGGCGCCACCGCCGCCCAGCTCGTCGGTGAAGACGACCTTGTCGGCCTTCTGGTTGAAGGTCGCCGAGTGCCAGAACGCGAAGTTCTTGTTGTCCTGGACCTGATCGATGACCTTGGGCTTCTCGGGGTTCTTGATGGAGAAGAGGATGCCGTCGCCCATGCAGGCGCCCGCCGCGAGGTCCTTGGAGGGCAGCACGGTGATGTCGTGGCAGCCGGTGGTCTTGGAGACGCCGGGGTTGGTGGGCCCGCCCGGGTTGCCGCCGCCGTCAGGGCCCTCGCCGGGGAAGAGCACGGGGAAGTCGACGACCGCCGCCTTGTGCGGGGCCTTGCGCGGCACCTTGATGATGGAGATGCCGTCGTGCGGGGGCTGGCAGTCGGGGAACGTGGCGCTCGGCGAGTACGAGGAGACGTACACGTAGACGTTCCGCTTCTCCGGCACCAGGGTGTGCGTGTGCGAGCCGCAGGCGGTCTCGACGGCGGAGACGTACCGCGGGTTCCGCTTGTCGCTGATGTCGAAGACCTTCATGCCCTCCCAGGAGGACTTCTCGGTCGCGGGCTGCGTGGTGCTGTTGCAGGAGCTGTCGCTGCGCGAGGAGTCGGTGGAGAGGAAGAGCAGGTTCCCGGAGACCGAGATGTCGTTCTGCGAGCCGGGGCACAGGACTTGGGAGACGGTCCGCGGCTTCTTCGGGTTGCTGATATCGAAGATACGGAAGCCGTCGTAGTTGCCCGCGAAGGCGTACTTCCCCTGGAACGCGAGGTCGGAGTTGGTTCCCGGCAGTGCGTCCTTGGGGATGTTGGCGAGATGCTTGATGTTCTTCGAGTGCACGATCTCGTCGGGCGCGGGTATCTCGCCGCTCTTGATGGCCGCCCTGGCGTCGGCGGCGTCGCTCTTCGACACGCTCTTGGGCGCGGCCGGCGAGTCGCCCGGGTCGGGCGTCGCTCCGGCGGGCGCCGCGCTGAACAGCGCGGCGATCAGACCGAGCGCGGCCGCGCCGACGCCGAAGCGTCTGCGCCGTGTTCGGGGGTTGTTCAACAGGATCACTGCGTCCTCCCTAGTCGCCGTTCGTAGTTGAACGGTTCACGGACACCCCGCAGTATCGTGCTCATCATGCACAGATCAACAGATGGGCAACGCATCTGTAATGAAAGTTTTTGATCACCGACGCACGTAAGCGTGCTAGGACGGTCCCCAACTCCCCCGCGCGCCACAGGAGGCAGCCGTGCACCACCGCCGTACGCCCGCCGTCACCGTGTTCCTCACTGCCGCCGTTCTGGCGCTCGGCGCCTGCGACTCAGGAGGGTCCGACGCCGGTTCCGAGCCGGGGAAGAAGGCGGCCCCCGGCCCCTCCGTCATCGCTCCCGGCAAGCCGGGCGAGAGTGCCGAGACGATGTCCGCCGAGGACGCGGCCAAGCAGAGAACCGACGACGACGCCCCCAACTCGGCGGACTTCACCTACGCGCAGATGATGATCACGCACCACGCCCAGGCCCTGAAGATGACCGAACTCGCCCCGAAACGAGCCGACTCCAAGAAGGTCAAGCGTCTGGCCGACCGCATCTCGGCGGCGCAGCGCCCCGAAATAGGCGCCATGAAGGGCTGGTTGAAGAAACACGGCGGCCCGAAGAAGCAGCCCGGTCACGACCACGGGACGATGCCGGGCATGGCCACCGATGGCCAGTTGAAGCAGCTGCGCGCGGCGAAGGGCAAGACGTTCGACGAGCTCTTCCTGAAGCTGATGATCACGCACCACAACGGCGCGGTCACGATGGCCACGGACGTGCTCTCCGACGGCAACAACATCCAGGTCGAGGAGATGGCCAACGACGTGATCGCCCAGCAGACGACGGAGATCGGCCGGATGCGCGAGATGTGAGGCACGGTGCGTCAGCTGTGACTCCGGGCCGCGGCGTCCCGCTCGTCGCGCGGCTCGAGGTCGCGGCGCGGCAGCAGCAGCGGGGTGGCGAGGATGAGGACCCCGGCGACCCCGATGGCGGTGCGCGGCCCTGTGAGGCCGGCCAGCAGGCCCCACAGAGCGGTCATGGCCGCGATGGAGAGCTTGCTGGTGACCGACCACGCGGACAGGGTGCGGGCGACGCGGTCGGCCGGCGTGTGGTCGAGCCGGTAGGTGGCGAACACCGGGTTGAACACGCCGGAGCACGTGATCAGGCCGAACTCGACGACGATGACGAGTACGAGCCCGGCGGCACCGGGGCCGATGAAGGCGAGCCAGAGCAGCCAGCAGGCCCGCAGCGTCCCGGCGGTGCGCAGGACGCGCAGCCGTCCGAACCGCTCGACCAGCGGCCAGGCGAGCCGCGAGCCGATCAGGCCGCCGACGCAGGGCGCGGCGAAGGCAAGGCCGTACTGCCAGGGCGCGAAGCCGAGCTCGCCGACCATGAGGACGATCAGCAGGGGTGACGTCGCCATGATCAGGCCGTTGTTCAAGACCGTGTTGAAGAACAGCGGGCGCAGCGCCGGGCCCGCCAGGATGTAGCGCCACCCGTCGAGCAGGTCGCCCGCCCGGAAGCGGGGGGTGGGCACGGGGCGCACGGGGTGCGGCTCCTTGCCGCCGATCGCGCGGACCCCCAGGGCCGAGAGCAGATAACTGACCGCGTCGGCGACCACCGTCAGTACCGGACCGAAGAGCCCGATCGCGGCCCCGCCCAGCGGCGGCCCGAGCACCAGCGCGGTCCAACTCGTGGACTCCAGACGGCCGTTCGCAACGAGGAGCTGGTCCGGCCGTACGAGCGCCTTGAGGCAGGCGCCGCTCGCCGCACCGAAGGCGATGTCGGCCGCCCCGACCACCACCGCCACGGCCAGGAGCTGGCCGAAGCCGAGCAGCCCGAGCGCGAACGCGGCGGGGACGCTGAGCAGCGCCGCGCACCGGACCAGGTCCATGGCGATCATCACCGACCGCTTGCGGCGGAACTCCACCCACGGTCCGAGCGGCACCGCCACCCCCGCGCCCACGGCGAACCCCGCCGCCGCGAGGGCCGACACCTCCGTTGGACCGGCGTCCAGGGCCAGGATCGCGATGAGCGGGAACGCGTCGAACGCGAGCCGCGTACCGAACACGCTGACCGTGTACGCCGCCCACAACCATCCGAACTGCCGCCCGAGGGACCGCCCCGTCTCCGTGCCCGGTGCCACTGCCACCCCTCGCCGTCGCTCGAACAACCTCACCTTGACCTGCGGCATCCAAACGGGCGACGGGTCCGGGGGTCAAACAACCGCTGCGCGCGGCCGGCCACAACCGCGGGTTGTATCGCTGCTCGCGCTCCTAGGATGAGGGGCGTGGATCTTCCAGCCGTGCGCACCTTCGTCGCCGTCGCGGACGCCGGTCAGTTCCAGGCGGCCGCCGCCGCGCTCGCGGTGACCCAACAGGCCGTCTCCAAGCGGGTCGCCGGGCTGGAGAAGGCCCTCGGGGTGCGGTTGTTCACCCGGACCGCGCGCGGGGCACGGCTGACCGTCGACGGGCAGGCGTTCCTGCCCCACGCCCGTGACCTCCTGCGGGCCGAGGAGCGGGCGGCCGCTTCGGTGCGGCCCGGCCGCCGCGCGCTGCGCGTCGACGTAATCGGGCGGCGGCTTGCGCCCGCGGGGCTGCTGAGCGGCTTCCACCGGGAGCACCCCGGCACCGAGCTCGACGTCGTGACGCTCTTCGACGCCGAGGCGGCCCTGACCGCCGTCCGCTCGGGCACGATCGACGCGTCCTTCCGTGCGCTCACCCTGCCCGAGCGGCGGTTGCCCGAGGGCATCGAGGCCGTCCGGGTGTACGACGAGCCCGTGCAGCTCCTCGCCGGGCCTGCCCACGAGTTCGCCGGCGCCCGCGCAGTGGCCCCGGCGCAGCTGGCCGGGCACAGGATCTGGATGCCCGGCCTCGTCGCCGGTACCGAGTGGGCCGCGTACTACGAGGCGCTCGCCGCGGCGTTCGGGATCAGCATCGAGGCGACCGGGCCCGACTTCGGCACCGAGCCGCTCCTGGACACGCTCGCCGGATCCCCGACGCTCGCGACGTTCGTCGGCGAACAGACCCGCCTCATCTGGCCCGCGGACGACGACCTGCGGCGTATCGCGGTGCGCGGGCCGACGCCGGTCTATCCGCACTCGCTGATCTGGCGCCGGGACAACCCGCATCCCGCACTGACCGCTCTGCGCGACCATCTGGCCGCCGCGCGATCCGGCGACCGGGGCGACGCCGGGACGTGGACTCCCGCGTGGGCGTGGTGAGCGGCGCGGCGGGCAAGGGCGGCTAGCGGCGGTTGTGGCGGGCCGGCAGCGCGCCGGCGTCCCGGGCGGCCGCGATGAGTCTGAGGGACCTGCGGCGGCTGCGGCCGGTCGCCTGCATCACCGCGAGCACGGGATCACGCCCGTCGGCCTGGGCCGCGCGGTACTCCTGCGCCGCCATCAGCCGCCCTTGTCGTCCGCGGGGCCAGGACGGGCGGGCGCGTCGTACGGGTGGCGGGTCCTGGGGGAAGCTGTCGCCCGGTTCCCGGCCCTTGGCGTGCAGGCCCTCCAGGGTGATCCGTCCCTCCGTCACGACGGCCCGCGCGTCGACGGCGACTCCGTCACCGAAGGTCAGGCGTACATGAAACGAGGGCGGCCAAGGAGCATGCGGTCGATAGTGGTCAGAAACGCCGAGAAAGGGGCTTTCTAGCACAATAAGAAGGTAGCCGTGCGATCGCATCAGGTCACGAACGGCACGCGGGGTCCGCGCGCGGGCCGACCCCGGAGCGAGGCGCCCGGAGGAACGCGCCCCTCACGGCGTCTCCCCCTTCACGCACAGGGGTGCGATGCTGAAGTCATCCTCGAGGCCGCCTCGCGGAAGGAGCACCGCCGTGCTGCAGGTCGCCGTCGTCGGATCGGGCCCGAGCGGGGTCTACACCGCACAGTCCCTCGTCCAGCAGGATCTCGTGCCCGGGGTGCGCGTCGACGTCATCGACCGGCTCCCCTGCCCGTACGGGCTCGTCCGTTACGGTGTCGCGCCCGACCACGAGAAGATCAAGTCCCTCCAGAAAAACCTGCGTACGGTCCTCGAACACGACCGCGTCCGCTTCCTCGGCGGCATCGAGATCGGCCCCGGGGGTCTCCCCACCGCGCGGCTGCTCGACCTCTACCACGCGGTGGTCTACTGCGTGGGCGCGGCGGCGGACCGCAAGCTGGGCGTGCCGGGCGAGGACCTGCCGGGGAGTCATTCGGCCACGGAGTTCGTGTCCTGGTACAGCGCGCACCCGGACGCGACGGCCGACGGGTTCATCGAGGGCGTGGAGTCCGCCGTGGTCATCGGCGTCGGGAACGTGGCGGTGGACGTCGCCCGGATGCTGGCGCGCGGCGTGGCCGAACTGCGGCCCACCGACATGCCGCAGCCCGCGCTCGGCGTGCTCGCCGGGAGCCGGGTGCGCGAGGTCCACATGGTGGGGCGGCGCGGTCCCTCACAGGCGCGCTTCACCACCAAGGAGCTGCGCGAGCTCGGCTCGCTCCCGGACACCGAAGTGATCGTGGATCCCGCGGAGTTGGCGCTCGATCCCGCGTACGCCGACCCCTCAGGACTGCCCGCGGTGGGCCGCCGCAATATCGAGGTGATGCGCGGCTGGGCCGAGCGCCCCGCGCGGAACCTGCCGCGCAGCATCCGGCTCCGGTTCTTCCTGCGACCGGTGGCCGTGACGGAGGCCGCGGGGCGCGTCGGCGGGGTGCGGTTCGAGCGGACGCTGCCGGACGGCCTCGGCGGGGTGACAGGCAGCGGGCGGTACGAGGACATCGCGGGGCAGCTGGTGCTGCGCTCGGTCGGTTACCGCGGGGTGCCCATCGACGGGCTGCCCTTCGACGCCGGGCTCGGCACGGTGCCGCATGCGGCGGGGCGGGTGCAGCGGGAGGGCGCCGCGTCCCCGGGCGAGTATGTGGCGGGCTGGATCAAGCGGGGGCCGACGGGCGTGATCGGGACCAACCGCCCGTGCGCCAAGGAGACGGTGCTCTCCCTCCTCGCGGATGCCCCGGCCCTCGTACGGAAAGGGGTGCCCGAGGATCCGCTGCTCGCGCTGCGCGAGGCAGGCCTGCGCCCCGTCGAGTGGCAGGGCTGGCAGGCGATCGAGCGGGCGGAGGCGGAGTTGGGCGCGGGGCTCGGCCGTGGGCCGGTGAAGATCCCGGACTGGGCGGGACTGCTGGGCGCTGCGCGGGGCGGTGAGCGGTGAGCGGTGAGCGGGGAGCGGGGTGGGATTTTGACCGCGGGCCGGTGGGGGCTGATCGCGCCCACGCGGCGGAGCCGTATATGTCACAGCCCCGCGCCCCTTACGGGGCCGCCTTACGGGGCCCAGTGCGCTGCGCCTGATGGGCGGCTGCGGCGAGGATGGAGTCCAGCAACCCCGGGAACAGTGCGTCCAGGTCCTCCCGGCGTAGCCCGTTCAGCTTTGCCGTTCCTCGGTAGATCTGCTGGATCACGCCGCTTTCGCGCAGCACCCTGAAGTGGTGGGTGCTCGTGGACTTCGTGACGGGCAGGTCGATCTGCGAGCAGGAGAGTCCGTCGAGGCCGGGCTCGCACCCGGCGAGCTGCCGCACGACCCGCAGGCGCATCGGGTCCGACAGCGCGTGCAGCACACCCTCGAGGCGGATCTCCGCACGCGTCGGATGGTCGAGCGCGCGGCTGCTGAGGGGTGCGGCGGTCGTCATGACGGCTCCACTTCGTCCGGGCTTCGCGTCGGGGCTCGCATCGGGGCTTCACGTCTTCTCGAAGGCTCCATAGTACGAGAGTCATCGTAGTTTGACATCCGCCGTACTACGAGGTCTATCGTGCGAGCCGTACCGAAGCCGATGACGAATGGAGTCCGCCGTGAGCGCGCTCTTCGAGCCCTACACCTTCCGATCGCTGACCGTCGCCAACCGCGTGTGGATGGCCCCGATGTGCCAGTACTCGGCCGAGGTGTTCGGACCGAACGCGGGTGTGGCGAACGACTGGCACTTCGCCCACTACGCGGCGCGCGCCACCGGCGGCACCGGCCTGATCCTCGTCGAGGCGACGGCCGTGAGCCCCGAGGGCCGCATCAGCCCCGCGGACCTCGGGATATGGAACGACACGCAGGTCGAGGCCCTTCGCCGCATCACCGGCTTCCTGAAGACGCAGGGCACCACCCCGGGCATCCAGCTCGCCCACGCGGGCCGCAAAGCGTCCACCGACCGTCCCTGGAAGGGTGGCGGACCCGTCGGCGCGGAGGACCACGGCTGGCAGCCGGTCGCGCCCAGTGCGCTGCCCTTCGACGAGGGCCACCACGTTCCGCACGAACTCACCACGGAGGAGATCCACGACGTCGTCGGTCAGTTCGCCGACGCGGCCCGGCGCGCGCTGGACGCCGGTTTCCAGGTGGTCGAGATCCACGGCGCCCACGGCTACCTCATCGGCGAGTTCCTCTCGCCGTTCTCCAACCACCGCACGGACGAGTACGGCGGCTCCTTCGAGAACCGCTCCCGCCTCGCCCTGGAGGTCGTCGACGCCGTGCGCGCCGTCTGGCCCGAGGAGTTGCCCCTCTTCTTCCGGATCTCCGCGACCGACTGGCTGACGGAGAACCCCGAGGACGACCGGGAAGGCTGGACGGCCGACGACACCGTGCGGTTCGCGAAGGAGCTGCACTCCCACGGCGTGGACCTCCTGGACGTCTCCACCGGAGGCAACGCCCCGAGGGCGCGCATCCAGGCGGGCCCCGGCTACCAGGTCCCGTTCGCGGCGCGCGTGAAGGCCGAGACCTCGCTCCCCGTGGCGGCCGTCGGCCTGATCACCGACCCCGGACAGGCCGAGAAGATCCTCGCCAACGGTGAGGCGGACGCCGTGCTCCTGGGCCGCGAACTCCTGCGCAACCCGTCGTGGGCGCGCCACGCGGCCCAGGACCTGGGCGGCGATGTCGCCACGCCCCAGCAGTACCACCGGATGGTCTGAGCCTCACTGCGTGGCGCTGTCGCGATGTGTCATGGAGGCCGAGGAACGCACCTGCGCGGCAGGTGATGACTCCTGCGACATCTGATGCCGCCTCGCGGGAACTGGCTCTCCGGGAGTGGGCAATCGGCCTGTCCCGAGAGCGGTTTCCGCATCATCGTGGACGTTCCGGGCCATGCGCCCGGCACGGGTCACCGTCACGGTTATGGCGCCCGTACCGGGTGCCGACGTGAGGAGTTCCGCCACGCACGGTCACCGGGGTGGCGAGCGCGGCATGACGCCGGTGACGGTGACGGCTCCGGCAGGCGATGCCTCCCGGGGCCGTCACCGTCCCCCCTTCGCTCCCCCACGATAGGAAGCCTTGCCCAGAAAGTTGGGGCGCGGTACTTCGCCGAACCCGGAGTCTCGGGGTCTCCTACCTCGCCGACCGTGGCGTCTCGTGCTTGTGGGCGAGGAAGCGCGCTTTCTTCTCACGGTTCCCGCACGTGTTCATCTCGCACCATCTGCGGGTGCGACTGCGGCTGGTGTCGAAGAAGGCGGCTCGGCAGGTGGGCGACGCGCACAGGGCCAGCCGCCCGTCCCGTTCGCCTGTGATGACGCCGATCGCGTCGGCGGCGATGACGCCCAGGGCGTCCTCCACGGCGGAAGCCGAGCCCAGTCTCCATCGCCGGTCCCCCGCGGGCGTCAGGACAGCCACTGCCCGGCCTTGCGTGCTGCGGTCGTTGATGACCTCGACGGCAGACACCGGGAGGGGGTCCTGGAGCGCGGCCGCCGTCGCGGCGGCGTGGATCGATTCCCTCAGCTCCCGGGCGCGTTCGAGCTGGGCGGTGGTGCAGGAGTCCACGGCGAGGCCGTTCACCGCCAGCCAGTCGACGAGCCGGCTCGGCACGGGAATGCGCTCCACGGCGTCGCCACAACGCTCCGTCAGGGTCGCCGTGAAGCTGGTCGCCAGCACCTTGCCGAGACGGAAGTCGGGGAACCGGGAAGTCATGGAACCACCTTAGCCGGTTGCACGCCGACATCGAGGCCTGCTAGAACCGTCTTAGCCGGTTCCACGATGGCCAGGAGGTCTCCATGCACCGCCCCACCAGCGACGAGCGAGCAGACGATCAAGAGGACGTCCAAGCAGAAGTCCAAACAGACGTGCAAGCATTCGAAGCCCACGCAAGCGACGCCGACCTCGACGACCTGCGCGCACGGCTGGCCTCGGCACGGTTGCCGGAAGCGGAGACCGTCCAGGGCGCAGCGCCCGGCCCGCACCGATGGGCCCAGGGTGTTCCCCTTGCCGACCTCGTGGACGTGGTGAACTACTGGCGCACCGGGTACGACTGGAGGTCGTTCGAAGCGCGCCTCAACGAGATCGGCCAGTTCCGTACGACCATCGACGGTCTCGGAATCCACTTCCTGCACCGCCGGTCCACGCGCGCGGATGCCACCCCTCTGCTCATGACACACGGCTGGCCGGACAGCGTCGCCCGGTTCATCGACGTGGTGGACGAACTGGCGGATCCGAAAGACGCGGACGCGCCCGCGTTCCACGTCGTGGTCCCGTCGCTGCCCGGCTTCGGCTACAGCGACAAGCCCGCCACCACCGGGTGGGGAACCGAGAAGATCGCGGCCGCATGGGTGGAACTGATGGGAAGGCTCGGCTACGGCACCTTCGCGGCGCACGGCGGTGACTGGGGCGGCAACATCACCACCGTTCTCGGCGGCAGGTTCCCGTCGCACGTTCTCGGCATCCACACGACGTTCGCGGAGGGGCCGCCCGGTCTGACGACGGACGGGCTGACGGCGGTCGAGCGCGAATGGGCCGAGGAGACCGCCGACTTCTGGCGCCACCGCGCGGCGTACGCCAAGCAGCAGGCGACCCGGCCGCAGACCATCGGTTACGCGCTCGTCGACTCACCGGTCGGGCTGCTCGCCTGGATCCTCGACAAGTTCGCCGAGTGGTCCGACACCGAGGACAGCCCGTTCGAGAGGATCTCCATCGACAGGGTTCTCGACGACGTCACCCTGTACTGGCTGACGCGGACGGGCGCGTCGGCGGCCCGCATCTACTACGAGAGCCACAACTCGCTCGACCCCGAACTCCGGGTCGACGTCCCGGCAGCACTCACCATGTATCCCCGCGACGTCGAGAAGTGTCCGCGCCCCTGGGCGCGGGAGCGGTACCGACAGATCGTGCGCTGGGCGACACCTGAAACCGGCGGTCATTTCCCGTCGTTGGAGGTGCCCGAGTTCTTCGTCAGGGATCTCCGAGAGGGCCTCGCTGCGGTGCTGGCCGCCGACGGCGGCCGGCACCACGCATGAGGAGTAGCCGGCACCACACGTGAGGAGGCGAGAGACACGCCCTACGAACCCGAGGCGGGCCCCACCCACTCGGCCTCGTACGCCGCGTACGTCCCGTCGTGCGTCGCCAGGTGCGTGAACTGGTCGACGTACTCCTTGAACTCCTCGTCCCCGCGCGGAGTCGCGTATGCCTTCTCGGAGAAGGTGAAGGGCTTGTCGGGGTGCAGGGAGCACAGTTCGGGGTGGATCTTGGCCTGGTAGCGGGTCTCGCTCGCGTCCGTCATCATCACGTCGGCGCGGCCCGCGATGATCTCCTTGAAGATCGTGGTGTTCTCCGGGTGCTGCTTGATCGTGGCCTGCTTGATGTTCGCGCGCGCGAACTGCTCGTTCGTGCCACCGGGGTTGACGATGACGGTGGTGCCCGGCTTGTCGATGTCCTTGAGCGTGCCCTCGCCGAACTTCTCCTTGTCGGCGCAGCGCACGATGGGCGTCTTGCCGTCCTCGCGGGTGGGCTCGCTGAAGTAGACCTGGCGGGCGCGCGGCAGGGTGATGGAGACGCCGCCGACCCCGATGTCACAGCGCCCCGCCGCGACGTCCTTGGTCAGGTTCGCCCAGGTCGTGGCCACGTACTCGGGCTTGGCTTCGAGGCTTTCCGCCAGGTCCTCGGCCATCTTGATGTCCACACCGCTGTACGTCTTGTCGGCGGGGTCGAGGTGAGTGAACGGGCGGTAGTCGCCGGTCGTGCACACCTTCAGGACCCCCGACTTCGGCACGGAGTCCAGGAGGCTGCCGTGGTGGCGGTCCTTGCCGCGCCCGGCGTCCGGGGACGCGGGCGCGGCAGCCGTGACGGCGAGCAGACAGACCAGGGCGGACAGGGTGGCGGCACGCTTCACGGGGGCTCCTCCGTACGGGTTCGCGGCTCGGAGGGATCACCTTCGCAGAAGCGTTCCCGCCGGTGAAACCCCTTCTCACCTGCCGAGCGCCCCCAGCAGAGTGGGCGTCAGGTCGGGGCCCGCCCCGTCGTCGTACGCGTCCTCGTCGAACGGGTAGAGCGGGCGCTCCACCCGATGGTGACCGAGCCGCGGCAGGTCCTGGTCGACGCCGCCCGGGGTGAGGGCGAGGAGCCAGTCGGCGGCCATGTCGTAGAGCTCGGGTTCCAGGTAGCCGATCTTGACGACCACCAGGTCGAAGGTGCGCGGGTCGATGCCGAGGCCGCCGTCCGCCGGGCCCATGAAGTCCGCGAGGGTGTGGAAGGGCTTGCGGCGCTCGACCAGGATGACGGTCACGCCACCGGTCCGTACGGCCGCCATGTCGACGCCACGGTCGTAGGCGCCGCCCTCCGCCCGGTCCTTCTGCTCGGTGGCGCGCTGCAACGCCACGACGGTGCCGGTGAGTTCGTACGGGCCGCCGTGGTTCGCGTCGACCTTGCCGCCGACGCTCAGGGTGACGTCGGCGCCCACTCCGGCCTCGAAGCAGCGGGCGACGGCCACCGGGTCGGTGATGCCGGGGTGGACGGCCGTGACCTTCCCGGAGCGGATCGCGTCGTTCTCCAGGAGCCTGCCGAGCATGTACGCCAGGTCGCCCGCGCCGCCCGCCGTCGGGTTGTCGCCGGAGTCACTGATCAGGAAGGGCCGCTTGTCCGACGCGACCGCCTTCTCGATGCACTCGTCGGCGCCGCCCGTCGGCCCGACGAAGACGAAGTCGCGGCGCGCGTCCCAGTAGCGGCGTGCGAGCTTCTCGGCCTCGGCGACGGCCAGTTGGGGGTCGTCGCCGGTGACGACGATCGCGGCCTTGCAGCGCGGCTCGTCCGCCCAGGCGTAGCCGACCCACATCGCGGCGTCGAGGATGCCGTCCAGCTGCTCGATGTCGGCGAGCGAGGCGTAGAGGGACTTGGCGGGCTCCAGGCGGGTGCTGGTCTTCTCGCCGGGCAGGAGCACCGGCACCTGGACCCAGGCGCGGTGCGGCCTGACTCCCTCGCGCAGGCAGCGTACGAGATTGCGTGCGGCGCGCTCGCGGGTCTCCCAGGCGTCCTCGTGCGGGGCCAGGCGGTGCGCGGTGAGCAGGTCGACGGGCTCGGCGAACCGGCGTGAGACGTTGCCGTGCAGGTCCATGGCGGTCGAGATCATGGGGCGGCCGCCGTCGGGGGTGCCGACGGCGTCGAGGGCGGCGCGGACCGCTTCGGTCAGGTCGGCTTCGGCGTCGGTCAGGCCGATGACGCTCATCGCGCCGTGGATGTCGTACACCAGGCCGTCCAGGGGGCCCGCTGCCCTTATGCGCGTGACCAGTTCGTCCTTGAGGGTCAGGTACGACTGGGCCTCGACCGGGCCGCCGGGCAGCGAGGTCGCGTGCAGGAGCGGCACCCATTCGACCGTGTACGCGAGGTCCGCGTCCGGCCGGGTCCAGGTGTAGCGGTCCAGGAGGTCCTGGCCGCGGGTCTGGCGGAAGTCGTCCGTGGTGGAGCGGTGCGGGCAGAAGGTGGAGGACTCGATGCCGATGCCGCCGATGCCGATACGGAGACGACGCTGGTTCGTCGCGGGGGTGGTCATGCCTGGGCGCTCTCTTCCTGGGACGACGGGTCCTGGGGTGCCGGGGTGATCGGGAGGTTCTGACGCAGGGCGGTGAGTCCGGCGCCGAGGAGGCCGGCGTCGCGCCCCGTCACGGTGGTGGTGATCTCCAGGTCCGCGGTGGCCAGGGGCAGGCAGCGCTCGTAGAGGACACCGCGTACGGCGGCGACGAGTGGTTCGGCGGTGGCGAGTACGCCGCCGAGGGCGACGGCCTGGGGGTTGAAGAAGTTCACGACGACGGACAGGACCGTGCCGATGTGCCGTCCCGCGGTGCGCACGAGGGTGGTGGCCCGCGGGTCGCCGTCGGCGACCAGGCGCAGAAGGTCGGTGGTGTCCTCCACCTCGACGCCCTGTTCGGCGAGTTCGCGGATGAGGGCGGCGCCGCTCGCCACGGTCTCCAGGCAGCCGATGTTGCCGCAGCTGCACGGACGGTCGCCCGCCGCCTCGATGCGCACGTGACTGATGTCGCCCGCGGAGCCGCCCGCGCCGTCGTGCGGGCGGCCGGCCACGATGACGCCACTGCCGATGCCGCGGCCCGCCTTGACGACGACCAGGTGGTCGAGTCCGGGGCGCGCGGTGCGGTGTTCGCCGACGGCCATCATCGTGGCGTCGTTGTCGACGGTGACGGGCATGCCGAGGCGTTCGGCGAGGACGTCGCGCAGTGGGTAGCGGTGCCAGCCTGGCATGCGGGACGGGCTCATGACACGGCCCTGACCGGGCTGCACCGGGCCGGGGAAGGCCACCCCGAGTGCCCGGATGGTGCGGCCCGACTCCCGCTGCCGGGCGCCCAGTTCGGCGACCTGGCCGCAGAGCCAGTCGACGGCGGACTCGGGCCCCGCGGTGATGTCGTGCGGCAGGTCGACGGCGTCGAGGACCGTGCCACCGAGGTCGACGACGCCGATGCGGGCGTGGTGGCTGCCGAGGTCGGCGGCGAGGGCGACGCCGCCCTGCGCGTGGACGCGGAGCAGCCGGGGGCGGCGGCCACCGCGCGAGGCTCCCTCGCCGGATTCGGTGAGCACGCCGGCGGTGACGAGTTCCTGCACGCGCAGCGACACGGTGGAGGGGGCGAGCCCCAGTTCGCGTACCAGATCGGACCGGGAGGAGGCGGCGCCCGAGGAGACCAGGTGCAGGATGTGCTGCGCCGACCCCGGTTCGCCGTGCGGTGTTCCGGCCATGGCGCCCCCAGTTGCTTCGATCAGTTCTTTCGACATCGGGACGAACACTAAGTCTCTTCGAAGCAAGTTGGCCAGAGTCTCCCGACTTTGGGACTTCTTGCCGAATGAAGCTATTGACTTGGTTTTCTCGTGCGGCCTAGCGTTCGGGCGCCGCCTCGTCGTTCTCCGGTGCGGGGCCGGCCTCGTACCCCCTTGGAGGCCCATCGCCATGCGCTCACTCAGGTCCGCGGCGGCAGCGCTGCTCGTCCTCGCGGCGGCGCTCACGGGCTGCACGCAGGAGGGCGGCCGCGTCGACATGGGTCCCACCGGCGGCACCCCGGTCGAGGGCGGCACCGTGACGATGGCGCTGCCGCCCGCCGCGACGCCGAACTGGATCTTCCCGATCGGAGCCCCCGGTTACGGAGCCTCGTACAACAACGGGATCTACTCGCTGCTCTTCATGCCGGTGTACGACGCCGTGCAGGAGAAGGGCGCGCTGACCACGCACGGCCCGAGCACCCTCGGCCTGAAGCCGAAGTTCAGCGACGGCAACAAGACCGTCACCATGCCGCTGCGCGAGGGCGTCAAGTGGTCCGACGGAAAGCCGGTCACCTCGCGCGACCTCGAGTTCTGGTTCAACCTCGTCAAGGCCAACAAGACGAGCTGGGGCAACTACTCGGTCGGCACGATGCCCGACAACGTCAAGCGGTTCGAGACCGTCGACGACCACACGGTGCGTCTGCACCTGAGCCGCGCGTACAACCCCGACTGGTTCACCGCCAACCAGCTCACCCTGCTGCGTGCCATGCCCCAGCACGCCTGGGACGCCAAGACGGACGGCGGCGAGATCGGCGACTGGGACCGCACGAAGGGTGGCGCCAAGGCCGTGTTCGCGCGGCTCACCCGGCACGCCAAGAGCCTTGGCTCGTACGGCTCCGACCCGCTCTGGAAGACGGTCAACGGCCCCTGGAAGCTGGCGGGCTGGCGCGACAGCGGCCAGGTCACCATCGTCCCGAACGAGAAGTACACCGGCCCGACGTCGCAGCGCCCGCACCTCGACAAGGTCGTCTTCAAGCCCTTCACCACGGCCGACTCCGAGTACAACGTGCTGCGTTCGGGCGGCGTCGACTACGGCTACATCCCTCCGTCGGTGATGGCACAGAAGGAGAAGTTCGAGGAGAAGGGCTACCGCACCGACCCCTGGGAGGGCTGGGCGGCGACGTACATCGTCTACAACTTCAACTCCACGCACGCGGGCCCGATGATGGACCAGCTCTACATCCGCCAGGCGATGCAGCATCTCGTCGACCAGAAGGCGATGAGCGACGTCATCTGGCAGGGCAGCGCCACGCCGACGCTCGGTCCGGTGCCGGTGACGCCGAAGAGCCAGTACCTGTCCAGGGCGATGGAGAAGAACCAGTACCCCTTCGACGTGCGGAAGGCCCGGCGGCTCCTCACCGAGCACGGCTGGGAGACGGTGGACGGCACCGCCCGCTGCGTACGCCCCGGAACGGGCGCCGACGAGTGCGGCAAGGGCATCGCGAACAACGCGCCGCTCGAACTCACCCTGCTCTCCCAGTCCGGCTCCACCGAGACCACGAACATGATGCAGGAGCTCAAGTCCTCGCTCTCCAAGGGCGGGATCGACCTCACCGTGCGCCAGCAGCCGCTGAACTCGGTTCTCGGCAACTCCGTTCCCTGCAAGGCCGAGGACCCAGGCTGCGACTGGGACATGTCGTTCTTCGGCACGGCCGGCAGCTGGTACTACCCGCTCAACCCGAGCGGTGAGCAGCTCTTCTCCACCGGGGCCTCGGCCAACTTCGGCAACTACAGCGACAAGAAGGCCGACCGGATCATCCGCGGCGTGCAGTACTCCCCCGACATGAAGGCCGTGCACGAGTACGGCGAGTACCTGGCGGAGCAGCTGCCGGTGATGTGGATGCCCAACCCCGCCTACCAAGTCTCCGTGATCCGCAACGACTTGCGGGGCGTCAGCCAGAACCCGACGGTCACCTTCGCGCCGCAGGACTGGTACTACGTCAAGAAGAAGGGAGCCGACAAGTGACCGGCTTTCTGGTCAAGCGCTTCCTTCAGGCGCTGGTCGTGCTGTTCCTGGTCTCGATCATCGTCTTCACGCTGCTCCACATGCTGCCCGGCGGCCCCGCGCGCGCCATCCTCGGCCCGAAGGGCACGCCGCAGCAGATCGAGGCCTTCAACCACCAGCAGGGCTACGACCGTTCACTTCCCGCGCAGTATGTGATGTACCTGAAGCGGCTGTTCACCGGCGACCTCGGCGAGTCGTTCAAGCTCAACTCTCCGGTCTTCGACCTTCTCAAGCAGCGTCTGCCGAAGACCCTGCTCCTGACGGTGCTCTCCACCACGCTCGCCGTCGTCATCGCGGTCCCGCTCGGCCTGCTCCAGGCCGTGCGGCGCGGCAAGGCGTCGGACTACGCCCTCACCGGGCTCGCCTTCCTCCTCTACGCGACGCCGGTGTTCTTCCTCGGCCTCATCATGATCATTCTGTTCGCCCAGGTGCTGCCGGTCCTCCCGGCGGAGGCGCCACAGGGCGAGAGCGTCGGTGAACTGCTCGGCGACTTCACGGGGTTGGTGCTTCCGGTCGTCACCATGGCGTTCGGCATCGTGGCGATGTTCAGCCGCTACATGCGCTCGGCGGTCCTGGACAACCTCACCGAGGAATACGTCCGTACGGCGATGGCCAAGGGCCAGTCGAGCCGCCGGATCATGGTCCGGCACGTCCTGCGCAACGCGCTGATCCCCCTCGCGACGCTGCTCGGTCTGTATCTGCCGACGCTCTTCAGCGGCGCTCTCGTCGTCGAGTCGATGTTCAACTACCCCGGTATGGGTCTGCTGTTCTGGAACGCGGCGCAGGGCTCGGACTTCCCGGTGCTGCTCGGCGTGACGCTCGTCGTCGGCGTCGCCACCGTCGTCGGATCGCTGCTCACCGACATCCTGTACGCCGTCCTCGACCCCCGGATCCGGAGCGTGGCATGAGTACCGCGACCGCAGACGTCACCCCCGGGGCAGCCCCGGGGAACGAGGCCGCGGCGCAGGCCACGCCCTCGCTCGCCCGCCGCACGCTCCAGGTCTTCACCGGCAACAAGCTCGCCCTGACGGGCGTGGTGGTCCTGGTCCTGCTCCTGGCCTTCAGCTACCTCGGCCCGCTCGTGTACTCCACCGAGCAGACGCACACCGACCTGTCCCAGGCGAACCTCGCGCCGGGCAGCTCCGGCCATCTTCTGGGCACCACCGACCTCGGTTACGACATGGTCGGGCGGCTCATGGTCGCCGGGCAGACGTCGCTCGAGATCGGCCTGGCGGCGGGCCTGTTGGCGACGCTCTTCGGGACCGTGTACGGCGCCGTGGCGGGGTACTTCGGCGGCTGGGTCGACGCGGCCATGATGCGGATCACGGACGCGGCGCTCGCGATCCCGGCGATGTTCCTGCTCGTCGTGGTCGCCGCGATCATCACGCCCAGCAAGGGCGTCCTCATCGTCATCATCGCGTCGGTCGCCTGGCTCTCCCCCGCCCGCCTGGTGCGCGGCGAGGCGCTCTCGCTGCGCGACCGCGAGTACGTACAGGCGATGCGGATGATGGGCGGCGGCGGCGCGCGGGCCGTCTTCAAGCACATCGCGCCGAACGCGATCGGCACGGTCATCGTCAACTGCACCTTCCAGATCGCCGACGCCATCCTCTACGTCAGCTATCTCGCCTTCCTGGGGCTGAGCATCCCGCCGCCGTCGGCCGACTGGGGCTCGATGCTCTCGGCCGGCATCACCTACACCCAGAACGGCTACTGGTGGCTGATCTTCCCGCCGGGCATCGCGATCGTCCTGGTCGTCGCCGCGTTCAACTTCATCGGCGACGGGCTGCGGGACGCGTTCGAAGTACGGCTGCGGAAGTAAGGGAGAAGCGACACATGACCGAGCCTCTGCTCAAGACCGACCCGCCGCGCGACACCGGCCCGTTGCTCAAAATCGAGGACCTTCGCGTCGACATCACCTCGCGCGAGCGCACCGTCCACGCCCTCGACGGGATCTCCCTCGAACTCGCCCCGGGCGAGGCCCTGGGCATCGTGGGCGAGTCCGGCTGCGGCAAGACGATGACCGCGCTCAGCGTCCTCGGGCTCCTGCCGCCCGGCGGTGAGGTCACCGGCGGACGCGTCCTGTTCGACGGCCGGGATCTGGCCGCCGCACCGGCGCCGGTCCTCCAGGACGTACGGGGCAACACCATCGGCATGGTCTTCCAGGACCCGCTCACCTCGCTCAACCCGACCATGACGATCGGCGCACAGGTGGCCGAGCCGCTCGTCCTGCACCGCCCGGAGCTGAGCAGGAAGGAGGCGTGGGCGCGGGCCCAGGAGATGCTGCGCCTGGTCGGCATGCCGCAGCCCGCCGAGCGCATGAAGGCGTACCCGCACCAGCTGTCGGGCGGCATGCGCCAGCGCGTGGCGATCGCCATGGCCCTGGTCTGCGAGCCGAAGCTGCTCATCGCGGACGAGCCGACCACCGCCCTCGACGTGACGACGCAGGCCCAGATCCTGGAGCTGATCGACGGCCTGCGCGAGCGGCTCGGCATGGCGATGATCCTGGTCACGCACGACCTGGGCGTCATCGCGAGCCGGGTCGACCGGGTCGCGGTGATGTACGCGGGCACAATCGCCGAACAGGCCGACGTACGCGACCTGTTCGCGAGACCCCGGCACCGCTACACGGAGGCGCTCTTCGCCTCGCTTCCCGAGCGCGCCGCGGACACCGGCTCCGCGCTGCACACGATCCCGGGCCTTCCCCCGAACCTGGCGCTGCGCCCCACCGGGTGCCGCTTCGCGCCGCGCTGCACTTTCGCGACGGACGAGTGCCGGGAGCGGGAGCCGCAGCTCATGGACGACGAACTGCGGGGCGGGGAGCACCGGTTCGCCTGTTTCCATCCGGTGCCGGACAACGCGTCGCAGGAGGATGTCGTGGTCCCGCCGACCGTGCCCGCGCCGCGCGTCTCCGATGACACACTCCTCGAACTCGGCGCTCTGGTGAAGGAGTTCCCCCTCAAGGGCGGCGCCTTCTCACGCAGCCGGGGCACGGTGAGCGCGGTCGGCGGGGTGTCCCTGGAGATCCGCAAGGGCGAGACGTTCGGCATGGTCGGCGAGTCCGGGTGCGGCAAGACCACGCTCGGCCGGATCGTCGCAGGCCTGGAGGAGCCGACGGCCGGGCACGTGCGCTTCGAGGGTCACGACCCGGCGCGGATGTCGCGGGCCGAGCGGCGGGCGCACCGACGGCGTGTGCAGCTGATGTTCCAGGACTCCACGGCCGCCATGGACCCACGGATGCGGGTGGGCGAGATCCTGCGGGAGCCCCTGGTCATCCAGGGCGTCGGCACGCGCGCCGAACAGGAGAAGCTGACCGCCGAACTCCTGGACGCGGTCGGCCTGCCGCGCGGCGCCGTGCACCGCTACCCGCACGAGTTCTCCGGCGGGCAGCGTCAACGCCTCGGTCTTGCACGGGCGTTGACCCTCTCCCCCGATCTGGTGGTCGCGGACGAGCCGGTCTCCGCGCTCGACGTCTCCGTCCAGGCGCAGATCCTGAACCTGATGCGGGAGCTCCAGCGGGAGCGCGGCCTGACGTATCTGTTCATCTCGCACGATCTGGCGGTGGTGCGCCACCTCGCGGACACGGTCGGCGTGATGTACCTGGGCAAGCTGGTCGAGTCGGGCCCTGCCGAGCAGGTGTACGGCCGGCCACTGCATCCCTACACGCGGGGACTGCTCGACACGGTCAACCTGCCGGACCCGGAGGCGGCGCAGGGCCAGGGACGCACCCCCTTGGAGGGCGAGACACCGTCGGCCGCGAAGCCGCCGTCCGGCTGCCGCTTCCGTACGCGATGCCCGCTGGCCCAGGAGGTCTGCGCCACCACGGAGCCACCGGTGTCCACCCCGGGCAGCGCGGGACACCAAGTCGCGTGCCACTTCCCCCTGTCCGCGCCTCGACTGACGTCGGCTGTGTGAGAGTCGGCAGTGTGAAACTCGCGGATGCACTGACCAGCCGCCCGCTCGTGCTCGACGGCGGCCTCTCCAACCAGCTGGAGGCCGCCGGGCACGACCTGAGCGACGCCCTGTGGTCGGCGAGGCTGCTGGCCGACCGGCCCGAGGCCATCGCCGCGGCGCACCGGGCGTACTACGAGGCAGGCGCGGACATCGCCACCACGGCGAGCTATCAGGCGACGTTCGAGGGCTTCGCGAAGCATGGCATCGACGCGGTCAGCACCGCCGAACTGCTGCGCCTGAGCGTGGAGTTGGCACGCGACGCGGGAGCGGACGCCGACCGTGACGTGTGGGTGGCCGCGTCTGCGGGGCCGTACGGCGCGATGCTCGCGGACGGCTCCGAATACCGGGGCGGGTACGGCCTGACGGTGGCCGAGCTCGAACGCTTCCACCGCCCGCGCCTGGAGGTCCTCGCGGACGCGGAGCCGGATGTCCTCGCCCTGGAGACGGTCCCGGACACGGACGAGGCGCGGGCCCTGCTGCGGGCGGTGCGCGGCCTGGGGGTGCCCGCCTGGCTCTCGTACACCGTCTCCGGCGGCTACACACGTGCGGGCCAGCCCCTCGCGGAGGCCTTCGCGCTGGCCGCCGACGCCGACGAGATCCTCGCGGTCGGCGTCAACTGCTGCGATCCGCAGGACGCGGACGCGGCGGTGCGCCTCGCCGCGCGGATCACGGGCAAGCCGGTGGTGGTGTACCCGAACAGCGGTGAGACGTGGGACGCGGCCGCCCGGACGTGGCGGGGCCCCGCCCACTTCACCGCGGGCCGGGTCGCTGCCTTGCGGGAGGCGGGGGCGCGGCTGATCGGGGGATGCTGCCGCGTCGGGCCGGAAGCGATCGCGCGGGTGGCCGCGGAGCTGTCCGGCACGGACCGGCCCTGACGCCCCACCGGGCGGGCGACACCTCCGCCACACCCGCGCCGACCTGCGACGACGCCCTGCCCGGGGGTGACTGTCAGTGCCGAGGTGCAGACTGAGCCATACCTGAGACAACGACGTCCCGGAGGTGGCCACGATGGCCGAGCTCATCCTGACCGTAGGCACCCGCAAGGGCCTCTTCATCGGCCGCAAGCGCGGCGGCACGAGCACCTGGCAGTTCGACGACACTCCGTACTTCAACGCGCAGGCCATCTACTCGGTGGCCATCGACACCCGTGGTGATTCCCCGCGCCTCCTGGTGGGCGGCGACAGTTCCCATTTCGGCCCGTCCGTCTTCCACTCCGACGACCTCGGCAGGACCTGGACCGAACCACCCAAGGCTCCGGTCAAGTTCCCCAAGGACACCGAGGCTTCCCTGGAGCGGGTCTGGCAACTGCACCCGGCAGCCGCCGAGCCGGACGTGGTGTACGCGGGCACGGAACCGGCCGCTCTGTACAAGTCGCGGGACCGGGGCGAGACCTTCGAGCTCGTGCGCCCTCTGTGGGAGCACCCCACGCGTGACAAGTGGGTGCCGGGCGGTGGCGGTGAAGGCCTGCACACCGTTCTGACCGACCCCCGGGACCCGGACGCGGTGACGGTGGCCGTCTCCACCGCGGGAGTGTTCCGCACCGTGGACGGCGGCAAGAGCTGGGCCCCGGCGAACAACGGCGTCTCGGCGGTCTTCCTGCCCGACCCGAACCCGGAGTTCGGCCAGTGCGTGCACAAGGTCGCGCGGGACGCCGTCGACCCGGACCGGCTCTATCTGCAGAACCACTGGGGTGTGTTCCGCAGCGACGACGCGGGCGCGCACTGGACGGACATCGGCGAGGGCCTGCCCTCGGACTTCGGGTTCGCCGCCGTCGCCCACCCGCACCGCGCGGACACGGCGTACGTCTTCCCGATCAACGCCGACATGGACCGCGTCCCCGCCGACCACCGATGTCGCGTCTACCGCACGGCCGACGCGGGCAAGAGCTGGGAGCCGCTCAGCGCGGGCCTCCCGACGGGCGACCACTACGGCACGGTGCTGCGCGACGCGATGTGCAGCGACGGCCAGGACCCGGCAGGCATCTACTTCGGCAACCGCAACGGCGAGGTGTACGCCTCGGCGGACGACGGGGACAGCTGGCGGGAGTTGGCCTCCCACCTGCCCGACGTACTGTGCGTCAGGGCGGCGGCCATCGGTTGATCGACGCCCCCTGTACGGCAGTAGGGTGACGCCGTGGCACCACGACCCTTGCATGAAATCGTCGAAGCGGGCTGGGCGAAGGCCCTCGAACCCGTCGCCGGGAAGATCACCGAGATGGGAGGCTTCCTGCGCTCGGAGATCGCCGCGGGACGCGCCTACCTCCCGTCCGGGCCGAACGTTTTGCGCGCGTTCCAGCAGCCCTTCGACGAGGTGCGGGTGCTGATCGTCGGCCAGGATCCCTACCCCACCCCGGGGCACGCGGTGGGTCTGTCGTTCTCGGTCGCGCCCGAGGTGCGCCCGCTGCCCGGCAGCCTCATCAACATCTACCGCGAGCTGGGCTCCGACCTGGGGCTCCCGCAGCCGTCGAGCGGTGACCTCACGCCGTGGACGCAGCAGGGCGTCCTGCTGCTCAACAAGGCGCTCACCACTGCCCCGGGGCGTCCTGCCGCGCACCGGGGCAAGGGCTGGGAAGAGGTCACCGAGCAGGCCATCAAGGCGCTCGCGGCACGCGGGCGGCCCCTGGTCTCCATCCTGTGGGGGCGTGACGCGCGCAATCTGCGGCCGCTGCTCGGCCCGCTGCCCTCGGTCGAGTCCTCGCACCCGTCGCCCATGTCGGCGGACCGCGGCTTCTTCGGCTCGCGGCCCTTCAGCCGGGCCAACGACCTGCTGGTCCAGCAGGGCGGGCAGCCGGTGGACTGGCGGCTTCCGTGACGGACGCCCCGTGTTTCCTCGGGGTCGACTCGGGCGGCTCCGGGATGCGGGTCGCCATCGGCGGCCTCGGCGGCGGCGCGGACAGCCGGCTCTCGGTGAGCTCGAAGGAGCCGGTGCGTACGGGGGCGCGCGGCATCGACGCCGCGCACTTCACGGAGCAACTGCTGCCCATGGCACGGGAGTTGCTGGCGCGGGCGGGCGGCGCGGGGCGGCTGGCCACCGTCTCCGTCGGCGCGGCGGGCATGGCGACCCTCGGTGACGACCTGCGCGACCGGCTGCCGGCCGCGCTCCACGAGGCTCTGGGCGTACGGCGCCTCGCGCTCGCCGCGGACGCCGTCACCGCGTACGTGGGCGCGCTCGGCGTCCGCCCCGGCGCGGTCGTCGCCGCGGGCACCGGCATGATCGCGATCGGCACGGACCTGACCGCCTGGCACCGCGCCGATGGCTGGGGGCATCTCCTGGGCGACAGCGGTGGTGGCGCGTGGATCGGCCGCGCGGGCCTCGATGCGGCGATGCGGGCGTTCGACGGCAGGCACGGCGGCTCGAAGGCGCTGCTCGCCCGCGCCGAAGAGCTCTTCGGCCCCGCGCAGGAGCTCCCCGGGCAGCTCTATCCCCGTACGGACCGGCCCGCGATGCTCGCCTCGTTCGCGCCCGAAGTGGCACGCTGCGCCCCCGATGACCCGGTGGCCGACGCGATCCTGCGGGACGCGGCCCGGCACATCGTCGAAGCCGCGGCGGCGGTCTGCCCGGCCCCCGACGCGACGAGCCAGGGCGAGCGGCCCGAAGCCGCCCTGACCGGGGGCCTGTTCAAGATGGGCGAGGCGCTACTGCGTCCGGTGCGCGCGGAGCTGGCGGAACACCTGCCGCACGTGCGCCTGGCGACCGCCGCCGGTGACCCGCTGGACGGCGCCGTGCGCATCGCCGCCGACATCGCCTCGGACCGGCTGCGGCTGCCGCTCGACCCGCGCATGCTCACCGTGCACCTTCGGGACGGCAGTTGACCACACCGGAATATGACAGTCGAGCTTTACGTAACTCATAAGACAAAACTGGACTTATACCGCCCACCTGCACCCTCCCCGAACAGCGAAGCCTCCCGGACCAGTAGCATGCGGGGCCATGAGCTCCCCCACCGGGCCCGCATCAGGCCTGCCCGTACGAATGCCGCGACCCCGCCAGCCCGGTCGGCACCGCCGCCCGGAGCCCGTGGCGGCTCCCGAGAACGCGCCCGCGCTCGTTCTCGCCGTACCGGGCGTACCCAGCAGCGCCACGCGCAGCCTCGCCGAAGAGGTCGTGAGCATCGCCCGCTCCGAGCTGCCCGGCCTCGACGCCCGCATCGGGTACCTCGACGGGACCGAGGACGCCACGACCACCTCGTTCCCGGAGTTCCCCTCGCTGCACTCCGTGCTCGCGCGCGCCGCCACCGAGCGCACCGCGCGTTTCGAGCAGGCGCGCGCCGCGGGGGCGGACGTCGCCGAGCCGGACGGCCCTGTCGCCGTCGTGGTGCCCCTCCTCGCGGGCCCCGACAACGCGCTGATGCGGCGCGTGCGTCAGGCCGTGATGGACAGCCGCGCTCCCGCCGAGCTGACCGACGTCCTCGGCCCGCACCCGCTGCTCGCCGAGGGGCTGCACGTCCGCCTTTCGGAGGCCGGTCTGGCCCGCGCCGACCGCGCACGCCTGTTCACGGTGGCCACCGCGGCAGACGGCATCGTCCTCGCCACGGTCGGCGGCGAGGAGGCCGTGCAGGCCGCCGGGATCACCGGCATGCTGCTCGCGGCCCGCCTCGCGGTGCCGGTGATGGCCGCCGCGCTCGACCAGGACGGTGCCATCGCGAACACCGCCGACGAGCTGCGCGGATCGGGTTCCACGCAGCTGGCGCTCGCCCCGTACCTGATCGGTCCCGAGATCGACGGCAGCCTGCTCGACGCCGCCGCCAAGGAGGCCGGCTGCTCGGTCGCGGAGTCGCTCGGCGCCTACCCCGCGATCGGCAAGCTCGCCCTGTCCCAGTACACGTCGGCGCTCGGGATCGCCCCGCAGCAGCCGTCGGGCGCGCCGGTCCACTGACCGCGCCGCGCCGGCAGACCTGATGCCGTCACGCCGATGGGCCCGCCCCCTGGTGCAGGGGGCGGGCCCATCGGCGTACGCGAGGCGCAGATGGGTCAGTTGAAGATCACGCACGAGGCGGCAGGAGCCTCGATCGAGCCCGCGCGCCGCGGAATGCCGGTCTCGGGGTCCACGCTGAACCAGGTCACGTCGCCCGAGCGCTCATTTGCCGCGTACAGGAACCGGCCCGACGGGTCGATGGCCAGGTCACGCGGCCAGTGGCCGCCGCACGGCACGGTGGCGGTGAGCCGCGGCCGCGTCCCCGCCTCGTCGATGGCGAGCACCGAGATGACATCCTGACCGCGGGTCGCGGTCCACAGGAAGCGCCCGTCGGGGGCGATGACGACCCCGGAGGGGTAGGCCTCGCCGTCGCCGTCCGTGGGGCCCGGCAGGAGCGCCGCCTCGCCGAGCGGCTTGAGCACCCCGTCGGAGGCGTCCCAGGCGCAGATCGTGACGGTGGGGGCCAGCTCGTTCACGACGTACGCGTGGTCGCCGCGCGGATGGAACACGAGATGCCGCGGGCCCGAACCGGGCCGCAGCGCGATCTCGCGGCGCAGGGTCGGCTCGCCCGCCGCGGAGAGCTCGCAGACGCGTACGGAATCGGTGCCGAGGTCGACGCTCACCACCCAGCGGCCGCTCGGATCGGGCAGGACCTGATGGGCGTGCGGCCGCTGCTGGCGCTGTGGGTGGGGCCCCGCGCCCGTATGTTCCAGGACGCCGGAGAGAGCGGGCGCGAGGCTGCCGTCGGGGCGCACGGGCACGGCGGATACGCTGCCGGAGCCGTAGTTGGCGGTGAGGACGTGTCCCGCGTGCAGGGCCAGATGCGTGGGCGCCGCCCCGCCGACCGCGACCGGCGGCCCGGTCTGCTCGGGCTTGTCGCCTTCGAGGCGGTACGCGGCGACAGCGCCGTCGGACGTCTCGCTGACGGCGTAGAGCGTGTCGCCCGCGGCCGAGAGCGCGAGGTAGGAGGGGTCGGCGACGGTGTCCGTGGCGCCGAGAACGGTCAGCGCGCCGCTGTCCGCGTCGACGGCGGCGGTGAGGATGCCGGCCCCGCCCGCCGCGGTGAAGGACCCGATGTACGCCCGTTGACTGTCGCCGTGCCTGCCGACCACTGCGTTCCCCTCTCGACTCTCGACCGAGCGTCCTGTGCGGGGGAGCGCTCATGCGGCAGACGCTAGCAGTCGGTCTAGACCAAGGCGCCCCGACGATCGCCGCGCGTCCGCGTGGGAACTCAGAGACGGGGGATCACCCTCGGAGTGAGGCCTGCGACGTCAAGGGGAGGTTGCCGCGGCCGCGGGCTGCCCGGCGTCCTTGATGGCGGGCAGCGCGAGGGCGCCGGCCAGTTCGGCGAGTTCTTGTTCAGTGGGGCGGACGGGGCCATCGGCGCCGTCCTGTGCGAAGGCCCGGATGCGTGGGGTGCGGATGCCGGTCTTGTCCGCGATCGCCTGCGGCGTCAAATGACGGCGGCGCATGGTCTGTTGGAGTAGCTGAGACAGATCGTCCATTGGCCTCTCCTGCCCCGCCGGTGCGCTCTCATGCCGTATGCCTCGTCGCACGGCGTCCACCGCGCGGTACTGCGGGCAGTGGCTAGCGGGGCAGGACGGCCCGGACGGTCTTGCCGTTCGGGCCCCTGGTCACGGTGACCGCCCTGGCCATGTGCTGGACCATGGGCCAGCCGAATCCGCCGGTTCCTCCGGCCAGGTCGGGCGCTCGCTCCTGCGGCGGCCTCGGGTCGGCGTCACCGACGGTCACCGCTATCGCGTCCGGCTGCGCCTCCAGACGCAGGGAGCACGAAGTGCCGCGCGCGTGCCGTACGGCGTTGGTGATGAGTTCGGACACCGTGAGTTCGACACTCACCACGTCCTGTGGGTCCATGCCCGGGCGGAGCCTGTCCACGAAGGCGCGGGCGAAGTCCCGCGCGTGGGCGACAGCTTCCGGCCGCTTGTCGAAGACCGCACCGTCCGTCGGCCCCGTGTCCAGGTCCGGGGGTCCGGTGTCCAGTCGCGTCCCGTGCGTCCTCATGAGCCCTCCTCGTACGGGGTGGCCTCTGTCCGAATAGGGGATGGCCGCTGTCCGAATTGCTCACATGCCCGCGATGAGGACCCTGTAACGCCCCGGCAGATAACGGATCTTGTTGCGGAACGACGCGCATGAAGCCCGGGCGTGCGGGTACGTGCGCTTCACCGGCTGGTCGGGGGACGACGGAGGGCCGGCGGATCGGGGAGGGACCATGACAGTGGCGACAGCGGCTATCGGCACATCCACGGACTCCGGCACCACGGAGCTGCCGGATATCGTCTCTCCCCAGGAGGTCGGGCCGCAGGACGCCCGGGCTCTGTCGCAGCTGTTCTTCGCCCGGCTCGCCACGCTGGAAGAGGGCACGCCGGAGCACCAGTACGCCCGCAACACCCTCATCGAGATGAACATGTCCCTGGTCCGGTACGCCGCCGGGCGGTTCCGTCACCGCGGTGACGAGATGGAGGACATCGTCCAGGTCGGCACGATCGGCCTGATCAAGGCCATCGACCGGTTCGAACTCTCGCGCGAGGTCCAGTTCGCCACGTTCGCCGTGCCGTACATCGTCGGGGAGATCAAGCGGTTCTTCCGTGACACCTCCTGGGCCGTGCACGTTCCGCGCCGCCTCCAGGAGGCCCGCGTCGAACTCGCCAAGGCCACCGAGGAGCTCAGCACGCGCCTCGGCCGCGCCCCCAGGGTCAGCGAACTCGCCGAGCTGATGGGTCTCACCGAGGACGAGGTCATCGAGGCCCGTACGGCCGCCAACGGCTACAACTCCACGTCCCTCGACGCGGCTGTCCACGGCGACAGCGACGAGGGCGAGGCCGCCCTCACCGACTTCATCGGCGCGGAGGACCCCGCCATGGAGCTCGTGGAGGACTTCCACGCACTGGCCCCGCTGCTCGCCGGTCTCGACGAGCGCGACCGGCAGATCCTGCGGCTGCGGTTCGTCGACGAACTCACCCAGTCACAGATCGGCGAGCACCTCGGCGTCTCCCAGATGCATGTCTCGCGCCTGCTTTCCCGTACGCTGTCCCGCCTGCGCGAGGGCATGCTCACCACGCGTTGACGTCCGACCGAGAAGGCGAATCCCCCGATGGCTGATGACGCTTACCTCTTCCTGCTTCCCGAGCGGCACCCACGTCTGGGCACGGCGCTGGCCGCCGCGGGCGCCCTGGAGTGCACACAGACCCCGGCCGTCCACGGCTGGCTCCAGGCGCACGACGTGTCGGCCTCTTCCGAACTCGTCCGGATTCTGCCCGCCGACGCGGAGGCCCTGATCCCCGAGGACGCCGAGCGTCTTCCGGTGCCGTTGAGCGAGGAGGAGGCGCTGCGGGTCCAGCAGGAGTGCGCGCCCCAGTCCGTCACGGACATGGAGAGCGAACTCCTGGAGTTCCGGGAGACGACCCAGGACTGGGAGGCCCTGGTGCACCGGGCGCTGGCCGCGGGCATCCCCGCGCCGCGCATCGCCCGCCTCACCGGCCTCGACCCGCAGACCGTCGGCCGCCTGACCGCGTGACCCCGTCCTGCCCCGGTGTCCGGCCGGCGGCGGTCTCCCGCTTCGTGAAGCGGTGCCACCAGTGCTTGCGGCGCGGGTGCACGGCACGGCCGAGCCTGCGGCCGATCAGCAGGTAACCGAGCACGGCGCCGGTGGTGTTGAGCAGTACGTCGTCGATGTCGAAGGCCCGCCCGGTGACCAGGAAGCCCTGGGCGAGTTCGACGAGCAGCATCACCAGCGCCGTGGCGGCTATGACCCGTATGAGCCCCCGGGCACGAGGGACGAGCACCGGCAGCAGCATGCCGAACGGCAGTCCGAGCACGATGTTGCCGCCGAGCTGCTTGACGGTGTCGCGGAACGCGGGCTGCGCCAGATAGTCCTGGATCGAGTCGCCCGGGCGCAGATTGCTGTGTGTCAGGGGCTCGGAGGCGGCCGAGGGTTCCAGCGTCAGCCGGGCAAGGAGCACGGCGAAGACCACCGTCCCCGCGAAGGCGAGCAGCATGGCCATCGCGCGTGCCCACCCGGCGAGCGGGGGCGTGCCGGGAGCGCTCGGGCTGCCTGCTTCCTTCGTCGCCTTGCCCTGCGGAACTGTCCGTGCCATCACGAGCCTCCATTCAGGGAGTGTTCTGAGTGCGTCTTCCCCGGCATGAGCGGTCGACCCGCTTCCGGTTGCGGGACGTCTCGTATGTCTCGCGGATCATGTGGGGTGTCTCGCGGATCATGTGGGGTCCGTACGGCCGAAGAGACCGGCGTGCCCCGGCGGAAGCTGGGTGAGGATGCGGCGCAGCAGGGCGTCGTCGGCGACCTCCGCGACGGTGGCGAGCACCGCGGTGACGGCGCGGCGTGCCTGCCCCGCGTCGACGTCGACGCGTGCGCCGACCGCCGCGACGAAGTCCGCGGGCGTCAGGGGTTCGCTCGCCGGTGACCCCGCGGTGAGCAAGGGACCGCACTGGCGGGGCAGCAGGCGGGCGAGATCGGTGCGGTCGTCCCCCACCAGGTGCTCCCCCAGGACTTCGAGGACACCCTGCACCGCTCCGGCGGCCTCCTGCCGTTCCGCGTAGCCTCCGCGTTCCTGGACCCGGTCAAGCAGCACTTCCACGGGCTGGTTCATGGCCGATCCTTCCTTCGGGCCCGCCGTCGTGGTGGTGGGCGAGGGAGGGCTGCAGGACGGTGTCGGCCACGTCGAGCAGGGAGTGGCCGTCGCGTGCGCTCACCTCCTGGAGCCACGCCAGCCCTTCGGCGACGGGGCACTCCTGACGGGCGGCGACGTAGTCGGCCGCCTGGTGGATGCGCTCCCAGCGTGCAGCGCGTGTGCTGGTGGTCCACACAGGGCGCCGGCAGCCGCTGCCCGCGTCGTGCACGGGCCGCCAGCGCAGCAGGGCGTCGAGCGCCAGGGCGGCGGCGCGCTTGGCGTGGGTGATGTGGCGGTCGGTCACGTCGGTGTGCTCGGTGTAGTAGAGGCACAGCACGCCCAGCGGTGTTGTCCGGCGGTCGTGCAGCGGGAGCGCCAGGACCCGCCGGGTGCCCGGCAGTTCCTCCGCCAGGGGCGGTCCGGTGCGGCAGGAACGGTCGCGCAGGTCCGGCACGAACACGGGCCGCATCCCAAGAGCCGCACTGACGGAGGGGCCGTCGGCGCGGGTGAACTGCGCCGCCTCGGCCTGCAGGGCGCGTTCGTCGGTGGCGTGCAGCAGTTGCCAGTCCTCGAGCCGGGGCAACCAGGACAGGGCAGCGCGCTGTGCGCCGAGGGACTGGGTGAACGCGGTGCAGAGCCGGTTCGGCAGCGCGTGGCGGCCGACAGCTGCCGCGACCGACACGTCGTGCACGACCGACGGTGATTCCTCCGGCATGGTCAGCATCCCTCTCAGTCGCGCGCCTCCAGGAGCGGAAGTCCGTCTACCACGCGATGAGCCACCTCATGTGTCCTCGTCCGGAGTCATCGGCCGGCGCGAGCGAGCGGCAGGAGCGCTCCGGCGTCGAACACCGAGGGGAACACGCCTGCTCAGGCACCGATCAAGGGCGTACGAGTCGGGCTGCGCAGCGGCTCGGCCAGTTCGACGAGCGCCTTCTCCAGACCGTGCAGATGGGCGAGGACGGGCTCGACGCTGGAGGGGTGCGGCAGGGTGACGGCGTCGGCTGCCGGGCCCCGCGCCGCCTCCGGCGCGGTGAGTGCCTCCACGGCGGCCTCCACACGCCAGCAGGCGGCGGCGAGCCGGTCGTCGTGCGAGGCCTCGGGGTCCGCCGCGATCGAGGCGAGCCCCCGGACCTCGCGGGCGCAGGCGTCGAGCAGTGCGAGCACCTGGCGGGCGCGTGCCTTGCGGGCCCGCAGCGGGCTGAAGGGGTGCACCAGGGGCGCGAGCGAGAACCGCACCTTCCCGAGGAGCTGCTCCAGCTCGGCGACGCGCGGAGCCGGGTCGGCGCTCGCGGATCCCGCGAGCCGGGCGGCGGCCTCCGCGGTGCAGTGGTGCACGCACCGCAGGGCACGCTCGATCCAGGCGTTGGTCGTGGCGTGCGTGGTGACGGGCAGGACGAGGAGCACGGCGAGGACGGCGCCGAGCGCCCCCACGCCGGTCTCCGCGACCCGCAGGGCGAGCAGCCCCGGGTCCAGGACCCCGAGCAGGCCGTAGAGCACCCCGGCCATGACGGTGACCGCGAGCATCATCCAGGTGTAGGAGACGGCGGCGGTGTAGAAGATCCCGAAGACGCAGACGGCGACGAGGACCGCCGAGGGCACCGGCGCACCGTGCAGCGGGAGCGCGAGGACGAAGCCCGCGCCGATGCCGATGACCGTGCCGAGCACCCGCCGGAAGCTGCGCACCAGCGTCTCCCCGCTCGATGCGGTGTTCACGAACACCCACCAGGTGGCGCCCACGGCCCAGTACCAGCGCTCGTGGGACACGATCTGTCCCGCGGCGAGCGCGAAGGCGCCGCCGAGCGTCGCCTGAATCGCCTGCCGGGTGGTCGTCCTGGCCAGGCCCCTGCCTCCCGGCACGACGGGCACGGCCACGGGCGGCAGGCGGCGCTCGTAGCACCAGAGCGCGAACCGTACGCCCGACGAGGCGCACAGCGACAGCAGGATGGCGGCGAACAGTTCGGGCAGCTGCCCCGGTCCCGTGTGCAGGAACTGGGTCGCGAAGAACATCATGAACGCGAACACGCCGAGCGAGTGCCCGCGCGGCCCCCACCGCCGCGCGTACACGCCCGCGCCCAGCACGCCGAGGAAGGCGACGTCCCGCGCCACGGGCACGTCGTGCAGCACCGCGGCGAGAGCGAGCACGGGGAACCCGACGACGGGCAGCAGAGCCGTGGTGAGGGCCTGCCCCCGTACCGTCGCGTCGCTGACCGTGAACAGGGCGAGCAGCGCCGCGAGGCCACCGGTGATCGCCGCGACGAGCGAGTGTCCGGCCAGACCGCACACGGCCACCGCGAGCGCGATGCCGATGACGGCCCGAGCGGCGAACCGCAACCGCGCCCGTCCCGGATCCGGCGCCACGAACACCCTCTTCAGCACAGCTGCCCCGCCCCTTCCGCGTCCTTCTCGACCTGCCCACATGGAAAAGGCGCCACGGGGATCCGCAGCGCCATCGACAGGCACATCACACCATCCAGAGCCCTGCTGGCTCAACTGGCACGGGCTTCACTGAGCCATTGGCCCACTCTCACGCCTTGCTGCGGTACCACGGGAGGGCCAACGGATCATCCATGGCCTAACTCCCGCGGACGGGGGTACGTGCCCGAGCACCCCGTCGTACGTCGACGGTTCTCACGTCTTAGGAGTCGGCATGCCCGGAGTCATCAACCGCATCAAGCAGTTCGTCCGGAGCCCTCAGGGACAGCGCACCATCCAGCAGGTCCGCCGGGCGTCGGCCGACCCCAGGAAGCGGGCCCAGGCCAAGCGGATGCTGCGCAAGTTCCGCGGCCGCCGCTGAACGGTCGTCCGCGCGGGCCGCGCGGGGCTACGGCTCCGTCGGCGGCCACTGGGGGCGCTGGTCGGCCGGGAGGGACTGCAGGGCCTGGCCGACCGTGCGGTGGACGGGGAGCAGTTCCGTGCTGCCCGTCAGCACCAGCATCTCCGAGAGGCGGCGCCCCGCGCCCGCGAGCAGCAGCTTGCCCTCGCGGCGGGCGAGCAGCCAGCGCACGGCGAGCAGGCAGTTGAGTCCACGCGAGTCGCAGAACATCAGCGCCGTCACGTCCAGGACCAGATGCCGGTGCCCGGCCTCGACGGAAGCGCCGAGGGTACGCAGAAAGTACTCCTCGCATGACTGGTCGAGCTCGCCGCTGACCCGCAGCACCGCGGAGTCGGAGCAACTCGCGAGCTCGGTGATGGTCAGGCGATGGGTCTCAGTGGACATCGCACCCCCATGAGCCATCGTACCGAGGTCGACCCGGTGATCTCTCCCGAAACAGCTCGGTGCGGACGCGCGTCCTGTCGCCCGCTACCTCTTGTCGAGGAGCTCGACCCGCAGCCGCCCGCGGGTCCGGGTGAGGATGCGCGGGCCTCCGTATAGGGATCACATTCCGGGGCACTCGGACAACCGCGGGATGACACGGGAGGTGGACGGCTGTGATCTGGTGGATGTGGCTGACCGTGGTGCTGGTCGCACTGCTCCTGCTGGCCGGTGCGGTCCTCGGGACCCAGGCCCGCCGCCGTGGCGGCGGCGCGATCGTGGTCCGGCGCGGCCGCCGCGCGGGACGTGGGAGGGCTCGATGATCACGCTGATGCTCGCCGCCGACCTGACCAAGCGGCCCGTGGTCACGCTCGGCGGGGAAGCGGTGGCCCAGGTCAAGGACACCGTCTTCGACGCCTCGGGCGGACAGATCACCGGTTTCACGCTGGCGGGCCGAGGACTGCTGTCCGGCCCGCTCAAACAGAGCCTGCCCTGGTCCGGTGTCCACGCGCTGGGCCCGGATGCGGTGATGATCCCCTCCGATGAGGTTCTGCAGGCCAGGGACGCGGTGGTGGACAAGGGCGAGGCCGGCACCGGCCACGTGCGCGGAGCCCGCGTACTGAGCGACGGGGGCCTTGAGCTGGGCACGGTGCTGGACGCTGTGGTCGAAGGGGGCGCCAGTGGCCGGGTGGTCGGTTTCGAGGTCGCGACCACCGAGGCGATGGGCCGTCACGAACGCAGGGCCTTCCTGCTCGCGCCCGGCCAACTGGCCATGACCGGGGAGACGTTGGTGATCCCGGCCCAGCTCGCCGGGCAAGCGGTGGACGACCTCGCCGCGCTCGCCGTGGCATGGGACCGGACCCGGAACCGGACCGCGGGCGAGACGGCATTCCGGAAGGGGGACTACCGATGATGCTGCTCAGCCAGGTCCTGGGACACCCGGTCATCAGCGCGGAGGACGCGCGCCCCGCTGGGCAGGTGGCCGGCATCGGCATCGACCCACGGACCCGCCGGATCACGGAGCTGTACCTGCGGGACGCAAAGAACGGTGGCGACAGCGTCCCCTGGTCACACGTGCGCGGTATGGGGCCGGACGCCGTGATCATCGACACGGACGCCACCGCCGCGACCGAGACGGGCAGCGGCGGCTCGCACTCCCGGGCGCACAAGAGACTGCTGGGCAAGCCAGTCCTCACCGAGTACGGCGAGGACGCCGGAACCCTCACCGAAGTCACCTTCGACCCGGAAACCGGCGGCATCGGCGATCTGTACGTCGGACGCGAGCAGGTCCCCGGCAGCCGCCTGCTCGGGCTCGGCTCCTACGCCCTGGTCCTCGGCGCGGGGCCCACACCGGCACCCGGCGAATGATTGCTGCGTTTCGAGCGATCCAATATGTGTGCCGGCCGTGAGAGAAATCGACGCAAGGCGCTCTGAGGGTTTCTTGCGCGACACCCGGAACGGATTTTTCTACCTCACAGAGCCGACCACACCGTGCTACTGTCGATCTCAGTTGCAGTTGTGGTTCCCAAAAACTTCAAGTGCCCTCACCTCCTCATTCGGCGGGTGGGAGCACTTTTGTATTTCCGGTCATTTCCGGCGGGGCAATCATCGCGGCGACGCGGAGTCCGCACAGTGCGGGCTCAGGGCACTGCCCCGAAGGAGATATGACATGGCTATTGGCACCGTGAAGTGGTTCAACTCGGAAAAGGGCTTCGGCTTCATCGAGCAGGACGGCGGCGGCCCCGACGTCTTCGCCCACTACTCGAACATCGCCGCCCAGGGCTTCCGTGAGCTCCAGGAAGGCCAGAAGGTGAACTTCGACATCGCCCAGGGCCAGAAGGGCCCGACGGCCGAGAACATCGTTCCCGCCTGACGCTCACGCGTACTTCGTAGCTGGGGCCCGCACCTTGGGGTGCGGGCCCCAGCTCGTGCATTTTCCGCACCACCCGGGTCACGAATTACTTGAGTGCATACCTCTTCTCATCGGCTTCATCGGTATCGCACTCACCGTGCCCGTCCGGAACGTCATTCGTTCCCGCGCATCCGCCCCGCAGAACGCCTGCCGTCGGCCGGATTCGCTTCACGCATTTCATCCGGCCCGTTCTCGCGATTCTCCGTGCTGTGTTCTCGCCGCGGAAATTCCTTGGTACGTGCCGCATCGAGGAAGGTTCCGCATGAACCGCGCACGCACGAACGACCGTCCTTTCCGCGCCCGCTCCGGCTCCGCTTCCGGCGCCCGCTCCGGCTCCGGCGCACCGCGCCGTTCCGGTGGCTACGGCCGCCGACCGTCCGCGCCCCAGGGCGAGTTCGCCCTGCCGGTCACGGTCACCCCGGCGCTCCCGGCCGTCGAGACCTTCGCCGATCTCGCGATGCCGGCGCCCCTGCTCGCCGCGCTCGGCCGTGAAGGCATGAGCGTGCCCTTCCCGATCCAGGGCGCCACCCTCCCCAACTCCCTCGCGGGCCGTGACGTCCTTGGCCGTGGCCGCACCGGCTCGGGCAAGACGCTCGCCTTCGGGCTCGCGCTGCTCGCCCGCATGGACGGTCAGCGCGCCGAGCCGCGCCAGCCGCTCGCCCTGGTCCTCGTACCCACCCGGGAACTGGCCCAGCAGGTCACCGACGCCCTCACGCCGTACGCCCGCGCCCTGCGGCTGAAGCTCGCCACGGTGGTCGGTGGCATGTCGATCGGCAGGCAGGCCGGTGCGCTGCGCGCCGGCGCCGAGGTCGTCGTCGCCACGCCCGGCCGGCTCAAGGACCTCATCGACCGAGGCGACTGCCGGCTGAACCAGGTGGGGATCACCGTCCTCGACGAGGCCGACCAGATGGCCGACATGGGCTTCATGCCGCAGGTCACCGCGCTGCTCGACCAGGTGCGTCCCGAGGGCCAGCGGATGCTGTTCTCGGCCACGCTCGACCGCAACGTCGACCTGCTCGTGCGCCGTTACCTCACGGACCCGGTGGTCCACTCCGTCGACCCGTCCGCGGGCGCGGTCACCACGATGGAGCACCACGTGCTGCACGTGCACGGCGCGGACAAGCACCGGACCACCACCGAGATCGCGGCCCGGGACGGCCGCGTGATCATGTTCCTGGACACCAAGCACGCCGTCGACCGGCTGACCGAGCACCTGCTGTGCAGCGGCGTGCGCGCCGCGGCCCTGCACGGCGGGAAGTCCCAGCCGCAGCGCACGCGGACCCTGACCCAGTTCAAGACCGGTCATGTGACGGTGCTCGTGGCGACGAACGTCGCCGCGCGCGGGATCCACGTCGACAACCTCGACCTGGTCGTGAACGTCGACCCGCCCACCGACCACAAGGACTACCTCCACCGCGGCGGCCGCACGGCGCGCGCGGGTGAGTCCGGCAGCGTGGTCACCCTGGTGACGCCCAATCAGCGCCGCGACATGAGCCGCCTGATGGCCGCCGCGGGCATCACCCCGCAGACGGCCCAAGTGCGCTCCGGTGACGAGGAGTTGAGCCGTATCACCGGCGCCCAGGCTCCCTCGGGCGTCCCGGTCACCATCACCATGCCGGCCGCGGAGCGCCCCCGGCGTGGCAGCTCCTCCTCTTCCCGAGGGCGCCGCAGCCGCAGCGCCCAGGACCGGCGCACCGACCGTGCTCCGCGCCGTCCCGCCCAGGGGCCGTCCGCCTCGAGCTCGGCGGCCTAGCCTGCGCGGGCCGCGCGACCACACTCACCCATCCCTGCAGGAGGCACCTTTGACACCGGTTCAGACACCGTCACGCGGTCCGCGGGTCCGTGACGACATGACCGTCGAGCTGGCCCTGTCGGTCATGGCGGGCGCGGGCGCCCGCCATCTGTTCCTGTGCGACGAGGACGACCAATGCACGGAGCTGATCACGCTGGACCGGCTCACCGCCGTCCGTGAGAGCACCGTCTACACGGACCAGGTCCGCCTACGGGACGTTCTCGCCCTCGCGCGTTGAGCGCCTCACCCCTGTCAGCCGCCCCATCTCCTCACCTGTGAGGCACCATGCGCTGCGTCATCGCCCGTTTCCCGTTCGACCTCACCAAGAGCGGGGTGCTGGACTCGATGAAGGGCGTCAAGCCCGAGCCCGTCACGGGCGACTCGGTCATCATCGGCCGCCGCCACTACCCCATCAAGCAGGTGGGCGCGGTCATCACCCGGCAGGACCGTCGTGACTTCAGCGCCGCGGAGGTCACCCGCGCCATGCGGCTGCTGGGCTTCACCTGCCGTACGCCTTCCGAGGACGCGGCCCCGCGCGAGCTCACCCCGCTCCAGACGGCGTCGGCCCTGCTCGGCGCCGCCACTCCCGTGTAGCGGGAGACGCGGCACGCGACACCAGAACTGCGAAGAGGGCCCCGCCGGCACACGCCGGCGGGGCCCTCTTCGCGTTGCCCGCTCGCATGCACCCGCCGCGACAGCGCATAAAATCTACGCCCGCGAAAGTAGACATTGGGCGATCGCATGATTAGGCTTTCTCTTGCTGCTGCGGACCCAGAGGGAGAGTCGGGGGAAGCAGACGCCATCAGGCAGGGCCGGACAGGGAAAACAAGAGGTCGGCGCAGCATCAGGGCCGACAGATGGTGTTGAATTTCCTTCGGGGCCTTGGTGCCGTACGGCACCAAGGCCCCTCGACGCGTTCGCATAACGAGGTGACATGACAGCAGATACCCCACTCAGTGGTCGTCTGGACGACGACGACTATCCCGCCTACACCATGGGGCGGGCCGCCGAGATGCTCGGCACCACTCCCGGTTTCCTGCGGGCCATCGGCGAGGCCCGGCTGATCACGCCGCTCCGCTCGGAAGGCGGACACCGGCGGTACTCCCGCTACCAACTGCGGATCGCCGCTCGCGCCCGCGAACTGGTGGACCAGGGGACCCCGGTCGAGGCGGCCTGCCGCATCGTCATCCTCGAGGACCAGCTGGAGGAGGCTCAGCGCATCAACGCCGAGTACCGCCGCGGCGCGACGGAGTCGAGCGAAAGCCCGACCTGAGCCTGCCCCCCTCCCGTCAGGCGCCAGCAGGGGCCACTCCCCCGGCAGGCCCGGTTCGCGCGACCGGAGGCCATACCCCCGGGGCGAGAACCCCCAGCGCGTACGCCCGCGCCACCAGTTCCGTGCGGTTCGCCGCGCCCCAGCGCTCGGTCAGGCGGCGCAGATGGTAGGTGACGCCGTCCGTGGTCAGGCCCGTGTCGCGGGCGGCCTGAGCCGTGGTGGCGCCGCCTGCGAGCAGGGCCAGAATGCGGGCCTCCGCCGCGGTGGCGGCTTCGGCGGGCGCCGGAGCGGCGGCGGGGGCACGCTCCTCGCCCAGGACACGGAGCAGCACAAGGAGGCCGGGGGTCTCGTCGACCGTGTCGCTCACCGGCTCCGCCGTCAGCTCGCCGTGGCGGCGCACCCCGTCGGCCGCCTCCCAGTGCACCGCGACCGGGTAGCGCGAGCGGTGCCTCAGCCGCACCGCCTCGGCGATCCGCAGGACCTGCGTCCTCTCGTCGGGGCGGAACAGCTCCAGGACGTTGCGGCCGCGCAGGGTGCCGGAGGTCTCGCCCCATTCCGCCGCCATCGCCGGGTTGGCGAGGATGATCGCCCCGCTCGCGTCGCAGACCGCGACCGGCATCGGGATGCGGTTGAAGAGGAGCATGGCGCGGTTGCGCCACAGCACGGAGTCCGCTGAGTCCACGGGGCGGCTCCTTCCGGGCAGTCAAGAGCGGAGCGTCGTTCTCCACTACACAATCATGTAGTGGTACGGCGCGGACCGGCGGGGATCGGCGATCAAGCTGGTGAGCAGTGACTTCCGTACGGCGAAAGGCAGTTGTCACGCCATGCCCCCCACCACCACCGCACCGCTCTCCCAGGACGCCGGTTCCGTCCTCGACGACGTACCGCTGATCGACATATCCGCCACCGGCCCCGGGCCCGCCCCGCTGCAGCAGGTCATGGAACTGGTCCGCCGCCACGGGCCCGTCGTGCGGCGGCGGCTGCACGGCCGCGACGCGCTGTTCGTGAGCGATCTCGACCTTGTCACCGAGCTCGCCGACGAGTCCCGGTTCGCCAAGCACGTCGGTCCCGCCCTGGAGAACGTGCGCGAGTTCACCGCCGACGGACTGTTCACCGCGTACAACGACGAGCCCAACTGGGCTCGCGCGCACGACATCCTCATGCCCGCCTTCGCGCTGGGTTCAATGCGCACGTACCACCCCATGATGGTGCGCGTCGCCCGTCGGCTCATCGAGTCGTGGGACCGGGGCGCGCGGGACGGGCGTCCTGTGGACGTGCCGGGTGACATGACCCGGATGACCTTGGACACCATCGGGCTCGCCGGGTTCGGCTACGACTTCGGGTCGTTCGAGCGGGCCGAGCCGCATCCCTTCATCGAATCCATGGTCCGCTGCCTGGAGTGGAGCATGACGCGGCTGAGCCGTACGCCGGGCAGTGACCACTCGGCGGCGGACGCGGCCTTCCGGGCGGACGCCGACTATCTGGCGCAGGTGGTCGACGAGGTCATCTCGGCGCGGGCGGGCGGCGCGCCGGGCGCGGAACCCACCGACGACCTGCTCGGCCTCATGCTCAGTGCCGCGCACCCGGGTGACGGCACGAAGCTGGACACCGCCAACATCCGCAACCAGGTCATCACCTTCCTGATCGCGGGGCACGAGACGACGTCCGGCGCGATGTCGTTCGCGCTGTACTACCTGACCAAGCATCCCGCCGTCCTTGATCTCGTGCGACGCGAGGTCGACGCCCTGTGGGGCGACACGGCCGACCCCGAGCCGTCCTTCGACGACGTCGGGCGGCTCACGTACACCCGTCAGGTCCTCAACGAGGCGCTTCGCCTGTGGCCCACTGCAGCCGCGTTCGGCAGGCACGCCCGCGAGGACACGCTCCTCGGCGGCCGCATACCGCTGCGCGCGGGGCAGGGCGTCACCGTCCTGACGCCGATGCTGCACCGGCAACCCGTGTGGGGCGACAATCCGGAGCTCTTCGATCCGGCGCGCTTCACGGCGGAGGCGGAGGCGGCGCGCTCACCGCACGCCTTCAAGCCGTTCGGCACCGGTGAACGCGCTTGCATCGGGCGGCAGTTCGCGCTGCACGAGGCGACCATGCTGCTCGGGATGCTGGTTTACCGCTACCGGCTGCACGACCACGCCGGCTACCGGCTCACCGTCAAGGAGACGCTCACCCTGAAGCCCGACGGCTTCACGCTCACGCTGACGTCGCGCACCGCCGCCGACCGCGTGCACGCCGGGCTGCCGGGTGCGGGCGTCGACCTGGCCGACGCGGAGTCCGACGCCACCGCCCTGCCTGCGCGCGTCATGCCCGGCACCCGCGCGCTCTTCCTGCACGGCAGCAACTACGGCACCTGCCGGGACTTCGCCGCCCAACTCGCCGACGAGGCAGCCGCGGTGGGCTGCGAGACGGAGGTCGCGCCGCTGGACGAGTACGCCGCCGCCCTGCCCGCCGACCGGCCGGTCGTCATCACCGCGGCCTCCTACAACGGCCGGCCCACCGACGACGCCGCGGCGTTCGCCTCCTGGCTCGACGGCGCCCCCGCGGCCACCGCCGAGAACGTCACGTACGCGGTCCTCGGTGTGGGCGACCGCAACTGGGCCGCCACGTATCAGCACGTCCCGACGCGCTTCGACGAGCGGCTGGCGGAGCTGGGCGGCGTCCGGCTCATGGAGCGTGCGGCGGCCGACGCTTCGGGTGATCTCGGGGGCTCCGTACGGGAGTTCACGGCGCGGCTGCGTACGGCACTTCTCGAGCGGTACGGCGACCCCGAGGCCCTGGAGGTCTCGGAGACCGCCGCTTCTTCGGACGCGTACGAGGTCCGCGAAGTGACCGGGGGCCCGCTGGACGCGCTCGCCGCGCGGCACGGTCTGGTCCCGATGACGGTCACCGAGGCCTACGACCTCACCGCGCCCGGCCATCCCCGTACGAAGCGCTTCGTACGGCTGGCCCTGCCCGACGGAACGACCTATCGCACCGGCGACCACCTCACCGTGCTGCCCGTCAACGATCCCTCGCTCGTCGACCGGGCCGCGGCGGCGCTCGGCGTGGACCCGGACGCCGTTCTCGACATCCGGGCGACGCGCCCGCGCCGCGACGGCCTCTCCGTGGACCGGCCACTGACGGTGCGTCACCTGCTTACGCAGCACGTCGAGTTGCAGGAGCGGCCCACCGCGGGCCAGCTGGCCGTACTTGCGGCGGCCAACCCCTGCCCGCCGGAGCGGTCGGCCCTCTCCGTACTGGTCGACGACGCCGAGGCTCGCGCGGCCGACGGGCGCACGCTGCTCGAACTCATGGAGGCCTGCCCGGCCCTGCGCGGTGCTCTGGAGTGGCCACGGCTGCTCGACGTGCTCACGCCCTTGCGGCCCCGCCACTACTCGGTGTCCTCGTCACCGGCGGTGCACCCCGGCCACGCCGACCTGATGGTGTCCCTCCTGGAGGCGCCGGCCCGCTCCGGCAGCGGGCAGCTGTACCGCGGGACGGGCTCCGGCCATCTCAACAGGGTGCGGCCGGGCGACACCGTCCTGGCCCGCGTCCAGCCGTGCCTCGAGGCCTTCCGCATCGACCACGCGGACTCCGCGCCCGTCATCATGGTCGCCGCGGGCACCGGCCTCGCCCCGTTCCGCGGCACGATCGCGGACCGTACGGCCCTGAAGTCCAAGGGGGCCGAACTCCCCTCCGCCCTCTGCTACTTCGGATGCGACGACCCGGAAGGGGACTTCCTGCACGCCGAGGAGCTGCGCGCCGCGGAGTCCGCCGGAGCGGTCTCGCTGCGTCCCGCCTTCAGCGCGGCCCCCGTGGACGGGGCGGCCTTCGTCCAGCACCGCATCGCGGCGGAGGCGGACGAGGTGTGGGCACTGCTGACCGCCGGAGCCCGGGTGTACGTGTGCGGCGACGGCTCACGCATGGCCCCGGGCGTACGTGACGCCCTGCGCACCCTCCACCGGCAACGCACTCCGGGGGCCACGGCGGCGGACTCCGAACAGTGGCTGAACGAACTGACCGCGCAGGGGCGTTACGTGGAGGACGTGTACGCGGCGGGATAGCCACGGGCCTGGTGAAGAGAGCCGGTCACGCCGGGCCCGGACCATCGGGCCCGGCGGTGAGGGAGTCGATGTCGAACAACTCCCCCAGGGCGCGCACCGTTTCGTCGCTGTGTATGTGGTGCAGGGGCCGGATGCCGAGTCGTGCCGCCCCGCGCAGGTTGTGCTCCAGGTCGTCGATCATGACGCAGGCGGACGGCTCGACGCCCAGCCGGTCGCAGGCCGTCCGGTAGATGCGGCGGCCCGGTTTGCGGGAGCCGATCTCGCTGGAGATGACGACGGTGTCCGCGAGCGCGCCCAGGTCGTATCCCTGGTAGCAGTCGTCGCCCAGCGCGTTCGACACGATCGCCACCGGGACGCCCCGGGCGCGCAGCTCGCGCAGGGCCGCGAGCATCTTCTCGTCCGGCCGCATCCCCGCCCCGATCGCGGCGACGAGCCCGGAGGGCTCCACCTCCACGCCCTTCTCCCGCAGCCGCCCCGCGACGCCCCGCTCGAAGTCGGCCTCGCTCATGCGTCCGCACTCATGCTCCACCAGGAGCGCCGCCGACTCCGCGTCCTCCCGGAACAGCCGCTCGATGAGCGTCGGATCGTCGCCCACCCGCGTGGAGTAGGCACGGAAAGAGTCGAGCACGCTCGTGGTCAGCACACCGCCGAAGTCGGTGAGTACCGCCCGCGGTGGTCCCTCCGGCCGCGCCTCGAGCACGTCGTCCAGGTCTTCCACGTCTTCCTCCTCAAGACCCGCCCTTGTCGGCGTAGTTGAATCGTCGGTCGAGGATCTCAAGGACCCGCTCGCCCCAGCGCAGGTTCGACTCCTCCAGAGACCTGCCCGCCATCAGCGTGAGGTAGGGGCCGATGCGCTCGGCCTCGCGCAGGTACGTCTCCTCCTCGCGGCCGCCGAGGAGGTGGACGCGCAGCCGCTCGTACCGGGCGAGCTTGCCGCGCGACCACGCCATGCGCTCCTCGATCAGCGCGCGGGTGGCCGCCGGGTCGCCGCCGTCCATGGCCTGCACCTTGACCATGAGCTCGTCCCGGATGGCGATGGGCCGGGGCGGCTCGGCGGCGAAGCCGTGCAGATCACGCCGCCCGGCTTCGGTGAGCGTGAACATCCGTTTGTTCGGCCTGCGTTCCTGCTGCACCACGCGGGCGTCGATCAGACCGTCGGCGGCCAGTCGCTCCAGCTCGCGGTAGAGCTGCTGGGGCGTCGCGGACCAGAAGTTCGACACGGACACGTCGAAGATCTTCGCCAGGTCGTACCCGGACGACTCGCCCTCCAGGAGCGCCGCGAACACCGCGTACTTGAGAGACATCTGGACACCGTACACCGATGTGATTACTCTCCATCGCACCTACTCAACAAATTGAGTATCAATGAGTCACGGACGAGTGCGAGGTTGGGCATGCAGGCTTTTCGCAAGGCCGTCGAGGCGGACGATCACGCGGCCGTCGAGGCGCTCCTGGCCGAGGACGTCGTCTTCACGAGCCCGGTCGTGTTCCGCCCCTACCCAGGCAAGGCGACGACCGCCGCGATCCTGCGCGGCGTCACGCGGGTCTTCGAGGACTTCCGATACGTACGCGAGATCAACGACGCCGGGGGGCGTGACTCCGCGCTCGTCTTCGAGGCACGGGTCGGCGACCGGCAGATCACCGGCTGCGACTTCCTCCACGTCAACGAGGAGGGGCTGATCGACGAGTTCATGGTGATGGTCCGCCCCCTGTCGGCCGCCCAGGCACTCGCCGCGGCCATGGGCGCCCAGTGGGACCGGATCACCGAGGAGGCCACCGGCGCCTAGCGCGGGGGCTACCAGGCGCGGGCCGACTGAACGAGGTGGTCGTGCACCAGGGCCACGTGGGGGTTGTCCGCGGACCCCGGGCGCCGCACCAGGAAGCCGGTGTTGATCGGCGCGTCCTCCGGGTCGTGGAGGAGGACCAGGGCGCCGGCGGCCAGGGCGTCGCGGCAGAGGTAGCGGGGCAGTACGGAGAATCCCGCGCCCGCCGTCACCGCCGCGAGGACGCCGCGCAGGTCCGGGACTGTCACGGAGGCCTCGCAGGTCAGCCGCTTGCCGAAGACATGCCGCCAGTAGCGGCGGGCGATCGGCAGGTCATCGGCGTACGACACCAGCGGTACGCCGAGCAGCGCCCCGGGGCCGTCGGCGGCGATCCGCGTCGCCCCGCCGATGCGCTCGGCCCACGCGGGGGCGGCGACCAGGACGAACTCCTCGTCCGCCAGCGGCACGGAGCGCAGGGAACGCCCGCGGGGGCGGGCCGTGGCGATCACCAGGTCGTGCCGTCCCGCCCGCAGCCCGTCCAGGAGCCGGTCGGTCAGGCCCGTCGTCACGCGCAGCCTGACCCCCTGCTCGACCAGCGGCGCGAGCGCGGGCAGCGCGCAGTGGCAGAGCATCTCGGCGGGGCCCGCAAGCTGAACGGGCTCCGCGGGGGCGCCGTCGAGTGGGCCGCCGTGGCCGGTGACCGCGGCGAGGGCGTCGAGGGGATCGACGACACGGGCGGCGAGCGCGTCCGCGTACGGCGCGGGGGCCACGCCGCGTGGCAGCCGCTCGAACAGCTCCCGGTCGACCTGCCGCTCCAGCGCCCGGATCTGTGTGGTGACGGTGGGCTGCGAGAGGCCGAGGAGGCGGGCCGCCGCGGTGAAGGAACCCGACCGGTACACGGCGAGGAACGTGCGCAGCAGGTTCAGGTCGAGCGCTCCGGGGGCTATTCCCGCCGATCCATCGGAATTCCTATCTCGCATATGGGTCAGCCTATTGGATTTCGTTGGGCTCCCCCGCCTACCTTCGAGGACAGCACCGCCTGACGCTCTGAGCACAGAACGTCAGAGATTCCAGCCTCGGAGAGACACCATGTCCAAGATCCTGTTCGTCGTGACCGGCGCCGACCACTGGACGCTGGCCGACGGCACCCAGCACCCGACCGGCTTCTGGGCCGAGGAGGCCGTCGCGCCGTACGAGGCGTTCAAGGCCGCCGGACACGAGATCGTCGTCGCGACCCCCGGCGGCGTCGTACCCACCGTCGACCAGGCGAGCCTCGCGCCCGAGTTCAACGGCGGCGAGGAAGGCGCCGAGAAGACCGCCACCACCCTCGCGGAGATCGCCGAGTTCCTCTCGCCGGTCAAGCTGGAGGAGGTCGACCTCGCGGAGTACGCCGCGGTCTTCGTCCCCGGCGGTCACGGCCCCATGGAGGACCTCGCCGTCAACGCCGAGTCCGGCAGGCTGCTGAGTGCCGCGCTGGAGATCGGTATGCCCCTCGGCGTCGTCTGCCACGGCCCCGCCGCCCTGCTGGCCGCCACCAGGGAGGACGGCTCCAACACGTTCGCGGGGTACGAGCTGACCGGCTTCACCAATGCCGAGGAGACGCAGTCCGGCTTCGCACAGAAGGCCAAGTGGCTGCTCCAGGACCGGCTCGTCGCGGCGGGTGCCGACTTCCAGGAGGGCGAGGCGTGGGCCCCCAAGGTGGTCGTCGACCGCAACCTGATCACCGGTCAGAACCCGGCGTCGGCAGCCCCGTTGGCCGACGAGCTGCTGAAGAAGCTGGCCTGACCCCCATGGGCACCGACCGGCTCGACGAGGTCCTCGACGCCACCTACGACTCCCTCACCAGGTACGGCGTACGGCGCACCACGATGGACGACATCGCCTCCACGATGGGCGTGTCCCGGTCAGCGGTCTATCAGTACGTCCGCAACAAGGACGACGCCTTCCGCAAGCTCGCCGAGCGCCTGCACGCCGAGGCGCTCGCGCGGGCCCGGGAGGCGGCGGCCGGCGACACCTCCACCGCCGAGCGCGTCCGGGGCGTCCTCGCCGCCAAGCTCGACCTGGTCCTGCGCCTGGCCGGGGACTCTCCGCACTCCGCGGAGCTCCTCGACGCGAAGGCCCGCGTCTTCGGCGACGTCTGCCACGGCTTCAACGGCTCGCTGCGTCTCCTGCTCGTCGACCTGTTCACCGAAGCGGGCACCCCGGCCGCGGTGGAGCCCGCCGAGGCCGCCGACATCTGCATCGCCCTGGTCATAGGCCTGGAGTCCGTGGCCGACGGCCGCGAGCTCTTCGCCCCCGCCACGGACGCGCTCCTGACCGGCCTCCTCGGGGCGCCGGTCACCACGCCGACGCGCCACTGACCGCCGCTCCCTCCCCATCACCCCCCTCCCCATCACCGCCCGCCGCACCTGAGACCTCCCGAGGAGACCCCTCATGCACCACCCCGAAGTGCTCGACCCGGAAGTGCTCGACCCCGCAGCCCTCGTCGCCAAGCTCCGCTCCACCTTCGCCACCGGCCGCACCCGCCCCCTGGCCTGGCGCGAGGAGCAGCTCACCCAGCTGCGCTCCCTGTTCACGGAGCACCGCGAGGACATCGTGGACGCCCTCCACGCCGATCTGCGCAAGCCGCGCACCGAGGCGTACACCGCCGAAGTCGACTTCCCCGTACGGGAGATCGACCACACGCTGGCGCATCTGGAGGAGTGGCTGCGCCCGCAGCCGCTCGCGCCCGGCGCCCTCGCGGGGCTTCCGGAGGGATCGACCGCCGGTACGCGGTACGAACCGCTCGGCACCGTCCTGATCATCGCCCCGTGGAACTACCCCGTACAGCTCCTGCTCGTGCCCTTGGTGGGCGCCCTTGCGGCGGGCAACACCGCTGTCCTGAAGCCCAGCGAAGTCACCCCGGCCACTTCGGAGCTGGTGGCCAGGCTCATTCCCCAGTACCTGGACACGGACGCGGTCGCCGTCGTGGAGGGCGGCGTGCCGGAGACCACCGCGCTGCTCGCCCAGCGGTACGACCACATCTTCTACACCGGCAACGGCACGGTCGGCCGCATCGTGATGCGGGCCGCCGCGGAGCACCTCACCCCGGTCACGCTCGAACTCGGCGGCAAGTCACCGGTGTTCGTGGACCGGGATGTCGACCTGGCCGCCGTCGCCACCCGCCTGGCCGAGTCCAAGTTCCGCAACGCGGGCCAGACGTGCGTCGCCCCCGACTACGTCCTGACCGACCCGCAGACGGCGCCCGCGCTCGCCCGTGAGCTGCGGACGGCCGTGGAGCGGGTGTTCGGCGCGGACCCCAAGTCGTCGGAAGCCTATGGCCGCATCGTCAACGAGCGGCACTTCGACCGGGTCTCGGCTCTCCTCGGCTCCGGGACGACGGCGTTCGGCGGGCAGAGCGACCGCGACGACGTCTACATCGCGCCGACCGTGCTCACCGACGTGAAGCCCGACGAGCCGGTGATGCGGGAAGAGATCTTCGGTCCCGTGCTGCCGATCGTGAACGTGGACGGGCTCGACGAGGCCATCGCGTTCATCAACGACCGCGACAAGCCGCTCGCCCTCTACGGCTTCACCGAGAGCGAGACGACCCGGCGGCGCCTCGCCGCGGAGACGTCGTCGGGCGGTCTCGGCTTCGGCCTTCCGATGGCTCACCTCCGCGTCCCCGAGCTGCCGTTCGGCGGCGTCGGCGAGAGCGGCGTCGGCAATTACCACGGCCCGCACTCCATCGCCACGTTCAGCCACCGCAAGGCACGGCTCGACGTACCCCTGGGGTGATGCCCGGCCGCCGCTGGTCAGGGGATCAGCGGCGGTGGCCTCTCCTCGCCGGAGAGATGAGCGGTGCCGCGGTGCCGCGGTGCCGCGAGGAACACGGGCGGATCATGGCCACGTACGCCCTGTGCAACGGCCATGGACAGCCCCCGATCTGCTGTGATCTCATCCGTCCGGGCGGATCGATCGACCTTCGGCGTGGATCGGTGGACCTTCCGCGCTGATCAGCAGGCGATCCCTGAGGGCAGCAGGTGACCGGCCACCACCGTCCTGGCCCGCGTCCGTGGGCCGGTCATCGCACGTCTCCGCTCAGGCCCGAAAGACCCCCACACATGCAGAAGACCAAGTCCGCGCTCTGGGAGTTCCTCCAGGGCCTCGGCAAGACGTTCATGCTCCCGGTGGCCCTGCTCGCGTTCTGCGGCATCATGCTGGGCATCGGCTCCTCGCTCTCCAGCGAGGCCGTCACCGAGAACCTGACCTTCCTCCAGGGCGAGGGCTTCCATCTCGTCTTCACGTGGATGGCGAGCACCGGCCTCGTCGCCTTCAAGTTCCTCCCCGTGATGTTCGCGATAGCCATCCCGCTGGGCCTCGCCCGCGAGGACAAGGGTGTCGCGGCGTTCTCCGGCTTCGTCGGCTACGCCGCGATGAACCTGGCGGTGAACTTCTACCTCACCGCCAAGGGCGTGGACCTCGAGGACGAGAAGGCCATCGCCCATTACGGCATCGCCGATGTGATCGGCATCCAGTCCATCGATACGGGACTGCTCGGCGCCGTCGCTGTTGGCATCGTTGTCAGCGTGCTCCACCAGCGCTTTCGTGCCCAGCGGATGCCCGACGCACTCGCCTTCTTCGGTGGTCTGCGGTTCGTGCCGATCATCTCGACTCTGGTGCTCAGCCTGCTCGGTCTGCTGATCCCGCTGGTGTGGCCGACGTTCAACGGCTGGATCACGGATCTGGGGCGCGCGATCGGGCACGCGGGCGTCTTCGGCCCGTTCTTCTTCGGCATGGGAGAGGTGCTTCTGCGCCCGATCGGGCTGCACCACATCCTCGTAGCCATGTTCCGCTTCACGGATGTCGGCGGCTCGGGCGCGGTCTGCGGCGATCATGTCTCCGGTGCGCTGAACCTCTTCTACGCCCAGCTCAACTGCGCGAAGCCGCCGGGTGACGCGGTCACCAGCGCCACGCACTTCCTGTCCCAGGGCAAGATGGCGGTCTACCTCGGCGGACTGCCGGGTGCGGCACTCGCGATGTACCACTGCGCGAACAAGAAGATGCGCCCGGAGATCAAGGCGCTGCTGATCTCCGGGGTCGTCGCGTGCGTGGTCGGCGGCATCACCGAACCGCTGGAGTTCCTGTTCCTGTTCATCGCGCCGTGGCTGTACCTGATCCACGCCGTGCTCGTCGGTCTCGGGTTCCTGACCGCGGCCGTCCTCGGGGTGTTCATCGGCAACACCGACGGCAACGTCATCGACTGGCTCGTCTTCGGCGTGCTGCAGGGCACGACCACGAAGTGGTACCTGATACCGGTCATCGCCGCGGTGTGGTTCGCCGGGTACTACTTCCTCTTCCGCTGGGCCATCACCCGCTTCGACCTCAGGACGCCGGGGCGGGACGTGCCCTCGGACGATGAGGAGGGGCAGGAGAGGGAAGGCGATGAGGCTGCGGCCGACGCCGGGGCCCCGCGTGAGCTGATCGCCGGGAAGTACGACGCCGTGGCGATCCTGGAGGCGATCGGCGGCGCCGAGAACATCCAGACCCTCGACAACTGCATCACCCGCCTGCGCATGACGGTCGAGGACGCCGGACGCGTCGACGAGACCCGCCTGAAGAAGCTGGGCGCGGTCGGTGTCATCACGCTCGACGCGCACAACGTGCAGGTCATCATCGGACCGCAGGTGCAGTCGGTGAAGGACGCGATCGCGTCGCTGGTCCGGGTGGGCTGACCGGTGCCCGAGCTCTTCGACCTCGACTTCGACTTCGACTTCGATGTGCCCGTCGACCGGCACGGCACGTGGTGCACGCAGTGGGACTACGTCGAGGACCGCTTCGGCGTCCCCGATCTGCTGCCCTTCACCATCTCGGACATGGACTTCGAGACCGCGCCCGCCGTCCTCTCGGCCCTTCGCGGCCGGCTCGACCACGGCGTCCTCGGCTACTCCCGCTGGCGCCAGGCCGACTTCCTCTCCGCGATCGTCGACTGGTACGGCGAGCGCCACGCGACGGAGGTGGACCCGGAGTCGATCGTCTACGGCCCCTCCGTGATCTACCAGGTCGGCAAGCTCCTGCGGCTGTGGTCACGGCCCGGCGACGGCGTCGTCGTCCACACTCCGGCGTACGACGCCTTCCCCAAGACCGTCGCCGCGCACGAACGCCGGCTGCTGCGCTGCCCGCTCGACGACTGGACCGAACTGGAACGGCTGCTGGCCCTGCCGGACACGGCCGTCCTGCTGCTGTGCTCGCCCCACAACCCCTCCGGCCGCGTATGGACGCGGGCCGAGCTGGACCGCATGGCGGCTCTGTGCGCGCGGTACGGCGTCGCGGTGATCAGCGACGAGATCCACTCGGACCTCGCCCACCCGCCGTACGTCCACCGCCCGTGGGCCCTGCACGGCGGCCACGAGGGCCGCTGGGCGGTGTTGACCTCGGCATCGAAGTCCTTCAACATCCCGGCGCTCACGGGGAGTTACGGCATCATCGGCGACCCGGAGACGCGCGACGCGTATCTCCGCGAGCTCAAGGAGGCCGACGGTCTCTCGTCCCCCGCGGTGCTGTCACTGGTCGGACACATCGCCGCGTACCGAGAGGGAGCCCCCTGGCTCGACGCCCTGGGCGCCTACCTCCGCGGCAACCTCCGCCTCGTCGCCGACCACCTGAACACGGCCTTCCCCTCCCTCAACTGGACCCCGCCCCAGGCCGGTTACCTCGCCTGGATCGACGTACGCTCCCTGAACGTGGACGACGACGCGCTGCAACGCGAACTGATCGAGACCCAGAAGGTCGCCATCATGCCCGGCACGGCATACGGCTCCCCCCACCATCTGCGCCTGAACGTGGGCTGCCCACGCGCCAAGGCCGAGCGGGGGGTCGTGGCGCTGGTGGAGGCGGTGCGGGGGGTACGACGGCGGGCCGACACCGTCCGGTAGGCCCGTCGTTCACCGCGTGCAGACGCGGCGCGCCGGGGCGACCATGGAGTAAGGGGCGTATGGACCAGCTCCAAAGGCGGCATCGCCATGAAGGACCAGCACAAGCCCCACGTTCCGTGGAGCGACCCCCAGTGGAACGCTTCCGCTCAGCCACCTCCCGCGGCCCCGCCCCCGCCTCCTCCGCGGACGGCCGCCCAGGCACCGATGCCCGCCCCTGCCTCCGGACGAAAGCGCTCGCGGTGGTTCATGTGGGCATTCCTCGCGGTGCAGCTGCTGTTCCTGCTCTGGGTGATCTTCGGGGCGAGCTCCAGCTCCGGCGCCCCCGACGACTGCGGCACCCTCGACGCGCAGACCTGTAACGACGCCGAAAGCGCGGGAACAGCCATCGGCGTCGGGCTCGTCATCTTCCTGTGGGCCTTGGTGGACATCATCCTCGGCATCTCCTACGCGGTCGTACGACTGGCCCGCCGTCCATGAACGACCACGTAGGACGCCTGATGGGGCTCCATTGGTACAGTCGCCGACTTCACACACCCCTGCCCCGGGAGACTGCGCACCATGGCCGTCGACGAGCTCGACACCCGCATTCTGCGGCTCCTCCTGGAGCAGCCCCGCACCAGTGTTCGTGAGTACGCGCGCGTGCTCGGTGTCGCGCGTGGCACTCTGCAGGCGCGGCTCGACCGGCTGGAGCGGGATGGGGTGATCACCGGGACCGGGCCTTCCCTCTCTGCCGCGGCGCTCGGTCACCCGGTGCTCGCGTTCGTGCACATCGAGGTCACGCAGGGGCATCTGGACGAGGTGGGCGACGCGCTCGCCGCCGTGCCGGAGATCATCGAGGCCTTCTCGATCACCGGTGGCGGTGATCTCCTGACCCGTGTGGTCGCCCGGGACAACGGCCACCTGGAAGACGTGGTCCAGCAGCTGATCCAGATGCCGGGCGTGGTCCGCACCCGTACGGAGATGGCCCTGCGCGAGCGCGTCCCGCACCGCCTGCTGCCGCTCGTCGAGTCGATCGGCAGGGCGTCCGCGGAGCAGAGGTGAGCCGTTCGCGGAGCAGAAGTGAACCGTCCGCCACCGGCGCCGTGCGGCGATGAGCTGCGGCTTTGGCATGCTGGAGTGCATGAGCATCTTCGGCCACACCTCGGTCATCTTCGATCTCGACGGCACCCTCGTGGACAGCGAGCCGAACTACTTCGCGGCCCAGCGCGGGCTGCTCGCCGAGCACGGCATCGACTACACCTGGGCCGAGAACGAGCAGTTCGTGGGCATCAGCACCCAGGAGACCCTCGCCGTCTGGAAGGACCGGTACGGCATCGACGTACCGGTGGCCGAACTGCTCCCCGAGCTCGACCGCCGCTATCTGGAGCTGGCCCGCGCCGACACGCACGTCTTCCCGGAGATGCGGAAGTTCGTGGAGCGGCTGCACGGCGCCGGGGTGCCGATGGCCGTGGCCTCCGGATCGTCCCGCGCCGCCATCGAGGCGATCCTCTCCGGAACCGGACTCGACGCGCACCTGACCACGGTCGTCTCGGCCGACGAGGTCGCGCACGGCAAGCCGGCGCCCGACGTCTTCCTGGCCGCCGCCGCGCGGCTCGGCGCGGACCCGGCCGACTGCGTGGTCCTGGAGGACGCCGCTCCCGGCGCGGTGGCCGCCCACGCGGCGGGCATGCGCTGCATCGCGATCCCCTACGTCACCGCCCACGCGGACGAACCGGCGTTCGCGTCGGCGGGACTGCTGCTCCGGGGCGGGCAGGCCGAGTTCACGGCGCAGGCGGCGTGGGACCACCTGGCGGCGCTGACGCGGTCGTAGACATCGGCGTGCGTAGCCGCCGTCGCGGTCCGTCACGTCGCGATGGCACCGACCGCCCAGGCACGCGGCTCATGCGCCGTCAGCGCGCTGCCGAGACCTGTGCCGGGCCCGGTCAGGGGTCCCGTCAGTACATGATCCCCACGAGGCCGTCCCCCCGTTCCGCGCAGACGAGTCCGCCCGCGCAGCAAGCGCCCCAGCTGCCGGAATCGGGGCCGAAAAGAGTGACCCGCTCCCAGTGCTCCGCGGTCGGCCTCGCCCGCGAGAGGCGCAGGCCCAGTTCGTCCACGGCGACCTCCGCGGGAGGCGGCCCGCCGGATGACGCGACGGCCCCGGGCAGTACGGCCACGATCTCCGCGGCGGGATAGCCGAAGAGGTCTATGTCGTCCCAGGCCACCGGGGTAGCCCCCGGGTGCTCCGTCCCGCCCGTCCGGGCCCGCGCCTGGATCTCCACGCGGGCCAGCCGGTCCGTGACGCCGGGGCCGCCGCCGCCGAAGGCCAGGAGGACGCCGTCGAGGTCGGCGTCGAAGCTCCACTCGGGTTCGAAGAGGAGGCCGCCGAGCCAGGCGTCGTGCGCGTGCCGGAGCTCCACGTACTGGTCCAGGGTCAGCCCCATGCACTGCCGGTGGTGCGTGACCCGGTCGGGCGGCAGCAGTTCGAGGACCTCGCCGGGTGTCATCCCGAACTTCAACAGCCCGGCGCCGCCCGGCAGTTCTACGCCGACTTCTCGCAACAACTCCAACATTGCACCATTGTTCACCCGTTGACCCAGGTGGCAAGGCTGTTGACGAGATCACACAGAAACCGGTTGCACGGGCGTCGGTCGGCGGCGGTCGGCGGTCAGCGGGTCAGGACTGAGGGCGGCTGCCGTGGTTGGCCGCGTGCTTACGGCGTGCCTTCTTCTTGCGGCGTCGCTTCGATGACATGCGTTTCCCCTTTTCACTGGTTTGCCGCAGGCGGCATTTCGGTCTTTTTCTACCGTTTCATAGAGCGACCCGACCGGCGACACAGGCGGGCAGACCTGCGGGCTGGGTGGCGCGCGTGGCGCTCGGCGATGCGGAACAGGGCGGCGGGGGCGCGGCCCGCGCTCCCCTACTAGGCGGATGGACGAGGTGGAGGGTGGTTTCCTGCAGATGGCTCGCGGTCGCGGCATGACCTGGCCGGAGATCGCCTTCGGCCTGGGCCTGGGCACTCCGCAGGCCGCCAGGCGGCGCTACGTACGGCTGGCCGGCCGTACGGCGACCGGCGACCGAACCGGAGGCCCGCGCCTACGGGCCACTCGTAGCCGACGGCTTGCGGGGCGTTCCACTCCGCGGCAAGGGCGGGGTGGTCGTATCCGGCAGGGCAGAGCGCCGAAGCTCCCTGTACGATCGCTCCCGCCATGCAGATGAATGCCAACTACACCAGTCTCGTCGCGGTCGGCGACTCCTTCACCGAGGGCATGTCGGACCTGCTGCCCGACGGCAGCTACCGCGGCTGGGCGGATCTGCTCGCCGCGCGGATGGCTGCCGCCACCCCCGGTTTCCGGTACGCGAACCTCGCGGTGCGCGGGAAACTCATCGCTCAGATCGTGGCCGAGCAGGTGGACGTCGCGGCAGCCATGCAGCCCGATGTGATCACCCTGGTGGGCGGCCTCAACGACACGCTGCGGCCCAAGTGCGACATGGTCCGCGTGCACGCGCTCCTGGATGAGGCGGTCGAACGCCTCGCCCCGGCCTGCAAGCAGCTCGTCCTGATGCGCAGCCCTGGCCGTAGCGGTCCCGTGTTCCAGCGTTTCCGCCCGCGCATGGAGGAACTCTTCGTCCACATCGACGAGTTGGCCGCGCGGCACGGGGCCACGGTCGTGGACCTGTACGGATCTGCCGCGCTCGGCGACCAGCGCATGTGGGACGTGGACCGGCTGCATCTGACGGCCGAGGGCCACCGCAGGGTCGCCGAAGCGGTGTGGCAGTCCCTCGGCTACGCCCCCGAGGACGACTGGCAGACTCCGCTCCCGGCCGGCACCCCACTGAACTGGCCGGCCCGGCGAGCGGCCGACCTCCGTTTCGCCAGGCAACACCTGGCCCCCTGGATCGCCCGCCGCCTCACAGGCCGCTCGTCCGGAGACGGCCTCCCGGCCAAGCGCCCTGATCTGCTGCCGTACGAGGATCCGCGGACGTAAGCGCGTCGGGGGACGTAAGAGCATCGGGGGCCGTAAGCGCGTCGGGCGCGCAGGCGGTCACGGCTCGGGTTACGTGCTTTCCCTGGCCGTGTCGGCGCATAGGGCCAGCTCCTGGGCGAGGGCTTCCATGGCGTGGGCGAAGGACCGCAGCTGATCGTCCGGCGCCGGTGACGAGCCTCGGCGCGGCCGCTCCCACAGCCGTGCCGAGTATGGCCGCCAGGGCTTGGTCCATCTCCGTACCTCGCCCCCCCGGGTGCCGCGCGCCCCTACTCCTCCACCTCGTCCTCGAAATGCAGCGCGATGGACTGCAGCACGTCCGCCGACGTCACGTCCGTGCGGCCCTCGTCGTGGGCCTCGGCCAGTTGTGCGAAGGAGAAGGCGAAGGCCGACGTGATCTGCTCGATGACCGGGCTCAGTTCTCGGCCCACCACCTCGGCCACTTCGATCGCGGTGGCGTCGGCGGGGATTTCGATGCGTGGCAGCATCTCCTCGAGCATCGCGCCGACCGCGCCGCTGGGTTCGACCTCGCCGTCCGGGTTCTCACGTACCTGTCGGCGCATCTCGATCGCCTCGGTCAGGATGCCCACAACTCTTTGGATGATCTCGCGCTGCTCCATGCCATGAAGCCTAGACGTAGGCGGATCAACGGGAGTTGCGGCACAGCCGGGGCGCAGGCAGGTGCGGGGCCCGGTTTCGGCAAACCGGCCGGTGGGCGGGCGTTGTCAGTGGTCGGTGGCACGATGTGTGGACCGGGCCAAGAGGGGGCGGGTGCATGGGTACTTGGGATGTCGGTCCGTTCGACAACGACACCGCGGCGGATTTCTGCGGGGACTTCGACGAAGCACCTGAGGGGGATCGGCTCGGACTTGTCCGTGTCGCGCTGGACGAAGCCGCCGGCGGCGAGGAGCTCGACGCCGATGTCGCCGAGACGGCCGTGGCCGCCGCCGCTCTGGTCGCCGCGCAGTGTCCCGGCGGGGAGCCCGTCGACCCGGTCTAACGTGGACGCGTTGCGGCGTGTGCTGCAGGGCCCCGCGCGAGACCCGGTGGAGCCGGTGAGTGATCGCCGTCGCGGCGGGCCGCACCGCGCGTCCTGGACGATGCTCCAATGACCTGCGCTTTCCGGACTGTAGGGACGGTCAAAGAGCAGGTCGGGCGGCAGGTAAACTCCGTACACGTGACTGTCGCGCCTGCAAAGCCCCGTATCCCGAACGTCCTCGCCGGGCGTTACGCCTCCGCCGAGCTCGCCACCCTCTGGTCGCCCGAGCAGAAGGTCAAGCTGGAGCGTCAGCTCTGGCTCGCCGTCCTGCGGGCGCAGAAGGACCTGGGGATCGAGGTGCCGGACGCCGCCCTCGCCGACTACGAGCGGGTCGTCGACGACGTCGACCTCGCCTCGATCGCCGAGCGCGAGAAGGTAACGCGCCATGACGTGAAGGCCCGCATCGAGGAGTTCAACGCGCTCGCCGGGCACGAGCAGGTCCACAAGGGCATGACCTCCCGCGACCTGACCGAGAACGTGGAGCAGTTGCAGGTCCGCCTCTCCCTGGAGCTGGTGCGCGACCGCACCGTCGCGGTGCTCGCGCGCCTCGGGAAGCTCTCGGGCGAGTACGCCGAGCTGGTCATGGCGGGCCGCTCGCACAACGTGGCCGCGCAGGCGACGACCCTGGGCAAGCGCTTCGCGACGACCGCCGACGAGCTGCTCGTCGCGTACCGCCGCGTGGACGACCTGCTGCGCCGCTACCCCCTGCGCGGCATCAAGGGCCCCGTCGGCACGGCTCAGGACATGCTCGACCTGCTCGGCGGCGACGCCGAGAAGCTCACCGACCTCGAGCAGCGGATCGCCGGGCACCTCGGCTTCGACCGCGCGTTCACCTCGGTCGGCCAGGTCTACCCCCGCTCCCTGGACTACGAGGTCGTCACCGCCCTGGTGCAGCTCGCCTCCGGCCCCTCGTCGCTGGCCAAGACCATCCGTCTGATGGCCGGGCACGAGCTCGTCACCGAGGGCTTCAAGCCGGGCCAGGTCGGCTCGTCCGCGATGCCGCACAAGATGAACACCCGCTCCTGCGAGCGTGTGAACGGCCTCACCGTCATCCTGCGCGGCTACGCGTCGATGACCGGCGAGCTGGCGGGCGACCAGTGGAACGAGGGCGACGTCTCCTGCTCGGTCGTACGCCGTGTCGCACTGCCTGACGCGTTCTTCGCGCTGGACGGGCTCCTTGAGACCTTCCTGACGGTGCTCGACGAGTTCGGCGCCTTCCCCGCCGTCGTCGCGCGTGAGCTGGACCGCTACCTCCCCTTCCTCGCCACGACCAAGGTCCTGATGGCCTCGGTGCGGGCCGGCGTCGGCCGCGAGGAGGCCCACGAGGCCATCAAGGAGAACGCCGTCGCCTCGGCGCTGGCGATGCGGGAGCAGGGCGCCGAGCGCAACGAACTCCTCGACAAGCTCGCCGCCGACTCCCGGATCCCGCTGGACCGCGCCGAGCTGGACGCCCTCATGGCCGACAAGCTGTCGTTCACGGGTGCGGCGAGCGACCAGGTCTCCGCCGTCGTCGCGCAGATCGAGGTGCTGCTCAAGGAGCACCCGGAGGCCGCCGCCTACACCCCGGGCGCCATTCTCTGAGCGTCTGGCCCGGTCAGCCTGCGGACCGGTGCTCGCCCTTGCGCGCCCTGCGGATCCGCAGTGCGACAAAGGCGAGCACCGCGAGCACGGCCACGGCGATGACGCCCTTGGAGTACAGGCCGACCAGGTCGCTGACCTGGTGCCAGCGCGCGCCGAGCGCGTGGCCGATCAGGATGAACGCGGCGTTCCAGATGAGGCTGCCCGCGGTCGTCAGGGCAAGGAAGACGGGCAGGCGCATCCGTTCGATGCCCGCGGGTAGCGAGATCATGCTGCGGAAGATCGGGATCATCCGGCCGAAGAAGACCGCCTTCGTGCCGTGCCGTGCGAACCACTTCTCCGTGCGCTGGATGTCGGACGCCTTCACGAGCGGGAGACGGGCCGCAATGGCCACGGTTCGCTCCCTGCCGAGCAGCGCACCGATCGCGTAGAGCGCGAGGGCGCCGATCACGGAGCCCGCCGTGGTCCAGATCAGGGCCTCGACGACCCCGAACTTGCCCTGGCTCGCGGCGAAGCCGGCGAGGGGCAGGATCACCTCGCTGGGCAGTGGCGGGAAGAGGTTCTCCAGGGCGATGGCCAATCCGGCGCCGGGGGCGCCGAGCGAGTCCATCATGTCGGTGGCCCAGCCCGCGATGCCGCCGGTGGGCGCGTCGTTCCCGGCGGCGGACGCATGGTGCGCGGCAGTGAGGATCATGCCTTCGACGCTAGGCACATTGGGCGCACGGCGATATGAGGGGGGCCACAAACGTCGTGTGCCACCGATCATGCGTACGCACACCCGGACCCGCCCCGCCGTAGCCGTCCGCTCGTTTGAGAGCAAGAGAGTTCGGAAGAGGCCAAGGTCACAGCCGTGTACGGCACCGAGTGCCAGGGGTTCCGCCCTAGCATCATGCCCATGACGGTCCTGCCTGACGACGGGCTTTCCCTGGCCGCCGAGTTCCCTGATGCGACCCATGAGCAGTGGCAGCGCCTGGTGGAAGGCGTGCTGCGCAAATCGGGTAAGGACGTATCGGGGCCGGCCGCCGAGGAAGCGCTGTCCACCGCACTCGAGGACGGGCTCAGCACCCGCCCCCTGTACACCGCCCGAGAAGCCGCGCCTGACGCCGGTTACCCGGGTTTCGCCCCCTTTGTCAGGGGCGGCACCGCCGCGGGCAGTGCCGCGGCCGGCTGGGACGTACGGCAGCGGCACGCGGCCACGGACCCCGCGGCCTCGAACGAGACCGTGCTCGCGGACCTGGAGAACGGCGTCACCTCGCTGTGGCTCGGGGTCGGCCCCGGCGCTCTCCCGGTCTCCGGCATCGAGCGCGCCTTGGAGGGCGTCTTCCTCGACCTGGCGCCGGTGGCCATGGACGCGGGCGCCGAATTCGAGCCCGCGGCACGCGAGTTGTTCCGGCTGTACGAGGAGCGGGGCATCCCGAAGGACTCCGCGCGCGGCACGCTCGGCGCGGACCCCCTCGGCCATGAGGCCCGCACCGGCGAGCGGCTCGACCCGGCCGCCGCGATCGAACTGGCCCGGCTGTGCGGCCAGGAGTATCCGAACCTCCGCGCGCTGACCGTCGACGCCCTGCCGTACCACGAGGCGGGTGGCTCGGCCGGGCAGGAGCTCGGCGCGTCCCTCGCCACGGCGGTCGCCTACCTGCGCGAGCTGACCGAGGCGGGGCTCACGGTCGATGCGGCCTGCGCCCAGCTGGAGTTCCGGTACGCGGCCACCGCCGACCAGTTCCTGACCATCGCGAAGCTGCGGGCGGCCCGGCGGCTCTGGGCGCGCGTGGCCGAGGTCTGTGGAGCACCGGACGCGGGGGCGCAGCGTCAGCACGCCGTGACGTCGCCGGTGATGATGTCGCGCCGCGACCCGTGGGTGAACATGCTGCGCACGACGGTGGCCTGCCTGGGCGCGGGCGTCGGCGGCGCGGATTCGGTGACGGTCCTGCCGTTCGACCACTCGCTCGGCCTGCCGGACGCGTTCGCGCGCCGCATCGCCCGCAACACCTCGACGATCCTCCTGGAGGAGTCGCATCTCGCCCGCGTGATCGACCCCGCGGGCGGCTCCTGGTACGTGGAGCGGCTCACCGACGAACTGGCCCACGCGGGCTGGGAGTTCTTCCAGGAGATCGAGCGCGCGGGCGGCCAGGCCGCGGCACTGCGCTCCGGCCTTATCGGCGAACGCCTCGCCGCCACCTGGGCCGAGCGCAGCGAGAAGCTGGCCAAGCGGCGTGAACCGATCACCGGCGTCAGCGAGTTCCCGAACCTGACGGAGCGTCCGGTCGAACGCGAGGCCCCGCCCGCCGAGGCGTCCGGCGGCCTGCCGCGCGTGCGCCGCGACGAGGCGTACGAGATCCTGCGTTCCCGCTCGGACGCGCACCTCGCCTCGACGGGGGCCCGCCCCCGGGTGTTCGTCGCCGCGCTCGGCCCCGCAGCCGCGCACACCGCGCGGGCCTCCTTTGCGTCGAACCTCTTCCAGGCGGGCGGCATCGAGGCCGTACACGACCCGGCGACGGTGGACGCGACGACGGTCGCCGACGCGTTCAAGGCCAGCGGAGCCACGGTGGCGTGCATCTGCTCCAGCGACGCGCTCTACGAGGAGCAGGCCGACGAGGTCGCCGCCGCCCTCAAGTCGGCAGGCGCGGGGCGGGTGTTCCTCGCGGGGCGGCCCGCCGAGCGCCCCGGCGTCGACGCGTACGTCTTCGCGGGCTGCGACGCCGTGTCCGTGCTCTCCTCCACCCTCGACCACATGGGAGTGGCGTAATGGCGATCCCCGACTTCTCCGGCGTCGGCCTGACGTCCGATGCCGCCTCCGAGCCCTCCGCCGTCTCCAGGGACCAGTGGCGCAGCGCCGTCAAGGAGTCCACCGGCAAGGCCGACGACGACCTCCTGTGGGAGACCCCCGAGGGCATCGCGGTCAAGCCGCTCTACACGGGCGCCGACCTAGAGGGCCTCGACTTCCTGGAGACGTACCCGGGCGTCGCGCCCTACCTGCGCGGCCCCTACCCGACGATGTACGTGAACCAGCCCTGGACGATCCGGCAGTACGCGGGATTCTCCACGGCCGAGGAGTCCAACGCCTTCTACCGCCGCAACCTCGCGGCAGGACAGAAGGGCCTCTCGGTCGCCTTCGACCTTCCCACGCACCGCGGTTATGACAGTGACCACCCGCGGGTGACGGGCGACGTCGGCATGGCGGGCGTGGCGATCGACTCGATCTACGACATGCGTCAGCTCTTCGACGGCATCCCGCTGGACAAGATGACCGTGTCGATGACGATGAACGGCGCGGTGCTCCCCGTACTCGCGCTCTACATCGTGGCCGCCGAGGAACAGGGCGTACCGCCCGAGAAGCTGGCCGGGACCATCCAGAACGACATCCTCAAAGAGTTCATGGTCCGCAACACCTACATCTATCCGCCCAAGCCCTCGATGCGGATCATCTCCGACATCTTCGCGTACACCTCGCAGAAGATGCCACGCTACAACTCCATCTCGATCTCCGGCTACCACATCCAAGAGGCGGGCGCGACAGCCGACTTGGAGCTCGCGTACACACTCGCGGACGGCGTGGAGTATCTGCGGGCCGGGCAGGAGGCGGGCCTGGACGTCGACGCGTTCGCGCCGCGGCTCTCCTTCTTCTGGGCGATCGGCATGAACTTCTTCATGGAGGTCGCCAAACTCCGCGCGGCGCGCCTCCTGTGGGCGAAGCTGGTCAAGCAGTTCGACCCGAAGAACGCCAAGTCGCTCTCGCTGCGCACCCATTCGCAGACCTCGGGCTGGTCGCTCACCGCGCAGGACGTGTTCAACAACGTCACGCGTACGTGCGTCGAGGCGATGGCGGCGACGCAGGGCCACACCCAGTCCCTGCACACGAACGCCCTGGACGAGGCGCTCGCCCTGCCCACCGACTTCTCCGCGCGCATCGCCCGCAACACCCAGCTGCTCATCCAGCAGGAGTCGGGCACGACGCGGACGATCGACCCGTGGGGCGGCAGCGCGTACGTCGAGAAGCTGACGCACGACCTGGCGCGGCGCGCCTGGCAGCACATCGAGGAGGTCGAGGCGGCGGGCGGCATGGCGCAGGCCATCGACGCGGGCATCCCGAAGCTGCGCGTCGAGGAGGCCGCTGCCCGCACCCAGGCGCGGATCGACTCGGGGCGCCAGCCCGTCATCGGCGTCAACAAGTACCGCGTGGAGACCGACGAGCAGATCGACGTCCTCAAGGTCGACAACTCCTCCGTACGCGCCCAGCAGATCGCGAAGCTGGAGCGGCTGCGCGCGGAGCGCGACGAGGCGGCCTGCCAGGCGGCGCTGCGGGCGCTGACGGCGGCGGCAGAGCGCGACCCCGGTCCGGGCCTGGAGGGCAACCTCCTCGCGCTCGCGGTCGACGCGGCCCGCGCGAAGGCCACGGTCGGCGAGATCTCCGACGCCCTGGAGACCTCGTACGGGCGGCACGCGGGGCAGATCCGTACGATCTCCGGTGTGTACCGCACCGAAGCAGGCTCATCCCCGTCCGTGGAGCGCACCCGCACGCTCGTCTCGTCGTTCGAGGAGGCCGAGGGGCGCCGGCCGCGCATCCTGGTCGCCAAGATGGGCCAGGACGGCCACGACCGCGGTCAGAAGGTCATCGCCACGGCCTTCGCCGACCTCGGCTTCGACGTGGACGTCGGCCCGCTCTTCCAGACCCCGGCCGAGGTCGCACGTCAGGCGGTGGAAGCGGACGTGCACATCGTCGGCGTCTCGTCACTCGCGGCCGGGCACCTCACCCTCGTACCGGCGCTGCGTGCGGAGCTGGCCGCCGAGGGGCGCGAGGACATCATGATCGTCGTGGGTGGTGTGATCCCGCCGCAGGACGTGCCGACGCTCCTGGAGATGGGCGCCGCAGCCGTCTTCCCGCCCGGCACCGTGATCCCGGACGCCGCGTACGACCTGGTGAAGCGGTTGGCGGCCGACCTCGGCCACGAGCTGTGAGCATGGCGGCGCCGAGGATCGACATCGACGCGTACGTCAAGGGCGTCCTCGACGGGAAGCGTGCGCAGATCGCGCGCGCCATCACGCTCGTCGAGTCGACCCGGCCCCAACACCGCGCCCTGGCGCAGGAGTTGCTGACCCAGCTGCTTCCGCACAGCGGGCGGGCGCGGCGGATCGGCATCAGCGGCGTGCCCGGCGTGGGCAAGTCGACGTTCATCGACGCGCTCGGCACGATGCTGACCGGCCTCGGGCACCGGGTCGCGGTCCTCGCCGTCGACCCTTCGTCGACCCGGACGGGGGGTTCGATCCTCGGCGACAAGACGCGGATGGAACGGCTCGCGGTGGACCCGGCGGCGTTCGTGCGTCCATCGCCCACCGCGGGGACGCTCGGCGGGGTCGCGAAGGCCACACGCGAGTCGATCGTGGTGATGGAGGCGGCGGGGTACGACGTCGTGCTGGTCGAGACGGTGGGCGTGGGCCAGTCGGAGACGGCGGTCGCGAACATGGTCGACTCGTTCCTGCTGCTGAGTCTGGCCCGTACAGGCGACCAGCTCCAGGGCATCAAGAAGGGTGTCCTCGAACTGGCGGACGTGCTCGCCATCAACAAGGCGGATGGCCCGCACGAGCGGGACGCGCGCTCGGCGGCGCGTGAACTGGCGGGCGCGCTGCGGCTGATGCACCCCGCGGACGCGGCGTGGACTCCCCCGGTGCTCAGTTGCAGTGCGCGGGAGTCCAGCGGCCTGGACGAGGTGTGGGACCGTCTGGAACAACACCGCTCGCTCCTCGACTCCACGGGTCGCCTCGCCGCCAAGCGGCGCGACCAGCAGGTCGACTGGACGTGGACGATGGTGCGGGACGAGCTGCTCGACCGGCTGCGGGGGAACGGCGCCGTACGGGATCTGGCCCCTGAGCTCGAACAGCGCGTACGGGAGGGCACGTTGACGGCCACGCTGGCGGCCGAGCGGATTCTGGAGGCGTTTCAGGGGCGCGGGGGCGAGGGTTCGGCCTGATCGCCGACAACCCTTACGAACGTAGGGGGTTGCCCGGCACCTTCGTCGATGCCGGTCGGCTCACCCGGCTCATACGCTCCGGGGCGTGGTCAGAAGCCGCGCTCGGCGCGACGTCGTCGCGGCTGTGCCGCCCCTCTCTCCCGTCTCCCCGTCTCCCCGTCTCCCCGTCTCCCCCGCCGTCGCGGCCCGCGCCGAGGGCGGCGGCTGGTCCTCGGCGCGACGCGCTTGGTGTTCGGCGGTGAGCTCGACATGACCGATCCGTCGGCCCCGCTCTCGGGGCAAGCGGTCGGGAGAGATCACCATTGGGTCGGTCGCCTTCCACTCGCCCTCGCCGTCGCCCCTCGCTCTGACCGTGGCCCCCGCCCTCGCTCTGACCGTGGCCCCCGCCGCCGCCCGGCGACGTCACACCGTAGATTCGATCTGTGCGCTCCCCGCCCGGCGCGCACCTGGACACCCGCATCACCCGTCGAAGGAGCCACCCGCCCCATGCCCACCGCTGACTCCGACGAAGCTCCCGTCCTCCTGCGCGTGCACGGCCGTGCGGGGTACCTCGTCCTCAACCGGCCCCGCGCCATCAACGCCCTCAACCACACCATGGTCCGGCTGCTGGACGACGCCCTCACCGCATGGGAGCGGGACGACGACATCACCACCGTCGTCCTCACCGGCGAAGGTGCCCGCGGGCTGTGTGCCGGCGGTGACATCCGGTCCATCCATGACGACGTCCGTGCGGGCGGCGGCGCCGCGTCCGTGGCCTTCTGGCGCGACGAGTACCGGCTCAACGCCCGTATCGCCCGCTTCCCGAAGCCGTATGTGGCCGTCATGGACGGCATCGTGATGGGCGGCGGGGTCGGCGTCTCGGCGCACGGCAGCGTGCGGATCGTCACCGAGCGCTCCCGGATCGCCATGCCGGAGACGGGGATCGGCTTCGTACCGGACGTCGGCGGTACGTATCTGCTGTCACGGGCGCCCGGCGAACTCGGCACCCACCTCGCGCTGACCGGCGCGGCGGTGGGCGCTGGCGACGCGATCCTGTGCGGTCTCGCCGACCACTTCGTGCCGTCGGAGCGGCTGGCGGAGTTCACGGCCGCCCTCGCCGAAGCCGACGTGAGCGAGGTGATCGCGGAGTACGCCGCCGCCCCGCCCGGGGGCGAACTGGCCGTCCAGCGCGAGTGGATCGACGCCTGCTACGCCCACGACTCCGTGGAGGAGATCGTCGACAGGCTGTACAACTCCGGTGACCGGGCTGCCAAGGAGACGGCCGAGACCATCCTCTCCAAGTCGCCGATCTCCCTCAAGGTCACCCTCGCCGCCCTGCGCCGGGCCCGCGGCCTCGCGTCCCTGGAGCAGGTGCTCGACCAGGAGTACCGCGTGTCGGCCGCCGCGATCACCGCGCCGGACCTGGTCGAGGGCATCCGCGCCCAGGTCGTCGACAAGGACCGTGATCCGCACTGGTCCCCCGCCGAACTCGCCCAGGTGAGCGACGCGGACGTGGCCCGCCACTTCGCGCCGCGCGCCGGCGACGAGCTCGGTCTCGCCGCCGGGACAGCATGACGGTGACCCTGATCCGGACCCTGAACGCGCCCGCTACGGCGGATCGATCTCCGTGACCACCGCGAGGAGCTGGAACGGCAGCTCTTTGTCCCACTGGGAGACGCCGAGCGCTATCCACCGCTCGTCGACCCGCCACAGATGAAGGTCCGGCACCGAGCAGCTCAGCGACCCCCACGGCTCCGGTATCTCCTCTGTCTCCTCTATCTCCTCTGCAGCATTGGCCGCGCCCTCGAAGTCATGGACACCGCCCTGCGCCCGCTCGAAGAGGCTCGCGAGGCTGAACATCTGGGGCGCTCCCCAGCGCTCGGCGAGCAGGACCGTCAGGCCGTCGCGCTCGGCGTCGTACTGATCGGAGGTCGCCTCCCACTGTGTGCCGTCGTCCTCCCAGAAGTCGTCACTCGTCAGTAACTCGGCGATGTGATACCCCGGACCGCCGACGCCGCACGACGACCTGCCGCGCTCCGCGGGGAACTCCCGTGAGCGCAGCAGGTCGATCGCGGCGAGATGCTCTGCGGTACTCATGACACCCAGTAAAGCGGCCCCCACTGACAACTGGCCCGCCGTCAGTCCTAGTTCCGGTCAGGTTCACGTGGAGCACCTGCTGTCCTGCCCGGCCCGGCAGGAAGCGAAGGCCTGACCGGTCAGGAAGCCGACTCGTGAGCCCCGTCCTGTCGAAGCTGGGGGCCCGCGGCCGGACGCAGGCGGCCATCGCCGCGTACGAATCCGGTTTCGTGGCACCGGAGTGAGAGCCACGGCAGACCGGCACTCCGTGCCAGAGGTGGGCCCGGCGCTCGCAGCGGTCGGCCCCGGCGAGTACGATCCGCCCATCATGCGCACGAGCTGGGAGGACGGACGTTGGGGCGGCTGACCGGCGGGGATCCCTCTCTGCTGCGGCGGATCAACTCCGCGGTGGTGCTGCACGCGCTGCGTGCGGCGGACTTCGCGACACTTACCGAGGTCACCCGGGTGACGGGGCTTTCGAGGCCGACCGTCGAGGGCGTGGTCGAGGGGCTCATCGAGGCCGGGCTCGTGGTGGAGACCGCCGCCGAGGAAGGCGCGGCAAGACGCCAGGGACGGCCCGCCCGGAGGTTCCGCTTCCGGGCGGAGGCGGGGCATCTGCTCGGCCTGGAGATCGGCCCGCACCGGGTGGCCGCCGTCCTCTCGGATCTGGACGGCCGGGTGCTGGGGACCGCCGCCAAGGACGTGGACGAGACGGCGTCGGCGGACGAACGCATCGAGCGGCTGCGCACGGCGGTCGCCGATCTGCTGCGCCGTTGCGGGGTCGCCCGCAGCTCACTGCGCGCGGTCGGCGTCGGCAGCCCCGGGATCGTGGAGGCGGACGGCACGGTGCGCCTGGGCACCGCGCTGCCGGAGTGGACCGGGCTCCCGCTGGGCGAGCGCCTTCGCCGGTCCTTCAAGTGCCCGGTCCTGGTGGAGAACGACGCGAACACGGCGGCCGTGGCCGAACACTGGAAGGGCGCGGCGACCGAGTCCGACGACGTGGTGTTCGTCCTCGCGGGGCTCAGCCCGGGTGCGGGGGCGTTGATCGGCGGACGGCTGCACCGCGGCTACGGCGGCGCCGCCGGGGAGATCGGAGCCCTGCATCTCCTTGGCCGTGACGTGACCCCGGAGACGCTCCTTTCGACCACGGACGAGCCGCTGCACCCGCTCGACGAGCAGGCGGTGGCGGACGTGTTCGCCCACGCGCGCGAGGGTGACGAGCGGGCGGGGCAGGCTGTGGAGCGGTTCATCCAGCGCCTGGTGCACGACGTGGCGGCGCTGGTGCTCGCCCTTGACCCCGAACTGGTCGTCGTGGGCGGCTGGGCGGCGGGTCTGGACGGTGTGCTGGAGCCGCTGCGCCGCGAGTTGGCCCGCTACTGCCTGCGGCCGCCGCGGGTGGCCCTTTCGGTGCTCGGCGAGGCCGCCATCGCCACGGGCGCGCTGCGCCTCGCCCTCGACCACGTCGAGGAGCAGCTGTTCGCGGTGGAGGGGACGGTCACGGCGCGGCGCTGAGGCGCCGCGCCGACGCGGGTCAGGATGCCTGGCGCTCGGGGCCGTGGTGGATCTCGACGCCGCCCGCGTCGCCGAACGTGAGGCGGCAGGTGTCCGCGCGGTACGTCGCCACGGAGACCGCCGCGGTGCGCCCCTCGGCGAAGAACCGGGTCGTCACGACGAGGACCGGGGCTCCGGGCAGCCGGTCGAGCGCCTTGGCGTCGTCCGCGCGGGCCGAGCCGAGCTCCACGGCGCGGTCCTGTCCTTCGAGGCCGAGCCGGTGCAGCTCGCGCAGTACGGCACGCGCGCGTGCCGGTCCGGAGGGGGCGTCGACGGCGGAGAGCTCCGTGACGGACGACGTCGGCACGTAGAGCAGTTCGGCGGCCACGGGCTGGCCGTGCGAGACGCGTGTGCGCCGCACGACGTGCACCTGGTCGTCGGGGTCGGCGGCCAGCATGCGGGCCACTTCGGCGGGCGGGACCGCCGGTGCGCAGTCGGCGGGCTGCCAGGCGTCGCCGACCTCGCCCGGCCAGGTGCCTTGTGCGGATCCGACGGCCACACCCATCCGCGGCGGGGCGACGGTCGTGCCGACGCCGCGGCGGCGCTGCAGCCTGCCTTCCAGTTCGAGCTGCTCGAGTGCCTGCCGGAGCGTGGCGCGGGCGACCCCGAACCGGGCCGCAAGATCACGTTCGTTGGGCAGGATCTCGCCGACGGCGAACTCGGAGTCGAGTGCCTCGCTGAGCACGGTCTTGAGGTGCCAGTACTTCGGCTCCGGCGCCGTTTCCAGCTGCGTGGTCCCCACCCTGTCCTCCGCAATCGCCGTGTGCCGGCGGCTTTTTAGCGCCCTTGTTTATTAAAGGTTCCTGCACTATCTCTGCGACGATAGAACGGCACCCACCCTTGGTCAAGACCAATCCTCGATCCGTTACAGCGCGCACAGGGACGATGCCACAGAGCATTCACGCGATGTTGGCGTCGGGTCACGCGCACGTAGCGAACAAGACAAAATCCCCCGCCCTGTAAGGACGGGGGATGACGGGGATTCGTCAGCTGCGGCCTAGAAGGGGAGACCGACCAGCTTGTCCGGGTTGCGGATGACGTAGAGGTTGGTGATCCGGCCGTCGGCGACGTCCAGTTGGAAGAGGGAGTCCGGTTTGCCGTCGACCAGGACCAGCACGGAATCGGCGCCGTTGACCTCCAGGAACCGGGCCTCCAGCTCCGCCCCCTGCGGCAGGCCCCTGCGGACCGCGCCGCCGAGGAACCGGCCCACCTTGTCGGCCGTCTCGATGGCGCGCAGCGGGCCCTTCGCCTTGCCGCCGCTGTCGCCGACGAGGCGTACGCCCGGAGCGAGCAGGGACACCAGGCCGTCCAGGTCGCCGCCGGTCGCCGCGGCGAGGAACCGCTCGGTCAGGTCCCTGCGCTCGTCCGGGTCCACCGCATAGCGTGGCCTGCCCTCGTCTACGTGCTTGCGGGCCCGCGCCGCGAGCTGCCGCACGGCGGGCTCGCCGCGGTCCAGCGTGAGGGCGATCTCCGAGAACGGGAATCCGAAGGCCTCCCGCAGCACGAACACCGCGCGCTCCAGGGGCGAGAGGGACTCCAGGACGACCATGACGGCGATGGAGACGGAGTCGGCGAGCACGGCCTGCTCGGCGGTGTCGGGGACGGTCGGCCCGTAGTCCGTGACCAGGGGTTCGGGCAGCCATGGACCGACGTAGGACTCGCGGCGTGACTGCACGTGGCGCAGCCGGTCGATCGCGAGCCGGGTGGTGACACGCACCAAGTAGGCGCGCGGGTCGCGCACCTGCGGCTGGTCGGCCGCCGACCAGCGCAGCCAGGACTCCTGCACGACGTCCTCCGCGTCGGCCACCCGGCCGAGCATGCGGTAGGCCACGCCCATCAGGACGGGCCGGTGCTCTTCGAAGACATCGGTCACAGTGTCGGTCGCCACCTCTCCATCCCAGCCGACGGACCGGCCGGTGTCCAGGCGAAATCGGTGCGTCGCGCCCCACACCGGCCGGGCAGCCGCCCCGCCCACCCCCTTGAACTGAGGGCTACTGAGCGGTAATTGTTGCTGACAAGGTGTCTAAGTGTCCGAGGACCGTCGCCGCGCGACGGGGTCTGGAGCAGCAGAATGGCCGCAGAAGTGTCCTTCAGCGTCGAATCGCCCGGCGGCCCGCGGACACTGTCCGTAGCCTACGAACGCGCGGGCGAGGGCGAGCCGCTCCTCCTGCTGCACGGCATCGGGCACCACCACCAGGCGTGGGACCCGGTGTTCGGCATTCTGGCCGCCGAGTACGACGTGATAGCCGTGGACCTGCCGGGCTTCGGGGAGTCCGCCGCCCTGCCCGACGGGCTTCCGTACGACATCTCGACGGTGGTGTCCGTGCTCGGCGCGCTGTGCGAGGCGCTGGAGATCGAGCGTCCGCACGTGGCGGGCAACTCGCTTGGCGGTCTGCTCGCTCTGGAACTCGGCCGGGAGAGGCTCGTGCGCTCGGTCACCGCGCTGTCCCCCGCGGGCTTCTGGACGCCCGGGGAGCGGCGGTACGCGTTCAACACCCTGCTCGCCATGCGGCACGGGGCGCGGATGCTCCCGTTGCCGCTGATCGAACGGCTCTCGCGGACCGCGGCCGGGCGTGCGGCGCTCACCAGCACCATCTACGCCCGCCCTGGGCGCCGTTCAGCCGAGGCCGTCGTCGCCGAGACGCTCGCGCTGCGCGGGGCCACGGGGTTCGAGCAGACCCTCGCCGCGGGGCGTGACGTGCTCTTCAGTGACGACGTGCCCGGAGTCGCGGTCACCGTCGCGTGGGGCTCGCGCGACCGGATCCTGCTGCGCCGCCAGGGCGTTCGCGCGAAGCACGCCGTCCCCGCAGCGCGTCTGGTGCGTCTCCCTGGCTGCGGCCACGTCCCGATGAACGACGATCCGGCGCTCGTCTCGCGCGTCGTCCTCGACACCTGCCGCCGCGCGCCGGCCGCGTAGCACGCCGGAGCCGAGGGCCACCCCGGCGCCGACGAGCGCGCTCCCCACAGCTTGCGGGGCGCCGTAGGCGCCGGTGCCGACCAGCGGTGCAGTGAAGGCCGCGGCGACGGGAATGAGCCCGGAGAAGAGGGTGGCGCGCTCGGCGCCGATGCGCTGGATGCCCGAGTACCAGCAGACGAACCCGATGACGGTGACGACCCCTGCCTGCCACAGCAGGGCCGCCGTCTCGGTGGTGCCGGGCATCCGCAGCCAGTCGCCTCCGTCCACCACGACACCGATGAGGGCGGACTCGACGGCGGCGATCCCGCACACCGTCGCGGAGAGCAGCTTGGGGCCGAGCGGCCGCAGCACGGGAACGGCGAGGACCGCGAAGCCGACCTCCCCCACGAGCGCGCCCACGGAGAAGAGGATGCCGACCACGTCCGTACGGCCCCACCCCTGCACGGTGAAAGCTCCCGCCGCCACGATCAACGCCCCGTACAAGACCGCCCGTTGCGGTTTCCGCCCCGCAAGAAGAGGCACGATGACCGCCACGACGACCGGGGCGCAGCCTACGAAGACACCCGGTACGGCAGGTTCCGCCGTGCGTTCGGCGGCGAGGATCGCCACGTTGAAGCCGACCATGCCGACGGCGGCGAGCACGGCGAGCCGCCCCCACTGGCGGTGCGTCAGGCGGCGCAGCGGCGCGGCGGCGCCCCGCCCGAGCAGCGGCAGGAGCAGCAGGCAGGCCAGGCCGTAGCGCAGGAACTGGCCGCCCGCGTACGGGTAGTCGCCGAGGAGGCTGTTGGCGGTGAAGGAGCCGCCGACGAGGAGGCAGGCGAGGGCGGCGAGGAGGGACCCCCGCGTGAGGTTCGCGTTCATGTCCCTGACGTTAGGAACGGACGCGGACCGGTTTAAGGTCCACTTGGGCGGCCTGTTCGGGGACCACTTTCCGGGCGGCCCCGGCCAGTCCGTCGCTCCCGGGTTCCCGGCCCCGGCGAGTCCGTCTCCCCCGGATTCCCGGCCCCGCCCGTCCGTCGCTGTCAGGAGGCGCGTCCCTGTGACATCCGTTTCGGGGCAAGGGTCCGCGGCCTGGGAGCTGTTGCTGCCGGCCGCGTCCGCCCCCGCCCGCAGCCGGGGACGCAGCCTTCGGTCGGCGCTGCGCGAGGCGGTCAGGTCCGGTCGGCTGCCCGCGGGGACACGGCTGCCGTCGAGCCGTGAGCTCGCCGCCGATCTGGGCGTCTCTCGGGGGCTCGTGACGGAGACGTACGAGCAGTTGACGGCCGAGGGCTATCTGCGCAGCGATCGCGGAGCGGGCACCTGGGTGGGCGGTGCGGCGCGGAAGGCCGCACCGGGCGCACGCGACCTGGCGCCCCGCCCCGTGCACGCGCGCGTGGACTTCATCGCGGGGACCCCCGACCTCTCCCTGTTCCCGCGCGCCGCGTGGGCGGCCGCGCACCGCGGCGTCCTCGCCGAACTCCCCCACCACATGCTCGGATACCCGGACCCGCGCGGCCTGCCCCGGCTGCGTACGGCCCTCGCCGAACTGCTCGTACGCCGCCGGGGTGTGGTCGCGGACCCGGAGACGATCGTCGTCTGCTCCGGCGTGGCGCAGGCCATGGCCCTGGTCGGCTTCGCGCTCCGCGCGCGCGGGGTGCGCGCCATCGGGGTCGAGGACCCCGGAAGCCCGCAGCACGACGAGCTGTTCGCCTCGGCGGACATCGCGACGGTGCCGGTTCCCCTCGACGACGAGGGTGCCGTCACCGGCGTGCTGAGGGAGCGGGGCCTGCGCGCGGTCGTCACCACGCCCGCCCACCAGTTCCCGCTGGGCATCGGCTACTCGGCCCGACGGCGCACCGAACTCCTGGACTGGGCACGGGACGTGGACGGGCTGATTATCGAGGACGACTACGACGGGGACTTCCGCTACGACCGGGCCCCGGTGGGCGCGCTCCAGGGGCTCGACCCCGAGCACGTCGCGTACACGGGCTCGGTCAGCAAGTCGCTCGCTCCGGGGCTTCGCCTCGGCTGGCTGCTCGTGCCCCAGGCACTGGCCGATGAGGTCGTTGCCCGCAAACGCATGATGGACCTGGGCAATCCCGTGCTCGACCAGGCGCTGCTCGCACGCTTCGTCGAGCGCGGGGACTACGACCGTCAGCTGCGCCGCTGTCAGCGTGCCTACCGCGCGCGCAGGGACACGCTCGTCGCGGCGCTCGGCACGTACTTTCCCGGTACGGAGGTGACCGGCATCGCGGCCGGACTGCACGTCATCGCCCGGCTGCCCGAACGCCCCGGATCGCAGGGCGACTTCCTGCGGCGTGCGTCGGCGGCCGGGGTCGGGGTGCGTCCACTGAGCGACTACGGCTCCGCGGCTGGCTCAGGGGTGCGCCTCGTGCTCGGCTACGCCCACCTCACGCCCGACCGCATCACCGAGGGCGTGCGACTCCTCGCGGAGGGGGCAGCGGGCCGCGGTGACGCCGCTGCGACGCTGCGGTGACAGCAGCTCTCCGTGGCGCGGGACGGCACCTGGGCCGTCGGCGACCAAAGGGGGCCGTCACGGATCGCGTCCCTCAGGAGTTGGCCCACCCGCGCGTGCACAGCACCAGGCGGTAGCCGTCCGGGTCCTCGATGGTGACGCCCCACTCGTTCCAGTACGGGTTGGGCGACTTCACGCGCGTGCCGCCGTGCGTCTCCAGGCGGGCCACCAGGTCGTCGGGGACGGCCTCCGCGAGGTAGATGACGAGGAGGTCCTCCTCCGTGGGGCGGGGCTCGACCGGCTTGCCGGCCTCGTGGACGAGTTCGAGATGCCAGGACGCGTCCGGCCATCCGGCCATGAGCAGATCGTGCTCCCCGGGAGCGCCGCCGCCCTCCGCACGCCATACGACGTCCAGGCCGAGGCCCGTCACCCAGAAGCGCTCCGCCGCCGCGAGGTCACGCGACGGGCGGGCGATGCGGATGTGGCTCTGACCGCTGACAGGCATAGGGCTCCCCCTCCGGGCGGGCGCGCTCGGCCGCACACCCCTGCCGCTGAGCGTAGACAGCGAACGATCTTCCGGCATCGGGCGTCCGGCCCCGGTCTGCTGCGACCCGAGACCTGCGACCGGGGATGTAGGCGACGCTGCGGCCGACACTGTTTTCGCACACCGGTTCCCTTGCCCCCATGGGCAGTTGTTCACTTGTGGTTTGTGTGTGCGCCGCCGCGCACCGCTAGTTGTGGCCCTGCACACTGGTCGGACCTGTCACTGGAGGCGCATTCATGTCACACCCTCAGCCGAGCCCGTCCCCTCGCCGCCGCAGTGTGCTGCGCGGCTCGCTCGCCGTGCCGGCGGCGCTGGCCGTGCCGTCCGTCGCCGGGGCCGCTCCGGCGTTCGCCCGGTCAGGACGTCCGCGGGCCGAGTGGGGTGTGCAGGCCGGTGACGTGACGGCGCACGCGGGCCTGGTGTGGGTGCGTTCCGACCGCCCGGCCCGCATGATCGTGGAGACGTCCGCGACGGAGTCCTTCCGTAACCCCACCCGGTGGAAGGGTCCGCTGCTCGGCCCGGACACCGACTTCACCGGGACGACACGACTGCGCGGCCTTCCCGCGGGCGAGCAGATCCACTACCGCGTGGTCCTGGCCGACCCCGACGACCCCAGACGTACGGGAGAGCCTGTCACCGGCACGTTCCGTACGACTCCGAAGGGGCGCAAGGAGGGGGTGCGCTTCCTGTGGTCGGGTGACATCGCGGGCCAGGGGTGGGGCATCAACCCGGACCGCGGCGGCTGGCGCGTCTTCGACGAGATGCGCCGCAGGAACCCTGACTTCTTCCTGTGCAGCGGCGACAACATCTACGCCGACGGGCCCATCCTGCCGAGCGTCACGCTGCCCGACGGCAGCGTGTGGCGGAACGTGACCACGGAGGAGAAGTCGAAGGTCGCCGAGTCGCTCGCGGAGTTCCGCGGAGCCTTCCGCTACAACCTGCTCGACGAGAACGTGCGGCGGTTCAACGCGCAGGTGCCCTCGATCGTCCAGTGGGACGACCACGAGGTGCGCAACAACTGGTACCCGGGCCAGATCCTGACCGACCCCCGTTACACCGAGAAGAACGTGGACGTCCTCGCCGAGCGCTCCCTGCGGGCGTTCAGCGAGTACTACCCCATCTCCTCGCTCCCGCCGGGCGACGAGGACGGTCGCGTGTACCGCGTGCTGCGGCACGGCCCGCTCCTCGACGTGTTCGTCCTGGACATGCGCTCCTACCGCAACGCCAACTCGCCCGGCAGGCAGCCCGACGACACCACCGGCATCCTGGGCGCCCGGCAACTTCAGTGGCTGAAGCGGGAGTTGTCGCGCTCGCGGGCCACCTGGAAGGTCATCGCGTCCGACATGCCGCTGGGCCTTGTCGTACCGGACGGCTCGGCGAACTTCGAGGCGGTGGCGCAAGGTGACCCCGGCGCGCCGCTCGGCCGCGAGCTGCAGATCGCCGAGCTGCTGCGGCACATCAAGCACCGCAAGATCACCGGAACGCTGTGGCTGACGGCCGACGTGCACTACACGTCGGCGCAGCACTACGACCCCTCGCGTGCGGCGTTCAAGGACTTCGCGCCGTTCTGGGAGTTCGTGTCGGGACCGCTGGCCGCCGGCGGTTTCCAGGCCCTCAAACTCGACGGCACGTTCGGCGCCGAGCAGCGCTTCCTCAAGGCCCCGAACCGCGCCAACACCTCACCCGCCGAGACGCCGCAGTACTTCGGCGAGGTCGACATCGACGGCGGCAGCGGAGAACTGACCGTGCGGCTGCGCCAGGAGGACGGCGCGGTGCTGTTCACCAAGGCCCTGACTCCGGGTCGGGTGGGGCAGCAGTGATGACGCCCCCGAACAGGCAACGGGATGTCACGTCCGGACGCCACGAAAGACCAAAGATGAACTAAACGGGCAGAAGGTGTCTTAACTCATCAGTCACAAAACGTTCGTGATCACGCAACACCCTTCGTCCACAGTGACTGTATGAGTGCTGACATGTCTGATGTGACGAACATGATCGGGCACGGGCCCGACGCCCCCGCCCTGCTGGTGATCTCCGCCGTGGCGCTGCTCGCCACGGTCGGGTTCCACACATGGTGGGCACGCCGCCACAACCACGCGCCCCCGACGCCGGACGATACCGGCGCCCGGCCGCAGACCGCCGGGCAGCACACCGCCGGGCAGCAGACCGCGGAGGCGACGACGCTGTGGCGGATGCGCACCACTGTGCGGGACGAGCCGGGCTCGCTGGCCGCCCTGTGCACGGTCCTGGCCCGCGGCGAGGTCGACATCCTGAGCCTCCAGGCGCACCCGCTGGCCGAAGGCACCGTCGACGAGTTCCTGCTGCGCGCCCCCATCGACCTGCCCGCGGCCGACATCACCCGGGACGTCGCGCTCGCGGGCGGCTCGGCCACCTGGATCGAGCGGGCGGACGCCCACGACCTGGTGGACGCCCCCACCCGCATCCTGGGCCTCGCCACCCGCACCGCCCTCGACGCCGCGGAACTCCCGCTCGCGCTGCGCCAGTTGCTGGGCCGCTGCACCATCCGGTCGCTGCCCGCGAAGGCGCAGGGTGCCGCGTCGGGGCCCCGGGCGGACAAGGCGGCCGACGGCGCCCCCGTCGAGGGCGGGCTCGAAGGCGAGGGCACGGTGCTCCGGCTGCGGGCCCCCGACGGCGAAGTGATCACCGTGGAGCGGCCGTATCTGCCGTTCACGCCCACCGAGTTCGCCCGCGCCCGTGCCCTGGTCGAGCTCGACAGCCGGCTCGGCCCGCGCATCCCGCGCAGCCAGGACGTACTCACCCTCGCCGAGGGCAACTCCATCACCGTCCGCCGGGCCGACACCGCCGATCTCGACGCGGCCAGGGCCATGCACGACCGCTGCTCGCAGCGCACCCTCGGCATGCGCTACCACGGGCCGGTGCGGGACGCCGACCGCTATCTCAACCACCTGCTGAGCCCGCGGTTCGGCCGCACCCTGGCGGTGCGTACGGCGTCCGGGCGAATCGTCGGCATCGGCCACCTGCTGTGGGACGGCGACGAGACCGAGGTCGCCCTGCTCGTCGAGGACGACTGGCAGCGCCGGGGCATCGGCACCGAACTGCTCGCCCGCCTGGTGACGATGGCGGTCGAGGCGGGCTGCGAGAGCGTGTACGCGGTGACGCAGGCGTCCAACACGGGCATGGTCGCCGCGATGCGCGGCCTCGGGCTTCCACTCGACTACCAGATCGAGGAGGGCACGCTGGTCGTCACCGCGCGCCTGGACGCTACGCCGGTGAGTTCACGACTGCCGTACGACCAGCCGCGGGGACGGGCGCAGCGGTACTGAACCGGGGCTCCGCGGCCTGCGCACGGGTGTCCGACGGCCAGGGCCCGAGGGCGTGGTCGAGGTCCCGCCACAGGTCTTCGACGTCCTCAAGGCCGGCTGAAAGGCGCAGCAGCTTGTCGCTCACTCCCGACGACCGCCGGTCCGCCGGGTCCACGACGCGGTGGCTGATGGACGCCGGATGCTGGATCAGCGTGTCCACGCTGCCGAGGCTGACCGCCGGGGTGATCAACCGCACCCGGGCGGTCACCTCGTGCGGGTCGCCGACGACCTCGAAGGCCACCATGGCGCCACCGAGCCGCGGATAGTGCACGCGGCTCACCCGCGGGTCGGCGGCCAGGCGCCGCGCGAGCTCCGCCGCGTTCGCGGAGGCGGCACGTACCCGCACCGGCAGCGTGGAAAGGCCCCGCAGCAGCAGATATCCGGCGAGCGGATGCAGCACCCCGCCGGTGGCGAACCTGACCTGCCGCAGCTGCCGCGCGAACTCCTCGTCGCACGCGACCACTCCGCCCAGGACGTCGCCGTGACCGCCCAGGTACTTGGTGGCGCTGTGCAGCACGAGCCGCGCGCCGCTCTCGACGGGCCGTTGCAGGACAGGCGTCGCGAAGGTGTTGTCGGCGAGCAGCGGTACCGTCCCGCAGGCGTGGGCCACCGCGCGCAGATCGAGTTCGGCGAGGGTCGGGTTGGCGGGCGACTCGACGAGGACCAGGCCCGTGTCGGGGCGGATGGCGTCGGCGATCCCCGCGGGGTCGACCCAGGTCACCTCGGAGCCGAGGAGCCCCGCCGTGAGGAGGTGGTCACTGCATCCGTACAGCGGACGGACCGCGACGACATGGCGCAGGCCCGCAGCTCCTCGTACGAGAAGGACGGCCGTCAGCGCCGCCATGCCGCTCGCGAACGCGACGGCGCTCTCCGTCCCTTCGAGCCGGGCCAGAGCCGTCTCGAAGCGGGCGACCGTCGGGTTCGCGAGGCGGGCGTAGACGGGCGGCCCGTCGTCCAGGGCTCCGTCGGCGGCGAAGGCGTCGATGCGCGCCGCCTCGCCCCGGGTGTCGTACGAGGGGTAGGTGGTGGACAGGTCGATCGGTGCGGCGTGCAGACCGAGTCCGGCGAGGTCGTCGCGTCCGGCGTGCACGGCCTCGGTGGCGAGGGCGCGGTGTGCGGGCGCCGCCGGGGTCCGGGCGGGGTGGCCGGATCCGGTGCGGGGTTCCGTGTTCGTGTCCATGCCGGACAGCCTGAACAAAGGCCGGTGCCCAGCAGTTGACCCCCGTGCTACGTTCGGCAAGTGGCTGATTCTGTCGTACTCGACCCGGTGGATCTCCGCATCCTGCGGCTGTTGCAGAACGATGCCCGGATCACCTACCGCGATCTCGCGGCCCAGGTGGGTGTCGCGCCGTCGACCTGCCTCGACCGTATCTCCCGGCTGCGCCGCTCCGGTGTGATCCTCGGACACCAGCTGCGCCTTGATCCGGCGAAGCTCGGGCGTGGCCTCGAAGCGTTGCTGTCCGTGCAGGTCAGGCCGCACCGGCGGGAGCTGGTGGGGCCGTTCGTCGAGCGAATCAGAGCGCTGCCGGAGTCCCGGTCGGTGTTTCATCTCGCGGGACCCGACGACTATCTGGTGCACGTCGCGGTGGCCGACACGGCGGATCTCCAGCGGCTCGTCCTCGACGAGTTCACGGCGCGGCGCGAAGTGGCGCGCGTGGAGACGCGGTTGATCTTCCAGCAGTGGGAGTGCGGCCCGCTCCTTCCGCCGGGCCCGGGAGCCGATGACCAAGGGGCGAGCTCCGGCCAATCGTGATGACGCGGACGCGTCCCGCGTACGAGGATGGCCGCATGTCAGACACGAAGATCCCGCACACGAGCGAGAACGGGAGCGGGAGCCCGCTGCCGCGCCAGGTCGCCGACGCCTACGTCGACGAGCTCATCGCCCTCGATCCCATCAACGGCACGTATCTCGGCGTCAAGGCGAGCCACAGCAAGCTCCCGGACACCTCACCAGCGGGCCAGGACGCGGTCGCCGAGCTCGCCCGCACGACGCTCGCCCGGCTCGACGAGGCGGAGTCCGTGCCCGGCGCCGACAACGACGCGGAACGCCGGTGCGCCCGGCTCCTGCGGGAGCGGCTCACCGCCGAACTCGCCGTGCACGAGGCCGATGAGGGGCTGCGCGCGGTCGGCAACCTGCACACGATTCCGCACGCGGTGCGCGAGATCTTCACTGTGACTCCGATGGAGACGGACGAGGACTGGGCGGCGATCGCCGAGCGACTGCGTGCCGTGCCGGCCGCGTACGAGGGATATCGCGCCTCGCTCGAACTCGGCCTCGAGCGCAAGCTGTTCGCGGCGCCGCGACCCACTGCCGTGTTCATCGGGCAGCTCGGCGAGTGGGCGGGTCCCGGCGGTGACGGAGGCCGCGGCTGGTTCGAGGAGTTCGCCGCGGAGGGACCGGAGTCGCTCCGGGCCGAGCTCGACGCGGCGGCCCGCGCGGCCACCGCCTCCGTCGTGGCGCTGCGCGACTGGATGCGGGACGTGTACGCGCCCGCGATCGAGGGGGCCCCCGACACGGTGGGCCGTGAGCGCTACGCCCGCTGGTCCCGGTACTTCAACGGCGCCGACCTGGACCTCGACGAGGCCTACGCGTACGGCTGGTCCGAATTCCACCGGCTGCTCGGCGAGATGCGCACCGAGGCCGAGAAGATCCTGCCCGGCGCGGACACGCCGTGGGTGGCGCTCGCCCACCTCGACGAGCACGGCACGCACATCGAGGGCGTGGAGGAGGTGCGGGTCTGGCTCCAGGAGCTGATGGACGAGGCGATCGAGGCGCTGAACGGCACACACTTCGAACTCGCCGAGCGGGTACGGAAGGTGGAGTCCCGCATCGCCCCGCCGGGCGGCGCCGCGGCCCCGTACTACTCGGGACCCTCGGAGGACTTCTCGCGTCCCGGCCGGACCTGGCTGCCGACGATGGGCGAGACCCGCTTCCCCGTCTACGACCTGGTCTCCACCTGGTACCACGAGGGCGTGCCGGGACATCACCTCCAGCTCGCGCAGTGGGCGCACGTCGCGGAGAGCCTCTCCCGCTACCAGGCGACCATCGGCATCGTCAGCGCCAACGCGGAGGGCTGGGCGCTGTACGCGGAGCGGCTCATGGACGAGCTCGGCTTCCTCAAGGACGCCGAGCGCAGGCTCGGTTATCTGGACGCCCAGATGATGCGGGCGCTGCGCGTCATCGTCGACATCGGCATGCACCTGGAGCTGGAGATCCCCGCGGACTCGCCCTTCCACCCGGGCGAGCGCTGGACTCCCGACCTGGCGCAGGAGTTCTACGACGCGCACTGCAGCCGTCCCACGGATTACGTGGCGAGCGAGATGACCCGCTACCTCTCCATCCCCGGCCAGGCCATCGGCTACAAGCTGGGCGAGCGGGCGTGGCTCCTCGGCCGCGAGAACGCACGGCGGCGGCTGGGTGACGCCTTCGACGCGAAGGCGTGGCACATGGCGGCGCTGTCGCAGGGATCGCTGGGTCTGGACGACTTGGTGGACGAGTTGTCGGCCCTCTAGTGGTCGGCCCTCCAGGCACGCACCCGAGTTGACGCGCGCCGCGCCCCGCCTCCCCCTCTCAGCAGCCGCAGTCCGCCGCGTCGGCTGGGGCCGTGAGGGTGTCGGGGGCGCGGCGCTCGTTGCCCTCCCAGGTCTCGAACTCGAAGCCCTCACGGGCCCAGTACTCGAAGCCGCCCAGCATCTCCTTGACCTGGAAGCCGAGTTGGGCGAGGGCGAGGGCCGCGCGGGTCGCGCCGTTGCAGCCGGGGCCCCAGCAGTACGTGACGACCGGGACGGACTTGTCGAGGAGCTGCTCCGCCTGCTCGGGAATGAGGGCGGTGGGAAGGTGAACGGCGCCGGGAAGGTGCCCCTGGTCCCAGGACGCGGTCGACCGGGAGTCGACCACGACGAAGCCGGGGTCGCCGCCGGCGGCCAGCGCCGAGGCCACGTCGGACACGTCGGCGTGGAAGGCGAGGCTCGCGCCGAAGTACGCGGCGGCGGCAGCCGGGGAGGCCGGGGCCACCCGCAGGACGGAGTTAGGGGCGCCGACGGCGGTGGCCGCGTCGGTGTGCGCTGTGTTCTTCATCGTTTGCATGCCCAAAAATCTACGGGCGAGTCCGCCGCCCCAGAAGAGCCGATCACCGGCGTACCTCTTGATCGGCCGGGGATTCCCCTGTTACCTCTCGGATATGACCGGTTATTCCACGGACGCCACCGACTGGCGCATCCTCGACGTCCTCCAGCGTGAGGGCCGCGCCAGCTACGCCGAGCTGGCACGCGCCGTCGCCATGTCCCCGAGCGCCGTCACCGAACGGGTCCGCCGCCTGGAGGAGGCGGGCGTGATCCAGGGGTACGCGGCCGTGGTCGACCCGGAGCGTCTCGGCCTGCCCATCCTGGCGTTCGTGCGCCTGCGCTACCCGAACGGCAACTACAAGCCGTTCCACGACCTGGTCGAAGTGACCCCCGAGATCCTGGAGGCACACCACGTCACCGGCGACGACTGCTTCGTGATCAAGGTGGCGGCGCGCTCGATGGGCCACTTGGAGGAGGTCGCCGGAAAGATCGGCGCACTCGGGTCGGTGACCACCAGCATCGTCTACTCCTCACCTCTGCCAAGACGCCCACTGGGCCGCTGACGCCGGCCTGCTCCCCCCCAGGAGCTGCCACCAATGTTGGCCGAGTAAGACGGAGGATCCACTGTCATGCGCTGACGCTGCGGTCACCGTTAAAGCGCAACCCTTCTCCGATTTCTTCGACTTGCTCGACGACCGAATCCTCGCCATCGCCGAACCTGACCACTTCGTCCGAAATCAGGAAGCCAGGCTCCGCGCCTACGGCCGAGAGGGAGGCAACACCCGAGGGGACCGCCGTCCACTCTGCGACCACTTCCGGAACCTCGATCTCGACATCGAATTGGCCCACTTTCGCGGGATTCCGCCCCATCCAGCAGCCAGGGGCCGTGCCGGTCTCACTCCTGAAGCGCACGATCCCTTGCGAACGGCCAGGACCTGCAGAACTTCCACTCTCATCACTTCACCCCCAAGAGGGACTCGCTGCTTGTGGTGCCGACAGTCCGTGTGTCAGTGACGAGTTCCAATCCCACGCCTCCATGCGGTAGTGAAACTTTGCAGGATTGTGGTTCATCTCGCGAGACGACTGCGCGTGCCGCTCTGGATCACATCCTCGACGTACGTTTCCCAGGCGGTACACAGGAGGATCGACAAGGCCCGCACAGCGGGTCCATTCGGTATACCTCTTCCGGTGTTGGTCAAGGTCTCAACGTCGGCCAGGGTGGTGTTCAAGTTTTGGCGTGCTATGGACGGCACTCGATCTCCCCACGGTTGATCACCTTCCGAAGCAGAGCGGAGGCCCGCGCGGACGCCCAACCATCCATTGGTTTGGGTCGGTTCCCCCACAGGACGTCGAGGGGCGGGGCCTTCCCGTGAGGTGTGACTGCCGTCCCGGAATCGGACAGCAGACCACCCACGCCTATGCGGAACTGCCCTGAACGGAACAGGAGCGGACAGCCCTCACTGCACAGCCCGCCCCCGGCCATCACGCTGAGGCAGCGTACGACTATGGGCACGGCCCATGTGTCAGCGGGATGTCCCGTTGATCACTGCAGGGTGGTTTGGTGCGCGTGCGTGGGATTCGAGGGACAGATGAAGATACTCAGGGAGCCGTCTCTGCCCACAGTGACACGTGTGGGGGCGTTCGCCTCGAGATCCTCCGCGAGGTGGCGGTCCTCCATCGGTGTCCAACTCATGGTCTCGTCTTCCCACTCGGTGCTGGCGATGGTCAGTAGCGGGCTCATTGGCGTGCCGCAGTCGCACACGACCTCGTATGGGTCGCTTGTCTCCCAGGTCGCATATCCTCCGATCTTCCACCCTGGTGCCGTGGATAGGTCGGTCTGATAGCGAGGCGGCTCCGCACCCTCGAAGTCGTCACTCTCCGTTTGCCCGTCCTCCCATCCGTAGATCCGCTCCTGCAGACCGGGGTCCAGTAGCCCGATGTATTCATGCTCCGTGACATGCTCCGGGTGCAGAACGCAGGGTTCGGGCACATATTCGTCGTCACCGACCACCGCAGGGAGCGGGGGTTGCGTCAGGAGTTCGCCGACTTCTGAGGAGTTACGCCACTCGATGTGGACGCCTGGGGTCGCCAGATCGCCGTGCGCGCTGAACGGGCACCACAGGACTTGAAGCAGATCGGCTCCCTCAGGTGCGGGAAGGCCCGGAACGTCCTGAGCGAAGAACTGCGCCAGGGGCAGTAGCGGGACAGGATCGGTATTGGTGCCCTCTGAGACAGAATGCTCTTGCTCTAGCGCGGACAGACGCTGCAGCTCTTCCGGGGTCGGCCCGCTGCTCGGAGACCTGCGCCACGCCGCCGCCAGGATGCGGCGCCACTCATGAACGTCTTCCACCTTTCGGCCGCGATCCCGCGCATGCGGCTCCCGGCAGGCTGGCCACGGTTCGGCTGCAGGCCACAGAAACGGGCCGCCCACTGAACTTTCGGTGGGCTTGGGGCTGCCGGGGCGAGGGTGAAGACGAGTGCAGTCCCGTCGGTGGGAGCTCAGTTCAGGGAATACTGCTTCGATGTCCACAGGTCGTGGTGGGGTGGTCCGGGTCATTGCTTGCCTCGCATTGCAGTCGGTCTACCTGGGGACAGGGATTCGTACGCCGGCGGCCGGGTTTTCCAGCGGCCGGTTAAGAGAGAATCCGCGGTCGCCGTGCGCCGAGATATTGAGCCTGATGGGTATGGGGTTTGTTCCCTGGTAGACGGGCACGACTGAGTACTGAACGTTTTCTCCCTTCGACACCACCCTGTACACCTCCTTCTCGATTCCGCGCATGACCGGGGTGTTCACTGGGTTCTGCGTCAATGTGACCAGGTTTCGGTAGCCGTTCTCGCCCGAACCCGGCCCGCCGAGCTTTCTGGCCAGCAGGTGACCACGTGCCTCGTTGAAGAGGCGGCCTTCCCCGCGCCATCCGGGCGGCCAGATGTTGGACGCCGCCCCGCTGCCACCCTTCATATTGTCCTTGCGGAGTGCCGCCCAGGCTCCGGTGGGGCGTCCGAGGTCGTCCAGTTTGCCAAATCTGACGCTGCCGTCCCACAGGTAGGCGTCCATGTCCAGACACGCCTTTGGGACGAGTCCGAGCGGGTCGCTCCAGGTGTGGGGGTTGTGCGGGTAGGTGACAGGGTTGGGGGCAGGGTCGAGGCCGAGGGGGTCGGGACTGGTGAACCGGGCCGTGTCGGGGTCGTAGTGGCGGAGGAAGTTGTAGTGCAGGCCGGTCTCGTGATCGGCGTACTGGCCGGGGAAGCGCAGAGGTGTGTAGGCGGAGGCGTCGCGGTTCCAGGTGGTGGTGCCCCACAAGGTGGTGCGTGACTGCCAGGCGATGTTGCCGTGTTCGTCGACGAGTTCCGTTGGCGTTCCGACCAGATCGGTGACGATGGCGAAGAAGCGGACGTCGACCTCGGCCTGCGTCAGCTCCTCCCCGACGGCGCGACGTTCGAGCTGGGCCAGGGGGAATTCGTCGTGGTACTCCCACGTGGTGATGACGCCCGTGGCGCTCTCGGTCTGTTCGGCGAGATTTGTGCCGTCCCAGGTGAAGCGAATGGCCTGCTGGATCGTTTCGCCATCGGGTGCCATGCGGTGTTTGGCAGTGCGGCGGCCGAGTGCGTCGTAGTGGTAGCGCCAAGTCGTGCCGTCGGGGGTGATGCAGGTGATGAGGTGATCCTCGGCGTCGTACTCGTAGCGCCAAGTGTCGGGCTTGCTGGACAGGCGTGTCTTCTGGCGCAGAATCATGCGACCGGCTGCGTCGTATTCGTAGCGAACGTCACCGGCGGTGCGTATTCGGGTGCCGGTATAGGAGCGTTCACCGCGGGCCTCGGTGTGGGGTGCCGTATCGGGCCACTGTGCGCTGGTTTGGTTGCCTGCCGTGTCGTAGGTATACGACTCGTTCCAGCCCTCCGCGGTGACTGTGAGGGGCCTGCCGATCGGGTCAAGGGAAATGGTGCGTTGTTCGCCGCTGAGTTGATCGGTGATCATGGTGAGGACGCTGTCGGCGCGGTAGGCGTAGGCGCGGGACCGCAGTGGCTGTCCTTGGGAAGCCACCTGCTGCATGGTCGGGCGGCCGGCGCTGTCGAAGGCACGGCTGAGCGCCACAGGGGCTGCGGGTGATCCAAAGACCCGACGGGTTTCCCGGTCGAGGCTGTCGCGGGTGAAGGAGAGAGCGTGACCGGCCAGAGCCAGTTCCGTGGGGCTTCCTGCCGCGTTGCGCGCGATGCGGGTGACGACGCCGCTGGGCGTGCTGCGGCTGGACCGCTGCCCCAGGGCGTCGTAGGTGTATCGGGTGGTGTTCCCGTCGGTTGTCTCGGCCAGGACACGGCCCAAGGAGTCGAGTTGCCATGCGAGCGACGAGAACGGGGTCGTCGCGGCAGTGAGCTGCCCGGCGGTGTTGTAGGTGTATACAGTGCGCTCGCCGTCGACGTCCTTACCGACGATCCGGCCTGCGGAATCAAGTTCGTGAGTGATCGTCTGGCCGAGCGGCGTAGTCCTGGACACGAAACGTCCTGCGGCGTCGTAGGCGTAGCTGAGGGTGCGGCCGTCGAAATCCGTCTCCGAGATCAAGCGCCCGGCACAGTCGTACTCATAGTTCCACGTGCAGCCCTGAGGGTTCGTTACCTGAGTCAGTCGCAGTTCGGCATCGTGCGTGAACGTGAACCGTGCTCCGTCGGGATCGGTACGGGCCGCCAGTAGGTCGAAGTCTCCGTACTCGAAGTGTGTGACGCCGCCGATCGGATCCGTCTGCGCGATCCGGTTGCCCTCGTCGTCATAGGTGTACGTCTCGCCCGTTCCGTCGGGGCTTATGCGACGCGCCAGGTGGCCTTCCACAGTCCACTCCAGGAGCGTGCGGTTACCTGCTGCGTCCGTGACGGTCGAGCGTCGGCCCATGCTGTCGTACGCGTACGAGGTCACGGCCCGCAGCGGATCCGTGATCGCAACGGGCAGGCCCGCCTCGTCGTACCGAATCGAGCTGACGCTGCCAAGGGCATCGGTCAACGAGGTCAATTGACCTGACGAGTTGTAGGTGTAACGCGTGGTGGACCCGGTGGGATCAGTGACTGCCGTGCGGTTGCCGTGCGCGTCGTACTCCTGGCGCCATGTGTTTCCATCCGGGCCAGTGATGAGCGCCGGAAGGCCATTCTCGTTGTACTCGCACGTGGTCTCTCGGCCATCCGGCCCGATGACGGAGACCACTTGGTCGATCCCGTTGAACCGCGTCCGAGTCGTGTGACCCAACGGGTCGGTGGTCGCGGTCAGTCGTCCAGCAGCATCCCACTCGTATTGAGTGGTGTTGCCCAGGGCATCGGTCTGCCGGACCAGTCGGTATGCCTCGTTGTGTTCGAACTTCGCAGGGTGGCCCAGAGCGTTGGTGACTGTCGTGGTGCGGGTCGCTTCCTCGTAGTGCAGTGTCCCCGACAGGTAGCCGCCGCTGCCCTCCGTACGCACCACCCGGCCGAGGGCGTCGTAGGTGTAGGTGTAGGCGTTGCCGTTCCGGTCCGTCCACGAGGTGATCCGGCCTGCGCTGTCGTAGGTGAAGCACATTGGCGCGCCCGATGAGTTGCGCACCTCGGACAAGTTGCCGTCTTCGTCGTAGCAGTAGGAGACCAGCACTGTGCCACGCCCACCGAGACGCTCTGGACTGAGCAATCGGAGAGCAGTGATGCGGGGCAGGGCGTCGTCACGGTCGAGCGCGATGCGGTAGCCGGCGGAATGGGCGACCTCCACAGGGGCGCCATGCCCGTCGTAATGAATCGTGATCCGCTGCCCGAAACGAGAGACGATGAACTGAAGGGGAAGGTCAACAGCCTCGTCGTCCGCGGTCAGCTGAGGGCTGTGGAAGACATAGCTCAGGCCGGTGGCTGGGTTGGTGATGCGCAGTGCGCCGTCGACCTCGGAGTCCCAGGACAGGGGAAGGCCGGGCCCTTCTTCCGGGAAAACGGGCTCCGTGGCGTCCGCGGCCGGGTGAGGGTAGATCAGCCGAGAGCCGTCAGGGGCGGCGAAGGTGATGGTCTCGTCCTCGGCCTGGAGGCGTTGGTCGAGGGTGGAGGCCCACGAGTGCCCGAACCAGCCGCCCCACCGGTAGGAGGAGAGGTGCGTGCGTTCCAGGATCAATGGCAACACCGCAGGCAGCTCGACATCGGTCTGCGGCAACAGCACGGTGCCCGTAGCGACATCGATAGGGTCGAGCTTGCATTCCTTCTCCGCCGCGCGGATAGCGGCTGCGAGCTTCTCTGCCTCACCGGGCCGCAGCTTGAGTTTGGAGAGATCGGTGGTGCCGAGTTTCGCCGCTCTGGCGAGCTTGGCGAGTTCGCTGGGCTTGAGCTTGCCCAGACCCTTGCCAAGGGCCTTGCCCAGCGCACCGGCGCCTATGCCGAAGGCGGCACCGGTGGCCAGCAGCTCCGCTAGTTTGGCCGGGTCCTTGAAGGCGCCGGAGTCCTGCAGGGCGGCGTCGAAGGCGGCGAACTTCATCCCCTCACCCGCGAGCTTTCCGGCCTTAGCGATCGTCTTGATCTCCCCGAGAGCCTTCAGCGCCCGCTCCAGACTGCGGATCGCCTCCATAACGGTGCGGATGACCGAGGCCATGCGGGTCCCGGACTTCTCGATCCGGGCGACCAGCGCCGCTACCTTCGCGGCCCGTGCACCGGCCGCGAGGTTGGAGGCGATGAGCGAAAGGCCGCCGGTCAGCACCGACAGCGCGAGTCCCGCGATCTCGAACTCGGCGATCTCCGCGAGGATCACACCGATCTCAGTGAGCAGCTCATGGGCTTCGTCGGCGAAGTCATCCAGTGCCTTCGCGCCGGTGCGCAGCGAGTCGGCCATATCGGTGGCCTGTGTGCGGCTGGCTTTGGCCCGCTTGTGCAGGGCCTTGGCGGCCTCGCCTTCCCACTCCACGCCCTGGAGAGCGGACTTGGCGTCGTGGGCGGCGGCGTCGAGGCCCTTGGCCAAGGCCCGCCACTGCTTGGCGGTCTCGCGGATGCCGTCGGGATCGACGAGCGGATCAGTGATACCGAGGAACTCCAGGCCGCTGGCGAGGGTGTCGCCGAAGGCATGATTGGCCTTGTTGATCCAGTGCAGGGGATTGAGGTCTTCGGCGTCGATGTCGCCGGGGATGATGTCGAAGCCCATGTACGGCTCAGCCCTTCTTGGCCCGGGCCGCGGCGCTCAGCAGGATGTCCAGCAGGTCGAAGGCGTCGGAGACATCCCCCAGGAACTTGGCCTCGGCCTCCCACTCCTTGTGCAGGCCCTTGGTGAGCTTGGCGATCGTGTCCATGCCGTCCTGGATGTCACCCTTGGCACCCATCAGCGAGCCCAGCACCCCGAACGCGGACATGTCATGTGATGCGGCCTTGAAGTCGTGCAACGGTTTGCGGGTGTGGTGATCCACCTTGCCCAAGGCGGAAGCTGCTTTGTGCAGGGATTCCGCATCCTTCTTCAGGTCCGACATGTCTCCGCCCCCATGGCTTGAGCTGGGTCTTGTGTGTGATGTGCCGACAGCCCCGGTCAGCGGTTGATGGCCTGGATCTCCTGCACGTTCACGTCCTGGGTGGTTTCGAAGGTGCCGTCCGGCAGATCGCCCTTCGCTTCGCCCGTGCCATGCCATGCCATGCCATGCCATGAGATCTTCCAACTGACGGAAGCCATGAACTGGTAGGAGCCAACCCCGGACGTGGATCTCAGGTACGCCATCGCGCACGGCGGCTCCTGGTCCGCTTTCCCCTTGGCGGTTCACCGATGCTGCCGTCCGCGTTGATCGGGCAGTCACCGGATGCCGGAAGTCCTTGGCTTCGCGCACCCTGAGGCTTCATGGTCACAGAAGTGTCGGGCACCCGGATCTTGTCATGGGCGGGCCCGGCAAGAATCTCGGGTGAAATGGCGTGCTCAACCTTGGGGTCATCACCCTTCTTGGCCCACCACGGGTCGCGGAACATGCACTCCCGGCAATCTTGTCCTTGTCCTCGTCGTCGGAGCCGCCGCAGGCGCTCGGTAGGAGGGCAGTGGAGGCCGCGGGTGCGGCGGCCACCAGCCGGGGCGAGCGAGTCACGGTTGTCTCCGGTGAGTTGAGAGTTAGCTTGAGCGAAACAACGCTATCCGCCACTGTCGGGTGATGATCAAGGCGGGTCGGCCTTTGGCTGAGACGCGCACGCCAGTGGCGAGCCGCCAACTGCTGCTCGGATGCAAACACGAAGCGTCGCGGGCTGCGGCAGCGTTGCGCTAACCAAGGGCTCGGCACCGGGGTCCGCGGCGTGGATCGGCGCCGCAGGCGTACTGAGGGGGCGGACAACGTATCCGTGGGCACGGCGACCATCACCCCGGTGGCGGACAAGCCGAGTTCCGTCACTCTGACCGACGGCAACATCAAGAGGGAACCCTGCGGTGCTTTCGTCACGCCCAGCACCTCGGTACCCGGGGGCGTGGGTGTAGGGGTCGCTGCTGTCTCGTCCATGCCTCCGAGCGCCGAGCCGACGCTCTGCTACCCCGACTTTCTCGGCCGCGGAGAACCTCCTTGCCGGTTCTTGGAAACCTTGTGACCACCGCGATCACCCCTGCGCCCGCTTCACTGTCGATCCGCGACGCCCCCGCACGTCGTCGACGCGCGCCGACCCCCCTCCCTGCAAACATAGTTGGGGGCGTCGGCCACCATCTGCTGGCGCCGGCACGTACATCCACAGAGAGCTGCTGGAGGATGCCACGCGTGAGTACGGGTGGCTCGTCGAGCGCACCGAGGCGGCATCGTCCGGTGCAGCCCGCTGAGGTGGTGACGGTGGCGGACGTGAAGAGGAAGTCGTCGCGGGTCTGGGACCGCGTGGTGCGGTTCGGGCCGATGGCGCGGAGACACGGCAAGGTCTGCTGTACGCGGATCTGCTGCGGACCGTGGGGCTCGCGGACATGCCCGGTCAGCGCTACCTGCACCGTCTCGGTCCGCTCGACGTGCAGCGCATCAGGTTCCGGTTCGTGTGCCGCGACACCAGCGAGGAGCACGCACAGGAGTTCTTCTTCGATCCGTGGCCCGCCTCAGAGACCCGCTGGTGGGTCGACCGCGTACTCGAAGCGGATTCCCCGGAGGAGCTGCGGCGGGATCACGACGGGCCAGGCCTGTCGGTGTTCTGCGATGCCGCGAGCTTGGAGCGGTAGTCACTCAAGCCAACCGGCGGATCAGTCGGTGGTCCCCCTCTGCCTTACCACCGATCCGGCCCGCCCCTTGACCACTTCGAGCTGCGCGTGGACGCGTCGTCGCAGGTCCGCGACGTGGCTCACGATGCCGACGCTGCGGTCCCGTTCGCGGAGGGAGTCCAGGACGTCCAGGACCTCGTCGAGGGTCTGGTCATCCAGGCTGCCGAAGCCCTCGTCGATGAAGAGCGTGTCGAGCCTTACGCCCCCCGCCTCGTCGGTGACGACGTCCGCGAGGCCGAGCGCCAGGGCGAGCGAGGCGAAGAAGGTCTCGCCGCCCGAGAGCGTGGACGTGTCGCGCTCGCGGCCCGTCCACGCGTCGACCACGTGCAGGCCGAGGCCCGAACGGCCGCGCCCCGTGCGGTCGTCGGAGTGGACGAGGGTGTAGCGGCCCGAGGACATGCGCCGCAGCCGTGCGGTCGCCGCGGCCGCGACCTGTTCGAGCCGGGCCGCGAGGACGTAGGACTCCAGGCGCATCTTGCGTTCGTTGTCCGCCGACGTGCCGGCGGCGAGACCCGCCAGCCGCGCCACGCGGTCGTACTCGGCGCGTAGCGGCGCGAGGCGCCGGGCGCCGGCGGCCGACCGTTCGGAGAGCCGGTCGAGTTCGGCGCACCGCCGCGTGGCCGCGTCGAGCGCGGACGCGCTCGCGCGGACCCGTCGGTCGGCCCGCTCGGCGGCTTCCTGGGCGGCCGGGAGGTCGGCCTGGGGCTGCTGGGCCGCGGCGGCGGCGTCGGGCTCGGCCAGGAGGGAACGCACCGCCGCTTCTTCGTTCCGCCACGCGTCGATACGGTGCTGGAGCTCGCGGTGGCGCGCGTCGTCGAGCAGAGCGTCGGCGGCGGCCCCCGGCGTCTCGAATCCGGCGCGGAAGGCGGCGTCGGCGAGTCGCGCGTCGGCGTCCTTGAGCCGCTGGGCGGTGTCGTCGGCGACGCGTGCGGCTTCCGACGCCTCGGTCAGGAGCGCGGCCTGCCGCTCCAGTTGGGATGCTCGGGCCGCGACGCTGTCGCTTGCTCCTCGCGCACGCGTCAACTCGACGCCCAGGGCTGCCTGTTCGCGGTCGAGGCCGTCCCGCAAGGTGGCGCGGGACGCTGCCCGGACGGCGGCCTCCTGCTGCACGGCGACCCTGCGCTCGTGTTCACGCTCGGCCTGAGCGAGGGCTTCCCTGGCAGCGTGCAGCCCGGATGCCCGGCTGCGTGCCTCGGCGTGTTCGCCTCGCAACTCATCGACGAGGGCGGTTAGTTGCCCGACCGATGACCCCTGGGGGGCGGCAGCGGCATCCGATTCCTCGGGCGTCGAGGGTTCGGCGGACGACCCGAGCGCCGCCGCGCCGGCCGCCGCCAGCGATTCCCGTACCTCGCCGAGTCGCCGTTCCTCCTGCGCGCGCAGCTCCTCCGCCCGCCGGTAGTCGGTGAGCGCCGACTCCTCCGTGGCGCGGTCGACATGGCCCGCCGACTTCGGCGCGGGCGCGGGGTGTTCGGTGGCGCCGCACACCGCGCAGGGGACGCCGTCGGACAGGCCCGCGGCCAGTTCCGCCGCGATCCCGGTGAGGCGCTGCTCCTTCAAGGTGAGCCAGTGTTCGTGGGCCTCGGTGGCACGCTCACGGGCCGCGAGGGCACGTTCGTACGCGGCGGCGGCCTCCTGCGTCAGGCGGTCGCGGCGCCGGGCCGCGTCCAACCTGCCCTGTGTGGGATCCAGTTGGCCCGCCAGTTGCTCGGCGCGGGTGGCCGCGTCCTGGGCGGACTCGATGCGCTCCTGGAGTGTGGTGCGCGTCGCGTCCCAGCCGTCGAGCCAGCCCGCCGCGTCGCGAAGCAGCTCGTCGTCGGACCGCTCCTCGCGCTCCAAGGAGGCGCGCTCCGTGTCGAGTTCGGCGAGGCGGCGCTCGGCGCGCCGGGCGGATTCGAGGCCGCCGAGTTCCTCCGCGGCCTTGCGCGCGGCGGCGGCGAGCCCCGACGCGCCGGAGTCGGCGAACGAGGCGGGCAGCCGCCCCCGCGCCCGTGCCTCCTCGGCGCTCGCGCGGCGGTGCTCCTCCTCGGTGGCCCGGCGCAGTCCCAGCGCGGGGGCCACCGTCTCGGCCTTGCGGGCGCGCTCCATCCGCGTCTGCAACCCCGCATGTTCCTCGGCGCGCTCCTGAAGGCTGCCGGCCCGCTCCTGCGCCTGCGCGAACCGCCTCTGCAGCCGGTCGAGTTCGCGTACGTCGTCCAGTCGGCGCCCGGCGGCGGCCTGCGTGGACTCCGCCGCCGTGAGGGCGCTCCCGGCGATCGTGCGCCGTTCGCGGGCGTTGGTCCGGGCGACGGCGGCCCACGCGAGGACGGACCCAACGAGCCCCGGATCGCCGGGCGACAGACCGGGCAGCGGCGACTGCGCGTGCTCCAGGTCCTCGAGGTCGCTCCCGGCGGCCTGCTGCATCCGGTGGGCGTCGGCGAGGAGCTCCCCGTCCCCCTCCCGCACCGCGCCCTCGGCGTCGCGCCGCTGCTCGGCGAGCCGCTGCTCGACCGCGGCGAACCTACGCGTGTCGAAGAGCCGCCCGAGCAGTTTGCCGCGGGCCTCCGCGTCGGCCCGCAGGAAGCGCGCGAAGTCGCCCTGCGGCAACAGCACCACCTGGCAGAACTGCTCCTTGCTCATGCCGAGCAGCTGCGTGATCTCCTCGCCGATCTCCTGGTGGGAGCGGCTGAGGTCCTTCCACTCGGCGCCGCCGTCGGCGGCGGCGTCGTACTCCCGCAGCCAGCTCTGCGCCTTCTCCGTGGTCGTGCCGGTGCCGCGCTTCTTCGGGCGCTCCCACGGCGGCTGCCGGGTGACCTCCAACCGGCGTTCGGCGACGGTGAGTTCGAGGCACACCTCGGTCCGCACGCCGGGCCCCGCGTGGTCGCTGCGCAGCGTCACTCCCTGGCCGCTGCCCTGCCGGGGCCCCGGGACCGAGCCGTACAGGCCATAGCAGACGGCGTCCAGGACGGACGTCTTGCCCGCGCCGGTCGGCCCGTGCAGCAGGAAGAGCCCGGCGGCGGAGAGGTCGTCGAAGTCGATGTCCTGGGTGGTTCCGAAGGGGCCGAACGCGGTGATCCTCAGCCGGTGCAGCCTCATCGGGCCACCTCCCGCTCGGTGTCGTCGCCGCGGACTGTGTCGAACGCCGCGCGCAGCACCGCCTGTTCGCGCACATCGGGACCCGCGCCCCGCACATGGGTCACGAAGTCCTCCGCGATCTGCTGGTCGCTGCGGCCCTTCAGACGCTGGGCGTACGAGACGTCCGGGTCCTCGGGGGTGCGCTCCGGGTCGAAGGCGAGGCTGAGGGTGTGCGGGAAGCGCTCGCAGAGGCGGGCCATGGGGTCGTCGGGGCGCACCGGGTCGGTGAGCGTCGCCTCGACCCACGCCTCCTCGTACCGCGCGAGCTCCGGGTCGGCGAGCAGCGTCTCGATGTCGCCGCGGATGCGGGCGAGCGGCCGCGGCACCGGGCAGTCGATCCGCTCGGCCTCGATCTCCCCGGCGGCGCCGATGTCGACGAGCCACATGCTCTTGCGGTGCGTGGACTCGGAGAACGAGTACGGCAGCGGGGAACCCGAGTAGCGCACACGCTCGCTGATGGCCTGGCTGCCGTGCAGATGGCCGAGCGCCACGTAGTCGACGCCGTCGAAGACGCCGGACGGCACGGCGGCCACCCCGCCGACGGTGATGTCCCGCTCGCTGTCGCTGGCCTCGCCGCCGGTGACGAAGGCGTGGGCGAGGACGACGGAGCGGGTGCCCGGCGTCCGGTCGGCAAGGTCGGCGCGCACCCGGTCCATGGCGGCGGAGAGCACCGTCTCGTGTCCGGCCCGCTCCACGCCGAACTCGCCCTTGACCAGGGCCGGTTCGAGATAGGGCAGGCCGTAGAACGCCACGTCCCCGTGGCCGTCGGCCAGGACCACCGGGTCGGCGCAGGCGGCGGGCGCGGTGCGCAGGTGGATGCCCGCGCGCCCGATGAGTCCGGCTCCGACACCGAGGCGGCGCGCCGAGTCATGGTTGCCGGAGATCATCACCGTCGGGACGCCGAGGTCCGCGAGCCGGTGCAGGGCGTCGTCGAAGAGCTCCACGGCGGCGAGCGGCGGCACCGCCCTGTCGTACACGTCCCCGGACACGACGACGGCGTCCACCTCGCGCTCACGCGCGGTGGCGACGAGGTGACCGACGAAGTCGGCCTGGGCGCCGAGCATGTTCACGCGGTGGAACGCCCGCCCCAGATGCCAGTCGGACGTGTGCAGAATTCTCAAGACGCCGCTCCGGCCCGCATGCTCGCTCTCCCCTCCTGTGCCCCGGATCCCGCACCGCCCCAGCACGGGCCTCGCCGACAGCACCCACCACGCTAGCGCCTGTCGGCCCCTGCTCGATCACGAACCTCCATCTGTCACCGGTGCGGACGGCGGCTGCGGGGACTCCGGTGCCGGCGACTGCTCCTGCTCGGGCTCCGTGGAAGGCGCCTGCGGCGCGGACGACTCGGGCGGCGATGAGGGCTCGCCCGAGGAGGGGGAGTCAGCGGGGGACGGGGACGCGGGGGACGCCGATGACGGCGCATCGGACGGCGAGACGGACGGGGACGGAGACGGCAGGTTCGCCGGCGGCGGCGTCTTCGTGTCGCCCGCCCCTGTGTCGCCCTTGTCACGTTCGAACCAGTCGCCACTCTTCGGGTCGTACATGACGAAGGTGTTCACGACCTCGGTGGCCGGAGCCACGACCACGACGTTCGAGGACTTGTAGCCGGGCCACGCGTCGCCCGTCGGCTTCGGGGTGCTCTTCTGCGCGACGGGCGGCAGCAGCGGATTGCCGCAGGCGCAGCGCACGCGCGGCACGCCGCGGTCGTCGACGAGCACGGCGGTGCCGGCCTGAAGGACGGCTTGATAGGCGGTGGCCGCGCCGTCGCGGTAGCCGTGGTTGGTGACGCGGGTGTCCAGGCGCAGCTGTACGGGGGTGAGCGCGCGCAGGTACGAGGGCACCGCGGAGGCGTCGATGCCGAGGACGGACGCGAAGGCCTTGTTCTTCGCCGGGTCCCTCTTGAGGGCGGCGACCTGCTTCTCCACGTCGCAGCTGCCCACCTTGCGTGTCCCGCCGTAGAGGCCGGGGGCCGCGCCGTCGACGCCGCGTGTCACGTGGGCCGACGCCGATGAGCTCGGCAGGGCGCTCGGTGAGGCCGGCGTCGCGTCGTCCCGGGCCGTCGACTCGGTGAAGGGGTCGGGCCCCTGCTTGCCCGCGGGCTGGAGGGCGACCTCGCCGCCGGATTTCGAGGTGCCGTCGGGCCGCGTGAGGACGACCGTCAGCGCTACTGCGGCCACGATCACCAGAGAGATGGCCGCCACGCGCGGCGCCGACTTCCACCAGGGGCGTTCCGGCCCGGGACCCTTGCCGGGGCCCGGTTCCGGGCTCGCCCCGCCGGGCGGACCGGGGCGGTCGGGCGGACCGGGTGGGCCACTCGGCGGGCCCGAGGCGCGGTCCCCGCCGGGCGGTGGCGTCGAACCCGTCGAACCGGCCTCGGTCGCGCCGGGCTGGGTCGCGCCGGGCTGGGTCGCGCCGGGCTGCGAAGGGCCCGAGAGGGGGCCGGACGGGGGTCCTGTGGGGCGTCCTGACGACGGCGGTTCGGCGCTCACGAACACTTCTTCCCTGCCTGGGTGACCACTGCGTAGGTGACCACTGCGTACGTTTTCTTCCGTTACGCGCCCATTGTGTGGCCCGCTTGCGTGTCCCGCTTCCCGGGAGCGCGCAGTCTTCCCGCGAGCGCGCGAGAGCCCCCGGGCACGCGAGATTCCCCGGGGCCCCCGAGCCGACGCGGTCGGCCCTCCCGAGGGGCGGAGCGCCGCCGCGCTGCTTAGCGTGACAACGTGAGCGACCAGAAACCGCCCGGTCGGGCGCCCCACGGCTGGATCCACGCCTTGCTCGCCGTGCTCGCCGCGCTGGTGGCCATGGCCGTCGTCGCCGCGCTCGGCCTGTGGGCCGCCGGGGCGGCGGACCTGCCGGGCGGCGCGTTCCCCAGCGTCGTAGCGGCCGTCGTAGTGATGGCGGTCGGCGGCTCCGTGGGGCTCTCCGGTGACGCCGGAGCGATCGCCGAGACGAACGCGGGGCTCTCCGTGCTCCCCCTCTCGGTCACCCTCGCCGGAGCTCTGGTGGTCGCGGCCGGGTTCCTCAGGCCGTTGCGGCACCGGGCTGTCGCCGACACCAGGGAGCTGGCCGGCTGGGCAGGGCGGTTCGCGGTGCTGTGGGTACTGCTGCTCATCGGCCTCGGCCTGCTGGCCCGCCATCGGTTCACGATCTCGCTCGGGGAAGGGGCCGCGTCCGACATCGGTGACGTCCTGGGAGCGACGCCCAGGGTCGGCTTCGAGACCGACGTCCCGCTGACCATCCTCTTCGGGCTGCTGTGGCTGGCGGGTGTCCTCGCCGTGGCGCTGCTGGTCTCGCGTGGGGCGCCGCTGCCGGGCCGCCTGGTGCGCTTCCAGGAGTCGGTGCGTCCGGCGGCCCACGCCATGGTGGTTCTGCTGCTCGCGTACGTCGTCCTGGGGTTCGTCGTCGGCGTGGTCGTGGCAGTGACCAAGGGGCATGCGGCGCAGACGCTCGCGGTGCTGCTGCTCGGGCTGCCCAACCTCGTCTGGCTCGCCTTCACCATCGGGCTCGGCGCGTCCTGGGAGGGCCGCGTGGACGGGCCGTTCGGCCTGCCCATGCCGAAGGTCCTCGACGACGTACTGCGTACCCCGGAGGACTCCACGCTCAGTCTGCGGACGCTCTCCGACTACGACGGCCGGGTGTGGTGGCTGCTCGTCGTGGCGGCGGTCCTGGTCCTGGGGGCCGCGTTCCTGATGGCGGCTCGCTCACCGGCCCGGATGCGGGCCTGGCAGCACGCCGTGCACATGGCGGTGGCGCTGACCCTCACCGTGCTCGCCGTCAGTCTGCTCGCCCGCGTCTCCGCCCATTACGGCCTCTCGCTCCTGGGCATCGGGGATCTGGGCGGCGGCCTGTCCGGCCTGGTGAAGCTGCATCCGCAACTGGGGATGGCGCTGATCCTCGCCGTGGCCTGGGGTCTGGTCGCCGGCTTCATCGGCGGCTTGCTCGCGCGTCCGGTCCACCGCCGCGGTGAGGTGCGGCAGGACGGTTCCTCACCGTCCTAGCCTCCCCCTCCTTGCCCCCCTCCCCCTCCTAGCCCCCTCCTAGCCGCCGGAAGACCGGCCGCGCCCAGTCCGGCGGGTCCGGAGGCGCCCCCGGGTCCGCGGGGGCTTTCGGGTCCGCGGGGGCTCCCGCGACCCGCAGGTCCACCCGCGTGGGGGTGTGCCCCGCCGCGCTTCCCGTGGCCGCGGTGCGCAGTGCGGCCACGAATTCGAGGCAGGAGCCGTACCGTTCCTCGGGGCGCTTGGCCAGCGCCTTCGCGAGAACTCCGTCCAGGGCCGCGGGTGCGTCGGGGCGTTTGTCCGTCAGCGGGGGCGGCTGGTCGTACTGGTGGGCCCAGAGCAGCGCCATGTCGTCGTCGCGCTGGAAGGGCGGCCCGCCCGCCATGGTCTCGTGGACGACGCAGGCAAGGCTGTAGACGTCGCACCGGCCGTCCACGGGGCGGCCCGAGATCTGCTCCGGCGCCACGTAGTCGAGGGTCCCGACGAACTGGCCGACCGTCGTGAAGCCGGTCAGTGACAGCGATTTCTTCGTCAGACCGAAGTCCGTGAGGTAGACGTGCTCCGGGTGGTCGCTGTCGGTGCCCTTGGCCACGAGGATGTTGCCGGGTTTGACGTCGCGGTGGACCAGGCCGTGGTCGTGGGCCGCGTCGAGCGCGGAGGCGACCTGGGCGGCGATGCGGAGGGCCGTCCCGACGGGGAGGGGGCCCGAGCCGTCGAGCAGATGCCGCAGGTCGAGCCCGGGGACGTACCGCATGGCGATGTAGAGCACGCCGTCCGTCTCGCCCGCCTCGAAGACCGGCACGATGTGCGGATGCTCGATCGCGGCGGCGACGCGTGACTCGTGCGTGAAGCGCTGCCGGAAGGTGTCGTTGCGTGCGAGCTCGGGGGCGAGCAGCTTCAGGGCGACGGTCCGGTCGAGCCGCAGGTCCTTGGCGCGGTAGACGACAGCCATGCCCCCACGCCCGATCTCGCTCTCGACGCGATACCCCGCGATCTGCGCCCCCACCAGCTCGGAGGGCCGCCCGGCATGACTACTGGCCCCCGACACCCCCATCACGAACCCCGCCCCGAAGCGGCGGCCCCGCGATCACCCGTGACGGGCGGGATACGCCGGGTGGCTTCTTCGGGGTACGAATCGGGGGCGGGGGAGTCTTCGCGGCGGGGGCCTTCTTCTTGGCGGTACGCAGCGGGCCCGAACCCTTCACTGCCCGGACCCCGACCCACGCCGGCCCCGGCTTCGACCACCTGCGTCGGCTCAGGCCCACTCGACGCGCCCCGAGAACCCGCATCGCTGCCGCCGCCCACGTCCCGCACCCAGCGCGCGAGCTCCTCATCACCCTCAACCTGGGCAGCTTCGACAACGCGCGTCGGCTCCGACGGACTCACCGCGCGACCAGAATCCGTATCGCCGCTGCTCACATCCCGTACCCGGCGGGCAGGCTCGACACCGCCCCCAGCCGGAGCCTGGGTGGCCTCGACCACCTGCGTCGGCTCCGCGGGCCCCGGCCCGTCCACCGGCCCGCTGCCCGCGGCGGCGGAGGCGGAGGCGCCCGCCGCCTGCTTCGGCTCCGGCTCCGGAGGCGGCCCGCCCTCGGCGCTCGGGCCCTCCCCCGTGGCGTACGTGCTCAGGCGGGCCCCGTCGCAGTGGACCCAGCGTTCGTGGTCGGCGTCGTAGAGCCACATCGACTCGCCGTCCACGACCACGCCGACCCGCTGTCCGCGCGTCCGGCTTCGGAAGGTCTCGCCGTCGAGGGCGCCGGACGCCAGTTCCTCGGTCGCCCGGCGGTAGCGGCTCAGTGCCTCCTCGGTCCTCGCCAGGAGCGGGGCCGGGTCCGCCGTGCGGGTCAGGGGGTGCCCCGCGGCCGGCGGGTCGGGGGGTACGGCGATCAGGAGGCGGCCGTCGACCCAGGCCGACCAGTCGTTCGCGCAGACGATGCGGGCCCAGTCGCCGAGCCTGTCGACCAGCTGCACCGGCAGCAGCGCGTCCAGCGGCGCCGTCGGGCGGTTCACGTCCGGCGCCTCCCAGGCGGGCAGCCCGTCCCGGGGAACGACATGGGTGGGGCGGAAGTCCGCCGCAGTGGTCATCTCGTCTCTCCCGATCTCCAGCTCCAGATCCTCTGCCTTCTTGCTCCTGGTCTTCCGCTTGCTCCTGGTCTTCCGCGCCCCCCGCACCTCGCGCCCCCGCGCCCCGCGTCCCCGCGCCCGCCGCTACTTCCGCATCACCGCCGGTTCATGCCGTCTCAGCAGCCTCGCGACCACGTATCCGAAGACGACGGAGAGGGCCAGCAACATCCCCATGTTGAGCAGCCAGATCCCCGCGGAGTGACGGAACAGCGGATCGGCGGTCAGCTCCCCCGGCACGATCCTGCCGAGGCCGATCGTGCCCGCCATCGCGCCCAGCGCCCACCGGGAGGGCACGAGCCACGCCAGCTGCTCCACCCCTGGCACCCCGTGGAGTTTCAGGAGCGCCCCGCAGAACACCACCTGGACGATGGCCAGCAGCACGAGCAGCGGCATCGTCACTTCCTCCTTGCGCACCAGAGCGGACACGAGGAGCCCCAGCATCATCGCCGTGAACGCCAGCATCGCCACCGCCACCGTGATCTCGACCAGGGGCGGCAGCAGCACTCCCTTGCCACCCGGCGCGTTCAGGTCCACGCCGAGCAGCGCCACCAGGGTCAGCACGACGGCCTGCAGGATGGTGATCGTTCCCAGGACGACGACCTTGGACATCAGGTACGCCGATCTGGAGAGTCCGACGGCCCGCTCGCGGCGGTAGATGACACGCTCCTTGACCAGTTCCCGCACGGCGTTGGCCGCGCCGGTCAGGACACCGCCCACGCAGAGGATCAACAGCGCGTTCATCGCCGTCTCCTGCGTCAGCTTGCTCCCGGACAGCGCACGCGCCATCGCGCCCATCACGAACGGCAGCGCGATCATGATGGCCAGGAACGTCCGGTCGGCGGCGAGCGCGGCCGCGTACCGCCGCACCAGCGTCCACAGTTGAGACCCCCAGCTCTGCGCCTTGGGCGGTGGCTCGAAGGCCGCGACCGGGCCCCCGCCCCCCTGCGGCAGCGGCGGCTGCGCCGAGGAGTTGACGATGTACTGCTGGTGGAAGGGCGAACGCCGGTACTCCCCGGCCCAGTCCCGGTCGCGGTCACCCTCGAAGGCCTCGAACGCCTCGGGCCACTCCTCGAAGCCGAAGAACGGGAGCGCGTCCTGGGGAGGCCCGTAGTAGGCGATCCTGCCGCCCGCGGCGAGCACGAGGAGCCGGTCGCAACCGTCGAGGCTCAGGACGCTGTGCGTGACGACGATGACCGTACGGCCGTCGTCGGCCAGACCGCGCAGCATGTGCATCACGGAGCGGTCCATACCGGGGTCGAGCCCGGACGTCGGCTCGTCGAGGAAGAGCAGGGACGGCTTGGTGAGGAGTTCGAGTGCGACGCTCACCCGCTTGCGCTGACCGCCGGAGAGGCTGTGGATGGGCTGGTCGACGCGCTGCTCGAGGCCGAGTTCGCGAATGACCTCGTCGACCCTGGCCCGGCGTTCCGCCTTCTCGGTGTCCTGGGGGAAGCGCAGTTCGGCGGCGTATCCGAGGGCGCGGCGCACGGTGAGCTGCGCGTGCAGGATGTCGTCCTGCGGCACGAGGCCGATGCGCTGCCGCAGCTCGGCGTAGTCGCGGTAGAGGTCGCGGCCGTCGTACAGGACCGTGCCGTCGTCGGCGGGACGCAGGCCGGTGAGGGCGTTCAGGAGCGTGGACTTGCCCGCGCCGCTGGGGCCCACCACGGCGAGCAGGCACTTCTCCCCCACGGGGAAGGTGATCTTGTCGAGGAGCGTCTTGCGGCCCCGGTCGACGGCCACCGTCAGTTCCTGGACGTCGAGCGAGACCTCGCCGGTGTCGACGTACTCCTGGAGTTCGTCGCCGACGAGGCAGTACGCGCGGTGGCCGACGCCGACGATGTCCCCGGGTGCGACCGGGGCGCGACCGACCGGCTGGCCGTTGAGGTAGGTGCCGTTGTGGCTGCCGAGGTCGACGATCTCGTACGTGCCGTCCGCGAGAACCCGCAGCTCCGCGTGGCGGCGCGAGACGACCAGATCGTCGATGACCAGGTCGTTGTCGGCGGCGCGTCCGATGCGGACCGTACGGGCGGGCAGCGGGCGCACGGTCGTCGGCTGCCGGAAGGTACCGGTGGCCGACGGGGTGCGAACGGCTGAGGGACGCTCGGGAGCGGCCGGCGCCGCGGGCGAGGGCGGCTCATGGCCGACGAGCACCGCGCGGGGGCCGTCCGTGACGTTCCCGAAGCGCAGGACACTGCCCGGTCCGACGCCCCACTCCTGGACGCGCTGCCCGTCGGCGTACGTGCCGTTGGTGCTGTGCTCGTCCTCGATCGTCCAGTGGTCGAGCTCGACGTGCAGGACTGCGTGGTGCCAGGAGACCCGGGCATCGTCGATGACGATGTCGCTCAACGGATCGCGCCCGACGTGATAGTCCCGGCTCGGACTCATCACCGTGGAGCCGGTATCGGTCTCTATGACGAGTTCGGGCGCAGTCGGCGCCACAGGCCGCTCTCCCATGCCCGAATTCTACCCATTCGCACGCATCCACGCCTGGGCTCGGGCACCCGCCCGGCGTCAGGCGCCTCCGCACCCGCCCGGCGTCAGGCGTCCCCGTACGCCTCTCCCCCGAGCTCGAACACGGCGCTGCCGGCGGTCGCGTCCGCCAGCCAGGCCGTGAAGGCCTCGACGTCGGCGTCGGGCAGCCCGATCTCGATGGTCACCGCGTCGCCGTAGCGCACGTCACGCACTTCGCGCCCCGCCGACCGCAGATCGTTCTGGATCTTGCCCGCGCGCTGGTGGTCGACCGTGACGGTGGCCAGTCTGAAGCGCCTGCGGGTCAGCGTCCCGACCGCGTCGAGCGCCACGCCGACCGCTCCTCCGTAGGCCCTGATCAGACCGCCCGCGCCGAGCTTCACCCCGCCGTAGTAGCGGGTCACGACGGCGACGACGTACCGCATGTCGCGGCGCAGCAGCATCTGGAGCATCGGCACACCGGCGGTGCCACCGGGCTCACCGTCGTCGCTCGCCTTCTGCACCCCGGCGTCGGCCCCGATGACGTACGCGAAGCAGTTGTGCGAAGCGGACGGGTGCTCCTTGCGGATGCGCGCGACGAAGTCCTGCGCCTCCTCCTCCGTGGCGGCGGGCGCGAGGGCGCACAGGAAGCGCGAGCGGTTGATCTCGGTCTCGTGCACGGCCTCGCGGGCCACTGTGCGGTACTCGTCGTGCATCCCGCCAGGGTAGGCCCCCGCCCGGGGCGCAACCCCGGTACGGTGACCCGTTGTGACGTCACCCTCGAATCGCGTACGCCAAGTCCCCTGGCCCAGCGCCACGTTGGGGCCGCTGCTCGCCACGGCGCCCGTGACCGTGGTGGAGACCCGCGAGGACCCGGCCGATCCCTACCTCTTTCCCGAGGAGGCGGCGGCCGTGGCGAGGGCCGTGGACAAGCGGCGCCGCGAGTTCGCCACGGTCCGGCAGTGCGCCCGCACCGCGCTGGCCGAGCTCGGCGTGCCGCCCGTGCCGATCCTGCCGGGGCCCAAGGGCGCGCCGCGCTGGCCCGAAGGCATCGTCGGCAGCATGACGCACTGCGCCGGATACCGCGCCGCCGTCGTGGCCCGCGCGTCGGCGGTCGCCTCCGTCGGCGTCGACGCGGAGCCTGCGACTCCGCTCTTCGACCCCGATGTCCTGAAGCTGGCCTCGGACGAGACGGAACGCGCGGCCCTCGCCGAGCTCGGCATCCGGCATCCGGACGTTCCGTGGGACCGGCTGCTCTTCAGCGCCAAGGAGTCGGTCTACAAGACGTGGTTCCCGCTCACGGGGCGCTGGCTCGGCTTCGAGGAGGCGCGGGTGGAGCTGCGCCCGGACGGCGGCTTCACCGCACAGCTCCTCGTCCCCGGGCCGACGGTGGCGGGGCGCGAGCTGACGAGCTTCCGGGGCAGCTGGCTGATCCGCGACGGCATCGCGGTCACCGCCATCGTCCTGCCCCTCACTCCTGTTCCACCCGGTAGGTAGGGACCCCGCCCAGCCACGTGCCGAGCACCCGTACGTGGCGGATGGCCATCGGGTCCACGGCGCGCGGATCGGCGGCGAGCCGAACCAGGTCCGCGGGCGCGCCGGGAGTGAGCACGAGGCGGTCGTCCGCGCCCGCCTGGTGGGCGACACCGCTGGTGGCGGCGGCGAGCGCCTGTTCCACGGTGAGGCGTTGGTGCGGGGTCCAGGCGTCCTTGGGCGCTCCGTCGAACGTGCGCCTGGTGACGGCGACTTGGATGCCCTCAAGTGGCTCGTACGAGCTGACGGGCCAGTCGCTGCCGAAGGAGATGCGCGCCCCGTCACGCGCCAACTCCCCCATCGGGTACTGCCGGTCGGAACGTTCGGCCCCGATCCGCGGCATGGAGAGATCGGTCTGGAGCGGGTCGGGCTGCGCCCACAGGGGCTCGAAGTTGGCGATGACGCCGAGTGCGGCGAAGCGCGGCAGGTCGGCCGGGTCGACGAGCTGGACGTGGGTGATCACCGGCCGCCGGTCCCAGGCCGGGTTGGCGCGGACCGCCGCCTCCACGGCGTCGAGCGCCGCCCGTACGCCCGCGTCGCCGATGGCGTGGATGTGCGTCCGGAAGCCGTCGGCGTCGAAGGCGCACACCGCTTCGGCGAGCGCGCCCGGCTCCCACACGGGCATCCCGCAGCTGTGCGGCGCGTCCAGGTAGGGGTCGAGCAGGGCCGCCGTACCGCCCTCGATCACGCCGTCACTGAAGTACTTCACCGTGCGCGCGGACAGCAGCGGACCTCCCTCGGCGGCCACGCGCGCCCGTGCCGCGTCGAACTGCTTGCGCTGCTCGCGCCAGCGGTCGGGATCGGCGCGCTGGGCCAGGTCGACGCGGACGCTCAGCGCGTCGTGCCGGGCCGCCGCGAGATAGGCGTCGACCATCTCCGGCTCGACCCAGGCGTCCTGCACCCAGGTGATGCCCGCTCGCGCGTACGCCAGGCTCGCGCGGCGCACCGCTTCGACCAGTTCGGCCTCCTCGCGCGCCGGCACCTGGTCGAGCACCAGGTCGCAGGCGTGCCACTCGCGCAGGGTGCCCATGGGCGTGCCGTCGGGGCGCCGGACGATCCAGCCGAGGCGCGGGTCGGGCGTCGAGTCCCGCACGCCGGCCCGGCGCAGCGCCTCCGAGTTGCACCACACCGTGTGGTAGTCGTACGCCCGCAGCACGACGGGCCGTTCGGTGACGGCGGCGTCCAGCCACCGGGCGTCGAACTCGCCGTCGGGCGCGAGCGCGGGGTCGTAGGACGCGCCGACGATCCACTCCGTGTCCGGGTGCGCGTCGGCCCACCGGCCGACCTCCGCGACGATCGCGTCGACCGAGGTGAGGTCCTTGATCTGCGGGCCGAAGCTCTCCCGACCGCCGAAGAGGGGATGGGCGTGCCCGTCGCCGAAGGCGGACAGGAGCAGCCCGTCGCCCAACTCGACGACCTCGTCCGCCACTTCGGCGAGCTCGCGGGCCTCTTCTCCGAGCGCGATGACACGTCCGTCGCGCACGGCGAGTGCCGTGGTGTCCGGGCGCCCGTCGCTTCCGGTGCGCACGCGCCCCAGGAAGACCCGCGTCGCGGTCTCGTCCGCCATGTTGTCCCGCTCCTGCTTCATACGTTCTCCGCGTCCACTGTCGTCAGCCGTTCGTACGCCCTCGGTTCTCGCCGCCGGATCCGCAGGGCCAGTGCCGCTCCCGCCACGAACAGCACGGGCAGCGGCGCGATGAGCGCGGCGTTGACGCCGCCCGAAGCTCCCGTCAGGAGATCGAGGTTGGCGCACACCAGGACGATCAGCACCGCGAGGCCCGCGCAGGCCGTCAGCGGGGCCGCGACCACGCGCCAGGCGGGCATGCCCCTGCGGTCGCGCCGGAAGAAGCCGTACACCGCGAGCGCGGCGAGCGCCTGCATCAGCATCACGCCGAGGATGCCGGAGCCGTTGCTCCACAGGAAGGTGACGGTGTAAGGATCGGCGCCGCTGACGAGGGTCACGGCGACCACGGCCAGCGCGATGGCGGACTGCGCCATGACCGCCGTGGCGGGTGCCCGCGTCTTCGGGGACACGGTGCCGAGGCGGCGCGGCAACAGCCCCTCGCGGCCCAGGGCGTAGAAGTAGCGGGCGGCGCCGTTGTGGAAGGCGAGGGTCGCGGCGAACGCGCTGGTGATGATCAGGACGTGCATGGAGTCGGCGACCCAGGCGCCGGCGAACCGCTCGGTCGCGGTGAAGACCATGTCGGCGCCTCCCTCCCCCTGGGCGACGGCCTGGGCGCGGCCGGATCCGTACGCGTTGATGATCATCCACACCGTGAAGGTGTAGAAGAGCGCGAGGAACGCGACGGCGATGTAGGTGGCGCGCGGCACGCTGCGCTCCGGCTCCCGTGCCTCCTCCGCGTAGATGGCCGTCGCCTCGAACCCGACGAAGGCTCCGACGGCGAGCACGAACATGCCGCCCACCCCGTCCTCTCCCAGGTGGTGCGGCGAGAGCGTGCCGAGGTCGAGGCCCTGCGGTCCGCCCCCGTGCGCGATCAACCCGGCCTCGAAGACCAGGAGTACGAGGACTTCGAGGACGAGGGCGACGCCGAGGACCTTGGCGCTGAGCGTGACCTTCAGATAGCCGAGCACACCGATCGCGACGAGCCCGGCGAGGGACCAGATCCACCAGGCCACGCGGGCCCCGGTCAGATCCTCGAACCCGGACTCGGTGAACCATCCGAAGGCGACCAGGAGTCCGACCTCGATGGCGTTGTACGAGAAGAGCGCGACGTACGCGGCTCCGGCTCCCGCCGGGCGGCCGAGCCCGCGGCCGATGTAGGCGTAGAAGGCCCCCGCGTTGCGGACGAAGCGGCTCATCGCGGTGAATCCCGCCGCGAAGACGATGAGCAGCAGCCCCGAGGTCAGGTAGCCGAGGGGCGCCGCCCGGCCCGCCATGCCGATCGCGAGCGGGGCCACCGCGGCCATCACGGTCAGCGGCGCGGCGGCGGCCACGACGAAGAAGACGAGGCCGCCGGTGCCGACGGCGCCGCCGCTCAGGCCCTTGGCGGCGCGGGGGGTGGGTGCGGTCACGCGGGCACTCCAAGCAAGCTAAAGCCTTTAGTCCGGGCTGGGCAGGACCGTACTCTGCACCCGGGTGGCTGTGAAGGCCCCATCCGGAGACGGGAGTTGCCAGGCCATGGGCAGAGGGAGACCGCGCATACCGCTGCTCAGCGCGGATCTGATAGCGCGAGAGGCCCTCGCGATGATCGACGCCGAGGGGCCCGCCGCGTTCAGCCTGCCCCGCCTTGCCGCGCGGCTCGGGGTGAAGACCGCCTCGCTCTACAACCATCTGGACGGCCGCGCCGAGGTCATCGAGGGCGTACGGCGTCTGATCGTCGAGGAGATGGACGTCTCCGCCTTCGACACGCAGCCGTGGCCCGAAGCCCTTGCCGCGTGGGCCCGTTCGTACCGCGACGCCTTCGCCAGGCATCCGCACTCCATCGACCTGCTGGCCACCACGACCATCAGCTCTCCGGCCACGCTCGCCATGTACGAGACGGTGGTGTCGGCGCTGGCCCGTGGCGGCTGGCCGCGGGAGCGGCTCGTCGCGGCGCTGACCAGCGTCGAGTCCTTCCTCCTCGGCTCGGCGCTCGACCTCGTGGCGCCGCCGCTGATGATCGACCCGGCGGGGCACGCGCCGCGGGTGCCTGTCCTGGCGGCGGCCCTGGAGAGTGCCGTCGGCGGCGACAAGGCGGGGCGCGCCGAGGATGCCTTCACCTCGGGGCTCGACGCGCTGGTCCGCGGCCTCGTGGCCCAACTCGCGGAGTTCGGCGGGGAGTAGAACCCGGCGAGAGCTCGCCGCATGGGGGTCCGGCTCGACGGTCGCCTCAGCGGCTGCCTCGACGGCTCTCTTGACGACCACTCGGAAAGCGCCACATCGTAACGGGGCGCTGTATAGGAGTGCTGTATCGGGACACGGCGTTCGGGACGCGGCACTCCAGCTACTTCTACAGTGATGTAGATTTTACGGCCCGGCCCTGACCACGGCCGGTACGCACATCACCTCAGGACTTCAGGAGGACATCGTGGGAGTTTCCCTGGCCAAGGGCGGCAACGTCTCGCTCAGCAAGGAGGCCCCGGGCCTCACCGCCGTCCTGGTCGGCCTGGGCTGGGACGTCCGCACGACCACCGGCACGGACTACGACCTGGACGCCAGCGCACTCCTGTGCGACGACTCGGGCAAGGTCGTCTCCGACCAGCACTTCATCTTCTACAACCAGCTCAAGAGCCCCGACGGTTCGGTCGAGCACACCGGCGACAACCTCACGGGCGAGGGCGAGGGCGACGACGAGGCCGTGAAGGTGAACCTGGCACAGGTGCCCGCCGAGATCACGAAGATCGTCTTCCCCGTCTCCATCCACGACGCCGAGAACCGCGGCCAGAGCTTCGGCCAGGTCCGCAACGCCTTCATCCGCGTGGTCAACCAGGCCGACAACGTGGAGATCGCCCGCTACGACCTCTCCGAGGACGCGTCGACCGAGACCGCCATGGTCTTCGGCGAGCTCTACCGCCACGGTACGGAGTGGAAATTCCGCGCGGTCGGCCAGGGTTATGCCAGTGGACTGCGCGGCATCGCGTCGGACTTCGGCGTGAACGTCTGACGTACGCGTCTTCGCGCAGTCATCCGACCAACGGCGGCAGAAGGAGCGGGACGTGTACGGCGATCCGGCAACAGTGCGCAAGATCCTCACGGGGCTCGGAGACACCTGGGCGGTCGTGGGCCTGTCCACGAACCAGGAACGAGCGGCGTACGGGGTCGCCGGCGTCCTGCAGCGATACGGGAAGCGCGTCGTCCCGATCCACCCGAAGGCCGAGACGGTGCACGGCGAGAAGGGCTACCCGTCCCTCTCCGCCGTGCCCTTCAAGATCGACGTCGTCGATGTCTTCCTCAACAGCGCCCTCGCGGGACAGGCCGCCGATGAGGCCGTCGCGATCGGGGCGCAGGCGGTCTGGTTCCAGCTGGGCGTCATCGACGAGGCGGCCTACGAGCGGGTCCGGGCCGGGGGCCTGGAGATGGTGATGGACCGTTGCCCGGCGATCGAACTCCCCATGCTGTAGCGATCCGCTGGCGGTGCGGGGACTGCGGAGGGTCAACCCACCCGCCGCAGCGCCCGCTCCCGGCGCCGGGCCACGCTGGAACCCGACTCCCTGCGTGCCATCCGGCGCAGCACGATCGGCGCCACCAGGAGGCCGAGCACCGCCCAGGCTCCCAGCACCCCGGCGGTCTCCCAGTGCCGCCAGGAGTCGGCGATCTCGATGCCGACCGCGCTGTCCGGCAGCAGGGCAGAGCGCATGCCGAGGCCGAGCCAGTAGACGGGGAACGCCTGCGCCACCCATTGCAGCCAGTCCGGCATGGCGGTGATCGGGTAGAAGATGCCGGAGATCGCGATCATGCCGAGCACCGGAAGCTGGATCAGGCCCTGGCTGCGCGCGCTGGTGAACACCGAGCCGAGGACCGCCCCGATGGGCAGCGTCGCGACCATGCCGAGGACGAGCACCCAGGTCAGCGTCAGCCACGAGCCGGGCCCTCCCAGCGTGAGGCCCTCGACGATCAGGATGCCGGGGATCAGCAGGATCGCGAGGTCGGCCAGTAGGCCGCCGGCCACGGAGACGACCTTGCCGATGAGGTAACCCGGCATGCCGTTCGGCGTCGCCTTGGCGCGCAGCAGGGTGCCGTCCTCGCGTTCGGCGGTGAGCGCCTGGCTCATGCTGACCATGCCCATCGCCGCGTTCATGCCGAGGATGCTCGGCAGGGCGAGGGTGCCGAGCAGAAGCCCGCTCGTGCCGAACGTCGTGTCCCTCATGAAGAACAAGAAGGTCAGCATCAGCACCGGCCAGAGCAGGTGCGAGAGCACATCGCCGCCGTTGGTGAACGACTGCCGCAGTTCGATCAGGCCACGGGCCGAGCCCGCGCGGAGCGCCACGCTCGCCGCGTTCACCGGACGACCGCCTGGTCGGCCCCGCGCACCCCGGCCGCCTCCGCGCCCCGTACCAACGCCAGATAGGTGTCCTCCAACGAGGCTCTACGGACCTCAAGTTGGCCCACCTCGTCGCCGTACTGGTGGAACAACTGGCGCACGAACGCGGTCGATTCGGGCGTCGACCTCACGAAGTGCCGCCCGCCGCGCGTCCAGCGCACTTCGTCCTCGCCCGCGATCCGCCGCGCGAGGTCGTCCGGTGAACCGTCCGCGATGATCCGTCCCCCGGAGAGGATCATCATGCGGTCGGCGAGCCTGGCCGCCTCGTGCAGGTCGTGCGTGGTGAGCAGGATCGTGGTCGCGTGCTCGTCGGCGAGACGGCGGACGAGTGCGTGGAACTCCCGCCGGGCCTCCGGGTCGAAACCCGCGGTTGGCTCGTCCAGGAACAGCAGTTCGGGGCGGCCCACGATGCCGATCGCCACGTCCAGCCTGCGCCGCTGCCCACCGGACAGTGTCTTGATCTTCTTCCCCGCGTGCGCCGTCAGGCCTACCGCCGCCATCAGGTCGTCGGTGCCCCACGGCCGCCGGATCGTGCCGGTGGAGTAGGGCGCGTAGTACGTCCCGAGGTGCGCGAGCAGCTCACGCACCCGCCACTTGCCGTGGTCGCGCCAGGACTGCAGGACGACCCCGATGCGCGCACGCCAGGCCTCGGTGCCGAGCGCCGGGTCCGTGCCGAGCACGTGGACCCGGCCCGCCGAGCGCACGCGGAACCCTTCCATGATCTCGATGGTGGTGGTCTTGCCCGCCCCGTTCGGCCCGAGCAGGGCGAGCACCTCGCCGTGCCGTGCCCGGAACGTCACGTCCCGCAGCACGTCGACCGTGCCGTAGCGCATGCGCAGCCCCTCGACATCGAGCACGACGTCCTCGCTCGTCGTCGTCACGCCAACTCCTCCCCGTATCCGTGCAGATACCGGCGAAGCTACGTTGCGTTCAATGGGCCTTCAATGAACTACTGGGCGACTATGGGGACTCCGTAAGGAATTACGAGGGTTCATTGCAATGGCCTTGCCCATGAACGCAAGAACGCGAGGAGGGCGACGCTCATGCCGGGAGGCAGGCTGACCCACGAGGACCGTCGGCAGATCGGCGCGGGCCTGGCCGAAGGGCTCGGGTACGCCGAGATCGCCCGGCGCATGGCCAGGCCGACATCCACGATCAGCCGTGAGGTGGCCCGTAACGGCGGTCCCGAGCGGTACCGCGTCGACCACGCCCACCTCGCCACCGGACGACGGGCCCGCAGGCGCGGCCGTGTCACGCGCCGCGGTCCTGCCGCGCCTCCCGACGCGTACGGTCGCGACCCCGATGCCGTACGCGACTTCGCCGAGCACCTCGCGGCGCTCATGGTCAGGACCGGGGTGCCCCGCATGGCCGCGCGGGTGCTCGCGTGTCTGATCACCGACGACTCCGGCAGCCTCACCGCCGCGGACCTGGTCCAGCGGCTGCGGGTCAGCCCCGCTTCGGTATCCCTGGCCGTCGGCTATCTGGAAGGCCTCGGGGTGATCCGCCGCGAGCGGCGGCCGGGGCACCGTCGTGAGCGGTACGTGATCGACGACGACGTCTGGCTCCGGGCGTGGCTGACGAGCGCGCAGCAGCACGCGATGTGGGCGAAGACGGCGCATCGAGGAGTCGAAGTCCTCGACGCGGCGACACCCGCGGGGACCAGACTCGCGAACATGGGCCAGTTCTTCGCCACCCTCAGCGATGACATGAACGGCGGCTCCGGAGCCGTCGACGACGCGCTGACCGTGCTGGCCGCGCTGCGGCACGCAGGTGCGCCTCTCCCGGCCGACCACCTGGCCGCCGCCCTCGGCTGGTCCCCGGCCCGCGTGACCGAAGCCCTGCGCCATGCCGAACCGGACCGCCTCACTCCGGCGCAGCGCAAGGCCTTGGGACGATCTGCCGCCACGGAAGGTCCGCACGGGACTTCTTCGTGCGCGCCGCTCACCGAATCACCTACGCCGGAGGGTAGTTGAGCCCCAGGCGGCGGCGTCGATGACGGCCTTCGCGGAGTGCGGGCCGCGCGCGGAGTTGGCCGCACGGCCGCCCGGCGTCTCGTCCGGGCGGCGGCGCGTCAGGCCGCGGCGCCCGCGAGCGCGGGGTGTTCGGCTTCTCGCAGTCGCTCCATCAGCGAGATCCGGGCCCGCGCCACGCGCGAGCGGACCGTGCCCACCGGACAGCCGGTGAGCAACGCGGCCTCCGCGTACGGCAGCCCGAGGAGCTGGGTGAGCACGAAGGCCTCACGCCGTTCGTCGGGCAGCGTCGCGAGCAGGTCGGTGAGGACCACGCCGTCGTCGAAGCCCGGCAGGCCCCTCGGCTGGGCCCGCTCCGCCGCGGACTGCCAGTCGTCCGTGTCGCAGAGGCGGGGCCTGGCCGCGGCGTGCCGCAGGCTGTCGATCACCGCGCGCCGGGCGATGGAGAGCAGCCACGTACGGGCGGACGAGCGCCCTTCGAAACGGTGCAGGCTGCCGAGGGCCCGCAGGAACGTGTCCTGCGTCAGGTCGTCGGCGGCCTGCGGGTCGCCACCGAGGTACGTCACGTACCGGCGGACGTCCCGGTGCAGGGCGCGTACGAAGTGCTCGACCGCTTCGGGGTCTCCGGCGCGGGCGGCGAGTGCCCAGGCCGTTATCGACTCGTCGGGTGAGCTGGGCAGGGCAGGAATGATCACCTGGTGTCCTTCTCGGGAATCCGGGACCCGGGCCCGCCGCACGTACACGTACGTGGGGTGTACGTGGCGTACGTGCGTCCGGAGGGTCCGGTGAGGGGGGTACGGCCGCGCGAGAGTGCGTACGACCGATGCCCGAGCCGTCCGGCCGCGCGGCGTGGCGCGCGGAACGGCGTCGGGGAACCAGCTGTCAGGCGACAGCGGTCCCGGCGGGCGGACCCCGAGAAGTGATGGCGTGCACGAGCAGGAACTGCCGCGGCCGGCCCGCCGAACGGTGGCGCTGTGGCCGGACGCGAGGCCGGTGCGCGGGCCTCGGCAGCGCGAGGGGCACCCGCAGCGGAGCGACGAGCCACCCGGCGAAGGCACGACCGACACGGAAGGCCGCGCGTTCGCCGTGCGCGAGCCAGAGGCCGCAGAGGAGGGCGGCGAGAAGGTGGGCGGCGAGCATGCCGGTCGGCGACATGCCGCTCATGTCGTGGCCGCCGCCCATGTGGTCCATGTGCTCCATGGAGGAGCCCGTAGGGGACGCGGGCATGGCGGGCCCAGCGGGCATGGACGTGGCGCCCGCGTCGGGCATCGGCGCGGCACACAGCATGTGCTGCGCCCACCGCCGCACGAGCGGCACCCCGTCAGAGGGCCGCGCGGCGGCCTGGGCCAGGGAGAACCCCGAGTGCAGCGCGGCCTGCGCCGCCACCGCGAGGGAGACGACCAGAGGCAGCCCCCGCTCCCGCCCGGCAAGCAGCCACGCCGTACCGCCGACTCCGACGGCTCCGGCACCCAGCGTCCACCAGGGCACCGAGGTCCCCGACATCATGGCGTGCCCCAGGGCAGCGAGCAGCACACAGGCGGCCGCGAACACCGCAGCCCGTACCGCGCGAGAACACCACCCAGCAGTCATGGCGGGGCCATCCTTGCATTCGCGCCACTCCGTTCACAGACGGGTACGCAAGATGACCCCGGACCGTTCACCCGCGCCGGAGGAAGCCGGCCGGGCGTCAGCGAGCGGAGTCCTCCAGGAGCTTCAGGGCCAGCGCCTCCGTCTCCGCGTCGGCCTTCTCGGGACTGCCCGTGTCGTACGGCGGATCCGGGTCGTACTCGACGGCCAGTTGCATCGCCCTGGCGACCTTCTCGTCGGCGAGGCGGGACGCGAGGTGCAGGCCCATGTCGATGCCCGCGGAGACACCCGCCGCCGTCATGATCTTCCCGGTTTCGACGAAGCGGCCGGGAGCGTAGACGGCGCCGACCTTCTCCAGATACGGGCGCGACGCCCAGTACGTGGTGGCCGGAAGGCCCCGGAGCAGGCCCGCCGAGCCGAGGATCAGGGAGCCGGTGCAGACCGAGGTGGTCCATGTGGAGTGGCGGTGGATGCGCCGGATCCACCGGTGGGCGTCGGTGTCCTCCATCTCGCGACGGTCCCGCGGTTGCCGCCGCCGGGCACCAGCAGTACGTCGGCTCGATCGACGTCGCCCATGGCCCGCTCGGCCACGAGCGTCAGCTCCCCGGTGTCGGTACGGACCGGGCCCGCCCGCCGGGCGACCATCGTCACGCGCACGCCCGGTACGCGGCACAGCACTTCGTACGGGCCGACCGCGTCCAGGGCGGTGAATCCGTCGTAGAGCAGCACGGCGACGCTCACAGGCGTCGCGCCGTCCTGCCCCGGCGCTCCCCGCTCCGCCGCCCGCGCCGGGTGCACCGACGCGGAGGCGAGACCGGCCGCACCCAGCGTCCCGGCCACCGCACCCCGCAGCAGCCTCCGGCGGTCCGCACCGGCCTTGGGTTCACGATCACTCTTGCCTACGGGGGCTCCTCCGAGGACTGCTCCCGAAGCTGCGGGCCCGCTCATCGGCCGTCGCCGGAGTGCGTGTCCCCCATGCCGCCATGAGCCCCGCCGCCACCATGACCGCCGGGGCCCGTGTCGGTCCCGCTCTCCGTCCCGTGCTCGGTCCCACGCTCGGTCTCGTGCCCGGTCCGCTGCGTCCCCGGTCCGTCCGGTCCGTCCGGTCCGACGGCCGCCCCCACGGCGTACGACACCGCGAAGACCACCGCGAGCAGCGCGAGGAACCCGCAGAGCAGGGACAGTTGGGGGCGATCGCTCATCGCCGCTCTCCTGACACTCGTGAACGCGACAGCGCGGGACCATCGCGCCCGCGTCTGTTACAGGAGTCGGCCGGGGAGGGTGCCGAGTTCCCGTGACACACGACCGACGCGGCACGCTTGACCTCAACCAAACTTCAGGTACGAGCCTGTTCCCATGAACCGGACATCAGAAGCAGCCACGGAAGCGGCAGCCGCCTGGCTGCTCCAGCACGCGACCCCCATCAACGCCCTTGACCCACAAGCCGGGTTGGACGATCTGCGTCCGCTGGCCGACGCGGTGGCGGACGCCGAGATCGTCGCGCTCGGCGTGGGATCCCGCGCCACCCATGAACTGTCCGTCGTCCAGCACCGGATGCTGCGACTCCTGGTCGAGGAGCGGGGGTTCCGTTCGCTCGCACTCGAAGGGGACGATCCGGCGCGGCTGGGCCTCGACGCGTACGTCCTCACCGGTGCGGGCGACCCGGAAGCACTGCTCTCCGAAGCGCGCCCCTTCCTGCGGACCGAGGAAATCCTCGACGTACTGCGCTGGATGCGCGCCCACAACGAACGCAACCCCCACGACCCCGTCCAACTGGCCGCGCTCGACTCGCAGTCGCCGCCGTACGGCGGCGGACTCGCGGAGAACGAACGGGCCATCGCCGACGACATCATCCGCTGGCACGAGCACACCCGGCAGAAGACCGTCTACTGGGGCGGCCTCGCCCACACGGCCGTCAGCGCCCCCCGTACGGTGTCCTCGCCCGGTCCCCAGACACACCGCAACGCGGGCGGCCACCTGCGTGAACACTTCGGCACCGGCTACGCATCCATCGGGCTCACCTTCCACCACGGCACGGACTATCCCGTACCACCCGCTGATTTCGCGGAGGCGGTACTCGGCGCGACCGAACTGTCGGCGTACTTCCTGGACCTGCGCGCAGAGCGCCCCGCGTCCGTGAACGCCTGGCTCGGCGCCCCCGTCAAGACGCGCCTCGTCGGCCCCTTCTACGACGCCCGCGAGGACGCGGACCACCATCTGTCCGGCGACTCCCTCGCGGAGTGGTTCGACGGCGTGGCCCATGTCCGCGACGTCACACCGGCCAGGCCTCTCGGCCGTTCCTGAGCTGGCTCCTCGGGGGACTACCGCTCAGCGGACCCGACATGATGAGCGGGCAACTCACCGGCCACGACCGCCTCACTGGCCACGATCGCCGCTTGAGCCTCGGCGGCCAGTTCTCGCCGGTCGGTTCCGCGCAGCGGGGCGCGAGCGGTGACCCGCACGGTCAGGCCGCGGGCGCGGGCCACGCGGTGCAGCGAGGCGCCGAACGTCTCCTCTCCCAGGAAGGCCGCGGTGGTGCTGCGCCTGCCGTGCCGGTAGTAGCGAATGGTCACCGGCCGCACGGGGGCGCCCGCGTCGGCCGCCGCCTGGAACGTGGCCCGCCGGAAGCGGCCACCGGCCACGGAGCACCAGGTCGTGGCCTGCGGGAAGACGAGGACGGAGCGGCCCGATCGCAGGGTCGACGCCAGATCGGCGACGGCACGGGGAAGTTGGCGCAGGCCGTCGCGGTCGATGAACTGCGACCCGGCCCGCCGGGCGAGCGCCCCGATGACCGGCCACTGCCCCACCTCCCGCTTGGCGAGGACGGTCACCGGCTCGACGGCGAGCAGACTGACGACATCGAGCCAGGAGATGTGGTTGGCGACGATGAGGGTGCCGGGACGGGAACCGGTGACGGACAGCCGCTCCGGCTCCGACTCCGGCTCCTCCGTCGCCACCTCAAGGCGTATGCCGAGCGCGCCCAGGATGCCCCGGGCCCGCGCCCGCAGCACGCGGGGCCGGGCGAGCCGCTCCCCCTGGGCGACGCCGACGCCGATCTCGTACGCCAACGCGGCGTACCGTCGGGCCAGTTCGGCCGGCGGCACCTCCGGCGCCGAGCGTGTGACGCAGGCCGGGGTGCACAGCGCCGCCGGGGCTGCCGCGGGGCTCATGGGGTCTCCCCCAGAAAGTAGCGGCGGTATCGGTCGCCGAGCCGGTCCATGTCGAGGAGGACGAAGAAGTCCGCGACATCGAACTCGGGGTCGTGCGTGGGCGCCCCGCACATCCACGCACCGAGGCGGAGGTACCCCCTCAGCAGCGGCGGCAGGTCGGCGTAGGCCGGCCGCTCCACCGTCGGCGCGGTGGGCGCCCAGGGGCGCCGGGGATGCACCCTGAGCTCCGGCGGCGACGCGTGCTTGGACGTGCCGAGCAGCCAGGCACTGGAGGCCGCCTTGCCGCCGTCGGCCAGCGGCACCGATGCGCAGCCCGCCAGATAGCGGTGGCCGGAGAGCAGGACGTAGCGGGCGAGCGCCGACCACATCAGGTTGATGACCGCTCCGGAGCGGTGATCGGGGTGCACGCAGGAGCGGCCCGCCTCGACGGTGGAGGATCGCAGCCCTTCGAGGGCGCGCAGGTCGAACTCGCTGTCGGAGTAGGACCTCTCGGCCCGCCCCGGCGGCAGCAGACGGTAGGTCCCGACGACCTCGCCCGTGGCGGTGTCGGTGACGATCAGGTGGTCCACCAGGGCGTCGTAGGCGTCGACGTCATGTCCGGGCAAAGGGGTGTGCAGCGTGGCGCCCATCTCCTCGCCGAAGACGCGGTACCGCAGCCGCTGGGCGGCCCGGATCTGCTCCTCGGAGTCGGCGATGGAGGTGACGTACGCGCTGGGGGCGGGTGCGGAGGGGGCAGCGGATGCTGAGGGGGTAGCGGATGTCGAGGGCATGACAGATCCGGCTCCGTTCGGGGAGGGTGACCGAGGCCAGGGATTGAAGGATCGTCGGCACGCTGAGCAGCAGTACTCACAGCACGGTGCTGGCCCCGACTGAACTGCGCACGATGACCGCGAGGCCGACGGTGCGGACACTCATGAGCATCAGGTGAACGACGACCGCCGCCGAGCGCGCACCCGGCGCCGCGGTCAGGACTCGCATCGCGCGGGACGGTGACCCACCGCTGACGCGGTTCCTGTGTGACCGTACAGACTCAGGCAGCACCCGCGGACGAAGGGCAGTCATGGCGACGGCGCACCACCGACCGGCCGATCACCTCCCCCTGGCGGGCATCACCGTCGTCAGCCTGGAGCAGGCCGTCGCCGCTCCCTTCGCCACCCGGCAGCTGGCCGACCTGGGCTCCCGCGTGATCAAGGTCGAGCGTCCCGGCGGTGGCGACTTCGCCCGACGCTACGACACCACGGTGCACGGCCAGGCCAGCTACTTCGTCTGGCTCAACCGCTCCAAGGAGTCCCTCACCCTGGACCTCAAGTCCGACGAGGGCAGGGCGATCCTGCACGAACTCCTCGCGGGCGCCGACGTGTTCGTGCAGAACCTTGCCCCCGGCGCCGCCGACCGGCTCGGCCTCGGCGCCGATGAACTCAAGGCCCGCTACTCCTCATTGATCCCCTGCACCGTCAGCGGATACGGCACGAGCGGCTCCTGGGCGAGCCGAAAGGCGTACGACCTGCTCGTGCAGTGCCAGACCGGGTTGCTCTCGCTGACCGGCACGCCCGACGAGGCGGTGCGGGCGGGGATCTCGGTCGCGGACATCGCGGGCGGCATGTACGCCTACAGCGGCATCCTCTCCGCGCTCTTCACCCGGGCGACCACCGGACGCGCACCGGCCGTCGAGGTCTCGCTCTTCGACGCGCTCGCCGAGTGGATGAGCCAGCCCGCCTACTACACGCGGTACGGCGGCACCCAGCCTCCCCGCGTCGGCGCCCGGCACGCCACGGTCGCGCCCTACGGCCCGTTCACCGCGTCCGACGGCAAGGACGTCCTGCTGTCCGTGCAGAACGAGCGCGAGTGGGCGGCCCTGTGCGAGCAGGTCGTCGGGCGGCCCGAGTTGACCGACGACCCACGGTTCGCGACGGGTTCCGACCGCGTCGCGCACCGCGACGAACTCGACGCGATCATCTCCACGCGCTTCGCCGAACTCGGCAGCGACGAGGCGATGGAGCTGCTCGACCGCGCCAACATCGCCAACGCGGGCGTCAACTCGGTCGCGGAGTTCCTCGACCACCCGGCTCTCACCGAACGCGACCGGTGGCGGGAGGTCGCGATTCCGGGCAGCCCGGCCCCCGTTCAGGCACTGGTGCCGCCGGCGAATCTGAGTGGCGTCGCGCCGCGCATGGATCCGGTGCCGGCCGCGGGTGAGCACACCGAGCGGATCCTCGGGGAGCTGGGGCGCGGCGCGGACGACATCGCCCGGCTGCGCGCGGAGGGCGTCTGCCGGTGAACGGCGCGTGAGGCCCGCGCGCGTCAGGCGGCGACGCCGAGCCCTTCGAGCACGACCGCGTTGGGCAGCTCGGCGAACGCCTTGCCGGGCACGATGAGCTTGCCCCGGCGGCTGCCGCTGCCGATCAGGACGTACGGCAGGTCGACGACGGCGGCGTCCACGAGCAGCGGCCAGTCTGCGGGCAGGCCGATCGGCGTGATGCCGCCGTACTCCATGCCGGTCTCGCCGGTCGCCGTGTCCATCGGGGCGAACGAGGCCTTGCGGGCGCCGAGTTGACGGCGTACGGCGCCGTTCACGTCGACGCGGGTGGTGGACAGGACCAGGCACGCGGCGAGCGAGGCCTCGCCGCCGCGCTTGCCCGCGACGACGACGCAGTTCGCGGACTGCTCCAGGATGTCCTGGCCGTAGTGCTCCACGAAGGTGGCGGTGTCGGCCCACTGCGGGTCGGTGTCGACGTGGAGTACCTGCTCGGCGGGCACGGTCCCGCGCCATCCGCGCACGGCTTCGGCGACGGGCGCGACCAGGAGGTCGATGGCCTCGGGCGCGGGGCGGACGACGTCGAAATCTCCCATGGGTGCACGCATGGCCGCACGCTAACAGGCTCCGGCAGGAGTCGGTCGGCCAGGAGCCGGTCGGCCAAGAACCGGCGGGAGTCAGTACGACGAGGCGTGCGCCGGGGGCACCGACACCGACATGGTCATCTCGACCGGCACGGCACCCTTGTTGTGATAGCCGTGCCCCACGTTCGCCTCGAACGACGCGGCCGACCCGGCGGGCACGACATGCTCCACGCCGTCCACCAAGAGCGTCAGTTCACCCGCGGCCACGTGCAGCAGCTCCATGGTGCCCGGCGGGTGCGCGTCCGAGTCGCTGCCCTCGCCGGGCATCAGCTTCCACGCCCACAGCTCGAAGGGCCCGCGCGCCTCGGTCCCGACGAGCAGCGTCGTACTGCTGCCCGCCTCCGTGGACCACATCCGCACCGCCTGCTCCGGCGGCACGAGCCGGACGTGGGATCCCTGTTCGTAGTCGAGGAGCGTGGTGATGCTGACACCGAGAGCGTCGGCCAGCTTGACGGTTATGCCGACGCTGGGGTTGGTCCTGGCCTGCTCGATCTGGATGATCATGCCGCGGCTGACGCCCGCGCGGGCCGCGAGCGCGTCGAGCGTGAAACCCCGTTCCGAGCGCCACCTCTTGAGATTCCGGGCGAGGGACTGGGTGAGCTGATCGAGATCCGACACATTCCGTCCATTATTTTGGATGACAGAGTTCAGGATAGTGAACTACGGTGTGGTGCACCTAAAGGTTCACCACACTGTACTGCGAGGATCTTCGATGACAGCACTGTTCGCTCTGGCCACCAGCCTGCTGTACGGGTTGGCCGACTTCGGCGGCGGCCTGCTGACGCGACGCATCCCGGCGCTCACGGTCGTCGTCGCCTCGCAGACGATCGCCGTGATCGTCCTCGGCGTGATCGTGGTCGCCACGGGCGGCTGGACGGAGTGGGGACCTCAACTGTGGTTCGCGGTGGCGGCAGGCCTGCTCGGCCCGGTGGCGATGCTCGCCTTCTACAAGGCCCTGGCCATCGGCCCGATGAGCGTCGTCTCGCCGCTCGCCTCCGTGGGCGTCGTCGTGCCGGTGGCGGTGGGTCTCTTCCTGGGCGAGCGGCCGGGGGTATCGCAGTTCGCCGGGCTGACCGTCGCCATCGTGGGCATCGTGCTCGCGGGCGGCCCCGAACTGCGCGGCGCCCCCGTGCAGCGCCAGGCGGTCCTGCTCACCCTGCTCGCGGCCTTCGGTTTCGGCGCGGTCCTCGCCCTCATCTCCGAGGCGTCGAGCAACCTCACCGGCCTGTTCCTCGCCCTGTTCGTGCAGCGCGTGACGAACGTGGCCGCGGGCGGGGCCGCGCTCTTCGTCTCCGTGAAGCGGGGCGGCGCCGCACTGCCCGAGGGCACGGGCATGGGCCTGATCTGGGCGGCGCTTCCGGCTCTCGCCTTCGTCGGCCTGGCCGACGTAGCGGCCAACGGCACCTACTCGATCGCCGCCCAGAACGGCCCGATCACGCTGGCCGCGGTGCTCTCCTCGACCTACCCGGTGATCACCGCGGTAGCGGCACGGGCGGTACTGAAGGAACGACTGCGGGGGGTGCAGGCGGCGGGGGCGGGCCTGGCCTTGGTGGGCACGGTGTTGCTGGCGAGCTGAGACGGGCCCGCGAAGGGGCGCCCCGTCAGGGGCGCGGGGAACTGCGCGACAAGCCACGACGCGCCCGCAGCCGAGGAAGGCAGCGAACTACCCCTCCAACTCCCCCAGCGCAAGCAGCTGTTCCGGGGTGACCCCGTCAGGGATGGGCACAGGCGCAGGCGTCCGCAAGGGCGGCTGCCACCCAGCCTCGGGGTCCCACGTCCGCACGACACGAGCGGGGGCTCCCGCGACCACCGCATGGTCAGGGACGTCACCCCTGACCACCGCACCCGCGGCGACCACGACATTGCGCCCCAGCCTCGCCCCCGGCAGGATCACCGCGTTCGTGCCGATCCAGCACCCGGGCCCGATCTCGACGGGCTCCATGCGCGGCCACTGCTTGCCGATGGGCACCTGCGGATCGTCGTACGAGTGGTTCGTGGACGTCACGTACACCGTGGGCCCGAAGTAACAGTCGTCGCCGATCGTCACGGTGGTGTCGGCGATGACGTGGCTGCCGCGGCCGAGCACGACGCCGTTGCCGATGCGCAGGATCGGGTCGGGCCCGAGGTCCAGGTCGGGCATCATCCCGGCGGTGAGGGTGACCTGCTCGCCGATGATGCAGTGGTCGCCGATGCGGATCCACGGCTCGCCGAAGACGGTCCCCTGCGGGAAGGACAGCTTCGTACCCTGTCCGATCGCGCCGAACCGCAGCCGCCCCGGCCGCTGCGCGGTGACGGCTCCCGTCCGCTGCACCCAGGCCCAGCCCGCGTGGACAGCGCGCTGGGTCGCGCGGCGCCGCCAGTCGGCGACCCCGGATGAGAACGTGTTCCTGTTCTTCGGCACGCGCTCACGTTACTCAGCCTCGGGCTCGCCGGTGAGCCCGTACCCCTGTGATCTTCACCCCACGGGGCGGCTGTGATCTTCACCCCACAGGGCAGTGGACCCGCCCCCGTCCCGTACGGTTCCGCCAGGCGCGAGACACGTACGAATGGAGAAATCCGATGAGCCACGAGGCACTCGTCACCGGGATCGGCGGCAAGGACCCCAAGATCGATCAGGACGCCTTCACCGCGCCCACCTCCGTGCTCATCGGCGAGGTGACGCTGAACGCGGGCGCGAGCGCCTGGTACGGGGCGGTGCTCCGCGCGGACTGCGGGCCGATCGTCGTCGGCGCCGACAGCAACATCCAGGACAACTGCAGCCTCCACGTCGACCCGGGCTTCCCGATGTCCATCGGCGAGCGGGTCTCGGTCGGCCACAACGCCGTCCTGCACGGCTGCACCGTCGAGGACGACTGCCTGATCGGCATGGGCGCGACGGTCCTCAACGGCGCGGTGATCGGCGCCGGTTCGCTGGTCGCGGCGCAGGCCCTCGTGCCACAGGGGATGGTCGTGCCGCCCGGCTCACTCGTCGCGGGCGTGCCCGCCAAGGTGCGGCGCGCGCTGACGGACGAGGAGCGCGCGGGCATCACCCTCAACGGCACGATGTACGTGGAGCTGGCCAAGGCCCACCGGGACGCCCACGCCAAGTGACGTCAGTCGGCGGCCGACGTTAGTCGGCGGCCGGGACGGGGACGGGCTCGGCCGCCGCCTTCTGCGCATCGCTTGCGGCCGCCGCCTCGGAACGCGCCGCTGCCGACTTCTTCGCGCGGCGCTTGACGAGCAGCATCGAGCCGACGCCGATCAGCACGGCGATGGCGAGGCCGAAGTACGAGAACCGCTTGAGCCAGTCCTCGGCGACGACACCGATGTAGTAGATGACGGCGGTGGTGCCGCCCGCCCAGACGATGCCGCCGAGGACGTTGGCGATGAGGAACTTCCAGTACGGCATACGAAGGACGCCCGCGAGGGGGCCCGCGAAGATCCGGAGCAGGGCGACGAAGCGGCCGAAGAAGACCGCCCACATGCCCCACTTCTGGAACGACTCCTCGGCGCTGCCGACGTTCGCGGCGCTGAAGTGCTTGGGGAATTTGCGTTCGAGCCAGGCAAGGAGCGGTCGGCCGCCCTTGCGTCCGATCGCGTACCCGATGGAGTCGCCGATGATGGCGCCCGCGGTGGCGCAGATCCCCAGGATGACGGGGTTGAGCTCGCCGTGCTGAGAGGAGAGCAGCGCGGCGGAGACGAGGACGATCTCACCCGGCAGCGGGATGCCCAGGCTCTCCAGTCCGATGACCACGCCCACCAGCGCGTAGATACTGACGGCCGGTACGGTCTCCAGCCATTCCTGGACGTGCAAGGCCGGTTCCTCCTGTGCTGGTGTGCGTGTACCCGGCGTGCGCGTTCCCCCCAAGATCGCGCACGCCGGGCAGCCTACCCGCTCAGCCGACGTCGGCCGGGCGGGAGCCTTCGCGGTCCCAGAGGTCGCACCGGTGCTCGCGGGCCACGGCGCCGCTCACCGCGTTGCCACCGGCGGACGCGGTCCGCAGCGAGAGCACCCGGCCCGGCTGTGACCGCTGGTCGGGCGCGGTGGGCTGGCCGTCGGCGCGCGGCGCACCCCCATGGATGAAGGAGCCCCAGTACTGGACCATCTGCCGGGCCAGCGCCCGCTGTTCCGCGTCGAGGGGCGAGGCGAGCCCGAAGTGCTTGAAAAGATATTGCACTTCGTTGACGTGGGTCGCCCCGAAGTCGAACGTCTCGCCCGCGTCCCGGATCGAGGCGAAGGGCGGCGAGGTGCGGTCGGCGAACTCGTAGGCGTAGACGGGGCCGCGGTCGGCGAGCGACCTGTCCATGCGCAGCGCCGAGCAGGCGAACATCTGGTCGCCCTGGGCGGCCGCGTACGCGTGCGTCGGCGAGGCGTGCCGGGACACGGGATAGCGCTTGAGGACCTTGGCGCCCAGTTCGGCGCCGTACGTCTGAGTGAGCGCGCCCGGGTACTGCTCCTCGGTCAGCGGCTTGCCCTGCCCGTCGAACTGGCCGTAGGCGAAGAGCGTTCCCTCATCGCTGTTCGCGCCGTTCAGGACGGGCACCCGGGAGGCGGTCCCGTTCTCGTACGCCTCCTCGGGCTGGACCGGCAGGAAGTCGCCGCCCGCCACGGGTGCCCAGTCGAAGCCGCCCTGCGCCGCGAGGATCGCCTCTGCGGGCTTCTTGCGCAGACAGGCGAGGGCGGTCGCCGGGTCGGGGCAGCCGGCCTTCTTCGCGAACGCCGTGCCCTGCGCGAGCGCCTCGTCGCGCTGCCGGGCGGCGCAGTCTCCGTAGGCGCCGCTCTGCACGATGCCCGCGCGGTAGAGGCCCTTGGCGGTGGGGGATGCGAGCTGGGTGCAGACGGAGCGGCCGCCCGCGGACTCGCCTGCGATGGTGACGCGCTGCCGGTCGCCGCCGAACGAGCCGATGTTGGCACGCACCCAGCGCAGCGCGGCCTGCTGGTCGAGCATGCCGTAGTTGCCCGATACGTAGTCGCCCGATGCGCGGGCGGACGCCTCATCGTCAAGGCCTTTGCCGGCGAGGAAACCCATGGCGCCGAGGCGGTAGTTGACGGTCACGACCACCGTGCCGGTGCGGCGGGCGAAGGTGTCGGGCACGATGTCCTCGCCCGCGCCCGCGGTGAGCCCGCCGCCGTGCAGCCAGAGCAGGACGGGCCGCGGCTTGTGCTGCCCCTTGGGTGCGTGGACATCCTTGGGTGCGTAGACGTTGAGGTCGAGGCAGTCCTCCGTGTGGCTGGGGTTCTCGTAGCCGGGGTCCCAACTCGCGCTCTGCACGCAACGGTTGCCGAAGGAGGTCGCGCCGCGCACGCCCTGCCAGGGCTTGGCGGGACGTGGCTCCTTCCAACGGAGGTTGCCGACGGGCTGCTGGGCGTACGGGATACCGAGGAACTGCCGCCCCTCGGCGGTGGATTCACCGCGCAGCCAGCCCGCGTCCGTATGGACCAGCGTGCCACCGCCCCTCGGGGAAACGTCCTGCGGGGCGGCCTGCGCGAGGTGTGGGGTGAGCAGGGCCGCGGCGGCGGCGACGAGGGTGAGGGTGGTGCGGGCACTTCGCTTGCGTCCTGCACGTCCTGCGCGTCGCGTGCGTCCCGTGCGTCTCATGCGGTGACTCCCTTGAAGACGTCAACCCTGGCGGCCGGAAACTATGACCACTACTGACTCGTGTCAATGAGTTGAACGGAAAGCCGGCCGAAACGGCAGGACGGGATCACGCAGAACGGCGCCGCGCCGGTCGGAACCCCCGTGGTCCGGCCGACGTGACGCCGCTGTGTTCAATGAACGTACGCAAGCGAACGCCCGTACGCGACTCAGTTATTGGGGCGCAGCGTCCAGACGACGGTCATCTCGCCGGTCACGGCGCCGTCCTCGCGCTGGATCGCGATCGCCACCGGGAACTCGGGCCGCTGCCCCGCGTCCAGTTCGGCGACGACCTCGGCGGCCGGGCGGCCGAGGGTCGCGGTGGCGGTCACCGGCCCCATGGCGAGCTTCTTGTAGGCGATGTCGGCGCGGACGGCCAAGGGCACGGCCCGCGAGAGCTGCTCGCCGAACGCGGCGAGCACGATCGCGCCGCTCGCCGACTCCCCCAGTGTGAACATGGCTCCGGCGTGCGGCCCGCCGACGTGGTTGTGGAAGTCCGCCTGATCCGGCAGGGCGACCACGGCCTTCTCGGGCGTGGTCTCCCGGAACTCGAGGTTCAGGGTCCGGGCCATCGGCACGGTGGCGGCGAGCATCTCGCCTATCGACATCTGGTCAGCGCTCATGGACGGAATGTTACCCACGAGTAGCGTTCTTTGACCAGGACCCTGCGCCGCGTAGATCACGGTCACCTATCGTTGCTGCCCATGTGGCCAGGAGAGCAGCAGCCCGGGGGCGGGCAGAACCAGCAGCCGAATCCGTACCACCAGCCGGGGTACCAGCAGCCCGCGCCTTGGAACACGCCCACCGTTCCCGGCGGCGCACCCCAGGGACCCGCACCCCAGGGCAACGGCAACAAATCCAAGGTCATCGCCCTCGTCGCCGCGGCTGCGGTCGTGGTGGCCGCCGGCGTGACGGGCTTCCTGGTCCTGGGCGGTGACAAGGACGACGACGCGAAGCCCGACCCCTCGCGGTCGTCCGCCTCCCCCGGACCGGCCACGTCGGAAGTAACCGACGACCGCGGTGTCGGGCGCGGGCCGAAACCGACGATCGCGGGCTGGAAGACGGTGGTGAACGCCGAGCGCGGCATCGCCTTCGACGCGCCCCCGGAGTGGGAGCTCACGTCGCGCGACTGGGTGGACGCCGTCGGGGAGGCGGACGACGAGGACAGCATCCTGATCGCAGTGGTGTCACCCGCCGTGCTCAAGAAGCAGTGGTGTGCCAGCGATCCCGACCGGGACGGCATCAAGGACTACACGCCTCTGGCAGAGGCCGGCAGCAAGGGCAACCGCGGCGCGAAGAGCACGGAGGAGATCGCCAAGGAGAACTCCTCGACCTGGGTGTACGGCCTGTACAGCCAGCCCGACCGGAAGAGCATCAAGACCAGCGCGGTGGAGTCGTACACCACCAGGTCCGGCATCCGGGGCAGCGTGGCGACCTCCTCGGTCTCCGGCCTCGAGAAGACGGAGAAATGCCGAACGGACGGCAAAGCGATCACCTTCGGATTCAAGGACTCCCGGGGGAAGTTCGTCTCGTGGTCGTTCTTCGGGGCCAAGGGCGTAAGCGGGGAGGTTCCGGACACGACGGTGAAAAAGATGCTCAGCACGGTGCGTGAATACGGCAACGGGTCCAAATCCTGATCAACCGCCCCACCCCGGGCCCTCCCACCAGGGGTTGCCGCCCTGACGCTGTCTCATGACCCGTATCGTTTCCCGCCATGTGGCCAGGACAGCAGCCGCCCGGGGGCGAGCAGAACCCGCAGGATCAGAATCCCAACCCGTACCAGCAGCCGGGATACCAGCAGCCCAACCCGTACCAGCAGACCGACGCGCAACAGCAAGGGCAGTGGGGCAACGCGCCTGCCATGCCGGGAGCTCCCCAGCCGCAAGGCGGCGGCAACGGCTCCAGAACCAAGGTGATCGCCTTGGTGGCGGCCGCCGCGGTCGTAGTGGCCGCCGGCGTCACCGGGTTCCTCGTGCTCGGGGGCGGCGATGACGAGAAGAACGCCGCCGCCCCTCAGAAGTCAACCGCCGGGAACCCCGGCCCGGCGGACTCCCCGACGGAGGGAGAGGGCGACGACCGCGGCACCGACAACGGCCCCGCGCCCACCGTCAAGGGCTGGCAGGTCGTGGTGAACCCCAAGCGGGGGACCGCCTTTGACGTGCCACCCGGCTGGGAGATCAAGGCCGCGAAGTCCTCGGTCACGTTCGAGGACGTCGAGACGGGTGAGCCGCTCATCACGATGTCGGCGCCCGCGTACTACAAGTCGAAGTGGTGCTCCTCCGACAGCGACAACGACGGCCAGGACGAGGACAAGGCGCTTTCGGCCACGGGCACCAAGGGTGCGAACGGTGCGAAGAACACGGACGAAGTCGCCGTGAATCAAGTCGGCTGGTGGGTCTACGGCCCTTATACGCAGCCGGACAAGAAGAGCCTCCACGTCGACGAGAAGGCGAAGCCCTACACCACCAAGTCGGGCATCAAGGGCAGCATCGCGTGGGCCCGGTCCAAGAACGCGCCGCAGCGTTCCAAGTGCGATTCGGACGGCAAGGCCATCACGTTCGGCTTCAAGAACTCCGAGGGCGAGTACGTCGCCTGGAGCCTCTACAGCGCCAAAGGCGTCAAGGACGAGGTCCCGGACGAGACCATCATGAAGATCCTCAGCACGGTGCGTCTGAACGGGGACCCGTCGGCTTCCTGAGTCGTTTCGTACGTCGGCGGGGCTTGTGACCCGATGTGCCGCCGCCCCCCACGAGGGCAGCGATGACATCAGGCCACAAGCCCCTCTATGGTTACTGCCCATGTGGCCAGGACAGCAGCCGCCCGGGGGCGAGCAGAACCCGCAGGATCAGAATCCCAACCCGTACCAGCAGCCGGGGTACCAGCAGCCGAACCCGTATCAGCAGCCGGGATACCAGCAGCAGCAGCCGCACTCGGGTGCCTTCTCGCAGCCCGAGCAGGCGCAGTGGGCCGCGCCGACGCCGCCGCCCATGCCGCCTCAGCAGGGCGGTCAGGGCGGGGACGGGAACAAGACGAAGATCACCGCGATCGTCGCGGCGCTCGCCGTCCTGGTGGCCGCCGGTGTCACGGGCTTCCTCGTCCTTGGCGGCGACAAGGACGACGAGGCGGACGGGAAGCCGGAGAAGAAGACTCCCGCCAAGTCCGCGTCCCCGAAGCCGACCCCGACCGACGAGGGCGGCAGCGAGCGCGGCACGGGCAACGACCCGAAGCCGACGATCAAGGGCTGGCAGGTCGTCGTGAACCCCAAGTGGGGCACCGCCTTCGACGTCCCGGCCGACTGGGAGGTGGAGACCCCCGGCACCTTCATCGGCTTCGAGGACCGCGAGAAGGGCGACGGCAGCGCGCTCATCGGCATGTCCGCGCCCGCGATCTTCAAGCCGAAGTGGTGCTCGTTCGACGACGACAAGGACGGCACGAAGGACGACACGTCCCTCGGCACGGTCGGTACCAAGGGCCAGAACGGCGCCAAGAACACCGAGGACGTCGCGCGCAACGACTCGGCGTGGTGGGTCTTCGGCGGCTACACGGGCCAGAAGAAGGCCGACAAGAAGAAGATCAAGGTCGGCAAGGTGGAGTCGTTCACCACCGCGTCGGGCGTCAAGGGAAGCGTCGCGACCTCCACGACGTCCGGCGTCCCCAAGACCGACAAATGCGACTCGGACGGCAAGGCCACGACGTTCGCCTTCAAGAACGCCGAGGGTGAGTACGTCGCCTGGTCGATGTACGGCGCCAAGGGCGTGAAGGACGAGATTCCCGACGCGACGGTGAAGAAGATCCTGAGCACGGTACGTCTGAACGGCGACGGCGAGGAGTCCTGAGCCACTGCTCCGCGAGGAGTCCTGAGCCACTGCTCCGCTGAGCCGTCCGTGGGGTACTGCCCCGTGCGGAATCGGTTTGGCAAGTCGGTGCTCCGGCGGCGATAGTCCCCTGGTGACCAATCCCGCCGCCGTGCGCCGCCCCGCCTGGGCCGGCCGCAACTACAGCCTGCTGACCGCCGCCGCGATCGTGACCAACCTGGGCAGCCACGGTGCCCTGATCGCGGCGGCGTTCGCCGTGCTCGACTCGGGTGGTGACGGCGGGGACGTGGGTCTGGTGGCGGCGGCCCGCACGCTGCCGCTCGTGCTGTTCCTGCTGATCGGCGGCGCGGTCGCCGACCGGCTTCCGCGCCACCATGTGATGGTCGCGGCCAACGCCCTCAACTGCCTCTCGCAGGCGGTCTTCGCGGTGCTCGTCATATCCGGCACGCCTCCGCTGTGGTCGATGATGCTGCTCACCGCGCTCGGCGGCACCGGCCAGGCGTTCTTCGGGCCGGCCGCCGAAGGCATGCTGATGTCGACCGTCAGTGGCGAGCAGGTGAGCCGCGCCTTCGCGCTGTACCGCATGGCGATGCAGGGCGCGGGGCTCGGCGGCGCTGCGCTCGGCGGCCTGATGGTCGCCGCGATCGGGCCCGGCTGGGTGCTCGCGGTGGACGCGGCGGCGTTCGCGGTGGCGGGAGCGCTGCGATCGTTCCTCGACGTGAGCCACATCCCCGCGCGCGAACCCGGCGGCGGCCTGCTCTCCGATCTGCGGGACGGCTGGCGGGAGTTCATCGGCCGGCCGTGGCTGTGGGCGATCGTGGCGCAGTTCTCCGTGGTGGTGGCGGTGGTCGGCGCGGCCGAGGCGGTCTTCGGGCCACTGGTCGCCCGGGACGAGCTCGGCGGGGCGGGGCCCTGGGGTCTCGCGCTCGGTGCGTTCGGCGCGGGCACGGTCGGTGGCGCGTTCCTGATGATGCGGTGGAAGCCGCGGCGCCTGCTGCTCGCGGGCACCCTCTGCGTCTTCCCGCTGGCCGCGCCGTCGGCGGCGCTCGCGGTGCCGTTGCCGGTGTGGGGGCTGGCGGCGGTGATGTTCGTGAGCGGCGTCGCGATCGAGGTGTTCGGCGTCTCCTGGATGACGGCGATGCACCAGGAGATCCCCGAGGAGAAACTGTCCCGCGTCGCCGCCTACGACTGGTTCGGCTCGATCGCGATGGTCCCGCTCGCCACAGCGCTCGCGGGCCCGGCGGAACTGGCCTTCGGGCGCTCGACGTCGCTGTGGGGCTGCGCGGCGCTGGTGGTCGTGGTGACGGCCCTGGTGCTGTTCGTACCGGACGTACGCAATCTGACGCGCCGCACGTCATCAAAGGAAATCACCAAGGCCCCGACACCCATCGCGGCCCCCACGGTCGACCCCACCGCCGCCTCGACCGACGCCGAAGCCCCTATCCGACGGCTCGGGTGAGCCCAACGCGCCCGACCCGCCCCCGTCGCTCCCTCAGCCGATGCTGAAAGCCCCGTCAGGCGGTTCGGGTGAGGCGACCGCCTGCTCGTCGTGTACCGGCCTCGCGTCGCCGATGAAGCGGCGCAGCGCAGGGCCGTCCTGCACGCGCGCCGGGAAGACGTCGGCCGCCGTTCGTCGGGACAGAGACCTCACGTCGATGGGCTCGTGGGAGGCGACGAGCACCGCGTTGCCGAAGCGGCGGCCCCGCAGCACCGCCGGTTCGGCGATCAGTGCGATCTCCTCGAAGACCTCGGCGAAGGTGGCCAGCTGGGAGCGGAGGAAGGCGAACGGCGCCCCGTCGGCGAGGTTCGCCGCGTAGCGGCCGCCCGCGCGCAGTACGCGGTCCGCGGCGCGCGCGTACGCCACTGACGTGAGATGGGCCGGGACCCGCGAGCCGCCGAACACATCGGCGATCATTACGTCGGCGCTGTCCGGGGCCGCCTCCTCCAGCCACTGCCGCGCGTCCGCGCCGTGCACCGTGATCCCGGACTCCGGCGGCAACGGCAGCCGTTCGGCGACCAGTTCGAGCAGGCCCCGGTCCGCCTCCACCACGTCCTGCCGCGAGCCCGGCCGGGTCGCGGCGACGTAGCGGGGCAGGGTGAGCGCGCCGCCGCCGAGGTGGATCACGTCCAGGGGGCGGCGGTCCCGGTGGTCCGGGCCGTCCTGGTCGTCGGCCGTGTCCAGGACGTGCGCGAGGCGCTGCGCGTACTCGAACTCGAGGTACGTGGGCGCGTCCAGATCCACGTACGACTGAGGCGCCCCGTCGACCGTGAGCAGCCAGGCGCGGGACCGGTCCACGTCCGGCATCAGCTTGGCGGTGCCGTGGTCCACGTCCTTGATGACGGGTATGGCCTCGGCCGCGCGTTCGTCCGGGCGTTCGTCCGGGCGTTCGTCCGCGGGCTCATCCGCGGGTTCATCCGCGCGTCCAACCGCGGGTTCATCCGCGCTTTCGTCCTCAGTCACCGCTCCATTGTGCCCGCCTCCCCCGGGGGTGGATCCCCCGAAGAAGGCGGGCATCGGACGTCAGCCGATCTCCGTCACCGTGCCCGCCCCGACCGTGCGCCCGCCCTCACGGATCGCGAAGCCGAGGCCCGTCTCCAGGGGCATGTCGCGACCGAGCTCGACCGTCATGGTGACGGTGTCGCCGGGCCGTGCGACCGCGGCTTCGCCGAGGTCGACGTCCCCGACCACGTCCGCGGTGCGGAGATAGAACTGCGGCCGGTAGCCGGTCGCGATCGGCGTCGACCGTCCCCCCTCCTTGGTCGACAGGACGTACACCTGCGCGGTGAAACGGCGGCTCGGACTGACGCTCCCCGGCTCCGCGACGACATGCCCGCGGCGCACGGCGTCGCGTGGCACGCCGCGCAGGAGCAGCGCCACGTTGTCACCCGCCTGCGCGGACTCCATGGGCTTGCCGAAGGTCTCGAGCCCGGTGACGACGGTCTCCGTCGCGGCGCCGAGTACCTCCACCCGGTCACCGATCCGCACCGTGCCGCGCTCGACGGCTCCGGTGACGACGGTTCCGCGCCCGGTGATGGTGAGCACGTTCTCCACCGGCAGCAGAAAGGGAGCGTCGACATACCGCTCGGGCATGGGCACATAGGTGTCCACCGCGTCGAGCAGCGCCTCGATGGCGGCGGCCCACCGCGGGTCGCCCTCCAGCGCCTTCAGCCCCGACACGCGTACGACCGGTACGGAGTCACCCCCGTAACCGTGCGCGGAGAGCAGCTCGCGCACCTCCAACTCGACGAGGTCGGTGAGCTCCTCGTCACCGGCGTCCGCCTTGTTGAGCGCGACGACGATGTGGTCGACGCCCACCTGGCGGGCGAGCAGGACGTGCTCGGCGGTCTGCGGCATGATCCCGTCGAGCGCGGAGACGACGAGGATCGCCCCGTCCAGCTGCGCCGCGCCGGTGACCATGTTCTTGACGTAGTCGGCGTGGCCCGGCATGTCCACGTGCGCGTAGTGCCGGGTGTCGGTCTCGTACTCGACGTGCGCGATGTTGATGGTGATGCCGCGCTGCGCCTCCTCGGGGGCGCGGTCGATGCGGTCGAAGGGCACGAACGTGCCGGTACCGCGCTCGCTGAGGACCTTGGTGATGGCGGCGGTCAGGGTGGTCTTGCCGTGGTCGACGTGGCCCATCGTGCCGATGTTGAGGTGCGGTTTGGTGCGGACGTAAGCCGTCTTGGACATGGCGGTTCCTTCTCCGGAACTCGAAGCTGAAGACCCCGGGGGCCGAACCGACCCTCCCCCTATGGGGTCCGCCGGAATGTCCGGGGAGGGTCAGCGTCGGGCGCCGTCGACAGGAAGTGCGGCGCAGAGGAGGACGGCAGCCTTCGCAGCGACCGCGACCGCGGTCAGAGCTGCGAGGAAGGCATACCGGAACATGTCGCAGATCATTGCCGACGGGCAGGGGTACGTCGAATGCTTTTCGTGCCTTTCGACGGGCGCCGCGTGACGTCCGCGTGCTGGGCCCGCACATGAGGTCCTCCCCTGAAGCCCGCTGCGAAGCCCGCCGCGAAGCCCGCTGCGGTCAGAGGTTCTTCAGCGCCTCACGCACCGAGAGCGGCGCGAGCCGTCCGCGCTCCCGCTCGACGAAGTCGCGTACGGCCGTCGGATCGGTCTTGGCGTATTCGCGCAGGCACCAGCCGATGGCCTTGCGGATGAAGAAGTCAGGGTGCCCGGACTGCCGCACGCAGTAGCCGAAGAGACGTTCGGTGTCGGTGGTGTCCTTGTGGCGCAGCTGGTGGAGGAGGGCGGTGCGGGCCACCCACAGGTCCTCGTCCTCGATCCAGACGTCCATCTCGGCCCTGAGCTCCGGGTCGGCGGCGACCAGACCGCCCACGACGTGCGCGGCGAGCGCGTCGACCGTGTCCCACCAGGACACAGTCGTCACGAGGTGGCGGGCGACCGGCAGGAAGCCCGAGGAGAGGAGCTTCACGTGGCGGCGCAGCAAGTCCACGGCGAAGTAGGCGTACTCGCGCTCCGGCAGCTGCCAGCAGCGCAGCGCGATCGCCGTGCAGTCCGCCTCGTCGGGACGCGGAAGCCCGGCGACGACCGTGCGGGACAGTTGGCGGCGCTGGGGCGCGGGAACGCCCAGGAAGGGAGCGACGTTCTTCAAGTACGCCTGGGTCTGCGCGGCCCGCGGTGGATCGGCCGCCGCCGCGTACGTCGCGGTGAGCCGCTCCATGACGGTGTCGGCCAAGTCGCTGTGCGGGACGGTCACGCTCATGGAAGGCACCCCTGAACTGTGATTCTGTGACACCGGAGCAGTGACGCCGCAACTGGGACACCGGAATCGTGCCGCTGGAACTGTCCGGAACTGTGACGCCCGTGAGACGCACCATACGGCGATCACACACATTTGTCGGTTAGTCTCCCCGGATGTTCGACTCTGCCGCTGCCCGCCCGCAGGGCCTCGCCGTGCGCTGCACCAAGGTGCTGCTCTCGCCGTGGTCGCGGCTGACTCTGCTGGTGGCGCTACTCGCCGCCGCCGGGACGTGCGTGCTGCTCTTCGAGCCGCAGCGCATTCTGTCCGACGGCTGGCCCGCGCAACTCGGCGGCGCCGCCGCCGTGATGGTCTTCGCCGTGGCTTACGGCCTGTGCACCACCGCGTTCGTGCCGCGTCCGCTGCTCAATCTGGCGGCGGGCGCCCTGTTCGGGGCCCAGGCGGGCCTCGTCGCGGCGCTCGCCGGCACGGTCCTCGGGTCCGGGATCGCCTTCGGACTCGGCAGGATGCTGGGGCAGGACGCACTGCGCCCGCTGCTCCGTGGGCGCTGGCTGAAGGCGGCCGACGGGCAGCTGAGCAGACACGGCTTCCGGTCGATGCTGGCGGCGCGCCTCTTCCCCGGTGTGCCGTTCGCCGCGGCCAACTACTGCGCGGCGGTGTCCCGTATGGGGTGGCTGCCGTTCCTGCTCGCCACCGGCCTGGGGTCGATCCCGAACACCGCCGCGTACGTCATCGCGGGCGCCCGCGCGTCGACGCCCACGTCCCCCGTCTTCCTCGTCGCCATGGGCTTCATCGCGGTGACGGGTCTCGCGGGAGCGGTGGTGGCGTGGCTCAAGCGCCATCACCTGCGCGACCGGTAGATCAGATCACCTGCGCGACCGGCAGATCGGACCACCTTGCGCGACCGGTAGATCGAAACGACGCCTAACCGAACTGCCGCGACGCTCACCGGTTTCCGCGACATGGTCCGACCGGGGGGCGTCGGCACCGCGCCCCTCCCCTTGGACGGCGGCCCTCCAGCGGTCCCGTAACCAAGTGACGCTACGCTGCCCCACGGCAAGGGAGTGATCACCCCTCGCTCCCATCCTTCCCGTACCTCCCAGCACGTGACCGCACCCGCAGCCCATGATCCGTACTTGGACGGCGCAGTTTCCATGTCTTGGCTTGAATCCTTCATCCTCGGGCTCGTCCAGGGACTGACCGAGTTCCTCCCGATCTCCTCGAGCGCGCACCTGCGGCTGACCGCGGCGTTCGCGGGCTGGCACGATCCGGGGGCCGCGTTCACCGCGATCACCCAGATCGGCACCGAAGCAGCCGTGCTGATCTACTTCCGCAAGGACATCGCGCGGATCATCTCCGCGTGGTTCGGCTCCCTCCTCGGCAAGGTGCCGCGCTCGGACCACGACGCGCAGATGGGCTGGCTCGTCATCGTCGGCTCGATCCCGATCGGCGTGCTCGGCGTCACGTTCAAGGACCAGATCGAGGGCCCGTTCCGCGATCTGCGGCTCATCGCCACGACGCTGATCGTGATGGGCATCGTCCTCGGCATCGCCGACCGCCTCGCGGCCCGCGACGAGACCGGCGCCAAGCACCGCGCCGTCAAGGAGCGCAAGAGCCTCAAGGAACTGGGCGTCCGCGACGGCCTGATCTTCGGCATCTGCCAGGCGATGGCCCTGATCCCGGGCGTCTCCCGCTCCGGCGCCACCATCAGCGGCGGCCTGCTCATGGGCTACACCCGCGAGGCCGCGGCCCGCTACTCGTTCCTGCTCGCCATCCCGGCCGTACTCGCCTCCGGCGCGTTCGAACTCAAGGACGCGGGCGAGGGCGGGCACGTCTCCTGGGGCCCGACTATCTTCGCGACGATCATCGCCTTCCTCGTCGGATACGCGGTCATCGCATGGTTCATGAAGTTCATCACCACCAAGAGCTTCATGCCGTTCGTGTACTACCGGATCGTGCTCGGCATCGTGCTGTTCGTGCTGGTCGGGATGGGTGCGCTGAGCCCGCACGCGGGCGAATCCGGCGGTTGAGGGCCGCACAGGTGCGCTATCTAGCATTTCCTAGCGCCTGATTGCAGCACCACGCCATGATCATCTCCCACTTGTCTCCCACTCAGGAGCCGGTAGACCTGAGCTTGCCGGAGCTGGTCCAGCTGCCGGGTCCGAGGTGTTCGGTCAACGGTCTCGTAGAACCAGCCCAGCGACCGGCTGAACGGTAACTGGCGCAGGAGCTTCAGTCCGTCGGCGGTGCCGTGGGCGAGGGTGGCGGAGACTCCGTCGCCGGAGCCGTCGACCACCAGGACGGCGGCCTCGTCGAAGCCGCTGGGGTGGAAGGCGGAGGCGGCGTGCGCGATGTGGTGCTCGGCCACGGTGACCTGCCGGGGCCGCTGGTGGCCGAACAAGGCGGGGACGAGGAGTTCGGCGATCAGCTCGGCGTCCGTGCAGATGTTGCTCGGCGTAGGCCAGGCCGGGTTGAAGGCGACGGCGATCTCGTCAACGTCGGCCAGGGTGACGCCGGCCTCGGACAGGCAGTAGGCCGCGGCCACCGCGCAGGAGCGGGAGTCCTTGTGGTGCTTGCGCCGGGAGAAGCGCTCCTCCTCGGCGAAGGCGACCACCTTCCCGTCGATGACCAGGCAGGCGGAGGGGCGCGAGCAAAGAGGCAGGAGGGGGGCGGCGGTACGGGCCGATTCGTTCCGTACCCGTCGTCCCCGATCGGCGACCGGTGTTTCCCTTCCACGGTCCTTGCCACAGCAACCTCCTCAAGGCCTGGGTTCTCCAGTGCAGAAGCGGAGTCCCGCGATGCACGAGGGCGCACATGCGCCTGCTGCATACAACCCAGCGACTGGGTTGCTCGTCAGCCTTGGAGCGGGCGGCCCTGTGCTGCCCGCAGGCGGGCCAGACCGGACATCCGCGTGCGAGCAAGTGGCAGTTCGTCTTCGGGGGGGCGGGAGCGTGATGGGCATGGACCACAGATGCCGAGCGACGGCCGACTGTGTTTCGGCCCTGCCCGAAAGTCCTGGTGACGGCCCCCGCGACCGCCTTAACGTCGGGCCTGCCGGTCCATGAGGGCCGGCCATCGTACAAGGGGGAAGAACGTGACCGTGTCCACCATGCCCGTACTCAAGCACGTCAGGACCGCGGCCACCGTGGTGGCAATCGCGACCGCCGCCACCCTGGCGGGGCCGGCGCCCGATGCGAGCGCGGTCAGTTCGTGCCAACCCTGGTGTTCTCAGACCTGGAACAACAGCGGGCAGGGCTTCTACGCCCTGAAGAACTGGTGCAAGAGCAGTGGAGGCACCGGCAGTTACACCACCAAGAAGCCGACCTGCAACAACCAGAAGAGGAAGTGGCTCGACCCCGGGGAGCGGACCAAGGGCACTCAGGACTGGGACGTCTTCCAGGTGAAGAAGGGACGCTGCTTCAAGGTCGACTTCGAGCTCCAGCCGGGCAGCGACTTCTCGAAGAAGTACAACCGCAAGAACAAGAAGACCATCTACGTCAAGGTCGCCAACAACGCCTTCGCCAAGGTCCGCAGCTCGATTTGCTGACCCGGCCTCGAGCGTCGCAACAGGTACGTGGGCAAAGCGGCTCGCGATGCCTGCGCCGTGCAACCCTGGCAACCGTTGCGCCCGGCAGGACCACGAGCGAGGCCCGCACGCACGACATCCGCACCGCTACGACCCGGCCATGATCCCGGTGCGGCAGACCGTCCCCGCGCATGCGCCCCCTGACATCGTGCAGACCCAGCGCGCCTGGACCCACACCTACAACGCTCTCGCCCAGGCCCCCGCCACCGGCAACACGGCCCTGCGCCGACGGCTCATCGATCTGTCGCGCCGCCTGGTCCAGGATGTGCCCCGCGCCCAGCTCGCCGACCCGCCCCGCCGCACCCGGCCTGGTCAAGCAGGCATGACGAGAGGCGACCTCCCACCCGAAGGCTACGGGCCGCCGTCAGACGCGGCGGAACATACAGATCCGTGAGACCCGCTCACCGGTCAGAGCTTTGCCCTCGGCCGCAGCCATGTTGGTCAGTTGCCAGCCCTGTTGCTCGACAGCCTGGATCTGGTTGGCCATACCGGTCATAGGCGCGGTGGCCTTGCTGTTGGTGTTGGCCTCGATGAACTTGTAGACGAGGACGTAATCGCCCTTGTCCCGCGCCTCGCGGGCACGCTTGCCGGCCTCGGTCGCCTTGGCGTCGTTGATGAACCCCACGGGTACCCCCTGGTGCGTGGTGATGAGAGGGACTCAGGGTGCCGGAGCCTCGTGGTCATCTGCGCGGCTGTCGCTGATCTGTGACATGTAGAAGGCCCGCACAGGGGCGGGCCTGTTCTTTGCGGGCATGACGGATCTGCGGTTCAGTGTGGGATGTGATCGGTCCGAATGCCACCACGGGCGCGCGGTGCCATGGCATGTCGAAGCCCCGCCCGGAACCACCAAGCGGCGCTAATTCGTGTACGGAAGCTACAGCCCCTGCACCGCGATGTCCGTGATCTTCACGGATACCTTCGTGCCGGCCGATGCCGTGCTGAGCATTGTCTGCGTGTAGTCGAGAGTCGTCCCGTCCGACAATTCGCCCGTCTCAATCACCGGCCCGGAATCGTCACCCGAGATCTCGTATGTGATGTCGTACACCGCGTCAGGATCGAGATTCTCAGTCGGGCCGACGTACGACAGGTTCGGCTCCACCGTTAGATTGCAGCCCGCCGAGCCGAAACACTGCCGCTCCGTCGTGCGCAGCGTCATGGTGAAGTCGTCGATGGCCGGCGTCCCGTACGTCGGCTCCACGTCTGCCTCCTCTGCAAGAGCAGTCTCAGCGGCCTCGCTCGAAGTGCTCGATGCGGTGGCGGTGGCCGCCTTGCCGTCGTCCCTGGACTGCACGACAAAGACGCCGGTCGTCACAACTGCTGCGATGACAGCGGCAGCTGCTCCGATGATGACCGTGTTACTGCCTCGCTCCCGCGTTGGCGGTGCAGGCTGCCGGGGTGGGAGTTCAGGCTGTGGTGGTGGCGCGAGATTGCTCATGGATCCCCCTGCGGTTGTGCCCTGTCTGGGCATGATGAGGCCCTATGCAGGGTGCGTGAAGGTGAAGTGTCTGGTTCGTGACAGAGAGGGAAGCTGTGCCGCACCCGGAAGAAGTACAAATGATCACCCCGATACGAAGTCACCAACCCAGATCGCGCCTGCGCGATTGATACGGCCGCGAGCCCTGTAACACCTGCGCTGGAGGCAGATGCCGCACCAGGCGCCCATCTTCAGGTCGCGACCGTACCGGCTCGACTTCTTGGTGGCGCCGGTGGGACGAGGACGATGCGCCGCCGGTCTGCGCGAGCGGCAAGTAGGCGGCGCCGAACAAGCGTTGCCCGGGCTCGCTGCCGTCGGTGTGACCGCCCATCACAGGCGCTTCGCAGCGCAGCTAAGGCTGAGGGTTGTGATCCCTGAGCTTGTCGGACCCGCTGGACGGGTGAGTCATTGGACTGCATGCTCATCGTTTATGGAAGACGCGTCCGAGGCTGAGCCTCAAGAAAATGCTGGTCAGGCGACGCCCCGAAATGCCCGGACACTACGCATCGTTATCGCCCTCGCGGTCTCGGGCGGCGCGGCCGCAATCATCTGGTGGCTAGCAGTCGATCACCCGGATCTGCTGGAGACCGGCGTGGGGGTGGCTCCCTTAGCGGCGGTGGCCGGTGTGGTCATCTCACTCAGGCAGATGTTTGTCGAACGACGCGCTGAGGCGATGCGGATCTCTGTAGGGCGGGAGCGTGTCCGTGAAGCCGAGGAGGGCCTTGAAGCCGCACTACGGCCGGGCGTAACTTTCGATGGCGGTTTGGTGGTTCACGGGGACCTTGTGCTGCCGCATCCCGATGAGCGTGGCGCCGACGAGGGGCGGGGCGCGGAGGGTATCGACCCGGCGGATGCTGCGGACGAGGTCGCTGACCGTCTCCGCTCTGCGGCTACCGGTACGCCCAGACTTACGCTGCCTGAGTTGTGGACGGTGACCCATCGACGCCTGGACCTGTACCACGAGATTGCACTCGGACAGGCTGCGCGCTCGTTCCGCAACGCTCAGGTGGCCATGGTTCTCGGCTTCGTACTCCTTGTCGCCTTCGTGGTCGTCGCCTTGCAGGCCAGCACAACTGCCGGAAGCGTGGTTGCTGGGGGCCTGGGAGCTGTTGCGGCAGGACTGGCTGGTTACGTGAGTCGTACATTCGTGCGCTCCCAAGAGGCTGCGGCCGGGCACTTGCGTGCCTACTTCGATCAGCCGCTGGAATTCTCCCGGTACCTCGCTGCCGAACGGCTCGTCGCCGATTCGAAGCTCAGCGATGAGCAGCGGGCTGGAGTGGTCACGGCTCTGGCTCAGGCGATGATCGCCGGGCCCAACACACCCCCGGACGCAAGTGGTTCACCGAACGGGAACAGTGGAGGCGCCACCTAGAAACCGTACTTGGCTGCATCGCCGATGAATTGATCATGCTGGATCGATCCGTCGAAGAAGCACGCGCCGGGCTGACGGGCTCGACAGCGAGGAGTACGAGCAGCGGGCTTGCTGAATCTGCTGTGACTCTGCCGTGGGGAAGCTGTTTGTTTCCAAGACAGGAAGCCGCACGAGGACGTGTCCGCCTCATGCCGCAGGGCTTCCGAGAAGGGGCTGCGCCTCGACCGGGTCCGTGAGAAGCGTTGGCAGCTATCTGATCCAGCTCTGCAGAGACCCTGTGATCTCGGAGAGAGTTGCTCCCGCTTTGACCATACGGGCGAGATCTCGGACGTGTTCAGGACTGGTGGTGACCTTCAAGCCGCTCGCCACCAGGTAGGAATAGGCGGCTGATAAGGCGAAGCGTGTGTTGTTGCTCTCCAGGGCCGGAACATGGAGCAGCTGCTGCATGAGGACTGCCGCGCGCTCGGCGGGGGTGCGGTATACGGGTGTGTCGAAGATCTTTGCCTGCAAGCGGCTGACTGCAGCCGTCAGTGATCCCCAGTCAGTGACTTGCGGATCCCCGGGCGTGCTCCGCTCGGCGACCATGAGCAGCCAGGCAAGGTCGATGGCGAGTGGGCCCGCTGTTCTGGGCCGGGCTGGCGGTTCGGGTGCTACGGCCGGTTCGGGTGCCACAACCGGTTCGGGTACTGCGGCCGGTTCGACCGCGTCGGCTGAGTCGGATGCTGCTGCGGCCGGTTCGGGGCTTGGAGTGCTGGGACCGGTATCGCGCCCGAGTCGGATCAGCAAGGACTGCCCGACGTGCGCGAAGGGCTGTGGTCGGGACGCAGGCGTGGGTTGCTGAGAGGACGTCATCAGCCAGGCCGGAAAGTCAGGCGAACGACCCACCAGATATTCCATTTGCTCGCCGACACGGCGACTGCACGAGAGCAGTTCGGTCGTGGGAACCATGTCCAGAAGCAGGTCCTTGGCCTCGGCGGTGACGTCGAAGTAGCGATGTCTGATGTCGGCCGACGGCTGCGCCGCATGGGGAAGGGGGGCCAGCAGGCCGCTGAGGAAGACTTCGGCCAAGGCGGAGGTGGGGAGACGGCCGGGGAGACAGGAGTGGACCAGTTGCATGACCGGCATGGTCAAGGGCGCCATCGCTGCGAGGTAGGCGGCGAGCCGTACGGATTGGGGGGAGGCGGTGCGGGTGAAGGCGAGCGGTGCGGTGGCGGGAGGGGTCCGGGTGGTATTGCGGGGTTCCCAGATCCTCAGCGGAACGGGTCGGCCGAGGGTCGTGACCGCGTCAGCCCATGAGGCGAGGCCGGGCGGGGTCAGTTCGAGCACGGGGATGGGGACTGTGGCGGCTTGTGCGACTGCCGACGGCAGGATCGGGTGGGTCACCTGCCAGTCGGTGTTGGGGGCTCCGGCGCGTGGCGTCGTGATGTGCCAGGTCTCTGCCGTTACCCCGGTGCCTGCCCACAAGGAGCGCGGCAGGACATGGATCAACGCGGTGGGTCCTGCGGTGCCCCAGCTCCGCAGGACGGTCTGCATCCGGCCGTCCTGCCAGGCGGGGGCGGTTCCGTCGGTGACCACGATGACCATCGTGCGCCCGGAGGGGTCCGTCACGCACCGCGGGGACAGGGTCTGGGCGCCGTCGCCGGCCCATGGGCGGGTGAGAGAGATGGACCACGGATTTCCGTGGCGCACCTGATGGACTTCGATCTGTCGGAAGGCGCCGCTGCGTTCGAAGAGGGCGCGGAGTTCACCGACATGGCGTTCCCACAGCAGCATCGAGTCCGCGCTGTCGATGATGAGCGCCAGCCGGAGCCAGCGTTCTGGCCGGGGGCGTAGGACGACCTGGGGCATCTGGGTGTCGGCCTGGGCTGCGGCGGTGGCTTCTTCGGCCAGTTCGGTCGCCCAGGTACTGGGAATGCGGCGCTTGAGCGGGTGCAGGGCACGACCGAAGGCAAGGTCGCTGCCGAGAGCTTTCAGTCCGGGGACTCGCAGCTCAAGTTCTCTGCTGTTCCCGCTGGGCCGAGCGCCGGTCAGAGGAACCAGGCCTGCCGGGTGCGTACTTGACTCCGTGCCGGAGGACGAGGGACCTGCAACGTGATTGCTTCTTCGGGACGGTGGGGCGGGCGGGGTGAGGTCACCGGGCTCGGCGGGAGGGCGGCCAGGGGAACGGCAGGCGGCTTGCTGCGCTTTGGCCCATTGCGCGGCCAGTAGGGTGTTCGGGCCCTGTGGCAGGCGGGAGAGCAGCCACAGAGTGTCCAGGAGTTCCTCGTCGCCGAAGGGGACGCCGGCAGTGCTCAGGACCTGTTGCAACTCCCGGAACATCACTCACTCTCCCGCGTTGAGCCTGTGCAGCACGGTCTTCAGCAAACCCTCCGGGTCGTCGAGGCTGAGTCCTCCCAGACGGAGGAACACGGCGTTGAGCAGTTGGTCGGTGGCGAGTTCCCCCACCGCGCGCCGTGCCATGAAGGTCTCCACCAGATCGCCTACGGCGTCCAGTACGTCCTCGCCGAGATGATGACTGATGATTTCCTTGAGCTGCGAGTCGCTGGGATCGGCCAGGTGCAGCGGCAGGCAACGGCGCCGCAAGGCCGGCGGGAAGTCACGCTCGCCGTTGCTGGTGATCACCACGACCGGAAACTGTGTGCAGGTGATGTAGCCGCGCTCCACGGCCGCGCGTCCGCCGTGGTCAGCGGTGAAGACCTCGACGTTGGGTTGCGTTTCGGGCAGGCGGGACAGCTCGGGGATCTCGAAGCTGCCTTCCTCGAACACCGTGAGGAGATCGTTGGGAAGGTCTACGTCTCCCTTGTCGAGTTCGTCGATGAGAAGAACCCGGGGTTTACCTGCCGGCACCAGCGCAGTGCCGAGCGGTCCGAGTCTCACGAAGTCGCCGATGGGCGGTGGCGCCTGGCCGTCGGTACGGGGAAGATTACTTTCCTGGAGGCGGCCGATGGCGTCGTACCGGTAGAGCGCCTCCTGCAGTGTGGAGCGGCTGTTCACCGACCAGCGAAGGACCTTGCCCAGGTCCAGTTCGTCCGCGATGGCCTGGGCCAGTGAGGTCTTGCCGACGCCAGGATGACCGGTGACCAGCAGAGGGCGGCGCAGGTGCAGGGCGGCGTTGACCACTTCGGTCTCGGGGTGCCCGATGACGTAACCGGCCCTGCGATCCGTTGGGGCCCCGCTCTCCCCGTCACGTCGGGCGATTCGGGCGGCACCGAAACGGCGCCAGGGTGGGGCCGCGGGAAAGGAAACGCCGGTACGTTTCTCGCCGGTGCCGCGGAAGATCTGCCATGGGGTCTCGTCGGCCGGGGCGGACGTGTCCCTGCCCTCGGAGTGGGGGTCGGCCTGGCTGGTCATCGCGTACTCGCTTCGTCGCTCGCGGACTGGCGTGGGACTGCCTGGGCATCAGGAATCTGCTGTTCAGGATCGTCAAGGAGGAGAGCCGGCCGCACCGGGTGCCCTACCGGGTCTTCGCAGACTTTCGCCCAGTACCTGCGGACACGTTCGGGCAGCCCAGGAAGCGTGCCTTCGGGGTCGAGCGGCCCGAAATAGGTGTCGCAGACGGCCTCGGATGCGTCGTGATCCCACAGGATGACGGGGTAGCCCAGATAGAGAGCCTGCTGGATCATTCGCGCGCCGTCGTCGCGGCCGGCGCGCACCACCACACGGGCCACGTCGTGATCCTCTTCCAGCCTGCCGTAGGCGCTCTGCCCCCGGGCATGCTCCTGATCGAGGTAGACCACTTTGCCGTCCGCACGGCCGTTCCAGCGTCTTTCCAGCCTGGCGCGGCGGTCGTCTTCGCGCGCGGTGTTGGCCAGCGGGGCGCAGCGCAGTGCTATCCGGCGGCGCACGGCGAGCAGCAGAGGAACAACGTGGTGTGTGTCCGCGCCGTTCCAGGTGTGCACGGGAACGGAGAGCATGTCCCCGGGCTCCAGCACGATTTCCACCACCGGAGCTTGAGCGTCGCTGACCGACAGCGATCTGATGGCGTGTTCGATCAGGTGGACGGCTTGGGCCGGGGCGAGCGGGATTCCGTTGTCGTCGTGCGAGTGCCGGGCGAGTTCCCCCGTACCCGGGTCGGACCACACTACGCAGGTGAACATCTGTGTGGCAGGGTCGGGGTAGATCTGCACCACGACGCGTGGGCTGGTGCGGGATTCCTTGAGCGACTGGGCCCATATGTGGGCGGTCGCGCGAAGTTCGTCGAGAGTCTCGGCATCCACTCCGAGCCGCTGCGCAACCTGCCGGCCCCACGTGTCAAGTTGCCGGCACCATCCGGGATATTGCTCGAAGACTGCGGCAAGGTGCTGGGTGAAGCGGAGGACGGCAGGAGTCGTGCGTCGTCTCCGGTTGGTGTGGCTGTGTCCTCCTGGGTGTTTTTCAAAGTTCTCCATGTGCGCCAAAAGTTGGGCTCCGCCCATCGTGCCGGCGGTATCCAACTGCACTCCGCTCCCACCGGGCATGATGTGCCGGGTGATCGCGGCCACCGTGGCCGGAGACATCTCGGGGGCCCTCATCAGCAGTTCACGCAGGTCTGCGTAGTCACCTACGGACAACAGGCCCGGCGGGACATGGGCGATAGCCAGTGCACGGAACGGCTCCGCGGTCTTGGATTCGCCATCTGTCGACAGCATGGCGATGAGGGTGGCCATCGCGCGGGGGGTGCCCAGCAGCACCTCGGCAAATGCCTTGACGGAGTAGCCCTCGGCGAGTCGAGCGGCCCCGCATGCCCGGGCCACCCGCGCAGCATGCACCTTGAGCTGTCCCCCGTCGGGGAACACTGACTCCAGAACTCCCATGACTTCAAGCCGGGCTGTGGGGTCGACGGGTCGGGCGTAGGTTTCGGTGTCGTCCTCGGTGCCGTCGAGGGTGAGGTAGCGGCAGGTGACCGGGGTCTGCTCGGGGCCGTTTGCCGCGCACCGCTGCTTGAAGTGCTGTTTGACGTCATCGTGCAGTGCAGACAGGTCCGGGTGCAGATCAGCCGCGTTCTGTTCCAGCCACTGCAGCAGCATCGTGGAGAACGCACCGCTCTCGGCCAAGTCGTCCTGCTCTGCTGCCTGCCCGTCGCGGGACGCGTGCAGCAGGAACTGCTGAGCCGTCTGACGGCGCGGTGGCGGAAACGGCACGACGACCGGCGCACTCTCGCCACCGTGCTCCTCCACGAACGTGGCACAGGCATCGAAGAAGAGGACCTGCTGTTCGAATCCGGAAGAGGCCATCTGCGTGAGAGACCGCCGCAGTTCCTCCACATTGAGACAGAGCTTGTCCTCGGCAGAGGCATCGGGATGGAAGAGCAGCCGGCCGTCCTCTCCGAGAACACCGTGACCGCCCCAGTAGACGTACAGCAGACTGCCGACCGCCTGATTGAGATCTTCGATGAAGACACTTCTCACGTCGTTGAGCGAGGCCACCAAGCGGTAGTCGAACCCTGCGCCAGCGGCAGCCGCCTCGAGGGATTCCCGGCTCTCCTCCATCGGAGACAGCAGAAGTCTGATGTTCTGCGGTGGCACCCCTCCACGGTGCAGCCACCGTGCGAAGCGCAGAGCGTCCTTGCCGGCTCCCGGCAGACTCCAATCGCGCGGGGCCCGCGGGTAGCGCTCCAACCCGACGACGACAGCGTGGATGTCGGTGGCCGCAACGTGGTTCAGCCCAGCCATGTGCGGACGGCGTCCCATACCGTGCCGTTGGTCCAGTAGGCGCTGTGCGCGAACGGAAAAGGCTGGCCGTTGCTGACCTCTACGTCACTGGCACGCCCCGGAAACACCTTTGCCGCGCGGTAGGCCAGCAAATCCCACGGATCGTAGATGTTCAGCCAACGGCGCGGGAAGTGTCCTGGCAGCGTCTCAGGGTGTTCAACGGAGATTAGAGCACCGCACTCGTAGAAGAACGGCGCTTGGGATCCGACCGTGATCAGCTGATCGACCCGCCTGCCGAGGTCCTCCATGGCCAGCAGATCCACACACGCCACACCCCCCAGGCTGTGGGCCAGCACCGTGACCGACTCCCCCGGTGCGTGCTCGATCGTCCGCCTGATGAGCTGTCGCACCCCCTCCCCGCGGGCCTGATAGCGGAGGATGTCCCCGGTCATCGGCAGCACTCCGTCGCTGAGGGCGCCACGCTGGTTCGCCGCTCGCCGCGTCAGGGTGCGTAAGGCGGGTTTGACGGCAGCCTGCCGGACCCTGCCAGTTAGTGCCCGGCTCTGTGAAATCAGGTCGGAACTGAGCATGGCGAGCAATGCATCACGGGCCACACCGTCCACCGCGTCGGCTCCGCGTTCGGCCGCTCCCGACAAGGCGATGGCCACGACCGCACGGGCCACCGCATGCCTGTGCTCGTAGCCGTTTTCATCGACCGTAGCCGCAGCGTCACGCAGCTCAGGTGACGCCCGCACTGCGCGCAACGCTTCATCAAGATCATCGAGCAGTCCGTAGCGACGGAAGACCGCCACGGCATCGGTGGAAGGGCGATAGGTCTGGATCGCATCGAAGAACTTCTTGGAGGGCGGAGATACTCCTCGCCGCACGCCCGATGCCGTGGCAGGCCTCAGACCGAGCAGCCGTAACTCATACCCGAAGTCCGCGTAGAGCACTCCCCATACAGCGATGTCCTCGTCATCGGCCTCGGTCTTGCCGCCCCCCGACGTCCTGTAACCAGGAACCGAAGCCCCGCCGCAGACGAACTTCGCGCCCTCTGCCGCCCCCCAGAAACAGCCACGCACCTCGCGGTCGGGCTCGTCGAGTGCGGCCCGTACCACCTCGAGTGTCGCGTTGTACGACGTGGCACGCACCCCCGTGCCGTGTACGAAGACGATCGAACGCTCCATGGATCCCCCGCCCCCACGGGTGATGTCACGCTCAGAAGAGCACCACACCACCGCCTGATCCGATGGTAGCCACTTTGCTACCCGATTCAGCCAACTCCTGCAGTCTCGTTCCTTGGACGGATGATCCAGCTCGTCCTCGTCGGCGATTCGTCGCATGTCTCTGCGTACAGCCATGGGCTACACCCCCCGCGGGCGGGCGAAGGCCCGGCCCCTCACGGGAGAGACCGGGCCGCTGAGTTGCTCAGCACTCCTCGCTGAGCTTCACCGTGGAGAAGTCGACGGTCGTGTCCGTCGGGTGCTCGCCGGCGGCGGGTGACTGTGAGCAGACCTTCCAGCTCCGGTCGAACATCTGCATGCGGTCGGCGCCTGTGGCGTCGGAGGACGTGAGGGAGTAGAACCCCGCCGCCTGTGCCTCGTCTTGGGCTGCCTGGAGTCCCTTGCCGGTCATGTCCGGAAGCGTTGCCGTCTCCGCGTCCGCGTCCGTGCCGACGTCCTCACCCGGGTCCGCCTCTGTGTCCGCGGCGGGGGCGTCGTCGGTCTTGGCCTTCTCGGTCCTGGCCTTCTCGGTCTGCGTCGTGTCCGGGGACGTGGCGTCGGGGCCGCTGTCCTCGGCGGCGCAGCCTGTGAGTGCGAGTAAGCCTGCCGCGGCGAAAGCGGTGATGGTGGTGCGTGTGCGCATGGTCTCCCCTGGGATGTCGTGCTTGAGGAGCATCCTGCGGCATGTGGAGAGGACGTGAAGGGAGAGTCACGAATTCGTGACATACGGGGGGGTGAGCGGGCGAGTCCAGTGTTTCCGGGCATGCCGGGCGCGCGGCTCCCACCGTCTGACTGCGGTTCCCCACCGTCTGGTCGGTCAGGGGCTCGACGGGACCAACCGCCGCCGTGGGCCTCGACGGGCCACCCGCCACCGTGGGTCTCGACGGGGCCAACCGCCGCCGTGGGCGTACACGTCGGCGATGTCATCTGGCGGGCAAGTGGTCGCGAGGTGTCCCCGAGGGCCAGCCCGGCGGACCAGCGGGCCGGTCTACTTCACTTCGCCGGCCCAGTGCTTCCCGTCCTTGTCGAATTCGGGTCGCACCTCCAGGTCAACCTTGTTCAGCTGGCCCCGCGGAACATCGAATGCGAAGTCGGCCGCACCCGAAGACCCGGGCGACACACTGCCCGTGATTCCCGCACCGAGGTCCCCGTCGAAGATCTGCTCGCAGACGACGCCGTCGCTGCCAGACTTCACATACACGCTCATCAGCGCTCCCTGGAACGCCTCATCTGTTCCGTTGTGCACCTTGATTCGCCATTTCACGGCCTGATTGCCGGACTCGTGGCCGATCGAGTACTCGCCGGGCGTGAACTTGCTCGGCTTGGAAACGGTGACCGTGAGGCCGCCGTCCCACTTCTTCGCCTCTCCCCAGGCGCCCGCCTTCTCAGCCGTGGGCGACACCGAAGGTGCTGCCGCCGCCATGCTGCTTCCTGCGCCCAGGAGGCATGCAGTCATCGCGGCGACCGACAGGCGGGCGACCGCGGATGTGCGTATGCCGTTCATACCTTCAGGATCTACCCGCCGTGGGGCTGGGTCGACACGAGTGCGTGGAGGGACCTCGCGGTCGCCGGGCCGGCAGACCTGCCGCGCCCGTGGTCACCCGGGGGAGATCGAAAAGCCCCGCCGCTGACGTGAGCGGCGGGGCCTTGGTGCGAGTGGGTCAGTTGGTCTTGCACTTGTTGCCGGTGGCCGGGTTGAGCAGCCCGATGACGTCGACGGTGTTGCCGCAGAGGTTGAGGCCGAGGTCGACGGGGACCTGGACGGCGTTGCCGCTGAGCACGCCGGGGGAGTTCGCGACGTGGGCGGCAGCGTCCGGGCCGGGGTCCGCTACGGCGGCGCCCGCTCCCCCGAGGACGGCTGTAGCGGTGAGGGCGGTCGCGGCGAAGATCGAGCGCATACGCATGGGGGTACCTCCTGGTGGGGAAACGGATCGTGCGGCTGTGAGGCCTCACCAGTTCGGGAGGCAGATAAAACGATCATGGCCCGGATGCAGGAACGGATTCGCCCGTCAGAGGTACGCGGGTCACTGCCCGGGGCGGCTCGGGCCGACTGAGGGGAACCGCCGCCGGGCCGGGGGGCGCTGTGACCAATGGCATGCCGAAAGACCCTCTTCAGGAGGGTTTGGCCGCCCTACGGTGAAGGGATGTCGCCCCTCGCCCGCATCAGCGCCTCGTACGCCCCGCGCTTCGCCGAGTTCGCTTTCGAGCCCGGTTTCACGGCCGCCGTGGACCAGCACGTAGCGGAACTGCGGGACCGTCTCGAGATGGGCGGGGCCGGACTAGTACCGCCGACGCCGGACGCCGAGCTCCTCTCGGACTACGCCCTGGGATTCCTCGACGCGCTGTCCGAGAACGGATGGCGGGAGCCGGTCGGCCACGACTACGCGGTGTGCCGCCTCACCGCCATCTCCTGGCTGGTGAGGCGGCACGACCTGGTACCGGAGGCCTCCGGGTTTTGAACTGGTCAGATTTGATCTGACCTGACCTGACCTGACCTAGCCTGATCTGGACCCGGTTACATGCCGTCGCGCGTGTCACCACGCGTGTCGCCACGCAGGTGGCTGCCCGTGTCACCGCGCATGTCGCCGCGCATATCGCCGCGCATGTCACTGGCCTCGCGCTCACCGACCGGCTGGTTGGTCATCGCGTCCTGCCGACCGGCCTGGTAGGCACTGACGCTGCCACGGGCCTTGGCCGTCTCCTGCTCCGCGGTGTTCAGCCACCGCTCCCAGCGCTGCCGCATCGGGCCGATGAGGCCACCGCCCACGCCGACGATCAGGATTCCCGCAGCGGCCGCGAGCGCCGCGTACAGAACGGGCTGGGTGACCGTCGTGGCGATACCCGCCTGACCGAGGGCCGCGATCACGCCGAGGGCGACGATGCAGGCCCAGACGATCGTGCCGATGGTCTTCCCGTACGACATCGAGGACAGGGCACTGGTCACGATGTCGCGTACGACGTTGGCCACCGCCATGGCGACGACCATCAGGACGATGGCGACGACGGCGCGCGGGATCCAGGCGACGATGCCGTCGAGCATGTTGGAGACCGGGTTGCTCCCGAAGACGCCGAAGGCGATCTGCAGGGTGATCAGGAGCAGGGCGAAGTAGACGACCTTGCAGACGATCCCCGTCGTGTCGTGCTTGGAGTTCGCGAACATCCGGGAGGCGCCCGCACGTTCCGCGAGCCTCTCGGAGCCGAGCTTGCGCAGCACCCGGTCGAGGACCCGCGCGATCATCTTCGACACGAACCAGCCGATGGCCAGGACGACCAGGAAGCCGATCAGCTTCGGCACGAACTGCGCGACCTTCGACCAGGCGTCGTTGAGGCCCCGCGTGAAGTCCACGGAGAGACTTATGTACTGGGACATGAGTGGTCCTCCACTCGGTGGGCCCCGGCCGCCACTACGGCGTCAGGGCGATGAATCCCCCACGGCGCGCGGCTTCCGGCGCGTCCCTTTTCCCCTGGATATCAGGAGCCACGGCCCGGTACCGCCCGGTGCTGCGCCGTACGGGTGACGGCGCGTGACTGACCGAGCCGTTTGTGCATCTGCTCACTTGGAGGATTTGTTCGGTAGCTGAGAGTTTCGATTGTCGTAGCTATCCCCTAGGCTCTACGCATGCCCTTAACCCCTCAGCCCCGTGGTTCCGTGCGGTCTGCCGCGGAATTGAACGAGCGGATCCGCAGTCTGTGGATGCGCGCCGGAGGACGCCTCTCGGCCGAACAGCGCCGTGAGTACGAACAGTTGGTGACGGAGTGGGCCGCCGCCGTGCGCGCGGAGGTCGTCGAGGCGGCCTAGGCCGTGGCCGTGAACTGCCTCATGCGGGCGCAGGTTTCCACCGTGTCGGTGTGCACGTGTCCTGCCGAGGGCTCCATGGGGGAGCCGCCCCCCGTCCTGAGCGTCCGCGACGACGGCCAGTCGCTCAGCCCTTGCCCTGACGCGCCTTCCGCGCGATGCGGCGCTTCTGGCGGCCCGTCAGATCCTTGCGGTTACCCTGCTGTTTGTACGCCGCGATGCGCTGCTCGTTCTTCACCGGGCCTCCCAGCTCAACGTGTCCGCGCCCTCCACGGACTGCCAACTTGCCCGCATACTAAGGCAGTTGCCACGCGACCGCCCTCCATCGACCGCACGCTACGCGCCGCGTTCCCGCACCCTTTCCGGCACGTTCCTGCACGCCCCTTGGCTGGGGACCCCCCGTGCCCAACACTGACCCGATGACGCAGCGCGTGGAACTCGCCACCGTGATGGACCGGTTGGCCATCGACTCCCTCATCACCGAGTACGCAGTGACCGTCGACGACGGCGACTGGGACGCGTATCGGCGGCTCTTCACCCCGGACGGACGCGCCGACTACAGCTCGGCGGGCGGAATCGACGCAAGCGCCGACGACGTGGCCGGATGGCTGGCCGGGACGATGGAGCTCTTCCCGATGCGGCAGCATCTGATCGTCAACAGGCTGGTCCGGTTCGGGACACTCGAGCAGGACATCGGCGACACCGCGCAGGTCCAGGCCGACTTCGTGAACCCGATGCGCTTCGCCTCGCAGGAGGGCGAGCGCGTCGGCGCAGGCGCCGACGGGGAGGGGCGTGGCACGGGCTCCTCCGCCCCGGACTTCATCTGCGGCGGCCGTTACGCCTTCACGGCGCTGCGCACGCACGAGGGCTGGCGGCTGCGTCAGGTGACCGTGCAGGAGAAGTGGCGCCGGATACAGGAGCGCTCCACGGCCCGTACCCCCGGTTGAGAAGACGCACGGCGGGCGCGCGCAGGCGCCTAGATCGTCAGCGGCGGGCGCACTGTTCTAGATCGTCGGCGGCGCGCACACTGGAGGGACGACCGGCGTCGGGGACCGAGGGAGGCGCTGCATGGATCCACTCAGCGACGGCCGGACCCGGCGTAACCGAGGCCGACGTAACCGAGGCCGACGTGACCGAACCCGGCGTGACCCGAGCCGGCAGTGGCCACGCCCCTCAGCCGCGTCGGCAGCGGGGCTGCTCGCGTCGCCCCGATGGCGCGGCGCTCTGGCCGTCCTCGCCGGGGCGCTGCCCGCCCTCGCCTTTCCCGCCCCCTCGCTGTGGTGGTTCGCCTACGTCGCGCTCGTGCCCTGGATCCTGCTGGCACGCTCGGCGGACACGGGGCGCAGGGCGGCGCTCGACGGTTGGCTCGGCGGCCTCGGGTTCATGGTGGCGGTACATCACTGGCTGCTGCCGAGCCTCCATGTGTTCACCCTCGTCATCGCCGCGCTGCTCGGCCTGTTGTGGGCGCCGTGGGGCTGGCTGGTGCGGCGCCTCATGGGCGGGGCGCCCACCCCGGGGCGGACCGCGGCAGCGCTGGTCGTTCTGCCGTCCGGCTGGCTGATGGTCGAGCTGGTCAGGTCCTGGGAGGGCCTCGGCGGCCCGTGGGGTCTGCTCGGCTCCAGTCAGTGGCAGGTCGAGCCCGCCCTGCGCCTGATGTCGGTGGGCGGCGTATGGCTGGTCAGCGCCCTGATCGTCACCCTGAACACCGCCGTCGCGGCGCTCGTCGCGGCCCGGGCCCGGCAGGCCCGGGTCCCGCTCCCGGCCCGTGCGGCTCGTACGTCACGCCCCTCCCCTACGTCACACCCCTCCCTGACGTCACGCCCATCCCGTACGTCACGCACGGCCGCCGCCAGGGCCGTTCCCGCCACCGCCGGACTCGTGGCGGTGGCCGCGGCCGCCACATCCGCCTGGGCATGGGCGCCGTCGCCCGAGCCCGCGGGCCGGATGCGCGTGGCCGTCGTGCAGCCGGGGGTGATGGACGGGGCCGGCAGCGCCGACAGGCGGCTCGCGCGTGAGGAGGAGCTGACCCGCGGCCTGGCGGGCCAGGACCTGGACCTCGTCGTCTGGGGCGAGAGCAGCGTCGGCTACGACCTCGCGGAGCGACCGGACGTCGCCCGGCGGATAGCCGCGCTGTCCCGGGAGGTCGGCGCCGACGTCCTGGTGAACGTGGACGCCCGCCGCTCCGACAAGACGGGCATCTTCAAGAGCTCCGTCCTCGTGGGCCCCGAGGGCCCGACCGCCGGCGACCGCTACGACAAGATGCGGCTCGTCCCCTTCGGCGAGTACGTTCCCGCACGCTCGCTCCTCGGCTGGGCGACGTCCGTAGGCAAGGCGGCGGGCGAGGACCGCAGGCGCGGGGAGCGTCCGGTGGTGATGAAGGTGGGGGGCGGCCTGAAGGTCGGGCCGCTGGTGTGCTTCGAATCGGCGTTTCCCGACATGAGCCGTCATCTGACGCGCGAGGGCGCCCAGTTGCTGCTCGCGCAGTCGTCCACCTCGACGTTCCAGTCCAGCTGGGCGCCCGAGCAGCACGCCTCGCTCGCGGCGGTGCGGGCCGCCGAGACCGGCCGCCCCATGGTGCACGCCACGCTCACCGGCGTCTCCGCGGTGTACGGCCCGCGGGGCGAGCGGGTCGGAGCGCCGCTCTCCACCTCGGCGAGCAGCACGGCGACGTACGACATTCCGCTGGCCAAGGGCGTCACGCCGTACGTCAGGCTGGGCGACTGGCCCGTGCACGCCGCACTCGGTGTGCTGGCGCTGCTGTGCGCGGCCGAGGGCGTCCGTTCCCTGCGGGGGCCGGCCAGGGGACGGCTCAGGCAGCCTGCTCCTGAGCCGCGCGAACCACACGCTCGCACAGCTCATGGGTCGCCAGCGCATCCCGGGCGCTGAGCACCTTGCCCGCGCGCACGGCGTCGAGGAACGAGAGCACCACCTGCTCGATGCCGCGCTGCCGGGCGACCGACACCCAGTCGCCGCGCCGCCGCACGCTGGGCTGGCCCTTGTGGTCGATGACCTCGGCGAGGTTGAGCACCTGCCGCTTCGTGTCCTGGCCCGACACCTCGAGGATCTCCTCGGTGGAACCGCTCAGCCGGTTCATCACACCGAGCGCGGTGAACCCGTCCCCCGCCAGCTGCAGCACGACATGCTCCATGAGCCCGTCCTGGATGCGGGCGCGCACACCGACGTGGTCGATCGGCCCCGGCGCGAGGAAGCGCAGCGTGTCCACGACGTGGATGAAGTCGTCGAGGACGAGCGTGCGCACGTCCTCGGGCAGACCGACGCGGTTCTTCTGCATCAGGATCAGCTCGCGGGGGTGCTCGACGCACTGCGCGTAGCCAGGCGCGAAGCGGCGGTTGAAGCCGACGGCGAGGCTGACGGAGCGCTCCTCGGCCAGACGCACGAGCCGCTCGGAGTCGGCGAGTTCGTACGCGAGGGGCTTGTCCACATAGGTGGCCACGCCCGCTTCGAGCAGCCGCGTCACGATCTCCGGGTGGGCGGCTGTCGAGGCGTGCACGAAGGCGGCGTCGATGCCCTGGGCGAGCAGCGCGTCCAGGTCGGTGTGGCAGCGCTCGTCCGGGATGTGGTGGACGCCGGCGACGCGGGCGAGGGTCGCGGGCGTGCGCGTCTGCAGGTGCAGCTCGACGCCCGGCAGGGTGGTGAGCACGGGCAGATACGCCTTCTGCGCGATGTCACCGAGTCCGATACAGCCAACCTTCACCACTGTCCTGTTTCTCCTCTACCACAGCACGAGTCCCGCCCCACGCAGCATACTGCCGGGCAAACGGGTGGGTGGGCGGGAGAAGATCCGCCGCGAAGCGGCAGGGCAAACCAGAGTCAACCCGCAGACAACAACCCACCGCCGGGCACCCCAGCACCCCCGCTCCCCCTGCCGGCCAGAGGCACCCTCACCCATGCGGGCCAACTTCCCCCCGTTCCCTCGCCGAAAGCGCCCCTCACCCCGCAGAGTTGCGCGAATGCACCGAACCACGGCCACCGCCGCCACACTCCTGGCCTCCGTGGCGGTCACCGCCCTCTCCGGCTGTGTGAGCGTCGAGCGGCAGCCCGCGCCGGGGCCGTCCGCCGCGAGCGCCCCACCCCCGGCACCCCGCGCCGACGGCGACTCCCGCCCCCGGGTCGTGGAAGCCCCGGCCCGCGAGGCACTGGAGCTCGTGGGGCCGCCCCGCGACCCGGTGCCCCGCGCCACTGGCACCGCACCGACCGTCCCTGCGCCGGAGCGCCCCACGGTGCTCCCCCCGCAGCGCTCGGACCCGCCCCCGCGCCGCCAGGGCCACCGGCCCGAGGCCGCCGCACCGCCCGCTCTGCCCTCCGCGGTCCCCACGAGCGCGGACCTCTGCGCCCTCGGCAAGCAGTACGGCGGCTGGCAGCCCGGCAGCCCCGAAGCAGTCATCTGCCAGGGCGCCTACGGTCATTGACCCCCACTGCGCACGCCCCTCCCCCCCCGGCCCCCGGCCCGCGGCCCGCGGCCTCACTCCACCTCGCTGCCCTCCCCCAGCCGCAGCTCCAGCCTTCCGATGGCCGCTCTGATCCCGTCCCCGTACCCGTCGTCCCCCAGCGCCCCGACCGCCCCTCGCGCCCGCCGGATGTGATTGCGCGCGGCCTCGGGGCGCCCCAGCTTGGCGTAGTCCGCGGCGAGGTTCAGATGCAAGGACGGATAGAAACCGCGGACCGCGATCGAGTCCTGGTGTTCGTGCAGGCGCTCGTCCGTGAGCTCGTCAGCGGCCGACAACGCCCGCAGATCCCAGGCCAGTTCGTCCGAGGGGTCCTCCTGCGTGTCCGCCATGTAGTGCGCGAGCGTGCACCGATGCAGCGGGTCGCCGTCCTCGCCGATCTCCGACCAGAGACCGAGGAAGCGGCCCTGCGCCTCCTCGCGGTCACCCCCGTGGTGCAGCATGACCGCCTGCCCGATCCGGGTCATCATGGCGTCTTCCGCCGCCTGCTCCTGCTGCTCCGCCACCGGGTCCTCCACGCTCGTACGCCCATCGTGCACACCGCTCTCGACGCTATCCGCCCCCACTGACAATCACGGTCAGGCGCGGTCCAGTGTCGATCAGCCGACCTCAGCCCAGGTCGGGAATGCGCCAGTCGATCGGCGCATGCCCCTGCGCCGCCACGGCCGCGTCGATCTGGGTGAAGGGGTGCGAGCCGAAGAACCTCTTCGCGGAGAGCGGCGAGGGGTGTGCGCCCTTCACGACCGCGTGCCGCTCCTCGTCGATGAGCGGCAGCTTCTTCTGGGCGTAGTTGCCCCACAGGACGAAGACGGCGGGGTCGGGGCGGGCGGCCACCGCGCGGATCACCGCGTCGGTGAACTTCTCCCAGCCCTTGCCCTTGTGGGAGTTGGCCTCTCCGGCACGGACCGTGAGCACCGCGTTCAGGAGGAGGACGCCCTGCTGGGCCCACGGCATCAGATAGCCGTTGTCGGGCACGGGGTGGCCGAGCTCCTCCCGCATCTCCTTGTAGATGTTCCGCAGCGAGGGCGGGGTCTTCACGCCGGGGCGCACGGAGAAGCAGAGGCCGTGCCCCTGCCCCTCGCCGTGATATGGGTCCTGACCGAGGACGAGGACCTTGACCTGGTCGTACGGCGTGGCGTCGAGCGCGGCGAAGACTTCGTCACGCGGAGGGTAGACGGGTCCCTTTTCCCGCTCTTCCTCGACGAACTCGGTGAGCTCCTTGAAGTAGGGCTTCTGCAGCTCCTCGCCGAGGACTCCGCGCCAGGACGCGGGCAGCATGGCGATGTCGGTCACGTCAACAACCTCCGGTGTGCGGTCACTTCTCACCACAGAACCTACCGGCGGCCACTGACAATCGACCCGGCGCCCGCTGCCCGCGGCCTCCCGCTACCAGCTGGTCTTGCGCTGCAACTCCCACATCATCATGATCGCCGAGGGGTCCAGGGCCCGTTCGCCGCCCGCGATCTCCTCGCTCGCCATGATGTACTGCTTGCCCTGCCACAGCGGCAGCAGCCGCGCGTCGTCGACCAGGAGCTTCTGGGCCCTTTCGAAGTCGTCGGCCACCGCGCCGCGATCGGCCTCACGGCGCGAGCGCGGCAGCACCTCGTCGGTGATCTCCCGTGACGGGTAAGGCGTGTTGAGCACGTTCTTCGTGCCGACGAACGGCGCGATGAAGTTCTCCGCGTCGGGGAAGTCGGGGAACCAGCCACGGCCGAAGACCGGGTACTCGCGCTTCTTGGTGCCCGCGTCGAACTCGGTCCAGGGGCGGCCCTTGATCGTGATCTTGAAGAGGCCGGAAGCCTCGAGCTGCCGCTTGATCTCCTTGAACTCTCCCTCGGTCGCCGAACCGTAGCGGTCGGTCGTGTACCAGAGGGTGAGCGGCACGGGCTCGTTGATGCCCGCGCTCTTGAGGATGTTCGCGGCCTTGCTGTCGCTGGGGTCCCCGTAGTCGTCGAAGAAGCCCGTGCCGTGGCCGGTGAGCCCCTGGGGGACCATCGAGTACAGCGGCTCGACGGTGTCCTGGTAGATCTTGTGGGCGATGGCCGGGCGGTCGATGACCTGGGCGAAGGCCTGGCGGACCGGCTTCTTCCTGGCCCAGGGGTCATCGGGGTTGAACACCAGGTACCGGATCTCGGTGCCCGAGCCCTCCACGAGCTGGATTCCCTCGCGCGCGTGCTTGTTGGCCTGCATCTCGACGACGTCCTCCGCCGCGAGTCCGCGGAAGGTGACATCGATCTGCTTGTTCTTCAGGGCTTCGACCATCGTGGACGACTTCTTGAAGTAGCGGATCGTGACGGCGTCGTTCTGGCGGTCGGCCGCACCCTCGTAGTGGGGGTTCTTGACCAGTTCCGCCCGCTCACCGGCCTTGTACGACTCCAGGTCGTACGGGCCCGAGCCCGCGATCGAGGTGCCCTCGCGGAGCTTGTCCGCCGGGTACTCGCTGGGGTCGACGATCGACATGGCGGGGGTGGAGAGCACGAAGGGAAAGGTGGCGTCCGGCTTCTTGAGCCGGAACGTGACCGTGCTCTCGCCCTTCGTCTCCACCTTGTCGAGCGACCCGAGCAGACCGGCGGGACCGCCCTCCACGTCGATGCGCCGCATGCGGTCGAAGGTGTACTTGACCGCCTTCGCGTCCAGCGCGTGGCCGTTGGCGAACTTGAGGTCCTCCCGCAGCTCGCAGGTGAAGACCTGGTTCGTGGCATCCGTGAACTTGCAGGAATCGGCCGCGTCCGGCTCCGGCTCGGCCGCCCCGCTGGGGAAGCTCAGAAGCGTCTGGAAGACGTTGCGGTACAGCTCCCAGGAGCTGTCCCAGGCGGCGGCCGGATCGAGGGTGCTCGGGGCACTCATCGTGCCGACGGTGATCTTCTGTTCCTCGTCGGACTCGTCCGACGAGAAGATTCCACATCCCGAGAGGAGGGATATCGTCACCAGCGCAGCGGCCGGCCGCAGGCCCCGGCGGGGCAGACCGGCCAGGTCACGCAGACCCGCCGCCGCCACCAGGCGAACTTCACTGAACACGCGCACGCTCCTCGATCGGCCATGCCATGGGTCGGGAGACAATATCGCAATGCCCCGCCGGGCCAACTGGCGGCGCCGACGGGGCACTTGATGCGCGTGTACGTCCCCTTTGAAGGGCGTACCTGGCGATTACTCGGCCTTCGTCAGCTGACGCCCGCATTGAGGAAGATGCCGCCATCGACCACGAGTGTCTGTCCCGTGACCCAGTCGGACTGGCTCGACGTGAGGAACGCGGCGGCGCCCCCGATGTCCTCGGGCACGCCGAGCCGCCCCAGGGGGTACGCGGCGGCGGCCTCCTCCTCACGGCCCTCGTACAGGGCCTGGGCGAACTTGGTCTTGACCACGGCGGGCGCGATGGAGTTGACGCGCACCTTGGGCGCGAACTCGTGCGCGAGCTGCAGGGTGAGGTTGACCATGGCGGCCTTGCTCATGCCGTACGCGCCGATGAACGGCGAGGGGGCGACGCCCGCCACGGAGGCGATGTTCACGATCGCGCCGCCGTTCTCGCTCTGCCAAGCCTTCCAGGTCTGCTGGGCGAAGCCGAGCGCCGAGATCACGTTGGTCTCGTAGACCTTGCGCGCCACGTTGAGGTCGAGCTCCGCCATCGGACCGAACACCGGGTTCGTACCGGCGTTGTTGATCAGGAAGTCGACCCGCCCGAAGGCCTCCATGGCGCGCTCGACGGCGACCGCCTGGTGGGCCTCGTCGTGGGCCTTGCCCGCGACGCCGATGACGCGGTCGGCGCCGAGCCTCTCGACGGCCTCCTTCAGCGCGTCCTCATTGCGTCCGGTGATGCACACGCGGTCACCGCGGGCGACGAGCGCCTCCGCGACGCCGTAGCCAATGCCGCGGCTCGCGCCCGTGATGAGCGCGGCCTTTCCGCTGTCCTGCACAGTCATCTCCGCATCCCTCCGGGAACAGAACTAGTTGAGCGGGCCGCCGGCCACGTACATGACCTGACCCGAGACGAAGCCCGCGGCGTCGCCCGTGAAGAAGGCGATGGCGTTGGCGATGTCGTCGGGGCGGCCGACGCGCTGCACCGGGATCTGCGTGGCGGCGGCGGCCTGGAAGTCCTCGAAGCCCATGCCGACGCGGTCGGCGGTGGCCTTGGTCATCTCGGTGACGATGAAGCCGGGGGCCACGGAGTTGGCGGTGACGCCGAACTTGCCGAGCTCCTTGGCGAGGGTCTTGGTGAAGCCCTGGAGTCCCGCCTTGGCCGCGGCGTAGTTCACCTGGCCGCGGTTGCCGAGCGCGGAGGACGAGGAGAGGTTCACGATCCGGCCGAACTTGGCGTCCACCATGTGCTTCTGGCAGGCCTTCGACATCAGGAAGGCGCCGCGCAGGTGCACGTTCATGACCGTGTCCCAGTCGCTCGCGCTCATCTTGAACAGGAGGTTGTCGCGGAGCACACCGGCGTTGTTCACGAGGATCGTGGGCGCGCCGAGCTCGTCGGCGATCCGGGCGATGGCCGCCTCGACCTGAGCCTCGTCGGAGACGTCGCAGCCGACGGCGATCGCCTTGCCACCGGCAGCGGTGATCTGCGTGACGGTGTCCTTGCAGGCGGCCTCGTCGAGGTCGATCACCGCGACGGCGCGGCCTTCGGCGGCCAGGCGTACGGCGGTCGCCGCGCCGATGCCTCGCGCTGCTCCGGTCACGACCGCGACGCGCTGCTCAGTGGTGGACATGCTGGTTCTCCTCGCCCTTGGGATGCGGCTCTACGGTACGCCCCGATGGTGAGCGACCGCTTAGTACCTTCAGCTGAACGAGACGCTAGAAGCCCTGGCACCCGGTGTCAACGGCACACTGGGGCCTGTGATTCTTTACCTCACCAGGAGGTCAAGGAGCCGGTCCACCTCCGCGGCGGGATCCGCCGTGAGACCCGTGTGCACCGGCCCCGGCTGTACAACGGTCGAGCGCGGCGCGATCAGCCAGCGAAAACGCCGTCCGGCATCGTCCCGCTCGGCCTGGCCCGCCCCTTCGCCGCCCGCGCAGATCCGCTCGACGGCGCCGAGCGCGGCCCTGATGCCGTCGAGGTCGGCTGCCGGGTCGAGGGCCCGCAGCTTGCTTTCGTCGAGATGCGTGCGGGCGGCCACGAAGGACCTGGCCCGGCAGTAGACCACCACGCCCGCGTTGAACTGCTCGCCGCGCTCCACGCGCGGCACGACGCGCACCAGGGCGTACTCGAAGACGTCCCGCGCGGTCGGTGTCGGCTGCTCGGTCACTTGGTGGCACCCTTCCGCTGCTGCCCGGTCGGGCTCTGCGGCAGCTGGATCCGTTCGTGGATGGTCTCGGCGCGCGCCAGGAGCGCCGTGACATAGGCGCGGCGCACGGCGTCGGGGTCGTCGAAGCCGGGCTCGTCGACCAGCCACGCGTCGGGCACGTCGGCCGCGGCGGCTGTGAGCAGCTCCTGCGTGACGAGCGGGGCGAGCTCCGCGGCGGCCGTGGCGATGTCGGGCCCGAAGGGGGCGAGGGCGTGGTCCGAGGCGTCGTACGGCTTGGCGGCCGCGGTCTCGGCGGTGCGCCAGTTGTGGTGCCAGATCATGCTCGCGCCGTGGTCGATGAGCCACAGGTCGCCGCCGGTCATGAGCATGTTCGGGTTGCGCCAGGAGCGGTCCACGTTGTTGATGAGCGCGTCGAACCACACGACGCGGCCCGCCTCGGCCGTACCGACGTCGTACGCGAGCGGGTCGAAGCCGAGCGCGCCGGAGAGGTACTCCATCCCGAGGTTCACTCCGCCGCTCGACTTGAGCAGCTCCTGCACCTGCTGATCGGGCTCGCCCAGGCCGAGCACCGGGTCGAGCCAGATCTGCGCGAGGCCCGGCACCCGCAGCCCGAGGCCGCGCGCCAGCCGCCCGCAGATCACCTCGGCGACGAGCGTCTTGCGGCCCTGGCCGGCGCCGGTGAACTTCATGACGTACGGCGCGTACGTCCCCCGGCCGTCGACGGCCTCGACGAGGCCGGGGAGCGATCCGCCCTCCCGCAGGGGCGTGACATAGCGGACCGCGGTGACTTCGGTGAGCATCGCCCCAGGTTAATGCCGCTCCGAACTCGGCTCGCGCAAGAAGTGCTTGAGGGCACTGAACACAGCGGCGCGTGGGCTCGTACCACCGGACATGACCATTTCGAAGGAACAGCTGCCCACCCCGTCCCGCCGTTCGGTCGTCACCGCGGCGGGCGTCGTCAGCCTGGCCGCCGCCCTCGCCGCGTGCGGTGAGAGCGACGACGGTTACGGCTCGGACCCGGCCGCGGAGCAGGAGCAGAAACCCGAGGAGGGCGAGGAGGCCGCCGGTGGCGCCGCCGGGGCCGCGCTCGCCAGGACGTCGGAGATCCCGGTGGGCGGCGGCAAGATCTTCAAGAAGGAGGGGGTGGTGGTGACCCAGCCGACGGAGGGTGAGTTCAAGGCCTTCTCGAACCGCTGCACCCACAAGCAGTGTCCGGTGACGAGCATTGAGGGCGGCACCATCAACTGCCCCTGTCACGGCAGCAAGTTCTCCATCGCCGACGGGAGCGTGAAGGCATCCCCCGCGCCGAAACCGCTGCCCGCCGCGGAGATCAAAGTGGACGGCGACTCGATCACGCTGGCCTAGGTCGTTTCCAGGCGCCGAGGACCTCATCGGTGGTGGTGATGGTGGCCACCAGGGCGAGGGTGTTGCGGATCATCGCGGGTGCATAGTCGGAGGGGACTCCCGCGATGGCGTCCGAGGGCACTACGGCGTTGTAGCCCAGGTTCACGGCGTCGAAGACGGCGTTCGGTATCGCCACGTTCGCCGACACACCTGTCACCAGGAGGGTGCGGCGGCCCAGGTTGCGCAGCAGCGGGTCGACGTCCGTGCCCGCGAGGGGCGAGAGCCCGTGCAGCCGCCGTACGACGAGGTCTTCGTCGGCCACTTCGATGGGCGGCGCGATGCGCACGGCCCTGGTCCCCGAGAGCTGCTGCACGGGCAGCCGCCCCGCGGCTCGGAAGAGGCGGGCGTTGCGGTTGGCTCCGCGCCCGTCGGGCCGCCGTTCGGCTACGGCGTGCAGGACCTGGACCCCGGCCTGGTGGGCGGCGGAGACGAGCCGCGCGACATTGGCGAGGCAGCCCGACGAGCGTGCCTCGTCGGCGAGTTCGGGCAGCGCGCTCTCCGTCCCCACCACACCCTGCTGGCATTCGACGGTCAGCAGGGCGGTGGTGGCGGGGTCGAGGAGTTCCCTGAGCTGTTCGTGCGACGGCATCGCTCCCCCTGTCCGGGTCTCTTGGCTCGGCCGGGGCCACCGGCGCCCGGGATGCGCGGAGGTTAGCCGCCATTGCGCCACGGCGGAAGAGGCCGCATGCTTTCCGGGCGCCGCTTTCTGACGCTCAGTCAGGTCGATCGGTCGGTTGGTCGGTTCCAGTGGCGCGCGCCCACCCTTCCCCATGCCGCAGGAGGACCGATGGCCGTCACACAGCGCCGGGGCCGCAGAATCATGATGACGCCGGACGAGCTCGACGCGTACCTCTGCACGGAGCGCACCTGCCGGGTCGCGACCGTGTCCCCGGACGGCGCGCCGCACGTCAGCGCGCTGTGGTTCGCCTGGGACGGCACGTCCTTGTGGCTGTTCTCGATCACCCGCAGCAAGCGCTGGGCCGACCTCCGTGGCGATCAGCGGATCGCCGTCGTGATCGACTCGGGTGTGGAGTACGGGGAGTTGCGGGGCGTGGAACTCTCCGGGACGGCGGTCTTCGTCGCCGAATCACCGCGAATGGGCGAGCCCTGCCCCGAACTCGAAGTCCCTGAGCGCCTTTTCCCCCAGAAGTACTTCGGGATGGACACGATGCCGTACGACGGGAAGCACGCGTGGATCCGGCTCACCCCCGATGCCATCACGTCCTGGGACTTCCGGAAGCTGGCGACACTGCAGGCCCGCCCCTGATCCCATCGGCCCCGGCCCCGGCCCCGCTTCGCTAGCGCAGCCCCGCCCCCGCCACCTGGAGCGCCTCCACCGCCGCCCTGATCGAAGGGCGACGGTCCGCGTCCGCGCGCCACACCACGTACACATGTCGCCGCACCCGGTGGCGCACCGGGACCGTCCTGACCCCGGCCGGCATGGGATCGCGCCCCAACTGCGGTGCCACGCAGACGCCGAGACCCGCGGCCACCATCGCGAGCTGGGTGTGGTGCTCCTCCGCGCGGTGTGCGATCCGCGGCTCGATGCCCTTGGCGCGCAGCGTGAACATCAGCCACTCGTGGCAGAACTCCCCCTCCGCCCAGGCGATCCACTCGTCGTCCGCGAACTCCTCCAGATCCACGTCGGTGCGGCCGGCGAGGGGGTGCGCCGCGGGCATGGCGATGTCGGCGGGGTCATCCAGGAGGGACGCCTTGACCAGGCCTCCGGGCATCGGCAGCGGTTTGTTGTACCAGTCGAGGACGACCGCCATGTCGATGTCGCCGCGCACCAGGGCGGCGACCGCGGGCTGCGGCTCCATCTCCTGGGAGCGGACGCGCAGGCCGGGGTGTCCGGCACGCAGCGCGGTGAGCGTGGCGGGCAGCAGCCCGCGCATCGCCGTGGGGAACGCGGAGATCCGCAGCTCACCGACGGCCTTGCCGCGCTGCTCCTCCAGGTCCGACTGCGCGAGTTCCACCTGGGAGAGGATGCGGGCGGCGTGCTCGGCGAGCAGCCTTCCCGCGTCGGTGAGGCGCACCCCGCGGCCGTTCTTGGCGAGGAGCTGCTGGCCCACCTCGCGCTCCAGTTTGGTCATCTGCTGGGAGACGGCCGACGTGGTGACGTGCAGCCCGGCCGCGGCGCCGCTGACCGATCCGTGCCTGGCCAGGGCGTCCAGGGTGCGCAGGCGCTCGAGGTTCAACATGTAAGCGATGCTACGCGGTACTGGGCAGTTAATTTCGCTTGTTCTACGAGGTCGAAGGCTTCAATGTGACATACATGCATGTCACCACCCCTCCTCTTTCCCCTTCCCCCGTCACCACTGAGTCCGCATCCGCATCCGCATCCGCATCCGCCTCTGCATCCGCATGCGCATCCGCGTCCGCATCCGCTCGACCGAAGCGTCGTGGTGCCCTCGGCTGGCGCCTCCGCTTCGGCGTCCTCTCGCTGATCTGGGGCTTCAGCTTCCTCCTGATCAAGGTCGGCACCGACGGTTACGCCCCCTTCCAAGTCACCCTGGGGCGCCTGCTGTTCGGCACCGCGGTCGTCGCGGTCGTCCTCGTGATGAAGCGCGAGCGGCTGCCGCGCGGGGCACGGACATGGGCGCACCTCACGGTCTCCGCACTGCTGCTCAACGCCCTGCCGTTCTCGCTCTTCGCCTACGCGGAGCTGACGATTCCGTCCACGCTCGCCGGCATCTGCAACGCGACCTCGCCCCTGTGGGGCATGGCGCTCTCCATGGTCGCGCTCTCCGAGGACCGGCCGACGCGGCGCAGGGTCGCGGGGCTCGGCCTCGGGTTCATCGGCGTGCTCACGGTGCTCGGTGCCTGGCAGGGCTTCAGCGGCATCGACTTCCGCGGCACGTCGCTGGCGCTGCTCGCCTCGCTGAGCTATCCGGTCGGCTGGATCTACGTGCGCCGCACCCTGGCGAGGTCCGGCCACTCGAACCTCTCACTGACCGGCGCCCAGCTGTTGGTCGCGACCGTCGAACTCGCCGTCGTGACGCCGCTGTTCACGTCGCTGCCCACACACTTCCCCGTCGTGCCGCTCCTCGCCATCGTGGCACTGGGTGCCGTCGGCACCGGGCTGGCCTTCCTGATCCAGTACGGCCTGGTCTCCGAGGTCGGTCCGACGACGGCCCAGATGGTCACGTACTTCGTCCCGGTCATCGCCACCGCGGCGGGCGTGGCCGTGCTGGGCGAGTCCCTGAGCTGGTCGACACCGGTCGGCGCGATCATCGTCCTGGCAGGCGCGGCCCTCACCCAGTCCAGCCCACGCACCCGCCGCCCCGCCCGCACACCGGCGGAGCCCAACCGCGCGACAGCCGGTCCCGCCGACCCGGCCGCCGGCCCCCCTCACTCGTAACGCCGCGCAGGCGCACGCCCAGTAGCGGAGGCGACGGCGTCCGCCACCGCCGTGATGTCCTCGTCCCCCAGCGTCGATACCGTGATCCGTACCCCGGGCCGCGCGCTCATGCGGAAACGCGCCCCCGGGGCTACGGCCCAGCCCGCGTGCAGCAGTCTGGCGACCGCCCCGGTCTCGTCCGGCACGGGGACCCACACGTTCATGCCGCTGCGGCCGTGCGCCGTGACGCCACGCTCGGCCAGCGCAGTGATCAGGGCGTCACGCCGCCTGGCGTACGAGGCGGCCACCTCGCCCGTGTCCACCGCACCTTCCGTCCACAGACGCACGACCGCGCGCTGCGAGATGTGGCTCACCCAGCCGGGGCCGAGTCGCTGCCGCCCCTGGACGCGGTCGACGGTGACCGCGTCCCCGGTGAGCAGGGCGAGCCGCAGGTCAGGGCCGTACGCCTTGGCCGTCGAGCGGATGAAGGCCCAGCTGCGGGTCACGCCCGCCAGCGGGTGCAGCGGCAGATCGACGATGGCGTGACCGTGGTCGTCCTCGACGAGCAGCACGTCCTTGTGCGCGGAGAGGACGTTTCGCAGCGCACGCGCGCGTGGAGCACTGATCGCCGCGCCCGTCGGGTTCTGGGCGCGGTCGGTGACGATGAGCGCCCGCGCGCCGCCGCGCAGCGCCTCCTCCACGTCGGCGGGCAACGGCCCGTCGTCGTCGACGCCCACCGGGACCGTACGCAGTCCGAGCACCGGCATCAGATCGAGCAGGCTGCCCCAGCCGGGGTCCTCGACCGCCACCGCGTCGCCGGGCTTGAGGTGGGCCGCCAGCACGCGCTCGATCGCGTCGAGGGACCCGGAGGTGACGGCGACAGGGCCGTCCGGCACCCCGTCCTCGTCGAGGGCCACGCGCGCGTGGCGGGTCATTTCGGGGTCCACGGCCTCCTGCCCGTACAGGACGGGCCGCCGGTCGCCCTCGGCTGCGGCCGCCGCGAACACCCCCGCCAGCGACGGCAGCAGCGCCGTGTCCGGATTGCCGTTCGACACGTCACGCACACCGTCCGGCACGTCCACACGGATCAGCTCACGCACCGTCGTCGCCGGCTTGGGGCGTACGCGACTGCCGCGCCGCCCCGCCGTCTCGATGACGCCGCGTTCACGCAGCGTGCGGTAAGCCGAGGCCACGGTATTGGGATTCACCCCGAGCAGCTCGGCCAACTCTCGCATCGGCGGCAGCAGTTGACCCGGCTCCAGGTCTCCGCCGCCCACCGCACGCTCCACGCTGGCAGCGATCTCAGCTGCGCGTCTGCCTTCGATCCGATACTCTCCTAGCACAAACATGATTATGCACTAGTGCAATGGAGTAAGCAATGAGCGTCGCATCCGAGACCGGCATCGATTCCGGCATCGAGACCGCCACCGACACCGCCTCGTACGCGCCGACCGACCTCACCGTCCCCACCCGCGGGCGGGACCGCGCCACGTACGACCAGGAGTTGGTGCACGCGATACTCGACGAGGCCTACGTCTGCCACCTCGGCTTCGTGCGAGATGGCGCCCCCGTCGTCCTGCCGACGCTGTACGGCCGCGTGGGCGAGCGCCTGTACGTGCACGGTTCGACGGGGTCCAGGCCCCTGCGGATGGCGGCGGACGGCCGCCGGCAGGAGGAGGACCCGGGCCTTGCGGTCTGCCTGACCGTCACCCACGTCGACGGCCTGGTCCTCGCCAGGTCGGCCTTCCACCACTCGATCAACTACCGCTCCGTGGTGATCCACGGCACCGCCCACCAGGTCACGGACCCCGAGGAGAAGCGCGCCGCCCTCGACGCGCTCGTCGACCACGTCGTGCCGGGCCGCTCCGCCGACTCCCGTCCCGCGAACGCGAAGGAGCTCGCGGCGACCGCCGTGCTCAGCCTCGACCTCTCCGCGGTCTCCGCGAAGGTGCGCACCGGCGGCCCGAACGACGACCCCGAGGACCTCGACCTCCCCCACTGGGCCGGCGTCGTCCCGCTCCGCAAGGGCCACGACCCGCTCGTCCCCGCGACCGATCTCGCCCCCGGCATCGACGCGCCCGGCTACCTGATCGAACTGTGACGTAGATCCACCACTTCGATGGAGATCCACCACTTCGAGCAGCTCACGGCGGACGGCCTCGCCCAAGCGCCCCGCAAGGGGCGCGGGGCCGGGCGCGGGGCTGACACACATGCGGCTCCGCCGCGCGGGCGCCATCAGCCCCCACCGGCCCGCGGTTCAAGGCAACGGGCCCCCGTCAGCCCCGTCACTCACTCCGGCCGCGCCCCGTGAGAACCCGCAGCGATCGTCTCCGCGACCGCGAGGCCCGTCACCGCGGCCAGCATCAGCAAAGTGCCCAGCACCGTCGACACGGTGAGCTCCTCACCCAGCAGCACGACCGCGATGACCGCCGCGCTCAGCGGTTCGAGGAGCGTGATCACGGAGACGGTCGCGGACCGGACGACGGCGGCGCCCGCGAAGTACAGGGCGTAGGCGACCGCCGTCGGGATCACGACGATGTACAGCAGGTACAGGCCCATCCGTGCCGGCTCCGCGGTATGCGGGACGAGCCCCTCCACCGCCGCGAGCGGCAGCAGGCACACGGACACCACGGCGAACGACCAGACCGTCGTATCGGACGAGTCGGCGGCGCCGCCCCGCCCCCACCACCGCGTGAGCAGCGTCATCGCGGCGTACGCGGCGGCCGAGAGCAGCCCCCACCCGACGCCCGCCGGACGCACGCTCGCGTCCCCGCCGCCGAGGACGAGCACCACGAGCCCTGTAAGCGCCCCGGCCACCGCCACGACACCGGCGCCTCCGAGCCGCTCCCCCATGGTGAACCGCGCCCCGAGCGCGATGAGTACGGGCCCCGCCCCCATCGTGACCACCGTGCCGACCGCGAGCCCGGTCGACTCGACGGCCGCGAAGTAGGCGGTCTGGAACACGGCGAGGGAGACGCCGGTGGCCACGATCCGCGGCAGCCTGCGCCGCAGCGGCAGACCGACGGGGGCCGCAGCCGTCCGGCGGCGCGAGCGCACCAGACGCAGGGCGAACAGCAGCACGAAGCCACCCGCGCAACGCCAGAAGGAGAGGCCGACCGGCCCCATGTCGCCGGCCGCGAAGACCAGCGCGGCGGCAGCGCCGGCGGTGCCCCATGCCGTACCGGCGACGATCAGATAGAGAAGGCCTCGCCCAACGGACAGTCCCGAGACGGCCGTCGGCACAGGGGACAGGGTGGATGCAGGGGACACAGTGGACCCCATATCGGATGCATCAGACACGCTGGTTGCACTTGACACGTTCGTCACGTGATTTCTCCGCAGAAAGAAATGAAGATCCCTGGCTCCGTCTGCGGGCAGCGTCGTTCCACCCGGCCACCGGCCGGGTGTGTTCCAGGAGGTGCCCGCGCCTAAGCGGCCGGGGGCGGAAGAACGAGCGCGCGTGAATGCATGATCAACACCCTAGACGGCAGTGCCGGTTGACGACAACTGCCCCTCCGGCTCCGGCACCCCGCCCGCTGTCGGCCCCTGCCGGGGCTTGGCGGGCGTGGACGACTGCGCGATGAACGCCCCCGCGAGCACCACGGCGCCCCCGATGATCTGCGGCGCCGACAGGTGTTCGCCCAACAGGACCCAGGCGAGCACGGTGGCGATGACCGCTTCCAGACAGGCCACGACGCCCGCCACCTGCGGCGAGAGCCGACGCACCGAGAGCACCCCGGTGACGTACGCCGCGACGGTCGCGATGAGCACGATCCAGCCGATGAGCACCCATGCGGGCACGGCCGTGCCGTCCATGGACGCGCTGCCGGCGAGCACCGACCAGTCCATGCCCCAGGGCCGCGCCACGACGGTCAGCACGGCGGCGCCGATCAGCAGTCCGTACGCGATGACGCCGAGCGGATCGGGGGCGTCGTCGCCCGCGTCGCTGCCCTGGTCGGACAGGACGAAGTAGCCGACCTGGCAGCACGCGGCCCCCAGCGCGAGCAGCAGCCCCACCGCGTCGAAGGTCAGCCCGGCCCACACCTCGACGACACAGACGAGGCCGCCGACCGCGAGCACCACGCCGACCGCGGCCGCGCGCGTCACGGGCCGCCGCTGCACGAAGCGCACCCAGCCGAGTACGAGCGCGGGCGCCAGGTATTCGATGAGGAGCGCGACGCCGACGGGGATGCGGGAGATCGCCGCGAAGTAGCAGGCCTGGACACCGGCGACGGCGAGCAGGCCGAAGCCGAGCAGGAGTGCGGGCCTGCTCCGCAGCAGTGCGCGGTGGCGCCAGGCGACCGGCAGCATCACCAGGGCGGCGCCCGCCGCCCGCAGCCACACCACGTGGAGCGGGTCGAGGCCCGCCTCGATCAGCGGCTTGGCCGCGACACCCGAGCCGCCGAAGGCAACCGCCGACCCGAGGGCGAGCCCCAGGCCGACGCCTCTTCCGTGGCTCTGCCGCGAGCCTGCCTGTTTCCCTTGAGACGCTTGCACCGGCTCATCATGACAGGACGTGTCATGAGCGTCGCCCCCGAAAGACCCTGTCTCAATCGGCGGACGTTTCGGCGTACGGATCCGCGCGGTGATCGGCGTACGGCTTCGCGTACGGATCGACGAACGCGCCGACGGAGGCCCCGGCGCACGGATCGTCCTCGATCCGCCGGAGGATCACCTGCGCGTCGGCCCCGGCCCGCCCCAGGACCTCGACCGCCCGGCAGTCGGGATCGGCGACGAGCGCCGCCAGGAGGTCGATACCCAGGGCTCGCGGTTCACCGCGGCGGCCGGCCCGCTCGATGGCCGCCTCCATGGCGGCGCTCGCGGACGGCGACCAGCCCGTCTCCTTCACCGTCACGGCTGCGGAGTGCCCCGCCCCCACCAACGGCACCGCTCCGGAGTCCTCGACCGTCCCCTGCCACTGCAGTCCGTACCCGATGCTGCGCTGGACGAGATAGCCGAGCAGCCGCACCACCTGCGCACCGTCGTCGAAGGCCGCCCGCACACCGGGGTCGGTCTCGAGGAGGGAGTGCAGCAGATGCGCGGTGTCGATCTGCCGGTCCCCGTCCCGCACCGCGCGCCGGCGCGCGCCGGCCACCACCGACGTCAGCGCTGCGCTCAGTCGGGAGTCGGTCTCTGCTCGGGTCGGGCCGGGCTCGGCGCCCCGCGAGGTACGGCTTTGCACATCTTCCACCCCATCAGCCCCCGAAGGCCGCGTCATCGGCGGCGGGAAGCATCTTCGCGTCCGACACAGGTTGGGTACGCATGGGCGGCTCCTCCTCCTTACGGATGAGATCGGGCTGTTCTTCCCCGAGGGGCGCGCGCCGCCTTGATTCGCGCCGGGCACGCAACCGTGGCGCACCGGCCACTCGTCTTTCGGGCATGGAGTGCGGGTGCTGGACGGTCGCGCTGCCCGCGATCGACGGAAGGCAGTACGTGTACCGGGTGTACGCACCCGAGAACGCACTGCCCGCCGATCTCTTCTGGGAAGCCTGGCACTGCCACGACGAGAGCCCGCTCCCCAGGGCGTGCGACCTCTTCGACGCGGCGGTGATACGCAGGGTGGGCTGACGCGCCGCGTGAGCCACGACCCGCCTGCCTACGCGGGGCGCGTTCCGATGACGACCGTCGCGTACAACTCCTCGTCGCTCACCGGCCGCGGGACGAGACCACCGTCCGCGACCGCTTTCAGCGCGTACGGCACCTGCCGCTCACTGGTCTCGAACAGCAGCCGGCCGCCGGGAGCCAGCCAGCGCGCGGCGTCCGCGGTCACCCGCCGCAGGACGTCGAGGCCGTCCGCTCCGCCGTCGAGGGCCACACGCGCCTCATGGACACGGGCTTCCGTCGGCAGCAGACCGACCTCTTCGGTGGGTACGTAGGGGACGTTCGTCAGCAGTATGTCGACGCGCCCCCGGAGTGCGTCCGGCAGCGGCTCGTAGAGATCCCCCTCGTACACCCGGCCCCGCACACCGGCGACGTTGCGCCGCGCGCACCGCACGGCGACGGGGTCGATGTCGGCCGCGTACAGCTCGATCCTGTCGACGGACGCCCCGAGCGCGGCCCCGAGCGCTCCCGAACCGCAGCACAGGTCGACGACGACGGCGCCCGGCCGGGCGAGGGCGGCGGCCTCCCGCACGAGGAACTCGGTGCGCCGCCGGGGCACGAAGACCCCCACGTCCACGGCGATCCGCAGACCGCGGAACTCCGCCCAGCCCAGGACGTGTTCGAGGGGCTGACCGATGACGCGCCGCTCCACCATCCCGGCGAGCTCGGCGGGGTCGCGCGCGGTGGCGAGGAGCAACTCCGCCTCGTCCTCGGCGAAGACACAGCCGGCGGCACGCAGCCTGGCGACGATGGCGGCAGGAGCGAGGACGACGGGTGTGATGAGCGGTGACGCGGACGATGCGGGGGTGGCTGGTGACGAAGGTGAAGCCGACATCAGGAGAGAAACCTTTCGGGACGCCTGTGGGGCTCCCTTCGGTCACCTATGCCGGGTGAACCGCGCGGTCGTGAAGGGGGAGCACCCGACCTGCTGCAGCGGTAATGGGGCTCACCTCCTGGGTCCGTCTTCCCGCGTCGGTCGCGGGGAGGGAAACAGTACCCGACCCGCTTGCGGACGGCATCGCCGGAGTGGACACGGCATCTGACGGTTCATCAGTATTGAATGTTCCGGGTCCTGCGGCTACGTTCCGCGACACCGCAGCTGCGCCCCGCCGCAGCGCACGAGAAGAAGGGGTCGTCGCATGGCCGAAGTCAGCGCGGAAGCACGGATCGAGGCGCCCGCCGAGAAGGTCTGGGCCCAACTCACCGACTTCTCCTCGTACGGCGAGTGGAACGCCACGCACACGAGTTTCCCCAACGGCGCCCCCGCGACGCTGGAGACGGGCGGCACGTTCGCGGAGAACATGAAGCTGATGGGCTTCCCCGCCGAGGTCAATTGGACGGTCGAGGAGCTGGAGAGCGAGCGCACCCTCGCGATCAGGGGCAAGGGCCCGATGGGCGTCACGGTCGGCACCCGCTACACCCTCTCCCCCGAGGGGGGCGCGACGAACGTGCGCATAGACGGGGAGTTCACGGGAGCGGCGGTCTCCCTGATGGCGGGCAAGCTGAAGGACTCGGCGACGGCAGCGCTGAACGAGTCACTGCGGAAGCTGGCGGGCCTGGTGACCTGAGCCTCGCCCGGTCCCCCTCCGCCCGGACTCCCTCCGCCCGGACTCCCCCGCACGCGAAGAGGCGCCCCACACATGCAGTGCGGGGCGCCTCAAGAGCGGTGGGGGTCGTCTGCCCCCACCGTCTCAGCCCTCACCGACTCAGTCCTCATCGGCGAGGATCAGATACAGCTTCTTGCGGGCGTCGTTGATGACCGTGAGGGCCTTGTCGCGCTGGTCCTTGCTGCCGGTCTTCCAGACCTGACCGAACGCCTCCATCAGACCGAAACCGGCCTGCCGGATCTCACTCAGGGCCTCCCAGTCGACCCCGCGCCCGGCCTCTTCCCAAGGCGCGTCGGGACCTTCGTCGGCCGCGGTGCGGCCGGCGTCGGTGAGCGAGAAGAGCTTCTTGCCGCCCTCGCTCGCGCTGCTGATCAGGCCCTCGTCCTCCAGGAGCTGGAGGGTCGGGTAGACCGAACCGGGGCTGGGCTTCCATGCCCCGCCGCTGCGCTCGGCGATCTCCTGGATCATCTCGTAACCGTGCATCGGCCGGTCCTTCAGCAGGGCCAGGATCGACGCACGTACGTCACCGCGCCTCGCCCTGCCTCGCGGACCGCCCCTGCCGCCTCGGCCACCCCAGGGGCCACCGGGTCCACCGGGGCCTCCGAAGCCGGGCCCGAAGGGACCGAACGCCGCGCGCCGCCCCTCGAAACCGCCGCGGCCCTCGTGACCGGGGCCGCACTTGCCACGTCCGTGCTCGTGTTCATAACCGTGGGAACGCATCGCCATCACTCCTCTTGTGTCAGTGATCAACCGTGTAGTCGTTGATCAGTCGCGATGCCTCAACGATATATCGGAATACTTCGTTCGGCAAGCCCCGCTCCCCTGCTCCGAAGTTCGATCACCACCAGGGGCGCAATCGGACCGCGTACGCTCGGCCCCGTGCCCCGCGATCCGAGGAAGCCCCGCCGACTGGTCGCAGGCGGGCGGGCGTATCTGTGGACACTTCGTCACAGCCACCGCGTGCTGGACAGCGGCCGGTCCGCGGACTGCCGTCAGACCCCCACCCTTCATCCGCAACCGGCCAGAAGCGGCGCACCGCTGCGTATCGTCTTCGCCGACGGCCCGGGTCGCTACGTCCCCGGCGGGTTCCCCATGGGCTCCGGGGACGTGGGGTGTACCGGGGGCGACTCCCTGAACCTGCACGAACCGGGCGCCGTTCGCGCCCTGCTCGACGTCGCGACGGCCCGCGGGTGGCAGCCAGAAGGGCAGTCGCCGGTGGAGATCGACGGCTGGCCCCTGCTGGCGGCAGCGGTCGCCGCACGAGCCCGCGACGCCGACCTCTAGCGGTCCGTCACGCCCAGGCCGGATCCACGAGGCCAATCAGGCCACTTACCCCGAATTGGCCTTGTCCCGCCCCGGTATTGGCCCGCTACCGTCATCGACATGCCGACTTCTCACCGCATCCGCGTCGTCGACGCCTTCACCGACCGCCCCTTCGCGGGCAACCCCGCGGGCGTCCTCCTCCTCGACGCCTTCCCCGAGGACAGCTGGCTCCAGAACGTGGCCACGGAGGTCAACCACGCCGAGACCGCCTTCGCCCACCCACTCCCCGCGGGCGGCGAAGCCGACTGGGCGCTGCGGTGGTTCACGCCCGCCACCGAGGTCGACCTCTGCGGCCACGCCACGCTCGCCACCGCCCACGTCCTGCAGACCACCGGCGCCGCCACGGGCCCCGTACGGTTCGCCACCCGCAGCGGCGTCCTGACCACGACCGCGCACGCCGACGGCACCGTCACCATGGACTTCCCGACCGCCCCGCTGACCCCGGTCGAGATCCCCGACGGGGTGGCCGAAGCACTCGGCGCCGAGCCGCTCGCGGTGTTCGACGCGGGGGCGAGCCTCGGTGACCTGCTGGTCGAGCTCGCCGACGAGAAGACGGTGCGCGCCCTGGCTCCGGACCACAAGGCCCTGATCCGGCATTCCGAGCGCGGCATCATCGCCACCGCACGCGCCGAAGACCCCTCCCGTGGCCACGACTTCGTCTCCCGGTGCTTCTTCCCGCGCGTCGGCATCGACGAGGACCCGGTGACCGGCAGCGCCCACACCGCCCTCGCCCCCTTCTGGTCCCAGCGCCTGGGCCGCACGGAGCTCACCGGCCTGCAGGCATCGGCCCGCAGCGGCCTGGTCCGCACGGAACTGCGCGGCGACCGCACCCTCCTGACGGGCCGTGCGGTCACGGTCATCGAGGGCGACCTCTACGCCTGACACCGCTGGGATACGTACAACTGTGGGGACGTACGACGCGGTCGTACGTCCCCACAGAACCACCGCGGCGGAACCGCCCACCCGCCTAAGGCGTCGGCAGCCACCCCACCTTCCCCGCGAGCAGCGCGTACCCGACGAACGCCCCGATATCCAGGAGCGAATGGGCCACCACCAGCGGCCCGACCCGCCCCCAGCGCCGGTACAGGAGCACGAAGACCACCCCCATCGCCATGTTCCCGATGAACCCGCCGATGCCCTGATAGAGGTGGTACGAGCCGCGCAGCACCGAGCTGCCGACCAGCGCAGCCATCGGCGTCCAGCCCAACTGCCCGCACCTGCGCAGCAGATAGCCGACGACGATCACTTCCTCGAGCACCGCGTTCTGCACCGCGGACAACACGAGCACCGGGTACTTCCACCACACGTCGGGCAGATCCTCCGGCACCACCGTCAGGTTGAACCCCAGCCCGCGCGCCGCCAGATAGAAGGCGATCCCGGTGCTGCCGATCACCGCGGCGATCGCCGCCCCGCGCCCCAGGTCCGGCCACGGCCGGCTCCGGTCGAAGCCGATCGTGCGCAGCCCGGCGCCCTCGCGGATCAGAAAGTGCGCCACCAGCGCCACCGGCACCAACGCGGTCGAGATGCCGAACAATTGCCACGCGAGATCAAGCCACGGCCGCCCCGGAGCGGCCGACGCGTTCATGGTCGCGGCCTGGTCCTTGAGACCACCCGGTTTGGTGACCGATCCGACAAAGCTGATCAGCGCGGACACACCGCTCGCGCCCAGCGAGAGCGCCAGGACGAGCAGCGTCTCGTCCCGCAGGATCCGTCGCGATGGCCCCTCGCCCCGAAAAGAACCGGCCAACGGCCCGGACTCCGCTTGCACTCCGCCTCCAGTTGAGTAATCCCGCCTCATCACCACCCCTGCCCCGCTAGGGTCTCGAAAGAAGTTACGAAGACCGTGCGCGACAGGCCGAGGGGGACGGACGCCGATTGCGGTCATGCCGCCCCCTCTTTCCTTGCTTCATCGCTCAAGGAGGGGCACCACCGCCATGGGACGTCACAGCTTGCCCGATGAGTACGGGACGGACGCACCCGGCCCTCGGCCACGGACCCGCGGCCGCAGCGTGGCCATCGCGACGGCGCTCGTCCTGACGGTCGCGGCGGGCACGGCGGTCGCGGTCCGCAGCGACCTGCTGACCTTCGGCGGTTCATGCCAGGAGGACACGGTGAGCCTGGATGTGGTCGCCGCCCCCGCCATCGCCCCCGCCCTGCGCGCGGCGGCAGACGAGGCGCGCGAGAAGGACGTCACGTCCGACGGGGCGTGCATCGACGTACGCGTCTCGGCCCGCGATTCGTACAAGGTCGCCGACGAACTGCGCACGGGCGAAGGCGATCCCGGCTACGACGTGTGGGTGCCGGACTCCGAACTGTGGGTGCAGCGTGTAGGACTCAGCGGCAAGCAGAACAAGGTGGCGCCGGCGGGGAACATAGCCTCGTCCCCGGTGGGCATGGCCATGATCCCCTCCGCCGCCAAGACCCTGGGCTGGCCCAGAAAGACGTACAGCTGGCCGGAGTTGACCGGCTCGGCGACGAAGGGCGACAAGCTGCGGCTCGGCGCCGCCGATCCCGCGCGCAGCGCGACCGGCCTCCTCGCGCTGGCGAAGCTGAGCACGTCGGCGAAGAAGGCGGGCGGCAAGGACGGTGACACCCGGGCCGCCGGGATGGCCAAAGCGCTGTCCGCGCGCACGTCCGACAGCGACAGCCAGCTCCTGGACACCCTGGCCCGCGACTCCTCCGGCACCGAGCAGGGCAACCCGCGGCGCAACCACGCGCTGATCCTCTCCGAGCAGGCCGCGTTCGAGCACAACGCGTCGGCGGGCGAGGAGAACAGCCTGGACATGTTCTATCCGAAGGACGGCTCGCCACGCCTCGACTACCCGTACACGCTGGTCCAGGAGGACGAGCTGTCCACGGACCAGAGCAGGGCCGCCCTGCGCTTCATGACCCTGTTCAGCGACGAGGGCGGCATCGCGATCCTGGAGAAGCACGGCTTCAGGACCGGCACCGAGGGCCCCTCGGAGAAACTCGTCACGGCGGCCGGGGGCCGCACCCCGCAGCCGTACGACGACGAGGCGAGCGAGCCGCCCTCCGAGAAGGAGATCCAGGAGACGCTCGGCATGTGGACGATCACCGTGCAGAGTGCACGGCTCAGCACGGTCGTCGACGTCTCGGACTCCATGGGCGAGTTCGTGCCCGGCCAGGGCCGGACACGGATGGAGGTCACCAAGTCCTCGCTGCTCCAGGCGCTCGCGGGGTTCACCGACGAGGACGAGATCGGCCTCTGGGAGTTCGCCACCCTCCTCGACGGTGAGCGCGACTACCGCAAGCTCGTGCCGACCGAACGGCTCGGCGACCGGAAGGGGGAGGGCACCCAGCGCGACAGGATCTCGAAGGCCTTCAGCGACCTGACCCCCATCCCGGGCGGCGCGACCGGCCTGTACGACACCACGCTCGCGGCGTACAGGGAAGCCACGTCGACCTACGCGAGCGGCAAGTTCAACGCGCTCGTGGTGCTGACGGACGGCGCGAACCAGGACCCCGGCTCCATCGCGCGCAGCAACCTCATATCGCAGCTGGAGAACCTCTCCGACCCCAAGCGGCCGGTGCCGCTGATCGCCATCGCGGTCGGCCCGAACGCGGACAAGGAGGAGGTCGTGCAGATCGCGGAGGCGACCGGCGGTTCGGGCCACCAGGTCGACGACCCGGCGCAGATCCACGCGGTCATCCTCAAGGCCATCATGGAGGCGGGCAGCCACGGCTGAGCCGGTCGCCGCACGCTTCCACTCAGGTCACCTTCGCTCAGGTCACCTCAACTCAGGTCACCTCAGCTCAGGACGGCGGGCTCGGGCAGCCCCACCGGCCAGGTGTGCACCGGATCCCCCGCGTGCATCAGCTCGGCGTAGCGCCGTGTCGTCGCGGCGAGCGCGGCGTCGCGTTCAAGGCCGGTCTCCAGAGCCTGGTGGTAGGTCGCCGCCTGCCAGGACGCCCCGTTCACCCGGCGCCTGCACCGCTCCTCGATGACGCCGAGGTAGTAGTCGCGGTCGGCGGGCTCGACACCCCACGCGTCGAGTCCGGCCGCGGCCAGCGGCAACAGCTCGTCGCGTACGAGAGCCACCGCCGGCACCTCCACGATCCCGCCGGAGCGACCGCGCCGCGGCCACTTCAGCCGGGCCTCGATGCCGTCGCGGCACGCGGTGTCGAAGTTGGCGGCCGCGGCCTCGAAGGGCAGCCGGGTCCACACGGGCCTCGGCTCCTCGGCGAGGGCGCGTACGACGCCGTAGTAGAAGGCGGCGTTGGCGATGACGTCGGTGACGGTGGGGCCCGCGGGCAGGACGCGGTTCTCCACCCGCAGGTGCGGCACACCGCCCGCGATGCCGTACACGGGGCGGTTCCAGCGGTACACGGTGCCGTTGTGCAGGACGAGTTCGCCCAGTTGCGGCACCCGCCCGGCGTCGAGCACCTCCAGCGGTTCCTCGTCGTCCAGGAGGGGGAGCAGCGCGGGGAAGTAACGCAGGTTCTCCTCGAAGAGCTCGTACGCGTCGCTGATCCAGCGCTCACCGAACCAGGTCCGCGGCCGCACGCCCTGGGCCTTGAGTTCGGGCGGGCGCGTGTCCGTGGACTGCAGGAACAGCGGCGGGCGCGACTCGCGCCACAGCTCACGCCCGAACAGGAACGGCGCGTTGGCGCCGACGGCGACCTGCGCCGCGGCGACGGCCTGCGCGGCGTTCCACACATCGGCGAACCTGCCCGGCGTGACCTGGAGGTGCAACTGCACGGACGTGCACGCCGCTTCGGGCGCGATGGACGCGGACGTGCAGGTGAGCCGCTCCACGCCCTGGATGTCCAGGACGAACTCCTCGCCGCGCGCGGCGACGATCTGGTCGTTGAGCAGTGCGTAGCGGTCGACGTCGGAGAGGTTTCCCGAGACCAGGTCGTGATGTGCGAGTGTCGGCAGAATGCCGATCATCACGATGCCGGCGTTCACCTCGTTCGCTTTCCGGTGGGCATAGGCGAGGCCGGTGCGCAGCTCCTCGGCGAGCCGGTCCAGAACGCGGCCGCCCAATCGGTGCGGTGCGATATTGACTTCAAGATTGAACATTCCGAGTTCTGTCTGGAAGTCCCGGCTCGCGATCCGTTCGAGAACCTCACCGTTCAGCATTCTCGGCATGCCGTCCGGCCCCGCGAGATTCAGCTCGATCTCCACGCCCATGAGGTTCTTGGGCCGGTCGAACCGCTCCTCGTCCAACAGTCTCCGCAGCCCCGCCAGACACTCCTTGAGCTTGGCCCGGTACCGGTTCCGGTCGGCCAGATCGAACGATCCTGCTACGACCTTCTCCCCCATCGAAGCGTCCCCTCCTCGGATGGGCAGCCAATGATCCGGCCGCTGTGTCTCGGTGGATGATGCCCTGCAATGTGATCGATAACGCCCCGCACATGCCACCGGCCCAGTACGCTCTACGCCATGTACGGGTGGCACATTCACCAGGCATGAGATGCGCCGGGGAATCATCGCCTCGGAGCCTGGTGAAAAACACCGATGGGAATCGGCCGTCCGCTCCTGCGAAGAGAGCCGAGGTCACACGTCCGGGCCTTGTCACGAATCGGGTTAAAGCCCGCAAAATGGCGACCGAATAACGCCTTGCAGGCAATATCGGGTGCGGTTAGACGAAACACTGCCTGAACACGTGTCGTATAAACTCCGCGAACGAGGCAGAGAGTTGGCGCTCGCGGTCCCCTGGCCCCGCCCCTCTGTCCCCGGAGCAGACAGCGACGTCCGCACCTGTCCTCGTTCCACCGTGCCTGTCGAATGAGAGAGGCGACTCATCATGCCGCTGCAAGTCCCCCCGGCTCCCGCGCCCGCCCTGCGCAGCGTCCTCGCGGCACTCGGTTCACCCACGGCCGTACGCGAAGCCCGCACCCCGTCCCTGCGCGCCGTGCAGGGGCCCACGAGTCCCGAACTCCCTTTGCCGGTGCACGTACTTGACCGGATCAACCCGACGGACGCCTCGCCCACCCGGCTCACGGGGTGGCGCTTCTTGATCCGCTCCGGTGAGCGAGCCGTCGCCGCGGCGGAGACGATGCTGACCCCTGACGGGTGGACCTTCTCGCACTTCTTCGAAGGTCCGTACATAGCGTCCACCGAGCGCGCCCTCCGTCATGCCGAAGCGATGCCAATGCCGTACCAGCCACGACTGTTGTCCGTACCCGAGCTTTACATGCTGACACTCTGGCTGCACGGTGACTGCACCGCGGACGGCGCGAGCGGCCACCTCGCGCCCTCCGACATCCTCGTGCCCCTGGCGCCCGCGCCCCCGGGCATCGCGGCGCACCGCCCGCATCGCGCCGCGGAGCTCCTCAAGGTCCTCACGCATCGCATGACCCCGGCACCGCTGCTCGGCTCGCCCGCCTGACCTCGCCGTACGTTCCCGTGCCCCGCCGCCGCCCTGGCCGCGGGGCTCGGCGCGTCCTGCGCCCATACGGACTAGCCCGGTATGACCACACCGAACCACCCGAAGGGACAGTGCAGTTGGGCTGAACCGTCCGGGCGGGTGATACGTCATTAAGCAGTAAGGAGCGCTGCCGCTAAATCCCTGCGGATTGACGCCCGTAGGGCAACACTGGGACCGACCGACTAAACGGGGGGCGGCCATGAACACCGCATCGAGCCGCAAGGCAGACGTCACAGCCATCACATCGCAGCGAAAGAACCCTTCCATGTGCCAGCACCAACCACCGTGCCCGACAGCCGACTCCGCCGACCGGGAAGCCGCGCTCCTCATGGCGAGCCACCCGGAGCAGGGCTGGAGCCTGCTGTGCAACGGCGTCCTTCTCTTCGAGGACACCGGTGAACTGCTGCCGGACGGCCAGATCATCGCCCCGCATCGACCGCTGGGGACGGACAAGATCATGACTGCCGCCTGACCGACGGCAGCACGGCACGGACAACAAAGGGGCCGACCCGGAGAGACACAACTCCGGACCGGCCCCCACGCATGTGCCGACCCCGATAGCCGACCCCAGTATCAGTCCTCGTACGCATCCAGCGGCGGGCAGGAGCAGACCAAATTCCGGTCGCCGTACGCCTGGTCGATGCGGCGCACCGGCGGCCAGTACTTGTCGGCGGCCACCACACCCGCCGGGAAGACGGCTTCCTCACGGCTGTACGCGTGCTCCCACTCACCGCCGAGCGCGGCGGCGGTGTGCGGGGCGTTGCGCAGCGGGTTGTCGTCGGCGGGCCAGGCGCCGCCGACCTTCTCGATCTCCGCGCGAATGCTGATCATCGCCTCGCAGAACCGGTCGATCTCGACCAGGTCCTCGCTCTCGGTCGGCTCGATCATCAGCGTCCCCGCGACCGGGAACGACATGGTCGGCGCGTGGAAGCCGTAGTCGATGAGCCGCTTGGCGATGTCGTCGACGCTGACACCGGTCGCCTTGCTCAGCGGCCGCAGATCGATGATGCACTCGTGCGCGACGAGCCCGCCGGGGCCGGTGTAGAGCACCGGGTAGTGCGGCTCCAGGCGCTTGGCGATGTAGTTCGCGGAGAGCACGGCGACCTGCGTGGCGCGCTTGAGTCCCTCGCCCCCCATGAGGCGTACGTACGCCCAGGAGATCGGCAGGATTCCGGCCGAGCCCCACGGCGCGGCGGAGATCGGGCCGACGCCCGTCTCGGGTCCCGCGGCGGGCTGCAGCGGGTGGTTGGGCAGGTACGGCGCGAGGTGCTCGCGCACACCGACCGGGCCGACGCCGGGGCCACCGCCGCCGTGCGGGATGCAGAAGGTCTTGTGCAGGTTCAGGTGCGAGACGTCGCCGCCGAACTTGCCGGGCTGGGCGAGGCCCACCAGGGCGTTGAGGTTCGCCCCGTCGACGTAGACCTGGCCGCCCGCCTCGTGCACCTGGGCGCAGATGTCGGCGACGTGCTCCTCGAAGACGCCGTGCGTGGACGGGTAGGTGATCATCAGCACCGACAGCTCGTCGCGGTGCTTCTCGATCTTGGCGCGCAGGTCGTCGACGTCGATCTCGCCGTCGTCGGCGGTCTTCACGACGACGACCTTCATGCCGGCCATCACGGCGCTCGCCGCGTTGGTGCCGTGCGCGGAGGACGGGATCAGGCAGACGGTGCGCTGCTCGTCGCCGTTGGCGCGGTGGTATCCGCGCACGGCGAGGAGCCCGGCGAGCTCGCCCTGCGAACCGGCGTTCGGCTGCAGGGAGACCTTGTCGTATCCGGTGACCTCGGCGAGCCGTTCCTCCAGCTCACGGATGAGCGTCAGATAGCCCTGCGCCTGCTGGGCGGGGGCGAAGGGGTGCAGCTGTCCGAACTCGGGCCAGGTGACCGGCTCCATCTCGGTGGTCGCGTTGAGCTTCATGGTGCAGGAGCCCAGCGGGATCATGCCGCGGTCGAGCGCGTAGTCGCGGTCGGCCAGCTTGCGCAGGTAGCGCAGCATCGAGGTCTCGGAGCGGTACTGGTGGAAGACCGGGTGCGTGAGGTACTCGTCGCCGCGCAGCAGGCCCGCGGGAAGCGTGTCCTCGGTCTCCGCGTCGAGCGCCTCGATGTCGGCCTCGACCCCGAACGCGGTCCAGATCGCGGTCAGTTGCTTGCGCGTGGTGGTCTCGTCGCAGGCCAGCGAGACGTGGTCGGCGTCGATCTGGTGGATGTTGACGCCACCCTCGCGGGCCGCGGCGACGAGCTGCTCAGCCTTGCCGGGCACCCGCACGGTCAGGGTGTCGAAGTACGCGCCGTGCACGACCTCGACGCCGCCCGCGGTGAGCCCCGCGGCGAGCACGGTCGCGTATCGGTGCGTACGCCGCGCGATGGCCTTGAGGCCCTCGGGCCCGTGGTAGACCGCGTACATTCCAGCCATCACGGCGAGCAGCACCTGAGCGGTGCAGATGTTGCTGGTGGCCTTCTCGCGGCGGATGTGCTGCTCACGGGTCTGCAGCGCGAGGCGGTAGGCCTTGTTGCCGTCCGCGTCCACGGAGACTCCGACGAGCCGCCCGGGAAGGCTGCGCGCGAACTTCTCGCGCACCGCCATGTAACCGGCGTGCGGACCGCCGAAGCCCATCGGGACGCCGAAGCGCTGGGTGGTGCCGACCGCGATGTCGGCGCCGAGCTCGCCGGGCGAGGTGAGCAGCGTCAGGGCCAGCAGGTCGGCGGCGACGGAGACGACGGCACCGAGCTCGTGCGCCTGATCGATGAGGGGCTTTATCTCGCGTACGGCGCCGGAGGCACCGGGGTACTGGATGAGCACGCCGACGACACCGCGCTCGGCGACGTCGGCCGGGATGCCCTCGCTCAGATCGGCGACGACGACCTCGACACCGGTCGGCTCGGCGCGGGTCTGGATCACGGCGATGGTCTGCGGCAGCGCGTCCGCGTCGACCAGGAAGACACCGTCCTTGACCTTGCCCATGCGGCGCGAAAGGGCCATGGCCTCGGCGGCGGCCGTCCCCTCGTCGAGCAGCGAGGCGCCGGAGGTGGGCAGCCCCGTCAGCTCGGCGACGACGGTCTGGAAGTTGAGCAGCGCCTCCAGGCGGCCCTGGGAGATCTCCGGCTGGTACGGCGTGTAAGCGGTGTACCACGCCGGGTTCTCCATGACGTTCCGCAGAATCACGGGCGGCGTGAAGGTCCCGTAGTAACCGAGCCCGATCATGGAATCAAGGACCTGGTTACGGTCCGCGAGGGACTTGAGCTCGGCGAGGACCTCGGCCTCGGTACGCGCCCCGGGCAGGTTCAGCGCCTCGGCGTTCTTGATCACATCCGGCACGGCGGCGGCGGTCAGCTCGTCGAGCGAGCCGTATCCGACCTGCGCGAGCATCTTGGCCCGTGCTTCCACGTCGGGACCGATGTGCCGCTGCTCGAAGGGAATGCCCTGTTCGAGCTGGGAGAGCGGGATGCGAGGAGTGGCGGTCATTGCGGAGGCCTCCTGGTCTGACGCGACCTGCGAGGGGCACCACGGCGCGGGTACCCGGACGGCCTCCCCCTCTGTCATCTCAACCTGAGAGTTTCACCGGTCCGTGCCCCGCGAGAGGCGTCGCACCGGCTTTCACCGTCGGTGAGGAAGGGATTCGAACGTACCCGCCCGACGCCCGCCCTACTTTCCAGAGTGACCTCGTCCGTGCGGTACAGGGGCCTGAGAGATTCCGGGGAGGAGTTGCTCCTTCGGCGCCTCCGGTGTCTTGACCGGAGAGCTCTCCCGCACGGGGTCAGCAGCCAAGCGCCAGCCTACCAGCGAGGGCCACGGCCGATCCCTCGAGTGGCCGCCCGCCCCGAAGTGCTCTTTCGTAGTGATGACGAACGAACGAGGATGAGTTACGCCCAACTTCGACATGCCTCGACCAGTTGGAGGGCCCGTGCAGACCGATATCGATCCGCGCAATCTGATCGGCCGGAAGGCGTTCGACCGGAACGGGGCCAAGATCGGCACGATCGACGAGGTCTATCTCGACGACGCCACCGGCGCCCCCGAGTGGGCGGCCATACGCACAGGTCTGTTCAGCCGGGACACCTTCGTGCCCCTGGAGCCCAGCGAGCTCACGAGCGACGGCACCCTGCGCATCCCCTTCGAACGCTCCCTGATCAAGGACGCCCCGGACTTCGGCGTCGGCCGCCACCTCTCCCCCGAGCAGGAACTGCAGCTCTACCACCACTACGGCCTGGACATCACACCTCCCGAGACAGCTCCGCCGCCGGACCAGGACTTCGGCAAGATCGCGGGCAAGGGAGACTCCTGACCGGATCACCGCCGCTCCAGCTCCTCAGGAGACGCCACCAGGGGCAGGGGCTCCGCGGGTTCCAGGGCCGGATCATCCGTACGGAACGTTCGCACCCGCCCCGGCGCCGTCGACTCGGGCGTCTCGAAGCGCACCGTGACCCGCCCCAGGCCACTGCCCTGCACCCACCCGTGCCCGTACTCGGCGTGCCGCACGTCGAGCCCGGCGGCCCATCGGCGCTCGACCGGGACAACCGGCTCCGCCACCGTCTCCCCCACGGGCTCCGCCGCGGCCTCCCCCGCCCGCTCCTCCTCCGCCTCCCGCTGCGTCTCCTGTGCCTGGACGGCTTCGGCCTCGGCCTGCGCCTGCGCCTGCGCCTGCGCGAACAGGTCCTCCTGCGTGTAGTCCGCGAGCCCCGTGACGCCCACCCCGAGGAGCCGCACGCCTCCCGTGGTGTCCACGGACTCCAGGAGCCGCGCGGCGGCCTCCCGCACCACCCCGGGGTCGTCCGTGGGCCCACGCAGCGTCTCGGAGCGCGTCAGCGTCGAGAAGTCGAACCGCCGCACCTTCAGGACGATGGTCCGCCCCGAGTGCCCCGCGGCCCGCAGCCGCTCCACACACCGGTCGGCGAGCCGCGCCACCTCGCCCCTGACCCGTACCCGGTCATGGATGTCCACGTCGTACGTGTCCTCGACGCTGACCGACTTGGATTCCCGCTCGGCCACCACGGGCCGTTCGTCGCGCGCGAGCGCCATCGCGTACAGCGCGCTCCCGTGCGACTTCCCGAGGAGCCGTACGAGCTCGTCCTCGCCGGCCTCCGCGATCTCCCCCACGGTCGTGATGCCGCCCCGCCGCAGATGGTCCCCGGTCGCGGGACCGACACCGGGCAGCGTCCGGACCGGCATCGGCCCGAGCAGCTCCCGCTCGGTCCCCGGCACTATCAGCCGCAGACCGTCCGGCTTGGCCTCCTCCGAGGCGATCTTGGCCAGCATCTTGGACGCCGCGAGCCCCACCGACCCCGCGAGCCCCGTCACCGCCTTGATGTCCGCCCGCAGCCGCTCACCCACGGCCAGCGCGGATGCCTGGTCGTCGGCCACCCCGCCCGCATCGAGATCGACGAAGGCCTCATCCAGGCTGAGCGGCTCCACCAGGGGCGAAAGCTGCCGCAGCAGCGCCATCACCTGGTCGCTGATCTCTCGGTAGAGCCCGAAGCGCGGCACCAGATAGGCGGCATTGGGCGCAAGACGCCGCGCCTGCCCCATGGGCATCGCCGAGTGCACCCCGAACTTCCGCGCTTCGTACGACGCCGTCGCCACCACACCGCGCGGCCCGAGCCCGCCCACGACCACGGCTTTCCCACGCAGACTCGGCTTCGCGGCCTGCTCGGCGGACGCGTAGAAGGCATCCATGTCGAGATGCAGAATCGTGGGCGCGGTTCTCACACCTCTGATGCTGCCCTACGCCACTGACAACGCCCCGGCAACAAGCCCGGACACCACGGCGCCCGACCCGCCTCAGACGGCTCTGTTGCGCCGCCTGGCCAGCTCGTCGGCCGGGTTCTGCCGCACCAGCGTCTCCCCGGTGTCGATACGCTCCCCGTGCAGCTGCGAGAGCGCCGCGTCCACATCCCGCCATACGACACCCACGGCGATCCCGAAGACCCCCTGGCCGCCCTGGAGCAGATCGTGGACCTCGTCGGGCGACGTGCACTCGTAGACCGTCGCGCCGTCGCTCATGAGCGTCATCCGCTCCAGGTCCCGGAAACCACGGTCACGCAGATGCTGGACCGTGGTCCGGATGTTCTGCAGAGAGACGCCGGTGTCGAGGAAACGCTTCACGATCTTCAGGACGACGACGTCCCGGAAGCTGTAGAGCCGCTGGGTCCCCGATCCGCCCGCGGCCCGCACACTGGGCTCGACGAGTCCCGTACGGGCCCAGTAGTCGAGCTGTCGATACGTGATGCCGGCAGCCGCGCACGCGGTCGGCCCGCGGTACCCGATCTGTTCCTGTTCGGACTGTCCGGACGTGGCGTCCCCGCTCCCCTGAACGCTCTCCTGAACCACCATCGGCCTCTGCGGAGAGTGACCGGCCGTGCTGCTGTGCATCGGATACGGCCCACCCATCGCCGTACCGTCGCCGCTGCTTCTCACGCCGACCTCCGTCCTTGACCTGCCTTCACGACGGTAGGCAGTCGCCAGGGGCTCGTCAACGATCGCCACACTCGGCACGCCGAGTGATAATCACCCTAAGAGTGGTTTGCCGTTCCGCATCGCCGGGAAAGGCTAGCCGAATGGTCGGCAGGCCCCTCGGGAAGCGACGGCCTACTGGCTGTTGGTACCGAAGTCCTCGGGCGAGATCTGGTCGAGGAACTCGCGGAACTTCTCCACCTCGTCCTCCTGCTCGTCCGGAATGGCGATGCCCGCGTCGTCGAGTACACCGTCGCTGCCGTAGATCGGCGTTCCGGTGCGCAGCGCGAGCGCTATGGCGTCGGACGGCCGGGCGCTCACCTCGACTCCACTGGCGAAGACCAGCTCGGCGTAGAAGACCCCTTCTCGGAGGTCCGTGATGCGCACCTCGGTGAGCTCCTGACCCACCGCCTCCAGCACGTCCTTGAACAGGTCGTGGGTCAGCGGCCGCGCGGGCGCCATCCCCTGCTGTGCGAAGGCGATCGCGGTCGCCTCACCTGGTCCGATCCAGATGGGGAGGTAACGATCGCCTCCCACTTCACGCAGGAGCACGATCGGTTGGTTGGAGGGCATTTCCACCCGGACACCTACGACGTCGAGCTCGTTCACACAGCAACCCTAGGACGTGCCCGGCCGGTTTGGGTAGTCGGGCACCCCCTGAGTCAGGGCAACCGCACCCCGAGGGCGCTCTGCACGAGTGCAGAATGCAGCTTTCCGGTCAGCCCGGCCAGTTCCTTCGTACGGGCTTCCGCATGGGCTCTGGTCTGCGGATTGCGGTGCCGGCGCAGCGGCGCCACGACCTGGTCGATCAGGCCGGCCTCCCGCTCGGCCGCCGACTTCATGGCGCGCAGATGCCTGGGTTCGATGCCGAATCGCCCAAGTTCCACGACGAGCGCGGCGACCGTCACGGCCTCCGCGTCATAACCACCGTCCGGCAGGGGCACGATGAGCCCGTACGTCTCCCAGTCGGCGAGCTGCTCCGCGTCGATCTCGGCGGCGGCGAGCAGCTCCAGACGGCCCACACGGGCGACGGTCGGCTCCCCGGCGTCGCTCACGCCCCAGGCGTCACCGGGCTCGCGCGGCTGCCCCAGTGAGGGCGTGGAGACCCCCTCACCGCGCTCCAGGGCGTCCAGGTGCTCCCGGATCACCTTGAGCGGCAGATAGTGGTCCCGCTGCATCCTCAGGACGTGACCGAGCCGCTCGACGTCCTCCGGGCTGAACTTCCGATAGCCCGAGGGGGTGCGCTCCGGCTCGATGAGCCCTTCCGACTCCAGGAAACGGATCTTGGAGATCGTGACCTCGGGAAACTCGTCACGCAGCGCGTTCAACACAGCGCCGATGCTCATCAGCCGACGGTCCTCGGCGGCGGTGCCGTTGCCGGCACCGCCCCTCGGTGTTTGAAGCATGGACCTTCCCTGCCGGATCAGATACCGATGCCCCGCTGGCTCGCGTAGAAGACCAGGCGGTACTTGCCGATCTGCACCTCGTCGCCGTTCGACACGGCGACCGAGTCGATGCGCTCCCGATTGACGTACGTGCCGTTGAGGCTGCCCACGTCGGCGACGGTGAAGGAACCGTCCCCGAGGCGACGGAACTCCACGTGACGGCGCGAGACGGTCACGTCGTCCAGGAAGATGTCGCTCTGCGGGTGACGCCCGGCCGTGGTCAGCTCGCCGTCCAGAAGGAAGCGGCTGCCCGAGTTCGGCCCACGGCGCACCACGAGGAGTGCGGAGCCGAGCGGCAGTGCGTCAACGGCGGCCTGGGCCTCCGGCGAGAGGGCGGGCGAGGCGGTCTGCCCCGTCACCTCCGCGTCGTAGGCCTCCAGGCCCGAGATGGAGATCGTCGAGGTCGTCTCGGACGGACGCTCCGGCGCGGCCCCGGCCCGCAGCGGCGCGCCGCAGTTGGAGCAGAACCGACTCGCCTCGGCGTTGCGGTTCCCGCACCTCGTACACACCAGGGCCATGGACGGATCCTCCTGCCGCGGCTGCCCCGCGGGGGCATTCGATGCGTACGGATCGGGGGTAAACCCTCCACCCGTACTTGAGGTTGACGGTTCTCCGAAACCTATGCGGCCCGGACCGGCAGGGTCAACAGACGACGCGCCCTGCGCGCCCGAAATGTCACCGCCCGGCCCACCGACCTGGTCACGGAACATCGGGCGCTCGGCGCCCTGGTCCTCGGCATCTCCATGGCGCGGGGCGCGGTGCCGGGCGGTGGCGGGATTGCCACTGTCCTCACGTGCGCTCTTGCCGAACAACTTCGCAAACAACTTCACGGGCGATTCCCCTTGACCGAAACAGACCCGCCCGTGGGGCAGGACGAACCCTGATTGCACACACCGGCGTACATCGGCAGTACAGACATCCTCACAACGTCCGCACCCGCCAAACAGTTTCCACCACGCACCACGCTTACGGTGCGCCGACCCCCCGCAACCTCATGCCCTCGACCGGCGGCCCCCATGCACCCCCGCCTCACTGGGACGACGACCGAGCGTAGTCAGGCCGCTTCGCCGCTCGCAAGGCGTCCACCACGATCTTCTCCGCTCGCGCCACGGTGACGGTGGCCTGCTCCTTCTCCAGAGTCTGCACCACTCCACCTGGGATGTTCAGCGCCGGCTCGAGGTCCTGCGGCTTGCCGATGACCTTGAACCGGTAGGGCTTGCCGACCGCGCGGCCGTCCACCCGGACACCACCACTGTCCGTATCCGACAGATAGGTGCTGGCCACCACGCGTACGTCATTGATCTGGATCGCCTCGGCCCCCGCGGCACGCAACTCCTGAATGGCGTCGAGCAGCATGTCCGCCTCGACCGACCCCTTCTTGTCATCGATGGTCAGCGTGATTCCAGGACCCTGCGCCGCCACGGTGCCCGCGAGAATGCCGAGTTGACGCTCCTTCTCGACAGTCTGCTTGCGAGCCTCCTCGGCCTGATCCGAGCTGTTCTCCAACCCGGTGCGCTGGTCCTCGAGACGCTGCTTCTCACCTTCCAGACGCTGTGTACGGTCATCCAGTTCATCGAGGATGCGTACGAGATCTTCCTGACGTGCGCCGCGGAGCGCGCTGCTGTCGTTGTTGGAGCGCACCTGGATGGCGAGACCGAGCCCCAGCACGAACAGCAGCAGGGCCACGATGAGTTGCGGACGCGTGACGCGAGGCGGCCACAGCCCCTCTCTGAGCCGCTGACGGCCGGTGAGCGACGCCTGCTCATCCCGCTGCTCGTCCTGCCGCTCGGTCTGCTCGGGCGCCGCGGTCTCCCCCGGCTCCTCGGGTGCCGTGGGCACGCTCCGGACCTCCGCGGGCAGCTCCCCGCCCCGGTTCCCGCCGCCGCGCGTCTCTTCCGTACCCATCCGCGTCACGCCCTGAAGATGTGTCGGCGGATGGCGGCGGCGTTCGAGAAGATCCGGATGCCGAGGACCACCACCACACCGGTGGAGAGCTGGGCGCCCACGCCCAACTTGTCGCCCAGGAACACGATCAGGGCGGCCACGACGACGTTCGAGAGGAACGACACCACGAAGACCTTGTCGTCGAAGATGCCGTCGAGCATCGCGCGCAGGCCTCCGAACACCGCGTCGAGCGCCGCCACGACGGCGATCGGAAGGTACGGCTCGACCACCGCCGGAACCTCGGGCCGGACCAACAATCCGGCCACGACTCCCACGACGAGGCCCAGTACGGCGATCACGATGTGCCCTTTCCTGCCTTCGGCTCTGCTGTACGTACGGTCACACTCGGTGCTGCCGGCAGTCGGACATCATCCTGGACGGAAATGCTGGTCCTGACGCCGAAGTTCTCCTGCAGAGCATGCAGATACTGACCGTCGCGACTGTTCTGGAATCTCGTGCTCAAGCGCTGTCCGTCCCCCACGGCAAGCACCGTATACGGCGGCACCAGCGGCTTGTTGTCGACCAGTATCGCGTCACCCGCGGCCCTGATCGCCGAGAGTGCCGTCAGTCGCTGGTCGTTGATGGCGATGGCCTCGGCGCCGGACTGCCACAGGCCGTTGACGACCCGTTGCATATCGCGGTCGCGCACCCGTCCGGTGTCGGAGAATCCCGCGCTCTCACGCGGCCCGCCCCCGCCCTGATCGGCTTGCTTGGCGTCGTCCACCACCAGCTTCACACCGGGCCCATGGGCCTTGGTGGCACCGGAGAGCAGGGACACCAACTCGCCCTGACTGCCCCCGTGTTTCTTCAGCGCCTCGCGCTGCCGCTCGCCCACGTCGTCACGGAGCGTCTCGACGTCCTCTTCGAGCTCATCGGCGTCCGAGGTCGCCGACTCGATCCGGTCGATGAGCTCCGTGCGCTCCTTGGCGACGACCGGAGCCGCTATCCGCGCCTGCGCGGCGCCCACCGTCACCACCAGGGCCGCGAGCACGAGTCCAAGAGCAAGGCCGAGCTTCGCCCGCAGCGGACGCGGCACTCCACCTGCGCCCTTCGCCTTCTTGCGGGCCGCCGCCTCGGCGTAGCCCTCGTCCAGGCTGTGGTCCATGACCGTGGTCAGCAGCGACATGGACGCGTCCGGGCGCCGGGGGCGCGAGGGTGTGCTCCGAACGGGGGGCTGCTGCGGCATGCCGCACATCGTCGCACGTCGCGGGCCCTACCTCCGAATGGCCCCACCGGTGTGCCGGACGGCACCTGTCAAGGTGCCGTCCGGCCCGTGTCGCCGGTCAGCGCCCGGCGCTGTCCACCACCGCGGACCACTCGTCGAGCAACGCCTGGGCGGAAGCGTCGTCGGGGCCTTCCGCCCACAGATGAGTGACGGCCTCGGCGGGGTCGGGCAGCACCAGCACCCACCGCCCGTCGGACTCCACGACCCGCACACCGTCGGTGGTGTCCACCGAACGCTCCCCCGCCGCCTCCACCACGGTCCGCATCACGAGCCCCTTGACCGCCCAGGGCGTCGCGAGGTCCCGCCGCAGCACATGGGCACGCGGGATACGCGCGTCGATCTGGCTCAGCGTGAGCTGCGTACGCGCCACCAGACCGATGAGCCGCACAAAGGCCGCCGTACCGTCGAAGACGCTGCTGAACTCGGGAATGATGAATCCGGCGCGGCCGTCCCCACCGAAGATGGTCGACTCGTCACGTCCCACGCGCGTCAGATCGTCGGGCGACGTGGTCGTCCAGTCGACCTGCGTGCCGTGGTACGCGGCGACCTGCTCGCCGATGCGCGTCGTCGTGACCGGCAGCGCGACCCGACCACTGCGGCGTTCCGCGGCGACCAGGTCGAGCATGACGAGCAGCGCCCGGTCATCCTCGATGATCCGCCCCTTCTCGTCGACGAGCGAAAGCCGCTCACCCACCGGGTCGAACCGCACACCGAAGTCGGCGCGCGACGACGCCACGATCTCGCCCAGCCGCACGAGGCCCGACCTGCGCGATTCGTAGGTCTCGGTGGGACGCGACTCATCGAGACCCGGGTTGATCGTCAGCGCGTCGACGCCCAGCCGCCCCAGGAGACTCGGCAGCACAAGACCGGCGCTTCCGTTGGAGGCGTCGACGACGACCTTCAGATCCGACTCGGCCACACCCGTGGTGTCGATGTTGCGCAGCAGTGAGCCGGTGTAGGAGTCGAAAACGCTGGAGGGAAAGTGCAGATCCCCGATCTCCCCGGGGAACGCACGCCGGTACTCCTGGCGCGCGTAGACCCGGTCCAGCTTCCGCTGACTGCCCTGCGAAAGGTCGGCTCCCCGCCCGTCGAAGAACATGATGTCGACGGAGTCGGGCACCCCGGGCGTCGTCCGGATCATGATCCCGCCGGCACTGCCCCGAGCCGTCTGCTGCCGCGCCACGGGCAGCGGCACGTTCTCCAGGTCCCGTACGTCGATGGCGCTCGCCTGCAGCGCCGAGATCACCGCTCGCTTCAGCGCCCGTGCGCCTCGCGAGTGGTCACGGGCCGTGGTTACGGTCGAGCCCTTCTTGAGGGTTGTCGCGTACGCCCCCGCGAGTCGCACCGCCAGCTCCGGAGTGATCTCCACGTTCAGGATCCCGGAGACGCCGCGCGCTCCGAAGAGATGGGCTTGGCCCCGGGACTCCCAGATGACGGAGGTGTTGACGAACGCGCCGGCCTCGATCGTCTTGAACGGATAGACCCGGACATTGCCCTGGATAATCGATTCCTCACCGACGAGGCACTCGTCGCCGATGACGGCGCCGTCCTCGATCCGGGAGGCTCGCATGATGTCGGTGTTCCGCCCGACGACGCAGCCCCGCAGGTTGCTGTGCTGGCCGATGTAGACGTTGTCGTGCACCACGGTCTTGTGCAGGAAGGCACCGGCCTTCACCACGACGTTCGACCCCAGCACCGTGTGCTCACGGATCTCGGCGCCGGCCTCCACCTTGGCGTAGTCACCGATATAGAGCGGTCCGCGCAGTGTGGCGTCGGGATGGACCTCGGCGCCTTCGGCAACCCACACACCGGGCGAGATCTCGAAGCCGTCGAGTTCGACGTCGACCTTGCGTTCCAGCACGTCGGCCTGAGCCTTCACATAGCTCTCGTGCGTGCCGACGTCTTCCCAGTAGCCCTCGGCGATGTACCCATAGATGGGCTTGCCTTCCTTCATCAACTGCGGGAAGACGTCACCGGACCAGTCCACCGACACATCGGGGTCGACGTAGTCGAAGACCTCGGGCTCCATGACGTAGATGCCCGTGTTCACGGTGTCGGAGAAGACCTGCCCCCAGGTCGGCTTCTCCAGGAAGCGCTCGACCTGTCCTTCTTCATCCACGATGGTGATGCCGAATTCCAGCGGATTGGGGACGCGCGTCAGACAGACGGTGACGAGCGCGCCCTTCTCCTTGTGGAAGTTGATCAGCTCGGTGAGATCGAAATCAGTCAGTGCATCACCGGAGATCACGAGGAATGCATCGTCCTTCAATGCTTCCTCGGCGTTCTTCACACTCCCGGCAGTGCCGAGTGGCTTCTCCTCATTGGCATAGGTGAGCTCCATCCCGAGCTCTTCACCATCGCCGAAGTAATTCTTGACCAGAGAGGCCAGGAATTGGACTGTCACTACGGTCTCGGTGAGCCCATGCCTCTTCAGCAGCCGCAGCACGTGCTCCATGATGGGCCTGTTGGCCACAGGCAGGAGCGGCTTGGGCATGCTCGAGGTCATAGGGCGAAGGCGTGTGCCTTCGCCTCCGGCCATTACGACGGCCTTCATGTCGGAAGCGTCCTCCTCGATAGGCGACGATCTGGCCGACTTAGCCCGCCAATACAGGCCCGCGTATGCGACTTACGGGACCGCAAGCCTTACAGCTGCCGGACCGGCAAGCTCAATCGGCCGTGGCGTCTGCACGGACAAGTCGGCGAACCTGGACCACGTAGAGGATCCCTGCCCACCAGTACAGACTTGTACCCCATCCTGCGAACGCCCATCCGAAAATAGCAGCGAGAGTACTGATCCAGCCACTTCCATCGCTCAGGAGCAGTAGTGGAAAGGCGTACATCAGGTTGAAGGTGGCGGCCTTGCCCAGGAAGTTCACCTGGGGCGGCGGATAGCCGTGCCGCCTGAGGATCCCGACCATCACCAGCAGGACCAGCTCGCGCAGGAGCAGCACCGCGGTCAGCCACAGCGGGAGAATCTCCCGCCACGTGAGCCCGACCAGTGTCGACAGAATGTAGAGCCGGTCGGCGGCCGGGTCGAGCAGGCGCCCGAGGTTGCTGATCTGATTCCACCGGCGGGCCAGCTTGCCGTCGAGATAGTCGCTGATGCCGCTCAGCATCAGCACCAGCAGCGCCCAGTGATCACTCTTGGGCCCGCCGAACTCGGGCCTGAGGATCAACCACAGGAAGAGGGGTACGCCAACGAGGCGCGCCATGCTGAGGATGTTCGGGATGGTGAGGACTCGGTCCGTCTGGACGCGAGTCTCCTGGACCTCCACCCGGGGGCCTCCTGTGGGAAACGTGCCGATGATGCCCCCTGACCTTACCGTCAGTTGTCAGCCGGCGGTGCAGAGGGGTGGCCGAGGGACGGAACGCCAAGGGACAGAATGAACCCGGAAAACAAAAAAGCCGTGGTCCCTGGACTTAATGTCCAGGGACCACGGCTATAAAAGAAGTTCGGCGGCGTCCTACTCTCCCACAGGGTCCCCCCTGCAGTACCATCGGCGCTGTGAGGCTTAGCTTCCGGGTTCGGCATGTAACCGGGCGTTTCCCTCACGCTATGACCACCGAAACACTATGAAACTGTCAACCGCACCGTAGTCGTGGCCCGACATACGGGGTTGTTCGTGGTTTCAGAACCAACACAGTGGACGCGAGCAACTGAGGACAAGCCCTCGGCCTATTAGTACCAGTCACCTCCACCCGTTACCGGGCTTCCAGATCTGGCCTATCAACCCAGTCGTCTACTGGGAGCCTTAACCCCTCAAAGGGGGTGGGAATACTCATCTCGAAGCAGGCTTCCCGCTTAGATGCTTTCAGCGGTTATCCTTTCCGAACGTAGCCAACCAGCCATGCCCTTGGCAGGACAACTGGCACACCAGAGGTTCGTCCGTCCCGGTCCTCTCGTACTAGGGACAGCCCTTCTCAATATTCCTACGCGCACAGCGGATAGGGACCGAACTGTCTCACGACGTTCTAAACCCAGCTCGCGTACCGCTTTAATGGGCGAACAGCCCAACCCTTGGGACCGACTCCAGCCCCAGGATGCGACGAGCCGACATCGAGGTGCCAAACCATCCCGTCGATATGGACTCTTGGGGAAGATCAGCCTGTTATCCCCGGGGTACCTTTTATCCGTTGAGCGACGGCGCTTCCACAAGCCACCGCCGGATCACTAGTCCCGACTTTCGTCCCTGCTCGACCCGTCGGTCTCACAGTCAAGCTCCCTTGTGCACTTACACTCAACACCTGATTACCAACCAGGCTGAGGGAACCTTTGGGCGCCTCCGTTACTCTTTGGGAGGCAACCGCCCCAGTTAAACTACCCATCAGACACTGTCCCTGATCCGGATCACGGACCCAGGTTAGACATCCAGCACGACCAGAGTGGTATTTCAACGTTGACTCCACGAACACTGGCGTGCCCGCTTCAAAGTCTCCCACCTATCCTACACAAGCCGAACCGAACACCAATATCAAACTGTAGTAAAGGTCCCGGGGTCTTTCCGTCCTGCTGCGCGAAACGAGCATCTTTACTCGTAGTGCAATTTCACCGGGCCTATGGTTGAGACAGTCGAGAAGTCGTTACGCCATTCGTGCAGGTCGGAACTTACCCGACAAGGAATTTCGCTACCTTAGGATGGTTATAGTTACCACCGCCGTTTACTGGCGCTTAAGTTCTCAGCTTCGCCAACCCGAAAGTTGACTAACCGGTCCCCTTAACGTTCCAGCACCGGGCAGGCGTCAGTCCGTATACATCGCCTTACGGCTTCGCACGGACCTGTGTTTTTAGTAAACAGTCGCTTCTCGCTGGTCTCTGCGGCCACCCCCAGCTCATGGAGTAAATCCAATCACCAGTGATGGCCCCCCTTCTCCCGAAGTTACGGGGGCATTTTGCCGAGTTCCTTAACCATAGTTCACCCGAACGCCTCGGTATTCTCTACCTGACCACCTGAGTCGGTTTAGGGTACGGGCCGCCATGAAACTCGCTAGAGGCTTTTCTCGACAGCATAGGATCATCCACTTCACCACAATCGGCTCGGCATCAGGTCTCAGGCACAAGTGTGACGGATTTACCTATCACACGCCCTACACCCTTACCCCGGGACAACCACCGCCCGGGCTGGACTACCTTCCTGCGTCACCCCATCACTCACCTACTACCACCTTGGGTCGGCGGCTCCACCACTTCCCTTTGCCCGAAGGCTCCAGGACGGCTTCACGGCCTTAGCATTAATGGGCTCGATGTTTGACGCTTCACAGCGGGTACCGGAATATCAACCGGTTATCCATCGACTACGCCTGTCGGCCTCGCCTTAGGTCCCGACTTACCCTGGGCAGATCAGCTTGACCCAGGAACCCTTAGTCAATCGGCGCACACGTTTCTCACGTATGTATCGCTACTCATGCCTGCATTCTCACTCGTGAACCGTCCACCACTCGCTTCCGCGGCAGCTTCACCCGGCACACGACGCTCCCCTACCCATCCCAGCAGGCGTTGGCCCTATATGCTGGAATGACACGACTTCGGCGGTACGCTTGAGCCCCGCTACATTGTCGGCGCGGAATCACTTGACCAGTGAGCTATTACGCACTCTTTCAAGGGTGGCTGCTTCTAAGCCAACCTCCTGGTTGTCTCTGCGACTCCACATCCTTTCCCACTTAGCGTACGCTTAGGGGCCTTAGTCGATGCTCTGGGCTGTTTCCCTCTCGACCATGGAGCTTATCCCCCACAGTCTCACTGCCGTGCTCTCACTTACCGGCATTCGGAGTTTGGCTAAGGTCAGTAACCCGGTAGGGCCCATCGCCTATCCAGTGCTCTACCTCCGGCAAGAAACACACGACGCTGCACCTAAATGCATTTCGGGGAGAACCAGCTATCACGGAGTTTGATTGGCCTTTCACCCCTAACCACAGGTCATCCCCCAGGTTTTCAACCCTGGTGGGTTCGGTCCTCCACGACCTCTTACAGCCGCTTCAACCTGCCCATGGCTAGATCACTCCGCTTCGGGTCTTGAGCGCGCTACTGAATCGCCCTATTCGGACTCGCTTTCGCTACGGCTTCCCCACACGGGTTAACCTCGCAACGCACCGCAAACTCGCAGGCTCATTCTTCAAAAGGCACGCAGTCACGACGTACAGCACAAGTGCTGCACGCGACGCTCCCACGGCTTGTAGGCACACGGTTTCAGGTACTATTTCACTCCGCTCCCGCGGTACTTTTCACCATTCCCTCACGGTACTATCCGCTATCGGTCACCAGGGAATATTTAGGCTTAACGGGTGGTCCCGCCAGATTCACACGGGATTTCTCGGGCCCCGTGCTACTTGGGTGTCTCTCAAACGAGCCGCTGATGTTTCGACTACGGGGGTCTTACCCTCTACGCCGGACCTTTCGCATGTCCTTCGCCTACATCAACGGTTTCTGACTCGCCTCACAGCCGGCAGACTGTGAAAGAGAGATCCCACAACCCCGCACACGCAACCCCTGCCGGGTCTCACACGTATACGGTTTGGCCTCATCCGGTTTCGCTCGCCACTACTCCCGGAATCACGGTTGTTTTCTCTTCCTGCGGGTACTGAGATGTTTCACTTCCCCGCGTTCCCTCCACACTGCCTATGTGTTCAGCAGCGGGTGACAGCCCATGACGACTGCCGGGTTTCCCCATTCGGAAACCCCCGGATCAAAGCCTGGTTGACGACTCCCCGGGGACTATCGTGGCCTCCCACGTCCTTCATCGGTTCCTGGTGCCAAGGCATCCACCGTGCGCCCTTAAAAACTTGGCCACAGATGCTCGCGTCCACTGTGCAGTTCTCAAACAACGACCAACCACCCATCACCCCCGCCAAACGGCGAAGTGCACTGGGGTCGGCATTGAGGTCAGGAACAAGTCCGTACCCTCAGATACCCAACAGCGTGCCCGGCCCGACCAATTGACTCTGTGTTCCACGCCGAAGCAGTACTAACAGATCCAACCAGCCGTGCCGAATAGTCAACGTTCCACCCATGAGCTAACCACCGTCGAACATTTGCCGACGTAATGGCTCTTGGACCACCAAGCAAGCTTGGCAGTCTAGATGCTCCTTAGAAAGGAGGTGATCCAGCCGCACCTTCCGGTACGGCTACCTTGTTACGACTTCGTCCCAATCGCCAGTCCCACCTTCGACAGCTCCCTCCCACAAGGGGTTGGGCCACCGGCTTCGGGTGTTACCGACTTTCGTGACGTGACGGGCGGTGTGTACAAGGCCCGGGAACGTATTCACCGCAGCAATGCTGATCTGCGATTACTAGCAACTCCGACTTCATGGGGTCGAGTTGCAGACCCCAATCCGAACTGAGACAGGCTTTTTGAGATTCGCTCCGCCTTGCGGCTTCGCAGCTCATTGTACCTGCCATTGTAGCACGTGTGCAGCCCAAGACATAAGGGGCATGATGACTTGACGTCGTCCCCACCTTCCTCCGAGTTGACCCCGGCAGTCTCCTGTGAGTCCCCATCACCCCGAAGGGCATGCTGGCAACACAGAACAAGGGTTGCGCTCGTTGCGGGACTTAACCCAACATCTCACGACACGAGCTGACGACAGCCATGCACCACCTGTATACCGACCACAAGGGGGGCACCATCTCTGATGCTTTCCGGTATATGTCAAGCCTTGGTAAGGTTCTTCGCGTTGCGTCGAATTAAGCCACATGCTCCGCTGCTTGTGCGGGCCCCCGTCAATTCCTTTGAGTTTTAGCCTTGCGGCCGTACTCCCCAGGCGGGGAACTTAATGCGTTAGCTGCGGCACCGACGACGTGGAATGTCGCCAACACCTAGTTCCCACCGTTTACGGCGTGGACTACCAGGGTATCTAATCCTGTTCGCTCCCCACGCTTTCGCTCCTCAGCGTCAGTAATGGCCCAGAGATCCGCCTTCGCCACCGGTGTTCCTCCTGATATCTGCGCATTTCACCGCTACACCAGGAATTCCGATCTCCCCTACCACACTCTAGCCTGCCCGTATCGACTGCAGACCCGGGGTTAAGCCCCGGGCTTTCACAACCGACGTGACAAGCCGCCTACGAGCTCTTTACGCCCAATAATTCCGGACAACGCTTGCGCCCTACGTATTACCGCGGCTGCTGGCACGTAGTTAGCCGGCGCTTCTTCTGCAGGTACCGTCACTTTCGCTTCTTCCCTGCTGAAAGAGGTTTACAACCCGAAGGCCGTCATCCCTCACGCGGCGTCGCTGCATCAGGCTTTCGCCCATTGTGCAATATTCCCCACTGCTGCCTCCCGTAGGAGTCTGGGCCGTGTCTCAGTCCCAGTGTGGCCGGTCGCCCTCTCAGGCCGGCTACCCGTCGTCGCCTTGGTGAGCTTCTACCTCACCAACTAGCTGATAGGCCGCGGGCTCATCCTGCACCGCCGGAGCTTTCAACCCCCTCCCATGCGAGAGGGGATATCATCCGGTATTAGACCCCGTTTCCAGGGCTTGTCCCAGAGTGCAGGGCAGATTGCCCACGTGTTACTCACCCGTTCGCCACTAATCCACCCCGAAGGGCTTCATCGTTCGACTTGCATGTGTTAAGCACGCCGCCAGCGTTCGTCCTGAGCCAGGATCAAACTCTCCGTGAATGTTTACCCGTAATCGGGTGCACATCCGCGTTGAGCGGAACCAGGAAGAGGAATAATCTTCCGGTTCACAGCGTCCTCGCTGATGTTTTCTTCAAAGGAACCTCGTCCCGACCATGACGGCCGAAGACGGGGTATCAACATATCTGGCGTTGACTTTTGGCACGCTGTTGAGTTCTCAAGGAACGGACGCTTCCTTTGTACTCACCCTCTCGGGCTTTCCTCCGGGCGCTTCCCTTCGGTGTTTCTTATTTTGTCTTGCTGTTCTTGCTGTCTTGCGTTTCCGACTCTATCAGACTCTTTCGTGTCCGATTTCCTCGGTGCCTTTCCGGTTCCCGCTCCGGCCTTTCGGCTTTCGCGTTTCCCTTTCCGGCGAGTCCAAACTCTATCAGGACTTTCTCGGCTCCCTGACCACTCATCTGCGAGCACGCAGAAGCGGACCCAGGGATTAGGATCTGACTTGATAGATGCCGCCGAGTCCGGAGGCTTGACCGCGTCGCTCGCCTCAGGCAGGACTACGACTGTACATCGGCTGTTGGGGCGGGCGCAAATCGTTTGTGCAGTGCCCCTACTCAGTCATCCGGTACCTCTTGCGCGGAACCGGGACTTTTTATGACTTACCCTTCTGAACAGTGCGTCGTCCAGGACAGGTAGTGACGGCGGCTACGTATCTCCACCCCCTGGGAGGCTTGCCATGACCAGCGTGACGTCCCCGCTTGCCGGACGCGCCATCGGGCTCTCTGCAGTACCGGACCCCGTTTTCTCCGGCGCGATGGTCGGGCCCGGCACGGCCATCGACCCCGCGCGCGAGCCCTCCGAGGCTGTCGCCCCCGTCGACGGCATCGTCGTCTCGCTTCATCCCCATGCCTTCGTCGTCGTGGACGACCAGGGGCACGGCGTCCTTACCCACTTGGGTATCGACACTGTCCAGCTCAACGGCGAGGGCTTCGAGCTGCTCGTGAACAAGGGTGACACCGTGCAGCGCGGTCAGTCCATCGTGCGTTGGGACCCGGCCGGCGTCGAGGCGGCCGGCAAGTCTCCGATCTGCCCGATCGTGGCGCTCGAGGCCACTGCCGAGTCCCTCTCCGGTCTCATGGAGGATGGCGACGTAAAGGCTGGGGACGTTCTCTTCAGCTGGAAGTGACGTCAGCGCCGTCCCTGACGGCCGACAGGACATACACCGCGGCGGCTGGGCCCGTCGCTCTATCGGAGACGGTGAGATGGAGACAACGCTGCGAGGCGTCGGCGTGAGCCACGGAGTGGCGATCGGCGAGGTTCGGCACATGGGGACGGCGGTGCTTGAGCCGCCTGCCAAGCAGATTCCCGCGGAGGAGGCCGAGCGCGAACAGGGGCGCGCTCGCCAGGCTGTGGAAGCTGTCGCCGCCGACCTGAATGCGCGTGGTCATCTGGCGGGTGGCGAGGCACAGCATGTGCTCGAGGCGCAGGCCATGATCGCCCAGGACCCCGAGCTCATGGCCGATGTCGACCGGCGCGTCACCGTCGGCAGCTCGGCGGAGCGCGCCGTCTACGACGCGTTCTCCCACTACCGCGAGCTGCTCGCGGGCGCCGGTGAGTACATGGCCGGTCGCGTCGCCGACCTCGATGACGTGCGGAATCGTATCGTCGCCCGTCTGTTGGGCGTTCCGATGCCCGGTGTTCCGGACAGCGACGAGCCCTACATCCTCATCGCGCGCGACCTCGCGCCTGCGGACACGGCGCTGCTCGACCCCACGTTGGTGCTCGGTTTCGTGACCGAGGAGGGCGGGCCGACCAGCCACAGCGCGATTCTCGCGCGTGCGCTCGGTGTGCCCGCGATCGTCGCTCTGCCCGGTGCGGGTGAGCTGGCCGAGGGCACGGTGGTCGCCGTGGACGGCAGCACCGGTGAGATCTTCGTCGAGCCGAGCGCGGAGAAGAGGGGGCAGCTCGAGGCTTCGGCCGCCGAGCGCAGGGCCGCTCTTGCCGCGTCGACCGGTCCCGGTGCGACGTCCGACGGGCACAAGGTGCCGCTGCTGGCCAACGTCGGCGGTCCCGCCGACGTGCCGGCCGCCGTGGAGGCGGGGGCCGAGGGTGTCGGTCTCTTCCGGACCGAGTTCCTCTTCCTCGACGACAGCACCAAGGCGCCGTCGGAGGAGAAGCAGGTCGAGGCGTACCGCAAGGTGCTCGAGGCGTTCCCCGAGGGCCGTGTCGTCGTGCGTGTGCTCGACGCCGGTGCCGACAAGCCGCTCGACTTCCTGACGCCCGCCGACGAGCCGAACCCGGCGCTGGGTGTGCGCGGGCTGCGGTCGCTGCTCGACCACCCGGACGTGCTGCGTACGCAGCTGACCGCGCTGGCCAAGGCCGTCGAAGGGCTGCCGGTCTACCTCGAAGTCATGGCGCCGATGGTCGCCGACCGTATCGACGCCAAGGCGTTCGCCGATGCGTGCCGCGAGGCGGGGCTGCAGGCCAAGTTCGGTGCCATGGTGGAGATTCCGTCGGCCGCTCTGCGGGCCCGCTCGATTCTCCAGGAGGTCGAGTTCCTGTCGCTCGGCACCAACGACCTCGCGCAGTACGCCTTCGCGGCCGACCGTCAGGTGGGCGCTGTGTCCCGGCTCCAGGACCCCTGGCAGCCCGCGCTGCTCGACCTGGTCGCGCTGTCCGCCGAGGCGGCACGGGCTGAGGGCAAGAGCTGTGGTGTGTGTGGCGAGGCGGCGTCCGACCCGCTGCTCGCGTGTGTGCTGACCGGTCTCGGTGTCACCTCCTTGTCGATGGGTGCGGCGTCCATTCCTTACGTGCGGGCGACGCTGGGCAAGTACACGCTGGCGCAGTGCGAGCGTGCGGCGTCCGCCGCGCGTGCCGCGGACAGCGCCGAGGACGCCCGGAAGGCCGCGCAGGCGGTTCTGTCCGGCGAGTAGCCGAAACCAGGTGTGTGAGGGGCGCTCCATCCCGTGCGGGTGGGGCGCCCCTTGGCGTTCAGTGGCGGTGGCTCCCTCCGGGATGGGCGTCGCCGACGATGGGTGCGGCGCAGTAGTCGACGCCTGATTCCGGGGCGACGAGGTCTCCTGACACCGCGTCGGTGCAGTAGGCGTCGAAGACCTCGGCGGCGGTGAGGGGCAGCAGTCGCTCGCCGTGCAGGCGCCAGCCCTGGACGCGGTCGCGTTTTCCGTCCGCGGTGGTGCGCATCACGACGCCCGCGGCGCTGTGCGTGGCGATGCCGACCGCGAGGACCGTGGTGAACTCCAGGGCTTCGGTCTCGTCGAGTTCGGCGTTGCCCTCGGTGTCCTGTGCCGCGTGCAGTGCGGCGAGGAGTGTCTCCTGGGCGGCGGGCACGCTGCAGACGAGGTGCCGGGTGCCGGGACTTGAGGTGTCCAGGAGCTGTACGAGCAGGTCCGAGGCCCGATTGAAGGCGGCCCGGCCGATGTCGTCGCCGCAGACCGCGCACGCGCCGAGGCGGGCCAGGAGCATCGTGGCGTACTCCCAGGTGGCCCGGCGGACCGCCTCGTCGACGAGGTCGGGGAGGAGTTCGGCGAGGGGCTGGCCGTCGTACGGCACGGTGGGGCCGGTGGTGGCGAGTTCGGCGGTGAAGCGGGTGCGGCTTGCCGGGGCGTCGGGGTCGAGGCCGGTCTCGGCGCAGTACTCCGCATATTCCTCGGGGTCGAAGAGGGCGATGGCCGTGTGGCCGCCGTCGGACGCGAGTGACCTGAGGAGGCCTTCTGCCTGCCGGAGGTAGGTCGTGTGGTCGTCGAAGGTGAAGGTGCGGTAGCGGCGCATCGCCGCGAAGTCGTCCTCGTCGGCCAACAGGCCGATGGTGCCGGCGACTTCGCGGCGCAGTGCGCGTCGCATGGTGGTGTGCGGAGTGCGAGTCATGATTCCCCCTGCGGTACGTCGATCAATGCTCACTCAGAGTAATTGGGAGCACTGACAACGGCCGCTGGGGCGGGAGTCAGGAGCGCTTGCGGGCCAGTTCCTCGTAGAAGCGCAGGAGGTCGAGGTTGTCCACCGAGCCGGGGTTGACCGCCTTGTCCAGGGCCGTGCCCTGGAGCAGGCGTTTGACCGGGACCTCGATGCGCTTGCCGGTCAGGGTGTGCGGGATGGCGGGCACCTCGATGACCTCGTCGGGGACATGGCGCGGGGAGAGTTGGGCTCGGATCGTCTGCTTGATGCGGTCGCGCAAGGCGTCGTCGAGGGTGGCGCCGGGGGCGAGGTGGATGAACAGGGGCATCCAGTAGCCGCCGTCGGGCTGTTCGACGCCGATGACGAGGGATTCGCGGATCTCCGGGAGGCGTTCCACGGCTTCGTAGATGTCGGCCGAGCCCATGCGTACGCCCTGGCGGTTGAGCGTGGAGTCGGAGCGGCCGTGGATGACGACCGAGCCGCGCGAGGTCACGGTGATCCAGTCGCCGTGGCGCCAGACGCCGGGATAGGTGTCGAAGTAGCTGTCGTGGTAGCGGCTGCCGTCCGGGTCGTTCCAGAAGTGGATCGGCATGGAGGGCATCGGGTTGGTGACCACGAGTTCGCCGACCTCGTCGATGAGGGGCTTGCCCTGGGGGTCCCAGGCCTGGAGGTCGGTGCCGAGGCCGGGGGCCTGGAGCTCGCCGATGTGGACGGGCAGGGTCGGTACGGCTCCGGCGAAGCAGGAGCAGACGTCCGTGCCGCCGCTGACCGAGGCCATCCACAGGCCGCCGGGGGTCTGGTCGAACTCGTCGTGCAGCCAGCGGAATCCGTCGGGCGGGAGGGGTGAGCCGGTGGTGGCGACGCACTTGACGGTGGAGAGGTCGAAGTCGCGGGCCGGGTGTACGTCTGCTTTGCGGCAGGCCATGACGTACGCCGCCGATGTGCCGAAGAGGGTGGCCTTCGTGCGCTCTGCGATGCGCCACTGGGCGCCGGTGTCGGGGTAGCCGGGGCTGCCGTCGTAGAGGACGATCGTGGTGCCGGTGAGGAGGCCGGAGACGAGGAAGTTCCACATCATCCAGCCGGTGGACGTGTACCAGAAGAAGCGGTCGTCGGGGCCCAGGTCGCAGTGCAGGCCCAGCTGCTTGAGGTGTTCGACGAGGATGCCGCCCTGGGACTGGACGATGGCTTTGGGCAGGCCCGTGGTGCCGGAGGAGTAGAGCACCCACAGGGGGTGGTCGAACGGGACCGGTTCGAAGACGGGTGCCGTATCCGAGGCGGTGAGGGCGGCCCATTCCAGGGCGCCTTCGGGGGCCTCGGTGCCGAGCAGCGGGATGTGGACGACGGCGCGCAGGGTGGGCAGTTCGCGGCGCAGTTCGGCGACGGCGTCGCGGCGGTCGTGCTCCTTGCCGCCGTAGCGGTAGCCGTCGACGGTGAACAGGACGACCGGTTCGACCTGCTGGAAGCGGTCGAGGACGCTGCGTGCGCCGAAGTCGGGGGCGCAGGAGGTCCAGACGGCGCCGACGGCCGCGGTGGCCAGGAGGGCGACGACGGCCTGGGGGATGTTCGGGACGTATCCGCTGACGCGGTCTCCGGGGCGCACGCCCAGGGTGCGCAGCTCCGCCGCGAGGGAGCCCACCTGACGGCGCAGCTCGCCCCAGGTCACGGCGGCGGGCTGATGGGTCTCATCAACGTGGAGGAGAGCCGGGTCGCCCGCGCGCGTGGGGTCCTCGGCGGCACGCAGGGCGTGTTCGGCGTAGTTGAGCGTGGCCCCGGGGAACCATTCGGCGCCCGGCATCGAGCGGTCGCCGAGTACGCGCGCGTAAGGCGTCGAGAACCGCACGTCGAACCAGTCGGTGACCGCTTTCCAGAACGTGTCCAGTTCGTCCACGGACCAGCGGTGCAGGGCCGCGTAGCCGCCTTCGGCGGGTGCTCCGTGGCGTTCGGCGGCCCATGCCTGGAAGCGCGTGATCTGCGCGGCGGCGATCCGTTCCTGGTCGGGCTGCCAGAGCGGTGAGGGGTTCGCTGAGGACATGGGTCGGCTCCCGGGCTCTACGCGTCGTATGCGTGTGTGGTGCGCGCGTGCTGGTCGTGCGCGCGACACGGCTGACAGGGACGATGCCACGTGATCGATTTCGACACCAGGGTGTGCCTCACACAGTCGGCGTGGCGGATATGTGCCGTCGCCCCAGGTGAACGGCAGTTGAACGATGCCCATGCGCGGCTTCTTCGGTGGCAGGGTGAGCAGCATGAACGGTCGTGACCTGGTGCGTTCGATGAAGGCGGTCAGCTTGGTCGGTACGGCGCAGGGGTTGCGTGCGGTGCGGTCCTCTTGGCGCAGGCGGCGGGTGGACGCGGCGGGGCTCGCTCCCCGGGGTGTCGAGCGCACGCGGGTGCCCGGTCCGGTCACGGGGGTGGAGCCGGGGCCGGGAGGCGGGGTGGTGCGGTTCGCCCGTTCCGAGTTGCGGGTGCGGGTCACGACGGGCGGGGCCGTCTTCTGGGGCTGGGACGGTGCGGAGCCCGATCCCTCGTACGCGCTCGTCAGCGGGGGTCCGGAGGCTGACCCGCGGGCCGTCCTCGAGCCGGACAAGGAGGGCGGCTGGCGGGTGGTGTCGGAGCGGGCGACGGTGGTCGTCTCGCGGCTCGGCGCCGTGGAGCTGCGGACGCCCGGCGGTCTGATGCTGCGCCGTGATCTGCCGCCCCGCTGGTGGGAGACGGAGGACGGGGCCGTGCGCTGGCTGCAGCGCTCGCAAGTGGCGGCGGACGCGCGGTTCTTCGGACTCGGGGGACGCGCTCGGGGGCCGCGGCTGCGGAACGGCACGTACCGCCTGTGGAACACCGATCCCGGGCGTTCGTTCGGGCCTGGCGACGGCCCGTTGTACATCACCATGCCCGTGCAGCTCGTCGTGGCCGATGTCGGCTGTCATCTGGTGTTCCACGACAGCACGTGGGACGGCACCGTGGCGGTGCGCGAGGGCGCGGAGGGCGCGGGGTCGGGGCATGACAGGCCGGGTTCGTCCGAGGTGCGCATGGACGGTGGGCCGCTGCGGTGCTGGGTGATGGTGGGCACTCCCGCGCGCGTGCTGCACACATGGGCCTCGCTGACCGGTCAGCCCGCTCTGCCGCCCGCGTGGGCGCTCGGGCACCATCACGCGCGGTGGGGCTTCGGTGGTGAGCGGGAGGTGCGGCGCATCGCGGCCGGTTACCGGGAGCGGGGGCTGCCGCTGGACGCCGTTCATCTGGACATCGATCACTACGAAGCACATCAGGTGTTCACCGTCGACAAGGAGACGTATCCCCATTTGCCGCAGCTGGCCGACGACTTGCTCAGGGACGGCGTGCGCCTGGTGTCGATCGTCGATCCGGCGGTGAAGGCGGAGCCGGGCAACGAGGTCTACGACAGCGGCCGGGCGACGGACGCTTTCGTGCGGGACGCCGCGGGGCGGACGGTGCACGGGGTCGTCTGGCCGGGGCAGGCGGTGTATCCGGACTTCACGGACGCGCGGGTGCGGGCGTGGTGGGGTGGCCTGTACAAGGAACGGCTTGCCCAGGGGTTCGCGGGTTTCTGGCACGACATGAACGAGCCGGTGTCCTTCGCCGCCTTCGGGGAGCCGACACTGCCCCGTTCGGCCCGGCACGCCTTGGAGGGCCGCGGCGGTGACCACCGTGAGGCGCACAACGTGTACGGCCTCGGGATGATGCGCGCCGGGTACGAGGGCCTTGCCGAACTGCACCCCCAGGAGCGGCCGTTCCTGTTCTCGCGCTCCGGGTGGGCGGGAATGCAGCGCTACGGAGGCACGTGGTCGGGGGATGTGGCCACGGGGTGGCCGGGGCTTCGGGCGTCGCTTTCGTTGGTCCTGGGTCTGGGGCTGTGCGGTGTGCCGTACTCGGGTCCTGATGTGGGCGGGTTCGACGGCAGTCCGTCACCCGAGCTGTACCTGCGGTGGTTCCAGCTCGGGTCGTGTCTGCCGCTTTTCCGTACGCATGCCGCGCTGCGGGCCGGGCGCAGGGAGCCCTGGGAGTTCGGGCCCGATGTCCTTGAGCACGCGCGCGTGGCGCTCGTCGAGCGCCGGCGGCTGCTGCCGTACTTCGTGACGCTCGCGCATCTGGCACGGCGTACGGGAGCGCCGTATGTGCGGCCGCTGTGGTGGGGCAGTCCGGAGGACCGGGAGTTGCGTGACTGCGAGGACGCGTTTCTGCTCGGGGACTGTCTGTTGGTGGCGCCGGTGTTGGAGCCGGGAGCTGTCCGGCGCACGGTGCGGCTGCCGGCGGGCCGTTGGTACGACACGGTGACCGGCCAGATGTATGAGGGGCCCGCCCGGGTTCTTCTGGAGGCTCCCCTGTCGCGGATCCCGGTGCTCGCGCGGGCCGGTGCGGTGCTTCCGGTGCGGGGCGCCGACGGTGGGCTCGAGCTGGAGGTGTGGGCGCCGACTCCGGGGCGTACGGGAGGCGGCCTGGTCGTTCGGGACGCGGGTGACGGGTGGGAGCAGCCGGAGATCGAGCGGTTCACCGCGCGGTGGGTCGGCAAGCGGGTTGTGGTCGAGCGGGAGGGCGGGGAAGCGGGCGAGGCCGGGCTGCGGGTGACGGTGCGGGGAGGCGTGGGACCTCAGACGTAGCGCCCTTCGAACCAGGCGCGCACGGCCAAGGTGTGCAGGGGGAAGGCGAGTTCGGCGGGGCGGTGCAGCAGGTGCCAGCCTTCGGTCTCGCCCGTGGGGGCGGGGTCCGGCAGCTCGGCCGCCGGGCGTTCGGGCAGGAGACCGAAGAGCAGGAGGTAGCCGTCGGGTGCGCTGAGCGCGTCCGCGAGGCGGACGTCGCGGCTCGCGGCACTGATGCCGGTCTCCTCCGCCAGCTCGCGGACGACGGCGTCCCGCCAGTCCTCCCGGTCGTCGATGAATCCTCCGGGCAGGGCCACCGCCCCGCGCGCGGGGGCGATGGTGCGGGTCACGACGACAAGGGCGGTGCCCCTGGTGTCGTACACGGGTAGTAGCGCCACCGCCACGGGCAGCGGATTGCGGTAGACCACCGTGCCGCAGGCGGGGCACATGCGGGGCCAGGCGGAAACGTGGTCCCCGTAGGGCGTCCCGCAGCTCGAACAGTGGGAGCCCGGTACGGGTTCGGCGTGGTGCTGGGTGGCGGACACGCGCGGACTGTATCCGATCTCTGTCGGATACTCCGGTGACGGTCTTTCCCCGCGAGGGCGGATCCTGATAGATGCAGGGTTCATGACAGGACTCACCGCCGCGCTGCGGCATCTCGCCGTCACCGCCACCGCTCTCGCCGCCGTGGCCGCCGCCCCCTCTGCCGCTCACGCCAAGCCCGAACCCAAGGCTCCCGATGAGTTCGTGGCGTTGCGCGACGTCGACCCGACGATCATTCAGGAGATGCGTTACCTCACGCCGCACAACTTCGTGGGTGCGCCCATCGACGGCTACAAGAAGCCGATGTGCATCCTCACGGAGCCCGCGGCCAAGGCCCTGCACAAGGCCCAGCGGACTTTGCTGCGCAAGGGCTACTCACTGAAGGTGTACGACTGTTACCGGCCACAGCGGGCGGTCGACCAGTTCGTGCGCTGGGCCGAGGACCTCGGCGATGTGCGCATGAAGGCGGAGTTCTATCCCCACGTCGACAAGTCGCGGTTGTTCGAGGACGGTTACATCGCGGCGAAGTCCGGGCACAGCCGCGGCTCGACGCTCGATCTGACGGTCGTGAAGCTGCCCGCCCTGCCGACGCGCCCGTACATCCCCGGGGAGCCCCTCACGCCCTGCTTCGGGCCCAAGGGCGAGCGCTTTCCCGACAACTCCGTGGACATGGGGACGGGGTTCGACTGCTTCGACACCCTCTCGCACACGGACGACCCCCGGATCACCGGCAAGCAGCGTGCCAACCGTGATCTGTTGCGAGGCGCGCTCACCAAGGTCGGATTCGTCAACCTCCCCGAGGAGTGGTGGCACTTCACGTACAAGCCCGAGCTCTTCCCGGACACGTACTTCGACTTCCCCGTGGCGCGCCGCTCGCTGCAGGGGAAGTAGCGGGCGCCGGGCTACTGACGGGATCCGGTTGCCCGTGGCACACTTCTGACGTTCCGTCAGATCCAGTGTCGTGGAGGAGCCTTGCCGCATACGCGTACTCCCGTGGTCACCGGCTGGTTCGCCGGGGAGGGAGACAACTTCCGCCTTCTGGGCACGCGGTGCTCGGCCTGCGCCAGTGTCTTCTTCCCCCGCGAGGACGGCTTCTGCCGCAATCCCGGCTGCCCGGGCGGTGACCTCGACGAGGTGCCGCTCTCCCCGCGCGGACGCGTGTGGTCGTACACGGACAGCCGCTACCGTCCTCCCGCGCCCTATGTGTCCGATCCGGAACTTCCGTGGGAGCCCTACGCGTTGATCGCTGTGGAGCTGGAAGCGGAGCGGATGGTGGTGCTCGGCCAGTCGGTTCCGGGGGTCACCGTCGCCGATCTGGAGGTCGGCATGGAGGTGGAGGTCGTCCCCGGGGTGCTGGACGAAGGCGGCGGAGGCCGTGAGGCCGAAGGGGACGCAGCGACGACGTGGTACTGGCGGCCGGTGGGGGTGGGCGCATGACCAGCGAGGTGGCGGTGCTCGGCGCGGGCATGCATCCCTGGGGCAAGTGGGGCCGCAGCTTCGTCGAGTACGGCACGGCGGCGGCTCGCGCGGCGCTCGCCGACGCCGGGGTGGACTGGCGCGACGTGGGTTCGACCGTCGGCGCCGACACGGTGCGCGGCGGCTATCCCGGGTACGTGGCCGGGGCGACCTTCGCGAAGGCACTCGGCTGGCAGGGCGCCCGGGTCGCGAGCGTGTACGCGGCGTGCGCGTCCGGGGCGCAAGCCATCAACACGGCTCGTACGCAGATCCTCGCGGGCCTCGCCGACGTCGTCCTGGTGGTCGGGGCCGACGCGGCGCCCAAGGGATTCTTCCGGCCGGCCGGGGGCGAGCGGAACGACGACCCGGACTGGCTGCGGTTCCGGCTCCTCGGCGCCACCAACCCCACGTACTTCGGCCTGTACGCGCGCCGCAGGATGGCGGTGCACGGCGACACTCTGGAGGACTTCGCCCAGGTCAAGGTGAAGAACGCGGCGGCGGGTGCGCTCAATCCGAACGCGCGCTACCGCAAGAGCGTCAGCGCCGAAGAGGTGGCCGCGTCGGCCGTCGTCGCCGACCCCTTGCGGCTGCTCGACATCTGCGCGACCTCCGACGGAGCGGCGGCGCTGGTGCTCTCCAGCATGGAGTTCGCGCGGCGGCACGGCACGGCGGAACCGGTACGGATCCGAGCGGTGTCCACGGTGACGCCCACCTACCCGACCACCGTCCTCGACCTGCCCGACATCGCGACGGACTCCGCGGCCGCCGTGGCGCCGGCCGACGGGACCTTCCGCGCGTCCATCGCGCACGCGGCGTACGAAGAAGCGGGCATCGGGCCCGACGAGCTCTCCTTGGCGGAGGTCTACGACCTCTCCACCGCGCTCGAACTGCAGTGGTACGAGGATCTGGGGCTCTGCGGCGAGGGAGAGGGGGCCAAGCTGCTGCGAGAGGGGGCGACCGCTCCGGGCGGGCGCATACCGGTCAACCCCAGCGGCGGACTCGCCTCCTTCGGAGAGGCCGTGCCGGCCCAGGCCATCGCCCAAGTGTGCGAGCTGACCTGGCAGTTGCGGGGCACTGCGGGAGCGCGACAGGTCGCCGGGGCGCGTGCGGGGATCACCGCGAACCAAGGGCTCTTCGGGCACGGCTCCTCGGTCGTCGCGGTGTGCTGAGCGCTGTCACCGGCTCTCCCCCGCTCGTCACGGCGGAAGACCACGGGCGCCTCGCGGGGGAAGGACTCACGCCGGTTAACCGTTGTCGTCCGCGACCTTGACGCTCCATCACCACCGGTGAACACTTCCGGTGTCAGTCGGCATCGCCGCACTTCGGCTCCGCGCCATTCAGGGCCCCTGTACGCGCGAAGGTCTGCACGAACGGCCTGTTCAGCGGGTCATCCCCCTCTGGGCGATTCGACTGCGACGGCACGCTCGCCATGGAAGCCGGGCGGGGCGCGGGACACCCCTGCCTTCGGCTGACGTCACCGGGCACGGCCAGGCAGTAGTCGTGGAACGCACCCAGCACGGAGTACCGGGGCCACCGCCCCGGGCGAGGCCCTAGGAGCCGCCATGTACTCGAATGGGGACATCTTCGTCGGTGAGATCATCGGCACCGCGATCCTGATTCTCTTCGGCGCCGGCGTGTGCGCCGCCGTCACCTTGAACCACTCGAAGGCGAAAGCCTCCGGATGGGTCGTCATCGCCTTCGGATGGGGCTTCGGCGTGCTCGCCGGCGCGTACACCGCGGGCCCGCTCTCCGGCGGACACCTCAACCCCGCGGTCACGCTCGGCATCGCCATCGACACCGGGGAGTGGGGCGAGGTCTGGATCTATCTGCTCGGGCAGATGGTCGGCGCGATGCTCGGCGCGGTCCTCGCGTATCTCGTGTACTACGCGCAGTTCAACGCCAACGTCTCCCGGAACGTGAAGGACAAGCTGACCACCGCGCACGAGCCGACGCCGACGCTCGGTGTCTTCTCGACCATCCCGGAGATCCGCAACACGGCCGCCAACCTCGTCACGGAGATCATCGCGACCATCGCCCTGGTGCTGCCCATCCTCGCCTTCGGGCTCACCGAGGGGCTCGGCGAGTCCGGCACGCAGACGCTGATCGTGGCGTTCCTGGTCGTCGGCATCGGCCTCTCGCTCGGTGGGCCCACCGGTTACGCCATCAACCCGGCCCGCGACCTGGGCCCGCGCATCGTGCACACGTTCCTGCCGATCCCGAACAAGGGCACGTCCGACTGGAGTTACGCCTGGATCCCCGTGGCCGGGCCGCTGATCGGCGGAGCGCTCGCAGGTCTCATCTACAACGTAGCCTTCTGACGCTAGGGGTAGCCATGCCGGACAACTCCGAGAAGTTCGTCGCCGCCATCGACCAGGGCACCACCTCCAGCCGCTGCATCATCTTCAATCACGCGGGCGAGATCGTCGCCGTCGACCAGCGCGAACACCGCCAGATCTTTCCGAAGCCGGGGTGGGTCGAGCACGACGCCACCGAGATCTGGTCCAAGGTGCAGGCCGTGGTCGCGGGAGCGATCGCCAAGGCCGGGCTCCGCGCCGACCAGCTCAGCGCCCTCGGCATCACCAACCAGCGCGAGACGACGGTCCTGTGGGACCGCGCCACGGGCAAACCCGTCCACAACGCGATCGTCTGGCAGGACACCCGGACCTCGGCCCTCTGCAACGAACTGGGCGGCGCGGACGGCCAGGACAGGTTCCGGGAGCAGACCGGGCTGCCGCTCGCGAGCTACTTCTCCGGGCCCAAGGCCGCCTGGCTGCTCGACAACGTACCGGGGCTCAGGGCGCGCGCCGAGCGCGGCGAGATCGCGTTCGGAACCATCGACTCCTGGCTCATCTGGAACCTCACCGGCGGCACGGAAGGCGGAGTCCACGTCACGGACGTCACCAACGCCGGTCGCACCATGCTGATGAACCTGGCCACCCTCGAATGGGACCAGTCGATCCTGGCCGCGATGAACGTCCCCGAGGCGGTCCTTCCGGAGATCAGGTCCTCCGCCGAGGTCTACGGCACAGCCGTCGGGCAGCTCGCCGGAGTGCCGGTCGCCTCCGCGCTCGGCGACCAGCAGGCGGCCATCTTCGGGCAGGCCTGCTACGACACGGGGACGGCCAAGAACACGTACGGGACCGGCAGTTTCCTGTTGCTCAACACCGGTAACCGGCCCGTCCCCTCGAAGAACGGGCTGCTGACCACGATGGGCTACAAGATCGGCTCCGAGGCGCCCGTCTACTGCCTCGAAGGGGCGATCGCGATCACCGGCGCCCTGGTGCAGTGGTTCCGCGACCAGCTCGGCATCATCCGCAGCGCGGACGAGATCGAGACACTCGCCGCGAGTGTGGAGGACAACGGTGGCGCGTACATCGTGCCCGCGTTCTCCGGCCTCTTCGCGCCCTACTGGCGCTCCGACGCGCGCGGTGTCGTCACCGGACTCACCCGGTACGTGACCAAGGCGCATCTGGCGCGCGCCGTCCTGGAGGCGACCAGCTGGCAGACCCGCGAGGTCGTCGACGCCATGTACCAGGACTCCGGGGTGCAGCTGCGGTCCCTGAAGGTGGACGGCGGCATGACCAAGAACAATCTGCTGATGCAGCACCAGGCGGATGTCCTCGGGGTGCCGGTGATCCGGCCGAAGGTCTCCGAGACGACGTGTCTGGGCGCCGCGTACGCCGCCGGTCTCGCGACCGGTGTGTGGAACGACCTCGACGAGCTGAAGGCGCACTGGCAGCAGGACGTCGAGTGGACGCCGGTGATGGACTCGGAGGCGCGTGAGCGCGAGTACCACAACTGGCACAAGGCGGTGGAGCGGAGCTTCGGCTGGCACGAGGACGGCGTCGGCTGAGCCGGGAGCCGGGCCGAGGATGACCGCGGCCCGTACCCCGGTCGGCGGGGGTACGGGCCGTGACCGCGCACGGCCTTCAAGCCCTCACGTGGTCGCTGGTTCCCTGGCCGCGGCCGCGGTTTCCATCGCGTGCTGGACGACTCCGATGAGTACTTCCTTGACGGACTGCCGCTCGCGCGCGTCGCACATCAGCACGGGAACACCGGGGTCGAGGTCGAGCGCCTGACGCACGGCGTCGGCGGGGTAACGCGACGCGCCCTCGAAGCAGTTGACGCCGACGACGAAGGGTATGGAGCGGCGCTCGAAGTAGTCGACGGCCGCGAAGCAGTCCTCCAGGCGGCGGGTGTCGGCGAGGACCACGGCGCCCAGGGCCCCGGTGGCCAGCTCGTCCCAGAGGAACCAGAAGCGGTCCTGGCCCGGGGTGCCGAAGACGTACAGGACCAGGTCCTCGCGGAGCGTGATGCGCCCGAAGTCCATGGCGACGGTGGTGGTGTGCTTGCCCGAGACGCCGCTCGTGTCGTCCACCGGGCGGCCGGCCTCGCTGAGCAACTCCTCGGTGCGCAGCGGTTTGATCTCACTGACGGCGCCCACGAGGGTCGTCTTGCCCACGCCGAAGCCGCCGGCCACCAGGATCTTCAGCGTCACCGGCTCGACGGGGGCCTTGCCGCGCTCAGAACGCTTGAAGATCATTGCTCGCTTCTCCTGGATGAGGGGTGTCTCGTGCACCAGAGGTGACAGTGGGGTCAGTGGGGTCAGTGGTGTCGCGCGGGGCCGGGCCGTATCCGCCGCCGCCCGGAGTTTCGATCACAAGTACGTCGTCGGCGCCCACGTCCGCGAAGTCGCTGCCGTCCAGCACCTGGACACCGCCGTCGGCGCGCTCGACGCGGCCCGTGCCGAGCGCTCCGGGGCTGCCGCCCGCCATGCCGTACGGCGCCACCCTGCGGTGCTGCGAGAGCGTGGAGACCGTCATCGGCTCGCGGAAGCGGATGCGGCGCACCGCACCGTCCCCGCCACGCCACGTGCCGGCGCCGCCGCTGCCCCCGCGCACCGCGAACTCCTCGATGAGCACGGGCAGCCGCCACTCGAGGACCTCGGGGTCGGTGAGCCGGGAGTTGGTCATATGGGTCTGGACGACGGACGCCCCGTCGAAACCGTCGCCCGCCCCGGAGCCCGAGGCCACCGTCTCGTAGTACTGATGGCGGTCGTTTCCGAAGGTGACGTTGTTCATCGTCCCGGAGCCCTCGGCCTGGACGCCCAGGGCCCCGTAGAGGGCTCCGGTGATCGCCTGTGAGGTCTCGACGTTCCCGGCGACGACCGCCGCGGGCGGCTCGGGGGCGAGCAGGGAGCCGGAAGGCACGATGATGTGCAGGGGCCGCAGACAGCCGTCATTGAGCGGGATGTCCTCGGCCACCAGGGTGCGGAAGACGTACAGGACGGCTGCGTTGACCACCGCGAAGGGCGCGTTGAAGTTCGTGGCCAGCTGGGGGGACGTACCGGTGAAGTCGATGGTCGCCGAACGGGACTCGCGGTCGACCGAGACACGGACCCGGATGACGGCCCCCGAGTCGGTCGGATAGGCGAACTCGCCCTCTTCCAGGGCGTCGATGACACGGCGTACCGCTTCTTCGGCGTTGTCCTGCACGTGCCGCATGTACGCCTGGACGACGTCGAGCCCGAAGTTCTCGATCATGCGCGCGACTTCGTCGACGCCCTTTTGGTTGGCGGCGATCTGGGCGCGCAGGTCGGCGAGGTTGGTCGCCGGGTTGCGGGAGGGGTAGGGCGCGTCGGTGAGCAGGCCAAGGGTCTCGTGCTCGCGGAAGCGACCACCCTCCACGAGGAGCCAGTTGTCGAAGAGGATGCCCTCCTCCTCGATCGTGCGGCTGTTCGCCGGCATGGATCCGGGGGCGATGCCGCCGATCTCCGCGTGGTGCCCGCGCGACGCCACGTAGAAGAGGACCCGCTCCCCCGGGGTGTCGAAGACCGGCGTGATGACGGTGACGTCCGGGAGGTGGGTCCCGCCGTGGTACGGGTCGTTGACCGCGTAGGTGTCCCCGGGACGCATGCTGCTGCCCCGGCGCTGGATCACCTCCTTCACGCTGGTGCCCATCGAACCCAGATGCACCGGGATGTGCGGGGCGTTGGCGACGAGGTTGCCGTCCGGATCGAAGAGCGCGCAGGAGAAGTCGAGACGCTCCTTGATGTTGACCGACTGGGCGGTGGACTCCAGGCGGGCGCCCATTTGTTCGGCGATCGACATGAAGAGGTTGTTGAAGACCTCGAGGAGGACGGGGTCGGCCTCGGTGCTCACGGCGGAACCCTCGGGCGCCGCCACACGTTCCATGACCAGGTGCCCCTCGGGCGTCATGGCCGCCTGCCAGCCGTCGTCCACGACCGTCGTGGCGCCGTCCTCGGTGATGATCGCCGGTCCCTCGACGCTCTCGCCGGGCGTCAGTTCGTCACGGCGGTGCAGGAGTACGTCGCGCCAAGTGCCGCCCGTGTGCAGGCTGACGGTCTCCGGAGTGCCGCGGTGCGTGTCACCGGTGAGCGCGGAGAGGTCGGGCTGCTCGGTGAGACCGGTGGCCTCCACGGAGAGCGCCTCGACGACGAGGGGGCGGTCCAGGGTGAAGGAGTAGGTGGTGCGGTGGAGTTCCTCGAAGGCGCGGGTCATGCTGTCCGGCTCCGTGAGCTCCACGGTGAGCGTGGTGTCGGTGCCGTCGTAGCGCAGCTGGGCGCGGCGTGTGACGCGGATGTGGTCCTCGGGCACGTCCTCGGCGAGGAGCTCGGCGCGGGCGGCCTCTTCCAGGTCGTCGGCGGTCTTCAGGACGCGGGGCATCGCGGACGGTTCGAGGCGGGCCTCCACGGACTGCTCGCGCATCGCGGTGGTGTCGGCGAGGCCGATGCCGAGCGCGGAGAGCACTCCCGCCATGGGGGGTACGAGGACGGTGCGGATGCCGAGCGAGTCGGCGACCATGCAGGCGTGCTGGCCGCCCGCGCCGCCGAACGTCGTGAGGGCGTAGCGGGTGACGTCGTGGCCCTTCTGGACCGAGATGCGCTTGACGGCGGCCGCGATGTTGGCGACCGCGATCTGCAGATAGCCCTCGGCGACCTGTTCCGGAGTGCGGTCGTCGCCGGTGTGTTCCCGGATGTCGTGGGCCAGCTCGGCGAAGCGGTCGCGGACGAGTGTCTCGTCGAGCGGCTGATCGCCGTCAGGTCCGAACACTGGGGGGAAATGGGCGGGTTGGATGCGTCCGAGAGCGACGTTGGCGTCGGTGACGGTGAGCGGGCCGCCGCCGCGGTAGCTCGCCGGGCCCGGGGCGGCGCCCGCCGAGTCGGGGCCCACGCGATAGCGGCTGCCGTCGAAGTGCAGGACGGAGCCGCCACCCGCCGCGACGGTGTGGATGTCCAGCATCGGCGCGCGCAGCCGTACGCCCGCGATCTGCGTGGTGAAGACCCGTTCGTACTCGCCCGCGTAGTGCGACACGTCCGTGGACGTGCCGCCCATGTCGAAGCCGATGACCCGGTCGAATCCCGCGCGCTGCGACATGCGGGCCATGCCGACGATGCCGCCCGCGGGCCCGGAGAGGATCGCGTCCTTGCCGCGGAAGTGGCCCGCTTCGGTGAGACCGCCGTTCGACTGCATGAACATCAGGCGCACGCCGCTGAGCTCGTCGGCGATGTGCTGGACGTAACGGTGCAGGACGGGCGACAGATACGCGTCGACGACCGCCGTGTCGCCGCGCGGGACCAGCTTCATCAGCGGGCTGACCTCGCTGGAGAGTGAGACCTGCGGAAAGCCCGTGCGGACGGCCAGTTCGGCGATGGCCTGCTCGTGGGCAGGGTGCAGATGGCTGTGCACGCAGACCACCGCGACGGCCCGGATGCCGTCTTCGTAGGCCGCGCGCAGCGGCCCGGCGAGCTGCTCCAGGTCGGGCGCCCGCAGGACCTCGCCCTCGGCGGTGACCCGTTCGTCGGCCTCGATGACCCGGTCGTACAGCAGCTCGGGCAGGACGATCTCGCAGGCGAAGATGTGGGGGCGGTTCTGGTAGGCGATGCGCAGGGCGTCGCCGAAGCCGCGGGTGATCACCAAGGCGGTCGGCTCGCCCTTGCGCTCCAGGAGGGCGTTGGTGGCGACGGTGGTGCCCATCCGGACGACACCGATGGGGACCTCCGCCGTGTCGTCGGGGGCGTCGGGGGCGGCGCCCAGGAGTTCACGGATACCCGCGACGGCCGCGTCGGCATAGCGGGACGGGTTGTCCGACAGGAGTTTGTGCGTGAGCAGACTCCCGTCGGGACGCCGGGCGACGATGTCCGTGAAGGTGCCGCCCCTGTCGACCCATAACTGCCAGCCAGTCACGTCTCACTCCCCGCTTCCGCGCTGTTCAGAGCGCCCGGAGGCCGTTGATCACGTCGCGCAGAATACTCTCGTCCGGCAGTTCCGCAGGGGGTACGGGACGTGTCACGTGCACCAGTTCGTCGTCGACGAGATCGCCGATGAGTACGCGGATGACGCCGATGGGAAGGTCCAGTTCGGCCGCCAGTTCGGCGACCGACTGGGGGCTGTCACGGCAGAGCCCGACGATGTCCACGTGCTCCGGAGACAGCGTCCTGTCCGCCTCCGGGTCGCCGGCACGGGCCTCCGCGATGACGACCGCGATCAGATCGAGGCGGTGCTGGGCCGGGCTGCTGGTCCGGCCGCGCGTCATCGCGTACGGCCGCACCACGGGCCCGGCGTCGTCGTCGAACCAGCGAGGCGTCCCCTGTGTCCCTGTGCCGTCTTCGCTCATACCCTCCCGCTACCCTCCCGTGGGCAGGTCGGTGCGCGGCGCCGTACCCAGATGCACACCCACCCTCTTGACCAGCAGCGTCATCTCGTACGCCACCAGACCTACGTCGGAGTCCGCGTCCGCGAGGACGGCGAGGCAGCTGCCGTCGCCCGCGGCCGTGACGAACAGGAACGCGTCATCGAGCTCGACCACCGTCTGGCGGACCCTGCCCGCCTCGAAGTGGCGTCCCACGCCCTTGGCGAGGCTGTGGAAGCCGGAGGCGACAGCGGCGAGGTGCTCGCTGTCCTCCCTGGTCAGGTCCTGCGATACGCCGGTGGGCAGGCCGTCGCCGGAGAGCACGAGCGCCTTGCGGATGCTGGCGACCCGCTGCACCAGGTCGTCGAGGAGCCAGTTCAGCTCCCTCGCCGCCCCGGTATTGGCGATGCGTGCGTCGGCCTTCGGTGCGGTCATCGACCGTCCCCCTCAGATGTCGTTCCTGGTGCTGTGCCGTCAGGGGCGTCTTCGCCCGCGGCGTTCTCTTCACGGCCACGCTGCCAGCCACGCTGGAGCGAAGCCATCCGGCTGCGTACCTCGTCGGCGTCGCGCTCCTGCGGCCTGGTCGCGGCCGGGGCCGCGTCGCGTTCGGTGCGCTGGTCCGGTCCGTCCTTCAACTGCGGGGCGAGATTGGCCTGGCGGACGCGCCGGGGCAGCCCGCCGGGTGCGGAGGTGGGCGCGGGCGCCTGGGACTCCGTACGCGGGGACTCCGTACGTACGGTCTCCGTACGCGGGGACTCCGTACGTGCGGCATCCGTACGCGAGGACTCCGTGCGCCGGCTGCGGCGCGGGAGGTCCGGCGGGGCGTCGGACGCGGTGACGTCGCGGTGCGGCGGGGAGAGGTCGGGCCAGGCGGACTGCGGCTCGGGGCGGCGCGGCAGGTCGATGGGCTCGGCCGCGGGACGTCCGCTGCCACCGTCGTCACGGTCCACGGCACCGCCCTGGGGGCGCCCCACGGGGGCTTCACGGCGCTCCGGGCGCTCGGGGCGCTCCGGCGCCGCTTCATCGTCCTCCACGGCGCCACGGGGCCTGTTCTGCGCCACGGGGCGCCCGTGGGAGGAGACCAGCTTCGGGGTCCTGCGGCGGGGCAGCTGTACGGGGTCTGCGAGGGCCGGGTCCGGGTCGTCGTCGGGGGCGCCGAAGCCACTGCCGTTGCCGCGTGCCGGCAGGCCGTCGGGGCGGGTGGGCTCGCGCTCGCCCGTCTCCCGCTCGTCGCGCGCCTGTTGGTGCTGTTCGTCCCCCTGGACCCCGGCGACGCGGCGGCGCGGGCGGAAGAGTCCGCCGCGCTCGCTGTCGGTGTCGCCGAGGTCGCCGAGGTCACCGATCGCGCCCGGGAAGGGGTCGAGGCCGGCCATGCCGACCGGCGCCTCCAGCTCGACGGGGCCGTCGAGGACGGACGCGGGAAGACCCGGCAGCTGTACGGGCACCTGTCCGAGCGCGGCCTGCTTGTCGCCCGCGGTGTCGCGGCCCACGGCGTCCTTGGGCTGCGGCCGGTCGAGTCGGAACCCGATGCCGTTCGTGTCCGGTACGTCGTCGGTGAGCAGCGTCTCCGGGATGAACACCACGGCGGTGGTCCCGCCGTACGGAGAGGGCTGCAAGGAGACGCGTACGCGCTGGCGCTGGGCCAGGCGGCTCACTACGAAGAGGCCGAGGCGGTCGGTGTCGGAGAGCTCGAACTCCGGTGTCTCCGCCAGGCGGAGGTTGGCGTCGAGGAGCGCGTCGGCGGCCATGCCGAGGCCCCGGTCGTGGATCTCCAGGGTGAAGCCGTTCGCGACGTGCTCCCCGAGGACCTGCACCGCGGTGTGCGGGGGCGAGAACACCGTGGCGTTCTCCAGGAGTTCGGCCATCAGGTGGGTGAGGTCGGCGACCGCGGGCCCGGTGACGGCGATCCGCGGCAGGCGGCGCACCTCGATGCGTTCGTAGTCCTCGACCTCGGCGACGGCCGCGCGGACGACGTCCATGAGCTGGACGGGCTTGCGCCACTGCCGGGACGGGGCGGCGCCGGAGAGGATCACCAGGCCCTCGGCGTGCCGTCGCATGCGCGTGGTGAGGTGGTCGAGGCGGAAGAGGTCGGCGAGTTCGTCCGTGTCCTCGGTCCTGCGCTCCATCGTGTCGAGCAGGGTGAGCTGCTTGTGCAGGAGCACCTGGCTGCGGCGGGCGAGGTTCACGAAGACCTCGGAGACGCCGCGGCGCAGGTCGGCCTGTTTGACGGTGGCCTCGACGGCGGCGCGCTGCAGGGTGTTGAGGGCCTGGCCGACCTGGCCGACCTCGTCCTTCTCGTACGTCAGGCGCGGCGCCTCGGTCTCCACGTCGACCTGTTCGCCCGCCGCCAGGCGGCGCAGCACGCCGGGCAGCCGGACGCCGGAGGCCTCGTGGGCCTCCAGGCGCAGTCGGCGCAGGTCACGGATGAGGCTGCTGCCGATGCGTACGGACATGAAGACCGAGAACAGGAGCGCGAGCAGACCGAACACGCCCGCGACGACGACCCGCACGATCACGCCGACCGCCACCGGCTCGACGCGCTCCTGGAAGCGGTCGCCCGCCGCCTTGTCGCGCTCGGCGAGATCCTTGAGCGCCTTGCCCGAAGCGGCGTCCCAGCGCGCCGACGTGACGGCGCGCGGGGTCCCGGGCGAGGATTCGATGACGGCCTTCTCGGCCGACCTGAGCTCCGTCGTCTCGGCGCCGTTCCAGTACCGCTCGTACCCGGCGCGCTCGTCCTCCGGCAGCTGCGCGAGGTTGACCTCGTACAGCAGCGTGCGCTGGGCCCTGAGGTCGGAGATCTCCCGGATCTCGGCCTTGGTGAGCCGGCGCGCGACCAGAGCGGATCCGAGCAGCGCGTCCTCGCGGGAGAGCAGTTCACGCGCGCGGGTGACGCCGACGAGCGCCCGGCCCTGCTGGTCCATCTTCACGTCGTCGAGGCCGTGCAGGGACATCAGGAAGCCGTAGCAGGGGTCGATCAGCTTCGTGTACATCTTCAGCGCGCCCGCGCGGGTGATCGTGCCTTCCTCGACCGTGCGGCGCAGCGACTCGATGCCGTCCAGGGAGTCGAGGAGCGAGGCGAGCCGGTCGGCCGAGGGTCCGGTGACCTCGTCCCGCACGTCCGGATGCTCCGCGTTCTCCACGACCTTGGTGACCGTCTTGTCGGTGGCCGTCTGGCTGCGGCGCAGCGCGGCGAGCGCGTCGGAGGCGCGGGGGTCGGCGAGGTAGACGAGGGTCTGGCGACGTTCCTGCTGGACGACCCGGGCGGTGTCCTCGATCGGGTAGCCGATCTTCTCGACGACATTGGCGACGTCGACGAGGTCCTTGGCCGACTGGCCGGTGAGGTAGGTGGCGAAACCCCACATCGCGGTCAGGGAAATGAGCGGCACCAGCAGCAATGCCACGATCTTCCGGCGGATGGACTTCCCGCGAAAGCGCATGGCCTCCCCCAGATCGACCCCCTGCGGCCGCGCTATGGCCAGGGGCACACATGTGCGTCAACAAACGGCGTGAGCCTACTACTGACACAGGAGTAACTCGAAGGCACGTCCGGACGGATTTCAGCCGTGACGCAAAAGGGACGTCACCAGTTGTCCCTCCAATTCAGGAGATTGCATCCCGCGTGTGGCACATGCCACTCGGCACAGTCCACCTTGCCCTGGGGCCCAGTTGGCCGGATCTCTTCGCTTTTCCGAACGCTTGGGAATCTTCCCGGGCTCTCGATCGTCTTTCTGTACGGGAGTTGGGGACGTGGGGGCAGGGACGGCGGGCACCAGAGGCCCGCATGCCGTCATCAGGTGGCGTAAAGCCGCGTATACCGGGCAGCCACTGGAGAGTCGGATCCGCCGGCATCTCATCGAGCGGCCCGTGGGGCATCGGGGGAGTGACAGTTGATGGGCACGGCAGAGCGCCAGAGGACGGCCGGGGATGAGCAGGAGACATCCAGGCGTCAGTCCGGCGAGGACCGCAGGGAGTTGTGGGTCGAGGAGCCGGCGCGCAGACGGCGCCTGCCCGATCCGGTGCGTACGGCCGCGGTGCGAGCCGTGCTCATCGTCGCGCTGACCCTGATACAGGCGATGACGGCGTTCCTGTGTGCGCTGGCCGGATCCTGGCTGTCCTTCCCTATGGTGCTCAGCAGCGTGGCCAGTACGGTCGTCGCCACCTGGGGCGTCCTGGACGTGTGGGTCACTCGACAGGTGTGGAACCAGCGGCATGGGGTGGTGTCGGTCCCGAGCAGCACCGCGCGTCAGCTGCGGCGCGAACGGCGTCGGGCCCGTCGGCAGGCCCGGACGGCGGGGCGGAGCGACGAACGCATACGGCGGCGTGGCGCGGCAGGGCAGTTGTCGCACTCCTAGGTGCGGTTCCGGTTCCGGCAGACGCGTGGCCGGCAGAGCACTCCCGGCACCCACGCTTCCGGCACGTCCTCCGGCCGTCACGCCGCGACCGGCACCTCCGCGAGCATGCCGCGCCGCATCCGCATGAACGGCCTCGGCCGGTCCACCGCGAGGGCGGCCGTGGTCTGGCCCTCCCGTTCGTATGCGGCGAGGAAGCTGCCCTCGTCCAAGGAGCCTTCGAGGAGGCGCACGGTGTCCTCGGCGTTCCGCCGGCCGGCGAACTGGATGCGGGAGCCGTACTGATCGGACCAGAAGTACGGCAGCGGGCGTACGGTCTCGGCGGTATGACCGGCCAGCAAGTTGCCCACGGCGACACGGGGTTGCTCCGTGGCGCTCGTCCAGTGCTCGGCACGCACGCCGCCCACCCGGGCGACATCGCCCACCGCGACGACGTGCGGAAGACCGGTGACGCAGCCGTCGTCGCAGAGCACTCCGTCACCCACGGCGAGCGTCGAGCCCGCGAGCCAGCCGGTGTTGGGAGTGGCCCCGATGCCGACGACGACCACGTCCGCCGGGAGCAGACGGCCGTCGGCCAGCTCCACCGCGCGTACGGCCCGCTCACCGTGCAAGGCGGCGACACCGGTGCCCGTCACGAGCTCCGCTCCCCCGCGTGCGTGCAGCCCGGCACAGAAGGCCGCCATGTCCGCGCCCAGTTGCGGCAGGAGCGGCAGCGGGGCGGCCTCGACGACCGTCACCTCGTGCCCGAGCGCCACGCACGAGGAAGCCGTCTCGGCGCCGATGAAACCGCCGCCGATCACCACGACCCGCCGCGGCCCCGCGGTCAGCTCCGTGCGCAGGGCGCGGGCGTCGTCCAGAGTGCGCAGGGTGTGCACTCCCGCCAGGGAGGGCCCCGGCAGCCGACGCGCGGCGGCGCCGGTCGCGATGACCACTCCGTCGCTCGCGACGGTCCTGCCGTCCTCCAGGACGACGGTGCGGCCGCGCGGGTCGAGGCCTCGGGCGCGCACCCCGAGCAGCCACTCGGCGGCGAGTTCGTCGCTCTCCTCGTCGTCGGACAGGGCGAGTTGGTCCTCGTCGGCCTTGCCGGTGAGGAAGTCCTTGGAGAGCGGCGGCCTGTCGTACGGTGGGTGGGGCTCGTCGCCGATGATCACGAGCCGCCCGTCGTATCCCTGGGCGCGCAGCTCGCGGGCAGCGTAGAGCCCGGCGAGCGAGGCGCCCACCACGGTGATGGTCCTCATGCTGCGGAACCCTCCTCGGCCACGAGGTGGACGTGGATCGTGCCGTCGTCGACGCTCACCCGGTGGGTGCGCACGGCGCGGCGGGCGGGCAGACAGGTCGGCCGCCCGGTGCGGAGATCGAACGAGGCGGCATGGAGCGGGCATTCCACCAGGCAGCCCTCGAGCCAGCCCTCGGAGAGAGAGGCGTCCTGGTGGCTGCAGGTGTCGTCGATGGCGTAGATCTCGCCGTCGGCGTTGAACACCGCGATGGGAGGTGTGGTGTCGACACGGACGGATTCGCCCGCGGGGAGGTCTTCAAGGCGGCAGACGGTAATCATGGGCCCCCCTCTTGATCTCTCTCGGCCCGGTCCTGACACCTTCTCGGTCCAGGACCCTTCGGTAACATCCTGTTTCGTATGGCGCACGAGGGAGCGCTATGCGCAACAGAATCCGGCTGGGATGCCCACCGCGTCAAGGGCTTCCCGAAGATGCGGCTTCAACAGGCCGCGAAGTGGTGAGAGTTGAGATATGACCGGCACGCGGAAACAGCCTGATCAGAACAAGGAGCCGCGCGGGAACGAGGCCGACGAGACCCGCGAGAAGCAGCCGAAAGCAGCCCCTGCTTCCGTCCAGTCCGTGGACCGCGCGGTCAGCGTCCTGGAGATACTCGCCCGGCTCGGCGAGGCCGGGGTCACCGAGATCGCCGACGAGTTGGGGGTGCACAAGTCCACGGCGTTCCGGCTGCTCGGCGTGCTGGAGAACCGGGGGCTCGTGGGCCAGGCCAAGGACCGCGGGAAGTACTTCCTGGGGGCCGGCGTACTGCGCCTCGCGGGGGCGGCGGCAGTGCGTCTGGACATCTCCCAGGAGGGCGGCCCCGTCTGCCGTGACCTCGCCGACGAGCTGGGCGAGACGGTCAACATCGCGATCCTGGACGACGACGCCGCGGTCAACATCATGCAGGCCCGTGGGCCCGCGTCCGTGACCGCGCAGAACTGGCTGGGCAGGCGCACGCCGCTGCACGCCACCTCCAGCGGCAAGATCCTCCTCGCCCATCTGCCGACGACGCTGCGCGAGGGTTTGATAGCGCGGACGCTGCCGCGCCTGACCGAGCACACGGTGACCGGAACGGCCGCGTTGCGCGGCGATCTCGAGGCCGTCGTCGACCAGGGCTTCGCCATCGCCGTGGAGGAGCTGGAGGTGGGTCTTGCCGCCGTGGCGGCGCCGGTGCGTGCGCACGACGGCAAGGTGATCGGGGCGCTGAGCGCGTCGGGGCCCGTGTACCGCCTGACGGAGGACCGCCTCACCGAGCTCGCCAAGCGCACGGTCGCCGCGGCCGTGGAGCTCTCGCGGCGGATGGGCTACGGCTTCTGACCGACGCGCACCACGCCTGCGAGCACGCACGGAACACGAGGGCGGAACCGGCATGGCCCGGTTCCGCCCTCGCCTTGTGTCGGCGGCGTTTCGCTGTGCGCAGCTGATTTGCCAAGGGTTAACTCCCACCCCTTGACGGCCTCTTGATGGCGTTCCCAGTATGTCTCTCATAGCGCAACCCGTCGTGCAGTGCGCAACAGCAGAGGAGTCTGGTCGTGCCACACGAGGTCCGTGCCGTCGTCGCCATGAAGAAGGCCGCACCCGTCGAGGTGCAGACGATCGTCGTGCCAGATCCCGGACCGGGAGAGGTACTCGTCTCCGTGCAGGCCTGCGGGGTCTGCCACACGGATCTGCACTACCGGGAGGGCGCGATCAACGACGACTTCCCGTTCCTGCTCGGCCATGAGGCCGCCGGCACCATCGAGGCGATCGGCCCCGACGTCACCGATCTCGCCCCCGGCGACTACGTCGTGCTCGCCTGGCGCGCGCCCTGCGGAGGCTGCCGCTCCTGTCTGCGGGGCCGCCCCTGGTACTGCTTCGACTCACGCAACGCCGCCCAGCCCATGACCCTCCTGGACGGCACTCCCCTGAGCCCAGCCCTCGGCATCGGGGCCTTCGCGGAGAAGACCCTGGTCGCCGCCGGGCAGGCCGTGAAGGTGGACCCCGCGGCCCGCCCCGAGGCCGCCGGGCTCATCGGCTGTGGCGTGATGGCCGGCTACGGGGCCGCCGTGAACACCGGCCAGGTGGGCCGCGGCGACACCGTGGCCGTCATCGGCTGCGGCGGCGTCGGCAACGCCGCGATCGCCGGAGCCTCGCTGGCGGGCGCGCGCCGCGTCATCGCCGTCGACATCGACGAGGCCAAACTCGACGGGGCGACCCGGTTCGGCGCCACGCACACCGTCAACTCCCGCGGCACGGACCCGGTCGAAGCCGTCCGTGAGCTCACCGGCGGTTTCGGGGTCGACGTCGCGATCGACGCGGTCGGCACCCCGTCGACGTACAAACAGGCCTTCTACATGCGTGATCACGCGGGTGTGCTCGTGCAGGTCGGTGTGCCCGATCCGGAGATGAGGATCGATCTGCCGCTGGTCGACCTGTTCTCGCGCGGCGGCGCCCTCAAGTCCTCCTGGTACGGGGACTGTCTGCCGACGCGGGACTTCCCGATCCTCGTCGACCAGTACCTCAACCGCCGGCTCGACCTCGGCGCCTTCGTCTCCGAGACCATCTCGCTCGACCGGGTCGAGGAGGCGTTCGGCAGGATGCACCGCGGTGAGGTCCTTCGTTCGGTGGTGGTCCTGTGAACGCCGCATCCGTGCCCGCCCCCGCCCCCACCCCCGACAGGGAGCACCGGTCACCCCGCGTCGTCGTCATCGGCGCCGGCATCGTCGGCTGCTCGCTCGCCGACGAACTCACCGCACGCGGCTGGACCGACGTCACGGTCCTCGAACAGGGTCCGCTCCCCGCGCCCGGCGGATCGACCTCGCACGCCCCCGGCCTCGTCTTCCAGACCGGCCCCTCCAAGACGCTGACCACGTTCGCGACGTACACCGTCGAGAAGTTCGGCGCCCTCGAAGTGGACGGTCTGTCCTGCTTCAACCCGGTCGGCGGCCTCGAACTCGCCACCACGCCCGAGCGCTGGGCCGACCTGCACCGCAAGGCCGGGTACGCCGCCTCGTGGGGCGTCCGCGCGGAGCTGGTCGGCCCCGCCCGGTGCAAGGAGATGTGGCCGCTCATCGACGAGAGCAAGGTGCTCGGCGGTCTGCACACCCCGGACGACGGGCTCGCTCGCGCCGTGCTCGCCTGCCGTGCGCAGATCGATCGGGCACGCGCGCGTGGTGCGCGTTTCCGCGACCGGCACACCGTGACCGGCGTGGAGCAGGAGGAGGGCCACGTCACCGCCGTCGTGACCGACCGGGGCACGTTCCCCGCCGACCACGTCGTGTCGGCGGCGGGCTTCTGGGGTCCGGTGATCGGTCGCATGGCAGGCGTCGACATCCCCCTGCTGCCGCTCGCCCATCAGTACGCCACCACCGAGCCCCTGCCCGAGCTCGCGGGCGTCAACGACCCGCGCACGGAAGCCTCGAAGCCGATCCTCCGCTTCCAGGACCGTGATCTGTACTTCCGCGAGCACACCGACCGCATCGGCATCGGCTCGTACGCCCACCGCCCGCTGCCCGTCGACGCCTTCACCGTCCCGGCGTACGACGACGCACCGGACATGCCGTCCTCGTACCCCTTCACCGAGGAGGACTTCGCGCCGAGCTGGCAGGACTGCGGTTGGCTGCTGCCCGCACTGCGCGAGACCGCTGTCGCGGAGGGCTTCAACGGCGTCTTCTCCTTCACGCCGGACGGCATGCCGGTCCTCGGCGAGTCCCGTGCGCTGCGCGGCTTCTGGCTGGCCGAGGCGGTGTGGGTGACGCACTCCGCGGGCGTGGCCAAGGCGGTCGCCGAGTGGATGGTCGACGGGCGGCCCTCCGTCGACGTGCACGACTGCGACCTCGCCCGCTTCGAGGACGCCCAGCGCTCCCCCGCGTACGTGGCCGACCGCGGCGCCCAGCAGTTCGTCGAGGTCTACGACGTCCTCCACCCCCTCCAACCCATGGAGCACCCCAGGCCGCTGCGGGTGAGCCCCTTCTACGCCCGGCAGCAGGAGTTGGGAGCCGTGTTCCTGGAGGGCGGCGGCTGGGAGCGCCCGCACTGGTACGAGGCGAACGCCCCGCTCCTCGCGGGCGTCGAGGTCCCCGGGCGTGATGCCTGGTCGGCCCGCCACTGGTCGCCGATCGCGGCCGCGGAGGCGAAGGCGACCCGCGAGAAGGTCGCGCTCTACGACATGACGCCGCTGCGCCGCCTTGAGGTGGCAGGGCCCGGAGCGCTCGCCTTCCTGCAGCGTATGACCTCCAACAACCTGGCCAAGAAGCCCGGTGCGGTGACGTACACCCTCCTCCTGGACGAAACGGGCGGCATCCGTTCCGACCTCACGGTGGCCCGGCTCGCCACGGACCGCTTCCAGGTCGGCGCCAACAGCCCGGCCGATCTCGACTGGCTCCTGCGTCACGCCCCCGACGGCGTTCACCTACGGGACATCACGTCGGGCACCTGCTGCATCGGTGTCTGGGGGCCGCTCGCCCGCGACCTCGTGCAGCCGCTCACCCGCCACGACTTCTCGCATGAGGGCTTCGGCTATTTCCGGGCCAAGGAGACGTACATCGGGCATGTCCCGGTGACGGCGATGCGGCTGTCGTACGTCGGTGAGCTGGGCTGGGAGCTCTACACGAGCGCCGACACCGGGCTGCGGCTCTGGGACACGCTCTGGGAGGCGGGACAGGAGCACGGCGTGATCGCGGCCGGGCGTTCGGCGTTCAACAGCCTGCGCCTGGAGAAGGGCTACCGCGCCTGGGGTCACGACATGACGACCGAACACAACCCCTACGAGGCGGGCGTCGGTTTCGCCGTCCGCATGGACCGGGGCGACTTCGTGGGGCGTGCCGCGCTCGAACGGCGCGGCTCCCCCGCGTCCCCCCCGCGGAAGCTCACCGCGCTCCTGCTCGACGATCCGGCCGCCGTGGTCCTGGGCAAGGAGCCCGTGTATGTCGACGGACTCCCCGCCGGGTACGTCACCAGCGCCTCGTACGGCTACACGCTGGGCCGGTGCGTCGCCTACGCGTGGCTGCCGCCCCAGGAGACGGGCGCGAGCGTGCACGTCGAGTACTTCGGCGAGAAGGTGCCCGCGACGGTCGCCGAAGAGCCCTTGTTCGACCCGAAGATGACCCGCATCCGCCGGTAGCCGGTCGAAGCCCCCTCAGCGCTCTGGAGGAAGCCCTGTGTCCCCCACCTTTGACGTGATCGTGATCGGCCTCGGCGGCATGGGCGGCGCCGCCGCCCACCACCTTTCCGCGCGCGGCGCCCGTGTCCTCGGACTGGAGAAGTTCGGGCCCGTCCACAACCGCGGCTCAAGCCACGGCGGTTCACGCATCATCCGGCAGTCCTACTTCGAGGACCCGGCGTACGTTCCCCTGCTCCTGCGCTCGTACGAGCTGTACGCACGCCTGGAGCGCGACACCGGCCGCGATATAGCCATCCTGTGCGGCGGGGTGATGGTCGGCCGGCCCGAGAGCCGTACCGTCTCCGGTTCGCTGCTCTCCGCGCGGCAGTGGGACCTCCCCCACGAGATGCTCGACGCCCCCGAGATACGCCGCCGCTTCCCGACGCTCAGCCCGCGCGACGACGAGGTGGCGCTGTACGAGGCGCGGGCGGGGCTCGTCCGCCCCGAGAACACGGTCGCCGCACATCTGCAGCTCGCCACGCAGCAGGGCGCCGACCTGCACTTCGAAGAGCCGATGACGCGGTGGGAGCCGTACCGGGACGGCGTGCGCGTGCACACGGCGGAGGACACCTACACCGCGGGGCAGTTGGTCATCTGTCCCGGCGCCTGGGCGCCTCGGCTCCTCACCGACATCGGGGTGCCGTTCACCATCGAGCGGCAGGTCATGTACTGGTTCCAGCCCACCGGCGGCGTGCGGCCCTTCCTGCCGCAGAACCACCCGATCTACATCTGGGAGGACGCGGACGACACACAGGTCTACGGCTTCCCGGCCATCGACGGCCCCGACCTGGGCGCCAAGGTCGCCTTCTTCCGCAAGGGCACGCCCTGCACGCCCGAGAACATCGAGCGCACGGTCCACGAGCACGAGGTCGGCGCGATGGCGGAGCACATGAGGGGCCATATCCCCTCCCTGCCCGGACAGTTCCTCAAGGCCGCGACCTGCATGTACTCCAACACGCCCGACGAGCACTTCGTCATCGCCCGCCACCCGGCCCACCCGGAGTCGGTCACCGTCGCGGCCGGGTTCTCCGGACACGGCTTCAAGTTCGTGCCGGTCGTCGGCGAGATCGTCGCCGATCTCGCGCTGCGGGGCACCACCGACCACCCCATCGAGCTCTTCGACCCCAGCCGCCTTGCCGCCGCGCCCGCTTGAGGAGTGCCGCGCCCGCCTTAGGAGAACGCCACCGTGACGACGACCCCCGAGGCCCCGTCCGCCGCCAGCCTGATGACCACGCTGCCGGGCCACTTCTACACCGACCCCGAGATCTTCCGGCAGGAGCAGGAACGCGTCTTCGAGTCGCTCTGGTTCTGCGCGGTGCGCGCCGCCGACCTCGACAAACCCGGTGCCTTCCGCACCGTCCAGGTCGGCCGCGAGAGCGTTCTGGTCACCCGCTCCCGCTCCGGACAGCTGCGCGCCTTCCTCAACATCTGCCGGCACCGCGGCGCCCGGCTGTGCACTCAGGAGTCCGGTGAGGTGCGCCGGGCGCTCCAATGTCCGTACCACGCATGGACCTACGACCTCGACGGCAAGCTGATCGCCGCGCCGAACCTGGTGAAGATGCCCGATGTGGACCGCACCGAGTACGGCCTGGTCAAGGTCGCCCTGCGGGAGTGGCTCGGCTACGCGTGGGTGTGCCTGGCCGACGAACCGCCGTCCTTCGAGGAGTCCGTCATCGGCGCCGCCGTGGAGCGCCTCGGCGACACCGCGTCCATCGAGCGCTACGGAACCGAGTCGCTCGCCCTCGGTCAACGCGTCACCTACGACGTGCGCGCCAACTGGAAGCTGATCGTCGAGAACTTCATGGAGTGCTATCACTGCGCGACCATCCACCCCGAACTGACCGACGTACTGCCGGAGTTCGCGGACGGGTTCGCCGCCCAGTACTACGTCGGGCACGGCGCGTCGTTCGGTGAGGAGGTCAGCGGATTCACCGTCGACGGCAGCGCGGGCTTCGAGCGTCTCCCCGAGGTCGCCGAGGACCAGGACCGCCGCTACTACGCGATCACCATCAAGCCGACCGTCTTCATCAACCTCGTCCCCGACCATGTGATCCTGCACCGGATGTTCCCGCTGGCCGAGGATCGCACGGTCGTCGAGTGCGACTGGCTGTACGCACCCGAGGTCGTCGCGTCCGGCGTCGACCTCACCAAGTCGGTGGAGCTCTTCCACCGGGTCAACGAACAGGACTTCGAGGCCTGCGAGCGCACCCAGCCCGCGATGGCGTCACGCGCCTATCGCGGGGGCGGGGTGCTCGTGCCGACCGAGCACCACATCGGTCTTTTTCATGAGTGGCTGACGGACCTGCTGGGCTAGGCCGTAGGGGCCGGGCGTTTGTACATGCGCGTCGCCGTGATCTCGCCGTGCACGGTCTCCTCGGCCGGGTCCTGCTGCGGCAGGCCCGGCCGCAGGTGCTCCTCCACGCTGATGTACTTCAGGCCCGCACGCAGGTCCGCGTCGTTCCGCAACCGGATGACCAGCGGGAACTCCGCGAGCGCTGTCGTGTCGAACAGGCCGGTGGTGTACAGCAGCTGCACACCGAGCGCGTCCGACACGGCCCGCTGGAGCTCCAGGAGGTACGTGGCGTTGGCGCGGCCGATGGGGTTGTCGAGGAACAGCGTGCCCGCGTGCCGGTGCTTGTCGCGGCCCCGGTCGTTGCTGCGCAGGGCGGCCATCGTGCAGTACAGGGCGATGGCGGCGGTGAGCAGCTGGCCGCCGGAGAAGACGTCGCCCATCTGTCCGACCGGCACGCGCTCGGCACGCAGCACGGCGTCCGGCTTGAGGATCTCGACGGCGATGCCCCGCGGTTCCAGGGCGGCCTGAACTCCCCGCAGCAGCAGGGACATTCCGTCCCGCCGCATGTCGGAGTTCTTCTTGACGGCGGCCCGCGTGGCCTCGTCGATGACCTCGCCGAGGCGTTCGGTCAGCGTCGCCTGGTCGGGCTCCTCGAAACGGACGCGCAGGAATTCCTGGCCCGACCACTCCCCCAGGCCCTCGGGCAGCTGCGAGAGGCGCTGCGCGGAACGGAGCGTGGCCAGCGAGGACTCCACGAGCCCGCGCAGCCGGTCCACGATGCTGTCGCGGTTGCGCTCCAGCTGCTCCAGCTCGTCGGTGAGCACGCGCAGGCGCGGCGCGAAGGCGTCGGCCCACTTCTTGGCGTGCTCCGGAAGCGCGGACGCGGGCAGCTCACGGATCTGCTGGCGGGCAGGGGTGCGCACCTGCTCGTAACGCGTGGAGTTCGCGTGCCGTACGAGGATGTCGCTGGCCTCGCGCACGGCAGCCTCGGCGGCGGAGAGGTCGGCGGCGCAGCCGCGCAGGGAGCGCCGGGCCTCGGACGCGGACTGGCGTGCCTCTTCGAGGGAGCCGGGGTAGGGCTCGGGCTCTTCAGCGGCCGTGGCGCCCTCGGTGTCCTGGTGCTGCTCGCGCAGCAGGTCGCGCAGGAGAGCCGCTGTCTCGTCGAAGCCGCCGGCCGCGTCCTCCGTGGCGCGGTGGGCGTGCACGAGGGTCGCGTGTGCGTCCTTGGCCTGGCTCAACGCCTCGGTGTGGGCGGCCAGTTCACCGGTGGCGGTGCGCAGGAGCGCCTGCGCGTGCTCGGCGTCGGCGGGGACGAGGTCTTCGGGGAGCTCGGTATGGACGTCGGCGTCATCCTGCGGGGCGAGCCGCTCGGCCTCGCCGCGCAGCCTGCCGAGCTGCTCGCTCGCGGCGGACGCGCGGGTCTCGATGAGCTGGACCTGCGCCTCGGCGCGGGCGGACGCGGCCTGCCGGGAGGGGCCGTCGGAGCCGTCCGTGCCCTCCAGGAGCAGGGCGGCGCGGGTGCGGACCTTGTTGCTGAGGCGGTCGAGCTCGGCGAGGGCGCTGCTCTCGTCGCTCTCGGCGCGGGCCTGTTCGGCGCGCAGGTCGGCGCCGACGCCGACCTTCTCGTAGAGCTGGGACGCGGCGCGGTAGGCCTCGCGGAGGGCGGGCAGCGACGACTTGGGGGCGCTGGTGTCCTCGGGCAGGTCCTCGGGGGCGCCGGCGATCTCGGCCCGCTCGGCGCGCAGGGCGCGGGCTGTGCGGCGGGCGTCGTCGGCGGCGCGCTGGGCGGAGCGCCGGTCCTCGTCCGCGGCGCGGGCCCGGTCCAGACAGGTCTGGGCGCGGGCCTCCGACTCGACGGCGTCATCGGCGAGTTCGCGCAGCTTGGTCTGCCAGCCCGCGCGCTCGCGCAGGCGGAACGCGAGCCCCGCGAGTGCGTCGGCGACGCGCCGCGCCCGCTGGGCGGCCTCCTGCCGTTCGTCACGCGCGCGTGCCGCATCGGCCGCCGCCTCGTCGGCCTCGGCCCGGACCGTGCGGGCCTCGGCGAGTTCGGCTTCGGCCTCTTCGGCGAAGGCGCGGGCGCCGCGTGCGGCGGTGGCCAGCTCTTCGATGTGTCCGGCCGGGCAGCCGCCGCGCCATGAGGCGAGCCGTGCGGCGAGCTCGCGGTCCTTGGTGAGGCGCAGGGCGAGCGCCCGGATCTCCTCGTCGCGCTGCGCGGCCCGTGCGCGCAGGGCCGTGCGCTCTTCGTCGGCGGCGTGTTCGTCGTGCATGGCGGGGTTCGGCGGGACGAGGAAGACGTCACCGCCCTGTGCGTCCTCGCCCGGGGTCGGGGCGAGGAGGGCGGCCGCGGTGCCGACCGCGACGGCCGAGCGGGGCAGCAGGGCGGCGCCGGCGAGGGCCTCGCGGGCCCGTGCGTGCGTTGCGGGGTCGGTGATGACGACGCCGTCGACCAGCTCGGGCCTTGCGGCGAGCACGCGCGCGTGGTCGGCGGGGTCGACGGCCTGTGCGAGGTAGCGCCAGCCGGGCAGCGCGGGGATGCCGTGCTCGCCGAGGAACTCGACGGTGGCCAGGACGTCGGGCCCCGGCGGCAGGAGTCCGCCGTCGCCGAGGGCGCCCAGGATCCGGGAGTCGTCGGCCGCGGCGGTCCTCAGTTCGAAGAGCTGCCGCTCGGCGGACGCCACCCCGTCGTCGAGGAGGGTACGGAGGTCGTCGGCGTTGCGGTCCAACTCCGTGAGGGTCAGGGGACCTTCGGTCAGGGGGCGGGTCCCGGTGGCGGTGCGGGGGCCTGCTCCGTCTGCGGAGACGGCACGTGCGCCATCACCGGCAGCGCCACCTCCCGCTGCCGCGTCGGAGGCCGACGGTCCTCCCCCGGATGCCTCACCCGGACCAGCAACCCCACCGGCCTCCTCACCGGCCCCCCGGCGCGGCTGCGGCACCCCACCCTGGGAGACGGCTCCCGGGAGCCCGAGCAGCTCGGCGAGGCGCTCGTCGCCGGCGATCGACTCCGCGGCGCGGCGTTCGGCGTCGTACGCGTGCTCGGCCGCGTCCGCCGCGTCCGAGGCGCGCGCCGCGGTGAGTTCGGCGCGGGCCTCGGCTGCGGCTGCCTCCTTGGCGTGTTCGGCGGCGCGCAGGGACGTCTCGCGTGCGGTGTCCCAGGCGGCCGCCGCGGTCTTCTCGGCGTCGCTCGCGGCCAGCGCGGCGCGCGCCGGGTCGGCGTCCGGGGCGGTGTCGTCCAGCCAGCCGGCGCGGACCGCCTCCGCGGTCTCCTGCTCGACTTCGGTGAGGCGCTGGCGCAGGTGTCCGGCCTCGCTGCGGGCGCGCTGCGCCTCGGTCGCTGCGACGGTGGCGTCGCGGTGGGCGGCCTCGCCGGTCTCCTGGAGTGCGGCCGAGCGCTCCTCCTCCTCGTTCGCGAGCGATTCGGCGCCCTCGGCCGCGGTGTGCAGGACACGGACGAGGTCGGCCGCCGCCTTGGAGCGGGCGGCGAGCGCGGGCGCCGCGTCCCGCTCGGCCTCCAGGATCGCGGAGGCCACGCGCGCGGAGCGGTCGGCGGCGGCGCGGTGCCGCAGGACGGCTTCGGCGGCCTGCCAGGCGGAGTGCAGCTGACGCGCGTCGGCCAGCTCGCGGCGCTGGGCTGCGGCGGCCTTCTCCGCGACCGTGAGTGCCAAGGAGGCGTGCCGGAAGGCGAGTTCGGCGGAGATCAGCGCGGACCTGCCGCGTGCTTCCTCCGCCGTGGTGACCGTCTGCGCGGCGGCGGTGACCCGCTCGGCGAGCTCCCCCGCCTTGTTCCGCTCGGCGACGGCGCGCGCGGAGAGGCGGCGGGCGAGCGCGCGCGTGCGGCGCTCGGCTCCCGCGTGCACGTCACGCGCGCGTGAGCGTGTGTCGGCGGCGTCGACGATGCGGCCGAGCAGGTCGACGGAGCCCGCCGTGAAGTCCCGTTCGGCGATGAGTTCGGAGCGGCGGCCCAGCTTGTTGCCGAAGCCGTGCACGAGGTCGGCGAGGCCGTCCGTGTCACGGGTGTCCGTGACGGCGCGCAACAGCAGGTCGGTGAAGTCGGAGTCCTTCTTGACCGCGAAGAGGCCCGCTGCCTCGCCCTCATCGGCATTCATCTCCCGCTGGTAGCGGAAGAGTTCGGGGTCGAGGCCGAGGTCGCCGAGGTGTTCGTTCCAGCGGTCGTGGATCTCCTCCCAGTGCACTTCGAGGTGGGGGTACGCCTTGCCCGCCTCGGTCAGCGCGTCACGGAAGCCCTTCATGGTGCGCCGCCGCCCCTGGGCACCCGAAACGCCCTCCACGGAGGGCCGTACGGCGGTGGATTCGGCGACCGGCAGCGAGTCCAGGCTCATGCCGGGTCCGGGCCGGAAGGAGTACCACGCCTCGGCGAACTTCCGCGGGTCGTTGGAGATTTGCCGTCCGCGCCACTCGCTGACCTTGCCGACGACGACGCACTCGCCGGTCAGCGTGTGCTGCCACTCCAGGGCGACGTGCCCGCAGTCGTCGGCGAGGAGGAACTTGCGCAGCACTCCGGAACTGGCGCCGCCCAGCGTGTTCCGGTGGCCCGGCAGCATCACCGAGAAGATCAGTTTCAGCAGGACGGACTTGCCGCCGCCGTTCTCCAGGAAGAGCACGCCCGCGGGGGCCGGGCGGCGCGGAGGGCCGACCGGCTCGTCCTCGAAGAACTCCGCCTGGGCGGGCGCGGGGGCGGGCACTTCCGCGCCGACGCCGCGCAGGTCAAGCACGGTGTCGGCGTAGCGCGCACCGGCGGGGCCGATGGAGTAGAGGCGGACCCGGGACAGCTCGTACATGGCGGCGGACTCTCGTCGTAAGTCGTGCGGAACAGCAGGAAGGTGCGGGGTGACGTCGAGGACGCCGGCGTGTTCAGGAGTGTGTTCAGGAGTGGAAGGGCAGGCCCGCGTCGGCGGCCAGTTCCAGGTCGTCCGTGTCTTCGGGGGGCAGCAGGGTCGCGGACCCGTCCGTGACGGGCACGATGCCGAGCTCCAGGAGCTCGGCCATGGCGGCGCCGCCCGCCATGTCGCGCACCTGCAGCTGATAGCGGGCGGTGGTGCGGTACGTGCCCCCGGAGTCGTCGCCCGTGCGCTGCAGGAACCCGGAGTCGGTGAGGAACGCGACGGCCTTGCCGATGATCCCGGTGGTCGACCCGGCGAGACGGCGGGCGTCCTTGGTGGCGCCCGTCGAGCTGCGCCGGGCCCAGATCCGCCAGGCTGCCTCCAGACCGGGGGCGTCGGTCTGCGGGTCGGAGTTCTCGCCCTGTTCCTCGGCGCGCTCCTCCAGGCGGTGGCAGGCCTGACGTACGAAGGCGTCGACGCCGTTGACCGTGACCCGGCCGATGTATCCGTCGTCGGCGAGGTCCTCGGGGCGGGGGAACGCCAGGGCGGCGACGGCGAGATGGGCGAGGCCGTGCAGGAAGCGGTCGGTGGAGTCGGCGGCCGTACGGCGTGCGTAGTCGCCCATGCGGACGGCGAACACGGAGTCCTCGGCGGCCGTCACGGCCATCCCCGCGCGCGGGGACACCTCAAGGACGACGAGGCCGAGCCCGGCGGCCACGGCGTCGGCGAGCCGCGCGAAGGGTGGGTCCTCGCGGTAGCGGCGCAGCAGCTCGGCGTACTCCTGGTCGCGGGCGGGCTGGAGTTTGGGCTGGAGCCCGAAGGCGACGAGGCGCGCGGCGTCGGCGGCGTCGGCCGGGGTGATGGCGGCACTCGCGGCGGGCGCCGCCGAGGCCTCCGGCTCGCCCCACGCGGCGTGCTCTGCGGGGTGCTCGGTCACGGCTTGTGCTCCTTGCGGCGGTCGTACGTGCGAGTCGTGCGGGTGTCGGGAGCGCTCACGCCGCCTCCGTCCGGCCGGCCGCCATGCCGGCGGCGTCGAGCAGTGCCGTGCCCACGATGAGGTCGGCGCCGCCGAACTCCGGGTCGTCGAGTTCGGTGCCGTCGTCCACGGCGAACAGGAGCTTCTCCTCGCCCTGGCGGTAGGCGGTGCCGACCGGCGGGCTTGCGGCGTGGACGGCGAGGAGGGCGACCAGATACGGCAGTTCGGTGTCGCGGCGGCGTGCGTCGGCGAGCAGTCCGGACAGGCGCCGGGGCGCGTCGGCGGGCAGGTCGAGCAGCTCCATGGCGTCGGCGAGCTGCTCATCGCTGAAGCGGCTGTCGTCGGGGGTGGCGATGAGGTCGGGTTCGGGCATCTCCATGCCGAGGTGCTCCCGCTCCTGCGGCGGCGTGAGCAGTATGTCCACCAGGTCCCCGACGCGTACGGAGACGGGGGTGCGCAGTCCCGTCCCGCGCGCGAAGAACGCGCCGGTCACGCGGCTCGCCTGCTCGACGGGGAGCGGCAGGAGAGGGGCGACGAGCTGGCCGTACAGATCGAGGCCGGTCCGTGTGGTGGGGGCCGCGAAGGCCTGGCGGTCCTGCTCGGCGCGGAACAGCGGGCCCGCTTCGAGGAGGCGGGACTGGAGCTGTGTGTGGCGGCGGATGCAGTCCTTGACGATGTCGACGAGCTCTGCGGCGCGGCGCTTGTGTTCGGGGTCCTCGGACTCGTCGCGTGCCTTGCGGATGTTCGTCAGGATCGCGTTCTCGTGGCGGTAGCGGTCGGCCACGTGGTCGAGGGCCTCCGCGATCATGTCGGGGACCGCCTGGAGCCAATCGACCGCGCGGACGTTGCGCCGGGTCGCGTCCAGGGCCCTGCGGAGCGTCTCCGAATACTGCACCGTCCGATAGCGCGCCTGTTCCGCGGCGAGCTGGGCGTCGGCGAGGCGCCCGCGGTTGATGAGCACCTCCAGCTTCACCTCGGCGGCGATCTGGGCGCTGGTGACGTCGGTGTCGAGGGCGCCCACGAGGACGTTGACCGCCTCGTCCGTCGTACGGAGATAGACACCCCCGCCGTACCCGGGCACTTCTTCGATCAGCTTGAAGTCGTAGTCCCTGCGGACATAGGTGCCGTCGGGCGCGAAGGTGCCGTACACGGCGCGGAAGCCGCGGTCGACGCTGCCGACGTTGATCAGGTTCTCCAGGACCCAGCGGGCGACGCGCTCGTGCTCGGCGACGGGGCGCCGGGGGGCCTGGGCTCCGACGCGCGGGAGCAGCCTGGCCACTATCTGCTCGTGGTCGGCGCCCGTGTCGAAGTCCATGTTCAGGGTGACGAGGTCGATGGCGGAGAGGGCCACTTCCGCCATCGCGTACACCGAGTACTCGCCCGCGAGGTTGGCCTTGCGCACGTCCAGGTCGTGCAGCGGCGCCGTGCAGGCGAGCGCGCGCAGCCGCCGCGCCAGGCCCTCGTCGGCGGCCGGGCCCAGAGCGGGCCTCGGCCCCGCGCTGAGCTGGGGCGGAGCGGTGTCCGTAACGGCAGGCGAAGTCACGGTGCACAGACTAGATCCTCGGTCTGACAACGGTCGAAACGGCGCAGATCTGACAGCGCCCTGCCGCTGCCCCCGGCCGTCAGGAGGACGCCCGCTCGCCCTCCGCGACGCGTTGGCCGTAGACCTCGACGAGGCCGCGGCGGGAGTCGTCCAGGTAGACGGCGAGCAGCCGCTCGGCCTCCGCCGCATCCCCCTCCTGGAGGGTCTGCAGTATCTGCCGATTGCGTGCGAGATACGGCTCGTGCAGTCGACGCGGGTCGTCCACCACGTGGAAGGCCAGGCGTAGTTCGGCGAAGACGCTGCGCATCACCTCGTCGGTGCGGGCGCTCCCGGCGAGCGCGACCAGCTCCCGGTGGAAGTGGATGTTGGCCGTGGAGACGCCCTTCCACTTGCGCTCGCGGGCCGCCTTCGTGCCGTCCGCGACGGCGCTCGCGAGTCCGTCGAGCGCGAAGGGCGGATCGCCGAGGCCGCGGACGACCGCGCACTCCACAAGACGCCGGGTGCGGTAAATGTCCTCCACGTCCTCAATCGTGAGAACTCGGACAAATACCCCGCGATTGAGCTGGTGGACCAACAGCCGTTCGTGAGTGAGGAGACGGAAGGCCTCGCGCAACGTGTTGCGTGAGACGCCGAGCGCGCCACCGATGCTGTCCTCCGACAGGCGGACTCCCGGCGGGAAGTACCCCTCGGCGATGCGGCTCCGAAGGATGTCCGAGACCCGCTCCGCGGTGCTGGTCCGCCCCAGAAGCGCACGGTCGTCGGCCAGTCCACTCGCGTCGGCCATGTCCCGAGCCATCCCCTCAGCCATGACCGGATTCAATCGCAGATACAAGAACGAGACAACACGGGTATTGAGGGATCGTTCAACGATCCTCTACCTTGTCGAGCACGGCCCGGTCCCCGCCCGTGTCCCACGCCCTGCCCGAGTCCCACCCCTTGCCCGCTCCGCACCCTCCGTCCCCCTCCTGCGAGGTGCCCATGAGCACTCCCCCACCGCCCCAGGCCGTGTCGACCGACACCCGCCCCGTGGACGGCGAATCCCCCGACGACAACGGCGCGTTCGGCTGGCTGCGCGCCCTCGGCCCGCGCGGCCGTCGCGCCTTCGCGGGCGCCTTCGGCGGCTACGCCCTCGACTCCTACGACTACTTCACGCTGCCGCTGACCATGGTCGCGCTCGCCGCGTACTTCAACCTGGACAGTGGCCAGACCGGTTTGCTCACCACGGTCACGCTGGTCGTCTCCGCGATAGGCGGCGCGGTCGCCGGAGTCGTCGCCGACCGGATCGGCCGGGTCAAGGCACTGATGATCACGGTCATCACGTACGCCGTCTTCACCGTCGCCTGCGGCTTCGCGCCCAACTACGAGACCCTGCTGGTCTTCCGCGCCCTCCAGGGCCTCGGGTTCGGCGGCGAGTGGGCGGTCGGCGCGATCCTGGTCGCCGAGTACGCCACCGCCAAGAACCGCGGCCGCACGCTCGGCGCGATCCAGAGCTCCTGGGCGGTCGGCTGGGCACTCGCCGTGGTCGTCTACACCTTGGTGTTCCAGTTCCTCGACGAGGACATCGCCTGGCGCGTGATGTTCTGGACCGGCGCGCTGCCCGCCCTGCTCGTCGTCTACGTGCGTCGCAACGTGCACGACGCCCCCGAGGCTGCCGCGGAACGGCAGAAGAGCGCGCACAAGGGGTCGTTCACCGCGATCTTCAAACCCGGCCTCCTGCGCACCACGCTCTTCGCGGTGCTGCTGTCCACCGGCGTACAGGGCGGCTACTACACGCTCGCCACCTGGGTGCCTACGTACCTGAAGACCGAGCGCGGACTCACGGTGGTCGGCACCGGCGGGTACCTCACGTTCCTGATCTCCGGGGCCTTCGTCGGCTACCTGGCGGGCGGCTATCTCACCGACATCCTCGGCCGCAAACGCAACATCACGCTCTTCGCTTTCCTCTCCGCGGCCAGCATCCTCGCCTACACGAACATCCCCGACGGGGCCAACGGCCTTCTCCTTGTGCTCGGTTTCCCCCTCGGCTTCTGTATGTCGGCCATTTTCAGCGGCTTCGGTTCGTTCCTCAGCGAGCTCTACCCGGCCGCCGTGCGCGGCACGGGGCAGGGCTTCACGTACAACACCGGTCGCGCCGTGGGCGCCGTCTTCCCCACCATGGTCGGCTTCCTGGCCGACAGCTGGGGCGTGGGCGGCGCGCTGGTCTTCGGTGCGATCGGTTACGCCATCGCCGTGCTCGCGCTGTTCGGGCTGCCCGAGACGCGTGGGAAGGAGCTGGTGTGAGCCGCTCCACCATGGCATCGCAGCGCCCCGAGGAGGCCCGCGCGCTCTTCCGTTCGGGCACGAGCGGACCGACCGCGGGCTGGGCGGCCGGTCACACCCAGGCCAATCTGATCGCCGTGCCCGCGGACTGGGCGTACGACATGCTCCTGTTCTGTCAGCGCAATCCGAAGCCCTGCCCGGTGCTCGACGTCACGGACGCGGGCTCCTGGACCACTCCCCTGGCTCCCGACGCCGACCTGCGGACGGACCTGCCGCGCTACCGGGTGTGGGAGGACGGCGAGTTGGCCGACGAACCCACGGACGTGGTCGACCGGTGGCGGGACGACCTGGTGTCGTTCCTCATCGGCTGCAGCTTCACCTTCGAGTGGGCGCTGACGGAGTCCGGAGTTCCGATGCGCCATGTCGAGCAGGGCCGCAACGTCTCCATGTACGTGACCGCGCGCCCCTGCCGCCCGGCGGGACGGCTGCACGGTCCCATGGTGGTGTCGATGCGCCACGTGCCGCCCGAGCACCTCTCCGCGGCGATCAGGGAGACCTCCCTGCTGCCCGCCGTGCACGGCAGTCCGGTCCACTGCGGCGACCCCGCGGGGCTCGGCATCGACGATCTGGCCCGCCCCGACTTCGGTGATCCGGTGACCGCCGAGCACGGTGACATCCCGGTGTTCTGGGCATGCGGAGTGACACCGCAGGCCGCGGTGATGGCTTCGCGACCGCCGTTCGCGATCACGCACGCACCGGGGCAGATGTTCATCACCGACGCCCGTGACGAGCAGTACCGGGTGGCCTGAGAGGGCCGCCGAGCAGAACAGGAGACCTACGTAGATGACGGAAGCCCCGGCCGACGCCGTGATCGATCTGAACGCCGACCTCGGTGAGGGCTTCGGCCGCTGGCGCCTGACCGACGACGAGGAACTGCTCTCGGTCGTCACCAGTGCCAATGTGGCCTGCGGATTCCACGCGGGGGACGCGGCCACCATGCGCCGCGTGTGCGAGCAGGCCGCCGAACGCGGGGTACGGGTCGGCGCGCAGGTCTCCTACCGCGACCTGGCGGGCTTCGGACGCCGCTCCATGGACGTACCGGCCGATGAACTGGCGGCCGAAGTGGCGTACCAGATCGGCGCCCTGGAGGTCTTCGCCCGAGCGGCCGGCACGCGCGTGTCGTACGTGAAGCCGCATGGCGCGCTCTACAACCGCGTCGTCCACGACGAGGAGCAGGCCCGCGCCGTCGTCGAGGGAGTCCTCCTCGCGGATGACGCACTGCCCGTACTCGGGCTGCCCGGTTCGCGCTTCCTTGAAGTCGCCGGCAAGTCGGGACTGCCCGTGGTCACCGAGGCGTTCGCGGACCGGGCGTACACCCCGGAGGGGACGCTCGTGCCGCGCGGCCGTGAGGGGGCCGTCATCACGGAGGCGGACACCGTCGTCGAACGCTCCGTGGGCATGGCCCGGTTCGGCGCCGTCACCGCACTGGACGGCAGGCGGATCGACGTCCGCGCGCGTTCGCTGTGCCTGCACGGCGACACCCCGGGGGCGGTGGCCCTGGCCCGGCAGGTCCGGGGGCGCCTCGAAGGCGCGGGCGTCCGGGTGGAGGCCTTCGCGTGAGGGTGCTTCCGGTCGGCGACCTGGCGCTGCTCGTGGAACTCGCCGACGGTGACGAGGCGCAGGCGCTCCACGCCGAGCTGTTGCGCCGCAGGGCCGCCGGCCTCATCCGTGTGCGGGAGATCGTGCCCGCGGCCCGCACGGTGCTCCTGGACGGCCTCGACGACCCCGTGCGCGTCGGCGCGGAGCTGGCCGCCCTGGAGATTCCGCCGCTGTCGGCGCGCGCTGAGGACGTACGGGAGATCCCGGTCCGCTACGACGGGCCCGATCTGGCGGACGTGGCAGCGCACTGGGGTGTGCCGGTGGCGGAGGTGGCGCGCATTCACTCGGCGGCCGAATTCCGGGTCGCCTTCTGCGGGTTCGCGCCCGGCTTCGGCTATCTCACCGGGCTGCCTGAGCGCTATGACGTGCCTCGCCGGGCCACACCGCGTACGAGCGTCCCGGCCGGCAGCGTCGCTCTGGCGGGGTCCTACACCGGGATGTACCCGCGTTCGTCGCCCGGTGGCTGGCAGTTGATCGGCACGACCGACGCCGTGCTGTGGGACCACGCGCGCGTGCCCGCCGCGCTGCTCACCCCCGGGGTGCGGGTGCGCTTCGTTCCCCTGCCTGAAGCACCGCGGCCGGAGGAACGATGACGGACCGTGCCTTCGCCGTCGTGCGGGCCGGGGCCCTGACCACCGTGCAGGACCAGGGCCGCCCCGGGCACGCCCACCTGGGAGTGCCGCGCTCCGGGGCCCTGGATCCGGCCGCGGCCCGTCTCGCCAACCGTCTCGTTGACAACCCTCCCGACGCGGCCGTCCTGGAGACCACGCTCAACGGCTGCTCCGTGCGGCCGCGTTGCGCGGTGACGGTGGCGGTCGTCGGGGCGCCCTGCCCGGTGACGGTCGACGGCCACCCGGTGGCCTGGGGCGCGCCCGTGCGGATCCCTGCGGGTGCGCTGCTCGACGTCGGAGCGGCCGTCTCCGGGGTACGCGGTTACGTCGCGTTCGGCGGCGGAGTGGCCGTCGAACCGGTACTCGCCAGCCGCTCCACGGACCTGCTCTCCGGGCTCGGCCCTCCGCCGCTGGCGGACGGAACCGTCATCCCTCTGGGGAGCGTTGTCGCGCCCTACGCGCGCGTGGACGCCGTCCCGCACCCCGCGCCACCCCGCGAGCTGGTCCTGCGGGTGACACCCGGACCGCGCTCCGACTGGTTCACCCCCTCGGCCCTGCGCACACTGGCCACGCGCGCGTACCGGGTGTCGTCGGCGAGCAACCGCATCGGCCTGCGCACCGAAGGGCCCTCCCTGGAGCGGGCGTTCACCGATGAACTGCCCAGTGAGGGCATGGTGCTCGGCGCCGTCCAGGTGCCTCCGGACGGCCGGCCCGTGGTGTTCCTCGCCGACCACCCGACGACCGGGGGCTACCCGGTGATCGCGGTGGTCAGGGAGGCGGATCTGGCCGGGGCGGCCCAGGCGGTGCCGGGGACACCGGTGCGATTCGTCCCGGCGGCACGGCGTTGACGGCCCTCGGGGTCTCCTCCTTCTACGCGGCCTCCGGCTGCTCGGCCGCGGTGAGCGCGGCGAGGGCCGCCGTCACCGCGTGGGTGGCGCTCAGGTCGAGCCGGGCGCTGCTGCCCCGTACCTGATGCCGTACCTCGTCGGCGGCGAGGGTGAGCAGCTGGGGCAGCAGATCGGTGCACCGGCGCGCCACCCAACCGGTCCCCGCGGTGGCCAGCCACAGCAGGCTCGCCGACCGGGTGGGTGAGGGCAGTTGGGGTTCGCACGACGGCGGACTGCCCGCCGCGAGGCCCCGGGCCGCGAGCAGCGCGTGGAAGCGGGCGGCGACGAGGCGGTGACCCCGTTCACCGGGGTGCAGCCGGTCCGCGCTCCACAGGGTGCGGTCGGCCACCCACTCGTCCTGCGCGAGGTGCAGATGGGTGGCGCCGTACCGCTCGGACAGCGCGTGTACGACGGCGTTGACCGCGCGCTGCCGCCGGGCCAGGGGGCGGGCCAGCGCGCCCGGGAGGCCGAGCATGGCCCCCGGGTCGGGCAGACAGGCGGTGAGCAGCTGGGCGCCTTGCTGAGCGCAGGCGCCGTAGATCTCGTCGAGCCGCGCGGCCACGGCCCGGATGTCGAACGTGCAGCGAAGGGTGTCGTTGACGCCGACGATCACGGAGACCAGGTCGGGGCGCAGCTCCAGCGCCGCGGGGAGCTGACGCTCCAGCACGTCACCGGTCTGGGACCCGCTGACAGCGAGATTGTGGAATCCGACGCCCGCTTCAGGCGGGGCCAGCCCCGCGGCGAGGAGCGCGGCCCAGCCTCGCCACGCCTGCTCCACCGGGTCGCCGACGCCTTCGGTGAGGGAGTCGCCAAGGGCTACGAAACTCAGCGGCTTCATGAGGCACGCCCCTCCGGGGGCGCCGCCTCGAAAGCTCTCGGCTCCGCTCCAGCAGGAGCGGCCCCGATCGCCCTGCGGAACGCCTGCCCACCACCAGGACCACCCACGCATGCCTCATGCGCCCCGAGGAACGCCGCAACCGCCCCTTCCCACCCGAAACACTCCGCACGCGCGCGTGCCGTCTCCCTACGGGCCTGCTCCGGGCGGGCCAGGAGAGCCTGGACGGCGGTCGCGAACGCCGCGCCGCTGTCCGTCGCCACCGCGCCCGCGCCGCCGACGATCTCCGGGAGCGCCGACGACGCGCTGGCCACCACCGGCGTTCCGCACGCCAGCGCCTCCAGGGCCGCAAGCCCGAACGTCTCGCAGGGGCCCGGCGCGAGACAGACGTCGGCCGACGCCTGCAGCGCGCCCAACGCCGCGCGGTCCGTGAGGTGCCCCAGGAACGTCACCGGCAACCTCCGCTCGCGCGCCCGCAGTTCGAGACGGGGCCGCAGCGGTCCGTCACCCGCCACGACAAGGACCGCCGGAACACCACGGCCACGGAGGGCCTCCAGGGCGTCGAGCGCCATGCCCGGCCGCTTCTCCACCGACAGCCGGGAGCAGAGCACAAGGAGTACCTCGCCCTCACGCGCGTGGCGGGCACGCAAGCGTGGATCACGCAGCCCCGGTCGGCAGTCCACGAGATCGACACCCAGGGGCGCGCGGACGACATTGCGCGCCCCGACGCGGACGAACTCGCGCTCGGCCCACTCCGTGGTGCACACCACGCGCGCGTAGGCATGCGCGGTACGGGAGTTGAGGGCATCGGCGGCACGCAAGGCCGCCTGCCGCGGCACGCCCCAGGAGCCGAGCACACCGTGCGCCGTCTCGTGGGAGACCATCACGGCCGGGATCCTGCGGTGCCTGGCCCACGCCCCGGTCCAGCGCAGGGTCGTGCGGTCGGAGACCTCGATGCGGTCGGGGGCGAGGCGTTCGAGGACCCGGGCCACCCTGCGGCGGTCCGTGAGGACGCGGTAGCCGCCGGTGCCGGGCAGCAGCGGGCCCGGCAGGGTCACGACACGGCCCTGGTCGGTGTCGCGGACCCCGGCCCGCTCACCTGGAACGATCAGCACGGGCTCGTGCCCGGCCGCGCGGTAGCCGCGCCCCAACTCCCGCAACGCGGTACGCAGTCCGCCCGAGGAGGGGGCGACGAAGTTCGCGAGCCGCACGATGCGCAACGCATCGGAACGCGGCCCGCCGGGCCGCACCATGGCCTCCCTGTACAGAGCCGCCCTCACGCCGCCACCACCGTCCGCGCGGCAAGCACCTCGGCATAGTGGCCGACCAGCTGCTCGCCCACCGCTCCCCAGGTCCGCCCCTCGACAGCCGCGCGCCCGGCCCTCCCGTACGCCGCACGCAGCCCCGGATCAGCGACGAGCGCCCACACCGCGTCGCGCACCGCCAGGGCGTCCCGGGGCGGTACCAGGAGCCCGGTGCGGCCGGGGACGACGAGGTCGAGCGGTCCGCCGGCGGCGGGGGCGATCACCGGCACTCCGCTGGCCATGGCCTCCTGCACGGTCTGGCAGAACGTCTCATAGGGGCCGGTGTGCACGAAGACGTCCAACGAGGCGAAGATCCGGGCGAGTTCGCTCCCGGTGCGGCGCCCCAGCATGACGGCGCCCGGCAGCGCCGCCCGGACAGAGCCCTCGCTGGGGCCGTCGCCGACGACGACGAGCCGCACGCCTTCCAGGGTGCTCACTCCGGCGAGGAGTTCGACCTGCTTCTCGGGGGCGAGCCGCCCCACGTAGCCGACGATCAGCTCACCGTTCGGCGCGAGTTCACGGCGTACGGTCTCGTCCCGAAGGGCGGGCCCGAACCGGGTGGTGTCCACGCCGCGCGGCCACAGTCGCACCCGTGGCACCCCGTGCGTCACGAGATCGCGCAGGGCGGCGGACGACGGGGCGAGGGTGCGGTCGGCCGCGGCGTGGACGGCTCGGATGCGCCGCCAGGCGGTGGCCTCCCCCATCCCCATGTACGTACGGGCGTAGCCGCCCAGATCCGTCTGGTAGACGGCGACGGCGGGTACGCCGAGGCGCGCGGCGGCCGCCATGCCGCGTGCGCCGAGGACGAACGGGCTGGCCAGGTGGACGAGTTCGGCCCGGTGCGCGCTCAGCGCCGCCGACATACGGCGACTGGGCAGTGCCACCCTGACCTGCGGGTATCCGGGGAGGGGCAGGGAAGGGACGCGGATGACGGGGCAGGGCGCACTGGCGTCGCCTGCGGCGTCCGCCCCGGCCGCGGGGGCCGGGGCGATGACGAGGGGGTCATGACCGTGCGCCGCGAGCTGGCGGGCGGTCTGCAGGGCGCAGTGCGCCACGCCGTTGACGTCGGGAGGGAAGGATTCGGTGACGATGACGACACGCATACCCGTGTTGTCGTCGTGCGGGGCGTGGTCACGTCAACGTGGATCTTTCCTGGCGAGGAACGTCCCATGAGCGTTGCCCTCCGCACGCGCCCCGCCCCGGGGCGCGCCGGTTACACCTCGGCCGCGTCGGGGTCGATTCTGCTGCGGACCGCGGTCTGCACCTCGTCCTCCTCGGCGGGGTCCGCGGCGAGCCTTCTGAGCTGGGTGACCACGCGCGCGTCACCGGTCTCCGCGTGCCGGGCGGCGACCTCGCGGGTGGACTCCTCGCAGTCCCACAGGCATTCGACGGCGAATCCGGCGGCGAAGGAGGGGTCGGTGGCGGCGAGTGCGCGAGCGGCGCGGCCACGGAGGTGGGAGGAGGCGGTCTCGCGGTAGACGTGGCGAAGGACGGGGGCCGCGCAGGCGATGCCGAGCCGTCCGGCGCCGTCGACGAGGGTCCAGAGAGTCGGCGCGTCCGGGCCTTCGCCACGGACGGCCTCGCGGAGCGCGGCGAGTACGAGCTTGCTGTCCTGGGCGCCGCCCCTGCAGGCGAGTACCCGTCCCGCGGCGGCGCCGAGCGCGTCGGGCCGCTGGGCCCAGCGGCGGGCCCGCTCGATGGCGGCGACGCTGCGCATCCGTTCGAAGGACTCGGTCGCGGCGTCCGCGACGGCCCGGGAAGGGCTCTGCACAGCGTGCTCAATCAGGTCGAACACATCGGGGTCGTGCGTATCGGCGAGGTAGCGCAGGGCCGTGCCGCGCGCCCCGTCGGAGCCGTCGCGCGCGGCCCGGAGGATCTCGGCGCGGTCGTCGGGCCCGGCGACGGCGCTCAGGCAGCGGGCGGCGGGCACGTGCAGGACGGCGCCGCGTTCGAGCCCTTCCTGCGCCCAGTCGAAGACGGCCTGGACGCTCCAGCCGGGGCGTGGCCCCGAGGGTCGCATCTGTCGCTGCCAGCGGTCGAAGGAACCCTGCTCCCGCGCGGCGCGCACGCGGGCTCCGACGCCCTCCCGCGGGTCCTCCTCCCACAGTCGCCAGGGCCGCGGTTCGTAGGCGTCGCGCACGGCGGCGGCCAGTTCGGCCTCGCCCTCGGCGTCCGTGGAGAACCTGGCGAGCACGGGCACGGCGAGGGCTCGCAGGCCCGCGTCGTCGTCACGCAGCGCCAGTTCGTCCAGGGCCCAGGCCCAGTTGGTGCCGAACGCGGCGTACCGACGCAGCAGTTCGAGGGCGTCGTGCCTGCCGTACGAAGCGAGATGGCCCAGGACGGCGAGGGCGAGGCCGGTGCGTGAGTCGTCCGTGTTCAGGACGTCCTCGGCGTCGAAGAGATGCCGCTCGATCTCCTCGATCCCGCCGCGGAGATCGAGGTAGAGCCTGGCGTAGTACAGGGAGCGGTTCTCCACCTGCCAGTCGTGGCGTGGATCGTGGAGCACGCAGGTCTCGAGGGCGGCGAGCGCCTCGGAGCGGGGTGCGGTGAGTGCGTGCAGCGTGCCGTCGCCGCGGCCCCGCTGCAGCAGGCCGAGCAGCGTACCGCTGGGCGCTATGACCGGTTCGAACATGGGAAACAGCCTCACATCAAGCGTCGACGCAACCGGGAATCGTGGATTACCTGGCCGTGCGCCAACACGTCGGGCCGCCCGCCGTCTCTTGCTTGCTGTAGACCATCTTCCTCTGCCTCTCGTCGGTGGCCCGTAGGGATCCCGGACGGGAGGTCCGGGGGCGGGCCGCTCACGGTCCACGCGGTGCGGCAACTCCTGCCCCGCCGTCGCGTCCGTGAATCACGTCGTCATGATGACCCAGCGGTTCAGCCCGCCGCGACCACATTTCCAGCGCCCCCGTTGTTGCTGGTCAGGTACCCCGCTCAGGCCGCCCCGAACAGCTCGAGCAGCTCCGTCTTGGCGAACATCCGGGCGGTGTCCACCGCCGACGGCGTGCCCGCGGCCGGATCAGCGCCGCCGTCGAGCAGCGCCCGGATCACGGCGTCCTCGCCCTTGAAGACGGCGCCGGCGAGCGGTGTCTGCCCCCGGTCGTTGGCACGGTTGGCGTCACCGCCCCGCTCCAGGAGGGCCCGGACGGCTTCCGCGTGACCGTGGTAGGCGGCGAGCATCACGAGCGAGTCGCCGCTGTCGTTGGTGAGATTGGCCGGAACACCTGCGTCCACATACGCGGCGAGGGCCGCGGTGTCGCCCTGGCGCGCCAGATCGAAGATCTTGGTCGCCAGCTCCACGACTTCCGGGTCGGGGGCTTCACTCATGGACCGGACCGCCTTTCGACTGCGGGGTGACTCGGGGGGTCGTACGGCGCCGAGTGCAGCCGTACGAGTGAATCGACAGGGTACTGCCCGTGCGGGCACATGACCGGGCGCGCCCACGGCAAAGATCACGAAGGGGCCCGGACGCCCTCCGGACCCGCGCTCGGGCGGCTCAGCGGCCTCCTCCATTCGAGGGAAATCCTGGAAAATTCCCCCATTTGCACCTTTTATCGTATGGATACATGCTGTGAACCTGGAACAACTCATGGTGACTGTCCCCACCAACCAGGAGAACCGTCATGATCCTTTCCATCTCGGGCGTCGTGCTGCTCGGCATCATCGTCTTCCTGTTCTTCCGCAAGGACGGCCTCAAGGCGTCCCACGCGGTGGTCTGCGCGCTCTTCGGCTTCTTCATGGCGGGCACCGCCATCGCCCCGAGCATCAAGGCCGGCAGCGCGAGCCTGGCGAGCCTCCTCGGCGGGATCAAGTTCTGACGCCCCCTCCTCCCTGTCGTACGTTCGCACCAACTGGAGACTGACGTGGCCCGGCGCCCCCTCCCCCGCATCCTGAGCAACGGCACCGCCTCGATCGCCCGGAGCCGGGAGTTCGCGCGGTCGGCCGCCGACAGCGCCACCGACGTCCTCCACCCACTGATCACGATCACTCGTGGACTGCGCCGGCTGGCAGCGGCCGGGCGGCGCAAGTGGACCGACACCCCCAAGGACAAGCGCGGGCCCTTCCTGTTCCTCGTGGCCTCCGTCGTCCTGGTCGTGGCCCTCATGCCGTACGGCCCGCTGCTCGCCGCCATCTGCCTGATGGCGGCCGCCGCGTGGACCGGCAGGGAACGCACGGCGCCGGCCCCCACCGGCCCCGACGAGGCGCAGACCGGACGGCTGCAGTCCCTCTACGAAGCGCTCGTGCCGTACTTCTCCGTCCCCGAGGACCCGGCGCCGCTCTTCGCGCACGGCGGCGAGTGGGACAAGGCCCTCACGTCGTACGAGTTCGACGACGACGGACGTGTCTCCCATCTGGTGGTGCGCTACCCCGCGTACTTCACGGACGGCGAGGCCGAGTCCCGCACCCGGATCGAGCAGCTGCTGCACGCCAAGGCGGGCCGTGGCCGCGAGTACCACTTCGAGTGGGACGAGGAGGGCAACCAGCTCACGGTGAACGTGCTGCCCCCGCTGCCCACCGACATCGCCGCCCAGCGGTTCGTCACGGCCCCCGGCGAGACAGTGCTCGGCTTCACCGACCCCACCGGCGTCCAGCGCACCCTCCCGGTGGCGGACGGCGACGCACAGCGCGACGTACCCCCCGTCGTCTGGCGCACCGGCCCCCGCTCCACCGAACCGCACCTCCTGGTGGTCGGCGAGCCCGGCAGCGGCACCACCACCCTGCTGCGCTCCATCGCCCTGCAGGCCCTCCAGCACGGCGATGTCCTGATCATCGAGGGCAGCGGCATCGGCGACTACGCCTGCCTGACCGGACGTGACGGTGTCCTGGCCATCGAGTGCGGGCTCGCCGGCGCCCTGGCCAGCCTGGAGTGGGCGGCGCACGAGACGGAGCGGCGCCTGATCTCCGCCAACCGCGCCCGGCAGGCGGGCCACCCCGCCCCGGAGGACACCAAGCGCCCCCTGTGGATCCTCATGGACCGCCCCAGCGTGCTCGGACACCTCGCGGCGGCGGACGGCCGCGAGGACCCGCAGTCGCTGCTCCAGGTGCCCCTGCGGCACGGCAGGGCGGCCAACGTCACGGTCGTCGTGGCCGACCAGTTCGACAGCATCGACGCCCTGAGCGACCCGGTGCGCCAGCACACACGCGCGCGCGTGGTCCTCGGCCCCACGACGCTCGACCAGGTCGAGGACATCCTCGGGGTGCCGCCGCGCACGACGCCCACGTCCGACGTCCCGCCCGGCCGCGGGTACGCCCGCCTCGGCACGGGCCACGTGCACCGGCTCCAGGTGCCCGCGACGCCCGACCCGTACGACGACGCGACGAGCGAGGCACACCGGCGGGCGGTGACGGAACTCCTCCCCGCGCGGAGCACCCCGGCCGACGCCGAGACGAGCACCGCCACCGAGACCGAGCCCCCCACCCAGCCCGACACCGACGCCGAGACCGCACCGACGAAACCGAGCGCACAACCGGAGCCCGTCCCCGCCGAGGGCTGACGCCTCCCGCACGAAGCACCCCGGCCGACCCCGAGACGAGCACCACGACCGAGACCGAGCCCCCCACCGAGGCCGACACCGACGCCGATCCCGACACCGCTACGGCGAAACCAGAGCCCGTCCCCGCCGAGAGCGGACGCCCCCCGCGCCCCCCACCGCTCAGGCCACGAAGGCCCGCGGCGTCTCCACCCCCGTGCCCGCGCCCGTCTCCACCAGGCGCGCGGCCGCGGCCAGGCGCACCGCCGCTTCCTCGGCCACCGCGCCTCCCACGGTGAACGGCAGCCGCACATACCCCTCGAAGGCTCCGTCCACGCCGAAGCGCGGCCCCGACGGGACCCTGACCCCGACCCGTTCGCCCACCTCGGCGATGCGGGAGCCGGAGAGGCCGCCGGCCCGCGCCCACAGGGTGAGGCCGCCCGCCGGTACGGCGAACTCCCATCCCGGCAGCTCGCGGCGGACCGCGTCGACCAGCGCGTCGCGGTTCTCGCGTGCCTGGGCCCTGCGCACCTGCACGGCGGACTCCCAGCCGCCGGTGGACAGGAGCCAGTTCACGGCCAGCTGTTCCAGGACGGGGGTGCCCATGTCGGCGTACGCGCGGGCGGACACCAGGCTGCGGATCACGTCGGGCGCGGCCCGTACCCAGCCGATGCGCATGCCCGCCCAGAAGGCCTTGCTCGCCGAGCCGACGGTGATGACGGTCGAGCCGGCCGGGTCGAAGCCGCAGACGGGACGTGGCATCGCCAGGTCGTCGTCGAGCTGCAGCTCGATCATGGTCTCGTCGACGACGAGGACCGTGCCCGCGGAGCGCGCGGCGTCGACCAGCTTGCGTCGCTGATCCTCGGAGGCGAGGGCGCCCGTGGGGTTGTGGAAGTCCGCGACCACGTAGGCGAGCCGGGGCGCCGCGTCGCGCAGCACCTGCCGCCAGCGGTCCATGTCCCAGCCCTCGAGCCCCTCGGACATGGCGACGGGGACGAGACGGGCGCCCGTCTCTCGCATCAGCTGAAGGATGTTGGCGTACGACGGGGACTCGACGGCGATGCGCTCACCGCGCGGTGCGAACAGGTGGCAGATCGCGTCGATGGCGCCCATCGCGCCGGTCGTGACCATGATCTGTTCGGGCATCGTCGGGATGCCGCGCGCGGTGTAGCGCTCGGCGAGCATCTGACGCAGCGCGGGCAGCCCGGCAGGGAAGTCGCCGTGCGTGTGCGCGTACGGAGGGAGTTCCTCCAGGGCGCCCTGCACGGCGCGGGTGAGCCAGGGTTCCGGCGCGGGCAGGGCCGCGCACCCCAGGTCGATCATGGAGCCGAGCGCCTCGGGCGGAAGGGGTTCGAGCCCGCGCGCGGGGAGGGGGTTGCCCGCAGGGACGGCGGTCCAACTGCCCGCACCCCTGCGGGACTCCAGGAAGCCTTCGGTGCGCAGCGCCTCGTACGCGGCCGCGACCGTGGTCCGGCTGACGGCGAGCGCCACGGCCAGCTCGCGCTCGGCGGGCAGCCGCGCGGCGACCGGGACGCGGCCTTCGAGGACGAGCATGCGGATGCCGTCGGCGAGGGCGCGGTAGGCGGGCGGGCGGCGCGTGCCGGGGCCCGCGGGGCGCGTCTGCTGAGAGGCGAGCAGCCGGGCGAGCTGTGTGGCGCCCATCGCCGAAGTCCACTGAGCCACGATTCCCAGTCCACCTTCCTGGAATTGGCCATGGTTGGCATCCTGTTACGAGCCACAGAGTGTCATGCGTCAGGCCACATCACCAGCAGGGGGGCACACCTTGTCCACACCGAAGCCGCCGAAGCCACCGAAGCCGTCCAAGCCGCACCTCACCCGCAGGCTGATCCAGCTGTACGCCGGCCTGGCGCTCTACGGCGCGAGTTCCGGGCTCCTGGTGGTGGCCGGGCTCGGCCTCGAACCGTGGAACGTCCTGCATCAGGGCCTCGCCGAGCTGACGGGGATGTCCATCGGCGTCGTCTCGATCTTCGTCGGCGCCGCGGTCCTGCTGCTGTGGGTCCCGCTGCGGCAGCGCCCCGGCCTCGGCACGGTCTCCAATGTCTTCGTCGTCGGCCTGGCGATGGACGGCACCCTCGCGCTGATGCCGGAGGCGCACGGGCTCGGCGCCCGCATCCCGCTCCTCGTGGCGGGGATCGTCCTGAACGGCCTGGCGACCGGCCTCTACATCGCGGCGAAGTTCGGGCCAGGCCCCCGGGACGGCCTGATGACGGGCCTGCATCAGCGCACCGGCCGCTCGATCCGGATGATGCGGACGCTGGTCGAGGTGGCCGTGGTCGCCACCGGCTTCGCGTTCGGCGGCACGGTGGGCATCGGAACGGTCCTCTACGCGCTGGCGATCGGCCCACTGGCCCAGTTCTTCCTGCGCTTCTTCGCCGTCCCCGCTCCATCCGGGGCACGCATCGTGGCTGCCGGCGGTCAACCGGAGCAGGCGATACTGCAGCGGTGACCACGCACGTACGCCATCCCTATCTCGACCACCCCGGCCCGCTCGCCTTCGCCCATCGCGGCGGGGCGGCGGACGGCCTGGAGAACACCTCCGCCGCGTTCCGGCGCGCGGTCGGCCTGGGGTACCGCTACATCGAGACGGATGTGCACGCCACGTCGGACGGCCGCCTCGTGGCGTTCCACGACGCGACGCTCGACCGGGTGACGGACACGGCAGGGAAGATCGCCGACCTCCCGTGGAGCGCCGTGCGCCACGCGCGCGTGGCGGGCAGTGAGCCGGTGCCCCTCTTCGAAGAGCTCCTGGAGACCTTCCCCGACGTCCGCTGGAACGTGGACGTCAAGGCCGAGCCCGCCCTGCTCCCGCTCCTGGACCTGCTGCGCCGCACCGGCGCCTGGGACCGCGTGTGCGTCGGCTCGTTCTCCGAGGCGCGCGTGGCCCGCGCCCAGCGGCTCGCGGGCCCGCGCCTGGCCACCTCGTTCGGTACGCGGGGAGTGGCGGCCCTGCGGTTGCACTCGTACGGCGTCCCCGCCGTCGTGCGTCGCTCCGCGGTATGTGCGCAGGTGCCCGAGACGCACGGCGGCATCAGGGTGGTGGACCACCGCTTCGTCCGCGCGGCCCACGCGCGCGGGCTCCAGGTGCACGTGTGGACCGTCAACGACGCCGAACGCATGGCCGCTCTACTCGATCTCGGTGTAGATGGCATCATCTCTGATCACATCGAGACGCTGCGCGACGTGCTGAAGGACCGGGGAGCCTGGGCCTGACCGCCTCCGGGGCGGCAGCGGACCACGGGGAACCAGCAAGGGGGCACGGGTGGGAACCGACACCGTGCGGGCAGCGCGACCGCCCGACGAGAGCGCCGCCGGGCGACGGCGGGAGCAGCGCGGCTGGTACGTCTACGACTGGGCGTGCTCGGTCTACTCGACGAGCGTCCTGACGGTGTTCCTCGGCCCGTACCTGACGGAGATCGCCAAGTCGGCCGCGGACGGCGACGGATACGTCCATCCGCTGGGCATCCCGGTCAGCGCCGGGTCGTTCTTCGCGTACGCGGTCTCGGCGTCGGTGATCATGTCGGTCTTCGCCATGCCGCTTGCGGCGGCCGCCGCCGACCGCACGGGCCGTAAGAAGCCGCTCCTCGCGGTGGCCGCCTACCTGGGGTCCGCGGCGACGGCGGGCATGTTCTTCCTGGACGGCGACCGCTATCTTCTCGGTGGCTTCCTCCTGATCGTCGCCAATGCCTCGCTCGCCGTCTCGATGGTGCTCTACAACTCCTATCTGCCGCAGATCGCCCCTCCCGAGGAGCGCGACGCGGTCTCCTCGCGCGGCTGGGCGTTCGGTTACGCGTCGGGCGCGCTCGTCCTGGTGGCGAACCTGGTCCTGTTCCTGGCCCATGACACCTTCGGTGTCTCGGAGTCGACCGCCGTGCGCATCTGTCTGGCGTCGGCCGGCGTGTGGTGGGGCGCCTTCACGCTCGTACCGCTACGGCGGCTCCGTGACCGCAAGGCGCCACCTTCGGAGGCGTCGGCACGCGGCTTGCGGCAGCTGGCGGCGACCGTGCGCGACATGCGCCGCCATCCGCACACCCTGTCCTTCCTGCTCGCCTACCTCGTCTACAACGACGGCGTGCAGACGGTGATCTCCCAGGCGTCCGTCTACGGCTCCGAGGAGCTCGGCCTCGACCAGTCCACGCTGATCGTCGCGGTCCTCCTCGTACAGGTGCTCGCGGTGGCGGGTGCGCTCGCCATGGGGCGCCTCGCACGGACGTACGGCGCCAAACGGACCATCCTCGGCTCGCTGGTGGCGTGGACGGTGACGATCGGGGCCGGGTTCTTCCTGCCCGCAGGCGCGCCGGTGTGGTTCTTCGTGCTCGCCGCGGGGATCGGCCTGGTGCTCGGCGGTTCGCAGGCGCTCTCGCGTTCCCTGTTCTCGCATCTGGTGCCCGCGGGCAAGGAGGCCGAGTACTTCTCGGCGTACGAGATCAGCGATCGCGGCATGGCCTGGCTCGGGCCGCTGATCTTCGGCCTCACGTACCAGCTCACCGGGAGCTACCGGAACGCGATCGTCTCGCTCGTGGTCTTCTTCGTGATCGGTTTCGTCCTGCTCGCGCGGGTACCCGTACGGCGCGCGATCCGCGACGCGGGAAATTCCGTACCCGCCAGGATTTAGCAACTGAAGCCAAAGGGCGGTAGTGTACGCGTTTGGCTTACCAGGCGGACCGTTACTGCGCGCTGAAGATTCAGAAACGCAGGGTGACATCCTCTGTCAGATGTGACATACCGGGCGCTGGTGGGTACAACAAGGGGCGGCATACGACGGCGACGCATGACCCTTAACGGGAATCTTTACCGCCGACCGGACGTTGACCGGATGACGACGACAGCGACACCTGTCCTGTGGGCGACAAGCCCGGGAGGCACGATTCATGAGTGAGCGAGCTCTTCGCGGCACGCGCCTCGTGGTGACCAGCTACGAGACCGACCGCGGCATCGACTTGGCTCCGCGCCAGGCCGTGGAGTACGCATGCCAGAACGGACATCGTTTTGAGATGCCCTTCTCGGTAGAGGCGGAGATTCCGCCGGAGTGGGAGTGCAAGGTCTGCGGGGCCCAGGCACTCCTCGTAGACGGCGACGGACCTGAAGAGAAGAAGGGGAAGCCTGCGCGTACGCACTGGGACATGCTCATGGAGCGCCGTACTCGAGAGGAACTCGAGGAGGTCCTGGAGGAGCGCCTCGCGGTTCTCCGTTCAGGAGCCATGAACATCGCGGTGCATCCGCGGGACAGCCGCAAGTCCGCCTGACGGCGAACTGAAGAACACCGCACAGCACACGAAGGCCGGGGCCACTGCTCAGCAGTGGCCCCGGCCTTCGTGCTGCGCCGGTCCGCTCAGCGCGGGGGCAGCTGCGGGTCGTCCGGCTGCGCGCCGTGGGGCGGACGCTCGTCGTCCCTGATGACCTCGCCCTGGACGACCTTGCCGTCCGGGCGGTGCATGCGCGCCTGCTGGAAGGCGTCACCGAGGCCACCCCGCGTGGTGGCCTCGCGGACCTTGCGCTCGAACGTCCTCTCCGCCGTACGGCTGACGGCCTTCTGGATGGGCGGCACAAGGAGGAGCAGCCCCAGGGCATCGGAGATCAGCCCCGGCAGGATGATCAGCAGGCCGCCCAGCATCGTCAGGGCGTTGCCACCGCCCCGCTCGGAGGGATGCGGCGCGAGCCCGCTCTGCTGCTGTTGCACCGCCTCGCTCAGCTCGCGGAAGGCACGGCGCCCGGCGTGCTTGATGACCATGCCACCGAGCACGACACCGGCCACGAGCAGCAAGAACACCGTGAGTCCGCCCGCGGCGCCCGCCACGACGGTGAGCAGCCAGATCTCAAGGACCAGCCACGCGGCGATGCCGAGCGGCAGGAACCTCAGGACGCGGGAGCGCCGGGGCCGGGCGGGTCGGGTGGGCGGTACGCCAGTCGTCATGGCTCCAGTGTGCCTGGGCGCGGCTCTGACCGGCATAAGGGAGTGATCAACCAACGGTCGCCGGAGCGACGAACGGGGGTCTTGCGGCCCTTCTCAGAGCTCGCGGCCCTTCTCCAAGCTTTGCGGCCCTTCTCAGAGCTTCTTGCCGTCCTTCGGGGTCTCCTGCGCACCTTCCGCGTCCTTGCGGCCCAGAGCGCGGCCCACACGGCCCACGCGCTCCCCCACGCCCCACGCCGTGACGCGCCACAGCGCCTCGGCGACGATGTCCTGGCTCATCTTGCTGTCGCCGTGCTCCCGCTCGACGAAGGTGATGGGTACCTCGACGACGTGGAAGCCGGTCTTGATCGCGCGGCGCGCCAGGTCGACCTGGAAGCAGTAGCCCTGCGACGCGACCTCGCCGAGGCCGATGCCTTCGAGGGTCTCGCGGCGGAAGGCGCGGTAGCCGCCGGTGACGTCGCGGATCGGCACGTCGAGCATCAGCCGGGAGTACGTGCTGCCGCCGCGCGAGATCATCTCGCGGTACTTGGGCCAGTTGACGATCCGCCCGCCCGGCACCCAGCGCGAGCCGAGGACGAGGTCGGCGCCCTTGAGCGCGGTGAGCAGCCGGGGCAGCTCCTCGGGCTGGTGGGAGCCGTCGGCGTCCATCTCGACGAGCACTCCGTAGCCGTTGTCCAGGCCCCACTGGAAGCCCGCGAGATAGGCCGCGCCGAGGCCTTCCTTGCCCTTGCGGTGCAGTACGTGGACGTGGTCGTCGTCGGCCACGAGCTCATCGGCGATCTTGCCGGTGCCGTCGGGGCTGTTGTCGTCGGCGATGAGGACGTGCGCCTCGGGCACGGCGAGCCGGACACGGCCGACGATGGACTGGATGTTCTCCGCCTCGTTGTAGGTCGGAATGATCACCAGGGCCAGGCCGAGCGGGCCGAACTGCCTCCCCTGGTCACCGGTTTCGGAGACCCCACCGCCGTCGTTCACTACTGCCCCTTCGTTCGTACGCAGAGGACCACCATAATGGCCGCCTCCCGCGCGGCCACGACGGCACGGGCGGTTGAAAGGGGGAGTACTGCGGATCGGGGCCCGGCACCCTTCGGGCCGACCTGGGGCCCGCTGGCTGCGGGTCGACCGAGAGCCGTTGTCTACTGAGCGTCCGGGCCCCACCCGGGTCACACCTGCCGGCCCGGTGGAACGTTCCCTCGCGTCCGCGGCGCGGGCGCTGGACCTGGCTCCCAGTGGTGGTGCGCCGGTGCGGCACACCGCCCATGGCCCAGCGGCGTTCGACGGCTGCGTGGAATTTCTCCGGTCGGACGTCCTGTGGTGGACCCGGCCGAACCTACCGGCCGACGGCCGCGTTCTGTCAATAGCCGTTTGACCTGGGCCGATTCCAGATATGGCCAGGTCAGTGCCGAGGATACGCAGGTCGTGCGACGCGACAACGGGCCGCGATCGGCGGTACGCACCGCCGGGACATCACTCGTCCGGCCGTACATACACCGTCTTTCCGAAGACCACCGTGCGCAGACAGACGGGGAGTTCGGCGCCCGGGGTCAGGTCGGGCAGGCCGGGCGTGCCGGAGCGCGGATCGGTCGACCAGCGTGCGACGCGGTCGTCCGGGGCCTGGACCACGAGCTCCGAGGTCCGCCAGACGGCGTAGTCGGCGGGCGCACCCGGCACCAGGACGCCCGCGTCGTCCCGGCCGATCGCCCGCCAGCCGCCCCTGGTGTGGGCGGTGAACGCGGCGCGCACCGACACACGGTGCTCAAGCGTCCGGTGGAACGCTGCGGCGCGGACGGCCCCCCAGGGGTCGAGCGGGGTGACGGGGCTGTCGGAGCCGAAGGCGAGCGGGACGCCGGTGCGCAGGAGGGCCGCGTACGGGTTGAGGGTGCGGGCCCGTTCGGCGCCCAGGCGCTGGACGTACATACCGTCGTCGCCGCCCCACAGTGCGTCGAAGGCAGGCTGCACGGAGGCGGTGAGGCCCAGTTCGGCGAAGGCGGCGATCGTCTCCGGGGTGAGCATCTCGGCGTGCTCGACGCGGTGCCTCGCGGCGCGGACGCGGGCCAGGCCGACCTTCTCGGAGGCGGCGCGGATGCCCTCGACCACGGCGGTCACCGCGGCGTCGCCGATGGCGTGGAATCCCGCCTGGACCCCTGCCTCGGTGCAGGCGATGACATGTTCGGCGACGGCGGCCGCGTCCAGATAAGCGGTGCCGGTGTGGCCGGAGTCGGCGTACGGCTCGTGCAGGCAGGCGGTGTGCGAGCCGAGGGCTCCGTCGACGAAGAGATCACCCGCGGCGCCGACCGCACCCAGTTCCTTTGCACGGGCGACGCCTTCCTCGCCCTGCTGCGCCCAGTAGCCGACGACGCGCGGCCCGGCCTCGTCGGCGGCCAGGCGAAGCAGCCCCGTCAGGTCGTCCTCGCTGGAGATCTCGGGGCCCGCGCACTCGTGCACGGAGCCGATGCCGAGGGACGCGGCCCGCCGCAGCGCCGCACGCTGGGCCTCGGTGCGCTGGTGCGGGGTGAGGGCGCCGAACGCCGCGGCGCGCACCGCGTGGTGGGCGTCCGCGGTCAGCGGCGCGTCCGGGTGATAGCCGGTGCGCCCGGTGACGCCGGGGACGAGGTCGAGCAGCGCCGTGGTGACGACCGCCGAGTGGACGTCGATGCGGGTGAGATAGAGGGGACGGCCACCGGTCGCCTCGTCGAGTTCCGCGCGCGTGGGCGGACGGCCGCCCGCCCAGCGGGCCGCGTCCCAGCCGTGGCCGAGCAGGACGCGGTCGTGCGGCCGGGCCGCCGCGTGCGCGCGTACGAGAGCGAGCGCGTCGTCGAGGGAGCGGGTGCCCGTCAGATCGAGTCCCGTCAGGGCGAGGCCGGTCGACGTGGTGTGCACATGCGCATCGGTGAACGCCGGGGTGACGAGCGCTCCTTCGAGGTCGATGACCTCGTCCACGCCCCCGGCGAACGCGTCGGCGGCGCCCTCGGATCCCACCCAGGCGACGTGCCCGCGTTCGACGACCATGGCCGTGGCGAACGGATCGGCGGGGCTGTGGACCTCTCCACCGCGCAGCAGCACGGTGCGGTGGCCCTGAGGCCCGTTCTGGGGGGTGGTGCTCTCGCTCATGGGACCAGTTTGGCCCCTGCCCGTGCGGGCCCCGCGCAGGGGTCGCCCACGGGGCGGCTCAGACCTGCGGGGGCCGGGCCTCGTACGGCGTGGAGAGCACGACCGTCGTGCGCGTGGAGACGCCGGCGAGTGCGCGCAGGCGGCTCAGGAGATGCTCCAGTTCGAGTGGGGTCGCCACCCGTACCTTGAGGATGTAGTTCTCGTCGCCCGCCACGCTGTGGCATGCCTCGATCTCCGGGACGCCCGCGAGGCGTTCGGCGATGTCGTCGGGCGCGCTGGGGTCGAACGGCTTCACCGAGATGAACGCCGTGAGCGGCAGGCCGACGGCCTCCGCGTCCACGACGGCGGCATAGCCGCGGATGACTCCGCGCTGCTCAAGGCGGCGCACCCGCTGGTGCACGGCCGATGTGGACAGGCCCGTGGCCTTGCCCAGGTCGGTGTAGCTCATCCGCCCGTCCTTGACGAGCAGCTGCACGATCTGTCGGTCCAGCTCCTCCATGCGCCGAACCTACAGGGCTCTTGATCCCTCCGGATACCGCTGGGCGCGAAGGCGGCACCTTCGCCGGGCATGTGACGAACGCCACATACCTGTGACCGTGTCCAAAGGGATGCCACGATTACCTCTACGACGGGACGGGAAGTGCTTGCTGTGGTCGAGGCCGCAGCGCCTTCTCGGCCCACCCAAGGGGGAGAATCCCATGCAGAACTTGAAGCGCCCCGGTCGCTCTGCCCGCAGCAAGCAGCAGCGTTCCGACGAATCCGCGTCCGCACCCGTATCGGAGGGCGTCGAACCGGCTGAGACCGAGTTCGACGCGTACGACACCTTCGAGATGTACCGGGTCACGTGCCCCGACTGCGCGCAGCCGATCGCGCTCCTGGCCGACGAGGACGTCCTGCCCGAGCACGCGCTCTGCGCCCAGCCGTGGAACCCGTTCGGGCTCACGGTGTGCGCGGGCACGGGACGCGCCGCGGCCGATGCCGAACCCGCCGACGAGTCGATGGAGGCTCAGGAGCAGGACACCGCCCTGCTCCTGACGCTCCCTCAGGGGCTCGACTGGCGGACTCAGCCCTTCTCGCACGTCGGCGGCCACGGCTCGCGCCCGCTTCGCGTCGTGCCCCAGCCGGACCGGCGCTCCGCGGCCTGAGGGCTACCAATAGCTGCCCTGCACCATGGCCGCCAGGCTGGCGTGGTGCAGGATCAGCGTGTCCGGGTCGTCGGGGACCGCGGCCTCGCCGAAGTGCACCTGGCGGTAGGCGACGCGCAGCATCACGATGGCGTGCCGTAGCGCCGCGTACAGCGTGTGGAAGTCCATCGACCGGGGCGTGTGGCCGGTGAGTCGGGTGTAGCGCTCCTCGATGTGGTCGCGGCGCAGGAAGCCGGGCAGGCCCTCCTGCCCGAAGCTCACCGTCAGGTCCTGGAAGAAGCGGTGCAGGTAGACCATCCAGCCGAGGTCGACCTCGCGCGGTGCGAGCGCCGCCATCTCCCAGTCCAGTACGGCCGCGGGGTCGAAGCCGTCGTAGATGACGTTCCCGATGCGCGCGTCACCCCAGTTGAGGACGGGCTCACCCTCGACGTCCGGCCACCACGCTTCGAGGCGGTCGAAGGCGCTCTCGATGAGGGGCGAGCGGGGCAGGCCGTCGACCACCCAGTCGTAGTAGGCGCGTTGGGCTGCCACGTGGCGGCGCAGTGGGCTGCCGTCGCCGGGCAGGGCAAGGAACTCGGCCTCCGCGACGGGGACTTGGTCGTGGAGGTGGGCGATCAGCCGGATCGACGCTTCCTCCAGGTGCGCGCGTTCGGCTTCGCTCGCGGAGTGCAGCCAGTTCCCTTCGTACGTATAGGGCATGACGTCCGGCGGCACGCGGCCCTCGACCCGCTCCATGACGAAGAAGGGCGCGCCGAGCGGCCCCGGGTCTTCCTCCAGCCACAGCACGCGCGGCACGGGCAGGTCGGTGCGCTCGGCGACGAGCCGCATCGTGCGGTGCTGCCGCGGCAGGTCGTAGACCGGGAAGATCGTGTACGCCGCCGGGTCCGCCGCCACGCGCAACGCGCAGGCCCGCAGGGGCGGTTCGGGGTGCTCGATGTCGAAGAGGAGGGTCTCGCTCGACATGCCGTTGGACTCGGGGACGCGCACGCCGGTGGCCTTGGCGCCGGGCAGCCGCGCGGCGAGCCAGGCGGTGAGCCTGCGCGCGAGTTCCTCCGGGTCACGGGTGGTGGTGCGGGGGCGGGGTGCTGTCGCCATCACGGACTCCTCTCAGCTGTGGAATCTCAGGGCGCGACCGAGTCGAAGCCGGAGAAGCCGCTCGGGTCGTGGCGGCCGAAGCTGCCGTGCTCGAAGATGCCGTACCCCGTCCGCCCGTCGAGCGTGAAGCGGGCGGCGTGGTCGATGACCCCGTACGCGGCCCGGGGGTGTGCCTTCGGGTCCGAGAGGTCGTAGTCACGGCGGTCACTCCAGCCACGCCCCTGCCACGTGCCGTGCTGCCAGTCGTCCGCGGGTGGATAGCCGGCCCCCACGGCGAGCGGCAGGGAGGCGAGAACCTCCACGCCGAGTTCCAGGGGCTTGCGGTCGTCGGGGTCGGTGAGCTGGATGACGGCGCGCTCGGGGTGCCGGGTGCTGGAGCGGTAGGTGATGTCGGCCTGGGGCCAGCCGAGTTGGCGGTCGCGCTCCCCTGGGCGTACGAGCGTGGCGTCGTTGAGGGTGCGGTAGCCGTCCGCGTCCTCCTGGGCGATGACCATCAGGAAGCGGTCGTCGAAGCGCACCGGGCTCCAGATCCAGTGGAAGCCCTCCGTGCCGAACTCCTCCTCCAGGCGCCCGCGTTCCTCGCCGGGTATGGGCCGCACGCCCCAGCTGCGGTCACGGGTGGCGGTCCACTCCCCCGCCGTCACGGGGATGTCGTCGCCGCCGATGCGGATCGTCCCCGCGCAGCCGCCCGCCTGGACGAAGCGGCGCCCTTCGAGGGAGAGCCGGTCGCCGCGCCGCTGGATGTGGTGCGGCTCCCAGAGGGCAGGGAAGGAAGCGGTCCACGTGATGTCGTACGAGAGTGAGTTCGGGTCGTCCGGGTCGGCGGCGCACCTCAGGCGCAGCCGCCGCAGCGGTTCCTCGACGGTGATGGTCAAGGGGCCGACGGAGAGGTTCATCCGATCGTCGCCGAGCGCGTCGGATGCGCGTACGGCGTGGAGCGTATCCCCTCTGCGCAAGGTGGCGTACGCGTCGATGACACCGACGTTCGGATAGACGCCGAGTCCGAGGATGAGGAGCGCACGGCCCTCGTGGTCGAAGAGGTGGAAGATGCAGCGGTCGTAGGCGTTGCGGTCGCCCGTCGCGACCTGCTTCATGGACAGCGGCACCTGATGGATCGGGTACTCGTCGAGCGGGACGGGACGGTCGTCTGCCACGGCAAACCTCCCTGAACGCACGTCAGTTGACGGGCGCGGGGCCTATCCCGCACCCCCGGCGCGGAGTTGACGGTACGTCAGGGACGGTGACGGAGCCAGACACGTGTCAGCCCGTGTTCAGGGAGCCACTGGCCCGCCCGCAGCACGGCGTGGAGGGGCGACACAGGGGCGGCCTCCGGGCCACGCACGGGGTTGCCGCGAACGGACGCTCGAATGCGAAGGGCGGTGACCTGTCCCCCGCGTCGCGCGTTGGCCCTGCATGACCACCCCCACGCCGATGCCCATGGCGCCCCCGCCGACCGGCCGCCGCAGGCGCACCCTCCTGACGGCTCCCTCGTCCCCCGCAGAATCGGTTCCCCAGCGACCTCAGCAGCCGCATCCCCAGCCACACCAGCAGCCGTACCAGCCGCCCCCGCCCCAGCCGCAGCCGTCGCACCTCCAGGATCCGCCCATCTACCGCGCCCTCATCCGGAGCTGGGCAGAGCGGGGCAAGACCCTGCCGGGGCGCCACGACCCGGAGTGGGTGCGGCTGGCGGCGCCTCCGGTCAGGCTCGGCCAGTTCAGCGCGTCTCGGGACCCGCGAGGTGACGGGCGATGACCATCCGCTGGATCTGATTGGTGCCCTCGACGATCTGCAGCACCTTCGCCTCGCGCATGAAGCGCTCCACGGGGAAGTCCGCGGTGTAGCCATAGCCGCCGAGGACCTGTACGGCGTCCGTCGTGACCTTCATCGCGGCGTCCGTGCACATCAGCTTGGCCATGGCCGCCTGCTTGGAGAACGGCCTGCCCGCGTCGCGCAGCCGCGCCGCCGAGAGATAGAGCGCCCGGCCCGCCTCGATCTGGGTCGCCATGTCCGCGAGCATGAAGCGAAGGCCCTGGAAGTCCGCGATCGGCCGCCCGAACTGCCGCCGCTCGGTGGCATAGCGAAGCGCCTCGTCGAGTGCCGCCTGCGCCACGCCGATCGCACAGGCCGCGATGCCGAGCCGCCCCGAGTCGAGCGCCGAGAGCGCGATCGCGAAGCCCTGGCCCTCCTCGCCGATACGGCAGGCGTCGGAGACCCGTACCCCGTCGAAGTTGATCTGGGCGGTGGGCGAACCCTTCATCCCCATCTTCTTCTCGGGCGCCGCCGCGTTCAGCCCTTCGGCGTGGCCCGGCACCAGGAACGCGGAGATGCCGCGAGCTCCTTCGCCGCCGGTGCGGGCGAGCACGGTGTAGAAGTCGGCGACTCCACCGTGCGTGATCCACGCCTTCGTGCCGGTGATCACCCATTCGCCGCTGTCCCGCACGGCCTTGGTCCGCAGTGACGCGGCGTCCGATCCCGACGCCGGCTCGGAGAGGCAGTACGCCCCGAGCAGTCCGCCGCCGAGCATCGCCGGCAGGTGCTCGGCCTGCTGTTCCTTGGTGCCGTAATTCGCGAGCGCGTGGCAGGACAGGGAGTGCACGCTGACGCCGAGACCGACGGTGAGCCGGGCCGCGGCGAGCTCTTCGAGGACCTGGAGGTAGACCTCGTACGGCTGGTCGCCGCCACCGAACTCGGAGGCGTACGGAAGCCCGAGCAGTCCGGATTCGGAGAGGAGGGCGAAGACCCCGCGCGGGAAGCTTCCGGCGTCCTCCTCCTCGGCCGCGCGGGGAGTGATCTCCCGCTGGACGAGGTCACGGACGAGCGAGAACAGATCCCGCGCCTCGTCCGTGGGCAGCTGACGGTCCACCGGCTGCAGCGAGCTTCGCTCAGGCACGATCGCATCCTCCCTTTCGGCACTGCGGCGGACCCGCGGGGTAGTGCGGCGCCACCGTGTCTCACGCCCGGCCGATGGCGCCCTTCCGGGTCGCGGAAGGTGCTGTGACCAGCGGCTCTGGCGCGTTGAGTATGCCCGATCGGCGGCGGCCAGTCACTAGTTAACGACCGCTTACTCAAAAGATAACCGACGCCCGCAAGAGGGGCTCGGAATTGGTCCGAACCATTGACCCCACTGGTCTAGTCCTCCTAGAGTCCAGCCGAGCGCCTTACCGCGTTCATGCCAATTCAAGATTCATGGATTCACGGATGTCCCCCATGGCGTCCGCAGGTCAACAGCACCACGCCCCCATGCGCCCTCTCCCCCCACGAGGAGAAACGATGCTCAGACCGCACCTCCCCCGCGCCCCCTTCCGGGCGCTCGTCGCCACCGCGTGTTGTGCCGTGCTCGGCGGGGGTCTGCTCGCCGGCGCGGGCACCGCCACCGCCGAGCAGGACAAGGACTCCGCGACGAAAGCCGCGGCCGGCTCCAAGGTCGTCGGATACTTCACCGAGTGGGGTACCTACGACCGGAATTACCACGTCAAGAACGTCGAGACGTCCGGTTCGGCCGACAAGCTCACGCACATCAACTACGCCTTCGGCAACGTCCAGGGCGGCAAGTGCACGATGGGCGACGCCTATGCGGCGACCGACAAGGCGTACACCGCGGACCAGTCGGTCGACGGCAAGGCCGACACCTGGGACCAGGAACTGCGCGGCAACTTCAACCAGTTGCGCAAGCTGAAGGCCAAGCATCCGGACCTGAAGGTCCTGTGGTCCTTCGGCGGCTGGACCTGGTCCGGCGGTTTCACCGAGGCGGCCAAGAACCCGGCGGCCTTCGCCCAGTCCTGCTACGACCTGGTCGAGAACTCGAAGTGGGCCGATGTCTTCGACGGCATCGACATCGACTGGGAGTACCCCAACGCCTGCGGTCTGACCTGTGACACCAGTGGGCGCGCGGCGTACAAGGACCTGATGTCCGCGGTGCGTTCGAAGTTCGGCGGCGACAACCTCGTCACCGCGGCGATCCCTGCCGACGCGGAGGAGGGCGGGAAGATCGACGCCGCCGACTACGCGGGGGCCGCCCAGTACGTCGACTGGTACAACCCGATGACGTACGACTACTTCGGCGCCTGGGAGGCGAAGGGCCCGACCGCCCCGCACTCGCCCCTGAAGACGTACGAGGGCGCGCCCAAGGCCAACTGGAACACCGACGCCACCATCAAGAAGCTCCAGGGCCTCGGCATCCCCTCCGACAAGCTGCTCCTCGGCATCGGCTTCTACGGCCGCGGCTGGACGGGTGTCACGCAGAAGGAGCCCGGCGGCACCGCCACCGGGGCCGCCGCGGGCAAGTACGAGGCGGGCATCGACGACTACAAGGAACTCAAGACCAAGTGCCCGGCCAACGGCACGGTCGGCGGGACCGCGTACGCGCACTGCGGGACCAACTGGTGGAGCTATGACACTCCGGCGACCATCGCGGGGAAGATGGACTACAAGAACCAGGCGGGTCTCGGCGGCACCTTCTTCTGGGAGCTGAGCGGCGACACGGCGGACGGTGAACTGATCAAGGCCATCAACTGAGCAGTTCTACGCGCGAGTTGGGGGCGAGGGCCGTAGGGCTCCCGCCCCTTCCTCATGAGCACCTGCTCATGAACGCGGCGGTGCCGGGAAGGACGGCTCGAACTCCTCGATGACGCGCAGGGTGTCACCGAGGGTCCGCACCAGCAGGTCACACACCGTCTCGCGCGTCAGACCCCGGCTGCCGATCCAGTCGAGCGCGACGCCCTCGACGCTGCACAGCCAGCCGAGCAGTGCCGTGCGCGCCAGCTCCGGGATGTCGCGACGGCCGTACGCTCCGTCGGCGATCGCGCCGATCAGGGCCTCGCGCACGCCGTCGCGTATGGCGTGCACCTCGGCGTCGAAGCCGACGCCGCCGCTGATGATGGTGCGGAACGCGGCCTGGTGGTGCTCGGCGTAGCGCAGATAGCCGTCGATCGTGCTGTGCACCCGTTCCACGGGCGGCAGATCGTCGTGGCGTCCGGCACGCGCGACCAGCTCCGCGACGGAGTCCTCGATGATCGCGAGGTAGTAGCCGCGTTTGGACTTGAAGTAGTAGTAGATCAACCCCTTGGCGACGGACGCCTGCTTGGCGATGTCGTCCATCGAGAGCGCGTCGTAGGACGTGTCGGCGAACAACTTCCGCCCGATGGTGATGAGTTCGGCGCGTCGCGCCACCGAACGGTCGGTGCCGCGCGCCTGCGGGCGGGCGTCCGCGGGACGGTCGGTGCCGCGCTGTTGACTATTATTCAATTTCGGCCCTAGTCTCCAACTGCCTCGGGAATCCGCAGTATGGCAGAACCAACGCCACCTGCCGGTTCTGCGTCCGACGGCGCTCTCTCACGCACTCCCCCTACGCACATGGACCGCCGTACGGGAGGAAGACTCATGAGCGCAGCGCGTACCCCTTTGCGCGAAGGCAGAACCTCTTGGAAGAAGACGGCCGTCGTCGCCCTGCCGGCCGTCCTGGCCGTCGGCGCGATGGCCTCCGTGATGGCCGAGGGGGCGCTCGCTGCCTCCTTCGCCGTCTCCGGCACCAGCTTCCAGGTGTCATCCGGCAAGCTCACCAGCGAGGGCCTGTCCTCCTACGTACAGACCGACCGGGACATCGACGGCAAGGGGCACCCGGTGGCGCTCCTCGGTATCGGTGACGCGACCCTGTCCGACATCTGCCAGGCCGCCGAGGTGAAGACCCCGGTGGGCACCGTGGTGTTCAAGCTGACCGCGGGCGGATCGGCGGGCAAGGTCACCGCCAGCAATCTCATCATCGACGGCGAGGACCTGGAGGGCGACGCGCGCTTCGGCACGGCGGAGATCGGCCGGGACGCGTCGACTCTCGACGAGGTGCCCGGAGTCAAGGGCGAGAGGGGGAAGTTCGGGCTGCAGGCCGGCGACATCACCGTCTCGGGGGTGAAGTCCAACGCCTGGTCGGCGACCGGCGGGAACTTCCGGCTCAAGGGCATGAAGGTCGATGTCAGCATCGGCGGCAAGAAGTGCTTCTGACCGGCGGCCGAAGAGCCGGAGTCAGAGCGTGGGGCAGGGACGGCGGCGGGTGGCTCGACAGGCGGCTGCCACTGCCGGAAGCACGCAGGGTGCTGCGCAGGTGGCGGCGGACACGGCCCTTCTGGGGCGGCCTGCTGCTGGTCCTTGGCGGCGCTGAGCTGCTCCTCGTGCCGCTGTCGCCGCTGACGGTTCTGGTCAGCCTGGGGCTCGGCGGGCTCGCGGCGATCGGCATCGGGCTCGCCCTGATCGCCGCCGGGATCTTCCTGTGGCTGCTGCCGCACGCCCACCACTATGTGAGCGTCAACGCCCTGATCCTGTCGGTGCTTTCGTTCGCGGCCACGAATCTCGGCGGCTTCCTGGTGGGCATGGTGCTCGGCATCGTCGGCAGCGCGATGGGCTTCGGGTGGACGCCGGTGGCCGAGGAGGACGCGGAGGACCCTGAGCGGCCGAAGGTGCGGGACGGCCAGGGGACGCGGACGCTCGGTGTGCTGCTTCCGGTGGTCATCGTGGGGGCGACGCTGTGGGGCGGGAGTCCGGCGAGGGCGGCGCCCGGCGAGGCCATCACGGCGGGGAGGACTCCGCCGACCGTCACCACCACGCTCTTCTCGCCGAAGGGGTTCCTGCTGGCCGGTGTGCGCGAAGTTCCCACGGCTGACGGGCCGTTGAAGGTCATGGTGCTGAAGATGAAGGCCGCCTCGCTCACCGACTATCGGCTGAAGACGCACGACGGGAGCGAGGAACTCTCCCTGGGCGCCGACACCTTGGACCTCAGCGGCTCGGTCACGCTCTATCTGACCAAGTTCAAGGGCTGCCTGGAGGGGCTGCTCTGTCTGACCTTTACGCCCGACAAGCTGCCGGTGCCGCCCATCGTGCCGCCGTTCGTCTTCATGACCGACGTACAGGCCGAACAGGCCCTGGTCACCTCGGACTTGACCGTCGCGGGCGGGCTCACCCTGAAGGCATCGGCATGATCCAGATCCAGGCCGCCCTCTTCTGGGCGTACGCGATCGGCGCCACGTTCGCGCTCTCCGCGGCCCGGCAGCTCCAGGTGTGGGAGCGGATCAACGCGGGTGAGGGGCCGCGGACGCGCAGCCGTGCCGCCAATCCGTATCTCGCGCTCACCGCGCTCTTCGCGGCGGTCCTGATGGTGCCGACGGGGCTTTTCCTGCTGTGGCAGAACCCCGCGTGGGCGACCATGCATGTCGCTGACGGGCACGAGGGCGTGTGGGCGGGGTTCGTGCTCTTCTACGCGGGCGGGCTGCCCGTCGCGGCGATCACCGGGTTCCTCGTGGCGCAGGGGCTCATCCTGGTGGGGGCGGGCTACTGGGCGTATCTCCAGTGCGTGGGCGGGTACTTCCTGCTGTTCGGGACGCTGGTCCACGGCTGGGACGGCAGGGGGTACGAGCGGTTCCTCTCGCCCGGCGCGCGGGACTTCGCCGGCTGGCGGCGGGACAGCGTGGTCAACCACGTACTGGACTTCCTGACGTCCGGAACGTTTCTCGCGCTGCTGGTCTTCGGCGCGGGCCTGATCGGCACCATGCTGCTGACGGAGACCGGCTGGCTGATGGAGGGCTGGTCGCTGCCCGGCGCGGACGAGGACCGGAAAGTCCACCGGTTCCTGGCGATCGCCGTCGCGGCGGCCGGGGTCTACGGCCTGCCGTTCGTCGGCGCGCTCGTCGCGAGCGTCCTCGTCCGCCTCCTGGGCGGGTGGCTCGGTCTGCCGCTGTTCGCGGTCATCGCGGGGCTGACGCTGCTGTCGCGACGCTCGCCCGTGCGGCTGCTCTACGGGCTGGTGGGGGTGCCGCACCGGCACTGGCGCGCGGATCTCGACGCCGACCGGGGCAACCCGGAACGCGACGAGACCGGGGTCACATCAGACCGGACTGCGTGACCGAGACCGGGGTCACAACCGGGATCACAACAGACCGATCTGCGTGACGAGCATCGCGAGGACGACGACGAGCGTCCAGCCGAGGACGTGCTCGAGCACCTTCGGGCCGTCTTCCTTGGGGCCGCCGGTGCGCGTGGTGGCCCGGGGCTGTGCGGTGGCAGTGGCTGTGGCTGTGGCAGCGGTCATGGCATCACTCGATACGTATGCGTCACGCCTCTAGACGCGACGTCCGGCAACGGACTCCCCCCACTGACCCAACCACCTTGCCATCGGATTCCGCCGTCGCGGGCGAGAGCTTGGTCACTCACCGCCCAGATCCCGTGCAACTCGGGCCGAGTGCCGTGCGTCTCACTACACGTGGTGGGGCACACCCCCAGGCGCACCCCCCACCGCTCGTCCGCGCAACCTTCCGACCGAAAGGTTCCCGATGAGCACGCACCGGACGCACCGGCGGTACCGGACGCCCCACCGCAGAGCGCGATTCGCCCTCGCGGTCGCCGTCACCGTGACGGCGGCCCTCACCGGCACGGCGTCACAGGCCGCGCCGTCCGCACCCGGGACGCCCTCACCCGGAGCGCCCGGCCTGGGCGACCCGATGTTCCCGCTGGACGGGAACGGCGGATACCGCGTCGACCGCTACGCCCTCGACTTCGACTGGCAGGCCCCCAAGACGCCGTTCGAGGCCACGGCGACGATCAAGGCGACCGCCACCCAGTCGCTGTCCCGCTTCAACCTGGACTTCGGGGGCAACACCCTGCACGGCGTGCAGGTCGACGGCTCGACCGCGCGCACGTCCCGCGTCGGCGACGAGCTGACGGTCACGCCCAAGTCCGCGATCGCGAAGGGCCGTTCGTTCACCGCCAAGGTCACGTACACCGCCGACCCGACGCAGACGCGGCACCGCGACGACGCCATCGAGGACTACGGCTGGATCCCCACCGCCGACGGCACGGTGGTCTATCCGCAGCCGAACGGGGCCCGGTTGATCTTCCCGGCGAACGACCACCCCAGCCAGCGTGCGCCGATCACCTTCCGCATCACCACGCCGAAGGACCTGACCGCGGTCGCCAACGGCAAGCTGGTGAACCGCACGGAACGCCCCGGTGACCGGGTGCGCTGGACGTACGACTCCGAACAGCCGCTGTCCACGCAGCTGGTGCAGCTGGCGGTCGGCAAGTTCAAGCTGATCGACGGCAAGGGTCCCGGCGGCCTGCCCCTCCGAGACGTGGTCCCGGACGCCCTGGTCGAGCCGACAGCGGAGTACCGCGAACTCACGCCCGACCACCTCACCTGGCTCCAGGAGAAGCTCGGCCCCTACCCCTTCGACCGCTACGGGCTCCTGGTCGGCGACACGGACCTGGCCGTCGCCCTGGAGACCCAGACGCTCTCCCTCATCCCGAAGGCGGACCTGCTCGGCACGAAGGTCGACGCCGAGCGGAACATGGTGCACGAGCTGACCCACCAGTGGTTCGGCGACAGCGTGGCCCTGAAGAGCTGGTCCGACCTGTGGGTGAGCGAGGGGCACGCCCGCTTCTACGAGCGGATGTTCTCCGAGGAGCACGGCGGCGACAGCTTCGAGGCCGCCATGAAGACGGCGTACGCCGCGCACGACCAGTGGCGCCACGACTTCGGCGCCCCCGCCGAACCGACCGAGCCGAACCTCTTCAAACGCATGCGGTACGACGGCTCGGCCCTGGTCCTGTACGCCCTGCGGGAGCAGGTCGGCACCGCGAAGTTCGAGAAGATCGAGCGAGCGTGGGTGCGCGATTTCCGCGGTAGGACGGCAAGCACCCAGCAGTTCATCGACCTGGCGTCGAAGGTGGCGGGCGAGGACCTGGAAGGCTTCCTGCGGCCATGGCTGTACGGCTCGAAGACACCGCCCATGCCGGGACACCCGGACTGGGTGGTAGACCCGGTCCAGGGCTGAGGCATATCCGTCGTCTGGCGGCGGCGTTCGTGTGAAGAACGCCGCCGACCGCCGGTGCGACGGATTCCACGAGCGCTCCAGGTCTACGTTGGGATTCCCGCCGAACTGGGAGGTCTCATGTCAGACGACGAGGACGTAACGCGAGAGCGGAGGCGTCCACCGCTGCTGGGCACGGAGATGCGCGAGGCGACACTGCCGGACGGCACCCAGGCGGTGATCGTCGTCCAGGCAGGCACACCCCAGGACGAGGTCGACGAGAAGGCGGCCCGAATGCGACGGGGCACATCCGACGCGAAGTAGCCCAGCAGCACCCCGATGGACACACGGCGGCCCCTCCCGAACGAACGGGAGGGGCCGCCGCCATGGCCACTGATCGGCTCAGCCCGGCCTTTCCGCTGCCTCAGCGGATCCCCACCCCAGCCAGCGCCGCCTTCTGCTTCGCCGTGAGCTTCGCCGGGAAGTACAGGTAGCAGACGCCTCCCGTGCCGGAGACGACCTTCCCCTCCGCGTTCTTCCGCTTCGTACGGAGCCAGATGTTCTCCCACTCGCGGCGTTTGTAGACCCGGCGCACCGCCTCGTTGCTCGGCGATGCCGGGTCGTTGGCGATCACGTCGCCCTTCGGCGTGAAGCCGATCACCGTCATCAGGTGGCCCGCCGTGCCGTAACCGGCGCCCGTCAGCTCCTCCTTGAGGAACGACTGCGACGTTATGGCCGGGATGCCCGCGGCGATCAGCGACTCCAGCTCCGTGAGCGAGGTGAGGCGGGTGACCACGGCCTGGAAGTCCTTGTACGTCGACGCGTAGGCCGCGTTGAAGGGCCAGTTGCCGCAGCCCGCGTACTGGTAGTCGAAGGTGTGGCGAGCCGCGTGGCACACCTGGGGGTCGGCGTAGGACGGGTCGACCCAGGCGAGGTCGTCGGCGGTCGGCTTGCGGCCCCAGAACTCGATGATCATCTGCGAGGAGGTGGGGCTGCACCAGGCCTCGCCGCCGTTGTCGTACTCCGGATACTGGCCGACGTGGGTCTCCTGCGAGTAGCGCGGGACCGTCAGTTCCTCGGCGAGACCCGGCTTCGACGCCGGGACCGTGAAGCGGTCGGGGACGGCGGACGCCATCGCGCCGAGCCGCCACACGGTGGGCGTCTCGGTGGCGCCCGGCTTGCGGTACAGGGTCAGGCGCAGCTTGTACGAGACGAGGCGCAGGGACGTCGTCGTGTCGTCGATGGCGAAGGTGTCCGTCCAGATGCTCGACTTGCCGTCGCTCTGGTCGTCGACCGACGTACGGCGGATGTCCTTGTCCTTGTCGTCGCCCGAGGTCCAGCGGCCGAGGACGTACCACGGAGTCTTCGCCTTGTCCGAGTACGTTCCCTGGAGCTCGACCTGGAGCCACGTCCCGGTGGGTGTGCGGGCGTTCCAGGAGGCGATGACCTCCGTCGCGGGGACGGTGGGCCGGTGCACGGGCGAGGTCCACCGGGCGTACTCCCAGGTGGCGGTCTTGCCGGTGTGCGGATCGGCGTACTCGGTGGTGCCCGCGGCCTCGGCGATCTCCACGGCCGGACGGGCTCCGGAGACGGCACGGGTGCCCTCGGCGGTGCCGGCGCCCCAGTCCGCGGACGAGGACCAGAAGCGGTTGCTCACCGGTCGCTTCGCGCGCGGGGCGCCGGCGAGGCCGCCCGACGCGAGTGCCGGGCTCGCGGTGGCGGCCAGCGCTGCCACGGCCGCGGCCGCGGTGAGGACGGTTCTGCGGGACATGTCATCAGCTCGGTCCATGGCGGGGACCCCCAGTCGACGTGGGCTCCGGACGGGTCCGGAAGGGGCAGGTCAGATGCACGGCGGTAGGCCAACTATGGCTGCTGCACGCCGACTTCTGCCAGCGCTTCGACCATCACCGCTTCCGTCAATATTGGCCTCGACCACTGGCGTGAGCTGCGACGGCGCGCGGAGCGAGGAATTCCGCACCCGTACGCTTGCCCGTGATGACCGCACACGCCACCGCACACGCCACTCCCACTCCCCTGGCCCGCGTCGCAGCGGAGCTGCTGCGCCTGCCGCCGTCCTGCGGCCCGGTCCGCCTCGTCGCCGTCGACGGGCACGCGGGCTCCGGCAAGTCGACCTTCGCCGACCGCCTCGCCGACGCGCTGGGCGGCGCGCCCGTCCTGCGCCTCGACGACATCGCGAGCCACGACGCCCTGTTCGACTGGACGGAGCGGCTGCGGCGGCAGGTCGTCGTGCCACTCTCGCGCGGCGAAACGGCGCACTACGAGACGTACGACTGGCACGAGCGCCGCTTCGGACCGGAGGTCCGCGCCCTGCCGCCGGCTCCCGTGGTCCTCGTCGAGGGGGTCGGCGCGGGCCGCCGCGCCCTGCGCCCGTTCCTGGCGCGACTGCTGTGGATGGAGCTGCCCCAGCACGAGGCCTGGGGCAGGGGGCGCCGCCGGGACGGGGCGGTCCAGAGCGACTTCTGGGACGGGTGGGAACCCGCGGAGCGCCAACACTTCACGAAAGACCCTTCACGCCCCTTCGCTCAGTCTTTGGTGCGACAGTGCCGAGAGGGATATGAGGTGCTGCGAGGGCCGGATGAGGCGGATGCGCAGCGCCAAATTGTCACGGAGAGTGAGGGACCGGAGGCGATCCGCTGAACCTCCCGAAGAGCGCTCCCAGAAGTTCGCGCCAGTTTCCGCGAGTGCCTCAACTCGGCTTGACCCAGGGCCCTTACAGGACTTACGTTCTGAATGTGCGGCCTTTCGGGGTCGCCCGCAGACGCGAAGCCCCCGGTTGTTCCCCCGTGATCGGGGGCTTCGTACTGCCCTCCGAGCGCGCATTCCGGACGCTGCGAGCCGCCTTTCGCTCACCCTCGGTGACGAAGAGGCCCCTCTTCACCTGCCTGATCCCGCGCTGCGGCACCCTACGGCCGAGCGCTCCTCCGCAGGTACGATGCCTTTCGGTGCGACTTACGGACGGCTGCTCCGCGCGCCGGTTCAACGTCCGTCCGCAGCACGGCGGTTCAGCGAAGTTGCCGACGGGCACCGGCCCGGCGGTACACAAACGGGGGCACGGTTTGTGGGGGACGTGATGGACTTCGACGCGGTGGGCTCACCCGCCCCGGCCGACCTCGCCTGGCTGAGGGGCGTCGACGCCTACACGATGGGCGCCTATCCGCAGGCGGAGGAGGAGTTCCGGGCCGCGGTGCGGATGGATCCGGGGATGGCCGACGGCTGGCTCGGACTGCACGCGCTGCGCATCGACACGACGACGGCACTGCTGCGGATGTTCCAGCACCGGGACAGGTTCGGGGAACAGCGCACCCGGCACGGACGCACGCTCAACTCCTGGTACTGGCTGGGCTGGTGGGTGCAGCCCGTCCTGGAGAGCACGCGTGACCTGCTGCTCGCGCACGCCTCGCACTGGCTGGACGGACGTCATGTCCCGGAGCTGGACCGGGCGTTGGCGGGCCTGCCGCCGGTCGACGCGGATCCGCAGGTGCGGTTCCTGCACGCCTGCCGTTCCTATCTGGTCAAGGACTGGGAGCAGTTGGTCCGGCACACGGACTCGCTGATCGACGACGCGATGCTCGGCATCGAGGCGGGCCTCTTCGGAGGCATGGCCCGCGTACGCCTGGAGATGTACGGCCAGGCGGAGCCGCTGCTCTCCGCCGCCCTGATGCGCTGCCGCAGCGAGCAGCCGCAGCGCAAGGAGCTTCGCTACTGGCTGGCCCGCGCGCACGAGGGCACGGGCCGCTCGGCGGCGGCCCTGCCGCTCTACCGCGCGGTGCACCGGGTGGATCCCTCCTTCATGGACACCTCCGCGCGGCTCGCGGCGATCTCCGAGGGCGACGGATACGACGAAGTCACCGACCTGGCGGCGATCGCCCTGACCGGCTTCGGGCAGGACGTGATGGACGGCCCCGACGGGATCGATCCGCTCTTCGGCACCGAGGGCCGCGACCTGAAGGTCACCGAGCCCGAACTGCCGCCCACCGGCGGCCCGTCCGAGACCGAATCGGTGCGCGAGAAGGCCGTGATCCCCATCCAGCCGGGGCTGCAGCAGCTCCCGCCGGGGCCCACCGACCCCGCGCTCCTGGAGGCCGCGCTCGCCGAACTGGAGGGGATGGTCGGCCTCGAACCGGTCAAGCGGCAGGTCAAGGCGCTCTCGGCGCAGTTGAACATGGCGCGCCTGCGGACCGCGCAGGGCCTGCCCGTGCAGCCGCCGAAACGACACTTCGTCTTCTCCGGCCCCTCGGGCACCGGCAAGACCACCGTGGCCCGCATCCTGGGGCGTGCGTTCTACGCGCTCGGCCTGCTCGGCGGCGACCACCTGGTGGAGGCGCAGCGGGCGGACCTGGTCGGCGAGTATCTGGGCCAGACCGCCGTGAAGGCGAACGAACTGATCGACTCGGCGATCGGCGGCGTCCTGTTCGTCGACGAGGCGTACTCCCTGTCCAACTCGGGCTACGGCAAGGGCGACGCGTACGGCGATGAGGCGCTCCAGGTGCTGCTCAAGCGCGCCGAGGACAACCGCGACCACCTGGTCGTGATCCTCGCGGGCTACCCCGAGGGCATGGACCGCCTGCTCGCCGCCAACCCCGGGCTCTCCTCCCGCTTCACGACCCGCGTGGACTTCCCCTCGTACCGCCCCCTGGAGCTCACCTCGATCGGTGAGGTCCTGGCCGCCGACAACGGCGATGTGTGGGACGAGGAGGCGCTCGACGAGCTGCGCTCCATCAGCGGACACGTCGTCGACCAGGCGTGGATCGACGAACTGGGCAACGGCCGCTTCCTGCGCACGCTCTACGAGAAGAGCTGCGCCTACCGCGACCTGCGCCTGACCGGCTATTCCGGCGAACCGAGCCGTGACGACCTGTCGACGCTGCGGCTCCCCGACCTGATGCAGGCCTACGGCGAGGTGCTTTCGGGGCGGGGGCCGCAGAGCCCGCCGGGGATCTGACTCCCCGGGGACCCTGGGCCCCGCCGCTCACACCAGGGCGCCGTCCCTGACCTCCTGAGGCCTGCGCGGCACCGCCACCCGGTGCGCCGGGTCGCGGACCTCGCCCACCAGCAGCTCCAGTACGTCCTCCAGGGCGACCAGGCCGAGCACCTTGCCCGACGCGTCGGCGACCTGTGCCAGATGCGTCGCGGCGCGGCGCATCACCGTCAGGGCATCGTCCAGGGGGAGTTCGGCCCGCAGCGTCGTCATCGGGCGCCAGACCTGCTGCGGCACCGCCCGGTCCGGCTCCATGCCGTCGGTCAGGTCGAGTACGTCCTTCACGTGGAGGTAGCCCATGAAGGCGCCGTTCTCCGCGCGGACCGGGAAACGGGAGTAACCGGTGCGCCCGGTGAGTTCGATGACCTGCGCCGGGGTGGCCCCGGCGCCGACCGTCACCAGCGAGGCCCGGTCGAGCAGGACGTCCGTCACCTGGCGCGAGCCGAGCTCCAGGGCGTCCTCCAGGCGCTCCTGCTCCTCGGGTTCGAGCAGCCCCGCCTGGCCCGAGTCGCCGACGAGGCGGTTGAGCTGCTCGCTGGTGAAGACGGCCTCGACCTCGTCCTTGGGCTCGACCCCGAAGAGCCTGAGCACGACGCGTGCGCACGCCCCGAGCGCCACCGTGACCGGACGGCAGAGGCGGGCGAAGGCGACGAGGCCGGGGCTGAACCAGAGCGCGGTCTTCTCGGGGGCGGCCATCGCGAGGTTCTTCGGGACCATCTCGCCGATGACGAGGTGGAGGAAGACCACCACGGCGAGCGCGATGGCGTACCCGAGCGGATGGATCGCCCCTTCGGGGATGTGCGCCGCCTCGAAGACGGGCTCCAGGAGATGCGCGACGGTGGGCTCGGCGACCGCGCCGAGCGTCAACGAGCAGATAGTGATGCCGAACTGGGCGGCGGCCATCATCTGCGGCAGGTGCTCCAGGCCGTAGAGGACCTGACGGGCCCGCTTGCCGCCCAGCGGTTCGATCTGGCTGCGGCGCACGGAGACGAGCGCGAACTCGGCCCCGACGAAGAAGCCGTTCGCGAGGACGAGGAGCAGGGCGAACAGGAGTTGGATCATGCTCATCGGGCGGCCTCCGCCGCGCTCAGGACTTCCGGAGCCTGCACGGTCCGTACGAGACGGACACGCGCGGCGCGGTAGTGGTCGACCTGGCGCACCGCGAGCCGCCAGCCGGGGAGTTCGGCCCGGTCACCGGGGGCGGGGATACGGCCGAGCAGATCGGCGACGAGCCCCGCCACGGTCTCGTACGGCCCCTCGGGGACGTCGAGTCCGATGCGCTGGAGCGTGTCGACGCGGCAGCTGCCGTCGGCGTCCCACGCGGGGCGGCCGTCCTCGGCCGGCGCCGGGGCGATCTCGGGCAGATCGAGCAGGTCGTGCTCGTCGCGGACCTCGCCGACGAGTTCCTCGACGATGTCCTCCAGGGTGACCACGCCGGCCGTGCCGCCGTACTCGTCGACGACGACGGCTATCGGCTGCTCGCTGCGCAGTTGCTCGAGGAGCTGCCGCACGGGAAGCGTCTCCGGGACCAGGAGCGGCGCCTGCGCGATGCGGCCGACGGGCGCCCGCAGGCGCTCGTGGGCCGGGACCGCGAGGGCGTCCTTGAGGTGCACCATGCCGACGATCTCGTCGATGCGCTCGCGGTAGACGGGGAAGCGTGAGAGCCCGGTGGCGCGGGTCAGGTTCACCACGTCCTCGGCGGTGGCCGACGTCTGCAGCGCGCTGACCTTCACGCGCGGGGTCATGACGTGCTGCGCGGTCAGCTCGCCGAGGGAGAGCGTGCGCACGAACAGGTCCGCGGTGTCCTGTTCGAGGGTGCCCGCCTGGGCCGAGTGCCGGGCGAGGGAGACCAGCTCGCCGGGGGTGCGCGCCGAAGCGAGCTCCTCGGCGGGCTCGACGCCGAACAGCCGCACGAGCCGGTTGGCCGTGGCGTTCAGGAGGGAGATCACGGGCCTCAGGAGCCGCGAGAAAACATACTGCGGACCCGCGACGAACCGTGCGACCTGGAGCGGCTTGGACACCGCCCAGTTCTTGGGCACCAGCTCGCCGATCACCATCTGCACGGCGGACGCCAGGAGCATCCCCACGACCACGGAGACGCTCGGTACGGCGCCTTCCGGGAGGCCGGTCGCCGTGAAGGGGCCCGCGAGCAGATGCGCGAGCGCCGGTTCGGCGAGCATGCCGACCACGAGCGAGGTGATGGTGATGCCGAGCTGGGTGCCGGAGAGCTGGAAGGACAGCTCCTTCAGGGCGTCGACGACCGTACGGGCCCGTCGGTCACCTTCGGCCGCGGCCTTCTCGGCGTCCGGGCGCTCCACGGTGACGAGTCCGAACTCGGCGGCCACGAAGAAGCCGTTGGCGAGAATCAGCAGGAATGCCGCCCCGAGAAGCAGCAGGGAAGTCGTCATGCCGCCGCCTCCCTGGTCTTGCCTGTCCCGGTATGTCGGGAGGGGGCGGCGCATGTACTACAGGACGAACCGTCCATCGCCGGAGGGAGTCACTCCTCGGGTAGCAGGAGCCCCTGTGGACCGGGCGGGCCCGACAGGGGCGGGGCGGCACACCTTGCGTGCCCCGCCACCAGATTAATCAAGACCCGGCCACAAACGTCAGCCCTGCGGCGAGCGGGCCTCGGCGAGGGCACGCAGCGCGCGGGCGTCGCTGATGGCCCGCTGCTTGGCGATGCCCGGCTGGATGCCCATGGCGGGGAGGCTGGTGCCGTCAGTGAGGTTGAGGAAGACCCATGGGTCTCCCGGCCGCAGGTTGACCTGGACGATCTCCGCCCAGGCCAGGCGCCTGCTGGTGGCGATGTTGACGACCGTCACGCCGGACTCGTCGGCGACGACCTTGGGCCTGCCCAGGAGCATCAGGACACCGAGGAGCAGCACACCGGTGAAGATGAAGCTGAGCCGCTCCCCCGGGCTGAGTCCCGGGATGAGCAGGGCGATCACCGTGAGCACCACCAGGATGGCGACGCCCGCGGTGAGCAGGACGGCTCGGGTCCGGCCGGGCCGGAAGGTCACGGGCAGGGCGGGGAGCTCGGGAAGCTCGGACATGAGGCGGGTTCTCCTGCCGGTTCAGAGGCGGCAGGCGTGGATGGCCGTGGTCAGGATGGCCCGCGCCCCGATGGCGTACAGGTCGTCCATGATCCGCTGGGCCTCCTTGGCCGGGACCATGGAGCGGACGGCGACCCAGCCCTCGTTGTGCAGGGGCGAGATCGTCGGCGACTCGAGGCCCGGGGTGAGGGCGACGGCTTGCTCCAGGTGCTCGGCCCGGCAGTCGTAGTCCATCATCACGTACGCGCGGGCGACCAGGACGCCCTGGAGGCGGCGCAGGAACTGCTGGACCTTGGGGTCGTCGGTGCCGGCGCCGGTACGGCGGATGACGACCGCCTCGGACTTCATGATCGGCTCGCCGAACACCTCGAGTCCCGCGTTGCGCAGCGAGGTGCCGGTCTCCACGACGTCCGCGATGACCTGGGCGACGCCCAGCTCGATGGCGGTCTCGACGGCGCCGTCGAGGTGGACGACGGAGGCGTCGATGCCGCTGTCCGCGAGGTGCTTGGCGACGATGCCCTCGTACGAGGTCGCGACGGTCATGCCCGCGAGGTCCGCGATGGTGCTGGCCGTGCCCGGCTTCGCCGCGAAGCGGAAGGTGGAGCGGGCGAAGCCGAGCGGCAGGATCGTCTCGGCGTTGGCGCCGGAGTCGATCAGGAGGTCCTGGCCGGTGATGCCGATGTCGAGCTTGCCGGCCGAGACATAGATCGCGATGTCCTTGGGCCGGAGGTAGAAGAACTCGACCTCGTTGTCCGGGTCGACGAGGACGAGCTCCTTGGACTCCTTGCGCTGCTGGTACCCGGCCTCATGGAGCATCGCCGACGCAGGTCCGGACAGTGAACCCTTGTTGGGAACGGCGATGCGCAGCATGAGGACGGATTCCTTCGCGTTGATGGGGAGTTGGAGACGGTGGGGCGTACGGCTCAGAGGTGGGCGTACACGTCGTCGAGGGAGATGCCGCGGGCGACCATCATCACCTGTACGTGGTAGAGGAGCTGGGAGATCTCCTCGGCCGCGGCTTCCTTGCCCTCGTGCTCGGCGGCCATCCAGACCTCGGCGGCCTCCTCGACGACCTTCTTGCCGATGGCATGGACGCCCTTGTCGACCAGCTCGGCGGTGCGCGACGTGGCGGGGTCGCCGTTGGCGGCCTTGTGCTGGAGCTCGGTGAAGAGCTCCTCGAAAGTCTTCTTGGACATGATGTCGCTTACTTTACGCGGCTCCCCGGCCCCGCTCACCGCCAGGGTTCGGAGATCGTACGCAGCGTGGTCGCGGTGGCCACGGCCGCGGTGACCGCTTCGTGCCCCTTGTCCTCGCGGGAGCCCTCGATGCCCGCCCGGTCCAGGGCCTGCTCCTCGGTGTCGCACGTGAGGACGCCGAAGCCGACGGGGACGCCGGTGTCGATGCTGACCTGGGTCAGGCCCTGGGTGACGCCCTGGCACACGTACTCGAAGTGCGGGGTTCCGCCGCGGATGACGACGCCGAGCGCCACGATCGCGTCGTAGCCGCGTCCGGCGAGGACCTTGGCGACGACCGGCAGCTCGAAGCTGCCGGGTACACGCAGGACGGTCGGCTCGCTGATGCCGAGCTCGTGCAGGGCGCGCAGCGCGCCGTCGACGAGGCCGTCCATGACCTTCTCGTGCCACTGGGCGGCGATCACCGCGACCCGCAGGTCTCCGCAGTTCTTCACACTCAGTTCGGGTGCACCCTTGCCGCTCACGCGCTTCTCCTGGTTGTCGTGTGCCGGTACTTCTCGTAGGCCGGTTCTGCTTACTGGTTGCCGCAGGCGGACACCTCGGGGGTGGTGTCCAGCCAGGGCAGGTCGTGACCCATCCGGTCCCGCTTGGTGCGCAGGTAACGGAGGTTGTGCTCGCCCGCCTGGACCGCCATGGGCTCGCGTCCGGTGACCTTCAGGCCGTGCCGGATCACCGCGTCGGTCTTGTCGGGGTTGTTCGTCATCAGGCGCACGCTGCGGATGCCGAGGTCGTCCAGGATGCGGGCGCCCGCGCCGTAGTCCCTGGCGTCGGCGGGCAGGCCGAGTTCCAGGTTGGCGTCCAGGGTGTCGCTGCCGCGCTCCTGGAGTTCGTAGGCGCGCAGCTTGGAGAGCAGGCCGATGCCGCGCCCTTCGTGGCCGCGGAGGTAGACGACGACGCCGCGGCCCTCGTCCGTGATGCGCCGCATGGACGTCTCCAGCTGCGGGCCGCAGTCGCAGCGCAGCGAGTGGAAGACGTCGCCGGTCAGGCACTCCGAGTGGATGCGGACCAGGACGTCCTCGCCCTCGCCGACCTCACCGTGGACGAGGGCGACGTGCTCGACGCCGTCGACGGTGGAGCGGTAGCCGTACGCCGTGAAGTCGCCGAAGGCGGTGGGCAGGTGGACCTCGGCCTCGCGGCGGACCGTGGGCTCGGAGCTGCTGCGGTAGGCGATCAGGTCCTCGATGGAGATGATCGTCAGGCCGTGCTTGCGGGCGAACGGGATCAGCTCCGGCAGGCGGAGCATCGTGCCGTCCTCGCCCGCGATCTCGACGATCGCGCCTGCCGGGCGCAGGCCCGCGAGGCGGGCCAGGTCGACCGCGGCCTCGGTGTGGCCGTTGCGGACCAGGACGCCGCCGGACTTGGCGCGCAGCGGGAAGATGTGGCCCGGCCGCACGAAGTCGGTGGGCTGGTACGTGCCCGCGGCGAGCATCTGGAGCGTGGTGGCGCGGTCGGCGGCCGAGATGCCGGTGGTGACGCCGTGCGCGCCGCTCGCGTCGACGGAGACGGTGAAGGCCGTCCGCATCGACTCGGTGTTGTTCTCGACCATCTGCGGGAGCTGGAGGCAGTCGAGCTCGTCGCCCTCCATGGGCGCGCAGATCAGGCCGCGGCACTCGCTCATCATGAAGGCGATGATCTCGGGCGTGGCCTTCTCGGCCGCGATGACGAGGTCGCCCTCGTTCTCGCGGTCCTCGTCGTCGACGACCACGACGGGCCGCCCGGCGGCGATGTCGCGGATGGCCGCCTCGACGGGGTCGAGGGCGAGGTCGGAAGCGTCTTCCTCGTGACCCGTGCTGTACCAAACCGGTGCCGCGCTCATGCCGGGGCTCCTTCCATGACGGGCTGCGAGGCCGCGATGCGCGACCGCAGCCACCAGTCGCGCATGCCCCACAGGACGAGCGCGAGGTAGATGACGTACACGAGGCCGGAGAAGGCCAGACCACTGCTGAACGCGAGGGGTACGCCGACCACGTCGACCAGCAGCCAGGCGAACCAGAACTCGACCAGGCCGCGGGCCTGGGCGACCATCGCCGCGAGGGTGCCGACGAAGATGTAGGCGTCGGGCCAGGGGTTCCAGGACAGGTCCGGGACGGCGGAGAACAGGGCGCCGACCACGAGGGTGCCGACGGCCGTGCCGCCGATGAGCACCCCGCGCTCCTTCCAGGTGGCGAACCGGACGGCGATGGAGCCGTCCTGCGCCTGCTGCGTGCCGTTGGTCCACAGCCGCCAGCCCCACAGGGCCACGCCGATGACGAGCAGCTGCTTGCCGACGCCGCCGGAGAGCTGCGCGGAGGCGTAGGCGCCGACGAGGATGACGCCCGAGAGGAACTGGGCAGGCCAGGTCCATATGGAGCGCCGCCAGCCGAGGGCGAGGGCGATCAGGCCGATGGTGTTGCCCACCATGTCGGACCAGATCACGTGCTGCCCGAAGGCCGTGAAGGCTTCGGAGTTGAGCCAGTTCACTGCGTGACCTCCTGAGCGGGAGCGGGAGCGGCGGCGGTTCCGGCGCCGACGCGGTCGCCGAGCATGCGCTCGACGTACTTCGCGATGACGTCGACCTCGAGGTTGACCGGGTCGCCGGGCTGCTTGATGCCGAGCGTGGTCAGGGCGAGGGTGGTGGGGATGAGGCTGATGGTGAAGTAGTCGATCCCGGCCTCGACCACCGTCAGGCTGACGCCGTCGACGGTGATGGAGCCCTTCTCGACGACGTAGCGGGAGAGGTCCGCGGGGAGCGAGATCTTGACGATCTCCCAGTTCTCGGAGGGCTTGCGCTCGACGATCTCGCCGGTGCCGTCCACGTGCCCCTGCACGATGTGGCCACCCAGGCGGTCGCCCACGGCGGTGGGCCGCTCCAGGTTGACCCGCGAGCCCGCCGCGAGCGCGCCGAGGCTGGAGCGGTTCAGGGTCTCGGCCATCACGTCGGCGGTGAACTCCTCGCCCTCGTGCTCCACGACCGTCAGACACACGCCGTTGACCGCGATGGAGTCGCCGTGCTTCGCGCCTTCGGTGACGACGGGGCCACGCACGCGGAAGCGGGACGCGTCGTCCAGGTTCTCGACGGCGGTGATCTCGCCCAGCTCTTCGACGATTCCGGTGAACACTTCAGTGCTCCTTCGCTACGAGGTCTACGGGGGCCACTGGGGCTACGAGGGTCGCGGTGACGCGCAGATCGGGACCGATGCGGACGCTCTCGCTCACGTCGAGCCGCAACGCTTCGGTGATGGTCGTGATTCCGCCGCCGGTGAGGGCCGCGGGGCCCGCGCCGAGCAGGGCGGGGGCCAGATAGGCGATGACGCGGTCGACGGCGCCCGCGGCGACGAAGGCTCCGGCGAGGGTCGGCCCGCCTTCGAGCAGCACGGAACGCACCCCGCGCGCGTGCAGCGCGTCGAGGAGGGCGGGAATGTCCAACCCGCCGTCCACGCGCGGCAGTCGGACCGTCTCCGCATCGCTTTCCGGGGTGACGTTCTCGGCGACCGCGACGAGCGTGGGCGCCGCGTCGTCCAGGACCCGTGCTCCGGGCGTCACCGCGGTGCCGTTCGTGTCGACGACCACGCGCAGCGGTTGTACGGCGCCTTCGATGCCCCGCACGGCGAGGTGCGGGTCGTCGGCGCGCTGGGTGCCGGAGCCGACGACCACCGCGTCGCACTCGGCGCGCAGCCGGTGGACGTCGGCGCGGGCGTCGGCGGAGGTGATCCAGCGGCTGCTGCCGTCGGCGGCGGCGATACGGCCGTCGAGCGTCGCCGCGTACTTCCAGGTGACGTGGGGGCGGCCGAGCCGTACGGAGGTCAGCCAGGCGGCGTTGCCCGCGGCGGCCTCGTCCTCCAACAGGCCCGCCCGCACGTCGACTCCGGCGGTGCGCAGTCGCTGCGCGCCGCCGGTCGCGGCGGGGTTCGGGTCGCCGACGGCGTAGACGACGCGGGCGATCCCGGCGTCGATGAGCGCCTGGGCGCAGGGGCCGGTGCGTCCGGTGTGGTTGCAGGGTTCGAGGGTGACCAGGGCGGTGGCGCCGCGGGCCTTCTCGCCGGCCGCTCGCAGGGCGTGGACCTCGGCGTGCGGGCCGCCCGCGCGCTGGTGGTAGCCCTCGCCGACGATCTCTCCGGAGGCATCGACGATCACGCATCCGACGACCGGGTTGGGACTGGTGGAGCCGAGCCCGAGGGCGGCGAGCGTGATGGCACGGCGCATGGCTGCGAGCTCGTGCTCGTTCACTGCTGCCGCGGGTGCGGTGGCCACCGGGTCCTCCTGCCTCATGGGGCACGGACTCCGGGGCCTGTCGATGACGACAGAATGTACGGACTGCGGCATCGGGAGCGACGCCGGAAAACGAGACCTCTCCCCGGGAAACCCGAAGAGACGGGTATCCCAAAAACAAGCCACTCGGCGACGTGCACGAATGCCCGCCCGCCGCGCACTGCCTCCCATCCGGACTTTCACCGTCGGTCCAGGAGTTTCACCTGGTCAACCGGCCACTGGAGGTGACCGGGTCGCGGACTGTAACCGCCGGTTCGGAATTACACCGACCCCGGAGTGCGCTGCTTTTGGTACGAGGCCAGTGTGCCACGCCTGATCGACGCCCATACGGGCGAACCACTGTGGCCTGGCTCACAGCAGCCTGTGACAGGCATCTGACCGGCGGTGACGACCGCCCTCCGGCGCCGCTCTGGCACGCTGAGCGCGTGACGACCGCAGCACTGACCGATGAGTTCGAGTCCTATCGCCCCCGTATGTTCTCGCTCGCCTATCGCATGCTCTCCTCCGCCCAGGAGGCGGAGGACGCCGTGCAGGACGCGTATCTGCGCTGGAACGGCGCGGACCGGGCGGCGATCGGCCAGCCCGGCGCCTGGCTGGCCAAGGTCGTCACCAACCTCTGCCTCAACAGGCTCACGTCGGCGCGTGCGCGGCGCGAGGAGTACGTGGGGCCCTGGCTCCCGGAGCCGGTCGTCACCTCGGGCGGCACGCTCGGCCCCCTGGAGTCGGCGGAGCAGCGGGACGCGGTGTCCATGGCGCTGCTGATCCTGCTGGAACGGCTCACGCCGGTGGAGCGCGCGGTGTACGTGCTGCGGGAGGCGTTCGCGTACAGCCACCGGGAGATCGCCGGCGTCCTGGACATCGGTGAGGCCAACTGCCGCCAGCTGTACCGCAGGGCGGCGCGGGCCGTGACGGATGAGCGGGCGCGCTTCGACGCGGCGGCGGAGCGGCGTGAGGCGCTCCTTGAGTCGTTCCTCGCGGCGGCCCGCGAGGGGGACCTGGCCGGCCTGGAGAAGATGTTCACGGCGGACGTGACGTGGTGGGGCGACGGCGGCGGCAAGGCCACTGCCGCGCGCAAGCCGGTCGTCGGCCGCGAGAAGGTCCTGCGGTTCGTCGTGGGCGGCATGGAGAAGTTCGCCTCGGCCATGGACCTCTCGTACGCCGAGGTCAACGGCGCGCCCGCGATCGTCGCGCGGACGGCGGGGGCCGTGGTGGGCATCGCGTCGTTCGAGTTCCGTGACGGCCTGGTCAGCGAGGTGTGGGTGATGGTCAATCCCGACAAGCTGGGGTTCGTGGCACGGCAGCTGTCACATTCCTGACGGCTGTCCGGTTCCCAGTCGGTGAGGGACGGCACGGAAGCCGTCCACGCTGCGAAGGAGCCGAGCAATGACCACGATCCTGGTGACCGGCGGCACCGGAACCCTGGGCCGCCCGCTGGCCGAGAAGCTGCGCGCGGGCGGGCACGAGGTGCGCGTACTGAGCCGCCGCTCCCAGCCGTACGCCGTCGACCTGCGCGAGGGCGGCCCCGGACTCGACGCGGCCGTGGCGGGCGCGGACGTGGTCGTGCACTGCGCGACCACGCAGCGCGGCGGTGACGAGGTGTCGGCGGCGCGTCTCGTCGAGGCGGCCAGGCGCGCCGGGGTCCCGCACCTGGTCTACATCTCGATCGTGGGTGTGGACCGCGTGCCGCTCGGCTACTACCGCTCGAAGCTCGCCGTCGAAAGGCTGGTGGAGGAGTCGGGGATCGGCTGGACGGTGCTGCGAACCACGCAGTTCCACGATCTGGTGGCGCGGATCCTGGAGGCCTCGGCGAAGCTGCCGGTGATGCTGCTGCCCGCGGGCGTCAGTGACCAGCCGATCGAGGTCACCGAAGTAGCCGACCGGCTGGCGGAGTTGGCGCTCGCGCCGCCTGCCGGACGCGTCGACGACATGGGCGGCCCGGCGGTGTGCACGTTCACCGAGCTGGCCCGCGCCTATCTGCGGGCGACCGGTCGGCGACGGCCGCTGCTGCCGGTGCGGCTCGCGGGGAAGGCGTACCGCGGCATGCGCGAGGGCGGGCATCTGGCGCCTCGGCAGGCCGTGGGCAAGGGCACGTTCGAGGAGTTCCTCGCGGCGCGGCCGGGCGGGCAGCGGTGAGCGGGCGCGGGGCGGGGGTGCTGCGGGGCGGCCTGCTGACCCTCGCGGCCACTCAAGTCACCGTCGGCTGCTGGCAGTTGTTCGCACCGCACTCCTTCTACGGCGTCCTGTGGGTGTCGGACCTGCCGCCGTACAACGAGCACATGATGCGCGACCTGGGGGCGATGTCCCTGGCCCTCGGGGTGGTCCTCGCGGCGGGTGTGCGCTCGGCGGAGCCGCTGCTGGTGTCCGTCGGGCTCGCCGCGTATCTGACCTTCTCCGTGCCCCATCTGGTGTTCCACTCGGCCCATCTGGAGCAGATGACGGCCGGATCGGCCGCGACGCTGATGGCGCTGCTCGGGGCCGGGGTGATCGCTCCGGCCGCGCTGTTGTGGCTCAGCCTGCGGGGTGGGGGCCAGGTCCGAAGAGATCGTCCTGCGCCGCGTCCCTAGCGGCGAGCAGCGCGCCGCGCAGCACCGCCGAGCCGCCGAACGCGCTCGCGCGCACCTCGGTGTGCAGCGGCGACATGGCGGCGAGGCGGTGCGCCACACGGGCGGCGAGCGCGTCGCCGCCCGCGCGCCCGATCTCGCCGCCGAGGACGACGCAGCCGGGGTCGAGGATCGCGGCCATGGCGGCGGCGCCGACGGCGACGCGGTCGGCGGCGGCGTCGAGGAAGGCGTCGTGGCCGGACTCGACGGCGTGCCGTACGAGATCCGCGGCCTCGCGCCCGGCCGTCAGGCCGTGCTCCACGCCCAGCTCGCGCAGCGCGGCTGCGCAGGCCAGCGAGTGGAAGCCGCCCTCGCAGCCGGTGGCGGAGGGCAGCACGTGGGTGCCGGGCACCGGCAGGAAACCGATCTCGCCGGTGCCGCCGGACGCCCCGCGGCGCAGACTTCCGTCGAGCACGACGGCGGCGCCGACGCCGTCGCCGAGCCACAGGAGGACGAAGGTGTCGCGGTCGTGGGCGGCGCCGTCCCGCTGTTCGGCACGGGCGGCGAGGTTGGTCTCGTTCTCCACGAGGACGCGGGCCGGGAGCCGCTCCTGGAGGGCTCCGGCCAGACGCCGGTGCCAGGCGGGCAGCGAGGTGGTGTCGCGCAGTTCACCGGTGGCGGGGTCGATGAGGCCCGGGGCGCCGATCGCCACGGTGTGCAGCCGCTGGACGCCGCCGTCCCGGGCGGCGCTCTCCACGAGGGTGACGGCTCGCTCGACTGCGGATTCGGTACCGGAGTCGGCGCCGATGGGCGCGGACGCCTCGGCGAGCACGGCGCCGAGCAGGTCGGTGACGACCACGGAGACGCCCCCGGTGCGTACGTCGAGCGCGGCGAGATGCGCCCGGTCGGCGACGATCCCGTACAGCCGGGCGTTGGGGCCGCGACGCTGGGCACCCGCCTCCCCGACGACCGCGATGAGGCCGGAGCCCTGGAGGCGCTCGACGAGGTCGGCGACCGAGGGCCGTGAGAGGCCGGTCAGCTGTTTCAACTGGTTGGCCGTCAGCGGTCCTTCGCGCTGCAGGAGCCCCAGGGCGAGCCGGTCGTTGATGGCCCGGGCGGTGCTCGGTGATGCGGGCATGCCGGGGATCCTTCCATAAAGCCGCTATTTATCAGGCAGGGTTCCTGATAGTTTACGACGCCGTAGCGGGGCACACCTCAGGAGGGGCGGCGAATCGATGAGTGAAGTGACCTACGACGTACGACAGTTGAAGCGGGCGCGGTACGCCGTGGCCGCTGTCTTCTGTGTGCACGGCGCTGTCACCGGCTCCTTCGCGACCCGCGTCCCCTGGATCCAGGAGCACGCCGGCCTCAGCGCCGGTCTCCTCGGCCTCGCCCTCGCCTTCCCCGCGATCGGCGCCTCCGTGGCGATGCCCCTCGCGGGCTGGGTCAGCCATCGCTTCGGCGCCCGGACGGCACTGCGCGGCCTGCTCGCCCTGTGGACGATGTCGCTGATCCTGCCCTCGCTCGCGCCGAACCTCCTGACGCTCTGCTTCGCCCTGTTCGTGTACGGCGCGACGGCGGGCATGTCGGATGTGGCGATGAACGCCCTCGGTGTCGAGGTCGAGACCCGCATGAAGAAGTCGATCATGTCGGGGCTGCACGGCATGTGGAGCGTCGGCGCCCTGATCGGCTCCGCGGCGGGCACGGTCGCCGCCCACCTGGGCTCGGACGCCCGCCTGCACCACGCGCTCGCCGCCGTGGCCCTCACCGTGATCGGCCTCTTCGCCTGCCAGGGTGTGCTCGATCTCCAGGCGGAGCCCGAGGATGTGGCGCCGCCGCGCTTCTCTCTGCCGCCCAAGTCGGCGCTCCTGATCGGCGCGGTCGGTTTCTGTGCGGTCTTCGCGGAGGGCGCGAGCCTGGACTGGTCCGCGGTCTATCTGCGGGACGTCCTGGACAGCTCGGCCGGTGTCGCCGCCGCGTCGACCACCGGCTTCACGCTCACCATGGCGATCGCGCGACTCGCGGGCGACGCGGTGGTGGACCGCTTCGGGGCGGTCCGCACGGTGCGCGTCGGCGGCGTGGTCGCGGCGCTCGGCGGGCTGCTCGTGGTGGTGGCGCCCCATCCGGCGGTCGCCATGGGCGGGTTCGCGCTGCTCGGGCTCGGCATCGCGGTCGTGGTGCCGCTCGCGTTCGCCGCGGCCGGACGCAGCGGCCCGAACCCGAGCCAGGCCATCGCGGGCGTCGCCACCATCACGTACACATCGGGCCTGATCGCCCCGTCCGCGATCGGCACGCTCGCCGACGTGACGAGCCTGGTGGTCTCCTTCGGCCTGGTGACGGTCCTCGCCTGCGGCCTCGCGGTGTTCGCCGGCGTCCTGCGCACCGACGGCCGGAAGGTCACTCCGGTCGCTCCCGCGAAGATCCCGTGAGAACCAGTGGAACTTATGCCGGATTAACATTGCGCTGACTCATTCAGGTCTTGACAAAGTCGGGCGCACAGAAGGCGGAACAGAACCATGGATCTCGGCGTGCGCTGGAGACTGCACGGCGACGGGCGCACCCCCGCTCCCGGAGCAGTCGTCCGTCCCGACGAGCGGCTCTCGTGGCCGCGCACCTTCGGGCTCGGCGCCCAGCACGTGGTCGCCATGTTCGGCGCGTCCTTCGTGGCGCCCGTCCTGATGGGCCTCGACCCGAACCTCGCGATCATGATGTCGGGCGTCGCGACGGTCATCTTCCTGCTCGCCACGCGCGGCCGGGTGCCCAGCTACCTGGGCTGTTCGCTCTCCTTCGTGGGCGTGGCCGCGGTCATCCGCGCGCAGGGCGGTTCATCGGCGACCGTCACGGGCGCGGTCCTCGTGGTCGGCGCCGCGCTGTTCCTCGTGGGCCTCGCCGTCCAGAAGTTCGGGGCGCGGATCATCCACGCCGCGATGCCGCCGATCGTCACCGGCGCCGTCGTCATGCTGATCGGCTTCAACCTCGCGCCGGTCACCGCGTCAACGTACTGGCCGCAGGACCAGTGGACGGCGCTCCTGGTGATGCTGTTCACCGGTCTGGCCGTGGTGTGCCTGCGCGGATTCTGGTCACGCGTCGCGATCTTCCTGGGGCTGGTCTTCGGGTACGCCCTGTCCTGGGTCCTCGACCTGTCCTTCGGCAAGATCCACTCGGCGGACGGCTCGGGCAAGGTCGTCGACCACTGGCGCCTGGACCTCTCCGCGGTCGGCAACGCCGACTGGATCGGTCTGCCGTCCTTCCACGCGCCGAGCTTCGAGTGGTCGGCGATCCTCGTCGCGCTGCCCGTGGTCATCGCGCTGGTCGCCGAGAACGCCGGGCACGTCAAGGCGGTCGGCGAGATGACCGGCGACAACCTGGACGACAAGCTCGGCACGGCGATCTCCGCCGACGGCGCCGCCTCCATGCTCTCCACCGCGGTGGGCGGCCCGCCCAACACGACGTACTCCGAGAACATCGGCGTGATGGCCGCGACCCGCGTCTACTCAACGGCCGCGTACTGGGCCGCCGCGTGCTTCGCCCTGCTCTTCGGCCTCTGCCCCAAGTTCGGCGCGGTCGTGGCGGCCATTCCCGGCGGCGTACTCGGCGGCATCACCGTCATCCTCTACGGCATGATCGGCCTGCTCGGCGCCCAGATCTGGATCAACGCCGGGGTGGATCTGCGCAACCCGCTGAACCTCGTCCCGGCCGCCGCGGGCATCATCATCGGTGTCGGCGGCGTCTCACTGAAGATCACCGACAACTTCGAGCTGAGCGGCATCGCGCTCGGCACGATCGTCGTCATCACCGGCTACCACGTCCTGCGCGCCTTCGCCCCGCCGCACCTCAAGACGCAGGAACCGCTGCTTGACTCGGGCACTTCCACGTACGACGAGGGCGAGGAAGGCCCGGAAGCGGGCTCTCAGCCGCCCGCCAAGTCGTAGGCGTAGCCGGGCGTGAACGTGCCCGGCGCGCCCTTGCAGCCGTCGGACTCGCCCGGCAGTTTGATCCACAGATAGGCGTCGACGCGGGCCCGGCCGGTGCGCAGCGTCGGGCTCGGCCCGAGCCTGCGGCCAGCCGGGTCGCACCACTCGCCGTCCGCCGGGGCGCCGTTGCCGTTGCGGCTCGTGTCGATGACGGCGCCAAGTCCCGGCGGGCCGCCGAGTGCGGACAGGACTTCGCGGGCGTACGCGGCCTCGTCGTCGGTGCGGTGAAAGTTCGAGACGTTGGTGAAGACGCCGTCGGACGACGCGGGGGACGCCGCGCCCGCCGCGCGCAGCCGTCCGGCCTGCTTGGCCGCCGCGTTCCAGCCGGAGTGCCCGGCGTCGTAGTAGACCCTGGCCTTCGGGTTGGCGCTCTTCAGGGTGCGGCCCGCGCGGGCGAGCGAGGCATAGCGTGCGGTGCGCTGCTTCGCCGAGAGGCACTCGGAGAGCGCGATCGCGTCCGGTTCGAGAATGACGATGACCTCGCCCGAGCCGAGGCCCGCCGCGAACTTCCCGATCCACGCGTCGTACGCCGCGAGGTCCGGCGCCCCGCCCTGCGACGCGCCCCCGCAGTCGCGGTCCGGTATCGCGTACGGCACGACGACGGGCACCCTGCTCCCGGCGCTCGACGTCACCGCGCGTACCCGTGAGGTGATGGTCCCCGGCGCGTACTCCGCGAACCACACGGCGGCGGGGCGGTCGGCGATCCGTGACTCGATGAGCGGCCTGCGCGGGTCGCCGCGGTTCGCCCTGACCCAGTCGAGGACCTGGGATTCGCCGTGCCGGTAAAGGGAGTTGGCCTTCGGCGTGACGGGTCTGGGCTTCTTCGGGCGCTGCGTCGAGGGCTTCGGTCCCGGCTTCGGGGCCGCGGAGGACTTCACCGGGGACGGCTTCGCCGGGGGCTTCGAGACGGAGGGGGTCGGCACCGCGGGCAGCGGTTCGAGCGTCGGCGACTTCGTCACCTTCGGGCGCGCCCGGTCCTTGCCGCCGCCCTCGTCCAGGGCGGACACCATTCCGGTGACGGTGCCGACGGCGGCCACGACCGAGGCAGCGGCGACCATGAACCCATGGCGGGCGGCGCTCCTCCGCTCGCCCCGCCGCTCGGCTCGCCGGCCGGCGCGATGTCGTGCGCGGTTGCCTGACACAGTGCGGTTCCTCCCCTCCCCCGTGTCCCCCTGACACGGCGTGCCCGCTCCCCTCCCCAGGGGCACACACGGTCGCCGTTCCCTCGTGCGGGGGAAGCGGCCGGTGCGGTGGCGCTCGGGCCAGCCTAGGACTGGGACCCTGCCACCATGGCGCAGTTGCAGCGGTTGGCGGAGTTCACAGTCTCGGCACACGGGGTCGACGGCGTGGTGGCGCGGATGCGCGCGCTGGGCGCCGGCTTCCCGGCGGGCGACGGGGTCGGGGTCTTCAACCGGGTCTATCTCTCGGTCACCGAGGAGGTCGGCCGGCACGTCGAGCGTGGCCTTTTCCCGGACTCCGGGGCCGCCATCACGCTGGACGTCCTGTTCGCCGAGCGCTACCTGAGAGCGGTCGAGGCGGTGGCGGCCGACCGCAGGCCGCCCGCCTGCTGGCGCCCGCTGTTCCAGCTCCGGCGCCATCCCGGCGTACGACCGCTGCAGTTCGCGCTCGCGGGCATCAACGCGCACATCGGGCACGACCTTCCGCTGGCCGTCATGGACGCGTGTCGTACGCTCGGCTGCGAACCGGCGGACCTGGAGGACGAGTTCGACCGCGTGGGCGACATCCTCGTCTCGCTGGAGGAGAGCATCCGCGAAGAGCTGATGCCGGGTCCCGACCTCTTCCAGATCGCCGATCCGCTCACCCACCTGCTGGGCTCCTGGAGCCTGGAGCGGGCCAGGGACAGCGCCTGGGCGACGGCCCTGACGATGCGGGCGCTGAACCAACTGCCCGCCGTCGCCGACGAGTTCCGGGAGCGTCTCGACGGAGCGGTCGGTCTGGTGGGCCGGATGCTGCTCACGCCCCTGCCGGACTGACCCGGCCACGGTGACCCCATCGCTCTCGCGCAGCCGAGGAACTCCCTGCCGATCGCTGTACGTTGAAGGCAGTGACCCCGGATGCGAAGGAGCACCAGCATGGCCACACGACTCGGGCTCAGCCTCCCGCAGGGCCGGCAGTACAGCATCGGACGTGACGTCCCGGCCGTCGCCCGCGCGGCGGAGGAGATCGGGTACGAGAGCCTGTGGGTCTATGAACGCATCCTCTTCCCCGAGCCCGCGACCCAGGGTCTGTACGGCATCGAGGGCCTGCCCTGGCCGGACACGTACCGCTCGGTGGCCGACCCCCTGGTCACGCTGACCCTTGCCGCGGCCGCCACGGAGCGGGCCCGCCTCGGCACCAGCGTCCTGGTCGCCCCGCTGCACATCCCGTTCCAACTGGCGCGCACGCTGGCCACGTTGGACGCGGCGAGCGGCGGCCGCGTCGTCGCGGGCCTCGGCACGGGCTGGTCCCACGACGAGTACGCGGCTTCGGCGGTGGCCCCCTTCGAGCAGCGCGGCAAGGTCCTGGACGAGGTCATCGACGTCTGCCACGCGGTGTGGGGCCCGGACCCGGTGGCGTACGAAGGGGAGCTGACCACGATCGCGCCCTCGCTGGTCGGCCCCAAACCCGCCCGCCCCATCCCGATCCTGCTGCCCGCGGGCAGCCCGCGCGCCCTGCGCAGGCTCGTCGACCGCGCCGACGGCTGGATGCCGGTGGGCATGGGCGCCGAGAAACTGGCCGAGCAGGCGCAGGCACTGAAGGAACTGGCCGCCGAGCGGGGCCGCACGCGGCCGGTCCAGAGCGTCCTGCGGGCCAACGCGCGGTACACGCCGACCCCGTACGAGGGCGAGAAGCGCGCGCCCTTCCGGGGCAACGTCGAGCAGATCGTCGAGGACCTGGAGGCACACGCGTCCACGGGGGCGGTGGAGGAGATCCTCATCGAACTCGCGGGCGGCACGAGGGACGCGGAGGAGCTGAAGGACCTGGCGGCGGAGGTGTACGAGGCGGCGAGGGCGGCGGGGGTGTAAGACAGCCGCCCCGAAGGGGCGCTTGTCTTAGGGGCGCGGGGAACTGCGCGACCAGCCACAACGGACTGTCAGGTTCCCACGCGCCCCACCCGGAACGGCGGTCAGTCCTCAGGCAGCTCGACGGGAGCAATCTCGTCGTACACGTCCCCCGGACCAGGGTTGGTCGCGTCCGTGGCCCCGCCAAAGTGATGCATGACGCCCCACACGGCGTTCAGGGCGGTCGTGACCGCACCCTCCGCCCACCCCGCCGTCCAGGAGATGTCATCCCCGGCGAGGAAGATCCCCCGCTTGTCCGCCGGCAGGCGATCCTGCATGAAGTGCGTGAACAGGCGCCGCTGGTAGCGGTAGTGGCCCGGCAGGTTGGCCTTGAACGCGCCCATGAAGTAGGGCTCGTTCTCCCACGACACCGTCACCGGGTTGCCGATGATGTGCTTGCGGATGTCGACCTTGGGATAGATCTCGCCGAGCGACTTGAGCATGACTTCCATGCGCTCGTTCGCCGACAGCGGCAGCCACTTCAGGCTGTCGTCGCACCAGGTGTAGGAGAGGCAGATGGTGGCGGGCTTGTCCGGACCGTCGTCGAGCAGGTAAGTCCCGCGCGTCATACGGTCGGTGAGCGTCATCGACATGACGTCACGGCCCGTCTCCTCGTCCTTGTCCAGCCAGAACGGCCGGTCGACGGGCACGAAGAGCTTCGAGGACTCCATGTAGTGGGTCCGCTCCATCGCCGTCCAGTGGTCGATGGGGAAGAGCGTGTCGTCGCACGCGATCTTCGACAGCAGCATCCAGGACTGGGCGGTGAAGATCGCCGCCTGGTAGGTGCGGATGTCGCCCGAGGCGTCGGTGACGGTGACGCGGTTGCCCGCGGTGCGGTCGAGGCGGGTCACTGCGGGCTTCGGCAGGCCACCCTCGTGCAGCGAGCTCAGGGAGGTGCCGAGGTCCCAGTGCACGATCTTCTGCGGCTCGCGGTCCCACATCCGCAGGGGCAACTGCTGGCTGCCGCCGACGATGCCGCGGTGGTGGTCGTCGGCCTCGGTGTAGACGACGCGCAGGATCTCCAGGATGGAGTTCGGGAAGTCGGTGTCCCAGCCGCCCGTGCCGAAGCCGACCTGGCCGAAGATCTCGCGGTGCCGGAAGGACTTGAAGGCCTCGGAGTCGCAGAGGAAACCGTAGAAGGTCTGGTTGTCGAGCTTCTCGACGAGCTTGGACCAGATCTCGCGGATCTTCGGCACGTCGCGCTCGCGCAGGGCGCGGTTCATGTCGGAGAAGTCGGCACCCTCCTCCAGGCAGGAGTTCCAGGCGTTCATCACGTCGCGGTAGACCTGCGGCAGGTCGTCGACGGTCGTCGCGTAGTGGGACTCGCCCTTGAGGTCGACGACCGTCGAGGGGGTGGACTCCGCGAGCGGGTTGGGGAACGCCTGGGTCTTGAGGCCCACGAGGTCGATGTAGTGCTGGAGCGCCGTCGAGGACGGCGGGAAGCGCATCGCGCCCATCTCGGCGGTGAGGTTCTCGTCGCAGCCGTCGAAGCCGACGGTGCGCAGCCGCCCGCCGATCTGGTCGGCCTCGTAGACGACGGGCTTGAGGCCCATCTTCATCAGTTCGTACGCCGCGACGATGCCGGACAGGCCGCCGCCGATGACGGCGACCTCCGTGCCGTGCTCGGTCGCGGGTATCTGGCCGAGGCCGGCCGGGTGCGCGAGGAAGTCGTCGTACGCGTAAGGGAAGTCCGGACCGAACATGGTGATCGGCGGCTGCGCGTCGGTGTGCTGGACGGCGGTGGGCACCGTGGACGTCATGGGGTACGGACTCCTTGCGGGAACGGCAGAACGGCAGAACGGCAGAAGGGGGCAGGGGGGAGGCTCAGGCGGGTCGGACCAGGGACGCGTACATACCCGGGCGGCGGTCGCGCAGATAGGGGTTGGCCTCGCGCGACGCGGCGAGGAAGGCCGGGTCCGCGTCGGCGAACACCAGCTGTTCGTCCCGTCCGGCGCGGGTGCGGGCGACTCCGTCGGGCCCTGCCAGCGTGGAGAGTCCGACGAACTCGAACTCCCCTTCCTTGCCGACCCGGTTGACGTAGGCGACGTACATCTGGTTCTCGAAGGCGCGCACCGGCACGACCGACTCGGCGACGAACTGGAAGGGGTGCATCTGGGCCGTGGGCACGAGCAGCAGGTCGGTGCCCGCGAGGGCGTGCGCGCGGACGTTCTCCGGGAACTCCACGTCGTAGCAGATCATCAGGCCGATCCGCAGACCGCCCAACTCGGCCTGTACGACGGCCTGTTCGCCGGGCGTGAAGTGGTCGCGCTCGAAGCAGCCGAAGAGGTGGGTCTTGCGGTAGTTCGCCAGGCGCGCACCGTCGGGGCCGATCAGCTGGACGGAGTTGAAGACGTGCTCCCCGTCCCGCTCCGGGTAGCCGTAGGCCACCGCGACACCGTGGCGCAGGGCGGTCTCCGCAATCGCGATGGCGGAGGGCCCGTCGGCGGGCTCCGCCAGGCGCGCGACGTCGTCGCCGATGGCGTACCCCGTGAGGTACAGCTCGGGCGCCACGAGCAGCCCGGCCCCCGCTGCGGCCGCACGGCCCGCGGCGTCGTCGAGCGCCTTGAGGTTCTCGGCGACGGAGCCGAGCTGCCCGGAACTCTGGAGCAGGGCGGTGCGCAGCGCAGGCATGGCGGATCCTCGTGGCGTACGAAGGGGCAGGTGGGGTCCGTTAGACGGTACGGTCGGCGGCCATGCCCGGACAAGGCGCGAGCGTTGCGGGCCGCTGCTCGATCTGTTGCGCGTGCGGGGCTCGGGGCGGCGATTCGTTGCGCGGCGGAGTGGGACCGGGGTCGTAGTGGTGTCCGCCGCCGGGAGCAGGGGGCACGGACGCCGTCCCTGCCGCGCGGCGGAGGCGGATTGCCGCCCGCGGCCGGACGTGCCGACGCCCCCTGCCGCGAGACCGTGATCTGGCCCGGAAGGACCGGGTGAACGGCCCGCAACAGGAGGCTTCCCGTGAGCCGCAACATGCGCAACAGCCGCGACAGCCGCAACGCAAGCACCTGGACGACCGCCGGCCGCCTGACCGGCACTCGCAGCCGCGTGATCGCCGTGGGGACCGCCCTGCTGATGTCCGTGGGGGCGGTGGGAGCCGCCGTCGCTTCGGACAACGGCGGGACACATCAGGCGGCCTCGGACACCCGTGCCCGCGAGGCCGCCGCCCTCACCGGCAGCGCGAAGCTGTACCGGGCGACCACCGAGGACGTGACGTTCACCTTCGACGCCCATCTCGCGCGGCGCGACAACATGCGCCCCGACAAGGCGACCGGCACCTTCCGCTTCGTCCACCTCGACAAGCCGGGCGGCAAGGGCGGCTGGGCCGAGGGGCGCATCGACTGCCTGATGACGGGCGGCAAGGTCGCCACGGCCACCGGCATCATCACCGGCAGCAATCTGAAGGGCATCAAGGGCGGCCGCGTAGGCTTCACGGTCCACGACCAGGGCAAGCACGACCGCGTGGGCTACAGCTGGGCCTCGGTGGGCGGCCCCGACGGGACCAAGAAGCTGCCCAAGTGCACGAGCGCGGCCCCCTTCGAGAAGGTCAAGCAGGGCACCGGCGACTTTCACGTAAAGCCCTGGCACCCCACGTACCCGACCGGCTGACGGCTGATTCACCGGGCGGCCCCGGCGCCTCCTCCTCCGCCGCGCGGCGGAGGAGGTCACCCCCTCGCGCACGATGCGGCGGGCTTCGGCTCACGCGAGTGTGGATCACGCCCGGAGGGACCGGGCGGACCACAGCCGGACGGGGACGTCACATGAACCGCCGCTCCACCTTCATCCGAGCCGTCGCCGTCGGCGCCGCGCTCCTCGCACTCGCCGGAGCCACGGGCCCCGCGACCGCGTCCAGCACTCCGCACCCTGGGCGCGAGGCGGCCTCCCTGACCGGGACCGCCATGCTGGACCGCCGCCCCGGCGACGACGCCACGGTCACCTTCGACGCCCATCTGGACGCCAAGGGCAAGAACGACCCCACGACCGCGTACGGCACCATCAAGTTCAGCCACTACATGGAGAACCCCAAGTTCGGCGGGTCCGCCGAGGCGCGCGTGGACTGCCTGCTGACCGGCGGAAAGGTCGCCACGGTGTCGGCGGTCGTCACGAAGGCGGACGGCGGCCTGAAAGGGGCGATCGGCAAGCGCGTCGGGATGACGGTCCACGACCAGGGCAAGCAGGACCGCTTCGGCTACAGCTGGGCCATGGTCGGCATCCCGAACGACCTGCCGGACGACATGCCCAAGTGCGTGAGCGCGGCCCCGTTCGACAAGACGAGGCCGGGCAGCGGCGACCTGCACGTACTGCCGATGAAGAGCTAGGCAGGCGCTCCGGAGGAGAACCGGCGCATCAGGGGCGAGAGGACGAGCACGGACTTCGTACGCTCCACGAAGTGCTCGCCCGCGATCCGTTCGAGCACCCGCTCGAAGTGCCGCATGTCGGCGGCGAAGACCTGGACGACGGCGTCCGCCTCCCCGGTGACGGTGGAGGCGGACGCGATCTCCGGATATCTCTCCAGGCCTCGCCGGATCGCCTCCGGCGAGGTGTTGCGACGGCAGTAGATCTCGATGAAACCCTCGGTCTCCCAGCCCAGCGCGGCCGGGTCGACCCGCACGGTGAATCCCGTGATGGCCCCGGTCTCCCGCAGCCGGTCCACGCGCCGCTTCACGGCGGGCGCGGAGAGCCCGACCAGCTGGCCGATGTCGGCGTAGGAGCGGCGGGCGTCCTCGGCGAGGGCGTGCACGATGCGTTCGTCGAGATCGTTCAGTCGCACTGGGGGTGGATCACTTCTCTGCGGAGGCCAATCGGGAGCGGCTCATGCCGTACAGGAAGTAGAACACGAGGCCGACGGCCATCCAGACACCGAACACGACCCAGGTGACGGAGTCGAGGCTGAACATGTTGTAGGCGCAGAAGCCGAAGCCGAGCACCGGGAAGAGCCAGCCGAGCGGCACCCGGAAGGTGCGCGGCATGTCGGGGCGGGTCCGGCGAAGCACGATCACCGCGATGTTGACCAGGCCGAACGCGAAGAGCGTACCGATGCTGGTGGCGTCGACGAGCTTGCCGAGCGGGATGACCGAGGCGAGCGCCGCGCAGAACAGCGACACGATGACGGTGTTCACGCGGGGCGTGCCGGTCTTCTTGCTGACCTTGCCGAACACCTTGGGGACCAGGCCGTCGCGGGACATCGCGAACAGGACGCGGGTCTGGCCGTAGAGGACGGTCAGGACGACGGACGCGATGGAGATGACCGCGCCGGCGGCGAGGATCGTGCCCCACATGCTCTGGCCGCTGACGTCGTTCATGATCGCGGCGAGCGCGGCTTCGGAGCCCTCGAAGTCCGTCCAGTTCCAGGCGCCGACGGCGACGGCCGCGACCAGGACGTAGAGGGACGTGACGATGATCAGCGAGAGCATGATCGCGCGGGGCAGGTCGCGCTGCGGGTTCTTCGCTTCCTCACCTGCGGTGGACGCGGCGTCGAAGCCGATGTACGAGAAGAACAGGCTCGCGGCGGCGGCGCTGACGCCGGCGGTGCCGAGCGGCATGAAGTCGGAGTAGTTGCCCGACTTGAAGCCCATGAAGCCGATGGTGCAGAAGAGCACGAGCGCGGCGATCTTCACGATCACCATGATCGTGTTGGCCGTCGCCGACTCCTTGGCGCCGCCGAGCAGGAACACCATGGCGAGCAGGACGACGATCAGGCCGGGCAGGTTGATGATGGCGCCGTCGACCTCACCGGGGGCCGCCGAGAGGGCGTCCGGGATCGTGACGCCGATGGTCCCGTTGAGCAGTTCGTTGAGATATTCGCCCCAGCCGACGGCGACCGCCGCCACCGAGACGCCGTACTCCAGGACCAGGCACCAGCCGCAGACCCAGGCGACGAGTTCACCCATCGTTGCGTACGCGTACGAGTACGAGGAGCCCGCGACCGGTATGGAACCGGCGAGCTCGGCGTACGAGAGCGCGGAGAAGAGGGCGGTGAGACCGGCGATCACGAAGGAGATGGTGACGGCGGGCCCGGCCTTGGGGACGCTCTCGCCGAGGACGACGAAGATGCCGGTGCCGAGCGTGGCGCCGATGCTGATCATGGTCAGCTGCCACATGCCGAGGGAGCGCCGCAGCGAGCCACCTTCGCCCTTGCCACCCTCCGCGACCAGGAGTTCCACCGGCTTGCGCCGCATCAGGCGGCTGCCGAGTCCGGTGGCCCCCGGGGGGCTTGGGCGGTTCTGCGGGGGTGCGCCTTGGTCGAGCACGCGTGGCTCCTTCATCGCTGCCGGTCAGGGCGGCGGGACCGGCGGCAGCTCCCACGCATGGATGGGGACCGCCGAGCAGGCGGTCCCCGCCACACCACGTACAGCGGACGACTCTATGAGGCGCGCTTCACGTACGTAATGCAGCAACCTTGCGCAGCCCCGCATGATCGTTGCGTACTTCCCATTCCTGCGGGTCTTTGTTGCGCGGTCCGTTTCGTCCGTTGCGTGCGGGGGCGCCGGGGAGGCGATTGACACTTCGTCAGATCTATCCCATCGTGCACTCCGGCCGAGAGGGAGGCAGAAGCCCATGGACCTCGATGTGCTGTACGAGATCGACGTACCGAAGCCCTGGAACGGACCCCATCCGCACGGCCAGCGCACGGCCGAGCAGCGCGCCTATCGCGAGGCAGTGGAACAGATCCGGCTCGCGGACCGCGTCGGCTTCCGCACCGTGTGGGCGGTGGAGCACCACTTCCGCGAGGGCCGTTCGCACTGCCCCGCGCCCGAGGTGCTCCTCGGCCATCTCGCGGCGCTCACCGAGCGGATACGCCTCGGTTTCGGCGTCACCCTCACCCCGTTCGGCTTCACTCCCCCGCAGCGGATCGCGGAGAAGGTCGCGGCGGTCGACGTACTCTCGGACGGCCGCGTGGAGTGGGGCACAGGCCGTTCAACTCCCATGGAACAGACGGCATTCGGGGTCGATCGCGAGCAGTCGCGGTCCGACTGGCGCGAGGCGATCGAGATCGTGACGGGCATGTGGCGCGAGGAGTACTTCGCCTACGAGTCCGAACGGTTCAGCTTCCCCCGCCGGATGGTCACGCCGAAGCCGTTCCAGGACCCGCATCCGCCGTGCTGGATGGCGGCGACGTCCCCCGGTTCGGCGGAGGTGGCGGGCGCGGCGGGCCTCGGCCTGCTCTCCTTCTCGATCATGCAGCCGCTGGAGGTGATGGCCCGCCAGGTCGCCGCCTACCGAACGGCAGCGCGCACCCCCTCCCCCATCACGGACGTCACCACGGACCGCGTCAGCGCGTACACGCTGGTGCACGTGGCGGACCGGCCCTCGCAGCGGGTCTGGGACTCGGTGGCCTGGTGGTACCGCAACCTCGCCCAGTTCACGCTCGACTGGGAACTGCCGCACCTCTCCCCCGACGAGCGCGAGCAGACGTTCCCCTTCCTCACCCCGATCATCGAAGGGCACGTCCCCGTCGAGGAGTTCAGCGACGGCGACATGATCCTCATCGGCGACGCGGAGACCGTCGTCCGCAAGGCCAAGCGCTACGCCGACCTCGGCATCGACCAGCTCATCTGTTACGTCCAGTGGGGTTATCTGGAGCATCAGGAGATCCTGCGCACGATCGAGATCCTGGGCAAGGAAGTCATCCCGGAACTGGCGTCATACCGGCCACGGCGGTCGGCACCGTGAGCGGAGAATCCCTCGACACTTCCGACACCCTAGACACCTCCCCCGTCCCCGACTACGCCGCCCTGCACCGCCTGGACGACCACGCCATCGTCCTCCTCGGAGCGGGCAACGGCATCGGCCGCCAGACCGCGCACGCGCTCACGGCGGCGGGCGCGCGGGTCCTGTGCGTGGATCTCGACCAAGGCCGCGCGGAGGCCGTCGCCGCCGAGACGGGAGGTGTCCCGTACGTCGCGGACGTGACGAGGCGCGAAGAGGTACGGGAGCTCTTTGCCTACGCACGCCGGGAGTTGGGCACGGTGCACGGCGTCGTCGACATCGTGGGCATGGCCCGCTACGCACCCCTGGGCGAGCTGGACGACGCGTCCTGGGACTGGCACTTCTCCCTGGTCCTGCGGCACGCCTGGCTGGCGGTGCAGTACGGCGGTGAGGCGCTCGCCGACGCGGGCGGCGGCCCGCTGGTCTTCGTCGCGTCCGTGTCGGGCCTGACGGCAGCGCCCCTCCACGCGGCGTACGGCGCGGCCAAGGCGGGCCTGATCTCCCTGGTCCGCTCGGCGGCGGTGGAGTACGGCCCGCGCGGGGTACGGGTGAACGCGGTGGCGCCCGGAGTCGTCTGGACGCCGCGGGTGGCGGCCCTGATCGGCGAGGAGGGCCGCGAACTCAACGCGCGCGACGCTCCGTTGGCGCGGGTGGCCGAAACCTCGGACATCGCGTCGGCCCTGCTCTTCTTCGCCTCGCCACTGTCCTCGTACATCACCGGGCAGACGCTCGTCGTGGACGGCGGGGTAAGCGTGAAGTTCCCGTATCCGACCATCGGGGGCGCACGGTGAAGGGGCGCCCCCGATGGGGCGCGGGGAACTGCGCGACCAGCCGTGACGCACCCGCGGCCAAGTGCGCAGCTCCCCGCGGAGCGACTAGCTCCAGCTGGCGTGCAGCGGCTTGCCCTCCGCGTAGCCCGCGGCGCTCTGCACACCCACGGTGGCCCGCTCGGCGAACTCCGCCAGCGAACCCGCACCGGCGTACGTGCAGGAGGAACGGACGCCCGCGATGATCGAGTCGATCAGGTCCTCGACGCCGGGGCGCTCCGGGTCCAGGAACATCCGCGAGGTCGAGATGCCCTCCTCGAACAGCGCCTTGCGAGCACGGTCGTACGCCGACTCCTCGCTGGTGCGGTTCTTGACCGCCCGGGCCGACGCCATGCCGAACGACTCCTTGTAGAGGCGGCCGTTGGCGTCCTGCTGCAGGTCGCCCGGGGACTCGTACGTCCCGGCGAACCATGAGCCGATCATGACGTTCGACGCACCGGCGGCCAGCGCCATGGCGACGTCACGGGGGTGGCGGACGCCGCCGTCGGCCCACACGTGCTTGCCGAACTTCGCGGCCTCGGCGGCGCATTCGAGCACCGCGGAGAACTGCGGGCGGCCGACGCCGGTCATCATGCGCGTGGTGCACATGGCGCCGGGGCCCACACCGACCTTGATGATGTCGGCACCGGCCTCGATCAGGTCCCGTACGCCCTCGGCGGCGACGATGTTGCCCGCGACGATCGGCACCTGCGGGTCGAGCGCGCGCACGGCCTTGACCGCGGCGATCATCGACTCCTGGTGGCCGTGCGCGGTGTCCACGACGAGCGTGTCGGCGCCCGCGTCGAGGAGCTGCTTGGCCTTGGCGGCGACGTCGCCGTTGATGCCGACGGCGGCGGCGATGCGCAGCTTGCCGTTGGCGTCGAGTGCGGGCGAGTAGAGCGTCGCGCGCAGGGCGCCCGTGCGGGTCAGGATGCCGGCGAGGCGGCCGTCCTTGCCCACGGCGGGGGCGTAGCGGCGGTTGGCGTGGTCCAGCTTGTTGAACGCCTCGATCGGGTCGATGTCCGCGTCGAGCAGCACGAGGTCCTTGGACATGACCTCGGAGAGCTGGGTGAAGCGGTCGACGCCGTTCAGGTCCGTGTCGGTGACGACGCCGACCGGCTTCTGGTCAGCGTCCACGACGACGCCGGCGTTGTGTGCGCGCTTGGACAGCAGCGCGAGCGCGTCGGCGACGGTCTGCGTGGGGGCCAGGACGATGGGGGTGTCCAGGACGTGGTGGCGCGTCTTGACCCAGGAGATGACCTCGGTGACGACCTCGATCGGAATGTCCTGCGGGATCACGACGAGGCCACCGCGGCGGGCGACGGTCTCAGCCATGCGGCGTCCGGCGATCGCGGTCATGTTCGCGACGACCAGCGGGATCGTGGTGCCGGTGCCGTCCGGCGACGAGAGGTCGACGCCCTGACGCGATCCGACGGCGGAGCGCCTCGGCACCATGAAGACGTCGTCGTACGTCAGGTCGTACGCAGGCTGGATGTCATTGAGGAAGCGCACGTGCTGCTCATCCCAGTCGTTCAGAGGTGGCCCCCGGACAGTTAGGCCGAGGGAAAAGCACGTACTTCAGTGTCCCATGCCCGGGGCGATGCGCCGCCTGGGATGATCACCCAGCCGGGCTGCCGAAGACCTGGTCGGATCCTCCAAGCGCCGCCCCGGACGGTCACCCTCCGCTCAGGAGCGCGTGCCGAGCGCGAGAACGATCTCCAGGCCGGTCCCGCGCTCCCGGGCGTACTCCACGGCATCCGTGAACACCTCCTGGGCGACGATCCACTCCTGGGGGGCGGCCTCGGCGTACTCCTGCCAGGCGGTGACGGCGAGGAGCCGTCCGGGCGCGGCGGACGCGGCACCCAGGTCGGTGAGGCAGTCGGCGAGCGCGTCCCAGTTGCGCCCGAACCACTCGGGCAGGTCGAGCGCGCGGGCGCAGCGCTCCATGAAGGCGGCCTTGTCGCGCACGCCGCTCAGGTCGAGCGAGACGGTGGCCATACCGGCGGCACGGACGGCCTCCAGCACGGGCGTCAGCGGCTCCGGGGGCAGCTGTTCGGGCGTCATCTCAGTACCGCCTTGAAGGACGCGTAGTGGTCGTCCGTGTAGTAGGTCTCGCCACCGCTCCCGGTGACGATCCGCCGCGCGCCCCGGTCGCGTTCGCCGGGGGTGGGGACGGTGTACTCGCGGTAGTGGCCGCGCCGCTGCTTCGGCAGCTCGCCCTCGAAGTTGCCGAAGACGGAGCCGTCCTTGGCGTACGGGAACGGCCCCCCGTCATCGATGAGCCGCAACGTCCGCCGCGCCTCGGCGGGCAGCCGGCCGGCCTGGACGGCGGGCATGCCGTGCGGCGCCCATGCGGGGGCGGACGCGGAGGCTTCCGCTCTGCTGCCGCCGCCCGAGGAACACCCGGTGACGAGGACGGTCAGGCAGACAAGGGCCGCACCCAGCGCCCGGGGTACGAACCGGAGCATCATGGGCCAGATGCTCCCATGGCCGGCCCCGAGCCGCAGCGCCCCGAAGGGGCGCGGGGAACTGCGCGGCCAGCCACAGCGCGCCCGCAGGCAGTCAGCTACCGTCCGGGTCCGCCCGATCCAACGCAGGATGCGGAGTGTGCCCCATCACCATCAACTGATCAGCCGCAGCCGTGTCCGTGACGAGGCTGGTCACAAGTCCCGAACGCAGCACAGCGTCAATCGCGGCAGCCTTACGCTGCCCGCCCGCGATGGCGACCACCTCAGGAATCCGTCGAAGCCGGTCGGCTTCCACGGTGATGCACCGCTCCCCCAGGTCCCGCCCGACCCTGCGCCCCTCGGCATCGAAGAGGTGCGCGGACATCTCGGCGGCGACGCCCAGCGACGCGTAATGCGCACGCTCCTCGTCGCTGAGCATGTCGTGGACGGTGGAGATGCCGGGCTCCCAGGAGCCGATGGAGACCGCGGCGACGGTGACCTTGTCGAAGTACTCAAACGCCCGCGCGATCCCGGTCTGGTTCCGCAACGCGGCGGCCGTGGCCGGGTCCGGCAGCAGCATCGGCGCGTAGATGGGGTGGGCCTCGCCGCCCGAGACCTGCGCGGCACGCCGCACGGCCTCGACCGAGCCGCGCTCAGCGGTCCCCGCGTCGTACACACCCGTCAGCTGCACCACGGTGCACGGCGGCAGCTGGTCGAGGGCGGCGGCCATGTGGATGGTCGAGCGTCCCCACGCGAGTCCGAGGACGTCGCCCTCGGTGACCAGTTCGCCGAGCAGATCGGCCGCGACCTCGCCGAGGTTCTCGGGGTCGGGCGACTCGTCGATCTCGTCGGCGGGCGCCGGCGACTCGACGACGACCGCGTGCCGCAGGCCGTAGCGGGCGCGCAGCGCGTCCGAGCGCTCCGCGTCGAGCTCGGCGGGCACACGGATCTCGATCCGTACGAGGTCACGTTCGAGAGCCGTCTCCAGGACCCTGGCCACCTTGAAGCGGCTCACGCCGAACTCCTCGGCGATCTGGATCTTCGACTTGCCCTCGAGATAGAAGCGGCGGGCCATGGCCGCCGCCTGCACCAGCTCCGCGGGTCCCATCCGCATGGCTGACCGGCCGCCCGTCGACACGACGATCTCCTCACTGTCATTTCACGACTGTCATTTCAAGCATCTGTCGTTCACGCGTTCACACACATCGGTGTGGGCTTCGCGCGCATGGCCACGGCTTCTCGCGCATTGCCGCAGCGCAACCTGGGTTCGCCGTTCATCCTTGCAGATCTGACGTACTTGATCAGCCCCGAAGGACTGCGTTCACGTATTGGTGGCTCAGTGGCCGCACGCCCATGCCGCCGTGGACGTCGCCCCGGCCGCCTGGGTGCGCAGTGCACGTACCGCCGCGGACGGGTCGTCGGCCCCGTACACCGCCGAGCCGGCCACGAAGACGTCGGCGCCGGCCTCGGCGCAGCGCTCGATGGTCTCGGCGGAGACGCCGCCGTCGACCTGGAGCCAGAGTTCGAGGCCGTGCTTGCTGATCAACTCGCGGGTGCGACGGATCTTCGGGAGCATGATGTCGAGGAACGCCTGGCCGCCGAACCCCGGCTCGACGGTCATGATCAGCAGCATGTCGAGCTCGGAGAGCAGGTCCTCGTACGGCTCGATGGGCGTCGCGGGCTTCAGCGCCATGGAGGCGCGGGCGCCCTGGGCGCGGATCTCGCGGGCCAGGCGGACGGGAGCGGCGGCCGCCTCCACGTGGAAGGTGACCGATCCGGCGCCCGCTTCGACGTACTGCGGAGCCCAGCGATCGACGTCCTCGATCATCAGGTGGCAGTCCAGCGGTGTGTCCGTCGCTCGGGCGAGAGACTCTACGACCGGCACCCCGAGGGTGAGGTTGGGAACGAAGTGGTTGTCCATGACGTCGACATGGAGCCAGTCGGCACCTTCGACCGCCCTTGCCTCCTCGGCAAGGCGGGCGAAATCCGCGGACAGGATGCTGGGGTTGATCTGCACGGCCATGCCCCAAGACTGCCATGTCCCGTGCCCGTTGCCCTCCGCGGTCCGTAGCGTGAGCCAACGGGCTCCTTTGACCATGGACCGCGTGCCATGCTGGGCGGTCCACCGGGACGACGTGGGGCAGCGGGGGTAGCCATGCCGGACGAACGGTCGGACGTGCGGTCGCACGGGCAGCCCGGGGGCCGGCGCCGGGCGGGCCGAGGAGTGGCCTGGCTGGTGTGCGGGCGGCGCACCAAGTGGCTCGTGGTGCTGTTCTGGCTGGTGGTGATCGTGGCCGCCGCGCCGCTCGCGCAGAAGCTCACGGACGCCCAGGACAACCAGGCGTCGTCCTGGCTGCCGGGTTCCGCGGAGTCCACCCAAGTCCTGGACATCTCCGAGGAGTTCAGGCCCGAACAGATTCCCGCGATCGTGGTGTACGCCCGCGACGGCGGTCTCACCGCCGAGGACCGCGCGCGGATCACCGAGGACCTCGGCGAGCTCAAGGAGCTGCGCGCCCACGGCGTGCGGGGCCAGGAGACCCGCGGCCCGCTCTTCGACACGAAGAGGCCCGCCGCCGCCGAGGCGGCGCAGATCTTCGTGCCCATCACCATGGACGAGAAGGGCTGGGAGCGGATCACGCCCGCCGTCGAGTCCATGCGTGAGCGCGTGGGGGAGAGCGCGGGCGGCCTCTCGGTGTACGTCACGGGGCCAGGCGGTACGTCGGCCGACTTCTCCGAGGCGTTCGAGGGCATCGACTCGACGCTGCTCCTCTCGGCGGCCGGCGTCGTCATCGTCATCCTCCTGATCACCTACCGCAGCCCGGTCCTGCTGTTCGTCCCGCTGCTCGCGGCGGTCGTCTCCCTGTTCGCCGCGCAGGCGCTGATCTACCTCCTGGCCGAGCACGCGGGCCTGACGGTCAACGGCCAGAGCGCGGGCATCTTGACGGTCCTCGTCTTCGGCGCGGGGACGGACTATGCCCTGCTCCTGGTCGCTCGCTACCGCGAAGAACTGCGCCGCCACGAGGACCGGCACGAGGCGATGCAGCTCGCCCTGCACCGGGCGGGCCCCGCGGTCATCGCGTCCGGCGCCACGGTCGTGGTCAGCATGCTCGTCCTGCTCACCGCCGACATGAACTCGACGCGCGGCCTTGGCCCCGTGGCCGCCATCGGCGTCGCGGTCGCCCTGCTGGCGATGCTGTCGCTGTTCCCCGCGCTCCTGGTGGTCTGCGGCCGGTGGCTGTTCTGGCCGCTGATCCCGCACAACGGCTCGCAGGAGCCCACCGAGCGCGGCGTCTGGGCCCGCATGGGCCGCCGTATCGCCCATCGCCCGCGCCTGACCTGGGGCATCACGGCGGTGGCGCTCGCGGCGCTGGCACTCGGCCTGACGCAGCTGCGCGCCGAGGGGCTCAGCAACGCCGACTCCTTCACGGACAAGCGGGACTCGATCGTGGGCCAGGAGGTGCAGGGGAAGTACTTCCCCGCGGGCAGCGGTGACCCGCTGGTGATCGTGGCGGAGGCGGACCGGGGCGACGCGGTGCGCGACGCGGTCGCGAAGACGCGGGGTGTGGACCCCGCGAGCGTCGGCGTACCGCCGGGGACCAAGGCGGAGGCCGGGGGCCGGGTCCTGTTCGAGGCGACACCGACCGCCGCTGCCGACAGCGAGGCGGCCAAGCAGACCGTGGAGCGGGTGCGCGACGCGGTGCACGCCGTGCCCGACGCGGACGCGAAGGTGGGCGGCGGCACGGCGGCTCTCCTGGACATGGACCGCGCGACGGCCCACGACAACAAGCTGGTGATCCCGCTCGTCCTCGTGGTCGTCCTGCTGATCCTCGCGGTGCTGCTGCGCGCCCTGGTCGCGCCGCTGCTCCTGATCGCGACGGTGGTGCTCTCCTTCTCCGCCGCGCTCGGCATCAGCGCGCTCGCCTTCCGCCACCTCTTCGACTACGCGGGCGAGTCCACGGACTTCCCGCTCTTCGTCTTCGTGTTCCTGGTGGCGCTCGGCATCGACTACAACATCTTCCTGTCGACCCGCATCCGTGAGGAGGCGGGCCGCCAGGGCACCCGTGCGGGCGTGGTGACGGGCCTCGCCGCGACCGGCGCGGTCATCACGTCGGCGGGCCTGGTGCTCGCGGGCACCTTCGCCGCGCTCGGCACGCTCCCGATGGTGGCGTTCGCCGAGATCGGCTTCGCGGTCGCGCTCGGCGTCCTGCTCGACACCTTCGTCGTACGGTCCGTCCTGGTCACCGCGCTGTTCCTGGACGTGGGCCCGAAGGTGTGGTGGCCGCACGCCCTGAGCAAGGACCCGGCGGCCTCCCGTACGCCCGCTCCCGCGAAGACTGTCTCAGGCGGTCCGCCGGATCAGGGCTAGGTACATCGCGTCCGTGCCGTGCAGATGCGGCCACAGCTGGACGTCGGGCCCGTCACCGAGCGCAGGAACGCCCGGCATCAGCGGCCGCGCGTCGATGAGTTCGGCCCCCTCGTGCTGCTTGAGCACGTCGTCGACGACGGCACGGGTCTCCGCGAGGTGCGGTGAACAGGTGGCGTAGCCGACGACGCCGCCGACGCGCACGGACTCCAACGCCGTGCGCAGCAGCCCTCGTTGGAGCGGCGCGAAGCCCTCCAGGTCCTCCGGGCGGCGCCGCCAGCGGGCCTCGGGGCGGCGGCGCAGGGCGCCGAGTCCCGTGCAGGGCACGTCCATCAGGACCCGGTCGAAGGTGCCGGGCTGCCACGGCGGCCGGGTGCCGTCGGCGGCGATGACCTCGTACGGGCCCGGGTTGCCCCGCAGGGCCTGCGCGACGAGACGGGCACGGTGCGGCTGCTTCTCCGCGGCGAGGAGGGCGGCGCCCCGCCCGGAGGCGAGGCCCGCGAGCATGGCGGCCTTGCCGCCGGGGCCCGCGCATCCGTCGAGCCACTTCTCGTCCCGCCCCTCGATCGGGGCGTTCGCGAGTGCGATCGCGACGAGCTGGCTGCCCTCGTCCTGGACACCGGCGCGGCCGTCGCGCACGGCCTCGATCGACCCCGGCTCGCCGCCTTCGCTGAGCCGCACGGCGTACGGCGACCAGCGCCCCGGCAGCGCGGACTCCTCACCCACGGTGTCGAGGAGTTCATCGGCGGTGGAGCGTCCTGGGCGGGCCACGAGGGTCACTTCGGGCCGCTCGTTGTCCGCGTCCAGAAGGTCCTCGATGCCCGCGCGTCCGCCGCCGAGCGCGTCCCAGAGCGCGGAGACGACCCAGCGCGGGTGGGAGTGGACGACGGCGAGGTGGTCCTCGGCGTCCTCGTCGTAGGAGGGCGCGACCTTCGCCACCCACCCGTCGAGATCATCGGCGGCGACCTTGCGGAGCACCGCGTTGACGAACTTGGCCCGCCCGTCGCCCAGTACGACCCGTGCCAGTTCCACGGAGGCGGAGACGGCGGCGTGCGTCGGGATGCGCGTCCCGAGCAACTGGTGAACGCCCATGTTCAGCACATCGAGGACCGGCGGGTCGACCTCGCGCAGCGGCCGGTCGATGCAGGCGGCCACGATCGCGTCGTACGTCCCCTGCCTGCGCAGTGTCCCGTAGACCAGCTCGGTGGCGAGCGCCGCGTCACGCGCGTCGAAGTCGCCCTTGTCGCGCGCCTTGCGCAGCAGTGGCGGCAGGACGAGGTTCGCGTAGGCGTCGCGCTCGTCCACGGCCCGCAACGCCTCGAAGGCGAGGAAACGGACCGGGTCCTTCTTGGGACGGCGGTGGGGCTTGCCGGGCTTACCGGGCTTGGCTGCGGGCTTACCGGAGTTGCCCTGCTTCTGGGGACGCCGGCTGGGCTGGTCGTTCAAAGGTGCTCCGCTAATGGATGGGGGCCGAACCTGTTCAGCCTACGTCGGTCGCGCCGAGCAGCTCACCCGGGGCGATCCGCACCCCGCGCGCCCAGTCGGCACCGCGCATCGGCTTCTTGCCCTGTGGCTGGACCCAGAGCAGCTCCACGGCGTGCGAGCCGGTACCGACGTACACGTTGTTCTTTGCGGCGCCGAGCTCGCCGGGAGCGAGGTCGGTGCGGTCCGCGACGAGCGCGGACTGGATGATCTTCAACCGCTCGCCGCGGAACACCGACCAGGCGCCGGGCGCCGGGGTGCAGCCACGCACGACGCGGTCGACGCGCAGAGCGGGGGCCGCCCAGTCCACCTGGGCGTCCTCGACGGTGATCTTCGGGGCGAGGGTGACACCGTCGGCGGGCTGCGGTACGGCCTTCAGGGAGCCGTCCTCGATGCCGTCCATGGTGGCGGCGAGCAGTCCGGAGCCGGCGAAGGCGAGGCGGGTGAGCAGGTCGCCGCTGGTGTCGGTGGCCCGGACGACCTCGGTGACGGTCCCGTACACCGGCCCGGAGTCGAGCCCCTGCTCGATCAGGAAGGTGGAAGCCCCGGTGATCTCGTCGCCCGCCATCACGGCGTGCTGCACGGGCGCTGCTCCACGCCAGGCGGGCAGCAGCGAGAAGTGCAGATTGACCCAGCCGCGGGCCGGGACGTCCAGGGCGGCCTTGGGCAGCAGAGCCCCGTAGGCGACGACCGGGCAGCAGTCGGGCCCGATCTCCCGAAGTCGCGCCAGGAACTCCTCGTCGCGCGGCTTCGCGGGCTTGAGCACCTCGATGCCGGCTTCCTCCGCGCGCTGGGCGACGGGGCTCGCGACGAGCCTGCGGCCGCGGCCGGCGGGGGCGTCGGGCCGGGTGACGACGGCGGCCACCTCGTGCCGGTCGGAGGCGATCAGGGCGTCCAGGGCGGGGACGGCGACCTCGGGGGTGCCTGCGAAGACGAGCTTCATCGGTGGCTGTCGGCCTCTCGGGACGGAAACGTACGGCGAGCGCACCAGTCTATGAGCCCCTCCCCCGACCCGCGCCCCACGGGGGCGTTGACCGCGCTGGGCGGCTCCGGGAGAGCTTCGCGCGACGGCCTCACACCGCACCGCACCGCTCGCGGCGGGGGCGTACGTGTGGCCGCGCGCCCCGTGCAGATGCGTACGCGCCCCCGCACCGTGACCCCACACGAACTAGCGCGTTGGTCAAGAAAGAGTTGACCACAACGGGCCGCGCATGCGGCCCGATCCTTTTCAACGCCGGTTCGAGAGGCTTGTTCATGGCCGACCACGCAACCCACGACGCCCAGGCACGGGCCAGCCTGCACCTCCTGGTTCGGGACATCGAGCGGGTCCGCCGGCAGGTGGACGCACTGCGTACGCTCACCGCCCAGCTCGGCAACGTCTACCGCCCGCGCCGCTCGAGCCCCTCCGCGGGCTTCGTCGTGTACGGGCGTGCCCCCGCCCCGACCGTCCGCCTCGCCCAGGAGCTGCGGGACAGCGTCGAGACGCTGGTGACCGCCGCGGTGGACTTCGACCGCTCGCTGGGCTTCTCGTGGGACGCGGTGGGCTCGGCCCTCGGAGTGACCAAGCAGGCGGTGCACCGCCGTTACGGGGCCCGGCGGGCCACGACGCAGGCGGCGGCCGAAGCCGAGCGCGCCACGGAGACGATCCCCGCCCCCACGGCCGCCCGCCCTCCGGTCCCGGTCGGCGCCCCGCTCCCCTCGGTGCCCGCGGCCCGCGCGATGCCGACCCAGCCCACGGCAGGCAGCCCCGCCCTCCGCGAGGACCCCCGCCCGAACATCTTCCCGGGCCCACGCAACGGCTGACCACGGCATCGCGGCGGCTGTCTCCACCGGTTCCCCCGGCGAGGACAGCCGCCGCCGTCGTTCTCTGAGGCGGGCAGGCGTGACCGCCCCGCCGTCGTTGTGGGCAGGCGTTCCGCAGGGCCTGGGCAGCCCCGCGCAGCGGAAAGCCCCGCGCAGCGAAGCCCTCTGCCCAGGCAGTGAGGAGCCCCCCCGTTATGTTTTCCGCGGTCCTGCAAGAGGGCCGCTGGCCTCCGGGCCCGGCATGGCTGGTCCCCCCTGTCGAAGCGATGACCTGGGGGGTGGTGCCACCGGGCCCGAGAGGCGCCGTTGGAGACGCTGATGAGAGGTCCGACTACCGCCCGGCCGAGCGCAATGCCCGGTCCTTCGCAGGCGGCAGGTCTGCATAACGTGGATGCGCGCACGACGCCAACGCCCAGGCCAGCACGCACAACGTCCGTTCGGGAGGACGGTTTGAACGAGTACGACGAGATAGGCGTCTTCCTGGGCCTGGACGTGGGGAAGAGCGCTCACCACGGACACGGACTCACCCCGGCCGGCAAGAAAGTCTTCGACAAGCAACTGCCCAACACCGAACCGAAGCTGCGGCAGGTCTTCGACAAGCTCCGCGAGAAGTTCGGCACCGTCCTGGTCGTCGTGGACCAGCCGGCCTCGATCGGCGCTCTGCCGCTGACAGTGGCCCGCGACACGGGCTGCCAGGTCGCCTACCTGCCGGGCCTTTCGATGCGACGGATCGCTGACCTCTACCCGGGCGAGGCAAAGACCGATGCCCGCGACGCGGCCGTCATCGCGGACGCCGCCCGCACCATGCCGCACACCCTTCGCTCGCTTCAGCTGACCGACGAGATCACCGCCGAGCTCACCGTCCTCGTCGGCTTCGACCAGGACCTGGCGGCCGAGGCCACCCGCACATCCAACCGGATCCGGGGCCTGCTCACCCAGTTCCACCCGTCCCTGGAACGGGTCCTGGGCCCGCGTCTGGATCACCCGGCGGTCACCTGGCTGCTGGAACGCTACGGATCCCCAGCCGCGCTGCGAAGAGCCGGACGCCGCAGGCTGGTTGAGGTGGTCCGGCCCAAAGCCCCGCGCATGGCAAAACGGCTGATCGACGACGTCTTCGATGCACTCGACGAGCAGACCGTCGTGGTCCCGGGCACCGGCACCCTGGACATCGTGATCCCCTCGCTGGCCCGCTCGCTCGGCGCCGTTCACGAGCAACGACGGGCGGCAGAATCCCAGATCGCAGCCCTGCTGGAGGACCACCCTCTTTCCAAGGTCCTGACGTCGCTGCCCGGCGTCGGCGTCAGGACCGCCGCCGCACTGCTGGTCACCGTCGGCGACGGCACCAGCTTCCCCACCGCCGCCCACCTCGCCTCCTACGCCGGCCTCGCCCCCACCACCAAGTCCTCCGGGACCTCGATCCACGGCGAACACGCCCCACGGGGCGGCAACCGGCAGCTCAAACGCGCGATGTTCCTGTCCGCGTTCGCTGCCCTGCACGATCCTGCCTCCCGCACCTATTACGACAAATGCCGGGCCAGAGGAAAAACCCACACCCAAGCGCTCCTCCGCCTCGCCCGACAACGGATCAACGTGCTGTTTGCAATGCTCCGCGACGGCACCTTCTACGAACCCAGAACCCCACGCCTCGCTTGACGAAAGACATAGAGGCACCCCCCGGCGGGAAGCCGGGTGAGAGCCCTAGCCGATGTCCAGCGGGTCCACCCGAATCCGCACCGGCTCCGCCGCCCCCCGCGCCATCCGCGCGGCCTGCGCCACCTTCAGCGAAGCGGCGAGCGCGGCGCCGCTGCCCGGCGGCACCCTGATCAGAACCCGCTCCCACCGCTCCCCGGCCGGCGCAGCCCCCACCCGCCGGGCCGGCCCGGGGCCCGCCTCCGGCACGGGAACGGGGCCCAACACCACCGCGTCCCCCGGCAGTTCGGCCGCGGCGAGAAACCCGGAGAGCGCCTCCGCCGTCCCCGCCACGGAGGCCATCCGCGACACGGGCGGAAACCCCAGTTCGGCCCGCTCGGCAAGCTCCCGCACCGCATGCCCCACGGGGTCCCACCGCACAAGCGCCTGCACGGGCCGCAGGGTCGGCTCGGCGACGACCACCACGGTCCCGCCCTCCCCCTGGGGCCGCACCAGCGAAGACGCCCCGATCCACCGCCGCAACGCTTCCTCCCCGGCCCGCAGGTCGGGCCGCCCCAGCATGGCCCACCCGTCGAGCAGCAGGGCGGCGGCGTAACCGCCCTCGGCGACAGGCTCCGCCCCCGGCGTGCTCACCACCAACGCGGGAGTCCCCGTCACGGTGTCGAGGACCTGCTCACGCCCGGACGTCCGCACCGGCACCGCGGGAAACGCCCGCCCCAGCTCCTCGGCCGTACGCCGCGCCCCCACGATCTGCGCCCGCAGCCGGAACCCCCCGCACTCCCCGCAGTGCCAGGCACCTTCCTCCACCCCGCACCAGCCGCACCACAGCCCGCCGCCGTCCCGCGCCTCCAACGGCCCCGCACAGTGCCGGCACCGCGCGGGCTCCCTGCACCTTTCGCACGCGAGGCGCGGGACATACCCCCGCCGGGGCACCTGCACCAGGACGGGACCGTGCTTCAGTCCCTCCCGCACCACGTTCCAGGCCAGCGTGGGAAGCCGGGCGGCCCGGGCGGCCTCGTCCCGGGCCAGGTCGCCGTCCCCCACGGTCCGTACGAGCGGGGCGGCCCCCCGTACCTGCTCGCGGTCGGCGATCAGTGGCGCCGCCCATCCGCTCTCCACCAGCTGCGCGGCCTCGACGGTGCAACTCCAACTCCCCAGCAGAAAACCGCACTTGTCCCGCGAGGCCCGCAGTTCGAGCACCTCACGCACATGCGGGAAGGGGGCGTTGTCATCGCTGTGGCTGGCATCGCCGTCGTCCCAGATCACGACAAGACCGAGATTCCGCACCGGGGCGAACATCGCCGCCCGGGTGCCCACCACGGCCCGCACGGCACCGCGCCGCACGGAGAGCCACTCCCGATACCGCTTCTCCTGCCCCACGTCAGCGGTGAGCAGAGCGTGCTGCCCCGCCCCCATCAGCTGGGTCAGCGCCGCGTCCACCCGCGCCGCGGGCCGGCCGGCAGGCACCACGACAAGCGCCCCCCGCCCCGAAGCGAGCGTCGCCTGCACGGCCCTGGCGATCTCCTCCGCCCACTCAGGACCGGGAAGGGCGGTCCACACGGCCCGAGGCGCACCCCCGGAAGCCAGCGCCCCCAAGAACTCGGCCCCGTGCCCATACCGCCGCCAGGATCCCGCCTCGGGCGCGACCGGCGGCGCCGGAGCCTCCCCCGACTTCCGCGCTTCGGCCCGTGCATGCCGAGGCGGAACGGCCAGCTGCAGCACATCGGCGAGGCTCCCCGCATACCGATCGGCCACGGCGCGCGCCAGCCCGAGCAGTTCACCGTCGAGCACGGGCTCGGGCGACACGACCTGCGCGAGCGCGGCCAGCGGCCCGGAGTAGTCGGTCTCGGCGACCCGCTCGACGAGAAACCCGTCGATCAGTCCACCGCCCTCACGCCGCCCGCCCCGCACATTCCGCGCCCCGGCCCCGAAGCGCACCCGCACCCGCACCCCGGGCTGAGCCTGCTCGTCCAGCTCCTCGGGCACGGCGTAGTCGAAGTACCGGTCGAGATGCAGCACCCCCTTGTCCACGAGCACCCGGGCCACCGGCAGACTCTTCGCCAACGCGGCCCCCCGCCACGTCCGCGGCTTGGCCCGCGGCACCTCGGCCTTGCGCACCGCGTCCCGAATGAGCGCAAGCTGCTCCGGAGGCTCGGCCCCGCCGGACCCCTCGGACTTCCGATTCTCGCTGCTCACAGCAGCATTCCTACCAGACCCCACTGACACGGCCACGAGCCCGATATCCGCCATGGCACGACGAAGCCCGGCGCCCCCACCAGGGACACCGGGCTTCGTCAGAACTCGCCGAACGAGGCGGCGTTACAGCCCCGCAGCCTTCCTCAACGCCTCCACCCGGTCCGTCCGCTCCCACGTGAAGTCGGGGATCGCGCGGCCGAAGTGGCCGTACGCGGCGGTCTGGGCGTAGATCGGGCGCAGCAGGTCCAGGTCGCGGATGATCGCGGCCGGGCGCAGGTCGAAGACGTCGGAGATGGCGGCCTCGATCTTGTCGGTGTCGACCGTGGCCGTGCCGAACGTCTCCACGAACAGGCCCACCGGCTCGGCCTTGCCGATCGCGTAGGCGACCTGGACCTCGCAGCGGGCGGCGAGGCCCGCGGCGACGACGTTCTTGGCGACCCAGCGCATCGCGTAGGCGGCGCTGCGGTCGACCTTGGACGGGTCCTTGCCGGAGAAGGCACCGCCGCCGTGGCGGGCCATGCCGCCGTACGTGTCGATGATGATCTTGCGGCCGGTCAGACCGGCGTCGCCCATCGGGCCGCCGATCTCGAAGCGTCCGGTCGGGTTGACCAGCAGGCGGTAGCCGTCGGTATCCAGCTTGATGCCGTCGTCGAGGAGCGCCTTCAGCTCGGCCTCGACCACGAACTCACGGATGTCGGGGGCCAGGAGCGAGTCCAGGTCGATGTCCGAGGCGTGCTGGGAGGAGACGACGACCGTGTCGAGGCGGACGGCCTTGTCGCCGTCGTACTCGATGGTGACCTGGGTCTTGCCGTCGGGGCGCAGGTACGGGATGGTCCCGTTCTTGCGGACCTCGGACAGGCGGCGCGAGAGACGGTGCGCGAGGTGGATCGGGAGCGGCATCAGCTCCGGCGTCTCGTCGCAGGCGTAGCCGAACATCAGGCCCTGGTCGCCGGCGCCCTGCTTGTCGAGCTCGTCCTCGTCGCCCTCGACCCGCTGCTCGTACGCCGTGTCGACGCCCTGCGCGATGTCGGGGGACTGCGAGCCGATGGACACCGAGACGCCACAGGAGGCGCCGTCGAAGCCCTTCTTCGAGGAGTCGTAACCGATCTCGAGGATCTTGTCGCGCACCAGCTGCGCGATCGGCGCGTACGCCTTGGTCGTCACCTCGCCGGCCACGTGCACCAGGCCGGTGGTGATCAACGTCTCCACGGCGACCCGGGACTTCGGGTCCTCCCGCAGAAGCGCGTCGAGAATGGTGTCGCTGATCTGGTCAGCGATCTTGTCGGGGTGACCCTCGGTCACAGACTCCGAGGTGAAGAGACGGCGGGACACATCGCTCCCTGTGGTTGCAGCGGCTGCTGGCTGATCATTGGTGGACGGCCGGGAGCTGCGCCCGGCGTCGTCCGAGACCAGTTTATCGGTCGCACTCGGCCGCCGGACCACGTGTCTCGCCACTTGGGAGCGCTGTGACCTGCGGCACTGCATTGTGCGGTACGACGATCGGTCTCCACCAGAGGGCCTCGCGCCCGAATTTCCCGGGTTTGAGGCGCCCAGTGGTGCGATTGTGACATCCGCGCCCCGGTTTTCGCCCCTGTCCGGTGGGGTTTCGGCAGGGATTCGTCCGGAGAGCGCCGCAATTCTTTCAGGAATTCTTCGGCATACGTTCAGCCACGAGATCCCAGACCGTGTCCGCGAGCGCTTCCTTCGGCCCGTACGGCACGGGGGTCTCGCTGCCGTCCGCGCCGAGCACGACCGCCTCGTTCTCCTCGGAGCCGAACGTCTTGCGCTCGCCCACCTCGTTGACGACGAGCAGGTCACAGCCCTTGCGCTCCAGTTTGGCGCGGCCGTTGGCGAGCACGTCGTCCGTCTCGGCCGCGAACCCGACCACGATCTGGCCGGGGCGCGGCCGCTCGCCCGCGAGTTCGGCGAGGATGTCGGGGTTGCGGACCAGGGCGATCGGGGGCTGCTCCTGGCCGTCCCTCTTCTTGATCTTCCCGGTCGCGTACGTCTCGGGACGGAAATCGGCCACCGCCGCGGCCATCACCACGGCGTCGGCGTCCGCCGAGGCCTTCAGCATCGCCTCGCGGAGCTGGACGGCGGTACCGACGGGCACGACGTCGACGCCCGCGGGCTCCGGAAGTGCCGGGTTCGCCGACACGAGGGTGACGCGGGCGCCCCGCGCCGCGGCGCTGCGGGCCAGGGCGTACCCCTGCTTGCCGGAGGAACGGTTGCCCAGGAAGCGGACCGGGTCGAGCGGCTCGCGCGTCCCGCCCGCACTGACGACGACATGTCGCCCCGCGAGGTCCTGCCCGAGGTCGCCGCGCGCCAGGACACGGCGTACGACCTCGAAGAGCTCCACCGGGTCGGGGAAGCGGCCCTTGCCCGTGTCCACGCCCGTGAGACGGCCTACGGCGGGCTCGACGACGAGGGCGCCGCGGCGGCGCAGCGTGGCGACGTTCTCCTGGGTGGCCGGGTGCTCCCACATCTCCGTGTGCATGGCGGGCGCGAAGATCACCGGACAGCGGGCGGTGAGGAGCGTGTTCGTCAGGAGGTCGTCAGCGAGACCGTGGGCCGCCTTGGCCATCATGTCGGCCGTCGCGGGGGCGACGATCACGACGTCGGCGGACTGGCCGATCCGTACGTGCGGCACCTCGTGGACGGAGTCCCACACCTCGGTCGAGACCGGGTTGCCGGACAGCGCCGACCAGGTCGCCTCGCCCACGAAGTGCAGCGCCGAGGCGGTCGGCACGACGCGTACGTCATGGCCCGACTCGGTCAGCCGCCGCAGCAGCTCACAGGCCTTGTACGCGGCGATTCCGCCGCTGACCCCCAGAACGACCTTGGGCTTGCCCACTGTGCCTCCCCGCACTCGTGATCCCCGCACCTCGGGAACGTACGACTCCATGACACACCACAGGCCCGGCAGTCGCGCTGCCGGGCCTGTGGTGAAGAACTGAGAACTACGGATAAGAACTGCGACTACTTACTGAGCCGGGCCCTCGATGGCCTCGGACGTCAGGAGACCCGCGTTGATCTCGCGGAGCGCGATCGAGAGCGGCTTCTCGTGGACGTGCGTGTCCACCAGCGGGCCGACGTACTCCAGCAGGCCCTCACCGAGCTGCGAGTAGTACGCGTTGATCTGGCGCGCGCGCTTGGCGGCGTAGATCACGAGGCTGTACTTCGAGTCGGTCGCTTCGAGGAGCTCATCAATCGGCGGGTTGATGATGCCCTCGGGCGCAGTGATGGAAGAGGACACTCTCTGCCTTCCGATGGGGATTGACCTTCGAAATGGAAAGAGAAGATCAAACCGGGTTACTGAGGATGAAGAAGATCAAACAACTTTCATCAAGGCTAGCAGCTCACGCGCCACATCCTCGACGGAGGTATTGACCAGGGTCGTATCGAACTCGGCCTCGGCGGCGAGTTCGATCTTCGCCGCGCCGAGCCTGCGCTCGATGACCTCGGGCGCCTCGGTCCCGCGGCCGGTGAGCCGGCGGACCAGCTCCTCCCAGCTCGGCGGGGCGAGGAAGACCAGCTGCGCCTCGGACATCGAGTCGCGGACCAGGCGCGCACCCTGCAGGTCGATCTCCAGGAGGACGGGCTCGCCCGCCTCCAGGCGCTGGAGGACGGCACCCCGCGGCGTGCCGTAGCGGTTGCCCGCGAACTCGGCCCACTCCAGGAGCTCGCCGTTGGCGATCAGCTTGTCCATCTCATCGTCGGAGACGAAGAAGTAGTGGACGCCGTCCTTCTCGCCGGGGCGCGGCTTCCGGGTCGTGGCCGAGACCGAGAGCCAGACCTCGGGGTGTTCTTTGCGCATATGAGCGACGACCGTGCTCTTGCCGACCCCGGAGGGGCCGGAGAGCACGGTCAGCCGCGGACGTACGTCCGGGGGCACGGGGGTCGTCCCCCGGGATGTTGCAGCCATGCAGCGATTATCCAGGTTCTCAGGAGTGCCTGAGAACGTCAGGCAGCGCCACCGCCGAACTCACGCTCCAAGGAGGCGATCTGGTTGGAGCCGAGACCGCGCACACGGCGGCTCTCGGAGATGCCAAGACGCTCCATGATCTGCTTGGCGCGGACCTTGCCCACGCCCGGCAGGGACTCCAGGAGGGCGGAGACCTTCATCTTGCCGATGACATCGTTCTCCTGACCCTGCTTGATGACCTCATGAAGCGAGGCGCCGGAGTGCTTGAGTCGATTCTTGACCTCGGCCCGCTCCCGGCGAGCCGCGGCGGCCTTTTCGAGCGCGGCTGCGCGCTGTTCAGGGGTAAGGGGCGGAAGAGCCACGCCTACGTCACCTCGGATGTCGAACTGTCGGATACGGACCGGTGAGGAACCTAGTCGCCCCACACCTGGTGAGCAACGTGCAACGCACTTGCCCGTTCGCTCTCGTCGGAGACTAGCGGGCATGGCCGCCGGAGTCAGCGAGAACAGACGAAAAGTCCTGGTCAGCCTCTGCCGAGGTGTACATTCCGGGCATTTCACCCCGGATTTGGTCCGGTGAGCCATCAACGAAACGTAAGGACGTGGCCGGACACGTCGTTCGAAGACGGAAAAACACTCTCAGGGACGCTCGGAAAACCCTCACGCCGAGGCGACGGCCTCCCGGATCTCGTCCGCGAAGCGGCTCGCGGCGACGCGGAGGCCCACCACGTCGGGACCGTGACGCAGGACACCCCGGCTCACGCTCGGCACGACGTTGCGCACGGCGTACCCGAAGACCCCCGGCAGATCCGCCGGAGTGGCGCCCTGCGCCCCGATGCCGGGAGCGAGCAGCGGACCGTTGATCGCGAGGTCGTACGAGGACAGGTCCCCGAGCGTGGCTCCCACGACGGCACCGAAGGACCCCAGAGGCTCCGCGCCCGCGTTCTCCTGCGCCAGGTGCCCGAGCATCGTCGCGCCGATCGTGCGGCCGTCCTCGCGCACCGCGTGCTGCACCTCGGCGCCCTCGGGGTTGGAGGTGAGGGCGAGCACGAAGAGGCCGGTGCCGTTCTCGCGCGCGAGGTCGACGGCGGGCTTCAGCGAGCCGTAGCCGAGGTAGGGCGAGACCGTGAGGGCGTCGCTGAAGAGCGGCGAGTCCTTGTGCAGGAAGGTCTCGGCGTACGCGGCCATCGTCGAGCCGATGTCGCCGCGCTTGGCGTCCATGACCACCAGGGCCCCGGCCACGCGCAGCTCCTGGACCGCCTTCTCCAGTACGGCGATGCCGCGTGAGCCGAAGCGCTCGAAGAACGCGCTCTGCGGCTTGAAGACCGCCACCGTGCCGGCGAGCGCCTCGACGACGGTCCCGGTGAACCGCTCCAGGCCGGCGATGTCGTCGTTCAGGCCCCAGGCGGACAGCAGGGAGGCGTGCGGGTCGATGCCGACGCAGAGCGGCCCGCGCTCGTCCATGGCGTGGCGCAGACGCGTACCGAAGGGTTCCAGAGCGCTCATGCGGACTTCCTTACGTCGGCGCCGACGGCCTCGGCGAGGGTGGCGTACGAGCTCGCCCGAAGGCGTGCGGCGAGCCCCTTGTGGATGGCGCGGGACCAGAAGGGCCCCTCGTAGATGAAGGCGCTGTAGCCCTGCACCAGGGTGGCGCCCGCGAGGATCCGCTGCCAGGCGTCCTCGGCGTTCTCGATGCCGCCGACGCCCACGAGCGTGATGCGGTCGCCCACGCGCGCGTAGAGGCGGCGCAGGACCTCTAGGGAGCGCTCCTTGAGGGGCGCCCCGGACAGACCGCCGGTCTCTCCGTAGAGCGAAGGTTCGGACTGCAAACCGAGGCCTTCGCGCGCGATGGTGGTGTTCGTGGCGATGATGCCGTCGAGGCCGAGCTCGACGGCCAGGTCGGCGACCGCGTCGATGTCCTCGTCCGCGAGGTCGGGGGCGATCTTCACGAGCAGCGGCACGCGCCGCCCGCTGACGCTGCGGTCGGCCGCCTCGCGTACGGCGGTGAGCAGCGGGCGCAGCGACTCCGTGGCCTGGAGGTTGCGCAGGCCGGGGGTGTTGGGGGACGACACGTTCACCACGAGGTAGTCGGCGTGGGCGGCGAGCCGCTCGGTCGACTTCACGTAGTCGGCGGCGGCCTCCTCCTCGGGGACCACCTTGGTCTTGCCGATGTTGACGCCCACGACGGTCTTGAAGACGGCCTTGCGGGCGCCCAGGCGCTCGGCCACGGCCGCGGAGCCCTCGTTGTTGAAGCCCATGCGGTTGATCAGCGCACGGTCCTGCACGAGGCGGAACAGCCGCTTCTTGGGGTTGCCGGGCTGCGGCTCCCCCGTGACGGTGCCGATCTCGATGTGGTCGAAGCCCAGCATCGACATGCCGTCGATCGCGACGGCGTTCTTGTCGAAGCCGGCGGCGAGACCGAAGGGGCCGTGCATCCGCAGGCCCAGGGCCTCGGTGCGCAGCTCCTTGTGGCGCGGCGCGAGCACGGCGGCGATGAACGTGCGCAGCACCGGGACGCGGGCCGCGAGGCGGATCCAGCGGAAGGCCGTGTAGTGGGCCTGCTCCGGGTCCATGCGCTTGAAGACGAGGTCGAAGAAGAATTTGTACATGTGGGTGTCCTCAGAGGTCCTCAGGTGTGCTCACCAGAAGCAGGTGTGCTCACCAGAAGGGGGACACCGGATCGGTGTCCCCCTCGTGGGCTGCTAGTCGCGGGCCGCGGTCAGATGCTCCGCGTGTTCCTGGAGTGAACGGACGCCCACGTCCCCGTGGTTGAGCGCGTCGATGCCCTGGACGGCGGCGGCGAGCGCCTGGACCGTCGTCAGGCACGGCACGGAGCGGGAGACGGCCGCCGTACGGATGTCGTAGCCGTCGAGGCGGCCACCGGTGCCGTACGGGGTGTTGACGATGAGGTCGACCGCGCCGTCGTGGATCAGCTGGACGATCGTCTTCTCGCCGTTCGGGCCCTCGCCCTCGCTCTGCTTGCGCACGACCGTGGCGTTGATGCCGTTGCGCTTGAGCACCTCGGCCGTGCCGGACGTGGCGAGCAACTCGAAGCCGTGCGCGACCAGTTCACGCGCAGGGAAGATCATCGAGCGCTTGTCGCGGTTGGCCACCGAGATGAAGGCGCGGCCCTTGGTCGGCAGCGGACCGTACGCGCCGGCCTGCGACTTGGCGTAGGCCGTGCCGAACACCGAGTCGATGCCCATGACTTCACCGGTGGAGCGCATCTCCGGGCCGAGGACGGTGTCGACGCCACGCCCGTGGATGTCGCGGAAGCGCGACCACGGCATGACGGCCTCCTTGACGGAGATCGGCGCGTCCATCGGCAGCGTGCCGCCGTCGCCGGTCGCCGGGAGCATGCCCTCGGCGCGCAGCTCGGCGACGGTGGCGCCGAGCGAGATGCGCGCGGCGGCCTTGGCCAGCGGCACCGCGGTCGCCTTCGAGGTGAAGGGGACGGTGCGCGAGGCACGCGGGTTGGCCTCGAGGACGTAGAGGATGTCCCCGGCCATCGCGAACTGGATGTTGATGAGGCCGCGGACGCCGACGCCCTTGGCGATGCCCTCCGTGGAGGCCCTCAGGCGCTTGATGTCGTAGCCGCCGAGGGTGATCGGGGGCAGCGCGCACGCGGAGTCGCCGGAGTGGATGCCGGCTTCCTCGATGTGCTCCATGACGCCGCCGAGGTAGAGCTCGTGGCCGTCGTAGAGCGCGTCCACGTCGATCTCGATCGCGTCGTCGAGGAAGCGGTCGACAAGGACAGGGCGCGAGGGGCTGATCTCCGTCGACTCCTCGATGTACGCGGAGAGGCGGGTCTCGTCGTAGACGATCTCCATGCCGCGGCCGCCGAGCACGTACGACGGGCGGACGAGGACGGGGTAGCCGATCTCGTCCGCGATGGCCTTGGCCTCGCCGAAGGTGGTCGCGGTGCCGTGCTTGGGCGCCGGGAGACCGGCCTCCGCGAGCACGCGACCGAAGGCGCCGCGGTCCTCGGCGGCGTGGATGGCCTCGGGCGAGGTGCCCACGACCGGCACGCCGTTGTCCTTGAGCGCCTGCGCGAGGCCCAGCGGGGTCTGGCCGCCGAGCTGGACGATGACGCCCGCGATCGGCCCTGCCTGCGCCTCGGCGTTGACGATCTCCAGGACGTCTTCGAGCGTCAGCGGCTCGAAGTAGAGGCGGTCGGAGGTGTCGTAGTCCGTGGAGACGGTCTCGGGGTTGCAGTTGACCATCACGGTCTCGTAGCCCGCGTCGCTGAGTGCGAAGGAGGCGTGGACGCAGGAGTAGTCGAACTCGATGCCCTGGCCGATGCGGTTGGGGCCCGAGCCCAGGATGATGACCGCGGGCTTCTCGCGCGTGGCGACCTCGCTCTCCTCGTCGTACGAGGAGTAGAAGTACGGCGTCTTGGCGGCGAACTCGGCGGCGCAGGTGTCGACGGTCTTGTAGACCGGGCGGACACCGAGCGCGTGCCGCACCTCGCGGACGACGTCCTCGCGCAGGCCGCGGATCTCGGCGATCTGGTGGTCGGAGAAGCCGTGCCGCTTGGCCTCGGCGAGCAGGTCGGCGTCCAGGCGCTCGGCGGCGGCCAGCTCGTCCGCGATCTCCTTGATCAGGAAGAGCTGGTCGACGAACCACGGGTCGATCTTCGTGGACTCGAAGACCTCCTCGGGCGTGGCGCCCGCGCGGATGGCCTGCATGACGGAGTTGATGCGCCCGTCGGTCGGCCGGACGGCCTCCGCCAGGAGCTGGTCCTTGTCGCCGGGCTCGCCCACGAAGGTGAACTGCGAGCCCTTCTTCTCCAGGGAGCGCAGCGCCTTCTGCAGGGCCTCGGTGAAGTTGCGGCCGATGGCCATGGCCTCGCCGACCGACTTCATGGTGGTCGTCAGGGTCGAGTCCGCCGAGGGGAACTTCTCGAAGGCGAAACGCGGGGCCTTGACGACCACGTAGTCGAGGGTCGGCTCGAAGGAGGCCGGAGTCTTCTCGGTGATGTCGTTCGGGATCTCGTCCAGCGTGTAGCCGACGGCCAGCTTCGCCGCGATCTTCGCGATCGGGAATCCGGTGGCCTTCGACGCGAGCGCGGAGGACCGCGAGACACGCGGGTTCATCTCGATGACGATGACCCGGCCGTCCTTCGGGTCGATCGCGAACTGGATGTTGCAGCCGCCGGTGTCGACGCCGACCTCGCGGATGATCGCGATGCCGACGTCCCGCAGGGTCTGGTACTCGCGGTCGGTCAGCGTCATCGCGGGCGCGACGGTGATCGAGTCACCTGTGTGCACGCCCATCGGGTCGAAGTTCTCGATGGAGCAGACGACCACGACGTTGTCGTTCTTGTCGCGCATCAGCTCCAGCTCGTACTCCTTCCAGCCGAGGATGGACTCCTCCAGGAGCACCTCAGTGGTCGGCGAGAGCGTGAGGCCCTGTCCGGCGATGCGGCGCAGCTCCTCCTCGTCGTGCGCGAAGCCGGAACCGGCGCCGCCCATGGTGAAGGAGGGGCGGACGACCACGGGGTAGCCGCCGAGCTCGTCGACGCCCTTGAGGACGTCGTCCATGGAGTGGCAGATGTACGAGCGGGCGGACTCGCCGTGGCCGATCTTCTTGTTGACCTCTTCGACGACGCCCTTGAAGAGGTCGCGGTCCTCGCCCTTGTTGATCGCCTCGACGTTGGCGCCGATGAGTTCGACGCCGTACTTCTCGAGGACGCCCTGCTCGTGCATGGAGATCGCGGTGTTGAGCGCGGTCTGGCCACCGAGGGTGGGCAGGAGCGCGTCGGGGCGCTCCTTGGCGATGATCTTCTCGACGAACTCGGGGGTGATCGGCTCGACGTAGGTCGCGTCGGCGATCTCCGGGTCGGTCATGATCGTCGCCGGGTTCGAGTTCACCAGGATGACGCGCAGGCCCTCGGCCTTGAGGACGCGGCAGGCCTGGGTGCCCGAGTAGTCGAACTCCGCTGCCTGACCGATGACGATCGGACCGGAGCCGATCACCAGGACGGACTGGATATCGGTGCGCTTAGGCACGCTGGGCTCCTTCTGCGGTCATCAAGGATACGAAGCGGTCGAAGAGGTACGCGGCGTCGTGCGGGCCGGCGGCTGCTTCGGGGTGGTACTGGACGCTGAACGCGGGCTGGTCGAGGAGCTGGAGCCCCTCCACCACCTGGTCGTTCAGGCACACGTGGGAGACCTCGGCGCGGCCGTAGGGCGTGTCGGAGACCTTGTCGAGGGGCGCGTCGACGGCGAAACCGTGATTGTGCGCGGTGACCTCGACCTTGCCGGTGGTGCGGTCCTGCACCGGCTGGTTGATGCCTCGGTGGCCGTACTTCAGCTTGAACGTGCCGAAGCCGAGGGCGCGGCCGAGGATCTGGTTGCCGAAGCAGATGCCGAAGAGCGGGGTCCTGCGCTCCAGGACGGCCTGCATGAGGGCGACGGGGCCGTCCGCGGTCGCCGGGTCGCCGGGGCCGTTGGAGAAGAACACGCCGTCGGGCTGCACCGCGTAGATGTCATCGACGGTCGCGGTCGCGGGCAGGACGTGCACCTCGATGCCGCGCTCGGCCATGCGGTGCGGGGTCATGCCCTTGATGCCGAGGTCGACGGCGGCCACGGTGTAGCGCTTCTCGCCGACCGCGGGGACGACGTACGTCTCCTTGGTGGCGACCTCGGCGGCGAGGTTCGCGCCCTTCATCTCGGGCTGCTGGCGGACCTCGGCGAGCATCACGCCCTCGTCCGGCAGCGCGCTGCCGGAGAAGATCCCGACCCGCATCGCGCCGCGCTCGCGCAGGTGGCGGGTGAGCGCGCGCGTGTCGATGCCGCTGATGCCCACCACGCCCTGGCTGACGAGTTCCTCGTCGAGTGTGCGCCGGGAGCGCCAGTTGGAGGGCACGCGCGCGGGGTCGCGCACGACGTAACCGGCGACCCAGATCCGCTTCGACTCGGGGTCCTCGTCGTTCACGCCGGTGTTGCCGACGTGCGGGGCCGTCATGACGACGACCTGGCGGTGGTACGAGGGGTCGGTGAGGGTCTCCTGGTAGCCGGACATGCCGGTGGAGAACACCGCTTCGCCGAAGGTCTCCCCCACGGCCCCGTAGGCGCGGCCGCGGAAGATGCGGCCGTCCTCCAGGACGAGTACGGCGGGAGTCTTCGAGGCTCCCCTTGTGGAGGTCGTCATCGTGCGGTGCCTTCCGTAGTGCTGGTTTTGTTGATCATGTTGTTGATGGCCTCGACCCATGCGGCCTGCTCGGCCGCGTGGTCCGAGCGGAAGCCCGAGTCGATGAGCTTCTCGCCGTGCTCCCAGGTGACGATCAGCAGACCGCCCTCCGCGAGGACCTTTCCGGCGATGCCCTTGTCGAGGCGGGCCTCGCGCAGCTGTGCGGCCGGGACGAAGAAGTCGGCCGCTCCGGGGCGTACGACATCGAGGCCCGCGTCCGTGAGCGTCAGCTCCACGCGGCTGCGGGTACCGAGGCCGTGCGCCACGATGCGGTCGAGCCACTGCCCTGCCGTGGTCGAGCCGTGGTAGCGGCCGCTGAGCTCAAGTCTCGCCGGGCCCGGGTCATCCGGCACCACGGGAAGCGGCGGCAGGTCGCCCTGGAGCGTGCCGCGCCACTTCCAGCCCTCGCGCATCAGCCAGTAGACGAGCGCGATGAAGAGCAGCAGGCCGACGACCCAGCCCGCGCGGGCGGCCCAGTCGGTCACCTCCGCCGATTCCTTCTCGGCGGCCAGTTCCAGAAGAGATGTCACGCGAGCTTCCCGTCGACGAGCGTGGCGCGGCCCCGCAGCCAGGTGTGCGTCACGCGGCCGGGCAGCTCACGGCCCTCGTAGGGGGTGTTGCCGCTGCGCGAGGCGAAGCCCGCGGGGTCCACGACTCCACGGTAAGCCGGATCGAGGAGCGTGAGGTTCGCGGGCTCACCTGCCGAGACGGGACGGCCGTGGCCCTTCGCCTGCCCGATCTCGGCGGGCTTGACGGACATCCGGTCGGCGACCGCGGCCCAGGTGAGCAGGCCCGTCTCGACCATCGTCTGCTGGACGACGGAGAGCGCGGTCTCCAGGCCCACCATGCCCATGGCCGCCGCGGCCCACTCGCAGTCCTTGTCCTCGTGCGGGTGCGGGGCGTGGTCGGTGGCGACGATGTCGATCGTGCCGTCGGCCAGCGCCTCGCGCAGCGCCATGACGTCGCGCTCGGTCCGCAGCGGCGGGTTGACCTTGTAGACCGGGTTGTACGACCGGACCATCTCGTCGGTCAGGAGCAGGTGGTGCGGGGTGACCTCGGCGGTCACGTCGATGCCGCGCGACTTGGCCCAGCGCACGATCTCGACGGAGCCGGCGGTCGACAGGTGGCAGATGTGCACCCGCGAGCCGACGTGCTCGGCGAGCAGCACGTCACGCGCGATGATCGACTCCTCGGCGACGGCGGGCCAGCCGCCGAGGCCCAGTTCGGCGGAGACGACGCCCTCGTTCATCTGGGCGCCCTCGGTCAGGCGCGGCTCCTGCGCGTGCTGGGCGACGACCCCGCCGAACGCCTTCACGTACTCCAGGGCGCGGCGCATGATCACGGCGTCGTCGACGCACTTGCCGTCGTCGGAGAAGACGGTGACGCCTGCGGCGGACTCGTGCATGGCGCCGAGCTCCGCGAGCTTCTTGCCCTCCAGGCCGACGGTGACGGCGCCGATCGGCTGGACGTCCGCGTACCCGCCTTCCTGACCCAGGCGGTAGACCTGCTCGACGACGCCGGCGGTGTCGGCGACGGGGAAGGTGTTGGCCATGGCGAACACCGCGGTGTAGCCGCCGGACGCGGCGGCGCGCGTGCCGGTCAGGACGGTCTCGGAGTCCTCGCGGCCGGGCTCGCGCAGGTGGGTGTGCAGGTCGACGAGGCCGGGCAGCAGGATCTTGCCGTCGGCCTCGACGACGGTCGCGTCGCCCGCGTCGATGCCGGTCCCCACTTCGAGGATCGTCTCGCCGTCGATCAGGACGTCCTGGGCGTCGCCGCCGAGCACCTTCGCACCACGGATCAGGGTCTTGCTCATTACTTGCTCTCCTCGGTACGGGTGTGGGTGACGGCGGGTTCGTTGCCGCCCAGGAGCAGGTAGAGGACGGCCATCCGGGTGTGCACGCCGTTGGCGACCTGCTCGATGACCGTGCAGCGGTCGGAGTCGGCGACCTCGGCGGTGATCTCCATGCCGCGGACCATCGGCCCGGGGTGCATGACGATGGCATGCTCGGGCATCTTCGCCATGCGCTCGCCGTCCAGGCCGTAGCGACGCGAGTACTCGCGCTCGGTCGGGAAGAACGCGGCGTTCATGCGCTCGCGCTGCACGCGCAGCATCATCACGGCGTCGGAGTCCGGGAGCACCCGGTCCAGGTCGTAACTCACGTCGCAGGGCCAGGTGTCCACGCCGACCGGCACCAGGGTGGGCGGGGCGACCAGGGTCACCTCGGCGCCCAGGGTGTGCAGGAGGTCGACGTTCGAGCGCGCGACGCGGCTGTGCAGGACGTCGCCGACGAGCGTGATGCGCTTGCCGCTCAGGTCCTTGCCGAGGCCCGCGTCCCGGCCGACGAGGCGGCGGCGCATGGTGAAGGCGTCGAGCAGGGCCTGGGTGGGGTGCTGGTGGGTGCCGTCACCCGCGTTGATCACCGGGGCGTCGATCCAGCCGGAGGTGGCGAGGCGGTAGGGGGCGCCGGAGGCGCCGTGCCGGATGACGACGGCGTCGACGCCCATCGCCTCCAGGGTCTGGGCGGTGTCCTTGAGGGACTCGCCCTTGGAGACGCTGGAACCCTTGGCGGCGAAGTTGATGACGTCGGCGGAGAGGCGCTTCTCGGCGGCCTCGAAGGAGATCCGGGTCCGCGTGGAGTCCTCGAAGAACAGATTGCAGATCGTGCGGCCGCGCAGGGCGGGAAGCTTCTTGATCGGCCGGTCGGCGACCCGGGCCATCTCCTCGGCGGTGTCGAGGATGAGAACGGCGTCGTCGCGGGTGAGGTCGGCGGCCGAGATGAGGTGACGCATCATCTGGGTGTACTCCGTCATGTGGAGGTGTGCGGGCATGCGGGCGCGCAGGGGTGTGCCCCCGGGCTCGCAGGGATGCCGGTCCTACGCGGAAGCGGGCTTGGCACCGAGCAGCACGGCGTCGCGGCCGTCCTCCTCGGCGAGCTGGACCTTGACCGTCTCCCGCAGCGACGTGGGGAGGTTCTTGCCGACGTAATCGGCGCGGATCGGGAGTTCGCGGTGGCCGCGGTCGACGAGGACGGCGAGCTGCACCGCGCGCGGGCGCCCGATGTCGTTCAGACCGTCGAGGGCGGCGCGGATGGTGCGACCGGAGAAGAGCACGTCGTCGACGAGGACGACGAGGCGGCCGTCGATGCCGTCACCGGGGATCTCGGTGCGGGCCAGTGCGCGCGGCGGATGCATCCGCAGATCGTCGCGGTACATCGTGATGTCGAGTGAGCCAACCGGGATACCGCGTCCGGTGATTTCTTCGAGTTTCTCGGCGAGTCGCCGTGCGAGGAAGACGCCGCGGGTGGGAATGCCGAGCAGCACCACGTCTTCGGCGCCTTTGGCGCGCTCGACGATCTCGTGCGCGATGCGGGTCAACACCCGTGCGATGTCCGGGCCTTCGAGAACCGGCCGGGCGACATCGGGTTCGTTCGTGTCGTTCGAGTCCATATGAAACGGACCTCCTTCTCCGCCTCACGGGACGGACCTTAAAGGACGTCGGAATTGCGCCATCAACGCTACCAGCACCGGCAACACCGCCGGTCACGACCCTCCTGACGGGGGTCGGTACGGACCATTCGGCTTGACGCAGCCAAGTAACGCTGCGTAACCTCACAGTGAGTTACCGTTCTTCGTCCGGGGAGCTATATGTCCAGCGAATACGCCAAACAGCTCGGGGCCAAGCTCCGCGCCATCCGTACCCAGCAGGGCCTTTCCCTCCACGGTGTCGAGGAAAAGTCCCAGGGCCGCTGGAAGGCGGTCGTGGTCGGTTCGTACGAACGCGGCGACCGCGCCGTGACCGTACAGCGCCTTGCCGAGCTGGCGGACTTCTACGGCGTCCCGGTCCAGGAACTCCTGCCCGGAACCGCGCCGGGCGGCGCGGCCGAGCCGCCGCCCAAGCTCGTCCTCGACCTTGAGCGTCTGGCGCACGTGCCGCAGGAGAAGGCAGGCCCCCTGCAGCGGTACGCCGCCACGATCCAGTCGCAGCGCGGTGACTACAACGGCAAGGTGCTCTCGATCCGCCAGGACGACCTGCGCACCCTCGCCGTGATCTATGACCAGTCGCCCTCGGTCCTCACCGAGCAGCTGATCAGCTGGGGCGTCCTGGACGCGGACGCGCGCCGCGCCGTCGCCCACGACGACGTCTGATCCCTCAAGGGGTACTTGAGCAGAAACGTAACGCCGGGGTGGCCGGAACCGATCGGGTTCCGGCCACCCCGGCGTTTTACGTACGCATCAGGCGCCCCAGGGGGCCACAGAGACCCCCAGGAGCCCCACGGACGCCGGAGAGCCCGCAGCGACGTGCTGCGGGCTCTCTGAGCGGCGTAGAAGGCTTTCGCCTCCTCGGGCTTGCCTCGTCGGACTTGCCTCGTCGGGCTTACGCCTCGTCGCGGCGCAGGCTCGGCTTCAGATCCTTGAAGCGGCCGAGCAGGCCGTTCACGAAGGACGGCGAATCGTCCGTGGAGAACTCCTTGGCGAGCTGCACGCACTCGTCGAGCACCACGGCGTCCGGCGTCGCGTCGACCCAGATCAGCTCGTAGGCACCGAGCCGCAGGATGTTGCGGTCCACGACCGGCATCCTGTCCAGGGTCCACCCGACGGCGTACTGCGAGATCAGCTCGTCGATGTGGCGCGCGTGCTCCGCGTACCCCTCGACCAGCTCCATCGTGAACTCGCTCACCGGCGGCTGCCGGGTATCGGCCCGCGAGTGGCGCACCCAGTCCGCGAGGACCGTCACTACGTCTGCGCCACGCTGGTCGGCCTCGAAGAGAATCTGGAAGGCGCGCTTGCGGGCCGTATTACGAGCAGCCACGGTTAGCTGTTCACCCGGCCGAGGTAGCCGCTGTCACGGGTGTCGACCTTGATCTTCTCGCCGGTGGTGATGAAGAGCGGCACCTGGATCTGGTGGCCGGTCTCCAGCGTCGCGGGCTTGGTGCCGCCGGTGGAGCGGTCGCCCTGGACGCCGGGCTCGGTCTCCTGGATGACCAGCTCGACGGCGGCCGGCAGCTCGACGAAGAGGACTTCGCCCTCGTACTGCGCGACGGTGGCCGTGAAGCCCTCGATCAGGAAGTTGGCGGCGTCACCGACGGACTTGCGGTCGACGTGCAGCTGGTCGTACGTCTCCATGTCCATGAAGACGAAGTAGTCGCCGTCCATGTAGGAGAACTGCATGTCGCGCTTGTCGATCGTCGCCGTGTCGACCTTGACGCCGGCGTTGAACGTCTTGTCGACGACCTTGCCGGACATCACGTTCTTGAGCTTGGTGCGCACAAAGGCAGGGCCCTTGCCGGGCTTGACGTGCTGGAACTCGACGACGGACCAGAGCTGGCCCCCGTCGAGCTTGAGCACCAGGCCGTTCTTGAGGTCGTTCGTGGAAGCCACGGTTGCGGAATCTCCTGGACTGACGGAACGACCGCGGCGCACGCACACAGCTCGGAGAGCTAGAGCGCGAGCAGTTCCTTGGTCGTAATGGTGAGTAGCTCGGGTCCGCCGTCCGCCTCGGGGCGCACGACGAGCGTGTCATCGATCCGGACACCACCCCGTCCCGGGATGTGAACCCCCGGTTCGACGGTGACCGGCACGCAAGCGTCCAGTTTACCCATGGCCGCGGGGGCCAACTGCGGGTCCTCGTCGATTTCGAGCCCCAGCCCATGTCCCATCAGCGGAGCCAGGCCATCCGCATACCCCGCGGAGTCCAGTACATGACGTGCCGCACGGTCGACATCGCGGCAGGCGGCGCCCGGCGCGAGAGCCTCCCTGCCCGCCCGCTGAGCGGCGAAGACGAGGTCGTACAGCTCGATCTGCCAGTCCGCGGGAGACGTCCCGATGACGAACGTACGCCCGATCTCACAGCGGTAACCGCGGTAGCCGGCCCCCAGGCACACGGAGAGGAAATCCCCTTCCTCCACCCGCCGGTCCGACGGCCGGTGGCCGCCGCGGCCGGAGTTCGGCCCGGTGCCCACGGAGGTCGGGAAGGCGGGCCCGTCGGCGCCGTGGTCGACCAGACGGCGTTCGAGCTCAAGGGCGAGGTGGCGTTCGGTACGCCCGACAAGGATGGATTCGAGCAGTTCGCCGAGTGCTTGGTCGGCGATCTCGGCGCCGATCCGCAGGCAGGAGATCTCCTCCTCGTCCTTGACGAGCCGCAGCTGCTCGACCGCTCCCCCGAGATCCGTGAGCCGCAGCCGCGGCGCGACCGACCTCAGCGCGCGATGCCGGGCGACCGTGAGGTCGTGCTCCTCCACGGCGAGCGAATCGGTGCCCTGCGCGGCCGCGAGATCGGCGCCCGCGACGGCCGGGTCGCCACCGGCCGCGTCGAGCAGCTGCACCCGCAGCTGCTCGTCGGGGCGCCCCTCGCCCTGCTCGTCGCCGAGTGGCCTCGCACACAGCAGCAGATCCTCGCCGCTGCCCAGCAGGAGTACGGCCCCCTGTGGCGCCGCCCCCGCGAGATACCGCACGTTGGCGGGGCGGGACACCAACGCCGACGCGCTGCCACCCGCGGCACAACGCTCCCTCAACCGCTCTCGGCGGGCCGCGTACACCTCAGACATGGAACGAGCCTATGAGCGGCGGCGCGGGGCGGCCCGTTCAACGCCGCCGACCGAGCGGGCCCATGGCGTTCTCGCGGTCTCAGGCGTCGACGGGGGCTACCACTGCGGCGGGCTCGCGATGGACCGGGCGAGGACCTCGTCAAGGACCCGGGCGGTGGCGGGCACGTCCAGCTGGGAGTTGTCGATGATGGGCAGGCCCGAGCCGTACCACCCCGCCATACGGCCGTGGATGCGGGCCACTTCCTCGTCCGTGAGGCGGCGGTTGCCACTGCGCTCGGCGTTGCGCTCCAGGACGATCTCCAGGCCCGGCAGCAGGACCACCGGCAGGAGGCCGGGGCCCACGTGACGCTTCCAGCCGCCGAGGCCGACGACCGGGCGGTCGGGGAACACCGCATCGTCGAGGACGCAGGAGATGCCGTTGGCCAGGAAGTTCCGTGCGGCGAAACCGCAGGTGCGGCGGGCCAGGCGGTACTGCGCCTCCGAGTGGTCGTTCCACCCCGACTGGGGGTCCGCGAAGCCCGAGCGCACCCATTCCCGTACGTCGTCGAGGCTGATGTGGGCGGTCGGCACCCTGCGGTGCTCCGCCCAGTACTTGGCGACGCTGGTCTTGCCCGCGCCCGCGGGGCCGATCAGGAGGACGGCCAGCGTGGTGGCGCCGGTGTCCGCCTGGGCCGTGCCGGGCGGCGGGCTCGGCATGGCGACGGGGCCGCCGGGCGGGAGCTGGATGTGCCCCGTCGTGTCCGGGGTCGGGGGCAGCGGGCCGCCCCCGGGGGCCTGGCCGTGCTGCGGGGCGCCCGGCGCCACGTGCTGCGGCGTCGGGGCGTGCGCCTGCGGGGCCGGTCCCTGCGGATGAGGGGCCGTGCCCTGCGGGTGCGGTGCGCCGGCGAAACCCGGCGCGGGAGGCGGTGGGCCGCCCGGCGCTGCACCCGGCGGCGGACCGCTCGGGTGCTGTGCGGCCGGGGACCAGCCGGTGGCCGGTCCGTGCCCCGGCTGATGGGGCGGCGGCAGCGGAGACCCCACTGCGTGCTGCATCCGGTGCCACTCCGTCTCGTGCGACTGACGCTGGTCGGGCGGCGGCCGGGGCCACCCGTTACCGAACGGTACCGTCCCCGGCCGACGTTGTGTGAACGGCCGGGGAGGCCGCAGGGTGCCCGTGGCTTGTTCTGCCGGGCCGATTCAGCGCTTCTCGGGCGCTAGTTCGCCACTTCGCCGTACGCGGCGAGGAGTACCGCGGGGTCGGGTCCCTCCAGGACGGTGGGCTTGCCCAGACCGTCGAGGACGATGAAACGCAGCAGGTCACCGCGGGACTTCTTGTCGACCTTCATGGTCTCCAGGAGCTTGGGCCACTGGTCGTAGCGGTAGCTCAGGGGCAGGCCGACCGACTCCAGGACGGTGCGGTGCCGGTCGGCCGTCGCGTCGTCGAGACGCCCGGCGAGGCGGCCGAGTTCGGCCGCGAAGGCCATGCCCACGGAGACCGCGGCGCCGTGCCGCCACTTGTAGCGCTCGTTCTTCTCGATGGCGTGCGCGAGGGTGTGGCCGTAGTTGAGGATCTCGCGCAGGCCCGACTCCTTGAGGTCGCCGGAGACGACCTCGGCCTTGACCTTGATGGAACGCTCGATCAGCTCTGCGGTGTGCGGCCCCTGCGGGCTGCGCGCCGACTGCGGGTCCTCCTCGATGAGTTCGAGGATCACCGGGTCGGCGATGAAACCGGCCTTGATGATCTCGGCGAGGCCCGACACGAAGTCGTTGACCGGCAGCGAGTCGAGCGCGGCCAGGTCGCACAGCACACCCACGGGCGGGTGGAAGGAACCCACCAGGTTCTTGCCCTCGGCGGTGTTGATGCCGGTCTTGCCGCCGACCGCGGCGTCCACCATGCCGAGCACGGTGGTCGGCACGGCGATCCAGCGCACTCCGCGCAGCCAGGTCGCGGCCACGAAGCCGGCGAGGTCCGTGGTGGCTCCGCCGCCGACACCGATGATGAGGTCGCTGCGGGTGAAGCCGGACTGGCCGAGCGCCTTCCAGCAGTACGCGGCGACCTCGGCGGTCTTGGCCTCCTCGGCGTTCGGCACCTGGATGGCGACGACCTCGAAGCCCTGGCCCGCCAGGTCCTCGCGCAGCGCGTCGCCCGTCTCGGCGAGCGCCTCCGGGTGGATGATCGCGACGCGCTTGGTGTGCTCGCCGATCAGGCCGGGCAGCTCACCGAGGAGCTGCCGTCCGACGAGCACCTCGTACGGGTCGGTGCCCGCGGTGCCGCCGACCTGGATGCGGGTGGGCGTCTGCCCCGACGTCTCGGCCATCTCCGTCATGCTTCCTTCAACTCCAGTGCGTCGAGGACCGCTTGGGCTACCTCTTCGGGGGTGCGGTCGTCGGTGGCGACGACGGCGCGGGCGACTTCGGCGTAGAACTGGCGGCGGGCGTCCATCAGCTCGCGCCACTGCTTGCGCGGATTGACCGCGAGCAGCGGGCGCGCGACGTTCAGGCCGGTCCGCTTGACCGCCTCCTCGACGTCCATCGACAGATAGACCACGGGGTGCGGGGCGAGGAGCGCGCGGGTCGACTCGTCGAGGATCGCGCCGCCGCCGAGCGCGAGGACACCCTCGTGCTCGGCGAGCGCCGTGCGCACGGCTGCCCGCTCCAGGTCGCGGAAGTGCGGCTCACCCTCGTCCACGAAGATGTCCGCGATCTCCCGGCCCTGTGCGGCCACGATGTCGGCGTCGGTGTCGCGGTAGACGGTGCCGAGGCGCTCGGCGAGCAGCGCGCCCACCGTCGACTTGCCCACGCCCATCGGCCCGACCAGAACGATCTGCGGGCCGGTCACCGGATCTGGAGGCTGTCGAGGTACGACCGCACGTTGCGCCGGGTCTCGGGCACGCTGTCGCCGCCGAACTTCTCGGCGACGGCGTCGGCCAGGGTCAGCGCGACCATCGCCTCGGCGACGATGCCGGCGGCCGGGACCGCGCACACGTCGGAGCGCTGGTGGTGCGCCTTGGTGGCCTCGCCGGTGGCGACGTCGACGGTGGCGAGCGCGCGCGGCACGGTCGCGATGGGCTTCATCGCGGCACGCACGCGCAGCAGTTCACCGGTGGTCAGGCCGCCCTCGGTGCCGCCGGAGCGGCCGGAGGTGCGCCGGATGCCCTCGTCGGTGGAGACGATCTCGTCGTGCGCCTTGGAGCCCGGCACCCGCGCCAGGTCGAAGCCGTCGCCGACCTCGACGCCCTTGATGGCCTGGATGCCCATGAGCGCGGCGGCGAGGCGGGCGTCGAGCCGCCGGTCCCAGTGCACGTGCGAGCCGAGACCCACGGGCACGTCGTACGCGAGGACCTCCACCACACCGCCGAGGGTGTCGCCGTCCTTGTGGGCCTGGTCGATCTCGGCGACCATCGCCTTGCTCGCGTCCGCGTCGAGGCAGCGCACCGGGTCGGCGTCCAGCTTCTCGACGTCGGCGGGGGTCGGGTAGACGCCGTAGGGAGCCTTCGCGCTCGCCAGCTCGGTCACATGGCTGACGATCTCGATCCCGGCCGTCTCCTTGAGGTACGAGCGGGCGACCGCGCCGAGCGCGACACGCGCCGCGGTCTCGCGGGCGGAGGCGCGCTCCAGGATCGGGCGGGCCTCGTCGAAGCCGTACTTCTGCATGCCCGCGAGGTCGGCGTGGCCGGGCCGCGGGCGGGTCAGCGGGGCGTTGCGGGCCAGGTCGGCGAGGATCTGCGGGTCGACCGGGTCGGCCGCCATGACCTGCTCCCACTTGGGCCACTCGGTGTTGCCCACCATGATCGCGACCGGCGATCCCATGGTCAGGCCGTGCCGGACGCCGCCCAGGAAGGTGACCTCGTCACGCTCGAACTTCATACGCGCACCGCGCCCATAGCCGAGGCGCCGCCGGGCCAGGTGGTCCGCCACCATCTCCGTGGTGATCGGCACGCCGGCGGGAAGACCCTCCAGCGTCGCGACAAGTGCGGGTCCGTGGGACTCTCCCGCGGTCAGCCAACGCAACCTGCTCAACGGTGCTCCTCTTGCTCGCGCCTGGAACTGCGTGGCGCGACCGGGTGCGCGGCCCTGGCCCGCCACCCCCGATCCTCCCACGTCGGCGGGCCGGACCTGGCCTCCGGTCCAGAAAGCGGACGCCTCAGCGCGCGGCCAGCGCGTGCTCCCCCGCCTTGCGCATGGCGGCCAGCGGCGCGGGCGTACGCCCGGTCATCTGCTCGACCTGCAGCACCGCCTGGTGCACGAGGAGGTCAAGACCGCTGACGACGGCGCCTCCGTACATCGACCAGCGGGCCGCCAGAGCGGTGGGCCAGGGGTCGTACAGGACGTCGAAGAGGGTGGCGGGCCGCTCGGGCACGGCGGCGGACAGCGCGTCGGTGGCGCCGGCCGGAGTCGTGGCGATCACGAGCGGCGCGCTCAGCGCCCGCTCGGCGTCCGCCCAGTCCTCCGTCCGCACCTCGACCCCGAGCCGCTCGCCCCACTCCCGCATCTCGGCCGCACGCGCCTGACTGCGTACGTACGCGACGACCTCGCCCGTGCAGATCCGCGCGAGCGCGGCGAGAGCGGACGAGGCGGTGGCGCCCGCGCCGAGGATCGCGGCCGAATCGACCTGCTCGATGCCGCGCTCCCGCAGGGCGGCGACCATACCGGGGATGTCGGTGTTGTCGCCGACGCGGCGGCCGTCGTCCGCGAAGACGACGGTGTTGACCGCCTCGACGGAAGCGGCGGTCCCGCTGATCTCGTCGAGCAGCGGGATCACCGCGCGCTTGAGCGGCATGGTCAGCGAGAGCCCGGCCCACTCGGGACCGAGGCCTTTCAGAAACCCGGGCAGGGCCGCCTCGTCGACGTCGAACAGGTCGTACGTCCAGTCGGCCAGGCCCAGCTCCCCGTATGCGGCGCGGTGCAGCACCGGGGAGAGGGAGTGGGCGATCGGGGAACCGAGTACCGCAGCTCGGCGCATCTGGGCGCTCATTGACCGTTCTGTTCCTTCAGGTTCTCTTCGTACTTCTCGCGGTTCCGGTTCTGTTCCTCGTTCGTCTTCGCGAAGAGCGTCTTGTCCTCGCTGACGGAGACGAAGTAGTACCAGTCGCCCTTGGCCGGATTCAGCGCGGACTTCAGTGCCACTTCGCCCGGGTTGCCGATCGGGCCGGGAGGCAGGCCCTTGATCTTGTAGGTGTTGTACGGGTCGTTGATCTTGCGGAGTTCATCGACCGAACCTGTCGCCAACTCCGACTTACCGCGCAGGTAGTTGACCGTCGAGTCGAAGTCCAGGAGGCCGTACGTCTCCGTGTTGCCCGGCTTGAGACGGTTGTAGACGACCGTCGCGACCTTCTCGAAGTCGTGCTTGTACTTGCCCTCGGCCTGGACGAGGCTCGCGACCGTCAGAACCTGGAGCGGGTCCTTCAGATTCAGCGCGGCGGCCTTCGACTTGAGGTCGATCGCCTCGTACTGCTCATTGGCGTGGGCGACCATCTTCTTGAGGACGTCCTCGGGCTTCTGGCCCTTGGCCACGGGATATGCGGCGGGATAGAGGAACCCTTCCAGCGGGTCCTTGATGTCCTTGTTCGTATTCGCCCAGGAAGGAAGTCCGAGATCCTTCCATTTCTTCTGGGCGACGTCCTCGGTGGTCCCCTTCTTGAGGTCAAGACGGGAATCGACCTGCTCATAGACCCAGGCGTTCCGCCTGCCCTCGGGAATGATGAGGTTGTTGCGGCTCTTCGGGCTCAGCATGAGGTCGACGGCGCTCTTGGCGGACATTTCCTTTTTGAGGGTGTAAACACCCGCCTGGATCGTGTCGCCCCTGTCGTTCTGCGCCTGCGCGGAGACGAAGGCGTCGACGCTCTTGACGACCCCGGCTTCCTTCAGCTTCTGGCCGATCACATAGCCGCCGGACCCCTTGGGAATGTCGACGATCGTGACGCCCGAGCCCTCGCCCGCGTAATCCGGCGACGTACCGAATCGGTCCTGGTAGAACTGATAGCCGAAATAGCCGACCCCGCCGAGCCCGCCGGCGAAGACCACCGTCACGACCAGGCACGCGCAGCCGCTCCTGCGCTTCTTCGGCTTCTTGCCACCCCGGCCGCCGCGGCGGTCCCCGCGACGTCCCGGCGGCGTGTCGTCGTCCTCGTCGTCGTCGGCGCCCGAGAAGAAGGCGTGCTCGCCCTGGTCCGGGCCCGGGTCCCAGTCCTGCTGCGGCTCCGGCTCGCCGCGACGGCGGGACGGCGGCTCCGGCGGCGGGTAGGCGTCGGGAGTGCCGTAGAAGTCGGGGCTCTCCGCGCCGTAGCCGCCCGGCTGGTGGCCGTAGGGGTCCGACGGGTCGGCGGTGTACGGGACATGGCCCTGCTGCTGCCCGGTGTCCCAGCCGCCGTTGTACTGCTGGTCAGGGCCGCCGTTGTACTGCTGCTGACCGGTGGGCCCGCCGTTGTACTGCTGCTGACCGGTGGGCCCGCCGTACTGCTGCTGGCCGTACGCCTGCTGCTGGCCCGTGCTCCAGTCGTCGTACTGCGACTGCTGCTGGGGGTGCTGCGGCTGCTGAGGGTCGTACTGCCCCTGGCCGCCGTAGGGGGACGGGCCGCTCGCGGCCTGCTGTCCTCCCCATCCGCCGTCCCCGTACAACGGGTCCTCGGGATGCCACGGTTCGGAGCCTGGACCCCGGCCATACTCAGTCATCGATCCCCTACAAGCCGCGAGGCGGGGCCGCCGTCTGAGTGGGAGGGCAACCGTTCCGCCTCTTGATGCTGTGCGGCAGCTGTTCGAACACCGCCGCATCGCGCGGAACGTTACCGTATCGCGATCAGATGACCACTTCGACGCCCTCGCCCGGAGCTTTACCTGACGCCCGTTCGGACTCCAGTGCCTGCTGAAGGATGACGACGGCCGCCGCCTGATCGATGACAGACCTGCCCTTTTTGGACTTCACGCCCGAGGCGCGCAGCCCCTGACTGGCCGTCACTGTGGTCATCCTCTCGTCCACGAGCCTCACCGAAATGGGGGCGACCATGCGGGCGAGGTCCTGTACGAACACGCGGATCTTGGCGGCCGCGGGGCCCTCGCCCCCGTTGAGGGAGCGAGGGAGACCGACGACGATCTCGATCGGTTCGTACTCGTCGACGAGCTGCTTCAACCGGCGCTTGGCGGCCGGGACATCGCGCCCCGGCACCGTCTCCACCGGCGTGGCGAGGATCCCGTCGGGGTCGCACGAGGCGACCCCGATCCGGGCGTCACCGACGTCGATGGCCAGACGCCGGCCCCTGCGCATGCCCACTGAAGAGTCGTCCATCAGGCCGTCTCTGCCACGAGGCGCTCGACGGCGGCCATGGCGTCACCGATGGCCGCGGCGTTCTGGCCGCCGCCCTGGGCGACGTCCGGCTTGCCGCCGCCACCGCCACCGAGGGTCTTGGCGGCCGTACGGACGAGGTCGCCGGCCTTGAGGCCGCGCTCGCGTGCGGCTTCGTTCGTGGCGATGACCGTCAGCGGGCGGCCATTGGCCGTCGTGAACAGGGCGACCACGGCCGGGCGGTCGCCGGGGATGCGGTGGCGGACGTCGAGGACCAGCTTGCGCAGGTCGTCGGCGCCCGTGCCGTCCGGCACCTGGCCGGTGGCCAGCGCGACGCCTCGTACGTCCTTGGCGGACTCGACGAGACCGGCGGCGGCCGCGAGGACCTTCTCCGCGCGGAACTTCTCGATCTCCTTCTCGGCGTCCTTCAGCTTGCCGAGCATGGCGGAGACCTTCTCGGGCAGCTCCTCGGAACGGCCCTTGACCAGCTCCTGGAGCTGGGCGACGACCGTGTGCTCCTTGGCGAGGAAGTTGTACGCGTCGACGCCGACCAGGGCCTCGATGCGCCGCACGCCCGAACCGATGGACGATTCGCCGAGCAGCTTCACCAGGCCGAGCTGGGCGGTGTTGTGGACGTGCGTGCCGCCGCACAGCTCCTTGGAGAAGTCGCCGATGGTGACGACACGGACCCGCTCGCCGTACTTCTCGCCGAACTCGGCGATGGCGCCCTGCTTCTTGGCGTCGTCGATCGACATGACCTCGGCCTGCACGTCGAGCTCGTGCGCGAGGACTTCGTTGATCTTCTGCTCGACGTCCGTCATGACGGCCGTGGGCACGGCCGACGGGGAGCCGAAGTCGAAGCGGAAGCGGCCCGGCTGGTTCTCGGAACCGGCCTGGGCGGCCGTCGGGCCGAGCGCGTCGCGCAGCGCCTGGTGCGTGAGGTGCGTGGCGGAGTGGGCGCGGGCGATGGCACGGCGGCGGTGTACGTCGATCGAGGCCCAGACCTGGTCGCCGACGGTGATCTCGCCGACCTGGACGACTCCCTTGTGGACGTGCACGCCGGGGACCGGCTTCTGCACGTCACGGATCTCGACGACCGCGCCGTTCTCCAGGCGGATCCGGCCCGAGTCGGCGATCTGGCCGCCGCCCTCGGCGTAGAAGGGGGTGCGGTCGAGGACGACCTCGACCTCGTCGCCCTCGCGCGCGGCGGGGGACGAGGCGCCGTTGACCAGGAGGCCGACGATCACGGCCTCGTTCTCGGTGAGGGTGTAGCCGGTGAAGTCCGTGACGCCGGAGTTGTCGGCGATCTCGCGGTAGGCGTGCAGATCGGCGTGGCCGGTCTTCTTGGCCTGGGCGTCGGCCTTCGCGCGCTCCCGCTGCTCCTTCATCAGGCGCCGGAAGCCGTCCTCGTCCACGGACAGGCCCTGCTCGGCGGCCATCTCCAGGGTGAGGTCGATCGGGAAGCCCCACGTGTCGTGCAGCAGGAACGCCTTGTCGCCGGCGAGGACCTTGCCGCCGGCGGCCTTGGTCTCGGTGACGGCGGTGTCGAGGATGTTCGTGCCGCCCTTGAGGGCCTTGAGGAAGGCGGCCTCTTCGGCGAGCGCGACGGTCTCGATGCGCTTCCGGTCGGATCGGAGCTCGGGGTACTGCTCGCCCATCGACTTGATGACCGTGTCGACGAGCTCGTGGACGACCGGGCCCGTGGCGCCCATCAGGCGCATGTTGCGGATGGCGCGGCGCATGATGCGACGCAGGACGTAGCCACGGCCTTCGTTGCCGGGCGTGACGCCGTCACCGATGAGCATCACGGACGTGCGCATGTGGTCGGCGACCACGCGCAGGGAGACGTCCGAGCCCTGCTCGGCGCCGTAGCGGACGCCGGTCAGCTCGGTGGCGGTGTCCATGACGACGCGCAGGGTGTCGGTCTCGTACATGTTCTGTACGCCCTGCAGGATCATCGCGAGGCGCTCGAGGCCGAGGCCGGTGTCGATGTTCTGGCTCGGCAGGTCGCCGAGGATCTCGAAGTCCTCCTTCGAGGTGCCCTCGCCGCGCTCGTACTGCATGAAGACCAGGTTCCAGATCTCCACGTAGCGCTCGTCGTTGACCGCCGGGCCGCCCTCGACGCCGAACTCGGGGCCTCGGTCGTAGTTGATCTCGGAGCAGGGGCCGCAGGGACCGGGGACGCCCATGGACCAGTAGTTGTCCTTCTTGCCCAGGCGCTGGATGCGCTCGGCGGGGACGCCCACCTTCTCGCGCCAGATGGTCTCGGCCTCGTCGTCGTCGAGGTAGACCGTCACCCACAGACGCTCGGGGTCGAGGCCGTAGCCACCGTCCGCCACGGAGCTGGTGAGCAGCTCCCAGGCGTACATGATGGCGCCTTCCTTGAAGTAGTCGCCGAAGGAGAAGTTGCCGCACATCTGGAAGAACGTGCCGTGCCGCGTGGTCTTGCCGACCTCTTCGATGTCGGGCGTACGCACGCACTTCTGCACGCTCGTGGCGCGCGAGAACTGCGGCTTGACCTCACCCAGGAAGTAGGGCTTGAAGGGCACCATGCCCGCGGGGACGAGGAGCAGAGTCGGGTCGTCCGCGATGAGCGACGCCGAAGGGACGACGGTGTGCCCGCGCTCCTCGAAGAAGCTCAGCCAGCGGCGGCGAATCTCGGCCGACTCCATCAGTGGTCCTCATTCCGGTTGTACGAGTACTTCGTGTTCGAGAGGTACTTGCCCTGCTTGTTCTTGTCGGTCCTGCTGGTCTTGCTGATCGTGCCGTCCTCGATGGCCACGACCACGCGGCGCTGACCGGGCAGTTCCGGGTCGGCCGGGGCTTCCAGGCCCAGGGCCTCACCCAGTTCGGCCTCGCGCTGTGCCATGCCGTCGCGGACGTCGAGAGCGAAGTCCTTGAGCTTGTGACCCGCCTCGACCGCCTTGTTCGCGGCCTGGGCCGCGAGGCTTTCGGGGGTCAGTTGCTTGATCTTGCGGTTGACCTTGGTGGTGGCCCACACACCGGCAGCGGCGCCCGCGGTGAACCAGAACGTACGGCGGAACATCGCTGCGTCAGTCCTTCTTCCGCTTGCCCCGCCGCCGCGCTGAGGGGACGGTGCGCCCCACGATCACGGTACGTCGGGCGGACGCCGGGGGCACATTGGTTGATTCGGGTCCTGCCTTGCGGCCCAGGGCTCTGCGCACCCCGTAACCGAACGCCGCGACCTTGACGAGGGGCCCGCCGAAGGTGGAGGCCACCGTCGTGGAGAGCGCCGACGCGTTCGAGGTGACTTCCTGGACGTCCGACGCGATGGCGTCGACCCGCTCGATCTGCGTCTGCGCGGAGCGCACCGCGGTGGAGGCGTCCGCGAGCAGCGGAACGGCCTGCTCGGTCACTTCCGCGACGAGCTTGGTGGTCGCCCTGAGCGTCTGCGCCAGCCTCACCAGCACCACGGCCAGGAAGGAGACCAGGATCGCCCAGAAGACGGCCACCAGGATCCCGGCCACCTCTCCACCGGACACTGTGCACCGCTCCCTGATCGTCGGTCCCGAACATCGAAAAGTCGTCCCCCGACCCTATCGCGCCGGGGCGAAGGCTCCGCACCGCATTACCGCGCGGGAGCAAGGGAGTTACCTGAAGTGATTGTACGGACTGCTTACGGATGGGTACGCTCCGTATCTCATGCGACGCGATCAGGGCACCGGTAACCGGCGGCACGGCTCCCCAGCACGCCCGCCGAGACCCGGCAACCTCCCTCTGGAGCTGAACGCCTTCGTCGGACGCACCGGCGAACTCGCCTCTCTGGCTGCCGCGTTGGAGTCCGGACGCCTGGTCACGGTGACCGGGGTCGGCGGTGTCGGCAAGTCGCGCCTGGCTGTCCGGGCCGCCTGCGGCGCCGTGCCCGCGGACGGCGCCTGGCTGGTGGAGCTCGCCGGGGTCAGGAACCCGGATCTGGTGGAGCACGCGGTCGCCGACGCGCTGCGCCTGACGGACCACACGCACCGCACACCGCGCGAGGTCCTGCTCGACCATCTCGCGGAGCGGGAAGTCCTCCTCGTCGTCGACGGGTTCGAACACCTCGTGGAGGCGTGCGCCTCACTGGTGGGGGATCTGCTGCACCACTCCCCCGGGCTCCGCGTGCTCGCGGTGGGCCGCCGCCCCCTCGACACCGGAGGCGAGCGGATCTTTCCGCTCGCGCCGCTGCCCGCCCCGGACGCGGCCGTGCTCTTCGCCGACCGTGCGGCGGCGGGGCTCCCCGGCTTCACCCTCGACGAGGAGAACGAGGCCGACGTGGCGGAGCTCTGCCGCCGCCTGGACGGGATCCCGCTCGCCGTCGAGCTGGCGGCGGGGCGGCTGCGGGCCCTCTCGCCCGCCCAGCTCCTCGCCCGGCTCGACGACCGCTTCACGCTGCTCACCGGGGTGCGGCGCGATGTGCCGCCGCGGCACCAGACCCTGCGGACGGCCATCGGCTGGAGCCATGAGCTGTGCACGGCGGGCGAGCGTCTGCTGTGGTCGCGGCTCTCGGTGTTCTGCGGTCCCTTCGACCTGGAGGCGGCGGAGTACATCTGCAGCGGCGACGGCCTGCACGCCGACGACGTACTCGACGTACTCGGCGAGCTGCTCGCGCAGTCCATCGTGACCCGCGAGGAAGGGCCGGCCGGCGTCCGCTACCGCATGCTCGACACGGTCCGGGCGTACGGCGCCGACTGGCTGGAGGCGTCCGGCGACGCGGCGCGGATGCGGCGCAGGCACCGCGACTGGTACATGGGCCTCGCCACGTGGTGCGAGCTGGACTGGTTCTCGCCGCGCCAGGCGCGGGTCGCCGAGCTCGTCGACTGTGAACTGCCCAATCTGCGGGGCGCGTTGGAGTACTGCCTGACCGAGCCGGACGAGACGCATCTGGGCCAGTACCTCGCGGGCAGCCTGTGGTTCTACTGGGTGGGCTGCGGGCGGCTCGCGGAGGGGCGGCACTGGCTGGACCGCGCCCTGGAGCTGGACGGCGGCCACGACGAGTCGCGCCTCAAGGCGCTGTGGGTGCTCGGCTACGTCGCGGTCCTTCAGGGCGACACCGTCGCCGCGCTCGCCGCGCTGCAGGAGTGCAAGGACGAGGCGGAACGTACCGGCAGCTCCATCGCGACCGCGTACGCCGTGCACCGCATCGGCTGCCTCGCCCTGCTCTCGGACGACATGGAGCGCGCCGAGACCTTGCTGCGCTCGGCCCTTGAGCAGTACCGCGAGATCGGCGAACTCAACAGCAACGTCCTCATGGGCCAGGTCGAGCTGGCGATGGCCCTCGCCTTCCGCGGGGAGCTGGCCGCCGCGGTGGAGCTCTGCGAGGACGTACGCCAGGTCTGCGAGGACCACGGCGAGCGCTGGACTCTCGCGTACGCCCTCTACGTACTGGGCTTCGCGGCCTGGACGCGCGGTGAGGCCGCGACCGCGCGCGAGCTTGTCATGCGGTGCCTGGCCCTGGACCACGCCTTCAACGATCTGCTCGGCACGGTGCTCGCGATCGAGCTGCTCGCCCTGTTCACCGCGGTGGAGGGCGATCCCGCGGAGGCGGCGGTGCTGCAGGGCGCCGCGTCCCGCATCTGGCCTTCGGTCGGCCTTCCGCTGTTCGGCTCGGGGAACTTCGGCGGGCCGCACGCGCTGTGCGAGTCGCAGGCCCGCGAGCAGCTCGGCGATGCCCGCTACGAGGAGTGCGTGGCCGTCGGGGCCCGTCTCGCCCCGGACGCGGCGGTGTCGCGCGCCCTGCGCACCGGCACCCGGAGCAACGCGAAAACCCGCCGCCTGCCCCACCACGAAGGGAGGGCGGGCGACGGGCTGAAGCAGGGAGAGCTACGTCCGGGTCAGCGGGCGTAGTACTCGACGACGAGCTGCTCGTCGCAGATCACGGGGATCTCCTTGCGGTTCGGGTCACGGTCCAGACGGAAGGCCAGGGCCTTCAGGTTCACCTGGAGGTAACGCGGGATCTCGCCGTCGGGGGCGAAGCCGCCCTCACGGGAGACCTGGAACAGCGGCTTCTCGCGGCTGCGCTCGCGGACCATCACGACGTCGTCGGGACGGACGCGGAACGACGGCTTGTCGACCTTGCCGCCGTTGACCTCGATGTGGCCGTGGCTGACCATCTGACGGGCCTGGTAGATCGTGCGGGCGATGCCCGAACGCAGGATCAGGGCGTCGAGACGGCGCTCGAGCTCGATGACCAGGGCCTCGCCGGTCTTGCCTTCGGCCTTCTTGGCGCGGTCGTAGGCACGGGCCATCTGCTTCTCGCTGATGTCGTACTGCGCGCGCAGACGCTGCTTCTCGAGCAGACGGACCTTGTAGTCCGAGTTCTGCTTGCGCCCACGGCCGTGCTCGCCCGGCGGGTAGGGGCGGGCCTCGAAGTACTTGACGGCCTTCGGGGTCAGCGCGATGCCGAGGGCACGCGACTTCTTGACCTTGGGGCGGGACTGGTTCGGCATGAACCAACCTCTCTGTTCATTGTGAAATCGGCTTCACCAGGGTTAGGGGAGGTCGCATCCGCAGCCTGGGAAACCCATCGGATCCGGTGGTGCTGGATCCGGCGGGCAGCCGCTCCCTGGTCTGGGCACTATGTGCAGCACGCGAGTGGCCCACCGACCGCTTCCCGGAGTACGAGATGGTGGTGGGCTGCCCGCGACACCTTCGACGGTGCGCGACGCTCCTGGAGATCCCTGGACGGTGAGGTCCTGGGCTCCGGCTGGATGTCCCGTTCTGGTGGTGCCGGTACGAGACCGGACACGGGACGCAGCACTTCGGGCAAGTGTACCGGGTGCCGAGGGGTGCCTCGGCCGCGGGCGTCTCGGGGCACCTGCCTCAGCCGCAGGTGGCGAGGAGGTCCTGGAGGGCCAGTTTCTCGGGGGCCGTGACCGTGAGGGCGTACTTGGCCTTGATCCCGGTCCAGCGGCGGCCGTACTCACACCAGTATTCCTTGCGCGGGGGCTTCCACTTGTCGGGGGTCTGACTGCTCTTCGTGTAGTTCGTCGCCTTGTCGGCGGCGAGCAGGACGTCCAGGTCATTGGCGTATGTGAGGCGCCGCTCGGCGGTCCACGCCCAGGCTCCGGCCCGCCAGGCGGCGCCGAGCGCGACGACGTGGTCGGTCTGGATCTGCGAGGCGCGACGGTAGGAGTACGGCAGCTCCTTGCCGGTGTACGGGTCGTGCAGGACGCCGGAGAGGACCACGCAGGGGTTGCGGTCGCCCTCGCGCAGGTCCTTCAGGTCGCGTCGAAGGACGTCGTCACGGGTGTCGCAGCCGTTGCGGCCGCCGGGGGCGTCGGTGTCGTCGGACCAGCCGACGCCGAACGCGGAGCGCTTGTACGTCTGCCAGTTCTTGCCCCATGCGACGGTGAGGCCGGTGAGCTGGTCGCGGGCCTGCGCGGCGGTGGGCGGGAAGCCGGGGCCGACGAGGGCGGCCGTGGGCGACGGTTTCGCCGTCGACTCCGTGGCCTCCTTCGCTGTCCCGGTCGCGCGGCGGGACTCGGCGCGCTCCAGCTGCGGTGGCGTGCAGGCCGTGGCGAGGGCGGCAACGAGCAGGAGGGCACCCGCGCGCGATCCCGCTGCTGTGCCCATGGCGCCGAGCGTAGGCGGGAGCGCCGGGGTCCGCCCGCCGGAAGCCGGGCGGCTACTCCCCCTTGAGGCGCTCCCGAACCCGCTCCACCACGTCCGCGTACCGCGCCTCGGCCCCATAGCGCGTGGGTTGGTAGTAACGCTTGGCGGCGACGGTGTCCGGTGCGTACTGCTGGGCGGCGATCGCGCCCGGCACGTCGTGCGGATACACATAGCCCTGGGCGTGGCCGAGTTTGGCCGCTCCCTTGTAGTGCCCGTCGCGCAGGTGGGGCGGGACGGGGCCCGCGAGGCCCGCGCGGACGTCGGCCTGGGCTGACTGGATGGCGATCGTCGCGGCGTTCGACTTCGGGGCCAGGGCGAGGGCGATCGTCGCGTGGCTGAGGGTGAGCGCTGCCTCCGGGAAGCCGATCATCGCGACGGCCTGGGCGGCGGCGACCGCGGTGGGCAGTGCCGTGGGGTCGGCGAGGCCGATGTCCTCGCTCGCGGAGATCATCAGGCGCCGTGCGATGAAGCGGGGGTCCTCGCCCGCCTCGATCATCCTGGCCAGGTAGTGCAGGGCCGCGTCCACGTCCGAACCGCGGATGGACTTGATCAGGGCGCTCGCGACGTCGTAGTGCTGGTCGCCGTCCCTGTCGTACTTCACGGCCGCGCGGTCGACCGACTCCTCCAGGGTCTGGAGGGTGATCTCCTTCTCCCCCTTGGCGATAGCCGAGCCCGCGCCGGCCTCCAGGGCGGTGAGCGCGCGCCGGGCGTCGCCGCCGGAGATCCGCAGGAGATGCTCCTCGGTGTCCTCGGGCAGCTCCACCGCGCCGCCGAGGCCCCGCTCCTCGGCGAGCGCCCGGCGCAGCAGCCCGCGCAGGTCGTCGTCCGTGAGGGGTTCGAGCGTGAGGAGGAGGGAGCGGGACAGGAGCGGGGAGATGATCGAGAAGTACGGGTTCTCGGTCGTCGCCGCGATGAGCGTGACCCAGCGGTTCTCGACGGCGGGTAGCAGGGAGTCCTGCTGGGCCTTGCTGAAGCGGTGGATCTCGTCCAGGAAGAGGACGGTCTCCTTGCCGTGGCCGCCCATCGCGCGCCGGGCGCCCTCGATGACCGCGCGGACTTCCTTCACTCCGGCGGTGATCGCGGAGAGCTCCACGAAGCGCTTGTTCGTGGCCTTGGAGACCACGTAGGCAAGGGTCGTCTTGCCGATGCCGGGCGGTCCCCACAGGAACACCGACGACGGTCCCGCCGGTCCTCCGCCGCCCTCGCCGACCAGCCTCCGCAGGGGCGAGCCCTGCTTCAGCAGATGCTGCTGGCCGACGACTTCTTCCAGGGTGCGCGGGCGCATCCGGACGGCCAGGGGACTCGTCGACGGGTCCTTCTCCTGGCGGTCCTCGGCGGCTGCGGTGAACAGATCGGGCTCCACGGTTCGAACCCTACGTCAGCCCACTGACAACGCCCCCGGCGCTGTCAGCTGGTCCAGAAGTCCCACCAGCGGGTGAGGATCAGCATGCCGATGATGCCGACGTGCAGCACCGGAAGCACCCAGGTGAACTCGGCGAAGAACGTACGCAGCCAGGACGGCCCGGGCAGGAAGCCGTTACGGACGTTGAACGAGGTCACGTACCAGAACATGACGATCGTGGCGACCCAGGCCAGGCAGCACCACAGGCACAGCGAGTTGATCTCGTACAGCGACTGGTACATCAGCCACGTGCAGAAACCGACGCCGAAGAGCATGCCCGCGTTCAGCGTCAGCCAGTACCAGCGCGGGAAACGCGCACGGCCCAGCAGACTCATGCCGACACAGATCACGACGGCGTATGCGGCGATGCCCAGCATCGGGTTCGGGAACCCGAACACCGACGCCTGCTCGCTCTTCATGATGTTGCCGCAGGAGACCACCGGATTCAGGCTGCAGCCGGGCGTGAAGTCCGGGTCTTCGAGGAGCTTGAACTTGTCCAGCGTGATGACCCACGCCGCGAGCAGTCCCGCCGCACCCGTGATCACCAGAAGCAGCGCGAACGCACGGCTCCCGCCGACACTGCGTGGCGCGTCCGCGTCCCTTCCCCCGTGGTCGTGATCCTGCTGGGAGGGGCGGCTTCCGCTTGCCGGGGTCGTCTTGCTCATCACGCCGTTCCGTCGCTTGGGGGGCCTGGGGGCAGGGACATTGTGCCGCACGCACGCGGGTCTCCACCGTTCGATGGAGATAAGGAGGTACGTGCGAAGGGCCCCGGGCGTTCGGTTCGCCGGGGCCCTTCGTCTGCGCGCGCGAGGCTAGGCCAGCTTGCCCTTCAGGACGGCCACGATCTCGTCCACCGCGACGGCGTCCTGCTCCCCGGACTCCATGTCCTTGAGCTGGACGACACCCTCGGCAAGATCACGCTCACCGGCGACGATCGTGAAGCGTGCGCCGCTGCGGTTGGCGTTCTTCATGGCTCCCTTGAGGCCCTTGCCGCCGTACGAGAAGTCGGCGGCGACGCCCGCCCTGCGCAGCTCGGTCACCTTGGCGAACAGCACCCGGCGCGCCTCGTCGCCCAACGGCACCGCGAACACACTGGTCGCCGAGGGCAGTTCGAGTTCCACGCCCTCCGCCTCCAGGGCGAGGACCGTGCGGTCCACGCCGAGCGCCCAGCCGACCGACGGCAGCGAGGGGCCGCCGATCATCTCGGACAGGCCGTCGTAGCGACCGCCGCCGCCGACCGCGGACTGCGAGCCGAGGCCGTCGTGGACGAACTCGAAAGTCGTGCGGGTGTAGTAGTCCAGGCCGCGGACCAGCTTCTCGTCGTCCTCGAAGGCGACGCCCGCCTCCGTGATCAGCTCGCGGACCTGCTCGTGGTACGCCTTGCACGCGTCGCACAGGTAGTCGCGCAGCATCGGGGCGCCGACCAGCTGCTTCTGGACGTCGTCGCGCTTGTCGTCGAGGACCCGCAGCGGGTTGATGTCGATACGTCGACGTGTCTCCTCGTCCAGGTCGAGCCCGCGCAGGAAGTCCTGCAGCGCGGCGCGGTAGACGGGGCGGCACTCCTTGTCGCCGAGCGAGTTCAGCAGGATGCGGAACTGGCGCAGGCCGAGCGCGCGGTACGCCTGGTCCGCGAGGATGATCAACTCGGCGTCGAGGGCCGGGTCCTCGGCGCCGATCGCCTCGGCGCCGACCTGCGAGAAGTGGCGGTAGCGGCCCTTCTGCGGGCGCTCGTAGCGGTAGTACGAGCCGGAGTACCAGAGCTTGACCGGGAGGTTGCCCGCCTTGTGCAGGTTGGCCTCCAGGGCCGCGCGCAGCACGGAGGCGGTGCCTTCGGGGCGGAGGGCGAGCTGGTCGCCGCCCTTGGTCTCGAAGGCGTACATCTCCTTGGAGACGATGTCGGTGGACTCGCCGACTCCGCGCGAGAACAGCTCGACGTTCTCGAAGCCGGGGGTCTCGACGTAGCCGTAGCCGGAGTTCTTCAGGGGCGCGGAGATGGCCTCGCGCACCGCCAGATACGTCGCCGAGTCCGGGGGCAGGAGGTCGTAGGTGCCCTTGGGGGCCTTGAAGGTGCTCACGGGTTTTCTCTCGTCACATTCCTCGTCGGGGAGCGTCGGCTCCCAGGCCGGCGGCCACCTGACGCAGATACGGGTTGGTGGCGCGCTCACGGCCGATGGTCGTGTGCTCGTTGTGACCGGGCAGGACCACGGTCGAGTCGTCGAGCGGCAGGCACACGCGCGCCAGCGATTCGAGCATCTCGTCGTGCGATCCGCCGGGCATGTCGGTGCGGCCGATGGAGCCGGCGAAGAGCAGGTCGCCCGAGAAGAACACCGAGGGAACCTCGGCGGACTCGGGGAGCTGGAACGTCACCGACCCCTTCGTATGCCCCGGCGCGTGCGCGACGGAGAAGTCCAGACCGGCGAGCTTCAACCGGGCGCCGTCGGCCAGCTCCTTGACGTCGGAGGGCTCCCCCACGGTCAGTTCGCCGAGCAGCTGCGCGCCGAGGGAACGGCCGATGGCCTTCTCCGGGTCGCTCATCATGTACCGGTCGTCGGGGTGGATCCACGCGGGTACGTCGTGCGCACCGCAGACCGGCACGACCGAGGCGACATGGTCGATGTGGCCATGGGTGAGGACGACCGCGACGGGCTTGAGCCGATGCTTCTTGAGTGCTTCCTCGACTCCCTCGGCGGCCTGGTGGCCCGGGTCGATGATCACGCACTCCTCGCCTGCGGCGGGGGCGACCAAGTAGCAGTTGGTGCCCCAGGCCCCGGCGGGAAACCCGGCAATGAGCACGATCGTCCTTCGTTCGTCGTCCGGCGGAGGTGACCGCGCGGGATCGCGGCAGATCAGAGCCTACCGGCGCTCCCGATTCCACAGCTAACCCATATACGGTACGGGGCTAACAGAAGCGGTCATCCACGCAGAGGAGAGATCACCCGGTGGTCAGCAACGATCAGCGGCGGCGTCAGCTCGCCCGGGAGAAGTTCTTGCGGCAGCAGCAGCGCCGGGAGGCCGCGCGACGCAGGGCGCGGATGCGCAACGCGGTGATCGCCTCGGCGCTCGCGGTGGTCCTGGCGGGCGGCGCCGTGTCGTACGCGGCAGGCGCCTTCGACGACGACAGCACGTCGGAGAAAACATCGAACGCGAACCCCACCACCAAGGCGGATCCCTGCGAGAAGCCCGCGGGCGGCAAGGTGAAGCCGCTCAGCTTCAAGAAGGAACCGAAGCTCACGATCGACAAGTCGGCCGACTACACGATGAAGCTCGCCACCACCTGCGGCGACATCGACCTGAACCTCTCGGCGGCCAAGGCTCCGCGCACCGTCAACTCCTTCAACTTCCTTGTGAACAAGGGCTATCTCGACCACACGAAGTGCCACCGGCTCGTCTCGGGCGGCATCTACGTCCTGCAGTGCGGTGACCCGAAGGGCACCGGCGAGGGCGGCCCCGGTTACTCGATCCCGGACGAGAACCTCAAGGACAAGAGCCTGAAGGGGAACGTGTATCCGGCGGGTACGGTCGCGATGGCCAACCAGTACAACGCCCAGGAGAAGAAGGGCCGTGACTCCGGCGGCAGCCAGTTCTTCCTGGTCTACCAGGACAGTCAGCTGCCGCCCGACTACACACCGTTCGGGACCATTTCCGATTCCGGGATGAAGGTGCTCAAGAAGATCGCCGACGCCGGCGAGAGCACCGGGCAGGGCGAGGGCGCCCCGAACGCGACGGTCGTCATCAACAAGGCGACCGTGTCGAAATCCTGACCGCCCGCGGGCAAACTTCGGACGCGCGGGGTGCGGACAGCCGCCCCGCCGGTCGCCTATCTTGGCGGTGACGAAACTGTGGACGATGCCGGGGGCCCGAGGCCCTGCGCAGGCATCATGTGGAGGAGGCGCTGTGAGCAGCGACCCGTGGGGCCGCGTCGACGAGACGGGGACCGTGTACGTGCGCAAGGCCGACGGCAGTGAGCGCGAAGTCGGTTCGTGGAAGGCGGGATCTCCTGACGAGGCCCTCGCCTACTTCGAGCGCAAGTACGACGGTCTGGTCGTCGAGATCGGACTTCTCGAGCGCCGGGTGAAAACGACCGATCTGTCGGCCAAGGAGGCCATGACCGCCATCGACCACCTGCGCCAGCAGGTGGACGAGGCGCACGCGGTCGGCGATCTGGACGCCCTCAGCACGCGTCTGGACAAGCTCGTCGAGACCGTCGACGCGCGCCGTGAAGAGCGCAAGGTCCAAAAGGCCAAGCAGTCGGACGAGGCGAGGCACGCCAAGGAGGCGCTGGTCGTCGAGGCCGAGGAGCTCGCCCAGAGCGAGCAGTGGCGGGCGGCGGGGGAGCGTCTTCGCGCCCTGGTGGACACCTGGAAGGGTCTGCCGCGCCTGGACCGCAAGTCGGACGACGAGCTGTGGCACCGCTTCTCGCATGCCCGCTCGGCGTTCTCCAAGCGGCGCAAGGCTCACTTCGCCTCGCTTGACGCCCAGCGTGAGGAGGCCCGCAAGACCAAGGAGAAGCTGGTCGGCGAGGCCGAGGCGCTCTCCGGGTCGACCGACTGGGGTCCGACGGCCGCGCGGTACCGCGACCTGATGACCGAGTGGAAGGCCGCGGGCCGCGCCCAGCGTGAGCACGAGGACGACCTGTGGAACCGCTTCCGCGGCGCACAGGACGTGTTCTTCGCGGCGCGCAGCTCGGTCTTCGCGGAGCGGGACGCCGAGCAGACGGAGAACCTGAAGCTGAAGGAGGAGCTGGCCGAGGAGGCCGAGAAGCTCGTCCCGGTGAAGGACCTCAAGTCGGCGCGCGCCGCCTTCCGTACGCTCAACGAGCGCTGGGAGGCCATCGGCCACGTCCCGCGTGACGCGCGGCCGAAGGTCGAGGGCCGGATGCACGCGGTGGAGCGCGCCCTGCAGGAGACCGAGGAAGCCGAGTGGCGCCGCACGAACCCCGAGGCGCGAGCCCGGGCCGCGGGCCTGACGGGGCAGCTGCAGGCGGCGGTGGACAAGCTGACGGAGCAGATCGAGAAGGCTCGCGCCGCGGGCAACAACGCCAAGGCCGACAAGCTCCAGAGGGAGCTCGACGGCCGCCAGGCGCTGCTCGACCAGGCGCTCAAGGGTCTGCACGAGTTCGGCGGCTGAGTTTTTCGCACACTACGTAGAGGGGCTCCCGTACGTGACGTACGGGAGCCCCTCTACGTAGTGACCCGGTTTACGGCCTGCGCGCCGACGTCACGCGGTACACGTCGTACACACCCTCGACTCCCCTGACCGCCTTGAGCACATGGCCCAGGTGCTTGGGGTCGCCCATCTCGAACGTGAAGCGCGAGGTGGCGACCCGGTCGCGGGAGGTCTGGACGGCCGCGGACAGGATGTTCACGTGCTGGTCCGAGAGGATGCGCGTGACGTCCGAGAGCAGGCGCGAGCGGTCGAGGGCCTCGACCTGGATGGCGACCAGGAAGACCGACGACTGGGTGGGCGCCCACTCGACCTCGAGGATGCGCTCGGGCTCACGGGAGAGCGAGTCGACGTTCACGCAGTCGCTGCGGTGAACCGATACGCCACTGCCGCGCGTGACGAAGCCGATGATCGGGTCCCCCGGCACCGGCGTACAGCAGCGGGCCAGCTTGACCCAGACGTCCTCGACGCCCTTGACGACGACGCCGGGGTCGGCGTTGGCGCGGCGCTTGCTGCGGCTGCGCGAGGGCGGTGTGCTCTCGGCGATGTCCTCGTTGGCGGCCTCCTCGCCGCCGAGTGCCTGGACGAGCTTCTGCACGACGGACTGCGCGGTGACGTGGCCCTCGCCGATCGCCGCGTAGAGGGACGAGATGTCGGGGTAGCGCATCTCGTGCGCGAGGGTGACCAGGGAGTCGCCCGTGAGGATGCGCTGGATCGGCAGGTTCTGCTTGCGCATGGCCCGCGCGATGGCGTCCTTGCCCTGCTCGATGGCCTCGTCACGGCGCTCCTTGGAGAACCAGCCGCGGATCTTGTTGCGCGCCCGCGGTGACTTGACGAAGCCGAGCCAGTCGCGGGACGGGCCCGCGCCGGCCGCCTTGGAGGTGAACACCTCCACCAAGTCGCCGTTGTCCAGGGTCGATTCGAGCGGCACGAGCCGTCCGTTGACCCGGGCCCCTATGGTGCGGTGGCCGACCTCGGTGTGGACGGCGTACGAGAAGTCGACCGGGGTCGCGCCCGCAGGGAGCGCTATGACGTCGCCCTTCGGCGTGAAGACGAAGACTTCGTTGCGCGACAGGTCGAAGCGCAGCGACTCCAGGAACTCGCTCGGGTCCTCGGTCTCCTTCTGCCAGTCCAGGAGCTGGCGCAGCCACGCCATGTCGTTGAGGTGGTCGTCCTTGCCGCCGGCCTTCTTCGGCACGTCCGTGCGCACCTTGGAGGCGCCCGCGACGGCCTCCTGCTTGTACTTCCAGTGCGCGGCGATGCCGTACTCGGCGCGGCGGTGCATGTCGAACGTGCGGATCTGGAGCTCGACGGGCTTGCCGTTGGGGCCGATGACCGTCGTGTGCAGCGACTGGTACATGTTGAACTTCGGCATCGCGATGTAGTCCTTGAACCGGCCGGGGACCGGGTTCCATCGCGCGTGGACGGTGCCGAGCGCGGCGTAACAGTCGCGCACGGTGTCGACGAGGACCCGGATACCCACCAGGTCGTAGATCTCCGCGAAGTCACGGCCGCGGACGATCATCTTCTGGTAGACGCTGTAGTAGTGCTTCGGGCGTCCGGTGACGGTGGCCTTGATGCGGGCGGCGCGCAGGTCGGCCTGGACCTCGTCGGTCACTATGGCGAGGTACTCGTCGCGCTTGGGGGCGCGCTCGGCGACCAGACGCACGATCTCGTCGTACATCTTGGGGTAGAGGATCGCGAAGGCGAGGTCCTCCAGCTCCCACTTGATGGTGTTCATGCCCAGGCGGTGGGCCAGGGGCGCGTAGATCTCCAGGGTCTCGCGCGCCTTCTTCTCCTGCTTCTCGCGCTTGAGGTAACGCATCGTGCGCATGTTGTGCAGGCGGTCGGCGAGCTTGATGACCAGGACGCGGGGGTCCTTGGCCATGGCGACGACCATCTTGCGCACGGTCTCGGCCTGCGCCGCCTCGCCGAACTTGACCTTGTCCAGCTTGGTGACGCCGTCGACGAGCAGGGCGACCTGGTCCCCGAAGTCGCGCTTGAGGGTGTCGAGGCCGTACTCGGTGTCCTCGACGGTGTCGTGCAGCAGGCCCGCCATCAGCGTGGCCGGGTCCATGCCGAGCTCGGCGAGGATCGTCGTCACGGCGAGGGGGTGCGTGATGTACGGGTCGCCGCTCTTGCGCTTCTGGCCGCGGTGCCAGCGCTCGGCGACCTGGTACGCCTTCTCGATCTGCCGCAGCGTGGCCGTCTCGATCTTGGGGTCGTTGCTGCGCACTATCCGCAGCAGGGGCTCCAGGACCGGGTTGTAGGGGTTGGAGCGCTGGACGCCGAGGCGGGCCAGGCGGGCGCGTACGCGGTTGGAGGAGCCGGAGCGCTCGTTCCTGGCCGCGGTGGGGCGGGGCGTGGGCGTCGTACTGCCTGCCCGGGCCTCCGTGGGGGGCTTGGGGCGGGCTTCGGCGACCGGCTTGTCACGCTGGGCGCTGTCGCCAGGTGTACTCGGTGCGGATGTGCCGCCGGGGGCGCTGGGGGGCGTGCTCTCCTGCTGCCTCGCGGGCGTCGCGTTCTTCGCGGGCGTGGCAGCATGCGCCGCCGCGCGCTTGGCCTCTGCGGCCTTGGCGGCGGTGAGTGCCTTGGAATCGTCTGGCAAGAGGCGCTCCCTGTGCGCGATCCGGGTCCCCCGGTCAGGCCCCGAAGAGCCCATGGTATCGATCCTCGACCGTCGACTCTCCTTCAGCTGGTGAGACGCCCTTCTACGAGAGAAACGCCTGAGGCGGACGCCGGATTCCTCGGGGCCCGCCTCGGGGTGTGCGTGGTGGCTGCGCGGCCGCCTCAGACGGTGAGGAGGGCCTCCAGCGGGGCGCCCTCCAGGGCCGTCTCCAGCTTGGCGCGGCCCCCGAGGAAGCCGAGCTCCATCAGGACGGCCACACCGGCGACCTGGGCGCCCGCGCGGCGGATGAGCCGCAGGGACGCCTCGGCGGTGCCGCCGGTCGCCAGGACGTCGTCGATGACCATGACGCGGTCGTCGGCGGCGAGGTCCTCGGCGTGCACCTCGATCTCGGCACTGCCGTACTCCAGGTCGTACGACTGGCTGAGCGTGGCTCCGGGGAGCTTGCCCGCCTTCCGTACGGGGATGAAGCCGAGCCCCGCGCGCAGGGCGGCCGGGGCGCCCAGGATGAAGCCGCGGGCCTCCAGGCCGACGATCTTCGTGGCGCCGTGCCGCACGGCCAGGGCCGCGAGGGCCTCGGTGAGGGCGGCGAAGGCCTCCGGATCCGCGAGGAGCGGCGTGATGTCCTTGAACATCACCCCGGGCTCGGGATAGTCGGGAACGTCCCGGATGCGGCTGAGCAGAAGTTCCTGTACCTGGGTCATCTGCCCGCACCTCGTCGTTGTTGATCCGAACGCCTCGTTCGACGCGGCGAGTAACTTTAGCAAAACCCGATGACCCCACCCCGCCCGCGCCAACCCGCCCGGTCCGCCGGGTCGGCCCCGAGGGCAACTAGTGCAAATTTACACGGAGTTGACGAAGAGCCAACCTCAGACGTTGCTCAAGTGACTGGAGTGGAAAGGCGACCGCGTGGCAAGATCATCCGTGACCGCCCCTTCTCGGGGCTAAAACGGAGGAACAGTGCATATCTCTCGAAAGATTGCCACCGGGGTCGTTCCCCTCGTGGCGATGACCGCTCTCGCCGGGGCGGCGTCTCCCGCAGGCGCCACCAGCGAAAAGACCACCAAGAACGCATCGGTCACGACCATGGCCAGTTGCAACGGCTGGCAGAACGCCGGCGGAGTCGCGGGCCGCTGGACCAAGTCCAAGGACCCGTGCTCGCTGTGGGGGCAGAAGGGCATGAAGGTCCGCTACCGCTGGGCGGCGGAGCGCGGTACACCCTGCATCAAGGTCAAGGGCTTCAAGTACAACAAGTCGACGAAGAAGTACGTGGCCAAGTGGTACAACGCGGGCTGCGGCAAGAGCGGGTTCATCAAGAACGTGCCGTGGGGGAACGTCGCGGCACACCCCGAGATCAAGATCAAGGGCTTCTCGCTGCTCAAGTGGCAGTAAGCCTCGTCGGCTCCTGAGCTGAATCTAGTACGGGCTCCGCTCCTCGCAAGAGGAGCGGAGCCCGTACTTCTGTCTTCTGTGCTTCTGCCGAAGCCGGTGGTCCGGCCTCGGTCAGCGGCGCTTCCCCGAGGGGCGGCCACGGCCGCGGCCGCGAGCCTGCGGTTGCGTACGGCGCTGGCCGCCGACCACTCCGGCGGCCGCCGGGACGTCGTCGCCCTCGGGCGTGTCAGCGTCACGCGGCGGCGCCTCGGTGTCCAGCGACTCTCCCTTGGCGGCGGCGGCCGCGCGCTTGGCGAGCACCCGCTTCTTCAGGGCCTTCATCGCCGGCTCGCGCTCCTTGAGGTCGGCGACGAGCGGAGTGGCGATGAAGATCGAGGAGTACGCTCCGGCCGCGAGACCCACGAAGAGCGACAGCGAGATGTCGTTCAGCATGCCCGCGCCGAGCGCACCGCCACCGATGAACAGGAGGCCCGCCACCGGAAGGAGCGCGACCACCGTGGTGTTGATGGAACGCACCAGGGTGCTGTTGATCGACCGGTTGGCGATCTCGCTGTAGGTGAACCTCGTCTGCTTGGCCGCGTCCTTGCCCTGCTCCTTGAGCGAGTCGAAGACGACCACGGTGTCGTAGAGCGAGTAACCGAGAATGGTCAGCAGACCGATCACGGTGCCCGGGGTGACCTCGAAGCCGACCAGGGAGTAGATACCGACCGTGATCGTGATGTCGTGGATCAGGGCGACCAGTGCGGCGACTGCCATCCGCCACTCGAAGGCGATCGCCAGATAGATCACGCACAGGACGAGGAAGACACCGAGGCCGGTCCACGCCTTGTTGGCGATCTGTTCACCCCAACTGGGGCCGACCAGATCGGCGTTGACGTCCTTCGCCGGGACGCCGAGGTCCTTGGCGAGCTCTTCCTTGATCTGGTCGGACTTGTTCGTGTCCACACCCGAGATCTGGACGCGCATCGTGTCGTTGCCGAGCTTCTGGACGATGGCCTGGTGTCCCGAGGCCTTCTCCGCCGACTCCTGGGCCTGTTCGACCGAGGCGGCAGTCTTCGGCGTGGTGAAGACCGCGCCGCCCTTGAACTCGATGCCCATGTTGAGGCCTTGGACGGCCAGGGCGACGATCGCCGTGATGGTGATCAGGACAGAGACGCCGTACCAGATCTTCCGCTTGCCGATGAAGTCGTAGCCGACTTCGCCGTGGAAGAGCCGGGCGCCGAGGTTGCCGAGCTTCGACATCTCACGCCTCCTTCGGGTCGGAGCCAGCGGAACCAGGGGTACGGCGGGTGCGGCGCAGCGGGGGCTTGGCACCCAGTCGCGTCGGGTCGATCCCGGACCACTTGTGGCCGCTCGCGAAGAACTTCTTGCGGGCCATGATCGTCATCAGCGGCTTGGTGAAGAGGAAGACCACCACGACGTCGAGCAGAGTGGTCAGACCGAGCGTGAAGGCGAAGCCCTGCACCTTGCCGACGGTGACGATGTAGAGCACCGCGGCGGCGAGGAAGGACACGAAGTCCGAGACCAGGATGGTGCGCCGGGCGCGCGGCCAGGCCCGCTCGACGGAGGGGCGCAGTGTGCGGCCCTCGCGGATCTCGTCCCGGATGCGTTCGAAGTACACGATGAACGAGTCCGCGGTGATACCGATCGCAACGATCGCACCACACACCGCGGGCAGGTTGAGTGCGAAGCCGATGGCCGGACCGAGCAAGGTCATGATCGTGTACGTGAGGATGCCGGAGGCGACGAGGCTCAGCAGGGCGATGAAGGCCAGGCCCCGGTAGTAGGCCACCAGGTAGATGACGACCAGCGCCAGGCCGATGGCACCGGCGATCAGACCGGCGTGCAGCTGCTCACCGCCGAGCGCGGCGGTGACGGTGGTGACGCTGTCCTCGTGGAAGGTGAGCGGCAGGGCGCCGTAGGACAGCATGTTCGCCAGGTCCTTGGCCGACTCCTGGGTGAAGCTGCCGCTGATCTCGGCGTTGGAGCTCAGCTGCGAGCTGACGCGCGGGGCCGAGACGACGTCCCCGTCCAGAACGATCGCGAACTGGTTCTGCGGCTCGGTCTGCTTCATCAGCTTGCCGGTGGTCGCGGCGAACTTCTTGGAGCCGTCCTTGGTGAAGTCCATCGTGACGATCCAGATGCCACGCTCGGGGTCGAGCACGGCCTTGGCGTCCTTGACGTCCTTGCCCTCGACCTCGGCCGGGCCCAGGACGTACTTCTCCCACTGGCCGGCGCTGTTCTTGCCGCAGGCCGCCATCGGGTCGCTCGGCTTGACGCCTTCGGTGGCCTTGACCCGGCTGCTCTGCTTGGTGCAGTCGAGCGCGGTGAACTTCTCCTGCAGCTCCTTCGTGGCCGCGTCCGCCGAAGGGGTCGGCGACGGGGCGTCGCTGCCCTTGGGCTTGTCCGAGGCCTTGGGCGACGGAGTGGGGTCGGCCTTCAGGGCGTCGGTGACGGCACGGCCCTTGGGGCTCTCGGTCGCGCCGGGCGAGGACGCCTCGTCCTTGCCGTCCGCGCTGTCCGCGCTGTCCTTGCCGTCCTTGTCACCCTTGTCGGTCGCCTTCGGCGAACCGGACGGGCTTGCGGAGGGATCGGGGGTCGGCGCTCCGGCCGCCATCGTCATCACGGGACGGAAGTAGAGCTGCGCGGTCGTGCCGACCTGCTCGCGCGCCTGCTTCTGGTTCGTGCCCTTGGGGATGTTGACGATGATGTTGCGGTCGCCCTGGGTCTGGACCTCGGCCTCGGAGACACCGAGACCGTTGACACGGCGCTCGATGATGCCCACGGCTGTGTCCATGTTGGTCTTGTTGACCGCGTTGGGCTTGCCGGGCTCACTCTTGGCACCGAGCGTGATGCTCGTTCCGCCTGCGAGGTCGATGCCCAGGCGCGGGGTGGTGTGACCGGAGAGGAACATCCCCCCGGTGAGCGCCACCATGGCGATCAGGATGAGGGCCAGGGAACGGCCCGGCTTCCCCTGGCCGCTCTGCCTCCGGCCCTTCTTCGGTGCTGCCACCTTCTCGTTTCTCCCTGTCCAACCGCCCGGAACCCATTACGTGCCGTGAGCGGCCATGAAGTGGTGTCGAGACCCGTCACGAGACCCACGCACCGAGGGGGCCGTGGCTGCGCGGTCCGCGCGCCACGAGCCCCGGTGGTGGCTACTTCGTGTCGGACTCGCCGTCGGTCTTCTTCGGCTCGGCGTCATCGGCCTTGGGGGCGCTGTCCGCGTCCTTCTTGCCGAGGTCGATGGGCGAGTCGTCGGAAGCGTCGGCGGCGGGCTCGTCGGTCTCGGTCAGGGAGGAGGCGTCGTCCGGGACGACGGGGTCGTCCGACTTCACGGCACTCGTGCCGTGGATGATGCGGTTGTACTCGTCGTCCTCGAGGACGGCGCCCACGGAGTTCTTCGCGTAGAACGCGTGCACGCCGGGAGCCACCTCAAGGAGGACGGCGTCGTCGTGAACCTCCTTGACGGTGGCGTACATGCCCCCGATCGTGCGGATGCCGGTGCCGGGCTGCATCTCATTGCGCATCTGCGCCGCCGCCTGCTGCTTCTTCTTGGCGGAGCGCGTCATCAGGAACATGGCCCCGATGAGCACGATGAAGGGGAGGAGGGTCACGATATTCACGGGACGGAGTTTCCTTCGCATGACCGCGCGGATAAGCGGCCTGATGGACGGGGGTGGGCACGCCGCCCACAAGGGCGGCATCGGCGGAGTCTAAGCGAGTCCGCACCTAACGAACAACGCTCAGCATGGCACCGCAGTTCCTGACCGGGCGAGTACGCGCGCCGTCACGCCCCGAACAGGTCCCCTTGTCCGATTCCGCCCGCCTGCCGCGGCGGAACAAGGCCGAGATGCGCCCATGCGGCGGGCGTCCCGACCCGGCCCCGCGGGGTCCGCGCGAGCAGTCCCTCCCGTACCAGGAAGGGCTCGGCGACCTCCTCGACCGTCTCGCGCTCCTCCCCCACGGCGACGGCGAGCGTCGACAGACCGACGGGTCCGCCGCCGAACAGCTTGAGCAGGGCCTCCAGGACCGCGCGGTCGAGGCGGTCGAGGCCCCGGCCGTCGACCTCGTAGACCTTGAGGGCGGCGCCCGCGATGTCCCTGTTGATCGCGCCGTCGGCCTTGACCTGCGCGTAGTCCCGCACGCGGCGCAGCAGACGGTTGGCGATACGGGGCGTTCCGCGCGAGCGCCCGGCGATCTCGGCGGCGCCCGCCGGGTCGATCTCCACGTCGAGCAGCTGTGCGGAGCGGTGGATCACGCGCTCCAGCTCGGCGGGTTCGTAGAACTCCATGTGCGCGGTGAAACCGAAGCGGTCGCGCAGCGGCGGCGGCAGCAGGCCCGCCCTGGTGGTGGCGCCGACCAGGGTGAAGGGCGGCAGCTCCAGCGGGATGGCGGTGGCGCCGGGCCCCTTGCCGACGATGACGTCGACGCGGAAGTCCTCCATCGCCATGTAGAGCATCTCTTCGGCGGGCCGGGACATCCGGTGGATCTCGTCGAGGAAGAGCACCTCTCCCTCCTGAAGGGAGGAGAGGATCGCGGCGAGGTCTCCCGCGTGCTGGATGGCGGGGCCGCTGGTGATGCGGATCGGGGCGCCCATCTCGGCCGCGATGATCATCGACAGGGTGGTCTTGCCGAGGCCGGGGGCTCCCGAGAGCAGCACGTGGTCGGCGGTGGCGCCCCGCGCGCGGGCGGCACGCAGGACGAGGTCGAGCTGCTCGCGGACCTTCTCCTGGCCGATGAACTCGCCCAGGTCCTTCGGGCGAAGGGCGGCCTCGACCGCCTGGTCCTCGCCGTCGGCGGACGCACCGACGAGCCGCTCGGCCGCCCCCGCGGGGGCGGTCGTGTCGTCGGTGGTCTCGTCCCAGTTCATGAGCTCGCCTCGCGATGTGGTTCTGGTGGTGAAGGGGCCGGCACGTGCTAGCGGGTGCGGTTCAGCGTCTGCAGCGCGGCCTTGAGGAGCTGGCCCACCTGCGGCTTCTCGGACGCCTCGGCCTGCGGGGTGACGGCGGCGACGGCTTCGTCGGCCTCCCGCGTCGCGTACCCGAGCCCGATGAGCGCCGCGTGCAGCTGGTCGCTCCAACCGGAGGTGACAGGGGTGCCGATCGCGGGGCCGCCCGTGCCGATGGGCTCGCCGAGGCGGTCCTTGTACTCCAGGAGCAGCTTCTGGGCGCCCTTCTTGCCGATGCCCGGGACCGCGGTGAGCGCCTTCTCGTCGCCGGTGGCGACCGCGCGGCGCAGGGCGTCCGGGCTGTGCACGGCGAGCATGGCCTGCGCGAGGCGCGGCCCGACGCCGCTCGCGGTCTGCAGGAGCTCGAAGGTCTGGCGCTCGTCGTCGTCCGCGAAGCCGTACAGGGTCAGGGAGTCCTCGCGGACGACCAGGGAGGTGGCGAGCTTGGTCTGCTGGCCGATCCGCAGGGTGGAGAGGGTGTTCGGCGCGCACTGGATGGCCATGCCGATGCCACCTACCTCGACCACCGCGGCATCGGGGGCGAGGGCGGCGACGGGGCCGCTGACGAAGGCGATCATGCGGTACGGCCTTTCTGTGCTGCCCGGGCTGTACGGGCGGTCGGGGCTTTCGGGGTCTTCGACGCGTGCAGGGCCGCCGCCTGCTGAAGGCGGTTCTGGGCCACGGCCTGCTGGAGGCGGTTCTTGGCAGGGGCGCGCCAGATGTGGCAGATGGCGAGGGCGAGGGCGTCCGCCGCGTCGGCGGGCTTGGGCGGTGCGTCCAGCCGCAGGAGGCGGGTGACCATCGCGCCGACCTGTGCCTTGTCCGCGCGGCCGTTGCCGGTGACGGCGGCCTTGACCTCGCTGGGCGTGTGCAGGGCGACGGGGATGCCGCGGCGGGACGCGCAGAGCATGGCGACGGCGCTGGCCTGGGCGGTGCCCATGACCGTACGGACGTTGTGCTGGCTGAACACGCGCTCCACGGCGAGGACTTCGGGGTCGTGCTCGTCGAGCCACTGCTCGATGCCCCGCTCGATGGCGACCAGGCGGTGGCCGAGCTCGGCGTCCGGCGGCGTCCGTACGACACCGACGCCACGCATGGTGAGCGGTCGTCCGGCCACTCCGTCGACGACCCCCACACCGCACCGGGTCAGGCCGGGGTCCACCCCCAGTACGCGCATGCGCGCCCCCTCCCCTCGTCGCGGCAACGATCTTTGACTGCGAGCCAGGCTATCCGCTGCCACTGACAACAGCGGCGGGCCGGTGGACGTGTGTCCCACCCGGCCCGCCGAAAAAGCTCAGCTCGTGGCAGCGCTACGCGTCGACCTTCTCCATGACCTCGTCGCTCACGTCGAAGTTGGCGAAGACGTTCTGCACGTCGTCGCTGTCCTCCAGCGCGTCGATGAGCTTGAAGATCTTCCGCGCACCGTCCTCGTCCAGCTCGACCTGCATGGTCGGGACGAAGTTGGCGTCGGCCGAGTCGTACTCGATGCCGGCCTCCTGGAGCGCGGTGCGGACCGCGACCATGTCGGTGGCCTCGGAGAGGACCTCGAAGGACTCGCCCAGGTCGTTGACCTCCTCGGCGCCCGCGTCCAGGACCGCGCCCAGGACGTCGTCCTCGCCGAGCTCGCCCTTGGGGACGATGACGACGCCCTTGCGGTTGAAGAGGTACGAGACGGATCCCGGGTCGGCCATCGAGCCGCCGTTGCGGGTCATCGCGACGCGTACGTCCGATGCCGCGCGGTTGCGGTTGTCGGTGAGGCACTCGATGAGCACCGCGACGCCGTTCGGGCCGTAGCCCTCGTACATGATCGTCTCGTAGTCGGCGCCACCGGCTTCGAGGCCGGCGCCGCGCTTGACCGCGGAGTCGATGTTCTTGTTCGGGACCGAGCTCTTCTTGGCCTTCTGGATGGCGTCGAAGAGGGTCGGGTTGCCGGACACGTCGGCGCCGCCCGTACGGGCCGCGACCTCGATGTTCTTGATCATCTTCGCGAAGAGCTTGCCGCGCTTGGCGTCAATCACGGCCTTCTTGTGCTTCGTCGTAGCCCATTTAGAGTGGCCGGACATCTGCCTGTCTCCTTCGCGTTACCCAACTGTACGAACGCAGAGATCCTACTAGGATCCCGCCCCCGCGTGCCCCCGCACCATCCCGACGAACAGCTCGTGCATGCGGTGGTCGCCCGTCAGCTCGGGGTGGAACGACGTGGCGAGCGCGTTGCCCTGACGCACGGCGACGATGTGTCCCTCGTGCTCGGCGAGCACCTCGACGCGCGCGCCGACCGATTCGACCCAGGGGGCGCGGATGAAGACACCCTCCACGGGGTCGCCGTCGATGCCCGCGATGTCGACGGCCGCCTCGAAGGACTCGTTCTGCCGCCCGAAGGCGTTGCGGCGCACGATCATGTCGATGCCGCCGAAGGTCTCCTGCTCCGAGCGCGGATCCAGGATCTTGTCGGCGAGCATGATCATGCCCGCGCAGCTGCCGTAGACCGGCATGCCGTCACGCACGCGCGCGCGAAGGGGCTCCATCAGGCCGAAGAGTGCGGCCAGTTTGGAGATGGTGGTGGACTCCCCGCCCGGGATGACCAGGCCGTCCACCTCGGCGAGCTCTTCGGGGCGCCTGACCGGCCTGGCCACGGCGTCCGCCGAGGCCAGGGCGATCAAGTGCTCCCGTACGTCGCCCTGGAGAGCCAGGACGCCGACTACAGGGGTGTCAGTCATCTACGTAGTGCCTTACCAGCCACGGTTCGCGTAGCGCTCGGCCTCGGGGAGGGTGTCGCAGTTGATGCCGACCATGGCCTCGCCGAGGTTGCGGGACGCGTCCGCGATGATCTTGGGGTCGTCGTAGAAGGTGGTGGCCTTCACGATGGCGGCGGCGCGCGCGGCCGGGTCGCCCGACTTGAAGATGCCGGAGCCGACGAAGACGCCCTCGGCACCGAGCTGGCGCATCAGGGCGGCGTCGGCGGGGGTGGCGACGCCACCGGCCGAGAAGAGGACCACCGGCAGCTTGCCCAGCTCGGAGACCTCCTTGACCAGCTCGTACGGGGCGCGCAGGTCCTTGGCGGCGGCGTACAGCTCGTTGTTGTCGAAGCCGCGCAGCTTGGCGATCTCGTTCTTGATCTGGCGCAGGTGACGCACGGCCTCGACGACGTTGCCGGTGCCGGCCTCGCCCTTGGAGCGGATCATGGCCGCGCCCTCGGCGATGCGGCGCAGGGCCTCGCCCAGGTTGGTGGCGCCGCAGACGAACGGGGTCGTGAAGGCGAACTTGTCGCTGTGGTTGACCTCGTCGGCCGGCGTCAGGACCTCGGACTCGTCGATGTAGTCGACGCCGAGGGACTGCAGGACCTGGGCCTCGACGAAGTGGCCGATGCGGGACTTGGCCATGACCGGGATGGAGACGGCCTCGATGATCTCTTCGATCATGTTCGGGTCGGACATCCGGGCGACGCCGCCGTCCTTGCGGATGTCGGCGGGGACCCGCTCCAGCGCCATGACGGCGACCGCGCCCGCGTCCTCGGCTATCTTCGCCTGCTCGGCGTTGACGACGTCCATGATGACGCCGCCCTTGAGCTGCTCGGCCATGCCGCGCTTGACGCGTGCGGTGCCGGTCTCGGGCGACTGGTTGCTGCTGGGGAGGGTGCTGGACACGGAGTTGACCTCGCTCGCTGAAGACGGGTTACTGCGTCTAAGAGGAAACTCCCGGCCACCAGTCCACAGCAAGGGCCAATGACTGACCGGTGGCTCATTTTTCCCGGACGCTCCTGGTCAGGGACGTGCCGGGTCTACGAAGTCGCGCGGTCGGCCAGCGCGACCGGCGGTTCGTCGTCCATCTCGAAGGCCATCGGGAACGGCGCGTGCCCCGCGAGGCGGAACCAGCGCACCGTGCGGTGCCTGCGCAGGGCGCGGGCCGCGCGTACGGCGTCGTTGTGAAAACGCCTGGCCATCGGCACCCGGCGTACGGCCGCCGCCAGTTCGGTCGCCGCCTCGTCGCCGCCGGGAGCCTCGCGCACCGCGTCGACCTGCTCCGGCTCGCCGAAGATCGCACGCAACGCCTGGCTCAGCTCGCTCTCGGCGACCTCGCGGTGCTCCTCCTCGGCCTGCCGGGCCGCGTGCGCCGCTTCGTAGAGCACGATGGAGGCCGCCGGGTCGAGCACTCCGGAGGTGGCAAGCTCCTGGGCTACCGATGCGCGGCGGAGCAGCTGGGCGTCGAGGGCGGCGCGGGCCGCGTCGATGCGGGCGTGCAGCCGGTCGAGCCGGCCCGCGGTCCAGCTCAGGTAGAGGCCGATCGCGAAGAGGGCTACCGCGATCCAGATCAGTGTCGAGGTCACCGGCCCGAGGCTAGTCGAGCCGGCCCGCCCGCATGACCGCCGGGCTCACAGGACCGCGCCGGGCAGCCCCGCGGGCGGCCAGGTCAGTCCCGCGGCCGGTCAGGTCAGTCCCGCGCGAGCCCGAACCGCGCCCGCAGGCCGGAGCGTTCGTCGGCGTCCACCGCTGCGGCCCCGTCCGCCACCGTCTCGTACACCGAGAGGATGTCGGCGCCCACCGTCGACCAGTCGAAGCGGCGCACGTGCTTGCTGCCGCGCTCGCGCAGCTCCTCGCGGCGCTCGGGGTCGCCGAGGAGCCGCAGGGCGGCGGCTGCCAGCGAGTCCGCGTCCTCGTTCGTGAACAGATCGCCCGCCGCGCCCTGGTCGAGGACCTGCGCGAAGGCGTCCAGATCGCTGGCGAGCACGGGTGCGCCCGCAGACAGCGCCTCGACCAGGATGATCCCGAAGCTCTCGCCGCCGGTGTTGGGAGCGACGTACACGTCGACGCTGGCCAGCAGCCGTGCCTTGTCCTCGTCGCTGACCATGCCGAGGAACTCCACGCGCTCCCGCATCTCGACGGGCAGCGAGGAGACGGCCTCGTGTTCGTCACCGCGGCCCGCGACGAGCAGCCGGGTGTCGGGGCGCTCGGCGAGGATCTTCGGCAGCGCCTTCATCAGCACCGGAAGGCCCTTGCGCGGCTCGTCGATACGGCCGATGAAGCCGATCGTCCCGCCCTGCCATTCGACCTTGGGCTCGACCTTCGCGAAGAAGTCGACGTCCACGCCGTTCGGGATGACGACCGCGTCGCCGCCGAGGTGCTCGACGAGGGTGCGGCGCGCGTACTCGCTCACCGCGATGCGCGCGCTGATCTTCTCCAGGGCCGGCTGCAGGATCGGATACGCCGCGATCATGGCGCGCGAACGGGGGTTGGACGTGTGGAACGTCGCGACGATCGGCCCCTGCGCCGCCCAGCACGTGAGCAGCCCGAGCGACGGCGAGGTCGGCTCGTGGATGTGGATGACGTCGAACGTGCCGTCGTGCAGCCAGCGCCGCACCCGCGCGGCCGACAGGAACCCGAAGTTGAGCCGGGCCACCGAGCCGTTGTACGGCACGGGAACGGCGCGGCCCGCCGAGACGACGTACGGCGGAAGGGGGGTCTCGTCGTCCGCGGGAGCGAGGACGGACACCTCGTGCCCGAGGCGGATCAGATGCTCCGCCAGGTCACGGATGTGGAACTGGACGCCGCCCGGCACGTCCCACGAGTAGGGGCAGACGATGCCGATTCTCACGGGGTGGTCCCCTCGCCGGGCCGCACGGAGTCGTCAGCGGCCCCCTTCGCGGGGTCGAGATCAGCGAGCCACAAGCGCTGCAGCATGTGCCAGTCCTCCGGATGGTCGGCGATACCCGTGGCGAAGGCGTCTGCCAGCGCCTGCGTCATGACAGACGTCTTCTCCGGGCGGGTACCTGTCTCGGGGACATCGACGGGAGCGTGGACGCGCCCCTTCATGACGGGCGACTCGTCGAACCAGAGGGTGGCCGGCAGCAACAGCGCCCCCGTCTGCTGCGCGAGCATCGCGGGCCCCGCGGGCATCCGCGCGGTGTCCCCGAAGAACTTGACCTCGGCGCCGGACGCCGACAGGTCCCGGTCCGCGACCAGGCAGACCAGGCCGCCCGCGCGCAGCCGGCGCGCCAGGGTGCCGAAGGCGGAGCCGCCCTCGTGCGGCAGGACCTCCATGCCAAGGCCCTCGCGGTAGGCGACGAAACGGTCGTACAGCGTCTCGGGCTTGAGCCGCTCGGCGACCGTCGTGAACGGCGTGTCCAGCTTCGTGGTGACCCACGCGCCCGCCAGGTCCCAGTTGCCCAGGTGCGGAAGGGCCAGAATCACGCCCTTGCCGGAGGCCAGGCCGTCCGTCAAGTGGTGGAGGTCCTTGATCTCGACGCCCGCCTTGATGCGCTCCCGGCTCCACGACGGCAGCCGGAACGACTCCATCCAGTAGCGCAGGTACGAGCGCATGCCCGCCTTGGACAGCTCGCGCAACCGCTCCGGGCTCGCGTCGGGCACCACGCGCGCGTAGTTGGCCTCAAGACGCAGGACGCCCTTGCCGCGCCGCTTCCACACGGCGTCGGCGATGGTCCGGCCGAGGCGCACGGCCACCGGCTCGGGGAGCTTCTTGACCGAGCTCCAGGCCACTCCGTAGAGCGCGTCGGTCAGGCGGTCCTTCACGACGTGGCCTCACTGCCCTGGGCCGGGGCCGCCGTGGCCGCGTCCGCCTCCGCGGACTCCCTGCGCACGGTCACGACGCGCTGGACCAGCGTGACGAGGCTGCCGACGGCGACGATCCACAGGGCGATGGGCAGCAGTACGTCGATGCCGGGGACCCCGAACTTGTGCAGTCCCGCGAGGCCCGCGGCGACCAGCGAGATCACCAGGCGCTCGGCGCGCTCCACCAGGCCGTTGACCGCGACGGGCAGGCCGATCGCCTCGCCGCGCGCCTTCGTGTACGAGACCACCTGGCCGCTGGCCAGGCAGAAGATGGAGACGGCGCACAGGACGTTGTTGTCGCCGGAGCCCGCGTACCAGAGCGCGAGGCCACCGAAGATCGCGCTGTCGGCGACCCGGTCGAGCGTGGAGTCCAGGAAGGCTCCCCAGCGGCTGGAGCGTCCCAGCTGCCGCGCCATGTTCCCGTCGACGAGGTCGGAGAACACGAAGAGCGTGATGACGATCGTGCCCCAGAAGAACTCTCCGCGGGGGAAGAAGACCAGCGCGCCCGCCATCACACCGGCCGTGCCGATGAACGTGACCGCGTCGGGGCTCACGCCGCGACGGATGAGAAACGCGGCGAACGGAGTGAGAACACGCGTGAAGAATGCACGCGCGTACTTGTTCAGCATGGCCTTCCCGAGGGGTCGGTGAGCCGCGCGGCCCTGTTGGCCACCGGCTGGCCCATCGTAGTCACGCCCTTGACCGACCGGCTCGCCCCCTCACGATCGCGTACGACGTATGGACGCACAGTGACCCGAGTGGAAAGCTCGAAAGCACCGCGGGCGTCGCCGGAGCCGACCCGCACGCGGCCCCCGCGTGTCCGCGAGCAGCCAGCATCCCCGAGGGGGCTGTGCCTCCTCACCGTGCACGTGACCGGGAGGCCAAGGCATGGGCGACAAGGCGAACGCACACCCCGGAGCCGCCGGCAGGGCTACAGCGGCCGACCACCCCGCCTCCGTACGGAATGTGGTGCTGGTCGGCCACAGCGGATCGGGCAAGACGACTCTGGTGGAGGCCCTCGCGCTGACCGCGGGGGCGGTGAACCGCGCGGGCCGCGTGGAGGACGGCACGGCCGTCTCCGACTACGACGACATCGAGCACCGGCAACGGCGCTCCGTACAGCTGTCCCTCGTCCCCGTCGAATGGGGCGGCTACAAGATCAATCTCCTGGACACCCCCGGGTACGCCGATTTCGTCGGCGAGTTGAGGGCCGGTCTGCGCGCCGCGGACGCGGCCCTTTTCGTCGTTTCGGCGGCCGAGGGCATCGAGGGCATCACCGGCGCGACCCGCATGGTGTGGGAGGAGTGCGCGGCGGTCGGCATGCCGCGGGCCATCGTGGTCACGCACCTGGAGTCGGCCCGCGCGGACTTCACCGCGATGACCCGCACCTGCGCGGACGCGTTCGGCGCCGACGACCCCGACGCGGTGCTTCCGCTCTATCTGCCGCTGCACGGCGCCGAGGGACCGGACGGGCACGCTCCGGTGACCGGCCTCGTGGGCCTGCTCTCGCAGCGGATATTCGACTACGCGTCCGGCGAACGGAAGGAGTCCGAACCTGGCGACGACCAGCTCCCGCTCATCGAGGACGCCCGCAACAAACTGATCGAGGGGATCATCGCGGAGAGCGAGGACGAGTCGCTCATGGACTGCTATCTCAGCGGCGAGGACCTCGACTTCAAGACCCTGGTGGAGGATCTGGAACGGGCCGTGGCACGCGGCATCTTCCACCCCGTGCTCGCGGCGGCCCCCGCCGCCGACGGCGCCCGGCAGGGCATCGGCACGGTGGAGCTCCTGGAGCTGATCACGGGCGGTTTCCCCACCCCCCTGGAGCACCCGGCGCCCGCCGTCACCACCCCCAGCGGCAAGGCGCGGCCCGCGATCACCTGCGACCCCGCGGGACCACTGGTCGCCGAGGTCGTGAAGACCGCGTCCGATCCCTACGTGGGGCGCGTCTCGCTCGTACGCGTCTTCTCCGGCACCCTGCGGCCCGACGAGACCGTGCATGTCTCGGGGCACGGCCTGGCCGACCGCGGCCACGAGGACCACGACGTCGACGAGCGTGTCGGAGCGCTCTCCTCGCCCTTCGGCAAGCACCAGCGCCCGCTCAGCAGTTGCATCGCCGGCGATCTGGCCTGCGTCGCCAAGCTGAACCGCGCCGAGACGGGCGACACCCTCTCCGCCAAGGACGACCCCCTCCTGATGGCGCCCTGGGACATGCCCGACCCGCTCCTGCCGCTCGCCATCGAGGCGCACAGCAAGGCGGACGAGGACAAGCTCTCCCAGGGGTTGTCCCGTCTGGTCGCCGAGGACCCGACGATGCGCCTGGAGCAGAACCAGAACACCCACCAGGTGGTGCTGTGGTGCCTGGGCGAGGCGCATGCCGATGTGGCCCTGGAGCGGCTGCGCAGCCGGTACGGCGTGCAGGTCGACGTCGTGCCGCACAAGGTCTCCCTTCGGGAGACGTTCGCGGGCAGGTCGGCCGGGCGGGGCCGTCATGTGAAGCAGTCCGGCGGCCACGGCCAGTACGCGATCTGCGAGATCGAGGTCGAGCCGCTGCCGGGCGGCAGCGGCATCGAGTTCGTCGACAAGGTCGTGGGCGGCGCCGTGCCCCGGCAGTTCATCCCGTCCGTCGAGAAGGGCGTGCGCGCGCAGGCCGCGAAGGGTGTGGCCGCGGGGTACCCCCTCATCGACGTACGCGTCACGCTGCTCGACGGCAAGGCGCACTCGGTGGACTCCTCGGACGCCGCGTTCCAGACGGCGGGCGCGCTCGCCCTGCGCGAGGCCGCGGCAGACGCGCGGATCCATCTTCTGGAGCCGGTGGCCGAGGTGCGGGTCCTGGTCGGCGACGACCACGTGGGTTCGGTGATGAGCGACTTCTCGGGGCGCCGCGGCCGGGTGGTGGGCACCGAGCAGGCGCCCGGCGGGCGCACGCTGGTGCGGGCCGAGGTGCCGGAGATCGAGATCGGGCGGTACGCCGTGGATCTGAGGTCGCTCTCGCAGGGCACCGCGCGCTTCAGCCGCAGCTACGCACGCCACGAGCCCATGCCGCCACAGCTCTCCGAGAGGATTCGTGAACAGGCCCAGGGCATCTCCTAGTTGAGGGCTTCCGGCGGGGCGCACGGATGCGCCCTGCCGGATGTCGGTGCGCACCGATACGCTGATGACCTGATCAACAGGTGTGCCAGGCAGGGAAGTCGGGAAAGCCGCAGCAGCGGAGATATTGCGGCGATGGGGGCGGCAGTGGCGGACGACGTATTCGACTTCAGGCCCGGGGCCCAGGTCCCGCTGTCCGGGGCCGCGGGACAGACGGCGGCGACCCACGCCCTGGCGTCGGCCGCGTACCGCGACGACAAGGTGTCGAAGATCCTCGAAGCCAACAACGAATGGCACAAGTCCGAGGTGAAGGTAGGCCTCTGGTCGCTGTTCGCGCCGAACCTGGGCGAGGCGTTCGCGCGGGCCGTGCAGGTGCGGATGCTCGGCGGCGCCCGGAAGCCGCTGATCCAGTCCTTCGGCATGGAGCCGCAGTCGATCGTCGAGCACTGCCTCGCGGCGAACAACATCCGTAAGGAGCGCGACCGCTGGCTCACCGTCGTGATGGTGCTGTGCGGGCTGCTCTTCCTGCCCGGACTGCTCCTGTGGCTGCTGCTGTTCTCGATCAAGCAGGCCGTGGTGAAACGGGACAACAAGCGCGCGAGCGCGATCGCGACGGCCGTCCTGGTCGCCGTGGGCGTCCTCGCCGTGATCTTCCTCATCAAGCTCCCGATCGGCGGCCTCCTCGGCTGGTACATCCGCGCGGCGATCGTCGTCCCCGTGGCCGGCTGGTTCTGGGCCAAGCTGATCGCCGAGCGCACCGCGCGGGACCTGCGCGACCGCTGGGCGAGCCTGCTCGCGGGCGGCGGCATCGGCGCCAAGATCCCCGAGGCGGTGCCGGGCAGCCCCGGCGAGACGGCCGCCGAGCAGCTCCGGCAGGGCCTTGCACGCCTCTCCGCCGAGCAGCAGAGCAACTCGGTCTTCTACGCAGGCCCCAAGGGAATACTGGGCATGGGCACGCGCTGGGGCAGCTGGCAGCTGGCCGAGGAGCTGGTCTCCGCCAAGGAGGGCACGGAGATCCACCCGTTCCGCAGCTGGGACGTCATACGGGCCGTGCACGACCAGCTGCGCATGCTGGAACGCGGCCCGCTGCACACCGGCGGCTTCCCGACCCCGTCGATAAAGCACTGGATCGTCTCCCCCATCGGGGAGAACGCCAAGGCGGTCGCCCGCCCCGGCGGCACGGAGGTCGAGGCCTATCAGGTCCGTGGCCACGAGATACAGCGGATCTGCAACGAGCAGCAGTTCGGAAGCGGCAACCGCCACTATCTCGGCGTCCAGTTCACGCTCTGGGACGGCCAGTTGGTCATCACGATGCTGATCACGGTGACCGTCCTGCACGAGACCCTGCGCATCGAGGTCACCGGCCACGCGCTCGGCCCGGTCCACTCGCTGTTCACCAGCAAGCCCGACCCCAAGGTCAAGAAGGTCGCCAAGCCCATCAAGTTCTGGGAGACCACGGAGCGCAAGCTGCCGCTGGTCGGCGCCGACGAGGTCGTGCGCCTCGCGGTGCGGGCGCCCTTCACGTGGTATCCGCCGGTCCTGGACCATCTCGGCGGCAAGCTGGTCCTGCCCGAGCCGTTCGGCCTGCGGCACGCCTGGGCGGACAAGCCGTGGCGCCACCGCTTCATGGCCGACGACGCGCTGCGCGCGGCCACCCCGGTGCTCCGCGTCGTGCACTCGGCGGCCATCGGGGTGCTCGCGGAGAACGGCGTGGACACGGAGAAGTTCGGTACGCGTTCCGGCTTCCTCAGCGTCGCGGTCCAGGACCCGATGCCGAGGAAGGCGGACGTGTACGACGCGTGAGGCGCGTCAGCGCGCGGTGGGCCAGGCGTCCGCCAGCATCTTGCGGGTGTCCGCGAGCAGCTGCGGCAGGATCTTCGTGTGGCCGACGACCGGCATGAAGTTCGTGTCCCCGCCCCAGCGGGGCACGATGTGCTGGTGCAGATGCGCGGCGATGCCGGCGCCCGCCACCGTGCCCTGGTTCATGCCGATGTTGAAGCCGTGCGCGCCGGAAGCGGCCCGCAGCGCCGTCATGGCCTGCTTGGTCAGCTCACCGAGCTCGGCCGTCTCCTGGGCGGTCAGCTCCGTGTAGTCGGCGACGTGACGGTAGGGCACGACCATCAGGTGGCCGCCGTTGTACGGGTAGAGGTTGAGCACCGCGTACACCCGCTCGCCGCGCGCGACGACCAGACCGTCCTCGTCGGATTTGGCCGGGATGGAGCAGAAGGGACAGCCGTCGTCGGCGCCCGGACCGCTCGGCTTGTTCTCGCCCTGGATGTACGCCATCCGGTGGGGCGTCCACAGGCGCTGGAACGCGTCCTGCGTCCCCACTCCGATCTGCTGCTCCGGCTCACTCGTCATGCTGTGCAGCATATGACTTAGCCCGATCGAAGCGTGTCGGCGGGGCGCCCGCCGACTCCTCGGCCGCGAAGCTGGGCCGATGACCGATGAAGGCCGTCAGGCCCGCTGGGAGAACCGCACGGAGGCACCGCTCGCCGTGGCCTCGCTGCTCTACCTGACCTCGTACGCGGTCCTGGTCCTGGCCGCCCCCGGGCCGCCAAGGGCCTGGCGCGACCTCTGCCTGGCGGTCCTCTTCGCCGCCTGGGCCGCGTTCGCCGTGGACTACGCGGTGCGGTGGCGGCTGAGCGGGCAGGGCGCGCGCTTCGTGCGCACCCACTGGCTGGACGCTCTCGTGGTCGCCTTGCCCCTGCTGCGGCCGCTGCGTCTCGTGCACGTCTACGAGGCCGTCCAGCGCAGGCGCGGAAGGCCGCGTCTGGCGTTGCACGCGCGCGTGGTCACGTACGCCGGTCTTTCGGCGCTGCTCATCGGCTTCACCGGGGCGCTGGCCGTCTACCAGCACGAGCACACGGCTCCGGGGGCGACGATCCGTACCTTCGGGGACGCGGTGTGGTGGACGTCGGCCACGCTCGCGACCGTGGGCTACGGCGACGTGACGCCCGTGACGCCGCTGGGGCGCGTGATCGCGGTGGGCCTGATGCTCTGCGGTCTGGCGCTGCTCGGGGCGGTGACGGGGTCGTTCTCGTCATGGCTGCTGCAGGTGTTCGCGCGGGAGGGCCCGGAGGACGACGTGAGGCCCCCGGGACGCTGAACGTCCCGGGGGCCTCTCACCTCACATCACACCTGTACGCGGCTCTCCACCACGTCGATGAGCTTGGCGAGCGCCTGCTCGCGCGGAATGCCGTTCTCCTGCGAGCCGTCGCGGTAGCGGAAGGAGATCGTGCCCGCGTTCATGTCGTCGTCACCGACGATGATCATGAACGGAACCTTCAGCTTCTGCTGCGTCCTGATCTTCTTCTGCATGCGGTCGGAGGAGGCGTCCACCTCGACCCGCAGGCCCTTCTTCTTGGCGTCGGCCGCGAACTCCTGGAGGTAGGGGATGTGCGCGTCCCCGACCGGGATGCCGACCGCCTGGACGGGGGCGAGCCACGGCGGCATCGCGCCCGCGTAGTGCTCCAGGAGCACCGCGAAGAACCGCTCGATCGACCCGAAGAGCGCGCGGTGGATCATCACCGGGCGCTGCTTGGAGCCGTCCGGCGAGGTGTACTCCAGGTTGAAGCGCTCCGGCAGGTTGAAGTCGAGCTGCACGGTCGACATCTGCCAGGTGCGGCCGATGGCGTCCTTGCACTGCACGGAGATCTTCGGGCCGTAGAAGGCGGCGCCGCCCGGGTCCGGGACCAGCGGCAGGCCCTGCTTCTCGGCGACCTTGCGCAGCGTCTCGGTGGCCTCTTCCCAGACCTCGTCCGAGCCGACGAACTTCTCCGGGTCCTTGGTGGAGAGCTCCAGGTAGAAGTCGGTCAGGCCGTAGTCGCGCAGGAGGTTCAGGACGAAGGTGAGCGTCGTGTCGAGCTCGTCCGCCATCTGCTCCTTGGTGCAGTAGATGTGCGCGTCGTCCTGGGTGAAGCCGCGGGCACGGGTCAGACCGTGCACGACGCCGGACTTCTCGTAGCGGTACACCGTGCCGAACTCGAAGAGACGCAGCGGCAGTTCACGGTAGGAACGCCCGCGCGCATCGAAGATCAGGTTGTGCATCGGGCAGTTCATGGGCTTGAGGTAGTAGTCCACGCCCTCGTCGAGCTGCATGGGCGGGTACATGCCGTCGGCGTACCAGTCCAGGTGGCCCGAGGTCTCGAAGAGCTTCCCCTTGGTGGCGTGCGGGGTGTAGACGAACTCGTACCCCTCCTCCTCGTGGCGGCGCCGCGAGTAGTCCTCCATGACCCGGCGGATGATGCCGCCCTTGGGGTGGAAGACCGCGAGGCCCGAGCCGATCTGCTCCGGGATGGAGAACAGGTCCAGCTCGCTGCCGAGCTTGCGGTGGTCGCGCTTCTCGGCCTCGGCGAGGAACTCCAGGTGCGCCTTGAGCTCGTCCTTGGTGGGCCAGGCGGTGCCGTAGATGCGCTGGAGCATCGGGTTCTTCTCGCTGCCGCGCCAGTACGCGGCGGCGTTGCGCATCAGCTTGAACGCCGGGATGTTGCGGGTGGTGGGCAGGTGGGGACCGCGGCAGAGGTCCTTCCAGCACAGGTCGCCGGTCTTCGGGTCGAGGTTGTCGTAGATGGTCAGCTCGCCGCCGCCCACCTCGACGTCCGCTCCGTCGTCGCTGGAAGCGGAGCCCTTGATGCCGATGAGCTCCAGCTTGTACGGCTCGTCGGCGAGCTCCTCGCGGGCGGCTTCGTCAGTGACGACGCGGCGCGAGAAGCGCTGGCCGCGCTTCTGGATCTCCTGCATCTTCTTCTCGATGGCCTTGAGGTCCTCGGGCGTGAACGGCTTCTCGACGTCGAAGTCGTAGTAGAAGCCGTGTCGGACCGGCGGGCCGATGCCCAGCTTGGCCTCGGGGAAGAGCTCCTGCACGGCCTGCGCCATGACGTGCGCGGTGGAGTGGCGCAGGATGTTCAGGCCGTCCTCGGAGGAGATCTCGACCGGCTCGACCTCCTCACCGTCCTGGACGGCGTACGCGAGGTCCTTCAGCTCGCCGGCCACGCGGGCGGCGACGATGGTGCGCTCGCCGGTGAAGAGTTCGGCGGCCGTAGTGCCCGTCGTCACCACGCGCTCTTCCCGCTCGGAATCGCGTTGGATGATCACACGGACGTCTGACACCGGTCTTCTCCTACCTGAAGGGGTCGCGGCAGATCTGCTCCTGCACGCGATACGAATCGTACCGAGCCCGGGGCGCCCATCGCGAAACGGTTATCCCCGGGGCCTCAGCCGCGCCCCGCCTCAGACACTCCTAGTCCCCGCTGCACGCCTCCTCGAAGAAGTCGAGATTCTCCTGGAGCGACTTCATCAGACGGTCCTTCTCCCCCTCGTCCACCTGCACCGGCACCACCCCAGAGGCCCCGGTGAGCCGCCGGAACCCGCCCCGGCTCTCGAGCCGGCCGTGCACCCGGATCGGCAGCCCGACCAGGTGGGCATGGCCCGCGATGCGGTACGACTCCTCGTCGAGCGTCATGCGTACGTGGGGGACGTCGGCGCCCGCGAGCACCCGGACCCGCACCGTGCCGTCGCCCCGTGGCCCCGACCGCCGCATCCGCACCACGGCCCCCGTGATCCGCACCGGCATCGCGGGTTCGTCCCGCAGATAGCGCGCGCTCGCCTCCCTGAGCACCGTCAGGTCACCGGGCGAGAACTCGACGGGCTCGGCATCCACGGCGCACCCCTCGGGCACCCCGGCGGCCGGCGCCCACTCCACGGCGACGCGTGCCCCTTCCGTGCCCCGCACCAGGGCCACGACGGCCTCCGTCAGCTCATGGCTGACGCCCGCCTCGACGGCGCCGTCGAAGGCGTCCATGCCACCAGTGGCGCGCTGGTAGTCGACGGCCTCGCGGACCGCGTACAGCGCCTGGTGCAGCCGCACGGCGATGAGCCGCCCGGTCAGGACGGGCACGAACGCGGTGAGCTGCCGTCCGCCAGGAGCGGGCGCGACCAGGACGCTCTCCAGGGACGCGGCGGCCGGCCCGCGGTGCCGCGCCCCGTAGTACCCGGCACGACCGCGCGCGGCCAGCGCCCCCGCGAGCAGCATCTGCCGTGCGGCCGCCCGCAGTTGTTCCTCCGCCGTCCAGGTCGCGGCGCCCGCGGGACCGGCAGGGACATCGCGCCACCAGCGGATCTCGTCGCTGGGCACGGTGAGTCCGACGAGCACGTCACGCGCGGACGGCGACCCGCTGCGCGCCAGGGCGGTGAGCGCCTCGCCGAGCAGGTCCTCGCAGTCGGGGAAGGCCCTGTTCTCCGGCACGAGCAGACTCGTGCCGCCTCCGCCGGGCCCGGGCGGGGTCCAGCGGGCGTAACGCCCCGCCGCTCCCCCGCGCCGGCGCCAGCCGTGCCGGCCGAGCAGCGCGCCGAGCACGGCGGGGTCGACCTGCGAGGGCTCGGGAGGACCCAACCGGTCCGTCGGAGCGGCCCAGTTGCCCGTGGTTTCCACGGGGTGCGGGCGAACGGGGCGTACTGGCTCTTCGATCGGGCGGTGCATCAGGGTCTCCCTCCCGTCCCGACCCGCGTCATGATCTCGCAGAGGGCCTTGTCGTCGAAGATCCGCGAGGTCGGGACGCGCACGGTCGTCCTGCGCCGGCCGGTCACCTGGTGTCCGGCGAGGTTGGTCCAGTAGCAGCAGTGCCGCAGGTCGAGCCGGTCATGGCTCGCGCGCAGCCAGTCGTCCTGCGACCGGGGCACGAGCATCACGACCAGGATCTTGTGCACCGAGACCGGGGTGCGGGCGAGCTTCTCCAGGTGCGGGTTGTCTAGCGTGAAGGAGAAAGCCGGCCCCGGGGGGTTCGGCGGTATCTGGTAGGTGCACTTGAGCTGCACCTTGATGGTGACTTCGTCGTCGACCGTGTGCCCGGGGGCGCTGTGGCTGACGTGCCAGTCGATGCCGTTGTCCGGAAAGGGCTGCGAGAGCGAGCACCCCGCCGCTGCGGCGACGGCGTGCAGATAGCCCACCTGAAGGATCTCCATACAGGCGGTGGTGGCGAGTGTGCCGCGCGGCGGTGCGATCCGCTCGGGCAGCAGCCCACCCTGTTCGGGCTGCGCGAGCGCCATGTCCAACGTGCCTTCCGAACCAGTGAATCCCCGCTTCAGGCCGGTCAACTTCCAAGCCCTGTACCTCTGTTGTCTCCGGGCCGCGTACAGCGCAAACGGCCCGGGTATCACCGGTGTGGGCAGGGGAGGAAAGCCATCTGCCGGACATGATCGAGGAGTTGCGTCACTATGACGTGCTGGTACGAGGGGCCCTTGGCCGCATTCGACACGGAGACCACGGGCGTCGACGTCGAGACCGACCGCATTGTGTCGGCCGCCGTCGTCGTCCAGCAAGGCGCGGGCACCCGCCCGCGCATCACTCGCTGGCTGGTGAACCCGGGCGTTCCGGTGCCCGAGTCCGCCACCGCGGTGCACGGCCTGACGGAGGAACATCTGCAGCACAACGGTCGCTGGCCCGCGCCGGTGATGGAGGAGATAGCGAGGGAGCTGGCGGAACAGGGCGCGGCGGGCCGCCCCATCGTCGTCATGAACGCGCCCTTCGACCTGACGATCCTGGACCGGGAGTTGCGCAGGCACCGCGCCTCGTCGCTCAGCCGGTACATGGCGGGCTCGTCGCTGTGCGTCCTCGACCCGCGCGTCCTGGACAAGCAGCTCGACCGGTACCGCAAGGGGCGCCGCACACTGACCGATCTGTGCGCGCACTACGCGGTGGAGCTCGACGAGGCGCACGACGCGGCGGCCGACGCGCAGGCCGCACTGGATGTCGTACGGGCCGTGGGGCAGCGTTTCGCCTCGCGGCTCGAACGGCTCTCGGCGGCCGAGCTGCACGCGCTGCAGGCGGTGTGGCACGCGGCGCAGGCGCGCGGGCTGCAGGCCTGGTTCGCGCGCAGCGGTACGCCGGAAGCGGTGGATCCGGCGTGGCCGCTGCGTCCCGAACTGCCAGCGGCTGCGTGACGTTTACGGGTCGCGACCGGCCCGAGGGCATGAAGTCGCGTGGCATGAAGTCGCGTGGCATGAAAAAAGCCGGTCCGTCGGTGACGGACCGGCATTCTCCGGGTGGGCGATACTGGGTTCGAACCAGTGACCTCTTCGGTGTGAACGAAGCGCTCTCCCACTGAGCTAATCGCCCGGGAACGGACTGAACAATACAGGTCCTCGCGGGTTTCCTTCAAACCGCTTCGGCGAAAGCCCTCACTCGCCTCTGAGGTGCGCCTTCAGGCCTCGCTCGCCCGCGCGCATCATCAGCGTGTGGTTGAGGAGGAAGACGGGTCTGCCTGGGACGGCGAGGCGTCGCATCAGCGGTTTGCGCACCACCACTTCCTGTTCGTAGAGCGCCCGCGCCCCGCTCGGTGCCGCCGTGACGGTCCAGCGCGCCCAGCCATCGAGATCACCGGTCATCGCGATCTCCAGGACCCCGGCCGCCGGGTCGCGGCGCCGTTCCTCGCCGGTGATGAACAGGTCGTACGGCAGCAGGGAGCGGAAGCGTGCCGTGCCGGTACGTTCGTCGAGGGATGTCACCTCCCGTACCTGGGGCCACCACGCGGGATAGTCCTCGGCGCGTTCAAGGGCGGCGTACACGTCGGCGGGCGGCGCGGGCAGCTTCCAGGTGCTGCGGAAGCGGAAGTGGCTCCAGTCCATGGACCGAGTCTGCCGGTAGGGAGCCGACTTGAGTACGTTCTGAGTATCCGCACCCATGCCCGCCGCGGTGTCCTGGACCACACTCCACGGACATGACGAACATTCCGCCCCCGGCCGAGGAGCTCCGCGTCCTCGACCTGGAGCTGCGCCGACTCGACGCGCGCAGGACGCAGTTGCTGCAACGCAGGGCTTGGCTGGTCGGCGCTCTCCAGACGCCCGTCGCACCGGGTCCCGCGCGGCCGGTGCGTGCCACCGAGGCCACACCGCCGAGCGTGCAGAACGCGCTGCTGACGCTCGGCGGCATCCTCCTGACCGTCGCGGCGATCGCCTTCACGCTGGTGAGCTGGGGACACCTGGGCATCGGCTGGCGCGGCGCCCTGCTCGCGGCCGTGACGCTGACCGCGCTCGGCGTGCCCGCGCTGCTGCTGCGCCGGAAGCTACGTTCGACGGCGGAGACGGTGGCCGCGCTCGGCCTCGCCCTGACCGTCCTCGACGCGTACGCCCTCCATGCCGCCGCCCTGCCCCGGGCCGACGCCCTCGGCTGCACGGCGGCCGCGGCCGCCGTGCTCGCCGCGCTGTGGACGGCGTACGGCCTGTCGTTCCGCGAACTGCGGCTGCCGTTGCCGCTGGCCGTCACGACCGCTCAACTCCCCCTGTTCCTCTGGGCGTACGCCTCGGACACCGGAGCCCTCGGGACGGCGGCGGCGCTTCTGGTGACGGCGGCGCTCGACGTCGCGGTCGCCCTGCGGGTGAGGCATCCGGGCGTGCGTGCCGTCGCGGCCGTGGGTGCCTGTGCCACCGGTCTGTGGGGCACAGTGGCCGCCGGCTACCTCTCCTGGTCGGCCACGGACCTGCCGGACGCGGCACGTGCGGGCGCGCTTTTGATCCTTGCCGCGGCTATCGCGCTGGTGGCGTCGTGGCTGATCACGGCACCCCCGCAGGCGACGGGTGCGGCGTTCACGGGCGGCCTGCTGGTGGTGGCCGCGGCCGGTGGCATGCTGCGCGAAACACTGCCCGCCGCCTGGACGGTCCCCGGCTACCTGGTGTGCGCCGTCGCGCTGTCGGCGGTGGTCCGCACGGCGCTGCCGCGCCCGGTCCTGCGCGGAGTCGTCGGTGCGACGCTCCCGGTGTACGCGCTCGCGACCCTGTGGGCGCTTCCCGCGTTCGTCACCGCCCTGATCGGGCCCGCGAGTTGGGCAGGGAAGGCGTGGTCGGGCGCGCCGACGGACACGGGCGAAGCGGTCGCCCTGGCCGGACTGACCGTGCAGCACCCCACCATCGCCTCGCTCGTGCTCGCCGTCGTCGCCGGAGTCACGTTCGCGGCCACCCGGCTCCCCCTTCCAACCACCGCCCTCCCCGCATACACCGCAGACCCCCGCACCACGCCAGCCCCACCCGTCACCCCGGGCACCACCACAGCCCTGAACTCAGAGCCCACCTCAGACCCGGGCCGGCCCCCCGGTGCGCCCCCAGACCCAGCCCCCGCGCCGGAACCCAGCACCAGCAGCCTCGCCCCCGCCGATGCCGCCCGCTCCGGCGCTCTGGCCCTCACCTGGGCCGCCCTTCTCATCCTCCCGTCCGCCCTTCACCTCCCTTACGGAGTCGGGGTGTCGGTGTACGTCACGCTGACCGCCGCCCTGCTCACCGTTGCGTCACGCGCCCGCTCGAAGGCGATCGCCGTCACCTCGACGGGCCTCTCGGTCATCTCCTCGGTGAGTGCCGCGCTCCTGGCCCTGGCCGCCGCGTCGGCCACGCTGGGTACTCTCGGCGCCCTGGCGGCGCTCTTCCTCGCGGCGACCGTTCTCGTCGCCCGCCGCCGGGCATCCACCGCGGGCACGGCAGCCATCGCCGCCTGCGCCACGGTCGCGTACGCCGCCGCGCTCGTCGGCGCCACAGGTGCGGCTTGGGACCTGCGCACGGACCACAGCGGACTGCTCATGCTCGCCGTACCGGCGATCGGGGCCCTCGCGGCGGCCCGGCTCGGTCGGCATCCGTCGGCAGCGCCCGCCGAGATCTCCGGGGCGGTCGTCGGCGGGTTCGCGATCGCCCTCGCCGCGGGGCATGCGACGACCCTCGCCCTGGCCCTCGCGCTCGGCGGCCTCATCGCCGCGGGCACGGCACTGCGCACGGACCGCCGGGCAGTCGGGTACGCGGCCGGGGTGCTGTTCCTCCTGGCGAGCTGGACACGGCTGGCCGCCTGGGACGTTCAGACCCCCGAGGCACCCTGCCGGTCACCGTCCCGGCACTCCTGATCGGCGCCCTGCGCCGCCACCGAACCCCCGAGACGTCCTCCTGGACGGCGTACGGACCCGGCCTCGCCGCAACCCTCCTGCCCAGCCTCATCGCCACCTGGAGCGACGCGCACTGGCAGCGTCCGCTGCTCCTCGGCACCGCGGCCCTGCTGATCACGCTGGCGGGGGCCCGGCACCGGCTGCAGGCGCCCCTGGTGCTCGGCGGCACGGTCCTCGCCCTGGACGCGCTGCACGAACTGGCGCCCTACATCGTCCAAGTGGTGGACGCGCTGCCGCGCTGGCTGCCGCCGGCACTCGCCGGGCTGCTGCTGCTCGCGATCGGCGCGACGTACGAACAGCGGCTGCGCGACGCACGCCGGGTCCGTGACGTTCTCGGCAGAATGCACTGACTCCGCTTTTCCCGAACGGCAGCCACCGGAGCCGACGGAGTATCAAATTCCTTACGCCGCACGGGAAAGCGAGCGAATACGACTGCGGCCCGGAGGCTTAAAGCCTCCGGGCCGCAGTTCCGGGGTGGGCGATACTGGGTTCGAACCAGTGACCTCTTCGGTGTGAACGAAGCGCTCTCCCACTGAGCTAATCGCCCCGGGCGCACGGAGAACATTACCGCATGTCAGCGGGTGCTTCCGACCGCCGTGGAGTCACCCGGAGGTCACTCCTTGATCTTCCATGGCATCTCGAGGCCGAACTTCCAGACGTAGACCGCGACGAGCACGGCGATGATCACCAGACCGACGGTCGTCAGGATGATGTTCCTGCGGCGCACCTTGGGGTCAAGCGCACGCTGTGCCGCCTCGGTGACCTTCCGCTTCGTCCAGCGAAGCACCAGCTGGGCCCAGACGAACTCGGTCGCCCAGATCGCCATTCCGCCGAAGATCACCAGCCAGCCCGGCCCGGGCAGCGGCAGCATCACGATGCCCGCGGCAACCACCGCGAGGCCCACGATGAACACGCCGACCTGCCAGCTGAGGTGCAGCGCCTTGCGGGCCTGGATGAACTCCGGCGCACGCGATCCGAGCGGCTGCTCGTCCTTCGTGCCGGTGATTGTTTCAGCAACCCCCGGCTCGTTACTCCCCGTATTCATACGGCCAAACCCTACCGGACGGAAACCCGTCACTGGAATGGCCGTACCCGTCGAACGGACAACCCGCCATACGAGCTACCTAAAGACACCCAAAACCCTCAGAGGGGTTTACAACGGCACCGTAGGTGGCATGTCGATTTCGCCGACGTGCGAATCCCCGAGCGCACACTGAGCGAAAGGCCCTGGCGCTTATGAACACCACGGTCAGCTGCGAGCTGCACCTGCGCCTCGTTGTGTCGAGCGAGTCCTCACTGCCTGTACCCGCAGGACTGCGGTATGACACGGCCGATCCCTATGCCGTGCACGCCACCTTCCACACCGGAGCCGAGGAAACCGTCGAGTGGGTGTTCGCCCGCGACCTCCTCGCCGAGGGCCTGCACCGGCCCACCGGTACCGGCGACGTCCGAGTCTGGCCGTCCCGGAGCCACGGTCAGGGCGTCGTCTGCATCGCCCTGAGCTCCCCCGAGGGTGAGGCTCTGCTCGAGGCCCCGGCGCGGGCCCTGGAATCGTTCCTGAAGCGAACGGACGCGGCCGTGCCGCCCGGCACGGAACACCGCCACTTCGATCTGGATACGGAGCTCTCGCACATCCTGGCCGAAAGTTAGCTCCAGGCCGCGCGAGAGCGCCCGGCGCCGTCCGACTCGGGGCGACGGCTCGGGCAGGACAACCGCACAGAAGCAGACGTACCGGCGCCGTCGCCGCGGATTCCCGCGGGGACGGCGCCGGTGCGCCGTGTCGTGAAGCCGCTAGCATCGGCCAGCATCAGCGGGCACCTCTCCCCCAGCTCTCCAGGAGCCGGGTGGGACCCCACTACCCCAGGCCAGGGAGCAAATCGTGCTGATCACCCACGACACCCGGTGCTCACTCGACGCCGTGGTCGATCTGGTGAACACCGCGCCGGACGACGAGAACGCAGCGAGCGCGGCGGGCACCGAGACGGAGGGGCTCCCGGACGTGGCAGCCCTGGGCGAGTTCGTACGAAGCCACAACATAAGTGACGTCGGAGTGCTCTCGGAGCGTGACCTGGCCGGCGTCCGGCACGTCCGGGGCCGCTTCCAGGAAGTCTTCGCGACGCCCGAACCGCAGGCCGCGGCGGCGGTGATCAACGAACTGATCGCGGCGGCGGGCACCACGCCCCGGCTCACCGACCACGACGGCTACGACTGGCACGTGCACTACTTCGCGCCCGGCGCCTCCATCGCCGACCACCTCGCCGCGGACTGCGGGATGGCGCTCGCGTTCTTCGTCGTCGCCGGCGAGCAGGAGCGGCTGCGGCGCTGCGAGGCCCCGGACTGCCGGCACGCCTTCGTCGACCTCTCCCGCAACCGCTCGCGCCGCTACTGCGACAGCCGCACCTGCGGCAACCGGCTGCATGTCGCCGCCTACCGGGCCAGGCGCAAGGAAGCGGCGGGCTGAGAGCCCTTGGCCGCGGCCCCCTGGAGCCCCGGGCCCTAGAGCCCGAGCAGATCGTGCAGGGTCCCCAGCAGGATCAGAATGCCGATCACCGCCAGGAAGATCATCAGGGGTGGCTGGGAGAGCGCGAACAGACAGCCCTTGGGCTCTTCGGTCGCGGCTCGGCCATCGGTCGGCGGGGCGGCATCGCCCTGTGCGGTGTCCAGCATCTCGCGGCGATGATGACGCAGTCCCGGGGGTACCGATGACCAACACGCCCGGAAGGCGCGGGAGTTCGCCGCATCCCGCGACCTGCGGGAATTCGACGTCCCGCCTGTTCCGACCACGGCCGACCAGCAGCGCACCTCGGCACGCCGGGCGGCTCCCTCGACCACACGAACGAGGGACGCTCACGGCCGTCCGACGCGGACGATTGTTGACGACCACGCGGCCGGGGCCGCGCCGTTCTCAGATCTGCTCTCGGATTCTCAGATGCCGTGCTTCTTCAGGATGGCCTCGATGTCGCTGAAGTCCTCCTTGGGCGCCTCCGCCTTCGGCTGGGCCGCAGGCTGCGCGGCCGGGCGGGACCCCTGCCCCAGGGAGGGCGCGGACGCCGCGGGGGCCACCGCGTCGCGCTGAGCCGCCTTCGCGGCCTTGCGTTCCTTGCGAGTGCCTCCGGAGCGGCGCTCCACGGCGCGCGTGATCATGAAAAGCAGCCAGGCGACGCCGAGGACCCCGAAGCCCGCCCATGCCTTCATGCTGAACGCGGTGTCCGCGAGCCATCCGACGACGCCGGTCATCACCAGGCCGACCGGGATGAGCGAATAGGCGGCGAGACGCGTCGCCGCGAGGAAACGCTTGCGATAGGCCGTGATCGCGGCAATGCCGAGGCCGGCCGCGGATACGGCGGAACAGACGGTCTCGGCAATCATCCGGTCCTCCAGGCGAGCGGGCTTGGACGGTGGCGCCGTCCGGCACTGTCTTCCCCTCCATCCTGCACCGGGTGGCCCTCCGCAGGCCACGCCCCGAGCGGACTTCAGGGACATATCAGGGTCACGCCTCCTCCGCAGGTTCCGGTCGGGCCCCCGCCCCGGTTGGGAGGCCCACGCGGGGCTGGAAGACTGTGACCCATGAGCGACTCCGCCCCCGCGACCCCCGCCGGCCCCCTCGTCATCGACATCTGGTGCGAGCTGCAGTGCCCGGACTGCCGGACCGCCCTCGACGACGTACGCGCGCTCCGTGCCCGCTACGGCGACCGCGTCGACCTGCGGCTTCGGCACTTCCCCCTCGAAAAGCACCCGCATGCCTTCGCCGCCGCCCAGGCCGCGGAGGAGGCCTTCGAGCAGGGGCAGGGCTGGCCGTACGTCGAGGCCGTGCTGGGCAAGGTCGAGGAGCTGACCCGCACGGGCGAACCCTTCCTGGTCGAGACCGCGCGGGAACTGGGCCTGGACGCCGAGGAGTTCGACACCGCCCTCGTCGACGGACGGCACATCCTGATCGTCGACGCCGACCAGGCGGAGGGCAAGGCGATCGGCGTCACCGGGACGCCGACGTACGTCATCGAGGGTGAGCGCCTCGACGGCGGCAAGAGCCAGGAGGGGCTGCGCGAGCGCGTCGAGGAGATCACGGACCGCCTCCTCGCGGCCTCCGGGCAGGACGCCTAGAGCAGCTGCTTGTAGACGTAGTACATGACCGGTTCGTAGCCCAGCGACTCGTACAGGCGCAGGGCCGGGACGTTGCCCGCGAAGACGTTGAGGCCCAGGCGGTCGAGGCCCGCCTCGCGTGCCTGGGTCTCCGCCAGGAGCATCAGGGACCGGCCGTGGCCGCGTCCGCGGTGTTCCTCGACCACCTCGACGTCGAAGACGAACGCGTCGTCGTCGCGCTGCGCCAGCCACAGGGTGCCGACCACCGTGCCCTCCTGTGTGAGCACGCTGAGGCGCGTGCCGGGGGTGGCGACACCCTGCGGCAGGTGGTCGGCGTGGTCGGCATCGGACTTGGCGCGCGCCTCCGCCTCGGGGACACCGCGCTCGATCCAGGTCTGCGCGTAGTCCTCCTTCTCGCGGGCCAGCCAGACCTCGTACTCGTCGTCCGTCATCGGCCGCCCCTCGATGCCCGCCGGCAACGCGGACGGCTCGGCGGTCAGGGGCTTGACCATGTGGCGGTTGCGCTCCACATAGCCGAGGGAGACGGCGAGACGGTGGGCCGCCGCGGCCTCGGCGGGCACGGCCACCTCGATCCGCTCGCAGCCCCAGCCGCGCACCACCTCCTCGGCGGCGAGCACGGCGACGGTGGCACGGCCGCGTCGGCGGTCGGGCTCCTTGATGCTCAGATCCCGCATCTCGGCGACACCGGGCCCGAACACGGGGTGCGTGGCGAGTTCTATCCCGCCCACAGGACGGCTGTTCACGCGCACTTCGTACATGCGTGACTTCGCGCCGTCAGCGCTCTGCTGAAGCGGCCCGGTCGGCCGCAGGGTCGTGGTCATCAGTGGTGTTCTACCCGCCCTGCGGCTCATGCGTCATCAGGATTGCGTGCACTTGGGGCGTCTTGCCCGGCCGGTCACGGGTCGAGGTCGTCCGCCGCCCGCTCGCCGAAGATCCGCATCGCCTTGGCGGTCACCGGTCCCGGCGCCCCCGGCAGTTCGCGTCCGTCGACCCGGTGCACGGCCTGGACGTCACGGAGCGTCGAGGTCAGGAACACCTCGTCGGCGCGGTCCAGGACGTCGAGCGGCAGATCGGTCTCGCGCGCGCCCGTCCAGTCGACGGCCAACGCGCGCGTGATGCCCGCCAGGCACCCGGAGGCGACCGGAGGGGTGTGGATCTCACCGTCGAGCACGACGAAGACGTTCGATCCCGTGCCTTCGCACAGCTGCCCCACCGTGTTGGCGAAGAGCGCCTCCGAAGCACCCTGTTCGTGGGCGCGCGCGAGGGCGACGACGTTCTCCGCGTACGAGGTGGTCTTCAGGCCGGTGAGGGCGCCACGCTCGTTGCGGGTCCACGGCACCGTGATCACGGCGGTCGTGTCGGGGCGCCTGTTCGCCTCCCCGAGGGCGACGACCAGCGTCTGCCCCTGGTCGCCGCGGTCCGAGCCGAGCGGCGAGAGGCCACCGGTGTACGTGATGCGCAGCCGTCCCAGCGGCATCGGGTTGGCGTCGATGACGGCGGCGCAGGCCGCGCGCACCTCGTCCAGGTCCGGCTCCGGCAGGCCGAGGCCGCGCGCCGAACGGGCGAGCCGGTCCAGGTGCCGGGTCAGCGCGAAGGGCCGCCCCTCGGCCGTTTTCACCGTCTCGAAGATGCCGTCCCCCACGGTCAGTCCGTGGTCGAGCACGGAGACGCGGGCGGTATCGATGTCCTGCAGGCCGCCATTGAGCCAGATCTTCACTGAGGGGTCCCTCCACTCACTTCGTACGCTCCCGACGCTACCGCCAGCAGCCGTTCCGCTTTCAGTTCGGTCTCGCGCCACTCTCCCTCGGGGTCCGAGCCCCAGGTGATCCCGGCGCCGGTGCCGAACCGCAGCAGGCCCTCCGCCCGGTCGATCCAGAAGGTGCGGATACCGACGGCCAGTTCACCGGTTCCCCGGTCGGCGTCGACCCAGCCGATGCCGCCGCAGTACGGACCGCGGGGCGAGGTCTCCAGGGCGTCGATGATGCGCAGGGCGCTGGACTTGGGGGCCCCGGTGACGGAACCGGGCGGGAACGCGGCGGCGAAGATCTCCGGCCAGCCGGCGTCGGGACGCAGCTCGCCCCGGACGGTGGAGACGAGGTGGACGAGCCCCGGATGCTTCTCGACCACGCACAGGTCGGGGACGGTCACGGAGCCGGTCACGCATATCCGCCCGAGGTCGTTGCGGACGAGGTCCACGATCATGACGTTCTCGGCGTAGTCCTTCTCCAGGAGGTCCGCCTCGGTCCGGCCCGTGCCCTTGATCGGCCCGGATTCGACGACGCGTCCCGCGCGGCGCAGGAACAGCTCGGGTGAGGCCGTCGCTATCTCGATGCCGTGTCCGGGCAGGCGGATCGTTCCGGCGTACGGAGCGGGGTTCCCGCGCGCGAGGAGCGCGGTCAGGGCGTCGATGTCTCCGGCGGCCCCACCCTCCCCGCCGTCCCCGAGGGGCGCGGACAGCACGCGGCAGAGGTTCGCCTGATAGACGTCCCCGGCCGCGATGTGTTCCCGCACACGACGCACGCCGTCCACATACGCGGCGCGGTCGAGCGACGACGTCCAGTCACCGGCGGCGGGCCCGCGCCATGCCCCAGGCACCGGCGCGGGCACCGGCTCCGCGCGTACGTCGTCGAAGCGGGCACAGACCAGTTCGCCCTCGAAGGTCGCGCAGACCGCCCAGAAACCGCGGGAGTCCAGCGCCGCTGGATCGCTGGTCACGTCCCTGAGGCCGGTCGCGAGCAGGCCGCCGAAGCGCGCCATGGGCGGGGACGCCCCGGAGGGCGGCCGGGAGGACATCTGAGGGGGGCTGTGCACGTCTGCGAGTCTATGACCGGCGTCCTGGTCGCGCCCCGGGCCGGTGACAGCGCAGCACGCTGCGCAAACGCGTTTTTGTACTGGCCCAGGAATCCGCTAGAGTTCAACACGTCGCCGGGACGCGCAAGCGGACCGGGAAAGACAAGCGGACGTAGCTCAGTTGGTAGAGCGCAACCTTGCCAAGGTTGAGGTCGCCAGTTCGAACCTGGTCGTCCGCTCGCAGGAAACGGGGGATCTTCCCGAACCCCCGCACTCCTGGTGGAGTGGCCGAGAGGCGAGGCAACGGCCTGCAAAGCCGTCTACACGGGTTCAAATCCCGTCTCCACCTCCAAGCGCGATTAGCTCAGCGGGAGAGCGCTTCCCTGACACGGAAGAGGTCACTGGTTCAATCCCAGTATCGCGCACGCAGGAAACACGCAGAACAACCGAAGATCCGGTCCGCAAGGATCCCCGCGCGATTAGCTCAGCGGGAGAGCGCTTCCCTGACACGGAAGAGGTCACTGGTTCAATCCCAGTATCGCGCACGCAGTACGCAGCACATGCAGGTTGACCCGCGCGATTAGCTCAGCGGGAGAGCGCTTCCCTGACACGGAAGAGGTCACTGGTTCAATCCCAGTATCGCGCACCATCCACCCGAAGCCCCCGGCCGTTCCCACGGCCGGGGGCTTCGTCGTTCCTCCGGTCAGGAGGAGAAGAGCATGTGCCCGAAGCTCTTGTGGCGCTTGTTGTGGCCGTAGTGCCCGCCGTGACCGCCGTGGTGGCCGCCGTGCTGGGGTGCGCCCCACTGGGGGGCGGGAGCGGCCGGGTACGCCTGCGGGGCCGGCGGCGGGGGCGGGGCCTGCTGGGCGCCCCACTGGGACTCGACCCGGCTCAGGGCCTCGAGCTCGCCGTAGTCGAGGAATATCCCGCGGCAACCGCTGCACTGCTCGATCTGGACGCCATTGCGGTTGTACGTGTGCATCGGTGCGTGGCACTTGGGACACTGCATGGTCGGCTCAACTCCTCGCCGGTCGTGACTGCTTCGCCGGAACTCTGCCCGGCTTCGGTGCGTTGCACCCTACTTCGTGGGGGTGGGGGCCAACTCCGGCGGGACGGCGGCCATTCGATCACAGGCGTCGACCACTGCCTGCTCGATCTCGTCCAGGGTGCGGCTCTCCCTGACCGACCTGGCCACGGCGAGGGCGGCGGTCTGCGCGGTGAGGGCGCGGGCCGGTACGTCGAGGGCCGGCCAGGGGTCGGTGCCGTCGGGCGGGACCGCGGGGCCGCGTGCCGCGCGGTAGGCGCCGAGGAAGCGCGTCCACTCGTCCGGGGGCAGGAGGCCGCACGCGTACCAGGCGGCGGGGCGGGCCAGGTCCCAGGCCGGGTCACCGAGCCCGAGGTCGTCGACGTCGATGAGCAGCCAGCGCCCTTCCGACGTGCGGACCAGCTGGCCCAGGTGCAGATCTCCGTGGCACAGGAGCTTGGGGGGCGGCGCGGGGGCCTCGGCGCGGGCCCAGGCGGGGAGCGTGGCCCAGGCTCGCTCGACGGGTGCGGCGGCGGGATGCGGTCCCGCGGCCCGCATGCGCGTCATCGCACGGGCGGCCTTGGTGGGCCCGCGCATGTCCGGGAGTGGGTGCGGGAGTTCGGCCGGGGGCGTGGCGTGCAGCCGGGCGAGGAGGGTGGCGGCGGCTTCCCAGGGGGCGGCGTCGGGATCGTCCCGGTCCACCGGGGTGCCGGCCTCCCAGAGGGTGACAAGCCGTCCGTGGAGCGGGATCGCCGCATCGGCGAGCGGAGGGAGGAGGGTGCCGCTCAGGGCGGCGGCGACCTTCAGGCGCGCCGTCAGCTCGGCGGGGTCCGTGCCGGGGGCGTGCGCCTTGGCGACCGTACCGCCGTGCCGGACGACGGTGGCGTCGTCCCGGTCCGCCAGGACGGCTTCGGGGGCGCAGGCGCAGGGCCGCGGGGTGCGGTGGGCCGCGTGGCGGACCTTGGCGGTCAGCTCCGGCAGCAAGGCGGTGGCGGTCACGGTTCCCCCGGGGTACTTCGAGCGGCGTTCCCCGTGAGCGTACGCGGGCCGGATATCCAGCCCGTCCGGCGTTTGAGGACGAGCGCGGCGCAGCCGGTGATCGACGGCGCTCAAGAGAGCCCCGCAGAGCCCCCGGCGCAAAGAAGTGCCCGCGCAGCTCCCCAGCTGCGCGGGCATTTCTCGTGCCGTCCGCCGCACCCCCGTCCCCACGGGGTTTCCTGGCCGGATGTCCCCGCCCGGACCGCTCATCCGGGCCCGGGGCGCCGCTCAGCGCCCCAGCATCACGCCCACGGACGACGCCTGTGTGACCACTGCTTCCCAGCCGCCGAAGACGACGACCAGCAGGGCCGCCAGGGGAAGAACCATGGCCGTCGCCACCAAGGGGTGGCGCGTACCGGACGGGCGGACGCCGAACGAGGCGAAGGCCTTGCGTCCTTGCGTGCGGACCATTGCCCGCGGTGCCGTGTCCGCCATGGTTCCTCTCCTGACCGAGTCTGTATGAACTTGAGAGCGGCGGGTGTCGGACCTCGGGGGACGAGTGCTGCACCCGCCGCTTGACCTCAAATCTAGGTGTGCGGGAGGCCTGGGTCGTCATGCCCTCGTACCGATTGGCGGGCCTCCCGGAGGATGACCGATCGTCGGTCATGTACTCCCGTGGGTGGAGATGGGGTCCTAGGTCTCAGGGTCTTCCCGGAGGGGGCGGGCCGACTGCTCCGATGTGTCCTCGCGGGGAACGGGCTGCTCGACCAGCGCCAGGACGCGGGTCGCCATGAACCGCGCCGTCCGCACGACGGACCCGCTACGGGTGACTTCGCTCACTTCGACCACCCCCCTGCGGACCGCCGTCTCCACCCGGCGGCCCGCCCGGCTCGCCACCACCTCGTACGTCCGTGTCGTGTCCCCGGCGTCCACGACTATCTCCACGCGATCACCCTTCACGGGATCAATCCCCCTTCAGCGATGGATGGTTGGGGTCGGCGGCCCCCACAACGGCCGCCCGCTCCCGTGCCCCTGACCACTCTTCAAGTTTCCCACCCGGCACTGACAATCGGTCGGGCCGTGAGGGCGCGGCCTCTGCACCTGCCCGGCCACGGAAACGTAAGCTGTGGCACGACAACGAACCGGGCAGCGGGGATGGACATGGCGATGATGCGGCTCCGGCGCGAGGACCCGCGTGTCGTCGGCTCGTTCAGACTGCACAGGCGGCTGGGCGCCGGCGGCATGGGGGTCGTCTACCTGGGGTCGGACCGGCGGGGGCAGCGCGTCGCCCTCAAGGTGATCCGGCCCGATCTGGCGGAGGACGAGGAGTTCCGGTCGCGCTTCGCGCGCGAGGTCTCCGCGGCGCGGCGCATCCGCGGCGGCTGCACCGCGCGGCTCGTGGCCGCCGATCTCGACGCCGACCGGCCGTGGTTCGCCACGCAGTACGTGCCCGGGCCCTCCCTGCACGACAAGGTCGCCGCCGAGGGGCCGCTCTCCGCGGCCGACGTGGCGGTGGTCGGTTCGGCGCTCGCCGAAGGCCTCGTAGCCGTCCATGAAGCCGGTGTCGTGCACCGGGATCTGAAGCCGTCGAACATCCTGCTGTCCCCGAAGGGGCCGCGGATCATCGACTTCGGCATCGCCTGGGCCACCGGAGCCTCGACCCTGACCCATGTGGGCACCGCCGTCGGATCGCCCGGGTTCCTCGCGCCCGAGCAGGTGCGCGGGGCCGCGGTCACACCCGCCACGGACGTGTTCGCCCTCGGCGCCACCCTCGCGTACGCGGGGATGGCGGACTCGCCCTTCGGGCACGGCAGTTCAGAGGTCATGCTCTACCGCGTCGTCCACGAGGAGGCGCAGCTCGGCGGTGTCCCGGACGCGCTCGCGCCGCTGATCAGGGCCTGCCTCGCCAAGGACCCGGAGGAACGTCCCAGCACGCTCCAACTGTCGCTCAGGCTCAAGGAGATCGCGGCCCGCGAGGCACAGGGCCTGACGGACCCGCGGCCGCCGGCGCCCCGGCAGGACCAGGACCGCCCGACGGGGCGGATGGCCGAGGAGTACGCGGACCAGCGCACCCAGCGGCGTCAGCCGCAGGGCACTCCCCCGCCGCGGCCCGGTGCGTCACGGCCGGGCTCCTCGCGGACCGGTTCCTCGCGCACCGGTTCTGCGCGCACCGGGCCCTCCCACACGGGTTCCTCACGGTCCGGTTCCTCGCGGGGCGGGTCCAGTTCCGCGCGGTCGGGTGCACGTCCCGCGCAGTCCCGGAACACCACGCGCTCCGGTGGCATGCGTCGGCCCGCCAATCCGCGGCTGCTGCGCCAGCGGCTCTTCGTGTTCGTGGTCGTGACGCTGCTCGTGGCCCTGGGGATCGCGGCGGCCCAGGGCTGCCAGGGGCCCGCGCGCGGGCTCGGCGGCAGCGGCGTGCACGATGTGCGCGATGTGCGCGATGTGCGCGATGTGCGCGATGTGCGCGACGTACAGCAGAGCCAGCGGCTGGCCACGGGGCCGGGCCCTCAGAGCTGAGGGCGGCCCGTCGCCACGGCGTAGAACGCGACGGCCGCCGCCGCCCCCACGTTCAGGGAGTCGACGCCGTGGGCCATCGGGATGCGGACCCATTCGTCCGCTGCCATCAGGGCCTTCGTGGTGAGGCCTTCGCCCTCCGCGCCGAGCATCAGCGCGACCCGGTCCATGCGGTGCGGGGCCGCCTCGTCCAGGGTCTTCGCCTTCTCGTCCGGGGTGAGCGCGAGGAGGTTGAAGCCCGCTTCCCGTACGCCCTCAAGGCCCTTGGGCCAGGATGCGAGACGGGCGTAGGGGACGGAGAAGACCGCGCCCATGGAGACCTTCACCGAACGGCGGTAGAGCGGGTCCGCGCAGTCCGGTGAGAGCAGGACCGCGTCCATGCCGAGGGCGGCGGCGCTGCGGAAGATCGCACCGATGTTGGTGTGGTCGTTCACGGACTCCATGACGACGACGCGGCGCGCCCTGGTGAGGAGTTCGTCCGACGTGGGCAGCGGCTTGCGCTGCATCGAGGCGAGGGCGCCGCGGTGCACGTGGTAGCCGGTGACCTGCTCGGCCAGGTCGGGGTTGACCGCGTACACCGGGGCCGGGACCTCGTCGATGACGTCCCGCATGACGTCGACCCACTTCGCGGAGAGCAGCATCGAGCGCATCTCGTAGCCCGCCTGCTTGGCGCGCCTGATCACCTTCTCGCCCTCGGCGATGAAGAGGCCCTCGGCGGGCTCGCGCTTGCGGCGCAGTTCGACGTCGGTCAGGCCCGTGTAGTCGCGCAGGCGCGGGTCGGCGGGGTCGTCGATGGAGATGAGATCAGCCACAGGGTGATACTGCCTTGTCCTGGGTGTGGTGCCAACGCCTTGGGGCGGGTTGGGTTACCGGTGGTTACGCGGGAGCTGGGGGGCGATCAAGCGGAGCTGCTCGGCCCCACCTTCACCACGTCGCCGATGACGATGACGGCCGGGGGCTTCACCTCGTGGGCGGCGACCTCGGCGGCGACGGTCGCGAGCGTGGCGTCCACGCGGCGCTGGGCCGCTGTGGTGCCCTCCTGGATCAGGGCGACGGGGGTCTCGGGCGACCGGCCGTGGGCGGTGAGCTTCTCGGCGATCCTGCCGATCTTGTCCACGCCCATCAGGACGACGAGGGTGCCGCGCAGCTTGGCCAGTGACGCCCAGTCGACCAGGGAGCGCTCGTCGTCCGGCGCCACGTGGCCGCTGACCACCGTGAACTCGTGCGCGACGCCGCGGTGCGTGACGGGGATGCCGGCGGCGCCGGGCACCGAGATCGAGCTGGAGATGCCGGGGACCACCGTGCAGGGGATGCCCGCTTCGGCGAGCGCCTGGGCCTCTTCCATGCCACGCCCGAAGACGAAGGGGTCGCCGCCCTTGAGACGGACGACCGACTTGCCCTGCTTCGCGTGCTCGATGAGGGCGTTGTTGATGGCCTCCTGGGCCATGTAGCGGCCGTACGGGATCTTCGCGGCGTCGATCACCTCGACGTGCGGCGGGAGTTCGTCGAGCAGGTCGCGGGGGCCGAGCCGGTCGGCGATGACCACGTCCGCCTCGGCGAGGAGGCGACGGCCGCGGACCGTGATGAGGTCCGGGTCACCGGGGCCGCCGCCGACCAGGGCGACGCCGGGGGTGCGGGTGCGGTGGTGGGGCGCCACGAGGGTGCCGTCGCGCAGGCCTTCCACGACCGCGTCACGGATCGCTGCGGTACGGCGGGGGTCGCGGCCGTGGATGTCCGTGGTGAGCACGGCGACCGTGACACCTTCGGAGCGGCCGGTCGCGGGGGTCAGGGCGGTGGCCGCGTCGGCGTCGTCCGAGCGGACGCACCAGACGCGGTGGGCCTCGGCTTCCGCGGAGGCCGCCGTGTTGGCCTCGGTGTCGCTGGTGGCGATGAGGGCGTACCAAGCGTCCCTGAGGTCACCGGCCTCGTAGCGACGGCGCTCCCAGGTGATCTCGCCCGCGTCCGCCATCGCCTCCACGGAAGGCGTCGCCGCCGGCGATACGAGGAGGATGTCGGCGCCGGCCGCGATCAGGGCGGGGAGGCGGCGCTGGGCCACCTGGCCACCGCCGAGCACTACCGTGCGGCGGGCGGTGAGGCGGAGGCCTACGGGGTAGGCGGGGCTTTCGGCCATGGCGGGTGGCTCCTCGTGCGGGGCGCGGGGCTTTGCGGGTACCGCTGCGACGGTGGGGCGGCTGTTTTCATGCTTTGACGTGCGGGTTCAGTATGGCCGGGGCAAGGTGGGGTTCTCTCCCCCAGCCCGCCCCTTCCCGAAACCGGGGCTTCGCCCCGGACCCCTGCTCGTCTGCGGGCCGTGGGCCGTTTGTGCCCACCCTTCCCCAAGCTCTCGGCTTCGCTCGACCAGGGGAGACCCCAATCGCCCTGCGGAACGCCTGCCCACAAACGGAGCGGCTACTTCTCGGTGACCCCCGCCGAGTCGAACGTGGCCACCTCGTGCATCGCGCGCGCCGCGCTCTGCACCACCGGCAGGGCCAGGAGGGCACCGGTGCCCTCGCCCAGGCGGAGGTCGAGGTCGACCAAGGGGCGCAGGCCCAGCTTGTTCAGGGCCGCCACGTGGCCCGGCTCCGCGCTGCGGTGGCCCGCGATGCAGGCCGCGAGGACCTCGGGGGCGATGGCGCGGGCGACCAGGGCCGCCGCGCCGGCGCTCACGCCGTCCAGGATCACCGGCGTACGGAGGGAGGCGCCGCCCAGGAGGAGGCCGACCATCGCGGCGTGCTCCAGGCCGCCGATGGCCGCGAGGACGCCGATGGGGTCGGCCGGGTCGGGCTGGTGCAGTTCGAGGGCGCGGCGCACGACGTCGACCTTGCGGCCGTGCATCTCGTCGTTGATGCCGGTGCCACGGCCGGTCACCTCGCCCGGGTCCGTGTCCGTGTAGACGGAGATGAGGGCCGCGGACGCCGTGGTGTTCGCGATGCCCATCTCGCCGGTGAGCAGGGCCTTGTTGCCCGCCGCCACCAGATCGCGGGCGGTCTCGATGCCCACCTCGACGGCCGCCTTGACCTCCTCGCGGCTCAGCGCGGGTCCGGTCGTCATGTCGGCCGTGCCCGCGCGGATCTTGCGGGGCAACAGGCCGGGGGTGGCCGGGAGTTCACTGGCCACGCCCACGTCGATGACGCAGACCTCGGCGCCCACCTGGTTGGCGAAGGCGTTGCAGACCGCGCCACCGCCGAGGAAGTTGGCGACCATCTGCGCGGTCACCTCCTGGGGCCAGGCGGTGACGCCCTGGGCGTGCACGCCGTGGTCGCCCGCGAAGATCGCGACGGCCGCGGGCTCCGGGATCGGCGGCGGGCACTGCCGGGAGAGGCCGGAGAGCTGCGCGGAGATGATCTCCAGCATGCCGAGCGCGCCCGGCGGCTTCGTCATGCGCTTCTGCCGCTCCCACGCCTCGCCGAGCGCCTTCGCGTCCAGCGGGCGGATGTTGGAGACGGTCTCGGCCAGCAGGTCGCTCGGGTCCTCGCCGGGCAGCGCGCGCCGTCCGTACGTCTCCTCGTGCACGACCCACGAGAGCGGGCGGCGCTTGGACCAGCCTGCCTGCATCAGCTCGGGCTCCTCCGGGAACTCGTCGACGTATCCGACGCAGAGGTACGCGACCACTTCGAGGTGCTCGGGCAGGCCGAGGGCCCTGACCATCTCGCGCTCGTCGAAGAAGCTCACCCAGCCGACACCGAGGCCCTCGGCGCGGGCCGCGAGCCAGAGGTTCTCGACGGCGAGGGCCGAGGAGTACGGGGCCATCTGCGGCTGGGTGTGCCGGCCGAGGGTGTGGCGGCCGCCCCGGGTCGGGTCGGCGGTGACGACGATGTTCACCGGGGTGTCGAGGATCGCCTCGATCTTCAGTTCCTTGAACTGCTTCGCGCGGCCCTTGGGAAGCGACTTGGCATACGCGTCCTTCTGGCGCATGGCCAGTTCGTGCATCGTGCGGCGCGTCTCCGCCGAGCGGATGACGACGAAGTCCCAGGGCTGCGAGTGGCCCACGGAGGGCGCCGTGTGGGCCGCCTCCAGGACGCGGAGCAGCACCTCGTGCGGGATGGCGTCGCTGCGGAAGCCGTTGCGGATGTCGCGGCGTTCGCGCATCACGCGCAGGACGGCTTCGCGCTCGGCGTCGTCGTAGCCGGGGGCGGCGGGCGCCCCCGCCTGCTGGGGCTGCTCCGGCTGCTGGACGGGCTCCGAGGGCTCGTCCGTGGTTTCCGCCAGGTCGGCGGCTTCGGGCGCCCCGGCAGGCTCGGCTTCGACGACGGCCACGGGCTCGGGAGCCTCGGCGGCTACGGCGGTCTCCGCTTCGGCGGGCGCGTCCACTTCGAGGGGCGTGGCTTCGAGGGGCGTGGCTTCGGGGAGCGCCGCTTCGGGGGCCGCCTCCGCCAGTTCCTGCGCCACGGCCACGGGCTCCTCTGCCGCTTCCGGTACCGCATTTGGTACCGCTTCCGGTGCTGTCTCCGACGCGGGAGTCGCCGCTGCGGGCTCCCCGCCGTCCCCGCCGTCACGCGGTGCGGGCACGGTGGCCGCGGGCTGTGGGGATGCGGGCTCGGGGGCTTCGGCGGCCTCGGTGGCTTCGGCGGTTTCGAGGAGGGTCGAGGGCTCCTGGGCGACGACGGGCTCGGGGGCCTCGGTGGCCTCCGGCGTCGCCGGAGCCTCCGGGATGTCGGCTGCCTGAGGGGCGGCCTCGGCCTCGGCCGGCTCCGGCTCGGCTTCGGGGACCTCGGGCTGCGGGGCCTCGGTGTGCTCCGGGGGTACGGACATGGCGTGCGGAGGCGTCGGCGCCAGGTGCGGCGTGGTCGGCACCGAGCCCTCGACCGGCACGAACTGGCCCAGGGGCGCGGGAGCCTGGGGGTCCGCGAAGGGCTGGTGTGCGTCGCCGGGGAGTCCCTCGCCCTGGGGCGCGTGGGCCATGGGGGCCTCTGCGTACGGTGTGGCCTGCGGGGCCTGAGGGGCCTGCGGGATGTGCGGACCCTGGGCCGCGAGCCCCGCGCCGGCGAGCGGCGCGTCCGACCAGGGCTGTGCCCCGGCCATGGCGAACTGCGGCCGGCCGGTGTCAGGAGCGTGCGCGGGCTCCTGGCTCGCTTCCGGGGCTGCGAGCGAGGACGGTTCCACGGCAGAGGGCTGGTGGGGCTGCGGCTGTACGGCCGACTGCTGCTCGGCGTCCATGGCGTCGGCGGCATCCGCGGCCTGCGGGAAGGCGACGACGGGCGTTTCGGCGTCCGGGGCGGGCTGCGGGGCCTCGGGTACCACCGCGTCCTGCGAGCCCTGTGCGTCCTGAGCGTCATGCGGTTCCGATGTGCCCTCTGCGCCCGGCGTGCCCTCTGTGACGGGAGCGGCGAGAGCAACGGGAGTGACCGGAGTGACGGGAGCGCCGTCCGGGACGACCGTTTCTGCTGGTGCGGCGGGCTGCGCAGCCTGCTCGGCCTGCTCGGCCTGCTCCTGAGAAGGCTGCAATGCCTGGGAATGCTGCGGCGCCTGGGAGTGCTGCGGCTGGGACGTCCACGGCGTCGCGCCCTGCGGCGCGTTCTCACCGAGCTGCTGCCCCTGCAGCGGCCCCCCTTCCTCGTCACGCGGGATGTCGAGGTACTCGGGCCCCACCGTGGGCGGCCCCGCGTGCCGAGCGGGCGCGGCGTGCTGCGGCGCACCGGCCGGGCCACGGTCGGCGAGGGAACGTACGGGACTCCCCGAGCCGTCGGGCACGGCGGGACCCGAGGGCCCCCGGTGCAGCGGGCGGCGGGCGGGACCGGGATGCGACGCGGGCGCCGGGGTGGGCGCACCCGGCATCCGGACGCCGTTCAGATCGACCGAGCCACTGTCGCGGCCGCCCGTCTCGTGCGGGCCGGGCTGATGCGTGGCCTGCGGCTGCCCGCCCGACTGCTGCCCGACCGCCTGCTGGGCGAACACCTGCGGGGCGAACACCTGCGGGGCCGCAGCGTGCTGCCCCGCAGCCAAGGATTGATCCACCAAGGACTGATCCATCAAGCCCTGGTCCACCAGAGCCTGGTCCATCACGGGCTGTTCCGCCAGGGAAGGCGCCGCCACAGGCTGACCCGCCGCATGCTGCCCGGCCGCGTATTGGTTGACCACAGCCTGACCCAAGCCCTGCTGCCCAACGCCCTGCTGACCAACGCCCTGCTGTTCGGGCACTCCCGGCTGGGCCTGCGGCAGCGGCTGTGCCGGCTGCGGCTCGCTCCAGGCGCCCTGGGCACCCGGCATCAGCAACAGGTCGTCTTCGTCTGCGGGGGCGACGCTCGCGGCGGGATTCTCGGAGGGGTCGAGGTAGGTGTACGCACCCGGGGCGGGGACGCCCGGCTGCTCCACCATGCCTGCGTTCTCCGGCAGTCCCTCGCCCGGGACCTGGCCGGTGTCGGTCATGCGTAACCCCTCGCCCATCGGTTAGTGCTTCTTCGACCGCCCCTCAGCCTTCGGCCGGGGAAGCCCCATTGCCCGGAGCGGCGCACCAACCGCCCGTCATCCTCAACGAGCGTGCGCGCCGCGCGGCACGAACCGCGTACGGACAACAGGCATTGTCCCGGTCGGCCTGCCGCTGCGGCGGCTTGATCCGCAACGGTCCGCTGTGGGCTGCGCCACGTTGCGCGCCCTCCGGTCCTGCCGTACCACACACCCCCCAAAACGGGTGAGCTTTCCGGACATTGACCAACTATTTGCCGGACACTCGGGTGCGGTACAACAATCGGCCAGCCTACCCCGCACGGTGTGGCAGCAGGGTCACGGGGCGCGATCGGGCAACTGTCCGGAGAGCAGGAAGACCACGGTCCGCTCCCGCTCCGTCCACGCGCGCGTGTCGAGCTCGACGGACTGGAGCAGCGCGCACTCGACCGCGTATCCGTGCTCCGTCAGGCCCCTGCCGATGAGTTCGGCCGCGTCGCGGGTCGACGCGTGCGTCACGATGCGCGCCGGGCGCCGGTCGGCGACGGCCGAGACCACCTCGGCTCCCCCGCCCCCGATCCGTACGACATCGGGCTCGGGCAGGTCTTCGAGGATGTGCGGCGCCATGCCGTGCACGACCTGCGGCTGTACGCCGAAGTGGCGGGCGACCGACGTGGTGCGCGCGCAGGCGTCGGGGTCGGCGTCGACGGCGATGACGGCGGCGCCGAAGCGTGCCGCCTCCGCGGTGAAGGCGCCGCTGCCGCAGCCGATGTCCCAGACCAGGTCGCCCACGCGGGGTCCGGTGCGGGCGAGTTGGGCGGCCCGCAGGCGGTCGCTCTCGCCCTCGCCGAGGCCGTCCTCGCCGCCGTAGGCGGGAGCGGGCAGCGCCCAGCCGCGCGGGGTGCCCGGGTCGCGTCCCGCGATCCAGCCGGTGTCGGAGGCGGCGACCGGGCCGCCGATGACGATGACGACGTTCGGGTCGCGCCAGGTGTGGTCGGCGGCCTTGTCCGAGGTGAGGACGGTGACCTGTTCGCGCTCGGTGCCGAGCTCCTCGCAGATCACGAAGGTGCGGTGCACACCCTGGAGGAGCAGGCCGAGCTCGGCCGGACCCGCGCCGGGCGAGGTGAGGACGGCGACCTTGGTGTGCGCACGGCAGACGTTCACGGCGCGGCGCAGCGTGCGGGGGTGGGCGACCACGACCTGGGCGTCGTCCCAGGGCATCCCGGCGCGGGCGAAGGCCTGGGCGACGGACGAGACGGCGGGCACGACTTCGACCTCGAGGCCGAATTCGGGGGCGCGCAGCGTGCGGACGACGCCGAAGAAGCCGGGGTCGCCGTCGGCCAGGACCACGGCGGTGCCGCGGTGGGCGGCGATGCGGCGGGCGGCCAGGCTCACGCTGCCCAGGCGGATCCGTTCCGCGGTCGGCGGCACTTCGGCGAGCGTCAGGTGGTGAGCGGCGCCCGCGACGAGTGTGGCGGCGCCGAGCGCCGAGCGCGCGGCGGCGGTCAGCGGCGAACCGTCCCAGCCGATCACCGTGACGCGGTCGGCCATCTTCGTCCGTCTCCTGGGTCTCGCGGGTCGTCTGAGGGGGCCGGGCGTCGTGTGCAGGGGCAACCGCGTGCGGCCAGGGGCGAGCGTACCTGGTGAACCTCTGTGCCGCTCCGGCGGTCAGTTCCAGTCGGAGTAGGCGCTGAACCCGCTGTCCGCGAGCTGCTCGCCGACTCCCTCCAGATCCTCGGGGAGCAGGCTCCACACGATGAGGTCGGTCCGAACGTCGATCCAGCCTCCGAAGGGATCCCCGCCGTTCCTCGTACGCGCTATCCAGGCGCCCCGCAGGACTCCCTCGCTGATGCAGCCGATCTTCTGCGCGACCTGCTGGGCGGCCGTGTTGTCGGCGGCGGTGCGCAGCTCGATGCGCTCGAAGCGCTGGTCGTTGAAGAGCCACTGGGCGGTGGCGAGCGCCGCCTCCGACGCGTAGCCCTCACCGCGGGCCCAGGGGGCGACGACGTAGTTGAGTTCGCTGGAGCGTACGCGCCAGTCGGTGTCGCGCAGTTGGACGATGCCGACCAGGCGCTGGGTGAGGAACTCCGTGACGGCCAGGGCGATTCCGCGGCCCTCGGTGCGCTCGGCGGGCGCGACGCGGGTGATCCAGTCGCGGGCGTCGTCCTCGGTGTAGGGCTGGGGCGCGGAGGTCCAGGCGGTGACCATCTCGTCGTTCATCATCTCCGCGTACGCGGAGACGTCGGCGTCCTCGAACGGGCGCAGCACCAACCGCTCCGTGCTGATGGAGATATCAGGGAAGGTGGTAGTCATGCGCTGCTCCGTAACCTGGAACCCTCGGCCTGCTGGAGAGCCCAGCATGCAGCATGTCGGCGCGCAAACGCACCACGGGGTCCGCTCCTTCATCAGGAGAGGACCCCGTGGTGAGGGCGGAAACGGACTGTGCGTCAGCTCGCCACGACGGGCAGGACGGAGCCCTTGTACTTGTCCTCGATGAACTGCTTCACCTCGGGGGAAGTCAGCAGCTCGGCCAGCTTCCTGACCCTCGGGTCGTCCTCGTCGCCCTTCTTGACGGCGAGCACGTTGTTGTACGGGTTGTCCTTGGGTGACTCCAGAAGGATGGCGTCCTTCTTGGGGCTGAGTCCGGCGTCGAGCGCGTAGTTGTTGTTGATGACCGCGGCTTCGACGTCTTCCAGGGAGCGCGGCAGCTGGGCGGGTTCCAGCGGCTTGACGGTGAGCTTCTTCGGGTTGGACGTGATGTCCTCGGGGGTCGCGTTCGCGCCGGCCCCCTTCTTGAGCCCGATGACGCCCTTGGAGGCGAGGAGTTCGAGCGCCCTGCCTTCGTTGGTGGTGTCGTTCGGGACGGCGATGGTGGCACCGGCGGGCAGCTCGGTGACGTCCTTCGTCTTCTTCGCGTACACCCCCATCGGCGGCAGGTAGACCTCGGTCACCGGCGTGAGCTCCGTCTTCTTGGACTTGTTGAAGTCCTCCAGGTACGGGGCGTGCTGGTAGAGGTTGGCGTCGAGGGACCCTTCCTGGAGCGCGGTGTTCGGCGTGACGTAGTCCGTGAACTCCGTGATCTGGAGGTCGAGTCCCTTCTTCTTCGCGAGGTTCTGCTTGATGTACGTGAGGACTTCGCCGGCCGGGGTCGGGGTGGCGCCGACGGTGAGCGTGTCGCCGTCGCCGCCTCCCGAGCCGGATCCGCTGCCGCACGCGCTCAGACCGAGCGTCAGGGCGAGCGCGCCGACGGCGACCGTGACGTGCCTGCGGGGGACGTGCCTGCGCATGATCAGAACGCCGCGACGACGGCGCCGTCGTACTTGTCGTCGATGAACTTCTTGACCTCGGGCGAGGTGAGGAGCTTGGCGAGCTTCTTCACGCGCGGGTCGTTCTCATCGCCCTTCTTCACGGCGAGGAAGTTGCCGTAGGGGTTGCCCTTGGCGGGCTCGGCGACGATGGCGTCCTTGGCCGGGCTGAGCTTGGCCTCGAGGGCGTAGTTGCCGTTGATCACCGCGGCGTCGACGTCACCGAGGGAGCGGGGCACCTGGGCGGCCTCGATCTCCTTGAACTTGAGGTTCTTCGGGTTCTTCGAGACGTCCTTGGGGGTCGCCTCGTAGCCGACGCCCTTCTTGAGCTCGATCAGGCCGTTGTCGGCCAGGAGCTTGAGCGCGCGGGCCTCGTTCGTGGTGTCGTTCGGGAGCGCGACCGTGGCGCCCTTCTTGAGGTCGTCGAGCTTCTTGACGCTCTTGGAGTACACGCCGAGCGGCTCCAGGTGCACCGTCGCCTTCGGGACGGGCACGATGTCCGTGCCGTTCTTCTTGTTGAAGTCGTCCAGGTACGGCTTGTGCTGGAAGTAGTTGGCGAAGACCTCGCCCTGCTCCACGGCGGTGTTCGGCGTGACGTAGTCGGTGAACTCCCGCACGTCGAGGTCGAGTCCGGCCTTCTTCGCCAGGTTCTTCTTGACGTAGTCGAGGATCTCGCCCTGCGGCGTGGGAGTGGCGGCGACGATGAGCGGGCCGTCCTTGTCCCCCGCGGCGGAGCCCTTGTCGGAGCCGCAGGCGGAGAGCCCGAGGGTGAGGGCTCCGGTGGCGAGGACAGCGGTGGTGATCTTGGCGGTGTTACGCACGAAAAGTGCCTTTCTCCATGGGTGGTACGCCCCGCGATGGGGTGTGCGGGGTGGGTCAGATCGAGGGGGTCGGGGGCGGCGGCGTCTTGAGCTTGAGCAGCCGCAGCTTGGGTGCCGCGCCCGAGTGGCCGCCGCGCCGGTGCAGCCTGCGGGCCGCGTAGTCGCCCGCGAACTGGATGATCGAGATGACGACGGCGAGGACGCCGACGGTGATCCACATCAGTTCGGTCTCGAAGCGCTGGTAGCCGTAGCGGATGGCGATGTCGCCGAGGCCGCCCGCGCCGACGGCGCCGGTGATGGCCGAGTAGCCGAGGATCGTGACGATGGTCGTGGTCGTGCTGGAGATCAGCGAGGGCAGCGACTCCGGCACGAGGACCTTGCGTACGACGGTCCAGGTGTTGCCGCCCATCGACTGCACGGCCTCGACGAGACCGCCGTCGACCTCGCGCACCGAGGTCTCCACGAGGCGCGCGAAGAACGGGATGGCACCGATCGCGAGCGGCACGATGGCGGCCTCGCGGCCGATGGTGGTGCCCGTGATCCAGCGCGTGAGGCCCATCAGCGCGACCATGAGGATGATGAAGGGCATCGAGCGCGCGATGTTCACGATCTGCCCGATGAGCTTGTTCACGACCGTGTTCTGCAGCAGCCCGCCGCGGTCGGTGAGGACCAGCAGGATGCCGAGCGGCAGACCGGCGACGACGGCTATCAGCGTCGACCAGCCGACCATGTAGAGGGTGTCCCAACAGGCCTGCTCCAGCAGGGGCTGCATCTCCGACCAGGTCACTTGGCACCTTCCTTGACCAGCAGCGTGGCGTCCTTCGGCGTGGTCACGGGGTCCTGGCCCGCGATGTCGACCTGCAGCCCCTGCTCGCGCAGGAACCCGATCGGCACGACGTTCTCCTCGAAGCGTCCCGGCAGCTCGATGCGCATGCGGCCGACCTGCCTGCCCGCGACGGTGTCCATCGCGGCGCCGAGGATCGAGATGTCGATGTTGTACGTGCGCGACAGCTGGGAGATGACCGGCTGGGTCGCGGCCTCGCCGTGGAAGGTCACGTCGACGACGGTGCGGTCGAGGCCCGATGCCTCGCCGCTGACCGGGAAGAGCGCGGCGGCCAGCTCGGAGCCGGGCGTCGCGAGCAGCTCGGTGACGGTGCCGGACTCGACGATCTGACCGTTCTCCATGAGGGCCGCGGAGTCGCAGACGCTCTTGACGACGTCCATCTCGTGCGTGATCAGCAGGACGGTCAGGCCGAGCTGCTGGTTGAGGTCGCGCAGGAGCTGGAGAATGGAGCGCGTGGTCTCCGGGTCGAGGGCGCTGGTCGCCTCGTCGGAGAGCAGCACCTTCGGGTCGCCGGCGAGCGCGCGGGCGATGCCGACGCGCTGCTTCTGGCCGCCGGAGAGCTGCGCCGGGTAGGACTTCGCCTTGTCGGCGAGGCCGACCAGGTCGAGGAGTTCCAGGGCCTTGCGGGAGCGCTCGGCGCCGCTGAGGCCGAGGATCTCCAGGGGCAGCTCGATGTTGTCCTTGACGGTGCGCGAGGACAGCAGGTTGAAGTGCTGGAAGACCATGCCGATGCGGCTGCGCGCCCGGCGCAGGTCCTTGCTCGCGCGGCTGCCGCGCCCCGCGAGGGCGGTGAGGTCCTGGCCGGCGACGCTGACGGTGCCGGCGGTGGGGCGCTCCAGGAGGTTCACGCAGCGGATCAGCGAGGATTTGCCGGCACCGGACTGGCCGATGACGCCGTACACCTCGCCTTCGCGGACATGCAGATCGACGCCGTCGAGGGCAGTTACTTCACGACCGCGTGAGCGGTAGACCTTGGTGAGGCCGGAAGTGGTGATCACAGGGGTTTCCGTCACTGTCGAGTGCGCGGCGCGGGTGTGGCCGGGCACGGGGCATTCGTGGGGAACGCGGCACGGTTTCTCGCGGTGGCGAAAAGAACCGGAGGAGGTGTGCGCGGGGCAGGCTCGCTTACTGGGACTCGTCCGCCCGTAAGGCGTACGTGGCACAGGGGCGCGGCACAGCGGCTTCGCTTCGGGGCGCGATGCTCAGGAGTGGTGCGGGGGCCCTCAGAAGGCGCACATTCGACACATACAACGAGCACCGGGCGTCGTGATCGCCTCGGTCGCAGGGGTGCGGCTGCTCGTCGTGGTCATGTGGACCAGTAAAACACGCGTGCGCACGCACCCCGCCCCGGTTGTCCGCTATACGGACAGCCGGTGGACGGGCACGGACGCGATCAGGCGGCTGCTCAGGCCTTGGTGGTGATCTCCACGCCACCCTCGATGGCCTGCGCGGACACGGCCGAGAGGTCCTTCACGACGACGTCGGCGGAGAGCTCGGCCGCGGTGTGCGTTGTGGCCAACGCCACGGTGGTCATGCCGGCCGCGCGTCCCGCCGTGAGACCCGCCGGGGCGTCCTCGAAGACCACGCAGCGCGCCGGGTCGACACCCAGTTTCGCCGCCGCGAGCAGGAAGGGCTCCGGGTCGGGCTTGCCGCGCGTGATGTCGTCGGCGGCGATCAGCATCTTCGCGTCGATGCCGACCTCCGCGAGGCGCGCCTCGGCCAGGCGCCGCCCGGCGGAGGTGACGACGGCCCAGCGCTCGGGCGGCAGGGAGGAGAGCAGTTCAAGGGTGCCGGGAAGCAGCACGACGCCGCCCGCGACGTCCGAGACCTCCAGCTCCTCGATGCGGGCGACAGCCTCGGCCACACGCTCCGCGGGCAGCATGTCGGCGATGATCTCGGCGGCGGGGCGGCCGTGCAGCTCGACCTGCTCGAACACCTCGGCGGCGACGCCGTACTCCCGCGCCAAGCGCCTCCAGCAGCGGTACACCGACTCCATGGAGGAGATGAGGGTGCCGTCGTTGTCGAACAGGAGCGCTTCAGCGTGGATCTTCATGGTGTCCGAGCGTACGGGGCACCCCCGGGGTGCGCGCAGCGGGCCTTCGAGGTGAGCACATCGGGCCTTAGGGGTGCGCGCATCGGGTCATAGGGCCCGTAATAAAGTCACCGCATGCTTGTTGCCCTGACGATCGCGACCGCCGTGGCCGCGCTCGCCCTCGCCGCGTGGTGCGGTTTCGCCGCCTACCGGGACCAGCCGACCAAGGACTGGCACTTCATCGGCATGGGCGTGGTGACGTTCCTGGCCACGGTCCAGCTGATCGTCGGCATCGTCCAGCTGGCGCGGGGCGAGAAGCCCGAGCAGGGCACGACGATCTTCGTGGCGTATCTGATCGGCTCCTTCGCCTGTGTCCCGGCCGCGGGCTTCATGTCCCTTGCGGAGCGCACCCGTTGGGGCTCCATCACGGTCGCCGCGGGCGGTGTGGTCCTCGCCGTGCTCCAGGTGCGGCTCTACGACATCTGGGGAGGCTGAGGTGACGGTGACCGAGCCCGAGCGGCAGAAGCAGAAGCTCATCACCGGGCCGGGGATTCTCCTGGTGTGGCTGTACGGGGTGATGGTGGTCGGCGCGGTGTCGCGCTCCGCCGTGCAGATCTCGACGGACTTCCACAAGGCGCCGCTCGCGTACACGCTGTCCGCGCTCGCGGGTCTCGTCTACGGCTTCATCACGTACTCGCTCGTGCGCGGCGGCGAGAGGGCCCGCAGGGCGGCGCTGGTGTGCTGCGCCGCCGAGCTGGTGGGCGTCCTGGCGGTGGGGGCGTGGACGCTGGCCGAGCCGTCCGCCTTCCCCGACGCCACGGTGTGGTCGGACTTCGGGATGGGCTATCTGTTCATTCCGGTGATCTTGCCGGCCACGGCGATCTTCTGGCTGACCAAGGCACGGAGGGCAAGCACCCCGTAAGGGGCGCGGGGCTGTGACCTTGTGCGGCTCCGCCGCGTGGGCGCGACCAGCCACGGACGGCCCGCGGTCGCACTCACACCCTGGTCACCTGGGTGCTCGCGCCGATCTCCTTGGCGAGCGTGATGCGGGTCAGCCGGTCGTTCACCTGCTGGGCGCCCACTGCCGCGTACCCGTGCTTGCGATACAGCTGGAGATTCTGCTCGCTGCGATGGCCGGTGTAGAGCTGGAAGCACTTGGTGGTGCCGCCCGCGCCGAGGCGCCCCTCTATCGCGTCCAGGAGCCTGCCTCCCAGGCCGTGGCGCTGCAGCCTGGGATGGACGATCAGTTTGTTGATCCGCGCCGTGCCGTCGGCGTCGACCGTGCCGCGCACCGACGCGACCACCTCGTCCCCGAGGCGGGCCACCAGCACGCTGCCGGCGGTCAGTTCGTCCTTGATGGAGTCGAGGGACTGCGTCAGCGGCTCGATGGAGTAGTCGCCGTACAGCTCGGCCTCGCTCTGGTAGCACAGGTACTGCAGTTTGAGGATCTTCTCGGCGTCCTGTCCGCCCGCCTCCGAGATGGTCACGCTCATGCCCATGTGTGCATGCCTCCCGCTCACCTGCTCCGCCGGTTGTCTATCGCTCCTTTCCCCACGGTTCAGGAGCCGCAACCTCCGCCGCGAGCATTCTGCGCAGGCATCCCAGGCAACGGGAACGTTCCGGCCCCAGGCTGCCCTGTGACATTCCCAACTCGCCTGCGATCTCGCGGTAGGTGAGGTCCTTGGGGGACAGCAGCGCCGCCATGAGGCCGGGGCAGCGGCCGGGCAGTCTGCGTACCGCCGCGTGCAGGGTGCGGTCGCGGTCGGCCCGCAGGGCGCGCTGCTCGGGTCCGCGCTCGGTGTCGTCGGCGGGCTCGGCCGCGTACGCCGTCTCGCGCTCCTCCGTACGACGGGTGCGGCGAGCCTCGGATGCCACGGCGGCCCGCAGCCAGGTGGCCGGGTCGGCGGGTGGGTCCGCGGCCTCCATACGCTCCAACAGGCGCAGCCAGACGGCCTGTTCGAGGTCGCCGGGGTCGGCGCCGGAGCCGTGTGCCGCGGCTGATGCCTCGGCGGCGAGGAGCGGGCGCAGCGTCGGGATGAGCGAGTGGGTCATGCACGGCGTGACGCGGCCGCTCCGGCACGAGGTTGCCGGAGCGGCCGTCTGTCACCCCAACCGGGGCCGGACGATCAGCTGTTGACGAAGTCCTCACGGGCGAGCAGCGCGGTGTCGCAGTTGTCGGAGAAGATTCCGTCGATGCCCGTCTCGAAGTACGCCTTGAACGCGCCGAAGGCGTCTCCGTAGGCGTTCGGGTCGGTGCCCTTCTTGAAGTTCGTGGGCAGGAAGGTGTTTTCGTTGCGCATCGTGTACGGGTGCAGGATCAGGCCCACCTTGTGCGCGTCCTTGACCAGGGTGGTCGGGGTGCCGAGGCTGCCGTCGGGCTTCTTCGGGATGATCAGGTCGAGCGTGGGGCCGATGCCCTGCGCGAACGACGCCATCCACTTCAGGCCCTCGGGCTTGACCAGGTCGGCGACGGTGCGCGGGTCGCCGGCCTCGACGAAGTCCCAGGGGCGCGAGCTCGCGCCGGACAGGAGCACGACGAGCGGCGGAGCGACGAGCTTGTTCAGGCGCTGGATGCTGCTGGGCTCGAAGGACTGCAGGAAGTTGGGCGAGCTCTTCTTGTGCCGCCCGTACTTGCGCAGGAGCTTGGCGAGCGGCTCTTCCAGGCCGAGGCCCAGCTTGCGGAAGTACGTGGGGTGCTTGGTCTCGATGTGCAGCCAGACCCGCTTGCCGCGCTCCCGGCCCTGCCGGTCGGCCCACCGGAAGACCTCCTCCAGGGTGGGCACCTCCCAGCGGCCGTCGTAGAGGGTGTTGCGCTGGCGGGTGCCGGGGATGCGCTCCTTGGCGCGCAGCGTCTTCAGCTCGGCGAGCGTGAAGTCCTCGGTGAACCAGCCGGTGAGCGAGACCCCGTCCACGGACTTGGTGGTCCTTCGGGACGCGAACTCGGGATGCGCGGCGACGTCCGTCGTCGCGGTGATGTCGTTCTCGTGACGGCATACGAGGTGACCGTCCTTGGTGGGGACGATGTCCTGCTCGATGACGTGCGCGCCCATGTCGAGGGCGAGCTGGTACGCGCCGAGCGTGTGCTCGGGGCGGTAGCCGCTCGCGCCGCGGTGCGCGACGACCGTGGGCACCGGCAGGTCCTTGTAGCCCCCGTGTCCGTGCTTGTCGTCGGCTCTCGCCACGCCGGGCAGTCCTACGACGGCTGTGCCCGCCCCGAGGACCGCCGCTCCCAGTACCGCGCGCCGACCCGGCCGCCGCTCCCCCGAACCCGAACCCGACCGACCCGACTTCTGTGTAGCCATTGAGCGCTCCTCCCGTTGCACTGCCTTGCACCTGACAAAGCGGCACGATCGTAGGTGGCCCCACGTGACGGATGGGAGACCCCGGACCGAACGGAAGGGTGACGCCGGATGGCGACTGGTGTGCGGGGCGGGGTCCTTTCGGTGGGCATCGGAACGGCGGGTACGCATCGGAACTCCGTGGCAGCGCGTGACCTCGGTGCGTGACAAGGGCCACTAGGACGCGCCACATGGGGCACACAGGGATAACGTCGTCACAGGGAGAGCGATTCGAGGGCTACACCACGCGCCCGCATGTCAACTCTGCGTATCCAGTGCGTGAACCCGATGTGCGGTGAGCGGGGACCCGCGAGTATCGTCCTCACCTGCACATACTCGTCGTCGACCCGTTGACACCGGAGGGCCCGTTGTCCCGTCTCGCGCTCATCAAGGCTGTGCTCGGACCGATCTTGCGTCTGATGTTCCGCCCCCGTGTGGAAGGCGCAGAGAACATTCCGGGCACTGGTCCGGTCATCATGGCCGGCAATCACCTCACGTTCATCGACTCGATGATCATTCCCCTCGTCTGCCCGCGTCCGGTGTTCTTCATCGGCAAGGACGAGTACGTGACGGGCAAGGGGCTCAAGGGCCGCCTGATGGCCTGGTTCTTCACCGGCTCCGGGATGATCCCCGTGGACCGCGACGGCGGCCACGGCGGTGTCGCCGCGCTGATGACCGGGCGGCGCGTCCTGGAGGAGGGCAAGCTCTTCGGTATCTACCCCGAAGGCACCCGCTCCCCCGACGGCCGTCTGTACCGCGGCCGTACGGGCATCGCCCGCCTGACCCTGATGACCGGCGCGCCTGTCGTCCCCTTCGCCATGATCGGCACGGACAAGCTCCAGCCCGGCGGCAAGGGCCTGCCGCGTCCGGGCCGCGTGACGGTGCGCTTCGGTGAGCCGATGGAGTTCTCGCGCTACGAGGGCATGGACCGCGACCGCTATGTGCTGCGGGCAGTGACGGACTCCGTCATGACGGAGGTCATGCAGCTTTCCGGCCAGGAGTACGTGGACATGTACGCCACGAAGGCGAAGGCGGCGTAGCTCGGGGCCCGGTCTTTGGCAGTGCGCCCGCTCCGGTGCTGGGGTTCTCCCCCGGTGCCGGAGCGGGCGCTCCGCTTTCCCCGCCGTTCGTCGCCTGCGGGTCGCCTGCGGGTCGCCTGCGGGTCGCCTGCGGCTGAGCGCGCAGTTCCCCGCGCCCCTTACGGGGCGCTGTCCTCCAGCTTGGAGCCCTTCAGGAGGAACCACGCCGCCACGGCCGTGGCGATGAGTACTGCCGCGCCCACGCCCGCGGCCAGGCGTAGGCCGTCGACGAAGGCGTCCTGGGCCGAGTGCAGCAGGGCCTGGGCCTCGTGGGCCGGGAGTACCGCGGAGGATTCCACCGCGCCGCCCAGCGACTCGTGCGCGGCCGACGCCACCTCGGGCGGGGTGCCCGCCGGGGCGGTGAAGTCGCGGTAGACGCCGGTGACGATGGAGCCGAGCAGGGCGATACCGAGGGCCGCGCCCAGTTCGTACGCCGTCTCCGAGACCGCGGAAGCGGCGCCCGCCTGCTCCTTGGGCACGCTGGAGAGGATGACGTCGGCGGTCACCGTGAACGAGAAGCCCGCGCCGATGCCGACGACCAGGAGCGAGGCTCCGAGCAGCGGATACCCGGTGCTCTGCTCCAGCGTGGTGAGCGCCGCCAACGCGATACCCACCGCCGCGAGTCCGCCGGCGACCACCGCGCGCACGGAGAACCGCCGCGCGACCATGCCCGCGATCAGACCGGCCGCCACCGCGCCCACCGCGGCGGGCAGTTCGGCCAGGCCCGCCTCGAAGGGCCGCCGCCCCTGGACCAGTTGCAGGAACTGGGAGAGGAAGAAGACCAGGCCGGAGAGGCCGAGCACCGTGAGGAGGTCGGCGAGGACCGCTCCGGAGAACCCCCGGTTGCGGAACAGACGCATGTCCAGGAGTGGCGCCGTCAGGGTGAGCTGGCGCCGTACGAACCAGGTGAGCGCCGCCACGCCGAGCACGGCGGCCACCGCGACGTCCCAGCGGAAGCCGTGCGCCGCCGCTTCCTTGATGGCGTACACGACGGCGATCATGCCGATGAGCGAGAGCACGACGCTGATCAGGTCCCACGGGCCCGGCGCCGGATTCTTCGATTCGGGCAGGAACTTGATGCCCACGAGGACCAGGACCGCCATCACCGGCAGGTTGATCAGAAAGACCGAGCCCCACCAGAAGTGTTCGAGCAGGAAGCCGCCGACGACGGGGCCGACTGCCGCGCCCGCCGACGCCATCGCGCCCCAGATACCGACCGCGAGGCTGCGCTCGCGCGGGTCGTGGAAGATGTTGCGGATCAGCGCCAGCGTGGACGGCATCAGCGTCGCGCCCGCGACACCGAGCAGCGCACGGGCCAGCATGAGGAGTTCGGGAGTGGTCGCGTAGGCGTTGAGGACCGAGACCGCGCCGAAGGCGACGGCGCCGACCAGCAGGAGCTTCTTGCGGCCGATGCGGTCACCGAGGCTGCCCATGGAGACGAGCAGACCGGCGATGACGAACGAGTACACGTCGCCGATCCACAGCAGCTGCGTGCCGGTCGGCTTGAGGTCCTCGCTGATGTACGGCGTGGCAAGGCCGAGCACCGTCGCGTCCACCGCGACGAGCAGCACGGCAAGGACCAGCACGGCGAGCGCGAGCCAGCGGCCGGGGCTGCGCTCGACCTCCGCCGACGCGGTCCGCTGTTCGATGCTGGTCATGGTTCCACTCTCCGTTGTGCGCCGCCGATCAGCAGCTCGGCGATCATGTGTGTGAAGTCGTTGGCGGCCACGCGGCCGTCCAGTACGGCCCAGGCGCCCGCGCCGATCAGGCCGTACAGCGCCTCTGTGAGCCAGACGGGGCTCAGGTCGATGCGGAACTCTCCGCCCTCCTGGCCGCGCCGGAAGAGGGCGCCGATGTTGTCGTCGAGCCGGGACCAGCCCTCGTGCTGTGCGTCGTCCTCGAAGAGCTGGTTCTCGGTGACGAGGAACGCGAGCAGACCAGCGGCCGGCTGGATCTCCTTCACCAGCCGGCGCAGCGCCTCCTGGGCGCTGTCGTCGCCGAGCCTGGCCGCTTCGAGCGCGGCCTCGCACTCCTGGATCCCGAGCTCTTCCAGGGCGCGTACGAGGGCGTCGCGCCCGGCGAAGTGACGGTGCAGGGTGGCCCGGCTGATCCCCGCCGCGCGCGCCACCTCGTCCATCGTGGACGAGCCTTTGCGGGTGAGGAGCGCCGCGGCGCTGCGCAGCACCTGGTCGCGATCGACTGACATGAGACAACCATAGACCACATGAGACATTTTTGTCTCACGGAATCTGCGCGCCTCTCACCGGAGGGGTGCCCTCCGGTGCTTTCTCAGTTCCAGGGCAGCTGCCCGCGCCGCTCCCAGTACGCAGCGGGCTCCTCCGCGAGGCCCGCGAGCCGCTCCAGCTGCCCGGCGTCGAGGTCGACGGCTGCCGCGTGCAGGTTCGACACGAGCTGGACCGAGGTGGCGGCGCCGGAGAGCACCACCCCCGCCCACGGCTGCCGGAGCACCAGGGCGAGGGCGACCGCGTCACAGCCGAGCCCGGCCTCCCCGGCGGTCTCGCGCAGGGCCGCCGGCGCCTGCGGGCCGGCGAGGCGGCCGTTGGCCATGGCCTCCTTGACCAGCACGGTGAGCCCCGCGTCGTGGGCCTCGGCGAGCGCGGGGCCCGCCGATGTCTCCAGGGCGTTGTACGTGGCCTGGACGGTGCGGAAGAGCGGCTCGCCGTCGACGGTCACCTCGAGCGCGGCGCGGATCGCGGCCGCCTGCTCCGGGCCGCTGACGGAGAGTCCGACCGTCACGCCCGCTGCCGCCAACTCGGCGAGTTTGCCGTGCAGTTCCTTGTCGGTGAGGGCGGGGCTCTCCGGAGTCACGGAGTGGATCTGATAGAGGTCGAGCCGCTCACCGAGCAGCTGGGCACTCTCCTCGCGCTGACGGACGTACGCGGCGACGCTGTGGTCCTTGACCTCGTGCGGGCCCGCGGCGTCGGCGTTCCAGGCGGCCGTGTACGTGTAGCCCCACTTGCTGCCGATCACGACGTCCCGGATGTCGGGCCTGGCGTGCAGCCAGTCGGCGAGGAACTCCTCGGAACGGCCGTACGAGCGGGCCACGTCGATGTACCGCACGCCCAACGCGTAGGCGGCGTCCAGGAGTTCGAGGGTGCGCTCGCGCAGGGCCTCGACGCTGCGGGATGGCGGCAGGTCCGCCTCGCGGCCGAGCGTGATGTAGCCGGGCCTGCCGACGGCGGCCAGGCCGAAGCCGATGTGGGCGGTGGGGGTGGTCGCTGCGGCCAGGCGCGAGAAAGGCATCGCGGGCTCCGTTCGGTCGGCTCCTTCGGCTCCTTGCGAAGACGACCAACGTAACCCGCGATGCCCACGTCAACGCGGCACGCACCGCCCCGGCGTCACGTGCGCGCCGCGACACTGCTCCCGCGTCACCCGCGCGCCGCGGCCCACTCCTGCTGGACCGTCAGGTCGGCCTTGACCTCGGCGAGCTGGGCGGCGACGGCCGAAGGGGCGGTGCCGCCACGGCCGTTGCGGGACGCCAGGGCGCCGGGGACGTTCAGGACGGTCCTGACCTCGGGCGTGAGGTGCTCGGAGATCTTGGCGAACTGCTCGTCGGTGAGCTGGTCGAGCTCGATGCCGTGCGCCTCGCACTCCTTGACGCACTCACCGGCGACCTCGTGCGCCACGCGGAACGGCACACCCTGCTTGACCAGCCACTCGGCGATGTCCGTGGCGAGCGAGAAGCCGGCCGGGGCCAGCTCCTCCATACGCTCGCGGTGCACGGTGAGCGTCGCCATCATGCCGGTGAAGGCGGGCAGCAGGACCTCCAGCTGGTCGCAGGAGTCGAAGACCGGCTCCTTGTCCTCCTGGAGATCGCGGTTGTAGGCGAGCGGAAGCGCCTTGAGCGTCGCCATCAGGCCGGTCAGATTGCCGATCAGGCGGCCCGACTTGCCGCGCGCCAGCTCGGCGATGTCCGGGTTCTTCTTCTGCGGCATGATCGACGAGCCGGTCGAGAACGCGTCGTGGAGCGTGACGAAGGAGAACTCCTTCGTGTTCCAGAGGATGATCTCCTCGGCGATCCGGGAGAGGTTCACGCCGATCATCGCGGTGATGAAGGCGAACTCCGCCGCGAAGTCACGGGCGGCAGTGCCGTCGATGGAGTTGGCCGCCGAGCCGCGCTCGAAGCCGAGGTCGGCGGCGACCGCCTCAGGGTCGAGACCGAGGGAGGAGCCCGCGAGCGCTCCCGAGCCGTACGGCGACACGGCCGTCCGCTCGTCCCACTGCCGCAGGCGTTCCCCATCCCGGGAGAGGGACTGGACGTGCGCGAGGACGTGGTGCGCGAAGAGCACGGGCTGGGCGTGCTGGAGGTGCGTGCGTCCCGGCATGGCGACGTCGGGGTGCGCCTCGGCGAGGCCGACGAGCGCGCCCTGGAGGTCGGCGATCAGGCCGCCGATGACGCGGGCGTGGTCCCGCAGGTACATCCGGAAGAGGGTCGCCACCTGGTCGTTGCGCGACCGGCCTGCGCGCAGCTTGCCGCCGAGGTCGGGGCCGAGCCGCTCCAGGAGGCCACGCTCCAGGGCGGTGTGCACGTCCTCGTCGGCGATGGTGCCGACGAAGGAGCCGTCGGCCACGTCGGCTTCGAGCTGGTCGAGGCCGCCCAGCATGCGGGTCAGCTCGTCCTCGGTGAGCAGCCCGGCCTTGTGGAGCACGCGCGCGTGGGCGCGGGAACCGGCGATGTCGTACGGCGCGAGGCGCCAGTCGAAGTGGACCGATGCCGACAGCTTGGCCAGGGCCTCTGCCGGGCCGTCCGCGAACCGGCCGCCCCAGAGCCGGACGTCACCGCCGTTGTTGCTGCTCACTTCACGTGCTCCTTAACCTGCATGCGCCGTAGTGCATGAGTATGCAGTGTGCCGTATGTTTCGTCAATCCGGCCACGATGCGAGACCCACCATGCGAGACATCGACCAGGTCGTTAGACAGGCGAACTAACTTTGTGAATAATCGTTAGGCATGGGAAAGACCTACGAACGCATAGACGGCAGACTCCGCTCGTTCATCGAGGCTCAGCCTCTCTTCTTCACCGCGACCGCGCCCCTCTCCGGCGACGGCACGATCAATCTCTCCCCCAAGGGCATCACGGGTTCCTTCGCCGTCATCGACGAACACACCGTGGCGTATCTGGACTTCGCGGGCAGCAACGCCGAGACGGTCGCGCACCTGCGCGAGAACGGCCGCATCACCCTGATGTGGACCGCCTTCCAGGGCCCGCCGAACATCGTCCGGGTGCACGGCCGGGGCGAACCCGTCTTCCGCGACGACCCGCGCTGGGCCGACCTGCTCGGCCACTTCCCCGCCGTCGACCCGACCCCGCACGGCCTGCGCGCCATCATCGTCGTGACGGCCGAACTCGTCCGTGACACCTGCGGATACGCGGTGCCCTTCATGTCGTACGACGAGGACCGCGACCTGCACGCCAAGCGCTTCGCGCGCGAGGACGACGCGTCGCTGAGCGCCTACTTCACCAAGAAGGAGCACATCGCGCAGAGCATCGACGGCCTGCCGGGGCTGCCGCTGCCGTTGCCGCCCAGTACGGTCTGAGCCATGCGCCCCCGTGCCGTCGCCCTCGCGTCCGTAAGCGCCCTCATCCTGGCCGTCGCCGGCACGCTCGGCGCCGCGCCCCACGCGAACCCCCCACTGCCGGACCGCATGGCCGACACGGGCGACGGCACCCAGCTCATCACCGCCGAGGCCGCGCGCACCAGTTCCACCACCGGCACGGTCACGTGGTGGGACCGCAGCGGCGGGCGGTGGGCAAAGACCGGGGCCTCCGCGGCCCGGTTCGGCGCGAAAGGCCTGACGGAGGGCGGCTCCCGCAAGCAGGGGACGAACACGACGCCCACCGGGCTCTTCCGGCTCCCGTACGCCTTCGGGATCAAGCCCGCGCCGCCCGGCACGGACTACTCCTACCGCCGCGTCGCGAAGAACTCCTGGTGGTGCCAGGACAACGACTCGCGCTCCTACAACCGCTGGACCCAGCCGCGCCCCGCCGACTGCCGCGCCGCCGAGTCCGAGCACCTCATCACGTACGACCCCCAGTACGCGCACGCCCTGGTGATCGGCTTCAACTACGACCGGCCGGTGCGCGGACGCGGCGCCGGCATCTTCCTGCACGTCAACGGGCGCGGGGCGACGGCGGGTTGTGTGTCCGTGCCCGAGGACGCGATGCGGCGGATCCTCGCGTGGGCCGACGAGGCGCGGCGGCCGCACATGGCGATCGGGACGCAGTCGGGGGCAACGGCCATCACGCGCTACTGACCGCCCGCCGCCAGCTCGGTGTAGCGACCACATATCGAGACGGGGTTGCGTCCGCGCGGCGTGGCGGCGTTGCATCGCCGGGTGCAATCCGAACAGACGATCCCCAGCTCAACGGAGAGCGGCGACAAGGCGGCCCGCCTCGCCGTCACGGTCTTCCCCGTCCTCGTGCTCGCCGCGGGCGCGCTCGGCCTGATGGCGCCGGACGCCTTCAAGGGCTGGGGCACGGACGTCCCGTACCTCCTGGGTCTCGTGATGTTCTGCATGGGGCTCACCATGACCCCGCTCGACTTCCAGGGTGTCGTCAAGCGGCCCTGGGCCGTCGCGCTCGGCCTTGTCGCGCATTACGTGATCATGCCGGGGCTCGGCTGGCTGATCGCGCACGCTCTCGGGCTCTCGCCGCAACTGGCCGCCGGTGTCATCCTCGTCGGCTGCGCGCCGAGCGGGACCGCGTCCAATGTCGTGACCTATCTGGCGCGCGGCGACGTGGCCCTCTCGGTCTCGGTCGCCACCGTGTCGACCGTGCTCGCGCCGCTCATCACTCCCCCGCTCACCCTCCTCCTCGCGGGCGAGTACCTGCCCGTGGACGCGGGTTCGATGGTCACGGACATCCTCAAGACCGTGCTGCTCCCGGTCATCGCCGGTCTCGTCGTGCGTCTGCTGTTCGGGCGCTACATCGGGCGTGTGCTCAGTGCGCTGCCGTGGCTGTCCGCCGTGACCATCGCCGTCATCGTGGCCATCGTCGTCGCGGGCAGCGCGGCGGCCATCAAGTCGGCCGCCCTGCTCGTGTTCCTCGCCGTCGTCCTGCACAACGGCCTCGGCCTCGCGCTCGGCTACGGAGCGGGCAAGCTGGCCCGCCTGGGCCCGCCCGCGTCGCGCGCCATGGCCTTCGAGGTCGGGATGCAGAACTCCGGGCTCGCGGCCTCGCTCGCAACCGCCCACTTCAGCCCGCTCGCCGCGCTGCCCGCCGCCGTGTTCTCCGTGTGGCACAACGTCTCGGGGGCGCTCGTCGCCGCCTGGATGTCCCACCGGGCGCGGCGGACGGAACGGCGGGCCGAGCAGGCCTGACGGGCACCCCGCAACCCCGCCACAAAGAATCTTCAGGCAGCCGTAGACAGGACGGATCAGCTCCGCTTAGCTTCTAGACATGCCTGGACAGGTTCATAAGCATCATCGTGTCGCGCACGTACTCGCCGACGAGATCCGCGCCGGAGTCCACGCCGACGGCAGCCGCCTGCCCGGCGAGCATGCCCTGCGGGAGCGGTTCGGCGTCAGCCGTACGACCGTGCGGCAGGCGCTCAGCGCGCTCGGCGAGCAGGGGCTCATCGAGACGCACGCCGGGATCGGTTCGATCGTCACGTTCGACGGCACCCCGCTCGACCAGCAGCTCGGCTGGACCCGGGCGCTCGCCGACCAGGGCACCGAGCTCTCCACCGAGACCCTCCGCTTCGAGCGGATCACGGACCCGGAGCTGGCCGCCGAACTCGGCCTGACGGAACCGCGCTTCGTCGCCCTCGACCGCGTCAGGCGACTGCCCGACGGCGCGGGCGTCTCCCTGGAGCGCAGCCGCGTCCCCGCCGTGCCCGCCCTCGCCGACCTGCCCGAGCGCGGCCTCGAAGGCGGCTCCCTCAACCGGACGCTGCTGGCGGCGGGCCGTGTCGCCGCGTCCAGCGACGCCCGCATCGCGGTGTCCGGCCTCGGCGACCGGGACGCGGGGCACCTCCACCGCTCCCCCGGTGAGCCGTTCATCCGGCTCACCCAGGTCTTCCGCGATGCCGATGGGGAGGTCGTGGAGCAGGTGACGAGCCTGCTCGACCCGTCCCGGTTCCAACTGCACGTACGCACCGGCCGAGGAGGCCACTGATGACCACCGCACCGCCCGACCTGCTCGACCGGGCACTCGGCGCCTTCTACGGGCTCGCGCTCGGCGACGCGCTCGGCATGCCGACCCAGGTCATGTCCCGCGAGGACGTCGTGCGCGTCTACGGCACGCTGACCGGGTTCGAACCCGCCCGTGACGACAACCCAGTGAGCGCGGGGATGCCCGCCGGCGCCGTCACCGACGACACCGACCAGGCGGTCATCGTGGCGCGGCTGCTCGTCGAGGGCGGCGGGCACGTCGGCCCGCTGCGGTTCGCCGACGAACTCCTCTCCTGGGAGCGGGAGATGAAGGCCAAGGGGTCCTTCGACCTGCTCGGCCCGTCCACCAAGGCCGCCCTTGACGCCGTCGCGGCGGGCGCCGATCCCAAGGAGGCGGGCAGGTACGGCACCACCAACGGCGCCGCGATGCGCGTCACCCCCGTCGGCATCGCCTTCACCGCCGATCCGCTGCCGGACTTCCTCGACCGGGTCGTGGAGTCCTGCCAGGTCACCCATGACACGAACATCGGCATCGCGGGCGCGGCGGCCGTCGCCGCCGCGGTGAGCACAGGGGTCGCGGGCGGCACGCTCGACGACGCCTTCGACGCCGCCGTCGCCGCCGCGCGGGCCGGAGCCCGGCGCGGCAACTGGATCGCCGGGGCCGACATCTCCGCCAGGATCGCCTGGGCCCGCGAGCTGGTGACCGGCCTGGACGAGGCCACGGCCCTCGATCGGGTCGTCGCGCTCATCGGCACCAGCGTCGCCAGCCAGGAGTCGGTACCCGCCGCGTTCGCCGTGCTCGCGCTGACCGGCGGAGATCCCTGGCGCAGCGCGCTGCTCGCCGCGAACCTCGGCGGCGACAGCGACACCATCGCCGCGATCGCGGGTGCGGTCGCCGGATCGGTACGCGGCCTCGCGGGCCTCCCCGCCGACGCCGTACGCACCCTGCGCACGGTCAACCACCTCGAACTGGAGCCGCTGACGGCCCAGTTGCTCACCCACCGCTGAGACCACCGAGAGCTCTCCGCCCACTCCCCGTCCCCGCCCCACGTACCGCGCAAGGAGGTTCCGTCATGGCCGCTTCGACGAAGAACGTGTCGGTCGGCACCGTGGAGACCCGAGGGATCGAGCCGGTCCCCGACAGCGAACGTCACGGCCACGCCGGCCAGATGTTCTGGACCTGGTTCGCCGCCAACATCTCGATCCTGGGTCTGCCGCTCGGCGCGACGCTCGTCGCCTTCCGCGGCCTCAACATCTGGCAGGCCGCGCTGGTCGCGATCGTCGGCTCGGTAGGGTCGTTCGCGCTGGTGGGGGCCTTGAGCCTGGCGGGCAAGAAGGGCGGGGCGCCTGCCCTCACGCTCTCCCGCGCGGTGTTCGGGCAGCGCGGCAACGCGGGCCCGACGCTCGTCAGCTGGCTGAGCAGGGTCGGCTGGGAGACGATCACGACGACCACGGCGGCGTACGCGCTGCTCGCCCTCCTCGGCGTGGCCTTCGACGTCCGCCGGAACTCCTTCCTGACCGTGCTCTGCCTGCTGGTCTTCATCGCCTGCACGCTGCTGATCAGCGGCCTCGGACACGCCACGATCATGTGGATCAACAAGTGGGCGACCGTCCTGTTCGGCGTCCTGAACCTGATCGTGATGGGCTTCCTGGTCGCGACCGTCGACTGGTCGAAGGTCCTCGAAGCCCCGGCGGGGCCGGCCAGCGGTGTCGTCGCCGGCATCGGATTCATCGCCGCGGGCACGGGCATCGGCTGGGCCAACGCCGGTGCGGACTACGCCCGTTACCTCCCCCGTACGATCCCCGGGCGACGCCTGGTCACCGCGTCGGCCTTCGGCGCGGGCATCCCGCTCGTGCTGCTCATCTCGCTCGGCTCGCTCCTGACAGCAGGCGACCCGTCGCTCGCCACGTCCTCCGACCCGGTCTCCGCGATCAACGCGATGCTGCCGTCCTGGATGGCGATCCCGTATCTGATCGCGGCCTTCGGCGGCCTGCTGATGTCCAACCACCTGTCGACCTACTCGGCGGGGCTCACCATGATCACGCTGGGTCTGCGGGTGCCGCGGGCCTGGGCCGTGGTCATCGACATCGTCCTGATGTTCCTCGGCGGCATCTACTTCATGCTGATCGCCGACGACTTCTACGGGCCCTTCTCCACCTTCCTCACCCTCCTCGCCGTGCCGATCTCCGCCTGGATCGGGGTGATCGCGGTCGACATGCTGCGGGGCCGCGACTACGACCCCGACGCCCTGATGGACACCTCGCGGACCAGCCGCTACTGGTACACGGGCGGCTTCCGGATGCCCGCCGTGCTCGCGTGGGTCGCGGCGATCGTGTCGGGGCTCCTGTTCACCACCGCCGGTACGGGCGCGGACGACGTGTGGTTCTCCGGGCCGCTGGCCGACACATGGTTCGGGGTCAACGGGCTCGGCTGGGCGGTGTCCATCGTGGTGGGCGCGGCGGTCTACGCGGCGCTCGGCGGACGCGGCTCCCTTTCATCAACTCCCGCGTCCACCTCAGCAGTCGAGGAGCCCGTCCGATGAGCACCACCGCAGCTTCTCCCCGCCTCGTCCTCGCGGGGAACGTCATCGCCGACCTCGTCATCGAGGTCCCCGCGCTGCCCGAACGGGGCGGCGACGTGATCGGCTCCCGTACGGAGCTGTACGCGGGCGGCGGCTTCAACGCCCTGACGGCGGCGCGGCGGCTGGGGTCGGAGGCGGTGTACGCGGGGCTGCACGGGACCGGGCCGTACGGAGACCTCGTCCGCCGCTCCCTCGCCGAGGAGGGCATCGGGACGCTGCTCCCGGTGCGTACGGACGGGGACACGGGGTTCTGCGTGGCGCTGGTGGACGCCGGGGGCGAGCGGACGTTCGTGACCAGTTTCGGGGTGGACGCGCGGATGACGGCGGCGGAGACGGGCGTGGTCGCGGGGGCGCTGCGGGCGGGCGACACGGTCCAACTGTCCGGGTACGGCCTCGTGATGGAGGTCAACGGTCCGCTGCTGTCCGCGTTCGCGGCGGGGCTGCCGGGCGATGTGCGGGTCTGTTTCGATCCGGCGCCGCTGGTCGCCGACATCCCGGCGTCCGTCCTGGAGCCGGTCCTCGCGCGGACCGACTGGCTGAGCTGCAACGCGCGTGAGGCCCGCCTGATGAGCGGCCACTCCGAGCCGCGGGCCGCCGCTGCCGCCCTGCGGGGGCGGCTCGCGCCGGGGGCGGGGGTGTTGGTGCGGGCCGACAAGGATGGGTGCTGGGTGACTGCGCCGGGCTTGGGTGGGGTGGTGCATGTGCCCGGGTTTCCCGTGGACGCGGTGGACAGTAACGGTGCCGGGGATGCCCATGTGGGCGCGTTCCTCGCCCTGTTGGGGCGGGGGCTCGATCCTCTCACCGCTGCGCGGGGCGCGAACGCTGCGGCGGCTTGTGCGGTGACGCGGCGGGGGCCCGCTACTTCGCCGGGGCTTGCGGAGTTGGTGGCGTTTCTTGGGGATGATCCGCTGGGTGGGGTGCTGGGGTAGGAGCACTACTCGTTCCCCAACCCCGCCCCTTCCCGACAGTGACATTTTGCGGCTCCGCCGCGGGCCGCTCGGCGCGGGGGCCTTGGCTGCCGCCATCACCGGCTCCGCCGAGTTCGTCCTCAAACGCCGGACGGGCTGGATTTCCAGCCCGTCCGTCGGGAAACTCAGTGTTCGTTCGAAGCCAGGCGCAGCAAGTGATCGGCCAGGGCCTGCCCCCCAGTAGCCTCCCTGCTGATCAGCATCAGCGTGTCGTCCCCCGCGATCGTCCCCAAGATGTCATGCAGCTCCGCCTGGTCGATCGCCGAGGCGAGGAACTGGGCGGCGCCCGGCGGCGTTCGCAGGACGACGAGGTTGGCCGAGGCTTCGGCGGAGATCAGCAGCTCCGCCGAGAGGCGACGCATCCGCTCCTCCTTGGCGGACTCCCCCAGCGGCGCACGCGGCGTGCGGAAGCCGCCCTCGCTCGGCACCGCGTAGATGAGGTCGCCCTCTGCGTTGCGGATCTTCACGGCGTTCAGCTCGTCCAGGTCCCGCGAGAGCGTCGCCTGCGTGACCGTGAGCCCGTCGTCCGCCAGCAGCTTCGCCAGCTGGCTCTGGGAGCGCACGGGCTGCCGGTTGAGGATGTCCACGATCCGGCGGTGGCGTGCGGTGCGGGTCTGCGGCACGGCGGGCCCGGCGTGATCCGGGTGTTCCGCGTGCTCGTTGCCTTGCGCCTGGCTCATCGTCGTCTCATTCTCCGGATCGTCCGTCCCCGTTGGCCACGGTGGCCTGGTCAAGCACGCCGGGCAGGGCCCGCAGCAGCGCGTCCACCTCGTCGTCGCGCACGTTCAGCGGCGGCATCAGCCGTACGACATCGGGGGCGGGCGCGTTCACCAGGAAGCCGGCGTCCTGAGCCGCCTGCTGCACCTGGGGCGCGAGCGGCTCGGTGAGCACGATACCCAGCAGCAGGCCCGCACCCCGGACATGGCCCACGAGCGGGTGTCCGAGTGACTCGATTCCGTCGCGCAGCCGCTCGCTCGTGCGCTTCACGTTGTCCAGGAGTCCATCGGCCTCGATCGTGTCGAGCACCGCGAGTCCCGCGGCGCACGCCACCGGGTTTCCGCCGAACGTCGTTCCGTGGTGGCCGGGCTTGAGGAGCTCGGCCGCCGCGCCGAACGCGACCGTCGCGCCGAGCGGCAGGCCGCCGCCGAGACCCTTCGCGAGCGTGACGACGTCGGGCTGGACGCCCTCGTGCGCGAGGTACTCGAACCAGTGGCCGGTACGGCCGATCCCGGTCTGCACCTCGTCGAGGACGAGGAGGGTGCCGGTGGCCTTGGTGATGTCGCGGGCCGCCTTGAGGTAGCCCGCGGGCGGCACGACCACGCCCTTCTCGCCCTGGATGGGTTCGATGACGACGAGGGCGGTCTCCTCGGTGACCGCTGCCCGCAGGGCCTCGACGTCGCCGTACGGCACATGCGTGACGTCGCCGGGCAGCGGCAGGAACGGCTCCCGCTTTCCGGGCTGGCCGGTGAGCGCGAGCGCCCCCATCGTCCGGCCGTGGAAGCCGCCGTCCGTGGCGACCATGTGCGAACGCCCGGTCAGGCGGCCGATCTTGACGGCGCCTTCGTTGGCCTCGGCGCCGGAGTTGCAGAAGTACACCCGGCCTTCGCGCCCGAAGAGCTGGAGCAGCCGCTCCGCGAGCGCGACCGGCGGCTCGGCGACGAAAAGGTTCGAGACGTGGCCGAGGGAGGCGATCTGGGTGCTGACGGCCTCGACGACCGCCGGGTGGGCGTGGCCGAGCGCGTTGACCGCGATGCCGCCGACGAAGTCGACGTACTCCTTGCCGTCGGCGTCCCACAGCTTGCTGCCCGCGCCGCGGACCAGGGGCAGCCTGGGCGTGCCGTAGTTGTCCATCAGCGCGTCCTGCCAGCGCTTGGTCAACTCCTCGTTGCCGGTCATGCCGCTTCCCCCTCCATGTCGTCCACAGGCGCGTCCGGCACGACCATCGTGCCGATGCCCTCGTCGGTGAAGATCTCCAGGAGGATCGAGTGCTGGACCCGCCCGTCGATCACGCGGGCCGTCTCGACGCCGTTGCGCACGGCGTGCAGACAGCCCTCCATCTTCGGGACCATGCCGCTCGCCAGCTCGGGAAGGAGCTTCTCCAGCTCCTTCGCGGTCAGGCGGCTGATCACCTCGTCGCTGTTCGGCCAGTCCTCATAGAGGCCCTCGACGTCCGTGAGGACCATGAGGGTCTCGGCGTCCAGCGCAGCCGCAAGTGCCGCAGCCGCCGTATCAGCATTGACGTTGTAGACATGTCCGTCGTCCTGGGAGCGGGCGATCGAGGAGACCACCGGGATACGGCCGTCGGCGAGCAGCGCCTCGATGGCGCCGGTGTCGATCTCGGTGATCTCGCCGACGCGGCCGATGTCGACCAACTCGCCCTCGATGCGAGGCTGGTGCTTGGTGGCGGTGATGGTGTGCGCGTCCTCGCCGGTGAGGCCGACGGCGAGCGGGCCGTGCTGGTTGAGCAGGCCGACCAGCTCGCGCTGGACCTGGCCCGCGAGCACCATCCGTACGACGTCCATGGCGTCCTCGGTGGTGACGCGCAGGCCCGCCTTGAACTCGCTGACGATGCCGTGCCGGTCCAGGGCCTTGCTGATCTGCGGTCCGCCGCCGTGCACGACGACAGGCTTGAGCCCCGCGTGGTGCAGGAAGACGACGTCCTGCGCGAAGGCGGCCTTCAGTTCCTCGTCCACCATGGCGTTACCGCCGAACTTGATGACGACGGTCTTGCCGCGGTGCCTGGTCAGCCAGGGCAGCGCCTCGATGAGGATCTGCGCCTTGGGGAGCGCGGTGTGCTTCCGCGCGGTCGGGTTGCTGCTCGTGTTCCCACTCGTGTCGCCGCTCATATCGCCGCTCGTGTCGCCGCTCATGAGGAGTACGCGCTGTTCTCGTGGACGTAGTCGGCGGTGAGGTCGTTGGCCCAGATCACGACCGGCTCGGCGGTGCCTGCCGCCAGATCCGCGGTGATCTTGATCTCCCGGTAGCGCATGTCGACCAGGTCGCGGTCCTCGCCGACGCTGCCGTTCTTGCAGACCCATACGCCGTTGATGGCGACGTTCAGCTGGTCGGGCTCGAAGGCGGCCTTCGTCGTGCCGATGGCGGAGAGCACGCGGCCCCAGTTGGGGTCCTCGCCGTGAAGGGCGCACTTGAGGAGGTTGTTGCGGGCGATGGAGCGACCCACCTCGACGGCGTCGTCCTCGGAGGCGGCGTTGACGACCTCGATCCGGATGTCCTTGCTCGCGCCCTCGGCGTCGCCGATGAGCTGGCGGGCGAGGTCGTCGCAGACGGTACGGACGACCTCGGCGAACTCGGCATACCCCGGGGCGACTTGTGAAGCACCGGAGGCGAGGAGCAGCACCGTGTCGTTCGTGGACATGCAGCCGTCGGAGTCGACGCGGTCGAAGGTGACCTTCGTGGCGTCCCGCAGGGCCTTGTCCAGGACATCGGCTTCAAGGTCGGCGTCCGTGGTGAGGACGACCAGCATCGTGGCGAGCCCGGGGGCGAGCATGCCCGCGCCCTTGGCCATACCGCCGACCGTCCACCCGTCCTGGGTGACCACGGCCGTCTTGTGCACACTGTCGGTGGTCTTGATGGCGATGGCGGCCTTCTCGCCGCCGTGCGCGGAGAGTTCACCGGCCGCGCTCTCGACTCCCGGCAGGAGCTTGTCCATGGGGAGCGTGACGCCGATGAGCCCGGTCGACGCGACGGCGACCTCGCCCGCGTTCAGGTCGAGGGTCTCGGCGACCTTCTCGGCGGTGGCGTGCGTGTCCTGGAAGCCCTGCGGGCCCGTACAGGCGTTGGCGCCACCGGAGTTGAGGACGACGGCGGAGATGAGCCCGCCCTTGACGACCTGCTCCGACCAGAGGACGGGGGCGGCCTTGACGCGGTTGGAGGTGAAGACGCCCGCGGCGGCCAGGCGGGGCCCGGTGTTGACCACGAGGGCCAGGTCCGGGTTGCCGTTCTCCTTGATCCCGGCGGCGATGCCCGCCGCCGTGAATCCCTTAGCTGCCGTGACGCTCACGGTGCCACTCCGATCGTAGAGAGCCCGGTGGCCTCGTCGAGGCCGAGGGCGATGTTCATGCTCTGCAGGGCGCCGCCCGCGGTGCCCTTGGTGAGGTTGTCGATGGCGCTGATCACGATGACGCGCCCCGCCGCCTCGTCGTACGCGACCTGGATCTGCACGGCGTTCGAGCCGTACACGGCGGCGGTCGCGGGCCACTGCCCCTCGGGGAGCAGGTGCACGAAGGGCTCGTCCGCATAGGCCTTCTCGTACGCGGCCCGCACGGACTCGGCGGTGACGCCGTCCGTCGCCTTCGCGCTGCACGTGGCGAGGATGCCGCGGGGCATCGGGGCCAGGGTGGGCGTGAAGGAGACGGTGACGGGGGCGCCCGCGGCTGCGGAGAGGTTCTGGATCATCTCGGGGGTGTGCCGGTGGACGCCGCCCACGCCGTACGGCGACATGGAGCCCATCACCTCGGAGCCCAGCAGGTGCGGCTTGGCCGCCTTGCCCGCGCCCGAGGACCCGGAAGCCGCGACGATCACCGCTTCGGCCTCGGCGAGCCCGGCGGCGTACGCGGGAAAGAGGGCGAGGGAGACGGCCGTGGGATAGCAGCCGGGCACGGCGATGCGCTTGGACCCTTCGAGGGCCGCGCGGGCGCCCGGCAGCTCGGGCAGGCCGTAGGGCCAGGTGCCGGCGTGTGCGCTGCCGTAGAACTTCTCCCAGTCGCCCGCGTCCGCCAGCCGGAAGTCGGCGCCCATGTCGACGACGAGGACGTCAGGGCCGAGCTGCTCGGCCACGGCGGCGGACTGGCCGTGGGGCAGGGCGAGGAAGACGACATCATGACCGGCGAGGACGTCGGCGGTGGTCGGCTCCAGGACGCGGTCGGCGAGCGGCATCAGGTGCGGCTGCAGCGCACCCAGACGCTGGCCGGCGTTCGAGTTGCCGGTCAGGGCGCCGATCTCCACCTCGGGGTGGGCGAGCAGCAGACGCAGCAATTCACCGCCCGCGTACCCACTCGCTCCTGCCACTGCTGCGCGTACCGCCATGGAACCCTCCTCCTAGATGGCATGACTATACGTGCAGCCGCAGTTTTATGCAACGAGATCCGGGGCGCCCACCTGCGATGAGTTCGCGCGAGGGCGAGGGTCACTACAGACAGACAGACGGCCAGCCAGACAGGCAGAGACAGTCAGACGCCCGCACTGACCCGCCCGACGACAGGAGAGAGTCATGCCTCGCATCACGCCCACCCTCTGGTTCGACACACAGGGCGAGGAAGCCGCCACGTTCTACGTCTCCGTCTTCCCGAACTCGAAGATCACGAACGTCTCCCACTACGGCGACGCGGGGCCGCGCCCTGCGGGGACCGTGATGACCGTCGAGTTCGAGCTCGACGGCCAGCCGTACCTGGCGCTCAACGGAGGCCCCCAGTTCACCTTCAACGAGGCACTCTCCCTGACGATCGACTGCGCCGACCAGGAAGAGGTCGACCACTACTGGACGAAGCTCTCCGACGGCGGCGAGGAAGGCCCCTGCGGCTGGCTCAAGGACAAGTTCGGCCTCTCCTGGCAGGTCGTCCCCACCGCCCTGGAAGAACTCGTGTCCGACCCCGACCCGGCACGGGCCCAGCGCGCCATGGCGGCGATGCTCGGCATGCAGAAGATCGATGTGGCGGCGCTGTACGCGGCGGCGGACCAGAAGTGAACGCCGGGAACGCAGGGAACGCCGTGTAAGCCGGGAACACCTCAAGGCCCCCCGAACTGGTTTGACTTGGAGTCGACTCCAGCTCCTAGGGTCGGAGCCGTCCGCCCGCACCAGGGCACACTGCTCCACCTGGAGGTACCGGCATGACCAGCGTTCCCACCCGCCGTCTCGGCGCACTGACCGTCTCGGCGCAGGGGCTCGGCTGCATGGGGATGAGCCATGCGTACGGCGCCTCGGACGACGCGCAGTCCATCGCGACGCTCCACCGCGCCCTCGACCTCGGCGTCACCCTGCTCGACACCTCCGACTTCTACGGCGCGGGGCACAACGAAGAGCTGATCGGCCGCGCGCTGGCCGGCCGGCGCGAGCAGGCCGTTCTCGCCACGAAGTTCGGCTTCGCCAACCGCCTCGGCGAGCCGGTGGAGATCAGGGGCGACGCCGCCTACGTACGTCAGGCGTGCGATGCCTCGCTGCGGCGGCTCGGGGTCGACCACATCGACCTGTACTACCTGCACCGCGTCGACCAGAACGTGCCCATCGAGGAGACCGTCGGTGCGATGGCGGAGCTCGTCGAGGCCGGGAAGGTACGTCACCTCGAGCTCTCCGAGGCGAGCGCGGGCACGATCCGGCGGGCGCACGCGGTGCATCCGATCGCCGCGCTGCAGAGCGAGTGGTCGCTGTGGACGCGGGACCTGGAGGCGGAGATCGCGCCGGTCTGCCGCGAGCTCGGCATCGGCATCGTGCCGTTCTCACCGCTCGGGCGCGGCTTCCTGACCGGGCGCTACACCTCGGTCGCCGGTCTCCAGGAAGGGGACATGCGGCGCAGCCAGCCGCGGTTCGCCGACGGGAACCTGGAGCGCAATCTGCCCATCGTCACCGCCCTCAACAAGCTGGCCGAGGAGAAGGGCGTCACCGCGGGGCAGCTCGCCCTCGCCTGGGTGCAGCACCGCGGCGACGACGTGGTGCCGATCCCGGGCACGCGCCGGGAGAAGTACCTCACGGAGAACCTGGGCGCGCTCGCCGTCGAGCTGTCCGCGGAGGAACTCGCGGCGATCGACGCGGCGGCACCGGCGGGTGCGGTCGCAGGGACGCGGTACGACGAGAACAGCCTCGGATTCGTCGACAAGTAGACATCCCGGGACGCAGGCCGGGGACGGCGGCCGCGTAGCCTGCGGGCATGCCCTTTCCGGATGAAGCAGCCACGCACGACGGCACGCGACATGGCGTGCCGGACGTGCTGGCGTACCTGGCCGGGGCCTGGCAGGTGGTACGGACGGCGCGGGATCTGGCGGGCAACGCGGAGGGGCACTTCTCGGGCACGACGGTGTTCACCCCGTCCGACGACGGCGGCCTCCTGAGCCACGAGTCCGGCGTCTTCACCTGGCGCGGCACCCCCCGCCCCGCCGAACGCACCCTCCGCTTCGTGCCGGGGGGCGACCCGGCCACCGCGCACGTCCAGTTCGCCGACGGCCGCCCCTTCCACGACCTGGACCTGCGCACCGGCCGTCACACCGCCGACCACCCGTGCGGACTCGATCTCTACCGGGGCGAGTTCGAGGTGTACGACGACCGCCGCTGGCTGACGCGCTGGCGGGTGGCGGGCCCCACCAAGGACCTGATCCTCACGACGGCGTACACGCGATGCGACCCCACAGCGCCGCGCACAGCTCCGCTACGTCCTCCGTCTCCGGAAAATCCGGACCGGTAGCGATCCGTACGGCTTCCGGGGCGATCGCCGCGTTGCTCCGCACGGTCGGATGCCCGGCGCCGCGCAGCTGCACGATGCCGCGCAGGAACAGGACGTTGGCACACGTCTCCCAGGCGACATCCCCCAAGGCTTCCGCCGACGACGACGGTTGCCCGGTGGCCAGCGCCCACGGGTCACGCGCGACGTACCGCACCGTCCCGACCCCCGTGAAGGCGGCCGCCGCAGCGCACATCGCGCACGGCTCGTGGCTGCTCCACAGGACATGACCACCCAGTTCCCGCTCCGTACGCACGCTCGCAAGTGCGTTCATCTCCGCGTGCGCGAGGGGCGTCCCCTGGAGGACGTCGTCCCCGCCCGGAGGGTCGTACGCCCGGTTGCGCCCCTCGGCGACGATCGCCCCCGCCTCGTCGGTGAGCACTGCGCCGACCGCGAGCCCGCCGCCACGCAGGGATCGGTGGGCGAGTTCGAGGCAGCGCCTGGCCGCCGGAGCGAGCCGCTGCCAGGCAGCGCCGAACTCCTCGGACAGGGCCTCCCCCGGCCATGCCGGACTCACGGCCGGCCCCCACATGTCGTGCGGCCCTCGGCCACCGAGACGCGAACAAACATGCGGTGATCCTGGAGGGCTCGGCTGCGCAGGTCAAGGCCGCACCGGAGCCACGAGCCTCGCGACCAGCCAGCAGCCAGCCCGCCTCAGCGGGAGGCCCCCCGCACCTCGTCGAACGCCACGCGCAGCCTCCGTACCCCCTCGGCGATCTCCCCGGCCCCGGCGACCGCCGCGAAGCTCATCCTCAGGTGTGCCGCCGGGGGTTCGGCCGCGAAGTAGGGGCGGCCGGGGGCCACCGCGACGCCTGCGCGGAGGGCCGCGCCCGTCAGGGCCGACTCGTCCGTGCCGTCGGGCAGGCGCAGCCACAGGAGGTAGCCGCCCGCGGGGATGTGCGGCAGGGCGAGTTCGGGCAGGTTCAGGCGCAGGGCCGCTGCCATCGCGTCCCTGCGGTCCTTCAACTCGCCCGCCACGCGCCGCAGATGGCGCGGCCAGGCCGGGGAGCCGACCAGTTCCAGCGCCGCCTCCTGGAGCGGTCTCGGCACGAAGAAGTGGTCGACGACCTGGATCGCGCGCAGCCGTTCCAGGACTGGCCCGCGGGCCGCGAGCGCGCTCACCCGGAAGCTCGGCGACGTGGCCTTGGTGAGCGAACAGACGTGCACGACGACTCCGTCGGGGTCGTCGGACTGCAGGGGCCTCGGCAGCGGCCCCGCGTCCTCGTGGACGAGGCGGCGCACGAAGTCGTCCTCGATGACGAAGGCCCCGGCCTCGCGCGCGATGCGCAGCACCTCCGGGCGCCGCTCGGCCGACAGCACCGCCCCCGTCGGGTTCTGGAACAGCGGCTGGCAGACGAACACCCGCGCCCCCGTGGCCCTGAACGCCGCGGCGAGCAGCTCGGGGCGTACGCCGTCCTCGTCCACCGGCACCGGGACCGGCCGCAGGCCCGCCGCGCGGGCGATGGCCAGCATGCCGGGATACGTGGGCGACTCGACGAGGACCGGCGCACCCGGCGGCGCGAGCGCCCGCAGCGCCGTGGTGAGCCCGCTCTGGCCGCCCGCGGTGATCAGCACCTCGGCGGCCGTGATCGCGCCGCCGATGCCCCGCGCGAACCACTCCCGCAGCTCGGGCAGGCCGTCGATCGGCGGCCTCCCCCACGCGCCGGGCCGCCGCCCCGCCCGGGCGAGGGCCGCCGCCATCGCGCGCTCGGGTTGCAGCGACGGGTGCAGATAGCCGCCGTTGAACTCGATGACGCCGTGCGAGGGCGCCGCCAGCGTGACCAGGACCCCGGAGGCGTCCACCGCCCGCGGCACGAGCTCCGTGGCCGCGTCGGCGCTCAGCGACACCTCCTGCCACGAGGTGTCCCCCGCGGGTGCGGCGGCGCCCTGCGGCTCCGCACGGAAGACACCGGCGCCCGGCCGCGTGACGACCAGGCCCTCGGCTGCCAGCTGCCCCAGGGCCCGCGACACCGTCACCGGACTGACCCTGAAACGGTCGACCAGAGACCGGCTCGACGGCAGCTTTTCACCGGGTGAGTAGCGGTTCAGCTCGACCCGCAACTGTTTTGCCAACTCAGCGACACTGCTACTATCTTGCATGACAGCACAGGATAGCGCTACTCGCCCGAGCCGGATAGCGGTTCCCGCAGCCGCGGAGATCCCGCAGGACAGCTCCCGCCGCGCAGGCACCGTCATGGCCGCGCTCGGCGTCACCGCCTTCTCGCTCACCTTTCCCTCCACCGCCTGGGGCCTGGAGGGCATCGGCCCCTGGTCGTTCGTGGCCCTGCGCGTCGTACTGAGCGCGGTCATCGCGGGCGGCGCCCTGCTCGCCCTGCGCGTCCCGCTGCCCGCACGCCGCCACTGGGCCGGGCTCGCCGTCGTCGCCGCCGGGGTCGTCGTCGGCTTCCCGCTGCTCACCACGCTCGCCCTGCAGACGTCCACCACCGCCCACGCGGCCGTGGTCGTCGGCCTGCTCCCGCTGACCACCGCCGTGTTCTCGGCGCTGCGCACCGGGGCACGGCCCTCGCGGACGTTCTGGACCGCGGCCCTCGCCGGCGCGGCGGCGGTGATCGCGTTCACGGTCCAGCAGAGCGGCGGCGCCCTGTCGACCGCCGACCTGTACCTCTTCGCCTCGCTCCTCATCTGCGCCGCCGGCTACACGGAGGGTGGCCGTCTCGCGCGCGAGATGCCGGGCTGGCAGGTCATCGGCTGGGCGCTGGTCCTGTGCCTGCCGCTCGCCGTGGCGGGGGCCGCCTTCGCCCTCCAGTACGAGTCCTTCCAGCTCACCGGGCACAGCACGGCGGGGCTGCTCTACGCGGCCATCGGCTCGCAGTTCCTCGGCCTGGTCGTCTGGTACCGCGGCATGGCGGCGATCGGCGTGCCCAAGGCCAGCCAGCTCCAGCTCGCGCAGCCGCTGCTCACGCTGGTCTGGTCGGTGTTCCTGCTCGGCGAGCACCTCACGATCGCCGCACCGCTGACCGCCGCCGCCGTCCTCGTGTGCATCGCGGTCACGCAACGGGCCCGCGGCTAGACGCCGACGGCCGGGCCCCAGGTCCGGCCACCGGACGTAGACTGACGGCCACGGAAAGCAACCGCAGGGTGGGACGAGGAGGTCGCTCCAGATGCGTGCAACCGTAGGCGACGAGCTGGTGCTGCACGGCAGGACCGTCGGGCAGCACGACCGGATCGCACAGGTCGTCGAGGTGCTCGGCGCGAACGGCGGTCCGCCGTATCGCGTCCGCTTCGACGACGGCCACGAGACGCTGCTGTCACCGGGCCCCGACACCGTCGTACGGCATCAGGACCCGGCTTCCTGACTCCGGGCGCGGGACCGGTCAGCGGGGTGGCTCGGCCGGCTTTCGGTAGTGGTCGGCGACCACCCGCGCCATCGCGCCGATCTTGTCCACGCCCACTTCCTTCGCCGAGAAGTACACATGGCCGCGCGCCTGCGGGAACTTCTTGGCGTACGTGAGGTGGCGGGACAGCTCGGCGGGGTCCTGCCAGGGGGCGGCCTGCGCGGGGTCGCCCGCCTTGTAGAGGGCCTCCCCCACATACAGCCGCACGCCCGTGCCCTCGACGACGTCGGCCCACCAGGGCAGCAGCTTGCCGTAGTCCGCGGCGGCGAAGCCGATGTTCCAGTAGAGCTGCGGGCAGATGTAGTCGAGCCAGCCCTTCTTGACCCAGCCGCGGGTGTCGGCGTACAGATCGTCGTACGTCTGCACGCCCGCCCGGGTGTCCGAACCGAGCGGATCGGTCGAGGCGTTGCGCCAGACCCCGAACGGACTGACCCCGAACTGCACGCGCTTACGCGCCTTCTTGATCCGCGTCCCCATCTCGCGCACCAGGCGGTCGATGTTGTCGCGCCGCCAGGCGGCACGGTCCGGGAAGCCGCCGCCGTGGAGCGCGAAGGCCTCGTCGTCGTCGAAGACCTGCCCGGCGACCGGGTACGGGTAGAAGTAGTCGTCCCAGTGCACCGCGTCGATCGCGTAGTGGCGCACGGCGTCGAGCATCGCGTCCTGGACGAAGCGCCGCACCTCGGGCAGACCGGGGTTGTAGTAGAGCTTCCCGCCGTAGGGCACGACCCACTCGGGGTGCAGCCGCGCGGGGTGCGTCGGGACGAGGCGCGAGGGGTCCGTGTGGTTGGCGATGCGGAAGGGGTTGAACCAGGCGTGCAGTTCGAGGCCCCTGCTGTGCGCCTCGGCCACGGCCGTGCCCAGCGGGTCCCAGCCGGGGTGCTTGCCCTGCACGCCGGTGAGGCACTCCGCCCACGGTTCGTACGGCGACGGCCACAACGCGTCGGCGGTGGGCCGCACTTGGAAGACCACGGCGTTCAGCCGGCGCCGTACGGCCGTGTCGAGATGGGCGATCAGTTCGGCGCGCTGCTCGGCCGCCGGCAGTCCGGGCTTCGAGGGCCAGTCGCGGTTGACGACGGTCGCCAGCCACATGCCCCGCAGTTCCCGGCGCGAGGGGGCCTTCCCGGGCACCGCCGCCGCGTCCCCCGCGGCTGTGAGCCCCGCCACCATCGCGGCTGCCGCAATCGTGAAACCTCGGCGTGACATACGCCTCATCCGCTCGCCCCCTGGCCTGTATATCCGCCGGAACCGCTGCTTGTACCGGACAGCATGCCCGACCCGGCACGTCACGCACCTGAGGTTCGGCGGTAACGTTCACCGCTGGGGCAGACACCGCATCCATACGGGGGACTGCCCGCCCGTTGATCAGCGAAAGGCACGAGGTGACCGACTCTATGCCCGACATCGCACGCGTCGGAGTAGTGGGCTGCGGCCAGATGGGCGCCGGGATCGCGGAGGTCTGCGCCCGCTCCGGACTGGACGTGATGGTCGCGGAGACCACCGGCGAGGCCCTGGAGATCGGCCGCACCCGGCTCTACAACTCCCTCTCCAAGGCCGCCGAGCGCGGCAAGATCTCGGAGGAGGAGCGGGACGAGACGCTCGCCCGCCTCAGCTTCACGACCGACCTCGGGGAGTTCTCCGACCGCGACCTCGTCATCGAGGCGGTCGTCGAGAACGAGGCGGTCAAGACCGAGATCTTCCAGGTACTCGACCAGGTGGTGACCCGGCAGGACGCGATCCTCGCCTCCAACACCTCCTCCATCCCGCTGGTGAAGCTGGCCGTCGCGACCTCGCGCCCCGACGCCGTCATCGGCATCCACTTCTTCAACCCGGCCCCGGTGCAGCAGCTCGTCGAGCTGATCCCCGCGCTCACCACGTCCGAGGGGACGATCAGCCGCGCGCAGTCCATGGTCGAGAAGGTGCTCGGCAAGCACGCGATCCGCGCCCAGGACCGCTCGGGCTTCGTGGTCAACGCGCTGCTCATCCCGTATCTGCTCTCCGCGATCCGGATGTTCGAGTCGGGCATCGCGAGCCGCGAGGACATCGACAACGGCATGGAGATGGGCTGCGCCCACCCGATGGGTCCGCTCAAGCTCGCCGACCTGATCGGCCTCGACACCGTCGCCTCGGTCGCGGACAGCATGTACGCCGAGTACAAGGAGCCGCTGTACGCCGCTCCCCCGCTGCTCCAGCGGATGGTGGACGCAGGCAGGCTCGGCCGCAAGTCCGGCTCGGGCTTCTACCCGTACGGCTGACGCGGCTCACACCTGCACCCGGAACTTCGCACCGCACGCGGGCCCGGCACTCGATCGAGTGCCGGGCCCGCGGCGTTCACACACCGTGTGCGCCATGGGCTCGCATATGCCCTTCGCACACTCTCCCGCCCCGGCCACCAGGCGAGTTGACTTTCCGTGTGCATCAGGGGGATCGACAGCTACAGAAAGGAGCGGACCAGTGACCGCCGACCCCGAGCATCGGGTGGTCCCCGAAGAACTCGCCGAGTTACGCCGCAGCTTGGACGTGGGTCTGACCCGCGTCGACGGACAGCTGGCGTTGCTCACCCAACACGACGAACAGAGCGTCAAGAACCAGGACGAGTTGACCGTGAGGATCACCGCACTCGAGCACACACGCTGGCCGCTGCCCGCACTTCTCGCCTTGACGGCGGTCGGTGCGTTAGCCGTGGCAGTTTGGCAGGCCATCGGTCGTTAGTGCGCGTCCTGGCCCAGGCGCAGGTGGTGCAGGAGAAGTAGGGCCGCCGCCATGTTGGCGGCCGGTACTTCTCCGCGGGCCACCATGTCAGGGACGAGTTTGAGTGGGACCCATTCACGGCGGTCGGACTCGAAGTCGTCCTCGGGATGACCGATGTAGGTGCACTCATCCGACCAGTAGATGTGGTGCCTCGCATCGGTGAGCCCATTGGACGGCTCGACACTCATCAGGTGTCGTAACGGGCCCGGCCGCCAGCCGGTCTCTTCCTCCATTTCCCGGGCTGCCGCGTACGCGAGGTCCTCGCCGTCCTCGACGACGCCGGCCGCGAGTTCCCAGCCCCAGCTGTCCGTGATGAAGCGGTGCCGCCAGAGCAGCAGCACCTCGTTGGACTCGTTGACCGCGGTGGCCACGGCGACGGGCCGCAGCCGTATCAGGAAGTGGTCGAGGTGCCGGCCGTCGGGCAGCTCCACGTCTGCCAGATTGACCGTGAACCACCTGTTTCCATACACAGTTTGTTCGCTTTGTTTCGTCCACTGCACGGTTCTGCCACCTTCCGCCGAGTAGATGGCAATATCGCAGCAGGAGGGTGTTCAGAGCAGTGGTGCGCGCCTCACGTCACAGCGGTACGCGCAGCGCCCCGTCGATGAGTTCGGCCGCCTCGGCCGTGCCCGCGCAGTCGCTGCGTACCAGGTGTTCCCGCACGGCCCGCAGCCGGTCGCGCAGCCGTTGGGACTCCATCCCCCGTGCCTGCTCCGCCATTTCCACCGCCGTGGCCACCGCCTCGTCGGTGTTTCCCTGGCGCAGTTCGATCTGGCTGAGCATGGCGAGCCGGTGCACCCGGCCCCGGTCGTGAGCCGGCGTGTCCACCGCCGCCGCCGCATGTTCGTACGCTCCCGCGAGGTCGCCGAGGCTGAGCAGCGCCTCCGCCACTTGTACGTTGACGAGTCCGGGCTGGACATAGCCCGTCTCGTCAGGCTCGCGCCCACGCCGGATGCGGTCCGCCGCGCCTTCGGCACGCCGGATGCAGGACAGGGCGCTGCTGCCGTCGCCCAGGTGTGCGTACGACTTGGCCTGCATGGCGTAGAGATCGGAGGCGAGTGCCGGGGTCAGTTCCCGCCCCGCGGCACGCAGGGCGGCCTCCGCGAAGGCCACCGCCTGGCGGTACTCGCGCATGAACAGGGACTGGTTGACGAGCAGCGCGATGACGTAGGCGCCAAGTCCCCTGTCGCCGCTGGCCTTTGCCAGGCGCAGGGCCTGGTGGAAGTAGCGCTGGGCCAGGCCGTGCGCGTCCGAGTCATAGGCGCAGATACCGGCGATGGCCACCAACCCGCCGGTGGATCTGTGCAGTTGGCGCCCCGTCTCGTCCGTGTAGCTGCCGCGCAGCAGGGGCGCGGCCTCGGCGTTGAGGAAGCCGACGATGCGGGTGCGGGTCGCGATGCCGCCGGCCTTGCGGTACATCTGCTCGTAGTGGGCGCGGGCCGCGCGCATCATGTCGATGTCAGCCGTGCTCACCTGGTGCCTGCCGCCGCGCGACACGTCCACGTCCTCGGGCGGGTTCTCCCACTCCCATACGGGCATCACCGCGGGTGTTCCCGTGACCGCGGGTGCGCCGAGGAGGTGCGGGCGCTGCTGTTCGTCCGAGCGCCACAGGGCCGTGGCCCGCTCCACGAAACCGGAGAGCGTCGAGGCCATGGTGTGGTGTCCGACGGCCGGCAGGCCCGGCACGCCGAGGCCGATGTCGTCGAGGGTGACGGTGCGCTGGAGCCGCCCCGCGAGTACCTCGCAGATCAGGTCGGGCACCTGGCCGCGTGGGCGCTGGCCCTTCAACCACCGGGAGACGGCGGTGTGTTCGTACCGCAGGGCGAGGCCGCGCCTCTTCCCCGCCTGATTGACGTGGGCAGCCAGGCCCGCGTGGGAGATTCCCGCCTCGTCGAGGATCGCGTCGAGCAGGGTATTGGGCTGCATGGAGGCCCTCCGGTGACTCGGTGTGGCCAGCGTAGTAGAGGTGGCTTCACACGGGGTGTGAACGGAACGCCCGAATCCGGGGGGTGTGCGCTCTGCCGTCGCCACTCCTGTCACGCTTGACTGGGATTCCTCACAAGGAGGCCGGCCGGGCCGCCGGCTCCCCCTCGAAAAGTACGGCGGTCCTCATGGGCGCCGTCCGATCCCCGTCGTCTGCCCGACACCTACAGGCGGGGTCGGGCGGCGCACGGCCGGCGGAGGTTGACGGTGCGTCACGTCATGGTGTTCTGCCGGCGCACCGTCTCCCCCTGCTGTACGGGCACGCGCCGGCGGTCGTTGCGCAGGATCAGGAGCGCGGCATCGTCGGTGGGGAACCGCCCCGCGTGGCGCATGAGTTGGGCGTACACCGCGCGGATCACGGTCTGGGGCGCGACCGGCGGGACGCGCACCGCTTCGGTGAGCGCCGCCTGGAGCGGGAAGAACCGTCCGGCCGCGTCCCGCGCGTCCTCCATGCCGTCCGTGTGCAGGACGAGTGCCTCCCCCGGAAGGAGTGACCCGCAGTGCAGCAGGGGCAGTTCGGGCGGGAGCGGGAAAGGTCCGAGCGGCGGCAACGGGTCCCCGCCCGCGACCGGCTCGGCGCACCCGCCCAGGCGGTACGGCCAGGGGTGCCCGCAGTTGAGGGCGGTCATCTCACCGTCCGGGCCGATCTCCATCAGGAGTACGGTGACGAACTCCTCGGCCAGGGGGCTTTCCGGTGCCGGAGCGCCGTTCGCCGGGTGCTCGGCCCGCGACCGCTCCCGCAGATGCCGCCCCAGGGCGCGCTCCAACTTCCTGAGCACCTGGGCCAGTTCGGGTTCCTCGTGCGCCGCCTCGCGGAAGCTGCCGAGCACGGCGGCGGCCGTGCTGATGGCGGCCAGGCCGTGCCCGCGCACGTCGCCCATGACGACGCGGACGCCGTGGTCCGTGGCCACCACCTCGTACAGATCCCCGCCGACGGAGGCGCCGCGGGACGCGGAGAGCCGTCCGGCCGCGACCGTGAGGCCTTCGACGCGGGGCGGCAGCGGGCGCAGCAGGACATTCTGCGCGGCGCCCGCGATCTCACGGAGCTGACGCAACTCCCGCAGCAGCGAGCCGCGGACCTGCAATATCAGACCGGCGCCGACGGCGAAGAAGACCGCGCTGGTGACGATCCGCGCCTCCAGGCCGTCCCGCTGGGCGAGCGGGCAGACGAGTTTGTACGTGATGGCGGCCGCGCCCCACACGGCGGGCAGGCCGAGCGCGAGAACGCGCCGGATCCGCGGCGGGTCCACCCGGAACACCTTCGGCCCGGCCCTCACTCGGAACCTTGCCCCGCTCGCTGTCCTGCTCGCGGCCCTGCCTGCGGTCCTGCTCCCAGCCCTGCCAGCGACCCTGCCCCTGACCCTGCTCCTTGCCCGGAGCAGCACCCGTCGGGGAGCTCCAGCCCTCATACGGATCATGCCGACGGCCCCCCTAAGGCCCTGTTCAGCGTGCGGTCCGCGCAGCCCGTACAGATCACGGCCCTTGCGGCCGGACTGATTCTGTCGACCGCCTGAGCCGATCGGACCAGGGAGGGCTCACTAGTCACTCAAACGAGTGAAGGGCGCATCCGTAGACCCGGATACGCCCTTCTTTGCGCCTCTTGTGCGCCTGGCGGCGACTACTGGCGGTGACTACGCTCCGCGCAGCACCGCGCCGGTCCGCTCGGCCGCCAGCGCGACGGCGGCGTCACGGGCCGCGGATGCCTCGTCGACGGTCAGCGTGCGGTCGGCCGCGCGGAAACGCAGCGCGTACGCCAGGGACTTCTTGCCCTCGCCGATCTGCTCGCCCTCGAAGACGTCGAACAGCCGGATGGACTCGAGGAGTTCACCCGCGCCCTCGCGCAGCACCTTCTCCACGTCGGCGGCGGGCACGCCCCCGTCGACGACCAGCGCGACGTCCTGCGTGGCGACCGGGAAGGTGGAGATCTTCGGGCCCTGCGGGACGCCGGTGCTCGCCTCCTCCAGACGGTCCAGATCCAGCTCCATCGCGCAGGTGCGCGCGGGCAGCGAGAGCGCCTTCACGACGCGCGGGTGCAGCTCGCCCGCGTGCCCGATGACCTGCTCCGCTCCATCGATCACGACGGCGAGCTCGGCGCACCGGCCCGGGTGCCACGGGCCGTACTGGCCCTGGCGCACGAGCAGTTCGGTGCCCGACTCGGCGGCGAGCACGCGCGCGGCCTCGATCGCGTCGGCCCACTCGGACGGCCGGCCCTTGCCCCACCAGCCGGCCTGCTCGCGGGCGCCCGCGAGGACGACGGCGGCGTGCCGGGGCTGGACGGGGAGCGCCTCGGTCAGGGAGGCGATCTCCTCGTCCGTGGGACGGCGGTCCACGGGAAGACGCACCGCGACACGGGCTTCGTCACGCGGCTGGAAGACCAGCCCCGTCTCGAAGAGCGCCAGGTCGTGGCTGCCGCGGCCTTCGTTGCGGCGCAGCGCGCCGAGCAGCCCCGGCAGCAGCGTCGTACGAAGAGCGGGCTCCTCGTCGGAGAGCGGGTTGACCAGCTTCACGACCCTGCGCTTGGGGTCGCCGGGCTCCAGGCCCAGCTGGTCGAAGACCTGCTCGCCGATGAAGGGGTAGGTCGGCGCCTCGACGAAGCCGCTGCCGGCGAGGGCGCGTCCGACACGGCGGTGCAGCCGCTGCCTGCCGGTCAGGCCGCGGCCCGCGGGGGGCTTGGGCAGCGTCGAGGGGAGGTTCTCGTACCCCTCGAGGCGGATGACCTCTTCGGCGAGGTCGTTCGGCTCGGCGAGGTCGGGCCGCCAGGACGGCACGGTGACGGTCAGGGCGTCCTGGCCGTAGACGTCACAGCCGACCTCCTGGAGGCGGCGCACGACGGTCTCGCGGCCGTACTCCACCCCGGCGACCTTGTCCGGGTGATCGGCGGGCATGGCGATCGTGTGCGGCGCGGAGGGCGCGATGACCTCGGTGACGCCGGCATCGGCGGTGCCGCCCGCGAGCAGCACGAGGAGGTCCACCGTGCGCTGCGCGGCGGCGGACGCGGCCTGCGGGTCGACGCCGCGCTCGAAGCGCTTGGCCGCCTCCGAGGGCAGCTTGTGGCGCCGGGCCGTGCGGGCGATGGAGATCGCGTCGAAGTGCGCGGCCTCGATGACGACGTCGGTCGTACCGGCGGCCTCTTCGTGGTCCGCGATCTCGGTGTTGGCGCCGCCCATGACGCCCGCGAGGCCGATCGGGCCGCGGTCGTCGGTGATGACCAGGTCCTCGGCGTCGAGGACGCGCTTGGCGCCGTCGAGCGTCGTGAACTTCTCGCCCTGCTCGGCACGGCGCACGCCGATCGTGCCCTCGATGCGGGAGCGGTCGTAGGCGTGCAGGGGCTGGCCGAGCTCCAGCATCACGTAGTTCGTGATGTCGACGGCGAGCGAGATCGGGCGCATGCCCGCCTTCTGCAGGCGGCGCTGGAGCCAGATCGGCGAGCGGGCCTCGGGCTTCAGGCCCGTGACCGTGCGCGCGGTGAAGCGGTCGCAGCCGCGCGGGTCGGAGATCTTGACGGGGTAGCCGAAGGAGTTCGGCGCGGGCACGTCGAGGAGCGCCGGGTCGCGCAGCGGCAGGCCGTACGCGATGGCGGCCTCGCGGGCGACACCGCGCATCGAGAGCGCGTACCCGCGGTCGGGCGTGACGGCGATGTCCAGGACCTCGTCGACCAGTTCGAGCAGCTTGATGGCGTCGGTGCCGGCCTCGTGCTCGGGCGGCAGGACGATGATGCCGCCGCTGCCGTCGTCGCCCATGCCCAGCTCGTCGCCGGAGCAGATCATGCCGTGCGACGTCTTGCCGTACGTCTTTCGCGCGGCGATCTTGAAGTCGCCGGGCAGGACGGCACCGGGAAGCACGACGACGACCTTGTCGCCCACGGCGAAGTTCCGGGCGCCGCAGACGATCTCCTGCGGCTCGCCCGTGCCGTTGGCCTGGCCGACGTCGACCGTGCAGAAACGGATGGGCTTCTTGAAGCCCTCCAGCTCCTCGATGGTGAGGACCTTGCCGACGACGAGCGGGCCGGTGAGGCCGGCGCCCGTCTGCTCGACGGTCTCGACCTCGAGGCCGACCTCGATCAGCTTGGCCTGTACGTCACGGCCGGTCTCGGAGGCGGGGAGATCGACGTACTCCCGCAGCCAGGAAAGCGGGACCCGCATCAGATCTCCATCCCGAAGGGCCGGGTGAACCGGACGTCACCCTCGACCATGTCTCGCATGTCTTCGACGTTGTGGCGGAACATCAGCATCCGTTCGATGCCGAACCCGAAGGCGAATCCGCTGTACTTCTGGGGGTCGACGCCGCAGGCGGTGAGCACCTTCGGGTTGACCATGCCGCAGCCGCCCAGCTCGATCCAGCCCTCGCTGCCGCAGGTGCGGCAGGGGCGGTCGGGGTTGCCCACGGACTCGCCACGGCAGACGTAGCAGACCATGTCCATCTCGGCGGACGGCTCGGTGAACGGGAAGTAGTTCGGGCGCAGGCGGGTCTTCATGTCCGCGCCGAAGAGCGACTGGACCATGTGGTCCAGGGTGCCCTTGAGGTCGGCCATGGTCAGGCCCTCGTCCACGGCGAGCAGCTCGATCTGGTGGAAGACCGGGGTGTGCGTCGCGTCCAGCTCGTCCGTGCGGTACACACGGCCGGGGCAGACGATGTAGACGGGCGGCTCACGGCGTTCCAGCAGCGCGCGGGCCTGCACGGGCGAGGTGTGCGTGCGCAGCACGACACCGGACTCGTCGCCTTCGGTACCCTTCGGGCCCTCGACGAAGAAGGTGTCCTGCATCTGCCGGGCCGGGTGGTCCGGGGTGAAGTTCAGGGCGTCGAAGTTGAACCACTCCGCCTCGACCTCGGGGCCCTCCGCGATCTCGTAGCCCATCGCGACGAAGACGTCGGCGACACGCTCCATGAACGTAGTCAGCGGGTGCCTGGCACCGGCCGGGACGCGGTCGTACGGCAGCGTGACGTCCACTGCCTCCTCGACGAGCACCCGGGCGTCGCGCTCGGCCTCGAGCTCGCTCTGGCGGGCGGCGAGCGCCTTGCTGACCGCGCCGCGCGCCATGCCGACGCGCTTGCCGGCCTCGGCCTTGGCCTGCGGGGGCAGCGCGCCGATCTCGCGGTTGGCGAGGGCCAGCGGCGAGGTACCGCCGGTGTGCGCGACCTTGGCCTCCTGGAGCTGTTCGAGGTCGCCCGCGGCGGCGAAGGCGGCGAGCGCCTCGTCCCGCATGCGCTCGATCTCTTCAGGTTTCAGTGCCTCGACCTCAACAGGGTCGTACGACTTGTTCGGTGCCGACATCTCTTCCCGTGCTTCCGGTTGGCTGGTGATGGTCCCCGTCTACGACTCGGAGACGAATCGTCCACAGATCAGGGACGCAAACGTGCCAAGGATCGAGTCTAACGGGGGTGACGCGGGTGAATGAGCCCGCGGGCTGTGCTCAGGCGGATCAGAAGTGATCAGTGGTGACCGGAGAAGGTCACAGGAGATACGCCGGAGTGCCCACGGGCAACGTAAATCGGAACTGGGCGCCGCCACCGGGTGCGCGGCCGACGGTGATCGTCCCGCCGTGCGCTTCGACGATGCCCTTCACGATGTACAAGCCAAGTCCCGTCCCGCCGCGTTTGCTGCCCCGCCAGAAGCGGGTGAAGACGCGGCCCATCGATTCCTCCGGAATGCCCGTTCCCTCGTCGCTCACGGTCACGGCCGTCTCGGCCCCGCCCCGCTCGCGCGGGGATGCCGTCGACGAAGCCGCTGCCACGTCGATGGTGACGGTTCCTTCGCCGTGCCGCACGGCATTTTCCAGCAGGTTGCTCAGCACCTGGTCGATCTTGTCGGGGTCGGCCCAGAGGTCGGGCATCGGCTGCTCGATCCGTACGAGGAAGCGGTCGGCGTCCTGGCCGGATGCGACATGGGCCTGGATGTGGCGGCCGACGGCGGCGCCGATGTCGACGGGCTGGCGGCGCAGCTCGAGCCGCCCGGAGTCGATGCGGGAGATGTCGAGGAGCTCGGCGATGAGGCGCGTGACGCGGTTGGCGTCGGCGTCCACCGTCTCCAGCATCAGCTTCTTCTGGTCGTCGGTGAAGCGCTCCCATTTGGCGAGCAGCGTCGCGGTGAAGCCCTTCACGGAGGTGAGGGGCGAGCGGAGCTCGTGGGCGACGGTGGCGATCAGCTCGGCATGGCTGCGCTCGGTGCGGCGGCGGGCCTCGGTATCGCGGATGGAGACGACGACGCGGCGGACGGGGCCGGTGGGCGCGGTGCGCACGTAGCGAGCGGAGACGAGGACCTCACGCCCGCCGGGGAGCAGCAGATTGCGCTCGGGCTGGGCGAAGCGGGTGGCAAGACCGCCGTACGGATCGGTCAGCTGCCACCAGCGGCGGCCTTCGAGATCCTCCAACGGAAGGGCGCGCTCGAGCGGCGCGCCCAGGGCGTCGGCGGCGCGCACGGCGGTGATGCGCTCGGCCGCCGCGTTGAAGCAGATGACGCGCCCCGTCTCGTCCGCGACGACGAGGCCGTCCGGCAGGTCGTCCGGGTCGAGGCCGAGCCCGCCGAGGTCACCGAGGGCGCCATGGTCCGCGCGAGTGGACAGGATGTCCTGTACCCCCGGTGATCTGCTCGTGCCGATGCTCATTCCCCGTACCCCACCTCTCGGACCGGCGCAGGAGGCCTCCGAGCCCGTCACCCTACTAGCTGGGGGTGACGGAACGGCACCCTCCAGCCGCACGCTGTGCACGGGCGGACGCATAGAGGCACACGGCTGCCGCCGTCGCGAGGTTGAGGCTTTCGGCTCTGCCGTGGATCGGAACGCGCACCACGGCGTCGGCGAGTGCGCGGGTCTCCTCCGGGAGCCCCCAGGCCTCGTTGCCGAAGACCCAGGCGGACGGCGTGCCCATGGTGCCCTTGTCGAGTTCGTCGTCGAGGTCGTCATCGCCCGCGCCATCGGCGGCGAGGATGCGTACACCCGCGTCCTTCAGCCCCTGGACGGCCCGCTCGACGGGTACGCCGACGGCGACGGGCAGGTGGAACAGCGAACCGACCGACGCGCGCACGCACTTGGGGTTGTAGAGGTCCACGGAGGCGTCCGTCAGGACGACGGCGTCGGCCCCGGCCGCGTCGGCACACCGCAGTACGGTGCCGGCGTTCCCGGGGTCACGGACGTGCGCGAGGACGGCGACCAGCTTGGGCCTGGCGGCCAGGATCCCGTCGAAGGGAGTGTCCAGGAACCGGCAGACACCGACGAGCCCCTGCGGCGTGACGGTCGTGGAGATGTCGGCGATGACGTCCTCGTCCGCCAGATGCACCCGGGCCCCCGCGGCACGGGCTTCCCCCACGATGTCGGCGTACCGATCCGCGGCCTCGACGGTGGCGAACAGCTCGACCAGCGTGTCCGGATGCGCGGCACCCTCCCGCACGGCCTGCGGCCCCTCAGCGAGAAACAGTCGCTCCTTCCCCCGAAAGTTCCGCTTGCCCAGCCGCCGGGCGGCGCTGACGCGGGGGGACTTGGGGGAGATCAACTCGGGGCTGGCGGGCATCAAGTCACTTTCGTGAAGCGGGGGCGCCCCGTAAGGGGCGCGGGGAACTGCGCGACCAGCCGAATGCGGCCGACAGTCGACGGACAACGGACGCAAGCGGACCCGCAAGCCACAGGCTTGCGGGTCCGGTCACGTTCAGCTCAACGCGAGGTTCAGGCAGCCTTCGGCGCGTTGACGTCCGAAGGCAGAGCCTTCTGCGCAACCTCGACGAGCGCCGCGAAGGCGTTCGCGTCGTTGACGGCGAGCTCCGCGAGGATCTTGCGGTCCACCTCGATGTTGGCGGCCTTCAGACCCTGGATGAGGCGGTTGTACGTCATGCCGTTCTGGCGGGCAGCGGCGTTGATGCGCTGGATCCACAGCTGACGGAAGTCGCCCTTGCGCTTCTTGCGGTCGTTGTAGTTGTAGACCAGGGAGTGGGTGACCTGCTCCTTGGCCTTGCGGTACAGGCGCGAGCGCTGGCCGCGGTAGCCGCTTGCGGCTTCGAGGATCGCCCGACGCTTCTTGTGGGCGTTGACTGCCCGCTTGACGCGTGCCACTTGTTAACTCCTTGTAGCGGGGCCGTGGTTGGACTCACACGACCCGGTATCGATTGGGTCCCGGTCAGAGTTCAGGCGCGGTGTGCGCCCGGACTCACTTGCCGAGAAGCTTCTTGATCTTCTTGGCGTCGCCCGGGGCCATCTCGGCGTTGCCGGTGAGGCGACGCGTCAGACGGGACGACTTGTGCTCGAGCAGGTGGCGCTTGCCGGCGCGCTCACGGAGCACCTTGCCGGAGCCGGTGATCTTGAAGCGCTTGCTGGCACCGCTGTGCGTCTTGTTCTTCGGCATAGCGCCGTTCTCTCCTCGTCAGTGGCACTCGGATGCCCGGTCGTGAAACCGGGCATCCGGGAACCGTATGTGTCAGTTGGCGATCCCCGGACTCGCGTCCTGGGATCAGGCCTCGGCCGGGGCCTCTGCAGGGGCTTCGGCGGCGGCCTCGGCAGGAGCCTCTGCGGGCTCCTCGTCCTCGGCGGAGTTCTGCGAGCGGCCCGGGTTGGCCTTCGCGTCCGCCTTGCGGACCGCCTGGGCCTCGCGAGCCTCGGCCATGGCTTCGGTCTTCTTCTTGTGCGGACCGAGGACCATGATCATGTTTCGGCCGTCCTGCTTCGGGTTCGACTCGATGAACCCGAGGTCTTCGACGTCGTTCGCGAGACGCTGCAGCAGTCGGTAGCCGAGTTCCGGCCTGGACTGCTCGCGACCACGGAACATGATCGTGATCTTGACCTTGTCGCCCTGCTTGAGGAACCGGACGACGTGACCCTTCTTGGTGTCATAGTCGTGCGGGTCGATCTTCGGCCGGAGCTTCATCTCCTTGATGACCGTGTGCGCCTGGTTCTTGCGCGCCTCACGGGCCTTCATGGCCGACTCGTACTTGAACTTCCCGTAGTCCATGAGCTTGCACACGGGCGGACGGGCGGTCGCCGCCACCTCGACCAGGTCGAGGTCGTACTCCTGTGCGAGCTCCAGGGCCTTGGCAAGCGGAACAATCCCGACCTGCTCGCCGCTGGGACCGACAAGTCGCACCTCGGGAACGCGAATCCGGTCGTTGATGCGGGGCTCGGCGCTGATGGATCCTCCTCGGTAGCACCACGCGGCGGTCTGGCGGACAGCCGCGTTACGTCTGTTTTATCGACCAACCGAGTGAGTACATGAAAAATGCCCCAACCGATCACAGGAAGGGGCTCCATTACTACCGGAGCACCTCCGCGATGATCGCGGGGCGCATCTCGGGCCTGCCGTAGTCTCGGGGACTGCGGCCGCCTGACCGGTGACCCGCCACTAAGGGAGCGGCAAGGTGGGAAGCGGAGCCTCCACTTGTGGGCCGGGTCTCTGCGTGGCACGCGAGTGTCCGGCCGGTCGTTACACAAGGTTAGCAGGTCCACGGGGGTGGGGCTAACCGACGGTGCCCGCGGGCTGCCGCGGACTCCCGCGGACCGCTCCGGGCAGGGCTCCGCTTATCGTGTGGGACATGAGCGACGCGACCCCCTCCCCCGAGTCCGGCACCGGCCCGGTCTCCGATTCTCCCGACTTCGACACCCTGACGCGTGACATCGCGGACGTCCCCGCGGTCGAGGTGATCACCACGGTCGCCGTCCACCTGATGAGCGCGGCAGCCGTGAACCTCGGTCTCGCCGAGGGCGGCGAGGGCCACAAGGACCTCGACGAGGCCCGCAAGCTGATCCACTCGCTCGCCGGTCTGATGGACGCGAGCGCCACGGAGATCTCCTCGTTCCACGCGGCCCCGCTGCGCGACGGCCTGAAGTCGCTGCAGCTGGCCTTCCGTGAGGCGTCCGAGGTTCCGGACGAGCCGGGTCAGGGCCCGGGCGAGAAGTACACGGGCCCGGTCTTCGGCTGAGCTCAGCCTTCCCGTACGTAGAAGGGCTCGCCCGGTGGCGTCGCCCCGGCCGGCAGCAGTGCCAGGTCGAGGCCGCTGACCAGGCGGGCCCTCAGTGTTTCGTCGGCCGCGATGTGCCGGGCGACGCGCTGCGCGGCTTCGGCGGGGTCGGCCGAGGGGTCGATGACGAGCGCGAGGGTGCCGTCCGCGGTGCCCGCGCCGAGGTAGGCCCGCAGGACTGCCGGCTCGCTGGCGACGGACGCGCGCACGGCGGCCGTGACGGCGGGGTCGGAGAGCGGGTCCCGGGTGTGGCGGCCTTCGGAGAGCGCGATCAGGGCGGGCCGGTTGATCTCGTAGGGGACGGGTCCCGCGAGGTCGAGGACGATCGTGTCGGCCTGCTCGTGCGCGGCGGCCTGGAGCGCCTGGTGCAGGGGGACGGCGACGGGCCGGGCCTCCGGGTCCCACAGGGCGAGGGTCTCGGTCGAGGTGAACGCGGGCAGCGCCTTGCGGTCACCCGCCTTGAGGGTGGGGACCGCCATGTCGCTGGTCTTCTCGCGGCGCAGCCCGTTCTCGTCCTCCTCGACCTCGCCGAGCACGGCGACGACGGGAACGAGGAGCCGGGCGCCGGCGAGTGCCTCCAGAACGGCCCCGTGGGCCGTACGGTCCTGCGCCCAAGCGGCCAGGGCCGCGGTGAGCCGGGGGTCACCGGCCCCGTCGTCATCGGAGAAACCGGGGTCCGGGATGTTCTTGTTCGCCACGACGCCGACCCTATCGAGCGCGCCGTCACCCCCATCGACCGGTTCCGCTCGAGGCTGCCGCCAACCGCGCCGGGGGGGGTGCCTCTATGTCTTTCGTCAAGCGAGGCGTGGGGTTCTGGGTTCGTAGAAGGTGCCGTCGCGGAGCATTGCAAACAGCACGTTGATCCGTTGTCGGGCGAGGCGGAGGAGCGCTTGGGTGTGGGTTTTTCCTCTGGCCCGGCATTTGTCGTAATAGGTGCGGGAGGCAGGATCGTGCAGGGCAGCGAACGCGGACAGGAACATCGCGCGTTTGAGCTGCCGGTTGCCGCCCCGTGGGGCGTGTTCGCCGTGGATCGAGGTCCCGGAGGACTTGGTGGTGGGGGCGAGGCCGGCGTAGGAGGCGAGGTGGGCGGCGGTGGGGAAGCTGGTGCCGTCGCCGACGGTGACCAGCAGTGCGGCGGCGGTCCTGACGCCGACGCCGGGCAGCGACGTCAGGACCTTGGAAAGAGGGTGGTCCTCCAGCAGGGCTGCGATCTGGGATTCTGCCGCCCGTCGTTGCTCGTGAACGGCGCCGAGCGAGCGGGCCAGCGAGGGGATCACGATGTCCAGGGTGCCGGTGCCCGGGACCACGACGGTCTGCTCGTCGAGTGCATCGAAGACGTCGTCGGTCAGCCGTTTTGCCATGCGCGGGGCTTTGGGCCGGACCACCTCAACCAGCCTGCGGCGTCCGGCTCTTCGCAGCGCGGCTGGGGATCCGTAGCGTTCCAGCAGCCAGGTGACCGCCGGGTGATCCAGACGCGGGCCCAGGACCCGTTCCAGGGACGGGTGGAACTGGGTGAGCAGGCCCCGGATCCGGTTGGATGTGCGGGTGGCCTCGGCCGCCAGGTCCTGGTCGAAGCCGACGAGGACGGTGAGCTCGGCGGTGATCTCGTCGGTCAGCTGAAGCGAGCGAAGGGTGTGCGGCATGGTGCGGGCGGCGTCCGCGATGACGGCCGCGTCGCGGGCATCGGTCTTTGCCTCGCCCGGGTAGAGGTCAGCGATCCGTCGCATCGAAAGGCCCGGCAGGTAGGCGACCTGGCAGCCCGTGTCGCGGGCCACTGTCAGCGGCAGAGCGCCGATCGAGGCCGGCTGGTCCACGACGACCAGGACGGTGCCGAACTTCTCGCGGAGCTTGTCGAAGACCTGCCGCAGCTTCGGTTCGGTGTTGGGCAGTTGCTTGTCGAAGACTTTCTTGCCGGCCGGGGTGAGTCCGTGTCCGTGGTGAGCGCTCTTCCCCACGTCCAGGCCCAGGAAGACACCTATCTCGTCGTACTCGTTCAAACCGTCCTCCCGAACGGACGTTGTGCGTGCTGGCCTGGGCGTTGGCGTCGTGCGCGCATCCACGTTATGCAGACCTGCCGCCTGCGAAGGACCGGGCATTGCGCTCGGCCGGGCGGTAGTCGGACCTCTCATCAGCGTCTCCAACGGCGCCTCTCGGGCCCGGTGGCACCACCCCCCAGGTCATCGCTTCGACAGGGGGGACCAGCCATGCCGGGCCCGGAGGCCAGCGGCCCTCTTGCAGGACCGCGGAAAACATAACGGGGGGGAGCCCGCCGCTACCCGGCCGCCAGCCGACCCGCGAGGCTGCCGTCGCTCCCGTCCGCCACGGCCCGGTGCCGGCCGAGGCTTCTCGCCGCCCGCACCCGGGGGGAGCCCGCCGCCACCCAGCCGCCAGCCGGCCCGCGAGGCAGCCGTCGCTCCCGTCCGCCACGGCCCGGTGCCGGCCGAGGCTTCCTGCCGCCCGCGCCGGGGGGAGAGGCCCCCGCCACCCGGCCCCAGTCGGCCCGAGAGCCGCCGTCGCTCTCGTTCGCTTCGGGTGCGGCCCCCGCTGCCCCAGCCCTACCGCGCAGAGCTGCGGCCGTTCCCGCGGCGCCCCCGCCAGAGGTAGACCGCTGTCGCCAGGAGCGCCGCGCCCATGGCGCCCGCGACCGGGCCCACCCAGGCCGCGGGACCGTCGTCCCTGTCCGCGTCCGGACCCGGGCCGAAGTACTTCTTTCCGTACGCCGCCGACTTCAGGCCGTCCGGTTTCATCTTGCCGCCCTCGGCGATCGCGGCTGCCGGGTCGATGAAGCCGAAGCCGTGTGAGTCGTCCCGGCCGCCGGTCGGGACGTCGCGGGCCGTGTCCTCCAGGAGCTGCTTGATCTGGGGTGGGGTCAGGCCGGGGTGGGCGGCGCGGATGAGGGCTACGGCGCCCGAGACGAACGCGGACGCGGCGCTGGTGCCCCAGCCTTCGTAGTACTCCCGGTCCGGGTCGGCGATGACGATGTCCTTGCCGGGGGCGCTGACCGTGGCGTACCAGCGGCGGGTGGAGAAGGAGGCGCGCTCGCCGCTCTCGTCGACGGCGGTGGCGGCGACGACGCCGGGGTAGGCCGCAGGGTACGAGATGTGGTCGCCGCGCTCGCCGCCGTTGCCCGCGGACGCGACGACGACGGCGCCCTTCTTCAGGGCGTACTGGACCGCGGCGTCCTCGGCGGGTTCGGGGTGCGCGGACTTGGAGTCGTCGCCCAGGGAGAGGTTGATGACGTCGGCGCCGTGGTCGGTGGCCCAGCGGATGCCGTCGGCCAGGGCGTTGCCCCGGGTGTTGCGCGCCTTCGAGCGGTTCGGGTCGCCGTCCTCCAGGATCACGCGGATCGGCAGGATCTTGGCCTCGGGCGCGATGCCAAGGACGCCGTCGCCGCGGCCCGCGCCGTGTCCGTGGCCCGCGATGATGCCGGCCATGGCCGTGCCGTGCCGGGCCCAGGGGCGGTCGCCCTTCTTCGCGCCGAAGCCGACCATGTCCTTGCCTTCGAGGACGTTGCCGGTCAGGTCGGGGTGATCGCGGTCTATGCCGGTGTCCAGGACGGCGACGGTGACGCCCTTGCCCTTGGTGGTCTGCCAGGCCTGGCTGGTGTGCAGGGCGTCGAGGGCCCATTGCTGGGCGCGTATGCCGTCGTCGGCGTGGGCCGTGGCGGGCAGGAGGGCGAGCGTCGCGGCGAGGGCGGCGACACCCAGGGGGCGGATTCTCATGGGGACTTCTCCGTGGCCGCGATGGTCTTGCGCAGCCGCCGCTCGACGCGGTCGGCGATGCCCTTCGCCTCGTGACCGAGGCCCGCCTGGGCGGGGGCCGAGGTGGTGGACGTCTCCATGGCCTCTTCGGCGGGCTCCGGTTCGGTGACCGTGCGGCCATCGGCGAAGCCGGACACGGAGAAGGCGACGACGGGGGCGTCCGGGAGCACGGACACGGTCCAGGAGGCGCGCTGGGCGTCGCCGAAGTCCGCGGCGGGGGTGCCCTTGGCCGCGTACGGCCGTGGCATGAGGTCGGGGCGCCGGTCGAGGCCTTCCTCCGTGAAGCGGTTGCGCAACGAGCTCATCGCGTCGGCGTCGGCCTTGGTGAACAGCAGGCCCACGGTGGTGACATGGCTGCGGGTCGCGTCCGTGTACGTGGCGCGCAGCAGCCGGAGGCAGCCCGCGGGGGCGAGTGCTTTGCGCAGGAGAGGGTCGAAGGCGCTCTTGCAGTGCGAGTCGGGGGCCACGGCGACGCGGGTCCAGGTGCGGTCGGCGCCGCCGGGGCCCGCGCCGTCGCCCTTGATGGCGGCGGGGAAGAGCTGGTCGACGGGCACGCTGTGCCAGAGCTCGCCCGCCACGGCGTACGTGTTGCGCGTGGTGGCCGTTCCTTCGGAGCCCCCGGTCAGCCAACTCCCGGTCGCCGCGCCCCCGATGAGCCCGAGGCCGAGCACGACACAGGCGGCCGCGGCGGTCACGCGGGGCTGCACCCAGGTGCGGATGGGGCGCAGCCGGGTGGTGCTGTCGTCGTACAGCGCGGGCCTGGCGAACGACACGAAGGGCCGCCCGGCGCCGGGCCCGGGGGTGAGATCGACGGCACCAACCGCCCGCCGTGCGGCGGCCGTTCGGGGGGACATGGGCTTGGGGATGCGGGCGGGCGGGACGGCGGGGGCGGAGAACCGGGCCTCGCCGCCGGGCTCGGGGGCGGGGGCCGAAGCGGGTCGCGCGGTCGTGAGCCGCGCGTCGGGCGCGTCCCACGACTCGGCCGCCTCCGTGGATGCACGGGGTACGGAATCGGGCGCGGGGGCCGACGCCGAAGCGGATCGTGCTGACCTGGGCCGCGCGTCAGGCACGTCCCAAGGCTCGGCCGCCTCCGTAAACGCACGGGGCGCGGGAACGGGCCCTGGGGTGGGCCCCGAAGTGGATTGGGTGGAGCCGGTGGCCTGGCCTGGCGTGGTCCGGGGGGAAGGCGTGGGCGGGGAGTCGGGCGCGGGTATGTCCGCCGTCATCGGATCCGAGAACCGCACAGGATCCGACAGCCGCCCCGGCTCCGACAGCGGCACCGGCGGCATCGGCGGACGCAGGGGGTACTCCGCGGCCCGCAGTCCGTCCTCCGCGTCCGGGGTGCCCACGCGCGGCGCGGCGGAAGGCAGCGGCGGGGACGGGGGCGGGCCAAGGGTCGGGGCGGCGGGCTCGGGGGTCCGCGCGCGCGTCCCTGTCATCGTTGACGGCGGGGCGTCGGGGAAGCGCGCCGACGCCGGCGGCGGGGGCGGAGACTGCTGAGCCTCGGTGGCCGCATCGCCGGCGTCGTCCGCCCCGCCCAGGTTGTCCGGCTTGTCCGCGTATCCCAAGGCGCCCGCGTCGCCAAAGTCGCCCGCGTACCCCAAGGCGCCCGCGTCGCCAAAGTCGCCCGCGTATCCCAAGTCGCCCGCGTCGCCCGCGCCGTGGGCATGGTCCGCGTTGTTCGCGTCGTCCCGTGCCACCGACGACCCCGGCATCCGTACCCGGTCGAAGGGCGCGAGCAAGTCCCCCAGGACGGAGTCCCTGTCAGCATCGGCGGGGGCGGGGTCATCGGCCGACGATGGCGATGGCGATGGCAGCACTGCGCCCTCGCCGTCGGGGGCGGGCTCCGGCTCCGGAGCGACCGTCGGCGGACGCACATCGGGGAAGCGGGCCGACGGCGGGGGCGGCGGAAGCGTCGAGGGCGGGCCCGGCGGTGGGGGCGGAGTCGTGGGGCGTGGTGGGACAGGGGCCCGTCGCGCTTCCGTGCTCATGCACCCCCCCGTTTCCGCACTCCTTTGCGCGTAACTCTAAGGGCAGATTCCGGTCGTGCGGGAACCGGTCCGCGGCCCCGGGCGATCTGCCCGGATCATCCCCCTACCCTCGGGTAATCGCGTCTGGCAGGCTTCCGCCATGACCTCCCGTGCAGCAGACCGGGCCCGCTACGACCGGGCCACCGCACACCTCGACGCCCCCGTCGCGATCGTCGATCTGGAGGCATTCGACGCCAATGCCGACGACCTCGTGCGCCGGGCCGGCGGGAAGCCGATCCGGGTCGCGAGCAAGTCCGTGCGCTGCCGGGCGCTGCTCGAACGCGTGCTGGCCCGCGACGGTTTCGCCGGGATCATGTCCTTCACACTGGCCGAGTCGCTGTGGCTCGCACGCTCGGGCTTCGATGACGTCCTCCTCGCCTACCCCTCGGCGGACCGCGCCGCCTTCGCCGAACTGGCCGCCGACCCGAAGCTCGCGTCCTCGGTGACCGTGATGGTCGACGACCCGGCGCAGCTGCGGCTCATCGACGAGGCAAGGGGCGGCGGACGCGAAGAGGTGCGGGTCTGCCTGGAGTTGGACACCGCCTACCGGGTCCTCGGGGGCCGGGTGCGGATCGGGGCGCTGCGCTCACCCCTGCACTCCCCCGCGCAAGTCGCCGCGCTCGCCCGCGCCGTGGCCCGGCGTCCCGGGTTCAGGCTCGTGGGCGTGATGGCGTACGAGGGGCATGTGGCGGGGGTCGGTGACGCGGTCGCCGGTCATCCCGCGCGCTCGCGGGCGATCCGGTTGATGCAGGCCGCGGCACGCAAGGAGCTCGGGGCGCGGCGCGCCGAGACCATCCGCGCGGTGCGGGCGGTCGCGCCGGATTTGGAGTTCGTCAACGGCGGCGGCACCGGCAGTGTGCAGCACACCGCCGCCGAGCGGGCGGTGACCGAGATCGCGGCGGGGTCGGGGCTTTACGTGCCGCGGCTCTTCGACAACTACACGTCGTTCAGCGGGCGTCCGGCCGCGCTCTTCGCCCAGCCCGTGGTGCGCCGCCCGAGCGCGGGCACCGTGACCGTCCTCGGCGGCGGCTACCCCGCCTCGGGTGCCGCGGGCGCCGACCGCTCCCCGGTGCCGTACCTCCCGGAGGGTCTGCGCTACGACCCGCAGGAGGGCGCGGGCGAGGTGCAGACCCCGCTGCTCGGCGCGCCCGCCGACGACCTGCGGATCGGCGACAAGGTGTGGTTCCGGCACGCCAAGGCCGGGGAGATGTGCGAGCGGTTCGACGCGCTGCACCTCGTCGGGGGCGACCGCGTGACGACCACCGTCCCGACGTACCGGGGCGAGGGCCGCACCTTCCTCTGACGGGGCCGGTACGGGCGGGGGCGGGCCAGCGGCCGTCAAGGCGGTGTGGCGCCCACGCTGTTGCCCACGCCGCCGCTGGTCTCTCCGCCGCCGACCGGGCGGATCCCCTTGGTGATCTCGTCGATGTCGGAGAGCGGCGGCGCGCCCTCGTCGGTCCGCGCGTCGATCGCGAAGCGGATGATCACCATGGCCTCGGATCCGACGCTGGAGGGGAAGGCGAGCGACTGGACGTACCCGCCGGGGCCCTTCTCGGTGCGGACCCGCCAGCGCACGAGGTAACCGGAGCGGCCCGCGACCGCGACGGACCCCTCCTTGACCTTCTCGTGGCTCGCGATGCCGCCGAAGGGCCGCATGCCGACCGCGTCCTCGTCGTACGCCCGGTCCGCCGCGTCCTTGATGTCCCCGAGCGCCAGCGTCTTCGGCGAGCGCTCGTCGGTCGCGGTCGATGTACGTGAGTAGACCGTGCCGTGCCGGCACAGGCTGCCCTCGCCCGGGCAGTCGTAGACGTCCGGGGTGCGGACGGTGGGGTCGCCGCCGACCGTGCTGTCGGCCTTCTCCCAGCCGTCGGGCACGGGGATCGTGATGCCGTTGAGCTGGTCGACGAGGGTGGAGGGGTCGGGGTCGGGCGCCGATGTGGTCGGGGCCGCCGAGGTCGGTGACGGCGGGTCCACCGGCTCCGACGCGCCCGGCACCGGCCCGTCGACCTGCGGGTCGCCTTCGTCCTCGCCCAGGAGCACCACTCCGGTGACGATCGATGCGACCAGGACGACCCCGGCCGTGGCGAGGGCCACCACCTTGCCTCGGCCCCCTCCGCCGGAGCTCGTCGGCCGCACCGGCTGTGGCGGGCCGAACGTCGGCTGCGCCCCGCCCATTTGGGGTGATTCGGGCGTACGCCGGTGCTCGGTCCACGCGGACCCGTCCCACCAGCGCTCGACGTGCTGTGCGGGCGGGGCCGACGGGTCCGGGTACCAACCGGGAGGGGGCGACATGCTCATCCCGGCACTCTAGGACGTGCTCTGAAGATCAGGACAGTCAGTACTCCGCTCAGGACAGTCAGTACACCGACTCCACTCAGGACGGTCAGTACACCGACTCCGCTCAGGACGGTCAGTACACCGCGTCCTCCTGGTCGGGTACGACCGAGCCGTCCTCGCGCAGGACCGGGCCCTTGCTGCCGTCCGGTGCGTTGTACGCGGCCGTCGAGCACGGGTAGAGATCCGGCTTCTGCTGCATGGGCTCGATGAACATGGGGTTCACGACCCAGCGGCCGTCGGCGTTGTCGTAGGCACGGCACATGAACTCGTTCTTCTCGCGGTTCAGGACGAGGTGAGCTCCTGTGGCGTCACCGACGAACGTCACGTCCGTGTCGGCGTCACCGCCGCCGAGCGCGATGCGGTGGGCCCGATCCTGCTTGTCCCAGGCCGACTTGCCCTCGACGCCGAAGATCTCCTGGTTGATCCAGCAGCGCTTGCCGTCGATGTAGGGGATGGCCTCGCCCTGGTTCACGGGGACGTTGCCGCAGCCCTGGTTCCAGGGGGTGATCCGGCCCTTGTGGTCGAGGACCGAGCGGATGGCGATGGTGTGCTTCCGGTCGATGCCCACACCCCCCTTGCCGCCTGCCCAGACCTCCGTCACCGGCTCCGAGCCCGCCGAGACGATGTAGACGTCGAACCCGGCCCTCTTGAGCGTGCGGATGAGGTCGCGCTGCTGGTCGTAGTAGCGGGCGTAACCGGGAATCTCGTGCGTGCCGACCGTCTGGGTGGCGCCCACGGGGGCGGCGAGCACCTGCTTGCGGGCCTTCGCGGCGTACGACTCCAGTTCGGGGACGGTGTGTCCGGCGAAGAGCTGGGGCACCCAGGCGTACTGCGGGACGGTGTGCCGGTGGTTCCACTCCCCCGCGAAGGCGGCGGCGCCGCTCATCGTCTTCCCGTCCTCGCGGACCTCGAAGATCTCGTCGGCGCAGTCGGTGTCGGTGGAGGTGGGCAGCGGCTTGCCGACCGGCACCTCCGTGCCGCAGGCCCGGGTGAGCGCCTTGTCGGCCTCGTCAGTCATCCACTTGCTGGTGGACTTCCAGCTCGCGGGACGCAGGATCTTGTCGTGGTGCAGGGCCCAGGCGATCGTCGCGTCGGTGATGTCGTTCTTGACGACGGTGTTGTCCCAGTCGAACGCGGCGACGGGACGCTTCTGGTCGTGGCCCCGGTGGGAGCCGCAGCGCCCGCGCTCGTCGATCATCCGCTGGAGCCGGGCACGGTTGTCGCCGAACCAGGTCAGCTTCTTGGACAGCTGCGGGCAACGGGCCTTCGCAGCGGCGGACTTCGGGGACTTCGCGACGTACGGGGAGTCCGCGACGTACGGGGAGTCCGCGACGTACGGGGAGTTCGCGGGCGTGGCGGCGGCCGCGGGGAGCGTCGCCGGCACGGCTGCCATAGTGGCGGCCGTGGCCAGCGTCAACGCCAAGGCATGTCTGTTGCGCATGCGCATGGACCGTACATCAATCTCCCGCCGCGAACGTGGGTTCCGTGCGCAGGTGGTCGGAGATTCCCGCACACTCCCGTGTCTGCGCAGGTCAGCCGGGCGTCGTGCGACGCCCGGCTGACGGGGTGGCTGCCGGAGGTTGAAGCGCGTTGCGGAGGATGGACTACACGGGCGTGACGTACGCGCCCGAGATGCCGCCGTCGACCAGGAAGTCCGTGGCGTTCACGAACGAGGAGTCGTCGCTCGCGAGGAACGCGACGGCGGCGGCCAGTTCGTCGGCCTCGGCGAAGCGGCCCACGGGGATGTGGACGAGGCGGCGCGCGGCCCGCTCGGGGTCCTTGGCGAAGAGCTCCTGGAGGAGCGGGGTGTTGACCGGACCCGGGCACAGCGCGTTCACACGGATGCCCTCGCGGGCGAACTGCACGCCCAGCTCGCGGGACATGGCGAGGACCCCGCCCTTGGAGGCCGTGTACGAGATCTGGGACGTGGCCGCGCCCATCCTCGCCACGAACGACGCGGTGTTGATGATGGAACCCTTGCCCTGGCGCCGCATGTAGGGGATGGCTGCCTTGCAACACAGGTACACGGAGGTGAGGTTGACCTCCTGGACGCGCTTCCAGGCCTCGAGGCCGGTGTCCAGGATGGAGTCGTCGTCGGGCGGCGAGATGCCCGCGTTGTTGAACGCGATGTCGACCGAGCCATAGGTGTCGTACGCGGTCTTGAAGAGCGCCTCGACCTGCTCGGCGTCGGTGACGTCGACCTTGACGAACGTCCCGCCGACCTCGTCGGCCGCGGCCTTGCCCGCGGTCTCGTCGATGTCGCCGCAGACGACGTGCGCGCCCTCGGAGGCGAGGCGGCGGGCGGTGGCGAGGCCGATGCCGCTGCCGGCGCCGGTGATGACGGCGGTGCGGCCGACCAGGCGGCGGCAGATGTTCTCTTCGGTCATGAGTGCTCAGGCCTCCGTGCTTTCCGTGCTGATGAAGACGTTCTTGGTTTCCGTGAAGGCGGCGAGCGCGTCCGGGCCGAGCTCACGGCCGAGCCCGGACTGCTTGTAACCCCCGAACGGGGTCCAATAGCGCACGCTGGAGTGCGAGTTGACGGACAAGTTCCCGGCCCGGACGGCTCCCGACACCCGCAGCGCACGGCCCACGTCGCGCGTCCAGATGGACCCCGACAGGCCGTACTCGGTGGCGTTGGCAAGGCGGATCGCGTCGGCCTCGTCGTCGAAGGGCAGGACGACGGCGACCGGGCCGAAGACCTCCTCCGTCGCCACCGGCGAGGTGGGGTCGACGTCGGTGAGGAGCGTCGGCGGGAACCAGAAGCCAGGGCCTTCGGGCGCCGTGCCGTGGATTCCGGTGCCGGAGGGGACGTACGAGCGCACGCGCTCCAGCTGGGACCTGGAGATCAGCGGGCCCATCTGGGTCTTCTCGTCGGACGGGTCACCGACGACGACCGACTCGACCGCGGGCCGCACGATCTCCAGGAAGCGGTCGTACACCGAGCGCTGGACGAGGATGCGGGTGCGGGCGCAGCAGTCCTGGCCGGAGTTGTCGAGGTACGACATCGGCGTGGCGAGGGCGGCGGCCTCCACGTCCGCGTCGGCGAAGACGATGTTCGGGCTCTTGCCGCCGAGTTCGAGCGTCAGTCGCTTCACGCGGTCGGCGCACTTGGCCATGATCTGCTGGCCGACGCGGGTGGAACCGGTGAACACGATCTTGGCGACGCCCGGGTGTTCGACCAGGGCGTTGCCCGCGACGTCGCCCGCGCCGGGCAGGACCTGGAAGAGCCCCTCGGGCAGACCTGCCTCCAGTGCGAGTTCGGCGAGGCGCAGGGCGGTGATGGGGGTCGTCTCGGCGGGCTTCAGGATGACCGCGTTGCCGGCCGCGAGCGCCGGGGCGGTGCCCCAGGCCGCGATCGGCATCGGGAAGTTCCAGGGCGCGATGACGCCGACGACGCCGAGGGGTTCGAGGATCGTGACGTTCAGACCACCGGGCACCGGGATCTGACGGCCGTTCAACCGCTCGACTCCCCCGGCGGCGAAGTCCAGGAGATCGCGGACGTTGCCCGCCTCCCATCGGGCGTTGCCGATGACGTGACCGGCTTCGCGGACCTCCAACTGGGCCAGTTCTTCCAGGTGTTCGTCGACGACGACGGCGAAGCGGCGGAGCAGGCGGGCGCGGTCGCCGGGGGCTGCGGAAGCCCACTTCGCCTGGGCCGTAGTGGCCCGTACGACAGCTGCGTCGACGTCCTGCGCGGAGGCGGCGGGGACGGTCGCGACCAGTTCCTCCGTCGCCGGATTCAGTACCTTGAGCAAGGGTGCCTCACATGCGTTCGAAGGAGCGGCGGAGCTCCCAGTCGGTCACCGCGGAGTCGAAGGCGTCCAGCTCGACCCGCGCCATGTTGCTGTAGTGCGCGACCACCTCGTCGCCGAAGGCGGCCTTGGCGATGGCGCTGTTCTCCCAGAGCTCGGCGGCCTCGCGCAGGGTGGTGGGGACGTGCGCGTAGTCGCCGGTGTAGGCGTTGCCGGTGCACTCATCGGGCAGTTCCAGCTTCTGCTCTATGCCGTGCAGACCGGCGGCCACGAGTCCGGCGACCGCGAGGTGCGGGTTCACGTCGCCGCCCGGCAGTCGGTTCTCGAAGCGCATGGAGCGGCCGTGGCCGACGACGCGCAGGGCGCAGGTGCGGTTGTCGTGGCCCCACGCGGCGGCGGTGGGCGCGAACGATCCGGGCCGGAACCGCTTGTACGAGTTGATGTTGGGCGCGTAGAGCAGCGAGAACTCCCTGAGCGCCGCGAGCTGCCCGGCGAGGAAGTGGCGCATGACGGGTGACATGCCGCCGGGATCGTCCTGGGAGCCGGCCATGGCGTTGGCGCCGTCGGCGTCGGCGAGGGAGAGGTGGATGTGGCAGGAGTTGCCCTCTGCCTCGTTGTACTTGGCCATGAAGGTGAGCGAGACGCCTTCCTGGGACGCGATCTCCTTGGCGCCGGTCTTGTAGATGGCGTGCTGGTCGCAGGTGACGAGTGCGTCGTCGTAGCGGAACACGATCTCGTGCTGGCCCGGGTTGCACTCGCCCTTGGCCGACTCGACGACGAGTCCGGCGGCCGCCATCTCGTTGCGGATGCGGCGAAGGAGCGGCTCGATGCGGCCCGTGCCGAGCACCGAGTAGTCGATGTTGTACTGGTTGGCCGGGGTCAGGGCCTTGTAGCCCGCGTCCCAGGCCTGCTCGTAGGTGTCCTTGAAGACGATGAACTCCAGCTCCGTTCCGACGTTGGCGGTGTAGCCGAGTTCGGCGAGCCGCTCCAGCTGGCGGCGCAGGATCTGGCGGGGCGCGGCCACGACGGGGGAGGAGTCGTTCCAGGCGAGGTCCGCGATGAGCATCGCGGTGCCTTCGTTCCAGGGGACGCGGCGCAGCGTGGTCAGGTCGGGGCGCATGGCGAAGTCGCCGTAGCCGCGGTCCCAGGAGGACATCGCGTAGCCCTCGACAGTGTTCATCTCCGCGTCGACGGCCAAAAGGTAGTTGCAGCCCTCCGTGCCGTGTTCGAGGACGTCGTCGAGGAAGAACTGGGCGGCGAACCGCTTGCCCTGGAGCCGCCCTTGCATATCGGGGAAGGCCAGGACGACAGTGTCGATCTCGCCGCTCGTGACGAGAGCACGCAGCTCCTCGATCCCGAGCGGGGGTGTGCGGTCTGCCACGGGAAAGTCCTCCTTGGGTCAGCCGAGAGCCATAAGGTATTGCCGAGAACCATTGATTGGGAAGGGGGTACGGCCAGATGTCGCACACGGATGCCGACGTCGCCGGTGAGGCGGGTCCGGATGGCTCCGCCGCGACCGCCGACGACCGGCTCACACCGGTCCTGCGCCCCGTACGGGCGGGCAACGGTTTCGAGGAGGCCCTGGAGCAGATCCTCCAGGTCGTACGCCTCGGTCTGGTGCCCGGCGGCGAACGCCTGCCGTCGGAAAGGGAGTTGGCCGACCGGCTCGGCATCAGCAGGGTCACGCTGCGCGAGGTGCTCAAGGTGCTGCAGGACCAGGGCCTGGTCGAGTCGCGGCGCGGCAGGTACGGCGGCACGTTCGTCCGTCCGCGCCCCGAGGCGGCCGGCGAGGACGAGCTGCGGCGGCGCGTGGCGGATGTCGACGTGGAGGACGCGCTGCGGTTCCGCGAGGTCCTGGAGGTGGGGGCGGCCGGGCTCTGCGCGGCGCACGGCCTGGGCGGCGAACAGCGCGAGCGCCTGCGCGCGGCGCTCGCACAGACGCACGACGCGCCCCTTGCCGAGTACCGCCGCCTGGACACCCTCCTGCACCTGACCCTTGCCGAGCTGTGCGGCTCGCCCTCGCTCACCGCGCAGTACGCTGCGGTCCGCGCGACGGTCAACGACCTCCTGGACTGCATCCCTCTCTTGGTACGGAACCTGGAGCATTCGCAGCGCCAGCACACCGCGCTGGTCGAGGCCGTGCTCGACGGGGACGCGGACGGGGCGCGGGAGATGATGCGCGAACACTGCGCCGGCACGGCCGCCTTGCTGCGGGGCTTTCTGACATAAGGGGCGGGGTGAGGGGTGATTAACGGTGACGTAACGCAGGGGTCTTGATTTCTCGCACGCCGCACGGCAAAGGTATGGATCCGTTCCATTGAGTCGCCAACCCGCCTACCGCAGTGCCGCCGCCGCGCAGTCGCTTAGGAGCCGTGCCATGACCGTGGAGTCCCCCAAGACGAGTACCGCCGAGCCGGCGGACGACTATCTGGAGCGGAGAACGCTGCGGCGGGGCAGCGCGGGCTGGCTGCTGCTCACCGGCCTCGGCGTGGCGTACGTGGTCTCCGGCGACTTCTCGGGCTGGAACTTCGGCCTGGCGGAGGGCGGTTTCGGCGGCCTGGCGATCGCCATGGCGCTGATGGGCGTGATGTACGCCTGCATGGTGTTCTCGCTGGCGGAACTCTCGTCGGTGCTGCCCACCGCGGGCGGCGGCTACGGCTTCGCGCGCCGGGCGCTCGGTCCGTGGGGCGGCTTCCTCACCGGCACGGCGATCCTCATCGAGTACATCCTGGCGCCGGCCGCGATCTCCATCTTCATCGGTGACTACGTCGAGTCCCTCGGCCTCTTCGGTCTGACCTCCGGCTGGCCGGTGTATCTGGCCTGCTTCGTCGTCTTCATCGGCATCCACCTGTGGGGCGTGGGCGAGGCGCTGCGCTTCAGTTTCGTCGTCACGGGCATCGCGGTGGCGGCGCTGCTCGTCTTCGCGGTCGGCGCGTTCATGGACTTCGACGCGTCGAAGCTGAACGACATCGCGGTGGACACCAGCGCCTTCGGCGCCAACTCCTGGCTGCCGATGGGTCTGTTGGGCATCTGGGCGGCGTTTCCGTTCGGCATGTGGTTCTTCCTGGGCGTGGAGGGGGTGCCGCTGGCGGCCGAGGAGACCAGGGACCCGGCGCGCACGCTGCCGCGGGCGATCCGCTGGTCGATGGCGATCCTGATCGTCCTCGCGCTCCTCACGTTCTTCGCGTCGGCCGGGGCGCGCGGCGCGGACGCGATCAAGGACGCGGGCAATCCGCTGGTGGAGGCGTTGCAGCCGGGCGGTGAGGCGACGGCACTGAGCCGCATCGTCAACTACGCGGGGCTGGCGGGCCTGGTGGCGTCCTTCTTCTCCCTCATCTACGCGGGCTCGCGCCAGCTGTTCGCGCTGTCGAGGGCGGGCTACCTGCCGCGCTTCCTCTCCCTGACGAGCAGCCGCAAGGCCCCCTACCTGGGCCTGCTGGTCCCCGGGGCGATCGGCTTCGGCCTGGCGGCGGCGACCGGGGACGGGGCGCGGATGCTGAACGTGGCGGTGTTCGGGGCGACGATCTCGTACGCGCTGATGTCGCTGTCGCACATCGTGCTGCGCCGCAGGGAGCCTGGCCTGGAGCGCCCGTACCGCACGCCGGGCGGCATGCTGACCTCGTCGGTGGCGCTGGCGCTCGCCTGCTCGGCGCTGGTCGCGACGTTCCTGGTGGATGTGACGGCGGCGTTGATCGCGCTCGCGGTATACGTGGTGGCGATCGCCTACTTCGGCGTCTACAGCAGGAAGCGGCTTGTGGCGCGGGCGCCCGAGGAGGAGTTCGCGGCGCTGGCCGCCGCGGAGGCGGAACTGGAACGCGACTGAGCGTGAGGGTCTTGAGCGGTATGAGCGGTATGAGGGAGAAGAGGGTGAGTGTGGCCGGCGGCAGGCCGTTGATCGGTGTCAGCACGTACCTGGAGTCGAAGGCGAGGTGGGGCGTGTGGGAGCTGCCCGCGGCGCTGCTGCCCGCCGGGTACCCGTGGCTGGTGCGGGCGGCGGGCGGACTCACCGCGATGCTTCCGCCGGATGATCCTTCGTACGCCGATGAGGTCGTCGCCAGGCTGGACGGCGTGGTCATCGCGGGTGGCCCCGATGTCGATCCTTCCCGTTACGGTTCGGAGCGTGAGGAGCGTACAGGCCCTCCGGCGCCGGAGCGGGACGCGTGGGAACTGGCGCTGATCGAGGCGGCGTTGGCGTCGGGGACACCGTTGCTGGGGATCTGCCGGGGGATGCAACTGCTCAATGTCGCGCTGGGCGGGACGCTGGTGCAGCACATGGACGGTCACGCGGAGACGGTGGGTGCCTTCGGCACGCACGAGGTGAAGCCGGTGCCGGGCACGCTCTACGCGTCCATCGCGCCGGAGGCGTCCGCCGTGCCCGCGTACCACCACCAGGCGGTGGACCGGCTGGGCAGGGACCTGATCGTGTCGGCCTACGCGGAGGACGGGACGGTGGAGGCGGTGGAACTGCCGTCCCCTGGCTGGGTGCTTGGGGTGCAATGGCACCCGGAGATGGGTGAGGATCTTCGGGTCATGTCGGCGTTGGTTCTGGCGGCGGGAGAGCGGCCTCGACCCCGGTGACTGGCGCCGCGGCGGCTCGCCCTCCGGCCGGGGGTATCCGTCCGGCCGCCGCCTTCTCGCGCTCCGGGGCATCCCCTCCGGCAGGTCCTCTCCCACCCACCCACCCGATCACCCGGCGGGCCACACGTCCCCCGCCCCGATCCGCACGGCTCAGCCCCGCCGGACCGGCGACGCCAGGTGCCTCCTCGGCGGGCGGCCACCGGCCCAGCCAAACCGCACCGCCAAGCTCGCCCCAGCCAGGGCTTTTCCGCCCACCCACCCGTTACCCCGGGGCAACGGGTGGGTGGGCGGGAGAACCCCGCCGAAGGCGGAATCACCCCCCGCCGGAGGCGGGAAGGCCCTCCGCCGCAGACGAAAGCCGTCCGAGACCCCGGGGGCTCAACCTCACGAGGGACGGCAATCGGGTGGGTGGGCGGGAAAACCCCGCCGGAGGCGGGTGGGTGGGAAAGCAGTCACCCCCGGGAGGACGCCGCCCCCGCCCGAGTGAGCGACAGCAGATCCCGCGCGGGCCCCGAGGGCCGATGCCCCGTCGGCCACACAGCCCGTAGGGCCCTGCGCAGCCGAACCCCCTCCAGGGGGATGGCCACCAGGCGCCGAGCCGACAACTCCTCCCCCACCGCGAGCTCACTCAGCACCGCGGGCCCGGCCCCACTCACCGCGGACGCCTTCACCGCCGTGGTGGACGACAGCTCGATCAGCGGGCGCGCGAGACCCCCCAGGGCCGCGTCGAGGACCTGCCGCGTCCCCGAACCCTCCTCCCGGAGAATCAGCGGCGTAGCCGCCAACTCCCCCGCTCCCAGCGGCTTTCCGCGCCGCGCCCAGGCGTGGCCCGGCGCCGTGACGACGATCAGGCTGTCGTGGGCGATGACCGCGGAGTCCAGGCCGGTCGGCACGGCGAGCCCCTCGACGAAGCCGAGGTCCGCCTCCCCCGCGAGCAGCCGCTCCGCGACGGCGGTGGAGTTGCCGGCCGTCAACGACACCGCCGTGTCCGGCCGTTGCGTGCGCAGCGCGATCAGCCACCCCGGCAGCAGATACTCGGCGATGGTCATGCTGGCCGCGACGCGGAGCCGTGAGTCCCGCCGGTCCCGCAACGCCTGCGCGCCCGCGTCGAACGCCTCCGCGGCCTCCACGATCCGCCGCGCCCAGTCCGTGACGAGCGCCCCCGCGTCCGTGAGCCGGGAGCCGCGCGGCGAGCGGTCGACCAGCGCGACGCCGAGCTGCCGCTCCATCGACCGGATGCGGCTGCTCGCGGCGGGCTGTGTGATGCCCAGGTCCTTCGCGGCCCGCCCCAGGCTGCCGAGCCGTGCCACGGCGAGCAGCAGCTCGAGCGCCCCGAGGTCCGGCACCCGATGTGCGAGCGGCTGCGCACCCGGTGACGTATGCGGATCGGACGCACCGGACACACTGGACACACCGACAGGACCGGAAGGCTTACTCATAAGGCCAGGTTATGCCCTCATACGAAGATGACTCCTGGTGGGGGCCCCGCCGAACGGCGACCGTGGACGCATGGTCACCGTCGCCCACCAGCAGGCACCTCCGAGAACCCCCGCGATCCCCCTCACCCCAGCCCCGGCCCCTGCCCCCGCCCTCTCCACCCGCCACCTCGGCCCGAACTGGTACGCCTCCGTCATGGGCACGGCGATCATCGGCGGCGCGGGCGCGACCCTGCCGGTCCACCTCCCCGGCCTGCGGACCGCCTGCACCGCGGTCTGGGCGTTCTCCCTGCTGATGCTGGCCGCGCTGCTCGCCGCCCGGACCCTGCACTGGATCCACCACCGTGACCAGGCCCGCGCCCACCTCCTCGACCCGGCCATCGCCCCCTTCTACGGCTGCCTCTCCATGGCACTGCTCGCGGTCGGCGGCGGCGCGCTCCTCGTGGGCGAGGACTGGATCGGGACGGGCGCGGCGGTCGCACTCGACGCCGTGCTCTTCACCGCCGGTACGGTCATCGGCCTCGCGGCGGCGGTGGCGATCCCGTACCTGATGGTGGTGAAGCACCGTGTGGAGCCGGGCCAGGCGTCGCCGGTCTGGCTGCTGCCCGTGGTGGCGCCCATGGTGTCCGCCGCGCTCGGCCCCCTTCTCGTACCGCATCTCCCGGCGGGACAGCCCCAGGAGACGCTTCTCTTCGCCTGCGTCGCGATGTTCGGCCTGAGCCTGCTCGCCACCCTGGTGATGCTGCCGATGATCTTCGCCAGGCTGCTCACCGGCGGCCCCTTCCCCCTCGCGCTCACTCCCACGCTGTTCCTGGTGCTCGGCCCGCTGGGCCAGTCGACGACCGCCGTGAACAAGTTCGCCGACACCGCCGCCACGGGCGTCGTCCCCGCCCCGTACGACCAGGGCTTCGCCGTCTTCGCCGTGCTCTACGGCGTCCCGGTGATGGGCTTCGCCCTGCTGTGGCTGGCTCTCGCGGGCGCGATGGTGGTGCGGGCCCGGCGTCGGGGCATGGGCTTCGCGATGACCTGGTGGGCGTTCACGTTCCCCGTCGGTACCTGCGTCACCGGCGCCGAGGGTCTGGGCAAGCACACCGGACTCGCGGTCTACGACTGGCTGGCGGTCGCCCTGTACGCCTTCCTGGTGGCCGCCTGGGCGGTGGCACTCGTCCAGACCCTGCGCGGGCTCCTCAACCGCACGCTGCTCGCAGCGCCCTGCCGAGCACAGCCGGCGCCTCAGCGAGGGACGGTCCGTACCACGTGAGGTGGCGGCCGCTGACGAGCGCCGCCGGGGCCGTGAACTCCTCGGGGCCGTCCTCGCGGGTGAAGCGGTAGGGCTCGTCGGGCAGGATCACGACGTCCGGGCCCACGGCCCGCAGTTCATCGAGCGTGACCCGCGGATATCGCTCGGCGTGCGTCGCGTACGCGTTGTCGACGCCGAGGCGCCGCAGCAGGTCCCCGGCGAACGTGTCGCGGCCCAGGACCATCCAGGGGCGCCGCCAGATGGGGATCACCGCCCTCAACCGGGCTTCGGGAGGCGGCAGTTGCCCCCACGCCGACTCCGCCTCCTCCAGCCACTTCGGCCGCCCCGCCCCGCAGGCGGCGAGCACCCGGGTCAGCTCGCGGAAGGCGCCCGGCAGATCACGTACTTCCGTGACGAGCACCTGGAGCCCGGCCGCCCGCAGCGCCGCGAGGTCGGGCGCGCGGTTCTCCTCTTCGTTGGCGATCACCAGATCCGGGGCGAGGCCGATGATCCCGCGCACGTCAGGGTTCTTCGTACCGCCGACGCGGACGACGTCCAGGTCCTCCGGATGGCTGCACCACTCCGTGGCCCCCACCAGCGCTCCCGGCACGCTCACCGCGACTGCCTCGGTCAGCGAGGGCACCAGCGAGACGACCCGCACTCCTTGAGCTCCCCGCACTCCTCGAGCTCCCCGTACTCCCCGTACTCCGGCCACCGTGCGATCCCCTCATCTCAGCGCCGCGAGCCGTCCAGTGCTTCGATGTGATCGGCCACGGCCACGACGAGCACCTGGCTGTCCGGCACCGTCGCCCGCCACCGGTGGCGCACCCCTCCGGTCAGATACAGGCTGTCGCCGCGCCCGAGGCGGTACGCCCTGCCCTCCGCCTCGACCTCGACGGCGCCGCCCACCACGTACATCAACTCGTCGTTCCGGTGCTGGAACTCGCGTCCCTCGTCGTGGTCGCCGGTGAACTCGACGGCGTGCAGCTGATGATGACCACGCACCAGATTGCGTACGCGGGCGTCGTCGTCCGGCGGCGAACCCTCGCCGTCGCCCTCATCGGCGCGCATCAGGTCGACCGTGCACGCGGGGTCGGCGGCGGCCAGCAGTTCGACGTCGGTCGTCAGAAGGGCGTCGGCGACGCGCTGCAGGGAGCGCCTGCTGGGCCGCGCCCGCTCGTTCTCGACCTGGCTCAGGAAGGGCACCGAGAGACCGCTGCGCTCGGCCACCACGGCGAGGGTGAGCTCCAGCTGCCGGCGGCGGCGCCGCACGGCCGAGCCCACCCGGAGGGTTTCCTTCTGCTCGTCCATCGCCTCGGCTCCCTTCTGCGCGTCGGTCCACTCTCAACCCTGTGGGGTTTTCTGCACCCTACGCATGTTCGCCAAACGGTTCTGCCCCGTTGCGAGGACCGCCACCTACAGCTTGTGCCAGTAGACGAGCTGCCCCGCCTCGCCCGCGGCCGCTCCCTGCGCCGGTATGAACAGGCTGACCAGCAACGCGGGCCTGCCCCGCGGGTCGGTGACGAGGGTCGCCGAGGGGTTGGCGAAGGCTCGGCTTCCGCCGTGCGTGGAGATGGCGAGCCGGTCGGCCCGGCCGCTCACGGGGTCGTAGGCGTAGGTCCGCCAGCTCCCGAAGTCGCCCCGCCGCCGCTGTCCCTCCACGAGGAGCATCCGCTGCCCGGCGAGTTCGACCGGTGTCCGGTCCCCGAGGTTTCCGCCGTTGCCCCAGTTCTGCAGGGCGCGGTCGAGCCGCCGGTCCGGCGTCGCGTGCCAGTCGCGGAACCCGGTGAGGGTGGCGCGCAGCTGGCGGTCGGTGTCGCAGTCGGCGCGGTAGTGCCCGGTCAGCTCGATGGTGTTCCCGCGTGCTTCGGTGATGCTGGGCGTGCCCTCGGCGCACCGCGAGAGGGTGCGCGGCGCGTCGAAGGAGCGTGACGCGCGCCCGTCGAGCAGCGCGGTCCGGTCGGCGTAGGCACGCACGGCGATGTGGTTCTTCGGGTCCTTCTCGTACGCGAGGACGTACCCGCCGCGCCCGTCGTCGGCGAGCGACGCCTGGTGGGTGCCGGGCCCGAAGTCGTGGCGGCGGTGCCAGTGCCGCAGATCGGTGGAGGTGGCGACGGCCGCGTGGAAGCGGCCGTCGTTCAGAAGCGTGTGGTAGACGGCCAGATAGCCGCCGTCGGGGCCTTGCGCGATCTGCGCGGCGTCCATGGTGCGGCCGGTGTGGTCCCGGGTGTCGTAGCGGTGGCCGTCGGCGGCGGTGACGTCCTCGGCGAGCGCGGCGAGGCGGGCGGTGCCCACGGAGGCGGGGCCGGAACGCGCGCCGGCCAGGTGCGCCAGAAGCAGGCAGGCGGCGAGGGCCAGAGCCACGGCGAGGCAGAGGACGGTGCGGGACACACGGACATGCACGGAGGACACAGGGGGCACGGAGGGCACGGAGGGGCACTTACGTTCGAGCAGCGGGGAGGCTGCCCAGCCTAGGGAGCGGGGGCGGCCCCTGGAACGCCCCGGAGGGTGGCCTTGCCCACAGCGCGGGCGCCGGGCACGCGGTCGGCCACACCTGCTCGACGTGGCCGACCCGCGCACCTACCAGGCACGGGTCACCTGACCCGCACGTAATAGGCCTTCGCCTTCTTGCGGCACTGCGCGCGCTCCGCCTTGGTCTTGTGCGGCTGGGCGGCGCACTGCCGGTTCATGTCGAAGAGGAACGCCTTGTCCACGCGCCGCTCGTGCGTCGAGCCCGCGAACGCCTTCTTGCCGATCAACTGCTTGTAGTTCCGGTACCCGAAGTCGTGCCGCGCGCAGGAGAGGCGGAAGTCGAAGCCGCCCGGCTTGTCGGCGAGGCGCGTGCAGAAGTCCGTGTCCCACCGGAAGTTCCAGCGGTCGGCCCCCTGCTCGGCGAGCTTGCGCGTCGTGCGCCAGTCCGTGACGCTCCCCTCCGAGGAGCGGGTCAGCTCGTACAGCCGCCGTAGCTTGCTCGGGCCCCCGGCCGCGCTGGAGCCGGCCGCCGCCGACTGCGTGCCGGCGGCTGTGGACGCCGACGCTCCCGGACCGGGTTCGGGCGTGGCCGTCGCCACGCCCGAACCCGCCACCAGGGCTCCCGCCGCAGCCAGTGACGCGACGGTGATCCTCGTGATGACCATGCTGTTGTCCCCCGTTCATAGGTCCTGCTCAGCCAGGGCAGGAGCGTATGAATCCCGGGGAACAATTTCATAGTGAATCTTTGTGCACTGCCCTTTGGTGCAAGGAACCCTCAGTGCGGGAAATCCTGGTCCGGGCACAGCAGGCCGTGGTGGACGATGGCGAGCACGACGGCGTCCAGACGGCTCCTGAGGCCCAGCTTCTCGACGATGCGCGCGACATGAGCCTTCACCGTGCGCTCCGCTATCCCCAGCTGCCGGGCAAGGACGGGATTGGGCAGCCCGGCCCCCAGGAGCAGCAGCACCTCCCGCTCCCGGACCGTCAGATCACTGACGTGCGGCGGCTCGACGGCCGAGTGGAGCGCGGAGCGGCACGGACAGTGGGGCTCCGTCGCCTCGAAGGACTCCGGCGTCTTCAGCGATTCGCTCCACAGGTGGTCCTGCTCCGTGTTCTGAATCGTCACTGCGATGGTCACCTTCCCCGTTCCCCGTTGTAATCACTCTCAACAGCGACTCTAGGGCAAGGAGTTCGCATTAGTGAGTCAGTTACGTCATGTCTCATGTGGTCCGTCGCGTGCGGCATCATGACGGCGTGACCAACGACCTCGCGCGCCGTCTCGTACCCGACGAACTCTGGGAACTCACAGCCCCGTTACTGCCGCCTTTCGCCCCACGCACCCAGGGCGGCGGCACCGCCCCGCGCGACGAACGCGCCGTGTTCACGTCGGTGGTGTACGTACTGACGAGCGGCTGCCCCTGGCGGTCGACACCCTCGGCGTTCGGCGTCCCGCCCGCGACAGCGCACCGCCGGTTCACCGCATGGACCGAAGCTGACCTGTGGCGACGCCTGCGTGCCGCCGCGAGCGGGACCGATGTCGAACCGACCTGGGTGGCGATCGTCGCCGAGGCCGCGGTGCGGCGGTCCGGGATGACCACATGAGACATCGGCTCGGCGGACATCCGTTACATGATCAGGACCCGCTTCCGCCTGCCGGAACAGACCTACTTGAGGTGGGTCTGAGGTTGCCGTACGACCGCCGGACCACACCTCCCGGGAAATGGCCACCAAGGATGTGAAATCGTGCCATCCCACCCAAAGTGCTGACTTTGCTATTACGCCTTCCGCATTGCGAAAGCGACTCACAGAAATCTTCGCTGCTTCCCTTTTAGGCAATGCCCTTTCGGTCAATACCGAGAGCCGTTGGCACGTAATACCTTGTGGCCGGTCATTCAGATCCCGTCCGAGAGGAGATCGCCGAATGCGCAGGAACCATGGCCGGATGACGGCCGTCGCAGCGCTTTCCACCGTGGCCGTGCTCGCCGGCGGTGTCGCCCAGGCTCAGACCGCGCCGGGCCCGGCCACGAAGACCACGGCCGCCACGAAGGCCCCCACGGCGACCGCCAAGGCCAAGAAGTGCAAGGTCGCCAGGAAGCTGTACCACCCGGCGAGGACCACGGTCGTGGTCGGCAACGTCGAGGTGCACTGCTCGAAGGCGTCCAAGGTCCGCAAGGTCAACAACGTGGTGACGCTGTACCGCAACGGCCGCCAGGTCGACAAGGTCAGCCTCCCCGGCCCCAAGGGCAAGCGCTACGCCTACGCCCAGACGTCGGCAGAGATGTCGGGCACCCGCTGCCAGACCTGGAAGCTCAAGGTCTGGACGGTCGCCTTCAACAGCCAGGGCAACGCCGTGTACGAGTTCGCGAAGACCTCCAAGGCGAAGAAGATCTGTCCGCGCTGACCCTGCGTCCACCACCAGGTCAGCCGCATCACGGGGAAGGAAACATGCTCACTCACCAGCACCGCGTACGCCTCGGCGTGTGCGCGGCGGTCGTGGCCGGAGCGGCGCTCATGCCGCTGGCCGGCAGCAGCGCGTCCGCACAGGAGGACACCAAGCCGGCCGCCACCAAGGCCGCCGCCCAGGGGTTCCACTCCAAGAAGGGCCTCAAGAGCTGCTCGAAGCGCGGGGAGACGGTCTTCGTCTCCATCAAGGCGGCCCTCAAGTACCGCTTCACGTGGAAGAGCCCGGGCGGCAAGCTGCACTCCCAGCAGTACTGGAACGCGAGCGACGGCACCATCGGCATCCGCAAGATGCCGACCTGGCGCAAGGACGTCTACTGGAAGGTCACCGCGCTGCCGGGCAAGGACACGAAGACGCTGGTGAAGGTGTACGCGTACTGCAGCAAGACGGGACTGTGATCCGGACATGAAGAAGCAGCTCACCACGGTCGTGCTCGCCGCCTGCGCGGCCGCCGCCCTGCTCCCCGGCTCGGCCGCCCACGCCACCGAGTCCGAGAGCGGCACCAAGCGCTGCGGCAAGGGCCAGCAGGTCATCATCTCGTCCTTCGCCGGCGGCCGCGTGATCCACAAGTTCAAGACCCCGGGCAGCGGTCACCACGTCTACACCCACGACTTCGGCAACACCCAGGGCTACCTGTTCGCGGTCCGCTACACGCCGACCGGCAAGCGCGCGGTCACGTACAAGATCACCGCGAAGGACGTACCCGGCAAGGTCAAGGACGCCTTCGTCCAGAAGAAGAACCTTCTGTGCAAGAAGTTCTGACGTAGCGCCGGGGGTCCCAAGGGCGCCCGGACACGACGGAGCCCCGCCACCGATGCACTCGGTGGCGGGGCTCCATGCGTAACGCCGAGCCGCTACTTCACGGGGGCCATCTCGTCGACGATGCCCGGGTGGTCCTCCACCCAGTTCTGCACGCCGTCCTCCTCATTGCCCCGGCCGGCCTTCTGGACGGCCTGCTCGAGACTCATCAGCTCGTCGGGGCTCATGTGCCAGTTCTTCAGCCAGCCGTTGAGCTCCGAGAACTTCTTCGGGAAGCTCTTGTTGGCGAGCGTCTTGATCTGGTTGTTGGCACCCCACGTCTTCTTGGGGTCCTTCAGCCGCGTGAGGTCGTACTTGTTGTACGCCCAGTGCGGCGACCAGAGCACGACCGCGACCGGCTCCTTCTTCGCGTACGCGCGCTCCAGCTCGGCGAGCATCGAGCTCGTGCCCGCGCTGGTCAGCTCGAAGCCGTCCAGACCGTAGGCCGGCATGACCTTGTCCTTGAGACGCGTCATCTGGCCGGTGCCCGGCTCGATGCCGACGATCCTGCCCTTGAACTTGTCCTTGTTCTTGCGCAGGTCGTCCATGGTCTTGACGCCCTTGACGTAGGACGGGACCGCGACTTCGAGCGTCGTCTTGTCGTACCACGCCCCGACGTCGACGAGATCCTTCTTGTACTTCTCCCAGTACTGCTTCTGCGCGACCGGCAGCCAGCCGTCGAGTTCGAAGTCGACCTGCCCGGTGGACAGACCCGTGAACAGCGGGCCGACATCGAGCTTGGTGGTCCTCGGCTTGTAGCCGCGCTTCTCCAGGATGTTCTTCCACAGGTACGTGGCGGCGATGCCCTCGTCCCACGCCGGGTAGCCGATGTTCGGCGCGGCGCCGGCCTGCTTGCCCTTCTCGTACGAGTTCTTGGCGACCGGGGCCATCTTGTCGACGATGCCCGGGTTCTTCTTCATCCAGTTCTTGACGCCCTGGTCCTGCTTGCCCTTGCCGGCGTCCTGGATGGCGCCCTCAAGGGAGGTGAGCTGCGCCTCGCTGAGCTTGAAGTCCTTCAGCCACTGCGCGACCTGCGGCTCCTTCTCGGCGAAGCCCTTGCGGCCCAGGGTGTGGATGCCGTCGCCCGAACCGAAGGCGCCCTTGGGGTCCTTCAGCTTGGTCAGCTCGTACTTGTCGTACGCCCAGTGCGGCGACCAGAGAGTGACCGCGATGGGCTCCTTCTTCTTGTACGCACGGTCCAGCTGGGCCAGCATCGCCGAGGTGTTGGACTTGACCAGCTCGTACTTGCCCTTGAGGCCGTACTCGTTCTGGACCTTGTCCTCGTACAGCTTCGTCTCGCCCGCGCCGGGCTCGATGCCGTAGATCTTGCCCTTGAACTGGCTGCTCTTGCCCTTGAGGTCGTCGAGGGTCTTGACGCCCTTGACGTACTTGGGCACCGCGATCTCCAGCGAGGTCGGCTTGTACCAACTGCCGTAGTCCTCGAGCTGGTTCTTGTACTTGCTCCAGTACGGGGCGTGCGTGGCCGGCAGCCAGGAGTTGGTCTGCACGTCGACGCTGCCCTGCGCCTGGCCGTTGTAGAGCGCGCCCACCTCGAGCGACTGCACCTCGGGCTTGAAGCCGCGCTGCTCGAGGACGTTCTTCCACAGGTACGTGGAGGCGGTTCCCTCGGGCCAGTCGATGTAGCCCATCTTGACCGTGCGGCCCTGACCGACGTTCTCGGAGACCTTGGCACCCTCGTCGTCGCCGCCCCAGACGTTCAGGCCGCCGGCGACGAGCGCCAGGACCAGAACACCGACCATGGCGACCGGCGTGGCCGGCTTCCACTGCATGATCTTCAGGCCGCCGAGCGCGGAGTTGGCCTTGGCCAGGGCACGCCGGCCGAGCGGCGAGACACGCTGGTTGAGGGCACCGGTCATACGGTCCAGGTACATCGCGAGGATGACCACCGCGATGCCGCCCTCGAAGCCGAGCGCGACGTCGACCGAGCTGATGCCGTCGTACACGGTGGAGCCGAGGCCGCCACCGCCGACCATGCCGGCGACGACGACCATCGAGAGAGCGAGCATGATCGCCTGGTTGACGCCCGCCATGATCGTGGGCAGCGCCAGCGGAAGCTGGACGCGCCACAGGGTGTTGCGCGGATGCGTGCCGAACGCCTCGGCGGCCTCGATCAGTTCCTCGTCGACCTGCCGGATGCCGAGCTCGGCGAGGCGGACGGCGGGCGGCATCGCGAACACGATGGTCGCGACCATGCCGGGTACCGGACCGACACCGAAGAAGAAGATGCCCGGGATCAGATAGACCATGGCGGGCATGGTCTGCATGAAGTCGAGCACCGGACGTATCGCGCCGCTGACGGTGCGGTTCTTGGCGGCCCAGATGCCGATCGGCAGCGCGAACACAAAGATGATCACGCAGGAGACGAGCACGAGGGACAGCGTGTTCATCGCCGGTTCCCACTGCTCGATCGAGTCGATCAGCGCGAATCCCGCGAAGGTCGCCACCGCGGCGACGAACCCGCGCAGCCAGAAGGCGAGCACGGCGAAGATGCCGATGAGGATCAGCGGTTCGGGCGAGGTGAGCACCGCGTTGACGGCGTCGTAGGCGTTTCCGACGACCAGCTTGATGAACTCGAAGAGCCACTCGCAGTTGTCGCGCAGCCAGTCGACGCCGGAGGCGACCCAGTCGCCGATATGGATCCTAGGCACTGGCGATCACCTTGCTCACGGGGCCCTCGCCCTTGTCCTCGGTCACCGGGGACGCGGACACCGCGTCCTGCGGCGTGTCATCGCTCTCCCGCACCGCGGGCATCGGCTCGCCGAGCACCGCGAGCAGCCGTGCCCGCGGCACGACGCCGATGAGCGCGCCCTCGTCGTCGGTCACGGCGACGGCCGCGCCGCTGGTGGAGCACGGCGTGAACAGCTCGATGATCGGGGTGTCCGCCTTGACCGTGGCGGGGGCCGCGGACAGCACGTCCTGTGCGGTCGTCAGCTCCTTGCCCTCGGGCGTCTTCGTGCCGAAGACGGTCTCGGGCTCGGCCATGATCGCGCCCGCCGTGAGGACACGGGAGCGGTCGACGTCCTGCGTGAACGCGGCGACGTAGTCGTTGGCCGGGGTGACGAGGATGTCCTCGGCGTTGCCGATCTGGACGATCTCGCCGTCGCGCATGACGGCGATCTGGTCGCCCAGACGCATGGCCTCATTCAGGTCGTGGGTGATGAAGACGATGGTCTTCTTCAGCCGCTTCTGCAGCTCCAGGAGCTGGTCCTGCATGTCGCGGCGGATCAGGGGGTCGAGCGCGCTGAACGACTCGTCCATGAGGAGCAGGTCGGCATCGGTCGCCAGGGCGCGGGCCAGGCCCACGCGCTGCTGCATACCGCCGGAGAGCTCGTCGGGCCAGGACTTCTCCCAGCCCTTGAGGCCCGCGAGTTCGAGCGCCACCGTGGCGCGCTCCTCGCGCTCGGCGCGCGGCACGCCCTGCACCTCGAGGCCGTAACCGGCGTTCTCCAGAACGCTGCGGTGCGGGAAGAGCGCGAAGTGCTGGAAGACCATGCTGATCTTCTTGGAGCGCACCTCGCGCAGCTCACGGGCGCTCAGACCGGTCAGATCCTGACCGTCGAAGAGCACCTGTCCGGCCGTCGGCTCCGACAGACCGTTGAGCATGCGCAGCAACGTGGACTTGCCGGATCCGGAGAGACCCATGACGACGAAGATCTGGCCCGGCTCGACCGTGAAGGAGGCGTCGATCACCGCGGCAGTGGTGCCTTCGGCGCGCAGCTCCTCTCGGTCGGTTCCGTGGCGGAGTTTCTCCACCGCGTCAGCGGGTCGTCTGCCGAATACCTTGTACAGGTGTTCGGCTTGCAGCCTGGACACATACACCTCTCGGGTTGAAACAAGACGGCCCGCCTCCCCCGCCGGCGGGCCGTGGAGCGACGCGGGTTCTGCCCGCTTACTTGCCCGGTGAAATAGTTGAAATCTCGACCGGAGGCGCTCCGGCTCGGCGCCTGCCCCGACTTACACAGAACAAACGCAAGAGTGTTCCAGTTCACATTCCATTCACTTCTGTCGGCTGGAATGCGCTGTCAGATCGCGGTGTCAGTGCCGTGCGGCATGATGCGAAGGTGACTCAGCGAACGCGACGGCTCATGCTGCTCGACACGGCGTCCCTGTACTACCGGGCCTACTTCGGGGTCCCCGATTCCGTCAAGGCCCCGGACGGCACACCGGTGAACGCGGTGCGCGGCCTGCTCGACTTCATCGCCCGGCTCGTCCAGGACCATCGCCCCGACGACCTGGTCGCCTGCATGGACGCGGACTGGCGCCCGCACTGGCGGGTCGAGCTGATCCCTTCGTACAAGGCGCATCGCGTCGCCGAGGAGATCGAGCAGGGCCCGGACGCCGAGGAGACCCCGGACACGCTCGCGCCGCAGGTCCCGATCATCGAGGACGTCCTCGACGCACTCGGCATCGCCCGCGTGGGCGTGCCGTCGTACGAGGCGGACGACGTGATCGGTACGTACGCCGGCCGCGCCGCGGGGCCGGTGGACATCGTCACCGGCGACCGCGACCTCTATCAGCTGGTGGACGACGAGCGGGGCGTCCGCGTCCTCTACCCCCTCAAGGGCGTCGGCTCCCTCCAGATCACCGACGAGGCCTGGCTCCGCGAGAAGTACGGGGTGGACGGACCCGGCTACGTGGATCTGGCCCTGCTGCGCGGCGACCCGAGCGACGGCCTGCCCGGCGTGCCCGGCATCGGCGAGAAGACAGCGGCCAAGCTCCTCGACGCGTACGGAGATCTGGCCGGAATCATGGCCGCGGTGGACGACCGCAAGAGCAAACTGACGCCGTCCCAGCGAAGGCGGCTCGACGAATCCCGCGCGTATGTGGCCGTCGCGCCGAGGGTGGTCCGCGTCGCGGGCGACGTACCGCTGCCGGACGTCGACCTGGCGCTGCCGGGCGAACCCCGCGATCCCGCCGCGCTCGACGAGCTGGCAGCGCGGTGGAACCTGGGCGGAGCGCTGAAGCGGTTGCTCACGACTCTCCAGGGGTGAGGTGTTAGCTTAGGTAAGCCTAAGCAACATTTGATCAGGGGAGGCCGCCGCCATGGCAGAACGACCGGCACGCAAGGCACCGAAGACCCACGTCGCCCAGGTGGTGCGCACCGAGCGCCTCACCCCGCACATGCAGCGCGTGGTCCTGGGCGGCGAGGGTCTCGCGGAGTTCGCCGGGGGCGACTCCACCGATCTGTACGTGAAGCTGCTCTTCGGCGCCGAGGGCGTCACCTATCCCGAGCCGTTCGACATCCAGCGGATCCGCGAGGAGTTCCCCCGCGACCAGTGGCCCGTGACGCGTACGTACACGGTGCGCTCCTGGGACCCGCGGACCCGTGAGCTCGCCGTCGACTTCGTCATCCACGGCGACGAGGGTCTCGCGGGCCCGTGGGCCCAGCGCGTCGAGCCCGGCGCCACGGTCCGCTTCCTCGGCCCCGGCGGTGGGTACACGCCGGACGCCGAGGCCGACTGGCATCTGCTGGCCGGTGACGAGAGCGCGCTGCCCGCGATCGCCGCGGCCCTCGAGGCCCTGCCCGAAGGCGCCAAGGCGTACGCGTTCGTGGAGGTCGCCGACGCGGACGAGGAGCAGAAGATCAACTCCGCCGCCGAGATCACCTGGCTGCACCGCGGGCAGCGCCCCGTGGGTCAGGCCCTCGTCGAGGCCGTACGCTCCCTCGACTTCCCCGCGGGCGACGTGCAGGCGTTCGTGCACGGCGAGGCCGGGTTCGTGAAGGAGCTGCGCCGCCACCTCCGCATGGAGCGCGAGGTACCGCGCGAGCGCCTCTCGATCTCCGGCTACTGGCGCCTCGGCCACAACGAGGACGGCTGGCAGGCGTCCAAGCGGGACTGGAACGCGCAGGTTGAGGCCGAGCAGGAGCCGTTGCACTCGGCTTGATCGGAACGGGGCCCCTGCTGGGGGCTGAGGCCGGGTCCCGTGCACCGGCCGGTGGGGGCTGGGCGCGCAGTTCCCCGCGGCCCTTACGGGGCAGGGCCGTTGGCCTCGGCCTGAGGGGAACGGGGCCCCCGCTGGGAGCTGAGGCCGCGGCCCGTACACCGGCCGGTGGGGGCTGGGCGCGCAGTTCCCCGCGCCCCTTGCGGGGCGGGGCCGTTGGCGGCCACGGAAAAAATCGGTCCCGCTCGGCGTTCGGTGCTGGCAGCATGCCCCTATGCCCTTCAAGATCTCGGACGTCGTCGCGGCGGGCTCCCTCGCCCATCGGGAACAGCCCGTCATCCCCGTCCCGGGAGGGCTGATCCTGCGCCCCTGGTCGCTCGATGACGCGCCCGCCGTGTACGAGGCGTTCCAGGACCCGGTGATCCAGCGCTGGCACGCCCGCGAGGCCGATTCCGTCGACGAGGCCCGCGGCTGGATCGACGGCTGGCGCAAGGTCTGGCCCGAGGAGCAGGACGCGCACTGGGCCATCGCCGACGCCACCACGGACGCGGTGGTGGGCCGGATCTCGCTGCGCCTGATCGTGCTCGCCGACGGACAGGCCGAAGTCGCCTACTGGACCATGCCATCGGCCCGCGGCCGGGGCATCGCCCCGCGCGCCCTCACGGCGCTGTCCGACTGGGCCTTCGACGACATAGGCCTGCACCGCCTCGAACTCACCCACGCCACGGCCAACGAAGCCTCCTGCCGCGTCGCGCTCAAGACCGGCTTCGTGCCGGAAGGCACCAAGCGCAGCGCGGTCCTGCACGCCGACGGCTGGCACGACATGCATCTGCACGCCCGGATACGGGACGACCGAGCGGAGCCGCCGGCAGGCCCCTGACCTGGGCCACACGGCAGGGTGCTGCCGTCGGGGCCCCGTACTCTTGCCGGTTGTGACCCGTAAGCCCCGCATCCCGCCCTCTCCCCTGCCGCAACGGCGTGGCGTCGACCCCATGCGGGTCAAGCTGCCCTCCGATGGAGCCTGGACGACCGTGCGGGATCATCTCGTCGAGCGGCTCAAGGCCGGGCCCGAAGTGATCGACGGGATGCTGCGGGAGGGGCTGATCGTCGGCGTGGACGGGCTGCCCGTGGCGCCGGACGCCCCTTATGTGCCGGGCACCTTCGTGTGGTTCCACCGGGATCTGCCGGACGAGGTTCCGGTGCCGTACGGCATCGATGTCGTGTACCGCGACGAGCACATCGTCGTCGCCGACAAGCCCCACTTCCTGGCGACCATGCCGCGCGGCAGCCACGTCACCGAGACCGCGCTCGCCCGGCTCCGCAGGGACCTCGGCATCCCCGCGCTCGGCGCCGCGCACCGCCTCGACCGGCTCACCGCGGGGCTGATGCTCTTCACCGTGCGGCCGGAGGAACGCGGCGCGTACCAGACGCTGTTCGGCGAGCGGCGGGTGCGCAAGGAGTACGAGGCCGTGGCCGCCCACGATCCCGGGCTCGGACTCCCCCGCACCGTGCGCAGCCACATCGTCAAGGAGCGCGGCATCATCGCCGCGTACGAGGTCCCCGGCGCCGAGCCCAACAGCGAGAGCCGCGTCGAACTCAAGGAGAGCAGAGGGGAGTTGGCGCGCTACCGGCTCACCCCGCACACCGGCCGCACCCACCAGCTGCGCGTACACATGAACGCGCTCGGCCTGCCGATCCTCGGTGACCCCGTCTACCCGCTGGTCACGGGCCCGGTGCCGCCGGACGACTTCCGGCGGCCCCTGCAACTCCTCTCCCGTGTCCTGGAGTTCACTGACCCCGTCACGGGGACCGACCACCGCTTCGTCAGCTCACGCGAGTTGGCGGCCTGGACCTCGTACGCCGACTGGGATCAGTAGCCCCGCCACCAGGTGACGAGCCTGCGCCACGCCCCCTGCCGCGGCACGGACGCAGCCGCCGGTGCGGACTCCGGTGCGGGCGGCGGCGGGGGCTGCGGCGCCGGGGCCCTGGGCGCCGTCGGAGCCGGGAACGCGGGCTGGGGCGCGGGGGACGAGACCTGCCAGTCGTTGCGTGCGGCGCCCGGCACCCGCGCCATCGGCCGCGCCATCACGTCCTGCGGAGGCCGCGGCGCGAACTGCACCGGAAGCGCCACCAGGTGCCGGGACAGGATCGAGGAGGTCCACCTCAACTCGTGCTCCTCGACGTCGAGTTCCACGTCCGGGAAACGCATGAGCAGCGCGTCCACGCCCGTGTCGGCGATGGCACGGCCGAGATCCTGCCCCGGACACTCGTGCGGACCACCGCTGAACGCCAGATGGGAACGGTTGCCCTGCATGCTGGCGGCCAGGTCCGGCCGTACGACGGGGTCCACGTTGCCCGGCGCGATACCGAGGATCAGACCGTCGCCCTTCTTGATCTGCTGGCCGCCGAGCTGGGTGTCCTGCTTGGCGAAGTAGCCGATCATCGCGCTGAACGGCGGCTCGTCCCACAGGGACTGCTCGACGGCCTCCGGCACCGTCATCTGGCCGCCGCTGAGCTGGGCGCGGAAGCGCGGGTCGGTGAGGACCATGCGCAGGGCGTTGGCGATGAGGTTGGCCGTGGCCTCGTACGAGGCGATGAGCACGAGCCGCAGGTGGGCGGCGACCTCGTCGTCGGTGAGCTGCGCGGGCTGCGCGATGAGGTTGCTGGTGAAGTCCTCCTCGGCCTGCGCCCTGCGCCGCGCCACCAGGCGCATCAGCGCGTCCATGACGTACGCGTTGCTGGCGATGGCGGTCTCGGTGCCGCGGATCATGTCGCGGGCGGCCTGCACCATCCGCTCGTTGTACTCCTCGGGCATGCCGATGACATGGCACATCACCATCATCGGCAGATGCTCGGCGAACCCGCTCACGAGGTCGGCGCGGCCGTCCTGGCAGATGTCGTTGAGCAGGAGGTTGCTGTAGCGGTTGATGTAGCGGCGGATGCCCCGGTGGTCGAGGCCCGCCATGGCGCCGGTGACCGCGCCGCGCAGCCGCTGGTGCTCGTCGCCCTCCACGAAGCTGGCCATGGGCTGCCAGGTGACGACGGGGGCGAGCGGGTTGTCGGCGGCCATGGAGCCGTCCTGGACGGCCCGCCACTGGCGCGAGTCACGGGTGTACTGCGAGGGGGTGCGGACCATGTGGAGGTTCTCGCTGTGGCCGAGGACCGCCCAGACGGGTACGTCGTTGTGCAGCAGGGCGGGGGCCACCGGGCCGTGCTCGGCGCGCAGCTTCTCGTACAGGCCTGCGAGGTCGGTCTCCGCCTCGGGCCCGTAGAGACGGCGCATGCCGCCGGGGCCGAGCCCGTGCGCGGGGCAGCCGGGCGGTGGCGCGGCCGGGTCGTCCGTGCCGGGGTGGGAGTGGGAAGGAGTCGTCACGTTCGTCGCTCCGGGGTCGCGGATGAGGTTCCGGGGTCGCGGATGGGGTTGCGGATGGGGCGCGGTGTCAGACGCGGGCCACCGTCAGGGTGTGCAGGTACCGCATGAGGGTCAGCAGGGTGTCCCGGCTGGAAGCGCGCTGCCGGGCGTCGCACTTCACCATCGGCACCGCCTCGTCCAGGTCGAGGGCGCGGCGCAGCGTCTCCATCGCGTGATGGGGCGCGTCGGGGAAGTCGTTGACGGCGACGACGAAGGGCACGCCGCGCTCCTCCAGGCGGCCGATCACGTCGAAGCTGACTTCGAGGCGCCGGGTGTCGAGGAGGACGACCGCGCCGAGCGCCCCTTCGAAGAGGCCGTTCCACAGGAACCAGAAGCGCTCCTGGCCGGGGGTGCCGAACAGATAGAGCACCAGCTCTTCGGAGATGCTGATCCGGCCGAAGTCCATGGCGACGGTGGTGGCCGTCTTGGTCTCGGAGCCGTAGTTGTCGTCGACGCCGATGCCGGCCTGGGTCATGGTCTCTTCGGTGGTCAGCGGACGGATCTCGCTGACCGAGCCGACCATCGTGGTCTTGCCGACCCCGAACCCGCCCACGATGACGACCTTCACGGCGGCGGTGGCCGTGTGCGGCAGGACGTCCTCGCTGCTGGGCCCGGTGATCGTGTCAGAGCTTTTGAAGTCCATGCATCACCGCTTCGAGAAGGGAACGATCGGGGAGCGTGGAGCGGACGATCGGCGCCCGCGCCTGTACCAGGTCGGCCCCGAGCATCTTCGTCAGCAGAACGGTCACCACGCTGAACGGCAGCGCGAGATAGGCGGAGAGCTCGGCGACCGACAGCGGCGTCCTGCACAGCCGCAGGACGACGGAGTGCTCAGGCTCGGCCATCGGCGGTGCCTCGCCGTCCGCGACGATCAGCGTGACGAGGTCGAGTGGCGCCCGCTCCGTGTCCTCGCCGGTCAGGATGTAGAGCCGCTCGGGGTTCTCCGGGCTGCGCCGTTCCCGTTGGGGAGGGTCGTCTCGGTGGGAGGGGTTCTCGCCGTGCGGAGGATTCATACGGCCTGCCCGTCTCGCCGGGGCGGGCTCGTCAGATGGGCGCCGATCCGGACGACCAAGTCCCGCATACGGTTGCCGATGAGGCCCGCGTCGACGGTCTCGTCGGCGAGGACAGCGAGGTATGCCCCTGCTCCGGCCGCCATCAGATAGAAGTAGCCGCCGTCGACCTCGATGATCACCATGCGCATCCCGCCGTCGCTGTGCGGGATCTCGGTGGCCACCGCGGCGGCGAGGGACTGAAGTCCCGCGCAGGCGGCGGCGATCCGGTCGGCGGCGTCGGGGTCGCCGCCGTAGCGGGCGATGCGCAGGCCGTCCGCGGAGAGCACCACGATCTGCCGGGTCTGCGGCACGCCGTCGGCGAGCTCCTTGAGCATCCAGTCGAAATTGGCCCGTTGCTGGATCACTTCCAGCCCCCCTCGTCGGCGTTGTCGGCACTGTCGGCGGTGCCGTGGTCGTTCTCGCTGTGGCCCTTGGGGTACAACGGGTCGTCGGCTGCTGACTCGTCGCCGTTGACGCCCTTCATGAAGGCCTCGATCCAGAGGCCGGGTTCCTTCTCCTCCTTCTTCGCCGGTTCGGGTACGACCGGTGCGGCGGCCTGCGGGGCGTACTGGGCCTTCTGCGCCGCGTACCGCTCGTCGGCGGCTTCCTGGGCGAGCCGCTCGGCCAGCGGGGTGCGGACCCTGCTGCGGCGCTGGGGCAGTCCGTTCGCCGCCCACTCGGTGACCTCGGGGACGTCGTCCTGCATCGCGGCGCCGAGCGACTTGGAGAGCGGGGGTCCCGCCGTCATCACGCGGGGCTTCTTGCGCCGGATGCCCACGGCCTCCTCGATCGGCACACCTTCGGAGTTGACCCGGGGCACCGCGGACGCGCCGATGCCGTGTGCGAGGCCGGGGGCGGGGCCGGTGGTCATCATCTCGCGCGGGACGATGAGCACCGCGCGGACGCCGCCGTACGCGGACTGGCGCAGCGAGACCTGGAGGTTGTACATCTGCGAGAGGCGCCCCACGACGGCCATGCCGAGGCGCGGGCTCTCACCGAGGTCGTTCAGGTCGAAGCCGGCCTGGGCCTGCGCGAGCATGCGCTCGGCCCGTGCCCGCGCCTCCTCGCTGAGGCTGACGCCGCCGTCCTCGATCTCGACGGCGATGCCGGTCTGCACCTCGACGGCGGTGACGTGCACGCGGGTCTGCGGCGGTGAGTAGCGCGTGGCGTTGTCGAGCAGTTCGGCGCAGGCGTGGATGAGCGGCTCCACGGACGTGCCGCGGATGGCGACCTTGGCGATCGAGTGCAGGTCGACGCGCTGGTACTCCAGGATCCGGGACATGGCGCCGCGCAACACGCTGAACAGCGGTACGGGCTTGGGCCATTGGCGTCCCGGGCGGGCGCCGCCGAGCACGGTGATCGAGTCGGCGAGGCGGCCGATCAGCGCGGTGCCGTGGTCGATGCGGAGCAGGTCGTCGAAGACCTCGGGGTTGCGGCCGTGGAACTCCTCCATCTCGCGCAGTTCGGCGGACTGCTGGTGGACGATGGCCTGGACGCGCCGCGCGATGTTGACGAAGGCGCGTTGCGAGGACTCGCGCATCGCCTCTCCGGCGTCCAGGGTCTCCAGGACGTGCCGGAGCATCTGCCGTTGTGACTGCGGGAGTTCGGAGAAGGACTCGTCGGCGTCGACGAGGTTGCGGATGACTTCCGACGGCGCTTCGCCCTGCCGGAGCCGGAAGACGGCATCGGGGATGATCTCCCTGCCCAGTCGGACGGTCTCGTCGTCATGGGCCGCGATGCGCCGCTCGAGGAACGCGAGCCGCTGTGCGTACTGGGTGTGCAACTCCCGGATGGTCCGGCCACGGCGCACGGCTTCGGCGCCGACCGCGATGACCACGAGGGTCGCGATCGCGCCGCACCAGCCCACCGCGATACGGGCGGATTCCGGCACCACGGCGACGGCGGCTCCGGCCGCCGCGGCCATCAGTATGGCGGGCAGCAACAGCACGCGTGCGTAAGGGACTTCTCGGCCACCGGGAGGCGATTGAACACTCACCATGTATGCCCTCTGAAGACTTGTCTCGGGGAAGGAATGGGGGGTGGTACTGGGAAATGGGGGGATCTTACGGGGAGTTGAGAGCGGAAGACGTATGCGAAGAAACGAAAGATCTGGGAACAAGCGCGCGAATCTATCGCAACTCGTTTCAACTCGCCGCGCTCCGGGCGAGCTTAGTCCGCCGGAATCATCGCCGAGTCATATTCAGTAACCCCCTGCAGCACGCTCACCGACGGGCATACACTCGGCTCCATTTGCACGCGTGGCGATCAATCGAACACGTGGAGTGATGGCGTCGAACAGCCGGACCTGGATACGAAAAGGGGCGGGCCCGGGGGTGAAAACCCCCGGGCCCGCCCAACGGAAGCCGGTCCGCCCGACCGAAGCCGGTCCGCCCGACCGGTGCAGGCCGCTGTCCAGGCCGGCCTCAGCCGACCGAGCTGTACGCCACCACGCCTCGCAACAGCTGATCCACGGCCTTGCGCGCGTTCTTCGCCACGGTCGAACCCTCGCGGGGAGCAGCCGCCGCAATCTGTCCGAGGACGTCGATCACCTGCTTGCACCACCGCACGAAGTCCCCGGCAGGCATCTCGATCTCCCGCAGCACCTCGTCGAGGCCCTTGTCGGACGCCCACATGTACGCCGCCCAGGCGAAGCCGAGGTCCGGCTCGCGCTGGCCGACCCCTTCCGCCTGGTTGATCTTGAACTCTTCCTCCAGGGCATCGAGCCGCCCCCAGATCCGCACCATCTCGCCGAGGGAGGCTTTCACCTTCCCGGAAGGCAGCTTGGGAGCGAGCGCGTCGTCCGCCATCCGTGCCTCGAACACCAACGCCGATACGCACGCGGCCAGTTCGGCAGGACTGAGCCCCTCCCACACTCCTTCGCGCAGGCATTCGCTCGCCAGGAGGTCCAACTCCCCGTAGAGCCGGGCGAGCCGCTTGCCGTGCTCGGTGACCTCGTCACCCCGGAGGTAGTCCATCTCCGTGAGCAGCGCGACGATCCGGTCGAAGGTACGCGCGATGGTGTTCGTGCGTCCCTCGATGCGCCGCTCGAGCTGCACGGTGTCCCGCCGCAGGCGGTGGTAGCGCTCGGCCCACCGCGCGTGGTCCTCCCGCTCGTCGCAGCCGTGGCAGGGGTGCGCCCGCAGTTCCGTGCGGAGCCGGGCGATCTCGCGGTCGTCGGCTGCGGCGGCCCGCCCCTTGCGGTGCCGCTCCGGCACGATGTGCCCGGCCTTCGTGCGCAGGGCGGACGCCAGGTCCCGGCGCGACTGCGGCGAGCGCGCGTTGAACGACTTCGGGATGCGCATCCGCTCCAACGCCTCGACCGGCACCGGGAAGTCCATCGAGGCGAGCCGCTTGACCTGCCGCTCGGCGGTGAGCACCAGGGGCCGTGGCCCGTCCTGGTGCTCGAAGCCGCGGTGGCCGTTCACCCGCCCTGCCGGAATCCCCGGGTCGAGGACGAGCGCGAGACCCGCGTACTTCCCGGTCGGCACGTGGATGACGTCACCGGGCTTGAGCTTCTCCAGGGCCGCGGCCGCCGCCGCCCTGCGCTGGTTGGCGCCCTGCTTGGCGAGCTCGGTCTCCCGGTCCTTCAGCTCGCGGCGCAGGCGCGCGTACTCGTCGAAGTCGCCCAAGTGGCAGGTCATCGAGGCTTTGTAGCCCTCGAGGCCCTCTTCGTTCTTCTGCACCTGCCGGGAGATCCCGACGACCGACTTGTCCGCCTGGAACTGTGCGAAGGACGTCTCAAGAAGCTCACGCGAGCGGTGCCGCCCGAACTGCTCGGTCAGGTTCACCGCCATGTTGTACGACGGCTTGAAGCTGGAGCGCAGCGGGTACGTGCGCGTGCCTGCGAGTCCCGCGAGGTGCTCCGGGCTCATCGCGCGCTGCCACAGCACCACCGCATGGCCCTCGACATCGATGCCACGGCGGCCGGCACGGCCGGTCAGCTGCGTGTACTCACCGGGCGTGATGTCCGCGTGCTGCTCGCCGTTCCACTTGACGAGCTTTTCGAGCACCACGCTGCGCGCGGGCATGTTGATGCCGAGCGCGAGGGTCTCGGTGGCGAAGACGGCACGCACGAGCCCGCGGACGAAGAGCTCCTCGACGACTTCCTTGAAGGTCGGCAGCATGCCCGCGTGATGCGCGGCGATGCCGCGCTCCAGGCCTTCCAGCCATTCGTAGTAGCCAAGGACGTGCAGGTCCTCGTCCGGGATGGCGGCCGTGCGTTCCTCGACGATCTCGCGGACCTGGGCTCGCGCGTCGTCGTCGTTCAGCCGCAGTCCCGCGTACAGGCACTGCTGTACGGCGGACTCGCAGGCCGCGCGGCTGAAGATGAAGGTGATCGCGGGCAGGAGGCCCTCGGAGTCGAGGCGGTCGATGACCTCGGGGCGGCCCGGCGTCCAGATCCTCGACCGCTGGCGGCGCTCGCGCTCGCGGTCGGCCTCGCGGACCATCTTGCCCTTGCGGCGGTCACGCGGGTTGTACGAACGGCTGGCCTCCATCCGCGCCATGCGCGTGAGGTCGGGGTTGACGGCCTTGCGCTGGCCCTCGCCCTCCTCGAAGAGGTCGTACATCCGGCGCCCGGCGAGGACGTGCTGGAACAGCGGCACCGGCCGGTGCTCCGAGACGATCACCTGGGTGTCGCCGCGCACGGTGTCCAGCCAGTCGCCGAACTCCTCGGCGTTCGAGACGGTCGCCGACAGGGAGACCAGCGTCACCGACTCCTGGAGGTGGATGATCACCTCTTCCCAGACGGCGCCGCGGAAGCGGTCGGAGAGGTAGTGCACCTCGTCCATGACCACATAGCCGAGGTTCAGCAGCGACTGGGAGCCCGAATACAGCATGTTCCGCAGGACCTCCGTGGTCATCACGACCACCGGAGCATCGGAGTTGACGCTGTTGTCGCCGGTCAGCAGACCGACCTTGTCCGCGCCGTACCTCTTGGAGAGGTCGGCGTACTTCTGGTTGGAGAGCGCCTTGATGGGCGTGGTGTAGAAGCATTTCTTGCCCTGCAGCAGGGCCAGGTGCACGGCGAACTCGCCGACGATCGTCTTGCCCGAGCCCGTGGGGGCGGCCACGAGCACACCCTTGCCCGCCTCGAGCGCCCGACAGGCGTCGATCTGGAAGGGGTCGAGGCCGAATTCGTACATCTCGCGGAAGCCGGCGAGTGCTGTGGCCTGCTCGACAGCGCGCTCGCGCGCCGCCGCGTACCGCTCGGCCGGTGAGAGGTCCTCTGTCATCGTGCTTTCGAGACTACCGGCCACCACTGACAACGGACGATCATTATCTGCCTTACGGTTCCTGCGGCCCCTCGGGGCCAAGGACCCGCACGGCCCCCGGCACGCAATCCGCCGTCAGCGGCAGCCCGCCGAGCTGCTCCCCGTCCGCGTACCCCGTGACTCCGGGGGCGGCGAGCTCCACCTTCGAGGCGCGGAACACCGTGACCTTGGGGTGATCCAGGTGCGTTCCCTTGTAGACCCGCGGGAAGACCTTCAGGAGCGTCGTACGGCTGCAGTCGCCGACGACCGTGACGTCGAAGAGCCCGTCGCCCATGTCGGCCCGTGCGCAGATCCGCATGCCCCCGCCGTACGAGGATCCGTTCCCCACGGCCACGAGCGTCGCGTCGATCTCGTGGACCTGTGTGTCGTCCAGCGTGAGCCGGAACGGTATGGGCCGGAAGGCCGCCAGCTCGACGGCCATCGCCAGGTCGTACTTGAAGCGTCCGGTGGGCCAGCGCATCCGGTTGCCGCGGTCGTTGACCCGGGAATCGAAGCCGGAGGCGAGCACGGTGCCGAACCACGTCTTGCCCACCCGCCCCAGGTCGACGTCGCGGGTGCGCCCCGCGTCGAGCGCGTCGGCGATGACGGCGCCCGCGGCGGCCGGATCACGCACCGGGAGCCCGAGGGCACGCGCGAAGTCGTTTCCGGTGCCCACGGCGATCACACCCAGGGGCGTCGAGGTCCGCGCGACGGCCTGCAGCGCGAGGCTCGCCATGCCGTCACCGCCGACGGCTATCAGCGCGCGCGTGCCGGCGTCCACGGCGTCGCGCGCCCGGCGCAGCGCGTCGGCGGAGTCCTCCCCGATGACCGTACGTACGGAGTAGCCCGCGGCCCGCAACGCGGAAGCGGCCGGCTGCGCCGCGTGGGCGCCCCGGCCGCGGCCCGCGGTGGGATTGACGAAGAGCGTGATGTCGCTGGTCACGGCGGGACCCTACAAGGTCACGTCACGTCGTCGAAACCGTTTACCCGGTCTCGCTTCGCTCCGTCGCCGCTCGCCTGCTCGGGCAGCGCCCTGTTCGCGGACACGGGCTCGATCTCGCCGACGTCCTCGGGCGTGAGGTCCAGCTCGGACGCCTCGTCGTCATCGGGCTTGGCCGCCTCGATCCTGGCCTTGCGCCGGTCGTTCAGGAGCGAGAAGGCGGTGGCCGCGAAGTAGAGCACCCAGATCGGTCCGGCGAGGGCCATCATGGTCAGCGGGTCCGTGCTGGGCGTCGCCACGGCCGCGAAGACCGTGATGCCCATGATCATGCCGCGCCACCAGCCGAGCATGCGCTTGCCGGTGATGACTCCGGTGAGGTTGAGCATCACCAGGAGCAGCGGCAGCTCGAAGGAGAGACCGAAGACGACCACCATGCGCGTGACCAGGTCGATCAGCTCATCCAGCGGCAGCTGGTTGTCGACGCCGCCGGGTGAGAACTCAAGGAGCACGCGCGCCATCGTCGGCAGCGTCTTGTACGCGAAGAACGCGCCGCCCATGAACAGCGGGAAGCCCGCGCCCACGAACGCGTACGCGTACTTCTTCTCGCTCTTGTGCAGACCGGGCGCGATGAAGGCCCACAGCTGGTACAGCCAGATCGGCGACGCGAGCACCACACCGGCCATCAGTGAGATCTTCAGGGCGAGCGTGAACGGCGTGATCAGACCGTTCAGCACGATGCGCGCGCAGGTCTCCTCGCCGCCCTTGTCCGCCAGCTCGGCGAAGCTCGACTCGCACCCTACGGAGCTCAGGATCGGGTTCGTGAAGAACTCGATGATGTCCTTGTAGAAGAAGGCAGCGACGATCGCGACGACGATGATGGCCAGCACGGCCTTCGCGAGCCGGTTGCGCAGCTCGCGCAGGTGCTCCGCAAGCGGCATCCGCCCCTCGGGATCCTGTTCCTTCTTGCGGGCAGACTTGAGCAACCCACGTCCTCATCTCGTGCGGCAGGCCGGCCGTCGCCGGCCTTGGATCAGCGCTGAGTGGTGCTGTCGGTGGGCTCGGTGACCGGGCGGGAGCTGGATACGTCGCCGGGCGCGGCCTGGATGGTGCGCTGCTGAGCGGCGGAAGGGTCGCCGGGCGGGTCGGCCGGGGCGGCTTCGTCCTTCTTGCCGTCCGACTTCATCGCCTTGGCCTCGCTCTTGAGGATGCGCGCGGACTTGCCGAGCGACCGGGCCATGTCGGGAAGCTTCTTCGCGCCGAACAGCAGAATGACAACGACGAGAATGAGAATGATCTCGGGGGCGCCGATCTTTCCGGAAAACATACGTCTTTACCTTCTCACCGAGGCGGCAGGGGCGGGGCTGGCGGACAGGTCGGACCTGCTGTCCGGCCACCGTGCTGACAGCGATCGTAACGCTCGGGGGTGAACGCAGGGCAATCCCTGTGCGTACCCCCAGTTGCGGCCCGCGCCTCGCCTGCCGGGCTACGTCAGCAGCGTACCTTCCGGACTGGGGAAGTTGACAGGCCGCGGTGTCGATGCGCGTCTCATGGGCATCGAGCTCGGGCACAGGCCCTAGGGGACATCCCGGCTCGCGCGGGCCACGCCCGTCGCCGCCGCCTCGAGATCCTCCGCCGCGCGGTTGATCCGCTGCGTGGTCCGCGTCACTTGAGTGCTGAGGCGCTGCGCCTCGATGAAGACCCGAATCGCCAGTACGCCGAGCACGGCGAGGCCACAGAACCCCGCGGCAATCGCCAGCATCGCCCAGAACATGCGCCGAGCCTAGACGGTCGAGTGCAGACGCAGGGTCCGCACCCCGCCGCCGGTGAGCAGTTCGACGATGCGCTCGCCCGCGGGCTTGCGCACGGCGTTGCCGCATTCCGGGCAGGTGAACGAGTAGAAGGTGGTGCGGGCCGAGGCACCGATGGCCAACCGCAGGGCGCCCGCGGAGAGTTCGAAGCAGGCGCGGCAGTCGGGGCAGGCGGCCTTGAAGAGCACAGGGGCGATTCTCGACATTCCGGGAATCTCGGACATAAGGCTGGTGTTCAACGCCCTTGCTCCTGCCTGCCGTACGACCCGCCGGGGTGTTCGTCCTGCTCGTCATACGCCGCCAGGGCCTCGCGTGCCGCCAGCCGTGCGCTGTCCGCGAGCGCCGCCGGGGAGACGATGTGCCCGTCCCCGCCGAGCCGCAGCGCGAGCCTGCGCAGTGACGTGGGGTCCGGGGTGCGCAGCGTGATCCGCAGGCCGCCGTCGGGCAGTTCCTCCGCGCTGTCGTGGGGGTAGTACTCGGCGACCCAGCGGCCGCCGGGGCCGACCTCGATGACCACCTCGGGGTCCTCCGCCGCGGGCTGCACGAGCCCCTCGGAGAGATCACGCAGCTCGACCTCGGGCGGCGCGGACGGCTCGTCCAGGATCCTGATCTCGGCCACCCGGTCGAGGCGGAAGGTGCGGCGCGCCTCGGAGAGGTAGCACCACGCCTCCATGTACGTGTGCCCGACGGCGAAGAGGCGGATCGGGTCGACCTCGCGCTCGGTCAGCTCGTCGCGCGCCGGTGAGTAGTAGCGCAGCCATAGCCTGCGGCGCTCGGAGATGGCGCGGTCGACGTCGGCGAAGACACCGCCCTCGGACTCGAAGGTCACCGAGAGCCGCGCGCTGGCGCCCGCGTTCTCGCCGGCCGCCGTCTCCAGCTTCGCGGTGGCGCGCACCAGCGCCTGCCGGTCGCTCTCGCGCAGCCCCGGGAGCGTGGAGACCGCGCGGGCGGCCACCAGGAGCGCGGTGGCCTCGTCGGCGGCGAGCCGCAGGGGGGCCGCCACGTCGTCCGGGTTGTGCCACCAGATGCGGTCGCCGTCGGTGTCGATGTCCAGGAGGTCGCCGCCGCGGAAACTGGTCCCGCACAGTGGCAGTACGTCCAGGTCGGAGATCAGCTCGTCCTCGGTGATCCCGAAGGCACGGGCGACGTCCTGCACGTGGGCGCCGGGGCGCTCGCGCAGATAGGTCACCAGGGAGAGCATCCGCCGGGTCTGGTCGATGGCGTTCGAGGCCATGGTCTGTATATCCCCCTCAGCCCTTGGCCACGGCGCGCAGCCGGTCCACCACGTCGGCCCGCAGCTCGGCGGGGCCGATCACCACCACGTCGGGCCCGAACTCCACCAGCCAGGCGTCGAGCCCGTGCCCGTACGGAATCTCCAACTCGTCCCACCCCTCGCCCAGTTCACGTATATGGGCGGCCTTGGCGCGCAGCGGGTAGCCCGCGCCCGTCCGCAGCCGGATCAGGGCGGAGCGGTCGGCGCTCTCCCCCGCCCAGCTCGCGACGGTCTCGCGCACCGTGACCACATCGGGGATGTCGGCGGTGAACTTGCCGGCGCGGGCGCGGACCTTCCCGGTGATGCGGGAGAGCCTGAAGACGCGCTCGGCGCCTCGGTCACGGTCCCAGCCCGCGAGGTACCAGTGACCGCGCCAGCACTCGAGCGCCCACGGCTCGACGTGGCGCTGCTCGGGGCGGGCGGCGGTGGCCTTGCGGTAGTCGAAGACGACGGGGCGGCGGTCGCGGCAGGCGAGCATCAGCGGCTCGAAGGACGCCTCGTGCACGGGGATGCGCGGTTCGAGCGCACTGTGCGTCCCGTACGGGTCGACGTCCTCCGGCAGGCCGGCGGCGCGCAGCTTCTGCAGGGCGCCGCTGGCGGCTCCGGCGAGCCTGGCCTGCTGCCAGACCTTGGCCGCGAGGCCGAGCGCGGCGGCTTCCTCGGCGTCGATGGTGATGGGCGGCAGGCGGTTGCTGTCGCGGCGGGCGAGGTAGCCCACCTCGCCGTCGAGATTCTCCACCGTCTCGATGACCAGGCCGAGTTCACGCAGATCGTCCTTGTCGCGCTCGAACATCCGGTTGAAGGAGTCGTCGGACCCCGCCTCCAGATAGGCCTCGATGGACTCGCGCAGTTCGCGCTTGCTGAGCGGCCGCCGCGTCCCGAGCAGACACAGCGCCAGGTTCATCAGCCGCTCGGCCTTGGCAATGGCCATCGACGCCCTTTCTCAACAGTGCTTCCGACCGCCGACCGTACCGCCCCGGGGTGTCGTGGGAAAAGCCGAGGCCCATGCCGGAACCGGCATGGGCCTCGAGGGACAGGTCTGATCAGACCCTGTCCTCGGACATCGCGCAGTCGTCGCTCGGACGTCGCGCAGTCGTCGCTCGGTCGTCTCTCAGACGGCGACGAGGTCGCAGACGAAGATCAGCGTCTCGCCGGGGGCGATACGGCCGCCACCGGCGCCGCGCTCGCCGTACGCCAGGTGCGAGGGGATGGTCAGCTTGCGGCGGCCGCCGACCTTCATGCCCTGGACACCCTGGTCCCAGCCTGCGATGACCTGACCGGCGCCCAGCTGGAACGCGAGCGGGTTGCCGCGGTTCCAGGAGGCGTCGAACTCTTCACCGGTGGAGAAGGAAACTCCCACGTAGTGGACCTGCACGGTGTCGCCGGCCTTGGCCTCCGGGCCGTCGCCCTCCCAGATGTCCACGATCTCGAGGTCGGTGGGGACCGGGCCGTCGGGGAAGTCGATCTCGGGCTTGTCGATGCTCACGTTGCTCATGCTCCTGCTTTGATACGAATGGCCAGCTGGGACAGTGTTACATCTTCGCGAGGATGTCCACGGTGAAGACCAGCGTGGAGTCCTTCTTGATGGGGCTGCCCTGCGGCGGCTGGTCGCCGTACCCGAGCTTCGGGGGGACGACGACCAGGACGCGGCTGCCGACCTTCTTGCCGGTCAGGCCCTGCGCCCAGCCCTTGACGACCTGCGCCAGCTGGAACGAGGCCAGCTCGTTCCTCTTGTACGAGGAGTCGAACTCCTTGCCGTCGGCCCACAGCACGCCCTTGTACTGGCACAGGAGGCTGTCGGTCTCCTTGATCTCCTCGCCGTCGCCCTCGAGGATGTAGTTCGCCACGAGCTTCTTCGGGGCGTCCTTCTTCGGGACGTCGATCGAGGGGGCCTTGCCGTCCGTGTTCGTGCCGACCTTGGGCAGGTCGATGTTGGACTGCGCGACCTCCTTGCCCTTGGCCGAGCTCTTGGAGCTGAACGTGCCCACCAGATCGACGACGAAGACCAGCGTGTCGTCGCCCTTGATGCCCGCCTGCTTGTTGCCCTCGGTGCCGTAACCCATCTTCGGCGGGATCGCGAGCTCCACACGGCTGTCGAGCTTCTTGCCGACCAGGGCCTGGTCCCAGCCGGGGATGACCTGAGCGGTGCCGATCGGGAAGACGGTGGGGTTACCGCGGTCGTACGAGTTGTCGAAGACCTTGGCCGTCGCCCAGATCTGGCCGAGGTAGTTCGCCTGGAGGTAGTCGCCCTTCTTGACCTCGGCGCCCTTGCCCTGGATCAGGGTCTTGACCGCCAGGTCGGAGGACGGCTTCCCGGACCCCTTGGCGATGGTCGGCTTCTGGCCGAACTTGTTCCCCTTCGTGATCTCGGGCACCGGCCCGTCCACGATCTTCGCCGTCGGCGCGGCCGAGGTCGAGTTGGAGGGCGACGGGCTGTCGCTGGACTTGGCCTTGTCGGCCTTCTTGTCGTCACCACACCCGGCCAGTGTCAGCAGGCCGGCCGGAACAGCAAGGAGGAGTGAGCGTCGGCGCACGGTGGGGGCCTCGTATCGGTCGATCTTGTCGGTTGGCGTGCGCGCAACTCTACGCATGGAGAAGGGCGCCGTACGAGGAACGTACGGCGCCCCGCGTTGCGTTCCCGCAACGCACCTCCTGTATCAGGGATTACATTCCGGCGATCAGTTTCTCCACCCGGTCGTCGACCGATCGGAAGGGGTCCTTGCACAACACCGTGCGCTGTGCCTGGTCGTTGAGCTTCAGGTGCACCCAGTCGACCGTGAAGTCACGGCGCTGCTCCTGGGCCCTGCGGATGAAGTCGCCGCGCAGCCGCGCGCGCGTGGTCTGCGGCGGCACCGACTTGCCTTCGAAGATCTTCAAGTCGTTGCAGATACGGGCGGCTTGCCCCTTCTTCTCCAGGAGGTAGTACAGCCCGCGACGGCGGTGGATGTCGTGATACGCGAGGTCTATCTGCGCGACTCGCGGATGCGACATGGTCATGTTGTTCTTCGCTCGGTACCGCTCGATGAGCTTGTACTTCATGACCCAGTCGATCTCGGTGCCGATGCGGTCGAGGTCCTCGGCCTCGATCGCGTCGAGCGTGCGGCCCCACAGCTCCAGGACCTGCTCGACCGTGCCCGTGCGGATGCCGCGGCGGTCCACGAAGTCCACGGCCTTCTCGTAGTACTCGCGCTGGACCTCGAGGGCGGAGGCCTCGCGGCCGCTGGCCAGACGCACCTTGCGCCGGCCCGTGATGTCGTGACTGACCTCGCGGATCGCCCGGATCGGGTTCTCCAGGGTCAGGTCGCGCATCACCGTGCCCGCCTCGATCATGCGCAGCACGAGGTCGGTGGCTCCGACCTTCAGGAGCATGGTCGTCTCGGACATGTTCGAGTCACCGACGATGACGTGCAGCCTGCGGTAGCGCTCGGCGTCCGCGTGCGGCTCGTCGCGGGTGTTGATGATCGGCCGGGAGCGGGTGGTCGCGGAGGAGACCCCTTCCCAGATGTGCTCGGCACGCTGACTGACGCAGTACACGGCGCCGCGCGGAGTCTGCAGCACCTTGCCCGCGCCGCACAGCAGCTGTCGCGTGACGAGGAAGGGAATGAGGATGTCCGCGAGCCGCGAGAACTCCCCGTGCCGGGCCACCAGATAGTTCTCGTGGCAGCCGTAGGAGTTTCCCGCCGAGTCGGTGTTGTTCTTGAAGAGATAGACGTCGCCCGCGATTCCCTCCTCGTGCAGGCGGCGTTCGGCGTCGACGAGCAGGCCTTCCAGAATGCGCTCGCCCGCCTTGTCGTGCGTGACCAGCTCGGTCACGTTGTCACATTCCGGTGTTGCGTATTCCGGATGTGACCCGACGTCAAGATAGAGGCGGGCGCCGTTCCGCAGAAAGACGTTGCTGCTGCGGCCCCATGAGACAACACGGCGGAAGAGGTAGCGCGCCACCTCGTCAGGCGACAGACGGCGCTGTCCCCTAAACGTGCACGTGACGCCGTACTCATTCTCCAGCCCGAAAATGCGGCGGTCCATGACTGAACATTACGCCTGATGCCCTGCCCTGAAACCGGGTTCGACGGCACCGTTTCGATCATTTTCCGATGAACCCGCAACGACCGCCGGATCAGCGGGGACCGCGAGCACCCGAGCCGTGGCCAGCAGAACGAGCAGCGCGGCGACACCCGCACCCCCCGGAACGGCGAAACCCCATACCGTCCCACCCCACTCCACGACCGGCCCCGCGACCGCCGTGCCGAGCGACGCGCCGACCGTGAACGTGGTCACGAGCCAGGAGAACGCCTCGGTGACCGTGCCCCGCGGCGCATGCCGGTCCACGATGATGAACGCGCACGCGAGCGCCGGCGCGAGGAAGACTCCGGCGACGGCCGCGAGGCCCGTCATGGCCACCGCGCCCGGCGTCAGCGTCAACGGCCAGTAGCAGAGGGCGAGCAGGGCCACCAGGACGGTCAGCCGCCGCTCCGGCACGCCGGCCCACTGCCGCGCCCCGTACACGGAACCGCCGACAAGGGCTCCCAGCCCGAGCGCCGCCATCATCCAGCCGTACACCGCGTCACCGCCGTGCCCGTCCGCGTACGACACACCGGCGACCGTGATGGAGCCGAGCGCCATGCCGATGAAGAGGAAGGCGCCGAGCAGCGCGATGAGCCCGGGTGAGCGCAGCGCGCCCAGCCAGTGCGCCTTACGGGGAGCCGAGCGCCACGCGCGCGAGGGCTGCGACATCACCACGGAGAGGGCACCGAGCACACCGATGACGTTCACCACGAGCAACGCGGCCTGCTCCGACCAGAGCGCGACGCAGGCCGTGACGAGCAGCGGCCCGACGGTGAACATGATCTCCTGGGCGATGGCGTCCATGGCGTACGCCTTGTGCACCTGCTCCTCCTTGCCGAGGACGCTCGGCCACAGCGCGCGCAGGCCACCTTCGAGGGGCGGCGTGAAGAGGCCCGCCACCCCCACCGCGACATACGCCACGCCGAGCGAATCGGGCCCGGTGAAGGCGAACGCCGCCATTCCGAGGGCAGAGACGGCCGCGGAGGGAAGCTGGATCCGCGGCTGCCCGTACAGGTCCACCAAGCGGCCGAGCAGCGGCTGGCCCACCGCGTTGGCCACGCTGTACACCGCTGCGAGGGCGCCGGCCAGGCTGTAGCTCCCGCCCTCGGCGCGGATGAACAGCACGATGGCGATCGCGGCCGTCGCGTTCGGCAGCCGGCCCACCAGGGTGCCTGCGAGCAGCCGCCCGGCGTGTCTCGTCCGAAGAATCTCCGTGTATCCACCAGCCATGATTCCCGCCCCTCTCCCTGCGCCGCCGCGCCGAGGTTTTACGTATAACGTCGAGCGTCATACGTACCATGAGCGCTCACCGCGGGTCCATCCCGATCTCCCCCGCGGCACCGACCAGGGAGGTACCAGTAGTGGCCGGGCCAGAGCAGGAGACCACAGGGCCACGCCCCACGAGCCGCGACGTCGCACGCGCCGCCGGGGTGTCCCAGGCCACCGTCTCCCTCGTGTTCGGCGACAAGTGGCGAGGACGCGTCGCCGAGCGCACCGCCGAACGCGTCCGGGCCACCGCCCGCGAGCTCGGCTACCGGCCGAACCTCGCCGCCCGCAACCTCCGCCTCGGGAGTACCAGGACGGCCCTCCTCGTCGTCCCGGCCCTCACCAACGAGTTCTTCGCCCGCGTCTACACCGGAGCCGCCCGCGTCGCCGCCGAGAACGGCTTCGGCGTCGTCCTCTACCCCTCCCCCGAGGGCATCGGCCCCGCCCGCGACCCCTTCGACTCCAGCCGCGCCGCCCTCGACGGCATCCTCGCCTCCTCCATCGCCTCCGACGCCCTCGCCACCATCCAGGGCGACGCACTCCCCCTGGTGATGCTCGACAGCGACCCCGCGGGCAGCCTCGGCGCGGCCACCGTCAACCTCGACATCGGCGACGGAATGCGCCGGACCGCCGAGCACCTGCTCGCCCTGGGCCACCGCGACTTCCTGCACCTCACCGCCGACGTCGACTCCTGGACCTTCGACGTCCGCTCCGACGCCCTCACCGCGGCGCTGACGGGCACCGACGCGGTCCTGCGCACCGCTCGGGCACTCCTCACCGTCGAGGACGCCCGCTCGGCCACCGAGGCCGCCCTCTCCGCACCCGGACCCCGCCCCACCGCGCTCGTGTGCGACGACGACATCCTCGCCGCGGGCGCCTGCAAAGCGGCCCGCCGCCTCGGCCTGCGCGTACCCGAAGACCTCTCCGTGACCGGCTTCGACGACCTCACCCTCGCCACCGCAGTGGAACCCGAACTCACCACCGTGCGACTACCGGCCGAGCAGTTCGGCGAACGCGGCATGACCTCCCTGCTCGCCGTCCTGGAAGGCCGCACACCCCAGGCCGACACGCTCCCCGTCGAACTGGTGATCCGAGGCTCGACGGCCCCCGCCGCCCGCTAGACACCTTCTGGACATACGTGTGCCCCGTGTCCCGGCCACAGGGCCGGCACACGGGGCACACGAGAAACAGACTCACCTACTCCTCATCGGAGTCGGCATCCAGCTCTTCGTTGTCGGACGCAGCATCCGTAGGAGCCGACGCGCCCCCTTCGAGCAGCCGCGCGAGCTGACGCCCGACGATCCGCTTGAACTTGCGCTGCTGCGGCCGCGTACGGTCGAGCACCGCCACCTCCAAGCGCTCCGCGGGGATCTCCCGCTCGCTGCCGTTGGTGTCACGGGACAGCGACTGCACCGCCAGCTTCAGCGCCTCGGCGAGCGTCATCCCGTCACGATGGCGCTGATCGAGAAACGCGCTGATCTGTTCGGCGTTGCCACCGACCGCGACCGAGCCGTGCTCGTCCACGATCGAACCGTCATGCGGCAGCCGGTAGATCTGATCGGCGTCGGCCGTCTCACCCACCTCGGCGACGACCAACTCCACCTCGTACGGCTTCTCGGCCTGGCTCGAGAAGATCGTGCCCAGCGTCTGGGCATAGACGTTCGCGAGCCCACGGGCCGTCACATCGTCACGGTCGTACGTGTACCCCCGCAGATCCGCGTACCGCACACCGCCGATCCGCAGGTTCTCGTACTCGTTGTACTTGCCGGCGGCCGCGAAGCCGATCCGGTCATAGATCTCGCTGAACTTGTGCAGCGCACGGGACGGGTTCTCGCCGACGAACACGATGCCATCGGCGAACTGCAGCACAACAAGACTGCGACCACGGGCGATGCCCTTGCGGGCGTATTCCGCCCGGTCGGCCATGGCCTGCTGGGGTGAGACATAGAACGGCGTCGACACCGGCTATCCGTCCCTTTCTGTCAGTGACTGAAACTGAAGTCAGTGGCGAATACGGATCGATCAGAGCAGCGAGGCCCGCGGGCCGTCGGGCTGCTCCAGGCGCCGCTCCAGAATCGAGCGGGCGATCTCGGAGGACTCCTCGTCCCCCAGCCGCCGGAACCCCTCGTCGGAGATCACGGTGACGATCGGATAGATCCGGCGGGCCACGTCCGGACCACCGGTCGCCGAGTCGTCGTCCGCCGCGTCGTACAGCGCCTGCACGACGAGCGTCGTCGCTTCCTCCTCCGACAGGTCCTTGCGGTAGAGCTTCTTCATCGCCCCACGCGCGAAGACCGAACCAGAGCCGGTGGCCGCGAAGCCGTGCTCCTCGGAACGGCCGCCCGTGACGTCGTAACTGAAGATGCGCCCCTTCTCGCGGTCCACGTCATACCCCGCGAAGAGCGGGACAACGGCCAGGCCCTGCATGGCCATTCCCAGGTTCGACCGGATCATCGTCGACAGCCGATTCGCCTTGCCCTCCAGGGAAAGCGTGGCCCCCTCGACCTTCTCGAAGTGCTCGAGCTCCAACTGGAAGAGCTTGACCATCTCCACGGCGAGCCCGGCGGTGCCGGCGATGCCGACCGCTGAGTACTCGTCAGCCGGGAAGACCTTCTCGATGTCGCGCTGCGCGATCACGTTGCCCATGGTCGCCCGCCGGTCACCGGCGAGCACCACGCCACCGGGGAACGTGGTCGCCACGATGGTCGTGCCGTGCGGCGCCTCGATCACACCCTGCGTGGGCGGCAACTGCCGGTTGCCCGGCAGGATGTCGGGCTGATGCTCGGACAGAAAGTCCATGAACGACGAAGAACCAGGCGTCAGGAAGGCAGCTGGTAGACGCCCGGTGCTACGAGTGTTGGCTTCCACGCGTTTCCTTCCAGGTAAGTGACGGCCGGGCGCTGAGCGCCGGGAGCGTATCCCAACTCGCCGGTGGCCGAATTGCAGTTGAAGCGAATTACGTCTGAACGGCTGTTCGTCACGGACCCTACCCGCCTCGCAGCGGTGATCCACATGTGCGGTCCAGGGCGTTGAGGTGCGTGGCCCGATACCGTGCCACGCCCTCCCCGCGCCGCGTCCGCCAGGCTCTACTGTCCGCCCTTTTGTACGAACGAACGTACGAAGTCCTCTGCGTTCTCCTCGAGCACATCATCGATTTCATCGAGAACGGAGTCCACGTCGTCGCTCAGCTTCTCCTGGCGCTCCTTGAGGTCTTCGGAGCCCTGCGCTTCCTCAGCCTGCTCCTCGACCTCCTCGTTGGTACGCGTGGCCTTCTGCTGTCCGCCGCCGGTGTCCTTGGTCGCCATCTACCTCACCCCGCTCGTTAGGTGCGATGTACTTGATCAGACCCTATAAGCCAGGCCTGACATCGGCCCCGTAGTTACTGCAACGTCCGGGGACCACCTCGATGATTCCCACACGCCGGGTCTTTCAGCCTCCGGAGAGCACCCGTACCAGATCCTCTGCCGTGCGGCAGCGGTCAAGGAGCTCCTTGACGTGGTTGCGCGTGCCGCGCAGGGGCTCCAGCGTGGGCACACGCTGGAGGGAGTCGCGGCCGGGGAGATCGAAGATGACCGAATCCCACGAGGCCGCGGCCACGTCGTCCGCGTACTGCTCCAAGCACCGGCCGCGGAAGTACGCGCGCGTGTCCTCCGGCGGCTTGGTCTGGGCGCGCTCGACCTGTGGCTCCTCCAGGAGGCGCTTCATCTTGCCGCGGGCCACCAGACGGTTGTAGAGGCCCTTGTCGGGCCGTACGTCCGCGTACTGGAGGTCGACCAGGTGCAGTCGTGCCGCGTCCCAGTCGAGGCTGTCACGGCGGCGGTAGCCCTCCATGAGTTCTCGTTTGGCGACCCAGTCGAGCTCTCCGGAGAGGCTCATCGGATCGCTCTCCAAGCGGCCGAGGACGTCTTCCCAGCGGGTCAGGACGTCCTTGGTCTGTTCGTCGGCGTCGGAGCCGTACCGCTCCTCGACGTATTTGCGGGCCAGCTCGAAGTACTCCATCTGGAGCTGGACAGCGGTGAGTGTCCGCCCGCTACGGAGCGTGATCAGACGCTTGAGGGTCGGATCGTGGGAGACCTGGTGGAGGGTGCGCACGGGCTGGTCGACGGCGAGGTCCACCGCGATGAAGCCGTCCTCGATCATGGCGAGGACCAGGGATGTCGTGCCCAGCTTGAGATACGTCGAGATCTCGGAGAGGTTCGCGTCGCCGATGATGACGTGCAGACGGCGGTACTTCTCGGCGTCCGAGTGCGGCTCGTCCCTGGTGTTGATGATGGGCCGCTTGAGGGTCGTCTCCAGCCCCACCTCGACCTCGAAGTAGTCGGAGCGCTGGCTGAGCTGGAAGCCGTGCTCGTGCCCGTCCTGGCCGATGCCGACGCGTCCGGCGCCGGTGACGACCTGGCGGGAGACGAAGAACGGCGTCAGGTGGCGCACGATGTCCGAGAAGGGGGTCTCCCGCTTCATCAGGTAGTTCTCGTGCGTGCCGTACGAGGCGCCCTTGTTGTCGGTGTTGTTCTTGTAGAGGTGGATCGGCTGGGCCCCGGGCAGCTGTGCGGCCCGCTCGGCCGCCTCCGCCATGATGCGTTCGCCGGCCTTGTCCCACAGGACGGCGTCCCAGGGGTTGGTGACCTCGGGTGAGCTGTACTCGGGGTGCGCGTGGTCCACGTAGAGGCGCGCCCCGTTGGTGAGGATCACGTTGGCGAGGCCGATGTCCTCGTCGGTGAGCTGGCTGGCGTCGGCGGTCTCACGGGCGAGGTCGAAGCCCCGCGCGTCCCGCAGGGGGTTCTCCTCCTCGAAGTCCCAGCGGGCGCGTCGCGCCCGGTGCATCGCCGCGGCGTAGGCGTTGACGATCTGGGACGAGGTGAGCATGGCATTGGCGTTCGGGTGGCCGGGGACGGAGATGCCGTACTCCGTCTCGATGCCCATTACTCGCCGTACGGTCATGCGGCCCTCCTTGCCCGGCGGCGCTCCCCTTCGGGAACGGCGCTCAAGTACCGCTGGTTCTCCGGTGCGTGTGCGGTGCCCGTCCCCGCACTGCGCGACTCGGCGGTACCGAAGAGCCTAGAGCGCCTTTGCGCTGGTGGGGAGATCATTGCGTTCATTGAAAAACAGACAGCTGCGGGTACCCACGAAGGACACCCGCAGCCGCCCTGCTTTCTACAGGTACTGACCGGTGTTGGCCACCGTGTCGATGGAGCGTCCGGTGTCCGCGCCCTGCTTTCCGGTGACGAGCGTACGGATGTACACGATCCGTTCGCCCTTCTTGCCGGAGATGCGGGCCCAGTCGTCCGGGTTGGTGGTGTTGGGCAGGTCCTCGTTCTCCTTGAACTCGTCGATGCAAGCCTGGAGGAGGTGAGAGACCCTGATGCCCTTCTGGTCGGCGTCGAGGAAGGCCTTGATGGCCATCTTCTTGGCGCGTCCGACGATGTTCTCGATCATGGCGCCGGAGTTGAAGTCCTTGAAGTACAGGACTTCCTTGTCGCCGTTGGCGTACGTCACCTCGAGGAAGCGGTTCTCCTCGGATTCCGCGTACATCTGCTCCACGACGGACTGGATCATGCCGTCCACGGTGGTGCGCCGGTCGGCGCTGTGTTCGGCGAGGTCGTCCGCGTGCAGCGGGAGCCGCTCGGTGAGGTACTTGGCGAAGATGTCCTTCGCCGCCTGGGCGTCCGGGCGCTCGATCTTGATCTTCACGTCGAGCCGGCCCGGCCGCAGGATCGCCGGGTCGATCATGTCCTCACGGTTGGAGGCACCGATGACGATGACGTTCTCCAGGCCTTCCACGCCGTCGATCTCGGCGAGCAGCTGGGGGACGATGGTGTTCTCCACGTCCGAGCTGACGCCGGATCCGCGGGTGCGGAAGAGGGATTCCATCTCGTCGAAGAAGACGATGACGGGGGTGCCCTCGCTCGCCTTCTCCCTCGCACGCTGGAAGACCAGGCGGATGTGACGCTCGGTCTCACCGACGTACTTGTTGAGGAGTTCGGGTCCCTTGATGTTGAGGAAGAAGCTCTTCCCCGCTGCCGCTCCGGTCACCTCGGCGACCTTCTTGGCAAGGGAGTTGGCGACGGCTTTCGCGATCAGCGTCTTGCCGCAGCCGGGGGGCCCGTACAGCAGGACGCCCTTGGGCGGCCGCAGTTCGTGCTCCCTGAAGAGGTCCGGGTAGAGGTAGGGCAGTTCGACCGCGTCGCGGATCAGCTCGATCTGGTTGCCCAGACCGCCGATCTGCTCGTAGCCGATGTCCGGAACCTCTTCGAGGACGAGCTCTTCGACCTCGCTCTTGGGGACCACTTCGTAGACGTACCCGGAGCGGGGTTCGAGCAGGAGTGCGTCTCCGGGGCGGATGGTGACGTCGAGGAGTGGTTCGGCGAGCCGGACCACCCGCTCTTCGTCTGTGTGTCCGACCACCAGGGCGCGCTCGCCGTCCTCAAGGATTTCCTTGAGGGTGACGATGTCTCCCACGCTCTCGTACTCCATGGCCTCGACCACGTTGAGCGCTTCGTTGAGCATGACTTCCTGGCCACGCCTGAGCTCTTCGAGCTCCACGCTGGGGCTGACGTTCACCCGGAGCTTGCGGCCCCCGGTGAAGATGTCAGCGGTGCCGTCCTCGTTCGCCACGAGGAAGACTCCGAAGCCGGCCGGCGGCTGTGCGAGCCGGTCGACTTCCTCCTTGAGGGCCACGATCTGGTCGCGGGCCTCACGGAGCGTGTTGGCGAGCCGCTCGTTCTGTGCGGATACGCCGGCCAGGTTGGTCTGCAGCTCGACGATCCGCTCTTCGAGAATCCTCGTATGCCGCGGAGAGTCGGCGAGCTTGCGTCGCAGGACGGCGATTTCCTGCTCGAGATAGGCAACCTGACCGGCGGGGTCCTCAGACCCTCGCCCCGGCCGGATGCCGCGGTTGATGTCGTCGTCGTGGGCTGCCACGGTCCTCACCTCCTCCAAGGGGAGCTGGACGCTTCCAGACCCTACCTGGGTGGGTGTCGATTGAAACCCCTAGATCACAAAGACGGTAGAGGTGTGTCCGATCTTCACCCTTGCGCTCTCCCTCACGTCAGGTCATTACCCACCCAACAACATCGGAAAGCGGGCGGTTGTATCGTCGAAGCGTTCAACACCCGTCAGGGTGGGCCCGACTTGCTGCTGAGTCGGCTCACTCGGCGTGACGACCGGCAGGAGAGATGACCGTGGGAGACAAGGCCGGTACCGGCTCCGAGAGCCGTGATCCGCTGGAGGTCTGGATCGACCAGGACCTCTGCACCGGCGACGGCATCTGTGCGCAGTACGCGCCTGAGGTCTTCGAGCTGGACATCGACGGACTGGCGTATGTGAAGAGCGGCGATGACGAGCTGTTGCAGGCTCCGGGCGCCACAACGCCCGTGCCGTTGCCGCTTCTGCGTGACGTGGTCGACTCGGCGAAGGAGTGCCCGGGCGACTGCATTCACGTGCGACGCGTTTCGGACAGGGTCGAGGTCTATGGTCCCGACGCGGCCTGAGACCGCGAGCTTCGCGAACTGACGCATGGACAAGGGCCTGTGCCCGCCGCTGGTCGGCGGGCACAGGCCCTTTGTCGTGTCTCTCCGGTCACACGCTGTGCGCCCCGGCCGGGGTGGACCGCGCGAACGTGCCGTCCTTCCATTGCCACTTGGCCTCGTCCTGGAGGTCGGGGCAGCAGCTGGGCACGTTCGGTGACGAGTACCCGAGGAGGGTGGCGGTGATCACACCGTCACGTACGGCGAAGTCGCTGACGTTCTGGCGGTCCTTCGGGTCGACGAGGGTGGCGACGACCCGGGGCTTGCCCTCCGTGGGGCGCGTGATGACGTAGACGCCGTCGGGCGGCGTGCCCGATCCCGCGGCGCAGTGCACCACGGCGACGCTCTCCGGTCGGCCGTCACCGTCGAGGTCCCCGGAGGCCTTCTTCTTGACCACGGGTTTTACGTTGCCGCAGGTGAGGGGGTAGGTGACGGTGGCCGGGTCCGGGGCGAGGGCGGGCGCGGGGGCCGGGGCGGCCGCGGTCTTGCCGGCGGGCCTGGAGCCCGGCTGGGCCGCGTTCGCGGGGTCGGGCTGCAGGAAGGACGAGCCGGCGATGACGGCGGCGAGCGCGGCCGCGGTGGCCAGCCAGTGGATGGGGCGGGTGGTGTTGTGTGCCAGTTCCGGGACGGCGGGGTGCTGCACGAGGAGTGTCTCCTGTGAGGGCTGTGCCGGTGGGGGAGGTGGCCAGCATCGTGCCATACCTCACAGTGGTGCGGAACACCGGGGTCGGCGGCTTTCGCGAACGGAAAGGCGCCGCCGCCGAGTTCCCCGGTCTCGGGGGGAACTCGGCGGCGGCGCCTGTGCGTTCAGCGGTTGTACGTGGGGTGGGTGTCGGCGGTGCCGGGTGTCTCAGTCTTCCGCGCGGGGGGTGCCGCCGCCGGCGTTGGGGCCGGTGTAGTCGTCGCCGTAGGCGCCCTTGGAGGGGCGGCGGCGGCGCATGGGCGGCTCGACGCCGTCCGCGAGGCGACGGGCGGTGAGCAGGAAGCCGGTGTGGCCGATCATGCGGTGGTCGGGGCGGACGGCGAGGCCCTCGACGTGCCAGTTGCGGATCATCGATTCCCAGGCGGTCGGCTCGTTGAAGCCGCCGATCTCGCGGATGGACTCGACGGTCCTGGCGAGCTGGGTGGTGGTCGCGACGTAGCAGCAGAGGATGCCGCCGGGGACGAGCGCCTTGGAGACGACGTCCAGGCACTCCCAGGGGGCGAGCATGTCGAGGATGACGCGGTCGACGTCGGTGTCGCTCAGGTTGTCCTGGAGGTCGCCGACGGTGAGCTGCCAGGCCGGGTGGGGGGCGCCGAAGTAGCGCTCCACGTTCTGCTGGGCGATCTCGGCGAAGTCCTCGCGGCGCTCGTACGAGTGCAGCATTCCGTCGTCGCCGATGGCGCGCAGGAGGAAGCTGCTGAGCGAGCCGGAGCCCACACCCGCCTCGACGACGCGTGCGCCGGGGAAGATGTCCGCGAAGGCCAGGATCTGCCCCGCGTCCTTGGGGTAGACCACGGCGGCGCCGCGGGGCATGGACAGGACGTAGTCGGGGAGCAGGGGGCGCAGCGCGAGGTAGGCGACGTTTCCCGTGGTGCGGACAACGCTGCCCTCGGGAGCACCGATCAGCTCGTCGTGGGGGAAGGAACCCTTGTGGGTGTGGAAGTTCTTCCCGGCCTCGAGCGTGAACGTGTAGTGGCGGCCCTTGGGGTCGGTCAGCTGAACCTGGTCCCCGACCTTGAAGGGCCCGCGTCGGCGGGCGGCACCGGTCGGTTCGGACATGTGAACAGCCTACCGGCCCGTTCGGGGGCCGAGGACCAGGGTGGCGGCGTCAGCTGGGGCGGGCCATGGCCTTGACGAAGGCGCGCTCCACGTCGGCGGCGGACAGCACTCCGTAGATCTCGCCGGAGGCCTCGACCACGAGGTACTCGGTGGCGGGTGTCGCCCGGAGGGTGTCGAGGAGTTCCTCGCCGGCGAGCTCGGCGGAGATCCGCATGCCTTCGGTGATGTCCTGGGCGAGGCCGCTGACGGTGACCCAGGGGCGGCGGTGCTCGGGCACGCCGACGATGGCGGCTTCGCGGACCACCGACATGGGGTCGCCGTCGGTGTCGACCACGACGAGAGCGCGGGCGCCGGAGTCGTTGGCGCGGCGCAGGGCCTCGGAGAGCGGGGTGTGCGACTCGACGGGGACGGCGCGGCGGGTCAGGGCGCGGGCGCGGAGCTCGGGCAGGTGCTCGCGCAGGCGGGCCATGCGCAGGCTGTTTCCGGCGCCGGTCCAGATGATGGCGGCGAGGATCGCGGCGAGCAGGGCGTCGGTGACGGTGTCCATGCCGCCGATGTCCTGGGGCTCGCCGCCGAGTGCGCCGGACTGGTTGAGCAGCGGCAGGCCGATGAGGACGGAGATGGCGAGCGCGCGGCCGACCCAGGCGGCGGCGATGGTGCCGCTCATGGGCTTGCCGGTGATCTTCCAGACGACGGCGCGGAGCATGCGGCCGCCGTCCAGGGGCAGGCCCGGCAGGAGGTTGAAGGCGGCGACGATGAGGTTGGAGATCATCAGTCCGGCGAGCAGGACGCCGGGCACGGTGCCGGGCTCGACGAGGCGCATGGCCCCGTAGAAGACGCCGGAGAGGACGAGGGAGAGCAGCGGGCCCACGAAGGCGAGGACGAACTCGCGTCCGGGGGTCTCGGACTCCTTCTCGATCTCCGAGACGCCGCCGAAGAACTGCAGCTGGATGCGTCGAACGGGCAGTTTGTAGCGCAGGGCGACGACGGTGTGCGCCAGTTCGTGGACGAGTACGGAGGCGTAGAAGGCGACGGCGAAGAAGAGCGAGACGAGGTAGCGAAGGCCGCCGAGCTCCGGTAGGACGCGGTCGAGCTGGCCGCCGAAGACCCAGGTGATCAGGGCCGCCACGAGGAACCAGCTGGGCGCCACGTAGACGGGCACGCCGAAGGGGCGTCCCATCAGGAGCCCTCCGCCGGGGCTCTTCTTGTCCTGGGGAGGCGTGGCCTTCGGGGCGGGGCCGTGGGTGGCGTGCGCGAAATCGGGGTGGGTGTCGTGCGGTGCCTTCGGTGTCGCCCCGGGCGTGTCGTGCGGGGTCTTGGTGAGGCGGTCGGCGGGCCGCGGGGGTTCGGCCGCGGGGCGTGGTTCTTCCTCGGGGGCCTGCCGGGGTTCCTCTTCGCGTGCCTGCCGGGGTTCCTCGTCGCGTGCCTGGGGCCGGGCGGTGTCGTCAGTGCTCTGCGTGCCCTCGGAGCCTGCTTCGGCACCCGGTCGCCGACCGTCGGTGCCGTCGGATAGCGGCCTGCCGCTTCCGCCGCTCTCGTCCACGATGTCCCCTCGTTCGATCAGCGTCCCTCGCCCCTGTCCGGCGCGGTACACGCTCGATCATGCAGGGCGAGAGGGTCTGTCGTCGATGGTATGCGGCCGTTGTCAGTGGCGGGTCGTAGGGTCTGTCCTCATGGAAACCAGCACCGACGGTGTCGTGACGGCCGTGCGTCCGGCGTCCCTGTCGCCCTCGCGCGCCAGTGACTTCATGCAGTGTCCGCTGCTCTACCGGTTCCGGGTGATCGACAAGCTGCCGGAGAAGCCGAGCGAGGCGGCGACCCGCGGCACGCTGGTGCACGCCGTCCTGGAGCGGCTCTTCGACGCGCCCGCGGGCGAGCGGACGGCGACGAGCGCCAAGTCGCTGATCCCGGGGCAGTGGGACCGGTTGCGTGAGGCCAAGCCGGAGCTGACGGAGCTGTTCGCGGACGACGAGCGGGGTGAGCGGCTCGCGCGCTGGCTGGCGGACGCGGAGAGGCTCGTGGAGCGGTGGTTCACCCTTGAGGACCCCACCCGCCTGGAGCCCGCGGAGCGCGAGTTGTTCGTGCAGGCCGATCTGGAGTCGGGGCTGAGGCTGCGCGGCATCATCGACCGCGTGGACGTGGCGCCGTCGGGTGAGGTGCGGATCGTCGACTACAAGACGGGCAAGGCCCCGCGCCCCGAGTACTCCGAGGGCGCGCTCTTCCAGATGAAGTTCTACGCCTTGGTGGTGTGGCGTCTTAAGGGTGTGGTCCCGCGCCGCCTCCAGCTCGTCTATCTGGGCAGCGGCGACGTGATCACGTACGACCCCAGGACCGAGGATCTGGAGCAGGTCGAGCGGAAGCTGCACGCGCTGTGGGAGGCGATCACGCTCGCCACCGAGACGGGTGACTGGCGGCCGAGGCCCACGAAGCTCTGCGGCTGGTGCGACCACCAGGCCGTATGTCCGGAATTCGGCGGGACTCCCCCGCCGTACCCCCTTGCGGTGAGGGTGCCCGAGTCCGAGGAGGGCGCGCAGGGCAGAATGGCCCCGGGCTAGCGAAGGAGAGTTACGTGGCGATCCGTGTCCTACTGGTCGACGACCAGCCGCTGCTGCGCACCGGGTTCCGGATGATCCTGGAGGCCGAGCAGGACGTCGCGGTCGTCGGCGAGGCCGGAGACGGCCTGCAGGCTCTCGACCAGGTGCGGGCGCTGCAGCCCGATGTGGTGCTCATGGACATCCGCATGCCGCGGATGGACGGTGTGGAGGCAACCCGGCAGATCACCGGGCCTGACCGGGACGGACCTGCGAAGGTCCTGGTCCTGACCACGTTCGACCTGGATGAGTACGTGGTGGAGGCGCTGCGCGCGGGTGCCAGCGGCTTCCTGCTCAAGGACGCCCCGGCGAACGAGCTGGTGCAGGCGATCCGGGTGGTGGCGTCGGGCGAGGCGATGCTCGCGCCGAGCATCACCCGCAGGCTCCTGGACAAGTACGCCGGTCATCTCCCCTCGGGCGACGAGCCGGTGCCGGACACCCTGCACACGCTCACCGAGCGGGAGGTCGAGGTCCTCAAGCTGGTGGCGCGCGGTCTGTCGAACGCGGAGATCGCGGCGGACCTGTTCGTGAGCGAGACGACGGTCAAGACGCATGTGGGCCATGTGCTCACGAAGCTGGGCCTGCGCGACCGGGTGCAGGCCGCCGTGTACGCGTACGAGAGCGGGCTGGTGCGGCCGGGCGCCCAGTAGGCGTCGAAGAAGCTGGACGAACGACGACGGTGGCCGTCCCCGAGGGGGCGGCCACCGTCGTATGTCCGTGGGGATCAGGCCTTGCTGAGCTCCCAGAAGCGGAACACGGTCGACGCGTCGAGGCACGACTCGACGCCGTACACATCGTCGGAGATGACCGCGTACTGCTTGGCCTGCCAGACGGGCAGGATCGGCAGCTCGTCCGCGACGATGTCCTGCAGGTCGGAGTAGTCCCCGTCGGTCTTGGTGCGGTCCGTCTCGGCGGCGGTGCCGGGGATGATCTTCCCGGTGATGTCGCTGTTGCGGTAGCCGTTGTCCAGGACGTTGCCCTTGCCGAAGAACGGCTGCGTGAAGTTGTCCGGGTCCGGGTAGTCCGGCACCCAGCCCTTGACGTACACGCCGTACTTGCCGGACTTGATGTCCCGTTCGTACTGGCTGAATTCGACCGACTTCACGTCGGCGTCGAAGAGACCGCTCGCGTTGAGCTGCTTGGCGATCGCCTTCAGCTCCTGGTCGGTCGCGGGGCCGTAGCGCGAGGGCGTGGACCAGAGCGTGAGCTTGACCTTGCCGCTCAGGCCCTCCGCGCGCAGGGCCGCCGCGGCCTTGGAGCGCTGCGGCCGTGCGCCGTAGGTGTCGAAGAAGGCGGTGTTGTGGCCGCCGATGCCGGCCGGGACGATCGAGTACAGCGGCGTGGCCGTGTCCCGGTAGACGTCCTTGACCAGGGCGTCACGGTCGAGCAGGTACGCCATGGCCTTGCGGACGCCCAGCTTGCCCGCCACCGGGTCCTTCATGTTGAAGACCAGGTGCTGCACCTCGGCGCTCGTGCCCTCGACGACGTCGATGTTCTGGCTGGCCTCGGAGGTGTCCGCCTCGATGTCCGCGATGTCGTTGGCGGCGAGGCCTCGGTACGCGATGTCGATCTTGTCGTCCAGGAGCGCCTTCTTCAGGCCCTTCTGGTCGTCGTGGAAGAACTTGAGCGTGACGCCCTTGTTCTTCACCTTGGCGGTGCCCTTGTAGTCGGGGTTGACCGAGAAGACCGCCTGCTCCTTGTCGAAGGAGTCGAGCTTGTACGGCCCCGAACCGGTGGCCTCGCCACCGCCGCGCAGGGCGTCCATCTCGTACGAGGCGTGGTCGACGATGGAACCGGCGCCGGACGCGATCTTGCTGGGGAAGGTGGCGTCGGCGTACTTGAGCTTGAAGACGACCTTCTTGGCGTTCGGGGTCTCGACGCGGTCGAGCATCGGGAACATGATCGCCGGACCGGCCTCGTCGTTGATCTTCATCATGCGATCGAAGGAGTACTTGACGTCCTTCGAGGTCAGCGCGTTGCCGTTGCTGAACTTCAGACCGTCCCGCAGCGTGCACTCGAAGACCTTGGTCTCCGTGTCCGTGAACCCGCACTCCTTGGCGGCCTCGGGCTCCGGCTCGGTGCCCCCGTTCGGGAAGCTCAGCAGGGACTGGAAGACGTTGTTGAAAAGGAGCCATGAGCCCGGGTCGTAGCCCGCCGCCGGGTCGGTGGCCAGGACGTCGTCCGACATCCCCATCACCACCGATTCGCCGTCCTCCCCCGCTCCGCCCGAGTCCGATCCGCAGCCGGTCAGCAGGGCGGCGGCCAGTCCTCCCGTGAGGGGGAGGGCCAGCCACTGGTTACGCAATTTCACGTACGTGCCTTGTCGTTGATGTCCGTCGGTGGAGCGAAGCCCGGCGGTGTGTGCCGGTGTGGGCGGAGGTCAGCCGCTCACACCGCGGCCGAGCTCCCACAGCTGCAGGTTCGAGGAGGAGTTGAGGGCCCACTCGACGCCCGTGATGTCGTCGCGGGCGGCGATGTACTGCCGGCCCTGCCAGAGGGGGAGCACCGGCACCTCATCGGCGACGATGTCCTGGATCCTCTGGATGCTCTTGGATGCGGTGAGCCGGTCGGCCTCGCGGCGCGAGTGCGGGATCAGCTCCTCGTTGATGGTGCTGTTCACGTACGGCGAGCCGAGGAAGTTGTCCTCGTCGAGGAACGGCGCGAGGAAGTTGTCGGCGTCGGGGAAGTCGGGGAACCAGCCCATCCCGTAGACGTCGTAGGCGCCCTTCTGCTCGGCGGGCCTGAAGGTGCTCCAGGCCGTGCCCTTGATCGACACGTCGAAGAGGCCGCTGGCGTTGAGCTGCTTCTTCAGGAGCTCGAACTCCTTCTTGGTGCCCGGGCCGTAGTGGTCGGTCGTGTAGTTCAGGGTGAGCTTCACCGGGGTGCTGATGTCGGCCTTCCGCAGCAGGCTGCGGGCCTTGGCGGGGCTCGGGTCGCCGTACTTGTTGAAGAACGAGTTGGTGTGGCCCGTGATCGTGGTCGGTACCAGGGAGTAGAGCGGCTCGGCCGCGTCGCCGTACACGCCGGTCGCGAGGGCGCCGCGGTCGACGACCTGCGCCATGGCCTGACGGACGGCCTTGGACTTGACGGTGGTGGCGTCCGTGTTGAAGCCGAGGTAGCGGATCTCGAGGCCGGGCGTCTCGACGAACTCGATGTTCTTGCCCGGGTCTTCGCCGAGCTGCTTGATCTGCTCGGGCGACATGGTGCGCGTCATCATGTCGATGTCGCCGCTCTTGAGGGCGTCGCCCATGGCGTCGGTGGACCCGTAGTTGCGCAGCTCGATCTTGTCGCTCTTGGGCTTCATCGCGCCCTTGTAGTTCGGGTTCTTGGAGAACGTCGTCTTGACGAGCTCGTTGCCCTTGATCTCCTGCTCGGCGGTGTAGGGGCCGGAGCCGTCCACCGCGAAGCCGTCGCGCAGCTTGTTCTTGCCGTAATGCTCCGAGCTGATGATCCCCGCGGTGGGCGTGGCCAGCTTGTACGGGAACGTCGCGTCGGGGCTCTTGAGGTGGAAGACGATGCCCCGGTCGCCCTGGGTCTCGATCGCGTCGACATTGGCCACCAGGCCGTCGGAACCGCTGGGGTCCTTGACCTTGATGTCCCGCACCCGCTCGATGGAGAACTTCACGTCGGTGGCGGTCAGCGGCTTGCCGTCGGCGAACTTCAGGCCCTTGCGCAGGGTGCACTCGTAGCGCTCGTTGCCGGTGTCGGTGAACCCGCACCGCTGAGCCGCCTCGGGCTCCGGGTCGCCGCCTCCGCGCGGCATGGCCATCAGCGTCTGGACCGTCTGGCGCAAAATGTTCCAGGAGCCCGCGTCATAGGCGTACGCCGGGTCGAAGGGGGCCGGGACCTCAGCCGAGGTGGCGAACCGGTCCGTGGTGCCGACGGCGATCGCGTCGTCTCCCCCACCGTCGCCCGCCCCACCGCACGCCGCGAGGGCGGGAGCGAGCAGGCCTACGACGGCCGGCAGCACCAAAGTCTTACGGTTCATGCTCGACGTTCTCCAGAGCTGTTGATCCCGTCCGGACCGGCAACGAGGGGTGGGGTCAGTCGGTCCGTGAGGGCGGGGCGATGTTCTCGCGACGACATTAGTCCGCACCACCAGGAGGGCTGGAAGGGACCGGAGTTGACCCTCAATCACGCAGCGAAACCGGGCGTGGACGCACCGATAACCCGACACGGGAAGGTTTCGTGAGGTTCCCCTCAATCAGGACACAACGTCACTCCACAACTCGCCCATAACGGTGCGCCCGCACAGCCGTGACCCGCTGTCGACCCCTCAGGGAGTGGGAAAGGTCACAGCTTCAACTGTTCAGCGGTTTCCGGCCATCAGTCCTTGCAGGAAGCGCAGGTCGACATGTTCGAGCGAGGGGACGACGGTCCTGCCGGAGGCCGGTGCGATGGGCGCGACGGACGGTACGGCCACCACATGGCAGCCCGCGGCCTCGGCCGCCGCGACGCCGGTGGCGGTGTCCTCGATGACGGCACATCTGGCCGGTTCCGCGCCAACCCCCGCCGCCGCGAGAAGGTACGGGTCCGGGTGCGGCTTGGTCCGGGTGACCTCGTCGCCCGCGACGGTCAGCGTGAAGTGGTGGGCCCCGATCGAGTCGAGCACGCGGTCGATGATGCGCCGGTGCGACGCGGAGACCAGCGCCATCGGCACCTCGTGCGCCGCTAGCTCGGCCAGGAGTCTCGCGGCGCCCGGCATCAGCGGCAGGGCGCGGCCGATGCGGTTCTCGAAGCCGTCGTTGAGCAGCACGGTCAGCTCGGGAACCGTGATGTCGGCTCCCGTGGACGCGATGAGGAACGCGGCGCTGCGCGTCATGGGGCCGCCGACGACGACGTCACGCCAGGCCTCGTCGAGCGTATGTCCGAGCGCGGCGAAGACCTCGACCTCCGCATCCCACCAGAACCCCTCGGTGTCCACGAGTGTTCCGTCCATGTCGAGGAGCACCGCCTGCAGGGCGGAGCCTTCGGCCGTTCGGGTACCGAGCGCGGGAACCGTACTGGTCATCCGGGCACACCTCCATAAGGGACGAGAAGGCCGGTTGCCCCCTGGTGACGGGTGGGCAACCGGCCTGCACTGGACCGATAAGTGTACGACTTGTCCGCTCAGCGCGCGTTGAAGTATTTCGCCTCGGGGTGGTGGATGACGATCGCGTCCGTGGACTGCTCGGGGTGGAGCTGGAACTCCTCGGAGAGCTGCACGCCGATCCGCTCCGGCTCCAGGAGTTCGGCGATCTTGGCGCGGTCCTCCAGGTTCGGGCAGGCGCCGTAGCCGAGCGAGAAGCGCGCGCCGCGGTACTTCAGGGCGAACATGTCCTCGACGTCGGCGGGGTCCTCTCCCCCGAAGCCGAGTTCGGCGCGCACGCGCGCGTGCCAGTACTCCGCGAGTGCCTCGGCCAACTGGACGGACAGGCCGTGCAGTTCGAGGTAGTCGCGGTAGGAGTCGGCGGCGAACAGCTCGGCGGTGGCCTCGCCGATCTTCGAGCCGACGGTGACGACCTGCAGGCCGACCACGTCGGTCTCGCCGGACTCCTCCGGGCGGAAGTAGTCCGCGAGGCACAGGCGCCGGCCGCGGCGCTGGCGCGGGAAGGAGAAGCGGGTGCGCTCGTTGCCCTGGTCGTCCAGGATGATCAGGTCGTCGCCCTTGGAGACACAGGGGAAGTAGCCGTGCACGACGGCCGCCTCCAGCATGTTCTTGGTGTGCAGCTCGTCCAGCCAGCCGCGCAGGCGGGGCCGGCCCTCGGTCTCCACCAGCTCCTCGTACGTGGGCCCGTCACCGGTGCGGGCCTGCTTGAGGCCCCACTGGCCCTTGAACAGGGCGCCCTCGTCGAGCCAGGACGCGTACTCCTTGAGCTGGATGCCCTTGACGACGCGGGTGCCCCAGAACGGCGGGGTGGGGACGGGATTGTCGACCGAGACGTCCGAGCGGGCGGGCCCCTCGTCCTCCGTGACCTCCAGGACGGGGGTGTCCCGCTTGGCCACGCGGCGCTGCTTCAGCTCCGGCAGCGCGGCGCCGGGGACGCCGCGCTTGACCGCGATGAGGGCGTCCATCAGGCGCAGGCCCTCGAAGGCGTCGCGGGCGTAGCGGACCTCGCCCTCGTAGATCTCGTGCAGGTCCTGCTCGACGTACGCACGGGTCAGCGCGGCTCCGCCGAGGATGACGGGGAAGTCGGCGGCCATCTTGCGCTGGTTGAGCTCCTCCAGGTTCTCCTTCATGATCACCGTCGACTTCACCAGGAGGCCCGACATGCCGATCACGTCCGCACGGTGCTCGGCCGCCGCGTCCAGGATCGCGGCGACCGGCTGCTTGATGCCGAGGTTGACCACGTTGTAGCCGTTGTTGGACAGGATGATGTCGACGAGGTTCTTGCCGATGTCGTGGACGTCGCCGCGGACGGTGGCCAGGACGATGGTGCCCTTGCCCTCGGAGTCCGACTTCTCCATGTGCGGCTCCAGGTGGGCGACCGCGGTCTTCATGACTTCGGCGGACTGGAGCACGAAGGGCAGCTGCATCTGGCCCGAGCCGAACAGCTCGCCGACGACCTTCATGCCCTCCAGGAGCGTGTCGTTGACGATGTCCAGCGCCGGACGGGTCTGCAGGGCCTCGTCCAGGTCGGCGTCCAGGCCGTTCTTCTCGCCGTCGATGATGCGCCGCTTGAGACGCTCGTCCAGCGGCAGGGCCATCAGCTCCTCGGCCTTGCCCGCCTTCATCGACTTCATGTTGACGCCCTCGAAAAGCTCCATGAGCTTCTGCAAGGGGTCGTAACCCTCTTCACGGCGGTCGTAGATCAGGTCGTGGGCGGCCTTGACCTGCTCCTCCTCCAGGCGGGCGATCGGCAGGATCTTGGAGGCGTGCACGATCGCCGAGTCCAGACCCGCCTTGACGCATTCGTCGAGGAAGACGGAGTTCAGGACGACGCGGGCGGCGGGGTTCAGGCCGAAGGAGATGTTCGACAGACCCAGCGTGGTCTGCACGTCCGGGTGGCGCTTCTTCAGCTCGCGAATCGCCTCGATGGTGGCGATGCCGTCCTTGCGCGACTCCTCCTGACCGGTGCAGATGGTGAAGGTCAGGGTGTCGATGAGGATGTCGGACTCGTGGATGCCGTAGGTGCCCGTCAGGTCGTCGATGAGGCGCTCGGCGATGGCGACCTTGTGCTCGGGGGTGCGGGCCTGGCCCTCCTCGTCGATGGTCAGCGCGATCAGCGCCGCGCCGTGCTCCTTGGCGAGCGCGGTGACCTTCGCGAAGCGGGACTCGGGGCCGTCCCCGTCCTCGTAGTTGACGGAGTTGATGACGGCTCGGCCGCCCAGCTTCTCCAACCCGGCCTGGATGACGGGGAGTTCGGTGGAGTCAAGGACGATGGGCAGGGTGGAGGCGGTGGCGAAACGCCCCGCCAACTCCTCCATGTCCTTGACGCCGTCGCGGCCCACGTAGTCGACGCAGAGGTCGAGCATGTGGGCGCCCTCGCGGATCTGGTCGCGGGCCATCTCCACACAGTCGTCCCAGCGGCCCTCCAGCATCGCCTCACGGAACTTCTTCGAACCGTTGGCGTTCGTACGCTCACCGATCGCCAGGTAGGAGGTGTCCTGGCGGAAGGGCACGGTCTGGTAGAGCGAGGCGGCGCCCGGCTCGGGGCGCGGCTCGCGGCGGACCGTCTCGACGCCGCGGACGCGTTCGACGACCTGGCGCAGGTGCTCGGGGGTCGTGCCGCAGCAGCCGCCGACCAGGGAGAGGCCGTACTCGCGTACGAAGTTCTCCTGGGCGTCGGCGAGCTCCGGGGCCGTCAGGGGGTAGTGCGCGCCGTCCTTGCCCAGGACCGGCAGGCCCGCGTTGGGCATGCAGGAGATCGGGACGCGGGAGTGACGGGCGAGGTAGCGCAGGTGCTCGCTCATCTCGGCCGGGCCCGTGGCGCAGTTCAGGCCGATCATGTCGATGCCCAGCGGCTCCAGCGCGGTCAGCGCGGCACCGATCTCCGAGCCGAGCAGCATCGTGCCGGTGGTCTCGACGGTGACCGAGCAGATCAGCGGGAGGTTCGCGCCGGTGGCCTCCAGGGCGCGGCGGGCGCCGAGAATGGCGGACTTCGTCTGGAGCAGGTCCTGGGTGGTCTCCACCAGGAGCGCGTCCGCGCCGCCCGCGATCATGCCCTCGGCGTTGGTCTGGTAGGCGTCGCGCAGCACGGTGTACGGGGCGTGGCCGAGGGTCGGCAGCTTCGTGCCCGGACCCATCGAGCCGAGCACCCAGCGCTGCTGGCCGGTCGAGGCGGTGAACTCGTCGGCCACCTCACGGGCGATGCGCGCGCCCGCCTCGGACAGCTCGAAGTTCCGCTCGGGGATGTCGTACTCGCTCAACGCCGCGAAGTTCGTGCCGAACGTGTTCGTCTCCACACAGTCCACGCCGACCGCGAAGTACTCCTCGTGGACCGAGCGGACGATGTCCGGCCGTGTCACGTTCAGGATCTCGTTACAGCCCTCGAGCTGCTGAAAATCCTCCATCGTCGGGTCCTGGGCCTGCAGCATCGTGCCCATCGCGCCGTCGGCCACCACCACGCGGGTGGCGAGGGCTTCGCGGAAGGCATCGACTCGGGCTCGGTCCGAGAGATTCGAGGGACCGGACGAGGGGGTCGGCAACGAGGCCATGAAAGAGCTCCCTGAGGTGCGACGGCTGTCGGCTTTGCGCTTCGGAGGAAGGCGCACTCGGTCAGGGTAACGGGACGAAGGTCCACGGCGTGCGAGTGTTCACGGGCCGGACGCCCCGCGTCGCCCCGCCGTCCCGAACCGGCGGCAAACACAGTCGGCAGCTCTGTCGCGGGAGGTCGACAACGACCGATAGTGTTCAGCATTGTCGAACGTTGGAATCAGAGTCAGTGGGGACGGAGGAAGGGGCTGCGATGGCACGGAACATCCAGTCGCTCGAGCGGGCGGCCGCGATGCTGCGGCTGCTCGCGGGCGGAGAGCGGCGGCTCGGCCTCTCGGAGATCGCGTCCGCCCTCGGCCTGGCCAAGGGCACGGCCCACGGCATTTTGCGCACCCTCCAGGCGGAGGGCTTCGTCGAGCAGGAGTCCGCTTCGGGCCGCTACCAGCTCGGCGCCGAGCTCCTGCGTCTGGGCAACAGCTATCTGGACGTGCACGAGCTGCGGGCCCGCGCCCTGGTGTGGACCGACGACCTGGCCCGGTCCAGCGGCGAGAGCGTCTACCTCGGCGTCCTGCACCAGCAGGGCGTCCTGATCGTGCACCACGTCTTCCGGCCCGACGACAGCCGTCAGGTCCTGGAGGTGGGGGCCATGCAGCCGCTGCATTCCACGGCCCTCGGCAAGGTCCTCGCCGCCTACGACCCGGTGGCGCACAGCGAGGCCGCCGAGGCCGACTGGCCCGCCCTGACCGCCCGCACCGTCGTGGACCCCGACGACTTCGAGGGCGTCCTCGATCTGACCCGCGCCCGGGGGTACGCGGCCGACGTCGAGGAGACGTGGGAGGGCATCGCCTCCGTGGCCGCCCCCATCCACGACCGGCGCCGCATGCCGGTCGGCGCGGTCGGTATCACCGGCGCGGTGGAGCGGGTCCAGAAGGACGGGGAGCTGCGCCCCGACCTGATCGCCGCCGTACGGGACTGCGCGCGCGCCGTCTCGCGGGACCTGGGCGCGGGGCGTTTCTAGCCGCACACCCGCGACGGCACCCTCTGCTACCGGCACCCTGGTCGGCTTCGCCGCCCGCCTTACGCCGCATGCCCCCTGCTCAACATGCAGGGGGCATCCTTCTGCGCGACCATCGACGCACGTGTTTCTCCCCGTGGCGACCCCCACCACGACCGATAACCCGGAACGATCAATAACGATCGTGTTTTCAATAACAGAGCTCTTGACGGGCAAGTAACCACGGGGTGAGACTCGCGTCCATCGGTCGGCATTGTCGAACACCTACCGGCATTACGCGCTAGAGTGTGACAAGGCCAAGGGCCGGCAACGACCTCACCTGAGGTCGCGGACCACCGGAGGGACCCGGGGTTCGCCTTCCCCTGGACGAAGGACAAAGGAGTCGCGGGTGTCCAGCTCCGACATCTTCATCGGCGAGACCATCGGTACCGCCATACTCATCCTGCTCGGCGGTGGCGTCTGCGCCGCCGTCACGCTCAAGGCCTCCAAGGCCAAGGACGCCGGCTGGCTCGCGATCACCTTCGGGTGGGGCTTCGCGGTGCTCACCGGCGCCTACCTGGCGGGTGGCGTGTCAGGCGCCCACCTCAACCCGGCGGTCACCGTCGGTCTCGCCATCGAGGGCGGCACCAAGTGGAGCGACGTTCCGCTCTACCTCGGCTCGCAGCTGCTCGGCGCGATCATCGGCGCGATCCTGGTCTGGCTCACGTACATGGGTCAGTTCAAGGCGCACCTCACCGACCCCGAGCTCCTCGCGACGCTGCCGCCGGAGGAGGGCATGGTCGACCTGAAGACCGCGCCCAAGGCCGGTCCGGTGCTCGGTGTCTTCTCGACCGGACCCGAGATCCGCAACTACGCGCAGAACGTGCTGACCGAGGTCATCGCGACCACCGTGCTGGTGCTCGCGATCCTCACCCAGGGCCTGAACGACGACGGCAACGGCCTCGGCGTCCTCGGTGCGCTGATCACCGCGCTCGTCGTCGTCAGCATCGGTCTCTCGCTCGGTGGCCCCACCGGCTACGCGATCAACCCGGTCCGTGACCTGGGTCCGCGCATCGTGCACTCCCTGCTCCCGCTGCCCAACAAGGGCGGCTCGGACTGGACGTACGCATGGGTGCCGATCGCCGGACCGCTGATCGGCGGCGCCATCGCCGGCGGCCTCTACAACCTCGCGTTCAAGTAGGACCGCGAGCGCTGCCGATGACCGCCTGAGACAGACCGCCGAGAGCCAAGAAGACCAGGAGCACACCGTGACCACCGACGCACACACCGCAGGCCCCTTCATCGCGGCCATCGACCAGGGCACCACCTCGAGCCGCTGCATCGTCTTCGACAAGGACGGCCGGATCGTCTCGGTCGACCAGAAGGAGCACGAGCAGATCTTCCCGAAGCCGGGCTGGGTCGAGCACGACGCGAAGGAGATCTGGACGAACGTCCAGGAAGTCGTCGCGAGCGCCATCTCCAAGGCGGGCGTCACCCACGAGGACATCAAGGCGATCGGCATCACCAACCAGCGTGAGACCACGCTGCTCTGGGACAAGAACACCGGCGAGCCGGTGCACAACGCCATCGTCTGGCAGGACACCCGCACCGACGCCCTGTGCAAGGAGCTCGGCCGCAACGTCGGCCAGGACCGCTTCCGCCGGGAGACGGGCCTGCCGCTCGCCAGCTACTTCGCGGGTCCGAAGGCACGCTGGCTGCTCGACAACGTCGACGGCCTGCGCGAGCGCGCCGAGGCCGGCGACATCCTGTTCGGCACCATGGACTCCTGGGTCATCTGGAACCTGACGGGTGGTGTCAACGGCGGCAAGCACGTCACCGACGTCACCAACGCGTCGCGCACCATGCTGATGAACCTGCACACCATGAAGTGGGACGAGAAGATCGCCGAGTCCATCGGCGTCCCGATGCCGATGCTCCCCGAGATCCGCTCGTCCGCCGAGGTCTACGGCGAGGTCACCGGCGGCAAGCTCGGCGACATCCTGCCCGGCATCCCCGTCGCCTCCGCGCTCGGCGACCAGCAGGCGGCGCTCTTCGGGCAGACCTGTTTCGCCAAGGGCGAGGCCAAGTCCACGTACGGCACCGGCACCTTCATGCTGATGAACACCGGTGAGTCGGCCATCAACTCCTACTCGGGGCTGCTGACCACCGTCGGCTACCAGATCGGCGAGCAGAAGCCGGTCTACGCCCTTGAGGGTTCCATCGCCGTCACCGGTTCGCTGGTGCAGTGGATGCGCGACCAGATGGGCCTGATCAACTCCGCCGCCGAGATCGAGACGCTCGCGTCCTCGGTCGAGGACAACGGCGGCGCCTACTTCGTACCGGCCTTCTCCGGCCTCTTCGCCCCGTACTGGCGTTCCGACGCCCGCGGTGTGATCGCCGGTCTCACCCGGTACGTCACCAAGGCGCACATCGCGCGCGCCGTCCTGGAGGCCACGGCCTGGCAGACCCGTGAGATCACCGACGCCATGACGAAGGACTCCGGCGTCGAGCTCACGGCCCTCAAGGTCGACGGCGGCATGACCTCCAACAACCTGCTGATGCAGACGCTCTCGAACTTCCTCGACGCACCGGTGGTGCGCCCGATGGTGGCCGAGACGACCTGCCTCGGCGCCGCCTACGCCGCCGGTCTCGCCGTCGGCTTCTGGTCCGGCACCGACGAGCTGCGCGCCAACTGGCGCCGCGCGGCGGAGTGGACCCCCCGCATGGACGCGGACACCCGCGCCCGTGAGTACAAGAGCTGGCTCAAGGCCGTGGAGCGTTCCATGGGCTGGCTCGACGAAAGTGGCGAGGAGTAAATCAACATGACCACCCTGCAGAGCGTCCCTGCCCTCGGGACGCATCCGGCTGCCGGTTCCCACCAGAGCCGCGCCGAGACCCGGGAGCAGCTTTCCAAGGCGACGTACGACCTCCTGGTGATCGGTGGCGGAATCCTGGGCATCTCCACCGCCTGGCATGCCGCGCAGTCGGGACTGCGGGTGGCCCTGGTGGACGCCGGTGACTTCGCCGGCGCCACCTCCTCCGCCTCCTCCAAGCTCCTCCACGGCGGTCTGCGCTATCTGCAGACCGGCGCGGTGAAGCTGGTCGCGGAGAACCACTTCGAGCGTCGCGCGGTGTCCCGTCAGGTGGCCCCCCACCTGGCGAACCCGCTCACGTTCTACCTGCCCGTCTACAAGGGCGGACCGCACGGCGCCGCCAAGCTGGGCGCGGGCGTGTTCGCGTACAGCGCGCTGTCCGCGTTCGGTGACGGCGTCGGCCACCTGCTCTCGCCCTCGAAGGCCGCGCAGGACGTGCCGGAGCTGCGCACGGACAACCTCAAGGCCGTCGCCGTCTACGGCGACGACCAGATGAACGACTCCCGCATGGCCCTGATGACGGTCCGCGCGGCGGTCGAGGCCGGTGCCGCCGTCCTCAACCACGCCGAGGTCACGGGCCTGCGCTTCACCAGCGGCCGGGTCACGGGCGCGGAGCTCAAGGACCGCATGAGCGGCGACGAGTTCGGCGTGAACGCGCGGCTCGTGCTCAACGCGACCGGACCGTGGGTCGACCACCTGCGCAAGATGGAGAACCCCGACGCGGCCCCCTCCATCCGCCTCTCCAAGGGCGCGCATCTGGTCCTCAAGCGCACCGCCCCCTGGAAGGCCGCGCTGGCCACGCCGATCGACAAGTACCGCATCACGTTCGCCCTGCCATGGGAGGACATGCTCCTTCTCGGCACGACCGACGAGGAGTTCGAGGGCGACCCGGCCGACGTGAGCGTCACCGAGGCCGACACCGCGCAGATCCTGGACGAGGCCGCGTTCTCCATCCGCGACCAGCAGCTGTCCCGCGATCTGATCACGTACTCCTTCGCGGGTCTGCGCGTCCTGCCCGGCGGTCCCGGCGACACGTCGAAGGCCAAGCGAGAGACCGTCGTCACCGAGGGCGCGCGCGGCATGCTCTCCGTCGCGGGCGGCAAGTGGACGACCTTCCGCCACATCGGCCGTACGGTCATGAAGAAGCTGGAGTCGCTGCCGGGCCACCCGCTCGGCGACGACTACGAGCCGATCTCGCAGCTGCAGAAGCGGCTTCCGCTGCCCGGCATCGCCAACCCGCGCGCGGTCGCGCACCGTCTCCTTGTCGACGGTCCGGCTCCCGGCCCGCGCATGTCGGCCGACACCGCCAAGCACCTGGCGACGCACTACGGCTCGCTCTCCTTCGACATCGCACGCCTGGCGAACGAGAACCCGGAGCTCGCCGAGCGCGTCTCGCCCGACGCCCCGGAGATCTGGGCCCAGGTCGTCTACGCCCGTGACAACGAGTGGGCCGAGACGGCGGACGACGTCCTGCGCCGCCGTACGACGCTGACGATCCGCGGCCTCGCCACGGACGAGGTCCGCGCCAAGGTCCAGGACGTGCTCGACGGCAAGTAGCCGCAGCTGGACGTGGATCGACGGAGGGCGGTTCCCCGCGGGGAGCCGCCCTCCGGCGCGTGCCGGGCGGCCTGCTCCTCGCGCCCCGCCGTCGGCTACCGTCTCCGGGGCCCGGCGCGCCACAGCAGGCGCCGCCGCGAGCGGCCCTAGGAGCAGCCTCATGACGACCGACGCCCGTACGCTCACCGAAGCCGGCACGCTCGCCGACGCGCTGCCCATCACCCGCGTCCCCCGCACCGGCCTGCCCACCCGTGCGGTCGTGGTCGGCGACCCGGCGCGCGCCACCACCGTCGCCGATCTCCTGGACGACGCGAAGGAGGTGTCGTACCACCGCGAGTACCGCACCTTCACCGGCAGTTGGCAGGGCACCCCGGTCGTCGTCGCCTCGCACGGCGTCGGCGCCCCCGGCGCGATGCTCCTCTTCCAGGAGTTGGCGGAGGCGGGCGTCACCACCATCCTGCGGCTCGGCACGGCGGGCGCGATCCGCCCCGGCATCCGCGACGGCGACCTGGTCATCGCGGACGCGGCGGTACGCGACGACGGCGTGACCCAGCAGTTGATCCCCGCCGAGTACCCGGCGTTCGCGGCCCCGGAGGCGGTCATCGCCCTCCAGCGGGCCGCCCGCGCGGCCGAGGCCCCGTACCACCGTGGCGTGGTGTGGACGCGGGCCGCGTTCCAGCCGGGGTTCCTGCCGCTGCCCGGTGAGGCGTACGCGGCCGCCGGGATCGCGGCCATCGAGATGGAGCTCTCGGCGCTGTACGTCTTCGCGTCCACGCACGGCCTCGTCGCGGGCGGCGCGCTCGTGGTCGACGGAGCCAACGCCGACGAACTCGTCGACGAGGCAGCCACCGGCGGGTACAACCCGCACCGGAACGTGGTGGCCGAAGGAGTCGACCGGGGCGCCCGGATAGCCTTGGACGCGCTCCGTCTCCTTGCCGCCACGGAGCACTGAGCCGCACATGCACCACCCCGGGAGAACGGAACCGATGCACCACCCCACCGACCTGCCGGCCCAGGACAGGGGCGGCTCCATCGATCTCCTGGTCCACGGCGGCGACATCCTCACCGTCGACGCGTCCGGCACCGTCGTGCGGGACGGCGCCGTCGCCGTGCGCGAGGGCCGGATCGTCGACATCGGCCCCGCCGAGCGGCTGCGCGCCGCCTACGAGGCCGCCGACGAACTGGACGCCCGCGGCTGTCTCGTCCTGCCGGGTCTGATCAACACGCACACGCACCTGGCGATGACCCTGTTCCGAGGCATAGCCGACGACGTCACCCTCCAGGGCTTCCTGGCCCGCGTGATCCCGGCCGAGGCGGAGGGTCTCTCGCCGGAGACGGTGAGCGCGGGCATCCAGGGCGCGATCGCCGAGTCCGTACGGGGCGGGGTCACCGCCGCGCTGGACATGTACTGGTTCCACGAGGCGGCCGAGGCCGTGGCCCGCGACGCCGGGTGGCGCCTCCTGACGGGACCCACGTTCATGGACGTGCCGGGCCCGCCGGACGGCCGCCCCTACGCCGAGCGGCTCGGCTGGGCTTCGGCCGACCTCGCCGCCCGCGCCCCGGCGCCGGGCACCCGCCCCGTGGTCTTCGCGCACTCCGCGTACACCCTGGCGCCCGCGCAGCTGACGGCGATCAGCGCGCTCGCCCGTGAGCACGGCGCCCTGCTGCACCTCCACGCCGCCGAGAACGCGGGCGAGGTGGAGACGGTCACCGAGCGGCACGGCATGCGCCCGGTGGAACTGCTCGACTCGCTGGGCGTCCTCGGCCCGGACACCCTGCTCGCGCACGCCGTCGACCTCACGGACGCGGAGATCGAGGCCATCGCTCGTACCGGCACGTCCGTGGCGCACTGCCCGGTGTCGAACCTGAAGCTGGGCTGCGGCATCGCACGCGTCCCCGACCTGCTCGACGCGGGTGTCACGGTGGGCCTCGGCACGGACGGCGCGGTGAGCTCCAACACGCTGGACCTCCTCGGCGCGGTGAAGGTCGCGGCGCTCGTGCACAAGGCGGGTGGCGATCCGACGGCTGTCGGCGCCGAGCAGGCCGTGCGGATGGCCACGATCGAGTCGGCGCGGGCACTCGGCCTCGGCGACCAGCTGGGCTCGCTCGAGCCCGGCAAGCGCGCCGACCTGATCGTCCTCGACCTCGACCGGCCCCATCTCACGCCCCGGCACGCCCCCTGGTCGATGCTGGCGTACGCCGCCGCGTCCAGTGACGTACGGGACACGGTGGTCGACGGCCGGGTCCTGATGCGGGACCGTACGCTGGTGACAGTGGACGAGCGGCGTGCGCTGCGCGCCCTGCGGGACGCGGCGGCGCGCGCGGCGACCGGTCCCGCGAGTACGACAGGCACCTCCGAAGTGGCGAGCCCCGCATGACCATCGAGCACGGTACGAGCATCGAGCACGTTATGAGCATCGAACCCACCCGCGGCTTCACCGGCCGCGCCCGCGCCGCCGACCGCGACCCGCGGCTGCCTCCCGGGCAGTACGACGCGGCCGACGGCTGGCCCGTCCTGTCCGCCGAGGTGACGCCCGAGCTCGCGCCCGCGGACTGGACGTTCCGCGTGGACGGCCTCGTCACCACCCCGCACACCTGGACGTGGAACGAGGCGCACGCGCTGCCCGCGTCCGAGTACCGCGGCGACATCCACTGCGTGACCAGCTGGTCCAAGTTCGGGGTGCGCTTCGGCGGGGTGAGCCTGGACGCGTTCCTGGCCGCCGCGGGGCCGCGCCCGGAGGCCACGCACGTCGTCGGCTACTCCCACACCGGGTACACCACGAACCTCCCCCTCTCCGACGTGACGGGCGGGAAGGCGTGGATCGTCTGGGAGTACGGGGACGGCCCGCTGCCTCCCGAGCACGGCGGCCCGGCGCGGCTGATCGTCCCCCACCTGTACTTCTGGAAGAGCGTGAAGTGGGTCGCGGGGCTGCGGCTCCTGGACCACGACGAGCCCGGCTTCTGGGAGCAGAACGGCTACCACCACCGGGGGAATCCCTGGCGTGAGGAGCGGTACGCCGGTGACTGAGTCTGTGACCGAGGCCTTTGTGCCGCCGACGCGGTTCGCCGTGCCGGGGCGGATCGAGGTGAGCGGTCGTGCGGCGGCCGAGTGGCAGCGGGCGACCGTGGTGGACGTCCGGCGCGAGAACGCGGCGGGCACGGTGTCCAGCTTTCGCCTGAGGGTGCCCCACTGGCAGGGGCATCTGCCGGGGCAGCATCTGATGCTGCGGCTGACCGCCGCGGACGGGTACGTGGCCCAGCGCCACTACTCGATCGCCTCCGCGCCGGAGGAAGCCGCCGAGGGCGGTGAGATCGAGCTGACACTGGACCACGTGCCGGGCGGCGAGGTGTCGGGGCATCTGCACACGGTGGCCCGCGTCGGTGACGTGGTGGAGGTGCGGGGGCCGCTTTCCGGTTTCTTCGCCTGGCCCGGCGACCGTCCCGCGCTGCTGCTCGGGGCGGGCTCCGGTGTGGTTCCGCTGATGTCGATGCTGCGGCACTGGCGGTTGGCCGGGCGGCCGGTGCCGTTGCGGCTGCTGGTCTCTGCGCGGACGCGTGAGGATTTGATCTACGCGGATGAGTACGGGGACGAGACCACGGTGGTGTTGACGCGGGTGGAGGGGCGGCTTCGTGCCGAGCACCTGGCGCCGTTCCTCGGCCCCGCTCAGCCCGAGGGGGGCTGGGAGGCCTACATCTGCGGGTCGAACGGGTTCGCCGAGCATGCGTCGCGGCTGCTGGTGGCCGGGGGCCAGCCGGTTGATCGCATCCGGATCGAGCGGTTCGGGTAGGGGCCAGGGCGTTCCCTGCGGGGCTTTCCCCAATCCCGCCCCTTCCCGAAACCATGGGGCTCCGCCCCCTGGACCCCCGACAAGATGTCCTCAAACGCCGGACGGGCTGAGAGTCTCAGCCCGTCCGGCGTTTGAGGACGAACTCGGCGAAGCCGGTGATGACGGCAACCAAGGCCCCCGCCTACGGCGAGACCTCCTCCAGCGTCCGCCCCGCCGTCTCCTCAGCACCGACCGCAGCCACCACACACCCCACCAGCGCCACACCCCCCAGCATCACGAACACCGTCGACACGTTCCCGCCCGCGTAAACGACCCCCACCACGATCGGCCCGAGGATCACCCCGAGCCGGTTCATCGCCCCGCCGACACTGCTGCCGAGCGCCCGCATCCGCGTCGGGAAGAGTTCCGGCGTGTAGAGGTACAGGCAGATGTTGGAGCCGAAGAAGAAGACCGCCGCGAGCGAGGTCCACAGCAGGACCTGCACCGGCGTGTCCGCGCCGGCGGCCGCCAGCGTCGCCAGCATCAGCGCCGCACCCCCGAGACACCCTGCGATGACCTTCCGCCGCCCCAGCCGGTCGACGGTGAGCGCGGCCACGAGGCAGCCGAGCAGACCCGCACAGGAGGTGACCGTCGAGTAGAGGAGCGCGTCGGAGAGGGTCAGGTCGTAGCGGTTCTGGTAGATCGTCGGGAGCCAGGACGTGATGCCGTAGTTGACGAAGTAGCCGGTGAACCAGAGCACGCCGATGATCAGTGTCCGGCGGCGGTAGCGGCCGGTGAAGAGGCCGCGGAGACCGGAGGCCGCCTCGCCGGGGGCCACGACGGGAAGCGCCTCGGGCACGGGCGGCAGGGGTTTCTTCGTGATCCGCTCGACGTCCGCCTCGATGCCGGACATCACCGCGTCCGCCTCGGCCGTCCTGCCGTGATCCGCGAGCCACCGCGGTGACTCGGGCACCTTCCGCTGTACGAGGATGCAGAGCAGGCCGGGCAGCGCGGCGATGGCGTACATCCAGCGCCAGCCGAGGATCGGCACCACCCAGGCCGCGACCAGCGCGCCCACGGTCAGGCCCGCCGGGAACACCAGCTCGTAGAGGAGCACGAAACGGCCGCGTTGGTGGCTGCGGGTGATCTCGGCGATGAAGGTCGCCGCCACCGGCACCTCGCCCCCGATGGCCAGGCCCTGGACGAACCGCAGGGCCATGAAGGCGTCCGGCGAGGTGGACACGGACAGGGCCAGGTTGGCGACGCTGGACAGCGCGATGCACAGCGCGATGACCTTCACCCGGCCGATCCGGTCCGCGAGCCGCCCGGAGAGCAGCGCCCCGATCAGCATGCCGATCGAGCCGACGGTGAGCAGCAGCGTCGCGGCGGAGGTGCTGAGGTCCCATTCGTGGCGCAGGTCGGGCAGGGCGTAGGCGATCAGGAGCTGGTCGAAGGCCTCGAAGAAGGTGACCGCGCCCACGATGAGCCGGACGGTGATGTGCCAACGGCACAGGGGAAGCCGTTCGAAGCGGGCGGCTATGGCGGCCCGGACCGCTCGGTCCGGGGAAGCGTCGATCGTCATGCGGGTACTCCGCTGCTGAGGGGGCGGGGGCGGGGACGAGCGGGGAACGCTACGGACTGCGGAGTCTGGGGAAACCCGAGCCAAGGTGCGAGTAAGCGCAAAGTTTCTAAGCGCTTAAGTTGTACCGTCCGGACACCGGAGCCCGTCAAGAGCCTCCGCAGGGAAATCACCGGAGAACGGTCTTGGGCAGGGTCTTGCGCTCCAGATATTTAAGCCCTTAGATTTCTAGCGCTTACCGAAGAGCATCCGGAACTCGCCCGGCACACCCGGTGGTTACGCCCGGACACAGCACGCAAGGAGGCCCCATGCTTCGCATCCCGGCCGACGAGGCGCTCATCGCGGGCGAGTGGCGACGCGGCGCGGGCACCCCCGCCGACACCGTCGATCCCGCGACGGGCCGCGTACTCGCCACCATCCACGCGGTCTCCCCCGACGAGGTCGCCGAGGCGGCGCGGCGGGCGGCCGAAGCCGCCGCCGACCCGCGCTGGAGCGGCCTCCTGCCCCACCAGCGCGCCCTGTTCCTGCACCGCGTCGCCGAGCTGATCGAGGCGTCCGCGGACGATCTCGCGGCCCTGCAGACCGCCGACACCGGCAAGGCGCTCACCGAGACCCGAGCCCTGGTGGGCAGTGCGGCGGCGACCTTCCGCTACACGGCCGCCGCCCTGGAGACCGCCGAGGAGACGATCACTCCCTCGCGCGGCGACTACGTGACGATGAGCGTGTACGAGCCGATCGGCGTCGTCGGCGCGATCAACCCCTGGAACTCCCCCGTCGCCAGCGATGCCCAGAAACTCGCCCCGGCGCTCGCGGGCGGCAACGCGGTCCTGCTCAAGCCCGCCGAGTGGACCCCGCTCGTCTCACTGGCGCTCGGCCGGCTGATCAGCGGCGCCCTGGAGGAGTTCGGGCTCCCGGCCGGGCTGCTGTCCGTGCTCACCGGCCGCGGCAGTGTCGTCGGGGACGCGATCGTCCGCGATCCGCGCGTCGGCAAGGTCACCTTCACCGGCGGCACGAGCACCGGCCGGACGCTCGCCCACGCCGCGGCCGAGAAGCTGATGCCCCTCTCGCTCGAACTGGGCGGCAAGTCGCCGACGGTCGTCCTCGCCGACGCCGACGTCGAACAGGCGCTGGCCGGCGTGATGTTCGGGATCTTCTCCTCCAGCGGACAGTCCTGCATCGCGGGCTCCCGGCTCTTCGTCGCCCGCGAGCTGTACGAGGAGTTCGTCGACGAACTCGTCGAGCGGGTAAGGAAGTTGCGCGTCGGGCCTGGCACCTCTCCCGACACCCAGGTCGCGCCCCTCGTCCACCACAAGCACCGGGACTCCGTCGCCTCGTACGTCGATCTCGCCCGCGAGGAAGGCGCGCGGGTGCTGTGCGGCGGGAGTGTGCCAGAAGGTGCGGAGTACCGGGACGGGGCGTACTACCTGCCCACCGTCCTCGACGGACTCCCCAACTCCTCGCGCACCTGCCAGGAGGAGATCTTCGGGCCCGTCCTCGTAGCGCTGCCCTTCGACGACGAGGACGACCTCGTGCGGCAGGCCAACTCCAGTGTCTACGGCCTCGCCTGCGGCATCTGGACCCGCGACCAGCGGGCCGCCTGGCGGATCGCGCGCCGCGTGGAGGCCGGCACCGTCTGGATCAACACCTACAAGCAGTTCAGCATCGCCACCCCCTTCGGCGGCATGAAGGAGAGCGGCCTCGGCCGCGAGAAGGGCCGCGACGGCATCCGCGCCTACCAACACCAGAAGTCCCTGTACTGGGGCGTCACCGACGCGCCTCTCCCCTGGGCCAACTGAACCCCGTACCTCTGGACCTCTGGAGCAGGTCATGTCCCGACCCCCAACCCCCAGTCCCCCGATCGCCCGGCTCCGCGCCCTGCGCTCCGTCGAGCTCCGCACCCCCTCCTTCACCGAGGCGGCCGACTTCTACCAGGAGGTCTGGGGCCTGGAGACCGTCGAGTCCGAGCGCGGCACCGCCGCCTGGCTGCGGGGCACCGGCGCCGAGCACCACGCCCTCCAGCTCACCCGCGCCGACCGCATCGGCCTCGGCAGGATCTCCTTCGCCGTGGCCACGCCCGCCGAGGTCGACGAGGCCGCCCGCAGACTCCTCGCGCGCGGCATCACACCGGTCGCGGGGCCCGGGCCCCTCGACCAGGTCGGCGGCGGCTACGGCCTGCGCTTCACCGACCCCGAGCACCGGCTGATCGAGATCAGCGCGGAGGTCCACGCGGTCGCGCCGCGCGGCCGGGACGGCGCCGTGCCGGTCGGGGTCACGCACGCGGTGCTCAACACGGCGGACATCGACGCCTCCGTCGCCTTCTACCGCGACGTCCTCGGCCTGCGTGTCTCCGACTGGTCCGAGCACCAGATGGCCTTCCTGCGCTGCAACGCCGACCACCACTGCATCGCCTTCAACCAGGCCGAGTGGGCCTCGCTCAACCACGTGGCGTACGAGATGAGTTCGGTCGACCACTTCATGCGGGGCCTCGGCCGGCTGCGGCATCACGGGATCGACCCGCAGTGGGGCCCGGGGCGCCACGGGCCCGGCAACAACACCTTCTCCTACTTCACCGACCCCTCCGGGCTCGTCTGCGAGTACACCTCCGAGGTCGCCCAGATCGTCGAGGACGCGTGGATCGCGCGGGTCTGGCGGCGGGTGCCCGAGCTCTCCGACCTGTGGGGAACGGCCGGGCCGCCGTCGAAGGAGATCCGCTGTCACATGGCGGGGTCGCCCGACCCCGGCCCGCTGTCCCGGCCCGAGAATCCGGAGGTTCAGGCATGAGTGCCGTACGCAAGGTCGGCATCGTCGGCTGGGGCGCGATCGGCCGTGTCGTCGGCACCGCACTGGCCGAACAGCGTGTCACCGGAGCCGAGTTGACCTGCCTTGTCGACAACCGCCCGCTCGGCGAGAGCGCACCGGCGCCGCAGGTCTCCTTCGACGAGGCCATGGAGCGCTGCGATCTCATCGTCGAGGCGGCGGGCCAAGGGGTCGTACGGGAATGGGGCGAGCGCGTTCTCACCTCCGGGACCGATCTGCTGATCGCCTCCACCGGCGCGCTCACCGACGAGGAGCTCTCCAAGCGGCTCCTGGCCGCCGGGCCCGGCCGGGTGTACTTCACCGGGGGCGCGGTCGGTGGGCTCGATCTGCTCCAGGCGGTGCGTTCGCTGGGGCCGCTCGACGAGGTGCGGCTCACCACCACGAAGCTGCCGTCCACGCTCGAACAGCCTTGGATGGACGCGGAGTTGCTGTCGCGGATGCGGACGGCGACCGGGCCCGTCGAGGTCATGTCCGGGACGGCGCGCGATGTCCCCGTGAAGTTCCCCAAGTCGACGAACGTCGCGGCATCGGTCGCCATCGCCGTCGGCGACCTGGACGCCGTGCGGGTCCGGGTCGTCGCCGATCCCGGCGCCCACCACACGCGGCATGTCGTCGAGGCGTCCGGCGCGCACGGCTCGTACCGCTTCGAGGTGGCGCATCTGCCGGACCCGGCCAACCCGGCGACCAGCCAGGTCGTGCCGTACGCGGTCCTGCGCAGTCTCGCCGCTCTCGCGGGGCGGACGGGGCAGATCCTGTGACGGCCGCCGTGCATGTCGAGGAGGCGGGCTCCGCTGGGCCACTACTGCTGTGCCTGCACGGCATCGGCTCATCGTCCGCCGCGTTCGCACCGCAGCTCGCCGAGCTGTCCGCGTACGTGCGGGTCGTGGCCTGGGACGCTCCCGGGTACGCCAAGTCGGCTGATCCGGAAGGGCCGTTGGACCTGGACGGCTTCGCGGACGCTGCGGCCTTCCTCATCCGGGAGCGCGGCGCGAGCGCCCACGTCCTCGGCGTCTCGTGGGGCGGGGTGATCGCGCTGCGCCTCGCGGCCCGGCATCCCGAGCTCGTCGACTCGCTGGTCGTCGCGGACTCCAGCGCCGGTTCCGGCACCGATCTCGCGAAGGCCGACGCCATGCGGCAGCGGGCCGCCGAGCTCGCGGAGCTCGGGCCGCGGGCGTTCGCCGAGCGGCGCGGGCCCCGGCTCGTCTCACCGGACGCGCCCCCGCAGCTCGTGCGTCGGGTCGTCGACACGATGGCCGCGTCCGTACGCCTGCCGGGGTACGCGTACGCCGCCGAGTCCATGGCCGACGCCGATCTGCGCCCCGAGATCCCGGGCATCACCGCGCCCGCTCTCGTCCTCTGCGGCGACCAGGACCGGGTCACCGGCGTCGAGGCCTCCCAGGCCATCGCCGGGGCCCTGCACAGAACCGCCTACGTGATCGTCAAGGACGCCGGTCACCTGGCCAACCAGGAGCAGCCCGAGGCCTTCAACGCCTGGGTCCTCTCCCACCTCCGCATCACCGCCCGTATCCCCGAACACCTCTGAGAAGGAGCCCCTCCATGCCTTTGACCACCACCGAGTACGACAACGGCGGCGACCTCGGCACGTACACCGACTCGCTGATCGCCACCAAGGAGTCCCGTGTCGCGGACTTCAGCACGCTGTCCTTCCAGGAGAAGGCGGGCCCGCAGTACCGCCGCGGGCAGATCCGGTACGTCGGCTCCGGCGCGACCGGCAACCACGAGAACGACAGCCGCATCCTGCCCTCCGGTGGCTTCACCTTCTCCAACATGCTGCTGCCGCCCGGCGCCGAGGGCCCCGAGCACACCCACCACGACGTCGAGGAGGCCTTCTTCGTCCTGGAGGGACAGGTCAAGGTGGGCATCCACCGGGGCGCCGACGAGGCCGAGTACCGCACGCTCGGCTACCGCGACATGATCGTCGTCCCGGCGGGCGTGGCACGCTCCCTGAAGAACGAGGGCGACACCGACGCACTCTTCTGCGTCGTCATCGGCACGCAGAAGCCGCAGGTGCCGACGTACCCGGAGCACTCGCCGATGCACGGCGTCACGCGTGACTGACGTCCCTGCCGCTGACGTCCGTACGGTCGTCGTCACCGGCGCGGGTCGTGGCCTCGGTCTCGCCATGGCCCGCCGGGCGGGCGAGGACGGCTTCCGGGTCGTCGTCGCCGAGGTGGACGCGGGGCTCGGCGGCGAGGCTGTCGCCGGGCTGCGCGCTGACGGTTTGGACGCGCATTTCGTGCGGTGCGATGTGGCGGACCCGGAATCAGTGAGCGAACTCGCTGAGGCTGTACGCGACTTGGGGCGGCTGTACGGCCTGGTCAACAACGCCGCTCTCGCCAACGGCGTCGGCGGCAAGGAGTTCCAGGACATCGACGTCGAGGTGTGGGACCGCCTGATGGCGGTCAACGCCCGCAGCCCGTGGCTGGTCGCCAAGGCCCTCCACCCGCTCTTCGGCTCCCCCGGCCGGATCGTGAACATCGCGTCGGACGCGGCCCTGTACGGATCGCCGCGCCTCGCCCACTACATCGCGTCCAAGGGCGCGGTCATCGCGCTGACCCGGGCGATGGCGCGCGAGCTGGGCGACAAGGGGATCACCGTGAACGCGGTGGCGCCAGGACTCACGGAGGTCGAGGCCACCGAGACGGTGCCGGCCGAGCGGCACGCGCTCTACCGGGGCAACCGGGCCATCTCGCGCCCGCAGCAGCCGGACGACCTCGTCGGGCTCGTGTCCTTCCTCCTCTCCGAGGAGTCCCGCTATCTGACCGGACAGGTGGTCGCCGTGAACGGCGGCTTCACCATGAACTGACGTAACGGAGCTTCGAGTTATGGATCTGGGCCTCTCCGACCGGACCGTCCTGGTCACCGGCGGCAGCTCGGGTGTCGGCCTGGCCACGGTCCGCGCCCTGCTCGACGAGGGCGCGCGCGTCGCGACCTGCGGGCGTGACGCCGACCGTCTCGCGAAGGCGGCTGCGGGACTCGGCGGCGGCGACCGCCTCCTGACGGGGGTGTGCGACGTGCGCGACGCGGACGCCGTACGGGAGTTCACCGAGCGCGCGGCCGACACCTTCGGCTCGCTCGACGGGCTCGTCAACAACGCGGGGCAGTCCCGCATGAAGGGCCTCGACGAGTCGACCGCCGAGGACTGGCGCGACGAGCTGGAGCTGAAGTTCGCCGGTGTCCTTCATCCCCTGCACGCGGCGCGCCCGCACCTGGCCGCGTCGGACGCGGCGAGCGTCGTGAACGTCAACGCGGTCCTCGCCAAGCAGCCCGAGCCGCGCCTCATCACCACGAGCGCGGCCCGCGCGGGCATCCTCAACCTCTCCAAGTCCCTCGCCACGGAGCTCGCCCCGGAGGGCATCCGCGTCAACTCCGTCTGCCTCGGCCTGATCGACACCGGCCAGTGGACCCGCCGCCACGCGGCAGCCGATTCGGGTCTGTCGTACGAGGACTGGCAGGCGGAGCTCGCGGCGGACCGCGGGATCGCGCTCGGCCGCCTGGGCCGCGCGGAGGAGGTCGCGTACGCGATCGTCGCGCTGCTCTCGCCCCGCGCCTCGTACACCACCGGCACCAGCATCGACGTCTGCGGCGGCGTAGGCCGCGGCATCCTCTGAGGAGCTCACCCCCATGCCACCCACTCACTACGCCACCGGCGGCGATCTCCTCGTCGCCGTCCTGCGGGAACTCGGCATCGACACGGTCTTCGGGATCGTCAGCGTGCACAACCTGCCGCTGGTCGAGGCGGTGGACCGGGAGCTGCGTTTCGTCCCGGTACGCCACGAGGCGACCGCGGTGAACGCCGCCGACGCCTACGGCCGTGCGCGAGGCTCCCTGGGCTGCGCGCTCACCTCGACGGGCACGGGCGCGGGCAACGCGGCCGGCTCGCTGGTCGAGGCGTTGAGCGCGGGCACGTCCGTCCTGCACGTCACGGGCCAGGTGGAAGCGGAGTTCCTGGGCAGCGGCCGAGGCTTCATCCACGAGACGAAGGACCAGCTGGGGATGCTCAGGGCGGTCTCCAAGTACGCGGAGACGGTGACGTCCACGGACACGGCGGCCCACATCCTGCGCGAGGCGGCACAAGCGGCCCTGGCGGACCCGGGCGGCCCGGCAAGCGTGGAGTGGCCGGTGGACCTGCAGTACGCGGCCCAGAGGGATGCGGGGGCCCGGCCGACCGCGGGGCCGCCCGGCCCGGCGGCCCCGCACCCGGCAGGCGGTCCGCTCCCGCGCCGGGCGACCGGCGCGAGCACGGCCGGCCCGACCGGAGCGAGCACCACCCACCCAACCGGCGGCCTGATCGGCTCGGCGGTCGCCGGGTCCACCGGCGGCCCGGTGCGTGCGACAGGCCTTCTGCCGGGAACGCGCGAAGCCCCGCCTGTGGGGCGCGCGCCGTTCGAGGCCCCGCTCGCCCTTCACCCTCTTCCCGCCGAAGGCGAACTCGTCGCCGCTCAGGCCCTCCTGGCCGGCGCCCAGCGCCCCCTCGTCTGGGCCGGCGGTGGTGCCACCCGCGCCCGCGGAGAGCTGGCCGAGTTGCTGCACGTCACCGGCGCCGGGCTGCTCACGTCCAACTCCGGCCGCGGTGTCGTGCCCGAGGACCACCCGCAGGTCATCGGGAACTTCGCCACCACCCCGGCGGCCCGTGCCCTCCTCGCGGACGCGGATCTGCTGGTGACCGTCGGCACGCACTTCCGGTCCAACGAGACCGCCGACTACGGGCTCGTGCTCCCCGATGCGCACATCCAGATCGACATCGACGCCGCGGCCCTCGGCCGCGTGTATCCGGCGCGGCACGCCCTCCACGGCCACGCGCCCGACGTACTCGCGGCCCTGCTCCCCCACGCGCGCCGGGCCGACGAGAGCTGGAGGCACCGTGTTGCCGCCGTCCGCGAAGACGTCCGCGCCACCCTGCACGACAACATCGGCCCACAGGCCGCGATCTGCGACGCCATCCGTGCCGCGCTGCCCCGCGAGGCCGTCGTGGCCCGTGACGTGACCATCCCGTCCAGCAGCTGGGGCAACCGGCTCCTGGAGATTTACGACCCCCGCGACAACGTCTTCCCGCGCGGCGGCGGCATCGGGCAAGGCCTCGGTATGGGCATCGGCGCGGCCCTCGCACGGCCCGACGCGCCCACCGTCGTCCTCGCCGGCGACGGCGGCCTCGCCGTCCACCTGGGCGAACTGCTCACGCTCGCCCAGGAGCGGCCCCGGCTGACCCTGATCGTCTTCAACGACGGCGGGTACGGCGTGCTCCGCAACATGCAGGACCGCTACAGCGAGCGCCGGTCAGGCGTCGATCTCGCCACCCCCGACTTCGAACTGCTCGCCCGCGCCTGCGGGCTGCCCTACGCCCGGATCGCCGCCGAGGAACACGCGCTCCCGGTGATCAGCCACGCCGTCGCCTCCGAAGGGCCGACCCTCGTCGAGGTCGACCTGGCCCGCCTGGGGCCGATGAAGAACCCGTTCACCCCGCCCGTCAAGATCCCCGGCCAGTGAGGAGGACTTCTCCATGAACGAGAGCGAACTCACGCTCCTTGTGCGCCGCATGACCTGGGAAGCGGACGGAGTCCTCTCCGTCGAGCTCACCCACCCCGACGGCAAGCCGCTGCCCGCCTGGACCCCCGGCGCGCATCTCGACCTGCACGCGGGTGGGCACGTACGCCAGTACAGCCTGTGCGGCGACCCGCGCGACACGACCGCGTACCGTATCGGCGTCCTCAACGAGGCCTCGTCGCGCGGTGGTTCACGGCACGTCCACACCAAGCTGCGGCCGGGCCAGACGGTCAACGCCTCCGAACCGCGCAACCACTTCGCGCTGGAGGACGCGCCCGGCTACCTCTTCATCGCGGGCGGCATCGGCATCACCCCGCTCCTCGCCATGGCCCGAGAGGCGGCGCGGCGCGGGGCCGACTGGCGCATGGTTTACGGCGGACGCAATCGGCGGTCGATGGCGTTCACCGACGAACTCACGTCGCTGGGCGGTGACTTGACCGTCGTACCGCAGGACGAGCACGGGCACATCGACCTCGCGTCGGCGCTCGACGGACTACCCGAAGGCACGCTCGTGTACTGCTGCGGCCCCGAGCCCCTCCTCGCCGCCGTGGAGGCCGTCGCCCCGGCGGACCGCCTGCGCGTGGAGCGGTTCACCGCGCCCGTCGTGGAGCGGACCGGTGACGAGTCCGCGTTCGAGGTCGAGTGCCGCCGCTCCGGCGTGACCCTCTCCGTCGGCGAGGACACCTCGGTGCTACAAGCAGCCGAGGCCGCGGGTCTGAGCGTCAACAGCTCCTGCCAGGAAGGCATCTGCGGCAGCTGCGAGACCCGGGTGCTCGACGGCACGCCCGACCACCGCGACTTCCTGCTCAGCGAGGCCGAGCACGCCGCGAACGCCTCGATGATGATCTGCGTCTCGCGCTGCGCGTCCGGCCGTCTCGTCCTCGACCTGTGATTCCCCGATCCGTGAGCCCCACCGGAGGCAACAGTGACCACCACCTGGCCGTACCTGAACGTCCACCAGTCCCGTACGCACGAGCCGACTCCGTACGAGTACAAGCTCGCCGCCACCCTCGAAGAGGTCTTCACCAAGGAGGGCCATGAACTCTCCGATGTCATTGCCGGGCTGAATGCCCGTCAGGTGCACGCACCCGACGGCGCCCCGTGGACCGAAGAATCCTTCCGTGCCGAGATGAACCGACTGGGAGCGTGACCCCGATGACCACCCTGACTCCCCGCGTCGGCCCCACCGCTTCCGCCGACCACATCTACGCCACCGGCCTGCGCAACCAGTGGCACCCCGTCGTCCCCTCGGATTTCGTGGCCCCCGGCGCCATGCGCAAGGTCACCGCGCTGGGCGAGCAGTGGCTGCTCTTCCGCCGCTCCGACGGCGCCCTGTCGATGCTCGCCGACCGCTGTCCGCACCGCGGGGCGCCCCTCTCGCTTGGCAAACACCTCGGCGACCGGGTGGCCTGCTGGTACCACGGCGTGGAGATCGAGACCGACGGCACGGTCTCCTCCGTACCGGGACTGCCCGGCTGCAACCTGGAGGGCAAGAAGCTCGTCACGTCACTGCCCGTGCGCGAGATCGGCGGCGCGATCCTGGCCTACTTCGGCGACGAGAAACACCCGGAGCCCGCCGAACTGACGCTGCCCGAGCCGCTCACCGACCCCGACGTCGACGCGATCCTCTGCTACGCGGAGTGGAACGGCCCCTGGCGGTTCGCGGTGGAGAACCTCCTCGACCCGATGCACGGCGCGTTCCTGCACCACGAGTCGCACACGATGTACGACGGCGACACCACCGCCAAGTTCCGTATCCGGGAGACGGATCGCGGATACTTCTTCGAGAAGACCGACCAGCGGGGCGTCAACTTCGACTGGGTCGAGCTGTGCCGCACCGGCGTGGACTGGGTGGACCTCACCATCCCGTACCCGCCGTCGGCAGGCCCCGGTGGCCCGTTCGGGATCGTCGGCATGGTCTGCCCGGTCGACGAGAACCGCACCGGTGTCTTCTTCTGGCGCTATCGCCGCGTGCAGGGCTGGCAGCGCGACACCTGGCGCTTCCTCTACAAGACGCTCATCGAGGAGCGCCACTGGCAGGTCCTCGAACAGGACCGGGTGATGCTGGAGGCGATGCCCGCCGACGCCGACCAGCGCGAGAACCTCTACCAGCACGACCTGGGCGTGGTCCGCCTGCGCCGGATGTACCGCGCGGAGGCGGAGGCTCAGGCCGCTGGTTCCTAGCTCCCGAAGGGTTCAGGCCTCCGCTTCGTCAGGTGCGTCGGAGTCGGTGATGGACCGCTCCAACTTCGACATCAGGCGCGCAAGTTGGCGGCATTCGGCCGGGGAGAGACCGCCGAGCATCCGGCGTTCGTTGTCGAGATGCTCGGCGAACACCTCGTCGATCTTGGCCAGGCCCGTATCGGTGAGCCGCGAGTAGACGACGCGGCGGTCCTCGGCGTCGCGCTCGCGCACGATGAGGCCGTCCTTCTCCAGGCGGTCGATGCGCAGTGTCACGCCGGCCGACGAGACGAGACCGGAGTCGGCGAGCTGGCCCGCCGTGAGCCGGTAGGGCGCCCCGGCCCTGCGCAGCGCGGTCAGCACGTCGAACCCGGCGACCGCGAGTCCGTGCCGCTCGATCGCCGCGGTGAGCCTGGTGTTGTAGCGCAGGAAGGTCCGGTGCAGCCGCGCGAGGACCTCCAGGGGCGCGGTGTCGAGATCCGGCCGCTCCCTCGCCCAGTCCTCGATGATCGACGCGACCGCGTCCCGCTGGGGCCCCGCCGACTTCTTCCCGGCCATGTGCCGTAGCCTCCCTCTCGCCGTACCGCAGCCGGTGCCCGGCCGCGGTCAGTACGGAAACCTTAGCCCTGAGAGAAGTACGTGTTCGCGGGACCTCGTGCACGAGGGCACGGGGACACGCCATACTCGTCCGATACATCGGATGTCTTCTGGCTTGCGAGGCGAGGTCCCATGGCTGTCACCGACGAGGCCATCGAAAAGATCAAGGGCATGATCGTCTCCGGCGCGCTGCGCCCCGGCGACCGCTTGCCCAAGGAGAGTGAACTCGCCGCCGACCTGGGCCTTTCACGCAACTCACTGCGCGAGGCGGTGCGCGCCCTCTCGCTGATCCGCATCCTCGACGTACGCCAGGGCGACGGTACGTACGTCACCAGCCTGGACCCGCAGCTCCTGCTCGAAGCACTGAGCTTCGTCGTCGACTTCCACCGCGACGACACGGTCCTTGAGTTCCTCGCGGTGCGCCGCATCCTGGAGCCGGCCGCCACGGCGATGGCGAGCGCACACATCACCGAGGCCGAACTCGACGTGCTGAGCGACCAGTTGGACGCCCTCGGCCCCGCACCCTCGGTGGAGGAGCTGGTCGCCTGCGACCTGGAGTTCCACCGCGGCATCGTGCAGTCGTCCGGCAACTCGGTACTCTGCTCGCTCCTCGACGGCCTCTCGGGACCCACCACCCGGGCCCGCGTCTGGCGCGGCCTCACCCAGGAGGACGCCGTCAGCCGCACCCTGCACGAGCACCGCGCGATCCTGACCGCACTGCGCGACCGCGACGCGGAGGCGGCCAGGTCATGGGCGACGGTGCACATCGCGAGCGTGGAGCAGTGGCTGCGCTCGACGCTGTGAAGCAGGACCGCCGGGGGAGTGCGCGAGCCTCCCGCGGGGCAATGATCCATCCATCGCGGCCCGCGCAAGGGGGCTGCGGAGGGACCCGCCGGACGCCGTAAGGTTGGGGCGTACGTAAAGGACGTCGGAAGGAGGCCTGGGTGATCGAGCTCGAGGGGGTACCCGAGCTGGTCGACCCGGTCATGGTGGCCGCGTTCGAGGGCTGGAACGACGCCGGCGACGCCGCCTCCACCGCGGTCGCGCATCTCGACAAGGAGTGGAAGGGCGAGGTCTTCGCGGCGCTGGACGCCGAGGACTACTACGACTTCCAGGTCAACCGCCCCACGGTCTTCCTGGAGGGCGGTGTCCGCAAGATCACCTGGCCGACGACCAGGCTCTCGGTGGTCCGCGTGGGCGGTGACAAGCCGCGCGACCTCGTGCTGGTGCGCGGGATCGAGCCGTCGATGCGCTGGCGGTCGTTCTGCAACGAGATCCTGGGCTTCGCCCACGAGCTCGGCGTTGAGCTGGTGGTGATCCTGGGCGCGCTGCTCGGTGACACCCCGCACACCCGTCCCGTCCCGGTCAGCGGCGTCACCTCCGACCCGGACCTGGCCCGCACCATGGACCTGGAGGAGACGAAGTACGAAGGCCCGACGGGCATCGTCGGCATCCTTCAGGAGGCCTGCACGCACGCGGGCGTTCCGGCGGTCAGCCTCTGGGCGGCCGTCCCGCACTACGTCTCGCAGCCGCCGAACCCCAAGGCCACGCTGGCCCTCCTGAACCGCCTTGAAGACCTCATCGGCCTGCGCATCCCGCTGGGCGACCTCGCCGAGGACGCCCGTGCCTGGCAGGTGGGTGTGGACCAGCTCGCGGCCGAGGACAGCGAGGTCGCCGAGTACGTCCAGTCGCTCGAAGAGGCGCGCGACACCGCCGAGCTTCCGGAGGCGACCGGCGAGGCGATCGCCCGCGAGTTCGAGCGCTATCTGCGGCGGCGCGACGGCGGCGGTCCGCCGCAGCCCGGCGGCCACGCCACGGAGGGCGGCGAAACGGCCCCCTACCTGCGCGACACCCCCGGCGGCGACCGCACACGGCCCCCGAAGCCGCAGACGCGCCCGGACACGGAACCGGGCGCCGGGACGGGTACGGGAGCCGGGCCGGACGAGGAGAGCGGCGGCGAATCCGGACCCGCTGATTCCTCCGAGGACTGATCCGGGGACCAATCCGAGGGCTCCGGGGACCAATCCGAGGGCTACGGGCACGCGGAGCGGCATGGGGCGGCATCCTTGGGGATGCCGCCCTTCTTGCGTTCGGCTGCCGACGAACCGGCTTACGCGCAGTGGAACTTCGCCGCTGCCCAGTCCCCGTGGTCCCCGCTCTTGGAGCCGTTGGTGTCGGTCACCTTCAGCTCCACGTGGCGGGCCCCGCTCACGTCGACGTCCACCGGCACGGTCGCCGACGCGCCCGTCACCTCGGGCGAGGTCCACAGCACCTTGCCGTCGGCCTCGACCGAGAAGGCCACCTCTCCGTAGCCGTTGATCTCGTCGTCGATGCCCGCGTCGGCGGTGAACTTCGAGCACGTTCCGCCCGTGTAGACCTCGATGGCGGAGTCGGCGTGGGTGCCGATTCCCTTCTCGTACGTCGTGCCCGCGAGGGTCAGCGGGTGGCCGTCATCGGCGCCCGACTCGCCGTTGCTCCGGTCGCGTTCGGCGGGGCCGTAGCCGTTGGCCGACTTGAGCCACACCATGTCGCTCGCCCAGGTGTCGGCCGTCGGCGCCGGGGGCATCACGGCGACCGCGACGCGCTGGACGGCGGTGCGGTCCTGGCCCGCCGCGCGGTGGCGGGCCGTCGCGGTCAGCGGCTGTTCGCCGGGTTCGGCGTCCTCGGGCGGAGTGACGGTGACCTCGACGCGGCGGGTGGTGCCCGCCTCGACACGGCCGGCGTGGGCGGTGCCAGCGGTCCAGCCCTCGGGGACGTCCAGCGTGACATCGACGCCGGTGGCGTCCCGCGTCCCAGCGCTGACGTCGACGGCGACCTTGCCGGCCGTCCCCGCGCCGAGTTCCTGTCCCGCCGGGGCGTTCAGCGTGGCGCTCGCGCCGGGCACGGCGCCCCCGACCGCGCTGGTGTCGTCGAGTTCGATCTCGAACGCCCGGTCCGTGCGGAGCGCCGGCGTCTTCACCTTCACGACACCGCCCCGGTCGTCCCGGTCGTAGAACCAGCCCTGGGACGCCTTCTCGTACGCCGTCTTCGACGCGAACCGCGGCAGCCTGTCGCCGCCCAGCTCCACGCGGCTCGGCGCGTCACCGGTGTGCAGGGTGAACGCGTACGGCCGCCGGGTCTGCTTGCCGCTGAACTCCCCCTTGCTCGCGCCGATCCGCACCCGCACGTCGCCCGCGCCGGAGCGGGGCGCGTCGACGTCGGCACGCTGGGTGGCGTACTTGCCGTCGCGGTGCTGCCGGGTCTCGCCGTCGTCCTCGTACAGCTCGAAGGAGGACCTGCCCTGGGGGTAGATGTCCCAGGCGAGCGGTGAGTCGGCGGTGCGGTCCTTGTAGGACCTGATGCCGCCGGGCCACATCGGCACGGTGGCGCCGGCCTTGACGAAGAGCGGCAGGGTGTCGAGGGGCGCGCTGTAGTCGTCGACGGTGGTCGGCCCCTGGTAGGTGCGGCCGCTCCAGTAGTCGGTCCACGTGCCCTTGGGGAGGTAGATGTCGTCCCGGACAGTCGTGTCCTGGTAGACGGGCGCGACCAGGAAGTCCTCGCCGGCCAGGAACTCGTACTTGGCGGCGTCGGTGGCGGCCTTCGGGTCGTCGGGGTATTCGAGGGCCAGCGGACGCACGGCGCCGACGCCCGTCTGCGTCGCCTCGTGGCCGTACGAGTAGAAGTAGGGCAGCAGCGACTCGTGCAGCTTCAGGTACTTGCGGTTGATGGAGGTGTACGGCTCCCCGTACCGGAAGGGCTGCTTGTCGGTGGCCGCCCAGCCGTCCATCGTCATCGTGACGGGCAGGAACGACTTCCACTGCAGATCGCGTACGTACGTCTTGGCGCTGCCGCCGAAGATGCCGTCCACGTCACCGGTCGTGTAGGCGAGGCCGGACATGGTCGCGCCCGCGTACGTCGGTATCTGCCAGCGGATGTACTCCCAGCTGCCGCTCTGGTCGCCCGACCACTGGACTCCGCAGCGCTGGGCGCCCGACCAGCTCTCGGGGGCCCAGGTGAAACCGCGGGCTTCGCTGTTGTCCTCGATGCCCTTGTAGGCGTCCTTGCAGCCGTCGAGCGCTTTCTTGTAGCCGTCGCCGACCCAGGCGACGTCGAGCTTGGCGACGCGCTGGCCCGCCCTGACCTGTTCGGCGATCTTGTCGAGGCCGTCCTCGGTCCACAGGCCGAGCTGCATGTCGCGGTCCTGGAGGCCCTTGGCGGTCTCGGCGAGGTCCTCGTAGCCGCAGCCGTAGCCGTCGTTGACGAGCATCCAGCCGTTCGGCATGTCGTGCTTGAGATACTCGTCGGCGACCTTCAGGGAGTCCAGGGTGTGCCGCTCGCCCTGGTTGGCGTTGTGGAGGTAGCAGTCGGCGTCACCGATCTCCAACCCGTAGACGGGCGGCAGGAAAGGCTTCCCGGTGAGCTTCGTGTACTGCCCGATGACGTCCTTGGCGGCGTCGCTGCCGCGCCCCGCGAAGTAGTAGGCGTCGAAGCGCTGTTCCTTGGCGGTGGCCGTCACCGGCTCGGCGAAGTCGTAGGTGTTGGGAGCGTAGGTGTTGCGGAAAACGCCGTAGCCCTTGGAAGACAGGTAGAAAGGCACGGAGTTGGGGTGGCCCCCGTCGTCCCAGTTGTAGTCGACGCTCACCTCGACCTTCTTGCCGCGGTGCGAGGTGTTGCCGCGCCCGTTCTGCATGCCGGCGCCGTAGTACTGCTCGTCGGCCCCGCGGGCCAGGCTCTGTGTGGTGGCGTCCTTCGTCCAGCTCAGGCCCTTGGACTCGGCCCAGACCTGGGTGCCGTCGGCGCGGTACAGGGCGAAGCGCAGCGGTGACTTGTAGGCGCGCAGGGTCACTTCGGAGGTGCTGAGTTCGTACCGGTCGCCCTTGTCGGACCACTTGGTGCGGGGCGGTTCGCCCTGCGGCAGGACGATGTCCTTGCCGGTGGGGTCGGTGAAGTCGCCCTCCGGGGCGAGTTCGAGCCGGAAGGTCTCCTTCGACACGAAGCTGACGCGGGCCTCGGCCGTGCCCGCCGTGAGGCGGTAGACGGAGCCGTCGGCGGTGAAGTCCGTGACGTCCCCGACCGTGGTCGCGGGATCGTCGGCGGCCTGCGCGGCGCCGCCACCGGGACCGGCGAACACTGCGAGGAGGCCGAGCAGGGCGGCGGCGACGGCCGCCCGTCTGAAGCGGGTGGGTGATCTCATGGCCGGTGGTCTAGCGCGTCAACGGGTGCCATGGCCATGGACTTTGCTGGGCCGCTCCCTGGATTTCCGGGAGCGGCCCATGCGGTGAAGCAGTGACTACGGCGAGCCGGTGGCTACAGGGCCACGCCCAGCAGTGCGTCCACGGCACGCGATACGACACCGGGGGCGCCCTCGTCCGTGCCTCCCTCGGCGTCCTGGCGGGCGGCCCAGCGGTCCACGGCGGCGAGCGCCGTGGGAGCGTCCAGGTCGTTCGCGAGGGCCTCGCGGATCTCCTCGACCAGCGCGTCGGCGTCAGGTCCGTCGGGCCGCGAGACGGCGGCACGCCACCGGCCGAGGCGCTCCTCGGCCTCGGTCAGGACGGCGTCGGTCCACTCCCAGTCGGCGCGGTAGTGGTGGGCGAGCAGCGCGAGACGGATGGCGGCCGGGTCGGTCCCGTCCCGCCGCAGCTTCGACACGAAGACGAGGTTGCCCTTGGACTTGGACATCTTCGCGCCGTCCAGGGCGACCATGCCGGCGTGCACGTACGCCTTGGCGAAGGGGTGCTCGCCGGTGAGCGCCTGGGCGTGCGAGGCCCCCATCTCGTGGTGCGGGAAGGCGAGGTCGGAGCCGCCGCCCTGCACGTCGAAGCCCATGCCCAGGTGGTCGAGGGCGATGGCCACGCACTCGATGTGCCAGCCGGGGCGGCCACGGCCGAGCGAGGCACCGTCCCAGCTCGGCTCACCCTCGCGGGCGGCCATCCAGAGCATCGGGTCGAGCGGGTCCTTCTTGCCCGGACGGTCCGGGTCACCACCGCGCTCGGCGGAGAGCAGCTTCATCGCGGCGGCGTCGAGACCGGACACCTCACCGAAGTGGGGGTCGGACTCGACCGAGAAGTAGACGTCGCCCTCCAGCTCGTAGGCGGCGCCCATGTCCCGGAGCCGTTCGACGAGCGGCACGATGCCGGGTATCGCCTCGACGGCTCCGATGTAGTGCTGGGGCGGGAGCAGTCGCAGGGCGGTCATGTCCTCGCGGAACAGGGCGGTCTCGCCTTCGGCGAGCTCCACCCAGTCCTTGCCGTCGCGGGTGGCACGTTCAAGGAGCGGGTCGTCCACGTCGGTCACGTTCTGGACGTAATGAACCTGCCGCTTGGTGTCGAGCCACACACGCTGTACGAGGTCGAACGCGTTGTAGGTCGCCGCGTGACCCATGTGGGTGGCGTCATACGGGGTGATGCCGCAGACGTAGATACGGGCGACGGGACCGGGGTCAAGGGTGACGAGGCCACCGGTCGCGGTGTCGTGGATCTGGAGGTCGCGGCCCTTGCCGGGCAGGGCGGGGACCTCAGAAGCGGGCCAGGCATGCATGCCATGAGCCTAACCGGACGGAGCGTCCGCATACGAGTGGGGGATCTGGCGGGGGCGCCTTGTGCGGTGCGATCAAGCCGCCGCTACGCGGCGATCTCTCCCCCACCCACCCACCCGATTACCCAGCGCGTTCCCGTTGTGGGCAGGCGTTCCGCAGGGCGGAACGGGTGGGCACAACGACCGAAGCCTCGGGGTACCGACTAAACCGGCGGCCACGGAATGGCGGGCCAGTCGCCGCCGGGCGCGGGGTGCAGCCCGGACGCCAGCAGGGCGTCCACCCTCGCGCGGAGCGCGTCCACCTCAGGGCCGGTGATCAGCTCGCCCAGCCGCAGGCCAAGCGGCGCCCCCGCGCCGAGCCCGTCCCGCAGGGACCCGAGCACCTCCACCGCCTCGGCGGACAACGGCTCCCCCGCCCACCCCCACAGCAGCGTCCGCAGCTTGTCCTCGGCGTTGAACGTGACCCCGTGGTCGATGCCGTAGAGGCGCTCCCCCGCGGTCAGCAGATGCCCGCCCTTGCGGTCCGCGTTGTTGATCACCGCGTCGAGCACCGCGAGCCGCCGCAGCCGCTCGTCGTCCGCGTGCACGAGAAGCGCCGTGCGCCCCTCCCCCACGTCGGCGAAGCCGATCGCCTTCCAGCCGTCGGACGGCTCGTCGCCCTCGACGAGCGCGAGGAGCTCGGGCCCCTCCTCCTGCGGGCCATCGATCCACAGCTGGCACATGCCCTCGCCGTGCGGCCCGTCCCGCAGGACGGTCGGCGGGACCAGGCCCCACCCGGTCGCCTCGGAGACCTCGTACGCGGCCATCTCCCGCTGCGCGAGCGTCCCGTCGGGGAAATCCCACAGGGGGCGCTCCCCGGCGACGGGCTTGTAGACACAGGCGGCTTCCCGGCCCTCGTACGAGACGGAGCAGTAGAGGACCGCGTTCGACGCCTCACGGATCCGTCCACGGACGGTCAGCTCACCCCGGGCGAGCAGTTCGACGGCGTCGGCGTCGGAGGCCGGACTCACGCGTCCCGCCGGTATCCGTTCTGCCGCGGGCATACGTGTCCTTCCGGGTCGAGCGGGAGGCTGCACAGCGGGCACGGCGGGCGTCCCGCGTTCACGACGTCGAGGGCGCGCTTGGCGAACGCGCGCGCCTGCGCGCCGGTGAGCCGCACGCGCAGCATGGGCGGCCCGTTCTCCTCGTCCTGCAGAAGCCTTTCCTCGGCTTCCGCGAGATCCTCGTCGGACTCGGCGTCCAGCTCGACCAGAGCCTGCGCCTCGACGATCATCCGCTCCTCGTCGCCGTCCCAGGCGAGCGCCATCGTGCCGACGCGGAACTCCTCCTCGACGGGTGAGTCCAGGGGCGCGCTGTCACTGACCTCGCTGGGTGCGACGGCGGGCACCGGGGCGTTGCCGCCGCTGCGCCGCACGACCTCGTCGAGCAGCTCTTCCATGCGTTCGGCGAGCGCGGCCACCTGGGTCTTCTCCAGGGCGACGCTGGTCACCCGGACCCCTGCGGAGGCCTGGAGGAAGAAGGTACGCCGTCCGGGGAGCCCGACCGTTCCGGCCACGAAGCGTTCCGGCGGGTCGTAGAGGAACACCTGACGCGACACGTCCTGTCTCCATTGGGATCGACTGCGGTTGATCATTTGCGCCTGTTCGGCGCGACGACTGCACCCTACTGCGGGTGACGATCACGGTGCTCCCGCATCGCCCCCCACCGCCGCGTCGCCGCCCGACGGCTCCGCGCGAGGCGCGAGCGACCCGAAGTCCCCGGTGTCCCCCAGCCGTACGAGGAAGGGGCGCAGGCGCGTGAAGCGGATGGCGGTGACGGAACAGGGCTCCACGGAGATGCGCTGGAAGAGGTCCAGGTGGAGTCCGATGGCGTCCGCGACAAGGGACTTGATGATGTCGCCGTGCGAGCACATCAGGTACACCGCGTCGGGGCCGTGGTCGCGCTCCACGCGCGCGTTCCACTCGCGTACGGCCTCGGCGGCCCGCGTCTGCATGGCGCGCATGGACTCGCCACCGGGGAAGGCGGCGGCCGACGGATGCTGCTGTACGACCTCCATCAGCGGCTCGTCGGACAGCTCGGCGAGCTTGCGGCCCGACCAGTCGCCGTAGTGACACTCCCCGATGCGGTCGTCGGTGTGCGTCCGCAGGTCCGGCCGGGCGGCGAGCAGCGGTGCGACGGTCTCCTGGCAGCGCTGCAGCGGGCTCGTGACGACTTCGGCGAGCGGCAGGTCCGCGAGGCGTCCGGGGAGCGCGGCGGCCTGTGCGGCGCCGCGCTCGTCCAGGGCCACGCCGGGGGTCCACCCGGCGAGCAGGCCCGCGGTGTTGGCGGTGGATCGTCCGTGCCGGACGAGGATCAGCGTGGGCATGCGGGCCAGCCTAAGCCGACGCGGGGGTGCGCCCCGAGCGCAGGTTCGGAAGAATGCGCTCCGTGATCGTGGACTGCGCGATGTACAGGGACGGGCGCCGCACCGAGTGCGAGGCGGACTTCTCCGATGCCCTCGGCACCGCGCGTGCCGCGGGGGACGCCTTCGTCTGGGTGGGCCTGCACGAACCGACCGAGGCGGAGTTCGACGAGGTCAGCAGGGAGTTCGGGCTGCATCCGCTGGCGGTGGAGGACGCCTTGAAGGCGCACCAGCGGCCCAAGCTCGAGGTGTTCGACGACTCGCTGTTCGTGGTCCTGAAGCCGGTCGTGTACGAGCCGGACAACGACATCGTCTCGTCGGGCGAGGTGATGGTCTTCATCGGCGACGCCTTCGTGGTGACGGTCCGGCACGGCGAGGGCTCGCCTCTCGGTGCCGTACGCCATCGCATGGAGGCGGAGCCCGAGATGCTCAGGCACGGCCCTACGTCCGTCCTGTACGCGGTGGCCGACGCCACGGTCGACCACTACCTGGACGTGGCGGGTGAGCTGCAGACCGACCTGGAGGAGCTGGAGGCGGAGGTCTTCTCGCCCGACAGCGGGGGCAGCCGCAACACGGCGTCGCGGATCTACCGGTTCAAGCGGCAGATCGTCGAGTTCCGCCGGGCGACGGGACCGTTGGCGATGCCCATGATGCGCCTCTCCGGAACGGGTCCTTTCGCGCCTGACGTGCCCTTCGTGAAGGACACGGCCCAGCCGTTCTTCCGGGACGTCAGCGACCATCTGACGCGCGTGAACGACTGGGTGGACAGCCTGGACCGCCTGGTGTCCGACATCCTCTCCGCGCACCTGGCGCAGATGAGCGTGCGGCAGAACGACGACATGCGGAAGATCTCGGCGTGGGCGGCCATGGCCGCGGTGCCGACGATGATCGCCGGGGTCTACGGCATGAACTTCGACCACATGCCCGAGCTGCGCTGGGTGTGGTCCTACCCGGCCGTGATCCTGCTGATGGCCGCGATCGAGTTCTTCCTCTACCGGCTGTTCAAGCGCCGCGGCTGGCTCTGACCGGCGGTCGGGTCCGGCTCAGGCGAACGACGTGGCGGGCCCGCCGAGGGCGTCGCGCCGCTGGGGCATCTTCAGGGAGACCATCCGCCGCCATCCGCCGAGGCGTTCGTACGCGTAGATGGCGTTGACGCCCGAGGCGAGCGCCGCGGCCTTGGGCTTCGGCCAGTTCAGGATGCGTCCCATGTGGCCCATCACGGCGATGCTCACGTCCCGGTACACGCGTGTCTCGGCACGGGCGCACTCGTGCAGGGTGTCCAGGATCGTCCGCCCGTGTCCGGCCGCCGCGAGGCGCAGCAGCTCCTCGTGGCAGTACGCGAGGTGGTTGTCCTCGTCGTGGCAGATCATCCTGATGGCCTTGCCGACCTCGGGGTGGTCGCCGAAGTACGTGACCAGCATGTCCATCTGGTCGGCGGCTCGCTGTTCGGTGACGCGGCTGTGCGAGAGGTAGACCACGACGTCCCGCTCGGTCAGCGGCTCCTCGCGGCGCAGCTTCTCGTGCGTGAGGCCGATGCCCTTCTGCTCCAGGAGCATCGTGTAGTCCGTCTCGGGCGGCACCGGGACGGGTTCGAGGCCGCGCTTCTTCAGCAGGGCGTTGAAGATCCGCCCGTGCTTGTCCTCGTCGGCGCCGTGCCGGGTGACTTTGGCGGTGAGGGCGCGCTGGCCCTCGGGGAGCAGCGCCGCGATGCGCGCGTTCTCCCAGCCGCCCTGCGTCTCCCCGCTGGCGGCGATGGAACAGAAGAGCTGGAACGACTCGTCGTTGTCGAGGATCTCCTCGAAGACACTCCTGGCCGACAGCATCAGTGGCACCTCCATGCCCTCCGCGAGAACCTCCGCGAACAACAAGTCAAGTGCGGTGGCGCGGGTGTGGCAACAGCTGCCGCGGACGGCTCCGCCGAACGAAGGACAGTTGCCCACGGGCGGGGCCGTAACCGAGGGGCGCCGTGACGCGTTGTGTCCCGTGACGGCCGTGGCGGGGAAGACCCCCGAGCCCCCACCACGGCCGCAGAACTTCTCCTCCGGGTTACTCCGGTTACGCCAGGCCGGCGCGCTCCAGGGCCTGGGTCCCCGCGCGCAGGGCCGCGATCCGCTCATCCAGCGTGAAGCCGGCCGGCGCCAGCGTCAGAGTGGTGGCCCCGGCGGCCGCGTAGGCCTGCATCCGGTCGGCGATACGGTCCACGGAGCCGAGCAGCGTGGTCGAGTCGATCAGCTCGCGCGGCACGGCGGCCGCCGCGCCCTCCTTGTCGCCGGACAGGTACTTGTCCTGGATCTCGGCCGCTTCCTTCTCGTAGCCCATGCGCTGGGCGAGCTGGTTGTAGAAGTTCTGCTTCCGGCTGCCCATGCCGCCCACGTAGAGGGCGGTGTACGGGCGGAACATGTCCGCGAGGCCGCTGACGTCGTCGCCCACGGCGAGCGGCACCGTCGGGACGACGTCGAAGCCGTCCATCGTCCTGCCCGCCTTCTCGCGCCCCGCGCGCAGGTGACGGATCGCGGTCTCCTCCAGGTGCTCGGCGGCGGGGAAGATCAGCAGGGCGCCGTCGGCGATCTCGCCGGTCTGCTCCAGGTTCTTGGGGCCGATCGCGGCGATGTAGAGCGGGATGTGCTCGCGCTGCGGGTGGACGGTGAGCTTGATGGGCTTGCCCGGTCCGTCCGGCAGCGGGAGCGTCCAGTGCTCGCCCTCGTAGCTGAGGCGCTCGCGCGTCATCGCCTTGCGGACGATCTCGACGTACTCGCGGGTGCGGGCGAGCGGCTTGTCGAACTTGACGCCGTACCAGCCCTCGGAGACCTGCGGGCCTGAGACGCCGAGGCCGAGGCGGAAGCGGCCGCCGGAGAGCGAGTCGAGCGTGGCGGCCGTCATGGCGGTCATCGCGGGCTGCCGGGCCGGGATCTGGAAGATCGCGGATCCGATGTCGATGCGTTCGGTCTGCGCGGCCACCCAGGACAGCACCGTCGCGGCGTCCGAGCCGTAGGCCTCGGCGGCCCAGCAGACCGCGTAGCCGAGCTTGTCGGCCTCCTTGGCGACGGCGAGGTTGTCCGCGTCCATCCCCGCGCCCCAGTAGCCGAGGTTGATCCCGAGCTGCATGGCCGAATCCCCTTACTGAGCAGTAACGTCCTTGTGCCGGGGACTGTAGCGCGTGGGTGCGGCGTCCGTCAGCGGCGGGCGTGCGGGTGGCCGGGGGTCGTCGAGTTCTCCACAGTCACGGGTTTGTCCACAGCCCCTCACGCCGCTGGAGCACGGCCAGTAATCTCAGCGCCCATGGAGCAGAGGCATCTCGGCCGTACCGGCCTTCGCGTGTCCCGGATCGGACTCGGCACCCTCACCTGGGGGCACACCCAGGAGAGCGACGCCGCCGATCTGTTGAAGGTGTTCTGGGAAGCGGGCGGCAGCCTCATCGACACAGCTGATGTGTACGGCGACGGGGAGGCCGAGTATCTGCTCGGCCGTCTCATAGAACGGCTCGTGCCGCGGCGCGATCTGGTCATCGCGACCAAGGCGGGCAGCGTGCCCGACCCCGACCGGCGCTTCGACGGCTCGCGGGGCCACCTCCTCTCCGCGCTCGACGCCTCCCTGGCCCGCCTGGGCACGGAGTACGTGGACCTGTGGCAGCTGCACGCCTTCGACCCCTGCACGCCCCTGGACGAGACGCTCCAGGCCCTGGACATCGCCGTCAGCAGCGGCCGGGCACGCTACGCGGGCATCTCGAACTTCTCCGGCTGGCAGCTCGCCAAGGCGGCGACGTGGCAGCTCGCCGCCCCGGGGACACGGACCCGCCTGGCCAGTACACAGATGGAGTACTCCCTGCTGCAGCGCGGCGTCGAGCGGGAGTTGCTGCCCGCGGCGATGGACCTCGGCGTGGGGCTGCTGCCCTCGTCGCCGCTCGGCCGCGGCGTGCTCACCGGCAAGTACCGCCACTCCACCCCGGCCGACTCGCGCGGCGGCTCCGAGCACCTCGCGCCGTTCGTCGCGCCCTATCTCGACGAGACCGCGAGCCGCGTCGTCGACGCGGTCGCCACGGCGGCGGACGGCCTCGCGGCCACGCCCCTCCAAGTCGCCCTCGCCTGGGTGCGCGACCGCCCAGGAGTCACCGCGCCGATCGTCGGCGCGCGCAACGCGCAGCAGCTCACGGCCGCGTTGTCAGTGGAGACCCTTAGTCTTCCTGACGAGATCTGCCAGGCGCTCGACGACGTGTCGGCGCCCGTGCACCGCTACCCCGATCAGGACTGGAGCACGCTGTGAGTACGGAGCCGGAAACCGCTGCCGCGGAGGAAGCGGAGGGGGCCGCCGCCGCGGAGGCTGACGGGGCAGGCGCCGCGGAGGCGGCCGGGGCGGGGACGCCGGAGGCCGAGGGCGCGGCAGGCACCGCCGGGTCCGACGGGGCAGCCGAAGCGGGCGGCTCTGCCGGAAGTGACGCGCGCACCGCTGCCGCTGCGGAGGCGGACGGGGCCGGGACGCCGGCCGAGGGCGTGGCAGGCACCGCCGGGTCCGACGGGGCAGCCGAAGCGGGCGGCTCCGACGGGGCAGCCGAAGCGGGCGGGTCCGACGGGGCTGTCGAAGCGGGCGGCTCCGGCGAGGGAGCCTCGGCTGACGGCTCCGGCGGGCCTGAGGGTGCCGGTGGTAGCGATGCCGCCGCCGAGAGCAAGGAGCTCTCCGAGAGCGAGGCGGAGATCGCCGCCCAGCGGGAGCTTCAGGAGCGGATCGCCGAGCGGAAGGCCGCCAAGCAGGGGCCGGTGGACGCCGGGGCCAAGCTCAGCGGCAAGGCCGCCGATCTGCTGGCTGCCGTACGCGCGGTGGAGAGCGGGGAGAAGCCCGTCGCCAGCGCCTTCAGCGAGCCCGGACCCGCGCCCCGCAGGACCGCGCCGGAACCGGTGCGGCGGCCTCAGCCCGCCGTGGCGGCCGCATCGGGCCCCGGCGACGAAGCCGTGGAGGCGGTCCGTGCCGTGCTCGCCGACGGAGGGGCGCCCCCCACCCTCGCCGCACGGACGGCTGCCGTGCTCGGCGAAGGCGCCGACGCCCGACTGCGCGACGATCCCTGGCAGTTGCTGTGGGTCGGCGGAGTGCGCACGGAGCAGGCCGACGGCTTCGCGCGGGCGCTGCTCGGCGCGGAGTGCGGCCCCGACGACGAGCGCAGGGGACGCGCGGTCACCGCCTGGCTCCTGGAGCAGGCGGCCGTCGCGGGGCACACGGCCCTGGACGCGGCGGCGCTCACCGCGGCGCTCGGACAGCGTGCCGTGCCCGATCCGGACGCGGCGGTGCAGAGCGCCATCGCGGAGGGCGACATCCTGGTCTTCCAGGACGCCATCGAGACACCCGGAGCGCCGGCCCCCGTACGGGAAGAGGGCGACGGCGAGGGTGAGGAGACCGAGCAGCCGGTCCGCGTCCTGGTCGGCCTCGAGCAGTACGCCCTCGCGGAGGAGAGCCTCGCCGACGGCCTCGCCCGGGTGATCAATTCCCTGCCGAAGGACGAGGCTTCGGGCCCGCAGGCCGCGGCATGGGAGTCCACGGCGGCCGGTGCGTCCGGTTCCACCGCCGAGCTGATCCGCGCGGTGGCCGGTCACGGCCTGGTCCTGCACACCGGCGGCGAGGCGGCACGCGCCGAGCCCGCCGCGCTGGTAAGGGCCGCCACGGGACTCGGCCTGCGGGCGTGGGCGGCCACGCACAGCTCCGCGGGCCGCCGGCACATCGCCCGGCTCACGGGCTCGGACGAGACGGGCACGGGCGAGACGGGCCCGGACGAGACGGGCCCGGGCGAAGGGCGCCCGGACGAGACGGGCGCCGTGACCGTGGCGGGGCTGCTCTCCGGGGCCGAAGGCCCGGGGCGGGACAGTGACGGAGCACTCGCCCTCGACCTCCTGGTGGTCCTCGACGCACCGCAACTGGACGTGGAGAGCGCCGCGATGCTGGTGGAGTCCCTGCCTGACGGCGCCCGCCTGGTCCTGAGCGGCGATCCGGGAGTGCTGTGGTCGGCGGGGCCCGGCCGGGTCTTCGCGGACCTCCTCGCGGCGCGCTGCTGCCCCCAGGTCGTCTCGCGCGTCCCGGACCCCGGCCCCATCGGAGAGCTCGTCTCCGGCATCGGCATCGGCGAGCTGAACCAGGTGGAGGCGCCGGGCAAGGAAGTCGTGATCGTCCCCGTGCGCGACGCGGGCGAGGCGGTCCACCGCACGGTGCAGCTCGTGGCGGACTCGGTGCCGCGGGCGATCGGGGTGCCCACGGAGGACACCCAGGTGATCACTCCTGGGCACGGCGGCGCGGCGGGCACGCGCGCGTTGAACACCGCGCTCAAGGAGCGGCTGAACCCCGGCCCCGGCCGGTTCGGCGGCTTCGACCCCGGCGACCGCGTCGCCCACGTCCCGGCGCCCGGGCGCACGACGCTGGGCCGCGTCCTGCGGGCCGACGCGCAGGGGCTGCACCTGGAGTGTGACGGCGCCCCCGTGGTCGTACCGAAGGAGCAGGTGGAGCAGACGGTGCGGCACGCCTGGGCGCTCACCGCGCACCAGGCAGTCGGCCTGAGCTGGCCCGCGGCGGTCGTGGTGCTGCCCGGCGACGCTACGGCGGCCTTGAGCAGGCCGTGGGTCTACACCGCGTTCAGCCGCGGCGAGCGGCACCTCTCGGTGGTCCAGGGAGCCGAGCAGGCGCTGCCGCGCGCGGTGGCGGAGATCCCCGCGAAGGCCCGCACGACGCGCCTCCAGACCCTCCTGCGCCCCCAGGTCCCCGCCACGGCCTGAGGTGTGCCGTCCCGCGACTCCGGGTGACCGCCCTGACCGGCGGCACCCGGAAAAGCGCTGCGGGGATCAGCGATCCGCGTCCAGAGGGCTCCGGTCGTCCTCGATGTCGATCACGTCCACCTCGTCCACCTCGTCGGCGTCGTCGGCGTCATGGAGTTCCTCAAGGACCGCCACGGCGTCCCGGTCGACGCGGACGCGGACTCCGGAGTCGATCCCGTCGTCGTCCGGGTCGTCGTCGAAGACCGCGCTGACGTCGAACCGGCACACGACGTGGTACGGGTCCGCGTGGTCGAAGGGGGCGTCCAGCCACTCCCCGGGCTCGGCGGGCTCGTCCGCCGCGGTGACCCAGAGCGTGGAGTCACCCTCCTCCAGACCGAACTCCTTGTGCCGGGAGGCGATTTCGTCCGGTTCGAACTCCCCGAAGAGAACGCCGAGCGCGGTGTGCACGCTGCTGCCGGCCGCCGCTGCCGCGGGGCTCTCGCCCGCCGTGCCCGAGTCGAGGTCCGCGATCCGCTGGGCCTGCGCGCGGAGCCGCTGCGGCTCCGCCACGGCGTAGTCCCTGCGGATCAGCACGCTGAGGGCGTTCGCCTCCTCCGGGCCCTGGTACGGGGGCAGCACACCGCTGTCCGAGGCGGGGATCTCGAAGGGGGTGACCTCGTCGTAGCGGTCGTAGAGGAGCTCGTCGTACTCCTCGGCCGCGGCGGCAAGCTCGTTGAACGCTTCGTAGACGGCCGGGTCGTCCTCGCCCGTCCTGCGTTCGACCGCGGCAAGGTGACGGTCGAGCGCGGTCTTGACCGCCTCGGCGGCGGCGCGTACCTCGGCAGCGGTGGGCTGCGCAGCATCAGACATAGTGCAGACGCTATCCGTACTGGCCCGGTACTTGCACAATAGATGCGATGCCGGAATACGAATTTGTCGACGTGTATGTGCCGCGCGGGGTGACCCGCAAGGAAGCGACGCGCCTGCTGACGGACCACGCGGAGTACGGACACTGGGAGTTGGACCGCCTGAGCCTGCACTCGGACGGCAGCCGCAGAGTGCGGCTGAAGCGGCGGATCATCCGCCAGCTGCGGGCCACCTGGTGAAGTGACCGAACGAGCACGGAGGGTGCCCCGACCAGGCGGGGCACCCTCCGTTCTCCGTACCCGATGAGGTGGCTGCACGCCCCCCGATCAGGCGGCCGACCGCGACCTGCGGTACAGCACCGTGCCCGCGAGCAGCATGCCCGCGCCCACCGGAAGCACGACACCGACCGGCAGCTCGCCGCCCGTCGCCGCGAGCGTCTCCGAGCCCTTGGGCTGCGCGACGGTCTGCGCCTCCGGCTGGTTCGGCATGGCCCGGTCGTCCACCGGCTTCACACCCGGAGTCTCCGGCTGTCCGGGGTTCCCCGGCGTCTCCGGCTTCTCCTCCTGGCCGCCCGGCGGCCGCTCGGGCTTCGTGGGCGGCTTCTCGCTGCCCGGAGGGGTTGCATCGCCCGAGTCGTTGACGCAGTCGTTGCCGCCGGTCGCGTTGCCGAGACCGCCGATGGTGACGCTGTTGCCGCAGACGTTGACCGGCACATCGACCGGCAGCTGTACGTTGTTGCCCGAGCCGACACCGGGCGAGTCACTGGTGTGCCCGTCCGCCGACGAACCGCCGCCCGAGGGCTTGCCGGGGCCGCTCTCGCCGTCGTCGGAGGTGTTGGCGCAGTTGTTGCCCATCGCGGGGTTGAGCACCCCGACGACGTTGACGCTGTTGCCGCAGACGTTCACCGGCACGTCGACCGGGAGCTGGACCGAGTTGCCGGACAGCACGCCCGGAGAATCCGATGCACCCCCGCGGGCGCCCGAGTCGGCTTGCGCGTATCCACCGCTGATGGCGAGCACGCCCGTCGCGGCCGCAACCGTGATCAGGCCTTTACGAGTGACCTGTCGCATAGGTTTTCCCTGCCTTGTGACTTCAGGAATGCGTGCGCGCCTCGGGGCGCGCACACGGAAATGCCCGAAGGCCCCGGAGTGCATGGCGTGCACTCCGGGGCCCAGGACTCAGACCCTCATGGGGTGAGGCACTGCAACGTCACTTGTTGACGCAGGTGTTGCCGAAGGCGGGGTTCAGCAGCCCGATCACGGAGACCGTGTTGCCACAGGCGTTCACCGGCACGTGCACCGGCACCTGGACCACGTTGCCCGAGAGCACACCGGGGGACTTCACGGCGGCACCCTGAGCACCGGCGTCGGCAGCGGCGATGCCCGCACCCGCGAGCACGAGACCACCAGTTGCAGCCGCAGCAGCGACGATCTTCTTGATCATTATTCCTCCTTGTTGGCAATGCGATCCCAGCCGCGGACCGCACCACCTGTAACGAGGAGGAGGTGACGGGGCTACGAGCGTATGGTCCCTTTCACTCTTTTCAGTCAAGTACGCACGCGCTGACGATTATTGGAGTTTCGTTTCAGCACGCATTTCCGTCACGCGGGGGCGCACGGACCGGCGTTCAGGACGCGTCGATGAAACGGTCGAGCACGCGCACACCGAACTTCAGGCCGTCCACCGGCACCCGCTCGTCCACGCCGTGGAACATGCCCGCGAAGTCCAGCTCCGGCGGCAGCTTCAGCGGCGCGAAGCCGAAGCCGCGGATGCCGAGGTCGTCGAAGGACTTGGCGTCGGTGCCCGCGGAGAGCATGTACGGCACGGCGCGGGCGATCGGGTCCTCGGCCCGGAGCGCCGTCTGCATGGCGTCGACGAGCGCGCCGTCGAAGGTGGTCTCCAGGGCCTTGTCCGCGTGCACGTCCGTGCGCTTGACGTGCGGGCCGAGCAGCCGGTCCAGGTCGGCGAGGAACTCCTCCTCGTATCCGGGCAGGAAGCGCCCGTCGACGTGCGCCGTCGCCTGGCCCGGGATGACGTTGACCTTGTAGCCCGCGCCCAGCTGGGTCGGGTTGGCGGTGTTCTGCAGCGATGCGCCGATGAGCTTGGCGATGCCGCCGAGCTTGGCGAGCGTCTCGTCCATGTTCTCGGGGTCGAGTTCGGTGCCGAGCGCGTCGCCGAGCTCGTCCAGGAAGTGCCGCAGCGTCTTCGTCACCCGCACCGGGAACTTGTGCCGCCCCAACCGGCCCACGGCCTCGGACAGTTCGGTGATGGCGTTGTCCTTGTGGATCATCGAACCGTGGCCCGCGGTACCGTCCACGGTCAGCTTCATCCAGTGCATGCCCTTCTGGGCCGTCTCGATGAGGTAGAGCCGCAGGTCCTCGTTGACCTGGAAGGAGAAGCCGCCGACCTCGCTGATGGCCTCCGTGACGCCCTCGAAGAGCTCCGGGTGGTTGTCGACGAGATAGCGCGCGCCGTACGTGCCGCCGGCCTCCTCGTCGGCCATGAAGGACAGCACGATGTCGCGCGGGGGCTTGCGGCCGGTGCGCATGCGCTCGCGCACGACCGCGAGGGTCATCGCGTCCATGTCCTTCATGTCGACGGCGCCACGGCCCCATACGCAGCCGTCCGCGATCTCCCCGGAGAAGGGGTGGTGCGTCCAGTCCTGCGCGTTGGCCGGTACGACGTCGGTGTGGCCGTGGATGAGCAGAGCGGGCCGGGAGCGGTCCTCGCCCTCGATGCGGGCCACCGTGGAGGCGCGGCCGGGGTGCGACTCGAAGATCCGCGGTTCGAGCCCCACCTCGGCGAGCTTCTCCGCGACGTACTCGGCGGCCTTGCGCTCCCCCGGGCCCGAGTGATCGCCGTAGTTGCTCGTGTCGATGCGGATCAGATCGCGGCAGAGATCGACGACCTCGTCCTCACCGGTGACGGCCCGCGACCGGTCCGCGTCGCCCGCCCTGTCGGCCCTGCTCGACTCGCTCACGATGGTTCCTCCCGCTATCGCTGCTGGTGGTCCTCCTCATCCTCCCGCGTCCCCCCTCCGACCCCCAAGGCCGGGCACCCGCCGTCGTGCGACGTTCACGCTCCTGACCTGTGTGATCAGAGGCCCTCGAATGTTTGCTATGGTTTTCCACGTCGCCGCGGGAAACCGCGACAGACCACCGGTCCGGGTGGCGGAATGGCAGACGCGCTAGCTTGAGGTGCTAGTGCCCTTTATCGGGCGTGGGGGTTCAAGTCCCCCCTCGGACACCAACGATGCAGTACAAATGCGCTGGTCGGGAGAGATCCCGGCCGGCGCTTTGCGTTGCCCGGGGGGCGCCCCCGGGCAACGCGGCGGGTCAGGGCTTACGTGCCACGGCCCCGTACATGGCGATGGCACGGTCGTCGATGCCGTCCTGCTCGGGTCCCGGCCGCCACTTGTGGACCTGGGTGACTCCGGGGCCGACCAGGTCCATCCCGTCGAAGAGGGAGGTGGCTGTCGGCAGGTCCCGCAGCGCCATGGGCATGCCCTGCTGGGCGTACTCCTCGGCGACCCGGCCGACCTCCTCGGGTGCGAAGTCGGCGGTGCCGATGGTCATGGCCAGGAAGCTGCCCGACGGCAGCGGTTCGAGCAGCCGCTGAACCAGACGCCGGTCGTCCGGCGGCAGGATGAAGTGGAGGATCCCGATGATCATCAGGCCCACGGGCTCGTTCACGTCGATCAGCGCACGGAATTCGGGACTGCCCAGGATGGCTTCCGGGTCGTGCATGTCGGCGTCGACGTAGGCGGTCGCTCCCTCGGACGAGCCCTGCAGGAGCGCGCGGGCGTGCGCCAGGACGATGGGGTCGTTGTCGACGTAGACGACACGGGACTCGGGCGCCACCTCCTGCACCACCTCGTGCAGGTTGGGGGCCGTGGGCAGGCCGGTACCGATGTCGAGGAACTGGCGTACGCCCTGCTCCTGGGCGAGGTAGCGCCCGGCACGGTGCATGAACCGCCTGTTCTCCAGCATGTGCACGGGCAGCGCGGGCCAGTGCTCACACATGGCGTCGCCTGCCTCCGCGTCGACAAGGTAGTGGTCCTTGCCTCCCAGGATGTAGTCGTACACCCGCGCCGAATGCGCGGTCGAGGTGTCGATCCGATCGCCTGCGCTGTCCATGGGCCCGCTCCGCTCTTCACCGCCGACAAGGTCTTCAGACGCTACATCGGCCCGAACCGCCGATCGAACAGCCCGACACCGTCGGGGGTTTCACCCGGGGCCCTCGGCGAGCCTCGCACGCAGGCGTACGGGACGGGTGGGCTCGGCCCTGTGTCGCGGCCTCGAACAGGCAGGCCGGCAGCGGTATTTGGGCCCGTCGGCGGGCCGCGGTGATGGTGTGATGTGGTGCGGGTGATCGTCCGTGAGTCCCCCTGGGGCCTCCACGGAGGCGGCGAGGCTCGCTAGTCGATGAAGGCCCCGTCGACGTACACCCAGGCCCCGTCGAGCCGCTCGAACCGGCTCCGCTCGTGGAGGGCCTCCTTGCGGCCCCCGTCGGTGTAGCGGGCCCGGAACTCGACGGTCCCGGTGGTGTGGAACGCGGTGCCGTCCGCCGTGTCCAGGATCTCCAGGCCGGTCCAGCGAAGCCCCGGGTCGAACTCCACGCGGGGCGGCCGGGTGCGCGGGTGCCAGGTGCGCAGGAGGTACGCCTCGTCCTTGACGACGAAGGCGCAGTAGCGGGAGCGCATCAGCTCCTCGGGCACGCCGGCCGCGGCCTCACCCCGGTGCAGCCGCCCGCAGCACTTCTCGTACGGCTCGGGGAGGCCGCAGGGGCAGGACTTGGCGGCGGGGGCACGTCGTGACATGCGGACCATTGTCCCCCGGCGGGAGGGGGCGATCAGCTACGGGGCGAGGATGTCCAGCTCGTGCAGCGCACCCACGGCGATCTCCCGTGTCAGCTCCTCCGCCCGCGCCGCGTCGCCCTCGCGCACCGCCTCCGCGAGCCTGACGTGCAGGGTGACGGCCGCCGGGTCCGGGTCCTCGAACATGACCTGGTGGTGGGTGCGGCCCGCGAGGACCTCGGCGACGACGTCACCGAGGCGGGCGAACATCTCGTTGCCGGACGCGTTCAGGACGATGCGGTGGAAGTTGATGTCGTGGAAGAGGTAGCCCTCCAGCTGCTGGCCCCGCGAGGTGGCGACCATGCCGAGGGCGCACTCGGTGAGGGCCGCACACTGCTCGGGGGTGGCGTGCTGGGCGGCGAGCCCGGCGGCCGCCGGTTCGATCGCCGAGCGCAGGACCGTGAGGGAGCGCAGCTGGCGCGGCCGGTCGGCGCCGGCCAGACGCCACCGGATGACCTGGGGGTCGTAGACGTTCCACTCCTCGGTGGGCCGCACGGTCACGCCGACGCGGCGGCGGGACTCGACCAGGTGCATGGACTCCAGGACCCGCACCGCCTCGCGCACGACGGAGCGGGACACCTCGAAGCGCTGGGCCAGCTCGTCCGTGCGCAACACGCTGCCCGGCGGGTACTCGCCGCCGGTGATGGCGGGCCCGAGGCTTTCCAGTACGCGAGCGTGCAGCCCACGGGCCTGATCGGTCATGTCGTCAGGGTATGTGGGGACCCTCGGGAACAAAAAGTCAGACTTTTGTGTCACACCCTCTTGAATTTGTCGGACCTAATGGGTTTCAGTGACGTGAACGAGCCACGGGTCTCCCCCGTCCCGTGGCTCGTTCCGGACCGACGGCTCGTACCGGACCGACGGCTCGTTTCGGACCGATGTCGAAGAAGACAGCGAGGCAGGACAGCGATGAGCACCCCCCACGTCGTCGTGGTCATGGGCGTGGCAGGAACCGGCAAGACAACGATCGGCCCCCTGCTCGCAGCACAGCTCGGCGTCCCCTACGCCGAGGGCGACGACTTCCACCCCCCGGCGAACATCGCCAAGATGTCGGCCGGGACCCCGCTGACCGACGACGACCGCTGGCCGTGGCTCGACGCCATCGGCGCCTGGGCCCACGGCAGGGCCGGGCTCGGCGGTGTGGTCAGCAGCTCGGCGCTCAAGCGCGCCTATCGCGACCGGCTGCGGGCCGCGGCCCCCGGCGTCGTCTTCGTCCACCTCACCGGTGACCGGGCCCTCATCGAGGACCGGATGTCCCACCGGCAGGGCCACTTCATGCCGACGGCCCTGCTCGACTCGCAGTTCGCCACGCTGCAGCCGCTCGGCGCGGACGAGGCGGGCGTCGCGGTCGACGTCACCGGCAGTCCGGAAGAGATCAGCGAGCGGGCCTTCGCGGCGCTCGGCCGGCTCGACCAGTAGTTCCCCTGTCCCCCGCACCCCCCACCCCTGACGTACAAGGAAGCCACCGTGACCAGTCTCAGCGTTGAGATGCTGGCAGCGGACGCCGCCGAGCCGATCACCTCCGCTGGCCATGCCCAGCTGGGTATCGCCGTCCTCGCGGGCATCGCCGTCATCGTCCTGCTCATCACGAAGTTCAAGCTGCACGCGTTCCTGGCCCTGACCATCGGTTCGCTCGCCCTCGGCGCCTTCGCCGGCGCACCGCTCGACAAGGCGATCGTCAGTTTCACCGAGGGTCTCGGTTCGACGGTCGCGGGCGTGGGTGTGCTGATCGCGCTCGGCGCGATCCTCGGCAAGCTGCTGGCCGACTCGGGCGGCGCGGACCAGATCGTCGACACGATCCTCGCCAAGGCGGGCGGGCGCTCGATGCCGTGGGCGATGGTGCTGATCGCCTCGGTGATCGGGCTTCCGCTCTTCTTCGAGGTCGGCATCGTGCTGCTGATCCCGGTCGTCCTGATGGTCGCCAAGCGCGGCAACTACTCGCTGATGCGGATCGGCATCCCGGCCCTGGCCGGTCTCTCCGTGATGCACGGCCTCATCCCGCCGCACCCCGGTCCGCTGGTCGCGATCGACGCGGTGGACGCGAACCTGGGCGTCACCCTCGCCCTCGGCGTGCTCGTCGCCATCCCCACGGTGATCATCGCCGGTCCCGTCTTCTCGAAGTACGCGGCGAAGTGGGTGGACGTCGAGGCTCCCGAGAAGATGATGCCGCAGCGTCCTTCGGAGGACCTGGAGAAGCGTCCCGGGTTCGGCGTGACGGTCGCGACGGTGCTGCTGCCCGTCGTGATGATGCTGGCCAAGGCGCTGGTCGACATCATCGTCGACAACCCCGAGCACACGGTGCAGCGCGTCTTCGACGTCATCGGCTCACCGCTGATCGCGCTGCTCGCCGCGGTCCTCGTGGGCATGTTCACGCTGGGCCGGGCGGCAGGCTTCACGAAGGACCGTCTCTCGACGACGGTCGAGAAGTCGCTCGCGCCGATCGCCGGTGTGCTGATGATCGTGGGCGCGGGCGGCGGCTTCAAGCAGACCCTCATCGCGTCGGGTGTCGGTGAGATGGTCCTCGACATCTCCAAGGACTGGTCGATCCCGGCGCTGCTGCTCGCCTGGCTGATCGCCGTGGTGATACGCCTCGCCACGGGCTCCGCGACGGTGGCCACCATCTCGGCGGCGGGGCTCGTCGCTCCGCTGGCCGCGGACATGTCCACCGCGCACACGGCGCTTCTGGTGCTGGCCATCGGTGCGGGTTCGCTCTTCTTCTCGCACGTGAACGACGCGGGCTTCTGGCTGGTCAAGGAGTACTTCGGGCTTGACGTCGGGCAGACGATCAAGACCTGGTCCGTCATGGAGACGATCATCTCCGTGGTGGCGGGCGGTCTTGTCCTGCTGCTGTCACTCGTGTTGTAGCGCCGTACCCGACACCGAGAACGCCGGGCGGGCTGGATTCTCCAGCCCGCCCGGCGTTCTCGTCATGCGCGCCCTGATGCCTGGCCGGCCGGCTCCTCGGCCGCCTTCTCCAGCTGGAACGCCTCGTTGCCCAGGCCGATCCGCGCGTGCGCGTCCGGCCTGGCCCGGCGCAGGACCGCGCCGTAGATCACGCCGATCACGGCGGCGAGCAGGATGATGCCGGGCAGTACCCAGCTGAGCGCCGAGCCGGGGCCGGCGCCTACCAGGACGTCGAAGTCCTTGACGGTGTAGCCCGCGATGACGAGCAGGCCGGCCGCGGCGAGCGCGGACGCGGTGATGCGCCAGGCCTGGGCGCGCGCGGCGCCGCGTCGTACGAAGAAGACGATGACCGCGACGGACGCGGTGGCCATCAGGAGGATGACGCCGAGAGCGCCGATGTTGCCGCCCCAGGTGAACAGGTGCAGGACCGGCGCGGTCGGGTCGCCGAAGGCGCCGTCATCGGTGACCGCGAAGGCCACCACGATGACGACGGAGATGACCGTCTGGAGCAGGGAGCCGGTGCCGGGCGCGCCGGTGGAGGTGTTGGTCCTGCCGAACGCGGCGGGCAGCAGACCCTCGCGGCCCATGGCGAAGGCGTAGCGCGCGACCACGTTGTGGAAGGAGAGGATCGCCGCGAACATGCCGGTCACGAACAAGACATGGAGTACGTCGGTGAAGGTGCCGCCGAGCCGCGACTCGGTGAGCCCGAAGAGCAGCCCCGCGCTCTGTTCCCGCGCGGCGGGGACGATGCCGGAGGGGCCCGCCGCGACCGTGAGCGCCCAGGAGCTGATCGCGAAGAAGACCGCGACGAAGCCGACGGCGAAGAACATCACGCGGGCGACGACGACCTGGGGACGGCTGGTCTCCTCCGCGTACACGGGGGCCTGCTCGAAGCCGGTGAAGGCGGCGATGCAGAAGCAGAGCGAGGTGGCGACGCCCGCGCCCGTGAGGGTGTCGAAGTGGAACGCCTGCATGGACAGGCCTTCCTTGGCCGGGTCCGCGATGGCCGCGATGTCGAAGATGACGACGAGCGCCACCTCGATGAGCAGCAGCACGCCGAGCACGCGCGCGTTCAGGTCGATCTTCAGCCAGGCGAGCACGCCGACGACGGCGACGGTGACAAGTGCCGGTATCCACCAGGCGACTTCGACGTCGAAGTAGGTGTTCAGGAGCCCGGACACCTCGAAGCCGAGGAGGCCGTAGAGGCCCGCCTGAAGGACGCTGTAGGCGACGAGCGCGACCAGCGACGCACCGGCGCCCGCGGTGCCGCCGAGGCCCCTCGATATGTACGCGTAGAAGGCGCCCGCGTTGTGGACGTGACGGCTCATCTCGGCGTACCCGAAGCTGAACAGGCCGAGGACCACGCCGAGGATGAGGAAGAGCAGCGGCTGCCCGACGACCCCCATCACGCCGTACGTGGTGGGCATGACGCCCGCGACGACCATGAGCGGTCCGGTCGCCGCGAGCACGGAAAGGAGAAGGCCCGCCGTGCCGAGCCGGCCGGAGCGCAGGGCCGTCTCCTGGCCTTTGTACGTGCTGATCCCGCTGCCGTCGGCTGCGCCCTTCGCGCTCGCGGGTCTCGTGTCGCTCGTGCTGCTCGAACTGCCCGTCGCCATGGCGCGGTTGTCCTTTCGAGTGGGCCGGTTGGATGCGGTCTCTCAGGCGGAGCCGAGCGCGGCGTCGCGCGCGGCGGTGAACGCCTTGTACGGGTCCCGGTCGGGGTACGACCAGGGGGCTCGGGTCGCGTGCCGCCCGATGCGGTGGAAGAGGGCGGCGGCCTCGGCCGCCCGGCCCTCGCAGAACTTGGCGTGGGCGAGGAAGTTGAGGTCGACGTGGCCGCGCGGGTGGGTCGCGCTCACCGGCATCTCCCACTCCAGCCACCAGTCGAAGGCGGCCTTCATGACCTGCCGGGCGCGGCGTCCCGTCCAGTGTCCGGACGCCGCCGGGTCGACGGGCTCGCTGCCCGCGGCGGCGAGTACGCGGTAGCGCTCGGCGTGCGCGATGACGGGCAGGACCGCCAACGGCGAGTCGTCCGGCGCCTGTTCGGCCGCCCACGCGGCGAAGTCGTACACCTCGTGCAGCGGGTCCTGGCCCGCGGCGGGGCGCCGCTCGGCGAGCCTGGCCACCATCAGGTGGTGGGCGTGATGGTGCTCAGGATGCCGGTGGCGGACCTCGTCGAAGAGCCGCACCACGTCCTCCTCGCGGCCGAGCGAACGCTCCAGGGTGAGCAGCGCGAGCCACGGCGTGGGGTCGGCGGGCAGCAGCGCCGCCACTTCGCGGCAGGCCTCGCGCGCCTTCTCCGAGCGGCCCTTGCCGCGCAGCGCGAGGTGCACGGACGCATAGGCGAGCAGCACGCGGACATCGGTGCTCTCCGGCTCGGCGAGCCGCCAGTCACGGGCCCAGGCCGTGGTGGTGGGCTCCTGTGCGAGTACGTCGAACCGGTGGCCCCTGCGGTCCCAGTCGTCACCGGTGGCGGCGAGGAGGGCGCGGACCTCGGTCCAGCGGCCCTGGGCCAACGCGGTGCGGGCGTCGGCGAGTTCGGTGTCGTCGAGTGCGGAGTCGAAAACGTAGGCCGCTCGCTTGCGGGAACGGCCCAAGGGGGGTGGGGGTGGTGACACCGCGGGACTTCCTCCCCGGCGCGGCTCGCGTGCGGATGATCACGCACAGCAAAGCGGTAGGCAGCCCTCCAGTCAAGGTCTGCCCACGCCGGGGCCCTTCACCAACTCGTTTCAGAATCCGCAGACTTCATCCCCCACCTGCGGAGTTACCCGCAAGGACACGATTCGGACAAGCGGCGACGATCACCGGGTGGTCCCGGCGAACGCCCCCGCCGACGCACCGACTTGGCGGCTCACCCCACCGCCTTGGCCGCAGCCCGGCCCGCCGTGCGCCCCGAGAAGAGGCAGCCGCCGAGGAAGGTGCCCTCCAGCGAGCGGTAGCCGTGCACTCCCCCGCCGCCGAACCCGGCGGCCTCGCCCGCCGCGTACACGCCGGGGAGCGGTTCGCCGCCCTGGGCCATGACGCGCGAGGAGAGGTCGGTCTCCAGGCCGCCGAGGGTCTTGCGGGTGAGGATGTTGAGCCGCACGGCGACCAGCGGGCCCGCCCCGGGGTCGAGGATGCGGTGCGGGGTGACCGCCCGGATGAGCCGGTCGCCGAGGAACTTGCGGGCGCCGCGGATGGCGGTGACCTGGAGGTCCTTCGTGAAGGGGTTGCGGATCTCCCGGTCGCGCGCGGCGATGGTGCGGTGCAGCGCGGCCTCGTCGATGAGGGGCTCCTTGGTCAGCGCGTTCATGCCGCGCACCAGCGAGGGGAGGTCCTTCTCCACCACGAAGTCGGCGCCGTTGCCCATGAACGCCTTCACCGGGGCGGGCACGTCCGCGCGGGCCCGGTCGATGACGCCGCGCACGGACTTGCCGGTGAGGTCGGGGTTCTGCTCGGAGCCGCTGAGCGTGAACTCCTTGCCGATGATGCGCTGGTTGAGCACGAACCACGTGTACTCGTAACCCGACTTCATGATGTGTTCGAGGGTGCCGAGGGTGTCGAAGCCGGGGAAGAGCGGCACGGGAAGACGGTTGCCGCGCGCGTCGAGCCAGAGCGAGGAGGGGCCCGGCAGGATGCGGATGCCGTGGTTGTCCCAGATGGGGTTCCAGTTCTGGATGCCCTCGGTGTAGTGCCACATGCGGTCGCGGTTGATGAGCCGCGCGCCCGCGTTCTCGGTGATGCCGAGCATGCGTCCGTCGACGTGCGCGGGCACGCCGGAGACCATCCGCTCCGGCGGGGTGCCGAGCCGCTCGGGCCAGTTGGCGCGCACGAGGTCGTGGTTGCCGCCGATGCCGCCGGAGGTGACGATCACCGCCTGTGCCCTGAACTCGAAGGATCCGGTGACCTCGCGGCTGCTGGCCGTGCCGCGCTCGGCGTCGGACGGTTCGAGGATCTCGCCCGAGACGGTGTCCACGCTGCCCGAGCTGCGCGAGAGGCCGGAGACCCGGTGGCGGAACTTCAGCTGGACGAGCCCGCGGGCCACGCCTTCACGGACCCGGCGCTCGAAGGGGGCGACGAGACCGGGACCCGTGCCCCAGGTGATGTGGAAACGCGGTACGGAGTTGCCGTGCCCCTGCGCGTCGTAGCCCCCGCGCTCGGCCCAGCCGACCACGGGGAAGAACCGCACGCCCTGCCCGTGCAGCCAGGACCGCTTCTCCCCCGCGGCGAAGTCGACGTACGCCTCGGCCCACTTGCGGGGCCAGTGGTCCTCGGGGCGGTCGAAGGCGGCCGTCCCCATCCAGTCCTGCATGGCCAGGGAGTGCGAGTCCTTGATGCGGAGCCTGCGCTGCTCCGGGGAGTCGACGAAGAAGAGCCCTCCGAAGGACCAGTGCGCCTGACCGCCGAGCGACTGCTCGGGCTCCTGGTCCACGAGGATGACCCGGCGGCCCGCGTCGACGAGTTCGGCGGTGGCCGCGAGGCCGGCGAGGCCCGCGCCGATCACGATGACGTCTGCGTCGTAGGCCATCCGGGGGTTCCTCCTAAGCAGGGGCTTACTGGTGAGTCAGATCCTCGGCAGCGAAGGGACCCGCGTCAACCATTCGGCCCGGGTGACTCGTGGGGCGGAGCGTCCCGAGGAGGGCTATCGTCGGCCGGGTACCGCCAAACCACCACTTTCCGGTCCGCCTCGAGCCCGTCTCCCGTCCTGAGGTACGACGTGTCGGTCCTGGTCCTCGTCCTCTCCGTGTCGGCCGCCTGCTGCCTGGGCTTCGGCTTCGTGTTCCAGCAGGACGCGGCGCAGCGCGCTCCGCTGAGCGACTTCCTCTCACCGCGGCTGCTGCTCGACCTGGTGCGGGTGCCGGAGTGGCTCGGCGGGATCGGTCTCATGGTGTGCGGCATGGTGCTCGGCGCGCTCGCGCTCGGCAAGGGTGAGATCTCCCTGGTGGAGCCGCTCCTGGCGACGAACCTGATCTTCGCCCTCGCGCTCTCCCGGTACCGGACGAAGCAGTCCCTGGGGCGTCAGGGCTGGGCGGGGCTCGCGCTGCTCGCGGGTGGGGTCACCGCGTTCATCGTGGCCGGTGAACCGCGGGGCGGGGACTCCGAGTCCGATCCGCTGCGGCAGTGGCTGATCATGGGCGTGATGGTGGGCATCGCGATGCTCCTGACAGTGTACGCGAAGGGGTCACGGCACCGGTTCACCGCGGGGCCGGTGCTCCTCAGCGTCGCGGCGGGGCTGCTGTATGGCGTGCAGGACGCGCTGACGCGGGTGAGCGGGGGGCGGTTCTCCGCCGGGGGCTGGTCGGAGCTGCTCACGGGGTGGCAGCCGTACGCGGTGGTGGTGCTGGGGGTGACGGGGCTGCTGCTGGTGCAGAGCGCCTTCGAGACGGCACCACTGCGGATGTCGCTGCCCGCGCTGACCGCGGCGCAGCCCCTGGCCGGGATCGTGTGCGGGGTGGGGTTCATGGGGGACCAGCTGCGGATGGACGCGGTCGCCCTCACCTGGCAGGTGGTGGGCCTCGCGGCCATCGTGGGCGGGATCGTGCTGCTGGGGTTGCATCCGGCCATGCCGCGGGCCGAGGGCCGAGGCGCGATAACGCCGGACGGCTGAATTTCCAGCCCGTCCGGCGTTTGAGGACAAGGCCCCCGCGCCGAGCGGGTTTTCGGGAAGGGGCGGGGTTGGGGATGATCTCGCTTTTAGTAATGGCGAGCATTATTATGACCCCCATGGCCAGGACCTCCGGACCCGAGACCCGGGACAAGCTGATCCGCGCAGGCGAGGAGGTGTTCGCCGCGCAAGGCGTGCACGGCGCGCAGCTCAGGGACATCGTGCGGCTCGCGGGGCAGAGCAACCCCTCCGCCGTGCAGTACCACTTCGGCAGCAGGGCAGGCCTCCTGGACGCCGTCATGGCCGAGCGCCAGTCCCGTACGGAGCAGGTGCTCGCCGCCGAGCTGAAGCAGGCGCCGGACGGGCTCCACGGGCTGCTCGGCGCCCTCGTCGCCGCCGAGGCCACCGAGCTGCGCACCGAGCGGGGCCGCCGCTGCCTGCGCATCTCCACCCAGCTCAGCCACGAGAGCGGCGTCCGTACGCGCACCCCGCACCCGACCCTCGACGGCACCACCTACTGGGATCTGATCAGCCGCGTCGAGGAGTGCCTCGCCACGCTGCTCCCGGAGCCGGTCCGTCTGGAGCGCATCGACCTCGCTCTCACCCTCGTCGGCGCCGCGATGGCCGACCGCGCGGGCCAGTACCTGGCCGGTGCCACCCCCCTGACCGACGAGGGCCTCTTCCTCGCCGACCTCGTAGAGACCACCACGGCCCTGCTGCGGGCCCCCGTCCCACGGAGAGAACCATGAGCCGAGCGCACGACCTCACCGGCAGGACCGTCGTCATCACCGGAGCCGCCCGCGGCCTCGGCGCCGAGGCCGCGCGCCAGGCGGTCGCCGCCGGTGCGAACGTCGTCCTCACCGACGTGCTCGACGCGGAGGGCGAGGCGACCGCCGCCGAGCTCGGCGAGCGCGCCCGCTTCGCGCACCACGACGTGACGTCCGAGGAGGACTGGCAGCGCGTCGTGGACATCGCGCTCACCGAGTTCGGCGGGATCCACGGCCTGGTCAACAACGCCGGTATATCCACGGGCCAGTTCCTGGAGTCGGAGTCGGTCGAGCACTTCCGCAAGGTCCTCGACATCAACCTCACCGGCGTCTTCATCGGCATGAAGAGCGTCATCCCGGCCATGAAGGAGGCCGGCGGCGGCTCCATCGTCAACATCTCCTCCGCGGCCGGGCTCATGGGCCTGGCACTCACCGCCGGTTACGGCGCCTCCAAGTGGGGCGTCCGCGGCCTCACCAAGATCGGCGCCGTGGAGCTCGGCACCGCCCGCATCCGCGTCAACTCCGTCCACCCGGGCATGACGTACACCCCGATGACCGCGCAGGTCGGCATCGAGAAGGGCGAGGGCAAGTACCCCAACACCCCGATGGGCCGGGTCGGTGAGCCGCACGAGATCGCGGGCGCCATGGTCTTCCTGCTCTCGGACGCCGCCTCGTACGTGACCGGCGCCGAGCTCGCCGTGGACGGCGGCTGGACCGCGGGCCCCACCGTGAAGTACGTCATGGGGCAGTGAGGGCGGCCGGCGGGCCGAGCGGCGCGGTGGGGTTGGATGGTCGGCATGACGACGAACAGCGGGACCGTGCCCGATCCCAGCGAAGAGATCCTGTCCATCGTCGACGAGAACGACGAGGTCGTCGGCGAGGCCCCGCGCGGTGAGGTGTACGCGCGCGGCCTGCGCCACCGCTGCGTGTTCATCCAGGCGCGGGACGCCGAGGGCCGTGTGTTCGTGCACCGGCGCACACCGGTCAAGCTGGTCTTCCCCTCGATGTACGACATGTTCGTCGGCGGTGTCGTCGGGGCGGGCGAGTCCTACGACGACGCCGCCCTGCGCGAGGCGGAGGAGGAACTCGGCGTCCACGGACTGCCCCGGCCCACACCCCTGTTCAAGTTCCTGTACGACGACGGCGCGGGCCACACCTGGTGGTCGTACCTCTACGAGGTCCGCTGTGACCTGCCGGTGGACCCGCAGGCCGAGGAGGTCGCCTGGCATGCCTTCGTCACCGAGGAGGAGCTGACGGAGCGGCTCGGCGAGTGGGACTGGGTCCCGGACGGGCTCGCCGCGTACGAGCGGCTGCGGGAGTTCCGTGCGGGTTAGGGCGGGTTAGGGTGCGGCGAGTGAGCAACTTCGTACAGAGCCTGCGCCTGTGGTTCGCGCCCGAGCGGATCCGCGACGAGGGCGACACCCCCGACTACCGCTTCTCGCTCGCCAACGAGCGCACCTTCCTCGCCTGGCTGCGCACCGCGCTCGCCCTCATCGGCGGTGGTTTCGCGGTGGACCAGTTCCTTCCTGACCTGCGCTGGGGGTGGCGTATCGGGCTCGCCCTCGCCCTGCTCGCCGCGGGTGTGCTCAGCTCGCTGCGCGCGGTCAACCACTGGGTGCGCTGCGAGCGGGCGATGCGGCGCGGCGAGGATCTGCCCGTCTCACGCTTCCCGACCGCCCTGAGCCTGGCCGTCGCCGTCGTGGCGCTCGCCATGGTCGTCGTCGTGCTCTTCGGGTGGGAGGGGTGACCGACCGGGGCGAGGTGGCCGTCCCCGAGCGCGATCCGGGGCTGCAGCCGGAGCGCACGCGGCTCGCGTGGCGGCGTACGACCCTGTCCTGCACCGTCGCTGCGGTCCTCGCGGCGCGCGCCGCCCTCCACGAGGGCACCACCGCGGTGGCCGTCGTCGCCTGCGCCTTCTGCCTGCTCCTGTGGCTCGGTTTTCTGGTCGTGGCCCACCGCAGGATGACCGAGCTCGCCGCGAGCAGCAGGCCGGTGCGGCTCCCGGCGCGGGCCGCGGCGACGGCCGCGCTGTGCACGATGGCGCTGGCCGCGTGCGCGACGGCCATGGTGTTCTGAACGCCCACCGGGAACGCCCCTCCGGGAGGCGCCGCCGTCAGTGCCGGGCGGTCCCGTCCTCGGCCGTCCAGTCCACGGTGACCACGATCTTGCCCCGCGTGCCGCCCTCCGCGTTCAGGCGGTAGGCCTCCGCCGCCTTCTCCAGCGGGAACGTCGCGGAGACATGGACCGTGACGACGTCCTGCTCCACGAGCTGCGTCAGGCGCCGGAGATCGTCGGCGTCCGGCCGTACGAAGCAGTAGTGGCCGCCGAGGCCGATGACCGCGCGGTCCGCGATCGACGCCAGACGGCCGCCGGGCGCGAGGACTTCGGCGGACACCTTGAGGGTCTCGCCGCCGACCGTGTCGAACGCGGCGTCCACCCCCTCCGGCGCGAGGGCGCGCACGCGATCGGCCAGACCGTCGCCGTAGGTGACCGGCTCCGCGCCCAGTTCGCGCAGGAAGTCGTGGTGGTGCTCGCTCGCGGTGCCGATGACGCGGGCGCCCGCGTGCCGGGCCAGCTGGACGGCGATCGAGCCGACACCGCCGGCCGCCGCGTGCACGAGGACGACGGCGCCCTCCGTCACCTCCAGGGTCTTGACGATCACCTGATAGGCGGTGAGACCGGCGAGCGGCAGACCGGAGGCCTCCTCGAAGGTGAGGTTCCGCGGCTTGCGCGCCAGGGTGCGCACCGGCGCCGCGACGTATTCGGCGAAGGTGCCGCGCGAGAGGAAGTCCTCGCGTACGTAGCCGATGACCTCGTCCCCCACCACGTACTCCGGAGTGGAGGCGCCCGGCTGCACCACGACACCCGCGACGTCCCAGCCCGGGATCACCGGGAAAACGGGGTCGAGGATGCCGTCGAGGTGCCCGCCCATGCACTTCCAGTCGACGGGGTTCACCGACGCGGCGCGGACTTTCACCAGGACGGAGTCGGGGCCCACCTTGGGGTCGCGCACGTCGCCGTACTCGAGGACTTCGGGGCCGCCGTAGCGGCGGTAGCTGATCGCCTTCATGGGGTCGGCTTCATGGGAGTGCCTTCGTGGGATCGCCCTTGTGGGGCGCTGGTGCGGTGGCGGTCCGGGTGGTCCGGTGGTGGAAACATCAACAAGGCTTCCATATCCCCACCAAAGGGGCATTGAGTACTAGCCTGAGAGGGTCACCCCCTCCCAGCAGAAGGTGCGCACGCCATGACCACGCTCCACCACGAACACCCCGTCCACGAGCACGTCCACGGCCCGGCCTGCGGTCACCCCGAGGTGCCGCACGGCGACCACGTGGACTACGCCCACGACGGCCACATGCACCGCCTGCACTCCGGCCACTGGGACGAGTGCGAGCCCGACGAGCACGCGGTGCACGAGGGGCACGACCACCGGCACGGCGAGGGCTGCGGGCACAGCTCGGTGCTGCACGGCGACCACGTGGACTACGTCCACGACGGCCACCGGCACGCGGCGCACGACGGCCACTGGGACGACCACTGAGGCCACCGGGCCCGCACCGAGAGCCACGGCCTCGGCCGCCTTCCCCCGCACGGGCGCCAACTGGCAGTCTGTGACGGGGGATCGGCTTGTACGGACACCTTCGCGTCGCCGCGATCCTGATCACGTTCCCCCTGCGCTCTGGACTACATACCGACTGGTCGGCATCATGAACGTCAGCGCGACGCCGCGCGTCAGCGGCGCGGCACTCTGACGACGACCGTCCGACCAGGAGCGAAGATGAGCTCAGACCATCCACCAGGCCTCGATCTCGACCAGTTGCGCGGCCATCTGGACCGCGAGCGGCCGGGCCTCGTGGGCGGACCGCTCACCGCCCGGCTGATCGAGGGCGGCCGGTCGAACCTCACGTACGCCGTGACGGACGGCCACGCGCGCTGGGTCGTACGGCGGCCACCGCTCGGCCACGTGCTCGCGACCGCGCACGACATGAAGCGCGAGCACCGCGTGATCAGCGCCCTGCACCGAGGGACCGAGGTTCCGGTGCCGGCGCCGGTGCTGCTCTGCGAGGACGTCGACGTGCTCGGAGCGCCCTTCTACGTCATGGACTTCGTGGACGGCACGCCGTACCGCACCGCCGAGGAGCTCGCGCCGCTGGGCGCCGAGCGCACCCGCGCGGCGGTCAGCGGCCTCGTGGACACCCTCGTCGACCTGCACTCCGTGGACGCCGAAGCGGTCGGCCTCGGGGACTTCGGACGGCCCGAGGGCTTCCTCGACCGGCAGCTGCGCCGCTGGGGCAAGCAGCTCGACGCCTCGCGGGGCCGCGACCTGGCGGGGATCGACGAGCTGCACGCAGCCCTCGGGCGACAGCTGCCCGTCTCCCCCGCGCCGACCGTCGTGCACGGCGACTACCGCCTCGACAACGTCCTGATCGGCGACGACGACCAGATCAAGGCGGTCCTCGACTGGGAGATGTCCACTCTCGGCGATCCGCTCACCGACCTCGGACTGCTCGTCATGTACAGCACCCGGCTCGAACTTCCGGGCTCCCCCATCAGCACCACCGCGGGCGCGGCCGGCCACCCGCGGGCCGCCGAGCTGGTCGAGCGGTACGCCGCGCGCTCGGGGCGCGACGTCTCCGCGGTCGCCTGGTACACGGCGTTCGCGTGGTTCAAGCTCGCCGTGATCCTGGAGGGCATCCACTACCGGTACACGCTCGGCCAGACGGTCGGCGCGGGCTTCGACCGCATCGGGGAGCTGGTCCCCGTCTTCATCGAGCACGGCCTCACCACCCTCCAAGGACGACAGGAAGGCTGAGACAGCCATGGACTTCGCATTCGACGCCCGCACCGAAGAGCTGCGCGACAGGCTCCTCACCTTCATGGACGAGCACGTCTACCCGGCGGAGAAGACCGCCGAGGAGCAGCGCGCCCAGCTCGCGTCGCCCTGGGACACCCCGGCGATCGTCGGCGAGCTGAAGGCCGAGGCCCGCAAGCAAGGGCTGTGGAATCTGTTCCTGCCGGACGCCGAGCACGGCGCCGGGCTCACCAACCTCCAGTACGCGCCGCTCGCCGAGATCACCGGCCGCTCCCCGCACTTGGCGCCCACCGCGCTGAACTGCGCGGCCCCGGACACCGGCAACATGGAGGTCCTCGCCCAGTTCGGCAACGACGAGCAGAAGAAGCAGTGGCTGGAGCCCCTGCTCGCCGGTGAGATCCGCTCCGCGTTCGCGATGACCGAGCCGGAGGTGGCCTCGTCCGACGCCACGAACATCACCACGCTCATCGAGCGGGACGGCGACGACTACGTCATCACCGGGCGCAAGTGGTACATCTCCGGGGCGATGAACCCGGACTGCCGGATCTTCATCCTGATGGGCAAGACGGACCCCGAGAACTCCGACCCGCGCCGCCAGCAGTCCATGGTGCTCGTGCCGCGCGACACCCCGGGTGTCGAGGTACGGCGCGCGATGCAGGTGTACGGCTACGAGGACCACTCCCACGGCGGGCACGCGGAGGTCGTCTTCGACCACGCCCGGGTCCCCGTGAGCAATCTGATCGGCGAGGAGGGCGGCGGCTTCGCCATCGCCCAGGCGCGCCTCGGCCCCGGCCGTATCCACCACTGCATGCGCCTGATCGGCATGGCCGAGCGGGCCATCGAGCTGATGTGTCAGCGCGCGGTGGCGCGTACGGCCTTCGGTAAGCCGCTCGCCCAGCAGGGCGTCGTCCAGGAGTGGATCGCGGACGCCCGGGTCGCGGTGGAGCAGTTGCGGCTGCTCGTCCTGAAGACCGCGTGGCTGATGGACACCGTGGGCAACAAGGGCGCGCACACGGAGATCCAGTCCATCAAGATCGCCACCCCGCGTACGGTCGTCGACATCCTCGACCAGGCCGTCCAGTTGCACGGCGCGGGGGGTGTGAGTCAGGACTTCCCGCTGGCGGAGCTTTGGGCAGCCGCGAGGACTCTGCGTTTGGCCGATGGGCCCGATGAGGTGCACCAGCGGTCGCTGGCGCGCCGGGAGCTGAAGAAGTACCTGTAGGGGGCCCTTCCGGGGGACTGCGCTTCGCTGCGGGTGCGTCGTGGCTGGTCGCGCAGTTCCCCGCGCCCCTGCGGGGCGCTCGTCTTACGGCCGCAGCGCCCTCAGCAGCAGGTCCGCCAAGTGGTCGGCGACCTGCTGCGGGGTGAGCGGGCCGTTCGGGCGGTACCAGGTCGACAGGTGGTGGACCGAGCCGAAGTGGTAGTCCACCACCAGGTCCGCCGGGGTCGCCTTGGAGAAGACGCCGGCCTGCTGGCCCTCCTCGATCAGCGCGCGGAACCGCTCGTGGTAGCGGCGGCGCTCGGAGCGCACCTGCTTGTTCTTCTCCGGGCTCAGGTGGTGCATGGAGCGGAAGAAGATCGAGGCGTCGTCGAGGTTGTCGATCGTCGTGACGACCACGTCGGCCGCCGCGTCCCGCACCCGCTGCTCGACGGGGGCGTCGGCGTCCGCGTAGGCGTCCAGGCGCTCCTGCTGCACGCGCAGGACACGCGCGTACACCTCGTGCAGGAGATCGTCCTTGGAGCCGAAGTAGTGGTAGAGCGCGCCCTTGGTGACGCCTGCCGTCTCCACGATCTCCTGCACCGATGTGCGGTCGTAGCCGCGGTCGGCGAAGAGCCGCGTGGCGGCGGCGAGCAGCCGCTGAGGGACGGGCGTGCCGTCACCGTCCGTCGTCCTGGCCACTGCCGCCACCTGCCTTTCGAGTTGGCTGGCTCTCGACCTGCCGAGAGCCCTAGTCGTTCCGGGAACGCAGTTCCCGCCGGAGGATCTTCCCACTTGTGGTTTTCGGCAGCTCCGGCAGGATCTCGACCGCGCGGGGGTACTTGTACGCCGCGAGCCGCTCCTTGCAGTACGCCGCGAGATCGTCCGGCGTCACGTCGGCCGCCGGGCGCAGACTGACGAAGGCCTTGACCGTCTCGCCGCGGTAGGTGTCCGGGACACCGATCACGGCCGCCTCGCGGACGGCCGCGTGACTGTAGAGGACATCCTCCACTTCGCGCGGCCAGACCTTGAAACCGGACGCGTTGATCATGTCCTTCTTGCGGTCGACCACGTAGAGCCAGCCCTGCGGGTCCATGAAGCCGATGTCGCCGGTGCGCAGCTCACCGTCGGGGAACGCCTCGTCCGTGGCGTCGGGGCGCTTCCAGTAGCCGGGCACGACCTGCGGGCCGCGCACGGTGATCTCGCCCTGCTCCCCGAAGGGGACGTCCGCGCCGTGGTCGTCGACGATCCTGACGACCGTCTCGGGGCCGGGGACGCCGACGGCCAGGGTGCCGGAGACCGGGTCGACCGGGGCCTCCTGGCCCGGCGGGACGGAGGCGCAGGGCGCTGTGCACTCGGTGAGGCCGTAACCGTTGTGGATGTAGGGGCCGAAGCCCGCGCGGAACTTCTCCACCAGGGCGGGCGGCAGCGGTGCGCCGCCCGAGGAGATCATCGCGAAGGAGTCGAAGTGCTCGCGCGTGACGGAGGGGTGGGCGGCGAGCGCCATGAAGGCCGTGGAGGGGCCCACGGTGTACGCGGGGCGGTGCTCGGCGAAGGCGTCCAGGACGACCCCGGCCTCGAAGCGGTAGGCCAGCGCGAGGGTGCCCGCGTTGGTCAGGCAGGCGGCGACCTGCGCGACCATGCCGGTGATGTGGAAGAGCGGCGCCATCGCGAAGTAGCAGGCGCCCTCCGGGATGCCGGAGCCCGTGCGCTGCCGCTCGGCGTTGTAGGTGATGTTTCCGTGGGTGTTCATGGCGCCCTTGGGCTGACCGCTCGTACCCGACGTATAACTGATCAACGCGACGTCTGAGGGGCCGAGTTGACGGTCACCCGGGGCCGGGAGCCCCTGCCGGGCGACCGTCACCAGGTCGTCGGCGTCGGCGGCCTGCGTAAGGCGCTCGAAGTCGAGGACACGGGTGTCGTTACGGGTCTGCAGGTCGAGCTGGCACGCGGTGAGCACGAAGCGGACGGGCGAGGCGGCCGCCGTCTCGCGCAGATACGTCTCCCATGCGCGGTCCGAGCAGATCAGCGCCGTCACGTCGGCGTCCGCGAGGACGTGAGCGACCTCCGCCGACTTGTACATGGGGTTCACCGGCACGACCGTGGCGCCTGCCTTCCACGCGCCGAGCAGCGCGATCACGAAGTGCGGGGTGTTCTGGAGCAGGATCGCGACCCGGTCACCCCGGGCGAGACCGCGCGCGGCCAGATGTCCGGCGACGGAGTCGGTGAGGGCGTCCACCTCGCGGTAGCTCAGGCGCCCGTCGAAGTAGGCGAGGGCCGTGTGATCGGGGGCCCTGAGCACCGAGGCGCGGAAGGCGTGCACGACGGACGCGGCGGGCTCGACCGGGCCGCGCTGCGCCTCGGTGAGGCGGCCGAGCCAGGGCTTCGCGGCATATATGGAGGCGCCGGGGGCCGGCTTGGAGCCGTCGGTCATGAGAGGTTCGCTCACTGCTCCGTCGCCTCCCACTTCTGCTGGATGTGGTTCATGCCGGTGAGCCACTTGTCGGGCTCGGCGGCGCGGATGCGGTAGTACTCGGCGACCTCGGGGTGCGGCAGGATCAGGAAGCGGTTCTCCGCCATGCCCGCGAACAGCGCGTCCGCGACGGCGTCCGGCTCGATCGCGGTGGGCGTGAGCACGAGGTCGCCCGCGGTGCCGGTCGCGGCGAGCATGTCCGTGCGTACGCCCTGGGGGCAGATCGCGTGGACGTCGATGCCGCGGTGGCGGTACGTGAGCGAGAGCCACTCGGCGAAGGCGTAGGCGCCGTGCTTGGTGACGCTGTAGGGCGCGGCGCCGATCATGGTGAGCAGCCCGGCCGCCGAGACGGTGGAGACGAAGCGGCCGCTGCCGCGCTCCAGCCAGTCGGGCAGCAGCGCGTGGGCCGCGCGGACGTGGGCCATGACGTTGACGTCCCAGGCCGTGGCCCAGACCTCCTCGGGCGCGGCCTCCGAGCCGCCGGAGCCGAGGCCCGCGTTGGCGCAGTACACGTCGATGGTGCCGCTCAAGGCCTCTCTCGCCTCCGGCACGATCGCGGACGCGTCGCCGGCCACGGCGACGGCGCCGATCTCGTCGGCCACCGCCCCGGCCTTGGCCGCGTCCAGGTCGTTGACCACGACGCGCGCCCCGGCGGCGGCGAACCGGCGGGCCAGCGCGGCCCCGATCCCGCCTCCGGCGCCGGTGACGACAACTCCCTTGTCCTGCAGGGTCTCCACGATCAGTCTCCTTCGACTGCGGCTCCGCTGTGATCGCAGACTAACCAGTCGGTATGTTCGGACGGAAGAGGGTCGGGCAGCCAGGTTCGTTCCCCGGCCGCGGTCCGCGCGCTAGCGTGCGTGGCCATGACAGCCACCGCGCACACGGAGGTCTCTGCATGAACCTGTCCCGACGCAGCCTGTCCAGACGAGGCCTGCTGGCCGCCACCACCGCCACCGCCCTCACATCGGCGGCCCCGGCGGCCGCGGCCGGAGGCGAGGGCGGATCGGGCGGCGGCCGAAGGCTGCGCACCGGCTTCGAACGCCTGGCCGCCGACGGCTACGCCCTCCTGGACGGTGAGCGCGTCGGAGTCGTCACCAACCCGACCGGAGTCACCCGGGACGTGCGCCACATCGTCGACGTCATGCACGCCGACCAGCGCGTGAACCTGGTCGCGGTCTTCGGCCCCGAGCACGGCTTCCGTGGCACGGCCCAGGCGGGCGGCTCCGAAGGCCGGTACGACGACCCGGCCACCGGGCTGCCCGTCTACGACACGTACCAGAAGAGCGGCAAGGCCCTCGCCGACATCTTCACGGCGTCCGGAGTCGACACGATCGTCTTCGACATCCAGGACGTGGGGGCGCGTTTCTACACGTACATCTGGACGCTCTTCGACTGCATGGAGTCGGCCGAGCTCGCGGGCAAGCGGTTCGTCGTCCTCGACCGGCCCAATCCCGTGACGGGACGCGGCGCGTACGGGCCCGTCCTGCACAAGGAGTTCGCCACGTTCGTCGGCAGGCAGCCGATAGCGCAGGCGCACGGGATGACCGTGACGGAGCTCGCTCTGCTGTTCAACGGCGAGTTCCTGGAGCGCCCCGTGGAGCTGGAGACCGTGCGGATGACGGGCTGGAAGCGCTCCGACTTCTACGACGCGTCCGCGCTGCCCTGGGTGCCGCCGAGCCCGAACATGCCCACGCCGGAAACCGCCCTCGTCTACAGCGGGACCTGCCTCTTCGAGGGCACGAACCTCTCCGAGGGACGCGGTACGACCCGCCCCTTCGAGCTGATCGGCGCGGACGGCATCGACCGGAAGTGGGCGGAAGCCGCCAACGAAGCCGGCCTGCGCGGCGTGCACTTCAGGGAGGCCTACTTCGCGCCGACCTTCTCCAAGTTCCAGGGCAAGACGATCGGCGGCGTCCAGCTGCACGTGCACGACCGCGAGTCGTTCGACCCGGTGCGCACCGGCATCGCGCTCCTGATCACCGCCAAGAGGACGTGGAGCGGCTTCGCCTGGCGCCCCGACAACTGGATCGACAAGCTGACGGGCACCACGCGGGTCCGCACCATGATCGACGCGGGCGCGGACACGGACGAGGTGGTGGCCGGCTGGCACGACGATCTCGCGCGGTTCCGAGCGGTGCGCAGGCGGTATCTGCACTATCGGTAGGCGGTATTTGCACTACCGGTAGGGGGTGGGGAAGGCCCTACCCGGCAGAGGGGTGCCTGCTGGCTGGTGTGCTCACGGGCGGTCCGGGACCGTGATCTTCAGCTCCGTACAACCGAGTTGAGGAGACCCCGCATGGCACGGACGGTACGCCGCACGGTTCCGCCGGCACTGGCCGGGACGCTCGGCCTGGGGGTGCTCCTCGCCCCACAGGCCGGCGCTTCGCCCACGTCGACTGACCCCGTCCCCGCGATCGAGCGCGCCGCCCACCCCTTGCGCTCCACCGGCCCCGGCGGCTCCGCGAGGGACCTGCGCCCCCTGGGCCGGATGGTGGGTGACGCGAAGGTGGTGGGCCTGGGCGAGGCCACACATGGCTCGCACGAGTTCTTCACCATGAAGGACCGGGTTTTCCGCTACCTCGTGGAGGAGAAGGGATTCACCACCTTCGCCCAGGAGGTCAGCTGGACCACGGGCCTGCGCTTCGACGCCTACGTACAGGGCGGCGCGGGCGACGTGCGCGAGCTCGTCCACAAGGAGCTGGCGAAGACGCCCTGGGACACCGAGGAGTACGTCGAGCTCCTGACGTGGATGCGCGCGTACAACGACGAGCACCCGGGCCGCCGGGTGCACTTCATGGGCGATGACCTCAACTACCCCGAGATCGGTCACGAGTTGTTCGACGGGGTCGAGGACTACCTCCGCGCGCACAAGCCCGCCCTGCTGCCCAGGATCACGGAGCTGTACGCGCCGATCCGCAGGCTCGCGGACGGCGACACGTACATGGCGCGGCCCCTGGAGGAGCGGCGGAAGCTGGCGGAAAAGGCGCGGGAGGCGCTGAAGCTGGTGCAGGGCCTGCAATCCGCCTCCGGGCGACCGGGAGTTCGCGACGGTCGTGCATCACGCCCGTTCCGTCTCACAGACCTCCACGATCTACGCCTTCGACCTGGAGTCCCCCGAGGGGATCAAGGACGGCATGCTGTACCGCGACCGTCTCATGGCGCGGAACACCGCCTGGTGGCAGCGGCAGACCGGCGACAAGGTGCTCATGTCCGCCCACAACGCCCATGTGGGGTACGAGAGTTACGATCCGCGCTATCCGAAGATGCAGGGGGCCTTCCTGCGGGACCGGCTCGGCAAGCGGTACGTGAGCATCGGGTTCACCTTCGACCGGGGATCGCTCATGGCGCAGAGCGCGGAGTCCGAGGTGTGGAAGCCGCGTTCGGTGGGCGCGGCCACGCGCGGCATGAACGAGTACACGCTCGACAAGGTGCGCCACGACGACTACTTCCTGGACATGCGGACCGCGCCGGCGACCGCCCGGAAGTGGCTGGAGAAGGGGCGGCTGACCAAGAGCATCGGCACGGCGTTCCCGGACGGCCCGCACACGATCCGGCTCGCCCCCACGCACGACATCCTCATTCATCTGCACCGCGTCACCGCAGCTCACCGACAGTCTCAATGACCGAGACGAGCCGTCCCAGGTATTGACTGGCCCCTACATCCAACGCGACAGTGCCGGTCGTGCGGAGTGAAACGACAGCAGCAGAGAAGCAGCAGGTCCGGAGCGATGACGGCGCGGACGGCGGCGCGGACGGCAGCCCCGAGAGCATGCGCCGGGTGGCCGTCGCGTCGTTCATCGGGACGGCCATCGAGTTCTACGACTTCTACATCTACGGCACGGCGGCCGCGCTCGTCCTGAACGACGCGTTCTTCCCGACCCTGGACCCGGTCAACGCCACCCTCGCCTCCTTCTCCACCTACGCGGTGGCGTTCGCGGCGCGGCCGATCGGCTCGGTGGTCTTCGGGCACTTCGGTGACCGGGTCGGCCGCAAGTCGGTGCTCGTGGCCTCGCTGCTGCTCATGGGCCTCTCGACGGCGCTCGTCGGACTCCTGCCCGGATACGGCACGTTGGGCATCTGGGCGCCCGTCCTGCTGATCCTGCTGCGCTTCCTTCAGGGCATCGGACTCGGCGGCGAGTGGGGCGGGGCCGCGCTGCTCGCGGTGGAGCACGCGCCGAAGAAGAAGCGCGGCCTGTACGCCGCCTTCCCCCAACTCGGCCCGTCCGTCGGCTTCTTCGCGGCGACCGGTGTCTTCTGGCTGCTCTCCGCCGCCCTCTCCGATGACGCGTTCCGCTCCTGGGGCTGGCGCGTGCCGTTCCTGCTCTCCTTCCTCCTGGTCGGCGTCGGGCTCTTCGTACGGCTGCGCATCAGCGAGACGCCGGTCTTCGCGCAGGTCATGGACGCGCAGGAGGCCAGCAAGGTCCCCACGCTCGACGTGCTGCGGCGCCATCCGCGCGAACTGCTGCTCGGCGCGGGCGGGATGATCGTCGCGTACGGGCTCTTCTACACGGCGACGACCTACTGCCTCGCCTACTCCACCGGCACCCTGGGTGTCCCCCGCAACACCATGCTGGGCCTTTCGCTGGTCGCCTGTCTCTTCCTCGCGGCCGGTACGTGGCTCGCCGCGACCCGCTCCGACGGCGCGGGGCGACGCAAGCTGGTCCTCGTGGGCGCGGGGCTCGCGGTGGTGTGGGGCCTCGTGCTCTTCCCGCTCCTGGACACCGAGCAGCCGGTACTGATGGCCCTTGCGCTCGGCGGCGCGCTGTTCTGCATGGGCGTCGTCTACGGGCCGATGGGTGCGTATCTGCCGGAGCTGTTCGGCACCCACGTCCGCTACTCGGGAGCCTCGCTCGCCTACAACCTGGGCGGTGTGCTCGGCGGCGCGGTCTCCCCGCTGGTGGCGACGCGGCTGCAGTCCGCTTTCGGTTCCTCGTCGGTGGGCTGGTACGTGAGCGCGATGGCGATCGTGTCCCTGGTGTGTGTGCTCGCGCTGCCCGAAACCCGCGAGCGGGAACTGGTGTGAGAACGGCGTGAACCCGATATACGTGGTGGGCGTCTGTCGCAACGCCTGCTGCGGGACATCTGGTCAGTACAGCGGGCCCGCAGGACGATGGGCCGCGTGGAGCCCTACTGGGAACTGACCTTCGACGCCGACGGGGATGTCAACACCACGCAACGCGACCATCTCCTCGCCGAGGTGGCCGCCGAGCACGTCACCGACCTCCTCGTGCTGGCGCACGGCTGGAACAACGACCAAGACATGGCGACCGACCTCTACCGGCGGTTCTTCGCACCCTGCCGGGACCTCGCCGGCCCGCGCGTGCGCCTGGGTTACGTGGGCGTGCTCTGGCCCGCCATCCGCTTCCCCGACGAGCCGATCCCGGACTTCGAACCCTCCCTCACGGCCGCCGGACCGGGCCCGGCGCCGGGCGCCGGGCCCCTGCTCGACGAGCCGACCCGGCTCCTGCTCGCACGCGCGTTCCCCGATCATGACGACGACCTCCGGCGGATCGGGGCGCTGCTGGAGGAGCGGTCCGAGGTGACCACGCGCCTGTACGAGTACAGCCGCCTCGTACGCGACCTGGTCGCCGTGCACCAGAACAGCGCCGCCTGGCGCTTCGCCAACGACACCTGGACGGGCCTGCCCGCCATGCTGACCGACGACGCGGTCGAGGTGTGCCAGATGTTCGCCGCGGCGATGGAGGGCACCGGCCAGCAGGAACTCTTCGGCAGCCTGCGCAAACGGCTCTGGAACGGGGCGCACGAACTCCTGCGCCAGGCCAGCTACTACGCCATGAAACGCCGGGCGGGCTCCGTGGGCCAGCTCGGCCTCGGCCCCGCGATCGGACTGCTGGCCCGCGAGGCACCGGACGTGCGGATGCACCTCATCGGGCACAGCTTCGGCGCACGGCTCGTGTCGTACGCGCTGCGCGGGATGCCGGCACCGGTGCGCAGCGTGAAGTCCACGACGCTGCTCCAAGGGGCCTTCTCGCACTACGCGTTCTCCAAGCGGCTGCCGCACGCTCCCTCGCGCGGCGGCGCGCTCAGCGGCGTGCAGCGGCGGATCGACGGGCCGCTGGTGTCCTGCTACTCGCGGCACGACGACGCCCTGGGCAAGATCTACCCCCTGGCGTCGAAGACCGCCGGGGACTCCTCGACGTTCCTCGGCCTCTGGGAGCGCTGGGGCGCCATCGGCTACGACGGCATCCGGGCGGTGGACGGCGCCAAGCGCGTCAAGCTGGGCCGGGCGATCCCCGCCAAGGGGTGTGTGAGCGTGGACGCGTCGGCGGTGGTGCGGCGCGGCGGTCCGCCCGCCGGCGCGCACAGCGACATCTGCCACGAGGAACTGGCGCGTGTCGTGTTCGCCGCAGGGCGGATCCCGCTGGCGTGACTCCCTTCCTGTTGAACTGTTGAAGTGCTGCTAGTTGAACTGTTGAAGTGCTGAAGTGCTGAAGTGCTGCTAACGGTGCTCGGGGAACTCGACGACCTGCTGGTACGTGGGCCTGTTCTGCCACTGGACCGGCCCGTGCGTGATACCGCCGAGCGCCCGGTGGATGATCGAGTCCGCGCACCACTGCTCGCCGGGCTTGCAGCTGTCGTCGCCGGGATAGACCTCGGCCGCGGGCTTGGCGGCGGCCTGCGTCAGGGTGGCCAGTAGCACGTCCCGGCAGGCGTCCAGCTTTCCTTCACCGCAGTACGCCTCGCCCAGCTCGCCCTCGACGGGCTGCCCGAGCACGGCCCGCAGATCCTTGTCCGCGTAGCCCCACCAGCCGTACTGGAAGGCCGATCCGGCGTGCGCCCCGGTCGGGCCGTGCCCGGCCGAGGGTGCCTCGTCGGTGCTCAGCTGCGCCGTCAGCGCGTCGTACAGCTCCTTGCCCATGCCCGGCTTGAACTCAGCCTCGATCAGCAGGGGCCACCAGGCGTCCATGATGCGTACGGCATCGGGGTGGGCGTACGTCTTGGAGCCGGCCGCCGTCTGGTTGCGCTGCGAGCCCGCCTTCCGCCAGGCCTCCAACTGCTGGACGGCCTGCGCCTGCTGTGGGTCGGTGACGGGCCTGCTCCGGAGCACCTTGAGCAGTTCGGGCAGCACCTGTTCGCCGCGCAGGTCCGTGACCGCGGCCTCGGACATGGCCCGGGTCAGCGAGGCCCGCGTGACGCCGCCTTCCTCGGTGAGCTTCTTCACCCGTCCGTCGAGCAGGTCGCCGCGGTGCACGGCGCTGAGGCCGAAGCCCGCCGTGCTGAAGTCCTTGGCCTGTTTGTTGTTCCAGGAGATGTAGTAGTCCTGGTTGACGGACTGCGGGTGCTCGGCCGCCGGGGTCTGGGCGGAGGTGTTGTCCTCAGGGTCGAAGTCCAGCCATTCGTAGGCCTGTTCACCCTTGACGGGCAGGGCGGGGTCGATGTCCTTGGCCCGCTCGGGGTTGGCGCCGCTGTTGTAGTACGCGGTGTCGCGCGCGTCGGCGTAGAACCAGTTGAAGGCGTAGCTGATGTTCTGGGCCGCCTTCATGAAGGTCGAGGCGTCCTTCACGTAGGTCGGGTCGTTGAGCATCTGGAAGCCGATGATCGAGTCGGCCTCGTGGCGGTAGGTGGAGCGCAGCGAGACGTACGCGACGGGCTTGCCCTCGACGCTCGCGCGGTGCGTCACGACGCCGTACTTCGTGCGGAACACCTGCATGCGGTAGGAGCCCGCGGCCGTGGAGTCGGCGAGGGTCGGCTTCCAGGCGTTCTTGCGCTCCAGCTTCTCCATGGGGGTGCAGGTGCCGTGGTGGAGGTAGTGGGCGGACTGCTTCGTGGGTGCGCCGCCGCCCGGTTCACAGAGCTCCACGGCGTACGTGTCCGTGATGTCCTGCCCGGCGGACGTGGCCGACCAGGCGTAGTCCTGGCCGCGCCCCAGCTGGACGTACATGCCGACGCCCGCGAAGGAGACGCCGCGCGCGCTGATGCCGGGTCCCTGGAGTTCCTGCTGCATCAGGAGCTGCGGGGCGAAGTAGCCGGTCTGGGGTCCGAAGACGGCGACGGGGTTTCCGCTCGCGGTGTGCTTCCCGGAGACGAGGAGGGCGTTCGACATGCCCTTCTTGTGGCCGTCCCGCTGGAACAGGTCGGCGGGCAGCACTCCTTCGTCGTACATCCCCTGGAGCGGTTCGAGCTTCTTGGGCGCCTTCACCGGGTCCTTGGGCGCCTTGGACGCGGACTTGGCGCCGCCCTCGCGGTCGTACACGAGCTGCTCGCGCTCGACCGACCCCTTGTCGGGCATCGCGGTGCCGCGCGCGTTCTCGGGCTTGCCCGCGTAGGGGAAGCTCGTGCCGTCGTGGATGGTCTGGACGGTCTCGGGGTCGTTGCGGGCGCGGAAGGACTCCCAGACCTTCGTGCCCTTCTCGACGCCGTACTTCTCCTGCGACTTGAGGAGGGAGAGCGCCGCGTCGACCTCTCCCCCGCCGCCGTTGCCGAAGAGGCCGCCGACGACGGAGGCGAGCGCGATCATGTCAGTGATCTTGAAGGGCTCGATCTCGCCGATGTTGGTGATCGCGTCGATCTTGCCGGTGAGGACGTACTCGCCCGGGAAGTAGCGGCCGTTCTTCGACTTCACGCGGTAGGCGTTGAGCCCGTCGATGTAGGCCTGTGCGTCCTCCATGGCCTGCTCGCCGCGCTCGCCCTGCGTCGACCTGATGTACTCGACCTGCTTCTCCAGGTCCTTCTCCGTGTACGGGGCCTGCGGCCAGAACTGCTGCTCCAGGCCCTGGTTGGCGAGTGCGCCGCCCGCGAAAGAGGTCAGCTCACCGCGGCCGATGTGCCGGAACAGGTCGATGAGCCAGAGCCGGTCCTGCCCGGCCGCGAAGCCCGCGCCGAACTCGGTGCCGTAGCGCGTGGAGCCCTTGATGTGCGGGATGCCGTACTTCTTGTCCCGGGTGATCGTCACATCGTCGCGGGGTCTGGTGACGGAGGCGACCTGGCCCTCGCGGACGCCGAAGGACGCGTCGTTGAAGAATTCCGTCAGTTTGCCGTCGGTGAGTGACGGATAGCCGGAGGAGAGGGCGTCGTAAGGACCCAACTGGTCATCGGCGTGCTTGGGCTGAGTTCCGAAGACGCGGTGGGCGAGTATTTCGGCGAGCGTGGCGTTGCCGTTGGCGCCGGGTGGCAGCACGTCGGCGCACTGCCCCTCGCAGTGATCGGTGACCGGCGGGGGTTCGTCCGCCGCCGTCCCCGGCTGTGGCGAGAGGAGGGACGCGGCGAGCGCGAACGCCGCAGTGGCGGTGAGGGTTCTGAGCCGGACGATGCGTTGACGCATGTGTGCTCCTCTGGGCTCCGCTTGTGCTCCTGTGGGAGGGAGTTGGGGCGGAGGTTACTGGCGGGTTGCCGAACCCGGAAGATGAGCATGCGTCGCCTTTTCAACACCCGCACATAGCTCCAGCTCACGGCCGCCTTATGTCAGTCATCGAAAATCGGATGGAAGTCGAGGGAGCCGAATCGCGTGTCGATACGTCTACTCGGCAACGTCCGAGAACGTGCGACGGAGGTGCAGGGCGATGGCCGGATTCCGGAGTCTCGCGAGACAGGTGCGCGATCCGCTGAGCGATTTGGCACTGCGGCGGTACTCACTGCGCAAGTGCCTGGAGAGGTTCGCCCCATACGGCCACCGGGCGACCTGGGACCATTTGTGCTCCCGGGCGGGCTTCGGGCCCGAGGACCGCTCACCCGACCCGGCGCGGCTGGTGGCCGCGCTCGACGAGCTGGAAGCGGCGCGCGCGGTCTGGCTCGCCTACGAGGCGGGCTTCGCGGAGCGCCGCCGCAAGGAGAAGCACGACGGGCTCCGCAGCCCCGGCAGCGTGGACGACTGGCACCGGTGCACCTGGGGAGGGTTCGGGGTCGCCTGGTGCGACGACCCCGGTGTGCATCCCTCGGGACCGCTCGCCGAGGTGCTGCGCAGGCTGATAGCGGCCCTTGAGCGCGAGCCGGGCACGGACTGCCCGGTGTGCGACCGCTCCGACCTCGTCTGGACCCACGGCCTGGTGCACGAGCCCTCTTCGGGCGCCGTCTGCACGGGCTGCGGCATCGTCGTGCCGGCCCCGGTGCTCACGCCCGCCGCGATGGCGAGGGCGCGGGCACGGCGGGCTCGGCCGCTGGTCTCGGCATGAGGTCCTGCCGGACCGGCTGCGGGTGTACGGCGGCTAGGGCGTCGCCACGTCGGACTGTATGGCCAGCTTGAGCTCGGCGAACATCAGCGGCGCGGCGATCTTCACGTCGCCGGGGCCGCGCGCCGACAGCTTCAGGCAGACCGGAGTCTGCGGATGGACGAACATCTGCCAGGTGTGCGTCCGGTACTGCCCGCCCCTGGTGGGAACCCAGTCGGTGGTGGCCGTCGAGTCGTACCCGGTGGACAGGCCGAGCGGATCGCGCACGAAGCGCGCGCGGTACTCGGTGGGCCGGCTGTCCGGCTCCCAGAAGATCATCGCCGACAGGGTGCCCCAGCCGTCGTGGCTCGGCCAGATGAGCCCGGACCTGGCGTCCGGGAACTTCGACGGGCTCGTGCCCCCCTTGGCTGGGTCGTGCATGTGCCACGGGTCGTACGACTCCTCGGCGTCCGCGTACGGGAACCGCACGAGGTGGTAGCCGTCGCTGTCGTATGTGATCTTCTGCCGCCCCGAGTGCGCGGCGCTCCACAGCAACGAGCAGATGGCGATTCCCATCGGCCTTTCCCCCTGTGTGTCGTCGTCTGTACTGTCCTTCGGTGATGCAGGTCTGCGTGAACGGCGCCCGCGGCGCGAGCGATGGTGCGTCGATCCCGATGTCACCCGGGGCGATGGCCGAGTCCGTGGCACAAGCTGTCGCGGCCGGTGCTCGGGATGTCCATGTACACCCCAAGTCCCCTTGTGGACAAGACACGTTGGCGCCACGTGCGGTTGCGGCCACGCTCGAAGCGGTGCGTTCCGCCGCATCGGTACCGGTCGGCGTGACCACGGGCGCCTGGGCCGAGCCGGACCCCGGACAGCGGGTGGCGCGGATCCGCGCGTGGACGGTGCTGCCCGACCACGCGTCGGTGAACTGGCACGAGCCCGGCGCGGAGGCGGTGGCCGAGGCCCTCCTCGACCGGGGGATCGGCGTGGAGGCGGGCATCTGGTCCGGTACGGACGCCGCGGAACGCTTCGCGGCATCCCCGCTCGGCCCGCGCGTCCTGCGGGTCCTCGCGGAGGTGACCGACCCCGACCCGGCCACGGCCCGTGACTCCGCCCGCGCCCTGATCGCCGTGATCGGCCGCGCGCACGGCCGTCCCGTCCTGCTGCACGGCGAGGAGGGCGGCACCTGGCCGGTGCTGCGCCTCGCGGGCCGCCTGGGCCTCGCGACCCGGATCGGTCTGGAGGACACACTGACCCTGCCGGGCGGGGAACCGGCCGGGTCGAACGCCCAGTTGGTGTCGGTGGCACTCTCGATAGCAGGTGGATAATCGATCGCTCCAGCGGTTTGCCGTCGGCAGAGTTGGCGTCGATGACAGACATCTGCGCGTGCCGACACGGCAGCGTAGAACCCAAGGAGCCCGCCCCATGTCGACGCTGCGCGTCACCGCCGAAGTGCTGACCGTCCACGAGCATCCCAACGCCGACGCCCTCGAACTGGCCCAGGTGGGCCTGTACCGCGCGGTCGTCGCCAAGGGCGCCTACCGCACGGGTGATGTGGCGCTCTACATCCCCGAGCAGTCCGTGCTGCCCGCGGAGTTGATCGAGGAGCTGGGGCTCACCGGGCGGCTCGCGGGCGGCAAGTCGGACCGGGTCAAGGCGGTGCGGCTGCGGGGCGAGCTGTCCCAGGGCATCGTGTGCAGGCCGCGGGCGCTCGCGGACGTGGACCTGGCGCGGGCCGCGGCCGACGGCACGGATTTCGCGGAGCGTCTCGGTGTCGCGAAGTGGGTGCCGCCGATACCGCCCACCATGAACGGTGACGTCGAGTCCGCGCCGGATCTGCTGCCGTGGGTGGACATCGAGAACATCCAGCGTTACCCCGATGTCTTCGCTCCGGGCGAGGCCGTGGTGGTCACGGAGAAGCTGCACGGTTCCGCGTGCCTGCTGACGTACGTGGCGGAGGAGGGCGGCCGGGTGCACGTCTCCTCGAAGGGCTTCGGCTCCAAGTCCCTCGCACTGAAGGAGGATCCGCGCAACCTCTACTGGCGCGCGGTCCACGGGCACGGCGTCGCCGCGGTGGCCGCCTCGCTGGCACAGCGGCTCGGCGCTCGCCGGGTCGGCATCTTCGGCGAGGTGTTCGGAGCGGGGGTCCAGGACCTGACGTACGGCGCGGACGGGCGCCGAGAGACGCTCGGCTACGCGGTCTTCGACGTGAGCGCCGAGATCGACGGCGAGGTCCGGTGGCTCGACCCCGCGGCGCTGCTGGAGGGCGAACTCCCCCTGGTGCCACGCCTGTACGAGGGGCCGTACGACGCCGAGCGCGTCCTGGAGGTGGCGACGGGCCGGGAGACGGTCTCGGGCCGCGCCCTGCATCTGCGCGAGGGCGTCGTGATCCGCCCCGCGGTCGAGCGGTACTCCCCCGTGACCGGGGGCCGCGCCATCGCCAAGGCCGTCAGCGCCGCCTATCTGACGCGCAAGGGCGGCACGGAGTTCGAGTGACTCCCTGGAGGGAGCGGGCGGCCCGGGGTCACGCCCCGGGTCGGCGCTCCGCCAGCAGACGGGAGCCGGTGAGGCGTTCGCCGAAGACGTCGTCGGGGTTGGAGAGCACGCACGTCTCCAGGGAGAGGCAGCCGCAGCCGATGCAGTCCGTGAGGTGATCGCGCAGCCGGCCCAACTGCTTGATGCGCTCGTCCAGTTCCGATCGCCAGGTCTCCGAGAGGCGTGCCCAGTCCTCGCGGGTGGGGGTGCGCTCCTCGGGGAGCGAGTCGAGCGCCTCGCGGATCGTGGCGAGCGGGATGCCGACGCGCTGGGCGGCGCGGACGAAGGCGACGCGACGCAGCGCGTCACGGTGGTAGCGGCGCTGGTTGCCCGAGGTGCGACGGCTGGTGATCAGGCCCTTGGACTCGTAGAAGTGCAGGGCGGACACGGCCGCGCCGCTGCGGGCCGAGAGCTGGCCGACCGTGAGCTCGTGGATCTTCTCTGGGATCTGGGGCACCCGCCCAAGCCTAATGGCCTGCCCGCCGGCCCTTGCCGGCTGGCCCTCGGCCGTGCTGGCCGCTCCGATCGGCCGCTCCGTTGACACACGTCGGCGCACCCAGCATGCTGAGCAAGCGCTTAGTTCGATTACTTTGAGGAGGCCAGGGACATGGCAGAGCCGAGGATCTTCGCGTCGGCCGACGACCTGCGTGCCGGAGTCGGCGAGCAGCTCGGGCACAGCGAGTGGCTGGAGGTCGACCAGAAGCGGATCGACCTGTTCGCCGACGCCACGGGCGACCACCAGTGGATCCACGTGGACGCGGAGAAGGCGGCCGAGGGCCCCTTCAAGACGACCATCGCGCACGGCTATCTGACGCTGTCGCTGCTGCCGAGCCTGGTGCCGCAGGTGATGCGGGTCGAGGGCATGAAGATGGGCGTCAACTACGGCACCAACAAGGTCCGCTTCCCCTCGCCGGTGCCCTCGGGCTCCCGGGTGCGGGCGACCGCCGTGCTGACGGAGGTCGAGGAGACCAAGGACGGCGGCGTACAGATCACGGCCAAGGTCACCGTCGAGCGCGAGGGCGGCGACAAGCCCGCCTGCGTCGCGGAGTCGGTGTCGCGCTACTACTTCTAGAGCGCCCCGGGGCTTCGAGAGGGCTCACGAGACCCGCTCCGGAGCTCAGGAAACCCGCTTCTGAGCTCCGACCATGCGCAGCACGAGGTCGGCGTAGAGCGCGCCGACCTCGTCGGGCGTCCGGGTGCCCGCGACGTTGAACCAGCGGGCCACGTCGATGCAGAGCGAGAGCACGGCCAGCGTGGTGCCCGGCACGTCGGGGACGTCGAACTCCCCGTCCCGCACACCGTCGTTGATCATGTCCCGCACGGTGGCGTCGGTCTGGCGGCGCAGCGCGACGATCTCCGTGCGGTGCTCGTCGCCGAGCGCGTCCAGTTCGTACTGGACCACGCGGGCGGTGGTGTGATGGTCCGCGTGCCAGCGGACGAAGGACCGTACGGCGTCGGCGAGCCGCTCCGCCGCGCTGCCCGGACCCTCGGCCGCGGTGCGCAGGACCCGCAGGGCCTTGTCGTGGCCGATCCGGCTGATGCGGTGGAGCAGCTCTTCCTTGGTCTTGTAGTGGATGTAGAGCGCCGCGGGGCTCATGCCCGCGCGGCCGGCGATGTCCCGGGTGGTCGTCGCGTGGTACCCACGCTCGGCGAAGGCCTCGACGGCGGCGACCAGCAGCCGCCGCGCCGCATCGGGCGTGACCTCGCCCCATGGCAGGTCCTCGCCCTCGGTCTGCTCCGCCGTGCTCATCGCCCACTCCTTCCGCCGGTCGGGAGGGACACCATACCCCTGACGGTGAGCAAGCGCTTAGGGAGCCGGTCAGGCCACCGGCTTGAACGGGTCGTGTTCGGCGAGGATCTTCTCCAGGCGGGCCTGGTCGACGCGGCTGACGAGCTGGCCCGCCTCCTGTCTGTCCCTGACCACCTTGGCGAGGGTGAACGCGGACGTCGTCAGGTACAGGACGGAGATGGCGAGGAAGGCGCGGATCCAGCCGCTGACGTCGAGGCTGTAGACGCCGATCGCCACGGCGGCGAGCGCCACGGCGAACGATGCGACGGCCTGACCGTAGTAGGCGTTGGTGCTCTGCTGCTTGACCGGTGTCTCACTCATGATCAGAGCTTCGCCCGGGAGGGGCCGCGCCACATCCGTTCCCGTACTCAGCTCACGTACTCAGCCCTCCCCCGGGGAACACGCGCTCAGAAGGCCGAGACCCCGGTGAGCGCCCGCCCGATGACCAGCTTCTGGATCTGGCTGGTGCCTTCGTAGAGCGTCATCACGCGCGCGTCGCGCAGCAGCTTGCCCGCGGGGTACTCGTCGATGTAGCCGTAGCCGCCGAAGACCTGGAGCGCGTTGTTGGCGGCGCGCACCGCGGCCTCGGAGGCGAACAGCTTGGCCTTGGAGGACTCCGTGGTGAAGGGCTGCCCGCGGTCGATGAGGTCGGCGACCCGCCAGGTCAGCAGGCGCGCGGCGTCCACGTCCACCGCGATGTCGCTGATCAGCTCCTGCACCAGCTGGTGTCCCGCGATGGGCTTGCCGAACTGTTCGCGCTCGGTCGCGTACGTCACCGCCGCGTCGAGGGCGGCCTGGGCGATGCCCACGCACCCCGCGGCGACCGACATCCGCCCCTTGGCGAGCGCCGACATGGCGACCGAGAAGCCCTTGCCCTCGGGCGCCATCATGGCCGACGCGGGGACACGGACGTCCTCGAGGACGAGTTCAGCGGTCGCCTGGCCGCGCAGGCCCAGCTTGCCGTGGATGGTGCGGCGGCTCAGGCCCGGAGTGTCGGTCGGCACGAGGAAGGCGGAGACGCCCTTGTGTCCGGGGGCGTCGTTCGTCCGGGCGAAGAGCAGCACGACGTCGGCCCAGGTGCCGTTCGTGATGAACATCTTGGAGCCGTTGATCACGTAGTCGCCGCCGTCGCGCACGGCCTTCGTCGAGAGGTTCCCCGCGTCGGAGCCGGTGCCCGGCTCGGTGAGCCCGAAGCAGCCGACGTACTCACCGGAGGTGAGTCCGGGCAGCCACTGCCGCTTCTGCTCCTCGCTCCCCCAGTACGCGATGGTCTTGGCCACGAGCCCGAGCGACACCGACACGATGCCGCGCACGGAGGAGTCGCCGCGCCCCAGCTCCTCGGTCACCAGGCAGTACGCGAGGTGGTCGCCGCCCGAGCCGCCGTACTCCTCGTCGACGGTGAGCCCGAGGAAGCCGACCTCGCCGAGCTTCTTCACGATCGCCCGGTCCACGCTCTCGGCGCGGTCCCACTCGATGACGTGGGGCGCGATCTCGCGGTCCACGAAGTCCTTGGCGAGCTGCCGTACGGCGGACTGCTCCTCGCTGAGCTCCAGATTCATCGCGTGGCACCTCTTCGGGTCGGCTCTCGGGGTCGGTCCGCGGCTCGGTCTTCCGCCGGGCTTTAAATTAGCACTGCTAGTTTCTTGCGGCAGCCCTACTATGTGCCGCATGGCCCGACCGCGCAAGCCCCTCCTCAGCAGAGAACGCATCGTCGACACGGCGCGCGCGCTCGTGGACACCGAGGGCCTCGCGGCCGTCTCGACGCGCCGCCTCGCCGCCGAGCTCGGGGTCAGCGGGCCTTCGCTCTACAACCACTTCCGTACGAAGGACGAGATCCTGGAGGCGGTCGCGGACTCGGTGAGCGCGCAGGTCGACCTGTCGATGTTCGAGGCCGCCGACGAGCGCGACTGGCGGACGGCGCTGCACGACTGGGCCGTCTCGTACCGCGCGGCGCTCACCCTTCACCCCAACATCGTTCCGGTGCTCGCGAGCGGCCCCGGCCGCCGGCCTGCCGGACTGCGGCTCGCTGACGCGGTGTTCGGGGCGATGGTCGACGCGGGCTGGCCGGCCGCGCAGGCCACGTCGATCGGTGCGCTGATGCGCTACTTCATCATGGGCTCGGCGCTCGGCTCCTTCGCGGGCGGCTTCGTGGACGACGCGACCGCGTACGACCCCGCCGACTATCCGCACCTGGGCCAGGCCCACCTTCTCGCCGAGCGTCAGCAGGAGGTCGACGAGCGGGCGTTCGAGGCGGGGCTGCGCGCGCTGCTCGACGGACTCGCCCTCCAGTACGCGCAGGTGGCGACGCCGACGGGGTGACGGGCCCACCGCGGTATCGCGGCACCCGGGCGGGTGGTTGTAAGGTGCATCCGTCTTGTCGGGGGAAACATGGACGTAACACGGGAGTGAGCCGTGCGGCACTCAACGGATGCCAGTCGCCCGCTCTTCGGCGCGCCGGTCTTCGTCGCCCAAGTCCTGCGCGGCCAGGCGCAGGTGACCTTCCTGCCCAGCGCGGCGGCGGGCGCGCTCTTCTGCGTGGCGCTCTTCGCGGCGGGCTGGGAGTACGGGCTCTACGGGCTCGCGGGAACAGCGGTCGGTACGGGCACGGCGCTGCTCCTCGGGGCGGCGCGGGACCGGGTGACGACCGGGCTCGAAGGCTTCAACGCCTGCCTCACCGCGCTGTGTTTCGCGGTGTTCCTCGGCGCCGGGTACCTGTCGACGGCCGTGCTCGCCCTCGCGGGCTGCGTGGTGGTCACGGTCGTGACGGCGGCGGCCGGCAATTTCCTCGCCGTCTGGGGCCTGCCCTCGCTCACGCTCCCGTACTGCCTGCTCGCGAGCGTGACGACGATGGCGGCGCCGGGCTTCGAGCGGGTCTGGCACCACAGGGTCGACCCGGCGGCGCTGACGCAGGCGGCGAGCGGTCCGACAGCGATCGAACCCGCCGATCTGGCGCGGGCGTTCTTCGCGGGCTTCGCGCAGATCTTCTTCATGCCGCAGTGGTACGTCGGTGCGCTGGTGCTCGTCGGCCTCTTCGTCGCCAGCCGTCGCGCGGGGGCCGTGGCCTGCCTCGGCAGCCTGACGGGCATCGGTACCGCGGTCGCGCTCGGGGCGCCGGCCGCGCGGATCGCGGACGGCACGATGGGATACAACGCGGTGCTCGTGGCGCTCGCGCTGTGCGGCGTCTTCCTGCCCGTCCGGGGCATCACCCTGGCGTACGCGCTCGTGGGCGCCGCCACCGCGACCATCGGGGGTTCGGCCCTGACGGCGCTCCTCGCCCCGTCCGGCGGGCACGCGTTCACCTGGCCGTTCGTGCTGACGACCCTCGCGTTCCTGGCGGCGGCGAAGTCCTTCTCGCGCCTGGGTGAACCGGCCGCGGCTCCGTCGGCACAGACGGGGCCGCAGCCGGTCACGAACGCTGCCGTCAGCGGGAACTCGCCCGCCCCGCAAGCACCTTGATGGAGATCAGGGCGATCACCGCGAGGCCGATGATGTAGGCGGCGACGGCCATCGAAGTGCCCGTCGCCTCCAGGAGCAGCACCATCACGAACGGCGCGAGGCCGCCGCCGAACACGGCCGCGATCTGGTAGCCGAGCGAGGCTCCCGTGTAGCGCATCTCGGCCGTGAACAACTCGGCGAACAGCGCGGCCTGCGGCCCGTACATGATGCTGAGGAAGCAGCTGGTGACGAAGGTGCCGACGGCCAGCCACAGCAGTGAACCGGTGTCGATGAGCAGGAACATCGGCACGGCCCAGACCGCGAGCCCCGCGGCGCCGAGGGCGTAGATCCTCAGCCGTCCGATGCGGTCGGAGAGCGCGGCGGACGCCGGGATCAGGGCGAGTTGGGTGAGGCTGACGCAGAGCGAGACGGTGAGGACCGCGCTGCGTTTCATGTCGAGTTCGCGGGTGGTGTAGTCGAGGACGCCCGTGATGATGATGTAGAAGGTGGCGGTGTTCACCGCGAACGAGCCACCGGCCAGGAAGACCGTGCCGAGGTGGTGGCGGAGGATGGTGCGCAGGGGCGAGTTGCCCTCTTCGCCGCCTGCGCCCTTCTGCGCCTTCTCCTTCTCGGCGAGCGCCCTCTCCGCCTCGCGGAACTCGGGGGTCTCCTCCACGCGCGTGTGGATGTACCAGGCGAGGACGAGCACGAGGAGCCCGACCATGAAGGGCACCCGCCAGCCCCACGCCTCGAAGGTGCTCTCGCTGGTGACGGCACCGGCGATCAGGAACACCGTGTTGGCGGTCACCACACCTATGGGGACGCCGAGTTGGACCAGGCTGCCGTAGAGGCCGCGCTTGCCCTCGGGGGCGTACTCGGTGGCCATCAGCATCGCGCCGCCCCACTGCGCGCCGACCGCGATGCCCTGGAAGACGCGGAGGGTGACGAGCAGGATCGGCGCGGCGATGCCGACCGTCTCGTACGTGGGGAGCAGGCCGATGCCCGTGGTGGAAAGGCCCATCAGGGTCAGCGCGAGGACCAGCATGGGCTTGCGGCCCCGCTTGTCGCCGAGGTGACCGGCGATGATGCCGCCGACGGGCCGGGCCAGGAACCCGACGGCGAAGGTCGCGAACGCGGCGAGTACTCCGGCGGACGAGCTGCCGGAGGGGAAGTACAGGTCGCCCAGGACGAGGGCGGCCGCGATGCCGAAGACGAAGTAGTCGTACCACTCGACGGCCGAGGCGAGCGCGGCCGCGGTGGCCACCTTGCGGCGGTGGGGGTCCGCCGGTGACGCGGGAGCGGGAGCGGAGAGGGGGGTTACGGAGGACGGTGCGGGGTCCATGCGGGTGCACACTCCGGTGGGTCCGGGGACGGGACGGGGGGTGGCGTGTGGTTGCAGGGACCGTACCGACCGGTGGGTATGTGGTCAACGGTTCACGCAGGGGGTTTCCTTCCCCGACCCCGCCCCTTCCCGAAAACCCGGCTCCGCCGGGACCGATGCCTACCGTCGATCACCGGCTTCGCCGAGTTCGTCCTCAAACGCCGGACGGGCTGAGAACGCCTAGAACACCACCAACGCCCGCCCGCCCTTCCCCGCGACCATGTTCTCGAAGGCGGCGGGGATCCCGTCCAGCCCGATCCGGTCGGTCACCAACGCGCTCAGGTCAAGGCGCCCGGCCCGAATATGCTCCGCCAGGACCGGCAGATCCGCCGCCGGGTCGGAGTTCCCGTACACGCACCCGGCCAGCGTCCGCCCCCAGTGGAAGATCTCCAGGGCGTTGAAGGTGACCTGCTGGTCCTTGCCGCCGATGCCGACCACCGTCGTACGCCCGCCGCGCCGCGTGGACTCCCAGGCGGTACGGATCGTCACGGCGCGCCCGACGCACTCCACCGCCACGTCCACGCCCTGGCCGCCCGTCAGCTTGCGGATGTCCTTCGCCGTCGTCTCGGAGGCGACCACGTACTCCGTCGCTCCCGCCGACCGCGCCAACTCCTCCTTCGCCGGGGACACATCGACCGCGATGATCTTCGAGGCGCCGGCGATCCGTGCCGCCTGGAGCGTGGCGAGGCCCACGCCCCCGACGCCGTAGACGGCCACCGTCTCGCCCTCGCGCACCTTCGCGGAGTGGTGCACGGCGCCGTACCCGGTGAGCACGGCGCAGCCGAGGAGCGCCGCGTCCGTCAGCGGGACTCCGACGGGGGCGGGCAGTACGCAGTTGCCCGCGACGACTGTCTCCTCGGCGAACGCCGCGACGTTCAGGCCGGGGTGGAGGTCGGCGCCGTCCGACGCGCGGCGGGCGTAGACGTCGGCCGCGCCGGCGAGCGCGTTCACGCACAGCCATACCTCTCCGAGCGTGCAGGCATGACAACTGCCGCAAGAGGGCGCCCAGTTGAGCACGACCTCGTCGCCCGGCGCGACATGCGCGACCCCCTCACCCACGGACACGACCGTCCCCGCGCCCTCGTGCCCGAGCACGGCGGGCACGGGCACCCGCATCGTTCCGTTGGTCAGGGACAGGTCGGAGTGGCAGACCCCGGCGGCGGCGAGACGCACCCGTACCTGGCCGGGCCCCGGCTCGGGCAGGTCGATCTCGGTGATCTCCAGGGGAGAGCCGACGGCGGGCAGAACAGCGGCGCGGACCACGGTGACGTACTCCTTGAAAGGCGGGCAGCGGAAGGTTCAGAACTGGAGGGACTTCGTCTGGAGGTACTCGGCGAGCCCGTGCGGGCCCAGCTCGCGTCCCACTCCCGACTGCTTGTAACCACCGAACGGGGCAAGGGGGTTGAAGCTGCCGCCGTTGATGTCGACCTGGCCCGTGTCCATGCGGCGGGCGAACGCGATCGCCTCCGCGTCGTCGGCCGCCCAGACGGCACCCGCGAGCCCGTACACGGTGCCGTTCGCGATCCGCAGGGCGTCGTCCTCGTCCTCGTACCTGATGATCGAGACGACCGGGCCGAAGATCTCCTCCTGCGCGATCGTCATCTCGGGGGTGACGTCGGCGAAGACGGTCGGCTGGACGAAGTAGCCCTGCTCGCGCGGTGCTTCGGAGCCGCCGGCCACCACGCGTGCGCCTTCCTCGACGCCCTTGTCGATGTAACCCCGCACGCGCGCCTGCTGCTTGGCGTTGACGACGGGGCCGATGCGGGAGCCGTACTTGGCTGCGGCCTCCGCCGCGAGCGAGACCGCCTCGTCGTAGCGCGCGGAGTCCACCAGCATGCGGGTCCACGCGCTGCACGTCTGGCCGGAGTTGGACATGACGTTGGCGACGCCGGCCTTGACGGCCTTGGTCAGATCGGCGCTGGGCAGGATGACGTTGGCGGACTTGCCGCCGAGCTCCAGGGCCACGCGCTTGACCGCGGCGCCCGCGGTGGCGCCGATCTGCTTGCCGACCGCCGTCGAGCCGGTGAAGGAGACCAGGTCGACGCCCTCGTGCTCGGCGAGGGCCTGCCCCGCGACCGGGCCGAGGCCCGTGACCAGGTTGAAGACACCGGCGGGGATGCCCGCGTCGTGCGCGGCCTCCGCGAAGAGCTGGGCGGTGAGCGGGGTGTCCTCGGCGGGCTTCAGGACCACCGTGCAGCCCGCGGCGAGCGCGGGGGCCACCTTGTTGACGATCTGGTGGAGGGGGTAGTTCCAGGGCGTGATCGCGCCGACCACACCGACCGGCTCCATGTAGACGGTGGAGTTGCCGATCTTCTCCTCGAAGGAGTACGTCGCCGCGAGCTCGGCGTACGAGCCGGAGACCAGGATCGGCACGCCCGCGTGCACCATCTCCGAGAACGGCAGGGGTGAGCCCAGCTCCGCCGTCACCGTCTCGGCGATCTCGTCCTTGCGGGCGACCAGCTGGTCGCGCAGTGCCCCGATGAGCGCGCCGCGCTCGGCGGGCGGGGTCGCGGCCCAGGCGGGGAAGGCCTCGCGGGCGGCGCGCACCGCCGCGTCGATGTCCTGCGCCGTACCGGCGGGGACCTGACCGACCGGCTGCTCGTCGGCCGGGTTCAGGACCGTGATGGTGTCCGTGCCGACGGCGGGCCGCCAGGCGCCGCCGATGTACATGCCGTCGTGGGCCTTCATCGCACTCCTCGAGTAGTCGTCCGCACGACTCACATGGTCGCCCGCACGTAGTCCACTCCAAACTAGCGCTGATAGTTTTTTGGCACCAGGGGGGTCGGGACGGGCGGGTCCGGGGAAGGTCTCGTCGGCTCACGCCGCAGCCCCAGCCCGGCCGCCACCAGCAACAGCCCGCCCAGCATCACGAACGGCGCCGCCACGCCCGCGACCCCGGCGATCAGCCCGGCCCCGGCCGGCGCGGCGACCTGCCCGAGCCGGTTGCCGGTGAGCCGCAGCGCGAGCGCGGTGGAGCGAGCCCCCTCCGGGGCCGCCCGGACGACCGTCGTCATCGACAGCGGCTGCCCTACCCCCAGACAGAAGCCGAGCAGCCCCAGCATCACCGCGAGCCCCCACACCGGCACCGGCAGCGCGACTCCCGCGCACAACAAGGCGGCCAGCAGACACGTGACCACGATCAGCGCCGTACGGCCGAGCAGGTTGATCAGCGGCGTCATCACGAGCCGGCAGGCGATCGTCGCGGCGGCCCGCAGCGAGAGGAGCACGCCGACCGTCGCGGGCGCGATGCCCCGGTGCTCGCCCACCACCGGCAGATAGGCCGTGAGGATGTCCGTGGCGGAGAGCACCGCGAGGCTGATGAAGATCCCCGCGGGCACACCGCGGGTGCGCAGGATGCCGAGCACCGGGACCTTCTCCGAAGCTACGGCCCCGGCCCGTGGCGCCGCCGACCGCGCATGCTCGATGCGCCACAGCGAGGTGAAGGACACCGCAGCCACCCCCGCCGATACGAGCAGGGCGAGCGCGCTCGTACGGCCCATGTCCCCGCCGATGAGGGAGCCCGCGGCGATCGGCCCGACCAGCTGCCCGAGTGAGGCCCCGATCGTGAAGTGCCCGAAGTTGCGGTCCTGTTCGTCGGGTGCGGACTGCCGGGCGACGATCGACTGGGCGCCGATCACGAAGCAGAGGTGGCCGAGGCCCATCAGACCGCTCCAGGCGGCGAGCGCGCCGAGGGACCCGGCGGTGCCGCTGAGCGCACACCCGCCGGCGATCAGGACGACGCCGATCGGAAGGAGCGGCGCGCACCGCCCGTGGTCCGTCCTGCGCCCGAGCGGCACGGCGGCGAAGAGCGGGAGCAGTGCGTACACGCCCGCGATGACGCCGATCGCCCGCTCGTCGGCGCCCAGCGAGAGCGCCCGGTAGGAGACGGCGGGACGCGCCATCGACACCGCCCCCTGCGCGAAGCTGAAGGCGATGACGAGGCGCAGCAACCAGGCGCGGCCCGGTGTCGACGGCCTCACCGGTGTCGATGGCATCAGATGATGCCGAAGAGGATTCCGGAGGCGAGCACCACGAGCGAGGTGAGCACGGCCCATTTGACGGTGAACTTGGTGTGGTCGCCGAACTCGACCTTCGCCATGCCGACGAGGACGTACACGGCCGGCACCAGCGGGCTCGACATGTGCAGGGCCTGGCCCGCGATCGAGGCGCGGGCGATCTCCAGGGTGCTGACGCCGTGTGCCTGGCCCGCCTCGGCGAGGACGGGCAGGACGCCGAAGTAGAAGCCGTCGTTCGACATGAAGTAGGTGAGCGGCAGGGACAGGAGGCCGGTGACCAGGCCCATCTGCGGGCCCATGCCCTCCGGGATCGCGTCGACGAGCCACGTGGCCATGCTGTCGACCATGCCGGTGCCCTGGAGGACGCCGGTGAAGACGGCGGCCGCGAAGACCATGCCGGTGACGTTGAGGACGTTCTCGGCGTGGGCGCCGATACGGGCCTTCTGGTCGGGCATGTGCGGGAAGTTGACCGTCAGGGCGAGCGCGGCGCCGAGCAGGAAGAGGACCGGGATCGGCAGCCACTCCATGATCATGGCGGTGAGCAGGACCACGGTGAGGCCGGCGTTGAACCAGTAGAGCTTGGGGCGCAGGGTGGAGCGGTTCGGATCGAGCCCCTGGAAGCCGTCGTCCTCCTCGTCGGCCTCACCGGAAGCGTCCGCGTCCGCACCGGAGCCCGCTCCCCCGGCGGTCTTCTTGGTGAGCGACATACGCCCGCCGTTCCCGGTGCCGCCACCCGCGCCCACCAGGACCGTCTCGTGCGCCGTCTCCTTCTCCAGGACCTCGTCCAGGGAGAGCATGCCGAGCCGCTTGCGCTCCCTGAGCCCGAGTGCGTAGGAGAGCAGGAAGACGCACACGAGGCCCATGGCGAGCGCCGGGATCATCGGCACGAAGATGTCGGCCGCGTCGACCTTGAGGGCGGTCGCGGCGCGGGCCGTGGGGCCGCCCCAGGGCAGGGTGTTCATGACGCCGTTGGCGGTGGCCGCGACGCCCGTCATGACGACGAGGCTCATCTTGAGGCGTTTGTAGAGCGGATACATCGCCGAGACCGTGATCATGAAGGTCGTCGAGCCGTCGCCGTCCAGCGAGACGATCGCGGCGAGCAGCGCGGTGCCGACGACTATGCGCACCGGGTCCGCCTTGCAGAAGCGCAGGATGCCCCGGACGATCGGGTCGAAGAGGCCGACGTCGATCATGACGCCGAAGTACACGATGGCGAACATGAGCATGGCCGCCGTGGGCGCCAGATTCCCGACGCCTTCGAGGACGTAGTCCCCGAGATGGGCTCCCTTTCCTACGAACACGCAGAAGAGCGCGGGGATCAGCACCAGTGCCGCGATCGGCGACATCTTCTTCATCATGATCAGCACCAGGAAGGTGGCGATCATGACGAATCCGAGGATTGTCAGCATGGGGGCTACCTAACGTTCACCATCGAACTCCCACCAGGTCTGGCGGTCCGGTTGACGTTAGGACCCGTTCTCAAGCGTTAACAAGATGTTGACGTGTGAGCAATAAGCGCAAAACTCCAGGTCAACGAGTTACTGCTGGCGTCAGGGGCGTCAGGGACACCGGGAAGCCGTTGAGTACGGACGTCCCGGAGAGCGGGTCGATGAGCGTGCCGTCCAGGAGCTGGTTCACATTGGCTCCGGGGTTCTCCGCGGCGACGGCGAGGCGCGTGCCGGGGCGGTCGTGGCCCCAGCCGTGCGGCAGGCTGACCACTCCGGGGCGCACGGCGTCGGTCACCTCGACGGGGACGGTGAGCGAGCCGCCGGCGGACTCCACGCGCGCGTGGCCGCCGTTCTCGACGCCGATGCGGGCCGCGTCCTCGGGGTGGACGTGCAGGGTGCAGCGGTTGGAGCCGCCGGTGAGGGTGCGCACGTTGTGCATCCAGCTGTTGTTGGAGCGCAGATGGCGGCGTCCTACGAGGACGAGCTCGTCCGGGGCGGCTCGCAACGCCTCGGTGAGGCGCGGCAGGTCGTCCGCGATGGGTCCCGGGAGGAGTTCCACCCGTCCGCTGCGCGTCTTGAGGACCTGCGGGAGGCGGGGTTCGAGCGGCCCGAGGTCGATGCCGTGCGGGTGGGCGAGGAGCCGCTCCAGGGTCAGGCCGTCCGCGCGTACGCCGAATCCGTCGCCGTAGGGGCCAAGGCGCAGCATCAGGTCGAGCCGCCGCTCGGGGCCGTTGTCGCCGGTGAGGAGAGCGGCCAGTTCCCTGGGGTCGCGGCCGTACGCGGCGGAGTGCGGCTCGGTGACGGCCTTGCCGAGGGTTTTGTCGATGACCATGGCGTCGACGGCTGCCGGATCGGCGCCGTGCATGCCGCTCGCGGCCAGGACGAGACGCGCGAGGATCTCCGTCTCCGCCATCCTGCCGTCCGCCAGGGGCAGTGCGGCGCGGGTGTGGCGGACCTGGTTGCGTACGGCGAATCCGTTGAAGGCGAAGTCGAAGTGCGCGCTCTGGGAGGGCGGGGGCGGCGGCAGCACCACGTGGGCGTGGCGTGAGGTCTCGTTCAGGTACGGGTCGACGCTGACCATGAAGTCCAGTGCGGCCAGGGCCTCGTCGAGGCGGTCGCCGTCCGGCGCGGAGAGGACGGGGTTGGCCGCGACGGCGACGACCGCGCGGATCGCCTCGTCGCCGGGGGTGTCGATCTCCTCGGCGAGCGCGGCGATCGGCAGTTCGCCCTTGGCCTCGGGGTGCCGGCTGACGCGGCTGTGCCAGCGGCCGAGCGCGAATCCCTTGCCGGGGCCCGCGGGGCGGGGCGCGCGGTCGGTGGCCGAGAGCGGGAAGAGGGCGCCGCCGGGCCGGTCGAGGTTGCCGGTCAGGACGTTCAGGACGTCGACGAGCCAGTTGGTGAGGGTGCCGTGGGCGACGGTGCTCGCTCCCACGCGGGCGTAGACGGCGGCGGTGGGCGCGGCGGCCAGCTCGCGGGCGAGGACGCGGATGGTGTCGGCGGGGACGTCGCAGGCCGCGGAGACGGCGTCGGGGGTGAAGTGACGTACGGCCTCGCGCACGGCCTCGACGCCCTCGACCTGGTCTTCGAGCACGCCCAGGTCGGTGAGCTTCTCCTCGAAGAGGACGTGGGCCATGGCCGCGAGCAGCAGCGCGTCCGTGCCGGGCCGGATCGCGAGGTGCCGGTCGGCGAGCTTGGCGGTGCGGGTGCGGCGCGGGTCGACGACGGTGAGCGTGCCGCCGCGGGCGCGCAGCGCCTTCAGCTTGCCCGGGAAGTCGGGGGCGGTGCACAGGCTCCCGTTGGACTCCAGGGGGTTGGCGCCGAGCAGGAGCAGATGGCTGGTGCGGTCCAGGTCGGGCACGGGGATGGCGAAGGCGTCGCCGAAGAGGAGCCCGCTGGAGACGTGCTTGGGCATCTGGTCGACGGTGCTCGCGGTGAAGATGTTGCGGGTGCCGAGCGAACTCAGCAGCACGGGCGGGTAGAGGCCGCCCGCCATGGTGTGCACGTTCGGGTTGCCGAGCACCACGCCGACCGCCTGCGGCCCATGCCGCTCGATCAGGGGCCGGAGGCCTGCGGCTACGGCATCGAACGCCTCGTCCCAGCTTGCCTCTTGGAGTACGCCGTCCTTGCGTACGAGGGGGTGCTTCAGACGGTCGGGGTCGGAGTCGGCCTCTCCGAAGGAGGCGCCTTTGGGGCAGATGAAGCCGCGGCTGAAGACGTCGTCCCGGTCACCGCGCGCACCGGTCACGCGCGCGGCGTCGGTGCCGTCAGGGGGTCCTTCGATGGTGAGCGTGAGCCCGCAGGTGGCTTCGCAGAGGGGACAGATACGCAGGGCGGTGCTGGGCATGGAGAACCCTCCAGGGCGGCGGCTACGGCGCACGTGCGCTCTCACCATACCGACCGGTATGCATGGCGTCAGGACCCGCGAAGGGTCGGGGCACGAAACCGCCGACGCAGATACGGCCCCAGTGTCAGTCCAGTGAACCCGCGAAGTAGGAGTGCAGCAGGGTCCGCGTCTCGTCGATCAGGTCGGGGTCGCCCGACGGGTGTGCGCGGAAAGCGAGTTGGAGGACGGCGTCGACCGCCTCGACGCCGACGAGCACCGTGCGCCGCAGCTTCTTGTCCAGCGGCCGATCGAGGTGGGCCGCGAGCAGGCCCGCGACCCGTTCGGCGACGTCCGAGTTGGCGTCGGGCATCGCCTCGGGCGCCGATGGGATGCCGAAGTCGACCAGGCCGAAGCCGGGGACGCTGCGTTTCATGGCGAGGTACTCGTCGAAGGCCGCGTCGACGGCACCGCGCCAGTCACCGCGCTCCACCCCGGCCATACGGGCCGCCACGCGCTCCCCGTAGGCGTCGAGATTGCGGTGGGCCAGGGCGTCGGCCATGGCCCGCTTGTTGCCGAAGAAGCGGTAGACCGAGCCGATCGGGACGCCCGCGCGGGTGGCGACGGCGCGGGTGCTCAGGCCCTCGTACCCGACCTCGTCCAGGAGGTCGGCGCAGGCGTCGAGGATGCGGGTCAGACGCTCGGCACTGCGCTCCTGCACGGGCACGCGGCGCAGGGTTTTCGGGGGCGGCGGCGGCTTCTTCTGATCACGGTGGGGCATCCCCGGGAGAGTAGAGCATTGTTCACATCCATGGATCCCCTTGCGGAAGGAAAACGTGAATCCTACGGTGACCCATAGGAATCGTTGACGAGGGAGCGATGATGAGCCGGGAACACACCAGCGACGCCGGACGTGCGGACGCGAACGACCCGCGCAAGACGGCGGAGGCACTGACGTACCTCTCCGGCTTCGGCAACGAACACAGCTCCGAGGCGGTGCCCGGCGCCCTGCCGCACGGCAGCAACTCGCCCCAGCGCGCCCCCCTGGGCCTTTACGCGGAGCAGCTGAGCGGCACCGCCTTCACCGAGCCCCGCGCCCACAACCGCCGCTCGTGGCTCTACCGCATCCGCCCCTCGGCCGCGCACCCGGCGTTCACCCGTGTCGACAACGGCGCGATCCGCACGGCGCCGTTCACCGAGACGCCCGACCCCAACCGGCTGCGCTGGAACCCGCTCCCGGTGCCCGCAGCCGGCACGGACTTCCTCGCGGGCCTGTGGACGCTGGGCGGCAACGGCGACGCCACCCAGCGCACCGGCATGGCCGTGCACCTCTACCACGCCAACTCCTCCATGACGGAGCGGGTGTTCAGCGACGCGGACGGTGAACTCCTCGTCGTACCCGAGCAGGGCGGTCTGCTCCTTCGCACCGAGTTCGGCATGCTGCGCGTCGAGCCGGGCGAGGTGGCGCTGATCCCGCGCGGGGTGCGCTTCCGCGTGGAACTGCTCGACGAGACCGCCCGCGGGTACGTGTGCGAGAACTACGGTGCGCCCTTCCAGCTCCCCGACCTGGGCCCGATCGGTGCGAACGGCCTCGCGAACGCACGGGACTTCAGGGCTCCGGTCGCCGCGTACGAGGACGTCGACCGCCCGGTGGAGGTCGTGAACAAGTTCTGCGGCAATCTGTGGCGGGCGACCTACGACCACTCGCCGCTCGACGTCGTCGCCTGGCACGGCAACCACGTCCCGTACGTGTACGACCTGCGCCGCTTCAACGTCATCGGCACCATCAGCTACGACCACCCGGACCCGTCCATCTTCACGGTCCTCACCTCTCCGTCCGATACGCCGGGCCTCGCGGGCGTCGACTTCGTGGTCTTCGCGCCGCGCTGGCTGGTGGGCGAGGACACCTTCCGGCCGCCGTACTTCCACCGGAACGTGATGAGCGAGTACATGGGCCTGATCGAGGGCGCGTACGACGCCAAGGCGGAGGGCTTCGTGCCCGGCGGCGGCTCGCTGCACAACATGATGTCGGCGCACGGGCCCGACCGCGACACCTTCGAGAAGGCCTCCGCCGCCGAGCTGAAGCCGCAGAAGATCGACGACGGGCTTGCCTTCATGTTCGAGACGCGCTGGCCGGTGACGGCGACCGAACAGGCAGCTCAGGCCGCCCATCTGCAGCGCGGATACGACGATGTGTGGGAGGGTCTGGAGCGCCATTTTCGAAACTGACCCCGTTTCGAAGCCGACGCGACAGACTCGGACTGATTCGGAGAGACCGTGACCGCTTTCGCCCCGGACTCGATCGTCCTGAATCGCAAACTGCCGCTCTGGTATCAGGTGTCGCAGTCCCTGCGCGCCTCGATACTCGGCCGCACACCCGAAGCCCCGCTCCGGCTGCCCACCGAGGAGCAGCTCGCGGGGCACTACGGCGTGAGCGTCCTGACCATGCGCCAGGCGCTCAAGGAGCTGGAGGACGAAGGCCTGATCACCCGCCACCGGCGGCGCGGCACGTTCATCGAGCCCAGCGCCCAGCGCGGCTCGCCGGTCCGGCTGCTCGGCTCGGTCGACGCGATCGTGGCCCAGCAGTCGGGCATGAGCACCCGGCTGCTCGCGCATGGGACGTCGCCGGTCTCCGGCGAACTCGCCGCGCACTTCCCCGACCTGACCGAGGTGGCGACGTACCACCGGTTGCGCAGCGACGAGAAGACGGGCGAACCGACCAATCACGCCCATAACTTCATCCGCCCCGAGCTCGCCGAACGCATCGACCTCGACGACCTGACGCGCTGGCCCATGACGAAGGTCCTGCGCGACGTGGTGGGCGTGCGCATCAGCCGCATAACGGACACCGTCGAGGCCACGCTCGCCGACCCGGAGACGGCCCGCCTCCTCGAAGTACCGCTGCTCAGCCCGATCCTGCACTACACCGGCATCACGTACGACGAGGACGGGCGCGCCCTGGACGTGGCGCGCATCCACTACCGCGGCGACCGCTTCTCCTTCACGGTCACCCTCGACGCGACGTAAGGGTCTCGACGTACGATGCCGGGCGTGACGCACGACGAAGCGGCGCTGCTCGCCGACCTGATGCCGTGGTCCGTCGCACCGCTCCGGCCGGGCCGCGGGTGGCCGATGGGCCCTGACGCCGCATCCCTCAGAGCCCGTTGGGCCCGTTTCGTGCAGGGGGACACGGCGGAGCGAGAGCGGCTGCTCTCCCCCTCGCGCACGCGCACCCTGCACACCGCGGTCGCCCAACTCCCGGGCCACCAGGGCGCGACGGTTCCGTTGGCCGCCGCGTCGGGCCCCTGCCCAGAGCCGGTGCGCGTCCTGCACGGCCCCTTCGACGAGCAGTGGCTGATCCCGGACCACCGGCTCATCGACGCCGCGCGCCCGGAGTTGTGGCGGGTCGCGGGCGAGGGCCAGCTGTTCGCCGTCGAGCAGGGTTACGTCGCCGGGTCCGCGGGCCCCGCGGTCCTTGCGTCCGCCGTGCTGCCGGACGGGCGCTCCCCCGCCGGGCGGCCCGGGCGCATCCGTCCGCTGTTCCGCCGTCCCGGCGGCCTCGAACCCAATGCGGCGCCCGGTCTGCTCGCCCACCTCTCCGCCGCGCTCGGCCTGGACGTCGGCGCCGTGGACCTGCTGGCCTGGACGCTCGCCGTCGCGGAGGCCTCGCCGGGCGGGTGCCGGGTGCCGCTGACCTCGGACGCCGACGTCTGGACGCGTGGCACGGAACTGGGGCGCCGCATCCTCGCGCTCCAGGCCCGCGGTGACGGCGCGCGGCCGAAGCTTCCCGGTGGCCGGCGGCCCTACGTACGGGCGCCGCTGCCCGCCCGCCCCGCGGAGATCTCGTACGACGCCGACGAGGAGGCCCTCTCTGTGGACGCGGGCCGCATCTCGCCGGTGCCGCGGGAGGCGTGGGAGTTCGAGGTGAGCGGGGTGCGGGTCATCGAGCTGTGGTTCGCGCGGCGTACGGAGACGGGCGAGGCGGGCTCCCTGGATTCCCTGGGTTCCCTGGATTCCCTGGAGGCGATCCGGCCCGCGGAGTGGCCACAGGCCTGGACGTCCGAGCTGCTCGAACTCATCACGGTGCTCGCACTCCTTGCGGAACTCCGGCCGCTCCAGGACGAATTGATCCGGTCACTCACGTCGGCCGGCCCCGGCGTCTCCGCGGACGTGCTGCACCGGGCGGGCGTACTCCCCGTCCCTGACGCGGCCCGCCGCCCGGCATCGGTCCTCGACCACCACGAGGAAGGCCCGGGCGGCCAGTTCGCCCTCATCTGAACCTGCCCGGGGATCGGCGCCTACTTGGCCCGTTCCTCGCGCGGACCACCGCCAGAGGCGAGCAGCGCCACCAGGCCGGCGACCTGCAGCAGGGCGAGGGTGGCGACCCCGACCCAGAAGCCGTCCGCCCCTCCGCCGCCCAGGCCGTACGCGAGGGCCGCCACCGCCGGTCCGACGGTGAAGCCGAGGGTGCGGAACGTGTTGCCGACCCCGCCGCTCGTGCCCACCAGGTCGGCGGGTGCCGCGGCCAGGATCGAGGCGTTCACCGGGGTGCCGAACAGCGCTTGGCCCACGCCGATCACGGCCAGCCGCCAGCCGATGTCCAGCAGCCCGGAGCCGGGTCCGAGCGTGAGCATGCTCAGCAGGCCGCCGATGACCAGGAGCAGGCCGGCGGCCCCGAGGATTCTGCCGGGCAGCCGGTCGGCGAGCTGACCGCTGAGCGGCGAGCTCACGGCCACGGCGCCGATGAAGAACACCATCGCGAGGCCCGTCATGGCGGCGCTCCCGTGCAGGACGTCGGCGACGTAGAACGGCAGCAGGAAGTAGGAGAGCCCCACGAACGTGCCGGTCAGCATGAGCGAGAGGACCGGAAGGCCGATGGCCCTGCGCCGCAGGAGACCGATCACCGGGCGCGCCGAGCGCAGCCGCGTCCACCACAGCGCGAGCGCCGCCGCGGCCACCGCGAACAGGGCCGCGACGACCGGCTGTTCGGCCTCCACCCGGTCGAAGGCCACCAGGAGCGCGGTCACCGAGCCGCCGAGGACCAGGCCGTCTCCCACCAGGGACCGGTCGGGCCGAGAGAGCCCACCGCCGGTGGAGGGGATGTGCCGCGCGCCCAGCCAGATCACGAGGATCAGGACCGGCACCTTCATCAGCATCACGGGCCGCCAGCCGTAGGCGTCGGCGACGATCCCGCCGAGGGACGAGCCGCCCATCGAGCCGATCGGCATGATCGTGGCGATGTAGCCCATCGCGCGGCCCCGCTGCTCCGGCCGTACGACGGCAGCGACCACCGGCAGGTAGACCGCGACGGCGAGCGCGCCCGCGACGCCTTGCAGGGCGCGGGCGGCAAGCAGCACGGGGAGGTTCGGCGCGGCTGCCGCGAGAACGCTGGTGAGGCCGATGGCCGGGACGGCGAAGAGGAACACGGCGCGCAGGTCGACGCGGTCGGCCCACCGCCCCGCGGGGATCGCGAGGGCGGCCGTCGGCAGGGCGTAGGCGAGGAGTACCCACTGGGTCGCGGAGGTCCCGACGCCGAGGTCGGCGCCGATCGCGGGCAACGTCACGGAGGAGAGGCTCAGCTCCAGGGTGACCATCAGCATGGCGAGCGCCATGACGGCGACCGGCGTCCAGCGGGTCTTGGTGGGGTCGGTCTCGGCAGGGGGCGTGGTGTCACGGGTCGCGTGCGTCATGAGGTCGACGCTAGGAACCGGGGCCTGTGCGGCGCCTCTGTCGTACGACTGGGGTGACAGGGCGACCGCACCCCAGTCATCACCCGGTCATGATCCCGGTCACGATCCCGGTCACGCGACGGAGGCCCCGGGCCTCGGCCGCTCCGTAGCTTTCCGGTGGGAGGAGGACATCCGCCGCCTCACCCCATACGACGAAAGCGAGTTGACCATGCGAGCGATCCGACTGCACGCCTTCGGCGGGCCCGAGAACCTGCGGTACGAGGAGGTCGCCGACCCGGAGCCAGGACCCGGCCAGGTCCGGATCGCGGTCAAGGCCGCGGGAGTCCACCTCCTGGACACCGCGCTTCAGAAAGGGGCGGCCGACGAACTTCCCTTCCCGTTACCGGAGTTGCCGATGACACCCGGCCGGGAGGTGGCAGGCGTGGTCGACGCCCTCGGCGAAGGAGTGGACGAACAGTGGCTCGGCAGACGGGTGGTGACGCACCTGGGCCTGGTCAACGCGGGCTACGCGGAGCTGGCCGTGCGGGAGACGGACGCGCTGTTCGCTCTGCCCGAGACGCTCTCCTACGAGGCCGCGATCGCCATGGTCGGCACCGGCCGCATGGCGCTGGGCATCCTGCGCGTCGCCGCGCTCGAACCGGACGACGTGGCCCTGGTGACGGCCGCCGCGGGCGGCATCGGCACGCTCCTCGTGCAGGCCGCGAGGAACGCGGGCGTGACCGTGGTGGGCGTGGCGGGAGGCCCGGAGAAGACCGCGCGGGTCCGTCGGCTCGGCGCGGACGTGGCCGTCGACTACAACCAGCCCGACTGGGCCGAGAAGGTGCGGGCGGCGCTCGGGGGCCGTGAGGTGAGCGTCGCCTTCGACAGCGTGGGCGGTGACGCGGGGCGTGCCGCGCTCGAACTCCTGGGCTGCGGCGGCCGGTTCGTGATGTACGGCTGGTCGTCGGGCGCGCCCACGGAACTGGGCACGAAGGATCTTCAGAGCGGGCTCCTGACGGCGACGTACGCGCTGGGCCCGCGGATCGCACGCGTCCCCGGGGGCCTGCGGGGCCTCCAGGAGCGGGCGCTGGAGGAGGCGGCACGCGGCACGCTCGTACCGGAGGTGACGACGTTCCCGCTGCGGGACGCGGGGGTGGCACATGCGGCGCTGCTGGGGCGGGAGACGGTGGGAAAGGTGGTGCTGAGCCCGTGAGCACCGGCGGACTCGGAACTTGGAACTTCGAACTTGGACCTCGGGACTCGAAACTCGGAGAGGAACTCTCATGAACGCTGACACAGCAAAGACGATGCGAGCCGCGGCGTTCGCGGCGCACGGTCCGGCGGAGGTGCTGCGTCCGGTCGATCTGCCCGTCCCGGAGCCCGGTCCGGGCGAGGTCCGTGTACGGGTGCGGGCGGCCGGCGTGATGCCCTTCGACATCGGGCTGCGGAAGGGGGAAATCCGGCCGCCGGGGGCGGTGTTCCCCGTGGTGCCGGGCAACGAGTTCGCGGGGACGGTCGACGCGACAGGCTCCGGAGTGACCGGCTTCGGCCCCGGCGATCCGGTGCTCGGCTTCTCCTTGCTCGGCTCGTACGCACAGTACGTCGTCGTCCCGGCGGAGAATCTGGTCGCCAAGCCGGACGCGATGGAGTGGGCGGTCGCGGGCGGCTTCTCGGGCAACGCGCAGGGCGCGCACATGGCGTTGAGCGCGATGCGGGTGGGCGCGGGCGACACGGTTCTGATCAACGCGGCGGCGGGCGGACTCGGCACGCTGGCGGTGCAGTTGGCGAGGGCGTGGGGCGCGAGGACGGTCATCGGAACGGCGAGCGAGCCCAACCACGACCACCTGCGGGCGCTGGGCGCGATCCCCGTGACGTACGGGGAGGGTCTGGAGGAGCGGGTCCGCGCGATCGCCCCGGAGGGCGTGGACGCGGCGCTCGACGGTGCGGGCGCGGAGGCGCTGCGTGCGTCGGCCGCGGTGGCCAAGCACCCCGACCGGGTCATCACGATGGTCGCCACGGAGGAGGCCCGGCGTCTCGGCCTCCCCGAACTCACCGGCATCAGAACGGCGGCCCGCCTCACGGAGATGACACAGCTGTACGCGAAGGGCGTGCTGCGGGTGCACATCCGCGCGCAGTACGCCCTGGACCAAGCGGCGGACGCACAGCGGGAGGTGGAACGGGGACATGGCCGAGGCAAGGTGATCCTGACGGCCAGCGTCTGACTGGCGGGGGCCTATTACTGGCGGGGGCGCCTCTGGCTGGCGGGGGCGCCTTGACTGGCGGGCCGCCTGAAACCCGGGGCCCCAGCGCCCGGCTCCCGGCCGCCTGCCGCTGGCCCCCGGCCGGCTGCCGGTTGCCGGTTGCCGGTTGCCGGTTGCCGGTTGCCGGTTGCCGGTTGCCGGTTGCCGCAGGCTCCCGGCCGCCTGCCGCTGACCCCCGGCTTTCGACTCCCGACGCACGCCCGTCGCCCGCCGCCCGCCGCCCGCCGCTGGCTCCCCGCTCCGGGGTAACGGGTGGGTGGGTGGGAAAGATCCGCCGCGAAGCGGGCGGAACAGACGTCGACGAGGCCAGGCAGGCGCCCCGTTAAGGTCGAGGCATGCTCTACGGACGCGGCGATGAAATCGCAAGGCTGGACGCCCTGTTGGCCCAGGCCCGGCAGGGCCACAGCGCTGCCCTCGTAGTGCGAGGAGAGGCCGGCATCGGCAAGTCCGCGCTCCTCGCGCACGCCGCGGCCAGGAGCCACGACACCCGCCTGCTGCAGGCAACCGGCATCGAAGCCGAGAGCGAACTCCCCTTCGCCGGCCTGCACCTGCTCCTGCACCGCGTGACCGACCGGATCGACACCCTGCCGGAGCCGCAGGCAAGGGCGCTCCGCGCGGCCCTCGGCCTCGCCCCGAACGCACCGGCCGACCGCTTCCTCATCGGCCTGGCCGTCCTGACCCTCCTCGCGGACCTCGCCGACGAGGCCGGCTCCCTGCTCTGCCTGGTCGACGACGCCCAGTGGCTCGACCAGGCCTCCGCGGACGCCCTCCTCTTCGCCGCCCGGCGCCTCGCCGCCGACGGCGTGGTGATGCTGTTCGCCGCGCGTGACGCCCACGCACCGCCCTTCCCCGCCCAGGGCCTGCCCGAGCTGCGGCTCACCGGCCTCGACGACGAGACCGCGGGGGATCTCCTCGCCGAGCACGCGGGCGATCTCCCCCGCTACGTACGCGAGCAGATCCGCGCCGAGTCCGGCGGCAACCCGCTCGCCCTGCGCGAGCTGCCCGCGGCCCAGCGCGAGGGCCACATATCCGTCTACGGCCAGCACTTGAGCTCGCTGCCGAGCCACTCCCGCCTTCTGCGGACCTTCGCGGACCGGATGTCGTCGCTGCCCCGGGCCACCCGCACCCTGCTCGTGCTCGCGGCGGCGGAAGGGACCGGCGACCTGACCGTGACGGCGGCCGCGGCGAGCAAACTGGGCGCCGGCGTCACCGATCTGGAGCCCGCCGAGCGCAAGGAACTGCTCAGCCTGGACGGCGGGCGCCTCACTTTCCGGCACCCCATGATCCGCGCCGCCGCCTATCAGAGCGCCCCGGCCGGCGACCGGATCGCCGCGCACCGCGCACTGGCCGACGCTCTGCCCTGCGTGGGCAACGTGGACCGCAGGGCCTGGCATCTGGCGGCCGCCACCACGGAGCCCGACGAGTACGTCGCCGGTGTCCTGGAGCAGACCGCCGAACACGCGCGATCCCGCGGCGGCTACGCGGCCGTCGCCGCCGCCTGCGAACGCGCCGCCCAGCTCAGCCCGGACGGCGCGCACCGCGCCCGGCGCCTCGCGCTCGCCGCGTCGGCCGCCGCGGACGCGGGCCACAACGAACGCGCCGCCGAACTGGCCCTGCGCGCCGCCCCCGCACCTGACCGACCCGGTCGTCCTCGCGCAGCTCGCGCAGGTGCGCGCCTCCGTGGCCCGTGAGCAGGGCCGCTTGGAGGCCTCGTACTCCGTGCTCCTGGACACGGCCGCCGACATCGCCCCGCACGCGCCACAGACGGCGGCGTTCATGGCGTACGAGGCGATGACCGCCGCCTGGCTCGCCGGGCACCGGCAGTCGATCGACGAGATGAGCCACCGGATCGCCGGACTCGACGTCACGACTCCCCCGCACGCCCTGCCCTACCTGCCGGCCGCCGAGGGTATCGCCCGGCTCGCGGCGGGCAATCCGGGCGGCGGACTCCCGCCGCTGCGCGCACTCTTCGAGGGTCTGCGGGCCGAGCGGCACGACCGCGGGCACACCTTGCGCGAACGCGTCTCGATCGCCTCCTGGTTCTCGCCGCTCGGCGCGCTGGAGACCGGCAACGACCTCGCCGCCGAGCTGGACCGCGAGTGTCGTGAGCAGGGCGCTCTGGGCCCGCTGCCGCTCGTGCTCCTCCTGCGCACCCGGGCGCGGATCTTCCTGGGCCGCCACAGCTGTGCCCTGATGGGCGCGACGGAGGGCCTGCGGATCGCCCAGGACACCGGACAGCCGCACTACGTGGGCCAGTTGTCGGGCGTCCTCGCCTACCTCGCCGCGCTCGACGGCGACGAGGAGCGCTGCCGCGAGCTCGCGGCCAAGGGTGATCTGCGGCAGGTGCTGCCCGGGCAGGTGTGGGGCGGGACCGCGATCGCCATGCTGGAGCTCGGCCTCGGCCGCCACGAGGCCGCGCTGCGGGCGTACGAGGACGTGGCGGCAAGCCCGTCCGGCCACACGATCGTCGTCCTGTACTGCGTGCCGGACCGGGTCGAGGCGGCCGTACGGACCGGGAAGGCCGATTCCGTACGGGAGCCGGCGAGGACGTTCGCCGAGTGGACCGAGCACACGGGAGCGGCCGGGGCGCGGGCGCTGGCCGCCCGCTGCCGTGCGCTGCTCGCCCCGGAGACGGAGGCGGAGGCCGCGTACGAGGAGGCTCTCGCGCTGCACGTCGACGACGGCCGCCCGTTCGAACGGGCCCGCACGGAGCTGCTCTTCGGGGAGTGGCTGCGCCGCGCGGGCCGCAGGAGCGAGGCCCGGGCGCCGCTGCGCTCGGCCCTCGACACCTTCGAGCTGCTGGCGTCGCCGCCGTGGGCCGAGCGGGCCCGCGCCGAGCTGCGGGCCACCGGCGAGAGCAGGGTGCGGCACGTCGGCGACGAGGCGCCTCTGGAACGGCTCACCCCGCAGGAGCGGCAGGTCGTGCGCCTGGCGGCGACCGGCCTGACCAACCGGGACATCGGCGCCCAGCTGTTCCTGTCACCGCGCACGGTGGGCTACCACCTCTACAACGCCTATCCGAAGCTGGGCGTGGCATCACGCGGCGAACTGACCCGCCTCCGGTTCCGGGACCAGGAGGAGGCCACGGCCTGAGCTGCACCAGTCCCGGTGCCGGTGCCTGTTGCTGTTCTTCCGGTTCGCGACGACCTGGGTCGGCATCCTGCTCGGCCTCGTCTCGCAGAGCGAGGAAGCGGCGGGGCAGCTGGGCAGCGCGACGTTCATGCTGCCGCTGCTGTCGAACGCGTATCTCCCCACCGACGGGCTCCCCGGGTGGCTGCGCACCGTCGCCGAGTGGAACCCGATCAGCGCGGTCGCCACGGCGGTGCGTGAGCTGTTCGGCAACGCGGCCGTGCCGTCGGACGCCGCCTGGCCGGTGGCGCATCCCGTGGCCGGGGCGGTCCTCTGGTCGCTCGTGCTGCTCGCCGTGTGCGTGCCGCTCGCCGTCCGCCGGTACACGCGCGGCGGACGGTGAGCGGACTGCCGAAGTCGCCGCGGACGCCCTACTTCTGGGGCGCGAGCTCCGGCCCCAGCGAGGAGAACTTCTCCTGGGACACCACCCGCTTCGGCGGCCATGTGATGTTCGGCGGCGGCCACTTCTGACCCGTCTTCTTCAGGAACCACGCCGGAGGTTCGTACATCGGCGGCTCGTAGCCGTCCGGCAGCGCGGTCCGCCAACTGACGCCCTTCGTGCGCTCCTTGAACTCGTCCTTGACCGCCTTCAGACGCTCGGGCTGCGTGATCAGGTCGACCGCCGTCGCCGCCAGGTACTTCGCCGCGGCGATCACCGCGGCCTGGCCCGGACCCGCCGCCGCGCAGGCGGCCGTGGACCAGGTGTGCATCTTGGTGCCGATGGGGGCGAGGGCGGCGCCCATCGAGACGGTGGGGACGTTCCAGCTGATGTCGGCGACGTCCGTCGAACCGCCGCCCATGAACACCGGGTTGGGCGGGGTCAGCTCGCCGATCTTGTCGTGCATGCCCTTCTGGGGCAGGCCCAGCGACTCCTGGAGCTCCTTGGCCAGGTCGTGGGCCTCGTCGGTGAAGCGCGGCGGGCCTATCTCCCGCATGTTCGCGTGCAGGAGTTCGGCGAAGGCCTTGGCCGGGAGCTGGTTCCAGCAGGCCGATGTGACGCGGTGACGGACGGACGTCTGCGACGCCTTCGCAGCCGCCTCGGAGACCGCGATCACCTTGTCCAGGAGGACCTTGACGCGGGCGGGGCTTCCTTCGCGTACGTAGTACGAGATCTCGGCGATCTCCGGGGTGACGTTCGGGATGTCACCGCCGTTGTTGATCACCCAGTGCAGGCGGCCGCTCGGCGCGAGGTTCTCCTCGCGCAGGAACTCCGACATCGTCGCCATCATCACGGCGGCGTCGAGCGCGGACTTGTTGCCGAGCGGGGTGCCGCCGTGTCCTGCCACACCGAGGAAGGTGAAGGTGACGGCGGTCATCGCGGTGGTGGTGCCCCAGCCGGTCGCGTTGGCCGTCGAGGGGTGCCAGTCCAGGAACGCGTCGAGTCCGTCGTACACGCCCTTGCTGACGGCGTACGTCTTGCCGATCAGTGCTTCCTCCGCCGTGGAGCCGAAGAACTTCACGGTGACGGGGAGGCGGTGCTTCTTCGCCGCCTGCGCGACGGCCGCCGCCGCGGCAGCTGCCGCCGTGCCGAGCGCGCTGTGGCCGCAGCCGTGGCCGGGGCCGTAGCTGGGGGCGAAGGGGTCGTGGATGTACTCGCGCGGGTCATGGTGGCCGACGCCCTTGTGCTGCGAGAGGCCGGGCAGCGCGTCGTACTCGCCGCTGAAGCCGAGGACCGGTCCGCCCTTGCCGTACGTGAACGTCGCGGTGAAGGCCGTCGGGAAGCCCGCGGTGCCGAACTGCACGTCGAAACCGGCCTGTTCGAGGAAGTCGGCCTCGGCGATGGAGGACTTCCACTCGCGCAGGGACAGCTCGGCGTTGTCCCAGATCTCGGCGTTCAAGCCGGTGATCCGGTCGTCGTGGGAGGTGATCCAGTCGAGCGCGGCGCGCTTGGCGGGGGTGTCGGCCGCGAGGTCTTCGGGAGCCTCGTAGGCGGCGGGGCTGTCGTCGGCGCCCGCGGCCATCGCCGGGTCCGCGTCGGCGGTCATGACGCCGGCGGTGACACCGGCCGCGCCGAGGAGCTGCATGATGTGGCGGCGGCTCAGGGACGGGCCGCTCGCGGGGAGTGCTTCATGCTCATGCTGATCGTGCAGGTCACACACGCGCACCTCCGGGGGTGAGGTTGGGTGTATCAGCCAATCGACCAGCCACACTGGGGCCGGAAAGTTGCGGCGTCAACAGGTGCGCATGACACGTGTGTTACGAGGGGTACTTGGTGAGTGACACGTGGGGAGAGGGAAGGGGCGGGTGGGTGGGAGCAATCCGCCGCTGAGCGGCGGCCCGAACCCCCGACCACCCGTGGTCAGCGACCCCCAAAGAGCGACCGCCGCAGCCTGCGCAAGGGAGCGAAGAGGGAGACCCTCCGCACACGTGCACCGCGGCCACTGTGATCATGCGCGCCACGTGAGGTCAGCTCACGCATCAGCAGCGTCGCTTCCGCCGTCTCGCGCTGCGGAACGGCAGGGCCGCCCAGCACTGAGAGATGGCGGTCGAGACGCGAGCTTGTCGCGCTGCTGCCGCAGGTGATCGCAGGGACACGCGCCCTGCTGCGCACCGTTATCTGTTCCATGTCACTCCCCACCCGTACGAGGGCACCCGGCCCAGGGCAGGTTAACCCTATCGCCCCGCCTCGACACTCGTGTATCCCGGTCACAGGATTCACCTACCCCGTAAGGCGGTTGACGATTACTCTCCGAATACAACTGATTCCAGGGCGAGTTGGACAAGCGGGGCGCAAGCGGGCTCTTCTGAGCCGCCATCCGACGCGATGGTCACGGCGAGTGACCCTGTGAACGCAAGGGGGTCCTCGGCGATCACGGGCGTTTCGCCGTCGAGCGGTCCCGGGGAGCAGCTGCCGGAACGTGGGCGATCTCACTGCGTGCGACGGAGACAAGAAGCGTGCGAGTGCGAGGGGGCGCGCAGGGACGGGCGGGCGCCCTCGGGTGCGGCTCCGGCCGCGCCGGGCCACTCACCGCTCCCCAAGGGGGCGGCAACCGCGCTCGGTTGAGGTAGTTTTGTGGAGAATCGCACGGCTGCGGATGGGGGACCCCCGTGAGCGTGAACGAGCGTGTGATCGCGGGGCGCTACCGCCTGCTCGCCCCTCTGGGCGAGGGCGGCATGGGCACGGTCTGGCGGGCCCGCGACGAAGTCCTCGGCCGCGAGGTCGCCGTCAAGGAAGTGCGTGCGCCCGCGGGGCTCCCGGCCGGCGAGGTCGACCGGTTGTACGCCCGCCTGGAGCGCGAGGCGTGGGCCGCCGCCCGTATCCCGCACCGCAATGTGGTGACGGTCTACGACGTGGCGAGCGAGGACGGGCGCCCGTGGATCGTCATGGAGCTCGTGCGGGGTCTTTCACTGTCCGACGTCCTGGACGCGGAGGGCCCGATGGCGCCGCAGCGTGCCGCCCGTGTGGGCGCCGAGGTGCTCGCCGCCCTGCGCGCGGCCCACGACGCCGGGGTCCTGCACCGCGACGTCAAGCCCGGCAACGTACTCATCGCGAACGACGGCCGTGTCGTCCTCACCGATTTCGGGATCGCCATGGTGGAGGGGAGTTCGGCCCTCACCATGACCGGCGAGGTGGTGGGCTCGCCCGAATTCCTGGCCCCGGAGCGGGCGTTGGGGCAGCGCCCCGGGCCCGAGTCGGATCTCTGGTCGCTGGGCGTGCTGCTCTACGCGTCCGTGGAGGGCCATTCGCCGTTCCGGCAGGACACCCCGCTCAGTACGTTGCGCGCGGTCGTCGACGAGGAGCTACCACCGCCCCGGAACGCGGGGCCATTGGTCCCGGTCATCGAGGGGCTGCTGCGCAAGGACCCCGCGGCCCGGATCTCCGCCGCCGACGCGGAGAACCAACTGCGGCTCGTCGCGGCGGGCGGGACCCCACAGGTGGCGACGCCCCTTCCGTACATGCCGACCGTCACGTCACAGCAGCAACATCAGCACCAGCAAGCGCCCGCCCCCTCTCCGCCTCCACCCCCGCCGCCTTCGTACCGGCAGGAGCCCGTCGTCACGACGACCACCACGGCTCCCGCTTCACGCTCGCGCCGCACTGCCCTCGTCCTCATCGCTGGCCTGGTCGCCCTGGCGCTGGCCCTGGGTGGACTCATCTACGCCCTGGCCAACCGCGACGACGGAGGCGGGGGCGGCACCACGAGCGGGGCCTCCGAGGGCAGTGGAGGCGACGGCGGCGGGAACGGGAGCGGTGGTTCCGACGGCGGCAAGAACGGCGGCAGCACGTCGGACGGCGGCGACGGCGGCGGGTCGGGCGACGGCGGCGGCGGTGACGGCGACTCCACCGGCGGCGGCTCCACGGACGGTGGCGGCGGAGGCGGCAACAACGGCGGTGGCGGCAACGGCGGCGGCTCGACCACGCACCCGGCACAGTCCGTCAAGGTCTCGGTCACCGGCGCGAACACGCAGTACAGCGGTGTCTGTCCGCCGGCCGCCGGGCAGGCACCCGCGTTCCTGGCGACGTTCACCGTGGGGCGGACCCCGGTCACGGTCGACTACCGCTGGGTGACCAAGTCCGGCGAGCCGGGCGACCCCGGCTGGAAGACACTCAGCTTCGCCTCCGGTGGAGGGAAGACCAAGCAGGTGCATCACACGGAGACGGTGGACGGGGAACCGGGCTCGACGCATCAGAACGAGATCAGCGTGGAGGTGCGCAGCCCGGTGAAGGCCGACTCGAACTCAGTTGCGTACTCCGTGACATGCGAGGAGGAGACCCCGACGGGCGGGGCCTCCTCCTATGCGCCGAACGAGTAGGGCCGTACACAGTGGATCAGGAGGGGGTTGATCAGGACGCCGCCGCGCTGAACACGGGGAGATAGCCGCCGGACTGGCCCGCGGCCTTGGGGTGGTAGGACTCGCCGATGTTGGTCCAGTTGACGCTGTGCAGCCACGGGTTGCCGGAGCAGATCTCGTGTCCGGCGAACGTGGAGGTCACGTCGCCGAAGGTGAAGCCGTGGTCGGCGGCGCGCTTGGCGGTCGTGGAGTTGAGGAAGTCGGCGGCGCTGTTGATGGCGCCGCGCTCCTTCTCGGAGAGGCCGGCGAGGCAGCCGCCGCCGAGCTTGTAGAAGCGGGGGTAGCCGAGCACGACGACCTGGGCGGCCGGGGCCTTGGCGCTGATCGCCGAGTAGACCCGGTCGAGGTTGCCGGGGAGCGTCGTCTCGACGTAACTGCGCGCCTGTGCGATCCGGGCGAGACAGTTGCTCTCGGACTGGAGCACGCAGGTCGTCATGACGTCGGCGAAGCCGGCGTCGTTGCCGCCCACGGAGAGGCTGACGAGGCCCGTTCCCGAGCCGAGCGGGCCGAGTTGGTTGGCCAGCACGTCACCCGTACGGGCGCCCGAGCAAGCCGTGAAGTTGAAGCTGGAGGGTGAGTTGGCGGCCGCCCAGAGCGCCGGATACGCGCGGGGGGTGCGCTTGCAGTCGCCGCTGCCGCTGTCGTATCCACCGGCTCCGACGCCGGAGGAGTAGGAGTCGCCGAGCGCCACATAGCCGGTGGCGGCGGCCTGTTGATCGGTCTGCTGGTCCGCTTGAGCCGCTGTGGCCCCGGTGAGGGCGAAGGCGGTGGCGAGGAGGAGTGAGGAAGCGTATGCCGTGATTCGGGACAATCTCATGGAACCTCCCTTAGCAGGATTTCTGCCACGACTGTGGTACCACTCCCCCCAGGGCGTCGGTAGTGCTCATGTCAATGAGTTCTCCTGCAATTCCCTTGCCCTCGCAGGGAGTTCCGTCGCGGTTCAGGGGCCCGACGTCGAACATCTCCACACTCCCTCCGCATCTTGACGTGCCGCCGTGGACTGCGCGACATTGAAGCCCGGCATCCGGCGCGTCGGGGGGCAAAGTCGCCAATGCAGACCATCAGGATCAAGTCACCGTCATCAGACACCGGGCGAGAGCCCGGCGACCGGCCGGTTCGCCGCGAGGACGCGCTCTCGCTGCTCGCGGGCACAGCTGTGGCGGTGGGCGCCGTCGGCGCGATGCTCGCGCTCACGGACATCGATTCGCCGCTGCGCGGCCCCTTCACCCTGTTCTTTCTCCTGGCGGCCCCCGGCTCGGCGATAGCGGCCGCGCTCAGGGGGCTTGACCCGTGGGGCCGGTGCATCGCTTCCGTTTCCGGGGCCGTCGCGGTCAATCTGCTGGTGGCCCAGGCGATGCTCGCCCTCCACATGTGGTCGGTGCGTGGCGGGGTCGCCGCCATCACCGTGATCGGCGCGCTCATCCATCTGCTGGTACTGGCACGGCGGCTGCGACGCCGTGCCCCGACGAGTCGGACCTCCTGACGTGGACATCACCGTGCACCGGCCCGGAGAACTCACCGCCGCGGACCGGGCGGCCTGGACGGCGCTGCAGTCCAAGGCCCACCTCAACGGCTCGCCGGAACTGGCCAATCCGTTCCTCTCCCCCGAGTTCACCCTCGCGGTGGGTCACTGGCGGCGCGGGGTGCGGATCGCGGTCGTACGCGAGGGCGGCGAGCCGGCGGCCTTCTTCCCGTTCCAGAGATCCATCACCGGCGTCGGCCGGGCCATCGGCCTCGGCGTCTCCGACTGCCAGGGCCTGGTGCACCGGCCCGGCTTCACCTGGGACGCGCGGGAACTGTTACGGGCCTGCGGGCTCGCGATGTACGAGTTCGACCATCTGGCCGCCGGCCAGGAGCCGTTCGAGGCGGGCGCCTCCGGTTCCTTCGCCTCCCCCGTCATGGACATCGACCAGGGGTACGAGGCATATCTGGAGCGGCTCAGGGCGAAGTCGCCGAAGTTCGCGCGTACGACCTTCTCCAAGGAGCGCAGGCTCGGGCGCGACCACGGCACCGTGCGCTACGTGCACGACGAACGCGACCCCGCGGCCCTGCGCACCCTGATGCGGTGGAAGTCGGCCCAGTACCGCAGGACCGGGCGCAGCGACCGCTTCGCGCAGGCCTGGATCAACCAGCTCGTGCGCCAGCTCTTCCACACCAGGTCCGATCAGTTCGCCGGCCTCCTCTCCGTGCTGTACGTCGACGAGGTGCCGGTGGCCGCGCACTTCGGGCTGCGCTCCGAGCGGGTCATCGCCCAGTGGTTCCCCGCCTACGACCCGGAGTACGCCAAGTACTCGCCCGGCCTGGTCATGCATCTGCGCATGGCCGAGGCGGCCGCCGCCGACGGCATCGCGTACCTCGATCTGGGGCGGGGCCAGAAGCAGTACAAGGACTCCCTGAAGACACGCGAACTCACCGTGTCCGAGGGGTGGGTGGCTCTGCGCCATCCGGCAGCGATCGGTCACCGGGCGCGGCGCGCTCCGGTCAGGGCGCTGCGCAACACCGTCTTGTCACGACCGGAGCTGTTCGAACCGGCCGACAAGCTGCTGAAACGAGTGGGCCAAATTCGATCAAGAAAGAAGTAATAAGAGAGAGCGACAAGGAACAGAGCGCTCCATATGTGGCCACCAAGACCGGCCATTTCATCAAAAGGGTGAGGCCTCGTTCCAGGTCTTGCCATACGGTGTCAATCATCAATACCGTCTTACATCCACCCGCATCGGTCCATCACGCAGTGCGATCCAGGGGAGGGCTCAGGGTCGCGGTGGAACCGGCGCGGGGCGCGGTAGGGGGGTGCCGTGCTCGGCGACTGAATTCGTGCCGAGTCACGTCCCGCGCGATGCCAGCTCACTCGGCATGCACGGAGATCCATTTCGTCATGCTCACGTGAGAACCCCCCTTTCGAACCGGATACATAGCCGGACTGCCCGGGGGTGGGCGGTCCACCGGACGAGAGGGACCAGACTCATGAGTTCTGTTGTGCACCCGGCCACCGAGCCGGGTCCGGACCCGTTAGACAAGCCGACGCTGTCCGGTAACTACCGGCCGATTTCCTCACACCTGGCGATCACACCGCCGGTGAGTGTCGTGATTCCCGCCATGAACGAAGCGGAGAATCTTCCCTACGTTTTCAAGACACTGCCCGACTGGATTCACGAGGTCGTACTCGTGGACGGAAATTCGACGGATGACACGGTGGCCGTCGCGCGCGAGCTGTGGCCGGACGTGAAGGTCGTCCGACAGCTCGGCAAGGGCAAGGGCGACGCCCTGATCACCGGATTCGAGGCGTGCACCGGCGACATCATCGTGATGGTCGACGCGGACGGCTCGGCCGACGGGCACGAGATCGTCAGTTATGTCTCCGCCCTCGTCTCGGGCGCGGACTTCGCCAAGGGCTCCCGCTTCGCCAACGGCGGTGCCACGGACGACATGACGCCGATCCGCAAGCTCGGCAACCACGTCCTGTGCTCCGTCGTGAACGCCAAGTTCGGCGCCCGCTACACCGACCTGTGCTACGGCTACAACGCCTTCTGGCGGCACTGCCTCGACAAGATCGAGCTCGACTGCACGGGCTTCGAGGTGGAGACCCTGATGAACATCCGGGTGGTCAAGGCCGGGCTCAAGGTGCAGGAGATTCCCAGCCACGAGTATCTGCGCATCCACGGGGTCAGCAATCTCAGCGCCGTGCGCGACGGGCTGCGTGTCCTGAAGGTGATCCTGACGGAGCGCTCCAACCGCCGTGGGCAGCGCCGTCGTACCCGTGGTGTTCCGTTCCGCACGCGTCAGGGAGAGGTGTCTTGAGCGGTCCCGGCCACCACGGGGGGAGCACGGTCGCGGGTGTCTCCGTCGTCATCTGCGTCTACACCGAGGACCGCTGGGAGGACATCCTCGCGGCGGTCGCCTCGGTGCGGGCGCAGTCCCTGACGGCTCTCGAGACGCTGCTCGTGGTGGATCACAACGCCTCGCTCCTCGACCGACTCGCCAAGGAGTACAAGGAGACCGAAGGGGTGCGGGTGCTCGCGAACGCGGGCCCCCGCGGCCTCTCGGCGGGCCGCAACACCGGGATCGCCGCCTCCAGCGGCGAGATCATCGCGTTCCTCGACGACGACGCCGTCGCGGAGCGGGACTGGCTGCGCCACTTCGCCGAGGGGTACGCCGACCCGAAGGTCTTCGCGGTGGGCGGGCGCACCATGCCCGTCTGGGAGTCACGGCGCAGGCCCGCCTGGTTCCCCGAGGAGTTCGACTGGGTCGTCGGCTGTACGTACAAGGGCCTGCCCGAGGGGCGCGTGCGGGTGCGCAACGTCCTGGGCGGCAACGCCTCCTTCCGGCGCACCGCCTTCGAGGCCGCGGGTGGCTTCGCGACCGGTATCGGGCGTGACGGCGACAAGCGTCCGCTCGGGTGTGAGGAGACGGAGCTGTGCATCCGTCTCACCCGGGCGAGGCCGGACGCGGTCCTGCTCATCGACGACCGCGCGGTGATCCACCACCGGGTCCCCGCGGCGCGGGAGCGCTTCCAGTACTTCCGCACGCGGACGTACGCGGAAGGCCTCTCCAAGGCGCTCGTGGCCCGGAGTGTGGGCGCGGACAAGGGCCTTGAGTCCGAGCGGCGGTACGCCACGCGCGTCCTGCCGGCCGGGGTCGGGCGCGGTCTGCGGGACGCGCTGCTCGCGCGTCCCGGCGGCGCGGGCCGCGCGGGCGCCATCGTGGCGGGCGTGGTCACTGCGGCCGGTGGGTACGTCCTCGGGAGTGTCCGCGCGCGCAGGGGAGGCGCCGCTTTCTCGGTCGTGGAGATCGGGACCGACGCGGACGGCGAGGGGGCTTCGGCATGAGGACGAGTGCGGCACCGACAGGCCTGGGGGGACCGCCATGAACGCTCCTGTGCCGATACTCATGTACCACTCGATCGCGCATGAACCGACCTTGGAGACACGGGACTTGTCCGTGTCTCCCGGGGCGTTCGCCGAGCAGCTCGAGCTGCTCGGCGAGCGGGGTTTCACGCCGCTGAGCACGGCCGGGCTCGCCGCGATCTGGCGTACTCCCGGCCGCACCCTGCCGCCGAGGCCCGTCCTGATCACCTTCGACGACGGTTACGAGGGCGTGCACCGGCACGCGCTGCCCGTGCTCGCCAAGCACGGCTTCGCCTCGACGCTCTTCGTCTCCACCGGCTGGCTGCGCGGGGCGCACGACACCGGGGGCGGCCTCGACGTGATGCTCGACTGGGACCAGGTGCGTGAACTGGCCGCGGCGAACACGGAGATCGGCGGGCACAGCCATACGCACCCGCAGCTCGACCAGCTGGACGACGACGACCTCTGGTTCGAACTGCTTCGCTGCAAGGAGATCGTCACCGAGGAACTGGGCACCCGGCCGGTCTCCTTCGCCTACCCGTACGGCTATTCGAGCCGACGGGTGCGCGAGACGGTGCGCGGCGCCGGATTCGCCCAGTCGCTCGCGGTCGGCAACGGCCTCGCACGGCGTACGCAGGGGCCGTACGCCCTACAGCGGGTGACCGTGCGCCGCTCCACCGGCATCGCGGAGTTCGAACGGCTCGTCGAGGGCCGTGCGATCGCCCGCACCTTCGCAAGGGACCGTGCCCACACCAAGGGGTACGCCGTGGTCCGTAGGTTCCGACAGGCCCGCCGGAAGGCAACTCGTACCCGTGTCTGACACGTCGACCGCCCAGGCAGACGTCTCTGGGACCCCGAGCAGCGAACAGCAGCCGCCGTCCGGCAAGTCGGGCAGGCCGCGCAGAATGCGGCTGCCCGGAAGGGGCGGCGGCGGTGGCGGGAGTCCTCTGTTCCGCAATGCCTATGCGCTGATGCTGAACACCGGCATCTCCGGCGTGCTCGGCGTCGGCTTCTGGCTGGCCGCCGCTCGGTACTACTCCGAGTCGGCGGTCGGCCAGGGCTCGGCGGCGATCGCCGCCATGAAGCTCCTCGCGGGGCTCACCGCGCTCACCCTGACGGGGGCCCTCGCCCGCTTCATCCCCGTCGCGGGGCGCGCCACGGGCAGGCTCATCTTCCGTACGTATGCGACCAGTTCACTCGTCGTCGCGTGCGCCGCACTGATCTTCCTGTTCACGCTCGACCTGTGGGGGCCCTCATACGCTTTCCTGCACGGCCCGCTCAACGGTCTCGGCTTCATCGCCGCGGTCATCGCCTGGTCGCTGCTCACCCTTCAGGACGGGGTGCTCACGGGGCTGCGCAGCGCGCTGTGGGTGCCGGTCGGCAACACGATCTTCTCGGTCGTCAAGCTGGGGCTGCTCATCGCGGTGGCGGCGGCGATCCCGACGGCGGGCGTGTTCGTGTCGTGGGTGGCCGCGATCGCCATGTCCGTCATCCCGCTGGGCTGGCTGGTGTTCCGGCGGCTCGTGCCACGGCACGTGAAGGCGACCCAGGACAAGACGCGGCCGCCGACGCTGCGCGAGATGGGCCGCTTCCTGGCCGGTGACTACACCGGCTCGCTCTTCTCGCTCGCCGTGGTCTATCTCGTACCGGTGATCGTCGCCTCGCAGGTCAGCTCGGTCGACAACGCGTACTTCTACATCACCACCACGATCGGCGGCACGGTCAACCTGCTCGCCATCAACATGGGCGCCTCGCTGACGGTCGAGGGCGCGCACGACCCGGCGCGGCTCGCGGCGAACACCCGGGCCGCGCTGCGCCGCATGGCGCGGATCATGCTGCCGGTGTGCGGTCTGCTCTTCGTCGGGGCGCCGTTCATCCTGCGGGTCTTCGGCCAGGGGTACGCGGACGCGGCGACGCCGCTGCTGCGCTGGTTCGCGGTGGGAGCGGCGCTGCGGGTCGTCATGGAGACGTACTTCGCGGTGCAGCGCGCCCAGAGCCGTACGTCGGGGATCGCCTGGATGCAGGGCCTGTTGTGCGCACTCGTGCTCGGCCTGACGCTGCTTCTGCTGCCGCGGATGGGTCTCACGGGGGCTGGGGTCGCCGAGATCTGCAGCCTCGCGGTGATCGTGGCGATCGTGGCGCCGAAGCTGTACCGCGTGGCGCGGGGGGCCGGGCCGTCGGACGGTGGCGGGGCGCCGGACGGTGATCTCGCGGCCCTGGGGGCGCCCGTGACGCCGCCCACCGCCGCCGCGGACGAGGCGGGTCAGCAGCAGGAGCGGCGGCGGGGGCCCGCCTGGGCCCTGCGCGAGTCGCTCGACTCGGACACGCTGCAGCTTGCGGTGCAGCCGGACTTCGAGCATCCCGAACGCAGGCCCGACATGCGTCCGGGACCGGGGACGCCCGCGTCCGGGACCCCGGCCTTCTCGAAGGCCGGTGTCCCGGACGCGGGCACGGGGGACGAGGGGGAGGACATGCAGGACAGGGGGGACCTGGAGCACCGCCCGACCTGGGCGCTGAGAACACCGGTCGGACCGCGCGAACCGGCGGCATCGTCAGCGATCCCGCCTTCGGTGTCATCGGCCGTCACCGCACCCGCCGAGGAGCCGGGCACCGCACCGAGTGTGACGGAGGAGCCGGCGGAGACCGGCGGCGCGTCCGGACCGCTCCCCCGCCGCCGCGCCGTCCTCATGGCGCTCCTCCTCGCCTTCGCGGTGGCCCTCTACTGGCTGCCCACCGTGGGCATGACCGAGGGCGATCTGGACGCGATGGGCGGCCTCGGGCTCATCTCCATCCTGCCCGCGCCGACCCTGTTCGGGGCCGCGCTGCTCGTCGTCGTCTTCGCCTCGCTGCTGTGGCTCGAGCGGCCGCACAAGGCCCTGCTCCTGGCGACGCTGCTCACCACGGTGGTGTGTCTGCACGCGCTGCCCGCCGTCCTCGAGGACGAGCCGCGGTTCGCGACGGCCTGGCAGCACCTGGGCTTCATGGAGTACATCGACAGGACCGGCTCCGCGGTGCCCGACCTGGACGCGCGCTGGAGCTGGCCCGGGTTCTTCGCCGCGGCCACGTTCGTGGCGAAGGCGTGCGGCGTCTCGGACATGACCGAGGTGATCCGCTGGTGGCCGCTGGCCATGCAACTGCTCTACCTGGCACCGATGTTCCTGCTCGTGCGCGCCATGCGGGCGTCCTGGCGCGCCAAGTGGGCCGGTCTGTGGATCTTCGCGCTGAGCGGCTGGGTCGGCCAGGACTACTTCTCCCCGCAGGGCTTCACGTATCTGCTCTATCTGGTGTTCGTCGCGGTGCTCCTCGTGTGGTTCCGCGCGCCGCACGTGCTGTGGGCCAAGCGGCGTCCGGGTGAGCTGGAGGTCGAGCCCGCCGACCGGCGGCAGCGCGCGGTCCTGCTCGCCGTCCTGATCGCCTTGTTCGCGGCGACGGTCCCCGCGCACCAGCTCACGCCGTTCGTGATGCTCGGTGTCCTGGCAGGACTCGTCCTGGTGGGCCGCTCGGAGCTGCGCGGACTGCCGATCCTCTTCGCGGTCCTGGTCGCCGTCTGGGTGGGCTTCTTCGCCGAGCCGTACTGGTCGGGGCACTTCGACGAGCTGTTCGGCGGGATCGGCGGCGTCGGCGGCAATGTGACCTCGTCGGTGTCCGGCCGCATCGAGGGCGGCAGTTCGACCCACCAGCTCGTCCTGTACGCACGCGTCGCACTGGCAGGCGGCGTGATGGCGTTCGCCTGCCGGGGCTGGTGGCGGCGGCGCGACCACAAGTACTCGGAACGCTCGCTGCTCGTCCTGACCTTCATCCCGTTCCTGGGCTTCGGCATGCAGTCGTACGGCGGCGAGATGGCCCTGCGGGTCTTCATGTTCGCGCTGCCGGGCGCCGCGCTCCTCGCCGGGCTCGCGTTCTTCCCGCGTGCGGGCATCACCGCGAAGGAGCGGGACCGCGACAAGGTGAGTCTGGCGCCGCTGGCCGCGCTGATGGCGGGCCTCGTCCTGATGGGCGGCTTCCTGGTGGCGCGCTGGGGCAACGAGCCCTTCGAGCGGACCCGGGCCGGCGAGGTCGCCGCGATGGAGTACGTGTACGAGCACGACGATCCGACGGTGCGGCTGCTGTGGATGAGCGACGACACCATCAACAACGTGACGCCGGCGATGCCGTGGGGCACCCGTGACATGGAGAAGGTGAGTTACGTCCCGACGCTCGCCCCGGCCGACCCGGTCCTGGTCTCCAGCCTGGTGAAGGCGCTCAGGGACGCGGGTCCCAACTCGTATCTGATGATCAACAAGAGTCAGACGGTCTATCTCCAGATGGACGTGGGCTACTCCAGGACGTGGGACACCCGGCTGATCAAGAACCTCGACAACCGCCAGGAGCTGAAGAAGGTCCTCACGAACGACGACGCGACCCTCTACACCCTGAGCAAGCAGCCGAACGGCAAGGTAGCGAAGGCCGAGCCGGGCCCGATCGGTCCGCAGGTGACGTGGACCCCCTGGTCGGTGATCGGCGGGCTCGCGGCGATCGCCGTGGTCCTGCTGCTCGTCACGCGTGAGGTCGTGCGGGTGGCGTGGGAGCCGAGCGTGCGGCAACTGCGCTGGCTGCAGAGCAGTTTCTGGTTCTCGCTGCCGCTGCTCGCGGTCCTGCTCGCGTCGCTGATCCAGCGGTTCCTGACCATGGCGTGATCCGGGGGTGGGCGAAGAGGGCTGAGGCGGATCACCGCTTCAGCCACTTCACCTCGTACCCCTTCATCTTGAAGCGTTGCCCGTCGACCTTCGCGTCGATCGGGCGGTCGAGGGTGTTGACGACGAGCACGGTCTCCTTGGTGGCGAGGACGCGTACGTTCGGTTCGTCGTCGGCGTCGACGGAGACCTTCTCGTACTGCGTGCCGGGCGGGAACGCGTCGCTGAACCGGGAGAGCATCGCCAGCATCGGCAACTCCGTGCCCCCGTCGTCGAGTTCGGTGGAGCGCCACAGGCAGCCCGCGCAGCTCTCGCCCCTCTTCTGCGGGTTCCAGTAGAAGCCGCTGCTCGCGCCGCCGCGCGCCATCGCCATCAGTCCCGTGGCGTGGACGGCGACGCGGTGCGGCTCGGACCAGTCGTCGCGGTTGTCGTCGCTGTCGCCCGGTTCCACGTAGTACTCGGCCCACCACAGCGGCAGGTCTCCGGTGCGCTCCCGCACCCACTTGCCGACGGCCGTGAGCTTCTCGGTGGCCTTGAACTCGTCGGGGAGCATCTCGTCGTCGACGGTGTAGCTGGAGCCGTCCACGACGACGAAGTCCGCGCCGGTCTTGTTCTTGTTCCAGTAGTCGAAGGCGTCGAGGGCCCGCTGGTCCATGCGCCCCCAGTCGCCTTCGACCTCGCTCGACGCGCCCTCGGTCTGGCGCGGGTCGACGCTGTCCATGACGAGGTAGGGGCCGCCGACCATGATGTCCTTGTTGACCTTCTTGAGCTCCTTGTACACCAGGTTGTAGAGCTCGGTGTAGCCCTCGTAGTCCCAGCGGGCCTTCTCGTCGTTCCAGAAGCCCTTGAACTCGTTCCAGACGATGAAGTGCCGGACGTCGGGATAGCGCTTGGCGACGGTCGCAGCGAGCTTGGCGTAGTCCTCGAAGTGGGCGGGTTCCGGGGCGGTCTCCAGGGCCTGCTGGCTCCAGTCGGTGTTGTCCGCGCCGGGCTCGCCGCCCTTCATCCAGTCCGGGGCGCAGCACAGGGTGACGACCGGCGTGCCGTCGGTGGCCCGGATGAAGTCCATCCGCTGGTCCATCGCCGAGAAGTCGTAACGCCCCTTGACCGGCTCGGGGTTGCCCGCGCCCCAGCCCATGATGTGCTGGATCTGCGGCAGCGGGCGGGGCAGGCCGGCGAGCAGCTCCTCGGCGCGGCGGGTGGCCGCGTCGCCGCCCTCGTCCGCGCTGTACTGGGTGTGGGTGAAGCCCCAGCCGACGGCCGGATCCGCGTCACCGGGCGGGACGGCGGGGGTGCCGTGCACCTTGTCGCCGTCACGCGTGGTGCCTTCGGTACCCGAATCGTCACCGGGAAGCGTGGTGGTGACGGTCAAAATCAGGGCCAGTGCGGCCAGAGCGACGCCGAGCAGCGCGGCGAGCCGCCACCGCTGTGCCCCCGAATTCCACCCATGACGTGCCATCAAGGACAACAGTAACGGCGACCGTTGGCGGTAGGACAGGTTCCGGGCCACGGGTTCGCAACCGGACGAAGTGCGAGGGAGTGCGACGGGAGTGCGGCGTGAGTACGGCGGAGTGCGTAAACGGGGATGCACGCGGGCACTCGTGTGCCGGATCATGGCGGCATGTCTGCGAACCCTCAGGACACCCTGCCGATCCGGCTCAACGTCGACGACAGCGACTCGCCGTCGGATGTCGTGGACGCCCTCTTCCTCGGCCGTTTCGCCACCGGCGAGCAGCCCTTCTCGCACAGCTCCAACATCGACCGCGTCAAGTCCGGTTCCACGCTGCTGCCGCCGGGTGCGACGGTGCTGCGCGCGGCCCGCGACGACGACCGCAGCGCGACGCTGGCCGAGGGTGACGGCTGGACGCTCCTGGTCTCGCGCTGGAACCGCGGCGCGGACGTCACGGTGACGGCGACGAGCGCCGGCCTCGCCGAGCAGGTCCTGAAGCAGGCCACGGACGGCGCGCAGGACGAGCCGGAGCCGCAGCCGGACAACGTGACCATGGGGTTCTGGTACGTGTCCCCCAGGCGCGGCCCGCACCGCACCACACGGCAGATCGCCGCCGGTACGTGGGAGGAGGTGCGGGAGAACTACACCGCGCCGGTGGCCGATGCCATGGACTCCCTGATGAAGACGGGCCCCGAGGACATCTCGGGCCGCCTCCTGCTGCTGCACGGCCCGCCGGGCACGGGCAAGACGTCGGCGCTGCGGACGCTCGCGCGGTCCTGGCGTGACTGGTGCCAGGTGGACTGCGTCCTGGACCCGGAGCGGCTGTTCAGTGACGTCGGGTACTTGATGGACATCGCGATCGGCGAGGACGACGGCACGGCGAAGGGCCGCTGGCGGCTGCTGCTCCTGGAGGACTGCGACGAGCTGATCCGGGGGGAGGCGAAGCACACCGCCGGGCAGGCGTTGTCGCGGTTGCTGAACCTGACGGACGGGCTGCTCGGGCAGGGCCGCAACGTCCTGGTCGGCGTCACCACCAACGAGGACCTGGAGCGACTCCACCCTGCGGTGGTCCGCCCCGGCCGGTGCCTCGCCCGCATCGAGGTCGGGAGCCTGACCCGCGCCGAGTCGATCGACTGGCTCGGCACGGAGGAGGGGGTGTCCCGCGAGGGCGCGACGCTGGCCGAGCTGTACGCGCTGCGCCGCGGCACGTCGCCTACGTCGGTACCGGACCCCCGGGGCGGGGCGGACGCGGGGCTCTATTTGTAGCTTCCGTTGTGGGCAGGCGTTCCGCAGGGCGATTGGGGCCTCCCCTGCTCGAGCGAAGCCGAGAGCTTGGGGAAAGGTGGGCACAACGCGAAGCTACCGGGTGCCGGAACAGCCAGGCGTCAAGTACCGCCCCGCCACGGGGTGGAAGTCACCCCGAGTCCCCATAGGCAGCACGCAACGCATCCCGCGCAGCGGCAAGCGCCCCCGCCTCGGAGAGGCCGAGCCGCCGAGCCCGCTCGGCGAAAGCCTGGGCCGCGGCGGAGGCCTCCCGCGCCGCCGCGTCACCGGCCGCGGCCACGAACGTCCCATGACGCCCCCGCGTCTCGATCACCCCGTCCGCCTCAAGGGCCCGATACGCCTTGGCCACCGTGTTGGCGGCAAGCCCGAGCTCCTGGGCGAGCCCCCGCACCGTCGGCAACTTGTAGCCCACCGGCAGCGTCCCGCCCCGCGCCTGCTCGGCGATCTGGGCCCGTACCTGCTCGTAGGACGGCACGCCACCCGCACCGGCGGTGCCACCGTCGATCTCGATCTTCAAAGTCACGCGGCGATTGTCCCGCACCGCGGGAAAATAGGAGGCACCCCGACGCGCCACGCGCGTAGCCTGCGGCCCCATGACCCTCCTCGTCCGCGCCCTGCGCCCCGGAAACAGCCCCGACGCCGAGGCCTTCGCCGCGGTCCGCCGCGCCTGCGTGCCCGCCATGCTCGCCACCGCGGCTTCGGTCCGGTTCGACCTGGCGCACGCCCATCCCGACTCCCGTTACCTCCAGTTGGTCGCCGAGGCCGACGGGGAGATCGTCGGCACGGCGCAGGTGGGCATCGCCCACGACAGCCCCGAGCCGGGCCAGGGCTTCGCCAACGTCTACGTACTGCCGGAGCGGCGCGGTCTCGGCGCGGGTTCACTGATCCTGCGGACGGCGGAGGCTCACCTCGCGGACCAGGGAGCGACCACGGTCTTCTCCTGGGTGCTCGACGAGCCCGCGAACCGTGCTTTCGCCGCCTCCCGCGGCTACCGCGCGAGCCGCTCGGCCCACTTCCTCCGCCTCGACCTGGCAGGTGGCCCGTTGCCGCCGCGCCAAGAGCTGCCGGATGGGGTGGAGTTGCGTACGGGAGCGGAGCTCGGGGACGACCCGCGCGCCCTCTTCGATCTCGACGCGGAGACCGTGGCGGACGAACCGGGCGATGTGGCCGCGGAGTTCACGGACTACGGGCACTGGCTCGCCGAGACCTGGAACCACCCCCTGGTGAACCGCGAACTGACCACCGTGGCGGTCGTGGACGGCCGTCCCGCCGCCTTCACGCTCGCCCGCACGGACGACGCGTCGCGCTACGCGAGCGGCATGACCGGCACGGGCCGCGCGTTCCGCGGGCGCGGTCTCGCCAAGCTCGCCAAGAACGACTCCCTGCACCGGGCGCGGGCGGCCGGATACACGGAGGCGTTCACCGGCAACGACGCCGGGAACGAGCCGATGCTGGCGATCAACAAGTGGTTCGGCTACGAGATCTGTGCGACGGAGGTACGTCATGTCCGAGAACTCGGCTGACACGTTGGACATCGTCCTGATGAAGGCGGGCCGCACGAAGATCCGCTACCCGGCGGAGGTCATCGCGGACGACGGCACCGTGGTGACGGTCCGCGCGCCGTGGGCGGCGGACGGGGTGCGGGACTTCGGCTTCGTACGCTTCGAGCCGGGCGACGTCTTCACGGAGCACTACTGGCGAGACCGCTGGTACGCCGTGAAGGAGGTCCGCACGTCCACGGGCGTCCTGAAGGGCTGGTACTGCGACGTGACTCGCCCCGCGGTACGGAACGGGGCCACCCTCACGGTGGAGGACCTGGACCTCGACCTGTGGTGCTCCGCGGACGGCGGAACGATCCTCCGCCTGGACGAGGACGAGTTCACACAAAGCGGCCTGGCCACCCGCGACCCCGAGGCGGCGTCCAAGGCCCTGTCCGCGTTGGACGAACTGGAACGCCTGGCCCGCGCCGGCGCCCCACTGTCACCGCCGCCGCCCTCTCCCGCCACCGAGCCCGCCGCCCCCAGCGACCGCTGACCAGCGGCCAGGGGCGCACCAACCGTGCCCCCGGGGCCTCCGCCACCATCCGGTCCAGGTCCGCCAGGCCCGGCGCGTGAAACGCCAGGTGGTTCAAGCCGGGCCGCTGCCGCCAACTGCCCCCGCCCCCACATCGTGCACACCCCGGGTGCGGGTGAGGGCCACCGACCTGTCCGCCCCGCCCCTCTCGAACCGCACCGCGTCCCCCTCCTCCTGCCAGTGCAGGGCGAACCGCTCCCCCGCCCGCCAGGCCTCAAGTGCCGCCCTGCAGTACGCCACCATGTCGTCCGGCGGTGTGGCCGCCTTGTGCCAGGTGAGTTCGCTGCACTTGTCCGGCTCCGCGTTGAAGGGGGCGCCGCCCGCGCCGTACCGCGCCTCGAAGAACCAGCCGATGCGGGCCTCCCCGCCAGGGCCGCGGTGCTGGAGGACCAGTTCGGCGCTCACGTCCTCGGGGGCGAGGTCGAGGCCGATCTCCTCCCGCGCCTCACGGATCACCGCCGTGCGGACGTCCTCGCCGGGCTCCACGTGGCCGGAGGGGAGGTTGAACAAGCCATCCCCATAACCGGTGTTGGCGCGGCGGGCGAGGAGGACCTCGTCGCCGCGGCGGAGGATGAGGTGGACGTCCACCACCTCCTTGTGACGGATGGGCGCCTCTTCCTCGGGGAGGACCGCCACCACCGCGTAGCGCTCGTCCTCCACTCGCTTGCCCCACAACAGCTCGTCGCCCGACAGGCGTTCGGAGTGCAGACGGGCGGCCATCGGCGTCAGGGCCTCGATCAGACGGCTCGCGGGGATGCCGGAGGGGTTCGTCGTTCCCCATACGCCCTCGACGAGGATCAGGCGGCCGCCCGGCCGCAGCAGCCCGCACCAGCGCCGCAGCGTCGCCTCCAGGTCAGGCAGCATCCACAGCACGTGCCGGGCCAGGACCACGTCGAAGCGGCGGCCATCGACCGGGGGCGCGTCCGCGTCGCCGACCAGCACCTCCGCCGCGTGCCCCGCCAGCTTCTCGCGGGCCCGCTCCACCATGTTCGGGGAGAGGTCCACCGCCGTGACGCGGTGCCCCCGCTCGGCGGCCAGCAAAGACAGGCTTCCGGTGCCGCAGCCCAGGTCGAGAACGTCCCCGGGGGCCACCGGCAGCCAGTCCCGCAGGCGCCCCGCCCACGCCTCCCGCACCGCCACGTCCCGCAGTCCGTGGTCCGCCTCGTCGTCGAAGGTGGCTGCCTCTGTCTCCCAGTCGATCGTCATCCGGCGATGGTGACACTCGCCACTGACAATCCAACTCGAATGAGAAACCCTCCCCGCAGAGGTCTACAGACGTCCCACCTTGGACATCGGTAGTACAGGGAGGCAGCCATGCGCCGTGTGACCGTGCACAAGACCGTCGGTAAGCCCACCAATCGGCAGATCCGGGAGAAATTCGAGGCCGAGGAGCGGCCCCGCGAGCGCTCCGAGGTCCGCAAGGACATCCAGCGGACCTGGTGGCCGGACGGGTGAGATCCCGGGGCGAGGAGGGAGCTAGAGCCTCTTCCGGTAGTGGTAGCGGTCGTACGGGCCGTCCACCCTGCGCTCCACCATCTCGTAGCCGTACCGAGGGTAGATCTTCCGGTTCTCCCACATCATCGCGTTCGTGTAGAGCCGGACCTCCGGCAGTCCAAGCGACCGCGCCCGCTCGTCCACGAAGGCGAGCAGGCGGCGGCCCACCCCTTGGCCCGCGGCCTCGGGGTGGACCGCGATGCTGTCCAGGAACAGGTGGTCCGCATGCGGGACGAGGACCAGGACACCCACCACCGGGTCACCGGTGACATACACCCGCCCCGCCGCCACTTCCGCCGCGTGGTCCGCCTCCATGGGGACGGGCACGACACCGATGCGCTCGATGTAGGGGTGGTACGCCGCGTCCGTCACCGCCTGCACGGCGGGGACGTCGGCGGCGGTCGCCGGGCGGATGTCGTCGTTCGTGCCTCGGGTCATGCCTTTACGTCTACGTCACTCCTCCTGCCCCGCACCAGCAGTTTCTTCAGGAGAGGCCAGAGCACGATCAGCGCGATGATCACGTACACCGTGATCGAGAAGGGCGTGTCGACCAGGCCGCTGACGCTGCCGTCGCTGATCTGCAGGGCGCGGCGCAGCTGTTGCTCGGCGTTCGGGCCGAGGATGACGCCGATGACGGCGGGCAGGACGGGCAGCCCGTAGCGTCGCATGCCGAAGCCGATCAGGCCGATGATGAGCAGGATCACCAGGTCCAGGGCCTCGCCGCCGACCGCGTACGCGCCGACCGCGGCGAAGAAGAGGATGCCCGCGTAGAGGTAGGGCCTCGGGATGCGGAGGAGCTTCGCCCAGACCGGGGCGAGCGGCAGGTTCAGGGCCAGGAGCAGGACCATGCCCACGAACAGCGACGCGATCAGGCCCCAGACCAGGTCCGGCTCGCGTTCGAAGAGGAGCGGGCCCGGCTGGATGCCGTACTGCTGGAAGGCGGCGAGCATCACGGCCGCCACGGCCGTCGTGGGCAGGCCGAGCGTCAGCATGGAGACGAGGGTGCCCGCGGCCGAAGCGGATGACGCCGACTCCGGCCCCGCCACTCCCTCGATCGCGCCCTTGCCCCACTCGTCCTTGTGCTTGGAGAGGCGCTTCTCGGTGACGTACGAGAGGAAGGTGGGGATCTCGGCGCCGCCCGCGGGGATCGCGCCGAACGGGAAGCCGATGAGCGGGCCGCGCAGCCAGGACTTCCAGGTGCGCTTGACGTCCGCCTTGCCGAGCCAGGGGCGGCCGACGGGGATCGCCTCGCCGCTGGTGCGCCGCAGGTGGGCCGCGACCCACAGGGCTTCGCCGATCGCGAAGAGACCGACGGCGACAATCACCACGTCGATGCCGTCGGCGAGTTGGAGCGAGCCGAAGGTCAGGCGCTGCTGCCCGGTCATCTGGTCGAGGCCGACCAGGCCGAGGGTGAGGCCGATGAGCAGGGAGGCAAGCCCTCGTACGCGCGAGGAACCGAGCACCGACGTCACGGCGATGAACGCGAGCACCATGATGGCGAAGTAGTCGGGCGCCCCGATGTCGACCGCGAGCTCCGCGACCTTCGGTGCGAGGGCCACCAGGAGGATCGTGCCGATGATGCCGCCCGCGAAGTGCCCGATGGCGGCGGCCGCTAGCGCTTGTGCGCCCCGGCCGGACTTGGCCATCGGGTTGCCTTCCATGGCGGCCACCACCGCCGCGCTCTCGCCCGGCGTGTTCAGCAGGATGGAGGTCGTGGAGCCGCCGAACATCGCTCCGTAGTAGATGCCCGCGAACATGATGAACGCGCCGGTCGGCTCCAGGCCGTAGGTGACGGGCAGCAGCAGCGCCACCGCCATCGCGGGGCCGATGCCGGGCAGGACGCCGATCGCGGTGCCCAGGAGCACGCCGATGGCCGCCCAGAGCAGGTTCATGGGGGTGAGGGCCGTGCCGAAGCCGTCCATCAGGGAGTTGAAGGCGTTCATGTCACAGCACTCCCATCAGCGGTCCGCCGGGCAGCGGCACCCCGAGCAGGTTGTTGAAGACGACGTACGTGAGGAGGGAGAGCCCCGCCGCGATGAGCGGATCGCGGTCCAGGTGCCGGCTGCCGAGCGCGTACGCGGCGCCCCAGAAGAGCAGGGCACCCGCGACGGGGAAGCCGAGCGGTTCGATGAGGACGGCGGCGCCGAGGAAGACTCCGGCCAGGAGCAGGACGGTGCGCCAGTCGGCGGGTTCGGACAGGTCGATGTCCTCGCCGCCCTCGGCCTCGCCGCGGCCGCCGCGCAGGACGTCGATCGCGAGGAGCACGGCGACGACGAGCAGTCCGATGCCCACGGCGATCGGGACCGTCTTGGGGCCGATGGGGCCGCGCTGGGTGATCTCGACGTCCATGGTGAGCGCGTCGGTGAGGACGAGGGCGCCGAGGGCCAACAGCATGAGGCTGACGCCGAGTTCGGAGTGTTCGCGCAGCCAGGTACGTCGGCTGCGGCCGTGCTCGTCGGGCGGGGTCTCGGTGGTCGGGGTCGTCACAGTCCCAGCTCCTTCAGCACGGACACCACGCTCTTGTCCTGTTCGGCCAGGAAGTCGCCGAACTTGTCGCCGGTGAGGAAGGCGTCGTCCCAGCCGTTGGTCTTGAGGGACTTCTTCCACTGCGGGGAGTCGTGCAGCTTCCTGACCAGGCCGGTGAGCTTCTTGCGTTCGGCGTCGGAGAGGCCGGGCGGGGCGACGATGCCGCGCCAGTTGGTGAAGTCCACGTCGTAGCCGGACTCCTTGAGGGTCGGTCCTTCCAGCCCCTTGGCCCGCTTGGGCCCGGTGGTGGCGAGGAGGCGCAGCTCGCCCGACTTGATCTGGTCCAGGTACTCACCGACGCCCGAGACGCCGAAGGCGACCTTCTTGCCGAGGATCGAGGCGAGGAGTTCGCCGCCTCCGTCGAAGGGCACGTAGTTGACCTTCTTCGGGTCGATCCCGGCGGCGCGCGCCATCAGCATGGGGGCGAGGTGGTCGGGGCCGCCCGGGGAGGAGCCGCCGCCGACCGGCAGCTTGCCCGGGTTCTTCTTCCAGGCCGTGATCAGCTGCTTGATGTTCTTGTACGGGGAGTCCTTGGCGACCACGACGACGTCCGGCTCTTCGGTGAGGCGGGCGATCGGGGTGGTGTCGGCGAGGGTCTTGGGCGAGTCGTTCGAGCGCGCGGCGCCGACGACGCCGAGGCCCATGGACATCGCGAGCTTGCCGTTGCCGTGCTCGCCGACGAGGCGGCTGAGGCCGACGGTGCCGCCGGCGCCGGGCAGGTTGAACACCTCGATGTTGTGGGTGAGTCCGGCGTCCTCGGCGTTCTTCGCCGCGGTGCGGGCGGTGATGTCGTAGCCGCCGCCCGGGGTGTTGGGGACCATGAAGCGCAGTCCGGGGATCTGGGTGCCGGTCTCGGCGTCGCTGCCCGTGGAGAGCAGCGGCGGCCCTGCGAGCACGAGCAGCGCGGCCCCGAGCAGGGCAAGGGGTGTGCGCAGACGCACGTGTGCCACCACCTGTCGGTACGTAGTCGGTACGTGGTTCCGTACGCCGTTCGGTACGGAGGAGTTGAAGCGGCCGGGCTCCCCGTGGGGGCGGGAACCCGGCCGCCGTCCGCGGGGACGGGAACCTGTGAGGTGGCCCACATGTTGCCTGCGCGTTAAGAAGCTGTCTCTCTTCCGGAATCAACGGACGTTGTGGTCGTTGTGGTCGCGCCCATAGCCTGCGGCGATGACAAGGGTCCTGGTCGTGGACGACGACTTCATGGTCGCCAAACTGCACAGCCGTTATGTGTCCGCGGTGGACGGGTTCTCGGTGGTGGGAGTGGCGCACAGCGGCGCGGAGGCGCTGGCCGCGGTGGAGCGGCTGCGCCCCGATCTGGTCCTGCTCGACATCTATCTGCCCGATATGGACGGCATCGCGGTGCTACGGGAGTTGCGTGCCGTCGAGGAGCGCGACCGGGACCGGCAGCCGCTGGACGCGCTGTTCATCACGGCCGCGCGGGACGCGGGGATCGTGCGTGCGGCGCTGCGGGCCGGGGCTCTGCACTACCTCATAAAGCCGTTCAACCAGGCGGCGCTGCGTGAGCAGTTGCTGCACGTGGCGGCGCTCCGGGCGCGCCTGGACGGTCTGGACGAGGCGCGCCAGGAGGACGTCGACCAGCTTTTCGGCCCCCGCCCGCCCGGCTCCCGCGAGCTCCCCAAGGGCCTGGCGGCCCACACCGCGGACCTGGTCGAGCAGACGCTACGGGGCCACCCGGCAGGTCTCTCCGCCTCGGAGTGCGCACAGGAGGGCGCGCTGTCCCGGGTCAGCGCGCGGCGCTACCTGGAGTTCTTCGCGGACACGGGCCGGGTCGAGGTGACGCTGCGGTACGGCGGGACGGGGCGGCCGGAGCGGCGGTACCGGTGGGTTCGGTGAGGGCGGGCCCGGTGGGTTCCCCGGGGCAAGGTGACGGCGGGCCGGTGACCTCGCCGGGGCAAATCGGGCGCGACCTGAGCGGAGCCTGAGGGCTCCCTTAACCCCACCATAAAGATCGCCATCACCCCCTCCCAGCAGGCGAATTCGGGGATTTCAGCGGCTAGTTTTCTCGTCGCCGGGCCGGTTACGAACCGTCGGCGCCGCACGTGATCGGGGGGCGGCACCGGCCGTTCGCAACCGTCTCGTGTCCCCCACCCCCCAAGAACCGCCGCTGAGGAGACCCACTCATGACCGCACGCCGAAGCAAGGTCGCCGCGATCGCCGCCGTCGGGATCGCCCCGCTCGCCCTGACCGCCCTTTCGGCCGCCCCTGCCGCCGCGCACGGTTCGATGACGGACCCGGTGAGCCGTGTCTCCGCGTGCTTCCAGGAGGGCCCCGAGTCCCCGAAGTCGGCTGCCTGCAAGGCCGCGGTCGCCGCCAGTGGCGTGCAGGCCTTCTACGACTGGAACGCCGTCAACATCGCCAACGCCGCGGGCAAGTCGAAGGAGATCATCCCCGACGGGAAGCTGTGCAGCGCGGGCAACGACAAGTACAAGGGTCTCGACCTGCCGCGCACCGACTGGCCGTCGAGCAAGATGTCCGGCGGCAACCACACCTTCCGCTACAAGGGCACCGCCCCGCACAAGGGCTCCTTCGAGCTGTACATCACGAAGGACTCGTACGACCCGTCCAAGCCCCTGAAGTGGTCGGACCTGGAGGAGAAGCCGTTCGTCGACGTCACCGACCCGAAGATGGAGAACGGTGACTACGTCTTCGACGGCAAGGTCCCGGCCAAGTCGGGCCGCCACCTGATCTACTCGGTCTGGCAGCGCTCGGACTCCCCCGAGGCCTTCTACACCTGCTCCGACGTCGTCTTCGGCAAGGACAGCGGCGGTGGCGACAGCGGCGGCGCCGAGGCCGCGGCTCCGGCCCCGACCGCCTCCGCGCCCTCCGAGCAGGACATCGCCGCGGGCGCGGACAAGTCCACCGTCGAGCACCACGGCCACGGCGACAGCGACGCCGAGACCGGCGCCGACGCCTCCGAGGCGGCGCCCTCCGCGGGCGACGACACCGCCGCGAACCAGCCCGAGGTGAACGGCGGCGCCGCGAAGCCCGCCGCTGCCACCAACGAGAACCTCGCCGAGACCGGCGGCGACAGCACCACCCCGTACATCGCGATCGGCGGCGCCGCCGCCCTCGCGATCGGCGCCGCGGCCATGTTCGGCGCGGCCCGCCGCCGCACGGCGCGCCACGGCCGCTGAACTCTCTGAGAACGAGGACGCGCTGAGCCGCCGCTGAGATCCCTCAGCGGCGGCTCTCGGCTCAGGAGAAGCAGGTGCTCGGCGTCGCGTGCGCCGGGTCGAGCGCGTTCGCGACCTCGTGGTGGGCGACGCGGTCGAGGATCCCGATCGCCACGTGCTCCGACACGTCGACGGGGCACAGGTCCTGGATGGTCACGTTGCGTACGCCGGGGCCGTCGAGGAACTGCGTGCGGTACGGGGTGACCACCTCGTCGTACTTGGTGGCGATGACGGTGTAGCGCACGCCGGGAACGGTGTCGCCGCCTTCGTTGAGCTTGGTCAGGAACGGCGATCCGGCCACCTGGTCGGCGAGGCTGGGCGTCTTGGTGGTGAGCAGGTCCTCGATGCCCGGGAAGTAGGGCAGCAGCTTGGTGAGGCCGAGCAGCGTGGTGCCGTGGTTGTCCGGCGCGAGGCCGACCAGGGCGTTCACCTTCTCCGCGCCGCCGAGGAACTTCAGGTAGTAGCGGGGCATCATGCCGCCCTGCGAATGGCCGACGAGGTCGGCTTCGGCCGCACCCGTCGAGGCGAGCACCTTGTCGACGAAGCCGTCGAGCTGCTCGGCCGACTTGTCGATCGGACCGAGCCCGTTGAAGAACGGCACTCCGGGCAGCTGGCCGTAGTCGAGGGAGTAGACGCAGTAGCCGCGCCTCATCAAGTAGGGCGCGAGGACGAGCCAGTTGTCGACGGAGTTGCCGAAGGTTCCGTGGACGAGGACCACGGGTCGGGGGTGTGCGGCGGACGGCTTGCAGTCGTAGTCGTTCCAGCCTCGCGAGGTGGCAGCGGGAGCGGCGGGGGCGGCGGACGCCGTGGTGGCGGCGGGGGTGAGGGTGAGCAGGCCCGTCACGAGAAGTGTCATGAGGAGGGCGGCGGTGAACGCTCTGAGCGTGCGTCTCCAGGGCAGCATCGGGTGATCTCCTTGCGGCTCAAGGGAGGTGCGATGAGTGAGCCCTGTGATCCGGATCACGAGGATGCCGTGCACACGACAAATTACGGGCGAGTAGTAAAAGTGTGAAGTTGCGCGTCGGCAAAACTTCCAGCGCTCACTGGCACGGTCGCCCCGGGACCTGTCGCCGCCATGGACCCAGGAGGCCCTACCGCGGGGGCGACACCAGTCCCACCTCGTACGCGATGATGACCAGTTGGACCCGGTCCCGGGAGTCCAGCTTGGTGAAGAGCCGCGCCACATGCGCCTTCACCGTCGCCACGGTGATGAAGAGTTCAGCGGCGATCTCCGCGTTGGACAGGCCGCGGCCGACCAGCGTGAGCACCTCGCACTCGCGGTCGGTGATGCCGTCGACCGTCCGCCGGTCCGCCCGCGGCGCCGGGTCCGGCCGCGCGGCGAACTCCGCGATCAGGCGCCGGGTGACGCTCGGCGCGATCAGGCCCTCGCCGGCGGCCACGACATGGATCGCCCCGAGGATGTCCTCCAGCGCCATGTCCTTGACGAGGAATCCGCTCGCGCCCGCGCGGAGCGCGCCGTACACGTAGTCGTCGTCATCGAAGGTGGTGAGGACGAGCACACGCGTCTGCCCCAGCTCGGCAGTGATCAGGCGCGTCGCCTCGATGCCGTCCATGCCGGGCATGCGGATGTCCATCACGACGACGTCGGGGCGTAAGTCGCGGGCCATGCGCACCGCCTCGGTGCCCGTCCCCGCCTCCCCCACGACCTCGATGTCCGGGGTGTCGGCCATCAGGACGCGCAGGCCCGCGCGGACGAGGGGCTGGTCGTCGGCGAGCAGCACCCGGACCGCGGGGGCGGCGGGGCGGGCGGCGCCGGTCATCGGGCCTCCACCGGCGGCAGGGGCAGCAGCGCGGCCACCCGGAAGCCGCCCTCGGGCCGCGGCCCGGCGGTGAACCGGCCGTGCAGCAGGACGACTCGCTCACGCATGCCGACGAGGCCGAACCCGGTGCCGGCGGGCAGACCACCGCGGCCGTCGTCCTCGACCGCGAGGGACAGTTCGCCCTCCCTCTGCTCGACGGTCACCCGGCAGGTGTCCGTCCCCGCGTGCCGTACGACATTAGTGAGGGCCTCCTGGAGGATGCGGAACGCGGCCAGGTCGATGTCGGCCGGCAGCGGCCCGCGCTCCCCCACCCTGCGGATCTCCGCACGGACCCCGGCGTCCCGGGCCGCCACGGCGAGGCGGTCGATGTCGGCGAGCCCGGGGGCGGGTTCACGGGGCGGCGCGGACGAGTCAGCGGTGGCGGCTTTGTCAGCGGTACGGCCGGCGGCCCGATCAGCGGCCCCGTCGGCGGCGTCTGGTTCCGGCTCGGCCCTGCGCAACGCGACCAGCGTCCGGCGCAGCCCCGCGAGGGTCTCCCTGCTGGTGGCCTCGATGGTCCTGAGGGCGTTGCGGGCCTCCGCGGGCTGGGTGTCGATGACCCGGCTGCCCACACCCGCCTGGATGGCTATGACGCCGATGCTGTGCGCGATCATGTCGTGCAACTCCCTCGCGATGCGCAGCCGTTCGGCGGTGATGGCGCGGGCCGTGTTCTGGGCACGCAGGGCTTCGGCATGGGTACGGCGTTCCCGGGCCGAACTGCCCGCCATCCAGGCGGCGATGAGGAGGACGGCGAAGAACACGGCGGTCTGACCTCTGTCGTTGGCCCACTGGGACGCCACGCAGTGGCTGTCGTACGGGCGGGGGTGGCAGTCGGGGTCGACCGGGAAGCCGAAGAGGCTGCCCAGCTGTGCCGTGAACGCCAGGAGGGCGGCGGTGACCGACGTACGGCGCGCGCGGGTGGCCGCGAGAAAGCCGACGGCGCAGACCCCCACCAGGGCCTGGAGATAGCTGACTTGCGTCGTGCGCATCTCCATCGTGGCCGTGACCCCGCCCAGGAGCAGCAGGGCCAGGGCGGGCAGTGGCCTGCGCCGCAGCAGCGAGGCGATCACAGCGAGGAGCAGGACCGACGCGAGGACCATCAGGAGGTCGAAGCCCTGCTGCCCGTCGGCGAACGTGACGTTGGTGACGGCCGGGAAGAGGGCGGCCCCGGTCCAGGCGAGGCCCGTGCGCACGGCCGGCCACAGGCGACCGGGCACGCGTCGGCTCCGCCCCTCCCCGGCCGTGGCCTCACCTGGGTCGATGTCCATGCGCTGATCGTATGTGGCCTTTCCGCGCGGGGGTATTGGCCCGGAGTCGTACGCCCGTGGGCTGCCGGGCCCGCGGCGGTATGGCCCCCGGCCCGATGCCGCGCCGCCCCGGTCGGCGGCACCGTGGCTCACATGATCGAGGTCAACGAACTGACGAAGCGTTACGGCGCCAAGAGCGCCGTACAGAACCTGAGTTTCACGGTGCGCCCGGGGCATGTCACCGGGTTCCTGGGCCCGAACGGCGCGGGCAAGACGACCACCCTGCGGATGCTGCTCGGCCTGGTGGCCCCCAGCGGCGGAAGCGCCACCATCGACGGCCGGCCCTTCCGGGACCGGCCGCGCGGCCTGCGGCACGTCGGTGCGCTGCTCGACGCGGGCGACGTGCACGGCGGTCGTACGGCCCGCGCCCATCTGCGCGCCCTGGCCCATGGCAACGACATCCCCCGGAGCAGAGTGGCCGTGGTGCTCGACGAGGTCGGCCTCGCCGAGGTGGCCGGGCGGCGCGTGGGCGGCTTCTCCCTCGGCATGCGCCAGCGCCTCGGGATCGCCACCGCGCTGCTCGGCGACCCGCCGGTGCTCCTCTTCGACGAACCCCTCAACGGCCTCGACCCGGAAGGCGTGTTGTGGGTACGCGGGCTCTTCCGGCGCCTGGCCGCCGATGGCCGCACCGTGTTCGTCTCCAGCCACCTCATGTCCGAGATGGAGAACACCGCCGACCAGCTCGTCGTCATCGGCCGTGGCGAGCTCATCGCCGCCGAGAGCGTCACCGCGTTCGCCGCGCGCGGCACCCGGCTGAGCGTCACGGTGCGCACGCCCGACGCCCTCGCCCTGAAGGAGCTCCTGACCGCCGAGGGCGCCCGCGTCCAGGAGGACCGCGATGCCCTCACCGTCACCGGCCTGCCCGCGGCCCGCATCGGCGACCTCGCCTTCCGGCACGGGGTGCGACTCCACGAACTCGCCACCCGGGCCGCCTCTTTGGAAGCGGCGTTCATGGAACTGACCGCCGACAGCGTCGAATACCTAGCGGGAGATGCCCGATGACGACCACTACCACCCCTCCCCCGGCCACCGAGGTCACCGGGGCCACCGGGCCGCGGGCCCGTTTCCGCCATCTCCTCGCCGCCGAGTGGATCAAGCTGTGGTCGCTGCGCTCCACCTACTGGGTCCTCGCCATCGGCGCGCCGGCGGTCACCGGGATCAACGTGAACTCCGCGCTGACGAACCTCGACTGGCTCTCACAACGGGACGCGCCCGCGCCGATGGACCCGCGGATGCGGTACGACGCGCTGTCCAGCGCGTTCGTCGACCCCGCCTGGCAGATCCTGATGGTCGTCGCGGGCAGCGTGGGCGCTCTCGCGGTCTTCGGCGAGTACACCAGCGGACTGATCCGTACGACGTTCACGGCCGTCCCCGACCGGCGTGCGGTGATGCTGGCCAAGGCGGTCGTCATGTCGGCGGTGACGGCCGTGCTCGGGGTGCTCGTCTCCGTGGCCTCGTTCGGCGTGACGCAGGCGATCCTGCGGGAGCACGGCGGTCTGTCGATCGGCGATCCGGGCGCGCTGCGTGCCGTCGCGGCGTCCGCGCTGCTCATACCGCTGAGCGCGCTCGTGGGCATGGCCGTGGCGGCGCTCGTGCGGCATGCCACGGGCAGCATCGTCACGACCCTCGTGTCGCTGGTCCTTGCGCCCGCCTTCCTCCAGGGCGACACATACCGGTGGGTGAAGGAGCTCGGCAACGCGATGCCGATCACCGCGTGGAACACCCTCATCGAGAACCCCGCGATGGAACACCCGCCGGCCAAGTACGCGGAGACGGTCACGGAGGCGTGGATCGTGTTCGCGGCGTGGCCGGTGGCCGCGGTGATCGTCATGGTCCTCGCCGTGCGCCGCCGGGATCTGTGAGGAGTGCGGTGCTACGCCGCCAGCGTGCCCGGCACGATCGCGCCAGGACCGAACTTCGCCCGTGCCCGGTCGGCCACCGCTTCGAGCTTGCGGGCCCTGTCGTCCACCGGGTCGAACATCAGCTGGTGGGCGGCGTGTTCGGCGGGTCCGAGCCCTTCGGCGCGCAGCGAGATGCCGCGCACCCTGGCCCGCTGGAGGCCGAGCGCCTCGTACATCCGGTACGCGGATCCGGTCAGTGCGCAGGAGTGCGCGGTCGGCTCGGGCAGTGCGCGCGTGCGGGTGGTGGTGGAACGGTCCGCGTAGCGCACGGTGAGGGTCAGGGAGCGGCATACCTGGTCCTCGTCGCGCATCCGCGCACCGAGTTCCTCGGTGAGGGAGAGCAGCGCCCTGCGGTGCCGCGTGGGGTCCAACTCGTCGCGCGGGAAGGGCCGTTCGGCGGCGAGGGAGCGGGCGGCGGCGTTCGGCACGACGCGTGCGCGGTCCACGCCGTGTGCCTTCTCGTGCAGCTCGCGGCCGGCGCGGGCGCCGACGAGGCGCTGCAGCGTGGACAGCGGCGCGGCGGCCACCTTGCCGACGGAGTCGAGCCCGTACGAGCACAGGGTGCGGGCGGTGGCGCGGCCGACCCCCGGCAGTTCGACGACCGGCTTCGGCCCGAGGAACTCCGCGACGGCGTCCACATCCGCGCCCACGGCCCGGGTCACGCCGGGCGCGGCCTCCCGGGCGGCCATCCGCGCGAGCATCGGGCCGGGGCCCGCGCCGATCACGCAGTCCACGCCGTGGTGGGCGAGCGCCCGCACCCGTATCACCGAGGCGAGCTCGACGGCGTCCCGGCCGAAGTAGCGCATCGCTCCCCGTACGTCGACGAGCGCGGAGTCCGGCGGCAGGGCCTCGACGACCGGGCTGAACTCACCGAGCAGCGTGAGCAGCCGGGGCATGGCCGCCTCGTACAGGGGCGGCAGGAGGAACCGTACGCACAGAGTGCTCATCCCGCGCTCCCCGGGCTCTGGTGCCACAACTTCCGTCCCGTCGCCGCCCGTTCACCTGGTGGCTGGAGGTCGGCCCAGGGGTGCATCTCGTACCCCGTGGACATCCGGATGCGGCGGCCGTCGTCCGCCGGGGCCCCGTCGGGCTCCCCGTCGGGTCCCGGCTCGGCGAGGCGCGCCCCCACCGCTTCGAGCCCGCCCTCCTGCCGCAGCTCCACCAGTTCCGCCAGGTTCCACGCGGCGGCGCCGACCACGCTGAGGCTGCGCGGCCCGCGCCGCTGCACCACTCCGCGGACCAGGAGCAGCCAGGAGTGGAAGACGGTGTGCGCGCACCGTTCGTGGGCGTCGTCGAAGAAGGCCAGGTCGACCAGGCCCGTGCCGTCGTCCAGGGTGGTGAAGATGACGCGTTTCCCGGAGCGGATCGGCGGGGTCTGGGTGGCCGCCTTGGCGCCCGCGACCAGGACGGTCGCCCCGTGTTCGGCCTCCCGCAGGCGGCGGGCGCTCCGCACGCCGAGCTCCCGGAGGAACTCGGTGTGGTCGCCCATGAGATGGCGTGAGGAGTCCATGCCGAGGACGCCGAGCTCGGCGCTGAGCCGCTCCGCGTCGTCCAGGTCGGGAAGCCCGGCGGGTGCCGTCTTCCGGCCGCCGGACAGGGGGAGTTGGGCCCCGGCGGCGCCCCGCGAGCCCCGCCGGAGCTCCGTCAGGTGCAGTTGCAGGTCGCGGCGATTGGCGCCGAACGCGTCGAGCGCGCCGACCTGTGCGAGCCGCTGCGCGACCGGCTTGCTCGGCCTGGCCCGCTCCCAGAAGTCGAGGAGCGAGGCGTAGGGCTGCGCGTCGGCGATCCGCTCGGCCTCGGCCTCGCTGATGCCGTGGACGTCGGAGAGGGCGAGGCGCAGACCCCAGCGGTCCGGAGCCGTATCAGAACCAGACACCAGTTCGATACGGTGAGCGACCGCGGACCGGTTCACGTCCAGCGGAAGGATCGGCACCCCTCGCCGCCGCGCGTCCGCGAGCAGCAGCCGCTTCGGGTACATGCCGGGGTCGTGCGTGAGCAACCCCGCGTAGAAGGCGGCCGGGTGATGGGCCTTCAGCCACGCCGACTGGTACGTCGGCACGGCGAAGGCCACCGCGTGCGCCTTGCAGAAGCCGTACGAGCCGAAGGCCTCGACGATCTCCCACGTCCGGCCGATCGTCTCGGCGTCGTAGCCCTTGGCCGCCGCCTGCTGCGCGAACCAGAACCGGATCCGCCCCTGCGACTCGGGGTCGGAAAGCCCGCGCCGCACCCGGTCCGCCTCGTCGCGCCCGCAGCCGGTCATGATGTCCACGATCTGGATGATCTGCTCGTGGAAGACGACGACGCCGTACGTCTCCTTGAGCGGACCCGCCAGGTCCGGGTGCGGATAGCGGATGGGCGCGCGGCCGTGCCGGGCCTCGATGAAGGGCCGCACCATGTCGGCGGCGACGGGGCCCGGCCTGAAGAGCGAGATGTCGACGACCAGGTCGTGGAAGGTCGCGGGCTGCAGCCGCCCGACCAGGTCCCGCTGGCCCGGCGACTCGATCTGGAAGCAGCCCAACGTCTCGGTGGACTTGATGAGTTGATACGTCGCCGGGTCGTCCGGCGGCGCCGCGTCCACGTCCACCCGCGCGCCTGTGGCCCGCTCGACCTCCCCCACCGCGTACGCGATCGCCGACTGCATCCGCACGCCGAGCACGTCGAGCTTGAGCAGCCCGAGGTCCTCCACGTCGTCCTTGTCGAACTGGGACATGGGCAGGCCCTCGCCGCTGGTGGGCATGACGGGCGTACGCGCGAGCAGTGAGGCATCGGAGAGCAGCACCCCGCACGGGTGCATGGCGACCCCGCGCGGCAGCGCGTCCAGGGCCTCGACGAGTTCCCACAGGCGGCCGTGCCGCTCCTGCTGTCCCGCCACCTCCCGCAGTTCGGGCAGCTCCTCCATCGCCGAGCGGGCGTCCCGCGCGCGGATGTGCGGGAAGGCCTTGGCGATCTTGTCGATCTCGGCCGGGTCCATGGAGAGCGCGGCGCCCACATCGCGGATGGCGTGGCGGACCCGGTAGGTCTCGGGCATGGCGACGGTCGCGACCCGGTCGGTGCCGAAGCGCTCGATGATCGCGCGGTAGACCTCGATGCGGCGCGCCGACTCCACGTCGATGTCGATGTCCGGCAGGACGGCACGCCGTGTGGACAGGAACCGCTCCATGAGCAGGTCGTGCTCGACGGGGTCGGCGTGCGCGATGCCGATGAGGTGGTTGACCAGGGACCCGGCACCGGAGCCGCGCGCCGCCACCCTGATACCCAAGTCGCGTACGTCGTCGACCACTTGGGCCACGGTGAGGAAGTAGGAGGCGAAGCCGTGGTACGCGATGATGTCCAGCTCGTGGTGCATCCGCTCCCAGTAGCCACGGGCTTCCGGGAGGCGGTCGTACCCGCGCCGCACCATTCCCGCCGCCGCCCGCGAGGCGAGCACGCGCTGGGCGCTGCGGCGTCCGGCGCCGACGAGGTGCGGCTCGGGGAAGCGCACGGAACCGATGCCGATGTCGTCCTCGGGGTCGACGACGCACTCGGCGGCGGCCGCCTGCGTCTGCTCGACGAGGCGGTGGGCGGTGTCACGGCGGAAGCCGGCCGCCTCCACGATCCGCTCGGCGTTGCCCAGCATGGCGTCGGCGCCCTTCAGCCACCGCTCGCCGGTGTCGAGCTCCTTGGTCGGGTCGACGGGGACGAGGCGGCGCGCGGCGTCGAGCACGTCGGCGACCGGGCCCATGCCGGCGTCGGCGTAGCGGACCGCGTTGCTCAGGACGGGGCGCACACCCTGCTCGGCGGCGAAGCCGACCGTGCGGGCGGCCAGGCGGAGCGAACCGGGTCCGGTGCCTTCACGCCCGTGCCAGACGGACTCCAGGCGCAGCGCGTCCCCGTAGCGCTCGCGCCAGGGTGCGATGAGGCGGGCGGCCCGGTCGGGGCGCCCGGCGGCGAGCGCGCGCCCCACGTCGGATGCGGGGCCCAGCAGCACGGTCATGCCGTCCCCGTGGTTCTCCTCCCACGGAAGCACGGGCTGCCCCTCGCCGCTCCGGTGGGCGGCGGTGATCAGGCGGCACAGCGCGGCCCAGCCCGTGGCGCCGTCGCGGGCGAGGAAGGTCACGCGCGGGGTCGACTCGTCGATGAAGGCACCTCCGCGCACCGGGGTCCGCCGCCGCGCACCGCTCGACGGTGCGGGCTCCCCCACCGCGAGCTCGGCCCCGAACAGCGGCCGCACCCCCGCCTTCGCACAGGCCTTGGCGAACCGGACGGTCCCCGCGAGGGTGTCCCGGTCGGTGAGCGCGAGGGCGTCCATGCCCCGCTCGGCGGCGCGCTCGGCGAGCCGCTCCGGGTGCGAGGCCCCGTACCGCGGGGAGAACCCGGAGACGGTGTGCAGATGCGTGAACCCTGGCACACGCACCTCCTGAAACCCTGAACCGATCCGACCTCACATCCCCCGCCTCCACCATAGACCAACTTTCGAACGCGTGTACGACACCGTTGTGCGATGCCCGAGCGAAACCGCACCCTCTTCGCCCATTCGGCCCCGCCCACCTGCGCAAACAGCAGGGGACACGGAGCGTGGGGGCATGAGTTTCACCGATGAGTTGAAGAGCGCCGTCACCCCGCGAGCAGCCCTGCTGGTCATCGGTGTACTGGCCCTGCAGCTGCTGTTCATCGCGTCCTACGTAGGGGCCCTGCACGACCCGAAGCCGAAGGACGTGCCCTTCGGGGTCGTCGCTCCGGGCCCGGCGGCCAAGGAGACGGCGGACAAGCTCGGGAAGCTCCCCGGCGACCCGCTCGACCCGCGTGTGCTCAAGGACGAGGCCGCGGCTCAGCACCAGATCATGAACCGTGACATCGACGGCGCCCTGCTCCTCGACCCCCAGGGCACCGACGACACCCTCCTGGTCGGCTCCGGCGGCGGCTCCGCCCTCGCCACCGCCCTGGAGAAGATCGCCACCGAGGTCGAAGGGGCCGAGAAGCGGACGGTCAAGACCGTGGACGTGGCCCCGGCGTCCGCCAGGGACTTCGACGGCCTCTCGTCCTTCTACCTGGTCGTCGGCTGGTGCGTCGGCGGCTACCTGTGCGCGTCGATCCTGGCGATCAGCGCGGGCGCCCGGGCCACCAACCGGCAGCGCGCCCTGATCAGGACCGGCGTCATGGCGCTCTACTCGATCGCGGGCGGCCTGGGCGGCGCGCTCATCATCGGGCCGGTCCTGGGTGCCCTGCCCGGCAGCATCATGGGCCTGTGGGGCCTCGGCTCGCTCGTCGTCTTCTCGGTCGGCATGATCACGCTCGCCCTGCAGTCGCTCACCGGCATCGTGGGCATCGGCCTCGCCGTCCTGCTCGTCGTGATCGCCGGCAACCCGAGCGCGGGCGGCGCCTTCCCGCTGCCGATGCTGCCGCCGTTCTGGAAGGAGATCGGCCCCTGGCTGCCGCCGGGCGCCGGTACCTGGGTGGCCCGCTCCATCGCGTACTTCAAGGGCAACGCGATCACCGGCCCGATGCTGGTGCTCGCCGCCTGGGCGGTCCTCGGCACCGTCATCACCCTGGCCATGTCCGCGCTGCGCGGGGACCGCCAGCCGGGCCGGCGGCCGGCGATGGAGGAACCGGAGACGGACACCGGCGCCCACCGCCGGTGAAGGCCCGCTTCCCCCGGCCGTTGTCAGACCCGGGTGCGAGGCTGGAGCAATGATCACCACCCTGGCCGTCGAGAACTACCGCTCCCTGCGCAAACTGATCGTCCCCCTGGACCGGTTGAACGTGGTCACGGGCGCGAACGGCACCGGCAAGTCGAGCCTGTACCGCGCTCTGCGGCTGCTCGCCGACTCCGCTCGGGGCGGCGCGGTCTCGGCCCTGGCCCGCGAGGGCGGGCTGCCCTCGGCACTGTGGGCGGGCCCCGCGAAGGCGGAGGCGACCAGCCTCCGACTCGGCTTCGCGGGCGACGAGTTCGGGTACGGGGTGGACTTCGGCCACCCGATCCCCACCTCGGGGTCCGGCGCCGCGCCCTCGATGTTCAACCTCGACCCGGAGATCAAACGCGAGTGCACCTGGGCCGGGCCCGTCCTGCGCCCCGCCGCGCTGCTCTGCGACCGCGCGGGCCCCGCCGTGCGCACCCGCACCGCCGACGGCGGCTGGCACCGCACCCAGGGCATCCGTCCGTACGACAGCATGCTGAGCGAACTGGCCGACCCGCAGCTGGCCCCCGACCTGCTCAGGCTGCGCGAGCTGATCCGCTCCTGGCGGTTCTACGACCACGTCCGCACGGACGCCGAAGCCCCCGCCCGCGCCGCCCGCATCGGCACCCGTACGCCTGTCCTCGGCCATGACGGCGCCGACCTGGCCGCCGCGCTCCAGACCATCCGCGAGATCGGCGACCCGGCGGCGCTCGACGCGGCGGTGGACGACGCCTTCCCCGGCAGCCGGGTGGGCATCGTCGAGCAGGGCGGCCGCTTCGAACTCCAGCTGCACCAGCGGGGGTTGAACCGCCCCCTCGGAGCGGCCGAGCTGTCCGACGGCACGCTGCGCTATCTGCTGTGGACCGCTGCACTGCTCACGCCCCGGCCACCGTCCCTCCTCGTCCTGAACGAACCGGAGACGAGCCTGCACCCGGACCTCCTGCGCCCGCTCGCGGACCTGATCCTCACCGCCACCAAGGACACCCAGGTCGTCCTGGTGACCCACGCCCAGCCTCTCGCCGAAGCAGTCGCCAAGGGAGCGGCCCGCCACCGCGTCGACGTCAACTCCATAGAACTGCTCAAGGAGTCGGGGCAGACGACGGTGGCGGGCCGGGAAAGCCTCCTGGACGAACCGCTGTGGTACTGGCCAAAACGATGAGGCGCCCCGCAGGGGCGCCTCATCAGGGGCGCGGGGAACTGCGCGACCAGCCACATGCGGCCCGCAGACGGCGAACCAGATCAGGCGCCTACCCCGTTCCCGTAATACGCCAGCCGCATCAACCCCTCCATCTCGGAGAGCATCGGCATCCGGGGGTTGGCCGGCGCGCACTGATCGGCGTACGCGTTCATCGCCTGCTCCGGCAGCGCTTCGATGAAGGCCGCCTCATCGACGCCCTCCTCCGCGAACGAGCCGGGAAGACCGCACTTGGCCCGCAGCTCCTCGACGGCACGGGCGTAGGACTCGACCCCTTGCTCAGGGGAAGCCGCCGCCAGGCCCAGCATCCGGGCGATCTCCTGGAACCGCTCCGGCGCCCGGTAGACCTCGGCCTTCGGCCAAGGCGTCGCCTTGGCCGACACCGTGCCGTTGTGCCGGATGACGTGCGGCAGGAGCAGCGCGTTGGTGCGGCCGTGCGAGACGTGGAAGGTGTTGCCGAGGGTGTGCGCCATGGCGTGCACCAGGCCGAGGAAGGCGTTGGCGAAGGCCATGCCCGCCACGGTCGAGGCGTTGTGCATCTTCTCGCGCGCCTCGGGATCGTCGGCCCCGTTCACGACGCACCGCTCCAGGTTCTCGAAGATGAGCTTGATCGCCTGGAGGCAGAGCCCGTCGGTGTAGTCGTTCGCGTACACCGAGACGTACGCCTCGGTGGCGTGGGTCAGCGCGTCGAAGCCGGAGTCGGCGGTGACCGTCGCGGGGAGCTTCATCGGCAGGACCGGGTCGACGATCGCGACGTTCGGGGTGAGCGCGTAGTCGGCCAGGGGGTACTTCTGCGCGGCCTCCGGGTCGGAGATGACGGCGAAGGGGGTGACTTCGCTGCCCGTGCCCGAGGTGGTCGGGACGGCCACCATCTGCGCCTTCTCGCCGAGGCCCGGGAACTTGAAGGCCCGCTTGCGGATGTCGAAGAACTTCTCCTTGGTGTCGGCGAACTCGATCTCCGGGTGCTCGTACATCAGCCACATGATCTTGGCGGCGTCCATCGGCGACCCGCCGCCGAGCCCGATGATCGTGTCCGGCTCGAAGTCCCGCATGCGCGCGGCTCCGGCCCGGACGGTCGCGAGCTCCGGGTTGGGCTCGACGTCGTCGATGACCTGGACGGTGACGGCCTCGGGGCGCGCGGCGAGGATGTCGGTCACCCGCCGCACGAAGCCGAGCGTCGACATCGTCTTGTCCGTCACGATCGAGACGCGCCTGATGCCGTCCATCTCCCCCAGGTAGCGCAGGGAGTTGCGCTCGAAGTAGATCTTCGGCGGGACCTTGAACCACTGCATGTTGGTGTTGCGCCGTCCGATCCGCTTGACGTTGATCAGGTTGACCGCGGAGACGTTGTTGGACACCGAGTTGTGTCCGTAGGAGCCGCAGCCGAGGGTGAGCGAGGGCAGGAAGGCGTTGTAGACGTCGCCGATGCCGCCGAAGGTCGAGGGCGCGTTGACGATGACGCGCACCGCCTTGACCCGCCTGCCGAACTCCTCGGCGAGTTCCTCGTCCTCGGTGTGGATGGCGGCGCTGTGGCCCAGGCCGTTGAACTCGACCATCCGGGCGGCCAGTTCGAGGCCCTGCTCGGTGGAGTCGGCCTTCAGGGCGGCCAGGACCGGGGAGAGCTTCTCGCGGGTGAGCGGCTCACCGTCGCCGACCTCCGCGCACTCGGCGACGATGACCGAGGTGCCCTCGGGGACCTCGAATCCGGCCTGCTCGGCGATCCACTGCGGGGACCTGCCGACGACGGCCGCGTTCAGCTTCGCGCCCGCGCAGTCGGCGCCGAAGGCCGTCGTCCCGAAGACGAACTCCTCCAGCTTGGTCTTCTCGGCCGCCGTGACGACGTACGCGCCGAGCCGCTGGAACTCCGCGATCCCCGCGTCGTAGACCTCCTTGTCGAGGATCACGGCCTGCTCCGATGCGCAGATCATGCCGTGGTCGAAGGCCTTGGAGAGCACGATGTCGTGCACCGCGCGGCGCAGCTTGCCGCTGCGTGCGACATACGCGGGTACGTTGCCCGCGCCGACGCCGAGCGCGGGCTTGCCGCAGGAGTAGGCGGACTTGACCATGGCGTTGCCGCCGGTGGCGAGGATGGTGGAGACGCCCTTGTGGTTCATCAGCAGCCCCGTCGCCTCCATCGAGGGCTCCTCGATCCACTGCACGCAGTCGGCGGGGGCGCCGGCCTCGATCGCGGCGTCGCGCACGACGCGGGCGGCCTCGGCGGAGCAGCGCTGGGCGCTGGGGTGGAAGGCGAAGATGATCGGGTTGCGGGTCTTCAGGGCGATGAGTGCCTTGAAGAGGGTCGTCGACGTCGGGTTGGTCACCGGGGTCATGGCGCAGACGACGCCGACCGGTTCGGCGATCTCGGTGATGCCGTTCAGCTCGTCGCGGGAGATGACGCCCGCGGTCTTCAGGCCGCGCATCGAGTTGACGACGTGCTCGCAGGCGAAGAGGTTCTTGACGGCCTTGTCCTCGAAGAGCCCGCGGCCCGTCTCCTCCACGGCCAGCCTCGCGAGATCCCCGTGCCGGCCCAGCGCGGCGAGGGAGGCCTTCTTGACGATGTGGTCGACCTGCTCCTGGTCGTACGACGCGAACCGGCCGAGCGCGGTCAGCGCTCCCTTGACCAGTCCGTCCACCATCTCGTTGGCCTCCATGGCGGGGCTCCTTCGGTGAGACCTTTTCGCTGATACCTCCATTCGACACCCGTCCGCCGGCCTTCGGGCGCCGCATAAGACCCCTCTGAGCAGGTCAAAGGTCCTTGTGAATGTTTTCACAAGGACACATGGAAAAGAGGCCGGCCCGCCCATGGCGGCGGACCGGCCCCTGTCCCGCTGCCCCCTGCCGGGGGCGCTCCTGACTAGCCGATCTCCGCACCGAAGGCGGACAGCGCCTCCGGAACCGGCTGGAAGAACGTCTCCCCGCCGGCGCTGCAGTCACCGCTGCCGCCCGAGGTGAGACCGAGCGCGGTGTCGCCCGCGAAGAGCGCGCCGCCGCTGTCGCCGGGCTCGGCGCAGACGTCGGTCTGGATGAGTCCGTTGACGATGTCGCCGTTGCCGTAGTTCACGGTGGCGTCGAGACCGGTGACCGTGCCGTCGTGCAGCTGCGTGGTCGAGCCGCTGCGCTGCACCTTCTGGCCGACGGTCGCGTCGCCCGCCTTGGTGATGGCCTGCGTCGAGCCGTTGTAGAGGTTCACCTCGCTCGGGTGCGCGGTGTCGCCGCTGTACTTGACGATGCCGTAGTCGTTCTCGGGGAAGCTGGAGCCCGCGTTCTCACCGATGGCCGGGCCGCCCTGCTCCTCGGACCAGCTGGTCACCGCTTCGGTGCAGTGGCCCGCGGTCAGGAAGTGCGGAGCGCCGTCCTTGACCACGTTGAAGCCGAGCGAGCAGCGGCTGCCGCCACCCCAGATGGCGTCGCCACCTGCGATGAAGGGCTTGAACTCCCCCTTGCTGCGCTGGAGTTCGGCCTTGGAGCCGAGCTTCTTCACGACCGCGCCGAGCTTGTCGAGCTGGGCACCCTTGACCGTGCGGTCCGCCGTGACGACGACCTTGTTGGTGGCCGGGTCGACCGCCCACGAGGTGCCGGGGATGGACGCCTTGTCGCTGAGCGTCGTGCGGGCGCTCTTCAGCTCGGCGAGGGAGTTCTCGACGATTCTCGCCTTGGCGCCCGCCGACTCGACGGCGTCGACAGCACTCTTGTCGAGGACGTTCACGACGAGGTTCTTGGCCTTGGCGTCGTAGTACGTACCGGCCGCGTCCAGGCCGAGGTCCTTGCCGAGGGACGAGGCGAGCTTTCCGGCCTTCGCGACCGAGAGGGTGTCCGGCGTGGGGGTCGGGGCACTCTCACTCGCGTTCGCAGTCTGGAAGGTGATTCCGGCGGCGATCAGTGCGGTGATGCCCGCACCTGCCACGGCTGCACGTCGCTTGGATATGCGTCGGTGCTTCAAGTCACGTCCTCCTGTGGGGGGTCGGCCCGTTCGGTGTGGGGACCTGGGGACCGGAAGGCGTACCGGCAAGGAGTCGCTCACGCTGCGAAAGCCGCGTCCATGCCAAAGGGTGGGCCCACTATCCCGATACCGCCCGGTAGCACACAAGGTCTACTTCAGGACGCGCACGCGACAGTCACCGCGCGCCCCCCGTGTCTTCACCGAAGCCTCACCGACGCCGGTCCCACCACGTCGGTCCCCGCTGCAAACACCGCGTGCGAGCGGGTGATCGGCAGCGGGTAAGGACTAGTCCTGTCCGGTTCTCGACGTTCCTGGCGCGTCCCGCTCACCGGCTTCCGAATCCGGAGCACCGAAATCCGGCAGCGCGACGGCGGGGGTTTCGGTCACGGTGGCGGGATGCTCGGCCCCCGCGGATACGGGAGGCCCGGACCCCGCGGATACTTGATCGGGCGCGCCCGCGGGCGGCGGCTGCCCCTGCGTGGACCGCTCCAGGAAGCGCAGGAGCTCCACGGGGAAGGGCAGTACGAGAGTGGAGTTCTTCTCGGCGGCGACGGCCACCACGGTCTGGAGCAGGCGCAGTTGGAGCGCCGCCGGTTCGTCCGCCATCTCATGTGCCGCCTGGGCCAGCTTCTTGGAGGCCTGCAGCTCGGCGTCCGCGTTGATCACGCGGGCCCGCCGCTCTCGGTCGGCCTCGGCCTGCCGGGCCATCGAGCGCTTCATGGTCTCCGGAAGCGACACGTCCTTGATCTCGACCCGGTCGATCTGCACGCCCCAGCCGACGGCCGGGGAGTCGATCATCAACTCCAGGCCCTGGTTGAGCTGCTCGCGGTTGGAGAGCAGATCGTCGAGATCGCTCTTGCCGATGATCGAGCGCAATGACGTCTGCGCCATCTGCGAGACCGCGAAACGATAGTCCTCCACCTGCACGACGGCCTCAGCGGCGTCGATCACCTTGAAGTAGATGACGGCGTCCACGCGCACCGTGACGTTGTCCCGGGTGATGCCGTCCTGCGCGGGGACCGGCATCGTCACGATCTGCATGTTCACCTTACGGAGCCGGTCCACGAACGGCACGACCATCGTGAACCCGGGCCCGCGCACCGCACGCTGCAGCTTCCCGAGCCGGAGCACCACGCCCCGTTCGTACTGTTTGACGACACGCGCCGCAGCCATCACATAGACCGCTCCGACAGACCCGACGGCTACTCCCGCCGCCACCAGCTCCTCGACCATGCCGGCCCCCCAGGGTCCGAATTGGGCGTGTTGGGCGTGCACTTCGAAGGTAGCGCCGCAGGGCGCACAAAGGGAGACGGGAGACAGGAGAGAGCCCCCGCCCGGACTTCCGGACGAGGGCTCCCCTGCTGCTGGCTGCAGACTGGCCGTGCGTGGGTCAGCCGCGCGTGGATCAGGTCGTACGTGAACCAGTTGTTGTACGTGCCTCAGTCATACGTGGATCAGTGGACGCTCACGCGTGGATCAGTAGACGCTCACGCCGTACGCGCTCAGCGCCTCGGTGACCGGCTGGAAGAACGTCGTGCCGCCCGATGAGCAGTTGCCGCTGCCGCCCGAGGTGAGGCCGAGCGCCTTCGACCCCGCGTAGAGCGGGCCGCCACTGTCGCCGGGTTCGGCGCAGACCGTGGTCTTGATCATGCCGTAGACGATGTCGCCGCCGCCGTAGTTGACGGTGGCGTTCAGGCCGGTGACCCGGCCGGTGTGGGTGCCGGTGGTCGAGCCGCGCCGGGTGACGTTCTGGCCCACGGTGGCGTTGCCCGCGCTGGTGATGTCCTGGCTGCCGACCGTGCCCGACTTGGTGATCGAGGAGTTCGTGTACCTGACGATGCCGTAGTCGTTGGTCGGGAAGCTGGAGCCGTGCGTGCTGCCGAGCACCGTGGTCTTCGCGGAGTTGGCCCACCAGGTGCCCGCGCCGTCGGTGCAGTGACCGGCGGTGAGGAAGTAGTAGGTGCTGCCGCTGCGGACGTTGAAGCCGAGCGAGCAGCGCCAGCTGGACGCGTAGATCGCGTCGCCGCCGGAGATCAGCTTGCTGAACTTGCCGGGAGTGCGTTCGACCTTGAGGGCGCCCGCATTGCTGCCCGCCGCCTCCTTGATCTTGGCGATCTCGGCCTTGGAGACGGTGCTGTCGGCGGTGACGACCAGGCGGTTCGTCGCCTTGTCGACACTCCATGCGGTGCCTGCGACATCCGCGTCGAGCACCGCGTCGCTCGCCTTGGTGAGCTGCGCCGAGCTGAAGGTGGAGACGTCGTTGGCGTTGGCGGCGGGGACGGCGAGCGCGCCGACGGCCACGAGTCCGGTGGCCACGGCCAGCAGACGTGTGTGTCTCGCTATGCCGCTGCGGGGGGTGGTGCGCTTGATCCTCACTTGTTGTTCCTCCCGAGGGGAAGTCAGTGGGTCCGTGTGGGTTGCGGACCCGTGAGGCGCAGCCATGAGCAAAGGGCAAGCCGGATTCCGGTTAGCCGTGCTCCTGACAAGCGCTGCTCGGGAGTATTCGGGCCACGGACACCGCGCACAAGGGCGCCTTTCGGCCGTAAGCCGGATACACGGCAACCGGCCCCGACGGCTGTCGTACCTGTCGTACGCCGTCGGGGCTTGGGTCATCGGCTCTTCTTCCGACGTGTCAGCGGCCGATGAGGTTCCGCTCTCCTGCGGCGATCTCGGCGTCCAGGGTGTTGCCCGGCGGCGGGAACGGGCAGATGAAGTGGTCGGCGAAGGCGCACGGGGGAAGAAGCGCGCGGTTGAAGTCCACCGCCGTGCGCCCCTCGGCGTCCGGCGCGGCGGGCCGCAGGAACCGGAAGCGGTAGCTGGACACTCCGCTGCTCGCGTCGGCGAACACCGCCCACAATGAGCCGTCGCCCTCCACCGACACCTGGAGCATGTGCTCCTTTCCGGCCAGGGCGAAGGCCAGCTCACCGCCGAGGCCGAGCCCCCGCTCCACCCCGTCCGCGTTGCCGACCCGCACGGTGCGCACCCCGTCGGTGGTGCTCTCCGCGGCGTACGGCGTGAATCGCCCCGGCACCGCCCAGCGCGCGTCGTACGCCGTGGCCTCGATGCCCGGGAAGGCGCGGCGCGCGGCGGAGTCAGGGTCGAAGTCGCGTACCGCCCAGAGCCCTTCGCGGCGCAGTACGACCAGGCGCCGGTCGCCGCACCCGACACGGGCCGCGCCGACGGGGCCGGGGTCGGCGGTGAGAGCGACATCGCCGCTGAAAGGCTGCCCGTCGAGGGTGAGCCCGTCGCCGGCGCCGGCGGCCAGGACGATCTCGTCGCCCGCCTCGGTCCAGCGTCCGGGGATGTCCGGAAGCGAACCATCCGGGTAGTCCGCGAGCCAGTGGGTGCCGGTGAGCGAGAGCGGGCCGTAGGGAGCGGACACCGTCTCCGTCCGCCGCTCGTGCCAGTGCTTCCAGTCCCGTGCAGCGTCCGTCGTCATGTGATCAACCTACGACGCCTACAGCCCGCAGTCGCAGCAGGAGCAGCACTCACAACAGGAGCAACACCCACTGTCGCCGCAGTTGTTGCAGCACCCCTCGCGCTTCTTGCGGGACCAGGGGCCCTCGTACGAATCGGCGCAGCACAGCTTGCAGGTGCAGCAGAGGCCGATGGCGACCGCGCACCCCGCCCAGAAGCCCCGCTTGCCCGGCTTCGGCGGCTGCTGCTCGGGCCCGTGGCCTCCCCCGAACCCACCGGGGCCGAACCCACCGGGACCACTGGGACCACCGGGACCGCCCGGACCACCTGGCGCCCCGCCTCCGTACGGGTTGCTGTTCCCGTACGGTCCACCCTGCTGTCCGTACGGCCCGCCCTGCCCCGGCGGCGGTGGCGGTGGCGGCCCGAAGGAGCCGCCCTGATGCGCCGTCACCTCGTGTGTGTGCCCGCACACGTCGGTCCCGAAGGCCCGGTCCACCGAGCGCCCCAGCTCATGCGCGAGCAGCACATGCGCCAGCTTGCCGTCGGTGAATTCGGCGTCCCGCAGCGCGAGCCGTATGCCGTGCAGGGCGTCGTCGGCGAGGCGCCTGGCCTCGGCGAGGCCGGTGCCCGTGGCCGTCAGGGGATTCCAGGCACCCGACGCGGCGTCAGCTTCCTTGTCCTCCACGGCATCCAGGAGATGCGCGAGCCTGCCGAAGAGCCGCCCGGCCTCGGCGAGCGGCTCGGCGTTGCCCGGCCTGCCCGCGATGACGGCGGTGTGCGCGAAGGCCGCCGCGGTCGCGGTCTCGGTCGGCTCGGTGATCGTGAGCAGGGAGGTGCCGGGGCCCGCCAAGCCCTCGATGCCGACCTGCCGTTCGACGGCGTCCAGCAGGACCGCCGTGTCGAAGCCCACGTCGGCGCCGGTGCGGGCGCCCGCCCGGTCCCAGCTCCGTGCGACCTTCCGGGCGGCCGCGGCCAGCGGCCTGCGCGCCAAGAGGCCGTCCCCGTCGACGACGTGGTCGCGCACCTTCGCCGAGGCGAGCACCAGCGAGACCGCGGCGGCGATCCGCGCGCCCTCACCCCGCGCGACGGACGCGGTGCGCATTCCGCGGAGGGGACAGGGCCCCGCGGTGCGCCTCCAGCTGGTCGCCCTGGCGGCCTGAGCCTCCGTCAGAACCGAGATGATCAGGCCGTCGTAGTTGGTCACGACACGGGCGAGCTGTCCGTGATCACCACGAAGGGCGAGACAGAGCCCGCACAGATGCGCCATCCATTGCGTCTTGAGGCCTTCTCCCAGACGATGGCTGCAGGGCCTGACGATTCCGAACATACGACTCCCCCGTGAGCCCGTTGACGATCAACTCGGGCATCGTATCGAGGGGTCCGTTCACCCGGACGCACCGGTCGTCACCCATACGCCGCGAACAATCATATTTCACTCACTGTCAGCAGCCGTACACAGCAGGACCCTTGAGGAATCACGCGTGTACGGCGTGTTGACTCTGCACCAGTACCGTCACGAAAACCCCGCGCGGCGACTATCCACTTGGCGCACTATCCGCATCATGGACGAACATGGGGATGCGGAACGCAGAAAGCCCGCTGTGAGAGGAGGCGTCCATGGGATCGGTGCGCAAGGCGAGTGCCTGGCTTGGCCTCGTCGACGACAACAACAACGACGAGCGTTACTACGACGGCTACGACGACGACGGGGCCGAGGGGCCCGGCGAAGCCTGGGTGACCGACCCGCGGGTGCGGGTGGTGGCCGAGGCCGCCGAGGAGGAAGGGCGCCGGATCGGCACCGTGACCCCGGACAGTTTCCGGGACGCGCGGGGTATCGGCGAGCTCTTCCGGGACGGTGTCCCGGTCATCATGAACCTCACGTCGATGGAGCCCGGCGACGCCAAGCGCGTCGTGGACTTCGCGGCGGGCCTCACCTTCGGCCTGCGCGGCTCCATCGAGCGCGTGGCGACGCGGGTCTTCCTGCTCACCCCCGCCGACACGCACATCGTCAACGGGGAGGCCACAAGCCGTCCGACGGACGGTTTCTTCAACCAGAGCTAGCGGGCGAGGCCGCTCACCGGAAGGCGTCAAGACCGGTGAGCGCCTTGCCCAACACGAGTTGATGCATCTCGACGGTGCCCTCATAGGTGAGCACCGATTCGAGATTTGTCGCATGCCGCATCACGGGGTACTCCAGCGAGATCCCGTTCGCGCCCAGGATCGTCCGGGACGTGCGGCAGATCTCGATCGCCTCTCGTACGTTGTTGAGCTTGCCGAAGCTGACCTGTTCGGGGCGGAGCCTGCCCGCGTCCAGGCGGCGGCCGAGGTGGTGCGCGAGCAGGATGCCCTTGTGCAGCTCGACCGCCATGTCGGCGAGCTTGGCCTGGGTGAGCTGGAAGCCGCCGATGGGCCTGCCGAACTGCTCGCGGGTCTTTGAGTACTCGACGGCGGCCTCGAAGGAGGAGCGGGCGGCGCCCATGGCTCCCCAGACGATGCCGTAGCGCGCGTGGGAGAGACAGCTCAGGGGGCCCTTGAGCCCAGTGACCTCGGGAAGCACCGCGTCGGCGGGCAGCCTTACCTCGTCCATCACCAGCTCACTGGTGACGCTCGCGCGCAGCGACCACTTGTGCTTGATCTCGGGCGCCGAGAAGCCGGGGGTCTCGGTGGGGACGACGAAGCCCCTGATCCCGTCGTCGGTGTGCGCCCAGACGACGGCGACCCCGGCGACCGAACCGTTGGTGATCCACATCTTGCGGCCGGTGAGCACCCAGTCGGTGCCGTCCTTCTTGGCGAAGGTGCGCATCGAGGCGGGGTCGGAGCCGTGGTCGGGCTCGGTCAGGCCGAAGCAGCCGATGATCTCGCCCGCGGCCATGCCGGGCAGCCAGCGCTGCTTCTGCTCCTCGGAGCCGAAGCGGTGGATGGCGTACATGGCGAGGGAGCCCTGCACGGAAACCAGCGAGCGGATTCCGGAGTCGGCGGCCTCCAGCTCAAGGCAGGCGAGCCCGTACTGGACGGAGCTGGCTCCCGCGCATCCGTAGCCCTCCAGGGACATGCCGAGCGCGCCGATCGAGCCGAGCTCACGGGCGAGATCGCGGATGCCGGGCAGCTCGCCCTTCTCGTACCAGTCGGCGATGTGCGGCAGGACGCGGTCGGCGGCCCAGGTGCGGACGGTCTCGCGGATCGCGAGGTCCTCCGGCTCCAGGAGGTCGTCGATGCCGAGGGGGTCGGTGGGGTCGAAGGGCGGCAGGGGCGTGCGGCTGCGTGCGGACATCTCGGGCCTCCGGCGGCGCAAAAACTAGCAGTGGTAGTTACTTACGACTCGCGCTGACGGTACCAAGGACCGAGGGCGGGCGGGTGGGGGAATGCCCGGCCGAAGGCCGGAGAGGCACGTCAGCGGAGGGACTCCGCCGGGACCTCCGCCTCACTCCGGGGCGCCGGGACCCCTTGGTCGAGCTGCGCCGCGGGCGTCCCGCACTCCATGGTCCGCGGCAGCTTCAGCGCCATCAGCGCGCCGAGCAACAGCAGCCCCGCGCTGACAAGCAGGGTCACATGCAGCCCGTGCACGAAGGACTCGCGCGCGGCGGTGCGCAGCGCCTCGCCCGCCCCGCCGCCGAGACTCGAAGCGACCTCGTACGCCTCGCCGAGCGAGTGGCTCGCGGCGGCTGTCTCCTCGGCCGGCACACCGCGCACGGACGAGAGGCCCGGCGCGTACGCGGCGTTCATGACGCTGCCGAGCAGCGCGATGCCGATGCCGGCGCCCAGTTGGTACGAGGTCTCGCCGATCGCGGCGGCGCCGCCCGCCTGCGCCTGGGGCGCCTCGCTGAGCATCGACTCGTACGAGCCGAAGAGCGTGGTCTGCAGGCCGAGGCCCAGCAGCACGAAGCTGAAGAGCAGGAGCGGGTCGTTGACCTCGTCGCCCAGGCCGGTGAGCACCAGCACGGCGACCGCGGTGAGGGTGAACCCGGAGGCGACCATCGTGCGCGGACCGAAGCGGTGCAGGAGCTTCGATCCGGCGAGGCCCGCGGCCATCGCGGCGACGGTGAGCGGCACGAGCCGCAGACCGGTCTCCAGCGGGGAGAGGCCGAGCACCAGCTGGAGATACTGCGCGGCGACCAGCTCCAGGCCCACCAGGGCGAGCATCGCAAGGACGATGCAGCCGAGGGATGTGCTGAACGCGGGCCGCGCGAACATCGACAGATCGATGAGCGGGTGCTTGCGCCGCCGCTGCCTGCGGACGAAGCCGACCAGGAGGGCGGCGCCCAGGAAGAACGCCAGGAGCGTCGTCATGCCGAACGGCGACTCGCCGCCGCCCGCCCGCTTCACCGCGAAGACGACCCCGAAGAGACCGCCCGCGGCCATCAGCGCGCCGACGACATCCCACGGCCCGTCGCGGTCGCCCGTCGACTCGGGCAGGAGCCAGCGTCCGATGGGCAGGCTGACCAGCATCAGCGGGATGTTTATCAGGAAGACCGAGCCCCACCAGAAGTGCTCGAGGAGGAACCCGCCGAGCAGCGGTCCGCCCGCCGCGCCGATCCCGGCCACCGCGCTCCACACGCCGATGGCGACGGCGCGCTCGCGCCGGTCGGGAAAGACCTGGCGGAGGATGGAGAGCGTCGCGGGCATGATCATCGCGCCGCCGACGCCGAGCAGGGCGCGGGCCGCGATCAGGATCTGTGCGTTGTCCGCCATGGCGGCGACGGCCGATGCCACGCCGAAGAGGGCGTAACCGAGGAGGAGCACCCGTCTGCGGCCCACGCGGTCGCCGAGCGTGCCGAAGAGGATGAGCAGCGAGGCGCAGACCAGTGGATAGACGTCCACGATCCACAGCAGCTCGATGCCACCAGGCTTCAGGTCCTCGGTGACTGCGGGCACCGCCACGTGCAGAACGGTGGCGTCGACGGCGACGAGCAACAGGCTTACGCAGAGGACCACGAGCACCAGCCAGCGGTTGGCGCCGCCCTGCGACCCGGGTACCCGACGGCCGGAAGGAGCGGTGGCCGTGGTTGAACCCGACATGTGCGATACCTCCCAGTGATCCCTCGCATCGGCGGCCCCGCGGGACGTGATCTCCCAGCTGGCGGCAACGAAAGGCGAGTGAGCCGCCAGAGTACGCGAGTTCACGGCTGTGTCGCGTGGCGGACCTCTCACGGTTGCACGGAGACGGTGTGGCATACGCCACGCTGCCCGCGCATGGACCACGCCCCCGGGAGCGTCGCCGGTTCCCGCCTGCGCCGATAATCGAGCCCGTGACCGACCTGGACCAATGCCTGCCCCCGCCGTCGTACGGCGCCCGTGCGAGCGCCGCGCTGCGCCGTGCGGCGCCCGCGCTGCTCGCCTACGCGGGGGTACGCGCCCTGGGGCTCGCGGTGCTCGCCGTGTGGAGCGCGGCGGCGGGCAAGAGCCCGCACACGCTCCTCACCGCCCGCTGGGACTCGCTCTGGTACACCCGCGTCGCCGAGCACGGCTACGGCTGGGAGGTGACGCTCCCGGACGGCAGCGTCCACTCGAACCTCGCGTTCTTCCCGCTGCTTCCCTGGCTTGAGCGGCTCGTCTCGGCGATCAGTCCCTTGTCGTACGCCGATGCCGGTCTGGTGGTGAGCTGGCTCGCCTCGCTCTGCGCCGCCGCGGGGATCTTCGCGATCGCCGACCATCTGTACGGGCGCCGGTCCGGCGTCTGCGCGGTCGTGCTCTGGGCGGTGCTCCCGGTCGGCATCGTGCAGTCGATGGCCTACAGCGAGTCGCTGTTCACCGCGCTCGCGGCCTGGTCCCTGTACGCGGTGCTCACCGGCCGCTGGGTGTGGGCGGGCGTGCTCGCCTCCTTCGCCGGCCTGACCCGGCCCGTGGGCGCCGCGGTCGTCGCGGCGCTCTGGGTGACGGCGGCCGTTCGGATCCGCCGGGAGGGGAAGGCCGGCCCGCGCATGATCCTGGGGGCGGCCTTGGCCCCGCTCGGCGCCGCGGGCTACGTCCTGTGGGTCGGCCACCGCACCGGCGACGGCATCCTCGGCTATCTCGACGTCCAGGCGGGCTGGGGCAACGGCTTCGACTTCGGTTACGCCTTCGCCCGCTTCGTCGGCGACAAGTTCACCGCCTTCCCCGCGGCCCTCGCGGGGGCCGGCCTGATCGTCGGGGTCGCCCTGGTGGTCTGGCTGTACGTCATCGGCGTACGGCAGAAGCAGCCGTTGCCGCTTCTCGTCCACTGCGGGATCGTCGTCGCACTCGCCCTGTGCGCCGCGGGCTATTTCGGCTCGAAGCCGCGCCTCCTGCTGCCCGCCTTCCCGCTGCTGCTTCCCATCGCGGTGGCACTCGCCCGGCTGCGTACGTCCAGGTCGGCGCTGGTGCTGGGGGGTGTGGCGGCGGCGAGCGCGGTGTACGGGGCGCTCTGGCTGAACGGCTCGGGTCCGCCATGATCATTTCCGGGCGCCTTCGGTGAGCGGACGGCAAATTCCGCACAAGACCCCGGTGAACGAATTCATAAGGACCATAAAACCGTCGCGCCAATGATCAACGAATTCGGTAAGGGGTTACTCTCGAAATAGGGAAACGGCAGGAATAAACTGCCGTCTGAGATCAATGCCACATCACATCGTCATCACAAAGCCACTGATTCGGCCTAGTCCCTCACTCACTCGCTGTAACGTCGATTGGGTGCGTACCGAACGAAACCTCACCCGTCTGGACCGGGTCTTCGCCCGTCTCGACCGGGAGCCGGAGCGACCGGCCGGCCTCGATCTGCCGAGGATGAGCAGACACAGGATCGTGCTCTTCAGCGCGACCCTGGCCTTCTACCTCGCCATCGTGGTCGCCGTGCTTGCCACGTCGTGGCTGGTGCGGTTCGACTGGCAGGTCATGTTCTTCCGGCCCTACCAGCAGTGGCCCGAGATCCACGCCTTCCTCGACTACTGGGTGGTCCTCGGCCAGCGCGGCCCGACCGCCGTGATGGTCGCGGCCTGGCTCGGCTGGCGCTCCTGGCGTCAGCACACGATCCGCCCGCTCCTGACGTTCGGCGCCGCCCTCCTTCTTCTCAACGTCACGGTCGGCGCCGCCAAGATCGGCATGGGCCGCCTCGGCCCGCACTACGCCACCACGATCGGCGCCAACGAGATGTGGCTCGGCGGCGATATATTCCCTTCGGGCCACACCGCCAACGCCGTCGTGACCTGGGGAATCCTGGCCTACATGGCCTCCACCCCGCGCACCCGGCGCTATCTCTCGGCGCTCTCCGCCGTGGTCTCCCTCAGCGTCGGCCTGACCACCGTCTACCTCGGCACCCACTGGCTGAGCGATGTCTTCCTCGGCTGGGCCGCGGGTCTGCTCGTCCTGCTCGCGCTGCCCTGGGTGGAGCCGCTCATCAACCGCGTCGAGGGCTGGATCTTCAGCCTGCGGGACCTGTGGCGCGCCCGCCGCGCCGGCCTCGCGACCCCGGTCGCCCCGGCCCCGGCGAGGCTGCCGCAGCCCACCCCCGCACCGGCCGACGAGCCCCCGCTGCGCGAGCCGGTCGGCGCCGCGCGCCCCGCCCGCGCCCCGGCCTACCTCGCGCCGGGCCCGCACACACCGCGCTCCGAGCGCAGCCCGGTCACCCCGGCGGGCAGCCGGCGCCCGCCGCACTCCGAGCGCCCCTCGCGCGCGGCCACGTCGCCCCGCCCGGTGGCGGGCGGCTAGCCCCGAAGGCCGCGGGGGTCGGTACGCACAACCCATCCCCCGCATCGCGAAGGCCCCGGTTCCGTCTCGGAACCGGGGCCTTTCGCCGTGCCGTTCTCGCCTCGCCGGGGGTCAACCCTTCCAGCAGCGGGTCACGAAGCCTTCCTTGACCTCGAAGTTGAGCCGCCCCGCGAGGTACTCCATGGTGATGATCGCGCCCGGCGGCAACGCCCTGACGGTGGACCAGCCGCGCTCGCGGGCCTGCTGCTCGGCGCCGTCGGCCGCGAGGCCCACGTAGGCGTCCAAGCTGTCCTGGGGTTCGGCGGGAGGGGTCGGAATAGGTGCCATGACCGCCACGTTAGGCGGCGCGGCCCGGCCGGGGAAGGCCGTAGCCGGACACCATGCGTCACCGGTCCCCCTCCGGTCACGCTTCTGTCACAGGATCACGACGTGCGTTTCGCCTTAACTCCGTCACACGTACGGGCGGTTCCGTAGTTGTTCCCGCGCCATTCCTGGATTTACCGAGAGCACCATGAGAGCTCACCGAGACGGGCCCGACACCACCGAAATAGCACGCCGGACAGGGGGGCCGAGTTGCCTTTACACACCCTCCGCATTTCCGAATCCAGGGCGCTCGGCGAGATGTGACGACGCATAGGGAATTCAGGATTCCAGCACAACGGGCCCGTACGCCCCCTGTCGGATCCGGGTGTGACACGAGCATCATGGCGGGTGCTTCGAGCAGGACCGGTGGCGCGACGGCGAAGGGGCGTGTGATGGGGACTGAGACCGCGGCAGCGACGGCACCGCAGGCCTTGCGGAAGAGTCCGGGCCGGGTCCTCGTGGACTGGCTGACCACCACCGACCACAAGAAGATCGGTCACCTGTACCTGATCACGTCGTTCGCGTTCTTCCTGATCGCCGGCCTGATGGCGCTGATGATGCGGGCCGAACTGGCCCGTCCCGGGCTGCAGCTCATGACCAACGAGGAGTTCAACCAGGCGTTCACCATGCACGGCACGATCATGCTGCTGCTGTTCGCGACGCCGACCTTCGCGGGTTTCGCCAACGAGATCATGCCGCTGCAGATCGGCGCGCCCGACGTGGCCTTCCCGCGCCTCAACATGCTCTCGTACTGGCTGTTCCTCTTCGGCGGCCTGATGGTGCTCGGCTCGCTCCTGGTGCCCAGCGGCCCCGCCGACTTCGGCTGGTTCGCCTACGCGCCGCTCAACAGCATGGAGCGGTCACCGGGCATCGGCGCCGACCTGTGGATCATGGGGCTCGCGCTCTCCGGGTTCGGCACGATCCTCGGCTCGGTCAACTTCCTGACGACCATCATCGGGATGCGGGCGCCGGGGATGACGATGTTCCGTATGCCCGTCTTCACCTGGAACGTGCTGTTCACCTCGATCCTGGTGCTGCTCGCGTTCCCCGTGCTCGCCGCCGCGCTCCTCGTCCTGGAGGCGGACCGGCGCTTCGGTTCCGTGATCTTCGCGCCGGAGAACGGGGGCGCGCTCCTGTGGCAGCACCTCTTCTGGTTCTTCGGGCACCCCGAGGTCTACATCATCGCGCTGCCGTTCTTCGGGATCATCTCCGAGATCATCCCGGTGTTCAGCAGGAAGCCGATCTTCGGCTATCTGCCCCTGATCGGCGCGACGATGGCCATCACCGGGCTCTCCGTCGTCGTATGGGCCCACCACATGTTCGCGACGGGCGCGGTGCTTCTGCCCTTCTTCTCCTTCATGTCCTTCCTCATCGCGGTGCCCACGGGCGTGAAGTTCTTCAACTGGACGGGGACGATGCTCAAGGGGTCGCTGTCGTTCGAGACTCCGATGCTGTGGTCCATCGGCTTCCTGGTGAGCTTCCTCTTCGGCGGGCTCACCGGCGTCATCCTGGCCTCGCCGCCCCTCGACTTCCACGTCACCGACTCGTACTTCGTCGTGGCCCACTTCCACTACGTCGTGTTCGGCACCGTCGTCTTCGCCACCTTCGGCGGCTTCTACTTCTGGTGGCCCAAGCTCACCGGCAAGATGCTCGACGAGCGGCTCGGCAAGATCCACTTCTGGACGCTGTTCGTCGGCTTCCACGTGACGTTCCTGGTCCAGCACTGGCTGGGCGCGGAGGGCATGCCACGGCGGTACGCGGACTATCTCGCGGCGGACGGCTTCACGGCCCTCAACACCATCTCGTCCATCGGCGCGTTCCTGCTCGGCATGTCGACGCTGCCATTCCTCTACAACCTCTGGAAGACCGCCAGGTACGGCGAGAAGGTCGACGTCGACGACCCCTGGGGCTTCGGCCGCTCCCTGGAGTGGGCCACCGCCTGCCCGGCGCCGCGCCACAACTTCGTCACGCTGCCCCGGATCCGCTCCGAGTCCCCGGCGTTCGACCTGCACCATCCGGAGTTCGCCGCGTTCCATCCGCCCCGGGCGCAGTACCCGGACCCGCAGACCGAACACCCCGGCCCGGGGCCCGGCTCAGGAGGTACCTCGCCGAGCTGATCCGCTCGGTGAGGCCCCGCGGCTGATCGTGCGTCAGTCCTCGACCGTGTCCGCCTCGCGGATCCGGACCGAGAGGTCGTTGTCGTTCGTGTAGTACGGCCCGGCTTCGAGCGGGCCGTGCGCCGCGGTGTCGAGCCGGACCGCCGGGTAGGTGAAGATCTGCTTCTTGTCCGGGATGTCGTCGAGGAGCCGCGCGAGCCGGATGCGCGGCCCGCTCTCCCCTGCCGGGCGCAGCCAGAGGTCCCAAGGGCCGGGGCCGCTGTCCGCGAGCACGTCACAGCGCAGACCGAAGCTGAACTCCACGCCGTCGGCGGTCAGTTCGTAGCGTTCGATACGGTCGGGCTCGGCGCGGCGGGACGCCTCGGCGTATGCGGCGCCGGTCAGCGCGGTGCCGTAGACACGGCCCTGTGCGGTCACCTCGGGGCCCTCGATCCGCAGCTCGCCGATCTCCGCGTGCGGGGCGCGCAGCCAACTGCGTACGGAGAGGTTGCCCTGCTTGGTGGCGTACGGAATGCGGACGGCGATGTGGCCGCGGGCGCCGCTGGGGGCGCGGTCGACCAGCGAGCGCAGGTCGTTGACGCCGGGCGCGAGGCGGCGCGGGGTGCCGCCGCCGACCTCCGCGTAGGCGTTCCAGCGTCCCTCGGCCAGTTCGACGCTGCTGGGCAGCGCGGCCCGCAGCCTGCCGTCGGCCGCCGGGGACAGCGGCAGGCGTACGTCCTCGTCGGTGGACGCGGCGTCGCGGCGGCGCAGCAGCAGATAGGTCTCGCCCTTGCCACCAGGGTCGGTGACGTCGAAGGTGAGGCCGCCGGCGGAGTCGGCTATGCAGTCGGCGCGTGGTGCCGCCGCGACGTCCTGACCGGCACCGGTGTCGCAGGGCGATGAGGCGTCCGAGGTGGCCAAGGCCGTCATGCGGTGGATCCCTTCGTCTGTATGCCGCTGGTCGGTACCCCGTGTCCGATGTCCCGCACCGCGTACGCGCCGTTCAGGAGCGCCCCGCGGGTGCGGTGCAGTGAGCTGCGCATCCGGCCGCCGAAGGAGCTTCCCCGGGTGAGCATGCCGGTGAACATCGCGTCGTAGCGTTCGGCGATGCGGACCGGGTCGAAGCGCTCCGAGTCCTCAAGGGCGGCACCCGCCATCCGATGGCGCAGCGTGTCGTTGTTGATCAGTTCGAGCAGTCCGCCCGCTATCGCGTCCGGGTTGCCGACCTCGACGAGGCGCCCGTCGACGCCGTTGTCGATGATCTCGCCCGGCCCGTGCGGGCAGTCGGTGGCGACGACGGGCAGGCCGCAGCGCATCGCCTCGACGATGGTCATGCCGAAGGACTCCAGGCTGGAGGTGACGGCCGCGATGGAGCCCTTGGCCCACTCGGGCTCGATGGGGTGGGCGGGCCCCATGAGGAAGACGTGGTTGTAGAGGCCGAGTTCGTCGATCAGGGCGCGCAGCTTGTCCTTCTGCTTACCGCCGCCGTATATCCGAAGGCGCCAGTCGGGGCGCTCGGCGCGCACCTGGTCGAAGGCCCGTATCAGCAGGTCGTACCGCTTGACGGGGGCGAGCCGCCCGGCCGCGACGACCCACTTCTGGTTGCCGTCGGCGGGCTCGATACCGGGCGCGGGCACCGGGTTGGGCACGGCCTGGACGTGCACGCCGGGCAGGCGCATCTTGCGGCGGTAGGCGCGGGCGTCGGCCTCGGTCGTCGTGGTCAGGACGTCGAGGCGGGGGTAGACGCTGCGCAGCTGACGGCGCAGTTCCTTGGAGTGGCTGTCCAGCGTGAGGTGCTCCTGGCCGACCCGCAGCGGGCCGCGCGCGGTCTCCCGGGCGAGGTGCACGTTCAGGCCCGGACGCGTGCCGACCACGACGTCGGCGCCGACCGATGAGAGATGCTCGGCGATGCGCCGGTCGGTGAGGGCGCTGTACTGGTCGTACCGGCCTTCCGCGCTGGGGAACGTCCGGGCGGGCCGCAGAGCTTCGGCGGTCTCCCCTTCGTACCCGGGGCTTTCCTTGCGCATGTCGACCAGGTGACTGAGCCTGACCCGGGGGTCGGGCGAGAACACAGGGTCGTCGCGGTGCCGGAACACGGAGACGATCTCGACGTCGTGCTGCTCGGCGAGCGTGTTCGCCAAGTTGTACGTCGTTCGGATCGTCCCGCCGATCCCGTACGCATTATGAATCAGGAAAGAGATGTGCATGCGTCCCCGTATCCCACGCTTCCCCGCGGACAGTCCTTCTTCGTCCGCCTACCGCAGGGTTAGACGGGGATTACGGACAGAGGGTTGGGTTTCATCATCGTCTTGTTCTTGAACAGTTGTGTCATCGGTATGCGCTTTCGGGAACTTTCCTGGTAGTTACATGCATCATGGCTGGTAGGAGAGCTGCGGCACCTCGAAACAGTTGTCTCCCATGTCGCCCTGTGTGACCCATCCCTCACCATCCTTCCAGCGGGCCACCGACACACAGGTCCTACGGCTCCCGGGCGGCTCGGCCCGCTCCTCGTACGTCACCGGCAGCAGCAGTCCACGCGCCGTGTAGGGCTCGCCGCGGTTCATGAAGCGGTCGACACACGCGCGCGTGACGTCACCCCGGCACGACGTCGCCGCGTCCGTGAACCACATGGCGGCGGCCCACCCCTCCAACTGCCACTGGGAGAGCTCCTTGTGGCCCTTCATGGCGTCGCGGAACTCGCGTACGGCGGGCTGGTCCGTGTCCTCGTAGTTGCGGCTCGCGCCGGTGGCCCACAGGGCGTTGCGGCAGCGCGGCGCCTTCTTGTAGTCGTCGGCCACGGAGGAGGTCCAGTTCTGGACGTTCGTGACCTTGGCGGTGACCCGTGCGCCCACCTCGTCCATCGCCTCGCACAGCTGGGCGTTGCCGTGGGTGTCCATCGCGTCGAAGACGAGGTCGGCGCCCTGCTCCTTCAGGTCGGCCGCGGCCGCGCGGAAGTTGGGCAGCGCGAAGTCGACCTGCTCACTGACCACCTTGTAGCCCTCGGCCTTCAGGCCCCGGGTGACGAGACGGGCGTACGCGGCGGACGAGGCCTGGTTGTAGGAGACGACGGCGGCGGTGCGTGCCCCCTGCTCCCGTTTGAAGTAGCGGTAGACCTCGGTCCCGCCGACCAGTTCGCCGCCCCAGCCGGGCTTCCCGTCCCGCGGGGCGAGGCTGCCGTAGATCCCGTACAGATGCGGATAGGTGTCGTACGCGGACCCGATCGGCTGGCCCCCGACGTCGGGCACGCGTGCGCGAGAGACCCGGGAGGCGCCCGCGTAGTCGAGGGAGCTGGTGGCGACGAGCGCGACGACGCGCTCCTCGTCGACCAGCTTGTGCACGCACGCGTTGTTGCCGACGCCGCTGCCACCGTCGTCACACGTACGCACCTCGACCTTGCGTCCGTCGATCCCGCCGCGCGCGTTCAGCCGCTCGAAGTACGCCTTGGCCCCGTCCCGGGGCCCGGTGAACGCGGAGCCGCCGACCGGGCTCGTCGCGCTGGTGATGATGCCGACCCGGACCGGCGCCCCCGACGGGGCGGGCGCCGTGCTCCTGGACTCGAAGTCGCTCTCGGGCAACCGGCTGCCGCACCCCGCCACCGCCACGAGCAGCGCGGCTACGGCAAAGACCTCAACAGCCCGGACCGGGCGACTCATTGCCGCTCAGCTTCACCAGTGCGCAGAGAGTCCTGACGGACACCTTCCAGGTGTCGTCCTGGTTGACGGAGGTGCCCGAGGCGTCGGGCAGCGCGGTGGCACCCTTCAATGTCAGGGCGTACGTCACGTCCGCCTCGGTCGCCGAGCTGAACTCGACCTTGTTGACGTCGGCGCTGACCTGTTTGCCGCGCTCGTCGCCGCTGAAGCTCTTCAGGACGGCGCGCATCTTCGGCCCGTTCTCGAGGACGGCCTCCTTGTCCTTCACGGGAACAGCCGGGTCGAAGAACTTCTCGAAGTTCTCCTTGACCTCTTTCTCGGCCGCCGCCGGATCCGCGGGCGCGTCCTGTGCGGGCGCCTCCGAAGAGGCGTCCTGGCTGGAGGCGTCCTGGCTCGACTTCTCGACGGACGGCTCGGGCGGATCGCTGTCGCCGCCCCCGCCGCTGTCGTCACCGCATGCCACGGCGGCCGGCGCGAGCAGCAGGACCGCGGCTGCCGCGAGTGCCGCGCTCCGTACCCTTCCCCGCCTGCGATCGCTCCCCCGCTTGGGGCTGGTCCAGAAAACCATCTGGCTCACCACCGGGTGTCGGTCCGGGCCCGCCTGGGCCCGGAGCTTTCAGGGTCAGCTTGCAGAAGGCATAGTGCAAGCCATCGGCTGACATGGACAGTCCACCGGCGCTACGAACGTGTCCCAGGGGGCGCAGATGCGGGCGGCTCAACCGGATCAGACAGACCGTTCGGCCCGGCTGCGTGCCGTGCGCCCCGTCCTCTGGGGGGCCTTGGCCGCGCTCGCCGCCGGCGCCGTGCTCTGCGTGGTCGGCTGGTACGGCGTGTCGGGCGAACGCTTCGCCGAGCGGCAGCTCCCGTATCTGGCGTCGTGCACGGTGCCCGGCGCGGCGCTGATCGTCGCCGGGGCGGTGCTCTACGCGCCCGGCAGAAGCACGTTGGCCACGGCCCGCGTAGAGGAGCTGTACGAGCTCCTGGTGACGGCGGGCACGCCTCCCGCCACGCCGGAGCGGCCGGCCCCGGTGGCGACGAGCGGCGACCTGCTGATGATGCCCGGCGGCACCCTCTGGCACCGGGCGGACTGCCCCCTGGTGGCGGGAAAACCGGAGGCGGTCCCCGCCGACACCCACATCCTCGCGACCGGCGACCTGAGCCCCTGCCCCATCTGCGAACCGCAGCCGACCCCCCTCACCCCGTCACCGGAGCGATGAGCCGGTGGCCTCCCTGAGCTACGACCTGACGCTGGCCGGGCTCGCGGTCGGCAGCGCCGCGGCACTCACCGGCATCGGCCTGATCGTCACGTACCGCGCGACCGGCGTCCTCAACTTCGCGCATGGCGCGATCGCGATGGTCTGCGCGTACGTCCTGCGCCAGCTGACGGTGGAGTGGAACTGGCCGCTGCCCCTGGCCACGGCGGCCACCCTCCTCCTGATCGCCCCGGCCATCGGCCTGCTCCTGGAGAAGGCGGTCTTCCGCCCCTTGGCGGTCCTGGGCAGCGACCCGGCGCAGACCCTGGTGGCGTCCATCGGCGTGTTCATCCTCCTGGTCGGCGGCGCCGCGCTGATCTGGGGCCAGGGAGCGAAGGCCGACGCCCCCACCCTCGTATCGGCGGACCCCTGGGCGCAGTTGGCGGTGACGACCGCCCTCGCTCTCGCGGTCTGGGCCGTCACCCGCTGGACCCGCTTCGGCAGCGAACTGCGGGCCGTGGTCGACAACCGCCCCCTCGCGGTCCTCAGCGGTATCGACGCGGACCGGGTGGCCTCGGTGGGCTGGGCGTTCGGCGCCTTCACGGCGGGGCTCACCGGCGTACTGCTCGCCCCCTTCGTACGTCTTGACCCGTACGGCATGCCGCTGCTCGTGATGGAGGTGGTGGCGGTAGCCGTGGCGGCCCGTATGCGCAGCCTGTTCGTCGCGGTGACGGTGGCCCTCGGAATCGGCGTGGCCCAGAGCCAGTTGACCCGTCTGCATCCCGCCGGCTGGGCGGAGCCCCTTCTCCAGGCCCTGGGAGCGAACCTCTTCGTGGTGGCTCTCCTCGTGGCGGCCCTCGTGCTGCCGGGCGTCGGCTCGCAGAGCACGCTCCCCCGCATGGCGACAGCACGCTTCCCGTCACCGCCGGGCGCGTGGATAGTGGCGGCGGTCCTCTTCCTCATCCCCTTGGGCTTCGCGGGGTCCGACCTCACCACGTCCGTCCAGGTCCCGGCCCTCGCGGTGATCCTCCTCTCCCTGGTGATCGTCACCGGCAGGGGCGGCCAGATCTCCCTGGGCCAGGCGGCGTACGCGGGTCTTGGCGCGCTCTTCACCGCGCTCCTGACGGCGGGGCGCTTCCCTGGCCTGCCCGAACTCCCCCATCTCCCGGCCCTGGCGGTGGCCGTCCTCCTGGTGGCCCCCCTCGGTCTCCTCACCGGCTGGCCCGCGATCAGCCGACGTGGCCTGGCGCTCGCGCTGGCGACGTTCGCCGTCGGCGTCGGCGTCAGCCGGTTCGTCTTCGCCCAGCCGTACGCCACGTCGGGCCTCGCCCTGGGCCGCCCGGCGGGCTTCGACAGCGACCGCGCGTACTACGTCCTCGAACTGGTCCTGCTGGCCGCGGCGTTGCTCTTCGCGTTCAGCATGCGCCGGGGCCGTGTGGGGCGCGCCCTTGCCGCGATGCGGGATCACGAGGCGGGGGCGGTGGCCGCGGGTGTGTCCGTACGCTCCCTGAAGCTCACGGCGTTCGTGGCCGGCGCGGGTCTTGCCGCCCTGGGGGGCGGGATGCTGGGCATGGGCCTACGGGCCTTCGACCCCGCCGCGTACGACCCCGTGCGGGGGCTCCTCTGGTTCGCGGCGGTGGTGGTCCTCGGCGCGGACAGCCTGCTCGGCGCGTTGGTTGCGGCTTCGCTTCTGGTGGGCCTGGACGCGGGGGCGCGGGGCGGGGTGGCGGCGGCCTTGATCGGCGTCCTCGCGGTCCTGCAAGGCCGGCCGGCTGCCGCCGGGGGCCTACGCCGTCCTTCCCTGACGCCGCTGGGCCTCCGAACCCGCAGCGTCCTGACCCCCGGCACCCTCACCACAGCGAACACGCTCCCCCACCCACCCACCCGATCACCCCGCATCCACCCCTGGCCGAACAACCTCTCCCACCCACCCACCCGATTGCCCCGTGGCGGGTGGGCGGGGCCCGTTTGGTTGCCCCGCAGCGGGCGGGTGGGCCCTACCTGGCTGTCTCGTTGGCGGGCGGGGGCCGGTCGTTTGTCCCACAGCCAAGGGGGAGGGCTTACCTGGCTGCTGCGCTGGCGGGCGGGGACCGACCGTACGTCCCACAGCCAAGGGGCAGGGCTCGCCGGGCCGCTTCGTCGGGGGGCGGGGACCGATCGCTCGCCCCACAGCCGAGGGGCAGGGCTCACCCGGCTGCTGCGTCGACGAACGCGGACCGAACACTCGCCCCACAACCGGCGGACAAGGCTCACCCGGCTACTGCGTCGACGAACGCGGACCGAACGCCCGCCCCACAACCGACGAGCCAGGCTCACCCGGCTGCTGCGTCGGCGGGCAGGGACCGATCGCTTACCCCGCGGCGAAATGGGGGACGGCGTGCAGACGCCGTCACTGCCCGAGGGGACGTGCCGGTATGTCTGCCCGGAGCACGGTTCGCGGCACTCCGGTGCCGAAGTAACCCGGCGGCCACCGGACGATAGCGAGGACGGACATACCGGCGCGGCCCCGCCCTCAACAGAACCCCGGCGCAACACCACGCACCCGCACCTGCCCCCGAACCCCAGCGAGACCGAACCCCAGCACAGCACCACGCACCCGCACCCGTACCCGTACCCAGCAGCAACAGAAGTCCCGCCCCCAGACGCACCCCGCCACCAGCCCCCGCACCCCCTCACGGCCCACCACATCACCGCCACCTACGACGGCTTCACCGCCCTGGACGACGTGAACCTCTCCGTACCCCAGGGCACCATCACCGCCGTAGTAGGCCCCAACGGCGCAGGCAAGAGCACCCTCTTCCACTGCCTGGCCGGCACCCTCCGGCCAGACAAGGGCCGCATCACCTACGACGGCCAGGACATCACCCGCACCCCCGCCCACACCCGGACCCGCCTCGGCGTGGCCCGCACCTTCCAGCAACTCGCGGTGTTCCCGTCACTGTCCATCACGGAGAACGTCCAAGTGGGCGCGGAACAAGCACGCGTGAAGCACCCCCAGGACACCACCACCCCCGCCCTCCGCCTCCTCGACCTGCACCACACCGCAACCCGCCACCACCCCGCCACGGACCTCCCCACCGGCACCCTCAGACGCGTGGAACTGGCCCGCGCCCTCGCAGGCCATCCCCACACCCTCCTCCTGGACGAACCGGCAGCAGGCCTGGACACCGCCGAAGTAGCCGCCCTGGCCCGCGTCCTGCGCGCCCTGGCCGCCGACGGCATGGCTCTCCTCGTGGTCGAGCACGACATCGACCTCATCGCGGACCTGGCCGACACCGTGCACGTCATGGCAGCGGGCCGCATCGTCACATCGGGCCCACCGACCGAAGTCCTCCACAGGGCGGCCCCGTGAGAACCGGCATCGAACTCCACCGGGCCCGGGTCCACTACGGCCCCCTCGAAGCCCTGCACGGCGTGACCCTCGCCGCCCCCTCCCCGGGCCTCACCGTCCTCCTCGGCCGCAACGGCTCGGGCCGCACCACCGCACTGCGCGCCCTGGCCGGCACGGCCCCCCTCACCACCGGCACCGTCACCTGGGACGGCACGGACGTCACCCGGCTCACCGCTCACGAACGCGCACGGCGGGGCCTGTGCTTCGTACCGGACGGCCAGGCGGTGTTCGGCCACCTCACCGTCGCCGAGAACCTCCGCCTCTGCGCCCCCGCGCCCCACCCCGACACCACCCCGGCCCTGGACGCGTACCCCGAGCTGCGTCCCCTGCTCCCCCGCCCCGCAGGCACCCTCTCCGGCGGCGAACAACGCATGCTCGCCCTCTCCCGCGCCCTCCTGACGGCCGGCACCTGCCCCCACACCCAGGTGATCCTGATCGACGAACCCACCCAGGGCATGTCCCCCGCGGTCGCGACCCGGACGTACGACCTCCTCATCGCCCTGAGCACACGAAGCCGACCCACCTGCGTCCTGACCGCGGAACAACGGCTGCCGCCCGGCCTGCGCGAACACGCGGGCCGGACGGCAGTAGTGGTGCACGAACTGCGCCGTGGCGCGGTCGTGTTCAGCGGCGAGGCGAGCGAACTCAGCCGACCGGAGCCGCAGGCTTAGCCGACTCCCCAGACTCGACCGGCCCAGCGGAGCCGTCGGGCTCCGCGGTCCCACCCGACTCAGCAGGCCCAGCCGGCTCCTCCGACACCCCAGGCTCACCCGGCTTCTCAGACACACCGGGACCGGCGGAAGCGCTCGGCTTGGCAGAAGCGCTCGGCTCCGCAGGCTCACCAGCCTCCGGCGTCTGTGACGACTCCTGCGACTTCGACGACTCCGGCGACGGCGACGGCTTCGGCTGCTTCGACAACTCCGGCTGCTTCGGCTGCTTCTTCGCCTCCGTCGCCCCCGACCCCTTCGCCCCCTTCTTCGGAATGACCAGCTCCGTCCCGATGGCCAGCCTGTCGGGTTTGGCCCCGACCTCCTTGCGGTTGGCTTGATACAGGGCTTTCCAGCCGCCCTTGACGTCGTAGCGGCGGGCAATGGAGCTCAGCGTCTCCCCCGCCTTGACGACATGCACGATCCCCCAGCCCTCGCGGATCTCCTTGGGGATCTTCTTGGAGCACACGGGCCAGGCATTCCAGCCCTGGACCCGCAGCACCTTCTCGGCGACCTTGATCTGCTCCGCCTTGGTGGCGAGATCAGCACGCGGCGCGTACTTGCGCCCGCCGAACTCCTCCCAGGTGGACTGCTTGAACTGCAGGCCTCCGTAGAAGCCGTTGCCCGTGTTCGCGTTCCACCGGCTCGTGCTCTCGCACTTGGCGAGGCAGCTCCACGCCCCCTCGGTCCTGGAGCAGTCGTACGCGCCGGCGACGGATCCGGGCAGGGGCCGCGGTGGGGCCGGAGCGGCGTTCGCGGATACCGGCAGCAGCAGCGAGGAGACAGCGGCGACGACCAGACCAGCGGGCCACAGCGACCGAAGACTCTTGATCGGCATCGGATACATCCGGCCACGCTAGGCAGCCCGGTCGCGGCACGGAGCCGTGCCGCGCCGCCACGGACGCGGCCCCACCCGGTCGGACGACCGAGCGGGACCGCGCCCCTGATGCCGCGGCGCTCAGAGATCGAGTCGCTGTCCGGGCAGGATCACGTTCGCATCCCCGCCGATGACCGCCTTGTTGGCGGAGTACACCTTCTGCCAGCTGACGCCGTGCGCGGCCGCGATCCGGCTGAGGGTGTCCCCCTGCCGAACGGTGTAGTCACCGCGCCCCGCGCTCCGGTCGGCATGACCCGGCGTCTGCTTCCGCGGCTCGGCGGCGGGCTGCTGCCCGGCCGCCTCGGGAGTCTTGGCCGCCTTGGGTGCCTCGGCAGCCTTGGGGGCCGCCGGAGCCGCTGCCTCCCCCGGCGCGCTACCGGAGGCCCCCGCCCGCGCCGAGCAGGAGGGCCAAGCGCCCCACCCCTGGGCGCGCTGGACCTTGGTGGCGACAGCGATCTGCTGCGCCTTGGACGCCTTGTCGGCGGTCGCCGCGTAGGCGCCTCCGCCGTACGCGCTCCAGGTGGACGCGGAGAACTGGAGTCCTCCGTAGTAGCCGTTCCCGGTGTTGATGCTCCAGTTTCCGCCGCTCTCGCACTGAGCGATGCGATCCCACACTCCGCTGTCCGCCGCTCCGGCCTGGCCGGTGGCGGTGAGCAGCCCCAGCGGGGCGAGCAACGCCGCTCCGCCGATCACTGCCGTCCTGCGAACGCGCTTGGGATGTGCGGACATGTATATCCCTCTCGAAGGACCCGGGCTCCCCCAGGTGACCCGGACCTCCTCGCGCATCTGACGCCGGAGGCCCGCTCACCCCGTCCGCCGGAGTTCGGCACGTGCGTGCCGTGGTGCTTGAGCTGGCTGCCTGGTGCGGCCGGCGGACGTACCCGAGCGGTGCTCGCTGCACACGGCGGTGGAATCTAGGCGCCTGCTCGCCCCGATAACAACCAACTCCTTGTCATTCCAGGCCAGTTGGGCGTTACCTGGAGTAGCGGCGAATTCAGGCCAGCCACTTAATCCACTGATTTCATGATTTGTCGACCTGTCGTCCCAGCGATCTGTGACCCACCTCACCGGTCCAACTTCCCTGTACGCAGAAGACATTGGCCCGGAGTGACGGGTTCCGCCGGGCAACTCACCCTCTGCTGTGGATGGTTCGATTCCGTTCGCCTTCGCGCGTGACTTGCGCCACTGATCGCCCGTTGTCTCCTTATGAGCCGGGCACCCCCGGTCCGCACGCAACGATTCCGAGGAGCCCCCCGTGCCGCGCATGCTCGACGTCGGCGACGACGTACGCGCCGAGATCGGCGACGAAGAAGCCGACCGGCTGCTCGCCGGAGACAACGCCCCGGGCAGTTACGACTGCACGTCCTGCCGAACCCCGGGCGACACGGAGCAGGAACGCACCAGCACGGTCCTGTTCATCGGCGACGAGACCGCCGTACTCGCCTTCGCCCACGCCACCTGCCTGCCCTCCCAGATCGTCCAGGTCTCCGAGGAGCAGCTCCAGGGTGCCGTGCGCTCCATCACCGGGGAGGAGGGCACCGGCCTCGCCGGTGTCACGGGACCCGGCCCCGGCGAAGGAGTGCCCGACCAGGCGGTCCTCGGCGTGACCAGTGGTCTCGTACTCATCGAGGGCGAGCTGCGGCCCGCCCTCGTCGTCGAGCCGACCGGCGCCGTCGCGCGCCCGGGTTCCGCTCCCGGCGGCGGCGACGACTTCCTGCAGCTCCTGGTCGAGCAGGGCTTCACGCCCGCGGCCTCGCTCGACGCCGTACCCCCCGTGCTGCACGGCTGGTCGGTGCTGCTCGCCGCGGGCCAGCTGCACGCCGTGCTCCAGCCCGGCGCGGGCGGCGGCGCCCCCGTCGCCTGGTGGCAGGCGCACCACCCGCTCCAGGTCACCGAGGCCTGGCGGTCCGCGGCGAACAAGCTCCAGATGGTGCTCCTGTTCGCGGGCCCGGTCGGCTCCATCGGCCGCCAGCCCCGCGAGGACCTGCTGCGCGACGCCCTGGACAAGGCGGCGACGCACGGCCGGCTCGTCGCGGCATCGATGCCGCTCGCGGGCACCTGAGCCCGTGCGGGCCGCGCCGCCGCCCCACTCCGAGGCACGACTGCGCCGGTCACGCTCCCGGCGCCCCGTGAAAGCGGCGCGGCCCCCGCATCCGTAGGAGCACGGGGTCGTTGGCACATACGTGCACACATACGACCCCTCCCGCCCCCGGCCGGCGTACCAGACCCCCATCCCTTCCATGCGTTCGCCGCAGGACACGGGGGGCGACCACTCGGCCACACCGATCTACGACGCGCTCTACTCGGAGTACCGCAGGTCGTTCAAGGCTCTTCCGGGAGACCGGACCGGCGAGGAGGATCTGGGGTTCACGTCGTTCGGCAGCTCGTCCTACGGCATGCACCGTGTCGGTGACCGGCACGACCCCCGGCACAACACCTTCAGCCAGCTGCACGTCACCCGCTACGGCCACGAGCAGCACGGCACGGTGCACCAGCAGTTCCCCGCGGCGCTTCCGCCGGGGCCGCGCAGGGGGATCTGAGGCAGCGCCGCGCCACCGGCGCCCCACGCCAATGGGCCGGGCCCCGCCTTCTCTTCGAAGGCGGGGCCCGGCCCATTGGCATCCGTGCCTACTTCTTGCGGCCGCGCTTCTCGCGCACGCGCACCGAGATGTGGATCGGTGTGCCCTCGAAGCCGAACTCCTCACGGAGCCTGCGCTCCACGAAGCGGCGGTAGCCGTGCTCGATGAAGCCGGAGGAGAAGAGCACGAACCTCGGCGGCTTGGTGCCCGCCTGCGTGCCGAAGAGGATGCGGGGCTGCTTGCCGCCGCGGATCGGGTGCGGGTGAGAGGCCACGAGCTCACCGAGGAAGGCGTTCAGGCGGCCCGTCGGGACGCGCGTCTCCCAGCCCGCGAGCGCTGTCTCGATCGCCGGGACGAGTTTCTCCATGTGGCGGCCGGTCTCGGCGGAGACGTTGACGCGGGGGGCCCACGCGACCTGGAGGAGCTCGGTCTCGATCTCCCGCTCCAGGTAGTAGCGGCGCTCCTCGTCGAGGGCGTCCCACTTGTTGTACGCGACGACGATGGCGCGGCCCGCTTCGACGGCCATCGTGACGATGCGCTGGTCCTGGACACTGATCGACTCGCTGGCGTCGATCAGGATGACCGCGACCTCCGCCTTCTCGACGGCGGCGGCCGTGCGCAGCGACGCGTAGTAGTCGGCGCCCTGCTGGAGGTGGACGCGCTTGCGGATGCCCGCGGTGTCCACGAACTTCCAGACGACGCCGCCGAGTTCGATGAGCTCGTCGACCGGGTCACGGGTGGTGCCCGCGATCTCGTTGACGACGACGCGGTTCTCGTTCGCCACCTTGTTGAGCAGCGAGGACTTGCCGACGTTCGGACGGCCGATGAGCGCGATGCGCCGCGGGCCGCCGATGGCGGTGCCGAAGGACTGCTCGGGCGCTTCGGGCAGCGCTTCGAGCACGGCGTCCAGCATGTCACCGGTGCCGCGGCCGTGCAGTGCGGAGACGGGGTACGGCTCGCCGAGGCCGAGCGCCCACAGGGCGGTGGCGTCGGCCTCGCCGGAGGGGCCGTCGACCTTGTTGGCGCACAGGACGACGGGCTTGCCGGACTTGCGGAGCAGCCGTACGACGGCTTCGTCCGTGTCGGTGGCGCCGGTCGTGGCGTCCACCACGAAGACGACCGCGTCGGCGGCCTCGATCGCGTACTCGGCCTGGGCGGCCACGGACGCGTCGATGCCGAGGACGTCCTGCTCCCAGCCGCCGGTGTCGACGAGCTTGAAGCGGCGGCCCGCCCACTCGGCCTCGTACGTCACGCGGTCGCGGGTCACGCCGGGGCGGTCCTCGACGACGGCCTCGCGGCGGCCGATGATGCGGTTGACGAGGGTCGACTTGCCGACATTCGGGCGGCCGATCACCGCGAGGGCGGGCAGCGGGCCGTGACCCGCGTCGCCGATCGCGCCCTCGACGTCCTCGGGATCGAAGCCTTCCTCCGCGGCGAGCTCCATGAACTCCGCGTACTCGGCGTCGCCAAGCGCCCCGTGCTCGTGTTCAGCCGAGCCTTCGGGCTGGATCTGGTCGTTCATGAAGTCCGTACCTCTGTCGTATTCGTGATCGGTGGCCCGCCTCGGAGGCGCCCACTACTGAAAGTCTCGCTCAGCGCCCGGTCAGGCGCCTGGCGTCCGCCAGGTGGGCGGCGAGCCGCTCCTGGATGCGCACGGTCGCCTCGTCGAGCGCCTTGCGCGTACGCCGTCCGCTGTCGTCGCCCGCTTCGAAGGGGTCGCCGAAGACGACGTCGACCCTGCTGCGCAGCGGGGGCAGCCCCTTCAACAACCGTCCGCGCTTCTCCGTGCTTCCCAGGACCGCGACCGGAACGATCGGCGCCCCGCTCCGTACGGCGAAGTACGCGAGGCCGGCGCGCAGCGAGGCGAAGTCTCCCTCGCCGCGGGTGCCCTCGGGGAAGATCCCGAGGACGCCGCCGTGGTCGAGCACGCCGAGCGCCCGGGTGATCGCCGTGCGGTCGGCGATCTCACGGTCCACCTTCACCTGCCCGATGCCGAGCAGGAAGCGGTCCAGGGGGCCGACGAACGCTTCCTTCTTGATGAGGAAGTGCGTCGGCCTGGGGGCCGTCCCCATCACCATCGGGCCGTCGACGTTGTGGGAGTGGTTCACGGCCAGGATCACCGGGCCGGTCGTGGGGACCTTCCAGGCGCCGAGGACGCGGGGCTTCCACAGGCCGTACATGAGGCCGACGCCGATGCGGCGGCCGACCTCCGCACCCCGTTCCGACGGCGCCGCGGTCACTTCGCCGCCCGCTTCTCCTCGACGAGGGTGACGACGCACTCGATGACCTGCTGCAGCGTGAGCTCGGTGGTGTCCACCTCGACGGCGTTGCCGGCCTTGGCCAGCGGGGACGTCTTGCGGCTGGAGTCGGCCGCGTCCCGCTGGATGAGCGCCTCACGCGTGGCGGCCACGTCGGCGCCCTTGAGCTCGCCGCTGCGACGGGCGGCGCGGGCCTCGGGCGAAGCCGTCAGGAAGATCTTCAGGTCGGCGTCGGGCAGGACGGTCGTACCGATGTCACGCCCCTCGACGACGATGCCCTTCTCGGCGGAGGCGGCGATGGTGCGCTGCAGCTCCGTGATGCGGGCGCGCACCTCGGGGACGGCGCTGACGGCGCTGACCTTCGAGGTGACCTCGGTGGTGCGGATCGGCCCCGCGACGTCCGTGCCGTCGACCGTGATGGTCGGGGCGAGCGGGTCGGTGCCGGAGATGATCTCGGGCTTGCCCGCGACCGCGGCGATGGCGGTCGGGTCCGTCAGCTCGATGCCGTTGTGCACCATCCACCAGGTGATCGCGCGGTACTGGGCACCGGTGTCCAGGTAGTTGAGGCCGAGCTGGGCGGCGACGGCCTTCGAGGTGCTCGACTTGCCCGTGCCGGAGGGCCCGTCGATGGCGACGATCACTGCTGCGGGCGCCGGACCGGCGGTTTCCACGGTTTCCACGGGGTGCGAAACCTCTCTCAGGACGCGGGGGCGGGGTAGCGGGGCGCGGACACGCCCCGCACAAGGTTACTGGCTCCCGCGCGCACCTCTTACTGCCGGATGCCCCGGGCCTTCACTGCCGGATCGCCCAGCCCCGCTCCCGCAGCGCGGCACTGAGCACCGGGACGGCCTTCGGCTCCACGACGAGCTGCACGAGTCCCGCCTGCTGCCCGGTCGCGTGCTCGATACGGACGTCCTCGATGTTCACCCCGGCCCGGTCGGCGTCGGCGAAGATCTTGGCCAGCTGCCCCGGCTGGTCGTCGATGAGCACCGCGACGACCTCGTACGCCGTCGGGGCGGACCCGTGCTTGCCCGGCACGCGGATCTGCCCGGCGTTCCCGCGCCGCAGGACGCTCTCGACGCCCGAGGCGCCCTCGCGCCGTTTCGCGTCGTCCGCCGACTGCAGGGCGCGCAGCGCCGTCACCGTCTCGTCGAGATCGGTCGCGACGGCGGACAGCAGGTCGGCGACGGGCCCGGGGTTGGCGGACAGGATGTCGATCCACATCCGCGGGTCCGACGCGGCGATGCGCGTGACGTCACGGATGCCCTGTCCGCACAGGCGCACCGCCGTCTCCTCCGCGTTCTCCAGGCGGGCGGCGACCATGCTGGAGACCAGGTGCGGCATGTGCGAGACGAGCGCGACCGCGCGGTCGTGCGCGTCGGCGTCCATGACGACCGGCACCGCGCGGCAGAGGGCGACCAGCTCAAGGGCGAGGTTGAGTACCTCGGTGTCGGTGTCTCGGGTCGGCGTCAGGACCCAGGGCCGCCCCTCGAAGAGGTCGGCGGTGGCGGCGAGCGGGCCGCTGCGCTCGCGCCCGGACATGGGGTGCGTGCCGATGTACGGGGTGAGGTCGATGCCGAGGGCTTCGAGCTCCCGGCGCGGGCCGCCCTTGACGCTCGCCACGTCGAGGTAGCCGCGGGCGGCGTCGCGCCGCATGACGTCGGCGAGGGTCGCCGCGACGTGCGCGGGCGGCACGGCGACGACGCACAGGTCGACCCGGCCCTCGGGGGCTTCGTCGGTGCCCGCGCCGAGCGCGGCGGCCGTGCGGGCCTGCCCGGGGTCGTGGTCGGCGAGGTGCACGCTCACGCCGCGCGATGCGAGGGCCAGGGCGGCGGAGGTGCCGATCAGGCCGGTGCCGATGACGAGGGCGGTTCTCACTGGGCGATGTCCTTGCGCAGGGTGGCCGCGGCGCCGAGGTAGACGTGGGTGATCTCGGCGCGGGGCTTGGGGGAGTCGATGTGTGCGAGGACGCGGACGACCCGCGGCATGGCTCCCTCGATCTCCAGCTCCTGCGCGCAGATCAGCGGGACGTCCACGATGCCGAGCCTGCGCGCGGCCGCCGCGGGGAAGTCGCTGTGCAGGTCGGGGGTCGCGGTGAACCAGATGCTGATCAGGTCCTCCTGAGTCAGCGCGTTCCGTTCGAGGATGGCGGTGAGCAGCTCGCTGACCTGCTCGTCCATGTGGTCGGCCGCGTCCCGCTCCAACTGGACGGCGCCCCGGACCGCTCGTACCGCCACAGTGCTGCTCCTCGCTCGCGTACGTCGACTGATGTACCGACAAGGGTAGTCAGGGCCCGGGGGACGAGTGCGCGGCGCCCGCCTGCCGAGACGGACGCCGCGTGCCTCAGGGTGCCTCACCGGGGTGGGGAGCACCGTGGGGTCAGAGCTTCTGCTCCTTGATGATGTCCTCCAGGGAGCCCGTCGGTACCTGACCCTGCGGGGTCAGTTTGTCGACGGCCTGGGGCAGCTGCTGGGCGATCTGGTCGGCGGCCTCGTCACGGCTGACGCCCGCGTCGGTGGCGACCTTGTCCAGGGTCTCGTCGGGGACGGACTGCTTGACCTGGTCCGGGCTCAGCGGCTGGTTGTCGCCCTTGCCGACCCACGAGTCCAGCTGGTCCTGGCTGACCAGGCCCGAGTTCTTGATCATGTCGAGGATGCCGCCCAGCGGGTTGCCTCCCGCGGAACCGCCCTGCCCGCCGCCACTGCTGGCTGCACCGCCTGCGCCACCGGCGCCGCCGCCCAGCAGGCCGCCGAGCAGCGAGCCGAGGACGTTGCCGCCTCCGGAGCCGCCTTGACCGCCCTGACCGCCCTGACCGCCGCCGAGGAGACCGCCGAGAAGGCTTCCCAGATCGTTACCCGCCATGGTCGCGCCTTTCGAGTGAGGGGCCGGGTCGGCGCCTCGGAGGGGCGCGGACCTCGGACCATGACAATGTCGCCCGAATCGCCCCCCGTCGCCACTTGGACCGTTCGGTGGCCGTTCAGCGATGGACGCCGGGGGCACGGGTCCGCTTGCCGCGGCCTAGGCGTCCCCGTCCCAGAGCGCCCCCAGCTCAAGCAGCTCCCCCCGGTACTCGATCCGCTCGGCCCACTCGGCGGGCCAGGCGTCCGCACCCAGGTGGGCTCCCGCGAAGGCGCCGGCCAGGCAGGCGATGGAGTCGGAGTCACCGGAGGTACAGGCTGCTCGGCGCAGGGCGGTGAGGGGCTCGTCCACGCATTGCAGGAAGCACAGCAATCCCGTGGCGAGCGCCTCTTCGGCGATCCAGCCAGCGCCGGTGGCCAGGCAGGGGTCCGTCTCCGGGTTGGCGTCCCGCAGCGCGGCCTCCAGACGTTCGAGGACGGCGAGGCACTCGTCCCAGCCACGAGCGATGAACATCCCCGGCGTCGGGTCGTCACCCCGCGTCCACAGCTCGCCGAGCCAACGCCCGTGGTACGTCTCCCGGTTCTCGTAGGCATAGGAACGCAGCAGCCCGACCAGTCCCGTCGGCTCGGCGCCCTGCGCGAGCAGCCGTACGGCGTGCGCCGTGAGGTCCGACGCGGCGAGCGCCGTGGGGTGGCCGTGGGTGAGCGCGGACTGCAGCTGGGCCGCGCCCGCCCGCTGCTCGTCGCTCAGACCCGGGACGAGCCCGATCGGCGCGACGCGCATGTTGGCGCCGCAGCCCTTGGAGTGCAGCTGGCTCGCCTCCTCCCACGGCTTACCGGCCTTGAGGAGGTAGCAGGCCTTGAGGCAGGTGTTGCCGGGTGCGCGGTTGTTCTCCGGTGACTGGTACCAGTCCACGAACTCCTCGCGTACCGGCCGTTCCATCCGCTTCGGGCCGAGCAGTCCTCGGTCCATGGCGGTACGCAGGCCGCGGCCCAGCGCCAGCGTCATCTGCGTGTCATCCGTGACGATCGCGGGCCGGGGCAGCTCCATCTCCCGCCAGGGCCCGCACTTGGCGAGGATCGACGGCACGTCGTGGAACTCGGTCGGGAAGCCGAGCGCGTCCCCCAGGGCGAGGCCTATGAGGGATCCGGTGGCGGCACGCTTCATGAGGGATTTCCTTCCGAGGAGGCAGCCGAGGGAACGGTCGAGGGACGGAGCAGGGGCGGATGCAGGGCGGTGGCCGGGCCCGCCCGGTAGAGGGCCGCCGGTTTGCCCCGGCCGCCCGTCAGGCGCGCGGCACCGGGGATCGCCTCGACGAAGCCGGACGTGCCGAGCACCTTGCGGCGGAAGTTGGCCGGGTCGAGTTCGGCGCCCCACACCGTCTCGTAGACCTGCCGCAGCTCGCCGAGCGTGAACTCGGGCGGGCAGAAGGCGGTGGCGAGGCCGGTGTACTCGAACTTCGCGCAGACGCGGTCGTGGGCGTCGGCCAGGATCCGGTCGTGGTCGAAGGCGAGCGGCCCCTGAGTGCCGTACGGCAGCCACTCGGCGCGGGCCGCGTCGCTGCCGGCGCGCACCGCGGGCGGTTCGGGGACGAGGGCCGCGAAGGCGACCGAGACGACGCGCATCCGCGGGTCGCGGTCCGGCTCGCTGTAGGTGCGCAGCTGTTCCAGGTGGAGTCCGGCGCTGTCGGTGAGGCCGGTCTCCTCGGCGAGCTCGCGTCCCGCAGCGGTCTCGGCGGACTCGTCCGGCAGCACGAACCCGCCGGGCAGCGCCCAGCGCCCGGCGTACGGCTCCTGGCCGCGCTCGACGAGCAGTGCGTGCAGGCGGCCCGCGCGGACGGTGAAGACGGCGAGGTCGACGGTGACGGCGAACGGTTCGAAGGCGTACTTGTCGTAGCCCTGCATGGCTCCCCACCCCCTTAATGGTCAGTACGACTATAAAGGGAGGGGGTCGGCCCGGCAAGACGCAAAAGGCGGCCGGCCCCTGCTTCCGCAGGGACCGGCCGCCTCAACTGACCTCAGGGGTTGGCCTAGAGGTCGACCTCCTGCATCAGCATGCCGACCTCGGTGTTCGACAGCCTGCGCAGCCACCCCGACTTCTGGTCGCCGAGCGTGATCGGCCCGAAGGACGTCCGCACCAGCTTGTCGACCGGGAAGCCCGCCTCCGCGAGCATGCGGCGCACGATGTGCTTGCGGCCCTCGTGCAGCGTCACCTCGACCAGGTAGTTCTTGCCGGTCTGCTCGACGACGCGGAAGTGGTCGGCGCGGGCGTACCCGTCCTCCAGCTCGATGCCGTCCTTGAGCCGCTTGCCCAGGTCGCGCGGGATCGGGCCCACGATGTGCGCGAGGTAGACCTTCTTCACGCCGTACTTCGGGTGCGTGAGGCGGTGCGCCAGCTCACCGTGGTTGGTGAGCAGGATGACGCCCTCGGTCTCGGTGTCGAGCCGCCCGACGTGGAACAGCCGCGCCTCGCGGTTGTTCGTGTAGTCGCCGAGGCACTGACGCCCCTCGGTGTCCTCCATGGTGGAGACGACACCGGCGGGCTTGTTCAGCGAGAAGAACTGGTACGACTGGGTCGCGACCGTCAGGCCGTCGACCTTGATCTCGTCCCGCTCCGGCTGGACCCGCAGGCCCTGCTCCATCACGATCTCGCCGTTGACCTCGACACGGGCCTGCTCGACGAGCTCCTCGCAGGCACGGCGTGAGCCGTAGCCGGCGCGGGCGAGGATCTTCTGCAGCCGCTCGCCCTCCTGCTCGGCGCCCGGGAAGGTCTTGGGCGGGCTCGCCTTCGGCTTGCCCGCGTACCGCTCGCGGTTGCGCTCTTCCTGCCGTGCGTCGTACTCACGGGACGTGGAGGGAGCTCCCGCGCCGCGCCGAGTGCCCCGGTCGGAGCCCTGGGGCGCCCTGGGGCCGCCCTTGGCGCCACCGCGCGCGGCCGCACCGCGGCCCTTCCTCGACGCGTCGCCGCCTACGTCGTAGCGACGCTCCTCGGGACGAGGCTTGCTCTCGCGCTTGGGGGCCTGGTCGTCACGCGCGCCACCGGCGCCGCGACCCTGCCGGTCGGGGCTGTTACCGGAACCCCGGTAATCGCGGCCGCCACCGCCACCGCCACCGCTGCCCCGGCCGCCGCCGGTCGGGCGGCCGCCGCCGCTCCCGCGACCGCCGCCGCTCGGGCGTCCACCGCTGCTGCCACGGCTGCCGCTGTTGCCACCACGGCTCCCGCCGTTGTTTCCGCTGCTGTTCCTGCCGTTGCTGCTTCGCATCAAATTTCCGTTAGTCGTCTGTGCCCTTGGCGTACTCGTCACCCGGCGCATCAGGCGCGTCCGGGTCGAACGACGGAACACCCTCCAGCGTCTCGGCCTCGATCGCCTCCGCCTCGGGGAGGAAGGGCGCGAGCTCCGGGAGCTCGTCAAGGCCACGCAGGCCCATCCGCTCCAGAAAGTAGTTCGTCGTCCTGTACAGGATCGCACCTGTTTCGGGTTCCGCGCCCGCCTCCTCCACCAGACCCCGCTGGAGAAGCGTCCGCATCACGCCGTCACAGTTCACTCCGCGCACCGCGGAGACCCGAGATCGGCTGACCGGCTGCCGGTACGCGACGACGGCGAGGGTCTCCAGGGCCGCCTGGGTGAGCCTCGCCTGCTGCCCGTCGAGCACGAAGCGCTCCACGGCGGCGGCGTACTCGGGCCGGGTGTAGAACCGCCAGCCGCCCGCCACGAGCCGCAGCTCGAAACCCCGCTTCTGCACGGTGTACTCGTCGGCCAGCTCGCGCACCGCGGCGGCGACCTGCCGCCGTGGCCGGTCGAGGATCTTGGCGAGGTGTTCCTCGGTGGCCGGTTCGTCGACGACCATGAGGACGGCCTCCAGGGCGGGCCGCAGCTCCAGGTCGGCGAGGGCGCTCGCCAGGTCGCCCGCGGGGCTCGTCGTGCTCTCGGGGCTCATGTGGCCGTCTCCTCACTCGTCTCGCCCGTCACCTCGGGCGCGCGGTCGAACTCGTCGGTCACCGTCGGCTCCCCGTCACCGTCCCCACCGGTCCACCGCACCATCAGCTCGCCCAGGGCGGTCTCCTGGTCCAGCTCGACGGCCTTCTCGCGGTACAGCTCCAGGAGCGCCAGGAAACGGGCCACGACGGTGAGGGTGTCCCCCGCGTCCTCGACGAGCGCCTGGAAGCTCACCTCGCCCCGCTCCCGCAGCAGGGCCACGACCAGACCCGCCTGCTCCTGCACGGAGACCAGCGGGGCATGGATGTGGTCGACGTACACCTGGGGCTTCGCCCGGGGCTGCATCGCCTTCACGGCGAGCCGGGCGAAGCCCTCCGCGCCGATGCTGATGACGACCTCGGGGAGCAGCTCCGCGTGGTGGGCCTCCAGGCCGACGGTCCGCGGATAGCGCCGCGCCTCCTCGTCCAGCCGCTCGCTGAAGATGTCGGCGATCCGCTTGTACGCGCGGTACTGGAGCAGCCGCGCGAAGAGCAGGTCACGCGCTTCGAGCAGCGCGAGATCCGCCTCGTCCTCGACCTCGGCGGAGGGCAGCAGACGGGCCGCCTTGAGGTCTAGCAGCGTGGCGGCGACCACGAGGAACTCGGTGGTCTGATCCAGGTCCCAGTCGGGCCCCAAGGCACGGATGTACGCCATGAACTCGTCGGTCACCGTGGACAGCGCGACCTCGGTGACGTCCATCTTGTGCTTCGAGATGAGCTGAAGCAGCAGATCGAAGGGGCCTTCGAAGTTGGCGAGGCGGACCTTGAACCGCCCGTCGTCGGGCTCGGAGGGCGAGTCCGGTTCCGGTGGGGGCTCGAGGGCCGGCTGCGGCTCCGGTTCGGGCTCCGCCGGAGCCGCGGCGGGGCCACGCCCCAGCGCACGCCGACGGACGGCCGGTGCGGAATCGTCGTTCAGGGGCATCGGCGGGAACGCTACCGCTACCGCCCGCGAAGCCGTCGTACGAGAATGCTCGCGTCCCCGCGCGACTCCAGATCCGCCAGCACCACGGCCACCGCCTCGCGGACGATGCGCCCGCGGTCGACCGCGAGCCCGTGCTCGCCCCGCAGCACCAGACGCGCGTGCTCGAGGTCCATCAGCTCCTCGGCGGACACGTACACGGTGATCTTCTCGTCGTGCCGCTCGCGCCCGCTGGGCCGCCGGTTGGCCGCCCGTGCACGCCGCCGCGCCTGTGCCGTGGAGGAGGCGTTCGCGGACCGGCCGCCGCCGCTCTGTGCGGCGGCGTCCTCCTGGTCCTGACCCTGCCCCTGGGCGGCACGTCCCTCGGCGGTGGCCGACCGGCTGCGGGATTCTCCCGACTCCGCGTCGGCGGCGCCGTGTTCGGCGCCGTCACCGCCGCCTGGCGCCGTGACACTGCCGTGCGCGTCGACGGCAGCGGCTTCGTCGCTCCCGCCGGCGGGAGCCGGCACCCGCGCCTCGCCGTTCGCCTGGCGTCGCGGGGACGACGACTGCAGCGCCATCCCCCCGGTCGTACGGAACAGTTCGTCGGCCCCCGGCAGACTCACTCGGCGTGACACCGGGCGAGCACCTCCCTGGCGAGCTGGCGATAAGCGGCCGCGCCGACCGAGTTCGATGCGTACGTCGTGATCGGCTCACCGGCGACCGTGGTCTCCGGGAAGCGGACCGTGCGTCCGATCACCGTGTGGTACACGTGATCGTCGAAGGCCTCGACCACCCGCGCGAGCACCTCACGGCTGTGCACCGTGCGGGAGTCGTACATGGTGGCCAGGATGCCGTCGAGCTCCAGGTCGGGGTTGAGCCGCTCCTGGACCTTCTCGATGGTCTCCGTGAGCAGGGCCACACCGCGCAGCGCGAAGAACTCGCACTCGAGCGGCACGATCACCTTGTGAGCCGCCGTCAGGGCGTTCACGGTGAGCAGGCCGAGCGAGGGCTGACAGTCGATCACGATGTAGTCGTAGTCCTGCATCAGCGGCTTCAACGCCCGCTGCAGCGTGGACTCGCGCGCGACCTCGCTCACCAACTGCACTTCGGCGGCGGACAGGTCGATGTTGCTGGGCAGCAGGTCCATGTTCGGGACCGCCGTCTTCAGCAGCACCTCGTCGGCCGACATGCCCCGCTCCATGAGCAGGTTGTAGACCGTCAGGTCCAGCTCCATCGGGTTCACCCCGAGGCCCACCGAGAGGGCGCCCTGCGGGTCGAAGTCGACCAGCAGGACCCGGCGTCCGTACTCCGCGAGCGCGGCACCCAGGTTGATGGTCGACGTCGTCTTGCCGACGCCGCCCTTCTGGTTGCACATCGCGATGATCTTCGCGGGACCGTGATCGGTCAGCGGACCCGGAATCGGGAAGTACGGCAGCGGGCGTCCGGTGGGGCCGACGCGCTCACGGCGCTGACGGGCCGCGTCCGGGGCCAGCGTGGCCGCGTACTCGGGATCGGGCTCGTACTCGGCGTCAGGGTCGTAGAAGTGCCCCTGGGGCAGTTCCTCGTAGTCGGCGAGTTGGGTGTGGGTGGTGTTCTCGCCACTCCGGTCGCCGGCCATGGCGTTCACGTGATGGCCATCCATGCTCTGGGGTGCAGACGATGCCGACTGAATCGCTTGCGTCGGCTGTGTTTGCTGGGGGTTCTGGCGGGCTGCGAAGGTGCGGACAGCGACGGAGCCGACAGCTTCGAGCCCCACGGGTCCTTGGCCCCGCTCAGAGGTTCCTGGTTGACCACCCCCGGGAGCAAATGTCGACTCATTCACAAGTCGTCTTACCTCCTTGGTGACCAGGAAATTTCTCGATAGGTCAGCGTGGCACCATGCCGACGGTTGGCGACTCTATGGCGTGTCACCGGTCCGCAGCAACACAATCCGCCGGACCCGGCCCGATGTGTCGGCAATCGAACGCCCCCATGTCAAGGGCGCGCGGGGTGCCGTTGGCACATTTCCGGGGTGTGCGAATCGGTTAAAGGGTTACGTTCAAGGCGAGTTGACCATGTCCACGGACATACGCATACGGCCGGACCCCTCTCAAGGTCCGGCCGTGGGCGTGAGATTGACGACTTTCGTTGACGAAAGCGGTCAGGATCAGCCGAGGAGCGTCTCCAGCTCGACGTGCTCGAGGCCGTGCGACTCGGCGACCTCCCGGTAAACGACCTTGCCGTCATGGGTGTTGAGGCCGAGGGCGAGCGCCTTGTCGCGGCGCAGCGCCTCGACCCAGCCGCGGTTCGCCAGCTCGACGATGTACGGCATCGTCGCGTTGGTCAGCGCGTACGTCGACGTGTTGGGCACCGCGCCGGGCATGTTGGCGACGCAGTAGAACACCGAGTTGTGGACCGGGAAGGTCGGCTCGGCGTGCGTCGTCGGGTGCGAGTCCTCGAAGCAGCCGCCCTGGTCGATCGCGATGTCGACAAGGACACTTCCCGGCTTCATGCGCGACACGAGCTCGTTGGTGACGAGCTTCGGGGCCTTGGCGCCCGGGATGAGAACGGCGCCGATGACGAGGTCGGCGTCGAGGCAGGCCTTCTCGAGCTCGAAGGCGTTGGAGACGACGGTCTGGATCTTCGTGCCGAAGATCTTGTCCGCCTCCTTGAGCTTGTTGATGTCCTTGTCGAGCAGGGTCACGTGGAAGCCCATGCCGATTGCGATCTGCATGGCGTTCCAGCCGGAGACGCCACCGCCGATGACGACGGCCTTACCGGCCGCGACGCCAGGGACACCGCCGGGCAGGACACCGCGGCCGCCCTGGGCGGCCATCAGGTGGTAGGCGCCGACCTGCGGGGCCAGGCGGCCCGCGACCTCGGACATCGGGGCGAGCAGCGGGAGCGCGCGGTTGGCGGTCTCGACGGTCTCGTACGCGATGGCCGTGGTGCCGGACTCCAGGAGCGCGTCCGTGCACTCCTTGGACGCGGCCAGGTGCAGGTAGGTGAAGAGGGTCTGGTCCTTGCGGAGGCGGTGGTACTCCTCCGCGATGGGCTCCTTGACCTTCAGGAGGAGGTCGGCGGTGGCCCAGACCTCGTCGGCGGTGTCCAGGATGACCGCGCCCGCGGAGACGTACTCCGCGTCCGTGATCGAGGAGCCGACACCGGCGTTCCGCTCGATGACGACCTGGTGGCCGTGGCGCACCAGCTCGTGCACACCGGCGGGGGTGATGGCCACCCGGAACTCGTTGTTCTTGACCTCGCGGGGGATGCCGACCTTCACGTCGATCACGGTCCTCTTGGCTCAGGGGTTCTTCGGGCAATGCACTACATACCGATACACAAGAGGGCGCATCGGAGACACCACGGAAGTACGCGGCGGAGCCAGTCTAATGAAGGACTTCTCGCTGTCTAGCCTTTCAATGCATCAATCTTCTGCGGAAGCGCTACGGATTTCGCAGGCGGAAGCCCCGGGTCCATCCTTCGAATCCTTCGATGCGAGGCCCCTGACCTCCTCGGCCTCCGTTTCCAGCATGCGCTCGGCCGCACTGCGGTGCAGCCGGGCGGCCGCCGGGTCCCCGAGCCGGTCCAGGGTGTCGGCGAGCCTGAGCTGCAGCGCCGCCTGGAGGCGTACGTCATCGGCCTGCCGCGCCCACTCGCCGGCTTCCTGGCAGGTGCGCAGCGACTCCTCGGGCCGCCCGGCGTACTCCTGCACCCGCGCCAGCTCGCTCAACGCCCTTGCCTGGCCCGCCACATCACCGACCTTGCGGTACCCGGTGACCGCCGAGCTCCAGTTGCGCAGCGCCTCTCCGTAGCGGCCCGCGTAGGTGTGCGCCGTCGCGATGCGGCCGTAGAGCCGTGCGGCGTCGGTGCGCTCGCCCCGCGCGAGCCGGTGGGCGAGGGCGCGCCCGAACCAGTCCGACGCACGCGACCAGTCCCCCAGCTCCTGGTGGGCACCGCCTACGGATTCCATCGCCCGGCCGGTCGCATACGGATCATTTGCTTCCCGTCCGGCGTCCAGAGCGAGCCGATAGCGCACCAGCGCCTCTTGCGTGCGTCCCGTCCTGGCGTCCAGATCCGCGAGATTCAGCAGGGCCGCCGCCTTCTCGCGGGGCAGGTTCCGGCGCTCGGCGACGTCCAGGACGAGGCGGTGGATGCCGTACAGGTCGGGAGCCGCGTCCTCCGTGCCCCGGTGGGCCACCAGGGCCCGCGTCAGCGCGGCCATCAGGCGTCGCGCCAGGGTGTCGAGCTCCCCGTCGGCGACCGCGAGGCGGGCGGCGGCCAGCAGGGCGGGCCTGCGGACGTGCAGCCACTCGGCGGCGGCGCCGGGGTGGGGGAAGCGCAGGGCCCGCGGCAGGCCCGCGAGCTTCTTGCGGGCCCCGGAGCTGTCCGGCTCCGTGATCGCCCGGCAGGACTGCAGGAGGCGCACGGTCCGCTCCAGCATCCTGGCCCGCGCGAGCTGCACCTCGGCGGCCCGGTCCTGGCTCTCGGTGCGTGCGCGCAGCAGCGGCACCAGGCAGGCCGGCACCTCGTACTGCGGAAGCGACGAGTCCACGGCCCTGACCAGGCCGAGCTTCACGAAGTCGTCCAGGGTCGTGCGAGCGGCGGAGACCGAGCAGCCGGCGAGCGCGGACGCGGTGTGCGGGTCGACGTACCCCGCGGGGGCGAGCGAGAGGTAGCGCAGTATCCGCGCCGCCGCCCCCGGCAGCGAGGTGTACGAGAGCTGGAACATCCGGGAGAGCGCGCCGGGCGCCGAGTCGTCGTCGGGCCGGTCGTGCATCTGCTTGGCGAGGTCGGCCACTGCCGCCTTGGGCCGCCCGGAGAGCCAGCCGCCGGCCAGGACGAGGGACGCGGGGTGCGCGGCGCACGCCTCGACCAGGCTCTCCGCCGACCGCGGGTCGACGGTGATGCGCACCGGGCCCGCCGCGCGGGAGAGCAGTTCGACCCCCGCGGCGGTGTCCAGGCCGCCCAGCGTGCACGGCCGCACGTCCGGGATGCCGGTGAGCGGGCCCTGGGACACGGCGACGACCAGGCACTCGGGCGCGTCCGGGAGCAGCGGGTCGACCTGTTCGGCGTCCGCGGCGTCGTCGAGGAGCAGCAGGGCCCTGCGCCCGGAAAGGGCCTCGCGGAGCACTTCGGCGAGCTCGTCCTCGTCGGCTCCCGCGGGCGCCGGGACCTTGAGGGCGTCCAGGAGCTCCCGTGCGGTGCGTTCCGTGGGCACGCGCGTGCCGTCGGGTTCGGTGAGCTGGGCCCGGAACATCCCGTCGGGGTAGTCGTCGGCGACCTGCCGCGCGAGTTCCTCGGCGAGCGCGGTACGCCCTGAGCCGGGGCGGCCCGCGATGAGGAGCACGCGTGCCCGAGGCGCTTTGCGGCCCGAGATGGTGTCGAGCCCCGCACGGTCGATGTCGGCCCGGAGCTCTTTCAACTCCCTGCGACGGCCGACGAACTGACCGCCCTCGGAGGTCTGGGCCGGAGCGGGCCGCGGCACCGCGCCGCCCGCTGCCGAACCGTCCGTGTCGACCGCCTGATCCGTCACGGGCCATGCTCCGTCCGCCTGCGCGCGAACCCGCCGGGAATCCGGTCGGGACGCTTCCAGAGCCTAGTTCAGGCCCTGCCGCCTCCCCCGGCGAGCGGCACGCGCAAGTCCCCCGATCGGATCAGCAGATCGTCACACCGGAGAGCTCCAATGGCGCAGAGCGCTGCCTCTCAGGCCTCGAAGGGACGCGCGGGCCAGGGCGCGTCGGCGGGGCGCAGCGCGTCGACGCCGTCGCCGCTCAGCGCGGCGGTCAGCGAGAGGGCGCCCACGACGAGGCAGTTGTTGTGCAGCTCACCGGCGAGCACGCCCCGTACGAGCTCTTCGAGCGGTACGCGCGCCAGCTCCATGTCGGCCTCCTCCTCGGAGACTTCGAAGCGCTCGCCCTCGGCCTCGGAGAGGTCGCGCGCGAGGAAGATGCGCACGGCCTCGTCGCAGCCGCCGGGGGTGGTGTAGACGTCGGTCAGGACACGCCAGTCCTCGGCCTTGACGTGCGCCTCTTCGTAGAGCTCGCGCTGGGCGGCGTGCAGGGGGTTCTCGCCGGGGATGTCGAGCAGACCCGCCGGGATCTCCCACAGCTTGTGGCGCACGGGGTGGCGGTACTGGCTCAGGACCAGGACGCGGCCCTCGTCGTCCAGGGCGAGCACCGCGACGGAGCCGGGGTGCACCTGGTAGTCACGGTGGACGACGGACCCGTCGGGCATGACCACGTCGTCGGTGCGAACCGAGGTCTTGTTCCCCACGAAGGGCGTCTTCGTCGCCGTGACCTGCCACTCCTCGGCGGTGTCCTTGATCGTCATGTCGCCCTGTCCTCCCACACGTGCAAACAGAAACCGGGGCACGCGCCTCATAAGGCCCGTACCCCGGCAACCGTATCGCTCTTGTGTTACTTACCCGTCTGGCGTGCTTCTTCCTGCCTCGCGACCGCGGCCTTCACCAGGCCCGCGAAGAGCGGGTGCGGGCGGGTCGGGCGCGAGCGCAGCTCCGGGTGCGCCTGGGTGGCGACCAGGTAGGGGTGGACCTCGCGGGGGTACTCGACGTACTCGACGAGCTTGCCGTCCGGGGACAGGCCGGAGAAGAGGATGCCGGCCTTCTTCTCGAGCTCGGCGCGGTAGGAGTTGTTCACCTCGTAGCGGTGACGGTGGCGCTCCTCGACGTACTCCTTGCCGTCGTACACCTCACGGGCGATGGAGCCCTCGGCGAGCTTGGCCGGGTACATGCCCAGGCGCATCGTGCCGCCCATGTCGCCCTCACCGGCGACGATGTCCAGCTGCTCCGCCATGGTCGAGATGACCGGGTGGGCGGTCGCGGAGTCGAACTCCGTGGAGTTGGCGTCGGGGATGTCCGCGAGGTTGCGGGCGGCCTCGATCACGATGCACTGCAGGCCCAGGCAGAGGCCGAGCAGCGGGATCCTGTTCTCGCGGGCGAAGGTGATGGCGCCGACCTTGCCGGTCACGCCGCGGTCGCCGAACCCGCCGGGGATGCAGACCGCGTCGACGTCACCGAGCTGCTTGGCGGCGCCCGACGGGGTCTTGCAGTCGTCGGAGGTGACCCACTTGACCTTGACGCGGGCGCGGTTGGCGAAGCCGCCCGCGCGCAGGGCCTCGGTCACCGAGAGGTAGGCGTCGGGCAGGTCGATGTACTTGCCGACCAGCGCGATGGTGACCTCGTGGTCCGGGTTGTGCACCCGGTCCAGGAGGTCCTCCCACTGGGTCCAGTTCACGTCGCGGAACGGCAGGTCGAGCTTGCGCACCACGTAGGCGTCGAGGCCCTCGGTGTGCAGGACCTTCGGGATGTCGTAGATCGACTTGGCGTCGATGGCGGCGACCACCGCGTCCTCGTCGACGTCGCACATCAGCGAGATCTTGCGCTTGATGGCGGTCGGCACCTCGCGGTCGGCGCGCAGCACGATGGCGTCCGGCTGGATACCGATGTTGCGCAGCGCCGCGACCGAGTGCTGGGTCGGCTTGGTCTTGAGCTCACCGGAGGGACCGATGTAGGGAAGGAGCGAGATGTGCACGACGAAGACGTTGTCGCGGCCGACCTCGTGGCGGACCTGACGGACGGTCTCCAGGAACGGCAGGGACTCGATGTCGCCGACCGTGCCGCCGACCTCCGTGATGACGACGTCGACGTCGTCGGTGGCCATACGGCGGATGCGGTGCTTGATCTCGTTCGTGATGTGCGGGATGACCTGCACCGTGTCGCCGAGGTACTCGCCGCGCCGCTCCTTGGCGATGACCTGCGAGTAGACCTGGCCGGTGGTGACGTTCGCCGAGCCGTCGAGGTCGACGTCGAGGAAACGCTCGTAGTGGCCGATGTCCAGGTCGGTCTCGGCGCCGTCGTTCGTGACGAACACCTCGCCGTGCTGGAAGGGGTTCATCGTGCCGGGGTCGACGTTCAGGTACGGGTCGAGCTTCTGCATGGTGACGCGCAGTCCGCGCGCCTTGAGGAGCGCACCCAGGCTCGAGGCAGTCAGACCCTTGCCGAGGGAAGAGGCGACACCCCCGGTGACGAAGATGTGCTTGGTCGTCGTGGACTTTGGCTGCATGGCCAAGAGGGGGCTCCCGTGGTCGCGGTCTGAAGGGTGCGTACCGGCACCCTCACCGGGCATTTTGGGGAGGTGCCGTCGCTGCGGTTCGGGGGTTCGATGACCACCGGCTCACGGGCTACCAGGGTATCAGCGACGGGACGAGGGTGCTTCCGGCCACGCACGGGCGCCCCCGTCACACCCACGTCACACCTCCCTCACCCGGCGCTCACCCGTTCGGCGCAGGCTGGTTGCCAGGAGCGGCGCGCAGATCACCTGGGTGCGTCGTATCCTGCTCGGACACTCGCTGCCGAGCCGGTCCGATCAACGGCAATCACCCCCGTACCGTTCCCCGGAACAAGAGGCTCGCGCAGTTCGTTTTACAGCGAAGCCTTGACCGTAGAGCGAGCGCCCCCGAGAGGGCGACGTGGCCGTTTGACTGGAGATGCACGTGGCCGGGCGCATCGAGGATTACGCACTCATCGGAGACATGCAGACCGCTGCCCTGGTCTGCCGGGACGGCACAGTCGACTGGCTGTGCCTGCCCCGCTTCGACTCGCACGCCATCTTCGCCGGATTGCTCGGCACGGAGGAGCACGGATTCTGGCGTCTCGGGCCCGCTCACAGCCCCGACGCACCACCGCCGACCGCCGCGCGGCGCACGTACCGCGGCGACTCGCTGATCCTGGAATCCGAGTGGGACACCCCGCGCGGCACGGTCCGCGTGACCGATTTCATGCCGCCGCGCGACACGGACGCCCCGCAGCTGGTACGGATCGTCGAGGGCGTCAGCGGCCGGGTGCCGATGCGCTCCGCCCTGCGGATGCGTTTCAGTTACGGCCGCATCGTGCCCTGGGTGCACAAGGTCGACGATCGCACGGTGGCCGTCGCCGGACCCGACTCCGTGTGGCTCGACACGTCGGCCGAGACCTACGGCAAGGACCTCACGACGTACGCGGACTTCACGGTCTCGCCCGGTGACCGGGTCGCGTTCACCATCTCGTGGCAGCCCTCGCACAAGCAGCCGCCCCCGCCCGCAGAGCCCGAGAACGCCCTCACGGCCACGCAGGACTTCTGGCGGGATTGGGTCGAGCACTGTACGTACCACGGCCCGTACCGCGAGGCCGTGGTCCGCTCACTGATCACCCTGAAGGCCCTGACGTACGCCCCCACGGGCGGCATCGTCGCCGCGCCCACGACGTCACTGCCGGAGGACATCGGCGGCTCCCGCAACTGGGACTACCGCTACACGTGGCTGCGCGACGCCGCCATCACGCTCTCCTCGCTGCTGCGCACCGGGTACCGCGAGGAGGCCCGTGCCTGGCGCGAGTGGCTCCTGCGCGCGGTGGCGGGCGACCCCGAGAACCTGCAGATCATGTACGGCATCGCGGGTGAGCGCGAGCTCGGCGAGGCCGAGCTCGACTGGCTGCCGGGGTACGAGGGCTCGACACCGGTCCGGGCCGGCAACGGCGCGGCGCACCAGCTCCAGCTCGATGTGTACGGCGAGGTCACCGAAGCCCTGCACCTGGCACACATGACGGGCCTGGCCCGCAGTGACTACGCCTCACTGCTCCAGCTCAAGCTGATCCGCTATCTGGAGACGCACTGGGACGAGCCGGACGAGGGCATCTGGGAGGTGCGCGGCCCGCGCCGCCACTTCGTGCACTCCAAGGTGATGGTCTGGGTCGCCGTCGACCGCACGATCAAGCTCATCGAGTCCGGCGACGCGGACGGCCCCCTGGACAAGTGGCGCGAGCTGCGCGACGACATCCACCGGGACGTCTGCGAGAAGGGCTACGACAAGGAGCGGAACACCTTCACCCAGTCGTACGGCTCCAAGGAGCTGGACGCCTCGCTGCTGCTCATCCCGCAGATGGGCTTCCTGCCGCCCGACGACAAGCGGGTGATCGGCACGATCGAGGCGATCCAGCGCGAGCTCTCGACGTCGGACGGCTTCATCCTGCGCTACCCCACGGCCGGGGACGACGCGGGCGTGGACGGCCTCGAAGGCGACGAGGGCGCGTTCCTGGCCTGTTCGTTCTGGATGGCGGACGACCTGGCGATGATCGGCCGGGTGGACGAGGCCCGCAAGCTCTTCGAGAAGCTCCTCGCGCTCCGCAACGACCTCGGGCTGCTCGCCGAGGAGTGGGACCCGCGGCTGCAGCGCCAGGTCGGCAACTTCCCCCAGGCGTTCAGCCACGTGCCGCTGATCGACACGGCACTGCGGCTGACGGCCAGCGGGGCGTACGGCGGTTAGCGAGCCCCTGCAGGACCGGACGGCGACGGGCGTGCCCGTCGCCGTCCGTGCGTTCAGGTACCGTCCGCCCCATGGAAAGTCAGGGCACTCAGGGCACTCAGGGCGGCATCACCGTGCAGCGGGCCCTGGAACTTCCGGGTCTTCGCGGCGGGCTCCCCGAGGTGGTCGCGGGCGCCGAGCGGCTGCAGCGCACGGTGCGGTGGGTGCATGCGGGCGAGGTGCCGAACATCGCCTCGCTCCTCAAGGGCGGCGAACTGCTCCTGACCACGGGCCTCGGCCTCGGCGCACGCCCCGCCGAGCAGCGTGTCTTCGTGCGCAAACTCGCCGAGCGGGGCATCGCGGCGCTCGTCGTCGAACTGGGCCCGCGCTTCGCACGGCTGCCCTCGGCGATAGTGGAGACGGCTCGGGCGGCGGGTCTTCCGCTGGTGCAGCTGCACCGCGAGGTGCCCTTCGTGACGGTCACCGAAGAGGTCCACACCGAGATCGTCAACGGCCATTACGCGCTCCTCCAGCAGGCCGAGGAGGTCCACCGACGCTGCACGGAGGCGCTGCTCGGCGGGGGCGGCGTCCCCCAAGTCCTGTCTGTCCTCGCCGAGTTCAGCGGTAACCCGGTGTTCCTGGAGACAGCGGACGGACAGCTCCTGTACGCGGCCGGTGCGGGCACGGAGTGCGCCGATCCGCTCCAGGTGTGGGAGGGCCTGCGGGGTCAGCACAAGGACGGGCCGCCCGCGGGTGCGCTGCTCGTCGACGTGCCGGGCGGCGGCCCCGGCTCGGGCTCGGTGCGCGCCCGGCTCGTGCTGCTCGCCGTGGAGTCCGCGCCGCTTCCGGTGCACCGGATCGCGGCGGAGCGGGCCGCGGGCTCGCTCGCGGTGGTCCTGATGCAGGCCCGGCAGGAGGAGGAGCTCGCCGCGCGGGGCCGGGGCGACTTCCTGACCGATCTCGCGGAGGGCCGGATCCAGGCCGAGGATGCGCCCGCCCAGGCGCGGGTGCTCGGTTTCAAGCCCGGCGAGAGCCCGCTGCTCCCGGTGGTGATGCGGCTCGCGGACGGACTGCCGCCGGGCGGCGGCTGGGCGGTGCTCGCGCGGGCGGTGGCGGAGGAGCTGGCCGCGGTAGGGGTGCCGGTGCTGCTCGGCGTACGTCCGGTCGAGGGGCGCGTCCCGTTGCTTCTGGGCCTGCGCTCGGAGTCCGAGCGCACCGCGGTGGCCGACCGTGTCGCCGCCGCGCTGCGCGCGGGCGTGGAGCGGGCGGGGATGCAGCGGGCCGGGGCGCTGCCGCCGGTCGTGGTGGTCGGCGTCGCGGGCGGCTGGGCGGCGGCGTCGGCGGGGCTGCGGCACGCCGCGGAGACGGCGACGGCCGCGCAGGGTCTCATCGACCGCCCTTGGTACGACGCGCGGCGTCTGGACATCGATCTGCTGCTGTGGCGCCTGCACAACTACGACGACTCGGCGCTCGCGGCGTTCGTGGACCGCGCGATCGGCCCGCTGCGGACCCACGACCAGCGCTCGAAGCCGCCGCTCCTGCCGACCCTGCAGACGTATCTGGCCCATGCGGGACGCAAGGCGGAGACGGCGCGCGAGCTGCACCTGAACCGTCAGACGCTCTACAACCGCCTCGCCCGGATCAGCGAGCTCCTCGGCACGGACCTGGACGACCCGCAGACGGTGCTCGCGTTGAGCCTGGCGCTGCGGGCGCGGAGGCATGTGGCGTAGCGGCCCCGCGCAACCCCGGCGCTACACGCCGAAGGGCCGCGTCAACTCGTCGTAGACGCTGAGGACTTGAGTGACCGTTTCGTCCTCGGTCGGCCATGTCGCCGCCTGGGCCGTGCCCTTGTCCTTGAGCCGCTCCCTGAGCGCGGGGTCGGCGAGGAGACGGGCGACGGCGGTGGCCAGGGCCTCGGCGTCGCCGTACGGGACGAGGGCGGCGGCGTCGCCGACGAGTTCGGGGATGCCGCCGACCGCGGTCGCGACGAGCGGCACGCGTGCGTGCAGGGCCTCTTGCGCAAGCACCGAGCGGGACTCCCAACTGGTGGGCAGCACCACGAGATCGGCCGCCGCGAGCATCTCGGGCACGTCGTCGCGCCGGCCGACGAGCCGGACCGGAAGGCCCTCGTTCTCGATACGGCGCTGCAGGGCGCCGCGCTCGGGCCCTTCGCCCGCGATGACGAGGAGCGGCAGAGGATCGAGGTGGCGCCACGCGCGCGTGGCCTGCAGGAGGACGTCGTATCCCCGCTGCGGTTCGAGCGTGCCGACGGTGACGATCAACGGGCGTCCTACGGCGCCGAGTTCGGCCAGGGCCTTGTGGCGCAGCCCCTCGGCGTCCTCGACCTCCCCGTCCGTCGGTCGCGGCGCGGGGAGTGTGACGGGAGCGAGGCGGGCGTCCCGCGCGCCCCTGCTGCGGGCGCGGTCGACGAGGTCGGACGAGGTGCCGAGGACCACGGCGGCGGCCTTGGCGACGCGTCGCTCCAGGAGGCGCAGGACGCGGGCGCGCGCTCCTTTCGCGTGCGCGCGCGTGTGCCAGGTGACGACGAGGGGGGTGCGCCGGCCGGTGAGCGCCAGGGCGGCGCGGAGCGCGGCGTGCAGTCCGTGCGCGTGCACGAGGTCGGCGTCGGCGCAGGCCAGCCGGAGGGAGGCGACCGATGCGGGGTCGTTGCTGCGCGGTACGTGGACGTGCCGGGCGCCGGTGCCTGTCAGGTCGTAGGCACTGGCGGCTTCGGCGGGGGCGCACACCGTGACCCGCACGCCCCGCGCCGCGAGTCCCGCGGCGAGCGACCTGACGTGGGCGCTGCTGCCCGCGCTGCCACCGCCCAGCACTTGCACGGTGTGCAGCGAGGTCTGACCGTGCGGTGAGTGGCTGCTCACGTGGCTCACGTAGCCGGGGCTCCTGGGTCGGCGTCGGGGGGCTGCGCCAAGGATGCCAGTCCGTACGGACGTTCCGGCACCGCCGAAAGGCCTCGTCCGTGTCGCACAGGGCAACTCCCTGACCCGGATCACCCACACGGGTGAGGACAACGGGGATTCAACACCGCGGATGACCTACGGCCCTCGCATCTTCGCAGCGCCACTCCCGTAACGAAAGCGTTCCGAGCCCTCAGGGCGCGGCAGCCCCCGCCAAGGAGCCACAGCCGCGAGGCACGACGCAACGACGAGAAGTCACATCAGCCGGGAGGCGGCACCTCGACGCCTACGCGCCCACCCCAACCCCACCCGCCCTCAACGCTTCACGCTCCCCCCACGCCTTCCGGCAGCGGGGCCCCCGCACCCGCCGCGACCGCGCCACGCCACACCACACCACAGCGCACGCTCTCAGCTCAACGAGGCCGCAGCTCAGCGGTGCCGAGTGGCTAGCCCCAACGCCCCGCACCCGCCGCGAACGCGCTGACCTTCTCGCCGTACGCGGCCGCCGCCACGACGCCGACCGCGTGGACGGCGAGACCCGTGCGGCCGTTGCCCGCGGCGATGGCGAGGCCGAGGGCCGCGCCCAAGGCGTGTGCTCCCGCGTCGCCGATCATGGCGTGCTCCCCGATGTCCTCCGGGAGCACGGCCGCCGCGGCTCCGACGGAGGCGGCGGAGAGCGCTCCGGCGGCGCCTTGGCGCAGCAGCCCCGGCATCCCCAGCGCGACCACCGCTCCGGCCGCCCACCCCGGGCGTACGTCCACGAGGTTGACGAAGTGAGCGGCGCCCGCAACCACGACACCGGCAAGAAGCTTGTCCACCGGCCGCTCCTTGAGCAGCGCGCCGGCGGCAAGACCTGCCGCGGAGACCCCGAACAACTTCACGGCCCCGCTGGTGACTTCCCCCGCCCGCAACGCGCCCAGGTGCGCACGGAAGCCCCGGCGCGGATCGCCCTCCCCCGCCACATCGTCGTACGCCCCGCACGCCCCCGCGGAGAGCACGGCGAGCGCGGCGGCGGCGCGGGCCCTGGCGGGCAGCACCACAGCTCCCGCCGCCGCACCGAGAGCGGCGGCGGGCCCGGCGTACAACTCCACCGTCCGCCCGGCATAGTTCTTCCGCTGCCAGCGCCCGACTCCACCCGGAGGGCGCGAACGCAACGCGGTGGTGGCGGCGCGGGTGACGGCGGCCGCGGCGAGAAGAGCGGTGCAGCGCTGGACGATCATGCGTTTCAGCGTACGCCGACCAGGTCACGGCCTCTCCGGCGTCCAAGGACAAAGGCGACGGAGCAGGCGATCGGCAGTACCCGAACCCCACCCACCGAAGACGCCCCACCAACCACCCACCCCCGAGCCGACCAGGCCACAGCCACCCGGCGCCCGACGACCAACTCAGCAGAGCCAGTGACAGGCGCACTCGAACCCCACCCACCGAAAGCGACCCGCCAGCCACCCGCGTCCGAGCCGAGCACGTCACAGCCCGACCGGCATCCAAGAACCAAGCCGGCCGAGCCGGAGATCCACCGGCTCCGCCGGGCTCGTTCTTGGATGCCGTTGGGCTGTGGCCTGGTCGGCACGGGGGGGGCGGGTGGTTGGTGGGGCGTCTTCGGTGGGTGGGGTTCGGGTACCGATAGCCAGTGACCGGCAGCACGCGAAGCCCACCTGCCGAGGGCGACCCGCCAGCTACCCGTCCCCCCGAGCCGTGGCCAGCAGTTCCTCCGCGTGGGCCCGTGCAGTCTCCGAGTCCTCCTGGCCCGCCAGCATCCGGGACAACTCCCGCACCCTGTCCTCCCCTTCGAGCACCAGGACTCCGGACCGCGTCACGGACCCGTCGTTCGTCTTCTCGACGAGCAGCTGCCGGTCGGCGAACGCCGCCACCTGCGGCAGATGCGTCACGACCACGACCTGCGCGGACTTGGCGAGGCGGGCGAGTCTGCGGCCGATCTCGACCGCGGCCTTGCCGCCGACACCCGCGTCGACCTCGTCGAAGAGGTACGTCGGCACGGGATCCGTACCCGCGAAGACCACCTCGACGGCGAGCATCACGCGCGACAGCTCACCGCCGGACGCACCCTTGGCGATCGGTCGCGGCGGGGCGCCCGGATGCGGGGCCAGGAGGAGTTCCACCTCGTCGACGCCCGCGGGCCCGTACGCGACGAGGCGGCCGTCGACCGGCACACCGTCCCCGCCCTCGGGCACCTCCGTGGCGGTGATGTCGATCGTCACGCGCGCGTGCGGCATCGCGAGCGAGGCCAGCTCTTCGGTGACGGCCGCCGCGAACCGCGAAGCCGCCTCCTGGCGCGCGTCGGTCAACGCCTGCGCGAGCCCCGCGAGTTCGCTGCGGAGCGCGTCACGCTCGGCGGTCAGTTCCTCGAGACGGTCGTCGTCACCTTCGAGTTCCGTGAGCCGCGCGGCCCCCTCCTGGGCCCAGGCGAGGACGGAATCGATGTCGGAGCCGTACTTCCGGGTCAGCTGGGTCAGTGCGGCCCGCCGCTCCTCCACCGCCGCGAGACGCAGGGGATCGGCGTCGAGGTCGTCGGCGTACCCCGCGAGCTCCCCCGCCACATCGCCCAGCAGAATCCCGATCTCGCCGATCCGCTCGCCCAGGGCGGCCAGGGCGGGGTCGTGGGAGCGGACCGCCTCAAGAGCCCGGTGGGCGCCCGCCACCAGCGTCGCGGCGTCCACACCTTCCGGGTCCTCGGGGACGCCCGCGAGCGCGGCGTGCGCGGCCGTCGCGGCGGAGGCGAGGGCCTCCGCGTGGCCGAGCCGCTCGGCCTCGGCGGCCAGTTCGGTGTCCTCACCCTCGCGCGGCTCCACGCCCGCGACCTCGTCGAGGCCGAAACGCAGCAAATCGGCCTCCTGGGCCCGTTCACGCGCGCGCGTGGTGATCTCGTCGACCTCGGTCGTCACGGCCCGCAGCCTGCGGTACGCCGCCGTGTACTTGGCCAGCGGCACGGCGACGGCGTCGCCCGCGTACCGGTCGAGGGCTCCGCGCTGCCGGGCCGGTTTGAGCAGGCCCTGCTGGTCCGTCTGTCCGTGCACCGCCACGAGGTCGTCGGCGAGTTCGGACAGCAGGCCCACCGGGACCGACCGCCCGCCGAGGTGCGCACGGGAGCGGCCCTCCGCCGAGACCGTACGGCTGATCAGCAGCGCCCCGTCGTCGAGCTCGGCCCCCGCTTCCTCCGCGCGCACGGCAGCCGTGGCATCCGCGGGCACAGTGATCCGCCCCTCCACCACCGCCGACTTGGCGCCGATCCGCACCAGGGCGGCATCGGCACGTCCGCCGAGCAGCAGGCCAAGGCTGGTGACCACCATCGTTTTGCCCGCACCGGTCTCGCCGGTCACCGCGGTGAACCCCGGCGACAGCTCGACCACCGCGTCGTCGATGACTCCGAGCGACCGTATCCGCATCTCCTCCAACACGGACACGACCTTACGAGGTCATGGGCCAGGTGTGCGACGGCCCCTGGTCTCCTTCCACCTTCCTTACACGAAGACGCAGGTGGCAAAGGCGGATCGAACGGACGCTGTCACTCGCAGGGGGTGGGCAGCCTGGGGGCTCCAGGGGTGGGGATTACCCCACCATGATCTTCCTGGCAGCCTCCTGGTGCACGGGTGACCCGGCACCCCACCATGATCGGTATGGGAACGGGACTGGTACTGGCGGCGCTGCGCGCGCATCGCCCGGCATTCGTGGGCACGGCGGTGGCCGCGCTCTTCGCGGCGACGGTGGTCAGCGCGTCGACGATGATGCTCGGCTCGACCGGCGCAGACGGGCTCTCCGCACGGGCACGCAGGCAGATCAGCGAGAACGGCGTGGGCGACATGGCCGTCGTCCTGCTCATCGGATCGATCTACATGTCGATATTCGTGGTCGTGTCGACGATGGGCACGGCCGTCGCACAGCAGCACCGCGAGCTCGCCCTGGTGCGTTCCATCGGCGCCAAACCCCGCCAGGTCCGCCGCGCGGTGGCCGGCCAGGCCCTCGCCGCGTCGATCCCCGCGGCGCTCGTCGGCTTCGTCCTCGGCGGTCTCGTCGCGCGCTGGTGGCACGCGGGCATGGTGTCGCACGGACTGCTCCCCACCGAGGCGGCCTTCCGCTTCGGCTGGGTCGCCCTGCCGGTGTGCGTCGGCGTGGCCGTGGTGACGACGACGCTCGCCGCGCTCCTGTCGGCACTGCGGTTCTCGCTGCTTCGCCCGGCCCGCGCTCTGAGCGAGGCGGCGACCGGGCGGCGGGGGCTCGGCATCCTCCGGGCGCCGCTCGGCCTGGCAGCGGTCGCGGGGGCCTGCGCCGTCTCCGTACTCCTGTCGAAGCAGCCCGCGGACGAGGCGAGTGAGGGCGCCTTCCTCGTCCTGATCCTCTTCTGCGTCGGCGCGGGGCTGCTCGGCCCGCGGATCATCGGGCCCGCGGCCTGGCTCGTCTCCGCGCTGGTGGGCCGGTTCGGCGGCAGCGCGCGCCTCGCGATGCTGAACGTCCGCTCGCAGCCCCGCCGCTTCTCCGCCGCGGTCGTGCCGCTCGTCCTGGTCGTGGGCTTCGGCCTGACCAAGATCGGCATGCACACCACGGCGCAGCACCACACGGGTTCGGCGGGCAGCACGGGCGAGGTCTGGCTCGACTACGTGGGCACGGGGCTCTACGCCGGCTTCGCCGCGATCGCCGCGGCGAACACCCTCGCCATGATCTCCTTCGAGCGCCGCCGCGACATCGCCCTGCTGCGAGTGGTCGGCAGCCGGCGCGCCCAGGTGTGGGCGATGGCCGCCTGGGAAGCGGTGGTCGTCGCCGGGACGGCACTGCTCCTCGGCACCGCGATAGCGCTCGGCACGCTGGCCCCGATCCTCAGCACGGCCTTCGGCTCGACACTCCCCCACCTGCCGTGGGCGGTACCGACGGGGATCGCGACGGGCACCTTGCTGCTTACGCTGCTGGCTACCGGCCTGCCGGTACATGCGGTCATGCGGAAGCGGGCCATCTCAGTGGTCGGCTCCACATGACCGCGGCGAGGCTGCGCCCCGAAGGGGCGCGAGGAACTGCGCGACCAGCCCCCACCGGGCCCGCAGTGATGACCGCACCCCCAGCGGAGCGCTAGTGCGGTGCCCCCCGCCACCCCGACACCGGCAACGCGAACTTCGCCACGAGGCGGTCGGTGAACGACGCGTGGTGCAGCCGCGCGAGCCGCACCGGCACCTCACCCCTGCGCACCTCGACCCGGGCCCCCGGCGGCAGTTCGACGGTCCTGCGGCCGTCGCACCACAGCACCCCGTGCGACGTGTGCTGCTGGACCTCGACGGCGAGCACCGAGTCCGGCGAGGTCACCAGGGGCTTGGCGAACAGGGCGTGGGCGCTGATCGGCACCATCAGGAGCGCCTCCACCTCCGGCCACACGACGGGTCCGCCCGCGGAGAAGGCGTACGCGGTGGAGCCGGTCGGCGTCGCGCACACGATGCCGTCGCAGCCGAAGCCGGTGACCGGACGGCCGTCGATCTCCAGGACGACCTCGAGCATCAGCTCGGCCGACATCTTCTGCACGGCGGCTTCGTTGAGCGCCCAGTCGCGGTGCACGACATCGCCGTTGCTGCGCACGACGACATCGATGGTCATCCGCTCCTCGACCTCGTAGGACTTCGTCACCACCCGGTCGACGACCTTGTCGAGGTCGTCGCGCTCGGCCTCGGCGAGGAAGCCGACGCGTCCGAGGTTCACGCCGAGCATCGGCACCCCGGACGCGCGGGCGAACTCCGCGCCGCGCAGCAGCGTGCCGTCGCCGCCGAGCACGACGAGCAGTTCACAGCCGTCGAGGCACTGGGGGGTGGCCTCCTTCACGGTGCCGACCTCGGTCGGCAGCGGCAGATCGGCCGCCTCCGCCTCCAGGACCCGTACCCCGATGCCGCTGCGCAGCAGCCCCTGGACTACGAGTTCGGCACTGCGGATGGCGGCAGGCCGTCCGGTGTGCGCGAGCAGGAAAACGGTACGAGCTCGGGTCTGGGTCTCTCGGGTCTGAGTCAACGGGGCCCCTCCGCCACGGCACGGTCAACGTCCGCCGGGTCGAGTTCGGGCGCCCCGGCACGCAGCCACAGAAAGTACTCGACATTTCCGGAAGGTCCGGGCAGCGGGCTCGCGGTCACGCCGACCACGCCGAGCCCGAGCCCCCACGCCTGGCGCGCCACTCCGCGTACGGCATCGGCCCGCAGCTCCGCGCTGCGCACCACACCGCCGCTGCCGAGGCGTTCCTTGCCGACCTCGAACTGCGGCTTGACCATCAGGACCAGGTCGGCGTCGGGGGCCGCGCACCGCGCGAGGGCAGGCAGCACAAGGCCGAGCGGGATGAAGGAGAGATCCCCGACGACCAGGTCGACGGGGGTGCCGTCGATGGCCTCCAGCGTCAACTCCCGTACGTTCGTACGGTCCTTGACGGTGACCCGGTCGTCGCTCTGCAGCGACCAGGCGAGCTGACCGTAGCCGACGTCCACCGCGACGACGCCCGAAGCGCCCGCGCGCAGCAGCACATCGGTGAAGCCGCCGGTGGACGCGCCCGCGTCGAGCGCGCGCCGCCCCTCGACGACCAGGCCCTGCGGCACGAACGCGGCGAACGCGCCCGCAAGCTTGTGACCACCGCGCGAGACGTAGTCGGGGTCACCCTCGTCGTTGGTGACCACGATGGCCGCGGCGGTCTCCACCTGCGTCGCGGACTTCGTCGCGGGGTTCTTGCCGACGGTCACACGGCCGGCGGCGATCAGCTGGCTGGCGTGCTCGCGCGAGCGCGCCAGCTTGCGCCGGACGAGCTCGGCGTCGAGGCGGCGGCGTGCCACTCCTGCCACGTTCTGTTCAGCTCCTGTTGTACGAGGTCGAGTGCTGGGGCGTGTACGGGGACGAGTGCTGGGGCGAAGCCGCGGGCGTCCCCAGGGGTGAGGGCGCCGGCGGCCCGGGGCGTGCGTCGAGCGCGGTCAGCGCGTCACGCAGGCCCCGGTGTACATCCTCGTACACCTCGATGTGGCCGTCCGTGGCGAGGTGGTCCGCGTCGCCGAGACGCCGCAGCAGACCGTCCACCCCGGCGTCACCGGTCGGCACACGCTCCACCCCGAGGGGCGCGGGGCCGACGGGGTCGTACGTCTCCGGCTCAGGCTCGGGGCCCGGCAACGAGTCGTTCATGCCACGACGCTACCGCGAAGCGCTGCGGTACCGTCGATCACGATGGCGACGATCGAAGAGTGCCGTGCGGCACTGGACAAACTCTCGGGCAGTCTCGCGGGCGCCGATGGCGGCGTGCGCAGTGCCGCCGCGCTCAACCGCTCGCTGAGCTGCCGCATCACCGACCTCGACGTGACCTTCACGGGCCGTCTCGGGAACGGCCGGATCACGGTGCTCGACACGCATCCCGGCGCCCCTCGTGAGAAGGCGGAGATCCGCCTCACCATGTCCGGCGACGATCTGGTGGCCCTGGTCGACGGCGAGCTGAACTTCGCGAAGGCCTGGGCCTCCGGCCGGGTCAAGCTGGAGGCGGGCCTGCGCGACATGCTCCGCCTCAGGTCGCTGCTTTAGCCCCCGCGCCCGCCGCATCGACAGTCTTCGTCCGCCCCCGCCGTGCCGCGGGCACCACGAGCGGCGTCCCGGTCTCCGGGTCGTCGATGATCTGGCAGTCCATCCCGAAGGTGTCCCGCACCAGCTCCGTCGTGACGACGTCGGCCGGCGCGCCCTCCGCGACGACCGCGCCGTCGCGCAGGGCGATGAGGTGGGTGGCGTAGCGAGCCGCGTGGTTGAGGTCGTGCAGGACGGCGACGAGCGTGCGGCCCTGCTCCTCGTGGAGGTCGGCGCACAGGTCGAGCACGTCGATCTGGTGCTGGATGTCGAGGAACGTCGTCGGCTCGTCCAGGAGCAGGAGCGGGGTCTGCTGGGCGAGCGCCATCGCGATCCACACGCGCTGACGCTGGCCGCCCGAGAGCTCGTCGACGTAGCGATCGGCCAGTTCGGCGACACCGGTCGAGGCCATGGACTCGCCCACGATCCGCTCGTCCTCCGCCGACCACTGGCGCAGGAGCCCCTGGTGGGGGTAGCGGCCGCGCGCCACGAGGTCGCCCACGGTGATCCCGTCGGGTGCGATGGACGACTGCGGGAGCAGGCCGAGCGTCCGCGCGACCTTCTTCGCGGGCATCGACTGGATGACGTTCCCGTCGAGCAGGACTCGGCCCGCGGAGGGCTTGAGCATCCGCGACAGAGCACGCAGCAGGGTGGACTTGCCGCAGGCGTTCGGGCCGACGATCACCGTGAAGGAGTTGTCGGGGATCTCGACGGACAACTTCTCCGCGATGACGCGCTGGTCGTAGCCAAGGGTCACGTCGTCCGCGATGAGCCGGTTCACTGCGGCACGCTCCTGCCTGTCGGTGCTCTCAGAGGTTTTCGTGTTCATGGCCGTACGCGTCTTCATATCCGCCCCGCCTTGCGCTCGATGACGAGGAGCCACAGCAGGTAGATGCCGCCGAGCACGCCCGTGACCACGCCGACGGGCAGCTGGTCGGCGCCGAAGGCCCGCTGCGATGCCCAGTCCGCGACGATCAGCAGGGTGGCGCCCATGAACATCGCCGGCATCAGGTTGGGCCCCGGCGAGCGGGTGAGCCGCCTCGCCAGCTGCGGCGCGGTGAGCGCGACGAAGCTGACGGGGCCCGCAGCGGCGGTGGCGGCGGCGGTGAGCAGCACGGCCGAGGCCATCAGGACGATGCGGGTGCGCTCGACGGGCACGCCGAGCGCGTACCCGACGTCGTCACCCATCTCCAACATTCGCAGCGGACGCGCGTACGTCATGACGAGGGGTACGAGGATGGCGCACAGGACGAGCAGCGGCCAGACCTGGTCCCAGTCACGCCCGTTGAGGGAGCCGGTCATCCAGACGACGGCGCGGGCGGCGTCGACGAGGTCCGCCTTGGTGAGCAGATAGCCGTTGATCGCGGTGACGAAGGCGGAGACGCCGATGCCGACCAGGACGAACCGGAAGCCGTGCACGCCCCGCTTCCAGGCGAGCACGTAGATCGCGAAGCCGGTCACCAGACCGCCCACGAGCGCACCCCCGGCAACCTGCACCGCGGTCCCCTGGAAGAGGACGATCATGATGAGCGCGCCCGCGGTGGCCCCCTGCCCGAGGCCGAGGATGTCCGGACTGCCCAGCGGATTGCGGGAGATGGACTGGAAGATCGCGCCGCCGAGCCCGAGCGCGGCCCCCACAAGGAGGCCGACCAGGACCCGCGGCAGGCGCAGGTCGTTGATGATGAACTCCTGCCCGGCGTCTCCGTTGCCGAGCAGGGTGCGGATGACGTCGGCGGCGGGGATGGGGAAGTCGCCGGTGCCGATCAGGACGACGCTCGCGACGAGCGCGGCCAGGATGAGCACGGCGACGACCACGGCCGTGCGGACGTCGAGGCGGAAGCTGAGCCCGCCCCGGGTGCGTATCGCCTTCACAGCTGAGCCAGCCTCCGCCGTCGTACGAGAAAGATGAAGACCGGGGCGCCGATCAACGCGGTGATGATGCCGACCTGCAACTCCGCGGGCCGCGCGACGATACGCCCGATGACGTCGGCGCCGAGCAGGAGCACCGGCGAGAGGATCGCCGCGTAGGGCAGGATCCAGCGCATGTCGGGCCCGGTGAAGGAGCGCACGACGTGCGGCACCATCAGGCCGACGAACATGATCGGCCCGCAGGCCGCGGTCGCCGCCCCGCAGAGCAGCGTCGCGGCGGCCATGGACAGGGCGCGGGTGCGGTTCAGATGGGCGCCGAGCGCGCGGGCGGTGTCGTCGCCCATGGCCATGGCGTTGAGCGGCCGGGCGAGGCCGAGTGCGAGCACGATGCCGATGACGAGGAAGGGCAGGACCTGAAGGATGGTCTCGTTCTTGGCGGATGCCAGGGAGCCGACCGTCCAGAAGCGCATCTTGTTGAGCGCGGCGTTGTCCGTGATCATCACGGCCTGCAGATAGCCGTAGAGCGCGGCGCTCAGCGCGGTACCGGCGAGCGCGAGCCGCACGGGCGTCGCGTTGCGGGTCCCGCCAAGGGCGTAGACGGCGGCTCCGACCACGGCCGCTCCGGCGAAGGCGAACCACACGTAGCCGCTCAGCGAGGTGACACCGAAGAAGCTGATGGCGGTGACGACGGCGGCCGACGCGCCGAGGTTGATGCCGAGCAGTCCCGGATCGGCCAGCGGGTTGCGTGTCAGTGCCTGAAGGACGGCGCCCGCGAGGCCGAGGGCCACGCCGACGAGCACGCCGAGCAGCGTCCGCGAGAGCCGCTCTCCGACGACGACATCGCCGTACGTCCCGGTGTCCTGGAACAGGCCGTGCCAGACCTGGTCCATGGACAGCTGTTTGGCACCGACCGCGATGCTCGCCACGACGACGAGCAGCAGCACGCAGACCGAGACGAGGAGCCCGGCGCTGCGTATCGCGCGGCGGTTGGGTGGCGCGGGGGCGGTCTCCGCGCTTGCTTCGGGGGGACTGTCGACCAACACCAGGTTAGGTTAGCCTACCCTCGCACTGGACTTCGACGAGAGAAGCACCACCTATGCGCGCCCGCCGCCCGATAACTCCCGCTCCGCCCCGCCGTGACGCGCTTGTCACCCGCGGCATGTCCCGCCGCGGCCTGCTCGCCTCCGGCGGAGCCCTCGGCATCGGCGCCCTGCTCAGCGGCTGCGGAAGCGAGGAGAAGTCCGGGAAGAGCGCGGGCTCCAAAGCCTGGACCTTCAAGGACGACCGTGGCAAGACCGCCGAGGTCAACCACACCCCGAAGAATATCGTCGCCTACATCAGCACGGCGGCGGCCCTGCACGACTACGGCGTCACCTGCACCGGAGTCTTCGGCCCCTCCAAGCCGGTGGACGGCAAGCCCAACCCCCAGGCGGGCGACCTCGACGTCAGCAAACTGACGAGCCTCGGCGAGTCGTTCAACCAGTTCAACATCGAGAAGTACGCGGGTCTCGACCCCGACCTCCTGATCAGCAACATGTTCCCGCCGCCCGCCCTCTGGTTCGTGCCCGCGGACAGCACCAAGAAGATCGAGGCGCTCGCGCCCACGGTCGGTATCAAGGGAGCCCGCGTCTCGCTGCTCGAACCGCTCAAGCGCTACACCGAGCTCGCCGAGGCGCTCGGCGGGGACCTCGACTCGGAGAAGGTGCGCGCCGCGAAGGCCCGTTTCGACAAGGCCGAGCGCCGACTGCGCGAGGCGGCGAAGGGCAACCGCGGCCTGAAGGTCCTGGCGATGACCGGCGACGCCGACCAGTTCTACGTCGCCGTACCGGACTCCTACTGCGACCTGAACTACTTCAAGGACCGCGGTGTCGAGTTCGTCGAGGGCAAGAAGAGCGACGAATGGGGCTTCTGGGAGTTCCTCAGCTGGGAGAACGCCGACAAATACCACGCGGATCTCATCATGATGGACAACCGGTCGACGGCGCTGCCGGCCAAGGAGCTGGCGAAGAAACCCACCTGGGAGCTGCTTCCCGCCGTCAAGGCCGGCCAGACGGTGCCCTGGTCGATGGAGGAGCGCTACAGCTACGCCGGTTTCGCCCCCGTGCTCGAACGACTCGCCGCCGCCATCGAGAAGTCCAAGAGGCTCACCTGATGACTGAATCGCCGTACCACTTCTTCGACTGCCACGTGCTGCGCGCCGAGTACGTCACGCCCTCCATGATCCGCGTGGCCCTCGGCGGCGACGGCCTGTCCCAGATGGCCTCGGCCGGCCGCGACCAGCGCATCAAGATCTTCCTTCCGCACCCGGGCCAGGACGCCCCCGTCATGCCGGACACGGCCGAAGGCGACGCGTCCAGCTGGTACGCGGACTGGTGCGCCCTCGACCCCGATGTCCGGGGCATCATGCGCACTTACACCACGCGTGAACTGCGCCGCGACCCCGACGAGTTGATCGTCGACTTCGCGGTGCACGGCGCGGCTCCCTCGCCCCACGACGGCCCGGCCACCAGTTGGGCACGGTCCGCGGGCCCCGGCGCGCGGATCGGCGTACTCGCCCCGATCGAGGAGGAGAACGGCGCCTACGACTTCCGGCCGCCGCAGGACACCGACTGGGTGCTCCTGACCGCCGACGAGTCGGCGCTCCCCGCGGTGGCGGCCATCCTGGAGACGCTCCCGCCGGGGACGCCGACCCGCGTGTGGATCGAGGTCCACGACCCGGCGGACCAGCAGGAGCTGCCCACGAAGGCGGACGCCGAGATCACCTGGCTGACGGAGGAGGGCGCGACTCCGTCGGCTATCCGCGCCGCCGAGCTGCCCTCCGGCACTCCGTACGCCTGGGTCACGGGCGAGTCCGCGACGGTCAAGACGGTCCGCCGCCACTTGGTCGGCGACCGCGGGTTCGACCGCAAGCGGATCTCGTTCTCCGGTTACTGGCGCAAGGGCACCACCACGGACGAACTGATAGACCGCAACGAAACGGCCTGACTCCGGCCACTCCGCTGCCCGAGGCCCCGGCCCACGCAGCGGCCGGGGGTTCGGCGCGAGAGGAGCCAACCCCCGGGCCGGCTCACCCCGAAGCCCCATCCCGAGCCACACCAGCCCGGGGCTGCACCCGGAAGCGCATCGCTTCAGAGCGACGACTCGGCCAGGTCAATCCGGAGCGCAACTCACAGCGCCGCCCCGCCACCAGCCGCCGGCGCCGGGACTACAACCCCAGCCGCCTCAACGCCTTCTCCCCGTCCAGCGCGCACTTCCCCTCCCCCGCCTCCGTCCATGCCGCAGCGCACAGCGCCCGCAGTCCGTCCATGGCGTCGCCCTCGCCGTCCAGCGCCAGCTCGTGCCCCCGGGCCGCCGCCGTCCAGCCGCCGCAGGCGAAGCCGCCCTCCGCCGAGGTCACTTCGGGCTGGCCGGTCAGCATGCCACGCAGGTCCGCGTCCACGTACGTGGGCCGGTGCTCGGGCGGGGCCGCGAGCAGCTGGGCGCCGTCCGTGACCCCGGTCAGGACGAGCAGCGAGTCCACCTCGCCGTTGAACGCGCCCTCGATGTCCGTGTCGAGCCGGTCCCCCACGACCAACGGCCGTTCGGCGCCCGTGCGCAGAATCGTCTCGCGGTGCATCGGAGGCAGCGGCTTGCCCGCCACCTGCGGCTCAGCGCCCGTCGCGATGCGTACGACCTCGACCGCTGCGCCATTGCCCGGCGCGATCCCCCGCGCACTGGGAATCGTCAGGTCAGTGTTGGACGCGAACCACGGCACGCCCCGCGCGATCGCGTAACAGGCCTCGGCGAACCTGCCCCACGCCATCTCGGGCCCGCCATACCCCTGCACCACCGCCACAGGACTGTCGTCCGCCGACTCCACCGGCTCGAGCCCACGCTCCCGCAGCGCGACCCGCAGCCCTTCCCCGCCGACGACCAACACCCGCGCGCCCGCGGGGACTTGCTCGCTCACCAGCCGCGCCGCCGCCTGCGCGGACGTGATGACGTCCGCGGCCCCGGTCGGAATGCCGAGCTCCGTCAGATGCTGGGCCACCGCGTCCGGCGTACGCAGCGCGTTGTTCGTCACGTACGCGAGATGCATGCCGCCGGAGGCGGCCTTACCGAGCGACTCGACGGCGTGGGCGATCGCTTGGCCGCCCGCGTACACCACCCCGTCCAGGTCGAGCAGCGCCGTGTCATACGCCTCGCTCAGCACATCCCGGCTGCCTTCGGGCCGCGTCCTGACGGTCTGGCTCATTACGCATCGCTCCTCGATCGATCCCACTCCCCCGATCATCGCTCATGCCACTGACACACATACGATGCAGCAATGAACACAGCGGGTCATACCGACGACCGAGGCCTCGACCTGATCCCGTTCCGAGGCGTTCGCTACGTCCCCGAACGGATCGGCAGCCTTGCCGCCGTGACGTCCCCGCCGTACGACGTGGTCGTACGGCCCGACGGCCTGCTCCACCTGGAGTCGGCCGACCCGCACAACATCGTCCGGCTGATCCTCCCGCAGGCCACCACACCGGCGGCCCGCAACCAGCAGGCGGCCGAGACCCTGCACGCCTGGCTCTCCCAGGGCATTCTCGCCCCCGATCCGGAGCCCGGTCTCTACGTCTACGAGCAGCGCGACGCAGGCATCCTGCAGCGCGGCATCATCGGCGCACTGCGCCTCTCCGAGGCGAAGGACGGCATCGTCCTGCCCCATGAGGGCGTCATGTCCCACGTGGTGGAGGACCGCGCGGCCCTGATGCGCGCGACGAGCGCCAACCTCGAACCCCTGCTCCTGACGTACCGCTCCACCGGCGACCCCACGGGCGCGACAGCCGTCATCGAACGCACCGTGACGACCGAGCCCCTCCTGTCGACGACCACGGAGGACGGCTTCAGCCACCGCCTGTGGGCCGTCACCGACCCCGCCGACCTCACCGAGATCCAGTCGGATCTCTCCCACCGGCAGGCCCTGATCGCGGACGGACACCATCGCTGGGCGACCTATCTCCGGCTGCGCTCGGAGCACCCGTCGGCCGGCCCCTGGGACCATGGCCTCGTCCTCCTGGTGGACACCGCCCGCTACCCGCTCCGGGTCCGCTCCATCCACCGCTACCTCCACCGGCTCCCGGTCTCCGACGCCCTGACCGCCGTCAAGGACTCCTTCCGCGTACGCACCGTCGAGGGTCCCCTGCCCCGCGCCCTGGAAGCCCTTGCCGATGCGGCGGCCGAAGGCAACGCCTTCCTCCTCGCGGGCGACGGAGCCTTCCACCTCATAGACCTCCCCTCCCCCGACCTCCTGGCCCGTACGATCCCGGCGAACCCCCCTGAGGCCTGGCGCACCCTGGACGCGACGGTCCTGCACTCCACGCTCCTCGATCACATCTGGCAGATCCCGGACGCTCCGGAGCACATCGCGTACATCCACGACACCGAGGCGACCGTCGAGAAGGCGGAACGGGACGGCGGGACAGCCGTCCTGATGCACCCGGTCCGCGAAGAGGTCGTACGCGACCTGGCCCGCCAAGGCGTCACGATGCCCCGCAAGTCCACGTCCTTCGGCCCCAAGCCGGCCTCGGGTCTGGTCCTGCGGAGCCTCGACTTCTGAAGCACGCGGACAGGTGAATCACGCGCACATGTGAGTTACGCACACATACGACAACGGGCGGGGCCCCTGATGGGATCCCGCCCGTTGTCGTACTACCAGGTCAGAGTCAGTGCTCAGGCCTTGCGGTCCTCATCACCGTCGTCGTCCAGCTCGAAGTCGTCCTCGTCGTAGTACTCTTCCACGCCCTCGTCCTCCTCGTCCTGGCCCTCCTGGACCGGGGCGACGAAGACGACGTCGGGCTCCGAGACCGGCGCCGCCTCTGCGACCGGCGCCTGCGACTCCCCCTCCATCACGTCGACGAACTCGACACCGTCAAGCTCGGCGAGACGGTCCGAGGCGTCCGTGCTGCCGTCCTTGTCGGACTCGATGACCTTCGCGAACCACTCGCGCGACTCGTCCTCACGCCCCGCCGCGAGCAGCGCGTCGGCGTAGGCGTACCGCAGCCGCGCGGTCCACGGCTGGACGGAGTTCGACGCGAGCTCGGGGCCCTGCAGGGTGACGATGGCGGCATCGATCTGCCCCAGGTCACGCCGCGCACCGGCGGCGACGAGACGCATCTCGACCTGCCCCGGCTTGTCCAGCTTCTGCACCTCGGGCGCACCGGCCATGTCCAGCGCCTTCTCGGGCCGGCCCATGCCGCGCTCGCAGTCCGCCATGACGGGCCAGAGCTCGACACTGCCGGTCATCCGCTTGGCTGCCCTGAACTCCCCGAGCGCCTCGCTGTACTTCTGGGTCGCGTACGCGGCGAAGCCCGCCGCCTCGCGCACGGCGGCGACGCGCGAGGCGAGCCGCAGAGCGATCCGCGAGTACTCGTAGGCCTGCTCGGGGTCCTCGTCGAGGAGGTTGGCGACCATCACCAGGTTCCTGGCGACGTCCTCGGCAAGCCCCTTGGGAAGGCTCTGCAGCTCCTGCTGCACGTCCTTGTCGATCTCGTGGCCCGTTACGTCATCGGGGATCGGCAGCCGCTTGATCGGCTCGCGGTCGCGGTCCCGGTCGTCACGCCCGCGGTACCCACCGCGGTCACCGTCACGCCGGTCGTCGCGCCCACGGAAACCGCCGGGCCGACCGCCTCGGTCATCACGCCGGGGCCCACGGTCATCACGCCCGCGGAAGCCGCCACCGCCACCGCCGCGGTTGTCATCGCGACGGAACCCGCCACGATCGCCACCGCCACGGTTGTCGTCACGCCGGAACCCACCCCGGTCGCCACCGCGGTCGTCACGCCGGTCGTCCCGACGGTCATCCCGGCGGAAGCCACCGCGATCGCCACCGCCACGGTTGTCGTCACGACGGTCATCGCGCTGGAAGGCAGGACGGTCACCACCACGGGGGCGGTCATCACGGCGGTCATCCCGGCGATCGTCACGACGGAAGCCGCCACGGTCACCACCGCGGTCGTCACGCCGGTCATCCCGACGGAACCCTCCGCGGTCACCACCACGGTCATCGCGACGATCGTCGCGGCGGAAGCCACCGCGATCGCCGCCGCCACGGTTGTCGTCACGCCGGAACCCACCCCGGTCACCGCCGCGGTCGTCACGCCGGTCATCCCGGCGGTCATCACGGCGGTCGTCGCGACGGAACGGAGGACGGTCGCCGCCGCGGTCGTCGCGGCGCGGAGCGCCGGAGGTCGAACGGTCATCACGGCGGAACGCGGGACGGTCACCGTCACGGCGGTCGTCGCGGCGCGGGCCACCGGAGGTCGAGCGGTCGTCACGGCGGAACGGAGGACGCCCACCGCCACTGCGGTCATCGCGCCCGCGGAAACCGCCGCCGCCACCGCCGCGGTTGTCATCGCGACGGAAGCCGCCACGGTCACCGCCCCGGTCGTCACGCCGGTCATCCCGGCGGTCGTCACGACGGTCGTCACGGCGGAAGGGGAGTCGGTCGCCGCCGCCACCCCGGTTGTCGTCTCGGCGCGGAGCGCCGGAGGTCGAACGGTCATCACGGCGGAACCCACCACGGTCACCACCGCGGTCATCCCGCCGGAAACCGCCGCGCTCGCCACCGCGGTCGTCGCGGCGAGGCGCACCCCGGTCGCGGTCGTCGCGACGCGGCCCACCGGAGGTGGAGCGGTCGTCACGGCGGAACGGGGGACGCCCACCGCCGCTGCGGTCGTCGCGGCGGGGCGCGCCGCCACGGTATCCGCCCCGGTCGCCACCGTCCCGGCCGCGCTGGCCGCGCTCCGGTCGCTCGTCGGGAGAGTTGGTGGACATCGGTGACTCCTAGTCTTCGGTACCGCAGTCATTCTCGCGCAGCCGGGTAGCCGGCGCGCTTCGACAAAACAAAAAGGACCCATGGTCCCAGCGTGTGTGCTGGGACCATGGGTCCTCCAAAGATTGTTCGGCGGCGTCCTACTCTCCCACAGGGTCCCCCCTGCAGTACCATCGGCGCTATGAGGCTTAGCTTCCGGGTTCGGAATGTAACCGGGCGTTTCCCTCATGCTATGACCACCGAAACCCTATGAAATATCCCGCCGCAAGAGCGGGATCTCAAACAGGGCAGCGAACAAGCACACTCTTCAATTAAGTGGTGTAGCCGTTCAGCCGACACAACTGTTCGTTGTTTCAGAACTAACACAGTGGACGCGAGCAACTGAGGACAAGCCCTCGGCCTATTAGTACCAGTCACCTCCACCCGTTACCGGGCTTCCAGATCTGGCCTATCAACCCAGTCGTCTACTGGGAGCCTTAACCCCTCAAAGGGGGTGGGAATACTCATCTCGAAGCAGGCTTCCCGCTTAGATGCTTTCAGCGGTTATCCTTTCCGAACGTAGCCAACCAGCCATGCCCTTGGCAGGACAACTGGCACACCAGAGGTTCGTCCGTCCCGGTCCTCTCGTACTAGGGACAGCCCTTCTCAATATTCCTACGCGCACAGCGGATAGGGACCGAACTGTCTCACGACGTTCTAAACCCAGCTCGCGTACCGCTTTAATGGGCGAACAGCCCAACCCTTGGGACCGACTCCAGCCCCAGGATGCGACGAGCCGACATCGAGGTGCCAAACCATCCCGTCGATATGGACTCTTGGGGAAGATCAGCCTGTTATCCCCGGGGTACCTTTTATCCGTTGAGCGACGGCGCTTCCACAAGCCACCGCCGGATCACTAGTCCCGACTTTCGTCCCTGCTCGACCCGTCGGTCTCACAGTCAAGCTCCCTTGTGCACTTACACTCAACACCTGATTACCAACCAGGCTGAGGGAACCTTTGGGCGCCTCCGTTACTCTTTGGGAGGCAACCGCCCCAGTTAAACTACCCATCAGACACTGTCCCTGATCCGGATCACGGACCCAGGTTAGACATCCAGCACGACCAGAGTGGTATTTCAACGTTGACTCCACGAACACTGGCGTGCCCGCTTCAAAGTCTCCCACCTATCCTACACAAGCCGAACCGAACACCAATATCAAACTGTAGTAAAGGTCCCGGGGTCTTTCCGTCCTGCTGCGCGAAACGAGCATCTTTACTCGTAGTGCAATTTCACCGGGCCTATGGTTGAGACAGTCGAGAAGTCGTTACGCCATTCGTGCAGGTCGGAACTTACCCGACAAGGAATTTCGCTACCTTAGGATGGTTATAGTTACCACCGCCGTTTACTGGCGCTTAAGTTCTCAGCTTCGCCAACCCGAAAGTTGACTAACCGGTCCCCTTAACGTTCCAGCACCGGGCAGGCGTCAGTCCGTATACATCGCCTTACGGCTTCGCACGGACCTGTGTTTTTAGTAAACAGTCGCTTCTCGCTGGTCTCTGCGGCCACCCCCAGCTCATGGAGTAAATCCAATCACCAGTGATGGCCCCCCTTCTCCCGAAGTTACGGGGGCATTTTGCCGAGTTCCTTAACCATAGTTCACCCGAACGCCTCGGTATTCTCTACCTGACCACCTGAGTCGGTTTAGGGTACGGGCCGCCATGAAACTCGCTAGAGGCTTTTCTCGACAGCATAGGATCATCCACTTCACCACAATCGGCTCGGCATCAGGTCTCAGGCACAAGTGTGACGGATTTACCTATCACACGCCCTACACCCTTACCCCGGGACAACCACCGCCCGGGCTGGACTACCTTCCTGCGTCACCCCATCACTCACCTACTACCACCTTGGGTCGGCGGCTCCACCACTTCCCTTTGCCCGAAGGCTCCAGGACGGCTTCACGGCCTTAGCATTAATGGGCTCGATGTTTGACGCTTCACAGCGGGTACCGGAATATCAACCGGTTATCCATCGACTACGCCTGTCGGCCTCGCCTTAGGTCCCGACTTACCCTGGGCAGATCAGCTTGACCCAGGAACCCTTAGTCAATCGGCGCACACGTTTCTCACGTATGTATCGCTACTCATGCCTGCATTCTCACTCGTGAACCGTCCACCACTCGCTTCCGCGGCAGCTTCACCCGGCACACGACGCTCCCCTACCCATCCCAGCAGGCGTTGGCCCTATATGCTGGAATGACACGACTTCGGCGGTACGCTTGAGCCCCGCTACATTGTCGGCGCGGAATCACTTGACCAGTGAGCTATTACGCACTCTTTCAAGGGTGGCTGCTTCTAAGCCAACCTCCTGGTTGTCTCTGCGACTCCACATCCTTTCCCACTTAGCGTACGCTTAGGGGCCTTAGTCGATGCTCTGGGCTGTTTCCCTCTCGACCATGGAGCTTATCCCCCACAGTCTCACTGCCGTGCTCTCACTTACCGGCATTCGGAGTTTGGCTAAGGTCAGTAACCCGGTAGGGCCCATCGCCTATCCAGTGCTCTACCTCCGGCAAGAAACACACGACGCTGCACCTAAATGCATTTCGGGGAGAACCAGCTATCACGGAGTTTGATTGGCCTTTCACCCCTAACCACAGGTCATCCCCCAGGTTTTCAACCCTGGTGGGTTCGGTCCTCCACGACCTCTTACAGCCGCTTCAACCTGCCCATGGCTAGATCACTCCGCTTCGGGTCTTGAGCGCGCTACTGAATCGCCCTATTCGGACTCGCTTTCGCTACGGCTTCCCCACACGGGTTAACCTCGCAACGCACCGCAAACTCGCAGGCTCATTCTTCAAAAGGCACGCAGTCACGACGTACAGCACAAGTGCTGCACGCGACGCTCCCACGGCTTGTAGGCACACGGTTTCAGGTACTATTTCACTCCGCTCCCGCGGTACTTTTCACCATTCCCTCACGGTACTATCCGCTATCGGTCACCAGGGAATATTTAGGCTTAACGGGTGGTCCCGCCAGATTCACACGGGATTTCTCGGGCCCCGTGCTACTTGGGTGTCTCTCAAACGAGCCGCTGATGTTTCGACTACGGGGGTCTTACCCTCTACGCCGGACCTTTCGCATGTCCTTCGCCTACATCAACGGTTTCTGACTCGCCTCACAGCCGGCAGACTGTGAAAGAGAGATCCCACAACCCCGCACACGCAACCCCTGCCGGGTCTCACACGTATACGGTTTGGCCTCATCCGGTTTCGCTCGCCACTACTCCCGGAATCACGGTTGTTTTCTCTTCCTGCGGGTACTGAGATGTTTCACTTCCCCGCGTTCCCTCCACACTGCCTATGTGTTCAGCAGCGGGTGACAGCCCATGACGACTGCCGGGTTTCCCCATTCGGAAACCCCCGGATCAAAGCCTGGTTGACGACTCCCCGGGGACTATCGTGGCCTCCCACGTCCTTCATCGGTTCCTGGTGCCAAGGCATCCACCGTGCGCCCTTAAAAACTTGGCCACAGATGCTCGCGTCCACTGTGCAGTTCTCAAACAACGACCAACCACCCGTCACACACCCACACTTGGATGCTTCACCGGGGTCGGCATTGAGGTCGGGAACAAGTCCGTACCCTCAGATACCCAACAGCGTGCCCGGCCCGACCAATTGACTCTGTGTTCCACGCCGAAGCAGTACTAACAGATCCAACCAGCCGTGCCGAATAGTCAACGTTCCACCCATGAGCTAACCACCGTCGAACATTTGCCGACGTAATGGCTCTTGGACCACCAAGCAAGCTTGGCAGTCTAGATGCTCCTTAGAAAGGAGGTGATCCAGCCGCACCTTCCGGTACGGCTACCTTGTTACGACTTCGTCCCAATCGCCAGTCCCACCTTCGACAGCTCCCTCCCACAAGGGGTTGGGCCACCGGCTTCGGGTGTTACCGACTTTCGTGACGTGACGGGCGGTGTGTACAAGGCCCGGGAACGTATTCACCGCAGCAATGCTGATCTGCGATTACTAGCAACTCCGACTTCATGGGGTCGAGTTGCAGACCCCAATCCGAACTGAGACAGGCTTTTTGAGATTCGCTCCGCCTTGCGGCTTCGCAGCTCATTGTACCTGCCATTGTAGCACGTGTGCAGCCCAAGACATAAGGGGCATGATGACTTGACGTCGTCCCCACCTTCCTCCGAGTTGACCCCGGCAGTCTCCTGTGAGTCCCCATCACCCCGAAGGGCATGCTGGCAACACAGAACAAGGGTTGCGCTCGTTGCGGGACTTAACCCAACATCTCACGACACGAGCTGACGACAGCCATGCACCACCTGTATACCGACCACAAGGGGGGCACCATCTCTGATGCTTTCCGGTATATGTCAAGCCTTGGTAAGGTTCTTCGCGTTGCGTCGAATTAAGCCACATGCTCCGCTGCTTGTGCGGGCCCCCGTCAATTCCTTTGAGTTTTAGCCTTGCGGCCGTACTCCCCAGGCGGGGAACTTAATGCGTTAGCTGCGGCACCGACGACGTGGAATGTCGCCAACACCTAGTTCCCACCGTTTACGGCGTGGACTACCAGGGTATCTAATCCTGTTCGCTCCCCACGCTTTCGCTCCTCAGCGTCAGTAATGGCCCAGAGATCCGCCTTCGCCACCGGTGTTCCTCCTGATATCTGCGCATTTCACCGCTACACCAGGAATTCCGATCTCCCCTACCACACTCTAGCCTGCCCGTATCGACTGCAGACCCGGGGTTAAGCCCCGGGCTTTCACAACCGACGTGACAAGCCGCCTACGAGCTCTTTACGCCCAATAATTCCGGACAACGCTTGCGCCCTACGTATTACCGCGGCTGCTGGCACGTAGTTAGCCGGCGCTTCTTCTGCAGGTACCGTCACTTTCGCTTCTTCCCTGCTGAAAGAGGTTTACAACCCGAAGGCCGTCATCCCTCACGCGGCGTCGCTGCATCAGGCTTTCGCCCATTGTGCAATATTCCCCACTGCTGCCTCCCGTAGGAGTCTGGGCCGTGTCTCAGTCCCAGTGTGGCCGGTCGCCCTCTCAGGCCGGCTACCCGTCGTCGCCTTGGTGAGCTTCTACCTCACCAACTAGCTGATAGGCCGCGGGCTCATCCTGCACCGCCGGAGCTTTCAACCCCCTCCCATGCGAGAGGGGATATCATCCGGTATTAGACCCCGTTTCCAGGGCTTGTCCCAGAGTGCAGGGCAGATTGCCCACGTGTTACTCACCCGTTCGCCACTAATCCACCCCGAAGGGCTTCATCGTTCGACTTGCATGTGTTAAGCACGCCGCCAGCGTTCGTCCTGAGCCAGGATCAAACTCTCCGTGAATGTTTACCCGTAATCGGGTGCACATCCGCGTTGAGCGGAACCAGGAAGAGGAATAATCTTCCGGTTCACAGCGTCCTCGCTGATGTTTTCTTCAAAGGAACCTCGTCCCGACCATGACGGCCGAAGACGGGGTATCAACATATCTGGCGTTGACTTTTGGCACGCTGTTGAGTTCTCAAGGAACGGACGCTTCCTTTGTACTCACCCTCTCGGGCTTTCCTCCGGGCGCTTCCCTTCGGTATTTCGTGTTTCCAACTCTACCAGATCCGTTTTCCGTTCCGTTCCCGGTTCGGATTTCATTTCCGGTGGCCGTTGGAGGGCCTTTGCCTTTCGGCGTGTTCACTACGTTAGCGGATTCCCTCGGCAACTCATAATCGAGTTCCGCGAGTTCGAATTCAGACATGCGAGCACGCCAAATTCGCCCCCGCTGAGGGGAAGTCGTAGGTAGTGGTTGGCCGCTTCCAGCTGTCGGCAGATTGCCGTCACCGGGTCAAGCGGCTCGGGCCACATTACGGTCCGCCCGGGGCCGCGTCAAGTTCGGCGGCGTCGGGGCGTATGGGCCCGATAAGGGCTCACCGTCGGGTCGTTGAGGGTCCAGAAGCGCCAGGGGTGGGCGGCTCCGTCGCCGCCGACTCCGGTGCGGGGGCCGCTGCCGACCTGGTCGGAGCCGATGGGGGCGCCCGTAAGGAGAGTGAGAGGGGCGTCCCCGCCCGCGCAGAGGTCGGTGCCGTTCAGGTCACGGTCCACGTCGAGGGCCGTGGCCAGGCGCGCCGGGCCTTTGGCCAGTTCCCTGTCGTTGCGGGCCGAGAGCCGACGCTTGCGGGCGATCTCGGCTCCGGTCGTGATCTCCCCGGCCCGGAGCAGAACCCCGCTCGCCTTGCCTTCCGGACCGCACACCACGTTGAGGCAGTGCCACATGCCGTAGGTGAAGTAGACGTACGCGTATCCGGGCGGACCGAACATCACGCTGTTGCGGGCGGTGGGGCCGCGATAGGCGTGTGACCCCGGATCGGCATCGCCCGCGTACGCCTCCACCTCTGTCAGGCGCAGCTCGATCGGACCGTCCGGTGAGCTGCGTACGAGGACGCGGCCCAGCAGATCAGGGGCCACGTCGACGACAGGGCGCTCGAAGAAGTCGTGGGTGAGGGGCGTACGGTCAGGGGCCTCGATCATGGCGTCCGAGCGTACTGGAGACAGTTCTGTACGGGCGGGTGGTCACCTGCCGGGCTGATTGCCAGGGTGAGGACGCGGAACCGGACGTGGGTTCACCGCGTTTGTATGGATCAAGGATCAAGTCGAGTCGAACCACAGGCGCGGCCTGGGGGAGGAGAGTCATGGGGTTCAAGAAGCTGCTTGCGAGCCTGGGTGCCGGCGGTGCGTCGGTGGAGACGGTGCTGACCGAGGTCAACGTCGTACCGGGTGGTGTCGTCCAGGGTGAGGTGCGGATCCAGGGCGGGTCCGTGGACCAGGAGATCGAGGGTCTCTCCGTCGGTCTGCAGGCGCGGGTCGAGGTCGAGGGCCAGGACCAGGAGACGAAGCAGGACATCGAGTTCACCAAACTGCGGCTCGGTGGGGCCTTCACGCTCCAGGCGAACCAGGTGCACGCGGTGCCGTTCGGACTCGAGATTCCCTGGGAGACGCCGGTCACCTCCATCGACGGGCAGCAGCTGCGCGGGATGAACATCGGTGTGACCACCGAGCTCGAGATCGCGCGGGCCGTGGACTCCGGCGACCTGGACCCGATCAACGTGCACCCGCTGCCGGCGCAGCAGGCCATCCTGGACGCCTTCATCCAGCTGGGCTTCCGCTTCAAGAGTGCGGACATGGAGCGCGGGCACATCCGTGGCACGCGGCAGAAGCTGCCCTTCTACCAGGAGATCGAGTTCTTCCCGCCGCAGCAGTACCGCGGACTCAACCAGGTCGAGTTGAGCTTCGTGGCCGACGACCGCGAGATGGACGTCATCCTGGAGATGGACAAGAAGCCGGGCATGTTCAGTGAGGGCAGCGACTCGTTCCGCTCCTTCAAGGTCGGTCTGAACGACTTCCAGGGCACGGACTGGGCGGCGTACCTCAACGAGTGGCTGTCCGCGGTCGGCAGCAAGCGCAACTGGTTCTAGGCTCGGGAGAGCAGAGCTGTAGAGCTACCGCCGAGCAGGAACCGATCAGGAGGTGCCGACGTGACCGAGCTCAAGAGGCCGCCGCTTCCCCATGACTTCCATCCGCCCGTGCCGTCGTTCACGGTCGTGAGCGAGGATCTCGAGCCGGGTGCGGTCCTTAAGGACGCTCAGGTCCAAGCGGCCGGGAACACCTCGCCGCACCTGCGGTGGGAAGGCTTCCCGCCGGAGACCAAGAGCTTCGCCGTGACGTGCTTCGACCCGGACGCCCCGACGGGCAGCGGGTTCTGGCACTGGTCCGTCTTCGACATCCCGGTGTCGGTGACGGAACTGCCCACCGGTGCGGGCAGCGGCAAGTTCGAGGGGCTGCCCGAGGGCGCGGTGCAGGTGCGGAACGACTTCGGGACGAAGGAATTCGGGGGCGCCGCGCCGCCGCCCGGTGACCCGGCGCACCGTTATGTGTTCACCGTGTACGCGGTGGATCAGGAGAAGCTCGGGCCGGACTCCGACGCCTCCCCCGCCGTCGTCGGATTCAACCTCCGGTTCCACACGCTCGGGCGCGCGCAGGTGCTCGCCGAGTACGCGGCTCCGGCCGATAGCTGAGCGTTCGCTGAACGTTTGCCCGCCCCTGGTCATGGAAGTGATCAGGGGCGGGCATTTTTATTGCGTTGTCCATCTCGGCGTGCCCGGCCAGAGTTGATCCAAGCCCGCCAGGGGTGGGTCGGTGTGCATACGGGAGGTGGGCGAAATGCGGGACACGCTGGTGCTGAACGCGAGCTTCGAGCCGCTGTCGACGGTGACGCTGAACCGTGCCGTCGTGCTGGTCCTCAGCGACAAGGCAGTCGTCGAGCAGGCCCACCCCGGACTCCGTGTGCGCGCGGCCGCGGTCGAGATACCGGTGCCTCGGGTGATCAGGCTCTGCAGGTATGTACGGGTCCCGTTCCGAAGACGGGCTCCGTGGTCGCGGCGGGGTGTGCTCGTGCGGGATCAGCACCGGTGCGCGTACTGCGGGAGGCGGGCGACGACCGTGGACCACGTGGTGCCGCGGGCGCAGGGTGGTACGGACACCTGGCTCAATACGGTCGCCTCGTGCGCGATGGACAATCACCGTAAGGCCGACCGTACGCCGGAGGAGGCGGGGATGCCGTTGTTGCGGCAGCCCTTTGAGCCGACTCCCGCGGACGCGATGCTCTTGTCGCTCGGCCGGGACGAGAGGGCCACCCTGCCGGAGTGGCTGGCGGCGCCTGCCGCCTAGTTCCCCGCGCCCCTTTGGGGCGCCTCAGTCGATGCGCGGCTGTTCGCGGCGCTCGGTGGCGGGGGCGGGGACGGAGGCACCGGAGCCGCCCGAACCGCCCGAACCGCCGCCCAGCGGGCCGAAGTTGCCGAGTGCTCCGCCGAGGCCCTTGAGGGCGTCGCCGATTTCGCTGGGGACGATCCAGAGCTTGTTCGCGTCGCCCTCGGCGATCTTCGGGAGCATCTGGAGGTACTGGTACGAGAGGAGCTTCTGGTCCGGGTCTCCGGCGTGGATGGACTCGAAGACCGTACGGATCGCCTGGGCCTCGCCCTCGGCGCGCAGGGCCGCTGCCTTGGCCTCACCCTCGGCGCGCAGGATCGCGGACTGCTTCTCACCCTCGGCGCGCAGGATCTCCGACTGCCGTACACCTTCCGCCTGGAGGATCGCGGCGCGCTTGTCGCGGTCGGCGCGCATCTGCTTCTCCATCGAGTCCTGGATGGAGGTCGGCGGCTCGATGGCCTTGAGCTCGACGCGGTTGACGCGGATGCCCCACTTGCCGGTGGCTTCGTCGAGGACGCCGCGCAGTGCCGCGTTGATCTCCTCGCGGGACGTCAGGGTCCGCTCGAGGTCCATGCCACCGATGATGTTGCGCAGGGTGGTGACGGTGAGCTGCTCGATCGCCTGGATGTAGCTGGCGACTTCGTACGTCGCGGCGCGGGCGTCGGTCACCTGGTAGTAGATGACGGTGTCGATGTTCACCACGAGGTTGTCCTGGGTGATCACCGGCTGCGGCGGGAACGGGACGACCTGTTCACGGAGGTCGATGCGGTTGCGGATCGAGTCGATGAACGGGACGACGATGTTCAGGCCCGCGTTCAGCGTGCGGGTGTAGCGGCCGAAGCGCTCGACGATCGCGGCGCTGGCCTGCGGGATGACCTGGATCGTCTTGATCAGGGCGATGAAGACCAGCACCACCAGAATGACCAGGACGATGATGATTGGTTGCATCGTTGTTCCCCGTACCCCTCTTGCCTCGGTGTTCCCGGAAGATCCGCAGAGCCCGGAAGCGGGTCGGCGAAGATCTTGCTGGTCGAGTCTGACAGACCGTCGCACACCCCGTGGCGGATTCGCCCGACGATGGCCGCCACACGACGGTGGCTGTCCGTCACATGACGATGGCTGTCGCTCCGTCGATCTCGACCACGTCCACCTCGCGCCCCGCCTCGTAGCTCTGGGCGGTGTCGAGCGCGCGGGCCGACCAGATCTCGCCGGCGAGTTTGATCCGGCCGCCGGAGGCGTCGACGCGTTCCAGGACGACGGCCGACCTGCCCTTCAACGCGTCGACGCCCGTGGCCAGTTCGGGCCGCCCGGCCCGGTGTCTCGCCGCCACCGGGCGTACGACCGCGACGAGCGCGACCGACACCGCGGCGAAGACGACGACTTGAAGCACGGTGCCGCCGCCGAGGCCCGCGGTCACGGCGCCCGCGACGGCGCCCACGGAGAGCATGCCGAACTCCGGCATCGCGGTCAGTACGAGCGGGATTCCGAGCGCGACGGCTCCGATCAGCCACCACACCCATGCGTCGATGTCCACATGGTCATGGTAGGACCGCGGGACCTTCCCGCACAGGGCACGTGATCTACCGACCGGCGCGGGCACGGTAGTTCGCGCCGGTGTCAGCCGAGCGGGAGGCCCTGGGCGCTCCAGCGCTCGCCCCGCTCCTCGACCACCAGGGGCAGTCCGAAGCAGAGGGAGAGATTGCGGGAGGTGAGTTCGAGTTCCAGCGGGCCCGCGGCCATGATCTTGCCCTGGCGGATCATGAGGACGTGCGTGAAGCCGGGGGCGATTTCCTCGACGTGGTGCGTGACCATGATCATCGAAGGGGCGATCGGGTCGCGGGCCAGACGGCCCAGGCGGCGTACGAGGTCTTCGCGTCCGCCGAGGTCGAGGCCCGCGGCGGGCTCGTCCAGGAGGAGCAGTTCGGGGTCGGTCATCAGGGCGCGCGCGATCAGGGTGCGCTTGCGCTCTCCCTCGGAGAGGGTGCCGAACCTGCGGTCCAGGTAGTCGGTCATGCCGAGGCGGTCGAGGAAGGCGCGGGCGCGCTGCTCGTCGACGTCCTCGTAGTCCTCGTGCCAGCCGGCGGTCATGCCGTACGCGGCCGTGAGCACCGTCTGCAGGACGGTCTGGCGCTTGGGCAGCTTCTCGGCCATCGCGATGCCGGCCACACCGATCCGCGGGCGGAGCTCGAAGACGTCCGTGCCGGGCTTGCCGAGGGTCTCGCCGAGGATGGTGGCGGTTCCGGCGCTCGGGTGGAGGTAGCTGGACGCGACGTTCAGGAGGGTGGTCTTTCCCGCCCCGTTCGGTCCGAGGATGACCCAGCGCTCACCCTCCTTGACCGACCAGGAGACCTGGTCCACCAGAGCCCGGCCCTCGCGGACCACGGATACGTCCTCCAGCTCCAGTACATCGCTCATGAGCGCGTTGTCTCCCATTGCAGTCTCGGCTGTCGCTTGCGCCTGTGGGCGCAGTCCCCTGGGAGAAAACCTACGCCACCGGCCGAGCGCTCCAGCCCTTAGCCCGGTCCTTAGGCTGTACGCATGCTCTCGGAACCACGCTCAGGACGCTTGGCTGCATGGGGAAACGCCCTTCTTGCCGGACTTGTCTCGCCGGATGAGGCGGTGCTCGCGATGGTCGGCGACGATGCCGTGCACCGGGTCGAAGGCCTGCCCGGCGAGTCGGGGCCCGTCGGTCTCACGCTCGCGATCGGACGACTGCGCACGCTCGGGGTGACCGGGCTCCGGGTCGCGCTGCCCGCGCCGGGGCATCCGCTCGGCCTCAGCGGCCCGCCCGAATTCAACGCACGGGCCCTGGACGCCCAGGAGGCGGTCGTCGCCTTCGGGGCGCCGTACGGCTTCGTGCCGGAGGTGTCCGAGGCGGGGCCCGCCGGTGATGTGCACGTGGAGGTCCGCTGGCACTGCCTGCCCGTGCGGGAGGCGCCGCCCGCCGACGTTCCCTCGCTGGGCGAGGCGGAGCGCGAGCTCGCCGAGGCGCTGCGGGATGCGACGGAGGTGCTCTCGCGGCTCGACGTGGCGGGCTCGGGGCCGGTCGCCGAGGCCGCGGTGGACGCCTACCGGGCGCGGGCGGAGCGGGGGCGCGAGGCTCTGGCGCCTGGCTATCCGCCGCGTGCCGTACGGGTGTTGGAACTGGCCCAGCGGGTCGGCCTGCTCATCTCGGTGGCGTACGAGAACGGCCACGGCGGGGCCGTGAGTGCCTCGGAGATGGCCGCGCGGGGGGCGGCGTTGCGCCCCGTGGAGCGGACTGCCCGGCGGGCGCAGGTGGCTGCGTACAACGCTTATGTGGAGGAGCGGGAGCGGTAGCCCTGGGGGCGTCTGAGCGGTCGGGGCTTCGCCTTTGGCCGCGAGCGCTCGGTGGCTTGTCGCGCGGTTCCCCGCACCCCTTTGGGGCGCAGTGCGCGGCCCCGGGGCTTTGCCCCGGGGCCGCGGCTTCGGAACTGCGTCAGTGGTTGACGCCGAGGTTGCCGAAGGCCGGGTTGAGGGCACCGATGACGGACACGGTGTTGCCCACGGCGTTCACGGGGATGTGCACCGGCGCCTGGACGAGGTTGCCCGAGCCGACGCCCGGGGACTTCACGGCCTTGCCGTCGGCGTGCGCGCCGCCCGTGGCGGAGGCGAGACCGGCACCGGCGACGACGAGGCCACCCGCCACCATCGTGACAGCAGCGGCCTTCTTCAGGTTCTTCACTTCTGGACCCTCCTAGCGATCGCTGCGGCCAGCCGCCGCAGCACGCACTGGAGAACGGCCGGGCGGCGCGCAGGTTGCGCCATACGAGGGACATCTACACGACGGTATGAATCTCAGTCCGGAACGCGACGGTCCGCATTAGGGGTTGACGAAGTGCGCCGGAACGTAGATCAGCCGGTCACACCATGTCGTACGGCCCACAGGGCGGCCTGCGTGCGGTCGGCGAGGTCCAGCTTCATCAGGATGTTCGACACGTGGGTCTTGACGGTCTTCTCGGAGAGCACGAGGGCGCGCGCGATCTCGCGGTTCGAGCGGCCGTCGGCGATGAGCCCCAGGACCTCGCGCTCCCGCTCGGTGAGCGAACCACCCCTCCCCTGACCGGTGTTGGCCTCCTCCTGGGACAGCAGCGCCCCCGCCACCTCGGGCTGGAGCAGCACATGGCCCGCGTGCACGGAGCGGATGGCACCCGCGAGGGCGTCCGGGTCGACGTCCTTGTAGACATACCCGGCGGCGCCCGCGCGCAGGGCCGGGACGACCGTGCGCTGCTCGGTGAAGCTGGTGACGATGAGCACGCGCGCGGGGTTGGCCAGTTCGCGGAGCTTGCGCAGCGCCTCGACCCCGTCCATGCCCGGCATCTTGACGTCCATGAGGACGACGTCCGGTTTCAACTTCTCGGCCTGCTCGACTCCTTCGGCGCCGTCCGACGCCTCGCCCACGACCTCGATGTCGTCCTGCACCTCGAGGAACGTACGCAGACCGCGGCGGACCACCTGGTGGTCGTCGACCAGCAGCACCCGGATTCCCGCCTTCGGGCCCGGCTTCGGATGGGACACAGCGTCAGCCACCGGGAACCTCCATCTCGATCGTCGTGCCCTTGCCGGGCTCCGATTCCACGGTCAGCCGTCCGCCGACCCCGCCGGCCCTGTCCCGCATGGAGACCAGGCCCAAGTGCCGCCCCGCGCGCCGGATCACGCGCGGGTCGAAGCCGCTGCCGTCGTCCGTCACGCGCAGCGCCGCGCCGGCTCCGCGCCGCGCCAGGGTGACGCGGACGTGCTCCGCGCCGGAGTGGCGCAAGGCATTGTGCAGCGCCTCCTGGGCGACGCGCAGCATCGCTTCCTCCTGGGACGCGGGCAGGGCGCGGACCGCGTGGCTCTCGAAGGTGACTTCGGCGGCGTGCGCGCGGTCGAGGACCTGCGTGTGCGTGCGCAGGGTGGCCACCAGGCCGTCCTCGTCCAGGGCCGCGGGGCGCAACTCCACGACAGCGGCGCGCAGTTCGTCCGCCGCCTCGGCCGCGAGGGCGGCCACCTGCTGGAGTTCGCCCTTGGCGCGCGAGGGGTCGCGGTCCACCAGGGCGGCCGCGGCCTGGGCCGTCAGGCGCAGTGAGAACAGCTTCTGGCTGACGGCGTCGTGCAGTTCGTGGGCGAGGCGCGAGCGCTCCTCGGCGATGGTCAGCTCGCGGCTGCGCTCGTAGAGCCGGGCGTTCGTGAGGGCGATCGCGGCGTGCTGGGCGAGGATCGTCAGGAGCTCTTCGTCGTCGGCGGTGAAGCCGCAACCGCCCTCAGGTTTGGGGCAGTTCTTGTTGGCGAGGAAGAGGGCGCCGAGTGTCTCGTCCCCGTACCGGATCGGCAGGCCCAGGAAGTCGGACATGTCCGGGTGGGCGGACGGCCAGCCCTCGAAGCGCGGGTCCTTGCGCACGTCGGCGAGGCGCTCCGGCTCGGCCTTGTGCAGCATGGAGGCGAGGATGCCGTGCTGACGGGGCAGCGGGCCGATGGCGCGCCACTGCTCGTCGCTGACGCCGTCGACGACGAACTGGGCGAACCCGCCGTGGTCGTCAGGAACGCCGAGCGCCGCGTACTCCGCGTCGAGCAGCTCGCGGGCCGAGGCGACGATCGTCTTGAGGACGTCGCGCACCTCGAGCTGCCTGCTCATGGCGAGAAGCGCGGAGCTCACCGCGTTCAGGCCGGACCGGGGACCTTGACTCATGGCCTCACCGTACCGGCGGGGTGTGACAGCGCGTATCGGACCTGTGGTGGCCGCCGCCTAGGGCTGTCGGCTTAGGCCCAAGGGCCCGCAGATGTTGCGGCCGGCGCACGAGGCGCCGGGAGCGGGCCCGTTCCTACCGTGGGGTCATCCGCTGGAGAGGCGGCCACAGGGCGACCTGAGGGGACGGATGTCATGCCGGTAGCGATCATCACGGGGGCTTCGAAAGGGCTGGGGCGCGCGCTGGGGGCGGCGCTCGCCGAGCGGGGGTGGGATCTGGTGCTCGACGCGAGGACGGCCGCCGTGCTCGACGAGGCGGCCCGCGAACTGGCGGGGCGCGGCGCGCGCGTGGAGGCCGTCCCCGGGGATGTCACGGACGCCGGGCACCGGGCGGATCTCGTGGCCGCGGCGCGGAAGCTGGGCGGTCTCGATCTGCTGGTGAACAACGCGAGCGCGCTGGGTGCGGAGCCTCTCGTACGCCTTGAGGAGCTCACGCTCGACGGGCTGCGGCAGGCGCTGGAGACCAATGTGGTGGCCGCGCTGGGGCTGATCCGCGAGGCGCTGCCTTTGCTGCGGGCCTCGGAGACGGGGGCCGTGGTCGACGTCAGCTCCGACGCGGCCGTCGAGGCGTACGAGACGTGGGGCGGTTACGGGGCTTCCAAGGCCGCCCTGGATCATCTGTCGGCGGTCCTCGCGGTGGAGGAGCCGGGGATCAGGGTGTGGGCGGTCGATCCCGGTGACATGCGGACCGATCTCTACGAAGCGGCCGTCCCGGAGGACGACGCCGCGGGGCGGCCGGCACCGGAGACAGTGGCGCCCGCTTTCCTGCGGTTGCTCGACGAGCGGCCGGCGAGCGGGCGGTACGCCGCCCCCTCCCTGCTGGACGCTCTCTCCTCTTTGGACGCGCTATGACGCTGGCCGTGCGGGTGCCGGACGAGCTGTCGGCGCGCGTCCCCGCCGAGCAGCGGGGCGAGGGCCTGGGCAGGGACGCGGTGCGGCTGCTCGTCTCGCGCGGGTCGGAGGTGTCGCATCACGCGTTCACCGAGTTGCCCGCGCTGCTGCGGGCCGGGGACGTGCTGATCGTGAACACCTCACAGACGCTGCCCGCCGCGGTCGACGCGGTCGCCGGGCACGCGCGCGTGGTGGTGCACTTCTCGACGCGGGGCGACGACGGCCGGTGGGCCGTGGAGGTGCGGGAGCCGGACGGCAGGGGCACCACGCGTCCGCGGGCGGGCGGGCCCGCGGATTCAGTCGTGCGGCTCCCCGGGGACGTACGCCTCGTCGTCGAGGAACCGCTGGCCCCGGGAAGCGGGCGTTTGTGGTGGGCCAGGGTGTCGGCCGACGTGCCCTCGCTGCTGCGGCGGCACGGGCGTCCCATCCGTTACTCCTACACGGAGAGGGACCAGCCGCTGTCCGCGCACCAGACCGTGTTCGCGCTGCCGTCGGCCGACGGGGCGGGCAGCGCGGAGATGCCGAGTGCGGCCCGGCCCTTCACCGCGGACCTGGTGGCCCGCCTGGTGAGCCGGGGTGTGCAGTTCGCACCGGTCACCCTGCATACGGGGGTGGCGTCCCCCGAGGCGCACGAGCCGCCGTATCCCGAGCTCTTCGAGGTGCCCGGGACTTCGGCGCGGCTGATCAACGCGGCCAGGGCGGGCGGCGGACGGGTGATCGCGGTCGGTACGACGGCGGTGCGCGCCGTCGAGTCGGCCGCGGGGCCCGGCGGGGTGGTCCGGGCGGCAGGGGGCCGTACGGAGCTCCTGGTGACGCCCGAGCGGGGCGTGGGTGTGGTGGACGGGCTGCTCACGGGGCTGCACGAGCCGCAGGCCTCGCATCTGCTGATGCTGGAGGCGATAGCGGGCCGGGCCGCTGTGGGCCGCGGTTATACGGAGGCGGTACGCCGTCTCTACCTGTGGCACGAGTTCGGCGACGTGCATCTCCTCCTTCCGGAGGAGTTTGCTCACACAGAGAATTGCTCTGGCAACTGTTGGTAAGGCTGTTACGTGTTCGATGTGAGCCCGCGCATAGGGCGCACGTCACGTACGAAGGTCCCTAGTGGTCAAGAAAGTCCGTTATCGGCTGGAGCGCGTTGCCGTCATAACGTACAAAGCACCCCCTGATCCACTATCCGGCTTCGTACGTCACTGCTTTGCCACAGAATTTTGCGGCCGCTAAGAATTGCATCCGTCGTTCGGCGCCGCGGTCTCGCACCGCGGCGTTTGTGCCGGATATGAACATGTCCCCGCCGGCCGGAACGACCTCCGCGATTCGAAGAGGTCCATCAGCATGTCCAAGCTCAGCACCCCTGGTCATAGTCGCCCCGCGCCGACCAAGACCCAGAAGTTCACGATCGCCGGTGTCGCCACGCTCGGCGCCGCCGCCCTCGCGTTCTCCCTCGTGCCGGGCAGCGCCGACGCCGGAACCGAGACCCAGAACGTCGAGGCCGCTCCGGTGGCCTTCAAGCAGAACGCCGACGCCCAGCAGGCCGTCGAGGCCGGTGTCATCAAGCAGCACACCGCCGTCGACAAGCAGGCCAAGGACGCCGCCGCCGCGAAGGCGAAGGCCCAGGCGGACGCCGCCGCGAAGAAGCGGGCCGCCGAGCAGGCCGCGGCCAAGAAGAAGGCCGAGGACGAGCGCAAGGCCAAGGAAGCCGCGAGCCGTGCCGCCGCGCGCAAGCCGGTCTACACCAACAACCTCGACGGCTGGATCCGCCAGTCCCTGGACATCATGAAGTCCAAGGGCATCCCCGGTTCCTACGAGGGCCTGCACCGCAACATCATCCGTGAGTCGGCGGGCGACCCGAACGCCAAGAACGGCTGGGACATCAACGCCATCAACGGCACCCCGTCCGTCGGCCTGCTGCAGGTCATCCAGCCCACGTTCGACGCCTACCACGTCCAGGGCACGTCCACGAACATCTACGACCCGGTCGCCAACATCACGGCCGCGGCCAACTACGCGGCCGACCGGTACGGCTCGATGGACAACGTGAACGGCGCCTACTGAGCCTGATCTCCTGATCAACGGACCTCTTCACCGAGGCTCGTCAGACGCCGAAGGGCGGCACCCCGCGCGGGGTGCCGCCCTTCTCGTCGTGTCCTAAGGCCCGCTACTTGCGCATGACCTCGGGCTCGTGGCGGCGCAGCAGCCGCGCGACCGCGAAGCCGCAGGCGATGCCGATCAGGAGCAGGATCGTGATGTTCATGCCCCACTGGCCCGCCGAGTGCTCCCACAGCGGGTCGAGGTCGCCCGGCTTCTTCGGGTCCCACGGCGGCATGAGGTGGGCGAGGTCCAGCGTGGCGCCCGCGCCGGCGATGGCCCAGCGCGAGGGCATCAGCCAGGCGAACTGCTCCAGGCCCGGCGAGCCGTAGACCTGGAAGAGCACGCCGGTGAAGACGACCTGGACGATCGCGAACATCACCAGGAGCGGCATGGTCTTCTCGGAGGTCTTCACCAGCGAGGAGATGACCAGGCCGAACATCATCGACGTGAAGCCCAGGGCGATGATGACCAGGCAGATCTCGACGGCCGGGGGCATGATCAGGCCCTCTTCCGGCATGTCGCGGGTCGCGAAGCCGATGCCGCAGATGATGACGCCCTGGAGGGCCGTGATCACGCCGAGGACGATGACCTTGGACATCAGGTACGCCGAGCGGGAGAGGCCGGTGGCGCGCTCCCGTTCGTAGATGACCCGTTCCTTGATCAGCTCTCGTACGGAGTTGGCCGCGCCCGAGAAACACATGCCGACCGCGAGGATCAGCATGATCGTGCCGGCGTCGCCGTTGAACTTCGACGGCGGCTCGGGAGGCGCGAGGCCGAAGTCGGCCGGGATGACGACGCTGACGATGCCGAGGACCGCGGGCAGGATCACCATCAGACCCATGAAGCCCTTGTCGGACGCGATCACCGAGGTGTAGCGGCGGATCAGGGTCCACAGCTGCGAACCCCAGCCCTGCGGCTTGGGCGGTCTGATCGCCTGCGGGGGCGGCATGTGGACGGACTGCGCGGCCACGGCGTCGATGTCGGCGGCGTACATCTGGTAGTGCTGCGAGCCCTTCCAGCGGCCCGCCCAGTCGTAGTCGCGGTAGTTCTCGAACGCCGAGAAGACGTCCGCCCACGTCTGGTAGCCGAAGAAGTTGAGCGCTTCCTCCGGCGGACCGAAGTACGCGACCGAGCCGCCCGGCGCCATCACCAGGAGCTTGTCGCAGATCGCCAGCTCGGCGACCGAGTGCGTGACGACCAGGACCGTGCGGCCGTCGTCGGCGAGGCCGCGCAGGAGCTGCATGACGTCGCGGTCCATGCCCGGGTCGAGGCCGGATGTGGGCTCGTCCAGGAAGATCAGCGACGGCTTGGTGAGCAGCTCCAGGGCCACCGACACGCGCTTGCGCTGGCCACCGGAGAGGGAGGTGACCTTCTTCTCCTTGTGGATGTCCAGCTTGAGCTCGCGCAGGACCTCGCCGATGCGCTGCTCGCGCTCCTGCTCGCTGGTGTCCGAGGGGAAGCGCAGCTTGGCGGCGTACTTGAGGGCCTTCTTGACGGTCAGTTCCTTATGCAGGATGTCGTCCTGCGGGACCAGACCGATGCGCTGGCGCAGCTCGGCGAACTGCTTGTAGAGGTTCCGGTTGTCGTAGAGGACGTCGCCCTTGTTGGCGGGCCGGTAGCCGGTGAGCGCCTTCAGGAGGGTGGACTTTCCGGAGCCCGAGGGGCCGATGACCGCGATGAGCGACTTCTCCGGGACGCCGAAGGAGACGTCCTTGAGGATGTCCTTGCCGCCGTCGACCGTCACCGTCAGGTGGCGGGCGGAGAAGGAGATCTCACCGGTGTCGACGAACTCCTCGAGCCGGTCGCCGACGAGCCGGAACGTCGAGTGGCCGACGCTGACGATGTCGTTCGGGCCGATGAGGGCCGTGCCCGACTTCGCGACCGGCTGACCGTTGATGTACGTGCCGTTGTGCGAGCCGAGGTCGTGGATCTCGAAGCGGCCGTCCGGAGTGGCCGTGAACTCGGCGTGGTGCCGCGAGACCTGGAGGTCGGAGACGACCAGTTCGTTCTCCAGGGCGCGGCCGATGCGCATCTTGCGGCCGAGCGAGAGCTGGTGGAACGTCGTCGGGCTGCGGTCACCGTAGACCGGCGGGGCCCCCGCGACACCGCCGGAACCCGCGCCGGGACCCTGCTGCTGCGGGACCTGCGGCTGCTGGTGCTGAGCGGCCTGCTGAGGCTGCGGCCAGCCCTGCTGCTGGGGCATCTGCTGCTGCGCCTGGTACTGCGGCGCCTGCGGCTCGGGTGCCTTGGCGGCCCAGCCGGGCCCGCCCTGCTGCTGCGCGTGGTGCTGCGGTGCCTGGTGTTGCGGCGCATGGTGGGCCGGGGCCTGCTGAGCGGCCTGCTGCGGTGCGGATACGGCGGCGGCGCCCGAGGCGCCACCGGACACATTCAGCCGCGGGCCGTCGGTCGCGTTACCGAGGTTCACCGCCGAGCCGGGGCCGATTTCCATCTGGTGGATCCGCTGGCCCTGCACAAACGTGCCATTGGTGCTGCCGTGGTCCTCGATGACCCAACTGCGGCCGCTCCAGCTGATCGTGGCGTGCCGCCAGGACACTCTGGCGTCGTCAAGCGCGAGATCCCCCTGCGGATCACGTCCGAGGGTGTACGACCTGGACGGATCGAGCGTCCAGGTCCTTCCATTCAATTCCAGTACGAGTTCCGGCACTCCAGCCCCACTGAGTTGTCCCCCGAGCTAGCCCCCGTCATGGGGAGTCTAGGGATGTCGAACATCGGGAGGAACTATTTCAGGCGGAGGCCTCTGACCGAAAGTCGGGCCTTGTGAAGACTGCGTACGGGCCTCTGTGGCCGCCCCGTTGACGGGGCAGAAACCACCCCGGAGAGTAGTAACCGCCCATGAGTCCATACGGATCATGCGCATTGCGCATATCTCGCATGAATCGGGCGATGCGACGTGAGTCGGGGGGTCCTGATGGAGTCCGGCGGAAAACGGGTCGAAGGCCGGGGTGTGCGGTGGGGCGATGTGCTGCTCTCCGCGATCGCCGCTGTGAGCTGGGCACTTGTCGGGATGGCCGGTGCGGCGGCGCTCGGTCTGCACCTTCTCGGCGCGAACGCGGTGGGGTCACTGGGGCCGATGACGGCTGCCGTGGTGGCGCTCGGCGCGGGTGGCTCGGTCACCCCGTCCGGTGACGTGTCGGCGTTCGGGCTCGAAGGGGCCGAGGCGACCACGGCGATCGACGTCGCGCCACTGGGGGTCGGCCTCGCGGGCGCGGTGCTGCTTGCGTATTTCTTCCTACGCTCCTTGCGCGGAGCGGGAGTTGTGATCACGACCGCCGAGTTGGCTGCGCGTGTCAGTGCGGTGATCGTCCTCTTTCTTGTGATGCTCGGCGGGTTGGCATGGGCTGGTCACGACATCATCACGATCGACGGCGAGCAGCTGGGGATCGACAAGGGCATCGAGGAGGGCGTCGACCAGCTCCCCGATGACATCACGGACAAACTTCCCGACGGTCTCGGTGACATCGGCGGTCTGCTGCCCGACCGGCTCGGCGATCTCGCCCAGGCGAAGGCCGCGGTCGGCTTCACGGTGGACACGGGGCCGACGCTGCTCGGGGGCGCGGTGTGGGTGAGCGTCGTCCTGCTGATCGCGCTGCTCGCCTCGCGTCGTACGCCGTTGCCGCGCGGGTGGGACAGCGTGCACCGCGTGCTGCGTCCTGCCGCGTCGGCGCTGGTCACGGTGTTGCTCATGGCGGTGCTCGCCGGTCTTGCCGCGGCGCTGTACGCGATGATCGGCGACGCCCATCCTCGGCGGATCGCGGGCGCGGCGTTGCTCGGGGCGCCGAACGGGGTGTGGCTCGGGGTGCCGGTCGGGCTCTTCGTGCCGTGGGACGGCGAGGCGACGGGCGAGCTGGCGAAGCTTCTGCCGGATCCGCTGGACGAGCTGCTCGCGGGTTCGGGCACCGCGGGCGCCGCGGGGGGCGAGGCGGTGACGCTGGGGCGGCTGGCGGAACTCGACAGCCGGGTCTGGCTTCTCGGGGTCGCGGCGGCGCTGATGATCCTGTGCGCCGGGGTGCTCACCGCGGTCCGCACTCCTTACATACGTGGTGAGACAGGCCCCCTGCGGTTCGCGGGACAGTGCGCGGTGCGGCTCGGCGCGCTGACGGCGGTGGCGCTGCCGCTGCTGGTGTGGCTGACGGGAGTCTCCGCGAACGCCTCACTCTCGGTCCTCGGCTTCGACGCTTTCGGGGCGGGGATAGAACTGCACGGCCAACTGGGGATGGCCTTGATCCTGGGGGCGGCGTGGGGTGCGGGGGCGGGGGCGGTGGGGGCGGCGCTTGCTGTGGCCAGTGGGGCGGCAGGGGGGAGGGTTGCTGCGTTGGCCCTTGTGGGGGTGGGGGCTGCGGGGGCGGGGGTGGATGCTGCGGGCCCAGCGGGGGCTGGGGGGTCGCGGGGAGCTGCGGGGGCCGCGGGGGCGGCCGGAGCTGCGGGGGCGCCCGGAGTCGCGGGGGCGACCGGCACCGCCGGGGCTCCGGGGCCGCACGGCACCGCCGGGGCTGCGGGGTCGCCGGGTAATGCGGGGGCTGCGGGGTCGCCCGGTGCTGCGGGGCCGTACAGCCCGAGCGCGCCCTTCCGGCCCTCGAACCCTGACACGAACCCCTACCTGCGTCCGCCCAGCGATGTCTCCGGGGCGCCGACGGTGGTGGGCCCGATCACGCCTCCCCCGCGCCCAAAGCCGAAGCCGCGCCCGCGCTCATCGGGCAACGGAGACTGGCCACCCCCGCCTCCCCCACCGCCGCCGCCTCCGAAGCGGGGGCCGCGGGGGCCGCGGGGCGGCGGGGGGCGGTAGGGCGTTCTGTCCCGCCGCTTCGCGGCGAATGCTTTCCCGCCCACCCACCCGATCACCCTGCGGCCGAGACTGCGATCGACAGGCGGGGACCGTCGACGCCGCGGGGTAAACGGGTGGGCGGGCGGGAAAGACCCGCCGGAGGTGAACGCCCGGGAGGCATAAAAGCCGCCGAGAGGCACCAGCGGCTAGGAAAAGCCGCCGCCCGATGGCCACCCGCCAGCGGGGACCGTCGACGCCACGGGGTGAACGGGCGGGCGGGCGGGCGAAAATCCGCCGGAGGTGAACGCCCGGGCGGGGAAAGAAACCGCCGAGGGGCACCCGCGGCTGGGAAAAACCGCCGCCCAAGGGCCACCCGCCCCCGGGCACCGTCGACGCCCCGGGGTGAGCGGCGGGTGGGTTGGGGGAGGAAAAGTGGGCCGGGGAGGAGGCGGTCGGCGCCCTGCGTGGGTGTCCGGGGAGCGGACCGGCGGTACGCCCCCGAGGGGCGACGGATACCGTGGAGACACCATGAGCGCTTCGCAGCCCCCGCACCCCGCAGACGCCCCCACGCTCCTCGTCAAGATCTTCGGCAAGGACCGCCCAGGACTCACCGCAGGCCTCTTCGACACCCTCGCCGCCTACTCCGTCGACGTCGTGGACATCGAGCAGGTAGTCACCCGTGGCCGCATAGTGCTGTGCGCGCTCGTGACCGCGCCCCCGGCCGGCCTGGAGGGCGACCTCCGGTCCACCGTGCACAGCTGGGCCGACTCCCTGAAGATGCAGGCCGAGATCATCTCGGGCATCGGCGACAACCGCCCCCGTGGCCACGGCCGTTCGCACGTCACGATGCTCGGGAACCCCCTGACCGCCGAGTCGACCGCCGCGATCGCCGCCAGCATCGCCGCGATCGGCGGCAACATCGACCGTATCTTCCGGCTCGCCAAGTACCCCGTGACCGCCGTCGAGTTCGACGTCTCCGGCACGGCGACCGAGTCGCTGCGCACCGCCCTCGCCCTGGAGGCGGCCAAGGTCGGCGTGGACGTCGCCGTCATCGCCGCGGGACTGCACCGCCGTGCCCAGCGGCTCGTCGTGATGGACGTCGACTCGACCCTCATCCAGGACGAGGTGATCGAGCTCTTCGCGGCACACGCCGGCTGCGAGGACGAGGTCGCCGAGGTGACCGCGGCCGCGATGCGCGGCGAACTGGACTTCGAGCAGTCGCTGCACGCCCGCGTGAGACTCCTCGCCGGGCTCGACGCCTCGGTCGTCGACAAGGTCCGCTCCGAGGTCCGCCTCACGCCCGGCGCCCGCACCCTCATCCGTACGCTCAAGCGCCTCGGCTACCAAGTGGGCGTCGTCTCGGGCGGGTTCACCCAGGTGACCGATGACCTGAAGGAACGTCTCGGCCTCGACTTCGCCCAGGCCAACACCCTGGAGATCGTCGACGGCAAGCTCACCGGCAAGGTGACCGGCGAGATCGTGGACCGCGCGGGCAAGGCCCGGCTGCTGCGCCGCTTCGCCGACGAGGCCGGGGTTCCGCTGGAGCAGACCGTCGCGATCGGCGACGGCGCCAATGACCTCGACATGCTGAACGCGGCCGGTCTCGGGGTCGCCTTCAACGCCAAGCCCGTCGTGCGGGAGGCCGCGCACACCGCGGTGAACGTCCCCTTCCTCGACACCGTCCTCTACCTCCTCGGCGTCACCCGCGAAGAGGTCGAGGCAGCGGACACCCACACCGACTGAGACCGCGGTCCGGGAGCCGCGAAGTCGCCATCACACCGATGGCCCCCGTACCGCTGCGGTACGGGGGCCATCGGTGTATGTGCGTCAGGGGGTCAGTCAGAAGGCGCCCAGTAGTCGGCGAGCGTGCCGACTCCGGGCTCCAGGGCCTTCCATGAGCCGGAGTACGTCAGTACGGCGAAGGCGGCGGTCGGGAAGCCGCGGCCGTTCATGCGCGTACGGGCGTCGCCCTCCGCGTCGCCCGCGAGGACGTCGGCGAGCCCCTGCACTCCGGGGTTGTGGCCGATCAGTACGACGTTCTGTACGTCGTCCGGGGTTTCGTTGAGCACGGCGATCAGTTCGCCCGGAGAGGCTTCGTACAGCCGATCCTCGTAGACCGTCTTGGGCCGTTGCGGAAGCTCATGGACGGCGAGCTTCCATGTCTCGCGGGTTCTGGCGGCGGTCGAGCAGAGGGCCAGGTCGAAAGAGATGCCGCTGTCGGCCAGCTTGCGCCCGGCGACGGGGGCATCCTTGCGGCCGCGCTCCGCGAGGGGCCGCTCATGGTCGGACACCTGCGGCCAGTCGGCCTTCGCATGCCGGAAAAGGACAATCCTGCGGGGTTCTGCGACGCTCATGCGTCCCAGCTTCGCACGAAACCCGCCAGCGGGCGCAGGGAGTTGGTGGGCTCCCCCGCCATGGGTGACGGCGTCCGCCCGGGGCAGGTCACGGGGCCGTACGGAACACGGTCTCCTGGATGCGCTCGAGCAGGTGCGTGACCACCGGCTCGCCGCTCGCCGCGTGTGCGTCGGCGGGGTTCAGTATCAGCAGGAGGAGGGCGGCGAAGGCGATGGCGGGGAGGGCGATCGCCCACCACGGAAGCTGGATCTCGACGCTCGCGGAGTCCTTGGTGGCTCCCAGGTCGCGCCGAGTGTGCGAGTGGGCCGACATGCCGCCTCCGGGGTCTTCGAGTCCTCCGTGCCACGTCTTCGCGGCCACATCTCGAAGGTACGGATCCCGCGACCCTCAGCACATCCGGTGATCCACCCAGTTGACCCTGACACTGGCCCCCTAGGGGATGGTGGTGCTAGCCCCACCATCGGCCCCGCCGGGTTCAGTTCACGGCGAGGCGATGGAGGCGATGATCCCGATGATCACGGTGATGGCCAGCATCGAGCCAAGCACGATGAGCAGCTTCTTCTGGCCGTTCTGGGGGTTCGGGTCGAGCACTGGCATGGAAAGAGTCTCGCACCCTTTGTCCGACGCGTCGCCGCCGGGGTCAGGTTGCCCGTCGAGCCGTCGCCGGGGCCAGGTTGCCGTCGAGCCACCCCCGTCGGGGCCGGGCAACCGCCTCCGGGCTCAGGCAGCCGCCGCGACCTCGTCCTCGACCGTGCGGTTGCGGCCCGCCAGGATGCCCACCACGATCTGCGGCACCATCAGGCCCGCCATGAGCGCGATCGGCAGCCCCCAGCCACCGCTGTGCTGGTAGAGCACGCCCACCAGGAGCGGACCCGGGATCGAGATCAGATAGCCCGTGCTCTGGGCGAAGGCCGAGAGCTTGGCGACGCCCACGCTGCTCTTGGCCCGCATGCCGACCATGGTGAGGGCCAGCGGGAAGGCGCAGTTGGAGACGCCGAGCAGCAGGGCCCAGGCCCAGGCTCCGCTCTCGGGGGCGAGATAGAGACCCGCGTATCCGGCGAGGCCACAGGCGCCCAGCACGACCACCACGGGCCCCTGGTTCGGCAGCCGGGTGGCGACCCGCGGGATCACGAAGGCCAGCGGCACGCCCATCGCCATGGTGACGGCGAGGAGCACACCGGCCTCCCCCGCCGGCACCCCGGCGTCACGGAAGATCTGCGGCATCCAGCCCATCGTGATGTACGCGGCGGTGGCCTGGAGCCCGAAGAAGGAGGCCAGCGCCCACGCCGTACGGCTGCGCGTGATGCGCAGTCCCGCGTCCTCCTGGCGCACCTCGGAGCTGACGTGCTCCGGGGCGGCCGACGCGGCGCTCCGGTCCCGCACGAGCGGGACCCACGGCACCACGGCGACGACCGCGAGCGCCGCCCACATCACGAGTCCGTTCTGCCAACTGCCGCCCATGGCATCGGTCATGGGCACGGTGATGGCCGCGGCCAGCGATGTACCGAGGGCCAGCGCCATCGAGTACAGCCCGGTCATCGAGCCGACCCGGTCGGGGAACCAGCGCTTGACGATCACCGGCATCAGGACGTTGCTGACCGCGATGCCCATGAGGGCGAGCGCGCTCGCGGCGAGGAAGCCGACGGTGCCGCCGAGGAAGGGGCGGATCGCCAGGCCCGTGGCGATGGCGACCATGCCCGCGCAGACCACCGCGCTGGGACCGAACCGGCGGGCGAGCCGCGGTGCCATCACACCGAAGACCGCGAAGCAGAGCGGTGGGACGGAGGTGAGCAGTCCGGCGAGCGTGCCGCTCATGCCGAGTCCGTCACGTACCTCTTCGAGGAGGGAGCCGAGGCTGGTGATGGCCGGACGGAGGTTGAGGGCGGCGAGGACGATGCCGACCATGACGAGACGCGTCGCCCACGCGCGCGTGGCGGGCTGTTTCTCCGCCGCCCCGTTCGCCGCGTCGGTACGTATCGGTGTCGTCGGTGTCGGTGTCATCGTCGTGGATTCCTCACTAGCCATGGAGCCATCATAGAATCATGGGATGATTGGCTGTCCAATCGGTTCGCCGATCCGCTCGCCCATCCGATCGCGTCACCTCACCCGTAACCTCGTCCCGCACGGCCCCGCCCGTCATCCCGCGCACGAAGGAACGTCATGCCGCTGACCACCCCTCACCGATCGGCGCTCTCCGAACAGGTCATCGCCGAGCTGCGCAACCAGATCTCCACGGGCGAGTGGCCGGTCGGATCCCGCATCCCCACCGAGCCCGAGCTGGTCGAGCAGCTGGGCGTGGCGCGCAACACCGTCCGGGAGGCGGTCCGCGCCCTCGCGCACAACGGCCTGCTCGACATCCGGCAGGGATCGGGCACCTACGTGGTCGCGACCAGCGAACTGGCCGGTGTCATGCAGCGCAGGTTCGCCGAGACGGATCCGCGGCACATCGCGGAGCTGCGCAGCACGCTGGAGTCGAGCGCGGCGAAGCTGGCCGCGCAGCGGCGCACGGAGCGCGACCTCAAACAGCTCGACACCCTGCTGGAGCGCCGCGAGGAGGCCTGGGCGTCGGGCGACGCCGAAGCCTTCGTGGCCGCCGACGCGACGTTCCACCTGGCCGTCGTGGCCGCGTCGCACAACGACGCGATGACGGCGATGTACGCCGACCTCGGCGAGGTGATGGTGGACTGGCTGCGCGAGGACATCGGCGATGAGCTGACCCCCGAGAGCCACATGGACCACGCCCGGCTCGTCGACGCGATCCGCGAGAACGACGCGGAGGCGGCGGCCAAGGAGGCCGCGGGCTACCCCTTCATGTGCCGCAGGGAACTCTTCGAGGACCCCGCCCGCCCCTGACGCCCGCGCACCTGGCCCTCACTTCTGGTGGCTGACCCAGACCGAGCGGATCTCCTTCCAGCACCGTCCGGTGAGCCGCACGGTCTGGGCGGGCCCGGCCTCCACGAAGACCCCGTCGCTGTCGATGTCCCACCACTGCTCGCACTCCAGGTGCAGCCGGACCCTGTCGGTCTCGGGGTACGGGTTGTGGCAATAGGCGACCGCGTCCGAGCCCTCGACACGAGTGCGGCACTCCGAGCCGAAGGGCCGCGGTTTCGCCGCCTCTTGAGCCTCCACGCGCGCGCGTGGGGGCTCCGCCTCTCCGACGGCATGCGACGCGGCGCCGTACGGCAGGGCGATCAGCAGGGTGAGAGCGGCGAGCACCGCAGGAGGTGACGGGCGCACACTTCAGGGTGCGCGGTGATGCAGCGACCCCGCCTGGCCGGTGGGCCGAACGGGTGACGCCCCGCCTCCCGCGCGGCGCGGGGACGGGGCGTCAAGAACGTACGAAAATGCCTGGTCAGGCACCCATCATGTGCACGCCGCCGTCGACGTGGATGATCTCGCCGGTCGTCTTCGGGAAGAAGTCCGAGAGCAGCGCGACGATGCCGCGGCCCGCCGGCTCCGGGTCGGCCATGTCCCAGTCCAGCGGGGAACGGGTGTTCCAGACGTCCGCGAGGTCGGCGAAGCCCGGGATGGACTTGGCCGCCATGGAGCCGATCGGGCCCGCGGAGATCATGTTGCAGCGGATGTTCTCCTTGCCCAGGTCGCGGGCGAGGTAGCGCGAGGTGGCCTCGAGGGCGGCCTTGGCCGGGCCCATCCAGTCGTACTTGGGCCAGGCGAACTGCGCGTCGAAGGTCAGCCCCACGACGGAGCCGCCGTTCGGCATCAGGGGGCGGCACGCCATGGTGAGCGACTTCAGGGAGAACGCCGAGACGTGCATGGCCGTCGAGACGTCCTCGAAGGTCGCCTCGAGGAAGTTGAAGGCGCCCTGCGGGGCGAAGCCGATGGAGTGCACGATGCCGTCGAGGCCGCCGAGCTCGTCCTTGACCAGGCCCGCGAGCCGGTCGAGGTGCTCCTGGTTGGTCACGTCGAGCTCGATGACCTTGGCGGGCTTGGGCAGCTTCTTGGCGATGCGCTCGGTGAGCGTGGGGCGCGGGAAGGCGGTGAGGATGACCTCGGCGCCCTGCTCCTGCGCGACCTTGGCCGCGTGGAACGCGATGGAGGACTCCATCAGCACGCCCGTGATCAGGATCTTCTTGCCGTCGAGAATTCCGCTCATGGTGATCAGTGACCCATGCCCAATCCGCCGTCAACGGGGATGACGGCTCCAGTGATGTACGAGGCGTCGTCCGAGGCGAGGAACTTCACCGCGGCGGCGATCTCCTCGGGCTGCGCGTAACGGCCGAGCGGCACCTGCGCCACGATGTTCGACCGCTGCTCGTCGGTGAGCACCTTGGTCATGTCGGTGTCGACGAAACCGGGCGCGACGACGTTGAAAGTGAGGTTGCGCGACCCGAGTTCACGGGCGAGCGAGCGCGCGAAGCCGACCAGGCCCGCCTTGGAGGCGGCGTAGTTCGCCTGCCCCGGGCCGCCCATCAGGCCGACGACGGAGGAGATCAGCACGACGCGGCCCTTCCTGGCGCGCAGCATGCCGCGGTTGGCGCGCTTCACGACACGGAAGGTGCCGGTGAGGTTGGTGTCGAGGACGGACGTGAAGTCCTCCTCGGACATGCGCATGAGGAGCTGGTCCTTGGTGATCCCGGCGTTGGCCACCAGGATCTCGACCGGACCGTGCTTCTCCTCGATCTCCTTGTAGGCCTGCTCCACCTGCTCGGAGTCGGTGATGTCGCACTTGACGGCGAGGACTCCGAGCTCAGTGAGGGCCTGGGGCGGTTCACCCGAGCGGTAGGTGATCGCGACCTTGTCTCCGGCGTCGGCGAAGACGCGGGCGATGGCGAGGCCGATGCCCCGGTTTCCTCCGGTGACGAGAACCGAGCGGCTCAACGGATCACCCTTTCGATAGCGGTCTGGTACCTCGAAAACCTATCGGTACGGTGCTCCATACGGAGAATCGACGACCGACAGTGGCGTACCGGACTCGCTGTCGGGTCCCTACAGAAATCTCTGGCCGCCGGGCCCTCACGCGCGACATGATCTGAGCGACCGGTGCCGACAGCAGGGAGACATCCGTGCCTCATTCCATCGATGAAGCCTTCACGGCGCTGCCGCTGAGGGCTCTCGCCGACGCCGCGCTGGCTCGGGCGCGCGCCCTGGGCGCAGACCACGCGGACTTCCGCTTCGAGCGCGTGCGCAGCGCCTCCTGGCGGCTGCGGGACGCCAGGCCGTCCGGCACATCGGACACCACGGACCTCGGCTACGCGGTCCGGGTCGTGCACGGCGGGACCTGGGGGTTCGCCTCGGGCGTCGATCCGACGATGGACGCGGCGGCGAAGGTGGCGTCCCAGGCCGTGGCGATGGCGAAGCTCTCGGCCAAGGTCATCAAGGCGGCCGGCTCGGACGAGCGGGTCGAACTCGCGCGGGAACCGGTGCACGCCGAGCAGACCTGGGTGTCGTCGTACGAGATCGACCCCTTCTCCGTGCCGGACGAGGAGAAGAGCGGGTTGCTCGCCGAGTGGAGCTCGCGTCTGCTCGCCGCCGACGGCGTCTCGCATGTCGACGCCTCGCTGCTCACCGTGCACGAGAACAAGTTCTACGCGGACACGGCGGGGACGGTGACCACGCAGCAGCGGGTCAGGCTGCACCCGCAGCTCACCGCGGTCGCGGTGGACGGGACGAGCGGCGAGTTCGACTCGATGCGGACCATCGCGCCGCCGGTCGGGCGCGGCTGGGAGTACCTCACGGGGACCGGCTGGGACTGGGACGCCGAGCTCGCGCGCATCCCGGAGCACCTCGCCGAGAAGATGCGGGCCCCGAGCGTGGAGGCCGGCTCGTACGACCTGGTCGTCGACCCCTCCAACCTCTGGCTGACCATCCACGAGTCCATCGGCCACGCCACCGAGCTGGACCGTGCGCTCGGCTACGAAGCTGCGTACGCGGGGACGTCGTTCGCCACCTTCGACCAGCTCGGCAAGCTCGCGTACGGCTCGTCGATCATGAATGTGACGGGTGACAGGACGGCCGAGCACGGACTCGCGACCATCGGGTTCGACGACGAGGGGGTGGCCGCGCAGTCCTGGGACCTGGTGAAGGACGGCACCCTGGTCGGCTACCAACTGGACCGGCGCATCGCGAAACTCACCGGCTTCGAGCGGTCCAACGGCTGCGCGTACGCGGACTCCCCCGGCCATGTGCCGGTGCAGCGCATGGCGAACGTGTCGCTCAAGCCGGATCCCGGCGGGCTCTCGACGGAGGACCTGATCGGGGGCGTGGACCGGGGCATCTACGTCGTGGGCGACCGTTCGTGGTCGATCGACATGCAGAGGTACAACTTCCAGTTCACCGGACAGCGCTTCTACCGCATCGAGAACGGCCGCATCACCGGCCAGCTGCGCGATGTCGCGTACCAGGCGACGACCACCGACTTCTGGGGCTCGATGACGGCGGTCGGCGGCCCGCAGACGTACGTACTCGGCGGCGCCTTCAACTGCGGCAAGGCCCAGCCGGGCCAGGTCGCGGCGGTCTCCCACGGCTGCCCGTCGGCCCTGTTCCGGGGCGTCAACATTCTGAACACCACGCAGGAGGCGGGTCGATGAGCCGTAGCGCCAACAAGCCGCACGAGGTCGTCGAGCGCGCCCTCGAACTGTCCACCGCCGACGGCTGTGTCGTCATCGCCGACGAGCACTCGACCGCGAACCTGCGCTGGGCGGGCAACGCCCTGACCACGAACGGCGTCACCCGCGGCCGCACCCTCACCGTCATCGCGACCGTCGACGGCAAGGAGGGCACGGCGTCCGGCGTCGTCTCCCGGTCGGCCGTGACCGCCGCCGACCTCGAACCCCTGGTGCGTGCCGCCGAGCACGCCGCGCGCGGCGCGGGTCCCGCCGAGGACGCGCAGCCGCTGGTGGCCGGGGCCAAGGAGTCGGCGGACTTCGGGGACGCACCGCTCGCGACGTCCTCCGCGGTCTTCGACGACTTCGCCCCGGCGCTCGGCGAGGCGTTCGCCGCGGCCCGAGCGGGCGGACGCGAGCTGTACGGCTTCGCGAACCACGAACACACGACGAGCTACCTCGGTACGTCGACGGGGCTGCGGCTGCGGCACGATCAGCCGAGCGGCACCCTGGAACTCAACGCCAAGTCCCCCGACCGCACCAAGTCCGCGTGGGCGGGCCGCGCGACCCGTGACTTCAAGGACGTGGACCCGGCGGCGCTCGACGCTGAGCTCGCCAAGCGTCTGGGGTGGGCGCAGCGGCGCATCGACCTGCCGGCCGGGCGGTACGAGACGCTGCTGCCGCCGACCGCCGTCGCCGACCTGCTGATCTACCAGCTGTGGTCGGCGTCGGCCAGGGACGCCGCCGAGGGCCGGACGGTGTTCTCCAGGCCGGGCGGCGGCACCCGCGTCGGCGACCGCCTCGCCGAGCTGCCCCTGACGCTGCGCAGCGACCCGAACGAGCCGGGCCTTGAGTCCGCGCCGTTCGTGCTCGCGCACGCGTCGGGCGGCGACTCGTCCGTCTTCGACAACGGGCTGCCGCTGGCCGCCACCGACTGGATGCGCGCGGGCGAGCTCGCGCACCTGACCAGCACCCGGCACAGCGCGTCCCTGACCGGCCTGCCGGTGGCCCCCGCCATCGACAACCTCATCCTGGACGGCGGCACCGACCGCAGCTTGGAGGACATGGTCGCGGGCACGGAGCGCGGGCTGCTCCTGACCTGCCTCTGGTACATCCGCGAGGTCGACCCCGCGACCCTGCTGCTCACCGGGCTCACCCGGGACGGCGTCTACCTCGTCGAGAACGGCGAGGTCGTGGGCGAGGTGAACAACTTCCGCTTCAACGAGTCGCCGGTGGACCTGCTCTCGCGGGCCTCGGAGGCCGGCCGCACGGAGAAGACGCTGCCCAGGGAGTGGGGCGACTGGTTCACCAGGGCCGCGATGCCCGCCCTGCGCATCCCCGACTTCAACATGAGCTCGGTCAGCCAAGGCGTGTGACGCCCATAGACTGGCCGGTACCGGCCAGAAACCTCAAGCCCTTCGACCGGCCAGAAACCTTTCAAGGAGACACAGGACCGTGACGGACATCGTCGACGAGCTGAAGTGGCGGGGCCTTTTCGCCCTGTCCACGGACGAAGATGCACTGCGCAAGGCGCTCGCGGACGGTCCCGTCACGTTCTATTGCGGCTTCGACCCGACCGCGGCCAGCCTGCACGTCGGGCACCTGGTGCAGGTCCTCACCGTCCGCAGGCTCCAGCAGGCGGGGCACCGCCCGCTCGCCCTGGTGGGCGGCGCCACGGGTCAGATCGGTGACCCGCGGCCGACCGCCGAGCGCACCCTGAACGACCCGGAGACGGTCGCGAACTGGGTGGCCCGGCTTCGCTCGCAGATCGAGCCGTTCCTGTCCTTCGAGGGCGAGAACGCCGCGACGATGGTCAACAACCTGGACTGGACCGCGGGCATGTCCGCGATCGAGTTCCTGCGGGACATCGGCAAGCACTTCCGTGTGAACAAGATGCTGACCAAGGACTCCGTGGCCCGCCGCCTGGAGTCCCAGGAGGGCATCTCGTACACGGAGTTCAGCTACCAGCTGCTGCAGGGCATGGACTTCCTGGAGCTCTACCGTCGCTACGGCTGCACGCTGCAGACCGGTGGCAGCGACCAGTGGGGCAACCTCACCGCGGGCATCGACCTGATCCACCGCCTGGAGCCGGACGCCACGGTGCACGCCGTCGGCACGCCGCTGATGGTCAAGGCGGACGGCACCAAGTTCGGCAAGTCCGAGAGCGGCGCCGTCTGGCTCGACCCGCAGATGACCACGCCGTACGCGTTCTACCAGTTCTGGCTGAACGTGGACGACCGTGACGTCTCGACGTACATGCGCATCCTCAGCTTCAAGTCCCGCGAGGAGATCGAGGAGATCGAGAAGCTCACCGAGGAGCGCCCGCAGGCCCGTGCGGCCCAGCGCGCGCTCGCCGAGGAGCTGACGACGCTGGTGCACGGCGCCGACCAGTGCGCCGCGGTCATCGCCGCGTCCAAGGCGCTGTTCGGCCAGGGTGAGCTCGGTGACCTCGACGAGGCGACGCTGAGCGCGGCCCTCTCCGAGCTGCCGCGCGTCCAGGTCACGGAGCTCGGCCCGGTGGTGGACCTCCTCGCGGAGGTCGGCCTGGTGGCGAGCAAGTCCGCGGCCCGGCGCACGGTCAAGGAGGGCGGGGCCTACGTGAACAACACGAAGGTCGCATCCGAGGACGCCGTCCCGTCCCGCGACGAGCTCCTGCACGGGCGCTGGCTCGTGCTGCGCCGCGGCAAGAAGAACCTGGCGGCCGTCGAGGTCACCGCGGGCTGACCCGCGGCACCGTAGGCGCGCGTGAGGGGCCGGCCCGACGGACCGGCCCCTTCCGCACGCCGCGTACGGGCAGGTCAGGCGCGTTGCCTGTTGCCCTTGATCATCTTGTACGCCATGTCTCCGACGCCGACGACGACGAGGGCCGCCACGAGCTGCAGGGCGTGCCGCCCCCAGTCGATGCCCTTGGTGTCCTCGATGCCGAACGCGGAGGCAAGCGAGTTGCCGATGATCGCGCCGATGATGCCGAAGATCGTGGTCAGCCAGAGCGGACTGTGCTGCTTCCCGGGCAGGATCGCCTTGGCGATCAGTCCCAGCACGAATCCCACGATGATGGCCCACAACCAGCTCATAGCTGCCTCCTCGTTCGGCTCAACATGAGCATTACGGCAAGTCTCGACCGATCCTCCATACGGCGCATGTCGGGCACCCCCATACGTGGCATGACGCAGACAGGACACCGAGAAGAGGCCCGCCCCGGTCTCGAAGGCTGCGCAGCCCAGGCGTAACGTGGAGCGGGTCCGGGCCGGGGAGCGCCCGGCTTCTTGTGAGCAGGCGGTGGAATGTGATGCGGAAGCAGAGCGGCGCCCAGGTCTTCCGGATCACAGGGGCCCGGCAGTCACTCGCGGACGACGTGCGCGGCCGGCAGCGGCGGTACGTGATCTCGATGTCGATCCGTACTCTTTCGGTCATTGCCGCGGCGGTGCTGTGGAACGTCGAGCGGCATGTCGCCTTCGTCGCCCTGGTGCTCGGCATCCTCCTCCCGTACATCTCCGTGGTGATCGCCAACGCGGGCCGGGAGAACGCCCCTTCACTGCCGTCGACCTTCGTACCGGCGCCGTCCCGGCCGATGCTCGCGCCACCGCCCCTGCGTACCGAGTCCCCGGAACCCGTCCCGGAAGCGGGCGCGGGCCCCGAGACGGGCGAGCCCAACGCTCCGTACGGCCACCAGAACTGACCGTCGACGTTGCGCCAAGCTCAAGAAAAGCTCAGATCAATCATGTAGTTCCGGTGCCAGGCACCGGGTCCCCCATGACATACTTCGTACGCGCTCCGCATCCCCCGTCGGAGCGACAGACCGACGCCGGGCAGCTCCCCCCGTGGCTGCTCGGCGTCGCCTTGTTTTGAACGCACTTGGACGTTACTCGTGAGCGACGAAACACCGATCTGTTCCGCCAAGGGCTGCCGCGCCGCCGCGGTGTGGGTGCTCGCGTGGAACAACCCGAAGATCCACACCCCGGAGCGCCGCAAGACGTGGCTCGCCTGTGCGGAACACCGCGAGCACCTCTCTCAATTCCTGGGCGTACGCAGCATGTTGAAGGACGTCGTGCCGCTCGCCGAGTGGGAAGCCCCGGAGAGCTAGCGCGCGAGAGCTCGCGCGCCCTAGCCGCCGATCGCCGACATCGGGCGGTCGGGCTGCAGGAACGTCGGGTCGTCGAGGCCCGAGCCCGCCTTCTTGCCCCACATCGCGAGCTTCCATATGCGCGCGATCGCCTCGTCCGAGCCGGCTGCGTCGTCGGCGCTGTCCTCCCGATTGGCCCGCAGGGCCGCCCTCAGGTCGGTCTCCTCCGTGGCGAACAGGCAGGTGCGGACCTGGCCGTCGGCCGTGAGCCGGGTGCGGTCGCAGGCCGAGCAGAACGGGCGGGTGACGGAGGCGATGACGCCGACGCGATGCGGGCCGCCGTCCACGAGCCAGCGCTCGGCCGGCGCGGAGCCGCGCTCGCCGGAACCCTCCTCGGTGAGCTCGAAGCGCGTACGCAGCGACTGCAGGATGTCACCGGCGGTGATCATGCCGTCGCGCTTCCAGCCGTGCTGGGCGTCCAGGGGCATCTGCTCGATGAACCGCAGTTCGTAGTCGTTCTCGACGGCCCAGGCGAGGAGGTCGGGGGCCTCGTCGTCGTTCAGGCCCGGCATCAGGACCGTGTTCACCTTGACCGGGGTCAGGCCCGCGTCACGGGCCGCTTCCAGGCCCTCCAGGACGTCCTTGTGGCGGTCGCGGCGGGTGAGGGTCTTGAAGACGTCCGGGCGCAGCGTGTCCAGGGAGACGTTCACCCGGTCGAGGCCCGCGGCCTTGAGGGCGGCGGCGGTGCGCTTGAGGCCGATGCCGTTCGTCGTCAGGGACATCCGGGGGCGCGGCTCCAGCTGGGCACAGCGCTCGACGATGCCGACGAGGCCGGGGCGCAGGAGCGGCTCGCCACCGGTGAAGCGGACCTCGGTGATGCCGAGCTGCGTCACGGCGATCCGGATGAGGCGGACGATCTCGTCGTCGCTGAGGAGCTCGGACTTGGACAGCCACTGCAGGCCTTCTTCGGGCATGCAGTACGTGCACCGCAGATTGCACTTGTCGGTCAGCGAAACCCGCAGATCGGTGGCCACTCGGCCGTAGGTGTCGATGAGCACGTGGGCCCCCTCCCTGATCCTGTTCAGCCGTTCGGTCCAGATAACACGAGCCTACGTGACGGGACCGACAGTGAGGGGGGCCCGATCCCACGAGGAGCGGTACGGCCGCGTCGTAGAGATCTACCAACGATCTACGACGCGGCCGCTGACCTGCGTGTTTCAGGCGGAACCGAGGAGGATCAGTGGGCTCCGGTTCCCGTCAGGGACCGTACCTCCAGCTCCGCGTACTTGCCCTTGTCCGCCTCCTCCTTCGACAGCAGCGTGCCGAGCCAGCCGAGCAGGAAGCCCAGCGGGATGGAGATCAGGCCCGGGTTCTCCAGCGGGAAGAAGTCGAAGTTCGCGTCGGGGAACATCGAGGTGGGCTTGCCCGAGACGACCGGCGAGAACAGCACCAGGCCGACCGCGGCGATCAGTCCGCCGTAGATGGACCAGAGCGCGCCCTGCGTGGTGAACCGCTTCCAGAAGAGGCTGTAGAGGATCGTCGGCAGGTTCGCGGAGGCCGCGACGGCGAAGGCGAGGGCGACCAGGCCCGCCACGTTGAGGTCACGGGCCAGGGCGCCGAGGGCGATGGAGACGATGCCGATGAAGACGGTCGACCAGCGGGCGGCCTTCATCTCCTCCTTCTCGGTGGCCTTGCCCTTGCGGATGACGTTCGCGTAGATGTCGTGCGCGAACGAGGACGACGAGGCCAGGGTGAGGCCCGCGACGACCGCGAGGATCGTGGCGAAGGCGACCGCGGAGATCACCGCGAGCAGGATCGCGCCGCCGGTGGAGTCGCCACCGCCGCCGATCTCCAGGGCGGCGAGCGGTGCCGCGGTGTTGCCCGCCTTGTTCGAGGCGATGATGTCGCCGGGCTTGAGCAGGGCGGCGGCGCCGAAGCCGAGGACGATCGTCATCAGGTAGAAGGAGCCGATGATGCCGATCGCCCAGTTCACGGACTTACGCGCGGCCTTGGCCGTCGGCACCGTGTAGAAGCGGATCAGGATGTGCGGCAGTCCCGCGGTGCCGAGCACCAGGGCGATGCCGAGCGAGAGGAAGTCCAGCTTCGAGGTGCCGCTCACGCCGTACTTGAGACCGGGCTCCAGGAAGGCCGAACCCTTGCCGCTGTTGGAGGCGGCGGTGCCGAGCAGGTCGGAGACGTTGAAGTTGAACTTCAGCAGGATCAGGAAGGTGATCAGGATGGTGCCCGCGATGAGCAGCACGGCCTTGACCATCTGCACCCAGGTGGTGCCCTTCATGCCGCCGATGGTGACGTAGACGATCATCAGGACGCCGACGAGGGCGACGATCAGGATCTTGCCCGCGTCGCTGGTGATGCCGAGCAGCAGCGAGACCAGGACGCCCGCGCCCGCCATCTGCGCGAGCAGGTAGAAGATCGAGACGACGATCGTGGAGGTGCCCGCGGCGGTGCGCACCGGACGCTGGCGCATCCGGAAGGCCAGCACGTCGCCCATCGTGTAGCGGCCGGAGTTGCGCAGCGGCTCGGCGACCAGGAGCAGCGCCACCAGCCAGGCGACGAGGAAGCCGATGGAGTAGAGGAAGCCGTCGTACCCGAAGAGCGCGATGGCGCCCGCGATGCCGAGGAAGGAGGCGGCGGACATGTAGTCGCCGGAGATCGCCAGGCCGTTCTGGAAGCCGGTGAACTGGCGGCCGCCCGCGTAGAAGTCGGCGGCGCTCTTGGTCTGGCGTCCGGCCCAGACGGTGATGAAGAGGGTCGCGACGACGAAGGCCGCGAAGAGGCTGATGATCAGCGCACGGTGCTCGGAGGCGTCGGAGGCCGCGGCCAGGACAGTGGTGTTCAGCGCGGGGCTCATGCGCCGCCCTCCATACGGGACTTGATCGCGTCGGCCCTGGGGTCGAGCTTGGTGGCCGCGTGGCGGGAGTACCACCAGGCGATGAGGAACGTGGTCAGGAACTGCCCGAGGCCGAGGACAAGGGCGACGTTGATGTTGCCGAAGAGCTTGGTGCCCATGAAGTCGCCCGCGTAGTTGGAGAGCAGGACGTACACGAGGTACCAGGCGATGAAGGCGATGGTCAGCGGGAAGGCGAAGGAGCGGTGCGCCTTGCGGAGTTCACCGAACTCGGGGCTCGCTTGCTCCTGGAGGAACTCTTCCGTGGACGGCGCGTGCGGAGCGGGGGCTTCTCCGTCCTTGGACGGTGGGGATGCATCGGGGGCCACGGAGTCTTCTCCTCGTGGTGCGGGTGCGGTGGGGACGGACAGCTGATCCATTGGCTCTCTCTGATCCGGCAGTGACGCGGATCACGTGAGCCACGGATGGCGATGCTAAGGCCATGGGACGTGATCCGACAGGGGTCGATGTTGCTTCCGTTACCTGTTCAACGTCTCGGCGGCGCGCCCGGCGCGGGGTTACGCGTCGTTTTCTTCCGGAATCCATTGCTGGCCTGGGAGTTCGGGGGATAGCTTCACCCTGCACACCCCGTCATGTACCTGCCCGATCACTAGATGTGTTCGGGCAGTTCACGTATCCGGATGATGTGGAGATCCCATGGCTCATCTGCGTTCCAGACGTCGCATCGCCCTCACCGTGCCCCTCGGCATCGCGCTCGCGGCGTCGGTCGGTTTCGCTCCCGGCGTCGCGACCGCGGCCCCCGACGCACCCGCCACCGCGTCGGCGAAGGCCGAGGCCCCGAAGCTCGCGTACGTCGTCAACACCCGCACGGACTCCAAGACGATCGCGTACGTCAAGAAGGCGATCGCCAGGGCGGACGGCACCGTCGTCGTCACGTACCCGAAGATCGGCGTCATCGTCGTGCACTCGGCCAACCCCGACTTCGGCAAGCAGCTGCGCAAGGTGAAGGGGGTCAAGTCCGCGGGCGCGACCCGTACCTCGCCCCTGACGGCCGCGGGCACCACGGAGGAGGGCGCACCGACCCTCCTGTCGAAGTCCGAGGCCAAGTCGCTGAAGGCGAAAGCAGTTGCGGGCACCGAGCCCCTCGAAGCGGACCAGTGGGATCTGCGCGCGATAGGCGCCGACAAGGCGGCGAAGATCAACCCGGGCAGCAAGAAGGTCACCGTCGGCGTCATCGACACCGGAGTCGACGACACCCACCCGGACCTCGCGCCCACCTTCTCGGCCTCCCAGTCGGCGAGCTGTGTCGGCGGCAAGGCGGACACCTCTCCCGGCGCCTGGCGCCCGGAGAAGCCGGAGCACTACCACGGCACGCACGTGGCGGGCGAGATAGCCGCCGCCCGCAACAACGTGGGTGTCGCGGGTGTCGCCCCCGGTGTGAAGGTCGCGGGCATCAAGGTGGCCGACCCGGTCAGTGAGCTGTTCTACCCGGAAAGCGTCGTCTGCGCGTTCGTGTTCGCCGCCGACAAGGGCATCGAGATCACGAACAACAGCTACTACGTGGACCCGTGGCTCTACAACTGCATGGACGACCCGGACCAGCGGGCCATCGTCGACGCGGTCAACCGCGCCCAGCTGTACGCCCAGAAGAAGGGCACCCTGAACCTCGCCTCCGCAGGCAACTCCAACCACGACCTCGCCGCCGACGAGATCCTGGACGACTCGAGCCCGGACGACTCGACGCCGGTGCCGCGCACCATCGACCCCTCCGAGTGCTTCGACCTCCCGACGCAGCTGCCGGGTGTCGTCACGGTCAGCGCGACGGGCGTGCAGAACCTCAAGTCGTACTACTCGACGTACGGCAAGGGCGTCATCGACGTCGCTGCCCCGGGCGGCGACGCACGCCAGATCCCGGCCGACACCCCGTCGAAGAACGGCCGCATCCTCTCCACGATGCCGGGCAACCAGTACGGCTGGCTGCAGGGCACCTCGATGGCGTCGCCGCACGCGTCGGGCGTGGCCGCGCTCCTGAAGTCGACGCACCCCAAGGCGAGCCCCGCCGAGCTCCAGCGGCTGCTCAAGAAGCAGGCCGACAACCCGGGCTGCCCGACGGAGCCGTACGACCCGGACGGTGACGGCAAGGTCGACGCTGTCTGCGAGGGCTCCAAGAACAAGAACGGCTTCTACGGCAGCGGGATCGTCGACGCGCTCGACGCCGTGAAGAAGTGAGGGGCACACGCAGCATGACCGCACCGTTCACACGCTCCCGACGCGTGCTCGCACTCCCGCTCGGCGTGGCGGTGGCCTCGGCCGTCGCCTTCCTGCCGGGCACGGCGTCGGCCCAGCCCGATGCCGCGTCTCAGCCGGGCGGCCCTGTGTCGTCCGTCGTGTCCGCCGTCGGCGCCTCGCTCAGCGACGGCACGTCGATGAGCTACGTCGTCAACGTCAGCTCCGGGCATGGCGGTTCACCGTCCGCCAAGACGTCGGCGTACGTGAAGAGGGCCATCTCCAAGGCGGGCGGCAAGGTCGTCATCGCGTACGACAGGATCGGCGTGATCGTCGTCCACGCGTCGAACGCGGACTTCGCCAAGAAGATCCGCGGGGTGAAGGGCGTCGCGTCGGCGGGAGCCACCCGTACGGCTCCGCTGTCCGCGCAGTCCGACGACGCCCTTGAGGCCGACCGGCCCCTGACCGCCGCCGAGGCGAAGCAGGCCGCCGGACGGGCGGGCGCCGGCCAGGACGAGCTGGAGCCGCTCCAGTGGGACCTGCCCGCCATCAAGGCGGACAAGGCTCACAAGGAGTCCCTCGGCAGCTCCAGGGTCACCGTCGGCGTCCTGGACTCCGGCGTGGACGACACGCACCCGGACATCGCGCCGAACTTCGACGCGAAGGCGTCAGCGAGCTGTCTGGGCGGCGTGCCCGTGCAGAAGGACAGCGCGTGGCGTCCGGTGAGCGGGGAGAGCGACCACGGCATGCACGTGGCGGGTACCATCGCCGCCGCGAAGAACGGCACCGGCGTCACCGGTGTCGCTCCGGGCGTGAAGGTGGCGAGCCTGAAGGTGGCCGAGCCCGCGACCGGCATGTACTACACCGAGGCCGTGGTCTGCGGCTTCATGTGGGCGGCCGAGCACGGGGTCGACGTCACCAACTCCAGCTACTACACCGACCCGTGGCTGTTCAACTGCAAGACGGACGCCGACCAGAAGGCCTTGGTCGACGCCGTCGGGCGGGCCACGCGGTACGCGGAGCGCAAGGGTGCGGTGAACGTCGCGGCGGCCGGAAACGCCGAGACCGACCTGGCGCAGGACGAGATCGTCGACGACTCGAGCCCGGACGACACGACGCCCACGGAGCGGGTCATCAAGACCGCGGACTGCCTCGACCTTCCGTCGCAGCTTCCGGGTGTGGTGACCGTCTCGGCCACGGGCGCGAAGGGCGTCAAGGCCTCGTACTCGAACTACGGCAAGGGCGTCATCGACATCGCGGCGCCCGGTGGCGACTCGACGAAGTTCCAGGCACCGGACGCGCCGGCCACGGACGGCCGTATCCTGTCGACGCTGCCCGGGGGCAAGTTCGGCTACAAGGCGGGTACGTCGATGGCGTCACCGCACGCCGCGGGCGTGGCCGCGCTCATCAAGTCGGCCCACCCGTACGCGTCTTCGTCGAAGGTGAAGGCGCTGCTCCACGGCGAGGCCGACGCCATGAAGTGCACCGATCCGTACGACATCGACGGCGACGGCAAGGTCGACGCGGTGTGCGCTGGCGGCAAGAACAAGAACGGCTTCTACGGCGTGGGCATGATCGACGCCTTGGACGCCGTGCGGAAGTAGCCCTCCCGCAGAGGGTGTCGGGCCGGGCGGTCGCGGACCGCCCGGCCCTTCGCGAGAGGATCTCGTTCCATGTATGAGTACAAGGACTCCCAGTTCGTCCAAGCCGACACGGAGCACTGGGTGGCGGCGCCCGTCCGGCCCCGAGGGCTGCTGGTGCTCGGCTTCGTGGGCATGATCGCGTACATACCGGTGTGGTGCGCTCTCGCGGTGGTGAAGGTAGCGGGGTTCATCGTGTGCCTGCTCCTCGCGGACATCGTCGGTTCGGTCAGCGACTCGGGCGGGCGGAAGCTGGTCGCCCTGTCGGACCGCATGCTGGGACGCCTCCGGCTGCCGGGCTGGTGCGTGACCTGGCCGGAGCTGCGCCACGAGGGAGACACGGCGTACCACCGCGCGCGGGTCGACAAGGTCGTCGGCCGCTGGACGGCCCGGGCGTCCGCCCCCCGGAAGCCGAACAAGCGGCTCTGGCCCGTCGAGTGTGAGATCCCGTGGCGCGTCTACCACGGTGTGGGCGGCCACTACGTGGTCGAGACCGCGACGGCCCAGGGGTGGGAGCTGCGGCCGTCGGAGCCGCGGGTGTCGATCAGGCTGTGGTGGTCGGCGGCCACGCAGAGCGAGGCCGGCAAGGACACGGTGGGGTAAGTGGCCTGTGGGGCGGAACGCGGTTCCGCCAGTTGTTTGCCAGGACTTGCCCCTTAACGGTGCACCTGGTGAAGATCATGTGGTGAGCTCCATACAACCGTCCGCCGACCCCGGAGGCGAGGCCTCGGCGGAGGCGGTCGCCGCCGCGCCCCGCGCCTCGCATCGCGCCCCGCGCCGCCCCTCCACGGCCCGTGCCGTCGCCCTCCTCCTCCTGGTGGCCGTCGCCGCGCTCGTGCCGCTGCTCGGCCCTTCGGCGGCGCTGAGCGGCACCGGGGAGGCCAAGGCGCCCGGCACGGCCGGGATCACCTTCCTGCGGACGGCTCTGTTCGCCGCGCTGTGCGTGCAGTTGGGCGAGGTGTACGCGATCCGTCTGGCCCGCAGGGTGCCGGGAGCGCCGCTGGAGCGCGAGCCGCGGAGCTGGTCCACGTACGCGGCGGTGGCGGGTGTCGTCGCCTCGCTCGGCCTCGCCTCGGTCGTGGCCACCGGCAATCTGGTGCCCCGGGCGCTCTCCGACATGGACCTCGGCGGGCTCTACGCGTCGCGGGACGGCAGGCTGGCGCTCCTGGAGGTCAACGCCTTCATCGTGGCGCTGCTCTGCTCACGCTCGCGCCGCCCCTCCACCGCCGCGCTTCCGCTGGCCGCGGTGATCGTCGCGGAGGCGCTGCGGGCCCACCCTCCGGTGGAGGACACCCCGCTCGTCGGCACCGGTCTGACCCTGGTGCATCTGACGTGCGGGGTGCTGTGGGCGGGCGGCCTGCTGCAGGTCCTCCGGATGCTGCGGCTGTGGCGGACGTTCGCCCCGGAGGCGGGCGCGGCGCTTCTGGGGCTCTACGCGCGCGTGGCGGCTGTCCTGTTCGCCGCGATCACCGTGACGGGGGTGTGCAGCACCCTGCGGCGGATGCCGCCGGGCACGGTCCTCGATCAGCTCACGGAGACGGCCTACGGACGCACGCTGCTCGCCAAGGTGCTCCTCGTGGCGGCCGTGGCCGTCCTCGCGCTGCTCGCGCGCCTGCGGCTGCGCAGGCCCGCCGGCCCGGCTTCGGCGTACTCCCCCGCGCGCTGGGAGGTCATCGCGCTAGGGGTCGTGGTGGCGGTGTCGGCTCTGCTGACCGCGTTGCCGCTGCCGATTCGCTGGTGAGCCGAGCCGCCAGTACACCGCTGACGAGCAGGAACTGTGCGGCGATGTAGGTGAGCATGATCCAGAAGTCGGGGCGCGGGGCCTGCGGCCACTCGGCGACGCCGGTCGCGATGAGGGTGTCCGACAGGAGGAACAGCGCGCCGCCCGCCGCCGCGGTGAGGCCGAGCCTCGTGGCGCCGAAGGCCATCGCGGTGAGCAGGAGGCTGTAGCCCGCCACCGGGCCCCGCATGTCCGCGGGGAGGTCCGGCCACAGGAGGGCGACCGTGGCGATGAGGGCGGTGGCGTATGCGGCCACCAGCCAGGCGCCACGCGCGCGTGGCGTGCCGTGACGCTTGAAGAGGGCGAGGTAGCAGATGTGGCCCGCCGCGAAGGAGCCCATCCCGGCGAGGAACGCGGCATCGGCGTCCGCCAGCAGCAGGACGTCACCTCCCCAGCCGAAGAGGAGCGCGGCGATCAGTAGGCGCGGGCCTTTGACCGTGAGTACGTACGCCGTCAGGAGCGGCATGAGCAACGGCTTGAAGACCGTGTGCGCCGCGTCCGAGCTCGCCAGCAGTGCCGCCAGGTCGCCTGTGGCCGCCAGGGCGAATGCGGCCAGGAGGAGCTTGGCCGCGGGGCGCCCGTCCCCAACCGTCACGCCGCGCTCTCCGTAACCGGCTCCGTAACCGGCTCTGTCACCGTCGCCGGCTGCGGTGCCGGCTGCGGTGCCACAGGCGCCTGCGGCTGCCAGCCAGGACCGCGGAACAGCCTTCCGCCGCGCTCGCGCCAACTCGTCGCCGTCTTGAGGTCCTTGGCTATCGCCGCGTACTCGTGCGTGGCCACCCGCAGCGGGTTGTACGTGGCGATGTTCTTCGTGAGGCCGTAGACGGGACGGTCCGTCTCCGCGACCCACGAGCCGAACACGCGGTCCCAGATGATCAGGATGCCGCCGAAGTTGCGGTCGAGGTAGCCGCCCTGCGACGCGTGGTGCACGCGGTGGTGGGAGGGCGTGTTGAAGACGAACTCGAAGGGCCGCGGCAGCTTCCCGATGCGTTCGGTGTGGATCCAGAACTGGTAGACGAGGTTCGCCGACGAGCAGAACGCGAGCGCCGCCGGATGCACGCCCAGAGCGATCAGCGGGACGTAGAACGGCCAGACGGTCAGGCTCGTCCAGGGCTGGCGCAGCGCCGTCGTGAGGTTGAACTTGCGGCTGGAGTGGTGCACGACGTGGCAGGCCCACAGGATGCGGATGACGTGGTGTCCGCGGTGCGACCAGTAGTAGAAGAAGTCCTGCGCGAGCAGCATCAGCGGGATCGTCCACCACAGGACGGGGATCTGCAGCGGCGTCAGCGCGTACACCGCCGAGTAGATCGCGACTATGGGGATCTTCCACAGGAGGTCGAAGACGAGGCTGCCGAGCCCCATGGTGACGGAGGTGGCGGCATCCTTCGTCTCGTACCCGGCTTCGTCCTCGTCCGGATGGATCCGGTGGCTCACGATCTCCACGACCGTGAGCAGCACGAAGGCAGGTATGGACCACAGCACGACATCGGGCAGGTTCGGCGGCATGCGTGCACCGTAGAGGCCTCTGGACGGCCGCCGCTAGACGTAGTTACCGACAAGTATTACCAGGGGTACGACAGCGGATGTTGGCAATCTCCGCCAAAAGCGGACGCTCAGACACCGACCGCCCCGCACCTGATCGCTCACCCGGGGAGGTCTCCCCGGGTGAGCGGTTTCGGCAGGGGCACGCCGTCACCAGACGCGTACGGACCCTCCCGGGGCGAACACCGGGCTCGTCGCGCCGGCCGGCGTCTCCTTGAGGGGTTCGTCCAGCTCCTGGACCGTCGGGCCCACGCGCGCCGCGATCTCCCCGAGCCGCTCCAGGTCGAAGCCGTACACACGGGCCGCGTTACCGCCGACCATGGCGGCTATCTCGTCCTTGGGGAGACCCGCGTAGGCGATGCGCAGACCCTCGCGCGAGAAGGGATGGGTGCCCTCGTCGTGCGGGTAGTCGCTGCCCCACATGATCTTGTCGAGGCCGATCCTGTCCCTCATCCGCGCCTCGTGCGGCCGCATGAAGCTCGCGCCGACGAAGCAGTTGTCGCGCCAGACCTCGGAGGGGCCCTTGCCCATCGAATCGGCCAGGCCCGCACCGAACTTCGCCTCGGCGGTCTCCGCCTTCGAGGCGGCGGCGACCAGCCGCCCGTGGTAGTAGTCCAGCATGTCGAGCACGCCCGGGATCCACCCCGAGCCCTGCTCGGTGAGCACGAGCCGCAGCTCCGGGTGGCGGCGGAAGGCGCCGCCGAACACCAGGTGCCACAGCGCCCGGTGCGAGAACCACGTCGTCTCCACCATGAAGACGGCCCGCGCGGCCGGCTCGTCACCGAGTGGCGGGGAAGCCGATCCGGCATGGTGGTTGACCGGCATACCGCGCTCGGCGCAGGCCGCCCAGATCGGGTCGTACGTCGAGGAGTAGAGCTCCGCGAGCCCGCTGCCCGGCGGTGTGCCGGGCAGCAGCAGACCGCCGTTCAGGCCCGCGTCGGCCGCCCAGTGGATCTCCTTGACGGCCGCGTCCACGTCGTTGAGGAGGATCTGGAAGGCGCCCGCCCTGCGCCCCGGGGCCGCGGCGCAGAAGTCGGCGAGCCAGCGGTTGTGGGCCCGCAGGCCCGCCCATCGCTGCTCGAACTCCTCACGGGTGGGCGCCGGCGCCATCAGGGAAGCGCTCGGGAAGAACGGCGGGATGGTGTTCGGGAAGACGACCTCGGCGACGATGCCGTCCTGCTCCAGCTCCCTGAGGCGGCGGTCCGAGTTCCAGTTGCGGTCCGCGGTGTCGGCGAGCAGGTCCTCGTACGGGTTGACGTAGGTGGCCGCCCACGCGTCGAACGCGTCGTGGTGGCGTGACTCCAGGTAGGGGCGGTAGTCGAGGAGATCGGCGCCCGCGTGGCAGTCGGCCGAGATGACGGTGTAGCGCTCTTCGGTCATGTGCTGCCGGCTCATGTGTCCGCCCCCATCACCGGGAAGTCGTGGTCGGTCAGCCAGTGGCGCCCCACCTCGCGCGAGCGCGCCCAGGAGGCCTCGACGGCCGACTGGTCGGGCTGCTGGCCGAGTTCGGCGGGCGTCGGGCCGATCCTGCGGGCCAGCGGCGCCAGCTTCTCCGTGTCGAAGCCGAAGACCTCGGCGGCCGCGAGACCGAGCATCCGGCGGGTCTCGCTCACCGGGATGTCGTGGAAGGTTTTCCTCAGCCACGCGCACGTGTCGGGCCAGGTCCCCTCGGGGTGCGGGAAGTCGCTGCCCCAGAGGATGTTGTCGACGCCTATCTCGTAACGCTGGGCGAGCTCGCGGCGCTTGGTGTTGGTCGCGCAGATGAAGATCTGCCGGTCCAGGTACTCGTGCGGGGGCCGCCGCAGCTCCGCGAACGGGGAGAGCTTCTTGCCGCCGTGCGCGCCCAGGTAGAGGCGGTCCATGAACCACAGGAGGTTCGGCAGCCACCAGCAGCCGGACTCCGCGACACCGAACTTCAGCCCCGGATGACGCTCGAAGACGCCCGACCAGAGCATGAACCACAGCGGCCGGGCGGGCCACCAGGTCACTTCGGAGACGTAGATCCCCAGGTGATCGCCGTACTCGTGGCGGGGCGCCGCCCCGGAGTGGGTCACCACGGGCATCGCGCACTCGGCCGCCGCCGCCCACACGGGGTCGTAACGCCGGTCGTGGTAGGGCGCCTTGTCGACCCACATGGAGGGGATCATCAGCGCGCCGAGCCCGGACTCCTTGGCCCGGTGGACCTCGGCGACGACCCGGTCGACCTCCCCGGTGATGGGCAACAGGGCGACCCCGCAGTGCCGTTCGGGGTGCTCGGACACGAAGTCGGCGAGCCAGCGGTTGTGTGCCTGCGCGCCCGCCATGCCGAGCTCCGGGTCCTGGTCCCCGGAGAGCCCGAGGCCCACCCCGAAGGGCGCGGCCGTCTGACTGTCCACGGCGTCCGCGTCGGGGAAGACGACCTCGGCGGCCACCCCGTCGCCGTCGAGCTCCTTGAGGCGCTGTGCGGTCTCCCAGCCGCCGCGCAGGCCCTCCTCGTTGTCCTGGAACCACTTGGCGGCGAACGCGTCGTTGCGGATGCCGAGCCGCGTCGCCTCCGCGCGGCGGGCGTCGCGCTCCCCCAGGAACTGATCGAAGTCCCGGTGGAAGCGGCTGTCGAGGTAGGGCCGGTACTCCTCGGTGGGAAGCCCGGCGTGGCAGTCGGAGGAGATGATCAGGTAGGGGTCCTGGTCGGTCATCACGTGCCCTTCAGTCCAGAATGAAGCTCTCCAGATACGCCGGGTTCGCGCGGTCGAGCATCGACCGCGACCTCGCCTTGATCTGCCGGTCGCTGTGCTCGCTCTGCGGGAGCAGCCAGAAGCGGTCGGCCGCGATCCCCTCCGCCACGAAGTCCGCGACCTGCTCGACGGGCGTGAACGCGACCTCCTTGCCCGCGTCCTTCATGGCGGACTCCCACTGGTCGAGAGAGCGGTAAGGGGTCCTGCGGGGGCGGGACTTGGCGTACCGGTCGGGGCGGTTGCGGTGCGACTCCCACAGCCCCGTGCGCAGCATGTGCGGCCCCGGGAAGAGCACGGAGGCGCCCACGCGCGCGTGCTCCGCCTTCAGATGCGCGTACAGCGACTCGGTCATCGTCACGACGGCCGCCTTGGTGACCGCGTACACGGACGCCGTCGGCAGCGGTGCGATGCCGCCGTCACCGGAGGAGGTGTTGACGACATGGCCGGGCTCGCCGCCCGCGAGCATCCGGGGCACGAAGGCCTGGATGCCGTGGAAGACGCCCCACACGTTGACCTCGAAGGCCCACTTCCAGTCGTTCGGCTCGTGCTCCCACATGCGGCCCTCGGCGCCCGAGCCGACGCCCGCGTTGTTGCACAGCACATGCACGGCGCCGAACTTCTCGTACGCCGCTTCGGCGAGCGCGAAGACCTCTTCGCGGGAGCCGACGTCGACCACGCGCGCGTGCACGCTCGCCCCGTCCTCGCGCAGCCCGGCCGCCGCCTTCTCCAGGGCGCCCTCCTCGACATCCGCGAGGACCACCTTCAGGCCGTCCGCCGCGAACCGCCGCGCCATGGCGAGGCCGATGCCGCTCGCGGCGCCCGTGACGACGGCGACCTGTCCTTGCCGCAGCTCCATCTCAGACGCTCCCCTCGGGCGGGCCGTCGAGGATCTGCTGCGGGTCGTCGTAGCGCTGGTGGATGTAGGGCAGCAGTGCCTGCGCGCTGACACGCTCGGCCACCCGGCCCCTCTGGTCCGTGGTCTTCTCGCCGATGGTGATCTCGACGACCGTGCGCACGGGCAGGTCCGCCACCGGGTCGTACATCGACTCGCGCAGCACGACGTCCCCGGTGATGCCCTCCAGCTTGCGGACCTTCTCGTTGCGTACGCAGTGCACGAGCACCGGGTCGGCGTCGAAGCCCGAACCGTCCACCGCGGGCAGGAACTTGAAGTAGAAGTCCGTCTTCTGGACCGGCTCGGGAAGCGGCAGTGCGCCGCTGACCGCGCCCCGCACCTCCACGAAGGCGATGCCGTGCCGGGCCAGCGAGGCACGGATGACCAGGCCGTCGCGCTCCACCTCGACCTCGCCCAGCTTCTTCGGCTCCCCGAAGACCTCACGCCCGCCGATCAGGGCCCGTTCGTGGGTCATCGGCATGACGAGCGGATACCAGCCCTCCACCCCGTCGTGCTCGGCGGCGACGGCGACCGAGCCCGCCCCGAGCGGATATCCGGGCAGGTCGACCTTGCTGATGTTGGCGCGCACCAGCGGCCGGTGCGTGGGCTTCAGCGGGGGCGGCAGAACGGCAGCCACCGCGTCCGGGTCGCTCTCCCAGAGGGCCACCACACCCGTGGACCAGATGTCGGGCAGCTTCGAACTCGCACCGCGCGCCGCGGCGATCTCCGCCTCCGTACGCGCTCCATAACGTACGCGTGCCATGTCGTACCACCCTTCGTCAGGACTACAAGAGGTCTTGCGGGCGGTTCTGTAACACAGTTACAACAGGAGGCGTGAAGAGTGAAGAGACGCGTACGCATCCGGAGCGGGAACGCGGCCATCTCGACCGGGAACAGGTCCTCGCCGCCGCCGCGGCGCTCGTCAAGCGGCACGGCCCGCAGGCCCTGACGATGCGCGGGCTCGCCGCCGAGCTCGGCGCCGCCGTCACCTCGATCTACTGGCACGTCGGCAACCGCGAGTCGCTTCTTGACGCCCTCGTGGAGCGCACCCTCGCCGACCTCGGCGCGATCCGGCCCACCGGCCGCACCCCCGACGGGCGCATCGTCTCCGTCGCGCGCGCCCTGCGCCGGCAGCTGCGCGACCACCCGCACCTCATCGCGATGGTGCACGAACGCGGCCTCACCGAGCGGATGTTCCTGCCCGCTCAGCAGGTCCTCGTCCACGAAGTGCACGCGGCGGGACTGCGCGGCGCCCGCGCCGCCGACGCCGTACGCGCCGTCCAGGTCCACGTCGTCGGCCACCTCCTGGTGGAGCGCAACCGCGAACGTGCCCCCGCACAGCACCCCGGCGAGGAGGAACTGTGGAGCGCGCAGACGGCCGAACAGGACCCGGCGCTCGCCCGCGCGCTCGCCCGACCCGCCGACCCCGAGGCGCTGTTCACCCTGTCGGTCAAGGCACTGGTGTCCGGACTCCTCGGCCGGGGGAACAGCCCAGGGACCTGACTGTCAGTCGTGGCCCGTATCCTCATGGACCATGCTCGAAGACCAGACGACCGCAGCGTCCGCAGCCTCTTGGCCGGCCGCGTACCCAACGGGGTACGCGGTCGTCGACGTCGAGACCACCGGTCTCGCCCGCGACGACCGCATAGTGTCGGCTGCCGTCTACCGCGTGGACGCCCAGGGCGAGGTGGAGGACCACTGGTACACACTGGTCAACCCCCAGCGCGACCCCGGTCCCGTCTGGATCCACGGCCTCACCAGTGAGCTGCTCGCCGGCGCGCCCCTCTTCAGGGACATCGCCGAGGAGTTCGCCGCGCGCCTGGCCGACCGCGTCCTGGTCGCGCACAACGCCGTCTTCGACTGGTCGATGATCGCCCGGGAATACGCACGCGCGGAACTCACCGCCCCCGTGCGCCAGCGCCTGTGCACCATCGCCCTCTCCAAGGAGCTGCGGCTCCCGCTGCCCAACCACAAGCTGGAGTCGCTCGCCGCGCACTTCGGGGTCGAGCAGCGCAACGCGCACAACGCGCTCGACGACGCGCGCGTGCTCGCCGAGGCCTTCCGCCCCAGCATCAAGGCCGCGGCCGGCGGCGGGGTGCGGCTGCCGCTCCTGGAGTGCCGTCCGCTCACCGAGTGGTCCGACGGCGCGCCCCGCATCGCCCGCCAGCCGGCCGGACCGGGCTCGGCCGCCTCCTCGTACTCCTCGTACGGCCCCGCGAGTTGGCGTCCCTCGCGCAAGCGGCCCGCGTGCCCGTTCCCCAACCCGGGTCGGTACGAACCGGGCAAACCGCTCCAACAGGGCATGCGTGTCGCGTTCTCCGGCGACACGTCCATCGAACGCGACCTCCTTGAGGACCGCGCGGTCGAGGCCGGGCTGCACATCGCCACGAGCGTGTCGCGTCTGACCAGCCTGCTCGTCACGAACGACCCGGACTCGGGCACCTCCAAGACCGTGAAGGCGCGGTCCTTCGGTACGCCCGTCATCGACGAGGCCGCGTTCGGCCAGCTCCTGCAGGACGTCGCTCCGGCGGCGGAGGGCTGAGCCGCCCGCGAGCGGCAGACGGGTGATTGTCGGACCGGCTCCCGCCTGCTTGCTCGCATGCGGGCGCCCGGCGTCCCACCCTGTGGCGCATGGCACGTTGCGAGGTCTGCGGAAACGACTACGGCATGTCCTTCGAGGTGCATGCCCAAGGGGCAGTGCACGTCTTCGACTGCTTCTCCTGCGCCATCCACCGTATGGCGCCCATCTGTGAGCACTGCCGGTGCCGGATCATCGGCCAGGGCGTGGAGGCCGACGGACGGTGGTACTGCGGTGCGCACTGCTCGCGGGCGGAGGGGCAGGTGGGCATCGTCGACAGGGTGTGACCCGAGCCCTCCCCCAGGGTCCCGGCGGCCCTCCCCTGCTCCGTTCCGGAGTACCCCACCCCCGTGCACCCCACGACCGAGTTGTACCGTCGTGGGGTGTACCGCTTCCTGTTGTCCCGGCAGTGGGTGATCCTCACCCTCATCGCCCTCGTTCTCATCCCCACGATGATCGAGCTGGGCTTCTGGCAGTTGCACCGCCACGAGCACCGCGTCGCGCAGAACGCGGAGATCTCCAGGGCGCTGGACGCCGAGCCGGTGCCGGCCGAGACACTGACCTCGCCCGGCCACTCCGTCAAGGACGCCGAGCGCTACCGCCGGGTGAGCGCGAAGGGGACGTTCGACACGAAGGACGAGGTCGTCGTGCGGCGCCGCACGAACTCCGACGAGGAGATCGGCTTCCATGTCCTGACCCCGTTCGTCCTCGACGACGGCAAGGTCCTGCTCGTCAACCGGGGCTGGATCCCGGCGAACGGACCGCAGACCGTGTTCCCGAAGGTCCCGGCAGCGCCCAAGGGCGAGATCACCGTCACCGGCCGTCTGATGGCCGACGAGACGTCCGCGCAGAGCGGCATCAAGGACGTCCAGGGGCTGCCTGACCGTCAGATCATGCTGATCAGCAGCGGTCAGCAGGCGCACAGCCTCGGCAAGGAAGTGCTCGGCGGCTACGTCGAGCTGACCGCCCCGGAGCCCGCCGGCGACTCCCCGCAGCTGATCGGCGAGCCCGAGCACGGCGACATCGGCCCGCACATGGCGTACGCCGTCCAGTGGTGGCTGTTCTGCACCGGCGTGCCCATCGGCTGGGTGATCCTGGTGCGCAGGGAGGTGCGGGACCGCAGGGCCGCTGCCGCTCAGACGGCGCCCGCCACGGAGTCGACGCCGGCCGCCGTATAGCGAGCCTCGCGTTCCGTGGCCTCGACGCGGCAGGATAGAGCCATGGATCTTGGACTGAAGGACCGCGTCTACGTCATCACCGGTGCCACCCGCGGCCTGGGCAACGCCGCCGCGCGTGCGCTGGTCGCGGACGGCGCGAAGGTACTGATCAGCGGCCGGGACGAGAAGACGGTCACCGAGGCGGCGACCGAGCTCGGCGCCAACGCCCGCGGGCTCGCCGCCGACAACGCCGATCCGGCCGTCGCCGGGCGGCTGATCGCCGCCGCGCGCGAGCACTTCGGTCGCTTCGACGGTGTGCTGATCAGCGTCGGTGGTCCGGCCCCCGGTTTCGCCGCCGACAACACGGACGAGCAGTGGGAGTCGGCCTTCGAGTCGGTGTTCCTCGGAGCGGTGCGGCTCGCCCGTTCCGCGGCGACGGAGCTCGGCGAGGGGGGCGTCATCGGCTTCGTGCTCTCCGCCTCCGTGCACGAGCCGATCCCGGGGCTCACCATCTCCAACGGACTGCGGCCCGGACTCGCGGGCTTCGCCAAGTCGCTCTCCGACGAGCTCGGCCCCCGGGGCATCCGCGTCGTGGGGCTGCTCCCGTCCCGTATCGACACCGACCGGGTGCGTGAGCTCGACGCGCTCTCCGCGGACCCGGAGGCGACGCGGGCCGGCCACGAATCCAGGATCCCGCTGCGGCGTTACGGGACCCCGGAGGAGTTCGGGCGTACGGCGGCGTTCTTCCTCTCGCCCGCCGCCTCGTACCTGACGGGCGTCATGCTGCCGGTGGACGGCGGGGTGCGGCGCGGCTTCTGACCGGCCGCAGGGCCCGGCACATGCGGCCCGTCAACTCACCCGCCCGGCCCGGTGCTTGACCGCCCGCAGCTGCACCACCGCGGGCAGCCGGGCGAGGCCCGCCGAGTCCCTCGCGTGCGCCAGCGCCTCCGCGGAGAGCTGGTGCAGCGCCTCACCGGGCGTCGCGTCGGGCTCCAGGTGCAGGGACACCCGGGCCTCGGGAGCGTTGCGGCGCCCCGTCAGCATGACCCCGGCCCGCTGCACGCCCTCCAGGGACTCCGCCTCCCCCACGAGGACGCTCTCCAGGGCGCGCCCCCGCAGCAGCGCGCCCTCCCCGTCGCCGGTCTCCACGAGCACCTCGGCCAGCCTCCGCCGCCGCAGCTGCGCCACCAGCCACCACAGGGCGAGCAGCAGGAGCACCGCGAGTACGGCGATCACCGTGGGCCAGAACCAGCCCTCGTCCCGCCACCGCGACCGGTCCGCGTCGCTCAGCAGGACGTCACGCTTGCCGTCGTGGACCCACCACGACGGTGGCGGCGCCCCGAGCCCGACCGCGAGGACCGAGCCGCCCCCGAGAACCAGCACCAGGCCGATCAGGCCGAGCACCACACGGTTGACCGTCTTCAGCATCGCGCGCTCAGCCCTTCCTGCCAGGCCGTGCCACCCGGACGGAGAGCGCGGGGCCGCGGGCGAGGCCCAGGTCCCTGATGCCGTCGGCCAGCGTGGCGTCCAAGTCGTTTCGTACGTCGTCGAGTTCACGGAAGTGGGAGACCGCGTGGACGTCCACCTTGGAGCGCTTCATGCGGACCCGCACCGACTGCACGCCGGACACGTCCATCGCCCGGTCCCGCAGCACCATCGCGGCGGCGCTCCTGTGCAGCCCCGCCCGTACGTCCGCGTCCTCGCGCCGCATGGCGAGCACCGCCCGCAGCCCGGGTGTCGCGGCGAGCACGATCAACCAAAGGCCGAGGGCCGCGACCACCCCGGCGCCGACGAGGACGGCCGTGTCGTCCAGGGGCCGTTCGCCGAGTTCACGGGCGAGGCCGCGCCGCCATCCCATCGCGGAGTGGCCGGCCCGCACCGCGGCGACGTCGTACAGAAAGAGCCCCGCGCCACCGAGGAGCAGCAGCGCGAGGAGGGCGGCGGGCACGCGGCGCGGTGACCAGAAGCGGGACGCCTTGGTCTCGTCGGCCAGCGTGGGCCGCGGGTCGTAGGACGCCGCGGAGGCCGACTGGTCGAGTTCGCTCTCGGCGCGTTCGACGACGGGCAGCGGCTGCGTGCCGCCACCCGCGCCCGCGGCGCCCGCCCTGTGCGACCCCTGAGCCTCGCTCATCGCGTCCTCCCCCGCGCCGCGGCGCGCACGTGTGCCGAGTGCAGCCGCTCGACCTGGACCGCGACCTCGGGAACTTCCATCCCCGCCAACGCCTCTACCCGCTGGGCGACTTGGCGACGCACGGCGCCGCACTGCCCGCCGATGTCCGAGGGGTAGTCCAGCTCGACGCTGACCCGGACGCGGGCCACGTCATGGCGCACGTGGACGGTCGCGTGCGGTGGCGAGCAGTCCGCGGGCAGCTCCGTCAGCGCCTCGCGTGCCGCCCGCGCGGCGATCTTCGCGACGACCCGGTCGGCGATCAGGGTCGCGCCGCGCTCCCCGGGCGCGACCTGTGCCGCCACGGCTCACCGCCGCCGGTCGTCGCCACGGGTACGGAAGAAGTCGCCGGGCTCCAGGTCCCCCTCGAGGAACCGGCCGGCGACAAACCCTATGGCGCCCAGGGCCGCCACCAGCACAAACGCCCCGAACCCGCCGAAGTATCCGGCGAAGCCGAGGGCCATTCCGGCAATCATGCCGATCACGGCCATGCTCATCGTGCGCTCCTTAGCAAGACACGGATGTCACTGAAGGCGGCCTTGCGGCTCGTCGTCGTCCTCGTCGTCGTCCGGGAGCTTCACATCGCTCACGGCGATGTTGACCTCGACGACCTCGAGCCCGGTCATGCGCTCGACCGCCCCGATGACGTTCTCCCGCACATCGCGCGCGACGTCGGCGATCGGGACGCCGTACTCGACGACGATCTCCAGGTCGAGTGCCGTCTGCACCTCACCGACCTCGGCCTTCACTCCGCGCGACACGGACTTGGAGCCCGAACCGCCGGGCACCCGGTCACGTACGGCCCCGAAGGTCCTGGAGAGGCCGCCGCCCATCGCGTGCACGCCGTCCACATCGCGGGCCGCGAGCCCGGCGATCTTCTCGACCACGCCGTCCGCGATGGTGGTACGCCCACGGGAGGCGGGGTCACCGCCGCCCTTCCTGGTCGTGCCGCCCTTCCCCGCCGTCTCGTCCGAAGCCCCCTTCTCAAGGGTCTCCCCCGGCCGGTTCCGCTGTCCGATGTCACTCATCGCCGTGTGTCCCTTTCGAACGGGGATCTACTCCTTCGTCCACACTAAGTGCGGTTACGTCCTCGCGCGCCAGGGATGCGGCAGGCTGGGGCAATGACCGGTGACGGATGGACCGATGCGGTACGGCGGCAGCTCGGCCTGGGGCGCGTTCTCCCCCTCGGCGGACCGGGCGACGGCTCCTGGCTGACCGAGGCGTGCGCGGACGGGGTGCTGCGCCATGCGGCGCAGCGGGTGAGCGGCGTACGCCTCGGCGGTCTGCGGGTAACGCTCGCCGATCCTTCGCGGGAGTACGTCTCTTCGGTGCCCGCGCCGCCGAGCGCGCTGCCGCCGGGGCCGCTGCGGATCACCGCGGACTTCGCGGCCGAACCGACCGAGCCGTTGCCCGCGGCGGCGGCCCGGCTGCGGACCGCCCTGTTCGCGGCGGCCGGGGAGCGGCTCGGCCTGGTCGTCGAGGACGTGGACCTCAGCGTGACGACGCTCCTGGAGGCGGGGCAGGCCCCCGCGGCCGTACCGGCGGACGGAGCGACGCCGCCGGACGCTGCGCAGGCGGCGCCCGGCGACGGGGACGAGGCCCGCGTGGCGAGCGCGGCCCTCGACGTGCCGGGCGTCCGGCGGCTGACCGGCGCCCTCGGCGGTTTCGGCCGCGCCGTTCACCTCGACGAGGCCGTGAGCGATCGAGCGGCGGACGCCTCCCTGCCGCGTCGCCACGCGCGCGTGGAGCTGGCGACGGACCGCGAACACCGCGCCCTGGACGTGGCGCTCGCGGTCCGCGCGGCGGTCGGCGACGTGCTGCGGGACCACCCTTCGGTGGCCGTCCTGGTCACCGGGGTGGAGTGACGGCGTCAGTCTCCGAGCCCCGCCAGGTCCCGCAGCCGGCGCCCCTGCGCGGCACGCTCGGCGGTGCGCTGCTCCTCGTATGTACGACCGGCGACACCCTGGAGCAGGGCCTTGGTCTCGATGACGGCGTCGCGCGGCGCGGTGAGCAGCGCGGCCGCGAGGTCGCTCACGGACGCGTCGAGCTGGTCGGCGGGCACGACGAGGTTGGCCAGGCCCACGCGCTCCGCCTCGGGCGCGTGGACGAACCGCCCGGTGGCGCAGATCTCAAGGGCGCGGGCGTATCCGACAAGCCCCACGAGGGGGTGCGTGCCGGTGAGGTCGGGCACCAGGCCCAGGCTGGTCTCGCGCATGGCGAACTGCACGTCGTCGGCGGCGATCCGCAGGTCGCAGGCGAGCGCGAGCTGGAAGCCCGCACCGATGGCATGCCCCTGGACGGCCGCGATCGACACGATGTCGCTGCGCCGCCACCAGGTGAACGCCTCCTGGTATTCGGCGATCGTCGCGTCGAGGACGTCGTCTTCGCCGCGCGCCAAGTCGATGAAGGACGGCTCACCGTCGAAACCCTCGGGCGTGAACGCCTGGCGGTCGAGGCCCGCGGAGAAGGACTTGCCCTCACCGCGGAGCACGACGACACGGACACTGCCCGGCACCATCCGGCCTGCCTCGGCCAACGCCCTCCACAGCGCGGGAGATTGGGCGTTGCGCTTGGCCGGGTTGGCCAACGTCACCGTGGCGACAGCCTCGTCGACAGTCAGGCGTACGCCGTCCTTGTCGAGTACCGGTGCGGATCCGCCGAGTTCACTGCCGGGCGAAACCATGGGAGCCTCCGATGGTGGTGTGCAGTCGGTCCGGACGCTGTACGCGCCCGTAAGTGACTGCACAGTAACCACCCAGTCGACAGGGAGTCCCCCCAGGTCCCGTTAAGGACTCCGGGGGACGATCGACCGGGTGGCCACCGTCGGAGCCGGTGAACCGCCCGCAGCCGTCAGCCGGCTGCGGCCTTCTTGCCTCGCGTCGCCCCGCCGCGTCCCCGCAGCGTGACGCCGGACTCGCTGAGCATCCGGTGCACAAAGCCGTACGAACGGCCGGTCTCCTCGGCCAACGCCCGGATGCTCGCACCGCCGTCGTACTTCTTCTTCAGGTCTGCCGCGAGCTTGTCGCGCGCGGCGCCGGTTACCCGGCTGCCCTTCTTCAGAGTCTCGGCCACCCGTGCCTCCTCATGGGAAGTGCGCTCTGGACTTCTCATGATCACCCCTCCCGGGCTTCCTGGCCACCCATTCGGCAAGGTCCGTACGACGAGGTTTCCCGCAGGAGAAGGCGACACCACGAGTGGAATTAACGATTCCGCGCGGGGAATTCCATGGGGCCGAATGGGTTGCGAGGCGAAGTGCCAGGTCAGCGCGGTGCCGGGCGAGAACAGGGCCCGTGGCCCGCGCCGCCCCCGAAATCCGTGTACCCCACACTTCGGTACGAGGACACCTCACACAGATGAAGGATCACGGCTCGGCCGAATGATCCATACGCTGTGGATCAGCTATTCGATCAACCTGTGTGGACTCCTCGCGGGGCCCGCCCGGCGATCAGCGGGGCCCGCCCGGCGATCAGGCGAGCGCGACCAGATCCGCGTAGTCCTGGCCCCACAGGTCCTCGACGCCGTCGGGCAGCAGGATGATCCGCTCCGGCTGGAGCGCCTCCACCGCGCCCTCGTCGTGCGTGACGAGGACGACCGCGCCCTTGTAGGTGCGCAGCGCGCCGAGGATCTCCTCGCGGCTGGCCGGGTCGAGGTTGTTGGTGGGCTCGTCGAGGAGCAGGACGTTGGCGGAGGAGACCACCAGGGTCGCGAGCGCCAGACGGGTCTTCTCGCCACCGGACAGGACGCCCGCCGGCTTGTCGACGTCGTCGCCGGAGAAGAGGAACGAACCGAGCGTCTTGCGCACCGCCACGAGGTCGAGGTCGGGGGCGGCCGAGCGCATGTTCTCCAGGACCGAGCGCTCCGGGTCGAGGGTCTCGTGCTCCTGCGCGTAGTAGCCGAGCTTGAGGCCGTGGCCCTCGATGACCTGTCCCGTGTCGGGCTTCTCGGCGCCGCCGAGGAGCCGCAGGAGGGTGGTCTTGCCCGCGCCGTTCAGGCCGAGGATGACCACGCGCGAGCCCTTGTCGATGGCGAGGTCGACGTCCGTGAAGATCTCCAGGGAGCCGTACGACTTCGAGAGGCCCTCGGCCATCAGCGGGGTCTTGCCGCAGGGCGAGGGGTCGGGGAAGCGCAGCTTGGCGACCTTGTCGCTCTGGCGCACCTCGTCCAGACCGGCGAGGAGCTTGTCGGCGCGCTTGGCCATGTTCTGCGCGGCGACGGTCTTGGTGGCCTTGGCGCGCATCTTGTCGGCCTGCGAGTGGAGCTGGCTCGCCTTCTTCTCCGCGTTCTGGCGCTCGCGCTTGCGGCGCTTCTCGTCGGACTCGCGCTGCTGCTGGTAGAGCCGCCAGCCCATGTTGTAGACGTCGATCTGGGCGCGGTTGGCGTCCAGATAGAAGACCTTGTTGACGACCGTCTCGACCAGTTCGACGTCGTGGGAGATCACGATGAAACCGCCGCGGTAGGACTTGAGGTAGTCCCGCAGCCAGACGATGGAGTCGGCGTCGAGGTGGTTCGTGGGCTCGTCGAGGAGCAGGGTGTCGGCGTCCGAGAAGAGGATGCGGGCCAGCTCGACGCGGCGGCGCTGGCCACCGGAGAGCGTGTGGAGGGGCTGGCCGAGCACGCGGTCGGGGAGGCTGAGCGCGGCGGCGATGGTGGAGGCCTCGGCCTCGGCGGCGTAACCGCCCTTGGTGAGGAACTCCGTCTCCTGGCGCTCGTACTGCCGCATCGCCTTGTCGCGCGTCGCGCCCGAGCCGCTGGCGATGCGCTGTTCGTTCTCGCGCATCTTGCGGATGAGGGTGTCGAGGCCGCGCGCGGAGAGGATGCGGTCGCGGGCGAGCACGTCCAGGTCGCCGGTGCGGGGGTCCTGCGGGAGGTAGCCGACCTCTCCGGAGCGGCTGATGGTGCCGCCGGCCGGGATGCCCTCACCGGCGAGGCACTTGGTGAGCGTGGTCTTGCCCGCTCCGTTGCGGCCCACCAGACCGATGCGGTCGCCCTTGGCGATGCGGAAGGTGGCGTTCTCGATGAGGATGCGGGCGCCGGCGCGCAGCTCGATGCCGGAAGCGGTGATCACGGACAGACTCCTGGGCAGGGGTGGGTTCGGACGGCGGAAAGGCTAGAAAGGTGGTGCCGCGCGCAGCGCGCCGTTGGAAGGGCGGTGGCGGGCTGGCGGGCGGGCGTTCACGCCGTCTAATGCACGAGGAGAATGGCCATACGGCCAATTCTAACGGGGCGGTGCAACCGCTTTTCCTGCCCGGGTTCGTACGTCGTCGGGGGCGCCGCCCGGCAGCTCGTTGCCCAGGGGTGAGCGGCGGGGCACGATGCGGCCGAGGTCGTCCACCGCGATCAGCTGCGAGGTCCACGGCGTCGCGGCGTCGCCGCAGGGCTGGGCGACCATCAGGGCGCCCTCGCGCCGCACGGAGCGTGCGGGCTCGAAGGCGCACCCGGGGTGGGCCGGCAGCACCCAGCGCAGGTCGCCGTCGGCGCTGCGGTAGGCGGCGATGCGCTGCGGGGTGACGACGGCGATCATCCGGCCGCGGAGATCGAGCGGCTGGAGGACTCCGGCGGCTCCCCGGGAGGCCGCGGAACCGAGCCAGGACGCGCTGTCGGGGATGCCGCGGTGCCAGCGCACGGCGCTGCCGTCGGCGCGTGGCGCGGTGTCGGTGACCAGACCGTCGCTCCAGAGCGCGACGGCGTGCCCGGGGACAGGGAGCAGCGCGAGCGGGCGGGCCCCCTCGCGGCGGTACGTCCAGTGGGCGCGCCCGCTCGCCGGGTCGTACGCCTCGACAGCGCGGCCCGTGGTGCGGAGCTCGGGGGCTGCCGTGCCGTCGGCCACGCGCGCGTGCACGGTGACGTGGTCACCGTAGGGGGCGGGCAGCGAGTGGTGGGCCGCGGTGATGAGCGGCAGGGCGAGCAGGCCGAGAGCCGCCGGCAGGGCGAGCCGGGATCCGCGGCGGGCGGGCACCGGTTCCGCGGGGCTCGCGCGACCGGATCCGGTCACCCCGAACGGCACAACGGACACGACGCCCCCCTCATGCGGGCACCTCGGCCGGTACCTCTGCCCACGCAACAGGCGCAGAGCGTAGCGGCGGCCCCGCCGCACGGCCCCGGGCGACGGCCGCGACACGACGCACCGATCGGCGAGGGTCCCCCGTTCGGACCCCCGTCCGGCGCCACACCGAGTGGGGCATATCAGGATGAAGGCGCCGGCATCTCGGCACAGGGCGGCGCGACGCCGCCCCGGACGCGAGGCAGAGGGTGGTGCGCCCATGCAGTTCGACGACGACGCCAATCTGGACACGTCCGAGGTACAGGACGTGCGGGGCAGCCGGATCCCCGGCGGCAAGGCGGTCGGCGGCGGCATCGCGGGCCTGATCGCGCTGCTCCTCGGGCTGTTCTTCGGGGTCGGCCCCGACCAGCTCGGCCTCTCGTCGGGCAACGAGGAGCCCGCCGCCACCTCCACGTCCCTCGCGCAGGTCCAGCAGAGCTGCCGTACCGGGCAGGACGCCAACACCAAGGACGACTGCCGCATGGTGGCCGTGGTCAACAGCGTCCAGGACTACTGGCGCCCGGAGTTCCAGCGCCGGGAGGGGACCTACTCCGCCGCGCCGACCGTCCTGTACACCAGCCGGGTGGGCACGGCCTGCGGCGCCGCGTCGTCGGCGGTCGGCCCCTTCTACTGCCCCGGCGACCGGAAGGTCTATCTGGACCTCGGCTTCTTCGACGAGCTGCGGACCAAGTTCGGCTCCAGCGGCGGCCCCTTCGCACAGGCGTACGTCGTGGCGCACGAGTACGGGCACCACGTGCAGAACCTGATGGGGACGCTGCAGCGCTCCCAGGACGGGCGCACGGGACGCAACAGCAACGCCGTGAAGGTGGAGCTGCAGGCCGACTGCTACGCGGGTGTCTGGGCGCGGCACGCGACCCGCACCGCCGACGACAGGACGGGCAAGCCGCTGATCACCAGCCTCGACGAGGCGGACATCCGCGAGGGCCTGGACGCGGCGGCCGCCGTGGGCGACGACCGCATCCAGGAGAAGTTCCAGGGCCGGGTCACCCCCGAGTCCTGGACCCACGGCTCGGCCGAGCAGCGCCAGCAGTGGTTTTACCAGGGCTACCGCACCGGCGACATGGCGCAGTGCAACACCTTCCGGTGAGGCTCCGCAGGCTCTACACCCCTCCGGTGTGCACCTGGAAGGCCGCCCGGCGCACGGCCTTGGCCAGCGCCGGGTCGGGGTGGGCCGCCGCGAGGGCCACCAGGACCTGGACCGTGCGGGGGTGGCCGACCCTGCGGACCTCGTCAAGGAGCGCGGGCACGGTGGGCTGCACCGCGGACTCCAGATGGCGTACGAGGAGGTTGATCTCCCCGTGGTCGGCGACGGCCGCCGCCGTGTCGACCCACAGCCACGTCGACTCCTCCCGCGTCAGGACGAGGTGGACGTCCTCGGGGTCGGCGCCTTCGTGCTCGGCCAGCCAGATGAGGGCGTAGGGCCGCAGCGGGGTCTCCTCCACGGCGGCCCGCACCTCCGCCTCGGCCGGGGCGCCGACCACCCGCAGGGCCTCGAAGGCGAGGCCGCGCAGCAGGGCGTCCTCGCCGCGGGCGGCCTCCAGGAGCTCGGCGACGGCGCTGCCGACGGGGCGGGCGGCGAGCCAGGCGCGGTACTCGGAGCGGGCGGCGTTCGGGCGCAGGCGGGCGCAGCCGCGCAGCATGTCGTCCGCTGACTGCTCGATGTTGCCCGCCGGGCTCTGCGCGGCCACGCAGATCTGCTCCAGCTTGACCCAGACCGCCCAGCTGCCGAGCGGCGTCAGGGTGGCCTGTCCGTCGGCGTACGTCAGCGCTCCGACGGCGGCGAGACCGCGCAGCGCCCAGTCCAGGAGGGTGGCGAGGGACGGGGTGTCGGCCACGTCGAGCGGCTCGGGCTGCGGGCCGTAGGGGATCTCGCAGCGTTCCGTGCGCAGTTCGGTGACGCGCTGGTCCAGGAGGTCGAGGAGCTGCGGCACGGGGACGGGGCCCGCGGAGAGCTGCAGCAGGGTGAGGAGCTGCGGCATGGCCTCGACGGTCTCGGCCACGGTGGCGGGCGGCAGTTCGCGCGACGCGGGGTGCGCGAGCGACCAGGCGTCGAAGAGGGCGACCCAGCCACGCAGTACGGCGGCGTCGTCACGGTCCCAGGCGCGCAGCCGCCAGCCGGGGCGCGCACTGTCACCGTGCACCTCGATGAGGCCGGCGAGCCGTGCGGTGTCCCAGTCGGCGCGGACCTGATCCGGGGTCAGCGCCAGTTCCGCGGCGGCCCGTTCGGCGGTGGCGGCGGAGAGGGTGCCGTCGCCGCCTTTGGCGGCCGCGGCTCCCGTCGAGCCCGTGGGGGTTCCCGGGCGGGTGCGCCCCGGGTGCAGGGACGCGTCGGCCCAGCGCGCGATCCGTACGGCGTCGGCGAGGCTCCTGCGCGCCATCCGGGCCAGCTCTCCCGGGGCGGGTGTGCCCTCGGGCGGCCGGGGCGCGGGGCGGCGCGCACGTGCTTGCGTCACTGCGCCGGGGGCGGTCAGGGGCCGCGCTGCGCCGCGCTCCACCCCCGCTCGCCTCTCGGCCCCGGGGGACTGAGCGCGGACGAGTCGGAGCCTTGAGTCGCGCGGGATACGGGACGTCACGGGAGCAGTCTTCCTGTTGACGGTCCGAAAACCCAAACGGAATGTCTGCGCAAGGCTTCCGAGCGCCGCCTCGGAGGGCTTTCGCGCGCTACATGAGGGGCGTGAGGAAGCGCCGCAGTGCTTCTTCGTAGCCCGCGGGGTCGGCGTTCCACATGGCGCCGTGGGGCGCATCCGGAACGGTGTGGAGTGTGACCAGCTCCGGGCGGCGCTCGGCCAGTTGCCGGGAGAGCGCCCAGGGGGCGATGACGTCGTCGGGGCCGTGGAAGAGGAGCGTGGGGACCTTGAGCACCTCGGGGTCGGCGGCCTCCAGGATGCGGTCGCCGCGCAGGCCCGTGCGCCCCTGGGCGGCGCGTACCGCGAGCGGCAGCAGGGGCCCCGGTGTGCGGCGGGCCGCGGCGAGGGCACGCAGGGTGGTCTCCCAGTTGAGCACCGGGGAGTCCAGGACGAGTCCGCTGATCCGGTCGCGGAGTGCCGAGTACGCGGCGGCGTGCAGGGCCATGGCGGCGCCGGTGGACCAGCCGTGCAGGATCACCTTCTGGGCGCCGTAGCGCACGGCGTAGCGGATGGCCGCGTCCAGGTCGCGCCACTCGGTCTCGCCGAGGTGGCCGAGGCCGTCCGGGGAGCGGGGCGCTCCGAGGTCGCCGCGGTAGGCGAGGTCGAGCACCGGAAACTGCTGGTGGTGCAGGAAGTCCATGACGACCATGGGGTGCTCGCGGGTGGTGCCGAGGCCGTGCACGGTGATCACCCAGGTGTCGCGGACGCCCGGCACGAACCAGGCCGGCAGACCGCCGAGTTCGCCGGGGATGTCGACGTCCGCGTGGTCGATGTCCAGGGCCGAGTGCGGGTCACCGATGTGGACCTGCGGGGTGAGCCAGACCTTCGCGCCGGGTTCCATGGCGCCATGCGTGACGCGCTCCAGGCGGCGTACGACGGTGTCGGCCGCGTGCGGGGCGGCGTCCAGGACGGGCCCGATCACGGCATGACTGCCGTGGCCGCTGAGCCCGTACGTACCGGGGCGCAGGCTCGCCAGGGCGCGGGTCAGGGTGATCTGCCCGGCGGCCGTGGAGTGGACGGTGAGGCGGGGCTCGGTCGGCAGCGGGCGGCCGGCAGGTGCTTTGAGGGCCGCGTTGCTGGCGAACCGGCCCGCGGCGACGGCGGCTGCGCCGCCCAGGAGGGCGGTCGTGACGGCGGTGACGGCCGTTGCCGTCGCGTTGGCTGGGCGCACCTGCCCAGTGTCGGGCCCTGGCCTGGCTGGGGCCAGTGGGCGGGGCCCGCGGGGTGACGCGACTTCACCTTCGGCCCCACCGGGGGGCGTCCGTGATGTCACTTCGCCCGCGCCACCACGGGGCCGCGTCACTGTTGGCCGTAACCCCGCAGCCTGTCCTCCGCCTCCCTCAGCTGTCCCGTCGACAGGAGGGTCGGGGCGTGACCAGGGACGGAGCTGGCCGTCAGCCACAGGTGGGACATCCACTCCAGCTGCGCCGTACGGTCGTACGCCTGGTCCAGGGTGTCCCCGTACGTGATGGTGCCGTGGTTCTGCAGCAGGCAGCCGGTGCGTTCCCTGAGGGCCCGGAGCATGTTCTCGGCCAACTCGTCCGAGCCGTACGGCGCGTATCGGGCCACCCGTACGGGGCCGCCGAGCGCGGCGGCCATGTAGTGGATGGGCGGGAGCTCCGGGACCAGGGTGGAGACGGCGGTGGCGTGCACCGCGTGGGTGTGGACCACGGCCGCGGCGTCCGTGGTGCGGTAGACCGCGAGGTGCATGGGAAGTTCGCTGGTCGGGGCGAGCTCACCGAAGAGGCGGTTGCCGTCCGTGTCGACGCCGACCGCGTCCCGCGGTCCCAGCCGGTCGTAGGGGACCCCGCTGGGGGTGACCAGGATCGTGCCGCCGAGGCGCACCGAGACGTTGCCCGAGGTGCCCACCACCAGGCCGTCCGCCACCGTCCTGCGGGCCGCCGCCACCAGTTCGTCCCACGCCCGCTCCACGCCCCGCCGGCCTTCGTCCCGCTGCTCCGTCATGCCGTGATCCTGCCAGGCGCCTCGCGATCCGCCGGCGCGGCGGCCGGGCGGCTCGGGTGATCAGAATCTCTTCGGCGGCTCGCCGAGGCGGCTTGAGGGGCGGGCCCGAGGGTGGTGAGGCACCCTGGGAAGCCGGGAATCCGGGCCTCCCGCCGCCGCTCCGGTCGATCACCGGCACGGCACAAGCGGAACCGGAGCGAAGGCGCCCCGTATTGGGTCACCGCACGGCCCGGCCCAGTTCACTTTCCGTTCACCAAGGTTGCCTACGTTCCACTTGCCACTGACGTCCAACAGAAGCCTGGGTAAATGGAACACATCACGCTTCTCCTCGGGATCGTGATCGTTACCGCTCTCGTGTTCGACTTCACGAACGGTTTCCACGACACAGCCAACGCGATGGCTACCACCATCTCGACTGGCGCTCTCAAGCCCAAGACGGCGGTGGCCATGTCCGCCGTGCTGAATCTCGTCGGCGCTTTCCTCTCCGTCGAAGTCGCCAAGACGATCTCTGGCGGCATCGTCAACGAGGACGGACTGAAGACAGAGGTGATCTTCGCGGCGCTGGTCGGCGCGATCCTCTGGAATCTGCTGACCTGGCTGGTGGGCCTGCCCTCCAGTTCCTCCCACGCACTCTTCGGTGGCCTCATCGGCGCCGCGGTCATGTCGATGGGCTGGTCGTCGATCAACGGCGGCACCGTCGTCACCAAGATCCTGATCCCGGCCCTGGCCGCGCCCCTCGTGGCGGGTCTCGCCGCGCTGGTGGCCACGCGCCTGACGTACCGGATCGGCCGCAACACCGACACCAAGGCCACGGCCAAGGGTTACCGCGCCGGACAGATCGCCTCCGCGGGCCTCGTCTCGCTGGCCCACGGCACGAACGACGCGCAGAAGACCATGGGCATCATCACGCTCGCCCTGGTCACGGGCGGCGTCCTGAATCCGGGTGCCAACCCCCCGATGTGGGTCATCGTCTCGGCCGGTGTCGCCATCGCGCTCGGCACCTACCTCGGCGGCTGGCGCATCATCCGCACCATGGGCAAGGGCCTCACCGACCTCCAGCCGCAGCAGGGCTTCGCCGCCCAGACCAGCGCCGCGACGGTCATCCTGGCCTCCTCGCACATCGGTTTCTCGCTCTCCACCACGCAGTCCTGCTCCGGCGCCGTGATGGGCGCGGGCCTCGGCCGCAAGGGCGGCGTGGTCCGCTGGTCCACGGCGACCCGCATGTTCGTCGCCTGGGGTCTGACCCTGCCGGCCGCCGGTCTGGTCGGCGCGGGGGCCGAGTTCCTCACCAAGCAGGGCCCCTGGGGCATCGCGGCCACCGCCGCGCTCCTCATCGGCGGCTCCGCCGTCATCTGGGTGCTGTCCCGGCGCAACGCCGTCGACCACACGAACGTCGCCGACGACGAGATCGGCGGCTCCTCCGCCGCCGAGCCCGTGGGCGTCGTGACCAACGCGATGGCCGCCGTCACACCGCCCCCCACCGGGTCGGCCGTGGCCAGCGCGGACGTCGACTTCGTCAAGGCCACCATCGCGGCCCCGACCAGCACCGTGGCGGACCCCGCCCGGCCCGCCACGGTGTAAGGAAGAGTCAGCATGGACATCGACTGGGCAGCTCTCGGCTCCGTCTTCGGAGTCAGCCTCGCGGTGACGGTGGCCCTGGTGGGCCTGTTCACCCTCGGCATCGTCGGCCTCTCCAAGCACGAGGCGGCCACGTCCGGCGCCTCCAGCGCCGGCGCCTCCGCGGGTGCCTCCACGGCGGGCGGCACCGCCGCCGCGGCCCGCACGGGCGCGTACGTGTGCTTCGCGCTCTGCGCGGCGGCCGTGGCGTACGGGATCTATCTGATCGTCGCCTGACGACCGGCCTCGAAGGTGGGGTGCGGGACGCTTCTGCGTCCCGCACCCCACCTTCGTATGTGGGCCTCCGCACACTCTCCCGTCGCAGGTCAACGGCGAGTTGACGGGCCTTCGCGGGCCGTGGTGGACTGCCGGAGCCAATACGGCAGCAGGAGAGGAAGCCGGTGCGAATCCGGCGCGGTCCCGCCACTGTCATCGAGGAGCTGACTCCTCGGAAGCCAGGAACTCTCGCCGCCGATCACGTCGAACCAGGGCGCGGACACCCTGAGTGAGGACATTCGCCATGCGCGGCCGCCCGTTGCCGGACCAGTTCCCGAGCGTGAGCTCTCTTCTCGGCACGACGACCGGCTGAAGCCATGCGTGCCGATCGCGACTTCGCGTACGGCGCCGCCGCCGGCCTCCTCGGTGATCTGTTCCTCGGCGATCCGCGCCGCGGGCATCCGGTCGCCGCGTTCGGGCGGGCCGCGAGCGCTGTCGAGCGACTGCTCTGGCGTGACCACCGCGGGTGGGGCGCCCTGCACGCCGTGGTGTGCGCCGGAGGCGCGGCCGGCGCCGCCGTCCTGGCCTCTTCTCTTGTACGTGACTCACGCGCCGCGTCCGTCGCGCTGACCGCCGCTACCACCTGGGCCGTGGTCGGCGGCACCTCGCTGGGGCGTGAGGCGCGGGCGATCGGCGGGGCGCTCGCCGCCGGGGACATCGAGGTGGCGCGTGAGCGGCTGCCGCATCTGTGCGGCCGCGATCCGCAGGCGCTCGACGCCGACGGCATCGCGCGGGCCGTGGTCGAGTCCGTCGCCGAGAACACCTCCGACGCCGTGGTGGGGGCGTTGATGTGGGGGGCCCTTGGCGGGGTGCCCGGCCTCGTCGCCTTCCGCGCCGTCAACACGCTCGACGCCATGGTCGGGCACAAGTCCGTGAAGTACCGGCGCTACGGGTGGGCTTCCGCGCGCCTCGACGACGTACTGGGGTGGCCGGGCGCCCGGCTCACCGCGGTGCTCGCGGCTGCCGCCGGGGACGCGCCGCGTGGCGCGGTGCGGGCCTGGCGGGAGGACGCCGCCAAGCATCCGAGCCCCAACGCGGGGCCCGTCGAGGCCGCGTTCGCCGGGGCGTTGGGCGTACGGCTCGGGGGGACCCTCTCGTACGCGGGCCGGGTCGAGCACCGGCCTGTCCTGAACGGGGACGGGCGGGGCGTCGAAGTCACCGACATCGAGCGGGCAGTGAAGCTGTCGCGGCGGGTCGGGCTGCTGGCTCTCGGGGTCGCCGCAGCCGTGAGCACCATACGGAAAGGCAGGGCCTCATGAGTGGTGGGCTGCTCGTCGCAGGAACCACGTCCGACGCGGGCAAGAGCGTCGTCACCGCCGGGATCTGCCGGTGGCTGGCCCGAAAGGGCGTCTCCGTCGCGCCCTTCAAGGCGCAGAACATGTCCCTCAACTCCTTTGTCACGCGCGAAGGCGCCGAGATCGGGCGGGCGCAGGCCATGCAGGCGCAGGCCGCCCGGGTCGAGCCGACCGCGCTGATGAACCCCGTGCTGCTCAAGCCCGGCAGCGACCGCAGCAGCCAGGTCGTGCTCATGGGCAAGCCGGTCGGTGAGATGAGTGCGCGTGGCTACCACGGTGGGCGGCAGGAAGCGTTGTTGTCGACCGTCGTGGGATGCCTCGAGGAACTTCGGGGCAGCTATGACGCCGTGATCTGCGAAGGTGCGGGCAGTCCCGCCGAGATCAATCTGCGGCGTACGGACATCGTGAACATGGGGATCGCGCGGGCCGCCCGCTTCCCTGTGGTCGTGGTGGGAGACATCGACCGCGGGGGCGTCTTCGCCTCCTTCTTCGGGACGACGGCGCTGCTGAGTGCCGAGGACCAGGAGCTGGTCGCCGGGTATCTCGTCAACAAGTTCCGGGGCGATGTCTCGCTGCTCGAACCGGGGCTCGACATGCTTCATGAGCTGACCGGGCGGCGCACGTTCGGTGTGCTGCCCTTCCAGCACGGCCTCGGCATCGACGAGGAGGACGGGCTCCGGGTCTCCCTACGGGGTGCCGTGCGGGAGTCCGTGGTCGCTCCCCCGGTCGGTGAGGACGTGCTGCGGGTCGCCGTCTGTGCCGTACCGCTGATGTCGAACTTCACGGACGTGGACGCGCTGGCCGCCGAACCCGGCGTCGTCGTGCGGTTCGTGGACCGGGCCGAGGAACTCGTCGACGCCGATCTCGTGATCGTGCCGGGGACGCGCGGCACCGTCCGCGCCCTGGAGTGGCTGCGCGAGCGCGGTCTCGCCGACGCCATCGCGCGGCGCGCCGCCGAGGGGCGGCCCGTGCTCGGGATCTGCGGCGGCTTCCAGGTGCTCGGCGAGCACATCGAGGACGACGTCGAGTCGCGTGCGGGGGCCGTGGACGGGCTCGGGCTGCTGCCGGTGCGCGTGCGGTTCGCGCGGGAGAAAACCCTCGCGCGGCCGGTCGGCGAGGCGCTCGGTGAACCCGTCGAGGGGTACGAGATCCATCACGGCGTCGCTCAAGTCCTGGGCGGAGAGCCGTTCTTGGACGGGTGCCGGGTCGGCGAGGTGTGGGGCACGCACTGGCACGGCTCCCTGGAGTCCGACGCGTTCCGGCGGCGCTTCCTCACCGAGGTCGCCCGCGCCGCCGGGCGCCGCTTCGTGCCCGCGCCCGACACCAGCTTCGGCGCGCTCCGCGAGGAGCAGCTCGACCTGCTCGGCGACCTGATCGAAGAACACGCGGACACGGACGCGCTGCTCAGCCTGATCGAGACCGGCGCACCCGCCGGTCTCCCCTTCATCGCACCGGGGGCACCCTCATGACCGTCCTGCTTCTGTCCACCGCCGACACGGACCTCCTTGCCGCCCGTGCCTCCGGCGCCCCCTACCGCATCGGCAACCCGACCCGGGTCGACGCGCAGACCGAGCTGCCCGCGCTGATCGAGGGCGCGGACATCGCCGTCGTACGCCTGCTCGGCGGCAAGCGGGCGTGGGAGGACGGTCTTGCGGGGCTGAAGGCCGCCGGGATCCCGACGGTGCTGCTCGGCGGCGAGGCCGTACCGGACGCCGAGTTGATGGCGGAGTCGACCGTGCACGCGGGGTCCGTGGCGGAGGCGCTGCGGTATCTCGTCGAGGGCGGCACGGAGAACCTGCGCGAGCTGGCCCGGTTCCTCAAGGAGGACGTGCTTGCGGCGGGGCACGCGCGCTCCGGTGACGCCCACGAGCGGCAGAGCGCCGAGCCGCGGAAGATGCCCGAGTACGGGGTGCACGGCACGCGCGCGTACGTCGAGGGCCGGCCGACCGTGGGGGTGCTCTTCTACCGGGCGCACCAGCTCTCCGGGAACACCGGTTTCGTCGACACGCTGTGCGACGCGATCGAGGCGCGGGGCGCCAACGCCCTTCCCGTGTACTGCGGTTCGCTGCGCGGCGCGGACGCGGGCCTGTACGAGATCCTCGGGAAGGCGGACGCCCTGGTCGCCACCGTCCTCGCGGCGGGCGGCACGCACGCCTCGGGCGCGAGCGCGGGCGGCGACGAGGAGGCCTGGGACATCGGCGCCCTCGCCGACCTCAACATCCCTGTCCTGCAAGGACTTTGTCTGACCTCGTCGCGTGCCACGTGGGACGCGTCGGACGCCGCGCTCTCCCCCATGGACGCCGCCATGCAGGTGGCGATCCCCGAGTTCGACGGCCGTGTCATCACCGTGCCGTTCTCCTTCAAGGAGCAGGGCCCCGACGACGTACCGGTGTACGTGGCCGACCCCGAGCGTGCCGCCCGGGTCGCCGGAATCGCCCTGCGGCACGCCCAGTTGAAGCACAAGCCGAACGCCGAGAAGAAGCTAGCGCTCGTCTTCACGGCCTATCCCACCAAGCACTCGCGCGTCGGCAACGCGGTCGGCCTCGACACCCCCGCGTCGGCGGTGCGGGTGTTCGACTCCCTGCGGGACGCGGGGTACATCGTCGAGGGCCACCCCGACAACGGCGACGAGCTGATCCACCGGCTCATCAACGCCGGTGGCCACGACGTCGAGTGGCTCACCGAGGAGCAGCTGGCCGCCGCCCCCGCGCGCGTGCCGCTCGCCGACTACCGGGCGTGGTTCGACAAGCTGGACCCGGAGCTGCGTGACGGCATGCTGGAGGCGTGGGGTGAGCCGCCCGGCAATCTGTACGTGGACGGCGACGACATCGTGCTCGCCTCCCTGCAGTTCGGGAACGTCGTCGTGATGATCCAGCCGCCGCGCGGCTTCGGTGAGAACCCCATCGCGATCTACCACGACCCCGACATGCCGCCCTCGCACCACTACATGGCGGCCTACCGCTGGCTTGAGATGTCCTTCGGCGCCGACGCGGTCGTCCACATGGGCAAGCACGGCACGATGGAGTGGCTGCCGGGCAAGGGCCTTGGCCTGAGCGGTGGTTGTGCTCCTGACGCGGTGCTCGGCGAGCTGCCGCTGATCTACCCGTTCATCGTGAACGACCCCGGCGAGGGCACCCAGGCCAAGCGGCGCGGGCACGCCACGGTGGTGGACCACCTGGTGCCGCCGATGGCGCGTGCGGACACGTACGGGGACCTGGCGAAGCTGGAGCAGCTCCTCGACGAGTACGCGCTGGTCAGCGACCTGGACCCGACGAAGGCCCCTGCCGTCCGCGCGCAGATCTGGACGCTGGTGAAGGCCGCCGAGCTCCACCACGACCTGCATGTCGACGAGCAGCCGGACGACGTCGAGTTCGACGAGTTCGTCATGCACATCGACGGTTATCTCTGCGAGATCAAGGACGTGCAGATCCGCGACGGACTGCACATCCTCGGCGGCGGCCCCGAGGGCGAGGCGCGCGTCAATCTGGTCCTCGCCGTCCTGCGGGCCTCGCAGGTGTGGGGAGGGACGGCCAACGCCCTGCCCGGTCTGCGGGCCTGCCTCGCCGAGCACTTCGGGCTCAGCGAGAAGGAGCTGCTCGCCGAGCCGGGCGCGGCGGTGAAGGTCGCGGACGGCCTGACGTCGCTGGTCGACGGGCCCGCGCGGACCGGCGCGGACGCGCTTGACCTGCTTGAGCAGCTGTGCCGCCGGCTCGCCGAGGGCATGGAGGAGCGCGGCTGGGATCTCTCCGCCGTGCGAGGGCTCGTACGGGATGTCGTAGGCGTCGAACTGCCGCCCGCCGTGGCCGTGTTGGGCTTCGCGTGCGAGGAGGTCGTGCCCCGTCTTGCCAGGACCACGGACGAGATCGGGCACATCCTGCGGGCGCTCGACGGCGGTTACGTCCCCGCCGGGCCCTCCGGGTCGCCCACGCGCGGGCTCGTCAACGTGCTGCCGACCGGCCGCAACTTCTACTCCGTCGACCCCAAGGCGATCCCCTCGCGGCTGTCCTGGGAGGTCGGCCAGTCGCTGGCCGACTCGCTCATCGCGCGCTATCTGGCGGACACCGGCGACTACCCGAAGTCGGTCGGCCTGACCGTGTGGGGCACCTCGGCGATGCGTACGCAGGGCGACGACATCGCGGAGATCCTGGCGCTGCTCGGCTGCCGTCCCGTGTGGGACGACGCGTCGCGGCGTGTGACCGGGTTCGAGATCGTGCCGGTGGAGGAGCTCGGCCGGCCGCGCATCGATGTGACGGTGCGGATCTCCGGCTTCTTCCGTGACGCGTTCCCCCATGTCATCGGCCTGATCGACGACGCGGTACGGGCCGTGGCGGAGCTGGACGAGGCCCCGGAGTCCAACTACGTGCGGGCGCACTCCGACGAGGACACCGCCGAGCACGGCGACCGGCGCCGGGCCACATCCCGGATCTTCGGCTCCAAGCCCGGGGCCTACGGCGCGGGTCTGCTGCCGCTGATCGACGCGCGCAACTGGCGCAGCGACGCCGACCTCGCCGAGGTGTACGCGGTGTGGGGCGGTTACGCGTACGGGCGCGGGCTCGACGGGAAGGCCGCGCGCGGGGACATGGAGACCGCGTTCCGGCGGATCAACGTCGCGGCCAAGAACGTGGACACCAGGGAGCACGACCTGGTCGACGCCGACGACTACTTCCAGTACCACGGCGGCATGGTCGCCATGGTGCGCCACCTCACGGGCGAGTCCCCCGAGGCGTACGTGGGCGACTCGGCAACCCCCGACCAGGTGAAGACGCGGACCCTGGGCGAGGAGACCCACCGCGTGTTCCGGGCCCGCGTGGTCAACCCCCGCTGGATGGCGGCCATGCGGCGCCACGGCTACAAGGGCGCCTTTGAGATGGCCGCCACCGTGGACTACCTCTTCGGGTACGACGCGACCGCGGGCGTGGTCGACGACTGGATGTACGAGAAGCTCTCCGCCGAGTACGTCTTCGACCCCGAGAACCGGGAGTTCATGCAGAAGTCCAACCCCTGGGCGCTGCGCGGCATTTCGGAGCGGCTGCTCGAAGCGGCCGAGCGTGGCCTGTGGGCCGAGCCCGACGCGGGGACGCTGGAGCGGCTGCGGGCCACCTACCTGGAGCTTGAGGGCGAGCTGGAGGGCGAGGGGTGAGGCCCGCCGTTCCCGCACCCTGCCCCTGCCCCTCCCTGGTTCACGCAATGGAGGCCTTGTGACCACCCCCTATCCGTTCACCGCCCTCGTCGGCCAGGACGACCTGCGGCTCGCCCTGCTTCTCAACGCCGTGTCGCCCGCCGTCGGCGGCGTGCTCGTCCGCGGCGAGAAGGGCACCGCCAAGTCCACCGCCGTGCGCGCCCTTTCGGCGCTGCTTCCGCAGGTGCCCGTCGTCGCCGGCTGCCGGTTCTCCTGTGACCCGGCCGCTCCCGACCCCGCATGCCCGGATGGTCCGCACCACGTCGCCGGGGCGTCGGTGCGGGACGCGCGGATGGTCGAGCTGCCCGTCGGTGCCTCCGAGGACCGGCTCGTCGGGGCGCTCGACATCGAGCGTGCGCTCGCCGAGGGCGTCAAGGCCTTCGAGCCGGGACTGCTCGCCGACGCCCATCGCGGCATCCTCTACGTCGACGAAGTGAACCTGTTGCACGACCACTTGGTGGACCTGCTGCTCGACGCCGCCGCCATGGGTGCCTCGTACGTCGAGCGTGAGGGCGTCTCCGTGCGCCATGCCGCGCGGTTCCTGCTCGTGGGCACCATGAACCCCGAAGAGGGCGAACTGCGCCCGCAGTTGCTCGACCGTTTCGGGCTCACCGTCGAGGTCGCCGCGTCGCGCGAGACCGACCAGCGCGTCGAGGTCGTGCGGCGGCGGCTCGCGTACGACGACGACGCGGAAGGGTTCGCCGCACGGTGGGCCGACGAGGAGTCCGCGGTGCGGGCCCGGATCGTCGCCGCCCGCGCGCTGCTTCCCCAAGTGCGGCTGGGTGACGGTGCGTTGCGGCAGATCGCGGCCACCTGCGCGGCCTTCGAGGTCGACGGGATGCGGGCCGACATCGTGATGGCGCGTACGGCGACGGCGCTCGCCGCGTGGGCGGGGCGCGAGGACGTGCTCGCCGAGGACGTCCGGCAGGCCGCGCTCCTGGCTCTTCCGCACCGGCGTCGGCGCAACCCCTTCGACGCGCCGGGGCTCGACGAGGACAAGCTCGACGACACGCTGGAGCAGGCCTCCGACAACGACCAGGGCGACGACGACCCGGACCCCGACGGCCCCGGCGGTGGCGGAAAGCCCCCGGAGAGCGGGCCCGACACCCCCGACACCCCGGGCTCGCCCGAGTCGCAGGGCGAGGCGGGCCAGGAGGGCGAGGCAGGCCAAGGGGACGAGGCCGGCCAGCAGGACGAGGCGTCGCCCGCGCAGGCTCCGGCCGCCGGTGGCGGTGAGCAGCAGCCCGTGCGGGCCGCAGAGCCGTTCCGCACCAAGATGCTGAGCGTGCCCGGCCTCGGTGAGGGTGCCGCAGGGCGGCGCTCACGGGCGCGCACCGAGCACGGGCGGACCACCGGCGCCCGGCGGCCCCAAGGAGCCCTCACCAAGCTGCACTTGGCGGCCACCGTGCAGGCCGCGGCCCCGCATCAGCGGGCGCGCGGCCGCTCGGGGCGCGGGCTCGTCGTACGGCGTGACGATCTGCGGCAGGCGACGCGGGAGGGACGTGAGGGCAACCTCGTGCTCTTCGTCGTGGACGCCTCCGGGTCCATGGCGGCCCGGCAGCGGATGAGCGCCGTGAAGGGCGCGGTGCTCTCGCTGCTGCTCGACGCCTACCAGCGGCGGGACAAGGTCGGCCTCGTCACCTTCCGAGGAGCCGATGCCGAGGTGGCGCTGCCGCCCACGTCCTCCGTGGACGCTGCCGCCGCGCGCCTGGAGTCGCTGCCCACGGGCGGGCGTACGCCTGTCGCGGCCGGGCTGCTCAGGGCGCACGAGGTGCTGCGGGTGGAGCGGCTGCGCGATCCGGCGCGGCGTCCGCTGGTGGTGGTCGTGACGGACGGGCGGGCCACGGGTGGCGTGGAGCCGGTGGCCCAGGCGGGGCGCGCGGCGCGGCTCTTCGGGGCCGCGGGGATCGCTTCGGTGGTCGTGGACTGCGAGTCGGGGCCCGTGCGGCTCGGGCTCGCGGGGCAGCTCGCGGGTGAGCTCGGCGGGACGGCCGTGACGCTCGACGAACTGCGGGCGGAGTCCATCGCCGGGCTCGTCAAGGACGTACAGGGAACTCGAACGAGGAGCGTGGCCTGATGCCTCAGGGGCAGCCGAGCGTGGTGCCGGACGACGGGCTCACCACGCGCCAGCGGCGTAACCGTCCGCTGGTCGTCGTGCACACCGGGATCGGCAAGGGGAAGTCCACCGCCGCTTTCGGTCTGGCGCTGCGGGCCTGGAATCAGGGGTGGCCCATCGGGGTCTTCCAGTTCGTGAAGTCGGCGAAATGGAAGGTCGGCGAGGAGAACGCCCTCAAGGTGCTCGGGGCATCCGGCGAGGGCGGGTCCGTCGACTGGCACAAGATGGGCGAGGGCTGGTCGTGGATCCAGCGCGCGCCCGCCCACGGCGAGCAGAGCAACGAGGAGAAGGCCCGCGAGGGCTGGGAGCAGGTCAAGCGGGACCTCGCCGCCGAGACGTACCAGCTGTACGTCCTCGACGAGTTCGCCTACCCCATGCACTGGGGGTGGATCGACGTGGACGACGTCATCGAGACGCTCCGGGCGCGGCCGGGGAACCAGCATGTCGTCATCACGGGGCGCAACGCGCCTGCTGAGCTGGTCGAGTTCGCCGATCTCGTCACCGACATGTCCAAGGTCAAGCATCCGATGGACGCCGGTCAGAAGGGCCAGAGGGGCATCGAGTGGTAGCTCGGCTCGTCGTCGCGGCGCCGTCGTCCGGAAGCGGGAAGACGACCGTCGCCACGGGGTTGATGGCCGCGTTCGCCGCGGCCGGGCTCGCCGTGTCCCCGCACAAGGTGGGGCCCGACTACATCGATCCCGGGTATCACGCGCTGGCCACGGGGCGGCCTGGCCGCAACCTGGACGCGTATATGTGCGGGCCGGAGTTGGTCGCGCCCCTGTTCGCCCATGGGGCGCGGGGGTGCGACCTCGCCGTGGTCGAGGGTGTCATGGGCCTGTACGACGGGGCCTCCGGGCAGGGTGAACTGGCTTCCACCGCGCAGGTGTCGAAGCTGTTGCGGGCGCCGGTGGTGCTTGTCGTGGATGCGTCGTCGCAGTCGCGGTCTGTTGCCGCGCTTGTGCATGGGTTCGCCTCGTGGGATCCGGAGGTGCGGATCGGGGGCGTGATTCTGAACAAGGTGGGGTCTGCGCGGCATGAGGGGTTGCTGCGGGAGGCTCTTGATGAGTCGGGGGTGCCTGTGCTGGGGGCGTTGGGGCGCGCGCCCCAGGTTCAGGCTCCCTCTCGGCACTTGGGGCTCGTTCCTGTTGCCGAGCGGCGGGCTGAGGCTTTGGAGTCCGTCGCGGCGTTGGCCTCGCAGGTGCGGGAAGGGTGTGACCTGGAGGCGATTCTTGCGCTGGCGCGTAGTGCGCCTGGGTTGTCCGGTGACGCGTGGGATCCGGTTGCTGTGGGGGCCTGCGGCGCTTCTTTCCCCAATCCCACCCCTTCCCGAAACTGGGGCTCCGCCCCAGACCCCGCTCCTCAAACGCCGGAGAGGCTGAATACTCGTCCCGTGGTCGCCATCGCCGGTGGCCCCGCCTTCTCGTTCTCCTATGCGGAGCATGCCGAGCTGCTCGCCGCCGCGGGAGCCGACGTCGTCACCTTCGATCCGTTGCGCGACGAGGAACTGCCCCCCGGCACCGCCGGGTTGGTCATCGGTGGTGGGTTCCCCGAGGTGTACGCGCCCGAGCTCTCCGCCAACGAGCCGCTGCGCAAAGCCGTCGCCGAACTCGCGCTCAGCGGTGCGCCTGTCGCCGCCGAGTGTGCCGGACTGCTGTACCTGACCCGGGAGTTGGACGGGAAGCCGATGTGCGGGGTGCTTGACGCGCACGCGCGGATGTCCGAGCGGCTCACGCTCGGCTACCGCGACGCCGTCGCCGTGTCCGACAGCTCGCTCGCGGCGGCCGGGACCCGGATGCGCGGGCACGAGTTCCACCGCACCGTCGTCGAACCGGGCGCCGGGGCGGTCGCCGCCTGGGGGATGCACGCTCCTGAGCGGCGGCTCGAAGGCTTCGTACAACAAGGTGTGCACGCGAGTTATCTGCACACGCATTGGGCCGCCGAACCCGGTATCGCCCGTCGGTTCGTAGAGAGGTGCAGAGGATGGGCAGCAGCATGAGCAGCAAGCTGGTCGGTGTCGGGGTCGGCCCCGGAGACCCCGAGCTCGTCACGGTCAAGGGCGTGAACGCCCTGCGCGCCGCCGCTGTCGTCGTCGTGCCCGTCATGGCCGCGCCGGACGGGACGGACGGCGGGGAGCGTGGCCGGGCCGAATCGACCGTGCTGCACTACGTCCCCGAGGACAAGGTCGTACGCGTCGTGTTCGCGCTCAACGAGCGCAGTGACCGGCAGCGCCGCGAGGCCGCCTGGGACGCCGCTGGCGAGCGGGTCGCCCAACTGCTGCGCGAGCAGGGTTCCGTGGCCTTCGCGACGATCGGTGACCCCAACGTGTACTCGACGTTCACCTACCTCGCGCAGACCATCGCGGAGCTCGTGCCCGGCGTCGAGGTGGAGACCGTGCCCGGCATCACCGCCATGCAGGACCTCGCAGCGCGCAGCGGCGCCGTCCTCACCGAGGGCACCGAGCCGTTGACGCTGGTGCCGGTGACCGCGGGCGCCGCGGTGCTCAAGGACGCGCTCGCCGGGCCCGGCACGGTCGTCGCGTACAAGTTCGGGCGGCTCGCCCACGAGGTCGCCGCCGCGCTGCGCGAGACCGGGCGCACCGAGGACGCCGTGTGGGGTTCCGCCCTTGGACTGCCCGAGGAGTCCATCCAGGGCGCCGCCGGTATCGGCGAGGCCCCGCTGCCCTATCTGTCGACGCTCATCGCTCCCGCGCGGCGCGAGGGCGGCCGGGGCGGGAAACTGTGACCTCCGCGCACGCCTCGGCGCCTGTCGCGGCCTCACTCCGCGATGCCCACCACCAGCCAGATGAACGCCGCTCCCGCCACCGTGCACAGCAGCGTCGAGCGGGCCGGGTGCTCGTGGTGCGCCTCCGGCAGGATCTCCGCGGCGGCCAGGTAGAGCAGCGCTCCGCCGAAGAACCCGAGATACCCGCCGAGCAGTTGCTCCGGAATGGTGAACAGGAGCGTCGACGCGGCGCCCACCACCGGGGCCACCGCGTCCGCGAACAGCATCGCGATGGCCTTGCGCCGTGCGTTCCCGTACAGGCTGGTGAGCGTGTACGTGTTGAAGCCGTCCGCGAAGTCATGGGCGATGACCGCGAGGGCCACCGCCGTTCCCATGCCGCCGCCCACCTGGAAGGCGGCGCCGATCGCGATGCCGTCCATGGCGCTGTGCCCGACCATCGCGCCGGCCGCCGTCAGGCCCACCTGCGGCACCCTGCCCTTGTCGTGCTCGTCCGCCCCGTGCCCGGCGTGCCGGCCCGCGAGGAGGTGCTCCACGAGGTGCGCGGCGAGGAAGCCCGCGACGAACAGGAGCAGCGCCGCGGGGACGCCGAAGACCGGGGTGCCGGCGGCCTCGATCGCCTCCGGCAGCAGGTCGAGTCCGACCACGCCGAGCATCAGACCGCCCGCGAGCCCCAGGACGAGGTGGCGCCGGTCGGTGACCCGCTGGGCCGTCCAGCCGCCCACCAGGGTCATCACAAAGGCGCCGAGCGCCACGAACACCGCCATGCGCCCTTGCTAGCCGATTGACCCCCTGCCCCGCACATCCGGCGCGGGGCGACACCCACTGTTTTTCTGTTTCGTACGAGAGGAACCCACCCATGGCCGACGCCGAAGCCACCACCGGCAAGGTGACCTTTGTCGGGGCAGGGCCCGGCGCCGCCGACCTGCTCACCTTCCGCGCCGCACGGGCTATCGCGGACGCCGATGTCGTCATCTGGGCCGCCAGCCTCGTACAGGCCGAAGTCCTCGAACACGCACGCGCGGGCGCAGAGATCCTCGACTCGGCGACGATGTCCCTCGAAGAGGTGGTCTCCGTCTACGAGCGGGCGGCCACCGAGGGCCTGAAGGTGGCCCGCATCCACTCCGGCGACCCCGCCCTGTGGGGCGGCACGCAGGAGCAGGTCGACCGGTGCGCCGACATCGGCGTGGCCACCGAGATCGTGCCCGGCGTCTCGTCGTTCTCGGCGGTCGCCGCGATCGCGCAGCGCGAGCTGACCATCCCCGAGGTCGCGCAGTCCGTGATCCTCACCCGGCTCGGCGGCGGCAAGACGCCGATGCCGCCCGGCGAGGAGGTACGGGAGTTCGCGCGGCACGGCACGACGATGGCGCTGTTCCTCTCGACGGCGCGCAGCGGCCAGCTGGTGCGGGAGCTCCTGGAGGGCGGCTACCCGACGACCACGCCCGTCGTCATCGCGTACCAGGTGACGTGGCCCGAGGAACTCGTGCTGCACTGCACCATCGAGACCCTCGAAGAGACGGTCAAGGAGCACAAGCTCTGGAAGCACACCCTCTTCCTGGTCGGCCCCGCCCTCGCCGCGCACGGCACCCGCTCGCACCTGTACCACCCGGGCCACTTCCACGGTTACCGCAAGGCGGACCCGCAGGCGAGGGCCGCGCTACGGGCCGAGAAGGCCACCTCGTGATCACCGTCATCGGTACGGGGACGGGGGCGCCGCTCGACGCGGCGGCCCTGGAGGCGGCGCGCGGCGCGGCGCTCGTGGTGGGAGCCCGGCGCCACATCGACGCCGCCCAGCTGCCACCGGGGACGGCCCGTGTGGTGATGGGGCCGCTCGCCCCCGCGCTCGACGCCATCGAGGAGCAGTTGGCGAAGGCGGACGCGGCGACGGATGGTGGCGGTGTCGTCGTGCTGGCGTCCGGGGACCCGGGGTTCTTCGGGATCGTGCGGGCGCTCGCGGTGCGGTTCGGGCCCGCCGAGCTCGACGTGCGGCCCGGCGTATCGTCCGTGGCCACCGCCTTCGCGCGGGTCGGGCTCCCGTGGGACGACGCGGTGGTGGTGAGCGCGCACGGCCGGGACCTGCGCACCGCCGTGAACACCTGCCGTACACACCCCAAGGTGGCCGTCCTGACCGGCCCCGGCAGCGGCCCCGCCGAACTCGGCGCCGAGCTGATGCGCCGCACCGACACCCGCACCCTCGTCGTCGCGTCCGCCCTGGGCGACCCGGAGCACGAGCGTGTCGAGCGGGTCACCCCGGCCGAGGCGGCGAGCCGCGACTGGGGCGCCGCGGTGAGCGTCGTCCTGTGCCTGGACGAGGACCGGGCCCTCACGCCCGTACGCACGGTGGCCGGGCCCCGCCCCTCCCCAGACCGATGGGCCCTGGACGAGGCCGAGTTCACCCACCGCGACTCGATGATCACCAAGTTCGAGGTGCGCGCCCTTGCCCTGGCCCGGCTCGGGCCGCGCGTCGGCGACCTCGTGTGGGACATCGGCGCGGGGTCGGGGTCGGTCGCCGTGGAGTGCGCGCGGTTCGGGGCGGCGGTCGTCGCCGTGGAGAAGACCGCCGACGGCGTCGAGCGCGTGCGGGCCAACGCCGCCGCGCACGGTGTCGACGTACGCGCCGTGCACGGGGCCGCGCCCACCGTCCTGTCCGATCTCTCGGACCCGGACGCCGTGTTCATCGGGGGCGGCGGCCGTGAGCTGCCCGCCATAGTGAGCGCCTGCGCACGGCGTGCGCGGCGGACCGTCGTGGTCGCCATGGCGGCGATCGACCGGGTGCCCGCGGTACGGGCCGCGCTGAGTGGCGCCGGGTACGACTGCGACGGCGTACTGCTGCAGTCCTCGCGGCTCGCGCCGCTGCCCGGTGAGGTCTCGCGGCTCGCGGCGGCCAATCCGGTCTTCCTGGTGTGGGGCACCCGCCCCTCATCTTCCTTGCCTGAAGGAGTAGTTGAGTGATCGGCCTGATCTCCGCCACGGCGGCGGGCGGCGCGGCACGCGACCGCGTCGCCGCGGCGTGGCCCTCGCGGACGCGGGTGTACGAGGGTCCCGTGCGGGAGGCCTTGGAGCGGGCCTTCCCGGAGTGCGAGCAGGTGGTGTGCTTCCTGGCCACCGGCGCGGTGGTGCGCCTCGCCGCGCCGCTCCTGCGGGGCAAGGACGTCGACCCCGGGGTCGTGTGCGTCGACGAGGCCGGGCGGTTCGCGGTCGCCCTGCTCGGCGGGCACGAGGGGGGCGCCAACGCCCTGGCCCAGGAGCTGGGGGACCTCCTGGCGGCCACACCCGTCGTGACGACGGCGACCGACTCCGTGGACGTGCCGGGGCTCGACACGCTCGGCCTTCCGGTGGAGGGGGATGTCGCCGGGGTCACCCGCGCGATCCTCGACGGCGAACCGGTCGCCCTGCACGTGGAGTTGGCGTACCCGCTGCCCGCACTGCCGCCCAACGTCACACCTGGCCACGGGCACCCGGTGGTCCGGGTGACGGACCGGGCGCTCGAACTCGGCCCGGGTGAGGTCGTGTTGCGGCCCGGCTCGCTCACCGTGGGTGTGGGCGCGAGCAAGGGCGCGCCCACCGAGGAAGTCCTCGGGCTCATCCAGGACACCCTCCGGGACGCGGGGCTCTCCCCCGCCTCCGTCGCCGCGCTCGCGACCGTCGACGCGAAGGCCGACGAGCCCGGTATCGTCGAGGCGGCGGCGCGGCTCGGGGTGCCGGTGGTGACGTACGCGGCCGACGAGCTGGCCGGCGTCGACGTCCCGAACCCGTCCGAAGCGCCGCTCGCCGCCGTCGGTACGCCCTCCGTGGCGGAGGCCGCCGCGCTGCGCGGCGGCGGTGAACTCCTCGTGCCGAAGCGGAAGTCGGCGCCGGAGGGCCGTGCGCCCATGGCGACCTGCGCGGTCGCGCGCCGCGCGCCCCGCGGCCGGCTGGCCGTGGTCGGGCTCGGCCCCGGCGCCCGTGATCTGCTGACGCCGCGCGCCCGCGAGGAGCTGCGCAGGGCCTCGGTCCTGGTCGGCCTCGACCAGTACGTCGACCAGATCCGCGACCTGCTCAGGCCCGGCACGAAGCTCATCGAGTCGGGCCTGGGCGCCGAGGAGGAACGGGCCCGTACCGCTGTCGCCGAGGCCCAGAAGGGCCAGGCGGTCGCGCTGATCGGGTCCGGCGACGCGGGCGTGTACGCGATGGCGTCGCCCGCGCTCGCGGAGGCGAGCGACGACATCGACGTCATCGGTGTGCCCGGCGTGACGGCCGCGCTCGCCGCGGCGGCGATCCTGGGCGCGCCGCTCGGCCACGACCACGTGTCCATCAGCCTGTCCGACCTGCACACGCCCTGGGAGGTCATCGAGCGCCGGGTGCGCGCGGCGGCCGAGGCGGACATCATCGTCACCTTCTACAACCCGCGCAGCCGGGGCCGCGACTGGCAGCTGCCGAAGGCCCTGTCGATCCTCGCCGAGCACCGGGAGCCCACGACCCCGGTGGGTGTGGTGCGCAACGCCTCTCGCCCGGACGAGTCGGCGCTCCTGAGCACGATCGGCGAACTCGACCCGGCAGTCGTCGACATGATGACGGTCGTGACCGTTGGCAACACCGCGACCCGCGAGATCGCGGGCCGCATGGTGACCCCGCGCGGCTACCGCTGGCAGCAGGCGGACCCAGCGGCTCCTTCCGAGGCCCCGGCGGCCCCTTCGGAGGTGGCCAAGTGACCCGTGTCGTCCACCCCATCGAGCAGGAGTCGTTCCGGCGGCTGCGGGCCCGCCTCGACACCTCGCACTTCGCGCCGCTGACCCGCGCGGTCGTGGAGCGCGTCATCCACTCCGCCGCCGACCTGGAGTACGCGACGGACCTCGTCACCGACGAGGACGCCTTGGTGGCCGCCCACGCGGCGCTGCACGCGGGCGCGCCCGTCGTCACCGACGTGGAGATGGTCGCGGCGGGCATCACCAAGCGCGAGACGGTCTGCCGCCTCAAGGACGCCAAGTCCCATGCGGGGATGACCCGTTCGGCCCACGCGATCCGTCTCGCGTACGAGCAGGTGGGCCCCGGCGCGCTCTGGGTGATCGGCTGCGCGCCGACCGCCCTGGAGGAACTGCTCGTCCTGGACGCCTCCCCCGCCCTGGTGATCGGCCTGCCGGTCGGTTTCGTGGGGGCCGCGGAGTCCAAGGCGGCCCTGCGCGAGAGCGGGCTTCCCGCCGTCAGCAACGTGTCGGAGAAGGGCGGCTCGGCGGTGGCGGCGGCGGCGCTCAACGCGCTCCTGTACCACCCCGCTCCGGCCCGGCCGCCGCACCGTACGAACGAAACAACCGACGAAGCAATCAAGGAGTCCCCGTGACCACCCCGCCCGCACTGCTCATCGCCGGACACGGCACCCGTGACGACGCCGGGGCGGCAGCCTTCCGTGACTTCGTGCAGGAGCTCGCCCGGCGCAACCCCGAACTCCCGGTCGCCGGCGGCTTCATCGAGCTGTCCCCGCCGCCGCTGGGTGACGCGGTCTCCGATCTCGTGGACCGGGGCGTCAAACGTTTCGCGGCGGTGCCGCTGATGCTGGTGTCGGCCGGGCACGCCAAGGGGGACATTCCCGCGGCGCTCACCCGCGAGAAGGAGCGCCACCTTGGCATCTCGTACACCTACGGCCGCCCGCTCGGCCCGCACCCCTCGCTCCTGAAGGTCCTCGACCGCCGCCTGGACGAGGCGCTCGGCGGCTCGGCCCGCACGCCCGAGGACCGCGCGGACGTCACGGTGCTGCTCGTGGGCCGCGGTTCCACCGACCCGGACGCCAACGCCGAGGTGCACAAGGCGGCGCGGCTGCTGTGGGAGGGACGGGGTTACGCGGGCGTGGAGACGGCGTTCGTGTCGCTCGCGGCGCCGGACGTGCCGTCGGGCCTGGACCGCTGCGTACGCCTGGGCGCCAAGCGGATCGTGGTCCTGCCCTACTTCCTGTTCACCGGCATCCTGCCGGACCGCGTCCGCCAGCAGACGGACGGCTGGGCGGCGGCGCACCCCGACACCGAGGTGCGCTCGGCGAACGTGATCGGCCCAGAGGAGGAGCTGCTCGACCTCGTCATGGAGCGCTACCGGGAGGCGGTCAAGGGCGATCTGCGGATGAACTGCGACTCCTGCGTCTACCGCATCGCGCTGCCCGGCTTCGAGGACAAGGTGGGTCTTCCGCAGCAGCCGCACTTCCACCCGGACGACGACGGGGACCACGGTCATGGACACGGACATGGCCATGGGCACGGCCACCACCACGGGTCCCATGCGCACTCGCACTGAGGCCGAGTCCGGTACGGGGGCCGGGTACGACGGTGAACCGGATCTGCGGCATCACGGTGATGCCGAGATCCGGGGCGCCGGCGGCCTCACCGACCTCGCGGTCAACGTCCGAGCGAACACCCCGCCCGCCTGGCTGAAGCGGCACATCGCCGCGTCGCTGGACGGCCTCGCCGCCTACCCGGACGGCAGGGCGGCACGGGCCGCGGTGGCGGCCCGGCACGGCGTGACGCCGGACCGGGTGCTGCTCACGTCGGGCGCGGCGGAGGCGTTCGTACTGATCGCGCGTGCGCTGAAGGTGCGTCAGCCGGTGGTGGTGCACCCGCAGTTCACCGAGCCGGAGGCTGCGCTGCGGGATGCGGGGCATGCGGTGGGGCGGGTGCTGCTGCGGGAGGAGGACGGGTTCCGCCTCGCGGGGGCGGAGGTCCCCGATGAGACCGACCTGGTGGTGATCGGCAACCCCACGAACCCGACGTCGGTGCTCCACCCTGCTACGTCGATCACCTCACTGGCGCGCCCTGGGCGGGTACTGGTGGTGGACGAGGCGTTCATGGACGCGGTGCCGGGGGAACGGGAGGCGTTGGCGGGCCGCACGGATGTGCCCGGCCTCGTCGTCCTGCGAAGCCTCACCAAGACGTGGGGCCTGGCGGGGCTGCGGATCGGTTACGTCCTCGCCGCCCCCGAGACGATCGCCCGCTTGTCGCGGGCGCAGCCCCTGTGGCCGGTTTCCTCACCTGCCCTCGCGGCGGCGGAGGCGTGTGTGACGCCGGGGGCGCTTGCCGAGGCGTCGGCGGCGGCGGTGCGGGTGGCTGATGACCGGGCCCATCTCCTGCGCGGGCTGCGGGAGTTCGCCCCCTTCGGGGTGCGGGCGGTCGAGCCTGCGGAGGGGCCCTTCGTCCTGCTCCGGGCTCCGGGGGCCGCGGCCCTCCGCGAGCGGCTGCGGGAGCGGGGGTTTGCTTTGCGGCGGGGGGATACGTTTCCGGGGTTGGGGGTGGAGTGGTTGCGGGTCGCCGTCCGGGACCGGGGGACCACCGATCGATTGCTGGGGGCGGTGCGGGGGGTGTTCGGGGGGTAATTTCCCCAACCCCGCCCCTTCCCGAAAACTCGCTCGGCGCGAGGGCCTTGGTTGCCGTCGATCACCGGCTCCGCCGAGTTCGTCCTCAAACGCCGGACGGGCTGAAACCAATCAGCCCGTCCGGCGTTTGAGGACATCTTTTCGGGGGTCCAGGGGGCGGTGAGGAGAGCCCCGCAGGGCCCGCCCTCCCCTCAGCCCCTACGCCCCCGACGAGTCATCGCCACCGCAGCCCCGCCCCCGGCAAGCAGCAGAGCCCCACCCCCCACCAGGTACGGGGTGGCCGAATTCCCCCCGGTCTCAGCGAGGTTCGCCTCGGCAGGCTTGGCCGGCTTCGCCACCACCGGCTTCTCCCCCGTACCCCCCTGCGGCTTCACCGGCGGAGCCGAAGGCTTCGCGACCGCCGCGGGCGCCTCGCACGACGCACCCGCCAGCGTCACCGTCCCCTCCACCTCCGCGACATTCAGCTTCAGCGGGTTCACGGACACCTTCAGCTCCAGCGCGGTCGCCGCCGCCGTACGCGACGTCGTGTGCGTCCTCGACAGGTCGAGCCGCACCTCACCGACGCCCGGCACCGCCACCTGAGTCGTACCGCCCGCCGAGAACGTGACCTTCTTGCCCAGCACGGTGACGCCGCCCAGCAGATTCGCCTCGGCGACGGGCCGCTTGCCCGCGGCGCAGACCGCCTTGGAGGTGACCTGCTCGACCTCGATCAGGGACAGCAGCGGCAGGCCCGGCACATGCACCTTGGCCCGCGCGATGTTGCTGTAGCCCTCCGCCTTGCCGTTCTCGGCGGTCGCCTTCGCGGTGGCGACGTCCGCCCGCAGCACGCTGAACGGCTGCCCGCCGTTGACCCCGTTCAACTCGGCGGTGAGCGCGGTCTTCCCGGCGCTGGCCGGCGCCTGGACCTCGTTGAGCGAGACCTTGAGTGGGACGTTCAGGGTCTTGTTGAGCAGGGACACATCGAGCCCGGTACGCAGCACGACAGCGCTCGCGCGGCCCTTGTCGCCGCTGTCGCCGCCCGTCGCCGACGCGGTTCCCGCGGTGGCCAGCGCCGCGGGCCCCGCGACGAGAACCGTGGCGGTGGCGATCACGCCGAGACGGCGTGCGGGCAGGCGGAAGGCATTGCTGTTCAAGGTGGTGGAACCCCCACAAGAGTTACGGAGCCGCCGGCAGCGTCGCGCTTCGCTGGATGGGGACATCGCTTGAGCACGACACCGGCAACATCGACAGGGGGAATCTTTACGCACTGAGAGTGAATAGCCAGCGACGAAGCGTGAGTTCACTCCAAAGGGAGGTTTCCGCCTTTGCTTTCGAATCTTCCGGCACGCACGTTCCCCCCGACCACCCGAGCAACTCCCTGTCTCGAACACACCGGTTGACGCCAACGTCCTGGCCGAATGTTGCACAACGAACCGAGGCGCGTGCGCGTAACGCTCCGTCAACGTGGGTCACTTGGGCCATCGATGTCGGCCGCTTGGGCCGAAGGTCGGGCTGCGGCCCCCAGGGAGAGGCGGGCTACCCCACCACCCTCCCGTTCAGCACCACCCTCCGCGGCGCCGCCAGCACCCCCACGTCCTCCCGCGGATCGGCCCCGTACACCACCAGGTCCGCCGGCGCTCCCTCCGTCAGGCCCGGGCGGCCCAGCCAGGACCTCGCGCCCCAGGTCGTCGCAGACAGCGCGTCCACCGCCGGAATTCCGGCGAGCCTCAGTTCGGCCACCTCTGCGGCGACCAGGCCGTGGGCCAGGGAGCCGCCCGCGTCCGTGCCCGCGAACACCGGTACCCCGGCGTCGTACGCCGCTCGCACCGTGTCGTAGCGGCGGTCGTACAACTGGCGCATGTGCCGGGACCACTTGGGGAATTTCGACTCCCCGCCGTCCGCGAGCTGGGGGAACGTCGCGATGTTCACCAGTGTCGGGACGATCGCGACGCCCCGCTCGGCGAAGAGCGGGATGGTCTCCTCGGTCAGTCCGGTGGCGTGCTCGATGCAGTCGATGCCCGCCTCCACCAGGTCCCGCAGGGAGTCCTCCGCGAAGCAGTGCGCCGTCACCCGCGCGCCCAGGCGGTGCGCCTCGGCGATCGCCGCCTCCACCTCGGGGCGCGGCCAGCACGCCGTCAGGTCTCCTGCCTCGCGGTCGATCCAGTCGCCGACCAGCTTGACCCAGCCGTCACCCCGCCGCGCCTCCTGGGCGACGTACGCGACGAGGTCGGCGGGCTCGATCTCGTGGGCGTAGTTGCGGATGTAGCGGCGCGTACGGGCGATGTGGCGGCCCGCGCGGATGATCTTCGGGAGGTCCTCGCGGTCGTCGATCCAGCGGGTGTCCGAGGGGGAGCCCGCGTCCCGGATGAGGAGCGCGCCGATCTCGCGGTCGGTCAGCGCCTGCTTCTCGGCCGTGGCCGCGTCCACCGGCCCGTGCGCGTCAAGACCCACGTGGCAGTGCGCGTCGACCAGGCCGGGGAGCGTCCAGCCCTCGACCGTCGTGACGTCCGCCGCCCGCGACGGGCGGTCGTACGTCACTCTGCCGCCGACCACCCACAGTTCGTCCCGGACCTCCTCCGGGCCGACGAGCACCCGCCCCTTCACGTGCAGCACCGTGTGATCGCTCATGTACAGCAGCTTAGGAGCCTGTCGGTACGCTCGGTCCGGCAGCCCGAACGAACTCGTGAGCGAAGTGAGCAGCGAAGTGAGCAGCACCGTGACCCCACACGTGACGACGCATCCATTCCTTGACCTGGCCCCCTTGAGCGCCCAGCACTTCGCCTCCATCGAGGAGCGCGTCGCCGGTCTGCTCTCCACCTCGCAGGACGTCGTGATCATGCAGGGTGAGGCGCTGCTTCCCCTGGAGGGCTGTATCCGGGGTGCGGCGCAGCCCGGCACGACCGCCCTGAACGTCATCACCGGGCCCTACGGGCAGACCTTCGGGAACTGGCTGCGGGACTGCGGGGCGACCGTCGTCGACCTCGCCGTGCCCTTCCACACCGCCGTCACCGCCGAGCAGGTGCGCCAGGCGCTCACGGAGCACCCCGAGATCGACTTCGTCTCGCTCGTCCACGCCGAGGCCGCGACGGGCAACACCAATCCCGTCGCCGAGATCGGAGAGGTCGTACGTGAGCACGGCGCCCTCTTCATGCTCGACGCCGTCGCCTCGGTGGCCGCCGAGCCGCTGCTGCCGGACGCGTGGGGCGTGGACCTGTGCGTGATCGGCGCGCAGAAGGCGATGGGCGGCCCGGCAGGCGTCTCCGCCGTATCCGTGAGCGAGCGGGCCTGGGCGCGCCTCGCCGCCAACCCGCAGGCGCCGCGCCGCTCCTACCTCTCCCTCCTGGACTGGAAGGAGCGCTGGATCGACGGCGGCCGCAAGGCGTTGCTGCACGCGCCCGCCCAGCTGGAGATGCTCGCGCTCGAAGCGTGCGTGGAGCGCATCGACGCGGAGGGCCTCGACGCGCTGATGGCGCGGCACGCCACCGCCGCCGCGGCCACGCGCGCGGGCGCGATCGCGCTGGGCGGAGGGCTCACCCCGTACGTCCATGCGGCGAGGGACGCGGCCCCGGTGGCCACGACGCTGCGCACCCCGGACGGGGTGGACGCCTCGGAGCTCGTCGCCAGAGCCCTCGCGGCGGACCCGGTGCTTCCGCTGGTCGCCGGTGGCGGCGCCCTCGCGAAGGAGATGATCCGGGTGAACCACTACGGCCCGGACGCGACCCGTGGCGTCGTCCACGCCTCGCTCGCCGCGCTGGGCGCCGCGATGGGCGAAGCCGGCCGCACGGTCGACCTCGAAGCGGCACGGCGCGCGGTGACGGCGGCCTGGCAGTAGGAGCGCGGTACGGACCGTACGGACCCGTCTCCACCGCCCGACGCCCACCGCGCCCCCATCGCTCACAGCGAACAGCGGCCGCCCGGATCGCCCCGCATGGCAGCGTGACGGCCATGCCCACTCTCCCGGACGGCCGCCCCGTTCCCGACCCGACCGCCGACGAGCCCGCGATGCTGGCCGACTGGCTCGACTTCCATCGCGGGACCCTCGCGGTCAAGTGCTCCGGGCTCGATGACGCACAGACCCGTGTCGCTTCCGTCCCGTCCTCGTCCCTGACCCTGCTCGGTCTCGTGCAGCATCTGGCCGAGGTGGAGCGGAACTGGTTCCAGCGGGTGCTCGCCGGGCGGGACGTGCCGCCGGTGCACGAGGGACCGGCGGGGGGCTTCGCCCTGGACCCGGAGCGGACATGTGAGCAGGCCCTGGCCGCGTGGCGGCGTGAGGTGGCGGTGAGCCGGGAGCTCTGCGCGGGACGCTCGCTGGACGACGTCGGACGGCTGAGCGAGCAGGAAGCGGCCGTGTCCGGCATCTCCGAGGTCAGCCTGCGCTGGATCCTGGTCCACCTCATCGAGGAGTACGCGCGGCACAACGGGCACGCCGATCTCCTCAGGGAGGGCATCGACGGAGTGACGGGGCCGTAAATGCTCTACGTAAATTCACGGACCAATTCTCACCGCTTCTTTATCCACTTTATGAGCACAGCTTCCCGTATTCTTCTGCCCGCTTTCCGGGGACCTAAACACTAAGGTTTCGTCAGCACGAAATCTCACAATCCGGACATGCTTCGAGGGAGTTACGGTTCTGTGACGTACTCCACATCGCGCCCGGTATGTGCCGTATGACCCCATCAAATCAGGCCAAATCTCCGAGGTTTCCTGCGGGCGCACACCCGCGCCTGATAACACATACGGCGCTCCGACGTAACCCCTCCCGGCGATGCAATTCAAGAAATTGCTCGGTAAATTCAATCCGCATGACCGCTGCACAAGCCGATCTACCGACCGACCTGCACGCGAATTCCCTGGAAATGCCCGAGGGGTTGCGCCTCGACACCCCCGACGTCGCCGACGGTGCCGCCATCTGGCGCATCGCCCGCGACTCGAAGGTGTTGGACCTCAACTCCTCGTACAGCTACCTGCTGTGGTGTCGCGACTTCGCGGCGACCTCGATGGTGGCCAGGGACTCGAACGGTGAGCCCGCCGGGTTCATCACCGGCTACATCCGGCCCGAGCGGCCTCGCACCCTGGTGGTCTGGCAGGTGGCCGTCGACCAGGCGCACCGAGGCCGCGGCCTTGCCGGTGCGCTGCTCGAAGGGCTGACCGCCAAGGTCGCCGCCGACCGGGAGCTGGTCTCGGTCGAGACGACCATCACGCCGGACAACGCCGCCTCCCAGCGGTTGTTCACCTCGTTCGCACAGCGCCACGGAGCGTCCGTCGAGCGCACGGTGCTCTTCGACGCGGGGCTCTTCCCCGACGAGGGGCACCTGCCCGAGGTCCTGTTCCTCATCGAGCCGATCGCACAGAGCGTGCACGACGCACAGAGCGGGCACAAGGCACGGACCGGGAACGTCGCGCGGACCGAACCGGTCGAGCCACTCGGCTGAGTTCCCGCCCTTCCCCCACAGACTTCACGCGCTTCACGCACCACCCATCACCCCCCACCTCCCACGTCTTTCCATCTCCCAGGAGATCTGCTGTGACCATCACCCAGCCCGACCTGAGCGTCTTCGAGACCCTGGAGTCGGAGGTGCGCAGCTACTGCCGCGGTTGGCCCACTGTCTTCGACCGTGCGCAGGGCAGCCGCATGTTCGACGAGGACGGCCACTCGTACCTCGACTTCTTCGCCGGGGCCGGCTCGCTCAACTACGGCCACAACAACCCGGTCCTCAAACGCGCCCTGATCGACTACCTGGAGCGCGACAGCGTCGTCCACGGTCTCGACATGTCGACGACCGCCAAGCGCGCGTTCCTCGAGTCGTTCCAGAACATCATCCTGCGCCCGCGTGACCTGCCGTACAAGGTCATGTTCCCGGGCCCGACGGGCACCAACGCCGTCGAGTCCGCGCTGAAGCTGGCCCGCAAGGTCAAGGGCCGCGAGTCGATCGTGTCGTTCACGAACGCCTTCCACGGCATGTCGCTCGGTTCGCTCGCGGTGACCGGCAACGCCTTCAAGCGCGCCGGCGCCGGCATCCCGCTGGTGCACGGCACGCCGATGCCCTTCGACCGCTACCTCGAGGGCACCACCCCCGACTTCGTCTGGTTCGAGCGTCTTCTCGAAGACCAGGGCTCCGGCCTCAACCAGCCCGCCGCCGTGATCGTCGAGACGGTGCAGGGCGAGGGCGGCATCAACGTCGCCCGCGCCGAGTGGCTCCGCAAGCTCGCCGACGTGTGCGAGCGCTGGGACATGCTGCTCATCGTCGACGACATCCAGATGGGCTGCGGCCGCACCGGCGCGTTCTTCTCCTTCGAGGAGGCCGGCATCACGCCGGACATCGTGACGGTGTCCAAGTCCATCAGCGGCTACGGCATGCCGATGGCGCTGACGCTGTTCAAGCCCGAGCTGGACATCTGGGAGCCGGGCGAGCACAACGGCACCTTCCGCGGCAACAACCCCGCGTTCGTCACGGCCGCCGCCGCCCTGGAGACCTACTGGTCCGACGGCCCGGCCATGGAGAAGCAGACCCGCGCACGCGGCGAGCAGGTCGAGGAGGCCTTCGCCGCCATCGTCGACGAGAACCCCGGCGCCATCAAGGAGTACCGCGGCCGCGGTCTCGTCTGGGGCATGGAGTTCATCGACAAGGCACGCGCGGGCGCCATCGCCAAGCGCGCCTTCGAACTCGGTCTGCTCATCGAGACCTCAGGACCCGAGAGCGAGGTCGTCAAGCTCCTTCCGGCGCTGACGATCACCGCCGACGAGCTGGACGAAGGACTTCGCACGCTCGCCCGCGCGGTGCGCGAGACCGCCTGAGCGGTGCGCCGGGCCGCCGCCGCACCGGCGGCGGCCCGGCCGCCCGCCTCCTCACCCCCGTAAGAGAAAAGGAACCAACTCACCGTGATCGTCCGTTCGTTCAAGGACATTGAAGGCACCGACCGGCACGTGAAGTCCGCGTCCGGCACCTGGGAGAGCAAGCGCATCGTCCTCGCCAAGGAGCGGGTGGGCTTCTCGGTCCACGAGACCATCCTGTACGCGGGTACGGAGACGTCGATGTGGTATGCCAACCACATCGAGGCCGTCGTGTGCACCAAGGGCGAGGCCGAGCTGACCGACGACACGACCGGCGAGAAGTACACGATCACGCCGGGCACGATGTACCTGCTCGACGGGCACGAGAAGCACACGATGCGGATCAAGGAGGACTTCCACTGCATCTGTGTCTTCAACCCGCCCGTCACGGGTCGTGAGGACCACGACGAGAACGGCGTGTACCCGCTGCTCACGGAGCCGGAGCCGGCCTAGCCGGAGCACGCCCCAAGAATCTCCCTCGCCGCCCTTTCCTCTGGGCGGCGGGGGTGTACATCCCGGAAAGGGCCGTACGAGAGGAGAGGCAGGCAACACCATGACCACCGCACCCGAACGCACCGCCGATCTGTACCCGACCCGAGGCACCGAAGAGGTCCTCATCGAGCGCAAGGACCCCGTCGTGTGGTCCGAGCCGGGTACGCCGGGGCCGATCGCGGCCGATGAACTGGCGGGGTTCGAACGGGACGGTTTCCTGGCGATCGACCAGCTCATCACCCCGGACGAGGTGAGCGTCTACCACGCCGAGCTTGAGCGGTTGATCGGTGACCCCACGATGCGGGCGGACGAGCGCTCCATCGTGGAGCCGCGTTCCCAGGAGATCCGCACCATCTTCGAGGTGCACAAGATCAGCGAGCTGTTCAAGAAGCTCGCGGCCGACCCGCGAGTGGTGGGTCGGGCCCGGCAGATCCTGGGTTCCGACGTGTACGTCCACCAGTCCCGGATCAACGTGAAGCCCGGCTTCGGAGCCTCCGGGTTCTACTGGCACTCGGACTTCGAGACCTGGCACGCCGAGGACGGACTCGCGAACATGCGGACCGTCTCCGTCTCCATCGCGCTCACCAAGAATCACGACACCAACGGCGGCCTCATGATCATGCCGGGGTCGCACAAGACGTTCCTCGGCTGTGAAGGCGCGACGCCGAAGGACAACTACAAGCGGTCCCTGCAGATGCAGGACGCGGGCATTCCCTCGAACGAGACGCTGACCAGCCTCGCCTCGGACTACGGCATCCGGCTCTTCACCGGTGAGGCGGGCTCCGCTACCTGGTTCGACTGCAATGCCATGCACGGTTCGGGGGACAACATCACGCCGTTCCCGCGCAGCAACGTCTTCATCGTGTTCAACAGTGTGGAGAACACGGCGGTGGAGCCGTTCGCGGCACCGGTCCGGCGACCGGAATTCATCGGGGCCAGGGACTTCACTCCGGTGAAGTGAGCAGCCGCTGAAGCAGGCGGTCCCGTACGAGAGTTGGCCCGGCACCTGGGGGTGCCGGGCCACACTTGTCTCCGCTGCCCGCGCGGCTACAGCGCCGGGTAGTCGGTGTAGCCCTTCTCCGTGCCGCCGTAGAACGTCGTCGGGTCCGGCGTGTTGTACGGGCCTTCGGTCTTGAGGCGGGCCGGCAGGTCGGGGTTGGCGAGGAACAGCGAGCCGAACGCGACGACGTCCGCGGTGCCGTCCTCCACCAGGGCGAGCGCGTCGTGGCCCGTGGGTCCCTCCGTGGCCGGGTTCAGGACGAAGGGTCCGTTGAAGCCGTCGCGCAGGGTGCTCACCAGCTCGCGGACCGGCCCCACCTCCATGACGTGCAGGTACGCCAGGTCGAGGGCGCTCAGCTCCTTCACCAGGGAGGTGTACGTCGCCTCCAGCTCGGTCTCCGGCTCGGAGATGTCGTTGAAGGGGTTGCCGGGAGAAAGCCGGATGCCGGTGCGGGCCGCGCCGATCTCGGCGGCCACCGCCCTCGCGGTCTCGACCGCGAAGCGGATGCGGTTCTCCGGGGTGCCGCCCCATTCGTCGGTGCGGCGGTTGGAGCCCGGTGCCAGGAACTGGTGGATCAAGTAGCCGTTGGCGCCGTGCAGTTCGACTCCGTCGAAGCCCGCGTCGATCGCGTTGCGGGCCGCGGCCGCGAAGTCGGCGATGGTGGCGCGGACCTCTTCGCCGGTCAGCTCGCGCGGCGTGACGTAGTCCTTGGGGCCCTCCGCCGTGTACACCTGCCCCTCGGCCGCGACGGCCGACGGGGCGACGTTCACCAGGCCGTCGGGGAGCAGTACGGGGTGTCCGATGCGGCCCGCGTGCATGAGCTGCGCGAAGATCCTGCCGCCCGCGGCGTGCACGGCGGCCGTGACCTTGCGCCAGGACGCCACCTGCTCGGCGGAGTGCAGGCCCGGGGTGTCCGGGTAGCCCTGGCCGACGACGGAGGGCTGGATGCCCTCCGTGATGATCAGGCCCGCCGAGGCGCGCTGGGCGTAGTACTCGGCGGTGAGATCCGTGGCGGTGGCGCCCTCGCCGGCCCGGCTTCGGGTCATGGGAGCCATGGCGATGCGGTTGGCGAGCGGGGTGCCCGCGAGGTCGATGGAGTCGAACGCGGTGGTCATCTTGGTGCCCCCAGGAAAGGTGATTGGTCGGCCAAGTAATTGAACCGGACGCCACTGTAACCTATTCCTTGGTCGGCCAAGCTAATCTGGAGAAGTACAGCTCCTCCCCTCCCAGAGGAGGACGTCTCCTCCCCCTCAGGAGCCCTCATGAACGCCTCGGGCGAACCCGCCGACCCTGCCGACCCCGCCTGTACCGAGCTCCCCACCGCGGCGCGGCGGGGCCCCGTCAGCCACACCGTGAGCAGGGTGGCCCGGCTGCACCGGATCGCGGCGGGCAAGGTGCTGAAGAAGCTCGGGCTCTACCCCGGCCAGGAGTTCGTGATGATGTACCTCTGGGACGCGGGGCCGGTGCGGCAGTCGGAGCTCATCAAGGCGGTCGACCTGGACCCCTCGACGGTCACCAAGATGCTGCAACGCCTCGAACAGTCGGGCCACGTACGCCGCAGCCCCGACCCGGCCGACCGCCGCGCGGTACTGGTCGAGGCCACGGACGCGAGCTGCGGGCTCCTCGCGGAGGTGGAGCGTGCGTGGGGCGAACTGGAGGAGCAGACGCTGGCCGGCCTCGACGCGGGCGAGCGGGCGGAGCTGGCGCGGCTCCTGGGCCGGGTGGAGGCGAACCTGTGCACGGAGACGGCCGACTGCCCCTTGGAGGGGCGGGGCTAGGTCAGCCGGAGAGCACGTCGAGGACGCGGTCCACGTCGGCCTCTGTGTTGTACAGATGGAACGAGGCCCGCAGGTGTCCCGCCCGCGCGGACGTGATGATGCCGGCCCGGCTCAACTCGGGCTCTCTGCCCGCGAGTCCGGGGACCGAGACGATGGGTGAGGCGCCGGGCACCGGCTCGTGGCCGAGGTCCGCGAGCCCGGCGCGGTAACGGGCCGCCAGCGCCGTGTCGTGGGCGTGCACCGCCTCGATGCCGGTCTCTTCGAGGTACGCCAGGGCCGCCGCCGCCCCGTGGTACGCGAGGAAGGCGGGGGGCTCGTCGAAACGGCGGGCGTCGGGGGCCAGTTCCGTGAGCGGGCCGTACGTCGCGTTCCAGCTCTCGGCCGCGGCGAGCCAGCCGCCGTGCAACGGCACGAGGGATTCCTGCGCTTCCTCGCTCACCGTCAGGAACGACGTGCCGCGCGGGCAGAGCAGCCACTTGAAGGCGCCGGTGACGGTGTAGTCGTACAGACTCGCGTCGAAGGGCAGCCAACCCGCCGCCTGTGTCGCGTCGTTGAGGGTGCGGGCGCCGTGGACGGCGGCAGCCTCGCGCACCGCCGCGTCGTCGGCGATGCGGCCGTCGGCCGACTGCACGCCGGAGTACACGACGAGGGCCGTGGTGGGACGGATCGCCTCGGCGAGCTGGTCGAGCGGCGCGTAACGGATCTTGAGGTCGCCGCGGACCACGAAGGGGTTGATGATCGAGCTGAAATCCCCCTCGGGGAAGAGGACTTCGGAGCCGGGCCGCTGCGCCGCGGCGATCAGTCCGGCGTGCACGGCGACCGAGCCGCCGTTGGCCACGCGCGCGTGCGGCACGCCGACGAGCCGCGCGAAGGACTCGCGGGCGGCCTGCACGATCCCGAAGTCGCCCGAGCCGCCGCGCCTGCCCGTGCCGTTCTCCGCCGCGAGAGCCTGGATCGCCTCGACGGCCGTCGCGGGCAGCAGGCCGCAGCTCGCCGTGTTCAGATAAGTCGACGTGGGCGCGAACGCGGCGCCGGTAGTGATCCCCATGGGGTCAACTCTCGCGCCCCTTCGCACCCACGTCCATCACCGACTGTGGAGATCGTGGGGTTCAGGCCTGCGGGACCGCGCAGCCGTCGGGGCCGCAGGCGTCCCCGTCCGCGAGCGTGGTGAGGGGCGAGCGGCTGCCCCACGCCTGCTCCAGGGCCTGCGTGAAGACATCGGCGGGCTGGGCGCCGGAGACCCCGTACTTGCGGTCGAGGACGAAGAACGGCACGCCGTTCGCGCCGAGCTCGGCGGCCTCGCGCTCGTCGGTGCGTACGTCGTCGGCGTAGCGGGACGGGTCGGCGAGCACCGCACGGGCCGCGTCCGCGTCGAGGCCGGCCGCGACCGCGAGCTCCACGAGCCGTTCGTCGTCGTCGAAGACGGAGCGCTCCTCGGCGAAGTTGGCGCGGTACAGGAGCCCGAGCAGCTCGTCCTGCCTGCCCTGCTCCTTGGCGAAGTGCAGCAGGCGGTGCATGTCGAAGGTGCTGCCGTGGTCGCGTCCCTCGGTGAGGTAGTCAAGGCCTTCGGACGAGGCGTTCACACCGAGGTTCCGCTCGGCCTCCTGTGCCTGCTCCTCGCTCATGCCGTACTTCTTGGCGAGCATCGGGATCACGAGCCCGCTGTCGCCCTTGACGCGCGAGGGGTCGAGCTCGAAGGAACGGTGCACCACCTCGACGTCGTCGCGGTGCGGGAAGGCGGCGAGCGCCTTCTCGAAGCGGGCCTTGCCCACGTAGCACCAGGGGCAGGCGATGTCGCTCCAGATCTCGACGCGCATGTGACTGGCTCTCTTCAGGTCGAACGGTAGTACGGAGGGTCCCTCCGGTCAGTTGAAGAACGTACGACCCGCCCCGCTCATTCCCCGGCAGTCACGGTCAGCCGCATCCGCAGGTGAGTGCTCGCGCCCTCGCCCGCCTCTTCGGGACACCAACCGTGGCGTACGTAGAAGGCCTGGGCCCGCCGGTTCTCGCGGTGAACGTCCAGGGAGGCCTCCCGGATGCCGTCGGCCCGCCACTCCTCCACGCAGGCGGCGTGCAGGGCCGCGCCGACCCCGGCGCGCCAGTGGTCCGGGTCGACGTGGAACTGGAAGAGCGTCACGGTGTCCGCGGCCTCGCCCTCCGGCGTACGGAACGACGCGAGGCCCACGATCCGCCCCTCGCGGACCGCGCACAGCACATGCCCGCCACGGCGCTCGATGCCCGCCCGCCACATCGCCGCCGCGTCGACGGCTCCGTCCGGCAGCCCCTCGGGGTAGTACGTGGCGCGGGCCCGGGTGTGCAGGGCCGCGAGGGCCGGGGCGTCGGCGGTGAGGGCGCTGCGTATGACGGTCGGCATGGCGGTCCGCATCGTCGTGGGGAGTGCTGAGTGGATCACGCTGCGATAGACGTCTTCCGGGAGCTTTGAGTTCCGATGTGGCTGAACTGGGCGCGGTAGGCGCTGGGCGTGAGACCGGTGCGGCGCACCAGGTGGCCGCGGAGCGAGTCGGCGGTGCCGAGCCCGCAGGCCCGCGCCACCCGGTCCATGGAGAGCGAGGTCGTCTCCAGGAGCTCCTTGGCCCGCTCGATGCGCTGGTGGAGCAGCCACTGCAGCGGGCTCACGCCACTCTCCGCGTGGAAGCGGCGGGTGAGGGTGCGCACGCTCACGCCCGCCTGCCGGGCGAGGTCGGTGAGCGTGAGCGGCTCGTCGAGGTGGCGCATGGCCCAGCCCCGGGTGTCGGCGCAGGCGTTGCCGCGCTCGGGCGGGAGCGGGGTCTGGGTGAACTGGGTCTGGCCACCGGGCCGTACGGGGGCGACGAGCGCGGCCCTGGCCACTTGGTTGGCGACGGCCGCCCCGTAGTCGGCGCGGATGATGTGCAGGCACAGGTCGATCCCGGCGGCGTACCCGGAGGACGTCATGACCTGCCCGTCCTCCACGTACAGGACGTCGCCCTTGAGATCGAGCGCGGGGTAGCGGCTGCGCAGTTCCTCGGCGAGCTGCCAGTACGTGGTGGCGCTGCGCCCGTCGAGCAGGCCCGCCTCGGCGAGTACAAAGGCGCCGCTGCAGATGGAGGCGGTGCGCCGGCCCGCTGCGGCGGCCTCGCGGACGGCGGCGACGGTCCGCGGGTCGGGTGCGTAGCGGTGTCCGGTGCCCGCGACGAGGAGGGTGTCGGCGTCGCGCACGGCATCTAGCCCGTGCTCCACCTGGAGGCTGAGTCCACCGGTGGTGGCGATGGTGCCGGGCTGCGGGGTGCAGACGACCACCTCGTAGCCGGGCCCGCCGGCCACCTCGACCTTCTCGAAGAGCATCTCGGGGATCGCGAGGTTGAACATCGATACGGGCGAGGGCGCGATGACGGCGACGCGGTGGGGCCGGTGGGGCGAGCGCTCGGACTTAGGGCGGGACATGGCCAGAACCTCCGGAGGTATGGCATTCAGGCCACTACTGTAGTCACGCCGCCGTCCGCAGACTCATGGGCATGGCAACGAACAACCTCACCGAAGGCTCCAGCGCCGCGGCGCAGTTGACACCCCCGGCTCCCACGCCGACCCCTTGCCCCACGCCCGGCAGGGGCCGCCGCGTCTCCCCCGGCCTCACGCTCACGGCCGCCATGCTCGGCTTCGCCCTGATCACGCTCGACGCCTCCGTGGTGAACGTGGCGCTGCCCGCGATCGGCGACTCCCTGGGCGGCGGCATGTCCGGCCTCCAGTGGGTCGTGGACGCCTACACCCTCGCCTTCGCCGCCCTGATGCTCTCCACCGGCGCGCTCTCCGACCGGATCGGCGCGACCCGGGCGTACGCGATCGGCATCACGGTGTTCACGGCCGCTTCGGTGGCCTGCGGGTTCGCGCCTTCGTTGCCCGTGCTGACCGGCGCCCGGGTGGTGCAGGGAGTGGCGGCCGCGGTGGTCCTGCCCGCCTCGCTCTCTCTGGTGCGCCAGGCGTATTCCGACGCGGCCAGGCGGGCGCGTGCGGTGGCCCTGTGGGCGGCGGGCGGTTCGGTGGCGGTGGCGCTCGGCCCGGTCGCGGGCGGCGCGCTGACCACCGCGTGGGACTGGAGCGGCATCTTCTTCATCAACGTCCCGCTGGGCGCGGTTGCGCTGGCCTTGCTGCTGCGTTCGCCGCGCTCGGAGCGGCGGCCCGCGCCGCTGGACGTGCCGGGCCAGTTGCTCGCGGTCCTGACGCTGACGGCCCTGACGTTCGCGGTGATCGAGGGCGGTACGACGGGTCTGTTCGCCCTGGTCGTCGCGGTGGCGGCGGGCGCGGTGTTCCTGTGGACGGAGGCGCGGCAGGCGCACCCGGTGGTGCCGCTCGGTCTCTTCCGCGACCGGACGGTCGCGATCACCGTCGCGGCCGGGGCCGCGTGCAGCGTCGCCTTCTACGGTCTCGTCTTCGTCTTCAGCCTCTTCTTCCAGGAGGTGCAGGGGCGTTCGGCGCTGTGGGCCGGGCTGATGTTCCTGCCGATGACCGGGCTCATCGCGGTCACGAACGTCGCGGCGGGCAAGCTGGCGGCGCGGGTCGGGCCGCGGGTGCCGATGCTGGTGGGGCAGGCGGTGGCGGTCCTGGGCTTGCTGGCCCTGCTGTTCGCCGACGCGTCGACACCCGCCGTCGGCCTCGCGTTCCTGATGGTGCCGCTGGCCCTGGGCTGCGCCCTGACGATCCCGCCGCTCACGGCGGCGATGATGGAGGCGGTGCCCGCTGACCGGGCCGGTCTTGCCGCGGGGGTCCTCAACGCGGCCCGGCAGGTGTCGGGAGGCCTGGGAATCGCCGCCTTCGGGGGCCTGTTGGCCGGGGACTTCGTCTCCGGGATGCGGGTGAGCCTGTTGATCGCGGCGGGGTTGCTGGCGGCTTCGGGGGTGGCGACGCTGGGTCTGCGACGGGGACGCTGAATTCTCCCCAACCCCGCCCCTTGCCGAGCTCGTCCTTCCAACCGCGGGGCAATCGGGTGGGTGGGCGGGAAAGATAGCCCCTCCGGCGCTTGAGGAGCGGGGTCCGGGGCGGAGCCCCGGGACCGGCGCCCACCCCGCAGGGTGCTAGGAGCCGTCCCTGAGGCCCCGGGGCCAGTTCGGGCGGAACTCGATCCCCTCGTACGTCACCACACACCCCTCCCCCACGGGCGACTGCGCCATGAACCCCACCAGAGCCGCACCCGCCGCCTTCTCCTCGCCCAGGGAGAAGATCCGGACGAACGTCCAGTGCTTCCCGTCCAGGGAGGCGTGGAAGGCGAACGCCGAGCCCGTGCGGCTGATCCGGAGCCAGACGCTGCTGCCGTCCACCACGAACGCGTTCGCGTCGTCGGAGCGGCCGCGGGTGACGACCGTGCAGACCGTCGCCTCGTCCGGCGACCGCTCCAGGCAGAGCTTGGCCCACTCCCGGTCGCCCACGTGCAGGTACAGGACGCCCGCGTCGAACGTCGCCGCGAAACCGACCGTCACCCGCGCGATCAGCTGGAAGTCCCCCTCGGGCGCCCCGAGGAGGCGAGGCGCGTCCGACGCGGGGTCGAGCGCCTCGCCCGTCGGCGGCACGAAGCGGTCCTGCCGGGCGCCCGCCCAGCCGGTGAGCACCCCGTCCTCGTACGACCAGTTGCCGTCGGGGCCGTACGTGCGCAAGGGAAAGGGCAGTTCGGGGATGTTGACGTCCATGGGCGTCAGTGTTCCAGGCGCCCGTCGTAGCGGCGCGGGAGCCCCAGCGGGTTCTCGTCCCGCAGCTCGGGCGGCAGCAGCGCGGCGGGCGTGTTCTGGTAGGCGACGGGACGCAGCCAGCGCTCGATCGCCGTACCACCGACGGAGGTCGAGGTGGACGTCGTCGCGGGATAGGGCCCGCCGTGGTGCTGCGCGGGCGCCACCGCGACCCCGGTCGGCCATCCGTTGACCAGCACGCGCCCGGCCAGCGGCGTCAGTTCGGCGAGCAGCGCGGCCCCGCGCCCCTCGCCCGCAGCCTCCTCGGCGGACAGCTGCACCGTGGCCGTGAGGTTGCCGGAGAGCCGGGTGAGGGCGGCGGTGATCTCCGCGTCGTCCTCGTAGCGCGCGACGACCGTCACCGGGCCGAAGCACTCCTCCAGGAGCAGGTCGTGCTCACCCTCGGTGGCGAGCTTCGCCGCGGGGACCGTCAGGAAGCCCGCGCTCACCGTGTGCTCGCTGCCCGCACCCGGCGTCACCGGCGCGTCCACGTCCGGCAGTTGACCGCGCTCGCGTACGCCCGCCACGAAGTTGTCCCGCATCCGGTGGTCGAGGAGCACCCCCGCCTCGGTGTCGCTGACCGCCTCGGTCAGGGATTTGATGAACCGGTCGCCGCCCGCGCCCGCCGGAGCGAAGACCAGGCCAGGCTTGACGCAGAACTGGCCGACGCCGAGCGTCATCGAACCCGCGAGGCCCGCTCCGATCTCCTCCGCGCGCTCGACCGCCGCCGCCTCGGTCACGACGACCGGGTTGAGGGAGCCGAGCTCTCCGTGGAAGGGAATCGGCACGGGGCGGGCCGCCGCCGCGTCGAAGAGGGCGCGGCCGCCGCGGATCGAGCCGGTGAAGCCCGCGCCGGACACAAGCGGGTGCTTGACGAGCTCGACGCCCGCGTCGAAGCCGTGCACGAGGCCGACGACGCCCTCGGGGATGCCGTGCAGGGCCGCGGCCCGGCGCAGCGTCGACGCCACAAGCTCGGAGGTGGCCGGGTGGTCCGGGTGCGCCTTGACGACCACGGGGCAGCCCGCGGCGAGCGCGCTCGCGGTGTCGCCGCCGGGTACGGAGAAGGCGAACGGGAAGTTGGACGCGGAGTAGACGGCCACGACGCCCAGCGGGATCTTGTAGCGCCGCAGGTCCGGGATGGGTGGCGTGGCGCTGCTGTCGGGGTGGTCGATGACGACGCCGAGGAAACCGCCCTCGTCGACGACGTCCGCGAAGGCCCGCAACTGGTAGCAGGTGCGGGCGAGTTCACCGGTGAGCCGGACGGGACCGAGCGCGGTCTCCGCGTCCGCGGCCTCCACCAGGTGATCCTTCGCCCCGTCGAGCAGTTCGGCCGCGGAGCGCAGGAAGGCGGCGCGCACGGCGCGGTCGGCGAGGGCGTCCTTGGCGGTCAGCGCGGCACGTACCGCCTGATCCACCTCTTCGACTGTGGCTTCGACCGCAACCTGTTCGCGCTGCTTCCCGGTTCGGGGGTCGACACTCCAGACTGGTGCTGCTGCCACCGCGGGGTCCTCCAGAGGTGATGCCACAGATGTGCTGCCACCCACCTGGGCTGTTCGATATGCTGAACGCTGTCTCCGGTGATGAATAGCGGAGACTTCGGAGACTATTTCTCGTCGAACTAAGGGGTCAAGGGCGATGTCGGCTGGCGAGACTGGCGGGGCACAGGTCAAGTCCGCTGTGCGGACGGTTGAGTTGCTCGAGTATTTCGCGGGACGCCCCGGAATGCACTCTTTGGCCGCCGTCCAGGAAGCCGTCGGGTATCCCAAGTCCAGCCTGTACATGCTCCTTCGTACGCTGGTGGAGCTCGGCTGGGTCGAGACGGACGCGACGGGCACGCGGTACGGGATCGGGGTACGGGCGCTCCTCGTCGGCACCTCGTACATCGACGGTGACGAGGTGGTGGCGGCGGCGCGTCCCACGCTCGACCGCCTCTCGGACGACACCACGGAGACGATCCACCTGGCACGGCTCGACGGCACGAACGTCGTGTACCTCGCCACGCGCCAGTCGCAGCACTACCTGCGGCCCTTCACGCGGGTGGGCCGCCGCCTCCCCGCGCACTCGACGTCGCTGGGCAAGGCGCTCCTCGCCACCCACACCGACGAGCAGGTCCGCAAGATGCTCCCCGAGACGCTGCCCGCGCTGACCGAGCACACGATCACCGACCGCGAGAAGCTGATCGAGGAGCTGCGCACGGTCCGCGAGCAGGGCTTCGCCGTCGACCGCGAGGAGAACACGCTCGGCCTGCGCTGCTTCGGCGTCGCGATCCCGTACCGCACGCCCGCGCGGGACGCGATCAGCTGCTCCGTGCCGGTTGCGCGGCTGACGCCGGCGCACGAACAGATGGTGAAGGACGCGCTGTTCGACGCGCGGGACCGGCTGACACTGGCGACTCGTAGGCTCTGAGCATGGAGAGCCCGAGCAGGAACACGATGAGCATGGATGTCAGTCTGCGAGCGGTGCACGACAGTGATCTCCCGGTCTTCTACCGGCAGATGAACGATCCCGAGTCGAACCACGTGGCCGCGTTCACCTCTCCGAAGACGTCCGACTGGACGCTCTTCGAGGCCCACTGGAAGGGCCTTCGGGAGTCGGACGACGTCGTCGCCCGCACGGTCCTCGCGGACGGCGACGTGGTGGGCAGCGCGGCGGTGTACGGGGAGCCGGGCGAGCGGGAGGTCACGTACTGGATCGACCGCTATTACTGGGGCCGGGGGCTGGCCACGGCCGCCCTGCGGGCCCTCCTCGCGGAGGTGCCGGAGCGCCCGCTGTACGCGCGGGCGGCAGCGGACAACGCGGGGTCCCTGCGGGTGCTGGAGAAGTGCGGCTTTCGGGTGACCGCCGCCGCGCGGGGCTTCGCGCATGCGCGGGGCGAGGAGATCGACGAGGCGGTGTTGGTGCTGGCGTAGGAGCCTCGCGCACCGTCGATCACCGGCTCCGCCGAGTTCGTCCTCAAACGCCGGACGGGCTGACCAATTCCGGCCCCTCCCCCGCACGGCGGACCCGGATCATCGCCGGGCAGGAGGTGCCCGGGTCCCCCCGCCGGAAGGCTGGGCGCATGAGACAGGCCCTCGGCACCGCCGCCATCCTCGCCCTCGCACCCCTGGTCATGCACCTGCTCTGGGTCACCGGCTCCACGGCCGGTCTCAGCGAGGCGCGCGTCGATGAGCGCACGACCGACTTCTACGTCCTCGAAGCGATGGACATGATCTACCTCTGCTCCGCGGTCGCCGGCGCTCTGCTCCTCACCTTCCGGCGGGCTCCCGCACTGCCCGTCAAGGTGCCGCTCGCCCTGGCCTGGCTCGGCTCGGGCGCGGTCGCCTGCTGGGGTGGCTGGCTGCTGTTCGCCTCGGTCATCGGCGAGGACGACATCGCCCGGCAGCCGACGGCGGCGATGCTCCTGACCTACTCTGTCCAGATGATCGTCGGGGCACTGGTGGCCACCCTCGGGGTGGTCTTCTTCAAGGAGCGGGCGGGCGCGGCCGTCCGTGCCCCGCGGCAACCGGCGTGAGGACGCTCGCGGCAGCCCTCCCGGCCCTGTTCGGACGGCGGACGCGGCGCCGCTGGATCCATCTGATCCTGGGCGGCGCGCTCGCCATGCCGTACGTCTTCGTGGGCTCCGTCGTGGTCGGGCCGCTGCTCGGCGAGGACAACGTGTTCGGCTCACCCACCTCCCAACTCACCGCGTTCGCGGTGGGGTTGCCGCTGGCCGCGATCACCGCGCTCTTCCCGCTCACCCGACCCATGTCGGTGGCCGCCGTACGCGCGTTGTGCGACGTACCGGGCGACACGCTGGCCGACGGGCCCGCGCGGTCCCGGCAGGCGCGCGGCCGCACCGTCGCCTGGTTCACGCTGCACCTCGGGTTCGGCGGGGTCATCAGCGGCATGTCCCTCGCCCTGCCGCCGTTCGCGGCGGTCCTGATCGCGCTGCCGTTCGCCGCGGCACTGCGCGACAGCCGGATCGGGATGCCCGAAGTCTTCGGCGAAGGCTGGATGCTGGCGCTCGCCCCGGTCATCGGGGTCCTCTCCCTCGTGGCGCTCGCGGGGTGCGCCGCCGCGGCCGGGGGCCTGCTCGCGCGCTGGGCACCCGAACTCCTCGGGCCCTCGCCCGCCGACCGGCTCGCGGCGGCCGAGCAGCGCGCGGCGGACCTCGCCGTACGCAACCGGCTCGCGAGGGAGCTGCACGACTCGGTGGGCCACGCCCTGAGCGCGGTCACGCTCCAGGCGAGCGCCGCCCGCAGGGTCCTCGACCGCGACCCGGAGTTCGTCCGTGAAGCGCTGGCCGCGATCGAGGAGACGACCCGGCGGACGGTGAGTGAACTCGACGCGGTGCTCGGCGTGTTGAGGGAGGGCGGCGGTCAGGCGAGCCCGACGGCTCCCGCCCCCACCCTCTCCGCCGATCTCGACGGGCTCCTCAAGCGCACCCGGGCCGGCGGCCTGCGGGTGCGGGCCACGGTCGAGCTCGGCCCCGAAGGACCGGACGCCCTGCCCCCGATGGTCTCCCGCGAGGCCTACCGCATCGTCCAGGAGAGCCTGAGCAACGCGCTGCGGCACGCGGGCCCCGACGCCCCGGTGACGCTGAGGATCGCCCTGGACGGCACCGACCTGGAGATCGTCGCCGAGAACCCGCTGCCCGACGGCGCCCCCGCCTCCCGCCCCGGCGGTGGCCACGGCCTTCGCGGCATCACCGACCGCGCCAGGCTCCTTGGCGGCACCGCCGAGGCGGGTCCGGTGAACGGCGGCTGGCGACTGGACGTACGACTTCCCCTGAAGGGACCCGCATGACCGAGACGGCAGCCCCCTCGATCCGCATCGTGCTCGCCGACGACGAACGCATGGTCCGCACCGCCCTGCGCGTGATCCTCTCCGCCGAGCCCGACCTGGAGGTCGTCGGCGAGGCGGCGAGCGGCGCGGAGGCGGTGTCCGTCGTGCGCGAGGCGCAGCCCGACGTGGTGCTCATGGACGTACGGATGCCGGAGATCGACGGCATCCGGGCCACCGAGCAGATCCTGCGGACGCAGGCCGACCCGCCGCGGATCGTGGTCGTGACGACCTTCGAGAACGACTCCTACGTGTACGAGGCGCTGCGCGCGGGGGCCTCCGGGTTCCTGCTCAAGCGGGCCGACGCGGACTCACTCGTACAGGCGGTTCGGCTCGTGGCGCGCAGTGACTCGCTGCTCTTCCCCGCGGCGGTGCGCGCCCTGGCCGCCGAGCACGCGCGCGCGAAGCCCGCGCCGCCGGCCTGGGTGGCGAGGCTGACGGGGCGCGAGAGCGAGGTGCTGCGGCTGATGGCGGCGGGCCTGACGAACGCGGAGATCGCAGGCCGGATGGGGGTGGGTCCGGCGACGGTGAAGACGCACGTGGCGTCGGTGCTGGCCAAGACGGGGACGCGGGACCGCACGCAGGCGGTGATCGCGGCGTACGAGGCGGGTTTCATGAACGCCGACTGAATCCGCCGCCCGCAGTATGAGGAATCTCTGAGAAACCCGGCAGAACGGAACGAATACGTCCGCTCTGCTCGTCCTTTTATGGGATGAACAAGACGATCAGGAACGCCTCGGTCTTCACGCTGCTGCTCGTGCTCGCCCTCCTGGTGCGGGCGACGTGGGTGCAGTTCTACGACTCGAAGGCGCTCGCGGACGACAAGCTGAACCGGCGCAACGCGATCGAGCAGTACGCGAACCCGCTGGGCGACATCATCGTGGGCGGTGACGCGGTCACCGGCTCCGAGCGGACGAAGGGCGGCGACCTCAAGTACAAGCGCACCTACAAGGACGGTGACCTGTACTCGTCCGTCACGGGCTACAGCTCGCAGGTGTACGGGGCCACGCAGCTCGAGGGCATCTACAAGGACGTCCTCGACGGCACCGACACGCGGCTGAAGAACCCGCTGGACACGCTCACCAACAAGCGCGCCGACCCGGGTGACGTGATCACGACGATCGACCCCGCGGTGCAGAAGGCGGCGTACAAGTCGCTCGGCGACAAGAAGGGCGCGGCCGTCGCCGTCGACCCGAAGACGGGCAAGATCCTCGGCCTGGTCTCGACGCCCTCGTACGACCCCTCGGACATCAGCGGTTCCACGGACTCCAAGGAGTGGCAGGCGCTCCTGAAGGACGAGGAGAAGCCGATGGTCAACCGCGCGCTGCGGCAGCCGCTTCCGCCCGGTTCGACGTTCAAGCTGGTCGTCGCGGCGGCGGCCCTGGAGGACGGGCTCTACGGCTCGGCGGACACCGGGACCGACAGCCCGAACCCGTACACGCTGCCCGGCACGCGGACGGTCCTGAAGAACGAGAGCGCGAGCGCGCCCTGCGAGGACGCCTCGATCCGTACGGCGCTCCAGTACTCGTGCAACAACGTCTTCGCGAAGCTGGCGGTCGACCTGGGCCAGGACAAGGTCAAGGCGATGGCCGAGAAGATGGGCTTCAACACGGACAAGCTGGACGTGCCGGTGCGCGCGTCCGAGAGCGTCTACCCCTCCGACATGGACAAGGCCCAGACGGCGCTGACCGGCATCGGCCAGTTCGACGTGACGGCGACGCCGTTGCAGATGTCCATGGTCACAGGCGCGATCGCCAACGGCGGCGAGCTGGTCTCGCCGCACATGGTGTCCCAGATCACCGACTCGAACGGCGATGTGCTCGACTCGTTCGACGACGCGGACTCCGAGCGTGTGATGAGCGAGGACACGGCGAGCCAGCTGCAGTCCGCGATGGAGACGGTCGTCGAGAAGGGCACCGGCACGAACGCGCGGATCAGCGGCGCGGACGTGGGCGGCAAGACGGGCACGGCCCAGCACGGCGAGAACAACAGCAAGACGCCGTACGCCTGGTTCACGTCGTACGCCAAGGGCAGCGACGGCAAGGAGGTCGCGGTCGCCGTCATCGTCGAGTCGTCGGACGCGGCGAGGTCGGAGGTCAGCGGCAACGGCCTGGCGGCGCCGATCGCGAAGTCGATGATGTCGGCTGCGCTGAAGCGCTAGCGCTGCGGCTGTCGCTGCGGACCGGCGTTCCGCCGCGGGGTGCCGGTCAGAGCGGGACGGCACCCCGCGGAGGTCAACGGCGCGAGCGCCGGACCTGACGGTCTACTCCACGAAGTACGTCGGATTCGGCAGCTTGTACGTCTTGTCCGCGTACCCGCCCGCGAGGTCGGAGACCTGGTCACCGAAGCTGCCGACGATGTTGTAGCCCTGCGACTCGATGTGCTTGCGGGTGCCCTCCTTGAACTGCACCGTGGTGCACTCCCACTTGGCGGGCGTGGCGCAGCCGCTGAGATAGGCGGGCGGGGCCGTCTTGTTCTTGGTGAAGACGTGCGTGGTGTCCAGCTGCGTGTCGTACCCGGCCCTGGCGAGGTTCGTGACGGCGCCCGCGCGCTGCGACTCGCTCAGGCCGGTCAGGAAGAAGACCTCGACGCCCTTGCTCTTGGCGTACTTGACGAGTTCGGGCATGCCGAAGACGGCGGGGCGCTCGGCCGCCTTCACGTACGCGTCCCATGTGGCGTTGTCGTACGTGTAGTTGGTGGTCTTCTCGTAGTCGAAGCTGAGCAGCGCGGTGTCGTCCACGTCGAGGACGATCGCGGGCTTCTTGCCGTGGCCGCCGACGTGCGCAGCGGCCTTTCGGATGTCCTTCCTCGCCTTGGCCTGGACGCGCGCCAGATCCTTGGCGTACGGGCTCTTGGGCGAGGAGCGCCAGACGCCGTCGGCGTCCTGGTACGCGCCGTAGTAGTCGTCGATCTCGCCGACGAGCACGCCGATGTTCTGCGGCTCGGCGGTGTGCCGCGCCGGTGCGTTGTCGGCGGTGGCGGCGCCGGTGCCGTACAGCGCGGCGCCGGCGACGGCGCAGGCGGTGGCGATGCCCGCCGTTCGTAGGGACTTGCGCATGGGTGCGTTCTCTCCGGATCAGAGTCAGGGCAGGTCAGTGCGTGTCTACGCGCACTGTCTACGCGCATCACACGCTGCCCCGCGAGACCCTTTACCCGATCAATACCTGATCCGGAGGAAGCCGGGAGGAAGCCGGGGGGAAGCCTGGTGACTAAGCCCCGGGCGGCGCCCACCCCGGGTCCCGCCCGCTGAGACCGATCACCCGGTCGAGGAGCGGGGCCTCGTCCGGCACCGGCACCACGGACCCGAAGAGGCTGTTCCCGGAGTCGTCGCCCTCCTGGGGCGTGAGCAGCCCCTGCGCCACGCGCAGGCTCGCCTCGTCGGGTGCGTACGCCTGGCCCGTCGCCCGCGCCAAGTCCCATCCGTGCACCACGAGTTCGTCCATGGCCACGGCCCCGGCGACGGCGCCCGGCAGATCGACACCGCCCGCCCGGGTCATGCCCTCGTACGCGGCCGGGTCGCGCCACGCCTCCGCGAGCTCGTCGAGCAGCTTCGGCAGGGCGGCACGCCACTCGGGGTCGAGGTCCGGCACGGCGCTGCCCGGGTCCTGGTCGAGGTGGGGCCCGAGGTCCTTGCGCGCGGCGTCCCGGAACGCGGCGGTCAGACCGACCAGATGACCGAGGAGATGACGCACCCGGTACTCCGGACAGGGCGTGGGCCCCGCGAGCTGCTCGTCGCTCACGCCTTCCGCGACGGCCGCCACCAGCCGGGCCTGCGGCGCGAAGTCGATCGTCTCCGTCATGAATGCTCCCGATTCTCGGCGGCCCCGCACGACGGACCGCGGTCCTGCCCCTGTAGACCGGCCCCGCCGGTCCTGCCTCTGTAGACCGGCCCCGACGCCGGAACTCATCGCCGAAACCGAGAGGCCGATCTACCGCACCTGCCCTATGCCGGGCCGGGGAACTTAGAACCACCATCACCTGCCATGACACCTGCCGCACCTGCCGCGACATCCACGATCACGCGCGTCCTGCGCAACCGCGACGCGCGTCTCTGCCTGGGGGCGGTGGTGGTCTCCGGCTTCGGGAGCTCCGCGATGTGGCTGGTCGCCGGGGTCTGGGTCAAGGATCTGACCGGCTCGGACGGCCTGGCGGCCCTGTGCACCTTCGCGCTCTGGGCCCCGACCCTGGTCGGCCCCCTCCTGGGGACGTTCGCCGACCGCACCCGCCGCAAACCCCTGCTCATCGGCGTGAACCTGGCCCTGGGCGCCCTGCTGACCTCCCTCCTGTTCGTCGACTCCCCGGACACACTGTGGATCCTCTACGCCGTGCTCTTCCTGTACGGGGCATGCGGCGCCATCACTGACGCGGCGGAGGCGGCGCTGGTGACGTCGGCGGTCGGCAGGGACCTGACGGGGGACTTCAACGGTCTGCGGATGTCGGCTAACGAGGGCATGAAGCTGATCGCGCCGCTCGCCGGAGCAGGCCTCTTCGCCGCGTACGGAGGCGCCCGGGTGGCGCTCCTGGACGCCGCAACCTTCGTACTGGCGGCCGGAATGTTCACGCTGCTGCGGGTACGGGAGGACGCACCCGCACGCACCACGAAGAGCTGGTGCGGCCGAACAGCCGAAGGCGCCCGCTACTTGTGGGGCAGCCGGCAGCTGCGCCCCCTCATCCGCGCGGGCGGTCTGACCATGCTGACCTCGGGGATCAGCGGGGCCGCCGTCTACGCGGTCGTGGAGGGACTGGGCCACTCCCCCGCGTACACGGGCGTGCTGTACGTCGTGCAGGGAGCCGGCTCGGTCGCGGTCGGCGTCGCGTCGGGCGCGCTGCTGCAGCGCTTCGGGGGACGCCGCTTCGGCGGGGCGGGCATCGCGCTCACCGCCATCGCCGCGGCCCTGCACGCACTGCCGTACGACGGGACGGCCCTGGCGGGCAGCCTCGCCAACGGACTCGGGCTGCCCTGCGTGCTGATCGCGGGCATGACGGCGGTACAGCGCGAGACACCGCAGGCCCTCCTGGGCCGCGCCGCGGCGACCGCGAACACCTTGATGTTCACGCCGACCGCGCTGGGCATCGCCCTGGGCGCGGCCCTGATCGAGACAGTCGACTACCGCGTCCTGCTGCCGGTCCTCGCGGGGGCACGGCTGCTGATCGCCATGCCCCTGCTCAAGGCCCCACCGGTGGCGGCTACTTCACGTCGGCCCAGCGCTTGATCGTCGCGATGGCCTCGGCCTGGTCGGCGGCCGGGAGTTTGGCGATGGAGGCGCCGTGGTTGGAGCCGGGGACCTCGTAGCGGTAGGAGTCGCGGTGGCTCGGGGTGAACTTCTCCGCGCTCCACGGGTCGTTCTCGCCGTAGATGAACATCATCCGCTGGCCGCGGGTCTTCACCCAGCGGTCCACGTCGGCGATGGTCCGGTTGTTGTACGAGCCGCGCATCGCCTCGGGAAGGACGGAGTTGGGCTGGTAGATGTCCGGGTAGTGGCGGACATCCTTGAGGTGCTTGAACTTCAGGTCCGCCCAGCCGAGTTGGGTGGCGGCCTGACGGTAGTAGGGGCCCGTGCCGTTCGTGCCGAGGGACTCGTCCTGGTAGACGCTGAAGCCGTGCTTCTTCGACCAGTCGTAGAGCTCGTCGTCGCTCGCCTGCTCGGCGTCGGGCACGGTCGGGCAGTTGTCGACGGTGCCGCTCTGCCAGAAGTTCCACACCTGGTCGAGCACGGCGAACTCGTAGGCCCGGTCGGTGGTGCCGAGCGTCTCCTCGAACGTGTCGCCGTTGGCCTTGGCGTCCGCCTCGAACTTGGGGAGCAGCGCCTCGCGGCGTACCAGCATCTCGCGCTGCACGGCGTTCAGGGCCTTGCGGCATTCGGCCGTGCCGACCGTCCTGAAAAAGCGCTCGTAGCCGCTGTCGTCCTTGTTGTTCGCGTCGTTCGGGGCCACGAAGGCGACGACCGCGTCCAGGTCGTCGGGGTAGAAACGCTCGTGGTACGTCGCTGTCATCCCGCCCTTGCTGGCGCCCGTGCCCAGCCACTTGCCCTTCTCGATGCCGCGCAGCGCCCGGGTGAGGCGGTGCTCGTCGGCGGATTCCTGCTCGACGGTGAGCTTGGACCAGTCGGAGCCGGCCGGGCCCGAGGGCCGTGACTGCTCGAAGTAGCGGTGCTCGACGCTGACTTGGTTGGCGTCGATCAACTTGGTGAGGGCCGTGGTGTTGGACGCCAAGGTGTAGCCGCCGGTGTAGAGCACGGTCGGCTTGTCCGTGGCCTTGTGCCAGAGCGTGGCGCGCTGGGTGAAGGTGCCGGCGCGGGGGTTGCCGTGGTCGACGGGCTGGGCGTACGTGAGCGTGTAGAGGGGGTAGCCCTCCCTGTCGGCCACGGAGACGACCTTCATGCCGGGTATCTTCTCCAGCCGATCCCGGATGTCGGGCGCGGCGGCCTGGCTCCCGTCCGTCTGCGCGGCGGCGGGCACGGCCCCGCCGAGTACCGCCGCGCCTGCCATGAACCCGGCACAGAACAGCGCCGATATCCCCTTGTCGCGCACCTTGTCTCCTCGTACTGGAGCGAATGGTTGCGCGGATGGTAACCGTCTTCACTTGGCGGGCGACAGGGGCTACTTGAGCTCCGAAAGGGCCGTCCTCACCTGCGCGAGATCCGCGTCCGACGCCAACCCGGCGTGGTAGAGCCGCAGTTCGTCCGCGCCCAGAGCGACCGCGCGCGCGGCGTCGGCGGCGAGGGTGCCGGGGGCGCCGCCCATGCCGGACACGACGGTCAGGTTCGCGGCGAGCGTGGTGCGGTCCGTGCGGTACGGAGCGAACGCCTTCAGGGCGTCCGCGCCTCCCGTGCAGGGCACCACGACGCCGTCGGCCACGGAGAGGATGTGCTCCGGGTCGACTCCGGCGTTGGCACCGCAGTGGTACGTCACCGGGTCGGCGTGCAGCAGCACACGGAAGCCGTTGGGAGCGGCGGCGCGCACGGCTGCGATCGCCGCCTCCTGGAGTGTGCGGGCGGTCTCCTCGCGCCACGCGCGCGTGGCGGCAGCCGTCTCGGCGCCGAGGAGCCGCTCCACCGCCTCCCAGCCGCCGGGAGGCTCCTCGCCCCGCCACACGGGCTCCAGGGCGCGGCGGACCCGGGCCGCCAACTCGCCGGGAGCCAGCCCCTGTCGGGCGTACCCCTCGCCACAGTCCGCGCAGAAGCAGAGCGACATCAGGTACTGCCCGGCCTCACCGAGCGACACCCCGGCGATCTTGTCGTGGGCGTGCAGATGCGCGAGTCCGTACCAGCCGAGGGACTCCAGCTCGGTGCCGCTCGCCCCGGGGCGGACGGCGGCCTCGGCGGCGAGGTCGACGAGGTACGCGCGCGTGGCGGGCTGGGCGATGCAGGGCGCCCAGGGGTAGCGGTCCCCGTAGGCGTTGACGACGGAGGTGTCCGGATGGTCGGCGCCCATACGGGAGTTGTGGGCGAGGACCACCCAGGTGTGCACGTCGAGCCCGGCGGCTACGAGCGCCTCGGCAGCCTCCCCGTAGGCATCGCCCGGGGCCCAGCTTCCGGCCGCGTACGGACGCAGCGCGCGCCCCTCCCACCGGCCGTCGGGTCCGTACAGCACCGCCGCGTGCTCGGCGGTGACGATGCGGTGGCGCGGGTGGCGGGGGGTCAGCGCGCGCGTGGAGTGGTAGGCGGAGGCGAGGGTGACCTGCTGGACGCCGAGGTCCGCGACGCGCGCGGGGGCGGCGGGGTCGCCGACGACATCCCAGGGGTAGAGGAAGGCGGAGGCACGCATGCGACTCACGGGGCTCACGCGCCCTCCTCCCGCAGCAGGGCGCGCCCGCGCTCGGTCAGCTCCGCGAGGCGCTTGATGTGTTCGTCGGCGGGTTCGTGCAGCGGTGTCCGCACCCCGCCGACATCGAGCCCGGCCAGCCGCACGCCCGCCTTGACGAGCGATACGGCATAGCCGCGGCCCTCACCGCGCAGCTCCACGAAGGGGCGGTAGAAGCCGTCGATGAGCCGGTTCACGGTGGCGTCGCCCTCGGCGGTCCCGGCGTTGAAGGCCCGGTGGAAGGCGAGCGCGATGTCGGGCGCGAAGCAGAAGACGGCCGACGAGTAGAGCCTCACGCCGATGCCGCGGTAGGCGAGCCCTGTCAGCTCGGCGGTGGGCAGGCCGTTGAAGTAGAGGAATTCCTCCGGGACTTCGGCGCGCACCGCACTGACGATGCGCTGCATCAGGTCCATGTCCCCGAGGCCGTCCTTGAAGCCGATGACGCCCTCGGTGCGGGCGAGCTCGACGACCGTCTCCGGGCTGAACACGGCGTTGTCGCGCTGGTAGACGATGACTTCGAGGGAGGTGGCCGCGGCCAGTTCGGCGTAGTGCCGCAGCAGGCCCTCCTGTCCGGCCACGACGAGGTAGGGCGGCATCGCGAGCAGCCCGTCGGCACCGGCCTCCTCGGCGAGGCGCGCGTACCGTACGGCCAGCGCGGTGCCGTACCCGGCGCCCGCGACCACCGGCACCCGCCCCGCCGTCTCCTCGACGGCGGCACCGACACAGGCCCGGAACTCCTCGGGCGTCAGGGCGTGGAACTCGCCCGTGCCGCAGCACGCGAACACGGCCGCGGCGCCCGCGTCCACGCCCGCGCGCACGTGCGCGCGGAAGACGTCGAGGTCGACGGAGCCGTCCGGTGCGTAGGCGGTGACCGGGAAGAACAGCGGCCCGCTGGGGATGTCGAGTCGAGCGGCGAGGGGTGCTGACGTCACGGGCTCTCCCTTAGCGTGCACGTTTCTGATCCACGTCCATATTTCTGAACAGACCCACGCTAAGCCGCCCCTGAGCCCCGGTCAAGCGCCCGAGTCGACCCAAGGTCGACAAGAGATCCACAGGAGATCGATGATCCATGGGCAATCGTCGGGCGGATTCCCCGCCTCCGTACGACACTTGACGCGACGAGCCGTTGATCCCTAGCGTGTCCACAGATATGAATGCTGTACGCAGATGCGAACGCAGCCGCTGGCGTTGACGCTGATGCTGACGCTGACGCTGATCCGAGGAGACCCTCATGCCCGCTCCCCGCACCGTCCTGCTCACCGGCGCCGCAGGCGGCCTCGGCACCCTGATGCGGGGGCTGCTTCCGGCGTACGGCTACGAACTGCGGCTGCTCGACGTGCGGCCCATCGAGGGCGAGCCGGACGCGATCACGGCGGACCTCGCGGACAGGAAGGTGCTACGGGAGGCCGTGCGGGGTGTCGACGCGGTCATCCATCTCGCGGGCATCTCCCTGGAGTCCTCCTTCGACAAGATCCTGCGGGCGAACATCGAGGGGACGTACAACCTCTACGAAGCGGCGCGCGAGGAGGGCGTCGGCCGGATCGTCTTCGCTTCGTCGAACCACGCGGTGGGGTTCACGCCGCGGCCCGTCGGCGACGACGATCCGCTGATCGCGGTGGACACTCCGCGCCGTCCCGACACGTTCTACGGCCTCTCCAAGTCCTTCGGCGAGGACCTCGCCCAGCTCTACTGGGACAAGCACGGCCTCGAGACGGTCTCCGTGCGGATCGGTTCGTGCTTCCTGGAGCCGACGAGTGTGCGGATGCTGTCGGTCTGGATGAGCCCCGGGGACGGGGCCCGGCTCTTCCACGCGGCGCTGACCGCTTCCGCGGTGGGGCATGCGGTGGTGTACGGGTCGTCCGCCAACACGCGGCTGTGGTGGGACCTTTCGTCGGCGCGGGCGCTGGGGTACTCGCCGCAGGACGACTCCGAGCAGTACGCGGCGAAGCTGGTCGCGGAGCAGGGTGAACTGGATCCCGCGAACCCGGACCACGCGAACCTGGGGGGCCACTTCTGCACGAACCCGCCGGTGTGGCCGTACTGACGGCTCCTTTCCCCAATCCCGCCCCTTCCCGAAAACCCGCTGCGCGGGGGCGTCCTCAAACGCCGGACGGGCTGGATTTCCAGCCCGTCCGGCGTTTGAGGACGAACTCGGCGAAGCCGGTGATCAACGGCAACCAAGGCCCCCGCGCCAGAGCGGGCAGCGAACGGGCACCCCCCACCCCCAGAACGGGCACGGACCAAGCCCGAAGCAGAGGCCCAGGCCCCGCCAAACGGGCACACCCGGGCACCATCACCCCCGCTCCGAGCCTGTTCACGCACCGCCCCCCGCTGTAGAACTTCCCCACAGGGCCCGAACGGGCACAGCGAGGGAAGGAGGCGGCGGCCATGACCGCGGAAGAGCGCCAGCGGGAAATCGTCAGGGCGGCACGGACCTCCGGCTCCGTGGACGTCACCGCACTCGCCACCGAGCTCGGCGTCGCCAAGGAAACCGTCCGCCGTGACCTCCGCGCCCTGGAGGACCACGGCTTGGTCCGCCGCACCCACGGCGGCGCCTACCCCGTGGAGAGCGCCGGCTTCGAGACGACCCTCGCCTTCCGCACCACCATGCACGTCCCGGAGAAGCGAAGGATCGCCTCCGCCGCGGCCGACCTCCTCGGCGACGCCGAGACGGTCTTCGTCGACGAGGGCTTCACCCCGCAGCTCATCGCCGAGGCCCTCCCCGAAGCCGCCGAGGGACGCCCTCTGACCATCGTCACCGCGTCCCTGGCCACCGCCGGCGCCCTCGCCGAGGCGGACAACATGTCCGTCCTCCTCCTCGGCGGCCGCGTCCGCCCCGGCACGCTCGCGACCGTCGACCACTGGACGACGCGCATGCTGGCCGGGTTCGTGATCGACCTCGCTTTCATCGGGGCCAACGGCATCTCCCGGGAGTACGGCCTGACCACGCCCGACCCGGCGGTCAGCGAGGTGAAGACGCAGGCCATCCGCGCGTCACGCCGCACCGTGTTCGCGGGTGTGCACACCAAGTTCGGGGCGACGAGCTTCTGCAGGTTCGGTCACGTCGGCGAGCTGGAGGCCATCGTCACGAGCACGCAGCTGCCCGCCTCCGAGGCGCACCGCTACTCGCTCCAGGGCCCCCAGGTCATCCGCGTCTGACACACCCCCGCCCGCTCACCCGCCACCGGCACCTCTCGTGATCCCGCACGCCCGAATTCACCCCTCACGCATCCCACAAGTCCCCATACGTCCAGGAGCACCCATGCGAACCCACAGCCGACGGAGGCCGCGCGCACTCGCCGCGGCAGCCGCAGGGACGCTGCTTGCCCCGCTGCTCTCCGGCTGCTGGGCCGGGGCGGGCGGGACCGGTTCAGGCGGCGACTCCATCAACGTACTGATGGTGAACAACCCGCAGATGGTCGAACTGCAGAAGCTCACCGCCGCCCACTTCACCAAGGAAACGGGCATCAAGGTGAACTTCACGGTCCTGCCCGAGAACGACGTCCGCGACAAGATCAGCCAGGACTTCGCCAACCAGGCGGGCCAGTACGACGTCGCCACGCTCAGCAACTACGAGATCCCGATCTACGCCAAGAACGACTGGCTGCACGAACTCGGCTCGTACACCCGCAAGGACAAGGCGTACGACGAGAAGGACGTACTGCCGTCCATGCGTCAGTCCCTCACCGGGGACGACGGCAAGCTCTACGGGCAGCCCTTCTACGGAGAGTCGTCCTTCCTGATGTACCGCAAGGACGTCTTCGAGAAGGCCGGCCTGACCATGCCGAAGAAGCCCACCTGGCAGCAGGTGGCGAAACTCGCGGCCGATGTCGAAGGCGCCGGTGCCGAGCCCGGGATGAAGGGCATCTGTCTGCGCGGACTTCCGGGCTGGGGTGAACTGATCGCGCCGCTGACGACGGTGGTGAACACCTTCGGAGGGACGTGGTTCGACAAGGGGTGGAAGGCCCGCCTCGACTCCCCCGAGTTCGAGAAGGCGACGCGCTTCTACGTGGACCTCGTCCGCGAGCACGGCGAGTCCGGCGCCGCCCAGTCCGGCTATGCCGAGTGCCTGAACAACCTCACCCAGGGCAAGACCGCCATGTGGTACGACGCCACGGCCGCCGCCGGGTCGCTGGAGTCCGCCAAGTCCCCGGTCAAGGGCAAGATCGGCTACGTTCCGGCGCCCGTGGAGAAGACGAAGAGCTCCGGGTGGCTCTACACCTGGGCCTGGGGCCTGCAGAAGGCGTCACGGAACCCGGACAAGGCCTGGAAGTTCGTCTCCTGGGCGTCCAGCAAGGAGTACGAGGAACTGGTCGGCGAGAAGATCGGCTGGTCCAACGTCCCCGCGGGCAAGCGCGCTTCGACGTACGACAACCCGGAGTACGTCAAGGAAGCCGCCGCGTTCCAGGACGTCACCCATGACGCCATCGAAGGCGCCCGGCCGACCGACCCCGGCGTGCAGCCCCGGCCCGCGCCCGGCATCCAGTTCGTCGGCATCCCCGAGTTCACCGACCTCGGCACGAAGGTCTCCCAGGAGATCAGCGCGGCCATCGCCGGGCGCCAGTCCGTCGCATCGGCCCTCAGGAAGTCACAGAAGCTCGCCGAGAAGATCGCCGAGGAGTACGAGGGACGATGACCGCCACCGCGAGTACCACCACCGTCGCGCCCACCACCGCGCGCGCCCCCGCACCCAAAACACCGGGAAGGCTGCGCGCCTGGGCCACCAGGGCCCCGCTGCTGCCCGCCCTGATCTTCATGGTCGTCGTCACCCAACTGCCCTTCGTGGCCACGCTGGTGATCTCCTTCTTCGACTGGAACGCCCTCTACCCCGACGCCCGCAGCTTCGCCGGCTTCGACAACTACTCCGAGGTCCTCACCGACCCGGATCTGCGCAAGTCCGTCCTGACGACCATCGTGCTCACGGCCACCGTGGTGATCGCGAGCCTCGTCATCGGCCTCGGGCTCGCCCTGCTCCTCGACCGGAAGTTCCGGGGCCGGGGCATGGTGCGTACGTTGCTCATCGCGCCGTTCCTGCTGGTGCCGGTGGCCGCGGCGCTGCTGTGGAAGCACGTGCTCTACAACCCCGAGTACGGCCTCTTCAACGGCCTGCTGCACTGGGTGGGCGGTGACGGCGCGGCACAGCCCGACTGGGTCTCCAACACCCCGCTGATCGCCATCGAGGCCTCCCTGATCTGGCAGTGGACGCCCTTCATGATGCTGATCCTGCTCGCGGGCCTGCAGAGCCGCGACAGTGAACTCATCGAGGCCGCCCGCATGGACGGGGCCGGCAACTGGCAGGTGTTCCGGTATCTGACGCTGCCGCATCTGCGCCGCTATCTGGAGCTGGGCGCACTCCTCGGCTCGATCTACATCGTGCAGAACTTCGACGCCGTCTTCACGATCACCTCGGGCGGTCTCGGCACCGCCAACCTGCCGTACACCGTCTACCAGAGCTTCTACCAGGCCCACGAGAACGGCCTGGCGTCCGCCGCCGGTGTCCTCGTCGTCATCGGTTCCATCATCATCGCGACCTTCGCACTGCGGGTCGTCTCGTCCCTGTTCCGTGAGGAGGCGTCCCGCGCATGAGTACCGCCGTGACGCGTATACGTACCCGGCCCGGGAGCCGCTTTCGCATCCGGGGCTCGGCGGGGCTCGGCCTCGTCGCGTGGCTCATCGGCCTGCTGTTCTTCCTGCCGATCGCCTGGATGACGCTGACCTCCTTCCACTCGGAGGAGGACGCCGCGACCAACCCGCCCTCGCTCGCCGCCTCGCTCACCCTGGACGGCTACCGCGACTTCTTCGGGTCGGGCGGCGGGGCGAGCCCCTGGCCCTCGCTCATCAACTCGACCGTGGCGTCGGTCGCCTCGACCCTCCTTGTGCTGCTGCTCGCGCTGCCCGCCGCGTACGCGCTCTCCATCAGGCCGGTGAAGAAGTGGACGGACGTCCTGTTCTTCTTCCTCTCCACGAAGATGCTGCCGGTCGTGGCGGGACTGCTTCCGATCTACCTCTTCGCCAAGAACGCCGAGATGCTCGACAACATCTGGCTGCTCGTCATCCTCTACACGTCGATGAACCTGCCGATCGCGGTGTGGATGATGCAGTCCTTCCTCTCCGAGGTGCCGGTCGCGATCATCGAGGCCGCGCAGATCGACGGGGCGCGGCTGCCCACCATCCTCGGGCGCGTGGTGGCCCCCATCGCGCTGCCGGGCATCGCCGCGACCTCTCTGATCTGCTTCATCTTCAGCTGGAACGAACTCCTCTTCGCGCGGGTGCTCACGGGCGTCGTCGCCCAGACCGCGCCCGTGTTCCTGACCGGCTTCATCACCAGCCAGGGCCTGTTCCTGGCGAAGGTGTGCGCCGCGTCGCTCGTGATCTCCCTGCCGGTGCTCGCCGCGGGGTTCGCCGCCCAGGACAAGCTGGTCCAGGGCCTGTCGTTGGGAGCAGTCAAGTGAAGGCCGCCATCATCGAGTCCGTCGGCAAGGCTGTCGTCGGCGAGGTGCCCGACCCCACTCCGGGGCCGCGCGAGGTCGTCGTCGAGGTCGCCGCGTGCGGTCTGTGCGGGACCGATCTGCACATCCTGCAGGGCGAGTTCGCGCCCACGCTGCCGGTGGTGCCGGGGCACGAGTTCGCCGGGGAGGTGGTGGGGCTCGGCCGCGAGGTCACGGAGCTCGCCGTCGGCGACCGGGTCGCCGTCGACCCCTCGCTCTACTGCTACGAGTGCCGCTACTGCCGCACCGGCCACAACAACCTGTGCGAGCGCTGGGCCGCGATCGGTGTCACCACGGCGGGCGGCGCCGCCCAGTACGCGGTCGCGCCCGTCGCCAACTGTGTGCGGCTGCCCGAGAACGTGCGCACCCAGGACGCGGCCCTCATCGAGCCGCTGTCCTGCGCGGTGCGCGGCTACGACGTGCTCCGCGCCCGGCTGGGCGCCCACGTCCTGATCTACGGCTCCGGGACGATGGGCCTGATGATGCTGGAGCTCGCCAAGCGGACGGGGGCGGCGAGCGTGGACGTCGTGGACCTCAACGCGGACCGGCTCGCCACGGCGCGGCAGTTGGGCGTGTCGGGCTCCGCCGCGGGCGCGGACGAGCTCGACCGGCCGCAGGGCTGGGACATCGTGGTCGACGCCACGGGCAACGCGAACGCGATCCAGGACGGCCTCGGGCGCGTCGCCAAGGCGGGGACGTTCCTGCAGTTCGGGGTGGCCGACTACGCGACGCGGGTCAGCATCGATCCGTACCGCATCTACAACCAGGAGATCACCATCACCGGGTCGATGGCGGTGCTGCACAGCTATGAGCGGGCGGCGGAGCTGTTCGCGGGCGGCGTCCTTGACCCGGACGTGTTCATCAGCGACCGGATGCCGCTGGATGCGTACCCTGCGGCGCTTGACCGGTTCGCCTCCGGAGTCGGCCGGAAGATCGTGGTGGTGCCGTAGCGGCGTTCCCTGCGGGGCATTCCCCGATCCCGCCCCGCTCCTCAAACGCCGGAGGGGCTGAAGGACATGTCCGGACCGGCGGAAGATCTCAGCCCGTCCGGCGTTTGAGGACGAACTCGGCGAAGCCGGTGATGACGGCGGCCAAGGCGCCCCCGCCAGAAACTTCGGCGGGTAAGGGAACGGCAAAGGCGGGACGTTCGTTACCCCGTGCATGACCGCTATGACACCCGGCTCGAACATCCCTCTCTCCGCCACCCGCGTGGCGGTGGACGTCGCCGCTCCGGTGCGGCTCGACGTATCGGGCCTGCTGCTCACCGCCGACGGCAAGGTGCGCTCCGACGACGACTTCATCTTCTTCAACCAGCCCTCGGGCCCCGGCGTGACCTACCAGTCGGGTGGCGGCACGACTCCCGACAAGATCACGGTGGACACCAGCGCCGTGCCCGCCGGCATCGAGAAGATCGTCGTCACCGCGAGCCCGGACGCGGCGGGCCAGAGCTTCCAGGGCATCGAGCCCACCGCCACCATCCGCAACGCGGACGACGGCTCCGTCCTCGCCACGTTCACGCCCCCGCAGCTCGGCGGCGAGACCGCCCTGGTGATCGTCGAGGTCTATCTGCGCAACGGCGCGTGGAAGGCCCGCGCCGTCGGCCAGGGGTACTCGAACGGCCTGGCCGGCATCGCGACGGACTTCGGTGTCTCGGTCGAGGAGCCCGCGGCCCCGGCCGCTCCGGCCGCCGCCGCGCCCGCCGCCCCGATGGCGCCGCCGTCCGGCGCCCCGGTCCAGGGCCCGCCCCCGCCGGTCGCGGACCCGCGTCTCGCGGCGCCGGCCGCCCCCGCCGCTCCCCCGGCCCCCGCCGCCCCCGCGCCCGGTGCCGGGAAGATCAACCTGGACAAGGGCCGGGTCAGCCTCCAGAAGAACCAGACCGTGTCCCTGGTCAAGGACGGCAAGCCGCTCCTCTCGCAGGTCAAGATGGGCCTGGGCTGGGAGCCGGCGTACGGCGGCAAGGACATCGACCTGGACGCGTCCGTCATCGCGTACGGCCCGCAGCGCAACCACGTGGACAGCTGCTACTTCGGCAAGCTGTCGATCGTGAACGGCGCGATCAAGCACTCCGGCGACAACCTCACGGGTGAGGGCGGCGGTGACGACGAGGTGATCGTCGTGGACCTGGGCCGTCTGCCGCAGGACGTGACGGGCCTCGTCTTCACGGTGAACTCGTTCTCGGGCCAGAAGTTCACGCAGGTCGCCAAGGCGTACTGCCGTCTGCTGGACGCGGCGTCGGGCGAGGAGCTGGTGCGCTTCGACCTCACGAATGCCGAGGCGCAGACGGGCGTGATGATGGCCAAGCTCATCAGGCAGTTCACGGGCGAGTGGGAAATGACCGCCATGGGTGACTTCGTGAAGTCGCGGACCGTGCGCGGCATGGTGAAGCCCGCGGCGCAGGCGCTCTAGCTGCGGCGGGCATGTGCAGGGGCGGCCGTCGGGAGGGTTCCTCCCGACGGCCGCCCCTTTGGCGTACGCAGGTCAGCGGGTCAGAGCTTGGCCAGCTTGGGATACGGGCTCAGGAACCTTCCCTGGCGGCCTGCGAAGTCGATGACCACTGCTTCCTCGCCTTCGACTCCGACGATCCGTCCGAGTCCGTACTGATCGTGGGAGACCCGGTCGCCCACGGCGAACTGCTCGATGGGCGGTGCGGGCGGCGGCGGAACGTTAAAGGGGCTGTTCGGCAGGTGGCGTCGGGTACCGGGGGGCCTCGTCATGTTCTGAGTATGCGCCCTCCGGACCCCGGCGCACCATGCTCCGAGCTCACACGGTCCTCACATCGGCATCAAACCGACACACAAATTCCCCTTCCCCGTAGCGTTACGTAGTTACCCCGTTGCACCGAGCGCACATGTGTGCCCAGAGGCCTCGATGGGCCCCGCTCAGAACAGAGCGCTGTAGGCGTTCAGGGCGGGCTGCCCGCCGAGGTGGGCGTACAGGACGGTCGCGTCGCGCGCGATCTCGCCCCGGTCCACCAGGTCGATCATCCCGGCCATCGACTTCCCCTCGTAGACCGGGTCGGTCACCATGCCCTCCGTGCGGGCGGCGAGCCGCATCGCGTCGAGGGTCGCCTCATCGGGGAGTCCGTAGGTGCCCGCGTGATAGCGCGCGTCCAGCTCGATGTCGGCGTCCTCGACCGCTGCCTGGACGCCGATGAGTTCCGCCGTCCCGCGGGTGATCCTGGCGATCTGCTCGCGGGTGCGGCCGGGGTCGGCGGAGGCGTCGATGCCGAGGACGCGGCGCGGGCGGGCGCCCTCCTCCGTGAGCGCGGCGAATCCGGCGATCATGCCGGCCTGCGTGGACCCGGTCACCGAGCAGACCACGACGGTGTCGAAGAAGACCCCCAGCTCCTGTTCCTGCTCGGCCACTTCGTACGCCCAGCCCGCGAAGCCGAGACCGCCGAGACGGTGCTCGGAGCAGCCCGCCGGGATGGCGTACGGCCTGCCGCCCGCCTCCTCGACCTCGCGCACCGCCTGCTCCCAGCTCTCCTTGACGCCGATGTCGAATCCGGCGCGTACGAGGCGTACGTCGGCGCCCGCGAGCCTGCTGATGAGGATGTTGCCGACCTTGTCGTAGACGGAGTCGGGCCAGTCGACCCAGCTCTCCTGGATCAGCACGCACTTGAGGCCCGCGCGGGCGGCCACGGCCGCGACCTGGCGGGTGTGGTTGGACTGGACACCGCCGATCGACACGAGGGTGTCGCAGCCCTGGGCGAGGGCGTCGGCGACCAGGTACTCCAGCTTGCGGGTCTTGTTGCCGCCGTACGCGATGCCGGAGTTGCAGTCCTCCCGCTTGGCCCAGAGCGTCGCGCCGCCGAGGTGGTGGGTGAGGCGGTCCAGGGGGTGGACGGGCGAGGGGCCGAAGAGGAGGGGGTAGCGGGCGTAGGAGTCGAGCGGCGCGGACATGGCGGGCCTCCGGAAGGTTCGGGGACTTCAGGGGCTTCAGGGGCTTCAGGGGTGGGCGAGCTCTTCCAGGACGCGCCAGATCTCCGTGGTGGCGGCCATCGCCGCTTCCGGGTCGCCGTCCGCGCACGCGTCGATGAGTCGCTCGTGCAGTTCGGCGGATCCGCAGGTCACGCCCTCGCCGAAGCGCTGCCTCTCCAGGCGGCGGATGAGGGGGGTGTAGCGGGCGATGGTGGCCGCGGCCGCGCTGTTGCCGCAGGCCTCGACGAGGACGCCGTGCAGGTCGTCGTCGGCGCGCAGGGCGCCCTCCACGTCGCCGGACGCGACGGCCGCCGCGAACCGGCCGTTGGCCTCGCGCATCGCGTAGAGGTGCGCGGGCTCGAGGCGGGGCACCGCGCCGCGGGCCACGAGTTCGTGCATGGCGCGGACGACGGCCGCCGCGTCCCTGACGTCGGCCGCGTCCAGCGGCGTCACCCGGGTGTGGCTCTGCGGTTTGCTCTCCAGGAGGCCTTCGTCGACGAGCCGCGCGAACGCCTCGCGGACAGGCGCGCGGGAAAGACCGAGCGAGGCGGCGAGCTCGGCGTCCCGCACGACACTGCCCGGCGGAAGGTCACCGTCGACGATGGCGTCACGGATCGATGCGTACGCCTGGTCCCTGAGCAGGGTGCGGCGCACCGGTTGCATGGTTCCCATGCACTGAAATGTTAGATGTCAACTCCCGGCGTGGGCAAGGGAATCGACACTTGTGCGGGAGCTAGCCGCGCTGCCTGCGCCACGGCCCCGTGATCGCCAGCATGATGCCGGGGCTCTGGATGTTGGCGTAGAGCGTCTTGCCGTCGGGCGAGAACGTGACGCCGGTGAACTCGCTGTACGAGGGCTTCTCGGGGGTGCCCGCGTTCAGTTCGTTGCGTGCGATCGGGTACGTGCGCCCGCGCTCGGTCGCCCCGAAGAGGTGCTGGATGCCGTTGCCGTCCTCGGCGATGACGAGGCCGCCGTACGGGGAGACGGTGATGTTGTCCGGGCTGTCGAAGGCGCCTTCCTGGGTGGGGCCTCCCCTGCTCGAACGAAGTTGAGAGCTTGGGGAAGGGTCCTGGTTGACGCCGAGGAGGACCTTCAGGGTCAGGGTGCGGCGGGCCGGGTGGTAGAACCACACCTGGCCGTCGTGCTGGACCGGGCTCTCGTCGCGGGCGTACGAGGCGACGATGTAGGCGCCGCCGTCGCCCCACCACATGCCTTCGAGCTTGCGGGCACGCGTGATGTCGCCGTCGTCGAACTGCTCGCGCACCGGGACCGTGCGGGCGTCGCGGTCCGGTACCTCCACCCAGTCCACGCCGTACACGGTGCCGATCTTGGTGGCGCGGGACAGGTCGTCGACGAAGCGGCCGCCGGAGTCGTAGCACTTGGGCGCCTTCAGGACGCCCGCGTCGTCGGCGAGGGCGCGGAGCTTGCCGCGGCCGTGCTCGAAGCCGTGCGGCGGGGTCCAGCGGTAGATCAGGCCGTTGGGCTCGTCGGCGTCCTCGGTGAGGTAGAGGTGCCCGCTCTTGGGGTCGACGACGACGGCCTCGTGGGCGTAGCGGCCGAGGGCCTTGATCGGCTTGGGCGCGCGGTTGGCACGCCGGTCGTAGGGGTCGACCTCGAAGACGTAGCCGTGGTCCTTGGTCATGCCGTTCTCGCCGGCCTTGTCCTCGGTCTCCTCGCAGGTCAGCCAGGTTCCCCAGGGGGTCGAGCCGCCGGCGCAGTTGGTGGCGGTGCCCGCGATGCCGACCCACTCGGCCACGTGCCCGTCGCGGCGGACCTCGACGACGGTGCAGCCGCCGGACGCGGCCGGGTCGTAGACGAGCCCGTCGGTCAGCGGGACCGGGTGGTCCCACTTGGAGCGGGGGCCGCTCAGCTCGTGGTTGTTGACGAGCAGCGTCACGCCGCGCGGGCCCTCGAAGGTGGCCGTGCCGTCGTGGTTCGACGGCGTGAACTCGCCGGTCTCCAGCTTCGTCCTGCCGCTGTGGGTGAGGACGCGGTACGAGAATCCGGCGGGCAGCGCGAGCAGGCCGTCCGGGTCGGGGACGAGGGGCCCGTAGCCGGGGGCGCCGCCGCCGAGCGGGTCGGCCCCGCCCTCCGTCGTCTCCTCGGCCGCGAGCGCGCCGGGTGCGGTGGCGAGCGCGCCGACGCTGCCGGCCAGCGCGACCCCCGCGCCGGTGATCGCGGAGCGTCTGGCGAAGTCCCTGCGGGTGAGCGACATGATGTCTCCTGAGGCGCGTACGAAGCGGGCTACGGGCTAACTGTGTACGTGCTGCGACGGCCGGCCTGCGCGTTTTCGGACACTTCCTGCGTATTTCCGGATAGGTCCAGTCTCGGCCGGGCTGCTGTCGGCGTCACGTTCTCGCTCGCGTATAAACGGCGGTTGAACGCCGTCCGACGTCAAGGGGCCACCTTCCATGAACCTGCCTGCCGCCCACCGCCGTGTCCTGATCAGCGGAGCCTCCCGCGGTCTGGGCAGAGCCCTCGCGCAGGCCTTCGCCACGAACGGCGACCGTGTCGCCGTGCACTACGGCTCACGCGAGGAGGAGGCACGCGCGACGCTCGCCTCGCTCGCGGGCGAGGGCCACGTCCTGGTGGGCGGGGATCTGTCGGAGCCGGCGGGCGCGGCGGACGTCGCCCGGCGGGCCACCGAGGCGCTCGGCGGCCTCGACGTCCTGGTGAACAACGCCGCCGTGAACCTGCCGCACCCCCTCGCCGACACCTCGTACGAGGACTGGGCGGCCCTGTGGCACCAGCACGTTTCGGTGAATCTCCTGGCGACGGCGAACCTCAGCCACCTGGCGGCCCGCCGGATGATCGACCAGGGCACGGGTGGCCGCATCGTGAACATCGGTTCGCGCGGCGCGTTCCGCGGGGAGCCCGACCACCCGGCGTACGGGGCGACCAAGGCGGCCGTGCACGCGCTCGGCCAGTCCCTCGCGGTGTCGCTCGCGCCGTACGGGATCGCGGTGGCGTCGGTGGCGCCCGGGTTCTTCGGGACGGAGAGGGTCGCGCACCGGCTGAGCGGGGACGAGGGCGCGGCGATCCGCGCGCAGAGTCCGTTCGGGCGGGCCGGCACGGCGGACGAGATCGCCGCGGCGGTGCTGTGGCTCGCCTCCCCGGTCGCGGAGTGGGCGTCGGGCACGGTGCTCGATCTCAACGGTGCCTCGCATCTGCGCACCTGAGCGGGAAGTCGCCGGGGCAGACGTGATCGTCGTGTCCGTGACCCGCGAGGTGCTCCGTGACTTCCTGGGCCCTCGGACGACGTCGGCCAACGCCACGTCGGCTCTGAGCCGAACGGGCACGAAGCCGGGCGGGCCGGTATCCCGGCCCGACCGGCTTCGGCGCGTCACATCCCTTGCTGCGAACGGGCCTTGAACGCCGCCTTGCGGGCTTCTTTGGCCACCTTCTTGTCGGGGTGCAGCCGCCCCATCGCCTCCAGGACATCCGCGGTGGCGGGGTGTTCGACCCGCCAGGCCGCGGCGAAGAACCCGCTGTGCTGCTCGGAAAGGCCCTCCACGAGACCCTGCAGCTCATCGGAGTTGCCCTCTGCGGCGAGCTGCGCGGCGATGGTGTCGATGGTCAGCCAGAAGACCAGCGCCTCGGAGGGCGCGGGCACGTCGGCCGCCCCGTGCTCGGCAAGCCACACCCGGGCGAGCCCACCGAGCTCCGCGTCGTCGAGCACCTCCCGCAGCGCGGGCTCCGCCTCGTTGCCGACCAGCGAGAGCGCCTGCTGGCAGCGGAGGCGCCGCAGCGGCGCGCCCTCGTCCCCGCCCCGCGCGGCGGCCAGCAACTCCCGTGCGGCGCCCAGCGGTTCGTGCCGGGCGAGCCACTGCTCGATCTCGGCCTGCGCGGCGGCCTGCGGGAAGCCGGCCGTCCCTGCGAGCAGCGCGTCGGCGCCCTTGTCCGTGAGATCGCCGACCGCGGGGGCGTCCACGCCGGCCTCCAGCATCCGCGCCCGGATGCCGTACACACCGAGCGGGGTCAGCTTGACCATGCCGTACCGCGTGACGTCCTCGTCGCCGTCCGGCAGCGGCGCCTCCGCCTCGTCGATGTCCACCATGAGGGCCTCGTCGACCGGCTGGTACTCGACGAGCCCGAGCGGCTCGAAGAGCCGGAACTGGTCGTCGAGCTTCATCATCGCGTCCGACACCTGCTCCAGGATGTCGTCCGTCGGCTCCCCCATGTCGTCGGGCACGATCATCGACGCGGCGAGCGCGGGCAGCGGCACCGGGCCCTCGCCCGCCCCCGCCTCGCCCGCGGTGAGCAGGTACAGGTTGCCGAGCACACCGTCCAGGAAGTCGGCCTCCGCCTGCGGGTCCCAGCCGAGCTCCTCGAAGTCGACCTCGCCCTTCTCCTCCAGGACGTCGAGGAGGTTGTCCATGTCGGGCACGGTCGCGTCCGCGTACACGGTGTCCAGGGCGCCGAGCCAGACGGCCAGGATGTCCTGCGGGCTGCCGGAGGTGAGCGCGGCGAGGTCCTCGCCCGGGGTCACCGTGCCCGGCGCGTCCTCACCCTCCGACTCGTCCGCGTCCGTGACGTCCACCAGGCCGGTGTCGACGGCCACGCGCCAGGCCTCGCTCGCGTACGCGGCGGCGTCCGGGTCGTCCGCTTCGAGGCCCAGCTCCGCGGCGGCGGCCGGCAGCTGCTCCTCGATGAGCTCACCGCCCGCCCCGACCCGCGTCTCGGGGCCGGCCCAGCGGGCAAGGCGCGCCGCCCGAGAGAGCAGCGGTGTGGCGAGCGCGGCCCGCGCGAGTTCCGCTTCGGAGTGCAGCAGCACCGGCGGCAGGGTGGCGGGACTTACGGACATCGGCTGGTTCTCCTCCGGGGGAAAGCAACGGTTCTGCTGGGTCGAAGCCTAGACGGATTTGGACGCATGCCGCCCGGTTCATGTCCCTGTCAGAAGACATACACGGTGAGAACACCCGCCGAACCTTGACAACTCCCCTGGTCACACAAGAGATTGACGCGCGTAGAGCGCTGAGCGCGCCTTCCCGTCCGGCTGCTTCGTACGCCCTCCCCTCACTCTCACCTCACCTCGCCTCACATCACCTCACCCTCACCCTCACCCTCACTCACCCGGAGTGCTTTCCTCATGTCGCACATATCCCGTGCCACCCGGCCCGCCGTGAGATCCGCCGCCGTCTCCACCGTCGTCGCGACCGCCCTCGCGGCCGGTCTGCTCGCCGTGAGCTCGTCGTCCGCGTCCGCCGCGGAGGTGCGCGTGCACGACATCCAGGGCACCTCCCGCCTCTCGCCCCTCGCGGGACAGCAGGTCACGGACGTGACGGGCATCGTGACCGGCGTCCGTACGTACGGCTCGAAGGGCTTCTGGATCCAGGACCCGAAGGCCGACTCCGACGCCGCGACCAGCGAGGGCGTCTTCGTCTACACCGGGTCCGCGGCCCTGACCGTGAAGGCCGGTGACGCGGTCCGCGTCTCCGGGACCGTCACCGAGTACGTGCCCGGCGGCGAGGCGTCCGGCAACCAGTCCCTGACCCAGCTCACCAAGCCGACGGTCACGGTCGAGTCGTCCGGCAACGCGCTGCCCGCGCCCGTCACGGTGAACGCCAAGTCGGTGCCTTCCGCGTACGCGCCCGCCGGTGACCCCGCGGACGGCGGCAGCATCAACGCCCTGCGTCTGAAGCCCCGTTCGTACGCCCTCGACCTGTACGAGTCCCTGGAGGGCATGAACGTACGCGTCGGCACCTCGCGCGTGGTCGGCGCCACCGACCCGTACTCGGAGCTGTGGGTCACCGTGAAACCGCACGAGAACCCGAACCGGCGCGGCGGCACGGTCTACACGTCCTACGACGACCAGAACACCGGGCGCCTGCAGATCCAGCAGCTCGCCCCGATCTCCGAGCGGCCCTTCCCGAAGGCGAACGTCGGCGACTCCCTTTCCGGCGGCGCCGAAGGCCCCCTGGACTTCAACCAGTTCGGCGGCTACACGCTGGTCGCGCGCACCCTGGGGAAGGTCACGGACAAGGGTCTCGTACGGGAGAAGACGCGGCGCCAGGCCAAGGGTGAGCTCGCTGTCGCGACGTACAACGTGGAGAACCTCGACCCGGGCGACCCGCAGACGAAGTTCGACGCGCTGGCCGGGGCCGTCGTCTCGAACCTCGCCTCGCCCGACATCCTCGCCCTGGAGGAGATCCAGGACGACAACGGCGCGAAGAACGACGGGACCGTCTCGGCGGAGGCGACCCTGAAGAAGTTCGCGGACGCGATCGTCGCCGCGGGCGGGCCCCGGTACGAGTGGCGGTCCATCGCCCCCGAGAACAACAAGGACGGCGGGGAGCCGGGCGGCAACATCCGTCAGGTGTTCCTCTTCAACCCCGACCGGGTCTCCTTCACAGACCGGGGCCAGGGGGACGCGACCACGGGCACGGATGTCGTACGGTCCTCCGGCGGGCGCGCGGCGCTGACGCTCTCCCCCGGGCGCGTCGACCCCGCGAACATCGCGTGGGAGGACAGCCGCAAGCCGCTGGCCGGGGAGTTCGCCTTCCGGGGGCGCAGCGTGATCGTGGTCGCCAACCACTTCGGGTCGAAGGGCGGCGACGAGGGTCTTACGTCACGGCACCAGCCGCCGGTGCGGTCGTCGGAGGCCAAGCGGCTTCGGCAGGCGCAGGCGGTGAACGCCTTCGTGCGGGACGTGCGGAAGGTGAACAAGAGCGCGGACGTGGTCGTCGTGGGCGACGTGAACGACTTCGAGTTCTCGCGGACGACGGCCGCGCTGGAGGCGGGCGGTGCACTGAAGTCCGCGGTCAAGTCCCTTCCCCGGTCGGAGCGTTACTCGTACGTCTACCAGGGCAACTCCCAGGTCCTCGACCAGATTCTGACGAGCCCCGGGGTGGGCAGGGGCTTCGCGTACGACAGCGTGCACATCAACGCGGAGTTCGCGGAGCAGAACAGTGATCATGACCCGCAGGTGCTGCGGTTCCGGCCGTAGCGCGGTGGGCGCGCGCCGGGCACCGTCTCGGGCCACGCGCCGGGCTCCGCGCCGGGCTCCGCGTCAGCCGTAGAGCCTGAGGAGCCAGTCCCGCCAGGCCATTTCGGTGCCCTTGGCGTCCGCCTGCGGCGCGAAGTCGTGGATGCTGACGGCGACCGGGGCGCCGAAGTGGTTGCGGCCGAAGAAGCGGTAGAGCGCGGTGTCCGTACGCAGGCCGATGAAGTGCCTGCTGCGGAAGTCGACCATCGCGTCGAGGCGTTCACCGGGGGCGTCCACGCGTACGCGGGCGCCCTCGGACGCGTCGTCGGGAAGGCCGAGGCGGCGGCCGAGCCTGATGAGGGCGTCCGGGGCGGCGGCGGGGGCCGGGCCGTCGAGGCCGGTGAAGGTGGCGGGGAGGCCCGGGAAGTACGTCAGGTACTGGCGCAGGGTGTGCAGGTGGAAGTCGGTGTGCTTGGTGGCCGCGTCGTACTGGTTGTCCCAGTCGGCGGTGAGGACGCCGCTGTGCACGTAGCGGACCCAGGAGCGGCGGCCGCCGTCGCGGGGCTCGATGGTGCGGTCGAGCTGGTTGCGGATCTGGCCTCGCGGCAGACCTTCGGGGTCGTCGACGCGGTCGGTGAGGCGGTGCGGGGGCTCCCAGCGGGTGACGACGCCGCCGAAGGGGGCGGCGCCGCCCTCGCGTGGTTCGTACTCCACCATGGGCCACAGCCAGCCGCCGGTGCCGGTGGTGAACGCCTCCCAGACCTCGGTGGGAGAGGCGTCGACCTCGAACTCCCGCGCGATCTCGAACTCCTTGCCCGCGGTCATGACGACTCCCCCCTGACGCCCCACTTCGCTTCAACATCCCACCGGCGCCCCTTTCCGTCCAGGGCGGAGGGCGTCGGGTCCGGGGCGGAGGGCGCCGGGGGCCAAGGCGGAGGGCGTCGGCGCTCAGCGCGGCACGATCGCGCAAGCCAGGCGGTACGTGCCGGCCACCGGCAGCCCTTCCCCGCTCTCCCACTCGGCGTAGCTGATCACCCGCTCGCCGTCCGTCGTCACGTGGAAGTGGCGGGAGATCAGGCCGGGCGCCGTCTGCGGATCCGCGTCCTCCCCCTCGGTGATCACGATCGCCCCTGCCACCCGGTCGTCCCCGGCCGCCCGCGCCACCCCGTCCCGCAGCCGCGTCTTGCGCAGCCCCAGCCGTTCGATGCCCGGCACGGCCTCGTCGATCTCGGCGTTCCGCTCGTCCCTGCTGTGGGCGAAGAATTCCTGGTACGCCGCTTCGTCCCGCCAGTGCGAGCGGTGCGCCAGCGTCGAGCCGTCCGCGCCGGCGTACACGGTGTACGACAGGAGCCCCTCGTGCGGCCACGGACGACTCCCCCAGGCTGCGGCGATCGCCTCGACCGCCGCCCGCTGCCGCTCCGGCGTGCCCGTGCTCCAGGTACTGAGAAACACGAGCCCGCCGTGCGCGCGGGCCGGGTCGGGGAGGGAGGTGGCGTCGACATGTGCCTTCATGACCTGCTCCTTCTGCGTATGGACGTGCCCTGCTCGGCCCGACGCACGCACATCCTGCGACCTCAAGCCAACTTGAGGTCAAGCCCGTTCAGGGGAAGCGGCGACCGTCCCGGGCCCGGGACGCCGCGCCCCGTCACGACCGCCGGTCACAGGAGGTGGCCGCCGCCGTCCACCAGAAGGATCTCGCCGGTGATGTACGAGGCGTTCACCAGGTCGAAGACGGCGTCCGCGATGTCCTGCGGCCGGCCCACGCGGCGCAGCGGAAGCCGCGCCGCGGTCTCCTCCATCGCGGACTCGATGCCCTCCACTCCGTCGAACCAGGGGGTGTCGATCATGCCGGGCGCGACCGCGTTGACCCGTATGTCCGGGCCGAGCGTCTTGGCGAGCAGTTTCGTCATGTGGTTCACGGCGGCCTTGCTGACCGAGTACGGGATCGAGCTGCCGCCGGGGCGCACGCCCGCCTGAGAGGAGATGGTGACGACGCTGCCCGTTCCGCTCGCCCTGAGGTGGGGGACGGCCGCCGTGATCGTCTGCCAGACGCCGATGACGTTGATGTCGTACAGATCGCGCCAGACCTGGGGGTTCGCGGTCTCGAGGTCGTCGTGAGGGATGAAGCGGGTGGCTCCCGCGCAGTTGACCAGGATGTCCAGTCGTCCGTAGGCGTCGACGGCGGACCGGACCAGGCGCTTGGCGTCGTCCTCATCGGCGACGTTCGCCCGGACGTAACGGGCGTCGGGGAGTTCGGCGGCCAGTTTCTCGCCTGCCTCGACCGAGCGGGCGGAGTTGAGCACCACGCGGATCCCCGCCGCTGCGAGACGTCTGGCCACCTCGGCGCCGATGCCCGACGACGAGCCCGTCACCAGGGCCACGCGCGCCTCTTGTGCCGTCCCCGCCCGGCTGTCGTTCGCTGTCCCGGCTCGGGTTTCGTTCTTGTTCATCAAGCCTCATGCCTTCGTCATGTCGGCCTGTCGCACCCCGCGCCGATCATGCCAGAGAGCTCTCCGGGTCCCTATTCCCGCCCGTCCCCCGCCAGCCGCGCCAACTCCCCCTGGAACACATCGAGCCGGGCCTGCAGCAGCGCCGCCTCCGCGACCAGTTCGGGTACGCCCATGGCCTCGGACGGTGACCCCGGCACCGACTCGGAGCCCACCCCGGTGACCGTGAGGCCCTCTCCGGCCAGGCGGGCGAACGCCGGGAGCCCCAGTGATGTGCGCCTGCCCGCGCAGGCACCGCACGCCCCCTCCACGACCCGCCACCCCGGCCTGCCCCACCCGGCGTCCGCGAGGACGGAGGCGCGCGCCCCGCAGCTACAGGGCTGCACCGTCACGGCGCGCACCCGCTGCCGTGCGTAACGGAAGCCGCGCTCGAAGCGGATGTACGCGCCGAGCACCGTGACCCGCAGCAACGCCGCACCCCGGTGTTCGGCGGTGCACAGGAGGGCCTGGGCCGTGGCGGAGTCGTGGACGCAGTGGAAGCCGCAGTCGCAGCGGCGGTGCGGGGCCGCGTGCCGCCGCCCGTAGACGCAGCGGGCCTCGTCGAGTACGCCGTAGGGCAGGGCCGCGCCCAGGGAGACGCCGGTGAACCCCGCTCTCGCGCCGTCCTGGGACAGCGCGAGGCGGGCGATCTTGTATCCGGTCGGCGGCTCCTTCGGGCGTTCCGCGGGGAGCCGCAGCCTCATCGGACCGCGGGGACCTCGGCCGCCGGGACTTCGGCCGCGGGCTCGTCCGCCGTCACCGCCGGTTCGGGCTCGGGCGCCGCCTGCTGCCCGAGGTCCTTCTGCCGCAGGCGCTCCTGCGGGTCTTCCTCGGCGATCCCGGTGGCGAGTGCTCTGCCCAGCCTCATGACGCCTCCTGTGGCCGACCGCCGCGCGGCCGCCCGTCGACTACCGTCGGCCCATGGTGGCCCATACGGGGGCGAGTTGGCACTAGGGCGGCCCGGCCCGCCCGCGGCCACTTCGTAGCGTTCCTGTCCCCTACCTCGTAGCAGAATTAAGTGGAGCTTCAGGGTTGGCGTGCCGACACTGCCTCTATGACCTCACCCTCATCAACGCCTCCTCCCCTCGGCCGCGCCCTCTGCGCGATGGTCACGCCCTTCACCGACGACGGCCTGCTCGACCTCGACGGTGCCCAGCTGTTCGCCGACCGGCTCGTGGCCGACGGCTGCGACGGGCTCGTGCTCTCCGGCACCACCGGCGAGTCCCCCACCACCTCCGACAGCGAGAAGGCCGCGCTCGTGCGCGCCGTCGCGGAGGCGGTGGGCGACCGGGCCTCGATCGTCGCGGGCGTCGGCAGCTACGCCACCCGGCACACCGTCGAGATGGCGCTCGCGGCCGAAAAGGCGGGCGCGGACGCCCTGTTGGTGGTCACGCCCTACTACAGCAAGCCGCCGCAGGACGCCGTCGAGGCGCACTTCCTCGAGGTCGCCGACGCCTCGGGGCTGCCGCTCGCGCTCTACGACATCCCGGGGCGCACCGGAACCCGCATCGAGCCGGAGACGATGCTGCGGCTCGCGGAGCATCCGCGGATCGTCGCCGTGAAGGACTGCGCATACGACCTGATGGGCACCCAGAAGGTGCTGTCCCGTACCGACTTGGCGTACTACACCGGCTGCGACGAGTTCATCCTGGCGCTGTACGCGGTGGGCGGCGCGGGCTACATCAGCACGGTGGCGAATGTCGTGCCGCGCCAACTGCGTTCGATCATCGACGCGTTCGACGCGGGCGACACGGCTCAGGCCCGCCAGCTCCAGCAACAAGCCATGGAACTCATCGAGTTGATGATGGGCTCCGGCCTCCCGGGCACGGTCACCTCCAAGGCGCTGCTCGGGGCGCTCGGCCTGCCCGGCGGCCCGGTCCGCGCACCGCTGCGGCCCGCCGGCCGCGAAGCGACCGACGAGCTGACCGCGGCCTACGAGGCGCTCCGACAGGCGCCGGGCAGCAGCCTCAGCCCGCGGCCGGGAAGCCTCCTGCCTTCGTCCAGGTGAGCTTGTCGGCGCCCCGGCTGAACGTGACCTTCTTGCCCCCGTCCGCGACGGCGATCTTCTCCCAGCCGTCGAAGTCCTTCGTGAGGTGCGTGGCCCACTTCGTCAGCGGGCCCGTGGCGACCGCGGCGACCGACTCGGTCGGCGGCTCGCCGTCGGCGCAGTAGTCGCCGAAGTCCCCGAAGGCCGCGACGGTGCCGGCCTTGGCCTTGAGCGTGATCCCCTGGCAGGCGTCGCTCTTCGTCCCGTACACCAGGGCCGACTTGGACCACCCCTTGGCCTTGGGGCTGTAGTCCTGCACGAAGAGCCCCTTGCCCTTCATGTAGTGCATCGCCACGCGGCGCCCGTCGGCGAGCTTGACCTGTGCGTTGAACGGGCTCGGGCTGCCGCTCCAGGGAATGTCGCTCTTCTCCAGCGGATGGCCGTGGTCGCCGGCCTCGACGGAGGCGCGGCTCACCGTCTGCGCCGCCCCGGCCCCGGCGTCCTGGCCCTGACCGGCGCTCTGGCCGCACCCGGCCACCAGACCCAGTACCGCCACTCCCCCCAGGGCAAGGGCCCGTATCCCCGCTCGGCGCATGTCACTCTCCCGTCGTCCCACGCGGCCCGCGCACGCGTGACAGGGCAGCTTACGCATGGCACACGCGAAGAGCGCCCCCGGGGAGACCGGAGGGCGCTCTGTCGGGGCTACGGCGACGCTCAGTTGTGGCTGTGCAGCACGTCGTTCAGACCGCCCCACACCGCGTTGTTCGGGCGGGCCTCGACGGCGCCGGTGACCGAGTTGCGGCGGAAGAGGATGTTCGAGGCGCCGGAGAGCTCACGGGCCTTGACGATCTGCCCGTCGGGCATGGTCACGCGGGTGCCCGCGGTGACGTACAGGCCGGCCTCGACGACGCACTCGTCACCGAGCGCGATGCCGACGCCCGCCTCGGCGCCGATCAGGCAGCGCTCGCCGATCACGATGCGGACGTTGCCGCCGCCGGAGAGGGTGCCCATCGTGGAGGCGCCGCCACCGATGTCGGAGCCGTCACCGACGACGACACCGGCGGAGATGCGGCCCTCGACCATGGAGGTGCCGAGCGTGCCCGCGTTGAAGTTCACGAAGCCCTCGTGCATGACGGTCGTGCCCTCGGCGAGGTGCGCGCCGAGCCGCACGCGGTCGGCGTCGGCGATCCGGACGCCCTTCGGCGCGACGTAGTCGGTCATGCGCGGGAACTTGTCGACCGAGGTCACGGCGAGGTGCAGGCCCTCGGCGCGGGCGTTGAGCCTGACCTTCTCGACGTCGTCCACGGCGACCGGGCCGAGCGAGGTCCAGGCGACGTTGGCCAGGAAGGCGAACTGGCCGTCGAGGTTCACACCGTGCGGCTTGACCAGACGGTGCGAGAGCAGGTGCAGGCGCAGGTAGACGTCGTGGGCGTCAAGCGGCTTGTCGTCGAGGGAGGCGATGACCGTACGGACGGCGATGGTCTCCACGCCACGGCGGGCGTCCTGGCCGATGGCCTTGGCCGCGCCGTCGCCGAGCAGCTGCACGGCACGCTCGGCGGAGAGCCGCTCGGTGCCTGCGGGGCCCGCTTCGGCGACGAGCTCGGGCGCGGGGAACCAGGTGTCGAGAACGGTGCCGTCGGCGGTGAGAGTGGCGAGGCCTGTGGCAACGGCGCCGGTGGTGCGGGAAGCGTTCGTGTCGGTCATGGGGAAAACCTAACCGGCGCCACACCACCCGAGCGAACCGGTCTCAGGAACCGGGCTCAGGAACCGGGCTCAGGAACCGGGCCCCGGGGCGACGCCCTCCGCCCCCGCCCCCGGCACAAGCCGCCCGAACACCTCGCGGGCGTACGCCTCGTCGTACCGCCCGCCCGTGAGCAGCACCTGCAGTGAGATGCCGTCCACGAGCGCGACCAGTGCCTGTGCGGTGACGGGGTCGGTGCGGCGGCGCAGGACCTCGGCGAGGCCGTCCCCGCACTCCGCCGCCACGGCCCGCAGCGCGGGCTTGCGCAGGGCGGCCAGGTAGAGCTCGTACTCCAGCTCCAGCTCCGTGCGGTCCCCGGCGAGCCACTGACCGAGCAGCTCGGCGAGCTCGTCGGCGAGGTCGATCCGCGGATCCTCGAACGCGCCACTCGCGGTGACCGTCTTGGCGAACCCTTCGTTGGCCTGCCGCAGCGCGGCCACCAGCAGGTCGTCGAGCGTCTTGAAGTGGTACGTGGTCGAACCGAGCGGCACGTCGGCCTCGGCGGCGACCGAGCGATGGCTGAGCCCGCCTATCCCCTTGTCCGCCACCACCCGGATCGCGGCGTCGATGATCCGCTGCCGCCGCTCGGGGTCGTAACGCCGGGCCATCAATGCGCCCCGCCGAGGTTGAGCACGACGACACCCACGATCACGAGGGCGATCCCCGAGATCTTGACGAGGCTGGCGGACTCGCCCATGAAGATCATCCCGATGGCGGCGACCGCGGCGGTCCCGATCCCCGCCCAGATCGCGTAGGCGGTGCCGACGGACAGCGTCTTCAGCGTCTGCGCGAGCAGCGTGAAGGCGATCACGTATCCGGCGACGGTGATCAGCGATGGCCAGAGCTTGCTGAACCCTTCGCTGTACTTCATGGCCGTCGTCCCGGCCACCTCCGCCGCGATAGCCGCGGCCAGCAGTCCGTATCCCATGCGTACGAGTGTACACAGCGTTGCGTACGACCGTACATAAACCGGCTGAGCGGACCGGTTAAGGTGACGCGATCACTGTGGGGGGCCACAGCGAGCACACGCGGAACGCCGCACGGAGCTACGGAGCACAAGAGCGATGTCAGACCCATCGGGGTGGGGGCCGGGGCCACAGGGGCCAGGGCCGCATGCAGGGCCATATCCGGGGCCGTATTCGGGTCCATATCCGGGGCCGTATCCGGGGCCGTATCCGGGGCCGTATCCGCCGGGCTGGGGCTGGACACCCCCGCCCCCGCCGCCCAAGCCCGGTGTCATCCCCCTCGCACCACTCGGCGCCAACCACATTCTCGGCGGCGCCTTCGCGACGATGCGGCACTACGCCAAGCCCCTGTTCGGCACCGCCGCCGCGGCCTACGGCCTGCTCACCGTCGTCGCCGTGGCAGGTCTCGGGCTCGCCTACTTCGCGACGCGGGAGCATGTCAGCGCCGTGTACGAGCCGGGCGCGGACTTCTCCTGGGACGACGGCAGGCCGATCCTCGTCGCGTTCGGCCTGGCGTGGCTGCTTTTCATGCTCGCCACGCTGGTCGTCAACTCGTTCGTCCAGGCCTCGTGCGCCGCCACGCTGCAGGAGGCGGTCCTCGGCCGTCCGGCGACGTTCGGCGCGGTCCGGCGCAGGGCGTGGTCACGGACGCCGTCCGTGCTGGCCGTGACCTTGCTGCTCTCGCTGATCCTGATGCTGCCGGTGGCCGCTTTCCTGCTGGTCCTCTTCTCCCTCCTCTTCCTGATGATGACCCAGTCGATCATCCCCATCGGCCTGGTCTTCCCGTTGTTCCTGCTGACGATGCCGCTCGCGGCCTGGCTGTACGTCCTGTTCGCCTTCGCCCCGGCGGCCGCGGTCCTCGAAACGGCGTCGCCCTTCACGGCGTTGCGGCGCTCCGTGCGCCTGGTGCGCGGCGCCTGGTGGCGCACCTTCGGCATCTCGCTGCTCGCGGGCCTCATCGTGCTGGGCGTCTCGCTCGCCCTGCGACTCCCCCTGCAGTTCGCCGCCCCGACCCCGCCGCCGGTCGACCCGGACGACTCCGCGTCGGCCTACTTCCTCGACCAACTGCGCTCCCAGTTCGGCCTGTACGCCGTTCTCGGCCTCGTCGGCAGCTTCCTCACCCAGCTGGCCGCCACCGTGTTCCTGCCGCTGGTGACCGCCCTGATGTACCTCGACCGCCGCATCCGCAAGGAGGGCCTGGCGCAGACCCTGGCGGAAGCCTCATCGGCCCCGCAGCCGGTGCCGTAGAAACGGTCACGTGCCGTAGAAACAGTCGTGCCGTAGAAACAGCTCGGCCCCCCGCGCCGAAGCGCGGGGGGCCGAACCATGGGTGCGTGTCTCAGACGTTGAACCCGAGCGCCCGAAGCTGCTCGCGGCCGTCGTCCGTGATCTTGTCCGGGCCCCACGGCGGCATCCAGACCCAGTTGATCCGGAGCTCGTTGACGATGCCGTCGGTGGCGGACTTGGCCTGGTCCTCGATGACGTCCGTCAGCGGGCAGGCCGCCGAGGTGAGCGTCATGTCGATCGTCGCGATGTTCGCGTCGTCGACGTGGATGCCGTAGATCAGGCCCAAGTTGACGACGTCGATGCCCAGCTCGGGGTCGACCACGTCGTACAGCGCCTCGCGGACCTCTTCTTCGGAGGCCGGCTTGGTCAGGGTCTCGTTCTCGCTCATGCGGTCTTCCTCTCAGCGACGTCGTCGGTACCGAGTGCCTGCGCCGTCGCGTCCTTCCACGCCATCCAGCTCAGCAGAGCACACTTCACCCGCGCCGGGTACTTCGAGACCCCGGCGAACGCGACGGCGTCCTCCAGGACCTCCTCCATCGCGTCGTCCGGCTCCAGCTTGCCCTTGGACTGCATCAGCTCCAGGAACACTTCCTGGATCTTCTGCGCGTCGGCGAGCTCCTTGCCGACCAGCAGGTCGTTCAGGACGGACGCGCTGGCCTGGCTGATGGAGCAGCCCTGGCCCTCGTACGACACGTCGGCGATCGTCGACCCGTCGTACTTGACGCGCAGCGTGATCTCGTCGCCGCACGTCGGGTTGACGTGGTGCACCTCGGCGTCGCCATCACGAAGACCGCGCCCGTGCGGGTGCTTGTAGTGGTCCAGGATGACTTCCTGGTACATCGAATCCAGCTTCACGTCCCGGTCAGCCCCTCAGCCGAAGAAGTTCCGTACGTGCTCCAGGCCGTCGACGAGAGCGTCGATCTCGCCGGGCGTGGAGTACAGATAGAACGACGCTCGCGTGGTCGCAGGAATTCCGTAGCGGAGGCAGACGGGGCGGGCGCAGTGGTGACCCACGCGGACCGCGATGCCTTCCTCGTCGAGGACCTGGCCCACGTCGTGCGGGTGGATGTCGCCGAGCGCGAAGGAGATCGCGGCGCCGCGCTCCTCGGCCGTCGTCGGGCCGATGATCCGGAGGTCGGGGACCTCCAGGAGGCGCTTGACCGCGTACTCGGTGATCGCGTGCTCGTGAGCGGCGATCTTGTCCATGCCGATCGAGGAGAGGTAGTCCACGGCCGCGCCCAGGCCGACGGCCTGGGAGATCGGGGGCGTGCCCGCCTCGAACTTGTGCGGCGCGGGAGCGTACGTCGACGAGCTCATCGACACGGTCTCGATCATCTCGCCGCCACCGAGGAACGGCGGCAGGTCCTCCAGGAGCTCCTGCCGTCCCCACAGGACGCCGATGCCCGTCGGGCCGCACATCTTGTGACCGGTGAAGGCCACGAAGTCGGCCTGCAGCGCCTGCACGTCCAGCGGCATGTGCGGGGCGGCCTGCGAGGCGTCGATCAGCACCAGGGCGCCGACCTCCTGCGCGCGGCGGACGATCGCCTCGACGGGGTTGTGCGTGCCCAGGATGTTCGACACGAGCACGAAGGAGACGATCTTCGTCTTCTCCGTGATGACCTCGTCGATGTTGGACAGGTCGAGCCGGCCGTCGTCCGTGAGACCGAACCACTTCAGCTTCGCGCCCGTGCGCTGCGAGAGCAGCTGCCACGGCACGATGTTGGAGTGGTGCTCCATCTCCGTGATGACGATCTCGGTCTCGTGGTCCACGCGGTAGGGCTCGTCGGCCCAACCGAGCATGTTGGCCACGAGGTTGAGCGACTCCGAGGCGTTCTTGGTGAAGATCACCTCGTCGCGGCTCGGCGCGTTGATGAACGCAGCGACCTTGTCACGGGCGCCCTCGTAGAGCGCCGTGGCCTCCTCCGCGAGGACGTGCACACCACGGTGGACGTTGGCGTTGTGCTTCTCGTAGTACTCGTTGAGTACGTCGAGCACCTGGCGCGGCGTCTGGGACGTCGCCGCGTTGTCCAGGTAGACGAGCTTCTTGCCGTCGTGGATCGTGCGATCCAGGATCGGGAAGTCCTTGCGGATCGCCTCGGTGTCGAGGAGGCCGGAGAGCCCCTGGTGGGCCAACGTCACGCTGATACGCCACCCTTCGTGTAAGCCTCGTAGCCCTCGGCCTCGAGCTTGTCGGCGAGCTCGGCGCCGCCGGACTCGGCGATGCGGCCGTTCGCGAAGACGTGCACGAAGTCGGGCTTGATGTAGCGCAGGATGCGCGTGTAGTGCGTGATCAGCAGGGTGCCGACCTCACCGGTCTCGCGGACGCGGTTGACGCCGTCCGAGACCTGGCGCAGGGCGTCGACGTCCAGGCCGGAGTCGGTCTCGTCGAGGATCGCGATCCTCGGCTTGAGGAGCTCCATCTGGAGGATCTCGTGGCGCTTCTTCTCACCGCCGGAGAAGCCCTCGTTCACGTTGCGCTCGGCGAAGGCCGGGTCCATCTGGAGCTGCTCCATCGCGGACTTGACCTCCTTCACCCAGGTGCGCAGCTTGGGGGCCTCGCCGCGGAGCGCCGTCGCCGACGTACGCAGGAAGTTGGAGACCGAGACGCCGGGGACCTCGACCGGGTACTGCATGGCCAGGAACATGCCGGCGCGGGCACGCTCGTCGACGGACATCTCCAGGACGTCCTCGCCGTCGAGGGTCACGGTGCCCTGCGTGATCGTGTACTTGGGGTGACCCGCGATGGAGTAGGCGAGCGTCGACTTGCCGGAGCCGTTCGGGCCCATGATGGCGTGCGTCTCGCCCTGCTTCACGGTGAGGTCGACGCCCTTGAGGATCTCCTTCGTGGCGTTGTCGGCCTCGACGGTGACGTGCAGGTCGTGGATTTCAAGCGTTGCCATGTGCCTCAGGACTCCTGGGTGAGGGAGACGAGCACATCGTCCCCTTCGATCTTTACGGGGTATACGGGGACGGGGCGCGTCGCGGGAAGGCCGGACGGCTTGCCGGTGCGAAGGTCGAAGGCGGAGCCGTGCAGCCAGCACTCGATCTGGCAGTCCTCCACCTCGCCCTCGGAGAGGGAGACGTTCGCGTGCGAGCAGATGTCGTTGATCGCGAACACCTCGCCCTCGGTGTGGACGACCGAGACCGGCGTGCCGTCGAGTTCCACCCGCTTCGGGGTGTCCTCCGACAGCTCGCTCAGGCCACAGGCGCGTACGAATGTCATGCCGCCGACGCCTCCAGCTCCTCTTCGATCTTGACGAGGAGTCGCTCTTCGACGTCGGGCAGGCCGATCTGCTGGATCAGCTCGGCGAAGAATCCGCGGACGACCAGGCGGCGCGCCTCGCCCTCCGGGATACCGCGCGACTGCAGGTAGAAGAGCTGCTCGTCGTCGAAGCGGCCGGTCGCCGAGGCGTGGCCCGCTCCGACGATCTCGCCGGTCTCGATCTCGAGGTTCGGCACGGAGTCGACACGGGCGCCGTCGGTCAGCACGAGGTTGCGGTTCATCTCGTACGTGTCCGTGCCCTCGGCGGCGGCCTCGATGAGGACGTCGCCGATCCACACCGCGTGGGCGTCGTCGCCCTGGAGCGCGCCCTTGTAGACGACGTTCGACTTGCAGTGCGGCTGGTTGTGGTCGACCAGGAGGCGGTGCTCCTGGTGCTGGCCGGCGTCGGTGACGTACAGGCCGAGGAGCTCGGCCTCGCCGCCCGTGCCCGCGTACTCGACGCGGGGGTGCAGGCGTACGACGTCGCCGCCGAAGGTCACGACGACCGACTTGAAGGAGGCGTCGCGGCCGATCAGCGCGTTGTGCTGCGCGATGTGCACGGCCTTGTCGTCCCAGTCCTGGACGGAGACGACGGTGAGCTTGGCGCCGTCGCCCAGGAGGTAGTCGACGTTGGCCGCGAGCACGGCGTCACCGGTGTGGTCGATGACGACGAGGGCCTCGGCGAACGCGCCCACCTCGATGACCTGGTGCGCGAAGGCGGTGCCGCCCTCGCCGTGCACGGCGATGCGGATCGGCTCGGTGAGGACCGTCTCCTTGGGGACGGAGACGACCGAGGCCTTCTCGAAGGAGGAGTAGGCCTGCGCGGCCACGCGGTCGACGGGCTTGCCCGCCTTGCCCACGCGCGCGTCGTCACGGCCGACGGTCTCCTGGGTGACGCCCGCCGGGGCGCTCACCTCGACGCGGATGCCGCCGGTGGCGACCGCGGTGCCGTCGTGCAGCCCGCGCAGGCGCTCCAGCGGCGTGAACCGCCACTCCTCCTCGCGGCCGTGGGGGACGGGGAAGTCCGCCACGTCGAAGGACGGGGGAGCGCTCATGCGGGTCGCGACGGTGGACTCGGCGGCCACCGCGATGGATCCGGCGGTCGTGGACCCGACCGGGATGTTCTGAGCCTCAGCCATGGCTGTCGTCGTGCTCTCTCTCTGGGTCAAGAAGTCAGTCGCTGCGGGGGACGGTTGCCGGAATTAACCGACCGAACCCTCCATCTGCAGCTCGATCAGCCGGTTCAGCTCCAGGGCGTACTCCATGGGCAGCTCCTTGGCGATCGGCTCGACGAAGCCGCGCACGATCATCGCCATGGCCTCGAACTCGGTCAGACCGCGGCTCATCAGGTAGAAGAGCTGGTCGTCGGAGACCTTGGAGACGGTCGCCTCGTGGCCCATGGACACGTCGTCCTCGCGGACGTCCACGTAGGGGTACGTGTCCGAGCGGGAGATCGTGTCGACGAGCAGCGCGTCACACAGGACGTTCGACTTCGATCCGGCGGCGCCCTCGCCGATCTCGACGAGACCGCGGTAGGAGGTGCGGCCACCGGCACGCGCCACGGACTTCGAGACGATGTTGGAGGACGTGTTGGGCGCCATGTGGACCATCTTGGATCCGGCGTCCTGGTGCTGGCCCTCGCCCGCGAAGGCGATGGACAGCGTCTCGCCCTTGGCGTGCTCGCCCATCAGGTAGACGGCGGGGTACTTCATCGTCACCTTGGAGCCGATGTTGCCGTCGATCCACTCCATGGTCGCGCCCTCGTACGCCACGGCGCGCTTGGTGACCAGGTTGTAGACGTTGTTCGACCAGTTCTGGATCGTCGTGTAGCGGCAGCGGCCGCCCTTCTTCACGATGATCTCGACGACGGCGGAGTGCAGCGAGTCCGACTTGTAGATCGGCGCCGTGCAGCCCTCGACGTAGTGAACGTACGCGTCCTCGTCGACGATGATCAGCGTGCGCTCGAACTGGCCCATGTTCTCCGTGTTGATGCGGAAGTAGGCCTGGAGCGGGATCTCGACATGCACGCCCTTGGGGACGTAGATGAACGAGCCACCGGACCACACGGCGGAGTTCAGCGACGCGAACTTGTTGTCGCCGACGGGGATGACCGTGCCGAAGTACTCCTTGAAGAGCTCCGGGTGCTCCTTCAGGGCGGTGTCCGTGTCGAGGAAGATGACGCCCTGCTCCTCCAGGTCCTCACGGATCTGGTGGTAGACGACCTCGGACTCGTACTGGGCCGCGACACCGGCGACGAGGCGCTGCTTCTCCGCCTCGGGGATGCCGAGCTTGTCGTACGTGTTCTTGATGTCCTCGGGCAGGTCCTCCCAGGACGCCGCCTGCTTCTCCGTGGACCGCACGAAGTACTTGATGTTGTCGAAGTCGATGCCCGACAGGTCCGAGCCCCAGTTGGGCATGGGCTTCTTGTCGAAGAGCCGCAGGCCCTTGAGGCGCAGCTTCGTCATCCACTCCGGCTCGGACTTCTTGGCCGAGATGTCCTTGACGACGTCTTCGTTGATGCCGCGCTTGGCGGAGGCCCCGGCCACGTCGGAGTCGGCCCAGCCGTATTCGTACGTGCCCAGACCCTCGAGTTCGGGGTGGGCAGTCTCCGTGGGGAGCGTCATGCGGGGTTCCTCCCGGCCGTGCTTGCGGATGCGTTGTCGGTGGTCTGTGGGGGTTGCGGGGCGTTACGGGGGATGAATGTCGTGCAGACGCCGTCGCCGTGGGCGATGGTGGCGAGCCGCTGGACATGCGTCCCGAGCAGGTCGGAGAAGATCTCCGTCTCCGCCTCGCAAAGTTGTGGGTACTGCTCGGCGACGTGGGCGACCGGGCAGTGGTGCTGGCACAGCTGCTCGCCTACGGGCGCCGTGCGGGCCGTAGCAGCGTACCCGTCGGCGGTCAACGCCTTGGCGAGAGCCTCCGTGCGCTGCTCGGGGGGCGCCGCGTCGATCGCCTTGCGGTACGCCACGGCCTGGGCGGCCATCCGCTCGCGGGCGAATTCGACGACCGCTCCTTCGCCGTGCCGCTCGCTGATCCAGCGCAGGGCGTCGGCGGCGAGCTTGTCGTACGACTGGTCGAAGGCGTCCCGGCCGCAGTCGGTGAGCGCGAAGACCTTGGCGGGTCGCCCGCGCGTACGTGCGCCGTAGATCCGCTGCTCACGGGGCTCGACCACGTTCTCGTGGGCGAGGGTGTCGAGGTGCCGGCGCACGGCGGCCTGGGTCAGGCCGAGGCGCGCGGCGAGGTCGGCCACCGTCGAGGGGCCGTGGTCCAGGATGGAGCGCGCGACCCGGTTGCGCGTAGACCGCTCCCCGGTCGCGAGTTCCTCCTGCGGAGCCTCGCCAACGTTTTTCACAACGCCATTGTTGCGTAATTCCTCAGAGCCTGACAACCCGCGTCCGGATCAAGGTGCGGTGCGCTGCATCACTTAGGCATACCTAAGCTGACCTGCGGAAATGATCACTGATCGATCAAATCGGTGGCGCGCGAGTAAGGGTGCGAGGAGACTCCCTGACCATGTCGACACCCCCTCCGACCGGGCCTTTGTGCACGCGTGCTTCCCTCGCGACCGACCTCCGGGAGCTCGGCGTGACCGCCGGGGAGACCCTCCTCGTGCACTCCTCGCTGAGCGCCCTGGGATGGGTGAGCGGCGGTCCGGTCGCCGCCGTCCAGGCGCTCCTGGACGTACTGGTCCAAAAGGGGACCCTGGTGGTTCCCACGCACTCCAGCGACAACTCCGACCCCGCGGAGTGGGGAAATCCGCCCGTGCCGGAGTCCTGGTGGCCCGAGATCCGCGCCTCGATCCCCGCCTACGACCCGCACACCACCCCCACCCGAGGCATCGGCGTGATCCCCGAGACCGTACGGACCTGGCCCGGCGCCCGGCGCAGCGCCCACCCGCAGACCTCCTTCGCCGCGGTCGGCCCCCGCGCGGCGGCCCTCCTGGAGGGACACGCGTTGGACTGCCGCCTCGGTGAGCGCAGCCCGCTGGCCCGCCTGGAGGAATCGGGCGCCCGGGTCCTGCTGCTCGGCGCGGGCTTCGACTCCTGCACCACCTTCCACCTGGCCGAGTACCGGATCCCGGTACCGCAGGTCGAGAACTCCTTCGCGGTCATGACCCCGGAGGGACGCTGCTGGATGACGGTCCGCGAGGCATCGATCACCGACGAGCGCTTCGACGAACTCGGCGCCGACTTCGAGCGGGACCGCCCCGTGGTGCGCGGCACGGTGGGCGCGGCTACGGCCCGCCTCTTCCCGGTGGCCGATGCGGTCGCCTACGCCGAGCGCTGGCTCGACACCCACCGCTCCCGCGCCGAGTGGGCCGGGTAGCAGCCCCCTGCCCGCGGGCCTCCCGCCCCTCTCTAGACTTCCCGCCATGGGAATTGAGTCCGTCGTCCAGGTCACCGGCCTGGTCAAGCGGTACGGCAAGAAAACCGCGGTGGACGGCCTCGACCTCCGGGTCCGTGCGGGCACCGTCACCGCGGTCCTCGGGCCGAACGGCGCAGGCAAGACCACCACGATCGAGACCTGCGAGGGCTACCGCAGGCCCGACGCGGGCACGGTCCGCGTCCTCGGCCTGGACCCGGTCCGCGAGGCCGGCGCGCTGCGCCCCCGCATCGGCGTGATGCTCCAGTCCGGCGGTGTCTACTCCGGCGCCCGCGCCGACGAGATGCTGCGCCACATGGCGAAGCTGCACGCGCACCCGCTCGACGTGGGCGCGCTGATCGAGCGCCTGGGCCTGGAGAGCTGCGGCCGCACCACCTACCGGCGTCTGTCCGGCGGCCAGCAGCAGCGCCTCGCGCTCGCCATGGCCGTGGTCGGACGGCCCGAGCTGGTCTTCCTGGACGAGCCGACCGCGGGCCTTGACCCGCAGGCACGCCGGGCCACCTGGGACCTCGTACGCGATCTGCGTACCGACGGCGTCAGCGTCATCCTCACCACGCACCACATGGACGAGGCCGAGCAGCTCGCCGACGAGGTGGCGATCATCGACGCGGGCAAGGTCATCGTCGAGGGCACCCCCGAGGCCCTGTGCCGCGGCGGCGCCGAGAACACCCTGCGCTTCTCCGGACGCCCCGGACTCGACGTCGCGTCCCTCCTCAAGGCACTCCCGCCGGACTCGGCGGCGGCCGAACTCACCCCCGGCGCCTACCGCGTCAGCGGCACGGTCGACCCGCAGCTCCTCGCCACGGTCACCTCCTGGTGCGCCCAGCACGGCGTGATGCCGGAGAAGATCGCCGTCGAACGCCACACCCTGGAAGACGTGTTCTTGGAACTCACCGGCAAGGAGTTGCGCTCATGATCCCGGCCCACTCGACTTTCGGCCGGGGGTCCGGGGGTTGTCCCCCGGGAAGGCACAGTCTGGAGCTCACAGGCAAGGAGCTGCGCGGATGAGCGCCGCCGGTACGTACACACCGAAGCCGGGCGCCGCCCCGCTCCCCCGCATGATCGCCGCACAGGCGGCGCTCGAGACGAAGATGCTGCTGCGCAACGGCGAGCAGCTGCTGCTGACCGTCGTGATCCCGACCCTCCTCCTCGTGCTGTTCAGCGCGGTCGACATCGTCGACACGGGCGACGGCAAGGCGGTGGACTTCCTGGCCCCCGGCATCCTCGCCCTCGCCGTGATGTCGACGGCGTTCACCGGGCAGGCCATCGCCACGGGCTTCGAGCGCCGCTACGGCGTGCTCAAGCGGCTCGGCGCCTCGCCGCTGCCCCGGTGGGCGCTGATGGCGGCGAAGACCCTGTCGGTCCTGGTCACCGAGGTCCTGCAGATCGTGCTCCTGACGGTGATCGCCTTCGCGCTCGGCTGGTCACCGCACGGCAACCCCTTCGCCGTACTGCTCCTCCTGATCCTCGGCACGGCGGCCTTCTCCGGGCTCGGTCTGCTGATGGCGGGCACCCTCAAGGCGGAGGCGACGCTCGCCGCCGCGAACCTCGTCTTCCTGCTCCTGCTGGTGGGCGGCGGCGTCATCGTGCCGCTGGACAAGTTCCCGGACGCGGCCCAGGCGGTGCTCGGGCTGCTGCCGATCTCCGCGCTCTCCGACGGGCTGCGGGACGTGCTGCAGGACGGTGCGGGGATGCCGTGGGGGAACCTCGGGATCCTGGTGGTCTGGGCGGTGTTGGGGCTCGGCGCGGCCGGCAAGTTCTTCCGCTGGGAGTGACTGGCGGCGTAACCGGCGTCACAGAAGGCCCGGATACGTCCCCCTCGTGAAGCCGTGCACAAGCGGCCCCCTACGATGGGCCCGTGCCAAACGTGACCCGAGCCGACGCCGTCTCCGCCGTGCGCAACCCGCTCGCCTTCATCGCCGAACGCTGGACCCCGCAGCAGCGGACCGTCCAGCGCGCCGCCCTCATCTCGCTCGCGATGACGGTGTGCATCGTGGTCACCGGCGGCGCCGTCCGGCTGACAGGATCGGGCCTCGGCTGCCCGACCTGGCCCAAGTGCACGGACGACTCCCTGACGGCCACCCACGAGATGGGCTTCCACGGAGCCATCGAGTTCGGCAACCGCATGCTGACGTACGTGCTGTGCGCGGCCGTCGGCTGGGCGATCATCGCGGCGCGCTCGCAGAAACCGATGCGGCGCAGCCTGACCCGGCTCGGCTGGGTCCAGTTCTGGCTCGTCATGGGCAACGCCGTACTGGGCGGCATCGTGGTGCTCGTCGGCCTGAACCCGTGGACGGTCGCGGCGCACTTCCTGCTCTCCACCGCCCTGATCGCGGTCGCCGTCACGATGTGGCAGCGCACCCGCGAGGGCGACGGCGATGTACGCCCGCTGGTCGGCAAGGCCGTCGTGCAGCTGGTGTGGTTCCTGGTCGCGGCGTCCGTGCTGCTCATCGCGGTCGGCACGATCGTGACGGGCTCCGGGCCGCACGCCGGTGACTCCAGCGAGGTACCGCGGATGGGCTTCGACTGGGAGACCGTCAGCAAGCTGCACGCCGTGTTCGCCTGGATCGTGGTGACGCTGACGTTCGCCCTGTGGTTCGTCCTCAAGGCCGTCGACGCCCCCAAGGGCCCGCTGCACCGCACCCGCGACCTGTTCCTGATCCTGCTCGCCCAGGGCGCGATCGGTTACGTCCAGTACTTCACGGATCTGCCCGAGGTCCTGGTCGGACTGCACATGTTCGGTTCGTGCGTGGTCTGGATCGGCGTGATGCGTGTCCTGCTCTCGCTGCGCGAGCGTCCGTACACCACCTCCGGCCTGCCGGCCCAGGCCGACGACTCGCAGCTCTCGGCCGTCTGACCTCAGCCGTCGGTCAGGCCGTACACGCGGCGGGCGTTGCCCGCCGCGATGAGCCCCGCGACACGCTGCGCGTCCGGCAGCGACCACGCCCCCTCCGCGACCCACCCGCCGAGCACGCGCCCCATCGCTTCCCCGAACAGCCGTGCGCCCACGACGTGCAGTTCGGGAAGGCCGTGCGCGCCACTGGAGAACAGCAGCTTGCCGAAGGGCGCAAGCTCCAGGATCTCCGCGAGCACGGCGGCCGCGCGGGCCCCCGTACGCACCAGGGCGGGCCCCAGATCGGCGTACACATGCGGGAAGACGCCCGCGAGGTCCGCGGCGTTGCGGTGGTACGGATAGCCGTGCAGCAGGACGAGGTCGGTGCCGAGCCCCGCGGTTGCCCGCGCGAAGCCGCCGAAGTGTGACTCCGGGTCCCCCGCCCCCGCGTGCAGTTGCAGCGGACGCCCCGACGCGACGGCGATCCACAGCAGATGCCGCAGCAGCACGGGGTCTTCGAGCGCCCCGCCCACCTGCCGCCGGGCCAGCCAGCGCCCCGCCGCTCCCCGCACCTCGCCGGGGCCCGGCGGTTCGGGGGCGAGAGCGAGACTGCGCCGCACTCCGGCGACGGAGGTGAAGGCGACGGCGTTCGCGGCGGCCGCGTGTACGGACTCGGCGAGGTTGGCGAGGAACGAGTCGACGGTGCCCGAGGTGTCGGCCACCTGTTCGGCCAGTAATTCCAGGCGGACGATCTCACGGGCGTCGGCGTCACCGGCTGACGCCATCTCGCCGGGCCCCGTCAGGTCGCCGGGCAGCCCCGTGTCCACGAGATACGTCGTGATGCCGCTCCCCCGCAGCAGCCGCCGCCCCGCCTCCAGGACGCCCAGCTCACGGCGGCGGGCGAGATAGCGGGCGGGCGGACAGTGCGGTTCGAGGCCGAGCAGGGGCGGGCACCAGCGGCGTACGGCGAAGCCCGTCTGGGTGTCGAAGAAGGTGGTGCCGGGTGCGGGAGGCCCCTCACCGCGCCCGAGGTGGGCCTCGAAGGTGCCGAGGCCCAGCTCCGTACGCAGCACACCGTGGCAGTACTGGTCCACCAGGGACGGCGTTTCGATCATCCGGGCTCCCCGTAGACGGACGTGCTCCTACCGTCCTAACGGGTGACCCGGGTGTCAGGTGTTGCTCACGGCCGTTCTGTCCGGCACGGTCTCGGCGCCGTCAGCCGTTGCTCTTGCCGCCGAGCTGGATGCCGGCCATCCGCGACCACTCGTACGGGCCGGTCTTCACCTTGGCCGCGAAGTCACCGTCGAAGTCCTCGTGGACGGTGATCCCGGCCTTCTCCACGGCGCTCTGCGCGATGGCGTACGTGGGCGCCACCAGGTCGCCCCAGCCGCCGTCCTCGCCGACCAGGACGATGCGGGTGCCCTCGTGCCCGATGTACGCGATCTGACCCTCGGCACCGCCGTGCGCCTGGGCGAAGGCACCGATCTGCTTGGCCAGCTTGGCCGCCTTCTTGTCCGCGCGGGCTGCCTGCTTGCTGTCCTCGACCTGCTGCGTCTCTGCCGTGTCTGCCATGGGCAGGATGCTACCGACGGGTAGATCAACTGGCGACGGGCGGGGTACGTGGCGTTCAACACCACGTACCCCGCCCGTCGGGAACGTCTTCGGCTCAGCGAAGGAAGGGGTCCACCGCGACCGCCACGAAGAGCAGCGAGACGTAGGTGATCGACCAGTGGAAGAGCCGCATCTCCTTGAGCTTGCCGCCCGTGACCTCGGCCTTGGCGCGGTTCTGCAGCCCGTGCGCCTCCCACAGCCACCAGCCGCCGGTCACGCCGGCCACGATCGTGTAGAACCAGCCGGTGTAGCCCAGCGGCTGCAGCAGCAGCGAGACGGCGACCATCACCCAGCTGTAGAGGACGATCTGCCGCGCGACCACCTTGTTCGACGCGACGACCGGCAGCATCGGCACGCCCACGCGCGCGTAGTCGTCCTTGACCTTCATCGACAGCGGCCAGTAGTGCGGCGGCGTCCAGAAGAACATGACGAGGAAGAGGATGACCGGCGCCCACGACAGGGAGTTCGTGACCGAGGACCAGCCGATGAGGACCGGCATGCAGCCCGCGATGCCACCCCAGACGATGTTCTGCGAGGTCCGGCGCTTCAGGATCATCGTGTAGACGACCACGTAGAAGAGCAGCGCACCGAGGGCGAGCCAGGCGGACAGCCAGTTGACGACGAGGCCGAAGAGCAGCGTGGAGGCGACCGCGAGCGCGACGCCGAACACGAGGCACTCGCGGGGGCTGACCATCCCCGTGACCAGGGGCCGCTGGGACGTACGGTCCATCAGGGCGTCGATGTCGCGGTCGATGTACATGTTGAGCGCGTTGGCGCCACCCGCCGACAGGTAGCCGCCGAGGCAGGTCACGAAGACCAGCCAGAGGTCGGGCACCCCCTGCTCGGCGAGGAACATCACCGGAACGGTGGTGATCAGGAGGAGTTCGATGATTCGCGGCTTGGTCAGCGCCACGAACGCCATGACACGGGCCCCGAGCGGCCGGTGGCTTGGGCTAGAGCTCGTCCCAATTGCTCCCGCTGGACGGGATTCAACGGCCGTCACGCACACCCCTGACAGAGACTTCCCAGCGAGCCGCGTCGGACGTTCAGACATGAAGATCCGGTAAAGGCTCGCGCGTACCACGCCACTGTAGACGTTGCCCATACCTCGCCCTTCGCGGGGGTGGGGTCGTGTTGAGCAGCGTGTTGGGCCGCCCGAAACACGGCCCGACACCCGTTCAGATGAGCGGAGCCGCACTCGTTGTGAGAGTCCAGATGAGCGGCTTACGGATCACATGGTGAACACCGTGGATCCCTTTCGGGAGGCGGATGACGGCGCACCCCGGCACTCTGGAATGACTCGAAAAAATGCACGTCTTTACAGCGGTAGGCTCGACATCGGCCGGTGGGATCTACATCGCCGGCATTCGACATGTGGAGAGGAGCCCTGACTCAGGGTGAGCACCAAGCCGACCACCACAGACCTCGAGTGGACCGAACTGGACCAGCGGGCTGTTGATACTGCCCGCGTCCTGGCCATGGACTCCGTACAGAAGGTCGGCAACGGCCATCCTGGTACGGCCATGAGCCTCGCGCCCGCCGCGTACACCCTCTTCCAGAAGGTGATGCGGCACGACCCCGCGGACGCCGAGTGGACCGGGCGCGACCGGTTCGTTCTCTCCGCGGGCCACTCGTCCCTGACCCTCTACATCCAGCTCTACCTGGCCGGCTTCGGCCTGGAGCTCGATGACCTGAAGGCGTTCCGCACCTGGGGCTCGAAGACCCCGGGCCACCCGGAGTACGGGCACACCACGGGCGTGGAGACGACGACGGGCCCGCTCGGCCAGGGCGTCGCGAACGCCGTGGGCATGGCGATGGCCGCCCGTTACGAGCGTGGTCTGTTCGACCCGGAGACCGCTGCCGGCGAGTCGCCGTTCGACCACCACATCTTCGCGATCGCCGGTGACGGCTGCCTCCAGGAGGGCATCTCCGGCGAGGCGTCGTCGCTGGCCGGGCACCAGAAGCTCGGCAACCTCGTACTGCTGTGGGACGACAACCACATCTCCATCGAGGGCGACACGGAGACCGCGGTGTCCGAGGACACCATGAAGCGGTACGAGGCCTACGGCTGGCACGTCCAGCGCGTGGAGCCCAAGGAGAACGGCGACCTCGACCCGGCCGCCCTCTACAAGGCGATCCTGGCCGCGAAGGCGGAGACGGAGCGTCCCTCCTTCATCGCGATGCGCTCGATCATCGCCTGGCCCGCGCCGAACGCGCAGAACACCGAGGCCGCGCACGGCTCGGCGCTCGGCGACGAAGAGGTCGCGGCCACCAAGCGTGTCCTCGGCTTCGACCCGGAGCAGACCTTCGAGGTCCCGGACGAGGTCCTCGCGCACACCCGTGCGGCGCTCGACCGCGGCCGTGACGCCAAGGCCGAGTGGGAGAAGGGCTTCGCCGCCTGGCGCACCTCCGACTCCGAGCGCGCCGCGGACTTCGACCGCATCGCCGCGGGCGAGCTCCCGCAGGGCTGGGAGGAGAAGCTCCCGGTCTTCGAGGCGGGCAAGGGTGTCGCTACGCGTGCCGCGTCCGGCAAGGTCCTGCAGGCGCTCGGCGCGGTGATCCCCGAGCTGTGGGGCGGCTCCGCCGACCTCGCGGGCTCGAACAACACCACGATCGACAAGACGTCGTCGTTCCTCCCGGTGGGCAACCCGCTGCCGGAGGCGGACCCGTACGGCCGCACGATCCACTTCGGTATCCGCGAGCACTCCATGGCCGCGGAGATGAACGGCATCGCGCTGCACGGCAACACCCGCATCTTCGGCGGCACCTTCCTGGTGTTCTCCGACTACATGCGCAACGCCGTCCGTCTGTCCGCGCTGATGCACCTCCCGGTGACGTACGTGTGGACGCACGACTCCATCGGTCTCGGCGAGGACGGCCCGACGCACCAGCCGGTCGAGCACCTGGCCTCGCTGCGTGCCATCCCGGGCCTGAACGTGGTCCGCCCGGCGGACGCGAACGAGACCGCCGTCGTGTGGCGCGAGATCCTCAAGCGCTACACCAAGGAGTTCGGCAAGGGCGCCCCGCACGGCCTCGCGCTGACCCGTCAGGGCGTGCCGACGTACGACCGCGAGGTCACCGAAGGCGCCGTCAAGGGTGGCTACGTCCTCTTCGAGGCCGACGGCGGCACCCCCGAGGTCGTCCTCATCGGCACCGGCTCCGAGGTGCAGCTCGCCGTCGAGGCGCGCGAGCAGCTGCAGGCCGCGGGTGTTCCCACGCGCGTCGTCTCGATGCCGTGCGTCGAGTGGTTCGAGGCGCAGGACCAGGGGTACCGCGACAGCGTCCTTCCGCCGTCCGTCAAGGCGCGCGTGGCGGTCGAGGCGGGCATCGGCCTGACCTGGCACCGCTTCGTGGGTGACGCCGGGCGCATCGTCTCGCTGGAGCACTTCGGTGCCTCGGCCGACGGCAAGGTGCTGTTCCGCGAGTTCGGCTTCACCGCCGACGCCGTCGCGGCCGCAGCCCGGGAATCGATCGACGCCGCTCAGCGCTGACGCCGACATACGACAAGTAGGAGATGTAACCCCATGACAGACGCACTCAAGCGCCTCTCCGACGAAGGCGTCGCGATCTGGCTGGACGACCTGTCGCGCAAGCGGATCACGTCCGGCAACCTCGCCGAACTGATCGACCAGAGCCACGTGGTGGGTGTCACCACGAACCCGTCGATCTTCCAGAAGGCGATCTCGCAGGGCGACGGTTACGACCAGCAGCTCTCCGACCTCGCCTCGCGCGGTGTCACCGTCGAAGAGGCCATCCGCATGATCACGACGGCGGACGTCCGTGACGCCGCCGACATCCTGCGCCCGGTCTTCGACGCGACGGGCGGCCAGGACGGCCGCGTGTCGATCGAGGTCGACCCGCGCCTGGCGCACAACACGAAGTCGACGGTCGCCGAGGCCAAGCAGCTCGCCTGGCTGGTGGACCGCCCGAACACGCTCATCAAGATCCCGGCGACGAAGGCGGGCCTGCCCGCGATCACCGAGGTCATCGGCAGGGGCATCAGCGTGAACGTGACGCTGATCTTCTCGCTCGAGCGCTACCGCGAGGTCATGGACGCGTACCTGGCGGGCCTGGAGAAGGCGAAGGCCGCGGGCCTGGACCTCTCCAAGATCCACTCGGTGGCGTCCTTCTTCGTGTCCCGCGTGGACACCGAGATCGACAAGCGCCTGGACGCGCTCGGCACCGACGAGGCCAAGTCCGCCAAGGGCAAGGCCGCGCTCGCCAACGCCCGTCTCGCGTACGAGGCGTACGAGGAGGTCTTCTCCTCCGACCGCTGGGCCGCGCTCGACAAGGCGCAGGCCAACAAGCAGCGTCCGCTGTGGGCATCGACCGGCGTCAAGGACCCGGCGTACAAGGACACCCTGTACGTCGACGACCTGGTCGCGCCGAACACGGTGAACACGATGCCGGAGGCGACCCTGGAGGCCACCGCCGACCACGGCCAGATCACGGGCAACACCGTGGCCGGGACGTACGACGCGGCGCGCGGTGAGATCGAGGCCGTCGAGAAGCTCGGCATCAGCTACGACGACGTGGTGCAGCTGCTCGAGGACGAGGGCGTCGAGAAGTTCGAGGCGTCCTGGAACGACCTGCTCAAGTCCACCGAGGCGGAGCTCAAGCGCCTCACCCCTTCGGAGGGCTGACCACCTTGTCAAGCAGCAATCCGCTGCGTGACGCCGCAGACCGACGGCTCCCGCGTATCGCGGGGCCGTCGGGCCTGGTCATCTTTGGCGTCACGGGCGATTTGTCCCGTAAAAAGCTGATGCCCGCTGTCTACGACCTCGCCAACCGAGGGCTGCTGCCGCCGGGCTTCTCGCTCATCGGCTTCGCCCGTCGCGACTGGGAGGACGAGGACTTCGCCCAGGTCGTCCATGACGCGGTCAAGGAGCACTCGCGCACGCCGTTCCGCGAGGAGGTCTGGCAGCAGCTCATCCAGGGGATGCGTTTCGTCCAGGGCAACTTCGACGACGACGCCGCCTTCGAGCAGCTCAAGGCCACCATCCAGGACCTCGACAAGGCGCAGGGCACGGGCGGCAACTTCGCCTTCTACCTCTCCGTGCCGCCGAAGTTCTTCCCCCAGGTCGTCCAGCAGCTCAAGAAGCACGGGCTCGCGGACGCCCCCGAGGGCTCCTGGCGCCGCGGCGTCATCGAGAAGCCCTTCGGGCACGACCTGGCGTCGGCCCGGGAGCTCAACTCGATCGTGCACGAGGTGTTCGCCCCGGACCAGGTGTTCCGGATCGACCACTACCTCGGCAAGGAGACCGTTCAGAACATCCTGGCGCTCCGCTTCGCCAACCAGATGTTCGAGCCGATCTGGAACCGGTCGTACGTGGACCACATCCAGATCACCATGGCCGAGGACATCGGCATCGGCGGCCGGGCCGGCTACTACGACGGCATCGGCGCCGCCCGTGACGTCATCCAGAACCACCTGCTCCAGCTGATGGCGCTCACCGCGATGGAGGAGCCCGCCTCCTTCGACGCGGACGCGCTGGTCGCCGAGAAGGCGAAGGTCCTCGGCGCCGTGAAGCTGCCCAAGGACCTCGGCGAGAGCACGGTCCGCGGGCAGTACGCCGCGGGGTGGCAGGGCGGCGAGAAGGCCGTCGGCTACCTCCAGGAAGACGGCATCGACCCCAAGTCGAAGACCGACACCTACGCGGCCATCAAGCTGGAGGTGGACAACCGCCGCTGGGCGGGCGTCCCCTTCTACCTCCGTACGGGCAAGCGCCTTGGCCGCCGTGTCACCGAGATCGCGGTCGTCTTCCAGCGCGCGCCCCACTCCCCCTTCGACCACACGGCGACGGAGGAGCTGGGCCACAACGCGATCGTCATCCGCGTCCAGCCCGACGAGGGAATCACGGTGCGGTTCGGCTCGAAGGTGCCCGGCACCTCCATGGAGATCCGCGACGTGTCGATGGACTTCGCGTACGGCGAGTCCTTCACCGAGTCCAGCCCGGAGGCGTACGAGCGCCTGATCCTGGACGTCCTGCTCGGCGACGCCAACCTCTTCCCGCGCACGGAGGAGGTCGAGCTGTCCTGGAACATCCTCGACCCGATCGAGGAGTACTGGGACAAGCACGGCAAGCCCGCGCAGTACCCGTCCGGGACCTGGGGCCCGTCCGAGGCGGACGAAATGCTCGCACGAGACGGACGGAGCTGGCGTCGCCCATGAGGATCGACCTGACGGACACCACTTCCAGCAAGATCAACAAGGCGCTCGTGAAGGGCCGCAGGGCGATCGGCTCCCCGGCCGTCGGCATGGTCCTCACCCTCGTCATCGTCACCGACGAGGAGAACGCCTACGACGCCCTGAAGGCCGCCAACGAAGCGTCCCGCGAACACCCCTCGCGCACCCTGGTCGTCATCAAGCGCGCCGCGCGCTCGCCCCGTGACCGCACGACGTCGCGCCTCGACGCCGAGGTACGGGTCGGCGCGGACGCGGGCACCGGCGAGACGGTGATCCTGCGGCTCTACGGCGAGGTCATCAACCACGCCCAGTCGGTCGTCCTGCCGCTGCTGCTTCCCGACGCCCCCGTGGTCGTGTGGTGGCCGGTGAACGCCCCGGCCGACGCTGCCAACGATCCGCTCGGCGCCCTGGCTCAGCGCCGTGTCACGGACTCGTACGCGGCCGAGGACCCGATCCGCGAGCTGACCGCCCGCGCCGAGTCCTACCACCCCGGCAGTACGGACCTGGCCTGGACCCGGATCACCCCGTGGCGCTCGATGCTCGCGGCGGCTCTCGACCAGATCGCCTGCAAGGTGACCTCGGTCGAGGTGGAGGGCGAGGAGTTCAACCCGAGCTGCGAGCTGCTCGCCATGTGGCTCGCGGACCGCCTCCACGTCCCCGTGAAGCGCTCGCTGTCCGCGGGCCCCGGCCTCACCGGCGTACGCATGGACACCGACTGCGGTCCCATCGTGCTCGGCCGGGCCGACGGCTCGCTGGCCACGCTCTCCGTCCAGGGCCAGCCCGACCGCGCGGTGGCGCTCAAGCGCCGCGAGACGGCTGAGCTGATCGCCGAGGAACTGCGCCGTCTCGACCCGGACGACACCTACGCGTCCGCGCTGAAGTACGGCGTGGAACGCCTGGGCGAGTACGCGGCGGAAACCGCGGTTCCCGCGGTGGAGGAGCCCGCGGAAGCGGCGAAGAAGAGCGCTCCCGCGAAGAAGGCCCCGGCCAAGAAGGCGGCGGCGAAATGAGCGCGGCCCCGCAGCTGGTGGTGCACCGCGACAAGGAGCTGATGGCGCAGGCCGCGGCGGACCGCCTCATCACGAAGATCGTCGACGCGCAGGCCGCCCGCGGCTTCGCGTCGGTGGTCCTCACCGGCGGCCGCAACGGCAACGGCCTGCTCGCGGCGCTGGGTTCGTCCCCGGCGAAGGACGCGATCGACTGGTCGCGCCTTGACCTGTGGTGGGGCGACGAGCGCTTCCTGCCGGACGGCGACCCGGAGCGCAACTACACCCAGGCCAAGGAGGCACTGCTCGACTCGGTGCCGCTGAACCCGGCCCGGGTGCATCCGATGCCCGCGTCGGACGGCGCGTACGAGGTGGACGCGGCCGCCGGAGTCTACGCGGCCGAGCTCACCGCGGCCGCGGGGCCCGAGGACCATGGCCCGGTGCCGACGTTCGACGTGCTGATGCTCGGCGTCGGCCCGGACACCCATGTCGCCTCGCTCTTCCCGGAGTTGCCCGCGGTCCGCGAGACGGAGCGGACGGTGGTCGGCGTGCACGGCGCTCCCAAGCCGCCGCCCGTGCGCATCACGATGACGCTCCCGGCGATCCGCTCGGCCCGTGAGGTGTGGCTGCTCGCGGCGGGCGAGGACAAGGCGAACGCCGCGGCGATCGCCCTGTCGGGCGCGGGCGAGGTACAGGCGCCCGCGGCGGGCGCGTACGGCAGGTCGCGGACGCTGTGGCTGCTCGACGCCGCGGCGGCCTCGCAGCTGCCGCGCGACCTGTATCCACCGGCTTCTCCCTGAGGTTCATGCACAGCCGTACGGCCCGGCCCACCTCCTCGGAGGCGGACCGGGCCGTACGGCTTTCAGCGGCTCAACGCCCGCGCAGGTCCCGATACTTGGCGACCAGCGCAGTCGTGGACCCGTCGAGGTCGGGTACGTCCGCACCCTCCGTCAGGGCGGGCTCGATGCGCTTGGCGAGCACCTTGCCGAGCTCGACACCCCACTGGTCGAACGAGTCGATGTTCCACACGGCGCCCTGCACGAACACCTTGTGCTCGTAGAGCGCGATGAGCTGGCCGAGAACCGACGGTGTCAGCTCCTTGGCGAGGATCGTCGTCGTGGGGTGGTTGCCCTTGAACGTCTTGTGCGGGACGAGTTCCTCGGACACGCCCTCGGCCCGCACCTCGTCGGGCGTCTTGCCGAAGGCCAACGCCTGCGTCTGCGCGAAGAAGTTGGCCATCAGGAGGTCGTGCTGGGCGACCAGACCGGGCAGCAGGTCGGCGACGGGCTCGGCGAAGCCGATGAAGTCGGCCGGAATCAACTTCGTGCCCTGGTGGATGAGTTGGTAGTACGCGTGCTGGCCGTTGGTGCCCGGGGTGCCCCAGACGACCGGGCCCGTCTGCCAGTCGACCGGCTCGCCGTCACGGCCCACCGACTTGCCGTTGGACTCCATGTCCAGCTGCTGGAGGTAGGCGGTGAACTTGGAGAGGTAGTGCGAGTACGGCAGGACCGCGTGCGACTGGGCGTCGTGGAAGTTGCCGTACCAGATGCCCAACAGGCCGAGCAGCAACGGCACGTTGGACTCGGCGGGCGCGGTGCGGAAGTGCTCGTCGACGAGGTGGAAGCCGGCCAGCATCTCGCGGAACGCGTCCGGTCCGATCGCGATCATCAGCGAGAGACCGATCGCCGAGTCGTACGAGTAACGGCCGCCGACCCAGTCCCAGAACTCGAACATGTTGGCCGTGTCGATGCCGAAGTCGGAGACCTTCTCGGCATTCGTCGACAGGGCCACGAAGTGCTTGGCGACGGCGCTCTGGTCGGCGCGCAGGCCGGTCAGGAGCCAGTCGCGCGCCGAGGTGGCGTTCGTGATGGTCTCGATCGTCGTGAACGTCTTCGACGCGATGACGAACAGCGTCTCGGCCGGGTCCAGGTCACGCACGGCCTCGTGCAGGTCGGCGCCGTCGACGTTCGACACGAATCGCACGGTGAGGTCGCGGTCGGTGAAGGAGCGCAGCGCCTCGTACGCCATGGCGGGGCCGAGGTCCGAGCCGCCGATGCCGACGTTCACGATGTTCTTGATGCGCTTGCCGGTGTGCCCGGTCCACTCGCCGGAACGGACCTTGTCCGCGAAGGCGCTCATCTTGTCGAGCACGGCGTGCACGGCCGGCACGACGTTCTCACCGTCGACCTCGATCACCGTGTCCCGCGGGGCGCGCAGCGCCGTGTGCAGGACGGCGCGGTCCTCGGTGGTGTTGATCTTCTCGCCGCGGAACATGGCGTCCCGCAGACCGAAGACGTCGGTGGCCGCGGCGAGCTCGCGCAGAAGCGTCAGCGTCTCGTCCGTGACGAGGTGCTTGGAGTAGTCGACGTGCAGGTCGCCGACCTGGAGTGTGTATGCCGTGCCGCGCGCCGGATCCTCGGCGAAAAGATCACGCAGCTGCACCTCCCCCAGCTGCTCCCGGTGCTTGCCGATCGCCGCCCATTCGGGCGTCTGGTTGAGCCTGGCGCGGCTTTCTGCGTTCATCTCGGACTTCAGCCTTCTCTCGTACCTGTGTACGTACCTTGCCCCGCTGCACGTTCCAACCTAATTGATCAGGGCCCGATATGAGATCTCTGAAGCTGTCTGTCCGCACACGTGCCGGTAAACGCCGCATGAAAGCACAGCGGCCGGACATCCACTGATGTCCGGCCCTTCTCAACGCTCTAGATCTCGCCCCGTAGTTTTGCCAGCGCCTCCGCGAGAATCGCCTCGCCGTCCGCGTCGGTGCGCCGCTCACGTACATACGCGAGGTGCGTCTTGTACGGCTCGGTGCGGGGTGGGTCCGGCGGGTTGTCCCGGTCCTGACCTGCGGGGAAGCCGCAGCGAGGGCAGTCCCAGGTATCGGGGACCTGCGCGTCGCTGGCGAAGCTGGGCACCGTCTCGTGTCCGTTGGAGCACCAGAAGGAGATGCGCAGACGCGGCGCGGACTCACCGCGCTCGGCCTCGCCCATCGGCCCCGCCCCGACCCGACTTCCTCGGATCGCGTTGCCACTTGCCACGGTCGTAACTCCCCTGCGTGATGGTGCTGCTGCGGGCGCCTCAGTCTACGTAAGGCCCAACGCGCGTCCAGTGTTCGGAGTTACACCCGCACCCCGACACGCAAGCCCCATGATAATCCGCGCCGTGCGGCGCGCACCGTACATGGGGCTTTAGGTGAAGCTTTCGCAAGGTAGCAATCAAGCCGCTTTCGCGGTCAGTTGTTCACCTTCATCAACAGACCGAGCACGACAATGCACGCGAACCAGAGAAGACCGACCACGACAGTGATGCGGTCGAGGTTGCGCTCGGCGACCGACGAGCCGCCGACGGACGACTGCATGCCGCCACCGAACATGTCGGAAAGGCCGCCGCCCTTGCCCTTGTGCATCAGCACAAGGAGCATCATCAGCCCACTGAAGACGATCAGGGCGATCGAGAACCCCATAACCACGGCTGGACCAACTTCCTCGGATCTGAATCGGCTCTGTATCGACGACGGGGGCCGGATGCCTCTTGATGAGAAGCCGTCCGGCCCCCGCAAGGGTACGACGTATCGGCGCTACCGCATACTCACTGGTCGCGGAAGCGGACGATCTTGACGAACTCGTCCGAGTCCAGCGCGGCGCCGCCCACCAGGGCGCCGTCGACGTCGGGCTGCGCCATGATCGCGGCGACGTTGCCGGACTTCACGGAGCCGCCGTACTGGATGCGCACCTTGTCGGCGAGCTCCTGCGAGTACAGCTCGGCGAGGCGGCCGCGGATCGCGCCGCACACCTCCTGGGCGTCCTCGGGGGTCGCGACCTTGCCGGTGCCGATCGCCCACACCGGCTCGTACGCGATGACGATGGACTCGGCCTGCTCGGCGGGGAGGTCCTTCAGACCGCCGTCGAGCTGGGCGAGGGTGTACTGGATCTGCTGGCCGGCCTCACGGATGTCGAGGCCCTCGCCGATGCAGAGGATCGGGGTCAGGCCGTGCTTGTAGGCGGCCTTCACCTTGGCGTTGCAGATCTCGTCGCTCTCGTCGTGGTACTGACGGCGCTCGGAGTGGCCGACGGCCACGTACGTGCACTTCAGCTTGGAGAGCATCGGGCCCGAGATCTCACCGGTGTAGGCACCGGTGTCGTGCGCCGAGATGTCCTGGGCGCCGTACTTGATCTTGAGCTTGTCGCCGTCGACCAGGGTCTGCACCGAACGCAGGTCGGTGAAGGGAGGCAGGACGGCGACCTCGACGGCCTCGTAGTCCTTGTCGGCGAGGGCGAAGGCGAGCTTCTGGACGTGCGCGATGGCCTCGAGGTGGTTGAGGTTCATCTTCCAGTTGCCCGCCATCAGCGGGGTACGCGTAGTCATCAGGTGTCAGTTCTCCAGTGCGGCGAGGCCGGGGAGCGTCTTACCCTCGAGGTATTCGAGGGAGGCGCCGCCGCCGGTGGAAATGTGGCCGAATGCGTTCTCGTCGAAGCCCAGCGTGCGGACGGCCGCGGCGGAGTCGCCACCGCCGACGACCGTGAAGGCCGGGGAGTCGAGGAGGGCCTGGGCGACCGCCTTGGTGCCCTCGGCGTAGTCCGGGTGCTCGAAGACGCCCATCGGGCCGTTCCAGAAGACGGTGGCCGCGTCGGCGAGCTTCGAGGCGTAGAGCTTACGGGTCTCGGGTCCGATGTCCAGACCCTCCTGGTCGGCCGGGATGGCGTCCGCGGCGACCGTGGTGGGGTTGGCCGGAGCCTTGGTCTTCAGGTCGGGGAAGTCGGTGGAGACCAGCACGTCGACGGGCAGGACCAGCTCGACGCCACTGTCCTGCGCGCGCTTGATGTACTCCTTGACGGTCGGGACCTGGTCCTCCTGGAGGAGGGAGATGCCGACCTCGTGGCCCTGCGCCTTCAGGAAGGTGTAGGCCATGCCGCCGCCGATCAGGAGACGGTCGGCCTTGCCGAGCAGCTGGTCGATGACGGCCAGCTTGTCGGAGACCTTGGCGCCGCCGAGCGCGACCACGTACGGACGCTTGACGTCCTCGGTGAGCTTCTTCAGGACGCCGACCTCGGTGGCGATGAGGTAGCCCGCGAAGTGCGGCAGGCGCGCGGGAAGGTCGTACACGGAGGCGTGCTTGCGGTGCACGGCGCCGAATCCGTCGCCTACGTAGACATCCGCGAGGGCGGCGAGCTTGTCGGCGAACTCACCGCGCTCGGTGTCGTCCTTGGACGTCTCGCCCGCGTTGAAGCGGAGGTTCTCGATCACGGCGACCTGGCCGGACTCGAGGCCGTCGACCGCGTCGTGCGCGGCGGGGCCGACGGTGTCCTGGGCGAACGCCACGGGCTTGCCGAGGAGTTCACCGAGGCGCTCGGCGGCGGGAAGCAGCGAGAACGCCGGGTCCGGCGCACCCTTGGGGCGGCCGAGGTGCGAGGCGACGATCACCTTGGCGCCGGCTTCGGCGAGCTTGGTGACGGTCGGCAGGACGGCGCGGATGCGGCCGTCGTCGGTGATGGTGCCGTCGGCGAGCGGCACATTGAGGTCGGCGCGGACAAAGACCCGCTTGCCTTCGACCCCTTCGGCGAGAAGTTCGTCGATCGTCTTCATGACTGGTCCAGGACTCCTTTGGAGGGCTGACGTGCAACAAGGCCCGGACCACGCAGTATTGCGCGGTCCGGACCCTGTGCTCACATCGAGGTGCCTGCTCTGGTGATCAGAGCTGGCCGCCGACGAAGACCGTGAGGTCGACGAGGCGGTTGGAGTAGCCCCACTCGTTGTCGTACCAGCCGAGGATCTTCACCGTCTTGCCCTCCTGGACCATGGTCAGGGAGGAGTCGAAGGTGCAGGAGGCCGGGTCGCTCACGATGTCCGACGAGACGATCGGGTCCTCGGTGTAGAACAGGATGCCCTTGAGGGCGCCGTCGTCGGCGGCCTTCTTGAACGCGGCGTTGACCTCGTCCTTGGTGACCTCGCGCTGGAGGTCGACGACGAGGTCGGTGGCCGAGCCGGTCGGGACCGGGACGCGCATCGCGATGCCGTCGAGCTTGCCCTTGAGCTGCGGAAGGACCAGAGCGGTGGCCTTGGCGGCGCCGGTCGTGGTCGGAATGATGTTCTCGGCGGCGGCGCGGGCGCGACGCAGGTCCGAGTGCGGGAAGTCCAGGATGCGCTGGTCGTTGGTGTACGCGTGGACCGTCGTCATCAGGCCCTTGACGATGCCGAAGTTCTCGTCGAGAACCTTCGCCATCGGCGCCACACAGTTGGTGGTGCAGGACGCGTTCGAGATGACGTGGTGGTTGGCCGCGTCGTACTTGTCCTGGTTGACGCCCATCACGATGGTGATGTCCTCGTCCTTGGCCGGAGCCGAGATGAGGACCTTCTTCGCGCCACCGGCGATGTGCTTCTCGGCGTCGGCCTTCTTGGTGAAGATGCCGGTCGACTCGATCACGATGTCGACGCCCAGCTGGCCCCACGGAATGTCCGCGGGGTTGCGCTCGGACAGCACCTTGATGGTGTGGTTGTCGACCGTGATGGTGTCCTCGGTGTGCGACACCTCGGCCTTGAGACGGCCCAGGATGGTGTCGTACTTCAGGAGGTGCGCCGTAGTCGCGGTGTCACCCAGGTCGTTGACAGCCACGATCTCGATGTCCGCACCCTGCTCAAGCAGCGCCCGGAAGTAGTTGCGCCCGATGCGGCCGAAGCCGTTGATGCCTACGCGGATCGTCACGAACCGATCTCCTCGTTGGTACGCCGGTTTCAGACGCCGGCGAGTTGTATGGGATGTCCCCGACCGCCTCCGACCCTACCTCTCTGATGGCCTTTGGGTGACATCGACAGGGGGTCCGGACGGCACGGTGGCCCGTACCCCCGAGTAGGGAACACGAGCCACCGGGACCACGGTCCTGATTACGCAGCGTCAGCGGCGCAGATGTGCAAGGGATGCGCCCATAAGAGCGGCCCGTTCGGCGTTTCCGGGTACATGCTCGAACCCGAAGCCGAGCAGCACGCTGTCACGCGCTGTGACGGCCGCATGGGGCTTGTAGAGCTCTCCCGTACGGGCCCAGTCACCCGTGATGCCGGGGCTTCCGGGGGGCGCCGGAGCGACGCTCCAGGTGCCCAGTGAGGCCTCGAATCCCTCGGTCTGCGTGGCGTTGCCCCGTATCACGAGCTGGGCGTTGTCGGCAAACAGTCCGCGGCCCCCGCTGGAGGGGTCGGTGACGGAGCTGAGGGAGACCTCGATCGTCTTGCCCGCGTAGGCGCTCAGGTCGAAGGAGACAGGCTTCCAGCCGCCGGAAGACCCGGTGAAGCTGTTCCAGGCCCCGCTGGTGCCGGACGCCGCACAGCCGTCCGCCGACTGCGTCAGGTAGTGCCGCAGGAACGGGTGGCCGTTGATGAAGAACCCGGCTCCGCACTCGGCGGGCACCGCCTGGGACGAGTTGCCGTTCGAGTCCGGCAGCGTCGTCCAGTCGTCGGCGCCGGTGGTGTGCGCCTCCAGCACGCCGTGGTCGTAGCCGGTCTCCAGGTTCCAGTTGAGCGCGAACCGCAGCTGCGGCTGGTCCGCGGCCGTGACCCCGGTCAGGTCGATGGTGCGGGTCAGCCGCTTCCAGTCCTGGTCGGCGTGGGACGCCGAGGCCATGCCCTGGCCCTCGAAGGGTGCGTACGGATTGGCGAGGCCGGGGTAGCTGCCTGCCGCCGCGCTCTTGAACTGCGGGAACTCGTCGACGGGCAGGTTGTCGGACGTGACGGTGTAACGGCCCGCCTTGTCCAGGGGGTTGGCTTCGGCCGCGGCGAGCGGCGTCTTTACGCCGTTCAGCGCGCCGCTGCCGGTGAAGCTGGTGGCGCCGGGTGCGGAGAGACGTTCGTAGGCGCCGAGGTAGTACTGCGCGAAGTCGTCGGTCAGCGCGTCCCCGAGGTCCACGTTGCCGCCCGTGCGTTCACCGGACTCGATCAGCTTGCCGCCCTCGTTGAGGTAGGCGCGCAGGGCGAGTTGGGTGGCCGCCGACGGCACCGGGTCGCCGGTGTGGTGCACGACCGCGGAGAAGTGCGACAGGACGCCGAGCGGGTGCGGGGCGCCCTGCTTGGCGACGTCCCAGACCACAGCGGAACGGCCGTTGGCCTTAAGGGCGTCGACGTACTTCTGGGCCTGCGTCGCGGGAGCGCCTTCCTCGGCGACGACGAGGGTGTTGGCCTTGGCCCGCTCGGTGACGGTGTACGTGAAGTGCGGGCTCTCCGTGCGCCCCTTCTTGGTGCGGCCGCTGAACCACACCTCGACCTTGTCGCCCGCGCGCGCGTCCTCGACCTCGGCGCGGTACTGGTCGAAGTGGATGTTGTCCTCACCGCCGTACGTCTCGCCGCCCTTCCAGGCCTTGAGGTTCTCGTCGTGCGTACGGCCGCCGTTGATCCGGTAGTTGAGCTCCTTGTCGCGCACCGACTTGCGGGCGGTGACGGCGACTTCCTGGTCCCCTCCACGGGCGTACGAGTCCTTGAAGGCGTCCGGCGTGAAATCCGGGGCCTCGATGCCGGTGACGGAGACGGGCTGGTCCGGGTGGAGTGCGGTCTCGGCCACGGCGAGCGCGAACGGGACGTTCTTGGCGAACTCCTGCTGGATCAGCTTCTCGTCGTCCGGGAAGGTGAAGATGGAGGCGCAGTCCTCGGGCTTCCAGGGGTCGTCCGGGTCGATGGCGGAGGCCGTCTGGCAGGTGGACATCTCCGGCGTGAACATCGAGATGCCGTTGATGTTGCCCGCGTGGCCGTCCGCCTCGCCGTTGGTGGTGTAGAGCTCCGATGCGACCTGCGGGTGGTAGCCGGGGACCGCGGGCTTCTCCGGGGTGCCGTTCAGCGCCTTGTAGAGGACGTCGTCCGGGGTCGGCGTGGCGACCTGCCAGCCCACTCCGTAGAGGAGCAGTTCGGCCGCGGAGTGGTAGTTGATCCCGTACGTGAAGCCGATGCGCTTTTGGAAGCGGTCGATCGCCTTGGTCTCGGGCTCGGACATCGGGCCCGTGCCGCGGTAGGTCTCGGACGACGGGTTCGGGGACGAACCCTCGTTGTCATAGCCCCACTTGTAGGCGAAGTTTCGGTTGAGGTCGACGCCGTCGCCTGCCGCGATCTTGCCGTCGCCGTCGATGTCGCGGAGGTTCTTGCGCCACTGGCGGTCGCCGTCGGCGGCGTGCGTGAAGTCGTAGCCGTCGGGGTTGGCGGAGAGCACGAACCACAGCTCGGTGGAGTTCACGAGCTTGGTGACGCGTTTGTCCTTGCCGTAGTTGTCGAGGTAGTGGTGCATCAGGCGGCGGGTCATCTCGGGGGTGATCCACTCGCGCGCGTGCTGGTTGGACATGTAGAGCGTGGAGGGCTTGGAGCCGTCCTTGGACTTCGCCGCACCCTTGGAGAGCTTCAGGGCGAGGATGTCCTGGCCCTTGAGGGTCTTGCCGATGGAGACGACCTTGGTCAGGCCGGGGTGGGCCTGCCCGGTCTTGACGATCTCCTCCTTGAGGCCGCCCTTGCCGCTGTACGGGCGGTACACGCCGTCCCCCGCGGCCTTGAGCTTCTGCTGCGTACCGGCGGAGACCTTCTGCTCGGTGAGCTTCACTCCCTCCCGCTCGACGCCCTTGGCCTGCGCCTCGGTCAGGTAGACCTCGACGCGGGCGGTGCCGCGCTCGCGGGTCCGGCCCGCCAGCTCGTGCGCGTCCTGGCCCGCCTCGACGAGGACCGGGATCTGCTTCTCGGTGACCTGGGCCTCGTAGACCTTCACGGCCGCCGGGTCGTCGGCGGCCGGGGCCTTCGCCCCGCTGTCGGCCTGGGCGTGCGGCACGGCGACGAGACCGCCGACGAGCAGCGCGCCCGCGGCGACGACGGATCTGAAACCGGCTCTGGATCTCTTGGATCTCTCTCTTCGTCTCATGAGTCCCCCTTGCGGTTGTCCGGCACGTTTGTGTGCGAACGCCAGGCTCGTGACACTTCATGATCATGTCAATATGCCGCGAGGTCGGCGCGCGCCGTCGGGCGGAGTGCACAGCGATATGAAAAGCCGCCGGCGCCTCGACGGCTCCGGCGGCTCACAAGACGGGCGACAGCGGTCAGACCGCCATGTTGTCGGCGAGCTCCTCGCTCAGATTGGACTCCGTGCCCGGAATCCCCATGTCCTGCGCCCGCTTGTCCGCCATGGCGAGCAGCCGGCGGATGCGGCCCGCGACCGCGTCCTTCGTCAGCGCCGGGTCGGCGAGCGCGCCCAGCTCCTCCAGGGAGGCCTGCTTGTGCTCCATGCGCAGCCGTCCGGCCGCCGCGAGGTGCTCGGGGACCTCTTCGCCGAGGATCTCCAGGGCGCGCTGCACACGGGCGCCCGCGGCGACGGCCGCGCGGGCCGAGCGGCGCAGGTTGGCGTCGTCGAAGTTGGCGAGGCGGTTGGCGGTGGCGCGCACCTCGCGGCGCATCCGCCGCTCCTCCCAGGCGAGCACCGACTCGTGGGCGCCGAGCCGGGTCAGCAGGGCGCCGATCGCGTCGCCGTCCCGGACGACCACGCGGTCCACGCCGCGCACCTCACGGGCCTTGGCCGCGATCTGCAGCCTGCGCGCGGCGCCGACCAGGGCGAGGGCGGCCTCCGGGCCCGGGCAGGTGACCTCCAGGGACGAGGAGCGCCCCGGCTCGGTCAGCGAGCCGTGCGCGAGGAACGCCCCGCGCCACGCGGCCTCGGCGTCACAGGTGGCCCCCGAGACCACCTGTGGCGGCAGCCCTCTGATGGGGCGTCCCCGGCCGTCCACCAGACCCGTCTGCCGGGCCAGCTGATCACCGCCCGCGACCACCCGTACGACGTAACGCGAGCCGCGCCGCAGCCCGCCGGGCGCCATCACGATCAGCTCCGAGCTGTGCCCGAAGATCTCAAGAATGTCCCGCTTCAGCCGTCGCGCGGCCATCGCCGTGTCCAGCTCCGCCTCGATCACGATGCGGCCGCTCACCAGGTGAAGGCCGCCCGCGAACCGCAGGATGGCCGAGACCTCTGCTTTCCTGCAGCAGGTCCGGGTGACGGGAAGCCGGGAGATCTCGTCCTTCACCGCTGCCGTCATCGCCATGGGCCGATCCTTCCATGCATCCGAAAAATACGGTCGTACGCGGTGGCCAGGAGCTCCGGATCGTGCCTCGGAGTGCCATCGTGCCTGGCCACCGGCGCCAGCTCGACCGTGGCGCCGAGCCGCTTGGCGGCATCGGTGAGTGACTCACGGTCGGGCACGGCGGCGTCGTCGGCCAGCACCACGTCCAGGGCGAGTTTAGGGGCGTGTCGGGCCAAAACCTCCAAATGACGCTGCGGAGAGAACCCATCGGTTTCACCGGGTTGGGGCGCGAGGTTGAGCGAGAGCACCCTGCGGGCCTTCGTCTCGATGAGCGCGTCGAGCAGTTCGGGCACCAGCAGATGGGGGATCACCGAGGAGAACCACGAGCCGGGGCCGAGCACCACCCAGTCCGCGTCGAGCACGGCGGCGACCGCCTCGGGGACGGCCGGCGGGTCGTGCGGGACGACGTGCACGGACTGCACCTCACCGGGGGTGAGCGCCACCGTGGCCTGCCCCCGGACCGTGTCCACCTCGTCCGGGCGCTGCGGGTCGTGCCCCTTGACCAGGGCCTGGAGCTCCAGCGGCACCGCCGACATGGGCAGCACGCGGCCGTGCGCGCCGAGCAGCTTGCCGACCAGGTCGAGGGCCTGGACGTGGTCGCCGAGCTGCTCCCACAGGGCGACGATCAGCAGATTGCCGACCGCGTGCTCGTGCAGGTCGCCCTTGGACTGGAAGCGGTGCTGGATGACGCGGGCCCAGGTCTGGCCCCAGTCGTCGTCCCCGCACAGGGCCGCGAGCGCCTTGCGCAGGTCGCCGGGCGGCAGGACGCCCAGTTCGTCGCGGAGCCGCCCGCTGGAGCCGCCGTCGTCGGCGACGGTGACCACGGCGGTGAGGTCACCGGTGATGCGGCGAAGACCGGCGAGCGAGGCGGACAGGCCCATCCCGCCGCCGAGCGCCACGACCTTGGGCTGAGTGCCCCGCTTGCGGCCCAGACGGTTCAGCCGCAGGGAGGACTTCACTCTCGCCCCATGTCCCGATGGACGAGGACGGTCTCGACGCCCTCGGACACGAGGCGCGCCGCGAGCTTCTCCGACATGGCTACGGAGCGGTGCTTGCCGCCCGTACAGCCGACCGCGATCGTCACGTAACGCTTGCCCTCGCGGCGGTATCCCGCGGCGATGAGCTGGAGCAGCTCGGCGTACCGGTCGAGGAACTCCTTGGCGCCCGGCTGGTTGAAGACGTAACCGGACACCTCCTCGTTCAGCCCCGTGAAGGGGCGCAGCTCCGGCACCCAGTGCGGATTGGGCAGGAAGCGGCAGTCCACGACGAGGTCGGCGTCGACCGGCAGGCCGTACTTGTAGCCGAACGACATGACCGTGGCCCGCAGCTCGGGCTCTTCGTCGCCCGCGAACTGGGCGTCCATCTTGGCGCGCAGCTCGTGCACGTTCAGGCTGGAGGTGTCGATCACCAGGTCGGCGTCGCCGCGCAGCTCGCGCAGGAGCTCGCGCTCGGCCGCGATGCCGTCGACGATGCGGCCGTCGCCCTGCAGCGGGTGCGGGCGGCGGACCGACTCGAAGCGGCGCACCAGGGCGTCGTCCGAGGACTCCAGGAAGACGATCCGCCGGGTGACGTGCTTGGCCTCCAGGTCCGCGAGGGACTGGCGCAGATTGTCGAAGAAGCGGCGGCCTCGCACGTCGACGACGACCGCGATGCGGGCGACGTTCCCCTGCGAGCGGGCGCCGAGCTCCACCATTGTGGGGATCAGCGCGGGCGGCAGGTTGTCGACGACGAACCAGCCGAGGTCCTCCAGACACTTCGCCGCGGTGCTGCGTCCGGCTCCCGACATGCCGGAGATGATCACCAGCTCGGGGATCGCCGTCTCGGCGGCCTCACCCGGCGTGATGGTGCTGCCCGTACTCACTTGCTCGCCGCCTTCGTCGTGCTCGGTCATGTCTCCTGCCCCCGTCGTTCTTCTGAGGTGCCCGCGGTCACGGACTCCTCGTCGTCGCTGGAGAGTCCCGCGCCTGCGGGCTCCTCGTTGTCGCTGGAGGGTCCCGCACCCGCGGGCTCCTCGTCTTCAATGATCTCTCCGGTCGCCGTGTTCACGGCGGGACCGGCCGGAACCGCTCCGGCGAGAGCCGCCACGATCACCTCGGCCGTCTTGCGGCCTATGCCCGGAATCTCGCAGATCTGGTCGATTGTCGCGGATCGCAGCCTCTTCACCGAACCGAAGTGCTTGATCAGCGCCTGCTTGCGGGCGTCACCCAGGCCCGGCACGGCGTCCAGGGGCCCGGCCTTGAAGCGCTTGGCCCGCTTGGCGCGCTGATACGTGATCGCGAAACGGTGCGCCTCGTCGCGTACCCGCTGGAGAAGGTACAGCCCCTCGCTGGTGCGCGGCAGGATCACCGGGTCGTCGTCGCCCGGCACCCAGACCTCTTCGAGGCGCTTGGCGAGGCCGCACACCGCGATGTCGTCGATGCCGAGCTCGTCGAGGGCGCGCTGGGCTGCCGCGACCTGCGGCTGGCCGCCGTCGACCACGACGAGCTGGGGCGGGTAGGCGAAGCGCTTGGGCCGGCCGTCCTCCTCGGTGAGGCTGTTCGTCTCGGCGCTCACCTCACCGCCCACGTCTCCGCTCTCGGCGCCCGTCTCCTTGGGGTCCCACTCGCCCGTCTGTTGCTTGTCGGAGAGGTAGCGCCTGAAGCGGCGCGTGAGCACCTCGTGCATCGAGCGGACGTCGTCCTGGCCCTCGAAGCCCTTGATCTGGAAGCGCCTGTACTCACTCTTGCGTGCGAGGCCGTCCTCGAAGACGACCATCGAGGCCACGACGTCGTCACCCTGCAGATGCGAGATGTCGTAGCACTCGATGCGCAGGGGGGCGCTGTCCAGTTCGAGCGCCTCGGCGATCTCCTCCAGGGCGCGGGAGCGGGTGGTCAGGTCGGATGCGCGCTTGGTCTTGTGCAGCACGAGCGACTGCTGGGCGTTGCGCGCCACGGTCTCCATGAGCGCCTTCTTGTCGCCGCGCTGCGGGATGCGCAGCGAGACGTTCGAACCACGGCGCTCGGTGAGCCACTCCTGGACGGGCTCTACCGGGTCGGGCAGCGCGGGCACGAGGACTTCCTTCGGTACGGAGTCGCCGCTCTCCTCCCCGTACAGCTGCTGGAGGGCGTGCTCGACGAGGTCGCCGCTGGTGACCGCCTCGACCTTGTCGGTGACCCAGCCACGCTGACCGCGCACGCGGCCGCCGCGGACGTGGAAGATCTGGACGGCCGCCTCCAGCTCGTCCTCGGCCAGCGCGATGAGGTCGGCGTCCGTGGCGTCGGCGAGGACGACGGCGCTCTTCTCCATGGCCTTCTTCAGGGCCCCGACGTCGTCGCGGAGACGGGCCGCCTTCTCGTACTCCATGTCCTCGGCGGCGTCCGCCATCTGCCGCTCGACGCGGCGGATGTACGCGCCCGTACGGCCCGCCATGAACTCGCAGAAGTCCTCGGCCAGTTCGCGGTGCTCCTGCGGGGAGACGCGCTCCACGCAGGGCGCGGCGCACTTGCCGATGTAGCCGAGGAGGCAGGGGCGGCCGGTGCGCTCGGCGTTCTTGAAGACCCCGGCCGAGCAGGTGCGGACGGGGAAGACCCGCAGGAGGAGGTCCACGGTGTCGCGGATCGCCCACGCGTGGCCGTAGGGCCCGAAGTAGCGGACGCCCTTCTTCTTGTGGCCGCGCATCACCTGGACGCGCGGAAACTCCTCGTTCATCGTCACCGCGAGGTACGGATAGCTCTTGTCGTCGCGGTACTTGACGTTGAACCGGGGGTCGAACTCCTTGATCCAGGAATACTCCAGCTGCAACGCCTCGACCTCGGTGGAGACCACCGTCCACTCGACGGACGCTGCGGTCGTCACCATCGTGGCCGTACGCGGATGCAGATTGGCGAGGTCCTGGAAGTAACTGTTCAGGCGCTGACGCAGGCTTTTCGCCTTGCCTACGTAGATCACCCGGCGGTGTTCGTCGCGGAACCGATAGACCCCCGGCGAGTCGGGGATCTGTCCCGGCTTGGGGCGATAGCTGGAGGGGTCTGCCATGCTCCACACCCTACTGGCGGGGGCTGACAGTCAGGGTTCGGAGGGGGTGCCGCTTGGACCCACCCGCCCGCCCTGAAGGGCGGGTGGGTGGGGAAGCTCCCGGCCGGAGGCCGGGGGCAGGTCAGCCGTGCTGGCGGGTGCGGCGGCGCAGGACGGCCACCCCGGTGAGGCCGAGGGCGGCCAGGGCTCCCGCTCCGGCCACCGAGGAGGCCACCGTGACGGGTCCCTCAGCCGAAGCCGCGACCCGAGCGGCGGGAGCCGGAGCCGGAGCCGAAGCCGCCGGGGGCCCAGGGGTCCGCTCCTTCGGGGCGAAGCCCCCCGCCTCGCCGGACTTCGCGTACGAAGACCCCGGCAGCTTGTCGGCGTACGCAGCGTGCACGCGCTTCTGATAGGCGGCGACCGGGACCCCGCCCGCGCCCACGGCACGCACCGCGTCCGCGTCGAGCGGCAGCACCCGCCCCCGCCCCGCCACGTACCAGGCATTGATCTGCGGCTCGTGGAAAACGGTGCCCCCGGGGAGCTTGTCGGCGCCCACGCGCGCGTAGTGCGTCTCGTCGTCCCCGGTGGCGATGTTCACCACCTGCCAGGACCCGCCCTGCCGCACGGTCCACAGGGAGGCCTCCTGTCCGTCCGACGAGACCGCCTTGCTGGCGAGGAACTCCACGCGGGCGATCGGCGCACCCTTCTCGCCGGCGACGAACTCCGGGGAGAGATAGCGCACGGGAACGGCATCGGAGCCCTGCACGCGCGGGTCCGCCGCGGCCTTGCTGACCGCCCCCTCGCGGGCGAAGAAGCGGGAGAGCGTGTCGAGGGTCCTGGGGGCTGCCGCGGCATCGTGAGCCGCCTCACGTGCGGCGTCCGAAGGCCCGGAGTCCGCGCCGGCGGACGGCGCCGCGAGGCCGAGGAGCAGGGTGGCCGCCGAGCCGGCGAGCACGGCCCTCAGCACAGGACGGGGAAAGTGACGGTTCATCGCGCTCACGCCCCGATCCGGTACAGCGAGTGGGTCCAGGAGAAGGTGTTGTTGTTGACGTACCAACTGTGCGAGGCCCAGTTGTAGCGACCGCTGGAGGGCCACGGGTCACCCCAGTAGACCCAGCTGCTCGCGTCGTCGTACCCGTAGAGGACGTGCATGTGGCCGCCGCCGTTGGACCACTGGATGCGCGTCTCGACCGGGCGGCCCGCGTTGATCTCGGCCTGCACGGTCGGATAGCGCAGCCAGCCGTTGACGTACGAACCGGCGTTGACGCCGGCCCAGTCCAGACCGTTCTGCACATCGCCGAGCGTGGCCTGCGAGTTGGGGCACTCGGTGTTCTGGTTGCGACCGAAGGAGGCGTTGCAGAACTGGTTCTGGCTGTACCTCTTGCCGTAGAAGGTGGCGATCGTGTTCCCGGCCGCGGCCCAGCACCAGTTGGTCTTCTCCTGCGCCTGCATCGTGATGTTCAGCCGCTTGGCGGCGAGAGCGGACGGGTCGTCGGAGGCGACCGCGGCAGTGGCCGGGGCGGCCGTGGCAGCAGCCGGGGCAGCCGTGGCGGTGGCGGTGGCCGCCGGCGCGGCGACCAGGGCCGCCGCCACGAGGGCGAGCGCGGACAACCGTCTGCGTCCGCCGTACCTGCTGGTTCTATGGCGCATCGCGTTCCTCCCGAGGGGGGTGGGGTGGTGGAGGAGCGCGTCCGGACGCTGCGATTGAGCATCGAGTGTTGTCGGGTGCAGGTCAACAAGGTTCAATGCGAGATTACTTGGGCCGTGAACGGCGGCGTACGGATGTGAACACCCCTCGTACGCCCACCTGGTGGCCCACCCCGACCGGCGCGTACGCCCGGACGGCCGATGTGAACGTTCACGGAAGGGTCTTGCGATGCGGCACGGCACACAGCTCGCGGACGGCGCGCCTGCGGACCTGGAGGCCGCCCTGCGCACCGGCCCCTTTCACGTGGCGCTGCGGGCCGCGATCGCCGCACGCCGCCTGCCCCTGCAACGCGTACGGCATCATCTCGCGCGGCAAGGCGTCAACGTCGGTGTGACGAGCCTGAGTTACTGGCAGCAGGGCGCGCGGCGCCCCCAGCGCACCGAATCGCTCCGGGCCGTGCGCGCTCTGGAGGAGATCCTCGAACTCCCCGAGGAGTCACTGATCCGGCTGCTCGCCAAGCCCTCCGGCCACCCGGACTGCGAACGCCCCGCCGCCCGCACCTACCGCTCCCTCCTCGATGCGTCCGACGTCGTCCAGCAGCTGATCACCGAGCTCGGGTCGCCGCTCGACGGCGGTCTGCACACCATCGGCCACCACGAGCGGGTGCGCATCGGCGGGCGCCGCGAGCTGCTCGGCCGCGACTCGCAGCACGCCGTGCGCGCCCACCGGGACGCCGTGGACCGCTACCTCGCGATCTACCACGGCGACCCCGGCTGCGTACCGGAACGCGTCGGCGTGCACGCCCTGGAGAACTGCCGCACGGGACGTGTGCGGTGGCACCGGGAGACGGGGGTGCTCGTCGCCGAGCTGCTCTTCGACGCGCGGCTGCGCGCGGGCGACACGCATCTGTTCCGCTACGGCTTCGAGGACGGCACGGCGGGGGCGGCCACCGAGTACTTCCGCGGCTTCACCTTCGCGGGCGGGCAGTACGCGCTCCAGGTGCGCTTCGACGAGGCGGCGCTGCCCGTACGCTGCCACCGCTTCACCCAGCATTCGGCAGCCGCGCCGCGCGGCGGGCGCCAGGAGCTGACGCTGAGCGGCAGCCATCGGTCGGTGCACCTCGTGGAGCCGCAGGTGCGGGCGGGGATCCTGGGGATCGCGTGGGACTGGGAGTGACGCGTCCGGAAGTGGGACGTGCGGTGAAGGGTCGCGTCGGTGCTCAGCCCGCGACGATCTTCCCGTCCTCCACCTTCACCGGCAACTCCTCCAGCGGCCTGGTGGCGGGGGCGTGCAGCACCTTGCCGTTCGTGGCGTCGAACTGGCTGCCGTGGCAGGGGCAGATGAGCTTGTGCCCCTCCAGTTTGTTGATGGGGCATTTCTCGTGCGTGCAGATCGTGCTGAACGCCTTGTACTCGTCGTCCGAGATGCGGCTCACGACGACGTTCTCACCGGTGTAGAGCTTCGACGCGCCGACCTTCACGTCGTCGGACTTGCCGAGGTCCACGGGCGCGGTCGGCGTCGACCGGGTGGAGCTCCCGCCGTCGCCGCCACCGGAGGAGCAGGCCGTGATCCCCAGGCCGGCGGCCGGGGCGAGGGCAGCGGCGCGCAGCACGGTACGGCGGGCGGGGGGCGGCGTGCCGGGCATGGAATCTCCACAGGTCAGTCGCTTCAGTGACGGATCAGACCATACCGGTGGGGTGCCGCTTGCCCGCGTTGGGCGCGGCCGTGCCCGAGTGCCGCCCGTACCGGGCCGGGGCCGCCGGGAAGCCCTAGCCTGTGGCCAGAGCCGGGAGCACGACCGCTGAGTCATGGCCGCGGAACCGCGACCGCTGAGCCGAGAGGAACCGCCCGTGATAGTCGTCGCAGGAGAGGCCCTGATCGACCTCGTACCGCAGGGCCCCGCCGACGCCGGGCTGCCCGCGCTCGCCCCACGGCTCGGCGGCGGTCCGTACAACACCGCGGTGGCCCTCGGCCGGCTCGGCTCTCCCGCGGCCTTCTGGTCCCGTGTCTCGACGGACGCGTTCGGTGACGCGCTGGTCGCCGGACTGCGCGCCGCGGATGTCGACGTCTCGTACGTCCAGCGGGGCGCCGAGCCGACGACGCTCGCGGTCGCCTCGATCGGCGCGGACGGCTCCGCCGGTTACTCCTTCTACGTCGATGGCACGGCGGACCGGCTCTTCACGGCCCCGGAGCGGCTGCCCGACGACGTACGGGCGATGTCGTTCGGTACGTGCTCGCTCGTCCTGGAACCGGGCGCGAGCGCGTACGAGTCGCTGATGCGTCGGGCGGCGGCACAGGGTGTCTGCACGGTGCTCGATCCCAACATCCGGGCGGGCCTGATTCCGGACGCCGACGCCTACCGGGCCCGGTTCAGGAGCTGGCTGCCGTCGGTCTCGTTGCTCAAGCTCTCGGAGGACGACGCGAGTTGGCTCGGTGGCACGCCGCGCGAGTGGCTCGCGTCCGGCCCCGGAGCGGTGGTGATCACGCGCGGCGGCGAGGGCCTCACCGTCTTCACTCGGAACGGCGACGAGTGGTCGGTGCCGGGCGAGCGGGTCGACGTGGTGGACACCATCGGCGCGGGCGACACGGTCAACGCGGCGCTGCTGCACGCACTTTCCGCACGGGACGCGTTGTCCGCCAAGTCCCTGGCCACCCTCGGCGCGGACAGCTGGAGCGACGTCCTGCGCTTCGCGGCACGCGCGGCAGCCGTGACCGTCTCCCGCCCGGGCGCGGAGCCTCCGTACGCGAAGGAGCTGGGGTGAGCCTCAACTGCCCCGCACCAACCGCTAGTTGAGCACCGGCTTTCAGCCCGTCACCGCACGCAAACCCCCCGGCTTGCGGCCGTTGAGGCGGTCGAGTGCCGCCGTCGTCGCTTCGTCGGACGGGAGGCGGACGATCAGGCGCTGGCCGTCGGCGTCGGGCAGCGTCAGCGTCTCGTACGACAGCCGTAGCGCTCCGACCTCCGGGTGTGTCATGCGTTCGACCCCGGTGGACCGGGGCAGCCGCGGCACCGCCGCCATCCGGTCGGCGAACGGCGCACCGGCTATGACCGTCAACTCGTCGGCGAATCCCTCGGCATGGGAGTCGTTGAGCAGGGACCCGGTCCGGAGCGAGGCGACCTGCTCGTCGGCGACCCGGTCCCACTCGGGGTAGGCGGCGCGGGCCCGCTCGTCGGTGAACAGGAACCGGATGAGGTTGGGCCGCTCGTCGTCGAGGAGGCCGATGGGCCCGACGATCCGCTCGTAGCCCGAGGTGTACGCGAGGACGTCGCCGAGCCGGTTCAACAGGACGGCCGGTGTGGGTTCAAGGCGGTCGATGAGCGCCCGCACGGTGGGGCGCACCGACCGGGAGGGCGCGGCGCCGGCCGTCGGGCAGCAGGGGTCGCCGCTCGTCTCCTTCTCCAGGCGGCGCAGGTGGAGGCGTTCCTCGACGGAGAGCCGCAGGGCGTCCGCGAGCGCGCCCATCACCTGCGGGGACGGGTGACGGTCGCGGCCCTGTTCGAGGCGGGCGAGGTACTCGACGCTGACGCCGGCGAGCGTGGCGACCTCGGAGCGGCGCAGGCCCGGCGTGCGGCGCCGGGGGCCGGTGGGCAGCCCTACTTCGGCGGGCGTGACCGCTTCGCGGCAGGTGCGCAGGAAGGTGCCGAGCTCGTTGTCGCTCACCGGCCGAACGTACCAGCCGGCACCGGGCCGGATCGTGGCCCTGTCACTACCAGTCTCGGCTCGGCCTTCCTCGGGTGCCGTCGGCCTCGCATCGTGGACGGCATGACTTCCGACACGAGTACCGCCCCCGCCACGACCGCGCTTCCCCTCCCCGCCGGGAGCTGGGAGATCGACCCGCTCCACTCCGCCGTCAACTTCACCATCCGCCACCTCGGGATCTCGAAGGTGCGGGGCCGGTTCACGGAGGTGACGGCCGGACTTGTCGTGGGTGAGAGCGCCGAGACCTCATCGGTGACGGCGACCATCGCCCTGGCGTCCGTCGACACCGGCAACAAGGACCGCGACGCCCACGTCCGCGCGCCGGACCTCCTCGACGTGGAGCGCCGCCCCACGATGACGTTCCGCTCGACGCGGGTGCTCGGCAAGGAGGACGACTGGACCCTGGAGGGCGAACTGACCATCGGTGACGTCACGCGGCCCGTCACCCTCGCCGTCGAGTTCGGCGGGCTCCAGGCGTTCCCCGGGGACGCCCGACGCCATGCGGGGTTCGAGGCGACCGGGGAGATCAAGCGCAGTGACTACGGTCTCGACTTCGGCGCCGGACTGCTCGGCGACGTGGTGAAGATCCAGCTGGACATGCAGTTCCTGGAGCCCGCCGAGTCCGCCGCACCCCAGGAGTGAGCCGGGGTCTCAGGATTCCGTGAACGCGCCGTGCCGCCCCTCCCCCGCGGCGAACCTGGCCGCGCCGTCCGCCGCCTCGGCGAGGGACCGCAGGCCGTGGCGGAGTTCGCCCGCCATCGCGTCCTCCTCGGTCAGACCGCTCTGCTCCCGTACGGAGAGCCGGTCGTTGCGCAGGCAGGTCTGCGGGAACGCGGCGATCTCCGCGGCGAGACGCTCGGCCGCGGCGCGGGAGGTGCCCGGCGGTACGGTCCGGTTGACCAGGCCCATCGCGAGCGCCTCCGCCGCGGGGACGGGGCGGCCGGTGAGCACCAGGTCCATGGCCCGGCTCTCGCCGATGAGCCGGGGCAGCCGCACCGTCCCGCCGTCGATGAGCGGGACGCCCCAGCGGCGGCAGAAGACTCCCAGGACGGCGTCCTCGTCGGCGACCCGCAAGTCACACCAGAGGGCGAGCTCCAGGCCTCCGGCGACCGCGTGTCCGGAGATCGCGGCGATGACGGGCTTGGCCAGACGCATGCGGGTCGGTCCCATGGGCCCGTCGCCCTTCTCGGTCACCTCGTTCCCGGCCGGGGTTCCGATGGCCTTGAGGTCGGCTCCGGCACAGAAGGTGCCGCCCTCGCCCCAGAGCACGGCGACGGACGCGTCAGGGTCCGCGTCGAAGGCACGGAACGCGTCGGCGAGGGCCAGTGCCGTGGGCCCGTCGACGGCGTTGCGCACATCGGGCCGTGACAGCACGATCGTGGTGACGGGACCTTGGCGTTCGCTGCGTACGGGCATGCCGCCAAGACGAACACGCGAACGGGCCGCCGGACAAGGGAACTTGTCCGGCGGCCCGTTGCCGTCGCCCCGAAGGGGCGCGGGGAACTGCGCGCTCAGCCACAGCGGACCCGCGGATCCGCCCGGCTGCATCAGGCCTTACGAGCCCTGGTGGCCTTCTTGGCCGGGGCCTTCTTGGCCGTCGCTGTCTTCGCGGCGGCCTTCTTGACCGGAGCCTTGGAAGCCGCCTTCTTCGCGGTAGCCGTCTTGGCCGTGGCCTTGGCCGCCGTCGACTTCTTCGCCGCCGAGGAGACCGCCCGCTTACGCCCCTGCGAGGCCCCGTCAGTGATCCGGTCCGTCGCGAGGATGTCCCGCAGGAACTTGCCCGTGTGGCTCGTCGTGATTCCGGCGACCTCCTCGGGCGTGCCCTCGGCGACGACAAGACCGCCGCCGTTGCCACCCTCGGGGCCCATGTCGACGACCCAGTCCGCGGTCTTGATGACATCGAGGTTGTGCTCGATGACGATGACCGTGTTGCCCTTGTCGACGAGGCCGGACAGGACCGAGATCAGCTTGCTGATGTCCTCGAAGTGCAGACCAGTGGTCGGCTCGTCCAGGACGTAGACGGTCCGGCCCGTCGAGCGCTTCTGTAGCTCGGATGCCAGCTTCACGCGCTGGGCCTCACCGCCGGAGAGCGTCGGCGCGGACTGGCCGAGCCTGACGTACCCGAGGCCCACGTCGTTGAGCGTGCGCAGGTGGCGGGAGATGGCCGGCACCGCCTCGAAGAAGTCGAGCGCTTCCTCGATCGGCATGTCCAGGACCTCGGCGATGGACTTGCCCTTGTAGTGGACGTCCAGCGTCTCGCGGTTGTAGCGCGCCCCGTGGCAGACCTCGCAGGGGACGTACACATCCGGCAGGAAGTTCATCTCGATCTTGATCGTGCCGTCGCCGGAGCAGTTCTCGCAGCGACCGCCCTTGACGTTGAAGGAGAAGCGGCCGGGGAGATAGCCCCGGACCTTCGCCTCCATCGTCTCCGCGAACAGCCGGCGGACGTGGTCGAAGACTCCGGTGTACGTCGCCGGGTTCGACCGGGGCGTGCGGCCGATGGGCGACTGGTCGACGTGCACGACCTTGTCGACGAGGTCGTCACCCTCCACGCGCGTGTGCCGTCCGGGGACGGACCGGGCGCCGTTCAGCTCGCGCGCCAGGTGCGTGTAGAGGATGTCGTTGACCAGCGTCGACTTGCCGGAGCCCGAGACACCCGTGACGGCGGTGAGGACGCCGAGCGGGAAGGAGACGTCGATGTCCTGGAGGTTGTTCTCCCGGGCGCCGTGCACCGTCAGCTGACGGGTGGGGTCCGCCGGGCGGCGGATGTCCGGCACCGGGATGGACCGCTTGCCCGACAGATACTGGCCGGTGATCGACTTGGAGTTGGTCAGCAGCTCCTTCATGGAGCCGCTGTGCACGACCTTGCCGCCGTGCTCGCCCGCGCCGGGGCCGATGTCCACGACCCAGTCGGCGACCTTGATGGTGTCCTCGTCGTGCTCGACGACGATGAGCGTGTTGCCCATGTCGCGCAGGCGCACGAGGGTCTCGATCAGGCGGTGGTTGTCGCGCTGGTGCAGGCCGATGGAGGGCTCGTCCAGTACGTACAGGACTCCGACGAGGCCCGAGCCGATCTGCGTGGCCAGGCGGATGCGCTGGGCCTCGCCTCCGGAGAGGGTGCCCGCCGCGCGGTTCAGGGAGAGATAGTCCAGGCCGACGTCGACCAGGAAGCGCAGCCGTTCGTTGACCTCCTTCAGGACGCGCTCGGCGATCTTCTTGTCGCGGGCGCCAAGCCGCAGCTCGGCGAGGAAATCCGCGCAGTCGCTGATGGACATCGCCGAGACCTCGGCGATGGACTTCCCCATGACCGAGACGGCCAGGACGATCGGCTTGAGACGCGTGCCCTCACAGGTGGGGCACGGCACCTCGCGCATGTAGCCCTCGAAGCGCTCGCGGCTCGCATCGCTCTCGGCCTCGCTGTGCCGGCGCTTGACGAAGGGGACGGCGCCTTCGAACGCGGTGGTGTAGACCCGCTCGCGGCCGTACCGGTTGCGGTAGCGCACCTCGATCTGCGTCTTGTGGCCGTTCAGGAGGGCCTTCCTGGCGCGCTGCGGGAGGCCGGCCCAGGGCATGTCGGTGGAGAAGCCGAGGGCATCGGCGAGCGCGCCGACGAGCCGGCCGAAGTACTCCTTGGTGTGGCCGTGCGACCAGGGGTGGATGGCGCCCTCGTCGAGCGACTTGTCCTCGTCCGGGACGATCAGCTCGGGGTCGACCTCCATGCGCGTGCCGATGCCGGTGCAGTCCGGGCAGGCGCCGAAGGGCGAGTTGAAGGAGAAGGAGCGCGGCTCGAGCTCCTCGAAGGACAGGTCGTCGTACGCGCAGTACAGGTGCTCCGAGTACATGCGCTCGCGCTCGGGGTCGTCCTCGGGGAGGTCGACGAAGTCGAGTACGACCATGCCTCCGGCGAGACCGAGCGCGGTCTCCACGGAGTCGGTCAGGCGGCGCTTGGCGGAGTCCTTCACCGTGAGACGGTCGATGACCACCTCGATGGTGTGCTTCTCCTGCTTCTTCAGCGTGGGCGGCTCGGAGAGCTGGATCGTCTCGCCGTCGACCCGCGCGCGGCTGTAGCCCTTGGTCTGGAGGTCGGCGAAGAGGTCGACGAACTCACCCTTGCGCTCGCGCACCAGCGGCGAGAGGACCTGGAAGCGGCTGCCCTCGGGCAGCTCCAGGACCTTGTCGACGATGGCCTGCGGCGACTGCCGGGCGATGGGGCGCCCGCACTCGGGACAGTGCGGCTTGCCGATGCGCGCGAAGAGCAGGCGAAGGTAGTCGTAGACCTCGGTGATCGTGCCGACCGTGGAGCGCGGGTTGCGCGAGGTCGACTTCTGGTCGATGGAGACCGCGGGCGAGAGGCCCTCGATGAAGTCGACGTCCGGCTTGTCCATCTGACCGAGGAACTGCCGGGCGTACGAGGACAGCGACTCCACGTACCGCCGCTGGCCCTCGGCGAAGATCGTGTCGAACGCGAGCGAGGACTTGCCCGACCCGGAGAGCCCGGTGAAGACGATGAGGGAGTCGCGCGGGAGGTCGAGCGAGACGTTCTTGAGATTGTGCTCGCGCGCGCCACGGACGATGAGACGGTCGGCCACGCCGGTCCGCACCTTTCTTGAGAGAAGTGACAGGGGCGGGACCCCCGTCATTCGCAGACTAGGGCGAGCCACTGACAACGCCGGGGCGGTTGCCCTGGTTGATAACAAACCCGGACCACCAAGAATGCCCGATGCCGCACTCGACCATATAGCACGTGCATTCGATTAGCGGTGCCGCTCCGAGACCTTCACCCGAACGGGTGGCGCGGCTATCGTCGGGCGCATGATTGATCATGTGCGCGACCTGGCGTCTGTACGTGACGCGACCGACCGGCTGCTCACCGCAGCCGCGAAACTGAACAACGATTCGACCGCCGAGCCGTCACGGCTGCCGGGCTGGACCCGCGGTCATGTCCTGGCTCACATCGCCCGCAACGCGGACGCGCTCGTCAATGTGCTGGCCGGGCAGCCCATGTACATCAGTGGTGACGCACGCGACAACGACATCGAGCGTGACGCGCCCCGGCCCCTGACCGAGCAGCTCACGGACGTACGCGAGTCCGCCGAGCGCTTCGAGGCCGCGGGCACGATCCCCTCCGACTGGTCCCGCACCGTCGAGCTGCGCAACGGCGTGACCGACTCCGCGTCCCGGGTGCCGTTCCGGCGGTGGGTCGAGGTCGAGCTGCACCACGTGGACCTGGGGATCGGGTACGAGCTCGAAGACCTCCCCGAGGAGTTCGTGCAACGGGAGATCGCGTTCCTGGCCGCCCGTTTCTCGGGGCACCCCGATGTGCCCCCGACGCGGGTGACGGACGGCACGCACGCGTGGAGCACCGGCCGGGACGGCGATCCCGAGGTCACGGTTTCCGGCCCCGCACCGGACGTGGTCGGCTGGCTCTCCGGCCGCCGGGACGGCTCCGCGCTGACCACCGAAGGCGGCCTCCTGCCCTCCCTGCCGCCGCTATAGGCTGAGGAACATGACGTACAGCGGAGCAGTGAAGGTCGGCGGCGGGGCGGACGTGCACGAGCTGCAGGACCTGATGATCTCCAAGGTCGCGGTCGGCCCGATGGACAACAACGCCTATCTGCTGCGCTGCCGGGCCACGGACGAGCAGCTCCTGATCGACGCGGCGAACGACGCTCCCACGCTGCTCACGCTGATCGGTGACGACGGCATCACGTCCGTCGTCACCACCCATCAGCACGGCGACCACTGGCAGGCCCTCGCCGCGGTCGTCGAGGCGACCGGCGCCCGTACCTACGCGGGCCGCGAGGACGTCGACGGCATCCCCGTACCCACGGACATCCCGCTCATCGACGGCGACACCGTGAACGTCGGGCACGTCTCTCTCACCGTGCGCCATCTGGTCGGCCACACGCCGGGCTCGATCGCCCTCGTGTACGACGACCCGCACGGCCACCCGCACGTCTTCACCGGCGACTGCCTCTTCCCCGGCGGCGTCGGCAACACGCACAAGGACCCGAAGGCCTTCGCGAGCCTGTTGCACGACGTCGAGACGAAGATCTTCGGCACGCTGCCCGACGAGACCTGGGTCTATCCCGGCCATGGGGGCGACACGTCGCTGGGCGCCGAGCGGCCGCATCTGGCCGAGTGGCGTCAGCGGGGCTGGTGAGCCGCCCACGCCGGCCTGACGCGGACGAGGCTCAGGCCGCGCCGACCAGCGCGGCCACCCGCTCCACCGCGAACGCGTACCCCTGCACACCGCACCCCGCGATGACGCCGTCGGCGCGCTGGGAGACGTACGAGTGGTGCCGGAACGCCTCGCGCTGATGGATGTTGGAGATGTGGACCTCCAACACCGGCATGCCGTCACAGGTGTTGAGCGCGTCCAGGATCGCGACCGAGGTGTGTGAGTAGGCCGCCGGGTTGATGACGATGCCCACGTGGTGCTCGCGCGCCTCGTGGATCCAGTCCACCAACTGACCCTCGTGGTTGCTCTGCCGCAGGTCCACGGTGCCGCCGTGCGCGGCCGCCGCCTTGGCGCACAGCGCCTCGACGTCGGCGAGGGTGTCGGAGCCGTAGATCTCGGGCTGGCGCTGACCGAGGAGGTTCAGGTTGGGGCCGTTCAAGATCATGATCGGGGCGTTGGCAAGAGTGCGCGTCATGCCGTCAGCGTACTGAGGGATCACTCCGCGCCTCCGCACGCCCCCGTGACCGGCCGTCACGGTGGGTAGTTGACGCGACATGCGTAAGATCCACTCCCCCGCCGAGGCCCCCACCAAGGCACCCTCCCTGCCCCGGCTCGCGGCCGCCTCGCTCGCCGGGACCGCCATCGAGTTCTACGACTTCTTCATCTACGGGACGGCCGCCGCCCTCGTGCTCGGGCCCCTCTTCTTTCCGACTTTCTCGCCGCTCGCGGGAACTCTCGCCGCCTTCGCGACATTCGGAGTGGGCTTCGTGGCGCGGCCCCTCGGGTCCGTCCTCTTCGGGCACATCGGTGACCGGCGCGGGCGGCGGCCCGTCCTCGTCGGCTCGCTGCTCCTGACGGGCCTCGCCACGGTCGCCGTCGGCTGCGTGCCCACGTACGAGTCGATCGGGGTCGCCGCTCCGGTGCTGCTCCTTGTGCTGCGGTTCCTCCAAGGGCTCGGGCTCGGCGGGGAGTGGGGCGGGGCCGTGCTCCTGACCGCCGAGCACGCACCCGCCGAGCGGCGCGGCCTGTGGTCGAGCTTTCCGCAGATGGGGCCACCGCTCGGGTTTCTGCTCGCCAACGGGATCATGCTGGTCCTCTCGGCGACCCTCACCGAGGCGCAGTTCGCCTCCTGGGGGTGGCGTGTGCCGTTCTGGGCGGCGGGTGTGCTCGCGGCGGCCGGGCTCGCGCTGCGCACGTCCCTCGCGGAGAGCCCGAGCTTCCTGGAACTGCGGGAGCACGCGCGCGTGCCGCTCGCCGAAGTGGTGCGCGACCACTGGCGGCTCGTCCTGCTCACGGCGGGCGCGCTCGCCGTCGGGTACGCCGTGTTCTACGCCGTGACGACGTGGTCCCTCGCCTACGCGGTGGAGCGGCTCGACGTGAGCCGTACGGTCATGCTCGCCTGCATCATGGCGGCGGTCGTGGTGAAGGGCGCGCTGACGCCCGTGGCCGCGATGCTCGGTGACCGGTACGGACGGCGGCCCCTGTGCCTGCTGGGGTGTGCGCTCTGCGCGCTCTGGATGTTCCCGATGATCGCGCTGCTCGCGACCGGCGAGCCGCTGCTGATGTTCCTCGGTTTCCTGGTGGCGATGATCGCGTTCATCACGATGTTCGCCGTGATCGCCGCGTATCTGCCCGAGCTGTACGAGCCGCGGGTGCGCTGCACGGGCGCCGCGGTGGGCTACAACCTCGGCGGGGTGCTCGGCGGCGCGCTCACCCCGATCGTGGCGACGGCGGTGGCGCACGGCGAGGGCACTCCGTGGGGCGTCGCGGCCTATCTGACGGCCGTGGCCCTGCTGAGCCTGGGCTGCTTCGCCCTGCTGCCCGAGACGCGGCCCGTGCCGGAACCCGCCCCCGTCACGGCGTGAAGCCGCCCCCGTCAAGGCGTGACCGCGAGCTCCAAGTACGCCGCGAACAGCACCAGATGGACGCCGCCCTGCAGCAGCGTGGCGCGCCCCGGCACGACCGTGAGCGTGCCGACGACGACGGTGAGCGCGAGCAGCACCATGTGGGTCGGGCCGAGTCCGAGCACCAGCGGCCCGGAGAGCCAGACGGAGGCGACCGCGACGGCCGGGATGGTCAGGCCGATGCTGGCCATCGCGGAGCCGAGGGCGAGGTTGAGGCTGGTCTGCACCCGGTCGCGGCGGGTGGCGCGGACGGCCGCGATGGTCTCCGGGAGCAGCACGAGCAGCGCGATGATCACGCCGACCACGGCGTGCGGCATGCCGGCGCTCTCCACGCCGGACTCGATGGTCGGCGACACCCCCTTGGCGAGGCCGACCACGCCGATCAGGGCGAGGGCGAGCAGGGCCAGGCTGATCACGGCGGCGCGGCTCGACGGCCCGCCCGCGTCCTCGGAGTCGATCACCTCGCCCTTGCGGGTGATCGGCAGGAAGTACTCCCGGTGGCGCACGGTCTGCGTGGTCACGAACAGGCCGTACAGGACGAGCGAGGCGAGGGCGGCGAAGGTGAGCTGCGCCGTGGAGAACTCCGGGCCCTGCTTGGTCGTGGTGAAGGTCGGCAGGACCAGGCTGAGCGTGGCGAGTGTGGCGACGGTCGCGAGGGCGGCGCCGGTGCCCTCGGACTGGAAGACGACGACACGGTGGCGCAGGGCGCCCACCAGCAGACACAGGCCGATGATGCCGTTGCAGGTGATCATCACGGCGGCGAACACGGTGTCGCGGGCCAGTGTGGAGCTCTTGTCGCCGCCATCGGCCATGAGTGTGACGATCAGCGCGACCTCGATGATCGTCACGGCGACCGCGAGGACGAGCGAGCCGAAGGGTTCGCCGACGCGGTGCGCGATCACCTCCGCGTGGTGCACGGCGGCGAGGACGGCGCCGGCGAGCACGAGCGTCACCACGGCCACGCCCACGCCCGGCAGATCGCGTCCCCAGGTGAGGGCGAGCAGGACGACGGCGAGGACCGGCACGGCCGCGGTCCACTGGGTGACGAGTGCCCGGAGCCGAGTGATCATGCCTCCGATGCTGCCCCGGCCGCACCGGGCACGCGACTGGGCGGGCGCGGCATGGGCAGTGGCCCGCGGCGATCCGCCGCGGGCCACTGCCCATGCTGGTGACTCCCGGGTCCGACTGCTTGAGTCCGACCGCTGGAGTCCGACGCCGTCAGGCCTCGATGCTGTCCTTCGGGGTCTCGTCGGCCGTGGTCTCCGCGGCCTCCTTCTGCGCCTGCTTCTTGGAGGCGATGAGGCTGGTGATCGTCGTGATGACCAGGACACCGCAGATGACGCCGAGCGAGACCGGGATGGAGATCTCGGGGACGTGCACCCCGTTCTCGTGCAGGGCGTGCAGGACCAGCTTCACGCCGATGAAGCCCAGGATCACCGAGAGGCCGTAGCTGAGGTGGACCAGCTTCTTGAGCAGTCCGCCGATGAGGAAGTACAGCTGGCGCAGACCCATCAGCGCGAAGGCGTTCGCGGTGAAGACGATGTACGGGTCCTGGGTGAGGCCGAAGATCGCGGGGATCGAGTCCATCGCGAAGAGCAGGTCGGTCGTACCGATGGCGAGCATGACGACCATGAGCGGCGTCATGATCTTCTTGCCGTTCTTCTGGATGAACAGCTTCGTGCCGTGGTACCGGTCGGCGACGCCGAACTTCTTCTCGGCGGCCTTCAGGAGGCGGTTCTCCTCCCAGTCCTCTTCCTCGTCGCCGGCCCGTGCCTCCTGGATGAGCTTCCAGGCGGTGTAGATCAGGAAGGCGCCGAAGATGTAGAAGACCCACGAGAAGTTGGCGATGACCGCGGCGCCGGCCGCGATGAAGATCGCTCGCAGTACGAGCGCGATCAGCACACCGAACAGCAGCACCCGCTGCTGGAGATGGCTGGGCACCGAGAACTTCGCCATGATCAGGATGAAGACGAAGAGGTTGTCCACGCTGAGCGACTTCTCGGTGATGAAGCCCGCGAAGAACTCACCGCCCGCCTGACCGCCGCCCCAGATCACGAGGCCCACTCCGAAGAGCCCGGCCAGCACGATCCAGACGATCGTCCAGATTCCGGCTTCCTTGATCGATACGTCGTGCGGCTTACGGCCGATGAAGAAGTCGACCGCGATCAGGGCGACCAGACCAAGAATGGTCAGCACCCAAAGGGTCATTGAAACGTCCACTGCGCCTCCGGCGTCGTACGGCTACTGATCAGCGTCGTCGCTGCCGGAGGTCTCTTCCACCCGAGGCGGCTCACCGCCCCACGGGCCGACGCCCCGGGACCGATGGCGGTCCGTATTGACGGGCACGTCGCGTTCGGGAGTACTCCCCTCCGCTGACAAGAAGAGTACGCGAAACACCAAGGGTTGGTAAAGGAGAATCCAAGCCAGAGCTAAAAGTCCAGGTCAGAGCGGTCCAAAAGTCGCTTTACCGGCAGAGGCCCGAGTGATGTGCTGAGCTCGTCGAGGCGTCAGCGACCGCCGGTGCGCCGGGCGTGCGCGACCCGGCCGAGGACCTGCTCGAGGACCCGGCTGCCGGGCGGCACCATCGGCGGTTCGTACGTCCACGCATGCCCGACCCAGGGATCGGCGAGGTGGTCGTCGGCCACCGGGGTCAGCCGCAGGAGCGCGCGCCAGAGCGGGTCCAGCAGCGGGCCGTACTCGGCGGCGTCCTCGCGGTCGGCGACCATCATCAGGTGCACGCCGACCGCGGGGCCCTCGTCCGCGAGGTAGCGGAGCTGGGTGACGGCGCGGTCGTCGAAGCCGTGCGGGAAGTCGTTGACGATCAGGAGCTGCTCGGCGGTGTCCAGATCCGGCGGCAGCGCGTCGGCTGCGCCCGCGCGGATGGCCATCTGCACCAGGTCCACGCGCTGGGTGAGCTTGGCGAGCACGGCGGACACTCCGGCCGCGCCGGCGGCAGGGGGCTCGGCGAGGACTCCGGCCGCCGTCAGCGGGGTGAGCGCGCCGGCCGCGGAGCCCGCCGCGTCGATGACGTGCACCGTGAACTCGCCCGCGGGGTAGACCGCGAGCAGCCGGGCGGCGTGCGCGACCGCGCTGTCCATGGCGAGGCGGCGCAGCTGGTCCGTGTCGGCCAGGGAGTCGGTGCCCGAGGAGCGGCCGCTGTCGATCCACAGGCCGCGCTCCAGGGGCAGCCTGACGAGCATCGGGATGTGCAGGTCGGGGCGCTCGGGCAGATGGAGGTCGCCGAGGCGCAGCGCCATGGGGATCTCCATCGGGGTGCGGTAGGCGTGCCACACCGGACTGGCCCAGCCGGCGAACGCCAGAGGCAGGGCGGGCTCGACGACCTCGGACTCGGCGGCGAGCTGGCCCAGGTCGCGGTCGAGGGCTTCCCTGGCCCGGTCGACGAGGCGGCCGTGCTTGGCGCGGGCGGCCTCGCGCGCGACGTCACCGGTGTTGCCGATGCGGCTGCGCGGGTCGGACAGGACCTTGTCGAGCTCCTGGTCCATGCGCGACTCGGCGAAGTCGACGGCGCTTCGGTACGCGGCCGTGGTGCGGGCGAGGTCCTCGAACATGCCCCACACCTGGTTGTAGAGGCGCTCCTCCATGGACCAGCCGGTGGCGTCGCCCGCCACGGGCTGCGCGGTCCTGCCCGGTTCGGCCGGGGCGGCGGCCGGCGGGGGCGGCGGCGGTGCGCTGGTCTGGCGGCCGGGGTGGGTGTAGTTGACGGGGCCGCCCGTGCCGGGGCTCGCGTCGCCCGGCTGGCGCGGCGCCGGGGCGTGCTGGGGGTTTGGCTGGGGTCCGCCTGCGCTGTCCGGGCCCGGTGCTCCCGGGCCGGGGGCGGCCGTCTGCCCCGTCATCCGCACGCGGGCCTCGTCCGAGGGGCGGGGCGGGGGCGCGGCCACCGAGCGGGCCAGACCCTGGGCCACCGCTTCGTTGATCGAGCCCGCCAGTTCGTGGGCCTGCGGCAGGCCCTGGTCGGTGAGCATGTCGGCGAGGCCGCCCGCGTACCCCTGTCCGACGGCGCGCACCTTCCAGGCGTCCAGCCTGCGGTACAGCTCCAGGGCGACGACGGCGGACTCGGCGTCCAGATCGGTGATGGTGTAGCTGGCGACCTCGGAGCCGTCGAGTGCGGTGACGGCGACGAAGGGGGCGGCGAGGGAGCCGAAGCTGACCGGTCCGCCGGCGCCGACGGGCAGCGCGAGGAGGACGTTGACCCGGTGGACCGCTTCGGGGACGGCGCCGAGGTCCACCGCGAGGCGGTGGTCGGCGGCGGCCTGGCGGGGTACTTCGAGCCCCGGAAGTGTGGGCGACCCGGGGTGGGCCACCCAGTCCGTGCCGCGCACCTTGCCCTGGTCGTCGCTGAGCGTGACCCCCGCCACGATCGGCTTCCCGACCGAGACCCGGATCTCCAGACGGGTCTCGGGAAGCGGGTGGTTCTGCCCCCGGACCAGCTCGGCCGTCATCGCCTTCGTCCCCCTCGTGCCCTTTGTACTTGTGCGTGCCGCGTTGTACTTGTGGGTGCCGCGCGCTGTACTCGTGGGTGCCGCGCGTCACTTGTGGGTGCCGCGCGTCGCGCCGCGCGGCAGCCGCGTGCTTACAGGTGCGGCAGGATCGACGGCATCAGGTCCTGGAACGTGCGGCCGTTGGCGGGATTGCCGATGGCCGTCATCTGCCAGCCCGCGCCCGCGCGGTGGACCTTCGCCATGATCTGCGCGGTGTACTGACCGCCGCCGTCGAGTGTGTACCGGGCCAGTTCCTGGCCGTTGGTCTCGTCGACCAGGCGGCAGAAGGCGTTCTGCACTTCCTGGAACGTCTGGCCCGTGAAGGAGTTCACCGTGAAGACGATCTGGTCGATGTGGACCGGGATCCGCGCCAGGTCGACGAGGATCGCCTCGTCGTCCCCGCCCTGGCCGACACCGCCGACCAAGTTGTCACCGGTGTGCCGCACGGAACCGTCGTCGCTGACGAGGTGACGGAAGAACACGACGTCCACCGGCTGCTTGTCGGCGAACAGGACCGCCGACGCGTCCAGGTCGACTTCGCGCGTACGCGTGCCGAACAGCCCACGCCTCGGGGCCGCTTGCCAGCCGAGTCCCATGCGCACCGCGGTCAGGGCGCCCCCGTCGTCCTTCTGCAGGTTGATGGCCTGACCCTTGGTCATGTTGACCGTCACGCGCTGTCCCCTCTCGAGCTGCCTGGGCAACCGCCGGTCTGTGCGGTTGCCCAGCACCTTATGCAGAGGCACTGACAGTGCCGCCCCGCGGGCGGCACTTTGTGTCGGTCTTGCAACACACCAGGCAGTACGCCTACGCCTGCCCCGCCTCTCGCATCTGCCGGAGCTCCTTCTTCATCTCTGACACCTCGTCACGCAGCCGTGCGGCGATCTCGAACTGGAGATCCGCCGCGGCGGCGCGCATCCGCGCGGTCATCTCCTCGATCTGCTCGGCCAGTTCGGCCGCGGGGCGGTCGGTGGGCACCTTCTCGGCGGCCTTGCCCTTGGCCGCCTTGCCCGCCTTCTGCGCCGTATCCGCCTTTCCGCCGAGCGCGGGCACCGGCGCCTTGGCTTCCTTCGCCTTGCGGTAGTCCGTGCCGAGGAGCTGCTCCGTGTCGACCTCCTCGCGCGCGATCGCCGACACGATGTCGTTGATCTTCTTGCGCAGCGGCTGCGGGTCGATCCCCTTCTCCTTGTTGTACGCGATCTGCTTCTCGCGGCGGCGGTTCGTCTCCTCGATGGCCTGCTCCATCGCCGGGGTGACCTTGTCCGCGTACATGTGGACCTGGCCGGAGACGTTTCGCGCCGCGCGGCCGATGGTCTGGATCAGGGAGGTGCCGGAACGCAGGAAGCCCTGCTTGTCGGCGTCGAGGATCGACACCAGGGAGACCTCGGGCAGGTCGAGCCCCTCTCGCAGGAGGTTGATGCCGACCAGGACGTCGTACTCACCGGCGCGCAGTTCGCGCAGGAGCTCGACGCGGCGCAGGGTGTCGACGTCGCTGTGCAGATAGCGGACCTGGATGCCCAGCTCGAGGAAGTAGTCGGTGAGGTCCTCGGCCATCTTCTTGGTGAGCGTGGTGACCAGGACACGCTCGTCCTTCTCGGTGCGTGTGCGGATCTCGTGCACCAGGTCGTCGATCTGCCCCTCGGTGGGCTTGACCACGACCTCCGGGTCGATGAGGCCGGTGGGGCGGATGATCTGCTCGACGAAGCCGTCGCCGCGCGAGAGCTCGTACTTCCCGGGGGTCGCCGAGAGGTAGACGGTCTGGCCGATGCGGCCCAGGAACTCCTCCCACTTCAGCGGGCGGTTGTCCAGCGCGGACGGCAGCCGGAAGCCGTGGTCCACCAGGGTGCGCTTGCGGGAGGCGTCCCCCTCGTACATCGCGCCGATCTGCGGGACCGTGACGTGCGACTCGTCGATGACGAGGAGGAAGTCCTCGGGGAAGTAGTCGAGGAGGGTGTTCGGGGCGGTGCCGGGCGCGCGGTCGTCGAAGTGCATCGAGTAGTTCTCGACGCCGGAGCAGGAGCCGATCTGGCGGAGCATCTCCAGGTCGTACGTCGTGCGCATGCGAAGGCGCTGGGCCTCCAGCATCTTGCCCTGCTTCTCCAGCTCGGTGAGGCGCTCGGCGAGCTCCTTCTCGATGCCGGTGACCGCCTTCTCCAGGCGCTCCGGTCCTGCCACGTAGTGCGAGGCCGGGAAGACGTACAGGTGGTCGTCGTCGCTGATGACCTCGCCGGTGAGCGGGTGCAGCGTGGAGAGCGCCTCGATCTCGTCGCCGAACATCTCGATGCGCACGGCCAGCTCTTCGTAGACCGGGAAGATCTCGATGGTGTCGCCGCGGACCCGGAAGGTGCCGCGGGCGAAGGCCATGTCGTTGCGCGTGTACTGGATGTCTACGAAGCGGCGCAGGAGCTGGTCGCGGTCGATCTCGTCGCCGACCTTGAGCGGCACCATCCGGTCGACGTACTCCTGCGGGGTGCCGAGGCCGTAGATGCAGGAGACGGAGGCGACCACGATCACGTCACGCCGGGTGAGCAGCGAGTTCGTCGCGGAGTGGCGCAGGCGCTCGACTTCCTCGTTGATCGAGGAGTCCTTTTCGATGTACGTGTCCGACTGCGGGACGTACGCCTCGGGCTGGTAGTAGTCGTAGTACGAGACGAAGTACTCCACCGCGTTGTTCGGCAGGAGCTCTCGGAACTCGTTGGCCAGCTGGGCGGCCAGCGTCTTGTTCGGCGCCATCACCAGGGTGGGGCGCTGGAGCTTCTCGATCATCCACGCGGTGGTGGCCGACTTGCCGGTGCCGGTCGCGCCGAGCAGGACGACGTCCTTCTCACCTGCGGTGACGCGCCGCTCCAGGTCGGCGATGGCCGCCGGCTGGTCGCCGCTTGGCTGGTAGTTGCTGACGACCTCGAAAGGTGCCACCGTGCGTTCGATCTTGGATACGGGCCGCATGGAACCAACCGTACGACTCCCCACTGACAACGGGGTCGGATCACCAGCTCTGCGGGGTCCTGGGGCCGGGGCGCTGCGAGGGCCTGCGGGCCGCGCGCGGGTCGTGCCGGTCACCCGAGCGGGGCACGGGGTAGGGGGCGTGCTGCCGCTGGGCGGCGCTCTGGAGGTCGGCCTTGCCCATCACCATCAGCGGATCGAACATCACGATCACTCCCGCGAGGAGCAGGAAGGCGAGCGGGCCGATCATCATGGGCGCGAGGATCTCGGCGGCCGAGTCTCCCCCGGTCGGGGCACCGGGCGAGCCGTGCAGATGGACCCTGAGGGCGGCCATCCCGGTGTAGTGCATGCCGCTGACGGCGAGGCCCATGACGAGGCTCGCGCCCAGGCTCCAGAGGAACCCCCTGACCTGCGCTGCCGCCCATAGGGCCGCGGTGGCGGCGACGACGGCGATCACGACGGACGCGGAGACGGTGAGGGTGTTGTACTCCAGCGTCCCGCGCAGACGCATACCGGCCATTCCCAGGTAGTGCATCGAGGCGACGCCCAGACCGGTGATCGTTCCTCCGGTGAACAGCGCCGTCCCGGTCGCGCCGCGGTAACCCACGATGAAGATCCCGACACCGACCATCACGATGGCGACGGCGAGACTCGCGAAGGTCAGCGCCTTGTCGTAGTGGATCGGGGCTTCCTCTACGGAGAAGCCCATCATCGCGATGAAGTGCATGGTCCAGATCCCGGACCCGATCGCCGCCGACCCCAGGGCGAGCCAGCCGGGCCGCCAGGAGTGGGCGACAAGGAGCGACCTGGTGGTGCAGCGCAGGCCGAGCGCACCGCCGAGACACGCCATGAGATACGCCGCTACCGGCGTGACCCATCCGTAGCTGAAACCGTCGACCGTGCCCTGCATGAGCGGTAGCCCTCCGCCTGTTGTATCCAAATGCCCGGGATTGCCCCCAAGTGGCCCCAGCCGACCGTCACCTGACAGGCCATGGGCTGAAGCAGAGAGTAAAGCTCACTCCGGAACTTGCGAACGATTTTCCGGGAAAGAAACCCGGCTGTCTCCGTTCAACCTGTGGCCATCCTGCACCTGTCTCGCGTTGGCCGTGGACTGTCACTCTCATCCGGTCCGTGCCCGCATATCGCGAGGAGTCACCGTTGTACGCACGCGTTGCCGCTGCCGCCACCGCCGCTCTTCTTGGAGCCGGCGCACTAGCTCTCCCCTCCGCTCACGCCGCCGACCAGAAATCGGTGCCGACGTCCTCACGGACGTCCACGCAGACGTCCGTCTCGCACGACGGGCCACTGGTCGTCGCGCACCGGGGCGCTTCCGCCTATGCGCCCGAGAACACTTTCGCAGCCATCGACAAGGCTGCTGACATGGGGTTCCGCTGGGTCGAGAACGACGTCCAGCGCACCAAGGACGGCGAGCTCGTGATCATGCACGACGACACCCTGAAGCGGACGACGAACGTCGAGCAGCTCTTCCCCGACCGCGCGCCGTGGAAGGTCGCGGACTTCACCGCGGCGGAGATCGCCAAGCTGGACGCGGGCAGCTGGTACAGCCCGAAGTACGCGGGGCAGCGGGTGCCCACGCTGAAGCAGTACATGAACCGCGTCTCGCGCAACCACCAGAGTCTCGTCTTCGAGTTCAAGAAGCCCGAGCTGTACCCGGGCATCGAGAAGCAGGGCCTGGCCGTCCTGCGCAGGACGGGCTGGCTGGACAAGCACCACGTCAAGAGCAAGCTCGTCATCCAGAGCTTCAGCGCGGACAGCGTCAAGACGGTCCACAAGCTGCGGCCCGACATCAAGACCGGCTTCCTCGGCACGCCCGCGGTCGCCGATCTGCCCGCGTACGCGAAGTTCTCCGACCAGATCAACTCGACGCACGGCTCCATCTCCCGTGAGTACGTCGCCGCGATCCACGCGCAGAAGGGGCCGCACCGCAAGCGCCTGGAGATCTTCACCTGGACCGTGAACGACGCGGCCGCCGCGCAGCGTGTGGCGGGCTTCGACGTGGACGGCATCATCACGAACACGCCCGATGTCGTGCGCGAGGCCGTCTCCGGCTGAGTCAGGGGCCGAAGCAGCTCCGGGCGGCGTTGTCAGTGCCCGGTCGTACGGTGGTCCACATGAACGCCACAGGGCAGCACGAGCAGGACCCGGCGGGTCACGACGACCCGCGGCAGGTGGTGTGGGCCGTCGTCGAGAGCGACATCGGTCCGCTGCTGCTCGCCGCGACCGACGAGGGGCTGGCCACCGTCGTCTTCCACGCCACGGACGCGGTGCGCGACAGGGCGCTCGAGCGGCTCGGCTCCCGGTTGGGGTCCGAGCCGGTCGAGGCGCCCGGCTCCCCGCTCCTCGCCGAGCCCATACGCCAGCTCGCCGCCTACTTCGCGGGCGAGCGGCACGAGTTCGAGCTGCCGCTCGACTGGTCGCTGATCTCCGGGTTCAACCGCCAGGTGCTGCACGAACTGACCGCCGTTCCGTACGGCGCCGTCGTGGGGTACGGGGACCTGGCCCGCCGTGTCGGCCAGCCCGGCGCGGCCCAGGCGGTCGGCATGGCGATGGGCGCCAATCCGCTGCCGGTCGTGGTGCCCTGCCACCGGGTGGTCGAGAGGGACGGCGGCATCGGCGAGTTCGGCGGCGGCGTGGAGACCAAGCGCCGGCTCCTCGCCCTGGAGGGGGTGCTGCCACAGCCGCTGTTCTGAGGCTCCCGCGCGTGTGCGGGGCGAGCCGTGGAATCCCGGTTTCCCGCGGACAGACGCCCTGGCACACTGCGTCAGTGACTTCGACCCTCGACGCTCCTGACATACCCACGCCAGAAGCGCTGCCCGCGCTGCGCCGCCGTACGACCGCGGTGCTGGTCTCCAGTCAGATACTGGGCGGGCTCGGGGTACCGATCGGCATCGCGCTCGCCCCCATGCTCGCGACCGAGGTGAGCGGCACGGAGGCGCTGTCCGGCCTCGCGCCCACCGCGTCGGTGGCCGGGACGGCGCTGCTCTCGCTGCCGCTCGCCGCCCTGATGACATCGCGCGGACGGCGGCCCGGCCTCGTCCTCGCGTATCTGATCGGCGCACTGGGAGCGGGACTCGTGGTCCTCGCCGCCGTCATCGAGAGCTTCCCCCTGCTGCTGCTCGGCATGGCCGGCTTCGGGGCGGGCTCGTCGGCCAATCTGCAGGCCCGCTTCGCTGCGGCCGACCTGGCCGAACCCGACCGGCGCGGCCGCGCCATCTCCCTCGTCATCTGGGCCACCACGATCGGCTCGGTCCTCGGCCCGAACATCGCGGCGCCCACGAGCCGCGCCTTCTCCGGCACCTCCATACCCGAATCGGCGGGCCCTTTCCTCTTCGCCGCCGGGATCTTCGCGGTCGCCGGTCTCGTGGTGGCCGTACTGCTGCGGCCCGACCCGCTGCTCACCGCCCGCGCGCTCGCCCCGCAGGAGAACCACTCCGCACAGAGCCGCTCGCTGCGGGCCGGTGTCGCCGCCGTGGCCGCGTCCCCGATGGCCCGGCTCGCCCTGGTGACGGTGGCCGCGTCGCACACGGTGATGGTCTCGATCATGGTCATGACCCCGGTCGACCTGGGGCACCACGGGGCGAGTCTGCAACTGGTCGGCCTGGTCATCAGCGGCCACATCGCGGGCATGTACGCGCTGTCGCCCGTGATGGGCTGGCTCTCCGACCGGTTCGGACGGCTCTCCGTGATCGGCCTCGCGGTCGGGCTGCTGTGCTGCGCCGCACTGCTCGCCGGTACGGCAGGCCCCAGCCACGGCCAGACCGCCGCCGGTCTCTTCGTACTCGGCCTCGGCTGGTCCGCGGGTCTTGTCTCGGGCTCCGCGCTGCTCACCGACTCGGTGCCGCAGCCCGCCCGCGCCGCCGTGCAGGGCCTCTCGGACCTGACCATGAACACGGCGGCGGGCATCGGCGGCGCGGCGGCCGGCCTGATCGTCGCGCGGGCGAGCTACGGCTGGCTCAACCTCATCGGCGTCTGCGTGCTGCTGCCGATGGCGGCACTGGCGCTGCGCCGGGCGGTCAAGAAGGCCCCACCGGCGACAACCTGACCGACGACAGGGGGTCAGGCGAGCGTGATGTGGTACGCCTTGCGCAACGTCTCGTGCACGGTCCACGTCGTACGGTCGCCCTCGCGCAGGACGGCCGCGTCTCCGGGGCCGACGTCGATCACGTCACCGCCCTCCACCTCGATGGTGGCGCGGCCGCTGACGACGACGAAGAGTTCGTTCGCCTCGGTGTCGGTGACCACGCCGGGTGTGATCTGCCAGATGCCGCGCAGCTGCTTGCCGTCGGCGGACTCCCACAGGACCTTGCCGGTGACCTCCGGGGTGCCGGAGACGATCTGTTCGGAATCCAGGGGCTCTGCCTCCAGGTCGACATCCGGAATGTGCACGGCAAAGGAGGCGACGGCTTGATCATTCGTGGTCATGGCCGGTCACCTTAGCGGGGCGCGGCGCGGCCGTCCGGCGGGGGTCAGCTCTCCGCCACCGCGGCGCCCTACCGCTCCTCCTACCGCTCCTCTCCGTAGTGGCGCGCTTCGAAGATGTTCCCGTCCGGGTCGCGGAAGTAGAAGCTGCGGCGAGCCTTGCCGCGGGCGCCGAACGCGTCGCGTCCGATGTCCGACACCGGCGTCCCGCGCTCCTCCAGACGGGCGCGCAACGCATCGAAGTCGGTCTCCGCCAAGGCGAGGCAGACGTGGTTGACCGGGTGGCCGGCGCTCTTGTCCGCGTCCGGCACGACGTTCATGCGCTCGGCGAGGGTGAGCGGGGCGAGGTCGAAGATGGTCTCTTCGTTGAGCCGTACGGAGGGGAACGAGATGGTGCCCGCCGTGAACTCGGCGACGCGCAGGGGTTCGAGACCGAGCACCTTCTCGTAGAAGTCGGCTGCCGCCACGGGGTCGCGCACCCACAGGACGACGTGGTCGAGCCGTGTCGTGTTGTCCGTCATGCCGACAGGCTGCTGTCCCGTCCCCGGGGGCGCAAGTGTTTGAGTGGACGCGCCGACCGCCAGGGATGAGGGGAGACCCGACAGCCAGGAGGCAGGCCCGTGGTGCTGATGTCCGACGAGGTGGCGGCCGGCGAGGTGGTGCCCGGCGTGGTGGTGTCCGACGAGGTGCAGGCGGCTGTGGTGAACCAGCGGCCCGTCGTCGCCCTGGAGTCCACGATCATCGCGCACGGGCTGCCGCGCCCCCGCAATCTCCAGGTCGCGCGTGAACTCGAAGAGGTCGTACGGGAGGAGGGCGCCGTCCCCGCGACGATCGCCGTCCTGGACGGGCGGCCCCATGTCGGCCTGGACAAGCGGCAGTTGGAACGTGTCGCGAACGAGGACGGCATCCGCAAGCTGGGCCACCGCGACCTGGCCCTCGCGGTCGCGGCGGGCGCGAGCGGGGCGACGACGGTCTCCGCGACGGCGCTGCTCGCCGCGCGGGCGGGCGTACGGGTGTTCGCCACGGGTGGGCTCGGCGGGGTGCACCGGGAGTGGGCGGTGACCCAGGACGAGTCCGCCGACCTGGCGCTGCTCGCCCGGACGCGCATCACGGTGGTCTGCGCGGGGGTGAAGTCGATCCTGGACGTGGCGGCGACGTTGCAACGCCTGGAGACGCTGGGCGTGGCGGTGGCGGGTTACGGGACGGACCGCTTCCCCGGGTTCTACCTCACCGACTCCGGGCATCCGGTGGACTGGACGCTGCGGACGCCCGCGGAGGTCGCGGCGGTGATGCGGGCGCAGGACGCGGTCGGCGGCCCGGAGTCCGCGCTGCTCGTGGCGAACCCCGTCCCGGAGACGGCCCAACTCGATCCGGCGCTCCACGCGCGCGTACTGGCCGAGTCGTTGGAGGCGTGCACGGAACAAGGCATCACGGGCCAGGCGGTCACGCCGTTCCTCCTGGACCAGTTGATGCGACGCACGGATGGCGCGTCACTCAACGCCAATCTCGCGGCGGTACGGGGGAATGTGCGGCTGGCGGGGCGGATCGCGGGGGCTTGGGGGGAGAGGTGAGTTGGGGTTGGGGTGGGGGTGGGGGCTCGGGTGGGGGCTTCGGGGCGGGGCGCGGTGCGGGCACGGGGGCGGGCTTCGGTTGGGGCGCGGGTGCGGGAGCGGGCTCCGGTGCGGGGCGCGGTGATCGCGTGGGTGGGGCGGTGACTTCGGGGCGGGGTGGGGCGCTGCTTGTCGTGGGCGATGCCATCACCGACATAGTCGCGCGCCACGGGACGCCCCTGGTCCCCGGTACGGACACGGCTGCTGCGATCCGTACCCTGCCTGGCGGCGCGGGTGCCAACGTGGCGTGCTGGGCTGCTTCTTGGGGCTGCCGCGACGTGCGGTTCCTGGGGCGGGTCGGCGCGGACTCGGCGGCGTGGCACGAGGAGGCGCTCACGCGTGCGGGGGTGCGGCCTCGGCTCGTCGTCGACTCCGAGGCGCCTACGGGGACCGTGATCTGCGTGGTCGACGGGGGTGACGGGGGTGGGGCGGAGCGGACGTTCCTGACGGACAGTGGGGCGTCGTTGCGGCTGTCGGTCGCGGACTGGTCGCCGGCGCTCCTGGACGGGGTGGGGTGGTTGCACCTGTCGGGTTACTTGTTCTTCGCGACGCCGAGCAGAGGGGTGGCCGAGGCGGCACTGGCGGCGGCACGCGCGCGTGGAGTGCCGGTGAGTGTGGATCCGGCGTCGGCGGGGTTCCTTGCGGAGCTGGGGGTGGAGCGGTTTCTGGCGGCGGTGGACGGGGTGGATGTGTTGCTGCCGAGTGAGGGGGAGTTGCGGTTGCTGGCAGGGGTGGCGGATGTAGGGGGCCTGGCGGAGGCTGCCGCGAAGTTGAGCCGTCAGTTTCCGGTGGTGGTGGTCAAGCGGGGCGCTGCGGGGGCGTTGGCGGCCCGGGAGGGTGAGGTGCGGGCCGAGGTCCCCGCGCTGCCTGCCGCGGCGCGGGACTCGACGGGGGCGGGGGACGCGTTCACGGGGGCGTTCCTTGCGTCGCGCCTGTCCGACGCGGGGCTCTGCGAGGCTTTGGCGGAGGGGTGCAGGGCGGGAGCGAGGGCGGTCGAACTGGTGGGGGGCAGGCCGGTCTAGGGGTGGGCTCGTGTGCGGGGGCGGGGATGTTGCCGTCTGCGGGAGCGCGTGGGCTACGGAGCGGGCCGTCCCTGGGGACGGGGCCGCGCCGGTATGTCCGTCCTCGCTATCACGGTCCGAACGCCCAGCCACTTCGGCGAACGAGTCCCACGCGCCGTGCTCCGGGCAGACATACCGACACGTCCCCTCGCGTCTCACTGCCGACTGCGGAAGCGTGTGGGTGCTTGTGCCGACCATTTCGCGCCGCGGGGCAATCGGGCGGGTGGGCGGGAAGGGTCTGTTCGGGCAGGGGCGGATGCGGGGTGATCGGGTGGGTGGGTGGGGAGGGGCACGGCCCCCCCTGGGAGGGGTTAGGCCCCCCACCCCGGGAGGGGTTCGGCCCCCACCCCCGGGAGGGAATCGGTTCCCCACCCCGGGAGGGCTACCGCTTGCGGGCCCACGATGAGATCAAGGGAGGCGTCGCGAGGTCCATCGGCTCCGCGGCGATGTTCGACAGGTGCTCGGCGATCTCCGCGTCCGTGACCAGGCCCGCGGACGTCAGAGCCCCGCGGAACTGCTGGATCGTGGCCGTCTCCAGGGCCACGCAGGCGGGCGAGGTCAGGGGAAAGTACGCGTCGGCCTCCACCTGCCGCAGGCCCGCCGCGCGCAGCAGCCGGGGCAGTCCGCGCCCGTACGCGAGGTCGGCCCCGCGCTGGGTGAGCAGCGCGGCCCGCAGACGGTTCGCCAGCTGCTGCGCAGGCCCGTGCTCGTCGGGACAGGCCAGCGGCTGCAGCGCGGGGTCCGTCTCCTCGATCAGCAGCCGCCCCCCGGGCCGCAGAGCCCGGATCATGGAGCCCAGCGCCAGCTCCCGGTCCGCCACCCGCCCGAGGACGAGCCGCGCGTGGACAAGGTCGAAGCCCCCGCCGGGCGGCCCCTCCGCCCCCACGTCGTGGATGCGTACCTCGACCGGCGGTCGAGCGGCCGACGTATGCCAGGAGATGTCCGCGTCGGTCGCGAGGACCCGCCCCGTCGGACCGACGCGCTTCGCCAGCCAGGAGACGACGGAGGTGCCGCCCGCGCCGACCTCCCAGCAGCGCCACCCCGGCCCGATGCCGAGCCGCTCGATGTGCCGGAAGGTCGTGGGGTCGAAGAGCAAGGAGAAGGCCTCGGAGCGCTGTCCCGCACCCGCCCCCTCGACCTGCCGATTCCGATTGCCGGTCAGATAGCCGTCAATGAGCGTCATGCGTCGATTATCGCGATTATCCCGCTTGCTCCCGGGAGGCAGCTCCGATCACCCGGAGCGGAGTCTTCCGTTCCCCCAGGCTCCACAAGCAGCCAGGACGTACTGGCACACTGGCACGTCAAGCAACCAGAACGAGGAGCCACGCATGTCGATGGCAGGCAACCTGCGAAAGGTAGGGAACCTCCGCAAGGCAGGCGGCCTGCGGAAAGTCGCGCGGGTCGCCCAGTTCGTACGGAGGCACAAGCGTGTCGACCTGAGCCACCCCGCCCGCTCCCCCCTGGGCTCGGCGGTGGTCAAGTGCGTGACGTACCGGAAGGGCGTGCGCCAAGAGGACGGCCGCGGCCTCGTCGAGGAGGTCGAGCGCGTCCGCAAGAGTGGTGACGGGTTCGTCTGGCTCGGGCTGCACGAGCCGACGGAAGAGGAGTTCGCGGGTATCGCCGAGCTCTTCGACCTGCACCCGCTCGCCGTGGAGGACGCGGTCCACGCCCACCAGCGGCCGAAGGTGGAGCGGTATGACGAGACGCTGTTCGCCGTGTTCAAGACCGTTTGCTACGTGGAGCATGCCGAACTCACCGCGACCAGCGAGGTGGTGGACACCGGCGAGATCATGGTCTTCGTCGGCAAGGAGTTCGTGATCACCGTGCGGCACGGACGTCACGGCTCGCTCGGCCCGCTCCGTGAGGAGCTCGAATCGGCGCCCGAGCAGCTCGCCCAGGGCCCCGCGGCGGTCCTGCACGCGCTCGCCGACCACGTCGTGGACGACTATCTCGACGTGACGGACGCGGTGCAGGCCGACATAGACCAGGTGGAGATGGACGTGTTCTCCAAGGAGGGAGAGCGCGCCGACCCCGGCCGCATCTATCAGCTCAAGCGTGAACTCCTCGAACTGAAGCGGGCCGTGGTGCCGCTCGGCCGCCCCCTGCAGACCCTCTCCACCCAGCCGATGCGGGTGATCGCCCCGGAGATACAGGCCTACTTCCGGGACGTCGACGACCACCTCAAGCGGGTCACGGAGCAGATCGCCGCCTTCGACGAGCTGTTGAACTCCATCCTCCAGGCCCATCTCGCACAGGTGACGGTCGCGCAGAACGAGGACATGCGGAAGATCACCGCCTGGGCCGCCGTGATCGCCGTGCCGACGATGGTCTGCGGCATGTACGGGATGAACTTCGACCACATGCCCGAACTGCACTGGAAGTACGGCTATGGAATGGTGGTCGGCTTGATCGCCGCCACCTGTTTCGCGCTCTACCGCGGCTTCCGGCGCAACGGCTGGCTCTAGTCCCGACGGACGGGGGTGAGGTCAGCGGACGGGGGGTGGGGTCAGCGGACGGACGGGGGCTGGGGTCAGCTCTTCGCGTACACGCTCTCGACCCAGCTCGCGAGCTGGTTGTCGTCGAGGTGCGTGGCGAGGTCGGCCTCGCTGATCATGCCGACGAGGCGCTTGTTCTCGATGACCGGCAGCCTGCGGATCTGGCTGCCCTTCATCTCCTGGAGGACCTCGTCGACACCCGCGCCCGAGTCGATCCAGCGCGGCGTGCCCTTGGCCAGGTCGCCCGCGGTCACCCGGGCCGGGTCGTGCCCCATCGCCACGCAGCCGACGACGATGTCACGGTCGGTGAGGATGCCGCAGAGCCGCTCGTTCTCGTCGCTGATGGGCAGCGCGCCCACGTCGAGCTGACGCATCAGCTGGGCTGCGCGGTCCAGGGTCTCGTGTGCGGGGATCCACTGGGCGCCGCGGTGCATGATGTCTCCGGCGGTGGTCATGAGGTACCTCCCGGTGCCGGACGGCCGGCGCGGCGCGGAAGCACCGCTAGTCCCGGCGTCCCTCATTCTCGCCGGGCCACCGGAGGCTCGCACTCCGAAGGCGGTCGGCCCTGGCGGGACAGGGCCTCTGACCGAGAAGCCGACGAAAGCCGACGAAAGCCGACGACGTCAGCCGCTCCATGCCGGGTGTCGTGGGTCGTCCGCTCGTACGACCACGTCCGCCACCGCCCCGGGATCCGTCTCCGCCTCGTAGCGCTCGAAAGCGGGCAGGGTCCACCGCTCGCTCTCCGTCGTACGTCGCCGCAGGGCGCCCGGCGAGAGGCTCGTGTGGACCGTCAGGTCGAAGGGGAACCAGTGGCCGAGCAGCAGCGGTCCGTGCAGCAACAGCGGGGTTCCGGGCTGGAGTTGGACGTACGGGCTGCGTGTGGCGCGGTCCGCCCGCGCGTCCCACAGGTCGGGCAGTACCCGCCCCGTGCCGCCCGGGTCCAGTGGCCCGAAGACCTCGCGCCAGAGTGCGCCGGTGTCGTACCAGCCGCTGTAGTACGTCTCCACGTCCTCGCGTCCGTATTCGAGGCGGAGGGAAGCGGGGCGCAGGAAGCCTTCCGTGCCGACGACGAGCGAGGACCGCCCGCGCACCCGCAGCGCCTCGGCCACACTCCGGGCCAGCTCGCCGGGCCTGCCCGCCGGGGCCCCGTCGAAGGCGACGCGGGGCCAGGGGCTCGCGTCCGCCGTCCTCAGGTCGAGCAGCCGGTCGGCGAGGGTGTCCGTGAGCCGGTCCCAGGTGATCGCTTCGAGTCGCACCCGTCCCATGATGCCGGGCTCGCCCCATCGCGTTGCCGGGCCCTCCCCTGCGGTACCACCGGATGCCGCCCTCCCCGCCCTTCCCGCTCTCGCGAAGGTACGCATCTGCCGACCGGGGAATGAATCCTGTATGGCACCAACCCCCCTCGCCCGGAGAGCACTTCTCGCCATCCAGCCCCTCAAGCGCCGCCACTGCGCGGAGTGCCGCGGAGGCCCGCTCGCCCTTCTGGTCGTCGAGGACTCCGAGCCGCGCTGCCTGGACTGCGCCGACCTGGGGCATCTCGTCTTTCTGCCGCGCGGCGACACCGCGCTGACGCGTCGGGCCCGCGAGGGGAGCGGGCTCTCGGCGGTGGTGGTCCGCCTCGACCGGCGTCAGGGCCGTTACGAGCGGCAGGGTGTTCTCGTCGAGGAGGCGGCGCTCGCACGGGCCGAGGAGCAGTGCCTCGCGGACGCGGAGGCGCGGGCGCGCCGCCGGGCGCGGGACGCCGCGCGGCGGGCCATGGAGGACGTCCGCTTCACCGCCGCCTTCGCGGAAGAGATACGGCGGCTCTTCCCGGGGTGCCCCGATGAGCGGTCCCTGGCGATCGCCGAGCACGCGTCCGTGCGGGGCAGTGGGCGGGTGGGGCGCAGCGCGGCGGGCCGGGCGCTGTCCGCTGTCGCGGTGACGGCGGCGGTGGTGGCCGCCGTCCGGCACGCGGAGACGCCGTACGACCGCCTCCTCATGAGCGGCGTCCCCCGGGGCGAGGCGCGTCGCCGGATCGCTCCGGCGGTGGAGGCGGTGCTTCGGGCCTGGCAGGGGCCTGAGCGGAGAAATGACCTGGCGGTCTGATCCGCTGGGCTCTGGGCCTTCGCCCCGACCCCGCGTGGTGGGCTGCGGCCGGCTTGCCCGCCTCGCGTCGCACGTCTCTGGCCCGCCGCTCCGCGGCGGATTTTTTCCCGCCCACCCACCCGATTACCCGGCGGGACAGTCGGGGGGGGGGCGGACGGAGACGGACAGGCGGGCGGCGGGGAGCAATCGGGCGGGTGGGGTGCGGGCTTCGCGACCGGCCGGCGGGTCGCAGCGGTCAGCCGCTAAGCGGCGGGAAGATCCCACCACCGGTGGAGACCACCCGCTGGGCAATCGGGCGGATGGGGTGCAGGCTGCGCGACGGGCGGGCGGGTCGCAGCGGTCAGCCGCTGAGCGGCGGGAAGATCCCACCCCCGGTGGAGGCCAGCCGCTCGTTCGTCCGCGCTTCGACGCAGGGCAATCGGGCGGGTGGGCGGGAGACAACCGCCGCGAAGCAGGCGGGACAGCGGCCCGAAGCCCGGAAGCCTGCGGCGATCGGGGCGGGCGCTGGCTCGCGGCAGGCGCTCCGAGGCCCCCGGCCAGACGCCCGCGCATGCCCCCGCGCGCCCCACGCATGGCCACGCACCCGGCTCGGGCAATTCACTTGTGGTGGGGGGCCGCGCCATGGAGGATCACTGCGGCTCGCTCACCTGACGGCTGCCTTACACAACGCGGGAGTTGCCATGATCGAGGGACCGTATTTTGTGCTCGTCGTCCTGGGCGCGCTCGCCTGCGGCCTCGTCGCGGGCGCGTTCGTCGCGTTCTCGACCTTCGTGATGCGGGGCCTCGCCGCGCTGCCCCCGGCGCAAGGCATCGCGGCCATGCAGTCGATCAACGTCAAGGCGGTCACCGCCGGGTTCATGACCGTGTTCATGGGCGCCGCCGGCCTCAGCGCGGTCGTCGCCGTCGTCACCTTCGTGCTCTGGCCCGACCACGGCACCGTCGAGCTGCTGCTCGGCAGCGCGCTGTATCTGTTCGGGTCGTTCGGGGTGACCATCGCCGCGAACGTCCCCCGCAACGACGCCCTCGCCAAGCTCGACCCGCAGGCCCCGGAGAACGCGGACCGCTGGCGCACGTACGTTCGTGAATGGACCATGTGGAACCACATCCGGGTCGGAGCCTCCCTGGCCGCGGCGGCATCCTTCATCCTCGCCCTGACCTAGCCTCCCGCCGGGCCCGACCCCACTCCGCCCCACCCCGCCCCGCGAGCATGCCGCGCCCGCCCACCCGTCGTACAGTGGCCGAAAGCCTGCGAAACCGCGCGACGAGACACGCGACAAGGCACGCGAGGGAGACGGCCATGGCCGACCCCAAAGGCTTCCTCACCACACCCCGCCAGGAATGGCCGCGCCGACCCGTCGGCGAACGGGTCGAGGACTGGGACGAGGTGTACGTCCCCGGCGCGCTGTTGCCCATCGTCGAGCGGCAGGCCGACCGCTGCATGGACTGCGGCATCCCCTTCTGCCACGACGCCTGCCCGCTGGGCAACCTGATCCCCGAGTGGAACGACCTCGTGTCGCGCGCCGACTGGCACGCCGCGGCGGACCGGCTGCACGCCACGAACAACTTCCCCGAGTTCACCGGCCGCCTCTGCCCCGCCCCCTGCGAGGCGGGCTGCGTCCTCGCGATCAACCAGCCCGCGGTGACCATCAAGAACGTCGAGGTGGCCATCGCCGACCGGTCATGGGCGGACGGCCTCAACACGCCGCGCGCCCCGGACCGGCACTCCGGCAGGACGGTCGCCGTCGTCGGCTCGGGACCGGCCGGGCTCGCCGCAGCACAGCAGCTGACGCGCGCCGGGCACACCGTCGTCGTGTACGAGCGCGACGACCGCGCGGGCGGGCTCCTGCGGTACGGGATCCCGGCGTTCAAGATGGAGAAGCACCACGTGGAGCGGCGCCTGGCGCAGATGCGGGACGAGGGCACCGTCTTCCGTACGTCCGTCGCGATCGGGCAGGACATCGGGGCCGCCGAGCTGCGGACCAGGCACGACGCCGTGGTACTGGCCACCGGCGCCACAGCGTGGCGTGAACTCGACGTGCCCGGGCGGGAGTTGAGCGGCGTGCACCAGGCCATGGAGTACCTCCCGCTCTCCAACCACGTGTGCGAGGGGGACCTCGAAACCTCCCCGCTGTCCGCCGCCGGAAAGCACGTCGTGATCGTCGGCGGCGGGGACACCGGGGCGGACTGCCTGGGCACGGCGATACGCGAAGGGGCCGCGTCCGTCACGCAGTTGGACATCTACGGGCGGCCCGACGACGTACGCGACGAGCTGGCCGAGCCCTGGCCGACGTACCCGAAGGTCTACCGTCTCTCCCCCGCACACGAGGAGGCGGGCGAGCTGCGCACCGCCCCGGCGGCGGACGTGGACGCGCGGCTGTTCGCGGCGTCCACCCTCCGCTTCACCGGCGACGCGGCGGGCCGGGTGCGTGCCCTGCACCTGACCGAGGTCGACGCAGGCCGCCACCCCCGCCCCGGCACCACTCGTGAGCTCCCGGCGGACCTGGTGCTGCTCGCGCTCGGCTTCACCGGGCCCGAGCGGACCGCGGGCGGCCTCATCGAGCAGCTCGGCCTGGATGTCGGTGAGCGGGGGACCCTGGCCCGCGACGCGGACTTCGCGACCAACGTGCCGGGGGTCTTCGCGACCGGCGACGCGGCCCGCGGTCAGTCCCTGGTCGTCTGGGCCATCGCCGAGGGCCGTGCGACCGCCGCCTCGGTGGACCGGTGGCTGACGGGAGCGACCCGGCTCGACGCGCCGGTCGGCCCGTACGACCGGCCGATGACGGCCTGAGACCGCCTCCCCGGCCGCTAAGGACCGGGGCAGCTCACGACAGCAGGAAGTCGGCCTCCCCCGCCTTCGCCCCCTGGATGAACGCGTTGATCTCGCCGTGCGTGTAGATCAGCGCCGGGCCGTCCGGATCCGCCGACTGACGGACCGCCACCCTGCCGTCGGCCAGCTTCATGGCCTCCAGACAGTTGCCGCCGTTGCCGCCGCTCCACGGCTTGTGCCAGCCCTCGCTGCCGAGCTCACGGGCAGGCATGCCGTTGTAGATCCGGGAGTCGTCCCGGGACTCGGGGCGGGACCCGGCTCCGGGTTTGGACCCGGGTCGCGTTCCGGCTCGGTGTCGATCCATTCACAGCTCCTTGCGGAGGTCCCGGAGGATCTCCTTTGTGCGATGTGCCGTCGCGGCCTGCGCCGCCATGCGGTCCATGACCTCGAGATGAGTCGCCACCTCGGTGCGCGCGTCCAGATAGACGGCGCCGGTGAGGTACTCGCTGTAGACCATGTCCGGCAGCTCCGCCATGGCGAAGCGGAAGAGCACGAACGGTCCGTACGTGCCCGGGTGCGGGCCCGCCGAGAACGGCGCGATCTGCAGCGTCACCTGAGGGAGTTCGACGGCTTCGAGCAGCTTGTCGATCTGCTCGCGCATCACATCGGGACCGCCCACAGGTCTGCGCAGGGCGGTCTCGTCCATCACGATCCAGACCCGTGGCGCGTCCTCGCGGGTGAGCAGCGACTGGCGCTCCATGCGCAGCGCCACATACCGCTCGATGTCCTCGGGGCGGGTCTGGCCGATCGCCCCCGAGCGCATCACACCTCGCGCGTACTCCTCGGTCTGCAGCAGACCGGGCACGAAGTGCGGTTCGTAGGACCTGATGAGGCTGGCTGCCCCCTCCAGGCTGACGTACATGCTGAACCAGCCCGGCAGGATGTCGTGGAACCGCTGCCACCAGCCCGGCTTGTTCGCTTCTTCGGCGAGCGTCACGAAGGCGTCCGCCTCGTCGTCCGCGACGCCGTAGGACTTCAGGAGAAGCTGGAGATACGGGATCTTGAGTGCGACCTCGGCCATCTCCATGCGGCGGACCGTGGCGGGGGCCACGCGGAGAATCCGCGCGGCCTCCTCCCGCTTGAGGCCTGCGCGCTCACGCAGGTCCTGCAAGCGACGGCCTAGGACGACCTGGCCGACGGTCGGCGCGGACCGCGGTTCGCTCACGTCCTACCTCCACGTACTCCATGTCATGCCAATTCACTCCGCACCTGGAGCCGTTGCGAGCAGTGTGCCATGTGCCGTCTCGAAGGAACACGCCACTGTGCACTTTTCAGAGTGGGTCTTGCCAAGGTGTTCCCGGCGGGGCGATAGTGGATGGCGTGACTCCGCCCGCGCCGTTACACACCGCTGCCGCCGAGGCCCCTGTTGGCATGACTGCCGACGCTTGGGCCGACGGCGGCTCCGATCTCTGCGTCAGCTTCGCGCTGGTGCCACGTCCGGGCTCCGCATCACAGGCCAGACGGCTCGCGAACGCCCAGCTCCTTGGCTGGGACATAGGCGAGGACTGCCGCGACGCCGCGGCCCTGGTCGTCTCCGAGCTGGTCACGAACGCGATCGTGCATACGGCGAGTCACCGGATCGTCTGCGAGCTCTGCACCAAACCCGGGTCACTGCGCATAGCTGTGCGTGACGACGGATACGGATCGGGTGTCCCGCGGCCCGCCCAGGAAGGGCCCGACGCCGACGAGGAGCACGGGAGGGGATTGCTTCTCGTCGAGGCGGTGAGCAACGCGTGGGGTGTGCGGGACGAGGGTCCCGGTGCGGGCCTCACCGTATGGGCGGAACTGCGGGCATGACGTGGGTGAGGGTGCGGGCGTGACGACAACGTGGACAGGGGGCGTGTGAGCACGGTGACGGTGCGGCGGCTGTTGGATCTGGACACGCTGGTCCGCCTCGAACGGAGGCGGTCCGCCGTCGCCTCTCCACCGGCGCCGACGCGGCTCGCCGTCCCGGCCGGGATGACGCAGCCGCTGGGCTGCGACGCCGTCTCGGTGCCCGCGCGCTTCGGGCCGCGCCTGATGGCGCGGCTGCCTCGTGTCGGGTGTGTGTACGAGGACGTGGAAGCGGCGCGGTGGTGGTGGATCGTCCCGGCGGATTCCGACGTCGCGCTCGAGTGGCCCTCCCCCGCTCATTACGCCGCGGGAGCCGTGGTGCCGGGCGCCCGCCACGCTCCCTCCCTGATCCACAGCCCCTCCGGGGGCGAGGTGCCCTATACGCCGCCGATCCCGCTGTATCTGGCGTGGTGCAGCGCGACGGGGACCACACCGGCGTGGTCGCGCCCCGTGCGGGCATAGCCTCCGGCGGGTTCTTTCCCCCGGTTCCGGCCCCGCCCCCGCCCTCCCGGTTTCCACACTCTCGCAAACGCTGACTCTCAGGCGGCAGCCGCCACCTCGGGGACCTCGCTCTGGCGCACGATCACGAGGAAGGCGTCGGAGGCGAGGTCCATGACGACCTCCGCCCGCTGTCCCTCCGTGCGGCGGGCCCGCGCGAACTCCTCCGCGGGCCACGAGCCTCGCGGCCCACCGGCCGGAAAACGTTCAAGTACCACTCGGCTGTTCATCATCGTCCTTCTGCTCCCCCGTCGGCAGTCCTGGCGGACTCTTGTGGAGTAGAACGCGCCGAGGGGGTGAAAGGACTCGCAACGTGACGGACTTGACACCTGGTTGTGTCGGTCCGTCACATCTCGTACTCGTCGTGGTACTTCAGCCTGCTGCTGCCCGCGGGGGCCCCGAGCCCCGTCGCCCGGCCCTTCGGCTCCTCCCAGTCCTCCTGCCGGCCGAGGGCGGTGAGGTCGAGAAGACTCGAATAGGAGGCGACCCAGTCCGTGCCGCGGTCGTACGTCGAGTACGTGTGGAAGACGCGGTCGCCGTCCCGCAGGAAGCAGCTGAGGCCCGGCTGCTCGTAGGACGTGTCGCCCTCGCCGACGGTGGCGTCGAAGTCGTGGTTGAAGTCGCTGCCGTGGGAGGAGTACCACGGCACCGTCCAGCCCATCCGCGCCTTGAAGGGCAGGATCTTGGTGAAGGGCGCGCGGGAGACGGCGATGAAGTTCGTGCCGCGGGCCCGCAGATGGGCCAGGTGGCCGATCTGGTCGAGGAACGCCGAGCAGCTGCGGCAGCCCGCGTCCCACTCCGGGGCGAACATGAAGTGGTAGACGACGAGTTGGGCGTTCCCGTCGAAGAGGTCGAACAGCGTCGCCTTGCCGTCGCAGCCGTCGAAGAGGTACTCCTTGCCGATCTCGACCATCGGAAGCCGTCGCCGCTCGGCGTTGAGCGCGTCACGCGCCCGTGTCTGCGCCTTCTCCTTGGCGAGCAGTTCCTGGCGCGCGGTGAGCCACTCCTCGCGCGTGACGATGTCGGGAAGTCCCATGGTCCCTCAGTCCCTCCTGCGGACCCGCCCCTCGGATCCGTACTTCTCCGAGGGGTGACCTGCGGGACCGCCGGAACTCATCGGTCGCGGCGAAGAAACTTCGAGGAATCCCGAGGGGAGCGCAAGCAGTCCGGGCGGTCGGCGAGCGCGGCGCGTACGCGTCGTACCGCGTGCCTTCCGCCCTCCCGGCTCTCAGCCCTCGTAGTCCTGGATCCGCTTGCCGTGGCTGCGGTCGATCAGGGCGGGCAGTTCGGCGCCCAACTCCGCGACGACCGACGGCACATCGAGGGTCAGGAGGCGCCGGTCGCGCATCAGGATCCGCCCGTCGACGATCGTCGTGGTGACGTCCGACGCGCGTGCGCTGTGCACGAGCGTGGCCGCGAGGTCGTGGACGGGCTGGGTGTGCGGCCCGTCCAGGCCTACGAGGATGATGTCGGCGCGGCGGCCCGCCGCGAGACTGCCGATCTCCTCGCCCAGGCCGACGGCTCGCGCGCTCTGCAGGGTGGCGTGGTCGAGCGCCTGCCGCGCGGTCAGCCAGGCCGGGTCGCGCTCGGTGGACTTCTGCACGAGGGCCGTGAGCGTCATGGACTCCCAGACGTCCAGGGTGTTGTTCGACGCGGCTCCGTCGGTGGCGAGGCCGACGGGGATGCCGGTCTCGCGCAGGGCACGCACGGGTGTGGTGTCCCAGCCGAACTTGAGGTAGCCGCGCGGCGCGGAGGCCACCGCGACGCGTCCCGCGGCCTGCCGCAGCACGCGCAGGTCACGGTCGAGGATGCCCGTGCCGTGCGCGATGAGGACGTCGACGTCGAGCAGGCCGGCGCGGTGCAGGATCTCGATGGGGGTCAGGCCGTGCCGCTCCAGGCTGTTGTCGGTCTGGGCGCGGTTCTCGGAGGCGTGCAGATGGACCATGAGGCCGTGCTCGCGGGCGAGTTCGGCGGTCGCGGCGAGGTCCGCCTCGTCGACGGTGTACGGGGCGTGCGGGGCGAGCGATGTGGTGATGCGGCCGTCGGCGGCGCCGCGCTGCCGCAGCGCGAACTCCAGGGAAGCGGCGCGGCCGTCGGGCCCCTGCGAGGAGAAGAAGGCCGCGCCGAGATTGGCGCGCAGACCGCTCTCGGCGACGACATCGGCGACGGTGTCCATCGCGAAGTAGTGGTCGGCGAAGGTGGTCACGCCGCCCCGGATCATCTCCGCGCACGCGAGACGCGCGCCGAGCCCGACCACGCGCTCGGTCAGATTGGACTCGATGGGCCAGATCCAGTCGTTGAACCACTCGTGCGCCGGCAGATCCTCCGCGATGCCGCGCAGGGCCACCATCGGCGTGTGCGTATGGCAGTTGATCAATCCGGGCAGGGCCGCCTGACCGCGTGCGTCGATGTGCTCGGCGGCCTGGATCCCGGTGGCCTCGGGAGTGGTGGTGACGGCGTCGATGCGGCCGTCGCGTACGACGATGGCCGCATCGTCGAGGAAACCGACCCGGTCGTCGGCGTCGTGGACGAGGGCCGTGCAGCCCGTGATGACGAGATCGGCGGGGCCGTGCGCGGGAGACTGCGTCATCTCTTCAAGGTACGGGGAGTGCGCATCCCGTGCCCTGTCGCGCCGCCGGTTTCGCGAGCACGCTGACGTCAACCCGCACACCAAGCGAGAACAGTTGGAGCCCGCCATGCTCGTCGGCACGTGGAACCTGGAGAACCTCTACCGGCCCGGCGGCACGTACGGGCCCAAGGACAAGGCCGCGTACGAGGCAAAGCTGGCCTCGCTCGCGGCGACGATCAGGGCGCTGAACCCGAGCGTGCTCGGAGTGCAGGAGGTCGGCGACCCGGAGGCCCTCACGGATCTGGCCGGGATGCTGGAGGGCACCTGGCACACCACGCTCTCGGAGCACACGGACGAGCGCGGCACCCGCGTCGGCTTCCTCAGCCAACTGCCGGTGTCGGTCACGGCCGACGAGGACCGGTTCCCCGGGCCGCTCGGCCCGGTGCAGGTCAGCGACTCGGGCAAGCCGGTGGCACGGGCGGGGCGCGGGGTGCTCGCGGTGACCGTGTCGACGCGCGCCTTCTTCTTCGACGCGGTGGTGTGCCATCTGAAGTCGAAGCTGCTGTCGTTCGGCGGTGGCAGGTTCCAGCCGCGGGACGAGGGCGAGCGGGCCCGCTTCGGGGCGTACGCGCTGTACCGGCGCTCGGCGGAGGCCACGCTGGTGCGGTCCCTGGCGGGGCGTCTCCTGAAGGGCGACGGCCGGCAGCACGATGTCGTGGTGCTCGGCGACCTGAACGACGAGGTGTCCGCGGCGACGACCCAGATCCTGCTCGGTCCGCCCGGCTCCGAGATCGGCACCCCCGGATTCGACAAGCCGGACAAGGGCGACGCGCAACGCCTGTGGAACGTGGCCCCGCGCATCCCCGCCGAGCAGCGTTTCTCCCGTATCCACGCGGGGCGACGCGAGCTGATCGACCACGTCCTGGTGAGCCGCGGCCTCCTGGACCTGGTCACGGCGGCGGGTACGGGCGTGCCGGGCTCGACGGCCACCGCGCTGCCGTCGGTGCGGGACGGGGATCCGGCGGAACGGAGGAACGCGAGCGGCTCCGACCACGCGCCGGTGTGGATACGGATCGAGCGCTAGCCGCGCGGGAGCACTGTCGAGAGGACGCCCGGCAGCGGGTACCAGTCGGACGAGACGATGCTGGCGTGGCCCCGGGCGAGCAGGGCGACGCGGTCACGGGCCTGGGCCTCGGTGGGGTTCACGGAGTCGATGGCCGGGGCGACGTTGTGGGCGTCGGACATGACGACCAGATAGCGCCGGTCGGCGTACCACTTGGTGTCGATCGTGCCGCCCGCGTAGGCGGAGGCGTCGCCGTCGAACAGCACGAACCAGGGGCGGATCGCCGCGTCCGCGTACCGTCCGCGCGGGTCGCCCGCCTCGGCGCCGAGCACGGCGGGGAAGGCGGCGGCCTCACCGAGGCGCCCGGCCGCCGCGAGGTCGCGCAGATGGGTGGCGTACTCGCGGTCGGTCCACAGGGTGTCGGCCGGGTTGCCCTGTTCGACGGTGCCGGGGATGAGCTCGACGATGAACTTGCCCGCGAGGTCGCTCCGCCGGGGCCAGCCGTCACTCCGTACCGCGTCGTCGAGAGTGGCGTGCCCTCCGATGAGCTGCCCGGGGCGGTAGACGGCGTCGCCGAGCTTGCTCTTGAGGAGGGCGTCGAGGTCGGCGGGGCCGCGGCCGTTCCTCCCCTGGAAGCCGTCCTTCAGCTCCACCTTCAGCAGGATGGGGCGGTGGCCGGGGTGGGCGTCGTGCCAGCTCTTCATGTCCGTGAGGCATCCGGCGAGGGTCTGGTTGCGCGGCTTGGTGCGCAGTTCGCCCGGGGTCGCGGCGTTCTCGCAGTTGTTGTCGTTCCCGACCGGGTTGCTGTGCGAGACCCGCCAGCCGCTGCCGAACACATTGGTCCACACGTCGAGTTCCAGCATCCCCGCGCCGGAGTCGAGCGCGTCGGCGAAGTACGGGTACTTCGTCTTCTCGTAGGCGTTGTGGACGCCGACGCCCGTGGTGGCCGCGTACGGCGACTGCGGCGCCGGATCGGCGGCGGCTGAGGCGCCCCCGACGCTCCCGCTCGCGGACCCCGCGGTGCCGAACGCCAGTACGCCCGCCGCCGCGACCGCCATGGCGAGACCTGTACCAGTACGTGCCTTCATGGTCCCAGTACGTGCCTTCATGCCGGCCATCCCCTCCACCGCTTCGGTCAAGTCCTCCGAAACGTAGGGGAGTTGTGTGTCGTATGGGAAGACGGCGACTTACGGGAAAGGGGAGGGCGGAGGAGAGGGGAGAGGAGAGATATCCAGCCGGACGGCCGTACGGGAGGGGGCACGGGGTGTGGCGTGTCGGCTACCGTCTGCGCCCGAAATGGATCAAGTTTGGACCACGTTGTGGATCACGTTCTGGACCACGCCATGGATCACGTCATGGATCACGTCATGGATCACGTCGTGGATCAAGCCACGCAGAGAAAGGGACCCCCCATGCCTCTCGCCCTCTCCCGCATCTCCCGCACCCGCCTCGCCGTGACCGCGGCCGTCGCCACGGTCCTCGCGGTCGGCGCGCCCGCCGCGTACGCCTCGTTCGACACGGACCCGCGCGAGCCCGAGACGACCACCACGTCGCAGGTGGCCCGCGGCAAGGCGTACACCGAGACCCGCCTCTTCTTCGGGACCGAACGCCCGGACGGCGGGCCCGATGTGACGGACAAGCAGTTCATGAGGTTCGTCGACGTCGAGGTCACGCCGTCGTTCCCCGACGGGCTCACCGTGCAGGACGGCCGGGGCCAGTGGCGGGACTCGAACGGCAGGGTCGAGCGTGAGCGTTCGTACGAGCTGATCCTGCTCTACCGGACGTCGCAGGCGCACAAGCTCGACGACGACATCGAGGACATCCGCGAGGACTACGTGAGGAGGTACGACCAGGATTCGGTGGCACGGCTCGACGACCGGCTGCGCGTGGACTTCTGAGACGAGGTGCGCGTCGGGCCTGGGCCCGGCGCGCACCGCGCAGGCGGTCGTGGTGTCGACGAGGCGGGAATTCGCTGGCGGGCGGAGGCCGGCGAGCCGCAAGCTGGCCCCATGAACCGCACCACCGCCGACGACTCCGCCACCACCACTACCGCACCGCCCAGCCACCAGATCCGCGCCCTGCACACGGAATCGACGGTCACCGTCTACCAGGCGTACGCCTCCGAGATCGGTGAGCCCGCGGCCCGCACCGGCCGCTTTCCCGCGGCCTGGAAACGCGACCGCATGACCTGGATCAAGCCGTCCTTCCTCTGGATGATGTATCGCTGCGGCTGGGCCACGAAGGAGGGTCAGGGGACTGTCCTCGCGGTGGAGATCACCCGCGAGGGCTTCGAGTGGGCGCTTCGTCACGCTTGCCTCTCGCACTACGTACGCGGAGTCCACTCCGACCAGGCCGCCTGGAAGCGGGAGTTGAGGCACTCGCCGACCCGGGTCCAGTGGGACCCGGAGCGCGACCTCCAGCTCAACCCACTTCCGCACCGCTCACTCCAGCTGGGCCTGGCGGGAGACGCGGCGCGCCGTTACGCGGACGAGTGGACGGTCTCGATCACGGACGTCACCGACCGTGCCCGCGCCATTCACGAGCGGGTACGCGCCCAGGACCTGGAATCGGCGGCGGCCCTGCTTCCCGCGGAGCGGCCCTATCCCACGCCCGAGGCCCTGCTGGCTCACTTGCGCGCGTGACGTGGCGGCCGCCCGTCCGGCGCACATGAATGCCTTTTACGGGCCGATCGCCGTGCTCAACGCCCCCACCGGATCCGCGTCCGCCTCCCCCTCCGGCCACCAGTCGTCCCTGCCCGGCTCGCTCTGGTAGGGGTACCAGCGGCCGTCGTGGCCGAAGCGGAGTTGCCATGTGCCCTTCGCGTCCGTGAGGTGGTTTCCGCGGATCGTCATGCGCGGGAGGTCCGCCGCGATCAGTGCGCCCCTTGCTCGGTCGAAGGGGCCCGCCGGGGGGTCCCACGGGGATTCCAGAACCGACAGGCCCTCTTCGCCGCCTTGGCGCCAGGCCGCCGCGGCTCGGGCGAGGTCTGCGGGGGTGTGGTCCACCGCCCTTGCCAGTTCGGTGAATTGGCGGCTGAACGTGCGGCGGCCCGTCAGGCCGGGGTGGGAGGCGGCCAGGCGTACCGCGTCGTGCCAGGGGTCGGCCGCGGGGAACGGGTCCGCGCCGGTGGTCAGGTGTGCGTGGGCCCGCGATGCCGTGTCCGTGGCCAGGAACTCCAGGGATGCGGGGTCGGGGGCGCCGGGGAGCGAGGGGAGGAGAGGGGGTTCGCCCGGGTGGGGCGGGGGTGGGAGCGGGGCCGGGAGCGGAGGGCGGTAGGCCGTCGCCAGGATGTCCCGGGCCAGGGTTCCGGGGAGGGAGACGCCGCCGGTCGCGTTCTGCTCGGCCGACGCGGATTGTTCGCGCGCTGCCTGGTGCGCGTTGCGCTGGGCCAGTTCGTCGAGCAGCGCCTGTTCGTCTCCGCCTCGCAGGAGGAGGAGTACGAAGGGGTCGGCGTCCAGCAGTCGGGCCGTCTGATAGGTGAGGGCCGCCGCGTGCTTGCAAGGGCGCCCGTGATCCGGGCAGGTGCAGGACGGGACCAAGTCGCCTGGGCCCGGGAGGAGTTGAACTCCCGACCGTTTTGCCGCGTCCACCAGGGCGTGCGGCATGACCTTGTCCAGGAGCGCCGCGATGTGCGCGGGTTCCGTGGCCACCGCGTCCAGGAACCCGTCCCAGTCCTCCGGCGCGAGGGTGCGCATGCGGATCTCGGCGCGGTAGGGGCGGGGGCGACTGCCGTGCACGTACGCCACGATGCGGCCGGGCGCGACCGTGATCGTGTCCACGTGCCCCTCGCGCGCGTAGGCCCTCCCCCGGGCGAGGCGACCCGCGTCGAGCGATGTCCCCTCCAACGCGCCGATCCAGGCATTGCCCCACCAGGAGGTGACGAACGGGGCCTGGGGGTCGGGGTGTTGCGGGAGCGGGGGGAACACGCGGCTGGCGCCGGTGGCGCGACTGGCGGGGGTCATGGCGCCGCGCCGGCCGCCCCTCATGACGCCCTCCGCAGCGACACCAGGTCCGCCAGTTCCGCGTCCGAGAGTTCCGTGAGCGCCGACTCGCCGCCCTCGCCCAGTACCGCGTCCGCCAACGCCTGTTTCGCCGCGAGGAGTTCGGCGATGCGGTCCTCCACCGTGCCCTCCGTGATCAGGCGGTGCACCTGGACCGGCTGGGTCTGGCCGATGCGGTAGGCGCGGTCCGTGGCCTGTTCCTCCACCGCGGGGTTCCACCAGCGGTCGTAATGGATGACGTGGCCCGCCCGTGTGAGGTTCAGGCCCGTGCCCGCCGCCTTGAGGGAGAGGAGGAACACCGGGGCATCGCCCGACTGGAAGCGGTCCACCATCTCCTCCCGCCGCGCCACGGGCGTACCCCCGTGCAGGAGTTGCGTGCCGATACCGCGCCGCGCCAGATGCGATTCGAGCAGGCGCGCCATCTCCACGTACTGCGTGAAGATGAGGACCGCGCCGTCCTCCGACAGGATCGTGTCGAGGAGTTCGTCCAGGAGTTCCAGCTTGCCCGAGCGCGGTCGGCCCCCGCGCGTCGCGAGCTCGCCGTCCTTCAGGTACTGCGCCGGGTGGTTGCAGATCTGCTTCAGCGCCATCAGGAGCTTCATCACCAGGCCCCGCCGCGCGATGCCCTCGGACGCCTCGATGCGCGCCAGCGTCTCGCGTACGACCGCTTCGTAGAGCGACGCCTGTTCGCGGGTGAGCGTCACCGGGTGGTCCGTCTCCGTCTTGGGCGGCAGCTCCGGGGCGATACCCGGATCGGACTTCTTGCGGCGCAGGAGGAAGGGGCGCACCAGGCGGGAGAGGCGGGCCATCGCCTCGTCGTTCTCGGCGAACTCGCCGCCCTCCGCCAAGCGGGCGTGGCGCGCGCGGAACGACTTGAGCGGGCCGAGGAGGCCGGGGGTCGTCCAGTCGAGCAGCGCCCAGAGTTCGGAGAGGTTGTTCTCCACCGGGGTACCGGTGAGAGCCACGCGCGCCGCCGACGGAATCGTGCGCAGCGCCTTCGCCGTCGCCGCGTGCGGGTTCTTGACGTGCTGCGCCTCGTCCGCGACCACCAACCCCCAGTGGTGGGCGGCGAGTTCGGGCGCGCTCGTACGCATCGTCCCGTACGTCGTCAGGACGAAGCCGCCCTCCAGGTCACCGGCCAGACTGCGACCCGCTCCGTGGAAGCGGTGCACCGGCACCCCCGGCGCGAATCTCTCGATCTCCCGTTGCCAGTTGCCGAGCAGCGACGCCGGACAGACCACCAGCGTCGGCTCCGGGCGCGCCCGGTGCAGATGGAGCGCGATCAGCGTGACCGTCTTGCCAAGGCCCATGTCGTCGGCGAGGCAGCCGCCGAGGCCGAGCGACGTCATCCGGTCCAGCCAGGCCAGGCCACGGAGTTGGTAGTCGCGGAGGGTGGCGGTGAGCGCGGGAGGCGGAGTGATGGGGCGCAGGTCGTCGGTCAGGCGTTCCCGCAGCCGGGCCAGGGCTCCGATCGGGACCGCCTCGACGCGCTCGCCCTCCACCTCCGCCGCTCCCGTCAGCGCGACGGACAGCGCGTCCAGCGGGTCCAGGAGGCCCAGATCCCGCTTGCGTGCCTTGCGTACGAGTTCGGGGTCGACCAGGACCCACTGGTCACGCAGGCGTACGACCGGGCGGTGCGCCTCCGCGAGGATGTCCATCTCCGCCTCGGTGAGGGGGCCACTGCTTCCCCCGCCTTCACCTTCCCCGCCTTCACCTTCCCCGTCGTCGGGTCCCAGCGCCAACTGCCAGCGGAATTGCAGGAGTTGCTCGGTCTTGAAGAAGTCGAAGTTGTCGGCCGCCGTGCCGGGAGCGGGGCGTACGACAGCGGTCGCCGTCAGGCCGCGCGTCAGCTCGCGGGGCCAGTGCACGGCCACCCCCGCCGCGCCGAGCCTGGTCGCCGCCGCGCCGAGCAGTTCGTACAACTCGCCTTCGGTCAGCGGGAGTACGTCGGGGCGAGGCCGCTCCAGGAGGCGGGCCAGCGGCGGCCACACGCGGGCCGCGCGGCGCACCGCGAGCAGTGTGTCCACGCGGGCTCGGGGGCCGAAGTGGTCGACGCCGGACCAGAGTTGGGCCGCGTCCGCCACGAGGGTGGGGTCGGCGAGGCTGTGCACCTGCACGACGGCTGCCGCAGGGCTGGCCACGCTGTCATGGGGGCCGACTTCGGGGGCGGGCGGGCGCTCGTGAGGGTCGGGCGTGCGCTCGCTGTCGTCCCCTGTCCGTCCGCCGTCGGGCAGGTCGTCTGCCGTTCCGTCGAACCCCTCGTGCACCTGCAGGTCGAACACCTCGTGTGCCTGCAGATCGAGCCGCAGCGACACCCGCACCCCGGCGTCCATCCCGGCCGCCACCTCCGCGGCCCACTCCCGCGCGCCCGGCAGCCGCTGCGGCTCCCGTGCCGCGAAGGGCGCGCCGACCGCGTGCGCCGCTGCGGGCGTACGCGGCAGGGTGTCCACCACGGCGTCGACGAAGGCTCTGACGAGGGCGAACGGCTCGGGGAGCAGGAGGGGCCTGCTGCCGGGCAGCGGTACGGCGTGCGCCTCGGCGGGCATGGCAACGGCGATCGCCCGCAGCTGCGTGACGTCGGCGGCGTCCAGCGGTCCGGCGCGCCACGCGTCGAGGTCACCGCCGGTCAGGCCGGGCAGCAGCCTGCCTCGCGCGGCCAGGTGCAGGGCATGCCGGGCCGCGGCGGCCCAGCAGGCCACCGCGGGGTGCGCGGGGGTGGCGAGCAGGAGGAGCGGGAGGGCTTGCGCCACGGGCAGGATCAGGGCGGGGACGGTACGGGTGCGGACGCCCTTGCCGTGGGGGCGTACGACGGCGATCTCGCCCTCGACGGCACCGGGGATGCGGGCCTCGCCGCCGTGATCCCTCTCGCCGTGGTGATCTCCCTCGCCGGGCAACCCGCCCACACCGGACAGCCCCTCCGCTTCGGACCCGGCCCCCGCAAGCCCCGCGGGCACCTTCCCCTCAGGCGCCCAGAACGCGATCCGCCCCTCCCTGGGCACCTCGGCCGGAAGAAAAACGGCAGCACAGGACCGCACGAGCGCCGCGAACCGCCGCCCCTCCGCCGAAGGCGCGGCAGCGGTGGCACCCGTGGGCGCGGCTGCCCCCGCCATCACGTCCACCACCTCGCTCACCCTCACTACCTCGTACGCCATCCCCGCACGCCAGCCTAGGCCAGCTGCCCTGAGGCGAGTGCTGTCAGGAAGCCTTACTGACAGTAATCCGGCGTCGGCCACGGATCGCGGGCGCGGGCGCGGGCGCGGGCTTCAACCAGGATCTGAGGGGCACTTGGAACTCCCTACCTCGGTACGGAAGCAGGGGGAGACACGTGAGGGCATTCGTCGCGGCTTTCACCATCATCGCGGGAATCGCTTTGATAGCGATGAGGAAGAAGTTCGCACAGCGGGCGGTGAACCAGCGGAACGTCTTCGGCCGGGCGAACGCGTCTTCGGGAGAACCGGCGGCTCGCCTCGGCCCGGTCGTCGTCGGATGCTTCATGCTGATCTGTGGCGTCCTGGTGGCCACAGGAGTCGCGGACCCCGCATAGCCCGAGGTAATTCGGGTGCGCGGCAGCGGCCCGCTCCCGCAGGATCGGGCCCATGACCACCACTGGCCGCACCGTCGTGCCCACCCTTTTCCCGCCGCCCGGATACGCCCACGCCGCCGTCGTCGAGGCCGGCACCGCGCTCGCCTTCATGGCGGGGTCGGTGCCGCTCGACCCCGAAGGGAATCTCGTCGGGGAAGGGGACGTGACGCGTCAGACCGAGCAGGTCATCGCGAACCTCGACGAAGCCCTGCGTGCGATCGGCAGCGATCTGACGCAGGTGGTGGCCAGCACGGTGTACGTCGTGAGCGACGAGCCGGGCCCGCTGAGCGGGGCATGGGAGGTCGTCCGCGCCTCCGACCTCCTCGCGAAGGGCCCGCACACCTCGACGCTGCTCGGCACGACGTGCCTCGGCTACACCGGTCAGCTGGTCGAGATCACGGCGACGGCGGTCGTACCCGAGACCACCTGAGGCCCAGGCCCAGCCCCGGCCCCCGCGCCGGCACCAGCTCTAGCCCCGCGCCCTGCTCGCGAGCCCGAGTGCGTACTCCGGCCACCACTGCCCCGCTCTGGGCCCGCCCCGGCAGGTTCCGTCGGACTCGCCGGGGCGTTTGATCCACAGGTAGGCGTCGAGTGCGGGGTCGCCGGTGGCGGAGGTGGGCGGGGTGCCGAGGGCTCGGCCGGGCGGGTTGCACCAGGGCTCGTCGCCGTCGCCGGTGTAGGGGCCGTTGCCGTTGCGGCTGCTGTCCACGACGAAGTGCTTGGCGCCGCCGAGGGCTGCGGCGATGCGGCGCCCGTAGGACAAACTCTCCTCGTTCGTACGGTAGTTGGAGACATTGAGGGCGAAGCCGTCGGCCTTCGCGATCCCTGCCTGCCGCAGCGGGTCGACCAGCCGCCGCTCGTCGGGGATCCAGCCGGAGTTGCCCGCGTCCAGGTAGACCCTGGTGTGGGGGCGCGCCTTGAGGCGGTCGACGGCGTAGGCGAGCAGGCCGTACCGCTCGGCGGCGTCAGCCTTCGCGCAGCCCGCGATCTTGTGGGCGACGGCGTCCGGTTCGACGATGACGTACGCGGCGCGGTCCCCGATGCCCGCGGCGAACTCGTCGACCCACTGCCGGTACTCCGCTGCGTCCCCCGCCCCGCCGTCGGAGTAGTCGCCGCAGTCGCGGTGCGGGATGAAGTAGGCGACGAGCACCGGGGTGCGCCCCTCGGCGGCAGCCGCCTCCGTGGCCGCACGGACCACGGCTCCCGGCCCCGAGCTGTGCAACCAGACGGCTTGCGGACGCCCCGCGATGCGCTGAACGAGCTGAGCATCGCCCACCCGCCCTTGGCTGCGCCATGCGACGACCTGCCGGGCGGCAGCACTGTTCGGATCGACCCAGAAGGTGGGGCCGGGGCCGTCGTTGCCCGTGGGGGTGGGGGTGACGGTGCCCGTCGGGGCGGGGGTGGGGGCAACGTTGCCCGTGGGGGTGGGGACGGGAACGGGCTCCGGCGACACGGAAACGGCGTTGCCCGTAGGGCCGGAGGCGAGCGCGGCCCCGTAGCCACCCCGCACGTCGGCACCGTCACGCACCCCCGCACCCACCGCCTCCGCACCGCCGTACGCCGCCGCCGCGCTCAGCAGGAGCACGGTGGCCAGCAGCCGGGCTAGGCGGGGGCGGGATCGGGCGGGTGATCGGAAGGGCGGCTGGGACACCGGGCACCTCCAGTGACTCGACGCCGGTCCGGCCCGGCGCGTTCCCCGGAGTCTGCGGTCGTCCGGCCCCCGCGATGCCTCGTACACCGCCGGTCGGGCGACAGTTCACCCGAAGAATCACTCCGACGGCGGCGCTCAAGTGCGGGCCTTCGGTGGAGGTTTGATGTTCGGGGGAGGTTTGATGTTGCCGCCGACGCGGCTCGTGGTCGCTCTTCGGCGAGGAGGCGAGGAGGAAGGGGTTGGTCCCTGGTTGATCCCCGAGCCCGCCCCCCCTTCGTCCTCGAACGCCGGACGCGCTCACCTCATGAAGGCGCCCTACCCCGCCCGATACCGATCCGTCGCAGCCACCAACTCGTCCGCGATCCCCCGTGCCCCCGCGTCATGCCCCGCTGCACCGACAAGAATCAACTCGGCGTCGGGCCAAGCCTTTTGAAGCCGCCAGGGGATGCCCAACAGGTTTCCGAAGTCGAGGCTCCCCTGCACCAGCGTTCCCGGGATTCCGGCCAGCGCCCCCGCGTCCCGCAGGACGACCTCGTCGCCGCCGAGCCAGTGGTCGTGGGCGAAGTAGTGCGTGACGGTCCGGGCGAACCCCGCCCGGAAGGTCTCGTCCTCGTACCGGGGAACGGACCGCGGCGGCTGCGAGGCGAAGGCCGTCTCCCAGTCGGTCCATGCTCGCGCGGCGGCGGCCCGGACCCGCGCGTCGGGGGACTCCAGGAGCCGGGCGTAGGCGGCGGCGAGATCCCCGTCCCGCTCCCCCGCCGGGACCCCGTCCCGGAACGCCTTCCACGCGTCGGGGAAGATCTGCCCGAGGCCCCTGGTCATGAGTTCGACCTCGGCCCGGCTTCCCGTGGCGAGCCCGGTGAGGACGAGCTCGGTCACCCGGTCGGGGTACGTCTGCGCGTACCGAAGGCCCAGCACCGACCCCCAGGACCCGCCCCACACCAGCCACCGCTCGATCCCCAGATGCCGCCGCAGCAGCTCGAGGTCGGCGAGCAGATGCCCGGTCGTGTTGACGCTCATGTCGGTACGGGGATCGCTGGCGGGTGGCGTCGAACGGCCGCACCCGCGCTGGTCGAGGAGCACCACGCGGTACGCGTCGGGGTCGAAGTACCGCCGGAAGAACGGCGTGCACCCCGACCCCGGCCCGCCGTGCAGCACGACCGCCGGCTTCCCCCGCGGATTTCCGCAGACCTCCCAGTACACGCGGTTGCCGTCGCCGACTTCGAGCATGCCGTGGTCGTACGGCTCGATCTCCGGATAAAGGCCCATCGGCCGACGATAACCCGCGCACGACGCGCACCACGTGCCTCAGCGGTCACCCGGCCCGCAGCCCCCGCATCCGCCCGTACGCGTACACGCATCCCGCGAGCGCCAGGTCCGAGAGCAGCATGAACCCGATCGAGTACGAGTCCTTGGCGCTGTAGATCGCGCCCATGACCAGCGGCGGGACGAAGCCGCCGAGGCCGCCCACCGCTCCCACGATGCCGGTCACGGACCCGACCTGCGCCTGCGGTGTCACCTGTGAGACGAGTGCGAAGACGCTGCCGCTCGCCGTGCCGAGGCCCGCCGCCATGGCCAGGAAGCAGATCGTGCCGCCCGGGTTCAGGCCCGGTTCGAAGGCCTGCACGATGGCGAAGACGGCGACGACGGCCAGCGCCCAGGAGGTGACCGTCGCCGGGTGGATCCGGTCGGAGAGCCAGCCGCCTACGGGCCGGAAGATGACGGTGACCAGCGCGAACCCGGCCGCCTTGGTGCCCGCGTCGGTGGGCGAGAGGTCGTACCAGGTCTTCAGATACGTGGGCAGGTAGACCCCGAAGGCCACGATGCCGCCGAAGCCGATCGCGTACAGCGCGGACAGCTCCCACGTCACCCGCAGCTTGCCCGCCTCGCCGAGCCGGGTGGCGAGGGGGCTCGTCGGCACCGGCCGGTCGGGGCGGTCGGTGATCAGGAGGGCCGCGAGCACCGCGTACGCCGCGAGCGCGATCGCCACGACGAGGAACGGCAGGTTGTCGCCGTGCTTGGCGATGCGGGGCGTGAAGTACCCGGAGAGGGCCACGCCGCCCATGCCCATCCCGAAGACGCCGAGCGCGAAGCCCCGGTGGGCGGGCGGGAACCAGGAGTTGACCAGCGGGATGCCGATCGCGAACGTCGTGCCGCCGAGGCCGAGGAGGAAGCCGACCGCGAGCATCGCGACGTAGTTGTCCCTGGCCGGGATGATCAGCAGCACCGGGATGATCGTGAGCGCCGAGACCAGCGGGAACATCCGTTTGGCGCCGTAGCGGTCGGTGAGTGCGCCGACCGGGACGCGGCCGAGCGAGCCGACGATGACCGGCACCGCCACCAGCAGGGACTGCGCGAACGAGGAGAGCCCGAGCCGCTCCCCGAAGTCGCTGCCGAGCGGTGCGATCAGGTCCCATGCCCAGAAGGTGAGCGTGAACCCGACCGTGGCCACGGCGAGGTTGCGGTAGGCGGCGGCCGAGGGGCGCGCCGCGGCGGCGGAGGTGTTCGCCGGCGGGTTCGCCGAGGGGGTTGCCGATGAGTTCGTTGTCATGTGAGCGCCGCTCCTAGCGCCACGAAGGCGCAGATCAGTACGAAGAGGATGGCCAGCAGCGGCCAGACGAACCGCAGGTATTTGTCGTAGCCGACCTTCGCGAGCGCGACGCCGCCGATGGTCACGGCGGTCGTCGGCACCCAGAGGTTCATCCAGCCGCTCGCCGCCTGCCAGGCCGTGACGACGACGGAGCGTGAGACCCCGGCGAAGTCGGCGAGCGGGGCGAGGATCGGCATGGCGAGGGTCGCGTGGCCGGAGGTGGACGGGATGAGGAAGGCCAGCGGCAGGTTCACGACGAAGACGATGATCGCGAAGAGGCCGGAGGACGTGCCCTTCACCACGCCCTCGATGGAGTGCAGGACGGTGTCCGTGACCTTCGAGTTGTTCATGATCACCGTGACCCCGCGCGCGAGGACGATGACGAGGGCGGGTGAGATGAAGTCGGCCGCGCCCTGGGTGATCGTGGAGCTGAGCTGCTGCTCGCCCATGCGTGCCACGCACCCGACGAGCACCGCCGCGCAGAGGAAGAGCGCCGCCAACTGCGGGAAGGACCAGCCGAGTTCGAAGCCGTACGGCTTCGCGTCCGCGTCGCCGGTGAGCGCGCTCGACCAGGGCACCACCGAGAAGATCATGAAGGCGAAGACGAGCGCGACCAGGACGAGCACGGCCTTGTGCAGCCGCGTCAGCTCCGGCACCTCGCCCGCGTCGGCGGCGGTCTGCTCACGGTCACCGGGCAGGAAGCCGGAGAGGGAGCGTTCGGGGTTCTTCCGTACGCGCTTCGCGTAGCGGATGACGTAGGCGATGGTGACCGCGGTCAGGACGATCCACATCGCGAACCGCAGCACGATGCCGTCGCCCAGTGAGATGTCCGCCGCGGAGGAGGCGACTCCGGTCGCGAACGGGTTGACGGTCGAGCAGAGCACGCCGACCCCGGCGCCCAGGATGATCGCGCCGACCGCGACCATCCGGTCGTAGCCGAGCGCGAGCATCAGCGGCACGATCAGGCCGTAGAAGCCGAGCGTCTCCTCCGCGAATCCCTCGACCGTGCCGAGGACGGAGAAGACGAGCATCACGCCCGCGATCAGCATCGCGCCGCGCTCGCGCAGCCGGTGGGCGAGGCGGCCGATGCCGCGGTCGAGGGCGCCGGTGGCGAAGACGACGGTGATGAACGCGCCGATGGCGAGCACGAACAGGAACACACCCGCGCTGCCGTACAGCTCGCCTGCCAGGTCGGGCCCGACGACGCCTGACTTCTCGTCCTGGATGCCGTACAGGCCGTTGACCGGGGCCAGGAAGAGGTCGTTGAGGCGGTCGACGAACGTCTGACCGGAGTCGACGCGGTGGTAGCTGCCCTGGACGGGGGCGCCCTTGTCGTTGCGGTCGTAGGCGCCGGAGGGGATGAGGAAGGCGAGCAGCCAGACGGCCACGGTGACGATCGCGAGGATGGTCAGCGCACTGGGGAAGGTGAACTTGCCTTTGCGCCGCGGCTCTTCGGTGCCGGGGTCGGTCGCGGTGGTGCTCATGCGCGGCTCTGCGCGGCACTGTCAGGGCCGGAACCGGAGTCTGCGTCCGACCCGCCGAAGTCGGCGGCGTACTCGCGCACGAAGGCCGCCATGGCGACGACCGTGTTGCGCAGCTCGGAGAAGAGGACGCGTTCGTTCGGGGCGTGCAGATTGCACATGCTGTCCTGGGCCCCGAAGAGCAGGACCTCGGCGCCGGGCGCCGCCTTCGCGAGACCGTTGACCAGCGGGATCGAGCCGCCGGTCGCCACGAACGAGGCGTCCTCGCCCCAGGCCTCCTTCAGCGCGGCGCGGGCCGCGCGGTAGGCGGGTCCGCCGGTGGCGGCCTCGTAACCGGGGCCTGTGTCGCCGGGCGTGACGGTGAGGGGGACGCCGAAGGGCCTGAGCGAGCGCAGGTGGTCGACCAGCTTTCCCTGCGCCTCCTCCGGGTCCTGACGGGGGTGGAAGCGGAGGTTCAACTTGGCGCGCGCGTACGGCACGACCGCCGACGCCGCGTGCTCGACGGTGGGCGCGTCCAGGCCGATGACGGTGATCGCGGGGCCGCTCCACAGCCGCTCGCCGAGGCTGCCGCTGCCGATGAGCGGCGTCCCGTCCACCACCCCGGCCAGCTCGCGGAACTCGTCCTCGGTGTAGCTCGTGCCGGTCCAGTCCTCGCGCCGAAGGCCCTCCACGGCCACGTCGCCGTGGACGTCGTGGAGCGTGGCAAGGGCTTTGAGGAGTACGAGCAGCGCGTCGGGCGCCGCACCCCCGAACTCCCCGCTGTGGCGCGGCTCGTCGAGGGTGCGCACCTCCACGACCACTTCGGACGCGCCGCGCAGGGCGGTGGTGAGGGTGGGGGTGCCCGGCCGGAGGTTTCCGAGGTCGGCGACCACCATGGCATCGCAGGCGAACCGCTCCGGGTCGGTGGGCGGATAGTCGTCGAAGGCGCTGCCGTACTCCTCCTGCCCCTCGATGACGATCTTGATCCCGACGGGCGGACGGCCGCCGTAGGTCCGCAGCATCCCCAGGTGCGCGATCACGTTGGACTTGTCGTCGGCGATGCCGCGGGCGCGCAGGCCCCCCTCGATCGGGGTCGGCTCGAAGGGGGGTGACTTCCACAGGCTCTCGTCGCCGGGGGGCTGGACGTCGTAGTGGCCGTAGAGCAGCACCGTCGGGGCGTCGGGAGCCGGGGGCGGGATCGCCCCGTAGATCACGGGCGCGGTGTCCGGCAGGTCGAGCCGCTCGACGCTCGGCACGCCCGCTTCCCGCAGCAGCTCGACGAGCAGATCGTGCGCCTCGTGCACCGGTGCCGCCGGGAAGCCCGGGAAGGCGATCGACGGGATCGCCGCGAGCCGTTCGAGGTCGGCGCGCAACGCATCCATCAGGTCATCGACGGTGGCTTCGAGCTTCATGGCGGCACCCCTCGGTCTGCATCCTGCTTTGCGACGAATAGCCCGAATTATCGGACTCCGAGGGGAACGGTTTCCGCACGGCTCGCCGTGCGGGAGGGGTTGCCGCACTGCTGCCGCATCGCGCTCGCCGCATCCCGGCCCCCGGCCCACGCCGCCGGGCAGGCACTAAAGTCGGGGTATGGCTACGGAGACTTCAGGCGGTGGCGGGAGTGCGGGAGGTGTCGCGGGCGGGGCTTCCGTGCGCGTCGACGCCTGGATCTGGGCCGTACGTCTGGTGAAGACCCGCCCCATGGGCGCCGCGGCCTGCAAGGGCGGCCATGTGCGGGTCAACGGCGAGCGGGTGAAGCCCGCTTACGGCGTGCACGTCGGCGACGAGGTACGTCTGCGGCATGCCGACGGCCATGAACGCGTCGTCGTCGTCAAACGCCTGATCCGCAAGCGCGTCGGCCCACCGGTGGCCGTCGAGTGCTACGTCGACAACAGCCCTCCCCCGCCGCCCCGCGAGGCCGTGGCCCCCGCCGGCGTACGGGACCGGGGAACGGGACGTCCCACCAAGCGCGACCGCCGGGAGATGGAACGGCTGCGCGGCTTCGAGGGCTGAGCCCTCCCCGTTCCGACGCCCCGCCCCGTTCCGACACCCGGCGCGGGTCGCGTACGCCGCTTCTCACTCCCCGCCTCTCACTCCCCGCTTCTCACTCCCCCGCGTCGCACGAGGAGACGCACGAGCTCCGTCGTCTGCCCGCGCCGGGCCCAGGCGATCCACGCGAGCGGCAGGATCAGGATGAGCGGCGTGGCGGCGTTCTCCCCGCCGAGCGCGGTAACGCTCGCGATGAACGCGCCGATCATCAGCCCGATGAGGGCCGTCGCGCCGACGGAGCCGAGCAGCGGAACCAGCAGCGCGATCCCGCCGAGCACCTCCAGCGCGCCGATCGTGTACATCCCCGGATCGCCCCATCCGAGCTTCTCGAAGACCTCGACCGCCGAGGAGTGCGCGACCAGCTTCGGCGCCCCGCTCGCGATGACGAAGAACAGGGCCAGCATCACCTGGACCGTGCGCAGCGCGATACGGACGGAGCGGCGGCCGGTGGTGGCGGGGGCGCCCGTGGTGGCGGTGGGGATGGTGGAGGCGGCCGTGGTCATGGTGATCTCCTCGGTGAGCAGGGGCTGTTGTGCTGTCACCGTGATAGACCGGAGCGCCCCGCGGAACTCATCGCCGGTCAGCGAGCCATCTCCGCACAGCGCCTCGCCGGCCGGCGAGCCGCCTCCGCACAGCGCCACCCACTCAGCGGACCGGCACGGCCCGCACCCATATCCCGTCCTCCGTCAGGTACTTGTCGACCCTGAGCCCCGCCTCCTCAAGCGCGCTCTCGAACTGCTCCTTCGTGAGCGGCCGGGCGCGGAAGGTCTGGGTCCATACGGCGTCCGGGAAGACGTACTGCGCGTGCACCTCGTTCACCCCGTCACCCACCGGCTTCGCCGACACGATCCGCACCGTGTAACCGCCCGGATCGACGCGCTCCCTCGGCAAGTTCGTGTGGTAGTCGGCGCCCTCCCGCTGGATCAGCACACAGCCGTCGTCCGTCACATGGCTCCGGCAGGCCCGCAGCATCCCGCGCCGGACCGCCAGGTCGCCGGTGTGCACGAGGAACGACGCGAGCGTCACCACCTCGAACCGCTCCCCCAGGTCGAGCTCCTCGATCGGACTCCGGATCGTGCGCACCCTCCCGTCGAGCGCGGCCACCTTCTCCAGCATCTCGGCGGACTCGTCCACCGCCGTGACCCTGAAGCCCCGCTCCAGGAGGGGGCGCGTCACCCGCCCCGCGCCGCTGCCCAGCTCCAGAATGTGCGCGCCGGCCGGCACCGCACCGGCGATGACATCGGGCTCGTCCCCGGCGGACAGGCGCGCGTACAGCTCCACCGCGCAGCCGTCCGGCGTGATCGCTCCGGGGCCCGTCCCCTCGTATCCCTCACGCATCTCGACCTTCATGCCCCCTCAACGAAGCGCTCCGCGGGCCCGTTCCCACCTCTCCTGCGGCCCCACGGTCTACAGCGGAAACCAGCCATGCCCCCCGTACCAGTGACCGCCCGCCCGCAGATGGTCGCCCACGGCCCGCTCCACCCTTGTGCGCCTTGGCAGTTCGGCCACGGGGAGGTCCTGGTCACCGAAGACGAAGGCGACGGGGGTGGTGTCGTCCGGCTCCTGCTCGTATCCGGCCGCCGGGCGGAAGCGCTCCTGGAAGCGGACGATGTTCGAGTCCGACGGCAGGTACTGCTTCAGCTGTGGGTCGAGCAGCCAGGAGTGGCACACGGCTGTCTCATATCGTTCCTCCGGGAAGTGCCGCGCGAAGAACTCCCGCGCCTGGGCCATCGACCGGTCGCAGGCTTCCGGGGACAGCGGCCCCCGGAAGTCGGTGATGTGGAGGTTCAGACAGGCATCGCCCCGGCCCGCGGAATGCCCCGCCGCCGCCACCGCCCCGCCCATCCGCTCTCCCAGGACGGCGCGCTGGAACTGCAGCCGGCCCAGCTGGTAGAGCTCGCCCCGGAAGTGCAGGGAGTTCCACTCCGGATGCAGCAGCCCGGGACCACCGCGCGCCCGGCGGTGCACCGCCATGTGCCGGCCGAGGTCCGCGAGCGTACGCCGTGAGATGTCGTCCGGGATGCCGCGGCTCCGGTGATAGGCGCGTACGTACGGCAGCGACGCCAGGAACACGTAGACGTGGAAGAAGGCCCCAAGCCCGCCCAACTCGGCGGGCAGTGGCGGGTATTGCGGGCCCGCCCCCGCCTTCCCCATGTCCCGCACCGTCCCGTCGACGCCGCGGTCGAGCAGCCATCGCGCCCCCGAGTCGCCCGCCAGCCGGCCGCGCAGGGCCACCAGGTCGTTGATGTCCTCGTGCGGCACGGCCAGGTCGAGAAGCACGTCCGGCAGCTCGTCGGCCGGGGGCAGCACCGCCTCGGCCCGCGGCTCCGGCGCCTCCTCAAGATCCTTCAGCCACGCGGCGAGGCGCTCGTCCTTCCTCGCCCGGTTCCTCAGTACGTCCAGCACAGTCCCGTCCCCGATCGACACTCTTACGATCTTGAACCCTCCGGCCCTTCCGGTCCACCGCCCACGGGTGGATCCTGGAAGGTGGGAGAGCCCGGCAGCCCGGCAGCCCGGCAGCCCGGCAGCCCGGCAGCCCGGCAGCCCGGTGGAGAGAGCAGAGAGGGCGGCGAGAGAGGAGATGACCTCTCATGTTGCGCACAGGCAGTGAACCGGTGACCGCGCGCAGTCCCCTGCGCATGCGCTTGTGGTTCAGCGTGTGGGGCCTGGTCTGGGCCACGTTCGGCACCGTCGCCTTCGCACTCGCGGGACGCCCCGCGTGGGCCGTGGCCTGCGGCGTGCTGTGGCTGATCGTCACCGCCGACCTGGCGATGATCCTGCGCCACATCCATCAGGGCCCGCACTTCCAGCCGGGCCGCGACATCCCGCCGTACGACCCCCCGTACAACCCCCCGAGGGCCCGTTAGCCCGCCTCAGCCCTCGGCGGCGTCGTCCGGGTCGGCGGCGTCGTCGAAGCGTGCCGCCGCCAGATACTCCGGCTGCGGGTCGAGCGCCGCGGCGAGACGGAAGTGGCGCCGGGCCTGGTCGGGCCGCGCCGCACGTTCGTAGGTGCGGGCGAGTGCGAAGTGGGCGAAGGCGTTGTCCGGTTCGCGCTCCAGGACGATGCTGAACTCCAGCTCGGCGGCGCGCAGTTGAGCGGCGGCGAAGAAGGCGCGGGCCCGCAGCAGCCGCGCCGCCGTGTTCTCGGGGTGGGCCGCGATGACCGTGTCGAGCAGCTTCACGGCGCCTCTGGGGTCCCGCGCGGCAAGGAGCTGCTCGGCCGCACGGAAGTCGATGACATGAGTCTCCGGGGTAATTTCGGGCACGCGTGACTCCTTCCCTCGCTGTACTGAGTCAACGCCCGCCGCGCCGCCGCCTATTCCACCCGACCCCACCGGGCACCCGGAGCCTCACAGCGCAAGGACCGTGAGCACGAGACCGAGCGTCAGAACCGCCGCACCCGCCGCCACGAATCCCCGGTCGACGCCCCTGCGCTCATGGCCGAGGACGACGGTCTCCCGGGGGTCATCACTGTCGTACGCGATGCGCACCCGGTCACCCGCGGCGAGCGGGCGCCTGCTGCTCGGCGGCACCGGCGACACCACCTCGACGACACGGCCGTCCCCCGTCTCGAACTGCAGCACGGACCGCTCGGCTCCCGGCGGCACGGCTTTGACCAGGGCCTGCGCCACCTCGCCCGCGGCCGTGATGCGCCGGGTCTGCCGCAGGCCGTAGGCGCCCGCCAGGAGCGCGACCAGGCCGCCAAGGGCGGTGAGAACCGCCAGTACGACCACTCCCCCGCCTCCTTCTAGGCCGCCCGCGCCCGCCGCGTGAGGTCCGCCCACACGGCGGCGACGCGCTGTTCGAGGCCTTCCAGCGGGCCGTCGTTGTCGATCACGATGTCGGCGATCTCCAGGCGCTTGACGCGCGTCGCCTGGGCCGCCATCCGCGCACGGGCGTCCTCCTCGCTCATGCCGCGCAGCCGCACGAGACGGTCCAGCTGGGTCTCGGGGCGCGCGTCGACGACGACCACGAGGTCGTACAGAGGCGCCAGGCCGTTCTCCGCGAGCAACGGCACGTCATGGACGACCACGGCGTCCTCGGATGCCGCGCCCTCCAGCTCGGCGGAGCGGGCGCCGACGAGGGGGTGGACGATCGAGTTCAGGACGGCCAGCTTCTCGGGGTCGGCGAAGACGATCGAGCCGAGCCTCGGCCGGTCGAGCGTGCCGTCCGGAGCGAGGACCTCCCGGCCGAAGGCTTCAACGACCTTCGCCAGACCCGGGGTTCCGGGCTCCACGACTTCCCGCGCGATCTTGTCGGCGTCGATCAGCACGGCTCCGGACGTGACGAGGAGACGCGATACTTCACTCTTGCCGGCGCCGATACCGCCGGTCAGGCCCACCTTCAGCATGACCGGCAGCTTAGGGGTTGGCCTTACTCTCCGCCCCCTGGGCCGGGCATCGTTTACGCGTCGCCCTCGCGCTCGGCGAGGAAACGCTCGAATTCCTGGCCGATCTCGTCGGCCGACGGGATGTCCATGGGCTCCGCCAGCATGTTGCCGCGCGCGTCGGCGCCGGCCGCCGCGTCGTACTGGTGCTCAAGTCCCTGCACGAGGGAGACCAGTTCCTCGTCCCCCTCCTGGATCTGCCGGTCGATCTCGGTCTGGGTGCGGTGCGCCTCGGTACGCAGGCCGTGCGCGACGCTCGGCAGCACGAGGCCCGTCGCGGCGGTGATCGCCTCCAGGACGGTGAGGGCGGCGTCCGGGTACGCGGAGCGCGCGATGTAGTGCGGGACGTGCGCGGCGACACCGAGCACGTCGTGGCCCGCCTCCAGGAGGCGGTACTCGACGAGCGACGCAGCGCTGCCCGGCACCTGCGCCTCGTCGAAGGGGCTCCGGTGTCCCGGTACCAGGTCGGTGCGGTTGCCGTGCGGCGTGAGGCCCACGGGGCGGGTGTGCGGCACGCCCATCGGGATGCCGTGGAAGTTCACCGAGAGGCGCACGCCGAGCCGCTCCACGATCTGCCCGACCGCCGCCGCGAAGCGCTCCCACTCGATGTCGGGCTCGGGCCCGGAGAGCAGCAGGAAGGGCGCACCCGTGGCGTCCTGGAGCAGCCGCACGTCGAGCGTGGGCTCCTCGTAGTCGGTCCAGCGGTCGCGCCGGAACGTGAGCAGCGGACGGCGCGCGCGGTAGTCGACGAGCCGGTCGTGCTCGAAGCGCGCCACCACCTGGCCCGGCAGGCTTTCCGTGAGGCGTTCGACGATCTGATCGCCGGTCTCGCCCGCGTCGATGTAGCCGTCGAAGTGGTAGAGCATGACCAGTCCGGCCGACTCCTGGGCGAGCGCCATGTCGACGACCGCGAGGCCCTTCGGCTCCCATGCGTACAAACCCTGCGGATCAAGCACTGTGACCGCTCCTCGCCCTCTTCGTCGTGACTCGTACAGCAGAACACCCGTCAGCCCAGGGGCATTCCCTGCTTCGCCGCCACCCGGCCTGGTCCATCGACAAACATCCCGATGACGCCGTAGTGCTCTGAAGAGCGCGGGGAACTGCGCGACCAGCCCCCCCCCCCACCGGACCCGCACCGAAACAGAACAGCGGGCCCGCATCCCCGAAGGGATGCGAGCCCGCAGCGTTCAGCTACCGCCTAGGGGCGAGCCTCAGCTCTGGCCACCCGCGAGCTTCTCGCGAAGAGCGGCAAGCGCCTCGTCCGACGCCAGGGCGCCGGAGTTGTCGTCCGACTCCGAGGAGTACGAACCGCCGCCGCCACCGCTGCCACCGGCAGCCGGGGCGCCGGTCGAGGACGCGGGAGCCGCAGCGCCCTCGGCCTCGGCCTGGGCGTCCGCCTCGCGGGACTTGATGACCTGGGCCTGGTGCTGCTCGAAGCGCTGCTGCGCCTCGGCGTACTGGCCCTCCCAAGCCTCGCGCTGGGTCTCGAAGCCCTCGAGCCAGTCGTTCGTCTCGGGGTCGAAGCCCTCGGGGTAGATGTAGTTGCCCTGGTCGTCGTAGGACGCGGCCATGCCGTACAGGGTCGGGTCGAACTCGACGGCCGACGGGTCGGCACCGAAGGACTCGTTGGCCTGCTTGAGGCTCAGCGAGATCCGGCGACGCTCGAGGTCGATGTCGATGACCTTGACGAAGATCTCGTCGTTGACCTGGACGACCTGCTCCGGGATCTCCACGTGGCGCTCGGCCAGCTCGGAGATGTGGACCAGGCCCTCGATGCCCTCGTCGACGCGCACGAACGCACCGAACGGAACGAGCTTGGTGACCTTACCGGGAACAACCTGCCCGATCTGGTGCGTGCGGGCGAACTGCTGCCACGGGTCTTCCTGCGTCGCCTTGAGCGACAGGGACACGCGCTCGCGGTCCATGTCCACGTCGAGAACCTCGACGGTGACTTCCTGGCCGACCTCGACAACCTCGGAGGGGTGGTCGATGTGCTTCCAGGAAAGCTCGGAGACGTGCACGAGACCGTCGACGCCGCCGAGGTCCACGAACGCACCGAAGTTGACGATCGAGGAAACGACGCCGGAGCGGACCTGACCCTTCTGCAGGGTCGTGAGGAAGGTCTGACGGACCTCGCTCTGGGTCTGCTCGAGCCAGGCACGGCGGGACAGGACCACGTTGTTGCGGTTCTTGTCCAGCTCGATGATCTTGGCCTCGAGCTCCTTGCCCACGTAGGGCTGGAGGTCGCGGACGCGGCGCATCTCGACGAGGGAGGCCGGCAGGAAGCCACGGAGGCCGATGTCGAGGATGAGACCACCCTTGACGACCTCGATGACGGTACCGGTGACGATGCCGTCTTCTTCCTTGATCTTCTCGATCGTGCCCCAGGCACGCTCGTACTGAGCGCGCTTCTTGGACAGGATCAGACGGCCTTCCTTGTCCTCCTTCTGGAGAACCAGGGCCTCGATCTCGTCACCAACCGCGACGACCTCGTTCGGGTCGACGTCGTGCTTGATGGAGAGCTCGCGGCTCGGGATGACGCCTTCGGTCTTGTAACCGATGTCGAGCAGGACCTCGTCCCGGTCGACCTTCACGATGACGCCGTCGACGATGTCGCCGTCGTTGAAGTACTTGATCGTCTCGTCGATCGCGGCGAGGAAGGCTTCCTCGTTACCGATGTCGTTGACCGCTACCTGCGGGGTGGTGGCGGTGGTCTCGGTGCTGCTCGTCATGTGGGTAAGGGCTCCGGTACGGACAGTGAGTCGTAGGTACTGCTAGCGCCGGAACCGATTTCGCTCTGAAGAAGCCGGACAGCCTGGGAAGCGCCGATTCCTGTTTCCGAAGAAACGGAAGGCGCCTCGACAACCGAGGGGACATGCAACAGATGCGAGCGCATCCCGCTAGGTCTGAGGACGGCAGGCTCGCAGCGCAACTTGTAGCATACGGGGGCAGCCGGACAGGGTCAATGCGCGAAGGCGCACACCCGGGGCGGAACGCCGCATACCCGGCACAAATGCTGTCGCGTGAGGCCACACGGGCCGCACAGCGCCCTGGCGCGACGCCTTTCCGGCGCCCCGCGACCACCTCACCGCGACGAGCCTCGACGAAGCCAGACGGAAGAGTACGACGATGGAGCCGATCATCCAAGAGTCCGAGCTGCCCGAGACACCCGAACCCGAGGCCACCCGCCGTGACGCAGACGTCACGGAGAGCAGCCGCGCCAACCGCGGCTGGTGGGACCGGAACGCGGACGACTACCAGATCGAGCACGGCACCTTCCTCGGTGACGACCGGTTCGTCTGGGGTCCCGAAGGGCTCGACGAGGTGGAGGCCGAGCTCCTCGGTCCGCCCGAGGAGCTGAAGGGCAAGGACGTCCTGGAGATCGGCGCGGGCGCGGCGCAGTGCTCGCGCTGGCTCGCCGCGCAGGGCGCGCGTCCGGTCGCCCTCGATCTCTCCCACCGGCAGTTGCAGCACGCGCTGCGGATCGGCGGGAGCGTTCCGCTGGTCCAGGCCGATGCCGGGGTGCTGCCCTTCAAGGACGGCGCCTTCGACCTCGTCTGCTCCGCCTACGGGGTGCTGCCTTTCGTCGCCGACCCCGTGATGGTCCTCAAGGAGGCGCGGCGCGTCCTGCGCCCCGGCGGCCGGCTCGTCTTCTCCGCGACGCACCCCATCCGCTGGGCGTTCCCGGACGAGCCGGGTCCCGAGGGGCTCTCCGTGTCGGCCTCCTACTTCGACCGCACTCCTTATGTGGAGCAGGACGAGAACGGGAACGCCGTCTACGTGGAGCACCACCGCACGCTCGGCGACCGGGTGCGGGACATCGTGGCCGCCGGTCTCCGGCTGGTCGACGTGGTGGAGCCGGAGTGGCCGGCGTGGAACACGCAGGAGTGGGGCGGCTGGTCCCCGTTGCGCGGGAACCTGATCCCGGGGACGGCGATCTACGTCTGCGTACGAGACTGAGTGCGTGATCCGTCTCCGTAACGAAGCCCTGGACCTGCCCGTCCGCAGTGCGCTGCCCGCGCTGCGTTCCGCTCTGGAGGGGCCGGGCAGCGCCGTGCTGTGCGCGCCTCCCGGCACGGGCAAGACGACGCTGGTGCCGCTGGCCCTCGCCGGGCTTCTCGGGGACGGCGCTCCCGTACGACGTGTGGTGGTCGCCGAGCCGCGGCGCATCGCCGCTCGGGCCGCCGCGCGGCGGATGGCGTGGCTCCTCGGCGAGAAGGTCGGGGAGAGCGTCGGTTACACGGTGCGCGGTGAGCGTGTGGTCGGGCCACGCGCGCGCGTGGAGGTCGTCACGACGGGCGTCCTGTTGCAGCGGCTGCAGCGGGACCAGGAGTTGAGCGGCGTCGACGTGGTGATCATCGACGAGTGCCACGAGCGGCATCTGGACGCGGACACCGTGGCGGCGTTCCTGGTCGACGTGCGGGCGGCGCTGCGGCCCGAGCTGCGTCTGGTGGCCGCGTCGGCGACGACGGACGCGCCGGGGTGGGCGCGGGTCCTCGGGGATGCCCCCGTGGTGGAGGCGCGGGGCACCTCGCATCCGGTCGACGTCCTCTGGGCGCCGCCCGCGCGTCCGGTGCGGCCGCCGCACGGGATGCGGGTGGATCCGGCGCTGCTGACACATGTGGCGTCGGTCGTGCGGCGTGCGCTCGCCGAGCGGGAGGGGGACGTTCTGTGCTTCCTGCCCGGGGTCGGTGAGATCGCGCGGGTGGCGGGGCAGTTGGGCGATGTTCCCGCGGAGGTGTTGCAGGTGCACGGGCGGGCGTCCGCCGATGTGCAGGACGCGGTGCTTGCGGGCTCATCGGAAGGCGCCCGGCGGGTGGTCCTCGCGACGTCCGTGGCCGAGTCGTCCCTGACAGTGCCCGGCGTGCGGGTCGTCGTCGACTCGGGGTTGGCGCGGGAGCCGCGCGTCGATCACGCGCGCGGGCTGAGCGCGCTGGCGACGGTACGGGCTTCGCAGGCGGCGGGACGGCAGCGCGCCGGTCGCGCCGGGCGTGAGGCGCCGGGGGCCGTGTACCGGTGCTGGGCGGAGGCGGAGGACGCCCGTCTGCCGCGCTTTCCGGCGCCGGAGATCAAGCTGGCGGACCTTGCCGCTTTCGCCTTGCAGACGGCTTGCTGGGGGGATCCGGACGCCTCCGGTCTCGCCCTGCTCGATCCGCCTCCGGGTGGCGCGATGGCGGCGGCGCGTGCCGTTCTGACGGCGGTCGGTGCGCTGTCACCGGAGTCGGGGCGGGTCACGGAGCGGGGCACGCGGATGGCGCGGGTCGGGCTCCACCCCCGCCTGGCGCGGGCCCTGTTGGACGCGGCACCCCTCGTCGGTGCGCGCCGCGCGGCCGAGGTGGTGGCCCTCCTCAGCGAGGAGCCGCCGCGTGAGTACGGGGACGACCTCGCGGCGGCCTGGCGCGTGGCCCGGCGGGGCGGTGACGGGTACGCGGCGCGTTGGCGCACGGAGGTGCGGCGGCTTACCGCCGTGGCGTCGCCACCGGTTGCTGGTACGCCGCCTCCGGCAGCTTCGGCGCAGGACCTTTCCCACCCACCCACCCGGCACTCCGGAGCAGACTCTGACGAGCACGTCGCCGGGCTCGTCGCCGCGCTCGCCTTTCCCGAGCGGGTCGCCCGGAGCCGCGGCGACGGAACGTATCTCATGGTGAACGGGATCCGCGCCGAGCTGCGGCCCGGGTCGGCGCTGACCGGCGCGGAGTGGATCGCCGTGGCTGTCGCGGACCGGCCGGTGGGCGCCGGGCACGCGCGCGTGCTGCTCGGCGGCCACATCGACGAGGACGGCGCCCGGAGCGCGGCCGCGCCCCTCCACAGCGAGGGGGACGAGGTGGCCTGGAGCGACGGGGATCTCGTCGCGCGGCACGTCGAGCGGCTCGGCGCCGTGGAGCTGGTGGTGCGGCCGCTCAAGAAGCCCGCCCCCGGACTCGTACGAGAAGGGCTGCTCGCCGGCCTCAGGGAGGAGGGGACCTCGCTCCTGAACTGGTCCCAAGGAGCGCGTGAGCTGCGGGCGCGCCTCGCGTTCTTGCACCGGCATCTGGGTGCGCCTTGGCCCGACGTTTCCGAAAGCGCCCTGCACGCGCGCGTGGACGAGTGGCTGGAGCCCGAGCTGTCGAAGGCGCGGCGCCGGGCCGACCTGCGGCGCATCGAGGCGGGGCAGGCCCTGAACCGGCTCCTGCCCTGGGCGAGCGGCGAGGCGACGCGTCTCGACGTGCTCGCCCCGGAGAGGGTGGCTGTACCCAGTGGGTCCAGGATCCGCGTCGACTACTCCGACCCCGAACAGCCCGTCCTTGCGGTGAAGTTGCAGGAGATGTTCGGGCTCGCCGAGACCCCGCGCGTCGCGGACGGCGGCGTACCCGTCCTCGTGCATCTGCTGTCGCCCGCGGGCCGCCCCGCCGCCGTCACCGCCGATCTCGCCTCCTTCTGGCGGGACGGCTACCGGGCCGTGCGGGCCGAGCTCCGCGGCCGGTATCCGAAGCATCCGTGGCCTGAGGATCCCGCGGCCGCCGAGGCGACGCGGTTCACCAACGCCCGGCTCAGGCGTTGACCGGTTCCGGTTCGGGCGCGGCCGTCGCCTCCGGTTCGCCGGGCCTGCGGCTGCGGGCCTCCAGCCAGAGGGACAGGGCGAGCAGGAACAGGCCGAGGCCCAGGAAACCCCAGGGGAGATAGGACGTGAGGAGGAGGACCAGGACGCGCTGGGACTTCACCAGGTCGACCGTGTTCTCGATGTAGTCCTCGCGCATCTTCACGTGGCCCGCGAAGACGGTGACCTTGTCGCGGCCGCCGAGGAGGGTGCCGCCGCGCAGCTCGTTCTTCTGGATCTCCTCGCCGTAGACGGGCGCCCCCGTGGTGGGATCGACCCAGAACTTGCGGACCGTGGTGTACCAGCGCGTGGTCCCGGTCTTGGCGAGGGACTCCGGGGTGATGCCCTTGACCGGCATGGTCTTGGGGAAGGGCACCTTGGTCCAGGGGATGGTCTGCTCGAAGTAGTAGACATCGACGCCACGGAAGGTCTGCGTGCCCTTGTAGTGGATGGGCTTGGTGACGCGGGCCTGGGCGTCGAAGTACTCGTAGTCCCGCTTCTCGGTCAGGAAGGGCCATTTGAACTCGATGCCCTCGCGCTTGACCGCGTCGCCGTCGACCATCTCGCCGGTGGCGTGCACCGGTTCCTGGCTGTGCGCGTCGAAGATGTAGCGCTCGGGGACCTTGGAGACCATCTTGCCGTCGGCGTCCTGGACGTAGGAGAGGGCGTCCCAGACGACGACGTCGCGGTCCGCACTCTTCTCGATCTTCTCCGAGGCCTCCACGTTGCCCTTGAGGGTCTGCACGATGGTGACCTTGTCGACCTTCTTGGCCCGCATCGAGCCGTAGTCGATGAGCGTCGGGTTCTTCGCCTCCAGGACCGCCTCCTGGTACTGGCTCGGCGGGATCTTGGCGAGGCGCGGGAAGGCGTACCAGCGCATGAGCGGGGACATCGCCGTGCAGAACACGGCGAAGGCGAGCAGGATCAGGCTGGCCTTGCGGCGCATCGCGGCGGCCCTCCCTACGGAGTCAGGGGTGCTTGGGGACGGTGGTGAGCAGCGGCTCCGGCGAGGTCTCGCCGGGCGGGGCCCCCATCGCGGTGATGGTCAGGACCAGGGCGAGGGCGACGGCAAGACCGGTCGCGGCGGCGATGAGAGCGCGCATGCGGATCCTCCCGAGGCGGGAAATCTGACGGCATCCAGGACGCCGGCCGTGAACTGACAGGGCGTCAGGGCTGGGGCACCGTAGCAACGCGACGGCCAGATGAGAACACGTTGCACACAGACGAACGCCCCTGCGCCGGGCGGGCGCAGGGGCGTTGTGTGCGCGAATGCGTACGGGGGTCCGGGGCTAGGCCGCGGGCGCCGCCACCTTCAGTTCGACCGTGAGCGTCGCGCCGCCCGCGGTGGTGACCCGCATCAGGAACGTGCCCGCGGCGTCGTCGGCGTACATCTTGGGGAGCTTGAGCACGCCGTTGGCGTCCGTCTTCAGGGCCTTGAGGGCGCGGACCGGCTTGCCGTTCGCGTCCTTGAAGTAGGGGCCCTTGTCGTTGGCCGTGGCGTCGGCCGCCGACTTGACCATGGTGGCGGTGGCCGCCACGCGGTCGGCGGCCTCCCCCTTGTAGGTGGCCTTGACCTCGACCTGGTCGGCGAACTCCTTGCCGGGCTCGCAGATCAGTGCCTTGTCGCTGGTCCTGACCAGGGCGTCGGCCTGACGCGCGGTGACCGTCGCCGTGTAGGCGAGGCCGGGCAGCGAGCGGCCGACGACCGTGGCCCTGACCTTGAACTCACCGGTCTTCTCACCCGCCTTGACGACGGGGGCGGTCGCCTTGCCCGACGCGCTCGTGGTGACGGTCGCGCTGGTGGCGCCGCCGGGGAAGCGCGCGTCGGTGTCGCCGACGATCGCGAACCGCACCTTGACTTTGGCCACCGCGGAGCCCGACCTGGACTCCGTGCGCACCTCGACGCGTTCGGCGAAGGCGTCCCCGGCGGTCGCGGCGAGCTTGCCGGTGCCGGCGTCCGCCAGGCTCGCGACCCGCTCGGCGGGCGAGGGGGGCTTCGGGGTCTCGGAGCCGCCGCCGTTCGGCGGAGTGGTCGGGCCGCCGCTGCCGCCGCTGCCGGGCTCGGTGGGCTTTTCGCCACCGGGCTTGTCGTCGCCGGGCTTGGGCGGCTTCGGCGAGGGCGAACCGGATGCCGGGGGCGTGGGCGTCGGGGTCGTGCCGGGGCTGTTGTTGTCGCTGCGGTCGCGCGGCAGGTCGCCCGAGCCGTCGGGGATCTCGCGGATGCCGTCGCGGTAGTGCTCCAGCCACGTCAGGACCGTGTTCAGGTACTCCGTCGAGTGGTTGTAGCTGAGGATCGCCTTGTGCAGGTCGGCCTCGACGGACAGATCGCGGTCGTTCGCGCAGAGGTAGCTTCCGGCGGCGAGCGCTGCGTCGTAGATGTTGTTCGGGTCCGTCTTGCCGTCCGCGTTGCCGTCCTGACCCCAGGTGTCCCACGTCGAGGGGATGAACTGCATGGGGCCGACCGCGCGGTCGTGCGTCCTGTCGCCGTCGTACGCGCCGTTGTCGGTGTCGGTGATCTTCGCGAAGCCGTTGCCGTTGAGGGGCGGGCCGAGGATGTCTCCGACCGTGGTGCCGTTCGCGTCCACGCGGCCGCCACGCGCCTGCCCGGACTCGACCTTGCCTATCGCGGCGAGCAGCTCCCAGGGGAGGTTGCAGCCCGGCTTGGACGTGGCCAGGGACGCCTCGGCCTTCTTGTACGCGTCGAGGACGGTGGCCGGGATCTCCGAGTCGGTTGCGGCGTCGCCGGTGCCGCCGTCGGGCGGTCCGGTCGGCGGGACCGGGCTCTTCAGCTCCGGAAGATCGGTGTAGTAGGGGGAGTTACCGGTCGCGGAGTCCTCGGCCGGCGGTGTGGCGCCGGATGCCCCCGCCCGCTCGTCGCGCGGGACGTCCGTCACGCCCGGGGCCTGGGACGCCGCGAGCGCGGCCACCGCCGCCGCGGCCACCGCGGTGGTCACCGCTCCCCTGCGCAACCGCCTGCCGAATACCGCCGCCATGACCGTGAACCCCTCCCCTTGACGACTGTGCGTGCCGCCGCCCACTCTGCTGTGTTCCCCGTTGTGCTCCCCAGCGGGCCGACTCAGGCGACACTACGACAACTTCCAGCGCCCAGACACCCGTTCGTGCCCGGTTTTCACCGGTTGGCCGCGTCCTGTTCGGGTGGGGCGTCGGTCGGGGCGTCGCAGCGCGCGTCGTTCTACGAGGTGAGCTGCTGCCCTGTCGCGCGGCCCTTGTGGAGAGCGCGGTGCACGGCCCGGGATACGCGTTCGATGGTGCGGGCCGCGTACTTCGTCGTGGGGTGGTCGTGCGAGAGGTCTCGGCCCCAGGCCTGGGCACGGCGCAGGGCCGCCTCCATGATCATGACCTTGGCGACGCTCGCGGTGTCGTAGCGGCGGCTACTGCCGAGGGCGCAGCTGAGGCCCGTGGCGGGGTCGTGGAGGGCGACGGACACGGTGCTCCGCCGGGCGACCAGGGCGGCGCGGAGGTCGCGGATGAGCTGTGCGGCGAGGGTGGGGTCGCTGCGGGCGGCGTGGGAGGCCGCGCGTTGCGCCGCGCTGGCTCGGGCGGCGCTCGCGGGTATCGGCGGGGGGACGAGGGCTGTGGCTAGGGCCGTGGCTATGACCGCCCGGCAGTTTCGCAGGTGAAGGGCCATGCGGTCATCGTGGCCGGGGCGCCTTGGCGGGGCTCGGGGGCGGGGGCCACTAGGGTGAGGCCGGAATTATGTACAAAATGTCCCGAATCACCGCAGGGGTGCCGGATCGCCGCGCGGGTGCCGGATCGCCGCACGACGGCCGGATCGCCGCACGGGGGGCCGGATCACCGCACGGGGGCCGGATCACCGCACGAGGGCCGGATCACCGCACGAGGGCCGGATCACCGCACGAGGGCCGGATCACCGCACGAGGGCCGGATCACCGCACGGCTGCAATGTGCAGCGCGTGCGGTGATCGGGGACGAATCCGGCGAAGCCGGTGCTGCGCGGAGCGCCAGGCCCCCTCCGCTCAAGCCCGGCGCGGCCCTCAGTGCGCGGCGGACTCCCAGTCCGCTCCCACGCCCACCGACACGTCCAGCGGGGCTCGCAGCGACGCCGCGCCCGCCATTTCGCGGCGGACGAGCTTCTCCACCTCGGCGCGCTCGCCCGGTGCGATCTCCAGGACGATTTCGTCGTGCACCTGGAGCAGCATGCGGGAGTCGAGCTTCGCCTCCGTCAGCGCGCGGTGCACGTTCAGCATGGCGATCTTGACGATGTCCGCCGCCGTGCCCTGGATGGGCGCGTTCAGGGCCATCCGCTCGGCCATCTCGCGGCGCTGGCGGTTGTCGCTGTTGAGGTCGGGGAGATACCGGCGGCGGCCCAGCATCGTCTCCGTGTAGCCCGTCGCGCGGGCCTCGTCGACGGCCCGGCGCAGATAGTCCCGGACGCCGCCGAACCGCTCGAAGTAGGTGTCCATCAGCGCGCGGGCCTCGCCCGCCTCGATGTTCAGCTGCTGGGAGAGGCCGAACGCGGAGAGGCCGTACGCCAAGCCGTACGACATGGCCTTGATCTTGCGGCGCATCTCGGCGTCGACGGCGGTGCCCTCGACGGAGAAGACCTGCGAGGCGACCGTGGTGTGCAGGTCCTCGCCGGAGCTGAACGCCTCCAGGAGGCCCTCGTCCTCGGAGAGGTGGGCCATCACGCGCAGTTCGATCTGGCTGTAGTCCGCGGTCATCAGGGACTCGAAGCCCTCGCCGACCACGAAGCCGCGCCGGATCGCCCGGCCCTCGTCCGTGCGGACCGGGATGTTCTGCAGGTTCGGTTCCGTCGAGGACAGGCGTCCCGTCGCCGCGACCGTCTGGTTGAACGTCGTGTGGATGCGGCCGTCCGCGGCGATCGACTTGATGAGGCCCTCGACCGTGACGCGGAGCTTCGCCTGCTCGCGGTGGCGGAGCATGATGACCGGCAGTTCGTTCTCGGTCTGGGCCGCGAGCCAGGCCAGGGCGTCCGCGTCCGTGGTGTACCCGGTCTTGGTCTTCTTCGTCTTGGGGAGGTTCAGCTCACCGAAGAGGACTTCCTGGAGCTGCTTGGGCGAGCCGAGGTTGAACTCGCGGCCCGCCGCCGCGTGCGCCTCCTTCACCGCCTGCTGCACCGCGCCCGCGAACTGCTGCTCCATCGCCTCCAGATGGGCGCGGTCGGCCGCGATGCCGTGCCGCTCCAGGCGGGCCAGGAGAGTCGACGTCGGCAGCTCGATGTCGGTGAGGAGGTTGCCCGCGCCCACCTCGGGCAGCTTCTCGCCGAAGGCCGTGCCCAGGTCGAGGATCGTGCGGGCCTGCGACATCAGTGCGTCGGCCTCGGCACGGTCGTCCTCCTCCGTACCGAAGGCGAGCTGCCCTTCGGCCGCCGACGCGGGCGCGAGCTCCCGGCCCAGGTACTCCAGGGAAAGGGCGTCCAGGGCGAAGGAGCGGCGGCCGGGCTTGACCAGGTACGCGGCGAGCGCCGTGTCCATGGAGACGCCGTCCACCGTCCAGCCGTGCTCGGGGAAGACCCGCATCGTGGCCTTGGCGTTGTGCAGGACCTTGGGCTTCTTCGGGTCGGAGACCCAGGCGGCGAAGGCCTTCTCGTCGGCCTCGTCCAGGCGGGAGGGGTCGAACCAGGCCGCCGCTCCCCCGGCCGCCGCGAGGGCGACCTCGGTCACCGAGCCCATGCCGAGCTGCCAGGTGTCGACCGTGGCCATGCCGAGGACCGCGTTGCCGTGCTCCGTGAGCCACGGGGCGAGCTCACCCGTGCCGATCACCGTGCCGTCCAGCTCCACGCCGGGCTCGGCCGGGGTCTGATCGGCCACCTCGGCACCGGGGTCCACGGCCAGCAGTCGCTCGCGCAGCGAGGGGTTACGGATCTCCAGGGTGTCCAGGACCATGGCGAGGGCCGTGCGGTCGTACGGAGCGCGCTCCAGGTCGGTGACCTGCCTGGGGAGCTCGACGTCGCGGACCATCTCCGTGAGGACGCGGTTCAGCTTCACCGCGTCCAGGTGGTCGCGGAAGTTCTGTCCGGCCTTGCCCTTGACCTCTTCGGCACGCTCGACGAGGTCCGCGAAGGAACCGAACTGGTTGATCCACTTCGCGGCGGTCTTCTCGCCCACACCGGGGATGCCGGGGAGGTTGTCGGACGGGTCGCCGCGCAGGGCCGCGAAGTCCGGATACTGGCTGGGCGTGAGGCCGTACTTCTCCTCGACCTTCTCCGGGGTGAAGCGCGTCAGCTCCGATACGCCCTTGGTCGGGTACAGCACGGTCACGTGGTCGGTGATCAGCTGGAAGGAGTCGCGGTCACCGGTGACGATCAGGACGTCGAAGCCGGCCGCCTCGGCCTGGGTGGCGAGGGTGGCGATGACGTCGTCCGCCTCGAAGCCGTCCACCGCGAACCGCACGGCGTTCATCGCGTCGAGGACCTCGCCGATCAGCTCGACCTGCCCCTTGAACTCGTCCGGGGTCTTGGAGCGGTTCGCCTTGTACTCCGGGAACTCCGTGGAGCGCCACGTCTTGCGTGAGACGTCGAAGGCCACCGCGAAGTGCGTGGGCGCCTCGTCGCGCAGGGTGTTCGCCAGCATCGACGCGAAGCCGTAGATCGCGTTCGTCGGCTGGCCCGTCGCGGTCGTGAAGTTCTCCGCGGGCAGCGCGAAGAACGCCCGGTAGGCCAGGGAGTGCCCGTCCATGAGGAGCAGGCGCGGACGCTGCTCGCCACTCGGCTTCGTCGCGGTCTCGGACTTCTTCTTCGCTGCTTTTTCTGCCACGTCCCCGATCCTGCCACGCCCCACTGACAGTCCGGTCCAACCCTCACCCGCGACCGCGCTGTCAGCGGCGCGTGGGAGGATCGAAGACGTAGCTCACGCACGTGCTCGAAGGGGAGCCGACCATGGCAAGGAAGTCGCCCAAGGGTGATCCGGTCCAGGACGCGCCGCAGGTCGCGCAGGCGCAGCACGCCGCGGCGGGCCTTCCCGCCATCGGTCACTCGCTGCGCATGGCCCAGCAGCAGATGGGGGTGCGCCGCACGGCGCTGACGCTCCTGCGGGTCAATCAGAAGGACGGCTTCGACTGCCCCGGCTGCGCCTGGCCCGAGCCGGAGCACCGGCACGCGGCGGAGTTCTGCGAGAACGGCGCGAAGGCGGTCGCCGAGGAGGCCACGCTGCGCCGCGTCACCCCCGACTTCTTCGCCGCGCACCCCGTGGCCGACCTCGCCACCCGCAGTGGGTACTGGCTGGGCCAGCAGGGCCGCCTCACCCACCCGATGTATCTGGCCGAGGGCGCCGAGCGCTACGAGGCCGTTTCCTGGGAGCGGGCCTTCGACATCATCGGCGAGGAGCTCGCCGCGCTGGAAAGCCCGGACGAGTCCGTCTACTACACCTCGGGCCGCACCAGCAACGAAGCGGCGTTCCTGTACCAGCTGTTCGCCCGCGAGCTGGGCACGAACAACCTGCCCGACTGCTCGAACATGTGCCATGAGTCGTCCGGCTCCGCCCTCACGGAGACCATCGGCATCGGCAAGGGCAGCGTCCTGCTCGAAGACCTCTACAAGTCGGATCTGATCATCGTCGCCGGGCAGAACCCGGGCACGAACCATCCGCGCATGCTCTCCGCCCTGGAGAAGGCGAAGAACAACGGCGCGAGGATCATCACGGTCAATCCGCTGCCCGAGGCCGGCCTGGAGCGCTTCAAGAACCCGCAGACCCCGCAGGGCATGCTCAAGGGCACCGCCCTCACCGACCTCTTCCTGCAGATCCGCCTCGGCGGCGACCAGGCCCTGTTCCGCCTCCTGAACAAGCTCATCCTCGACACCGAGGGAGCGGTCGACGAGGAGTTCGTCCGCGAACACACCCATGGGTACGAGGAGTTCACCGAGGCGGCGCGCGGCGCCGACTGGGACGAGACCCTCGCCGCGACCGGTCTCACGCGCGAGCGCATCGAGGAGGCCCTCGCCATGGTCCTCGCCTCGAAGCGCACCGTCGTGTGCTGGGCGATGGGCCTGACCCAGCACAAGCACTCCGTGCCGACGATCCGCGAGGTCGTCAACTTCCTTCTGCTGCGCGGCAACATCGGCCGCCCGGGCGCGGGCGTCTGCCCGGTGCGGGGGCACTCGAACGTGCAGGGCGACCGCACGATGGGCATCTTCGAGCGGCCCGCCCCGGCCTTCCTCGACGCCCTGGAAAGGGAGTTCGGCTTCGCGCCGCCGCGCGAGCACGGCCTGGACGTCGTCCGCGCGATCAAGGCGCTGCGGGACGGCGAGGCGAAGGTGTTCTTCGCGATGGGCGGCAACTTCGTGGCGGCGTCGCCCGACACGGAGGTGACGGAGGCGGCGATGCGCAAGGCCCGCCTGACCGTCCACGTGTCGACGAAGCTGAACCGCTCGCATGCGGTCACGGGCGCGCGTGCGCTGATCCTGCCGACGCTCGGGCGCACCGAGCGGGATGTCCAGGGTGGCGGCGAGCAGTTCGTGACCGTCGAGGACTCCATGGGCATGGTGCACGCATCCCGCGGCCGCCTGGAGCCCGCGAGCCCGCATCTGCTCTCCGAGCCGGCCATCGTGTGCCGCCTCGCCCGCCGCGTCCTCGGCCCCGAATCGGCCACGCCCTGGGAGGAGTTCGAGAAGGACTACGCCACGGTGCGCGACCGCATCGCGCGCGTGATCCCCGGCTTCGAGGACTTCAACGCGCGCGTCGCCGACCCCGCGGGCTTCGCCCTGCCGCACGCCCCGCGCGACGAGCGCCGCTTCCCCACGGCCACCGGCAAGGCCAACTTCACCGCGGCGCCCGTCGAGTTCCCCGACCTGCCCAAGGGCCGCCTGCTGCTCCAGACGCTGCGCTCGCACGACCAGTACAACACCACGATCTACGGCCTCGACGACCGCTACAGGGGCATCAAGAACGGCCGCCGCGTCGTCCTGGTCAACCCCGAGGACGCCCGTGAGCTGAACCTCGCCGACGGGTCGTACGCCGACCTCGTCAGCGAGTGGAAGGACGGCGTCGAGCGGCGCGCGCCGGGCTTCAGGATCGTGCACTATCCGACGGCCCGGGGCTGCGCGGCGGCGTACTACCCCGAGACGAACGTCCTGGTCCCGCTGGACGCGACCGCCGACACCAGCAATACCCCCGCCAGCAAGTCCGTCGTCGTACGCCTGGAACAATCAGGGACCGACTGAGCGTTCGCTCAGCGACTGGTGAGGACGACGAACGGAGCCGGGCCCCATGGGTGAGCAGCACAGCGTGAAGTTCCCGCAAGAGGTCATCGACGAGTACGCCGCGCTGGGCGTGGACCTGCCCGCCCTCTTCTCCGCGGGCGACCTGGGCACCCGGATGGGCGTCGAGATCGTCGAGGCCTCCGCCGAGCGCGTCGTGGGCACCATGCCGGTCGAGGGCAACACCCAGCCGTACGGCCTGCTGCACGGCGGCGCCTCCGCCGTGCTCGCCGAGACCCTCGGCTCGGTCGGCTCGATGTTGCACGGCGGCAGCACGAAGCTCGCCGTCGGCGTCGACCTGAACTGCACGCACCACCGCGGCGCGCGTTCGGGCCTGGTCACCGGCGTGGCGACGCCCGTACACCGGGGCCGCTCCACGGCGACGTACGAGATCGTGATCACCGACGAGCAGGACAAGCGGGTGTGCACCGCGCGGCTGACCTGCCTGCTGCGTGACGTGCAGCCCGACAGCTCTGCCGCGTAAGGCGGTTGACGGACGCCGCAGGCGGTTCACGGCGGCCGAAGGCGAGCGCCCCACGCATTGTCGGAGCGTGGGGCGCCGGTCTAGCGTCGGTGCATGAGGCACCGGAAACCGCTCTGTGCGCTCGCCTTCGTCACCCTCCTCGCCGCCCCTGTGGCCGCCGGATGCGGGAGTTCACCCTCCGCCGACGCCCCCCGCAGCGAGAGCCCCCGGCCCTCCCCCGCCACCACATCCCCCGAGGACCTCTGCACGGCCCTGATCACCAAGTGGGGGCGGCAGATCTACGACTCGGGCAAGGAGACCTACGGCGACTACCAGTCGATGGGCCTCTCCAACGGTCAGTACATGATCCTGCGGGACACCCTCGACCTGGCCCGCCGCGAGCGCGAGCGCCAAGGGTCCGACGCGGGACGCAAGTTGATCGCCCGTCAGGCCCGTGAGCGCTGCGCGGAGCGCTACCGCCACGGGGTGCCGAGCGGCGGGCCGTGGGCGTGAACGCCATCGGCCCCATCGAGCCCGGCGACGACACCCATGAGACCCGAGCCGCCCGCCCCACGGATCCAACCGCCGCCCCCGCCCGGCCCCGCCCGCTCCTCACCCGGCGCCGCCGCACCCTCCTGGCCCTCGCCGCGGCCATGATCGTCGCCGCCGCCGGTCTCGGCCTCTATCTGACCCGCCCGCGGCCCCCCGAGCCCCCGCCGCCGCTCCACCCGTCGCAGACCGTGTCCGTGACCTACCGGGGCGACATGGCGCACCCACGGGCCGGCGACCGCACGTTCGGCTTCACCGTCGCCCTGCGCCAGGACTCGGGGCCGCCGGTTTCCGTCAGACGGATCACCCAGACGTCGGAAGGACTGTCGGTCACTGTCGCCCCCCATACCCCATTCACTGTGGAAACGGGAACCCCTCGGACGGCACACATCACGATGCACATTCGCGAATGCGGAAAGGTGCAGCGGAATGCCGGACTCCCTTTCCTGGTCGTAACACTGCGTAATGCGCGCGCAATGCAGTTACAGAGCTTCATCCTCGGCGAGAGGTACGCAAAAGATCTTTCCGCGGCCCTGACAGCCGCATGCCCCCCGAACACTGATGTCATGAGTAAAGCACCCTGACAGTCCTGCAAGTTCTCAGCATGCGGGATGCACCGAAGGTGGCCTATTCCGCCCCAACCACCCCCTGAGTTCCAGCCCGGAATACTCCGTGGCATAACAAGAGCGTCACACCTTTGGCCTGACCACTCCACCAGGAACAAAGCGGCCCTTAGAGTCACGGCCAGTCACCGCGCCCACCGGATTCCTGTCAGTTCGGTTCCGCGCTCGACTCGGCCACCCAACAGGGGACGGCCGTGCCAGGGGAAAGGACTGATCGTGCGTCAACGTTCGCTCATAGCCATCACCGCTGCACTCACCGCGGGGGCACTCACCCTCACCGCCTGTGGCTCACGCGACGACAAGGACAAGGAAGACTCCGCGGGCGGCGGCACCACCGTGGTCATCGGCGTCGACGCGCCGCTGACCGGCGACCTGTCCGCGCTGGGCCTCGGCATCCGCAACTCCGTGGATCTCGCCGCCAAGCAGGCCAACGAGAAGAAGTACGTCGACGGCATCACCTTCAAGGTGGAGTCCGCCGACGACCAGGGACAGCCCGCGTCAGGCCAGACCAACGCGACCAAGTTCGTCGCCAACAAGGACATCCTCGGCGCCGTCGGCCCCCTGAACTCCTCCGTCGGCGAGTCGATGCAGAAAGTCTTCGACGACGCGAAGCTCGTCCAGGTCTCCCCCGCCAACACCAACCCGGCCATGACCCAGGGCCAGGACTGGAACGGCGGCAAGAAGGTCCGCCCGTACAAGGCCTACTTCCGCACGGCCACCACGGACGCCATCCAGGGCCCGTTCGCCGCGCAGTACCTCTACAACGAGGCCAAGAAGAAGAAGGTCTTCGTCGTCGACGACAAGAAGACCTACGGCGCAGGCCTCGCCGCCACCTTCAAGGCCGAGTTCACCAAGCTCGGCGGCAAGGTCGCCGGCACCGAGCACGTGAACCCGGACACCAAGGACTTCGGCGCCGTCGCCACCAAGATCAAGAACTCTGACGCGGACGTCGTCTACTACGGCGGCGAGTACCCCGCCGCAGGCCCGCTCAGCAAGCAGATGAAGAAGGCCGGAGCCAAGATCCCGCTCGTCGGCGGAGACGGCATCTACAGCGCCGACTTCGTCAAGCTCGCAGGCAAGGAAGGCAAGGGCGACTACGCCACCTCCGTCGGCCAGCCCGTCGAAGAACTGCCCTCCGCCAAGGAGTTCATCGCCAACTACAAGAAGGCCGGCTACAAGGAGGCCTACGAGGCCTACGGCGGCTACTCCTACGACTCCGCCTGGGCGATCATCGAAGCCGTCAAGAAGGTCGTCGAGGACAACGACGGCAAAGTGCCCGACGACGCCCGCGCCAAGATCGTCGAAGCCATGCAGGACGTCTCCTTCGACGGCGTGACCGGCAAGGTCTCCTTCGACGAATACGGCGACGCCACCAACAAGCAACTCACCGTGTACCAGGTCAAGTCCACCGAGGACCCGACCAAGGGCTGGAAGCCCGTCAAGTCCGGCACCTTCACCGGCTGACCCACCCCGCAGCACGACACCACCGCGCGGGGCGCTGCCTCAGACAGCGCCCCGCGCGGCGTCGCATCCGTCACCTAAGCCGTACGCCCTGCGAGGCCCACCGCCACCGCCCGCAGGCCGAACGACACCGAAAGACTCGGAGGACCTGCGGTGCACGAACTGCCGCAACAGCTGGTCAACGGCCTGCTACTGGGATCCATGTACGGCCTGATCGCCATCGGCTACACAATGGTCTACGGCATCGTCCAGCTCATCAACTTCGCCCACGGCGAGATCTTCATGGTCGGCGGCTTCGGCGCCCTCACCGTCTGGCTGTGGCTGCCCGGCGGCACCAGCATGTGGCTCGCCCTGCCCCTCATGCTCATAGGCGCCGTCATCGTCTCCACCCTCATAGCGGTCGGAGCCGAACGCTTCGCCTACCGCCCCCTGCGCGGCGCACCCCGCCTCGCCCCCCTCATCACCGCCATCGGCCTCTCCCTCGCACTCCAGCAAGCCGTCTGGGCCTGGTACCCCAACGCGAAGTCGTCCCGCACCTTCCCCGAAATGCCCGGCGACTCCATCCACCTGGGCTCCATCACCATCCAGCCCGGCGACATCTTCCTGCTGATCACCGCCCCGATCTGCATGTTCGCCCTCGGCTACTTCGTGATGAAGACCCGCGTCGGACGCGGCATGCAAGCCACCGCACAGGACCCCGACACCGCCAAACTCATGGGCGTCAACACCGACCGCGTCATCGTCGTCGCCTTCGCGATCGGCGCCGCCTTCGCCGGCATCGCCGCCGTCGCCTACGGATTCCGCTACGGAGAAGTCCAGTTCCGCATGGGCTTCCTCTGGGGCCTCAAAGCCTTCACCGCCGCCGTACTCGGAGGCATCGGCAACATCTACGGCGCCATGATCGGCGGCCTCGTCCTCGGCATCGCCGAAGCCATGGCCACCGCCTACATGAACGACATCCCCGGCATGAGCCAGCTCGGCGGGCAGTCCTGGGCCGACGTCTGGGCCTTCGTACTCCTCATCGTCGTACTCCTCGTCAGGCCACAAGGTCTCCTTGGCGAGCGCGTCGCGGACAGGGCGTGACAACCATGACCACACAGACCACCGCGGCCGACGCGCCCACCCCCAAGCAGGACCACACCCCCACCGGCCTCATCGCCATCCCCGAGGGCCCCGCCCGCGCACTGGCCACCGGCGGCGGCATCCTCACCGTCATCTCCACGTTCATGGCATGGACCTGGACCGCGAAATTCCCCGGCGACCTCACCGTCTACGGCTACCCCGGCGGCCTCCAGGTCCTCGTCCTGATCGCCGGAACCCTGACCACGCTCTTCGGCCTCGCCTCCTACGGCGTCAAGGGCATACGCGCACTCGCCCCCGGCGGCGCCGACGCCGCCCTCAAGTACGCGGCCCTCGCCGCCTTCGCCACCACCTGGTACACGATCATCTCGATCAGCTACCAGCTCGGCGGCCTCGCCAACCTGGACCCCGGCGGCTGGGTCGCCGCCATCGCCACCCTGGCCGCCTTCACCGGCGCCCTCGCCCTGCCCTTCGTACGGCCACACACCTACGCGGTCGACCCGGAGGACAGCAGCAGCGAGCAGATCAAACACCACCTGCGCAACGGGATGACCATCTTCAAGGGCGCCTTCGCCGCCCAGGCCCCACCCACGCCCCGCAAACTCCCCAGCTACATCGAGATCCTGATCATCGTCGCCGCACTCGCCGTCGGCCTCCTGGTCTTCACCTACGGCATCGGCACCGAATACGACGAACTCTTCATCGGCTTCCTCATCACCGTGGCCTTCAGCTTCGCCGCGCTGTCCAAAGCCGGACTCGTCGCCCACGTCTCCACCTACACCGCACGACACCGCAACATCACACTCGGCGGCGCCTTCGCCGCCGCCGCGGCCTTCCCGTTCACCCAGAGCGACGACCAGTACGCCACCATCGGCGTCTACATCCTCATCTTCGCCACCGTCGCACTCGGCCTGAACATCGTCGTCGGCCTCGCAGGACTCCTCGACCTCGGATACGTCGCCTTCCTCGGCGTCGGCGCCTACGCGGCATCCATGGTCTCCGGATCCCCCTCCTCACCCTTCGACGTCCACCTGCCGTTCTGGGGCGCCATCCTCGTCGGCGCCGGCGCATCACTCATCTTCGGCGTACTCATCGGCGCCCCGACCCTGCGACTGCGCGGCGACTACCTCGCCATCGTCACCCTCGGCTTCGGAGAGATCTTCCGGCTCGTCGCGATGAACTCCGACGGCACATCGGGCCCCGACATCACCAACGGCTCGAACGGCATCTCCTCGATCCCGAACCTCAAGATCCTCGGCTTCGACTTCGGCATCGAACACAGCATCTTCGGCGTCACCATCGGCCGATTCGCGAACTACTTCTTCCTGATGCTGCTCATCACCCTCGTCGTCGTCCTCGTCTTCCGACGCAGCGGCGACTCCCGCATCGGACGCGCCTGGGTCGCCATCCGCGAGGACGAGACCGCGGCACTCGCCATGGGCATCAACGGCTTCCGCGTGAAGCTCATCGCCTTCGCGCTCGGCGCCACACTCGCCGGACTCGCGGGCACGGTGCAGGCACACGTCACCTACACCGTCACACCCGAGCAGTACCAGTTCGCCAACACGGTCCCGCCCAACTCGGCGTTCCTCCTCGCCGCCGTCGTCCTCGGCGGCATGGGCACCATCAGCGGACCCCTCGTCGGCGCGGCGCTGCTCTACCTCATCCCCAGCAAACTCTCGTTCCTGGGCGACTACCAGCTCTTCGCCTTCGGCCTCGCACTCGTGCTGCTCATGCGCTTCCGCCCCGAAGGCCTCATCCCCAACCGCCGCCGCCAGCTCGAATTCCACGAAGCCGAACTGGCCCCCGGCGACACGCCGCCACCCACAGTCCTCAGCAAGACAGGGGCCTGAGCCATGACCACCGACACCACCACCAGCAAGGACAGCCCCGCCGCGACGCCGGCCGGACAGACCGTCCTGGACGCCCGAGGCGTCACCATGCGCTTCGGCGGCCTCACCGCCGTACGCTCCGTCGACCTCACCGTCAACAGCGGCGAAATCGTCGGCCTCATCGGCCCCAACGGCGCCGGCAAAACCACCTTCTTCAACTGCCTCACCGGCCTCTACATCCCCACCGAAGGCGAAGTCCGGTACAAGGACAAGGTCCTGCCCAGCAAGTCCTTCAAGGTCACCGCGGCCGGCGTGGCCCGCACCTTCCAGAACATCCGCCTCTTCGCCAACATGACCGTCCTGGAAAACGTCCTCGTCGGCCGCCACACACGCACCAAAGAAGGCCTCTGGTCGGCCCTCCTGCGCGGCCCCGGCTTCCACAAGGCGGAAGCCAAGTCCAGGGAACGCGCCCTGGAACTCCTGGAGTTCGTCGGCCTCGCCGACAAGGCCGAACACCTCTCCCGCAACCTGCCCTACGGCGAACAGCGCAAGCTGGAAATCGCCCGCGCGCTGGCCAGCGAACCGGGCCTGCTCCTCCTGGACGAGCCCACCGCGGGCATGAACCCGCAAGAAACCCGCGCCACCGAAGAACTCGTCCTCGCCATCCGCGACATGGGCATCGCCGTCCTCGTCATCGAGCACGACATGCGCTTCATCTTCAACCTGTGCGACCGCGTAGCCGTACTCGTCCAAGGCGAGAAACTCGTCGAGGGCGACAGCGAAACCGTCCAACAGGACGACCGCGTCATCGCCGCCTACCTGGGCGAACCCTTCGAAGGAGCCCCCGGCAGCACAGAAGCCGACGCCACGGGCAACGACTCGACGGGCAACGAGGAGAACAACCGATGACCGCACTGCTCGAAGTCGAAGACCTCAAAGTCGCCTACGGCAAGATCGAAGCCGTCAAAGGCATCTCCTTCAAGGTCGAAGCCGGCGAAGTCGTCACCCTGATCGGCACCAACGGCGCAGGCAAGACCACCACACTGCGCACACTCTCCGGACTGCTCAAGCCCGTCGGCGGCTCCATCAAATTCAACGGGAAAGCACTACGGAAATACCGCGCCGACCAGATCGTCTCCCTCGGCCTCGCCCACTCCCCCGAGGGCCGGCACATCTTCCCGCGCATGACGATCGAGAACAATCTACGGCTCGGCGCATACCTGCGCAGCGACAAGGCCGCCATCGAAAAGGACATCGCGCGCGCCTACGAACTCTTCCCCATCCTCGGAGAACGCAGAAAGCAAGCAGCGGGCACACTCTCCGGCGGCGAACAACAAATGCTCGCCATGGGCCGCGCCCTCATGTCCCAGCCCAAACTGCTCATGCTCGACGAACCCTCCATGGGCCTGTCACCGATCATGATGCAGAAGATCATGGCCACCATCGCCGAACTCAAATCCCAGGGCACGACCATTCTCCTCGTCGAGCAGAACGCCCAAGCGGCACTCTCACTCGCCGACCACGGTCACGTCATGGAGGTCGGCAAGATCGTCCTCTCCGGATCGGGGAACGACCTGCTCCACGACGAGTCGGTGCGGAAGGCGTACCTCGGCGAGGACTAGGACTCCGTCCCGGCATACGGAAATGGCCCGCACCCCGGCTTCGGGGTGCGGGCCATCTCTCGTACGAGTCCTGAGAGCCGTGGACTACTGCCCCTTGGCCGCCTTCTTCTCGTCGGCATCCTCAATGACAGCCTCCGCGACCTGCTGCATCGAAAGCCGCCGGTCCATCGACGTCTTCTGGATCCAGCGAAACGCGGCGGGCTCCGTCAGGCCGTACTCCGTCTGAAGAATCGACTTCGCCCGGTCCACCAGCTTCCGCGTCTCCAGACGCAAGGTGAGGTCCGCGACCTCACTCTCCAGCGTCTTCAGCTCAGCGAAACGCGAGACGGCCATCTCGATGGCCGGCACCACGTCGGTCTTGCTGAAGGGCTTCACCAGGTACGCCATCGCGCCCGCGTCCCTGGCCCGCTCCACCAGGTCACGCTGCGAGAACGCGGTCAGCATGAGCACCGGGGCGATGCTTTCCTCGGCGATCTTCTCGGCCGCCGAGATGCCGTCCATGACGGGCATCTTCACGTCGAGGATCACCAGGTCCGGCTGGTGCTCGCGGGCCAGCTCGACGGCTTTCTCCCCGTCACCGGCCTCACCGACGACGGTGTAACCCTCTTCCTCGAGCATCTCTTTGAGGTCGAGCCGGATGAGAGCCTCGTCCTCGGCGATGACGACACGGGTCGTCAGCGGAGGCACGTGCGACTTGTCGTCGTCATCGGCTACGGGCTGGGGCGACTCGGGGGAAGTCACGGGGGCTCCTAGGTGCGGGGCAGGTTACTGCTTGCCTTGAGCCTACCTAGCTCCTGTATGTTTGAGGCACGGCGGGTCACCGCTAACCTTCGTTCTGAAGGATGCCCCGGTAGCCCAGTGGCAGAGGCAGTGGTCTCAAACACCATCCAGCGTGGGTTCGAATCCCACCCGGGGCACTTTACCTTCGAATCGAAGGTTTGCCAGAAGATTGGCGATCTTCACTCGTCGCAGTGAACGCACCTTCGAATCCTCGCGGGGTCATAAAGATCCGGCCACGCTCAGGCATATGTACGACATCGGCATGCGAAAGCGAGCCCTGACGCTGGTCGGCCAGGGCCGCAGCCTGAACTCCGTCAGCAAGGAAACCGGCATATCGCGTGCCGCGATCCGCTCCTGGCAGACCCGCGTCGAACCGCTCGGTTGGATGCATCGCACAGTTCCGTGCCCAAGGTGCTGCGACGTCCCCAGAGAGCCCGAAGACCCGGCCGCCTACTCCTACTTGCTGGGCCTCTACCTCGGCGACGGCTGTGTCAGTTTCCAGCGGCGAGATGTCTACTCCCTACGGATCGCCTGCGCCGACGCGTGGCCTGGTCTCATCGAAGCTTGCGCCAGCGCCATCCAGTCCGTACGACCGGACAACAAGGTCTGCCGCGTCCAGAGCGGGGGCTGCCAGTACGTCAGCAGCTGGAGCAAGCACTGGCCCTGCCTTCTCCCCCAGCACGGCCCCGGCAAGAAGCACGAGCGCCGCATAGCCCTCGAACCCTGGCAGCAAGAGATCGTCGACGCCCACCCCTGGGAACTCATCCGCGGCCTCATCCACTCCGACGGCTGCCGCACCACCAACTGGACGACCCGCATGATCGGCGGCGAGCGCAAGCGCTACGAGTATCCGCGGTACTTCTTCACCAATCTGTCGGGCGACATCATCCGGCTCTTCACCGACACCCTGGACAGCGTCGGCGTCGACTGGAAGGCAGCGAACCAGCGCAACATCTCCGTCGCCCGCAAGGCCTCGGTAGCCCTGATGGACGTGCACGTGGGCCCGAAGTACTGACCTGAGTACCGCCCCACCCCCACCCACGCAATATGACGCGTCACTCCCCTCCCCCGCCCTCCCTGGGAGCTGCCCCAAATCCCCCGGAAACCCTTGCCCCGCCCCGCACCCCGCTGCGATCTTCGGCCGCATGACTCCCTTGAACCGGCGTACCTTCGTCGCCGCCGCCGCGGGTGCCGCCGCGGCGGCCGTGGCCATGAATCCGCAGACCGCATCCGCCGTCGACCGTGAGGGCACGGGCAAGGGCGGGGACGACTTCGCCGATGCCGACAAGGGGTTCATTGCCGCCCTTACCCCCGGGGTCGTGAAGAACGTCAAGGGCCAGGTCGTCTGGGACAACGACGCGTACGACTTCCTCAAGAAGGACGCCCCGGAGACCGCGCACAAGAGCCTGTGGCGCCAGTCGCAGCTCGTGTCGAAGCAGGGGCTCTACAAGGTCACCGACCGCGTGTACCAGGTGCGTGGCCTCGATCTGTCGAACATGACCCTCATCGAGGGTGACACCGGTGTCGTCGTGATCGATCCGCTGATCTCGGCGGAGACCGCTGCCGCCGCGCTCAAGCTGTACCGCGCGCACCGTGGTGACAAGAAGGTCACCGGGCTCATCTACACGCATCCTCACGTCGATCACTTCGGCGGCTGCCGAGGCGTGCTGCCGGACGGGGCCGGTGATGTGCCGATCCTCGCTCCCGACGGCTTTATGGAGCATGCCGTCTCGGAGAACGTCTACGCCGGGACTGCCATGCAGCGGCGCTCCGGGTATATGTACGGTGCGTTGTTGCCCAAGTCGCCTGCTGGGCAGATTGGTTGTGGGCTGGGGCAGTCTGTTTCCGTGGGGTCGATTGGGCTGATTCCGCCGACCAAGGACATCACCGAGACCGGTCAGGTGGAGACCGTCGACGGGGTGCGGTTCGAGTTTCAGATGACGCCGGGGACCGAGGCGCCGGCCGAGATGAACTTCGTGCTGCCGGATCTGCGTGCGGTCTGTATGGCGGAGAACGCGACGCACACGATGCACAACATCATTACGTTGCGTGGCGCGCAGGTGCGGGATGCCCGGCAGTGGGCGCATTATCTGAATGAGTCTGTCGTGCTCTTCGATGGGCGGGTCGATGTTGCGTTTGCTTCGCATCACTGGCCTACGTGGGGTGGCGGCACGATCGTGGAGCTGCTTGAGCAGCAGCGGGATCTGTATGCGTACATGCATGATCAGACGTTGCGGATGATCAATGCGGGGATGACGGGGCGGGAGATAGCCGAGGAGATCGAGTTGCCGCCGGCGCTTGCGGGGGTGTGGGCGAATCGTGGGTATTACGGGTCGCTGAGTCATAACGTGAAGGGCATTTATCAGCGGTACATGGGGTGGTTCGACGGTAACCCCGCGCACCTGTGGGAGCACCCTCCCGTCGAGGAGGCCAAGCGGTACGTCAGGGCGATGGGTGGTCGTTCGGCGACGGTCGCGAAGGCCAAGGGGTTTGCGAAGGACGGCGATCTGCGGTTCGCGGTGACGTTGCTCAATCATGTGGTGTTCGCCGATCCCCATCACAAGGCCGCCAGGTCTGAACTTGCCCGGCTGTACGTGAAGTTGGGTCAGGCTGCGGAGAATGCTGTGTGGCGGAACTTCTATCTGATGGGTGCTCAGGAGTTGCGGGAGGGTGTGCAGGACTCCCCCACCTCGGTGGTGAGCGCCGACATGTTGATGGCGCTCTCTGTCGAGCAGTTGATTGACTCCGTGGCGATCCGTGTGAACGGGCCGAAGGCCTGGGATCTGAAGCTTCGGATGGACTGGAGTCTTCCGGCGCTCGGCAAGGTGTGGCATCTGACTTTGCGGCATGGGGTGTTGACGTATCGCAGCGATGCGAAGAAGGACCCGGGTGCGGGGGTTACGTTGACGATGACCAAGCCGCAGTTGCTGGCGATGCTGGGCGGTAAGGGGCTTGGTGACATCAAGGTGGAGGGTGACGTCTCGCTTCTTACTGATCTGCTGGGCGTGGTGGATAAGCCTGATCCGAAGTTCGCCATCGTGGCGCCCTAGGCGCGCCCTCACGCCTGAGGGCCCTTCACACGCGAGGGGCCGCTCCCCCGGAGCGGCCCCTCGGTCCGTGCGGACAGTCCTCCTACTGGGGGCTGTCGTCCTCGCCGATGTGGTGGATGCGTACGAGGTTGGTGGAGCCGGCGACTCCGGGCGGTGAGCCTGCGGTGATGACGACGACGTCGCCCTTCTCGCAGCGCCCGTACTTCAGGAGCAGTTCGTCGACCTGGCGGACCATGGCGTCGGTGGATTCGACGTGCGGGCCGAGGAAGGTCTCGACGCCCCAGGTGAGGTTCAGCTGCGAGCGCGTGGCCCGGTCCGGGGTGAAGGCGAGGAGTGGGATGGGCGAGCGGTAGCGCGAGAGGCGGCGGACGGTGTCGCCGGACTGGGTGAAGGCGACGAGGAATTTGGCGCCGAGGAAGTCGCCCATTTCGGCGGCGGCGCGGGCGACGGCGCCGCCTTGGGTGCGGGGCTTGTTCCGCTCGGTGAGCGGCGGGAGGCCCTTGGCGAGGATGTCTTCTTCGGCGGCTTCGACGATGCGGCCCATGGTGCGGACGGTCTCGATGGGGTATTTGCCGACGCTGGTCTCGCCGGAGAGCATGACGGCGTCGGTGCCGTCGATGACGGCGTTGGCGACGTCGCTTGCCTCGGCCCTTGTGGGGCGGGAGTTGTCGATCATCGAGTCGAGCATCTGGGTGGCGACGATGACGGGCTTGGCGTTGCGCTTGGCGAGTTTGATGGCTCGCTTCTGGACGATCGGCACTTGTTCGAGGGGCATTTCGACGCCGAGGTCGCCGCGGGCGACCATGATGGCGTCGAAGGCGGCGACGATGTCGTCGATGTTCTCGACGGCCTGCGGCTTCTCGATCTTTGCGATGACGGGGAGGCGGCGGCCTTCCTCGTCCATGATGCGGTGTACGGCCTCGATGTCGCGTCCGCTGCGTACGAAGGAGAGGGCGATGACGTCGAAGCCTGAACGCAGGGCCCAGCGCAGGTCGGCTTCGTCCTTGTCGGAGAGTGCGGGGACGGAGACGGCGACGCCGGGGAGGTTGAGTCCCTTGTGGTCGGAGACCATGCCGCCTTCGACGACGGTGGTGGTGACGCGGGGCCCGTCGACCGCGGTGACCTCGAGGGTCACTTTGCCGTCGTCGACGAGGATGCGTTCGCCGGGGGTGACGTCTTCGGCGAGGCCGTCGTAGGTGGTGCCGCAGGTCTGTCGGTCGCCTTCGACGCCGTCTTCGACGGTGATGGTGAACTCGTCGCCGCGTTCGAGGAGTACGGGTCCTTCGCTGAAGCGGCCGAGGCGGATCTTCGGGCCTTGAAGGTCGGCGAGGATGCCGACGCTGCGGCCGGTCTCGTCGGATGCCTTGCGTACGCGCTGGTAGCGCTCCTCGTGCTCGGCGTACGTGCCGTGGCTGAGGTTGAAGCGGGCTACGTCCATTCCGGCTTCGACCAGTGCCTTGATCTGGTCGTACGAGTCGGTGGCGGGGCCCAGGGTGCAGACGATTTTTGCTCGGCGCATGCTTCGAGCCTAGGCCTTACCGGCCGGTAGCGAATTGGCTGGGCATGACTACTCAACAACCTTTGCATGAAAGGTTATTGACAAGTGTTGAATTGTGCGGGGCGCTGCTCTGATGAGCGATGTACGGCCCGCCCCGCGACGGAAAGTCCCTTCGTGGCTATGGAGTCTCTCCGTGGCTATGGAGTCTCTCCGCGTCTACAGCTGTGGTGGTGTCATCGTGAAGCGCGCGTTGACTTGTGCGTAGACGTGCTGGCGCTGGGGTTCGAGGTCGAGGGGTGCGGCTTCCTGGCTCATGTCGGCGGCGCCGCCGTAGGCGACGGTGCGCATGGTGGGGGTGGGGCCGCCGTAGCCGTAGGGCTGGGCGTTCTCGGCGCCGATGTCGGCGAGTTCGACGAGGGCGGCGAGGGTGGTGCCCAGTGCGTCCGCGTACTCCCTGCCCCGCTGCACTGCTTCCCTGACGGCCTGCTGTCGGGCGTCGCGGTGGGTGGGTGAGTCGGGGCGCAGGGCCCAGTAGGGGCCGTCGACTCGGGTCAGTTCGAGGTCGGCGAGGCGGGTGGTGAGTTCGCCGAGTGCGGTGAAGTCGGTGAGTTCGGCGGTGATGTGGACGCGGCCGTGGTAGGCGCGGATGCGTTCGCCGCGGCCGTGTTTGGTCAGTTCGGGGCTGATGGAGAAGGCGCCGGTCTCCAGGGTCTCGACGGATTCGCCGTAGGTTTTCACGAGGTCGATGACGCTTGCGTTGCGGCGTGTGAGGTCGTTCAGGGCGTCGCGTCGGTCGGTGCCGCGTGCGCTGACGGTGATGCCGATGCGGGCGATCTCGGGGTCGACTTCGAGGTGGGCTTCGCCCTTGACGGCCAGGCGGGGGGCGCCGGGGGTGCCGTAGGGGGCCGGGGTGGGGGTGGTGTCGTCCATGCGGCCACTCTTGCACTGGGGGGCGGCGCCGGACAGGCATCGGGGCGCGGCACGGGACAGTCATCGGATCGAAACCTGCGGGGTCTGTTGCCGGTGGGCCGGTCGGGGTCAGAATCTACGCGCGTCATCTACGCGCGTTACGTCGGTCGACCAGAGGTGGTCGAGCAGAGGTCCAAGGGGAGTATGAAATGCCGTTGAACCGCCGGAAGTTCCTGGGGAAGTCCGCCGCTGCCACGGGTGTGGCGCTCGCGGGTGGTGTGGCCGCCGCGCCCTCCGTGTCGGCGCAGGCAGCCGGGAAGCCCGCCCGGCGGAAGAAGCGGTATTCGTTCACCGTCATGGGCACGACGGATCTGCACGGCAATGTCTTCAACTGGGACTACTTCACGGACAAGGAGTTCGACGACAAGGACCACAACGACGTGGGCCTGGCGAAGATCTCCACTCTCGTGGACGAGATCCGTGAGGAGAGAGGCCGCCGCAACACGCTCCTGATCGATGCGGGCGACACCATTCAGGGCACCCAACTCTCTTACTACTACGCCAAGATCGACCCGATCACGGCGAAGCGGGGCCCGGTCCACCCGATGGCGCAGGCGATGAACAGCATCGGCTATGACGCGGCGGCGCTCGGGAACCACGAGTTCAATTACGGCATTCCCGTGCTGCGGAAGTTCGAGGAGCAGTGCGACTTTCCGCTGCTCGGCGCCAACGCCCTTGACGCGAAGACGCAGCGGCCCGCTTTCCCGCCGTACTTCATGAAGCGCCTTCGTACTCCGCACGGGCGTGACGTGAAGGTGGCGGTCCTCGGCCTGACGAACCCTGGCATCGCGATCTGGGACAAGGTGAACGTCCAGGGCAAGATGACGTTCCCGGGGCTTGAGGAGCAGGCGGCGAAGTGGGTGCCGAGGCTGCGTTCCATGGGCGCGGACGTCGTGATCGTCTCGGCGCACTCCGGTTCCAGCGGCACGTCCTCGTACGGTGATCAGCTCCCGCACATCGAGAACGCGGCGGGTCTGGTGGCGGAGCAGGTGCCCGGTATCGACGCGATTCTGGTCGGGCACGCGCACACGGAGATCGCCGAGTATTTCGTGGAGAACAAGGAAACGGGCAAGAAGGTCGTCCTGTCAGAGCCGTTGAAGTGGGGCCAGCGCCTGACGCTGTTCGACTTCGACCTGGTGTGGTCCAAGGGCCGCTGGACGGTGGAGAAGGTCGGCGCGCAGGTCCTCAACTCCAATACGGCGGCGGAGGACAGGAAGATCACGCGGCTGCTGGCGGACGAGCACAAGAAGGTCGTCGCTTACGTCAACCAGGTCATCGGTACGTCGACGCAGGCGATGAGCACGGCCGAAGGCCCGTACAAGGATGTCGCGATCATCGATCTGATCAGCCATGTCCAGGCGGAGACGGTCAAGGAGGCGCTCAAGGGCGGCCAGTACGCGGCGCTGCCCGTGCTGTCGCAGGCTTCGTGTTTCTCGCGGACGGCGGGCATCCCGGCGGGCGAGGTGACGATCAAGGACGCGGCGGGGCTCTACCCGTTCGAGAACACCCTTGAGGCGCGGCTCGTCACGGGTGCGCAGCTCAAGGAGTATCTGGAGTTCTCGGCGCGCTACTACGTACAGACCGCGGCCGGCGCCCCCGTGGACCCGGCGAAGCTGACGAACGCGGACAGCATTCCGGACTACAACTACGACGCGCTGTACGGCGTGACGTACGAGATCGACATCGCCAAGCCCACGGGTTCCCGAATCGCGAAGCTCAGCTTCGACGGCAAGGAGGTCGATCCGAAGGCGGAGTTCGTGCTGGCGGTGAACAACTACCGCGCGAGCGGCGGCGGCAACTTCCCGCATGTGGCCGCCGCCAAGCAGCTGTGGGCGAACTCGGACGAGATCCGCAACACGATCATTCAGTGGGTGCAGGCAAAGGGGACGGTGGACCCGGCCCAGTTCGCGTCGGTGGACTGGAAGCTGACCCGGGACGGTACGCCGGTGTTCTGACCGTGTTCGGCTAGGCCTTCAGGGCCGCCAGGTCGACGGCGTCGGCGAGGGCCCGCGCGCCGGCGTCGTTGACGTGCAGGCCGTCGCCGCTGTCGTAGTCGTCGTGGATCCGGTCGGGGTCGGCGGGGTCCGCGACGGCGGCGGCGAGGTCGGCGTAGGCGTCGTAGGGGCTGTCGGCGCCTCGTATCCAGTCGTTGACCTGGCGGGCGACGGCGACGCCCTCGGGGGTGGAGTAGCCCTCGAAGATGGTGTCCTTGAACGGGCCGACGGTGGTGGCGACGGCGGTCAGTCCTGCCGCGTGGATGCGGTCGGCGAGGGCGGTGAAGCCCGCGATGAGGTCCTCGGCGGGGGGGATGGGCGCGGCCTGCGGGTATGCCTCCTGGCCGGGGATGCCGAGGTCGTTGAGGCCGAAGTGGACCAGGACGTGGGTGACGCCGGGCACGTCCAGGGCGTCGCGGTCGAGGCGGGCCAGGCCATGCTGGCCGATCTCGTCGGTGAGCAGCCGGTTCGCGGAGATGCCCTGGTTCACCACCCATCCGGTGTGTCCGACGGCGCGCAGGCGCTCGTTCAGGAGGTCGGGGAAGCGGTGGTCGGTGTCGGGGGTGGTGCCGGTGCCCTCGAACCAGGAGTCACCGAAGGCGACGGCGACGGGGGTCGCGCGCGGGGCGAGCACGTCGATGCCGGTGATGAAGTGGCGTGTCGCCAGCTCCTCTATGCCTTCGATGCCGTCCAGGGTCGGCGCGGTGAGGGCGTTGCCGGGCACCGCGTAGCCGGTGCGCAGGGGCACGGCCGAGTAGGTGGACAGGCCGGTGTCCTCGGGCAGCCAGAGGCTGAGGGCCAGTTCGTCTCCGGCGGCGACGGCGCCCTCGATGGGGTCGCTCACGATCTCCTCCCCGTCTGGGACGGTGAAGTCCTCGGCGCCGCCGAAGCGCACCGGGACATCGCTGCCGGATGCGATGCCGCTGCCTTCGGTGCGTCGGGCGAGGCGGGCGCCGCCGATGTGGAGGGGCTCTTTGCCGTAGCGGTTGGTGAGCCGGACGCGCACGGCTTCGCCGCCGCCGTCGAGGCGGAGTATCTGGCGTACGGTCTGGCCGGCGAAGCCCCGGAGTTCGAAGAGGTCGATGTCTTCGTGGGGGCTGACGACGGCGGAGCGGAAGGCGGCGGTCCAGGAGGCCTTGGGGTCTGTGGTCATGATCGGCTGAACAGGGTCGGCGGGGCTGGTATTTCGCTGGGCGGCGTATTGCGTGCAGGAATATTCGCCGCTGTGGCGGCGCTTGGGGGCGGACCATCCCTCCCAAAGTATGCGGAGGGGAGGGCTCGGTCAGTTCTTGAGGCGTACGAGGTTGCTGCCGCGCTGCTCGCCGATCAGGCCCGTGGCGCGGCTGGACGGGGTTTCCTGGAGGCCGAAGCTGGTGAACGCGGTGCGTTGCGGGAGCGGGTAGGGGGGTGTTTCCGTGAGGGAGTTGAGGATGGTGGCGCTGCGCCAGGCGGCGAGGCCGAGGTCGGGGGCACCGACGCCGTGGGTGTGGCGTTCGGCGTTCTGTACGTAGATGTGGTTGCCGGTGGCGGTGATGGCGGGGTCGAGGACGAGGCGGTACTCCTCGTCGATGCGGGGGCGTTCCGAGGAGTCCCGGCGCATGTAGGGGTCGAGGCCGGCGAGGAGCTGGTCGAGGGGGCGCTCGCGGTAGCCGGTGGCGAGGACGACGGCGTCCGTGGTGAGGCGGGAGCGGGTGCCCTGCTGGAGGTGTTCGAGGTGGAGTTCCACGCGGGTGGTGGCGACGCGGCCCGCGGTGCGTACGCAGACGCCCGGGGTGAGGACGGCGTCGGGCCAGCCGCCGTGGAGGGTGCGCTGGTAGAGCTCGTCGTGGATGGCGGCGATGGTGTCGGCGTCGATGCCCTTGTGGAGCTGCCACTGGTGGGGGACGAGGCCGTCGCGCACGGATTCGGGCAGGGAGTGGAAGTAGCGGGTGTAGTCGGGGGTGAAGTGTTCCAGGCCGAGCTTGGAGTACTCCATGGGTGCGAAGGCCTCGGTGCGGGCGAGCCAGTGGATCTTCTCGGCGCCCACCGGGCGGTGCTTGAGCAGGTCGAGGAAGACCTCGGCGCCGGACTGGCCCGAGCCGATGACGGTGACGTGGTCGGCGGCCAGGAGCCGGTCGCGGTGCAGGAGGTAGTCCGCGGAGTGGATCACGGGGACGGCGGGTGCGTCCGCGAGGGGCTTCAGGGGCTCGGGAATGTGGGGTGCGGTGCCGACGCCCACGGCGATGTTCTTCGTGTAGGTCCGGCCGAGTGCCTCCGCCTCCCCTTCGGCGTCGAGCTGGGTGAAGTCGACTTCGAAGAGGTCCCGTTCGGGGTTCCAGCGGACGGCGTCGACCTGGTGTCCGAAGTGCAGGGCGGGCAGGTTCTCGCTGACCCAGCGGCAGTACGCGTCGTATTCGGCGCGCTGGATGTGGAATCGCTCGGCGAAGTAGAAGGGGAAGAGCCGCTCTCGGGTCTTGAGGTAGTTGAGGAAGGACCAGGGGCTCGCCGGGTCGGCGAGGGTCACCAGGTCGGCGAGGAAGGGTACTTGGAGGCTCGCGCCGTCGATGAGGAGCCCGGGGTGCCAGTGGAAGCCCGGCCGCTGTTCGTAGAAGGCGGCGTCGAGTCCGGTGAGGGGCTGGGCGAGGGCGGCGAGGGAGAGGTTGGAGGGGCCGATGCCGATGCCGACCAGGTCCCGGGGGTCCTCGGGGGTGGTGAGCGGCGGGGCGGGCTTGTCGTTCTGGCCGGTCATCGGGGGGTGGTTCCTTCCACGAGCTTCAGGAGCTCGGCGAGGTCGCCGGGCCGGGTGTGCGGGTTGAGCAGGGTGGCCTTGAGCCAGCGGCGTCCGTCGATCGTGGCCCGGCCGAGCACGGCACGGCCTTGGGCGAGCAGTTCCCGCCTGACGTAGGCGATGTGGTCGTCGTCGGCGTCGACGGGCCGGAAGAGGACGGTGCTGATGACGGGCCGGTCGTACAGCTCGAAGCCGGGGTGCGCGGCGACGAGGGCGGCGAACTCGTGTGCCTGGTCGCAGACTTGGTCGACGAGTGCGCCGATCCCTTCGCGGCCGAGCGCCTTGAGGGTGACGGCGATCTTGAGTGCGTCGGGCCGGCGTGTGGTGCGCAGGGAGCGGCCGAGGAGGTCGGGGAGGCCTGCTTCGGTGTCATCGCCCGCGTTGAGGTAGTCGGCGTGGTGGCCGAGCGCGGTGAGGTCGTGGCCGTCACGGACCAGGAGCAGACCGGCGGCGACGGGTTGCCAGCCGAGTTTGTGCAGGTCGAAGGTGACGCTGTCGGCGCGTTCCATGCCGTGCAGGAGGTCTCTTCTTACGTCGCTGAAGAGCAGCGGGCCGCCGTACGCGGCGTCGATGTGCAGGCGGGCGCCGTGGGCCGCGCAGAGGCCGGCGATCTGGTCGAGGGGGTCGATGAGTCCGGCGTCGGTGGTGCCGGCGGTGGCGGCGACGAGGAAGGTGCCGGGTGGGCCGTTGAGTTCGGCCAGGGCTTCGTCTAGCGCTGCCGGGTCCAGGACGCCTGCGGGCGCGGGGATGGTGACCGGTTCCGGCATGCCGAGGAGCCAGGCCGCGCGGCCGAGCGAGTGGTGGGCGTTCGCGCCGGTGATGAGCTGGACGGGGCCGTGCGCGGCGGTGCGCTCGCGGGCGAGGAGCAGGGCGAGCTGGTTGGACTCCGTGCCGCCGGTGGTGACGAGGGCGTCTGCGCTTCCGGGTCCGTACGCCTCGGTCGCGAGGGCGCGGGTGACCAGGGTTTCGATCTCCGAGGCTGCGGGGGCCTGGTCCCAGGAGTCCATGGAGGGGTTGAGTGCGGAGGCCGCCAGGTCGGCGGCGGCGGCCAGGGCGAGGGGTGGGCAGTGCAGGTGGGCTGCGCAGAGGGCGTCTGCGGGGTCGGCGGCGCCTTCCGCCAGTGCGTGGACCAGGGTGCGCAGGGACGCTTCGGCGCCTTCGCCTCTGGCGGGCAGTACGTCGCCGGTGGCCTCGCGGACCCGGGCCGCGACCGCGGTGGGGCCGCCCGCGGGGAGCGGTCCGCCGCGGGCGGTTGTTCCGGTGCGCAGGGCGTCGAGGGTGGCGGTGAGCAGCGGGCGTAGCGCGTCGGGTCCTTGGGCTCCTCCGGCGAGGGGCGGCGGAGTGCTCATGGGCGACGTCCTTCGGGTGCGCGTGGGCGGGGACGACCAGCCTGTCCGCCGAGTGGACGGCACGCCCGGAGAGCTCAACGATCCGAACCCGAAAGTGGTACTGCTGCGGGGAGAAGGCGCGGGGTGCGGCGGGGGCCTGCTAGGCGGGGGCGCTGGCCGCCGGCTGGGCGGAATTCGGCTGCGGGTCCGCCGTGGTTGCTCGCGCCGTTCCCCGCGCCCCCTACGGGGCGGACCCCGCCGCGGAAATCCCGCGGGTGCATTGTCGTTGCTCGCGCCGTTCCCCGCGCCCCCTACGGGGCGCCACCCGCCGTCGACATCCCGCGGGTGCATTGTCGTTGCTCGCGCCGTTCCCCGCGCCCCCTACGGGGCGCCACCCGCCGTCGACATCCCGCGGGTGCGTTGTCGTTGCTCGCGCCGTTCCTCGCGCCCCCTTCGGGGCGCTAGGCGGTCCTCGTCTCCCGGACTCGCAATGCCCTTGCCAAGTCGTCCAGTTGGTCGGTGAGCTTGCGGCGTAGGGCGGGGGTTAGGGCGGCGTTGTTCAGGCATTGCTTGCCCAGGTGGAGTGTTTCGGCGTCCACCGAGGAGGCGGGGAAGGCCCAGCGGCCGACGGCGTCGGCGATGGCGGGGCCTCGGCGGGCCGCTACGGCTACCGCGTCCTCGTAGTAGCGGGGGATGTACTCCCGTACGAGGTCGGCCTGTTCGGGCTGCCAGAAGCCCTGAGCGGTGGCGGTGAAGAGGTAGTTGGAGAGGTCGTCGGAGGCGAACATCGCCTCCCACGCGCGCGCTTTGGCCTCCGGGTCGGGCAGCGCGGCACGGCAGCGGGCGGCGCCCTCCTGTCCGGTGGCGCTGGGGTCGCGCTCCAGTTCGGCGGCGATCGCGGACTCGTCGGCCGCGCCGAGGACCGCGAGGCGGGTCAGGACGCGCCAGCGCAGCTCGGGGTCGAGCTCGGGGCCGCCGGGAACGGTGCCCTCGGTGAGCCACTCCTGGAGCGGGTCGGGGCGCGTCGCCACGTCGATGAAGCCGCGTACGGCGGTGAGCCGCAGGCCCGCGTGGGAGCCGTCCTCCGTGCGCCTGATGAGGTCGCGGCACAGCTCGGTGAGGGTGGTGAGGGCGACGTTCCGCAGCGGCGCCGGCAGGTAGCGGCCCGCGATGTGGGTGGTGGCGAAGGCGAGGACGCCCTGGACGAGGGCGAGGTCGGTCTCGGCGGGCAGATGCGCGCGGGCGGTCTCCAGGTAGGTCATGCCGTCGAGTTCGCCGTCGCGGACCATGTCGCGCAGGCTGTTCCACAGGACGGCGCGGGTGAGCGCGTCGGGCACGCGGGAGAGGCTGCGCAGGGCCGTCTCCATGGAGACCTCGTCGAGGCGGATCTTGGCGTATGTGAGGTCCTGGTCGTTGGGGACGATCAGGGCGGGGCGGCCGCCGTCGCGCGGCGCCGGGGCACCGGAGTGGGGGACGTCCCGCTCGTGGCGCTCGCGCAGGACCAGGCCCTGGCTGTCGGTGAGGTCGCGGTCGTACACCCCGACGGCGACGCGGTGGGGGCGGCTGCCTTCGCGGTCGATGTCGAGCGTCCACTCCCGGGTGTCGTGCGTGACGTTCGAGGTGAGCGTGTCGACTCCGGTGGTGCGCAGCCAGGCGTCGGCCCAGCCGTGTACGTCGCGGTCGGTGGCGTGGGCGAGGGATTCGATGAAGTCGGCGAGGGTCGCGTTGGCGAATTTGTGCCGGGCGATGTGGGTGTTGATGCCGGCGAGGAAGTCCTTCTCGCCGAGCCAGGCGACGAGTTGGCGCAGGGCGGATGCGCCCTTGGCGTACGAGATGCCGTCGAAGTTGAGCATCGCGGACGCGGTGTCGGGCACGGCGTCCGGGTCGGGGGCGACGGGGTGGGTGGAGGGGCGCTGGTCGGCGTCGTACCCCCAGGACTTGCGGGCGACGCCGAAGTCCGTCCAGGTGTCCACGAAGCGGGTGGCTTCGGCGGTGGTCTGGAAGCCCATGTACTCGGCGAAGGACTCGTTCAGCCAGATGTCGTCCCACCAGCGCAGGGTGACGAGGTCGCCGAACCACATGTGGGCCATCTCGTGGGCGATGACCATGGCGCGGGTCTGCCGCTCGGTCTCGGTGACGGCGGAGCGGTAGATGAACTCGTCGCGGAAGGTGACGAGTCCGGGGTTCTCCATGGCGCCCGCGTTGAACTCGGGGACGAACGCCTGGTCGTAGGAGTCGAAGGGGTAGGGCTCGTCGAATTTTTCGTGGTAGCGGTCGTAGCACGCGCGCGTGACGTCGAGGATCTCGTCGGCGTCGGCGTCGAGGAAGGGGGCCAGGGAGCGGCGGCAGTGGATGCCGAAGGGCAGGCCGCGGTGTTCGGTGCGCAGGGAGTGCCAGGGGCCCGCGGCGACAGCGACGAGGTAGGTGGAGATCGGCGGGGTGGCCGCGGCCCGCCATGTGCCGTCGCCGACGTGCTCGGTGACGCCGTTCGCGAGGACCGTCCAGCCTTCGGGGGCGGTGACGGTCAGCTCGAAGACGGACTTCAGGTCGGGCTGGTCGAAGGCGGCGAAGACGCGCTGCACGTCCTCCATGAACAGCTGCGTGTACGTGTACGTCTCGCCGTCCGTGGGGTCGGTGAAGCGGTGCATGCCCTCGCCGGTGTGCGAGTAGCGCATGGCCGCGTCGACGCGCAGTTCGTGCTCGCCCGCGGTGAGCCCGGTGAGCGCGAGCCGGTTCTCGACGAGGCCCCGCGGGTCGAGCGCCTTCCCGTCGAGGGTGACGGAGCGCAGCTCGGCCGGCTTGAGCTCGACGAAGGTGTCCACCGTGGCCGCGCGAGCGTCCGCGGGCTGCCCGAGCGCCGTGAACCGGATGACGGTGCGGGAGTCGAAGGTCTCGGCTCCGCGGGTGAGGTCGAGCTCGACCGTGTACCGCTGGACGTCGATGAGCCGGGCTCGGGTCTGCGCTTCGTCGCGCGTCAGTACGGGCATGCGTCCATGCTGCCTGATGTCACTGACAAGCGGCCCTGCCGCTCCCCGTTACGACGACTTGGCGATCGTCTCGTGGTGGCGGATGACCTCCGCGATGATGAAGTTCAGGAGCTTCTCGGCGAACGCCGGATCCAGTTTCGCGTTCTCGGCGAGCTCGCGCAGCCGGGCGATCTGGCGGGACTCGCGGTCCGGGTCGGCGGGCGGCAGGTGGTGGTTGGCCTTGAGATGGCCGACCTGCTGGGTGCACTTGAAGCGTTCGGCGAGCATGTGGACGACGGCGGCGTCGATGTTGTCGATGCTGTCGCGCAGGCGGGACAGCTCGGCGCGCACGGCTGCGTCCGTGGTGTCCCTGGCCCCGGCGCCGTTCGCGTCACTTGTGTGGCTGGTGGTCATGGTCCACGAGCCTACGTTGCCGCGCCTTCGCCGCCGACGGCGGAAGAGCGCAGCATCGGCGGGTGGTCCGGGTCGGGAACCTGCTGCGACCAGCCGCCGGGGACCGCGCGTCCCTGCTGCTCACGGAAGCGGACGGGTGCCATGCCCACGCGGCGTGTGAACAGGCGCGAGAAGTAGGCGGGGTCGTCGTAGCCGACGCGGCGGGCGACGGCCGCCACCGGCAGCTCGGTGGCGGCGAGCAGCTCCTTGGCGCGCCCCAGGCGGATGCCGAGGAGGTAGTCCTTGGGGCTGCAGCCGGCGCCTCTGCGCACCGCTGTGCGCAGCTCGGCGGGGGTCATGCCGTGGCGTGCGGCGTGCTCGGCGACGGAGTGCGGCTGGAAGGCGTCGCGGGCCAGCGCCTGGAGGACGGGGTCGCCGTCGGGGGCGATGTCGGCGCGGGCCCTGCGCAGCGCGACGAGGAGTTCGTGGACGGCGGCGCCCGTCTCGACCTCCAGGAGCGGGTTGCCGCGCCGTGCGGCGCGCGCGATGCGCCCGACGGCGGCCCGCGCGCCGGTGGCGTCGGAGAGCGGCACGACGGGCCGGGTGGGTTCTATGTAGCCGAGTTCGGTGTACGTCGCCGTGGCGGGCCCGGTGAAGTCGACGAAGCACTCGTCCCAGCCGGTCTCCGGGTCGGGCCCGTAGTGGTGGCGCACGCCGGGGGTGAGCCAGATCAGCGCGGGCGCCGTCACCGTCGTACGCCTGCCGTCGGGTCCCTGGAACCAGCCGCCGCCCGCGGTCACGACGACGGCGACGTGGTGGTCGAGGGTGCGTGGGCCCACGGTCGGCAGGAGGCCGTGCTGCAGGCCGACGCCGAGGCAGGCGAGGCCGAGGCGGTGGTGGGCCGGGGCGGGCGTGAAGAACCGCATCCATGTGTGGTACATCCGCTGGTGCCCCTCTCGTCCGGGCCGCTGCCCGCTCGCTGCGTCCAACCCGCCTAGATCTTTGTCCATGGACCCTGCCGCCCGCCAGAGGTGATCGTGACGGAGCAGTACGTGAGCGAGAGGACACGATGAACGGCTTCAGGGTGGGCGAGGACGATTTCGAACTGGACGGGCGGCCCGTACGGCTGCTCTCCGGGGCGCTGCACTACTTCCGGGTGCACGAGGCGCAGTGGGGTCACCGTCTCGCGATGCTGCGCGCGATGGGGCTCAACTGTGTGGAGACGTACGTCCCGTGGAACCTGCACGAGCCGCGCCCCGGGGAGTTCGGCGACGTCGAGGCGCTCGGCCGTTTCCTGGACGCCGCGCGGGAGGCGGGCCTGTGGGCGATCGTGCGGCCCGGTCCGTACATCTGCGCCGAGTGGGAGAACGGCGGTCTTCCGCACTGGCTGACGGGCGCGGTGGGTGCACGCGCGCGTACGCGCGATGCGGAGTATCTGGGGCACGTGGACCGCTGGTTCGGCCGTCTCCTGAGGGAGGTCGTGCCGCGCCAGCACGACCGGGGCGGTTCGGTGATCATGGTGCAGGTGGAGAACGAGTACGGCAGTTACGGCTCGGACCAGGTCTACCTGCGTCATCTCGCCGATCTGCTGCGCGCCGAGGGTGTGACCGTGCCGCTGTTCACCTCCGACGGGCCCGAGGACCACATGCTCACCGGCGGGTCCGTGCCCGGTGTGCTGGCGACGGTCAACTTCGGCTCGCAGGCCCGCGCGGGCTTCGGGACGCTGCGGGGGCACCGCCCCAAGGGGCCGTTGATGTGTATGGAGTTCTGGTGCGGCTGGTTCGACCACTGGGGTGCGGAGCGTGTCGTACGGGACGCCGCCGACGCCGCGGAGGCGTTGCGCGAGATCCTGGAGTGCGGGGCCTCGGTCAACCTCTACATGGCGCACGGTGGCACGAACTTCGCCGGGTGGGCGGGGGCGAACCGGGGTGGCGGCGCCCTGCATGACGGGGTCCTGGAGCCGGACGTCACTTCGTACGACTATGACGCGCCGATCGACGAGTTCGGGCGCCCCACGGAGAAGTTCTGGCGCTTCCGTGAGGTACTCGCCGCGTACGCGCAGGGCCCGCTGCCGGAGCCGCCCGCGCCGCTGCCCTCGCTCGGGGAGCGCGCTGCGGCCGACCTCACGCAGTGGTCGCCGCTGTCCACCGTCATGGAGTCGCTCGGCGGGCCCGTGGCGCAGTACGCCGTACCGCCCACCTTCGAGGAGCTCGACGTCGACCGCGGCCTGGTCCAGTACACGCTGACCGTGCCGGGCCCGCGGCAGCCGTACCCGCTGCGGGTGCGGGGGCTGCGGGACCTGGCCGTGGTGTACGTGGACGGGGTGCGGGCGGGTGTCCTGACCGAGGAGGAACCTGCTCTGGCGGAGCCCGTCGCGGGGCACGCGCGCGTGGAGCTGTGGGTGGAGTCCCTGGGGAGGGTCAACTACGGGCCGCGGACCGGCGAGGCGAAGGGCGTCACGGGCGGGGTGCTGCATGAGCGGCAGTACCTGCACGGTGTGGGGGCGAGGGGGCTGCGGCTGGATGCGTTCTCCTCGGCGGATGCCGTCAGGAGGGTGCCCGCCTCTGAGGCCGAGGGTGGGCGGCGGGGGCTGTACCGGGGCTCGGTCGTCGTCCGTGGCGCGGGGGACGCGGTGCTCGAACTGCCCGGCTGGGCGCGGGGGTTCGTGTGGGTGAACGGGTTCAATCTGGGGCGGTACTGGGAGGTGGGGCCACAGTCCTGCCTGTACGTTCCCGGGGCGGTGCTCCGGGAGGGGGAGAACGAGGTGTGGGTGCTCGAGCTGGCGGGAGCGGCCGGGTCGGCGGGAGCGGTTGCTCTCTGCCCGATCCCGCCCGGCTGAGGACGTGGGACGGGCTGAGGATGTGGGACGGGCTGAGCGCCGGACGGGCTGAGGGGGGATCAGCCCGTCCGACGGAACCGTCAGACCTCTCGTACCTCGAAGGCGTCCAGGGCGAACTCGGCGGTCCCGTCGTCCCCGCTCTTGCGCAGCCCGACCCACGCCTCGCCCTTGGCCGGGGCGGTGAACTCGTAGGTCAGAACGGTGGGTTCGGTCGCGACCGGCAGCTCCTTGCGGTCGATCTCACGGGCCGCGGGCTCGTCCACGGCGGTGACCCACGCGTACTGGCCCGCCTTCTCGTTCTCGTAGCGGAAGGTGACGCGGTAGCGCTTGCCCGCCTCGAAGCGGGCGGTGTGCGGGACGGTGCGGTAGACGAGCCCGGTGTTCTCGCCGCGGGACTTGAGGGACTGCGAGCCGTCGATGACGTCGTCGATGGCCTTGCCGTTCCAGCCGCGCTGCGTGTACGGGGCGTGCCGTTGCGCGATGTGGGTGCGCGGGTCGGTGACATCCCCCGCGTCACCCTTCACGAACGGCCCCCAGCCCTGCGGCACATGCTCGAAGTCCTCCAAGACGAGCCTGCCCTCTCCGGGGGCGCCACCCCGCGTGGTGGAGACGATGCGTACGTTGTCGAAGCGCACGCGCGCGTGGCCCGCGTCGGCCCGCAGCCTCAGCTCGGCCGAACCGCCGCCGTCGGGGACGGTGAAGGGGACGAACATCCGCTGGAAGCGGGTGCCGTGCTTGCGGTCGGCGGCCACGTAGTTGCCGGCCGTTGAGGTACGCGTCCAATTGGCGGCGGTGACGCCGTCGGCGGTACGCACCTCCAAGCTGGCCTTGCGCTCGTCGCCCGCCTTCTCCCCCACCTCGACCTGCACGGAGGCGACGTACGCCCCTGCCTTCAGACGGCGCAGCCGCTGCCCGACGGCGGCCTTGCCGCCCGAGCCGATGACCAGTTCGTAGTCACCGAGCTCGCTGAGCTCGACGGAGGCGGGCCCGGAGACCTTCCAGCCCCGCAGGGAACCGGAGTTGAATCCGGGGTCGTGCAGCGGGGTGGCCTGGCCCCAGCCGGGGTCGGGCAGCGCGGCGGCGCGCCTGCGGTAGAGGACGTAGGGCTGTTTGGCCTCGGCGTCGAGGGTGACCTTTCCGCCGCGCACCGGGACGTCGGCGACGAAGACCCGCCCTTGGTCGGTGAGCCGGTACAACGCGACCTTGGAGAGCCCGGCCCAGCCGCGGGGCAGCGCCCAACTTCCCTTACCGCCCCCCGGGTTGTAGTGGTAGAGCTTGGCGGGATCGGTGGCCTTACGGGGCTCCCAGGGCAGCAGATAGCTCCCCTTGTCGTAGACGACCCGGCCGTCGGTCACGATCCGACGGTCCCCATCGGCATCGGAGACGAACGTCTCCGTCCCCCCGAAGAAACTGATCTCGTGCTCGCCCCAGGACTTGATGGGATAGGCCTGGAGATACTTCGCGGGAAGCGAGTCGGTCCAGATCAGATCGTAGAAATAGGCCCAGTCGGTCTTCCCGACCCACCCCTCGAAATTGCCCATGCGGGCAATGCCCAGAAGCGTCGGCCACTTGTCGGCGAACACGTCCTTCTGATGGTTCCGGATGAAGCGGATCAGCCGGGAGTTGATGCCGCGGGACGTGTCAGGGCCGTAATCCGGCTCCGACGCCCAGTGCGACCAGACGGACGAGCGCTCGAAGCCGTGACCCCACTCGCTGGTGACGATCCAGCCCTGCTCGCGCAGGGCGCGCTGCAGCCGGTCGGAGGTCCACCCGGACTCGCGGAACACGTCGATGTAGAGGGCGTTGAGCGCGCCGTCGGCTTCGCCCCGAAGATCACCGAACCTCTTGACGATGTCACCCGACACCAGGTCACGCCGCTGATCGATGCGGTAACTCTGATCGAGCCAGTCCCACTGCTCATCGGCCTTGTCGACGAGCTTCTCGGAGAACGCGTGCGCAACGGGATACGACTCCGTGGCGTTCACATGCACGCTGAAGTCGCTGTTCCACTTCTTGCCTTCCCTGACCAGGGTGTTGAGGTCGTCGAGGCCGCCCGCACGCGTGTTGTAGTTGCCCGCGTAGTCGGGGTGCGCCGAGTCGTGTCCCTCGGACTGATATCCCTTGAGCAGCGTGTACTGCCGCAGTCCGTCCGTGGCCAGGTGGATCCGCTTGACGTTGTCGAGGGTCGCCAGGAACGGATTCGTGGCCTGCGAGGCGAAGTTGAACGGAATGTGCGGGACGACCCGCAGATGCTGCTCGTCCGCGCCGAGCGGCTTCACCATGATGTCGCGGAACGCGATGGCGGCGTCCTGCCAGTCGACCTTGCCGTCGCCGTTGCGGTCGCCGGTGATGACTACGGTGGCGTACGGCAGGGGCTCGGTGTCGCCGACGGCGGCGGTGGCGGCGCGGTAGGTCCACTCCCCCGGGGTCAGCCGTGCCTCGACGTGCCCGCCCCTCCTGACGGTCTCCCGCCACAGCCGGCCGTTGTCCCAGGTGGTCCCGGCCTCGGTGGTGGGCTTGTCGTAGACGGTGTTGGTCTCGACGGCGCCGCCCAGCGTGTCGTGCGCGACGACGGCGTAGGCGCATCCGGTGGCCGCTTCCGCGGCGGTGTCCGGGACCAACTTGACCTCGGTGTCGCCGCTCTTGGCCTTGTCGAGCTGGACCTTGGCGGCGAGGAGGGTGGCGCCGGGCTGATCGCTGCGTACGGAGAGGAGGGCGAGGCCGGGGATGCGGAGCCTGCCGACGCGCAGGGCGTCGGAATCGTCGATCCCCTTCACCCGCCACCGGACGTGGCGCCCTTCGACGGCGATCTCGACGGTGAGGGTGGTCTTCCCGCCGGCGAGCCCGAGCACGTACTCGATCCGACCGCCGCCGCGCCTCTTGCTGGTGACCGTCGGGGTGTGCGTGACGTCGTCCACCAGGAGCGTGGTGACGGCCTCCGGCTGTGCGTGCAGGACCGCTTTGGAGGCGCGGTCCGTGTACGAGACGACGCGGGGGAAGTCGGTGGCGACCCGCACCTCGAGCTCGGCCGAGCGGAGGACGGCTTCGCCCGGCGCGGCGGTCGCGACGCCCCCGAGGCCGACGGCGGCGCCGACCCCGGCGAGCGCGCCCGTGGCGACTACGGCTCTGCGGCTTGGACCGGACGTGTCTGACGGCTGCATGGCACCCCTCCGTGGGACGGATCTCGGTGCGGTCACCCTGCGCCGGGAGGGCCGTGCGGGCCCATGGACAAAGGGGATCCAGAACTTGGACTAACGGCACCGCGGCAGCCCGCTGGCCGAACAGGCCTCTCCCACCCACCCGCCCGTAACCCCGCATCCACCCCTGACCGAACAAGCCTTTCCCGCCCACCCACCGATTGCCCCGCAGCGACCATCGATCAGCCATCGATCGGCCGCAGTCGGCGACGCGCGCGAGGGGACGTGCCGGTATGTCTGCCCGGAGCACGGCTCCCGAAGGCTCCGGAGCCGAAGCACCCAAGCGGCCACCGGACGATAGCGAGGACGGACATACCGGCGCGGCCCCGCACCCACACACGAACCCAACCCGCGGCACGAACAAAACGCGGGGCCCGACCAGCACTGGTCAGACCCCGCGTCCAGCGGACCCTCAGAGTTCCGAAGCCGCCTTCTCTATGTCACCCGCGAACGTCGACACCTCGGTGTAGACCCCGGGGAACTTCGGCTGCGCACAGCCATTGCCCCAGCTCACGATCCCCACCTGGATGTACTCCCCGGCCTCGTCCTTGCGGAACATGGGGCCACCGGAGTCACCCTGGCAGGTGTCCACGCCGCCCTCCGCCAGCTTCCCGGCGCAGAGCTCCTCACCGGGCGTGAGGTCGCCGCCGTACGCGGCCTCGCAGTCCGCGTCGCTCACGAAGGGAACCTTCGCCTTGAGGAGGTAACGCTGCTGCGCGCCACCCTCCTTGTCGGCACCCCAGCCGGCGATGTCGAACTCGCCCTCGTTGTACTTGGTGTCCTTGGCTATCTTCAGCGTGGGCTGGTCGATCGGCTTGGCCAGCTTGATGAGCGCCCAGTCCTTGCCCTTGCCGTTGTAGCCCGGCGCCTGCAAGACCTTCGTGGACTTCACCTTTATCGCGTCCGGGCTCTCCAGGTCCACGACACCACCGGTGGCGGTGATGCTCGTGTTGTCGCCCGAACCGTCCACACAGTGGGCGGCGGTCAGCACGATGTCCTTGGCGTACAGCGAACCGCCACAGCCCATCGACAGACGGACCATGAACGGGAATTCACCCTGTTCGGCGGGGGTGCCGCCGACCACGCGCTCACCCGGGGTGGGGCCGGGGTGCGGGGCCGCGGACGCGGCGACGGGCTGGAGACTGACGGCGGCGAGGGCGATGGCACCGAGGGTGGCGGCTCTCTTGACTCCACGCAGCTTGGTGTTCAACGGGCTTCCCTTCGTGGGGGGTTCGTGGGGGGTTGCACGCGACAGCGGGACCCACACCACCCCACGACGAACGCGAGAATGGCATGAGCCCGCCAAAGCGTTGGGTCGGATTATGGAGATCGGTGTCCGCATAGAGCAAGGGGCGGTTTTCGGCCAACACCCGCCGCATGGCCCGGTTCTGCCGACAGGCACCGCCTTACAGTGGAGGCCGGTCAGGAACGTCTCCAGGGGGTGCCGGCATGGCGGACGGCGGGCCGGTGGTGCACGGCTACCCGCACCTGGAGACGGTGCGCTCGGCGATCACCGCGCTCTACAAACGCCTGTCGTACGACGGCGTCCACACCTTCGACACCAGCATCGTCCCCGCCGACGTCGCGTTCTGCGACCAGGACGACCTGCATCTGGGCGTGCAGCGCGTGGCCCGCGAGATGGTCCGCCACCTCCGCCTCCCGGACGCCCGCATGATCGTCGGTTTCCGCGAGATGGAACACGCGGCGAACGTCGAACTCACCGCGGGGCCCGAGTACTTCATCGAACTCAACGACCGGTTCCGTACGCACCGCAGGGACATCGGCGCGGCGCTCGCCCACGAGGTCATGCATGTGTATCTGCACCGGCTTGATCTGGTGTTCCCCGGCACGCGCGACAACGAGATCCTCACGGACACCGCCACCACGTATCTGGGTGCGGGGTGGCTCCTCCTGGACGCCTACCGCGAGGACGGCGCCTCGTCCCAGAAGCTCGGGTATCTCACGCCGGAGGAGTTCGGGTACGTACTGGCCAAGCGGGCCATCGCCTTCAGTGAGGCGCCGGAGACCTGGTTCACCAGCGCGCAGGCGTACACCGCCTATACGAAGGGTCTCGCACAGGCCCGCCGCGACGAGCAGCAGCCTCCGCTGACGGCTGCGGGCTGGGCGGGCCGGCGGCGGTATGCGAAGGACCGGCGGCAGGCGCTGGATCAGGGCTCCGGCGGGGCGGGGGCTTCACCCGGGGGCGAGGCGTACGCGTTCTCCCGCGGGCCGGGCGGGGCCGCCGAGCCGCTGCGGGTGTCGTTCCCCTGCCCCACCTGCCGGCAGCGGATCCGGCTGCCTGCCCGGGGGCGGGTGCGGGCGCGGTGCACGCTGTGCCGGACGGTACTGGAGTGCGATACGTGAAGTCCCCGATCCGGGGCCGGAGTTGGACGACCCGGGGCCGGAGTTGGACGATCCGGGGCCAGGGTTGGACGACCCGGGGCCGGAGTTGGACCTAGCTCCAGTGCGCCGGGCGGGCCAGGGCGGACGGCAGCTTCGTCCCGTCGTCTCCCTTGGCCGCGTTCACCTGCGACTGCGTCAGGAAGATGCTGCCGGTGAGGTCGGCGCCCCGCAGATCCGCGTCCCGGAAGTCCGCGCCGATCAGGTCGGCCTGGCGGAGGTCCGCGCCGTGGAGATCGGCGGCGATGAGGCAGGCGCCTCGGAGCGAGACACCTCGGAGGTCGGCGCCGCGGAGGCGGGCGCCGAAGAGGTCGGCCCCTCGGCGGTCCTTCTTCTTCCGGCGGATGTCCGCGCGCACGAGATCGCTGGTGCGCAGGAGGAGGACGTTCACGTCCGCGCGGTGCGCGGCCACGTCCGTCTCGGCCACGGCGGCGGGGGAACCCTGGGCGAGCTGCTCGGTCTCGTCCAGGGCGCGCCGCAGTTCCGCGTTGATCGGCCGGGTCTGGGGCAGGGCGAGCGCCTCGGTCAAGTACCAGAGCAGTTCGTGCAGTTGGCGCATGACGGGGAAGACATCGAACATCTGGCGGGCGGAGTCCGGGTCCTGACGCCAGTCGATGCCGCCGTAGGTCGCCTGGGAGACCCGCTGGCCGGCGCCGAAACAGTCGTAGACGGTGCACCCCGAGAAGCCCGTCTGCCGCAGCTTCTGGTGGATGCCGCAGCGGAAGTCCTGCTGGAGGTTGGTGCACGGGGTCCCGGCCGCCTTGTCGACGGGAAAGTCCGACGACTTAGAGAGGGTGAGGGCCACACAGCAGAGCCCGAAGCAACTCCCGCAGTCGGCCCGCAGGTCCTGCTGGCCGTCGCCCTCTGCGAGGGGCAGCAGTTGACGCTCACGCTTCTCAGCCATCGGGGCCTCCTCGGGCGCTCACCGGTGCTGCGGGGCAAACGGGCGGGTGGGTGGGAAAGGCCTGTTCGGCGCCCCCGGCAGCGGGGCACAAACCCCGCCGCCGGGCACGAGTACTACGCCGCCTTACGCCCCGCACCCCCGGAGGGGCGCCCACCGCGTCGAGCGCGACCCCCGCCGGCTCCGCCCCCGGAGGGCCTGCCGCCCTGCGACTGCGACCGGGGCTGACCCTGGCCGCCGCCCTGGGACTGCGACTGACCCTGGGGGCGCGAACGCCGCTGGCCGCTCCCCTGCCCGGCAGGGCGTCGCCGCGCCCGCTGCGGCGAGGCCTGCTGCTGCTGCGGAACCTCGATCACCACCGGCACCCCGGACGGCTCACGCGCCCCGGTGATACGGGAGAGCTCCTCGTCCGTGGACTTCACCCGCGCCGTCTTCGGGTTGATCTCCGCGTCGGACATCAGACGCGTCATCTCCCGCTTCTCGTCCGGCAGGACGAGCGTGACGACACTGCCGGACTCACCGGCACGCGCCGTACGCCCACCGCGGTGGAGGTAGTCCTTGTGGTCGGTGGGCGGGTCGACGTTCACCACGAGGTCGAGGTCGTCGACGTGGATGCCACGCGCCGCGACGTTCGTGGCGACGAGCGCGGTGACCTGCCCGGTCTTGAACTGGTCCAGGGTGCGGTTGCGCTGCGGCTGCGAACGGCCGCCGTGCAGTCCGGAGGCCCTTACACCGTTGGCGAGCAGCCGCTTGGTGAAGCGGTCCACGGCGCGCTTGGTGTCCAGGAACATGATCACGCGACCCTCGCGGGCGGCGATCCGCAGGGCGACGGCCTTCTTGTCGGTCTCGTCCTGCACGTACAGGACGTGGTGTTCCATCGTCGTGACCGCGCCCGCGGACGGGTCGACCGAGTGCACCACCGGGTCGGTGAGGAACATCCGGACCAGGCGGTCGATGTTCTTGTCGAGCGTCGCGGAGAAGAGCATCGTCTGACCGCCCTGCTCCACCTGCTTCAGGAGCGCGGTGACCTGCGGCATGAAGCCCATGTCGGCCATCTGGTCGGCCTCGTCGAGGACCGTCGTGCGCACCTGCGAGAGATCGGCGTCGCCGCGCTCGATGAGGTCCTTGAGACGGCCGGGCGTCGCCACCATGATCTCGGCGCCGCGACGGAGCGTCCCCGCCTGCTTGGTGATGGACAGGCCGCCGACGACCGTCGACATGCGCAGGTTCACGGACGTCGCGTACGGGGTCAGGGCGTCCGTCACCTGCTGCGCGAGCTCACGCGTGGGGACCAGGACCAGGGCGAGGGGCGAGCGCGGCTCGGCGCGACGGCCCGCGGTGCGGGCGAGGAGCGCGAGGCCGAAGGCGAGGGTCTTGCCGGAGCCGGTGCGGCCACGGCCGAGGATGTCGCGGCCCGCGAGGGAGTTGGGGAGGGTGGCTGCCTGGATCGGGAAGGGCTCGGTCACGCCCTGCGCGGCCAGCGTCTTCAGGAGGGCCTCGGGCATGTCCAGGTCGGCGAACGCCTCGACCGCGGGCAGCGCCGGCTCGATGCTCTCGGGCAGCGCGAATTCACCGCCGACGGGCCTCGGCTTGGCGCGGCCCGGCTTCTTCGCGGCGCCCTTCGCCTGGCCGCCGCCGGCCACCGGGGCCTTTCCGCGTGCGTTCGTGGAGCGCCTGCGGGCAGGACGCGCAGGGCGTTCGGAGCGATTCATACGGAAATGCCTTCCTGGACCTGGTGACAGCACAAGCCGGGACCCGCACCTTTCCGGTGCGGGCCCCGGCTATGAGGTTCGCGTGCTACGACGTTCAGGCGGGAACGATGTTCTCGGCCTGCAGGCCCTTCTGGCCCTGCGTGACGTCGAAGGAGACCTTCTGGCCCTCGAGGAGCTCACGGAAGCCCGAGGACGCGATGTTCGAGTAGTGGGCGAAGACGTCGGGGCCGCCGCCGTCCTGCTCGATGAAGCCGAAGCCCTTTTCCGAGTTGAACCACTTGACGGTGCCGGTTGCCATATCAATCTCCTATAACAGGGGCAGAGTAAGGAAAACCACGGAATTGTGGATTCCAAGCGCTGCAATGACCCCCATCCCGGAGAGACCGGAGAAAAACAATAATGCGCCCTCGGAGCATTCCCGTCAGGCGCACATAAAGTTCATGGGTACCAAAACTGCGACGCATGAGCCTAACACGGACGAGGGACCCGCCCGCCTCGGGGCTGCCACGAGGCGGCACAGCGCCCCGGCACCGCCCCCGCAGATGCCTGCCGCACACACCTTCCTCCTGTCAGGGCGCCCCGCTACCTTCAACCAAACAATCGCTTGGTTGAGCGACGAGTGGCCATGGCGACCGCTACCGAGGAAGGCGGCCCAATGCGCATCACCCGTACACGTACAGCAGTCGGAGTCGCGCTCTCCGCGCTGGCCCTGGGCACCCTGCCCGCCTGGGCGGCCCACGCCGAACCCGCCGGATCCACCGCGCCCGATCGCGGCACGGCCCGGCACGCCCCGCTCCACCCCCGCCCCGCATCGGACGGCGTACGCCAGATACCTCTCCAAGGAGCCGTCAACGTAAGGGACTTGGGCGGCTACCGCACCTACGACGGCGATCGCGTCCGCTACGGCCAGGTCTACCGCGCCGACGCGCTCGCGAAGCTCACCGACGCCGATGTCGCCACCCTCGCCGGGCTGCGCCTGAAGAAGGTCGTCGACTTCCGGGTGCCCGCCGAAGTCCAGTACGACGGACCCGACCGACTGCCCGCCGGGCTCACCCCGACGGCGCGGCCCGTCAGCGACAACGGCCTCTTCGCGACGCTGATGACCGTGATCGGCTCCAGGGACCCGGTCAAACAGGAGGAGATGCTGGGCAACGGCAAGGCGGACGCCTTCATGCGCGACGTCTACCGCAGCTTCGTCACCGACGGCCCCAACCGCGCGCAGTTCGCGGCCACCCTGCGCGACATCGCCCGGGGCAGCAAGGCCGCACCGCTGCTCTACCACTGCACGGCGGGCAAGGACCGCACCGGCTGGACCAGCTATCTGCTGCTTCGCGCCGTCGGCGTCCCCGAGCGCACCGCCGTCGGCGACTTCCTGGCGTCCAACACCTACCGGGCCGCGTACGACGCGAAGGTGCGCGAGGGCTTGAAGCAGAGCGGCCTGATGCAGAACCCCGATCTGCTGATCCCGCTCCAGGAGGTCCGCACCGGCTATCTGGAGGCGGCGCTGACCGAGGTGACGAAACAGTACGGAAGCTTCGCCAACTATCTGAGGAAGGGACTCGGGCTTGATACGCGCACGATTCTCGCGCTGCGGGAGCGGATGGTCGACTAGGGGACCCGGCGGGCGGGTGTCACGGGGGTCAGGCGGTCACGATCCCCTGCGCCCGCGCCGCCGCGAGCCAGGCCGGGAACTCCCCCACCAGTTGGTCGTACAGACGGTCGTCCGGGACGGCGCGCGGGTCATGCCCCGCGTGGAAGAAGCCCGCGTTGTCGACGGCGCGCTTGGCGGGGACGGCGAGTTCGTCGAGCTTGCGGAGGTAGTCGAACTGCCTGCTCTTCGCGTCACCGAAGCCGATGAACTGCCAGAACAGCGGCAGCTTCGATGCCTTGCACAGATAGCGCTCGGCGGCGAGCTTGTTGATGGGGCCGCCGTCGGTCTGGAAGACGACGAGGGCGGGCGCCGTGGAACCGCTGTCCACATAGTGGTCGATCACGGCGTCCATCGCCAGGTGGTAGCTGGTCTTGCCCATGTGACCGAGCCCGGCGACGAACTCGTCGATCCGCCCGTGGTGACGGTCGAGGGCGATCTCCGTGACGGCGTCGACATCCGTGGAGAAGAAGACCGTGGGTACGGTGCCGTCGTCGTCGAAGTGCGCGGACAGACCCAGTACGCGGTCCGCGAGAGCCTGGACGGTGCCGTCCTTGTAGTACGGCTTCATGGAGCCGGAGTAGTCGACGACGAGGTAGACGGCGGCGCGTTGGCCGTCCAGGCCGTGCTTGCGCAGGCTGTCTCCCGCGGTCTTGTAGAGGCTCACGAGGGCGGGCGCCGCCTCTTCCACCTTGCTCAGGCTGATCGCCGGTCCCATGTGCGGCCCCATTCCCCTGGCTCCTGTCCGCTCTTGGCGGTCACGTGATCTCTTACGGCCTTGAGGGCAAGACGGTACTGATCACCGGTGCGGGCCGTGGACAGGGGGCCGCCGAGGCTCGGCTCTTCGCGGCGGCGGGGGCGCGGGTCGTGGTGACGGACGTCCGCGAGGAGGAGGGGCGGGAGGTCGCCAAGTCCCTTGGCGCGCAGGGTCTTTTCGTACGGCATGACGTCACGGACGCGGAGAGCTGGGCGTCGGCCGTGGCGGCGGGGGTGGCGGCCTTCGGCCGACTGGACGCGCTCGTGAACAACGCGGCGCTGTGGCGGACGGCGTCCGTGGAGGAGGAGACGTACGAGAACTTCGAGGCCCTGCTCCGGGTCAATCTCCTCGGTCCGTTCCTGGGCATCCAGGCGGTGCTGCCCGCGCTGCGGGAGGCCGGCGGCGGCTCGATCGTGAACGTCTCGTCGACCGCGGGTCTTGTGGGGATACGGGGGCATGCGGCGTACGGCTCGACGAAGTTCGGGTTGCGGGGGCTGACGCGTTCCTCCGCGCTGGACCTCGCGGGGAGCGGGGTGCGGGTCAACTCCGTTCACCCGGGGGCGATCGACACTCCGATGATCTCCTCCGCCTCCGCCGGGCGGGACTGGTCCCACCTGCCGCTGGGGCGGATGGGCCGCCCCGAGGAGGTCGGGGAGCTGATCCTCTTCCTCGCGTCGGAGGCGTCGTCGTACATCACGGGGGCGGAGTTCGCGGTGGACGGGGGGTCTACGGCGGGTTAGGGCTCCGAGATGCGGAAGGCGCGCTACCGCGAAACCGCACGTACTCTTGTGCGAATGAAACGTGCAGGCCTCCTCCTTCTCGCCGTCGCCCCGGTCGCCACGGTCGCCGTCTACCTCCTGGGCGGGGACTCGGACAGCGATGCCGCCGCAGGTCAGAGCGGGCCCGGCAGCCAGCGTCCGTACGACAAGGACAAGTCGGCGTCCGAGATCGAGGCCGACGACAAGCTGATCGCCCAGCTGCCCCCGGGCCTCGCGACGTCCGCCAAGAAGGAGCTGGCGCAGAAGCTCGTGACGAGCGCGGAGAACTCCACGCTGAACTGGCGCGGTCAGTACCGCTACATCGAGGACATCGGTGACGGGAACGGCTACACCGCGGGCATCATCGGCTTCTGCACCGGCACCAACGACCTGCTGACCCTCGTCGAGCAGTACACCAAGGACCACCCGGACAACGGCCTCGCCCGCTATCTGCCCGCCCTGCGCAAGGTCGACGGCACCGACTCGCACGAGGGCCTGGACCCCGGCTTCACCGAGGCGTGGAAGGCGGAGGCCGCGAAGCCCGCGTTCCGCAAAGCCCAGGACAGGACGCGTGACCGCGTCTACTTCGACCCGGCGGTGCGCCTGGCCAAGCTCGACGGGCTCGGCACGCTCGGCCAGTTCATCTACTACGACGCGATGGTCCTGCACGGCCCCGGCACGGGCGCCCGCGGGTTCTACGGCCTGCGCGAGGCGGCGCTGAAGGAGGCGAACACGCCGGCCCAGGGCGGCAAGGAGAAGGCGTATCTGGACATCTTCCTCGACATCCGCACCCAGGCGATGAAGGAGAAGAAGGCCCACCGCGACACGAGCCGCGTGGAGACGGCGCAGCGCCAGTTCCTCTACGACGGCAACTTCGGCCTGAAGACACCGCTGACCTGGAAGGTGTACGGGGAGACGTTCAAGGTCCCCAAGTAGGGCATACAACGGTGCGGCACGACCCCGCCGGGGCCGTGCCGCACCGGTACGCGTTCAGCTCGTCTTGGCGTAGACGCCCGGACCCTGCATCTCAGGCGCCTCGACGTTGTCGCTCACCATGTTGAACGCTTGGAAATAGATGGTTTTGTTCTCCGCGATCTCGTCGGCGAAACTGCAGGAGGTCCATCCGGCGTCGGAACCCAGATGGTCACTGCAGCTTCCCTCCCACACCAGTTCCGAGCCCTTGTAGGTCCAGTACACCCTGGGGAACCAGCCATCCTTCCCCGTGTCCTTCACCCAGAACTTGTCACCGGACTTCTCGAAACATGCGTGTGTGCCTCGTCCCTGCGAGCACGGGGCGCCTACCGGAGGGCCGACCCTGGCACCTTGCTCAGCAGTGTCATCACTTGCGGCTGCCGTTCCGCTCAAGCAGAACACAGCACTGACAGCGAAGCCGAAAGCGGTACCAGCGACACTTTTCCACTTCATGAGAATTTCCTTCACTTCAGGGGAACGACGGGCCTGTCAGTCGCTGCTCCACGACCACACGACGCCACCTGACGATACGATTCCGTCGCCTTCCATGGTGTCGGCGCGGAACCAGACCTTGCTGTGCTCAGGAATCTCGCTGGAAAAATCGCAGTACATCCAGCCGACATCACTGCCCGATTTGTTGCGACAGATCATGTCGCCCTGGAAGATCGGCCCCCAGGAGGCCAGCATCGCGGAATAGTGCCCGTCCGCCTTTGTGTCCTTGACCCAGAACTTGTCGCCGCTCTTCTCGAAGCAAGCATGCGTTCCCGCGGTCTCGGAACAAATCGCTCCGACCGGCGGTCCGGCAGCCCGGACCGCATCGACATCGGAATTCTGCGCCTGTGCGACACCCGACATCGCTGACGACGCGAGAAGGAGCGCACTTACGGACACGGAGACTCTGAGAATCGACGTTCTCAACCTTCCCCCTCATTGAACGTGTCGCCGCAGCACTGGTCAGTCGCTGCGATCAAGGAAAGGCTAGGGGCGCCTCCGCATAGCGGTCAACCCTTCGGCGAAACTATCGGTGCACATTGAAATCAGTGACCCACAAGATGAGGTGTCACCCCTTCACGGCGCCCGCCGCCAGACCCGACGCCAAGCGCCGCTGCACGACAACGAAGAACAGCAGTACCGGGAACGTGATCAGCGTCGAAGCGGCCATTACAGGGCCCCACGCCGTCGAATTCTCGCCCGCGAACTGGAAGATTCCCACCGCCGCCGTGTATTTCGCGCTGTCCTGCATGAATACATAGGCGAAGATGAATTCGTTCCAGGCCGTGATGAAGGCGAAGATACTGGTCGCCACCAGACCCGGAGCGACAAGCGGCAGCAAAACGGACCAGAACATGCGGCTCCAGCCGCAGCCGTCGATGTACGCGGCCTCCTCCACTTCCTTGGGCACCGTCGCGACGAAGCCACGCAGCGTCCAGATGGCGAAGGGCAGTGAGAGCGCGATGTACACGATGGTCAGGCCGAGCAGCGAGTTGAGCAGCTCGTAGTCGCGCATTTGCAGGAACAGTGGGATGACCAGGGCCTCGAGCGGGACCATCTGCACGATGAGGACCATGATCAGAACCAGGGTGCGGAACCGGAACTTGAAGCGCGCCACAGCGATGGCGGCGAACAGCGAGAGGACCGCCGCGGCCAGGATCGTACCGAAGCCGACGATGGCCGAATTCAGCAGGAAGGTACCGAAGTTGCCCTTCTCGAAGACGACGGTGAAGTGTTCGAAGGTGAGGCCGCTCGGCAGGACATCTGCCCCCCGGGTGTTCGCCGTCGGGTCGAGGGCCGTCGAGACCATCCAGTACACCGGGAACAGGGTGAACAAGAGCAGCGCCGCGACCGCGAGCGGAAGCCCGAGGCGGCCTCCCACTCCGCGACGACGAGCGTCCCCTCGGCGCGGTGGGGCCGAGATCTTGAGCGTGGTCACAGGTCCTCCTCACCCTGCTTGAACAGCGTACGGACGTAGAAGACGGTGATCGCCAGCAGCAACAGGGTGAGCAGGACAGCTGCCGCGGCTCCCTTGGCGTAGTCGTTCTTGGCGAAGGCCTGGATGTATGAGTAGACGCCCAGGTTGTAGACATCGGGGTTGGCGCCGTTACCGCCCGGCATCAGGAAGATCTGGGTGAAGACCTTGAAGTCCCAGATGGTCGACAGAATCGTCACCACCAGGAAGACAGGCTTGATGGTCGGCACGGTGATCTTCCAGAACCGTTCCCAGGCGTTGGCTCCGTCGATCATGCCCGCCTCGTAGAGCTCCCTGGGGATCGTCAAGAGGCCCGCGAAGATGGTGATGGCGACGAACGGGAAGCCGTGGTGCACCACGTTCACCGTGGCGATCGCGTAGAACGGGATCCGCTCGGTGAACCAGTTGGTGGTCTCCGGGTCGATCAGGCCGAGCGAGCCCGCAACCTGGCTGATCATGCCGTCCTGTGGCTGGAACAGCCAGATCCACACGTAGGTGCCGGTGACGGCCGGCATGGCCCAGGCGGACAGGATCGAGATGGAACAGATCAGCCGCCAGACCGGCCCGAGCCGGTTGAGCAGCAGGGCGACGAGTGTGCCGAGCACGACGGTGAGCCCGACACAGGCGACGGCGAAGAACAGTGTGTTCGGAAGCACCGTCTTCCACAGCAGCGAGCTGGTCAGCAGGTCCGCGTAGTGGTCAAGTCCGGTGAACCTGCCGACGCCGCCACCGAACTTGACCTCGTAGTCCTGCAGTGACAGCTTCCCGACTTGCACCAGCGGCCAGAGCAACAGACCGGCGAGGACCAGAAGCGCGGGGGCGAGCAACAGCCACGGGCGGGCGACACTCACCAGGCGCTTGCGACGCAGAGCGGCCAGGTTCTCGGAGGAGGGGCCTTCGGGCGATGGGTGGCGGACCGCGGTCTCGGTCTGCGGTTCGCCACCAACGAGTGTGTCCTTCACCGCCGTTACTCGCTCTTGGCGAAGATGGCGTCCATGTCCTTGGCGGCCTTGTCGGCGGCCTCCTGAACGGTCGCCTTACCGTTCAGGATGGACTGGACCATGCCGGTGACCACCTGAGACGCCTGGATCTCGCCGTACGCCTTGGTCTTGGGGACGGTCGCGCCGGCCTCCAGCATCTGCTTGGCGAACGGCTCGACCAGCGGGTCCTTCTTCGCCTCGATCTTCTTCAGCTCGGAGTTCTGACCCGGGAAGTAGTTGGTCTGGCCGGCCCACTTGGCGGCGAAATCACCCGTGGTCAGCATCTTCACGAACTCCCAGGAGAGGTCCTTCTTGTCCGTGTTGAACGTGGACAGGTAGGAGCCGCCGAGGAAGGACTTGCTCATGCCGCCGTTCTGGCCGGGGATCGGCACGGCGCCCAGCTTCCCCTTGAGGTCCGGGTTGGCCTCGACGATGGCCTTCGGGGTCCAGTTGCCGTTGACGGACATCGCGACCTGGCCCTTGCCCCAGGCGTCGCCGACCTCCTTCTCCGTCCAGGTGTTCACCTTGGCCGGGGAGACCTTGTCCTTGGTGGCGAGGCCGGTGTAGAACTCGATGCCCTTGACGGCCTCGGGCGAGTTGATGCCGGACTTCCACGTGCCGCCCTGCTCGGTGGCGAGTTCGCCTCCGGCGCCCCAGATGAAGGGGGTGGCGAACATCTCGGCGCCGCCGGCGACCGGGAAGGGGATCATCCCGGGCTCCTTGTCCTTCAGCGTTTTCGCCGCGGACTGGAGCTCCTTCCAGGTGGTCGGGGCCTTCAGCTTGTGCTTCTCGAAGACGTCCTTGCGGTAGACGATGCTGCGGACGCCCGCGTACCACGGCATGCCGTACTGCTTGCCGTCGAGCGTGCCCGCGTCCGCGAGGCCCTCGACGAGGTCGTCGTTCAGGCCCGACTTCTTGACGTCGTCGGTCACGTCGACGAGGGCGCCGGTCTCGGCGAACTGCGGGACCCAGGTCGTGCCGACCTCGGCCACGTCCGGGACCTGGTCCTCGCCGCCCTCGATGGCGGTGGTGAACTTCTTCTGCGCGGTGGCCCACTGCTGGTACTCGACGTGGATCTTGGCGCCGGTCTTCTTCTCGAAGGCCTTCCCGGCCTCCTTGAAGAAGGGCCTGGCGTCGGGGTTGGTGCCCTCCATGATCCACACGGTGAGGGTCTTGCCCTTGCCGTCGGTCGCCTTGCCGCCGTCGCTCCCGTCATCGCCGCCGCATGCCGTCGCGGTCAGTCCGAGCGTCATGGCGATACCTGCCGCGATGACCCGTCGCTTCATACCGGCCCCCTCATGGGTACGTGCTGTAACTGCGCCGTTCCGTTGTGGGAGCGATTGTGGTCACAGGGACTCGACGCGGTCTAGACCCATTCGGCTAAGCGGGGCCGAAACGTAATTTGCGTTGCAAGCAATGAGCATTGCGCAGGATGCAACGCCTGCGACGCCACGGCGCCCGCCTTGGTCCGGTCGGGGACGAGGCGGGCGCCGCATCAGTTCCGTACGCCGTTGTACGGGACGTATGAGGGGTCGTACGAGGAAAACCGTACGGGAAGGATCAGACCATCAGCGAACGGTCGGTCGGGCGGATCGGCGACGGGAGGTCGCTCGCCCCGGTGAGGAAACGGTCCACGCCACGTGCGGCCGAACGGCCCTCGGCGATCGCCCAGACGATGAGCGACTGGCCACGGCCCGCGTCACCGGCGACGAAGACGCCGGGGACGTTCGTCTGGAACTCGGCGTCGCGGGCGACGTTGCCCCGCTCGTCGAGGTCCAGGGAGAACTGGTCCACCAGGCCGTTCTCACGGTCCGTACCGGTGAAGCCCATCGCGAGCGTGACCAGCTGGGCGGGGATCTTGCGCTCCGTGCCCGGCTTCGGCGTCAGCTTGCCGTCGGTGAACTCGACCTCGGTGAGGTGCAGGAACTGCACGTTCCCGTCCTCGTCGCCCTCGAAGTGCGTGGTCGAGACGGCGTAGACCCGCTCGCCGCCCTCCTCGTGCGCGGAGGTCACCTTGTAGAGCATGGGGAAGGTCGGCCACGGCTGGTGCGGGGCACGGTCCTCGCCCGGCTTCGGCATGATCTCCAGCTGCGTCACGGACGCCGCGCCCTGGCGGTGCGCCGTGCCCACGCAGTCCGCGCCGGTGTCGCCGCCGCCGATGACGACGACGTGCTTGCCCTCGGCCGAGACCGGGGTCGTGACGTAGTCGCCCTCCTGGACCTTGTTGGCCAGGGGCAGGTACTCCATCGCCTGGTAGACACCCTTGAGCTCACGGCCGGGGACCGGGAGATCGCGTGCCATCGTGGCGCCCGCGGCGATGACCACCGCGTCGTAGCGCTTGCGCAGCTTCGCCGCGTCGATGTCGCGGCCGATCTCCACACCCGTACGGAACTTGGTGCCCTCCGCGCGCATCTGCTCGATGCGGCGGTTGATGTGGCGCTTCTCCATCTTGAACTCGGGGATGCCGTAGCGCAGGAGGCCGCCGATACGGTCCGCCCGCTCGTACACGGCGACCGTGTGGCCCGCCCGCGTCAGCTGCTGCGCCGCGGCCAGACCCGCCGGGCCCGAGCCGATGACGGCGACCGTCTTGCCGGAGAGCCGGTCGGGCGCCTGCGGCTTGACGTCGTTCGCGTCCCACGCCTTGTCGATGATCGAGACTTCGACGTTCTTGATGGTGACGGCCGGCTGGTTGATGCCGAGCACGCACGCCGACTCGCAGGGCGCCGGGCACAGGCGGCCCGTGAACTCCGGGAAGTTGTTCGTGGCGTGCAGCCGCTCGGAGGCGGCCGACCAGTCCTCGCGGTACGCGAAGTCGTTCCACTCGGGGATCAGGTTGCCCAGCGGACAGCCCTGGTGGCAGAACGGGATACCGCAGTCCATGCAGCGCGACGCCTGCTTGGAGATGATCGGGAGGAGGGAGCCGGGAACGTAGACCTCGTTCCAGTCCTGGACGCGCTCGCCGACCGGGCGGGTCTGCGCGACCTCGCGGCCATGGTTCAAAAAGCCCTTGGGATCAGCCATTGGTCGCCGCCTCCATCATCTTCTCGGTGATCTCGGTCTCGGAGAGACCGGCTCGCTCGGCGGCGTCCTTGGCGGCGAGCACTGCCTTGTACGTGCTGGGGATGATCCTGCTGAAGCGCTCCACGGCGGAGTCCCACTCGGCGAGCAGCTTCTCGGCGACGGTCGACCCGGTCTCCTCCTGGTGGCGGCGCACGACGTCGTGCAGCCACTTCTTGTCGGAGTCGTCCAGGGCCTCCACGGCGCCCAGGTTGCCGGGGTTGACGTTGTCCCGGTCGAGGTCGATGACGTACGCGATGCCGCCCGACATGCCGGCCGCGAAGTTGCGGCCCGTCTCGCCGAGGACCACCGCGTGGCCACCGGTCATGTACTCGCAGCCGTGGTCGCCCACGCCCTCGGACACGACCGTCGCACCGGAGTTGCGGACGCAGAACCGCTCGCCCGTGCGGCCACGGAGGAACAGCTCGCCGCCGGTCGCGCCGTACGCGATGGTGTTGCCGGCGATCGTCGAGTACTCGGCGAGGTGGTCGGCGCCGCGGTCGGGGCGGACGATGACGCGGCCGCCGGAGAGGCCCTTGCCGACGTAGTCGTTGGCGTCGCCCTCCAGGCGGAGGGTCACGCCGCGCGGCACGAACGCGCCGAACGACTGGCCCGCCGAGCCGGTGAAGGTGATGTCGATGGTGTCGTCGGGCAGGCCCGCGCCACCGAACTTCTTCGTCACCTCGTGGCCGAGCATGGTGCCGACCGTGCGGTTGATGTTGCGGATCGCGACCTGTGCGCGGACCGGCTGGGCGTCGGTCGCGCCGGCGGCGGAGAGGGCGTCGGCGGCGAGCTTGATCAGCTCGTTGTCGAGTGCCTTCTCCAGGCCGTGGTCCTGGGCGGCGATCTGGTGGCGCACGGCGCCGCCGGGCAGCGACGGCACGTGGAAGAGGGGCTCAAGGTCCAGACCCTGCGCCTTCCAGTGCTTGACGGCGCGCTCGGTGTCGAGGAGCTCGGCGTGGCCGACGGCCTCCTCGATGGTGCGGAAGCCCAGCTCGGCGAGGATCTCGCGGACCTCTTCGGCGATGAACTCGAAGAAGTTGACGATGTACTCGGCCTTGCCGGAGAACCGCTCGCGCAGCGCCGGGTTCTGCGTGGCGATGCCGACCGGGCAGGTGTCCAGGTGGCAGACGCGCATCATGACGCAGCCGGAGACGACGAGCGGCGCGGTCGCGAAACCGAACTCCTCGGCGCCGAGCAGCGCGGCGATGACGACGTCACGGCCGGTCTTGAGCTGACCGTCCGTCTGGACCACGATGCGGTCGCGCAGGCCGTTGAGAAGCAGCGTCTGCTGGGTCTCGGCGAGGCCGAGCTCCCAGGGACCGCCCGCGTGCTTGAGCGAGGTGAGCGGCGAAGCACCCGTACCGCCGTCGTGGCCGGAGATCAGGACGACGTCCGCGTGGGCCTTGGAGACACCCGCGGCGACCGTGCCGACGCCGACCTCGGAGACCAGCTTCACGTGAATCCGCGCCTGCGGGTTCGCGTTCTTCAGGTCGTGGATCAGCTGGGCCAGGTCCTCGATGGAGTAGATGTCGTGGTGCGGCGGCGGGGAGATCAGGCCCACGCCCGGCGTCGAGTGACGCGTCTTGGCGACCCACGGGTAGACCTTGTGGCCGGGCAGCTGGCCGCCCTCGCCGGGCTTGGCGCCCTGCGCCATCTTGATCTGGATGTCGTCCGCGTTGACCAGGTACTCGGAGGTCACACCGAAGCGGCCGGAGGCGACCTGCTTGATGCTGGACCGGCGGGCCGGGTCGTACAGGCGGTCCGGGTCCTCGCCGCCCTCACCGGTGTTGGACTTGCCGCCCAGCTGGTTCATGGCGATGGCGAGGGTCTCGTGCGCCTCGCGGGAGATCGAGCCGTACGACATGGCGCCGGTCGAGAACCGCTTGACGATGTCGGCGGCCGACTCGACCTCGTCGACGGAGATCGAGGGGCGGTCCGACTTGAGGTTGAACAGGCCGCGCAGCGTCATCAGGCGCTCGGACTGCTCGTTCACGCGGTCCGTGTACTGCTTGAAGATGTCGTAGCGGCGGTTGCGCGTGGAGTGCTGCAGGCGGAAGACCGTCTCCGGGTCGAAGAGGTGCGGCTCGCCCTCGCGACGCCACTGGTACTCACCGCCTATGTCGAGCGCGCGGTGCGCCGAGGGGACGCCGGAGGCGGGGTACGCCTTGGCGTGCCGGGCGGCGACCTCCTGGGCGACGACGTCGATGCCGACTCCGCCGATCTTGGAGGTCGTGCCGACGAAGTACTTCGCGACGAAGTTCTCCTGCAGGCCGACGGCTTCGAAGACCTGTGCGCCGCGGTAGGAGGCGACGGTCGAGATGCCCATCTTGGACATGACCTTCAGGACGCCCTTGCCGAGCCCGTAGATCAGGTTCCGGATGGCCTGCTCGGCGTCCATGCCCGGCAGGAACGTGCCTGCCCGGACGAGGTCCTCGACGGACTCCATCGCGAGGTACGGGTTGACGGCCGCGGCGCCGTAGCCGATGAGGAGGGCCACGTGGTGGACCTCGCGGACGTCGCCCGCCTCGACGAGCAGGCCCACCTGGGTGCGCTGCTTCGTGCGGATGAGGTGGTGGTGAACGGCCGCGGTGAGCAGCAGCGAGGGGATCGGCGCGTGCTCGGCGTCGGAGTGCCGGTCGGAGAGCACGATCAGGCGGGCGCCGGCCTCTATGGCGGCGTCGGCCTCGGTGCAGATCTCCTCGATACGGGCGGCCAGCGCGTCGCCGCCGCCGCCGACGCGGTAGAGACCGGAGAGGGTCGCCGCCGTCATGCCGGGCATGTCGCCGTCGGCGTTGATGTGGATGAGCTTGGCGAGCTCGTCGTTGTCGATCACCGGGAAGGGCAGCGTGACGCTGCGACAGGTCGCGGCGGTCGGCTCCAGGATGTTGCCCTGCGGGCCGAGCGAGGAGTGCAGCGAGGTGACGAGCTCTTCACGGATGGCGTCCAGCGGCGGGTTCGTGACCTGCGCGAACAGCTGCGTGAAGTAGTCGAAGATCAGCCGCGGACGCTCGGAGAGCGCGGCGATCGGGGTGTCGGTGCCCATGGAGCCGAGCGGCTCGCCGCCGGTCTTGGCCATCGGCGCGAGGATGATGCGCAGCTCTTCCTCGGTGTAGCCGAAGGTCTGCTGGCGGCGCGTGACGGAGGCGTGCGTGTGCACGATGTGCTCGCGCTCCGGCAGGTCGGAGAGCTCGATCTCGCCGGCTTCCAGCCACTCCTGGTACGGGTTCTCGGCGGCGAGGGCGGCCTTGATCTCGTCGTCCTCGACGATGCGGTGCTCGGCGGTGTCGACGAGGAACATCCGGCCAGGCTGCAGGCGGCCCTTGCGGACGACCTTCGCGGGGTCGATGTCCAGGACGCCGACCTCGGAGCCGAGGACGACGAGGCCGTCGTCGGTGACCCAGTAGCGGCCGGGGCGCAGACCGTTGCGGTCGAGAACGGCGCCGACCTGGGTGCCGTCGGTGAAGGTGACACAGGCCGGGCCGTCCCAGGGCTCCATCATCGTGGAGTGGTACTGGTAGAAGGCGCGGCGGGCCGGGTCCATCGAGCCGTGGTTCTCCCACGCCTCGGGGATCATCATCAGGACCGAGTGCGGAAGCGAACGGCCGCCGAGGTGGAGGAGTTCGAGCACCTCGTCGAAGGACGCCGAGTCGGACGCGTCCGGCGTGCAGATGGGGAAGACGCGGTCGAGCTTCTCGGTGCTGTGCTCGCCGGCGGAGGCGAACAGGCCCGAGGCGAGCTGCGACTCACGCGCCCGCATCCAGTTGCGGTTGCCCTTGACCGTGTTGATCTCGCCGTTGTGCGCGACGAAGCGGTAGGGGTGTGCGAGCGGCCAGCTCGGGAACGTGTTCGTGGAGAAGCGCGAGTGGACGAGCGCGACGGCCGTAGCGAAACGGCGGTCGGACAGGTCGGGGAAGAACGGCTCCAGCTGGCCGGTGGTCAGCATGCCCTTGTAGACGATGGTCCGGGCGGAGAGCGAGGGGAAGTACGTCGCTGCCTCACGCTCGGCGCGCTTGCGCAGTACAAAGGCCTTGCGGTCGAGCGCGACGCCGGTGCTCTCGCCGTCGGCCACGAAGATCTGCCGGAAGACCGGCATCGTCGAGCGGGCGGTGGAGCCGAGCAGCTCGGGGGCGACGGGAACGTCGCGCCAGCCGAGGACCGTCAGGCCCTCCTCGGAAGCGATCGTCTCGATCTGTGAGACGGCGCCGTCGGTCGTGCCCGCGGTGTCGACCGGCAGGAAGGCGATGCCGACGGCGTACGAGCCTGCCTCGGGGAGCGCGAATCCGGCGACCTCGCGCAGGAAGGCGTCAGGCACCTGGAGCAGGATTCCGGCGCCGTCGCCGGAGTCCGGCTCGGAGCCGGTGGCGCCACGGTGTTCGAGATTGCGCAGTACGGTCAGCGCCTGTTCGACCAGCTCATGGCTGGCTACACCGGTGAGGGTGGCCACGAACCCGACACCACAGGCGTCGTGTTCGTTACGGGGGTCGTACATGCCCTGAGGGGCGGGGCGACCGTCCATGGGCGACCAGGCGTGCGTACGCATTGGCTCTCCCGTCGTCGTCGTGGCATAGGCAAAAAGCGAGGGACGACGTTGGCCCAGGCAAAATTTCGAGCAGGTTACATGATGGAACGCTTCTCGAAAAGCGGATAGCTCATTCCACCATGTGGACACCGCCCAGAGGCGTGAAGAGCGGCGGGGGACCCCGTGCGGACAGATCGATGACCGTAGGCCCGAGAGCGGCACAGGCCTCATTGCCCGCAGCGCTTACGGCTCATGCCCGGTGGTCATGGATTCGAAACCGCCGAGTAACGGCTAGTTATGCAGGGCCCCGCATAGGACTGCAAGGGTTCATCCTACGGCGGTACCGAACAAGCTGCCCAGGGCGTACGTCACACCGGCCGCCGCTCCGCCGAGCGCGAGCTGCCGAAGTCCGCTGAACCACCAGGATCGCGCGGTCACCTTCGCCACAACGGCACCGCAGGCGAAGAGCCCGACGAGCGCGAGCAGCAGCGCGGGCCAGAAGGTGTCGGCGCCGAGCAGATACGGCAGTACGGGAAGCAGGGCGCCGAGCGCGAAGGCACCGAAGGAGGAGACCGCGGCGACGGTCGGCGAGGGCAGATCGCCGGGGTCGATGCCCAGCTCCTCGCGCGCGTGGATCTCCAGGGCCTGCTCCGGGTCCTTGGACAGCTGCCGGGCGACCTCACGGGCCAGGCCCGGCTCGACGCCGCGCGAGACGTAGAGCGCGGCGAGCTCCCGCTCCTCGTCCGCCGGGTGCTTGCGCAACTCCCGCCGCTCCACGTCGAGTTCGGCCTGGACGAGCTCACGCTGCGAGGCGACGGAGGTGTACTCACCGGCGGCCATGGAGAAGGCGCCCGCGGCGAGACCGACCAGACCCGTGACGACGATGGTCTGCTGCGAGACGGCTCCGCCCGCGACACCGGTCATCAGGGCCAGGTTGGACACCAGGCCGTCCATGGCGCCGAAGACTGCGGGCCGCAGCCAGCCGCCGTTGACGTCGCGGTGGGTGTGGTTGTCGCGGTGCGCCTCGTGCAGTACCGCTTCGGTCTCGATGATCGCCATGGTGAGCCCCCTCAGTGCTTGGACGATCTCGAAAGTACGCGCGAAAAATCGCTCTCGCCAGCAAGGAAGGCCGTACTTACCTGCGCTTGTGCGCATGTGAAAGTGCCGGGAACGGGGGTTCCTCGAACCGGTGAGCGCATGGGGCGGAGGGGTGACGTCGACGGTCCGGATGCTCGCGTCGGGGGTGCCGCGTGGCAGGGATATCCGCAACGTCTCGGCATCACGGAGGCACGGCATGACGAGCTCGACCGGTGTGACAGGAGTGACCGGCCTGAGAGAGCGGGCGCGTGGCGCCCTTCTCGGCCTCGCGGTCGGCGACGCGCTGGGCGCGCCCGCCGAGAACATGAAGCCCTCCGAGATCCGCCGCCGCTGGGGACGCATCACCGGATACGTCGCCGAGCACCCCTCGGGCACGGACGACACCGAGTACGCGATCTTCTCCGGGCTCCTCCTGGCCCGGCACGGCTCCGCGCTGACCGTCGCGCACGTCGAGGCCGCCTGGCACGAGTGGATCGCAGACCTCGACGAGGGCCCCTTCCGGGGTGCCGGCTTCAGCGAACGCGGCACGCTGGAGAACCTGCGCCGTGGCCTCGCGGCGCCCATCTCGGCGCAGCACCGGCACGCGTGGAGCGACGGCCTCGCGATGCGGGCCGCGCCGTTCGGGGTCTTCGCCGCGGCAGAGCCCGCCGAAGCCGCCCGGCTCGTCGCGATCGACGGCTCCGTCAGCCATGACGGCGAGGGCATCTACGGCGGACAGGCGGTGGCCGCGGGGGTCGCGGCGGCGATGGACGGGGCGCCGGTGGACTCCGTGGTGACCGCGGCCCTGTCCGTCATCCCGGAGGACTGCTGGACCTCCCGCTCGCTGCGGCGGGCGGTGGCGGCGGCTCCTCGCGGCGAACGCGCGGTCCGCTCCGCGGTGGTGATCGGCGGCTACCCCTGGACCGACCTCGCCCCCGAGGCGGTGGGTCTCGCCTTCGGGGCGTACGCGGCGGCCTCCGGGGAGTTCTCCGGTGCGGTGCTCACCGCCGTGAACATGGGGCGGGACGCGGATACGACTGCCGCGGTCGCTGGGGCGCTGGCGGGGGCGACGTGTGGCGCCTCCGCGATCCCACCTCCATGGGCGGCCGCGATCGCCCCGGCGCGGGGCAGTTGCCTTCCCTCGATGCGGGGGCATCACGTGCTGGACGTGGCGGAGTTGCTTGTTTCTGACCTGGGGGTCTCATGACGGAGAACAAGCCCGCCGCTTCGCGGCGGATCTCCCCCACCCACCCACCCGTTTACCCCGCAGCTGCTCCCGCTGCTGTGCCCACGATGCAGGGTGCAGATCAACAAGGCGTCCAGCAAAGCGAGGCATCCGCAAGTCACATCGAGGGCCTCCTCCTAGGCCTCGCGGCAGGCGACGCCGCAGGCTGGCCCGCAGCCAAGCACCGCGCAGCCCGCATGCCCGAGTGGACAAGAAGACTCACCCGCGAACTGGACACCTTCGCCGAGCAGAACGCGACGACCACCCTCCCCGTCCCCATCGCGCTCAATCAACCCCCGGAACCCCTCCGCCTCGGCCCTTCGGACGACGCCGAATGGGCGGCCTTCGCCGCCGAGTCACTGCTCCGCGCGGCGGACGGAACGCTCGACCCCCAGCTGTCCCGGGACCGCCGGGTCCGCGCGGCCCTCGACCTGGCCTGGAACACCCTCGCCAGTGAAATCGCCGCGGCAGCGGCCCGCGCCCCCGAGGTCGAGTCCGCGGTACTCCCCCTCCGCGCCCGCATCTCCGTACGCGCGGGCCTCGGCAATCTCGCCACCGGCCTGCGCCCGCCCGCCACCGGCCACGACAACCCCCACTTCTTCGACGACGCCGCCTGCGTACGCGCCTGCGTCCTCGCCCTCGTCCACCCGGGCGACCCCGAACAGGCCGCCGCCCTCGCCGAGTTCGATGCCCGCTACACCCAGGACGGCGACGGCGTGCACGGCGCCCGCGCCATGGCCGCGGCGATCGCGGCGGCGCTCGGTGGCGCCGACGTCGAGACGACCGTGGACGCCGCCCTCGCCCAGCTCCCGGAGCACACCGAGATCGGCCGCAACGCCTGGCACGCCGTGAAGCTCGCCCGCACCCAGACCACCGAGGACGGAGCCTTCGGTCTAGTCCCGCTCCTGGAACACCAGATCGTCGACCACGTCTACAGCTACGGCATCGCCGCCGCCGAGACCGTCCCGGTCGCCCTCGCCCTGACCACCGCGGCCCGCGGCCGCATCCGCGACGCGGTGCCCGCCGCGGCCTGCCTCTCCCGCGTCGCGGACTCCGCCCCCGCCCTGGCCGGCGCGCTGACCGGCGCGCTCGGCACGGCCACCGCCATCCCCGACTCCTGGCGCGACGCCTGCCGCACCCTCTCCGGCTGCGCGCTCCCCCGCCTCGCGGGCACCGACCTGGTGGAACTCGCCGGGCACCTGGCAGCCACGGAACTGACCGCTCCGGGAGGACAATTCCGGCATGAAGGCATCAATGGAACCAACGGGCCCGGATCTCCCTGACCGCATCACCGCATGTCTGGTGGGAGCGGCGGTCGGCGATGCCATCGGCGGCCCCGTCGAGGGTTACTCCCCCGAGCAGATCGTCGAACGGCACGGCGGCCGCGTACACGGCATCGTCGGCCCCTGGAACGGCGACCAGTGGCGTACCGCCCGCCCCATCGCGCCGTACCACAAGGGTGATGGACACATCACCGACGACACCTTGATGACGCACGCGCTCATCCGCGTGTACGCCATCGTCCGCGACCACCTGGACGCCTACGCGGTGGCCGACCACCTGGTCCCCGACCTCATGACGAACCCCCGCTGGATCCCGGAGATGGAGACGGAGACCATCCCGCTCCACCGCGTCTTCCTCGCCGAGAAGTGGATCGTCGCGCGCCTCCACTACGGCCACGTCGACCCGCGCGAGGCGGGCACCGGAAACATCGTCAACTGCGGTGCGGCGATGTACATGGCACCGGTCGGTCTGGTCAACGCGGCGAACCCGGAGGGCGCGTACGCCGAGGCCCTCGACATCGCGGGCGCGCACCAGTCCTCGTACGGACGTGAGGCGGCCGCGGTCTTCGCCGCGGCGGTGGCGGCGGCCTGCACGCCGGGCGCGACGCCGACTTCGGTGATCGACACCGCCCTCTCCCTCGCGAAGGACGGAACGCGGGCGGCGATCGAGTCGGCGGTCGAAGTGGCCTCCCACCACCGGGACTTCGAGTCGGCGCTCGACCCGCTGCGCACCGCCGTCATCCCCTTCGACACGGTCGGCCCGGACTACCGCGCCCCGTCCCTCGGCGCCCGCCGCCCCTCCCGCCTGCACTCCATCGAGGAACTCCCGATCGCGCTCGGCATGCTCCTGGTGGGCGACGGCGACTACCGCCACACGGTGCTCGGCTCGGTCAACTACGGCCGTGACTGCGACTCCATCGCGACCATGAGCGGCGCACTCGCGGGCGCCCTCGGCTCGGAGGCCCCGCCCGAGTGGTCGAAGACGGTCGCGGAGGCGAGCCGCCTGGACCTGCACGCCCCCGCGGCGACGCTCGCGGAGGTCACCCGGGAGATCTTCACCCGAGACGTACGACGCCGCCGAGCCCACGAGGCGGCATACGCGGCCCTGACGGCCACCCCATGATCCGCCTCACCTGGGTCCAGCCGGAGGACTTGATCGGCCACGAACTCCGCCAGTCTGAGGAGGAGGGCAAGGACGTCAGCTCCGTACGTTCTCGCTGGCTGAAGGCAGGCGGCCACCTGGCGCCACCAAGAGCAGGCGCGTCCCCGACACCCCCCGCTCCCCACCTACGGGCTCTGGCGGAGGAACTCCTGACCGAACTGTCCCAGCCGCCATCGTTGTGCCCACCCGCACCAGTGAACAAGGCCCCGCTGCAGGCGGTTTCGGGAAGGGGCGGGCTTGGGGAAAAAGAAGCCCTACGTCACCGCCTGCACGCCGCCTGGCTAGGCAGAGCAGCAGGCTGCCTCCTGGGCAAGCCGGTAGAAAAGCTCCCGCTGGAAGCCATCCGCAGCCTCGCCAAAGCAACAGGCAACTGGCCCCTATGCACCTGGTTCACGGAAAAGGGCCTCCCCCAGGACCTCAAGAACACCCACCCCTGGAACAAACGCTCCGCGCACACCTCCCTCGCCGAGAACATCGACGGCATGCCGGAGGACGACGACCTCAACTACCCCCTCCTCAACCTCCGCCTGCTCCAACGCCACGGCAAGGACTTCACCACCACGGACGTGGCAAGGCTCTGGCTGGACGAGCTCCCCGCGGCCCGCACCTTCACCGCCGAACGCATCGCCTACCGCAACCTCCTCACCGGTATCGAGCCCCCGCACACCGCCACCCACCACAACCCGTTCCGCGAATGGATCGGCGCCCTGATCCGCGCCGACGTCCACGGCTGGACGAACCCGGGCGCACCCACGGCCGCCGCCGGCCAGGCCCGCCGCGACGCAAGCCTCAGCCACACCGCCAACGGCGTGTACGGCGCGATGTTCGCGGCGGCCACCATCGCGGAGGCGGCGGCGGGCACCGGAGACGTCCACCACTGCCTGCGCACGGGACTGACCGTCGTACCGCGGGACTCACGCCTGGCCCACGCGATCCACCACGGCATCCAACTGGCCCAAAGCACACAGCACTTCGACGACGTCGTGGACGACCTGCACGCCGCCCACGGCCACCACCACTGGGTACACGTCATCCCCAACGCCGCCCTCCTGTCCGCCGCCCTCACCCACGCCGACGGCGACTTCACAGGCTCCATCACCCGTGCCGTGTCCGGCGGCTGGGACACCGACTCGAACGGCGCTACCGCCGGTTCGATCGCGGGCCTGCTCGCGGGCCACCCGGGCGCGCTGCCCGACCGCTGGACCTCCCCGCTCAAGAACCGCCTGGCCAGCTCCGTCCCCGGCTTCGACGGCATCGGCTTCGACACCCTCGCCGACCTCACCACCGAACTCGCCGCACCATCCGAACTCGCCCAGGAGACCCAGGAGAGAGCCCACCCATGACCCACATCGCCGTGCTCGGCAGCACGAACATGGACCTCGTCGCGTACGTCAGCAAGGCACCGCAGCTCGGGGAGACCGTCACCGGGCGCGAGTTCCGTACGCTCCCCGGCGGCAAGGGCGCCAACCAGGCCGTCGCCGCGGCCCGCGCGGGCGCCGACGCCGTGTCGATGATCGGCGCGGTCGGCGCCGACGCCTTCGGCACCCAGCTGCGCGCAGCGCTCGAACACTCCGGTGTCGACATCGACCTGCTGCGCACCGTCGACACCGCGGCCACCGGCACCGCGCACATCGTGGTCGACGACGAGGGCGGCAACGCGATCGTCGTCATCCCCGGCGCCAACGGCACGCTCACCGCACTCGCCCCGGGCGACGAGGGCCTGATCGCCTCCGCCGACGCCCTCCTGCTCCAGCTGGAGATCCCCGTCGACGGGGTGCTCGCCGCCGCACAGGCCGCCCGCAGACACGGCGTGCGCACCATCCTCACGCCGGCCCCCGCTCAGCCGCTGCCCCCCGAACTCCTCGACTCCATCGACCTGTTGGTGCCCAACGAGTACGAGGCGGCCACCCTCACCGGCCTGACCGATCCGCACGACGCCGCCCGTTCGCTCCTCTCCCAGGTCCCCGAAGTCGTCATCACACTCGGCTCACGCGGCAGCCTGTACGCGGCCAGGGGCGCCGAGCCGGTCATGGTCGAGGCCCCGCACGTCACCGCCGTCGACACGACCGGCGCGGGCGACACCTTCGTCGGCACCCTCGCGGTGGCGCTGGCAGAAGGGGGCTCCGTGGCGGACGCGCTCACCTGGGCGTCATCGGCCGCCGCGCTCTCCGTCCAGCGCCCGGGGGCGTCGTCGTCCATGCCGTTCCGCTCCGAGATCGACACCCAGGCGAACGGCTTCCGGACGAACGGCACCACGTCATGACGGCTCCCCTCAGCGGCCTCCGCGTCCTCGACCTGGCGACGCTCTTCGCAGGTCCGCTCGCCGCGACGATGCTCGGCGACTTCGGAGCGGAAGTCATCAAGGTCGAGCATCCGCGGAGGCCCGACCCGTCCCGTGGGCACGGCCCGTCGAAGGACGGCGTCGGCCTCTGGTGGAAGATCCTCGGCCGCAACAAGCGCACGATGACGCTCGACCTCTCCACACCCGGCGGCCGCGAGACCCTGCTGCGCCTGGCCTCGACGGCGGACGTGGTCGTCGAGAACTTCCGCCCGGGGACCCTGGAGAAGTGGGACCTCGGCTGGGAGGAGCTGAGCGGGGTGAACCCCCGCCTCGTCCTGACCCGCGTCACGGGCTTCGGCCAGTTCGGCCCCTACTCCCGCCGCCCCGGCTTCGGCACCCTCGCGGAGGCGATGAGCGGTTTCGCCGCGATCACCGGCGAGCCGGACGGGCCGCCCACCCTGCCGCCCTTCGGGCTCGCCGACTCCATCGCGGGCCTCGCGACGGCGTACGCGGTGATGACGGCGCTCGCGGCCCGTGACCGGACGGGCAAGGGGCAGGTGGTGGACATGGCGATCATCGAACCGATCCTCACGGTCCTCGGCCCGCAGCCGCTCTGGTACGACCAGCTCGGCCACGTCCAGCCCCGCACCGGCAACCGCTCCACCAACAACGCGCCCCGCAACACCTACCGTACGGCGGACGGCAGTTGGGTCGCGGTCTCCACGTCCGCCCAGTCGATCGCGGAGCGCGTGATGCGCCTGGTGGGCCGCCCGGAGCTGATCTCCGAGCCCTGGTTCACGACGGGCGCGGACCGCGCGGCCCACGCGGACGAGCTCGACGGGGCGGTCGGCGCCTGGATCGCCCTGCACACCCGCGCCGAGGTGATCGAGGCCTTCGAGAAGGCGGAGGCCGCGGTCGCTCCCATCCAGGACGTACGCGACGTGATGACCGATCCCCAGTACGCGGCCCTGGACACCGTCACCACGGTCGACGACCCGGAGCTCGGCCCGCTGCGCATGCAGAACGTCCTGTTCCGCCTCTCCGAGACGCCGGGCTCGATCGGCTGGGCGGGTCGCCCCCATGGAGCGGACACGGCGGAGGTCCTGACCGAACTGGGCCTGACGGAAGGGGAGATCGCGGGCCTGCGCAAGGAGGGCGCCCTGTGAAGGAGACGCCGCTGACCTGGCTGTACGCGCCCGGAGACCGGCCGTCCGTCGTGGCGAAGGCGCTGCTCGCGGGCGCCGACGCCGTCATCGTCGACCTGGAGGACGCGGTCGGGCCCGACCGCAAGGCGTACGCGCGCGCGGCGACGGCCGAGCTGCTCTCCGAGACTCCCGCCGTCCCGGTCCACGTCCGCGTGAACGCCCTGGACGGTCCGCTTGCCGAGGCCGACCTCGGGGCGATCGCGCACCTCCCCGGGGTGTCCGGTCTCCGTCTGCCCAAGGTGACCTGCCCCGCCGACGTCGTACGCGTCGCGGAGCGCTCCGCTCCGGCGGACGGCGGCGCCCCCGCCCTGCACGCCCTGATCGAATCGGCCCTGGGCCTGGAGCACGCCTTCGCCATCGCCACCGCGCACCCGGCCCTGCGCGGCGTCTCCATCGGCGAGGCGGATCTCCGTGCGGACCTGGGGGTACGTGACGACGCGGGCCTCGACTGGCCCCGTGCGCGCGTGGTGGTGGCCGCCCGGGCCGCGGGCCTGGCACCGCCCGCCCAGTCGGTGTACGCCGACATCCGTGACATCGAGGGCCTGGCGGCGTCCTGCGCGCACGGCCGTTCCCTGGGTTTCCTCGGCCGTGCGGCGATCCACCCCCGCCAGCTCCCGGCCATCGAACGCGCCTACCTCCCCACCCCGGAGGAGATCGACCACGCCGAGCAGATCGTCAAGGCATCGACGACGGAGGAGGGCGCCCTGGCTCTCCCGGACGGCACCTTCGTGGACAAGGCCGTCGTGGAGGGCGCGCGGCGGGTGCTCGACCTGGCGCGGCGGCGCCCATAGCGATGGGGCCACCAGATCCGTGATCCGGTGGCCCCATCGACGTACGCGACGGCAGAGAGCGCGTCAGCCCTTCTTGGCGGACTCGGCTCCGGCTCCGTCCTTGCCCTTGTCCTTGTCGCCGTCTTCGTCCTTGACCTTGTCCGGGTCCGTGTCGGCGTCCTTGGACAGGTCGGTCCTCGCCTTGTCCTCGTCCTTGGGCGACTCGCCCGGCGAGTCAACCTCGCCGTCCGGCGCGGGCTCGACGATCTCCTCGCGCCCGGGGCGCTTCTTCGCGGAGAGCACGAAGTACACGACGGCGAGCACGAACACCGCGATGGCGGTCCAGACGTTCAGGCGCAGTCCGAGCACGTGGTGCGCGTCGTCGACCCGCATGTACTCGATCCAGCCGCGGCCTGCGCAGTACGAGGCGACGTACAGGGCGAACGCCCGGCCGTGGCCCAGCTTGAAGCGGCGGTCGGCCCAGATGACCAGGAAGCCCACACCGATGCACCAGAGGGACTCGTAGAGGAACGTCGGGTGGTACGTGCCGGGTACCCGGCCGTCCTCCGCCGACGTGATCTTCAGGGCCCACGGCAGATCCGTGGCCTTGCCGTACAGCTCCTGGTTGAACCAGTTGCCCCAGCGGCCGATCGCCTGGGCGAAGGCGATGCCGGGGGCGAGGGCGTCGGCCCAGGCGGGCAGCGGGATGCCGCGCCGGCGACAGCCGATCCAGGCACCGACCGCGCCGAACGCGATCGCGCCCCAGATACCGAGGCCGCCCTCCCAGATCTTGAAGGCGTCCACCCAGTCACGGCCGTCGCTGAAGTACAGCTGGTAGTCCGTGATCACGTGGTAGAGACGCCCGCCGACGAGGCCGAACGGCACGGCCCAGACGGAGATGTCGGCCACGGTGCCTGGACGGCCCCCGCGAGCGATCCACCGCTTGTTGCCGAGCCAGACGGCGACGAAGACGCCGATGATGATGCAGAACGCGTAGCCGCGCAGCGGAATGGGTCCGAGTTCGACCACACCGCGCGACGGGCTGGGAATGAAGGCAAGGTCCATGGCAGGTCCGACGCTACCGTGCCGGGTGGTGCCCGAGGCAACCAGCCCGGCTACGTCTCCATAACAGGACCTCACCGCTAGCCCTTGCTGGCTGCTTCGACCTTCGCCTTCAGCTTCGCCGGGGTCAGCGGGTTCTTCTGGTCGGCGAAGATGTTCTTGCCGTCGAGCAGCACGCTCGGCGTGCCCTGCAGGCCCGCCTCCTGGAAGGCCTTGTTCGACTTCTGGGCCCAGCTGTCGTGCTTGCCGTCGTCCACGCACTTCTTGAAGGTGTCGTTGACGAGCCCGTCCACCTTGCCCGCGAGCTCGATCAGCTTGCTGTTCTTGCTGAACGCGTCGTCCGCCTCCGGCGGCTGGTTCATGAACAGCACGTCGTGGTACGGCGTGAACTTCCCGGCGTCCTGGGCGCAGGCCGCGGCGTTCGCCGCGCGCAGGGAGCCGCTGCCGCCCATGTTCCCGTCGATGATCGTCGCCAGGTGGTACTCGACCTTGAGCTGTCCCTTGCCGGTGAGCTCGTGGATCGTCTTGCGGTACATGTCCTCGAACTGCTTGCAGGCGGGGCAGCGGAAGTCCTCCCAGATGGTGAGGGTGGACTTGGCGCCGGCCTTGCCGACGGGGATGGCGAGCTGATCCTCACCGGTCGCCCCCTTGGGGACCGACAAGGGACCCGAAGTATCTTTGTCGTCACCCGAGTTGGCAGCGACCAGACCGGCCACGGCGGCGAGCGCGAGCACGCCCACGACGGCGGCACTCACGATCAACACCCTGCGCTGCTTGTCCCGCGACTTCTGCCGCTCTCGCTCTTCCGCCAGCCGGTCGCGGGCCGCGCGCTTTCCCTCACGGTTCTTCTCGCTCACACCCCGCCAACGAACCGGGGAGGCACGAGCATGCCTCCCCGGTCCCAGGTCCACCCGTACGAGTTACGCGTTGCCGCGGACTCCCTGGGCGAGATCACTCGCGAGCGTGCGTACGGCGTCCAGTCCTGCCGCCTCGTCCTCGGCGTCCAGCATCCGCTGCACGAAGGCCGAGCCGACGATCACGCCGTCGGCGAAGCCGGCGACCTCGGCGGCCTGGCGGGCGTTGGAGACCCCGAGGCCGACGCAGACCGGCAGCTCGGTGGTGGCCTTGGTACGCCGCACCAGTTCCTGCGCCTGCTCGCCCACGGACTCACGGGTGCCCGTGACGCCCATCAGGGACGCCGCGTACACGAAGCCGGAACCGGCCGCGGTGATGGTGGCGAGGCGCTCGTCCTTGCTGCTCGGCGCGACGACGAAGACCGTCGCGAGGCCGTGCTTCTCGGCGTGCTCCCTCCACAGGCCCGACTCCTGGACGGGCAGGTCGGGCAGGATGCACCCGGCGCCGCCCGCCTCGGCGAGCTCGGCGGTGAAGCGCTCGACGCCGTAGCGGTCGATGGGGTTCCAGTACGTCATGACGAGCACGGGCTTGCCCGTGGCCGCGTGGGCCTCGCGGACCGTGCGCATCACGTCGGCGATCTTCAGGCCCGCCTTGAGCGCGATGTCGTCGGCGGTCTGGATGACGGGACCGTCGAGGACCGGGTCGCTGTGCGGAAGGCCGACCTCCACGACGTCGGCGCCGCCGTCGAAGACGGCCTTGATGGCCGCGATGCCGCCGTCCACGGTCGGGAACCCGGCCGGGAGGTAGGCGATGAGGGCGGAGCGCCCCTCGGCCTTGGCGGCCGCGAGGGTGTCGTCCAACAGACTGATGTTGCCGCTCACTTGGCGTCCCCCTCGATCTCCGCGGCGTCTCCTGCCGCGTCCGCCGCGACGGCGGCGTCCGTGTCGTACAGGCCGAAGTAACGGGCGGCCGTGTCCATGTCCTTGTCGCCGCGCCCGGACAGGTTGATGATGATCAGCCCGTCCTTGCCCAGCTCCTTGCCGACCTCAAGAGCCCCGGCGAGCGCGTGGGCGCTCTCGATGGCCGGAATGATGCCCTCGGTGCGCGACAGGAGGCGCAGCGCCTGCATGGCCGCGTCGTCGGTGACGGCGCGGTACTCGCCGCGGCCGCTGTCCTTGAGGTAGGCGTGCTCGGGGCCGATGCCCGGGTAGTCGAGCCCGGCGGAGATCGAGTAGGGCTCGGTGATCTGCCCTTCCTCGTCCTGGAGGACGTAGGACCGCGAGCCGTGCAGGATGCCCGGCTCCCCGGCGGTCAGCGTGGCCGCGTGCTCGCCGGTCTCGACGCCGTGCCCTGCGGGCTCGCAGCCGATGAGCCGGACGTCCGCGTCCGGGATGAAGGCGTGGAAGAGGCCGATGGCGTTCGAGCCGCCGCCCACGCACGCGACGGCGGCGTCGGGGAGGCGTCCGGCGCGCTCGATGATCTGGCGCCGCGCCTCCACGCCGATGACGCGGTGGAAGTCGCGCACCATGGCGGGGAAGGGGTGCGGTCCCGCCACGGTCCCGAAGAGGTAGTGCGTGCGGTCGACGTTGGCCACCCAGTCGCGGAACGCCTCGTTGATGGCGTCCTTCAGGGTCCTGCTACCGGACTTCACGGCGATGACCTCGGCGCCGAGCATGCGCATGCGGGCCACGTTCAGGGCCTGGCGCTCGGTGTCGATCTCGCCCATGTAGATGGTGCATTCGAGGCCGAAGAGCGCGCAGGCGGTGGCGGTGGCGACGCCGTGCTGTCCGGCGCCGGTCTCCGCGATCACGCGGGTCTTGCCCATGCGCTTGGTGAGCAGGGCCTGGCCGAGCACGTTGTTGATCTTGTGCGAGCCGGTGTGGTTCAGGTCCTCGCGCTTGAGGAAGACGCGGGCGCCGCCGGCGTGCTCGGCGAAACGGGGAACCTCGGTGAGGCTGCTGGGCCGTCCCGTGTAGTTGACCAGAAGGTCGTCGAGCTCGCGGGCGAACTCGGGGTCGTTCTTGGCCTTGTCGTACTCGACGGCCACTTCATCCACGGCGGCGACGAGGGCCTCCGGGATGAATTTGCCGCCGAACGCGCCGAAGTAGCCTTCGGCGCTGGGGACTTGACCCTCCGGGTCGGGGTGGAAGTACTCGCTGGACATGCCTCTACCTCACATGGCGGGAATGGGTGATCTGCGTTGCGATCGCCCCCGCCAGGGGCGCGGGGAACTGCGCGAGCAAGCCCCACCGGGGTGAGGACGGCTACGCGCCGTGAAGGGCAGACGATTCGTCCGGCCGACGCGACGCCGTGGCTGGTCGCGCAGTTCCCCGCGCCCCTGACGGGGCGCTCGGCCATCGCATCCCGTTCACCTGACCCGGTTCATCTCCGATGACGTACCGCACCCTGCGACCCCGCACGCGCCGCGCAGGCGCCCGGCAGCCGCGGGGGCGGCAACCGGGTGCGAGGCGGGCGAAGGCGGTCATCGGGAGAGGTCAGCTCCGCCCGTGCCGGAGGGCAGGATGCGCACCCGCGGCGACCAGGTCGGAGACCGCGCCCTTCGGGTCGCGGCCGGTCACCAGGGACTCGCCCACGAGCACCGCGTCGGCGCCCGCGTTGGCGAACGCGATGAGGTCGTGCGGCCCGCGCACACCGGACTCGGCGATCTTGACGACGTCGTCCGGCAGCTCGGGCGCGACGCGCTCGAAGGTGGAGCGGTCGACCTTCAGGGTCTTGAGGTCGCGGTTGTTGACGCCGATGATCCGCGCGCCCGCGTCCACGGCCCGCTCGGCCTCGTCCTCGTCGTGCACCTCGACGATCGGCGTGAGGCCGATCGAATGGGCGCGCTCGATGAGCGACTCCAGGGCGGGCTGCTCCAGGGCGGCGACGATCAGCAGGACGAGGTCGGCGCCGTACGCCCGCGCCTCCCACAGCTGGTACGAGGTGACGATGAAGTCCTTGCGGAGCACCGGGATGTCGACCTTGGCGCGGACGGCCTCCAGGTCGGCGAGCGATCCGCCGAAGCGGCGCTCCTCGGTGAGCACGGAGATGACGGCCGCGCCGCCCGCCTCGTAGTCGGCGGCGAGCCCGGCCGGGTCGGCGATCGCGGCGAGCGCGCCCTTGGACGGGCTGGAGCGCTTGACCTCACAGATGACCTTGACGCCGTCGCCGCGCAGGGCGGCGACCCCGTCCTTGGCCGCAGGAGCCTTCGCCGCGCGCTCCTTGAGCTCGTCGAGGCTGACGCGCGCCTGCCGTTCCGCGAGGTCGGCACGGACTCCGTCGATGATCTCGTCGAGCACACTCACGCGAGCGGCCCCCTTCCCTGACGGTGAAGCTGCTGTTTGAACCTCAAGCTGTTCGGCTGCCTCATCAGGCATTTCCGATGGTCACTGCGATGGTATCCGCAGGAGGGCGAAGGCCCCGCATCCGGTTGACGCCAGTCCCACGACCTGGACACCTCACACCCCGGCCACCTGGGCTTTCTCGGCATTCAGGGATGCAGCCATGCCCCGAACGGCAGATTGCGTACGAGGGTGAAAACCGCGATAAGGACCCCGATCCCGTACAGATGTACGGACCCCAACTCGATCCGCAGCGGTCGTCCGCGCGCCGCGCGGGCCGCCCAGAGAGTCCACAGGAGCGCGAAGACACCGAACCCGACGACGGCGAGGGCATTGGCGCCGAGTGCCGTCGTGAAGTCGCCGTGGACGACGGCGTGGGCACTGCGCAGTCCGCCGCAGCCGGGGCAGAACACGCCGGTGAGCCGCAGCAGCGGGCAGGCGGGGTAGTGGCCGGGCTCGTTCGGGTCGACCGCCCCCACGTAGGCGAAGGCGGCGATCACCGAGCCGAGCACGCCGACGGGCACGGCGAGGCGCCGCAGTGCGGGGCCGACGGCCGGAGCCGCGCTCTCGGGTTCAGCGTTCACCCGACGCATTGTGCCCTTCGGCGGCGGCCCGTGCCCGGCAGGGAAACGCGAAAGGAGGCCACCCCGGCACCTGCCGGGACGGCCTCCCCCGTACGTCGGTGAGGGTCAGCTCTCGGAGTGCGCGAGCCGGCCCTGCGGCTGCGACTGTCGGGGCTTCGCGCCGAGGCCCGCGGCACGCATGGCCATGCCCACGACGCCGCCGACGGCGATGATGACCATGCCGGCCCAGAAGCCCAGCGGGTTGGCCAACACCATGAAGGCACCCGATACGCAGAAACCGATGAAGGCGATGGTGACACCGGTCCAGGCGGCCGGGGTGTGTCCGTGGCTGCTGCCCGCCATGACTTGCTCCTCGTTGCTGTATGCGTGGTGGTGATGCGTGGGGTGAGCGAGACGCTCACCGCTCCATTGTCCCGTACGCGGGCGGGTGCCGTGAGCGCGGGGTCATGCCTCGCGCGTCGGGTCCTCACCGCGGTCGAGGGCCTTCCAGAGGTCCTCGGGCCGGTCCGGGTCGACCTTCGGCGGAGCCTTGCGGGGGCGGGGGGCGCCGTCGCGTTCGTAGCGTCCGGACATCGCGGGCCAGGACCGGCCGTACGTCAGGGCGAGGAGACCGGCGATCAGGATCAGCGCGCCCGCGACCGCGGCGGCGTACGGCCAGGCCGTGTGGCTGAGATCACCGATCGTGGCGGCGGTGTCACCGGATGCCTCGGCGGCCTTCTCGTCGAGGGCGCCGCTGTCGTTCGCGGCGAGGAGGGCGGCGGCCACGGTGCCCGCGCCGCTCAGTGCGAGCAGCAGCGAGACGAGCATCCGCCCGGCCCTGCGGACGGCGAAGACGGCGACGAGCGCGGCGAGCCCCACTATCGCGAGGGCCGCGGGCACGCCCGTGACGTCGCTGCCCGTGGCGCTCAGCGGCAGTTCGCCGCCCGCGACCGAAGCGGTGCCCTTCGCCCAGGTCTGGCGGGAGGCGAGCAGTGCGAGGGCAGCGCCGACCGCGCCGAACAGCAGAGCGACGGCGATGCTGCGGCGGCCGCTGCGCTGGGCCCGGGTCTCGGGCTCGGCGTCGGCCTCGGCGGCCTGGGTGCGGGGCGGAGGTACGGCAGAAGTCACCCGTCCACTATCCCTCACGGCCGGCGGGGCGACGCAGCCGGTTCGCCGTGTGGATGGCCCGCAGGACCGCCGCCGCCTTGTTGCGGCACTCGGTGTCCTCGGCGACCGGGTCGGAGTCGGCGACGACACCCGCTCCGGCCTGCACGTATGCCGTGCCCTCGCGCAGGAGCGCGGTGCGGATGGCGATGGCGGTGTCGGAGTCGCCGGCGAAGTCGAGATATCCGACACAGCCGCCGTACAGGCCGCGCCGGGAGGGTTCGAGCTCGTCGATGATCTGCATCGCACGCGGCTTGGGGGCGCCGGAGAGGGTGCCGGCGGGGAAGCAGGCGGTGAGGACGTCGAAGGCGGTGCGGCCTTCGGCGACCTGGCCGGTGACCGTCGACACGATGTGCATGACGTGGGAGTACTTCTCGATGGACATGAAGTCGACGACCTCGACCGAGCCGGGCTCGCAGACGCGCCCCAGGTCGTTGCGGCCCAGGTCGACGAGCATCAGGTGCTCGGCACGCTCCTTGGGGTCGGCGAGCAGCTCGTCGGCGAGGCCCTGATCCTCCTGCGGGGTGGCGCCACGCGGCCGGGTGCCCGCGATGGGGTGCACCATGGCGCGCCCGTCCTCGACCTTGACGAGGGCCTCGGGCGACGAGCCGACGACGTCGAAGCCGTCGAAGCGGAAGAGGTACATGTACGGCGAGGGGTTGGTGGCCCGCAGTACGCGGTAGACGTCCAGCGCGCTCGCGCCGCAAGGGGTTTCGAAGCGCTGCGAGGGGACGACCTGGAAGGCCTCGCCCGCGCGGATGCGCTCCTTGATGTCCTCGACGGCTTCCTGGTACTGCTCGCCGCCCCACAGGGCGGTGTACTCGGGCAGCTCGGAGGGCGGCAGGGCGGCCGGGGGCTGGGAGACGGCCCGGGAGAGGTCGGCCTCCATGGCGTCGAGGCGGGCCACGGCGTCGGCGTACGCCTCGTCGACGCCTGTCTCCAGGTCGTTGTGGTTGATCGCGTTGGCGATCAGGAGCACGGATCCGTCCCAGTGGTCGAGGACGGCGAGGTCGCTGGTGAGCAGCATCGTCAGCTCGGGCAGCTTGAGGTCGTCCCGCTCGCCGGGGCCGATCTTCTCCAGGCGGCGCACGATGTCGTAGCCGAGGTAGCCGACCATCCCGCCGGTGAAGGGCGGCATCCCGGACGCGAGGTCGCGCGGGGTGTGCAGGGCCTCGACGGTGGCGCGCAGGGCGTCGAGCGGGTCGCCGGAGGTGGGGACGCCGACGGGTGGGGTGCCCAGCCAGTGGGCTTCGCCGTCGCGGGTGGTGAGGGTGGCGGCGCTGCGGACGCCGACGAAGGAGTAGCGAGACCAGGACCGGCCGTTCTCCGCGGACTCCAGGAGGAACGTGCCGGGCCGCTCGGCGGCGAGCTTGCGGTAGAGCCCGACCGGAGTGTCGCCGTCCGCGAGGAGCCTGCGGCTGACGGGGATCACTCGGCGGTCGCTCGCGAGCTTGCGGAAGGTCTCGAGATCCATGGGAGGAGCTTACGGCCGTGCGGGTGGCGGCCGGTGTCGCGGGCCGACGGGCACGGTGCCTGCCACTAGAACGGGAGGATGACCAACCGCCGTATGCTGCCCGCCTTCGCCCTCCTCCTCGCCTCGACCGCGTTCGCGGCGGCCGCCCCCGGGCCCGTGGTGTGGCCCGCCCCCAAGGACGTGCCGGAGCGGGTCCGGGCCGCGGGCCTGGAGATGCTCGACTCCGAGGCGATGGACATGCACATTCACACCACCCTGAAGGTGACGTCCGGGGGCAGCCCCGTCACGGTCCCGGCGGACATCGGCATCGACCGCTCGGGGCCGAAGCCCCGCTACAGCCCGCTGCACACGCACGACACCACCGGCACCCTGCATGTGGAGTCGGAGGAGTGGCGGGACTTCACCCTGGGTCAGTTCATGACCGAGTGGGGCGTGAGCGGCGTACGCGAGAAGTGCCGTGCGGATGTCGCCGGGCGCTCCTGGGCCGGCGACCCGTCCCGCATCGTGCTGCGGGACGGCGAGACGATCACGCTTCGGTGCCGCTGAAGGTGACGGGCAGCGAGTCGGCGTCGAAGCACGTGCGGGTGCCGGTGTGACAGGCGGCGCCGATCTGGTCGACCTGGACCAGGACGGTGTCCGCGTCGCAGTCCAGGGCCACGGACTTCACGTACTGGAAGTGGCCCGACGTGTCGCCCTTGACCCAGTACTCCTGGCGGCTGCGCGACCAGTACGTGCAGCGTCCCGTGGTGAGCGTGCGGTGCAGGGCCTCGTCGTCCATCCAGCCCAGCATCAGCACCTCGCCGGTGTCGTACTGCTGGGCGATGGCGGGGACGAGGCCGTCCGCGCCGCGCTTGAGGCGGGCGGCGATCTCGGGGTCCAGGCTGCTGGGCGGGGGCGTGGCGGTCATGGGGCCATTGTGCCGCGCTCCGGGGCCTCGCCGGGCCGCGTCCACTGGGCGGACCCTGTACCGAGTCGTAGGCTGGATGGCATGTCGACCCATGCCAAGCGTGAACGACTTCTCCTCGCCGATCTGTTGGAGGCGGAGGGCCCCGACGCCCCCACCCTCTGCGAGGGCTGGACCACCCGAGATCTCGCGGCCCACGTGGTGGTCCGCGAGCGCCGGGCCGATGCCGCGGGCGGGCTGCTGATCAAGCAGCTGGCCTCGCGCCTGGAGCGTGTGCAGGCGGAGTTCGCCGCGAAGCCGTACGAGGAACTGATCCAGCTGATCAGGACGGGACCGCCGCGCTTCTCCCCCTTCTCCCTCAAGCAGATCGACGAGGCGTCGAACGCCGTCGAGTTCTATGTCCACACCGAGGACGTGCGCCGTGCCAGGCCCGACTGGACGCCGCGCGAGCTCGACCCGGTCCTCTCGGACACCCTGTGGTCACGCCTGGAGCGGATGGCCCGCCTGGTGGGACGCAAGGCGCCGGTGGGCTTGGTCCTGCGCCGCCCGGACGGCCAGACGGCGGTGGCCCATCGCGGCACTCCCGTGGTGACGGTGACGGGAGAACCGTCCGAACTGGTGATGTTCGCGCACGGCCGGCAGGACGTGGCCAACGTCGAACTGGACGGTGACAAGGACGCGATCGCCCGACTGCACGAGACGAAGCAACTGGGCATCTGATGATCAGGGTCTCGATGGCCGGCGTGTACGTGGACGATGTGGCGAGAGCGCACGCCTTCTACACGGACGTACTGGGCTTCGAGACCCGGCATCACGTGGTGCCGACCGGCGGGACGCCCTTCGTCACGGTCGGGGCGGCGGGCGGCCACGGCGACGTGGAGCTGCTCCTCGAACCGGGCGAGGGCCCCATCGCGGAGCCCTATCACAAGGCCCTGCACGAGGCGGGCATCCCGTGCATCGTGCTCGGGGTGGACGACATCCGCGCGGAACACGAGCGCCTGGTCGCCCTGGGGGTGCGGTTCGCCCACGGCCCCGAGAAACAGGGCCCGGTGATCACCGCGGTGCTTGACGACACGGTGGGAAATCTGGTGCAACTGATGCAGCCGAGCGGGTAGCTTTCGCCCCGCTCGCGGTTGCACTGGCCGCGAACGCCGGGCTCGGTAGCTCCCGGCGCCCCCCCCCAGCACGGCGAGCAGCCACACCCCGGGCTCAACGCACGACGGAACCCCCTCAGGAACCCCTCAGCGAACCAGCTGCCCCGCCCCCCGCAGCGTGTCCTTCACCTCGCCGATCCGCAGATCCCCGAAGTGGAAGACCGAAGCGGCGAGCACCGCGTCCGCGCCCGCCTCGATCGCCGGCGGGAAGTGGTCGAGGCGGCCCGCGCCGCCGGACGCGATGACGGGAACGGTGACGTGGCGTCGTACCGCCGCGATCATCTCGATGTCGTAGCCGTCCTTGGTGCCGTCCGCGTCCATCGAGTTGAGCAGGATCTCCCCCGCGCCGAGCTCGGCGGCCTGGTGCGCCCACTCGACGGCGTCGATCCCGGCGGACTTGCGGCCGCCGTGGGTCGTCACCTCGAAGCTCCCGGAGGCGGTCCGCCTCGCATCCACCGACAGGACGAGCACCTGGCGCCCGAACCGCTCCGCGATCTCGCGGATCAGCTCAGGGCGTGCGATGGCGGCCGTGTTCACGCCCACCTTGTCCGCGCCGGCCCGCAGGAGCTTGTCGACGTCCTCGGCGGTACGGACGCCGCCGCCCACCGTGAGGGGGATGAAGACCTGCTCGGCGGTGCGGCGTACCACGTCGTACGTCGTCTCGCGGTTGCCGGAGGATGCCGTGATGTCCAGGAACGTCAACTCGTCGGCGCCCTCGGCGTCGTACACCTTGGCCATCTCGACGGGGTCGCCCGCGTCACGCAGGTTCTGGAAGTTGACGCCCTTGACGACCCGGCCGTTGTCCACGTCCAGGCAGGGGATCACGCGTACGGAGAGGGTCATTCGGCACCTGCCCGTGCGCGCGGGCCGTACGCCTCCACCTCGACCTCGACGACCAGACTCGGGTCGACGAAGCCGGAGACGATGATCATCGACGCGGCGGGGCGGACGTCGTCGAAGAGCTCCTTGTGGGCCCGGCCGACCTCCTCCACGTCGCGCGCGTGCGTCAGGTACATGCGGGTGCGTACGACGTGCTCCCGGCCGAGGCCCAGCTGCTTCAGGGACTCGACGGCGACGTGGAAGGCGTTGGCCGCCTGCTCGTAGGGGGTACCGGCCTCTATGGCGCCGTTCACCACCGACGTGCAGCCCGACACCAGGACGAGGCCGTTGGGCAGCTCGACCGCGCGGGAGTAGCCGATGGCCTCCTCCCACGGGCCGCCCGAGCCCACCCTGCGGACGATGTCACTCACGACGCCACCGCCGCGAGGGCCTCTTCGAGGGTGAAGGCCTTCGCGTACAGCGCCTTGCCGACGATCGAGCCCTCGACGCCCAGCGGGACCAGTTCGGCGATCGCGCGCAGGTCGTCCAGGGACGAGACGCCGCCCGACGCGACCACGGGGCGGTCCGTCGCCGCGCAGACGCCCCGCAGGAGCTCCAGGTTCGGGCCCTGCAGCGTGCCGTCCTTGGCGATGTCGGTGACGACGTAGCGGGCGCAGCCCTCGGAGTCGAGGCGCTCCAGGGTCTCGTAGAGATCGCCGCCGTCGCGGGTCCAGCCGCGGCCGCGCAGGGTCGTGCCGCGTACGTCGAGGCCGACCGCGATCTTGTCGCCGTGCGACGCGATGACCTTGGCGACCCACTCCGGGGTCTCCAGGGCCGCCGTGCCGAGGTTCACGCGGGTGCAGCCGGTGGCGAGCGCGGCCTCCAGGGACGCATCGTCGCGGATGCCGCCGGACAGCTCGACCTTGATGTCCATGGCGCCCGCGACCTCGGCGACGAGCGCGCGGTTGTCGCCGGTGCCGAACGCGGCGTCCAGGTCGACCAGGTGCAGCCACTCGGCGCCCGACCGCTGCCAGGAGAGGGCGGCCTCCAGCGGGGAGCCGTAGGAGGTCTCAGAGCCGGACTCGCCGTGGACGAGGCGTACGGCCTGGCCGTCGCGGACGTCGACGGCGGGGAGGAGTTCGAGCTTGCTCACAGAGGTCCCTGACATTCCTAGAGGGTTCCGATCCAGTTGGTGAGGAGCTGGGCGCCGGCGTCGCCGGACTTCTCGGGGTGGAACTGCGTGGCCCACAGCGCGCCGTTCTCGACGGCGGCCACGAAGGGCTCGCCGTGCGTGGTCCAGGCGACCTTGGGCGCGCGGAAGGCGGGGTTGCCGACCTCGAAGTCCCAGTGGTGCACGGCGTACGAGTGCACGAAGTAGAAGCGGGCTTCGTCGTCGAGGCCCGCGAACAGCTGGGAGTCGTCCGGCGCCTGGACCGTGTTCCAGCCCATGTGCGGGACGATCTCGGCCTTCAGGGGCTCGACGGTGCCGGGCCACTCGTCGAGGCCCTCGGCCTCCACGTCGTGCTCGATGCCGCGCGCGAAGAGGATCTGCATGCCCACACAGATGCCCATCACGGGGCGGCCGCCCGCGAGCCTGCGGCCCACGATCCAGTCGCCGCGCGCCTCCTTGAGCCCCTGCATGCAGGCGGCGAAGGCGCCCACACCGGGGACGAGGAGGCCGTCGGCGGCCATGGCCTTGTCGTAGTCACGGGTGATCTCGACGTCCGCGCCGGCGCGCGCGAGGGCGCGCTCGGCGGAACGGACGTTCCCGAAGCCGTAGTCGAAGACGACGACCTTCTTGGGAGCGGTCATACGTGGATCAGCTCCCCTCAGTTCCAGTAGTCGAGCCGCATGATCCCCGCGGTGAGGCACATGGCCGCGGCGATGGAGAGCAGCGTGATCAGGCCCTTGGGCATCCCCTGCTTGACGAAGGAGATGCTGCCGCCGATCAGGAAGAGGCCGACGACGATGAGGATGGTGGTGAGGCCGGTCATGGCTTTACAGCGCGCCCTTCGTGGAGGGGAGGATCCCGGCGGCGCGCGGGTCGCGCTCCGATGCGTAGCGCAGCGCGCGGGCGAGTGCCTTGAACTGGCACTCCACGATGTGGTGGGCGTTGCGGCCGTAGGGCACGTGGACGTGCAGGGCGATCTGGGCCTGCGCGACGAAGGACTCCAGGATGTGCCGGGTCATCGTCGTGTCGTACGTGCCGATCATCGGGGCCATGGTCTCGGGCTCGGTGTGCACGAGGTACGGGCGGCCGCTCAGGTCGACCGTCACCTGGGCGAGGGACTCGTCGAGCGGGACCGTGCAGTTGCCGAAGCGGTAGATGCCGACCTTGTCGCCGAGCGCCTGCTTGAAGGCGGCGCCCAGGGCGAGAGCGGTGTCCTCGATCGTGTGGTGGGTGTCGATGTGCAGGTCGCCCTCGGTCTTGACCGTGAGGTCGAAGAGGCCGTGGCGGCCGAGCTGGTCGAGCATGTGGTCGTAGAAACCGACGCCCGTCGACACCTCGACCTTGCCGGTGCCGTCGAGATCGATCTCGACGAGGACCGACGTCTCCTTGGTGGTCCGTTCGACCCGTCCAACGCGGCTCATGCCTGCTGCTCCTTCTTCAGTTCGCGTACCGCATCGAGGAACGCGTCGTTCTCTTCGGGGGTTCCCGCGCTGACCCGCAGCCGGCCCGGTACTCCGTTGTCCCGGACCAGGACGCCCCGGTCGAGGATCCGCTGCCAGACCGCGTGGGCGGCCCCTTCGCCGTCGAACCGCCCGAACTGGACGAAGTTGGCGTCGGAGTCGGTCACTTCGTAGCCGATCGCACGCAGCTCGCTCACCAGCCGGTCGCGCTCCTGCTTCAGCTGCTCGACGTACTTCAGGAGCGTGTCGGTGTGCTCCAGGGCGGCGAGCGCGGTGGCCTGTGTGACGGCCGACAGGTGGTACGGCAGCCGTACGAGCTGTACGGCGCCGACGACCGCCGGGTCGGCTGCGAGGTAGCCGAGGCGCAGGCCCGCCGCTCCGAAGGCCTTCGACATGGTGCGCGAGATGACGAGGTTCGGCCGCCCCGCGAGCAGCGGGAGCAGCGAGTCGCCGTGGCTGAACTCCACGTACGCCTCGTCGACCACGACCATCGACGGCTTCGCGGCCTGCGCGGCTTCGTAGAGCGCGAGGACCGTCTCGGCCGGGACGGCGTTGCCCGTGGGGTTGTTGGGCGTGGTGATGAAGACGACGTCGGGCTGGTTCTCGGCGATGGTCCTCGTCGCCGCTTCGACGTCGATCGTGAAGTCGTCCGTGCGGGGGCCCGAGATCCAGCCGGTGCCGGTGCCACGCGCGATGAGGCCGTGCATCGAGTACGAGGGCTCGAAGCCGATGGCGGTGCGTCCTGGCCCGCCGAAGGTCTGCAGGAGCTGCTGGATGACTTCGTTCGAGCCGTTGGCCGCCCAGACGTTGGCCAGGGTGACCTCGTGACCGCCGGTCTTCGTGAGGTAGCGCGCGAGCTCGGTGCGCAGCTCGACCGCGTCACGGTCGGGGTAGCGGTTGAGGTCGCGAGCTGCCTCGCGCACACGCTCGGCGATGCGCTCGACGAGCGGCTCGGGCAGCGGGTAGGGGTTCTCGTTCGTGTTCAGGCGTACGGGTACGTCGAGCTGGGGGGCGCCGTAGGGGGACTTGCCGCGCAGTTCGTCGCGTACGGGGAGGTCGTCGATGTCGGTCACTTGCTCTGAGGCACCTTCCATCCGAAGCGGGCCTTCACGGCCGCGCCGTGCGCCGGCAGATCCTCGGCCTCGGCGAGCGTCACCACGTGCTGGGCGACGTCGGCGAGGGCGTCGCGGGTGTAGTCGACGATGTGGATGCCGCGCAGGAACGACTGGACGCTGAGCCCCGAGGAGTGGCAGGCGCAGCCGCCCGTCGGCAGGACGTGGTTGGAGCCCGCGCAGTAGTCGCCGAGGGAGACGGGCGCCCAGGGGCCGACGAAGATCGCGCCCGCGTTCTTGACGCGGTCCGCGACGGCGGCGGCGTCCGCGGTCTGGATCTCCAGGTGCTCGGCGCCGTACGCGTCGACGACGCGCAGGCCCTCCTTCAGGCCGTCGACCAGGACGATCGCGGACTGCCTGCCCGCCAGGGCGGGGGCGATCCGGTCCTCGACGTGCTTGGTCGCCGCGACCTGCGGCTCCAGCTCCTTGACGACCGCGTCGGCCAGGGCCACGGAGTCGGTGACGAGGACGGCGGCGGCGAGCGGGTCGTGCTCGGCCTGGCTGATCAGGTCGGACGCGACGTGCACGGCGTCGGCCGTGTCGTCGGCGAGGACCGCGATCTCGGTCGGGCCCGCCTCGGTGTCGATGCCGATCCGTCCGGTGAAGTAACGCTTGGCGGCGGCGACCCAGATGTTGCCGGGCCCGGTGACCATGTTGGCCGGGGCGCAGGTCTCGGTGCCGTACGCGAACATCGCGACGGCCTGGGCGCCGCCGACCGCGTACACCTCGTCGATGCCCAGGAGCGCGCAGGCGGCGAGGATCGTGGGGTGCGGAAGGCCGTCGAAGTCGCTCTGCGGCGGGGACGCGAGCGCCATCGACTCGACGCCCGCCTCCTGTGCCGGCACCGCATTCATGATCACGGAGGAGGGGTAGACCGAGCGGCCACCGGGCGCGTACAGACCGACGCGCTCGACCGGCACCCACTTCTCGGTGACCGAGCCGCCGGGGACGACCTGGGTGGTGTGCGGGGCGCGGCGCTGCTCGCGGTGCACGATGCGGGCGCGGCGGATCGACTCCTCGAGCGCGTCGCGCACGAGCGGGTCGAGGCCTTCCAGGGCGTCGGCGATGGCGGCCGCCGGGACGCGGACCTGCTTCAGGCGTACCCCGTCGAACTTCTCCGCGTATTCGATCAGCGCCGCGTCGCCACGATGATGCACGTCCTCGCAGATGGGCCGCACCTTCTCCAGGGCGGCCGCGACGTCGAAGTCGGCACGGGGCAGCAGGGCGCGCAGGGCGGGGCCCTCGGGGAGGGCGTCGCCGCGCAGATCGATTCGGGAGATCACATGGCCAATTCTCTCAGACCCTGATTCCGGTCCGGACGCCGTATCACTGGCTGATATAGATCCCGGGAGACGACGTTCACCACTAGCGTTCAGCCCGTCACCGAGCGGGCATGAAACAGGTGTACGAGACATGGGCGTATCGCGGTACGGGGAGGACAACTGCAGTGGTCGACGACACCGGCACCGGGGACCCGCCGGACGGACTGACCGCCGCCGAGATCGGCATGTGGCAGGCCTTCCGCAACGGCAGCGTCTATGACCTCCGGTCCGGGGACTCGATGGCGGACGATCCGCACGGCGGCCACCCCTGGGGTCCGGAACGCAGCGTGCGCGCGCGCATCGTGTGCTGGCTGCTCCTCGACGGGCCGCCCGCGCTCTCCGGCCGGGTCTCCTCACTGAAGCTCTCGGGCCTCCAGATCACGGACGTACTGGACCTGGCGGGCGGCGAGATCCTGCCCTACGCCGAGCTCAAGCACTGCCGCTTCGAGAAGGAAGTGCTCGTCCCCGAGGCCAAGTTCACCACCCTGCGGCTGGTCAATTGCTCCATCCCGCGCGTGGAGGCGGCCCGCGTGCACACGGAGGGCGACCTGCATCTGCCGCGCTGCCGGATCCACAACGGCATGCGGCTCACGGACGCCCAGATCGGCACCGACCTGCTGATCAACCAGGCCGTGATCTACCGCGACCGGCGCGGCAACTCGATCATGGGCGACGGGCTCTCGGTCGGGCAGGACCTCCAGGCCGAGATGATGGAGTCGCACGGCCAGCTGAGCCTGCGGGGCGCGAAGGTCGGCGTCTCCTTCAGCCTGCGCGGCAGCAAGCTCGCCAATCCGTACGGCCAGCGGGCGCTGAACGCCCCGCAGATGACCGTGGAACGCACGCTGTACATGACACCCGCCGCACTCGGCGATCCCCCCATGACCAGCGGCACCACACCCCCGCGCGGCACCCGCGTCCAGCGTTTCGAGTGCCAGGGCGGCATCCGGCTCGACGACGGCCGCTTCGGGGACGCCGTCGACCTGGCCCAGGCGCGCTTCACCCTGGAGAACGACCAGGAGGTGTCGCTGCGCCGCGTCCAGACCCCCGAGCTGCGCTTCCTCAGCGAGGCTCCGCAGCGCGGCAAGATCATCCTGTCCGGTGCCAAGGTCGTCACGCTCATCGACAAGTCGATCAGCTGGCCGGGACCCGGCGGCCTCCAGATGGGCGGCTTCAGTTACGAGAGCCTCGTCCCGCAGGGCAGCTTCCCGCTCTCCCGGCGGCTGAGCTGGGTGGCCGCCGCGACCGCCGAGTACAGCCCCGAGCCGTACGAGAAGCTGGCGACCGTCCTGCGTGACAGCGGCGAGGACGCCGACGCCCGCGAGGTCCTGCTCGCCAAGCAGCGCAGACGCCGCGAGACCCTGCCGCTCGCGGCGAAGCTCTGGGGCTTCGCCCAGGACTGGACGGTGGCCTACGGCTACCGGCCAGGACGCGCCGCCCTGTGGATGGCGGTGCTCTGGGCGGTGAGCGCGGTGGCCTTCTCGCGCGCCGACCACCCGGCGATCAAGGACGGGGAGCATCCGAACTGGAACCCCGCGCTGTACGCCCTCGATCTGCTGCTGCCGGTCATCAACCTCGGCCAGGACGGCTACTGGCAACTGCGCGGCGGCTGGCAGTGGTTCGCGGCGATCCTGATCCTGCTCGGCTGGGTGCTCGCGACGACGGTCGCGGCGGGGGCGACAAGGCTGCTGCGGAGGAACTGAGCGGGCCTCGCGTGGCCGGAGGGGACAGATATTTTGCCCTTCCTTGACCATGTGTCAGGCAACCGGACGACCGATGCGAAAGCTTCACCGGCTACCCCCTGGCACAGCCCCGACCTGCGGCTTTCAATACCCACACGATGGCATTCCTGCGCGCCCTGATCCGCACCGCCCGCATGGTCAGGCACACCCCGCTCCTCGCCGCCGGCCTGACCCCCGACGACGAGGTGCTCCTCGACGCGCCCGACGACCGCCTCGGCCCCGCGCTCGTCGCCGCGGGCCGGGGTGACTACGGCCCTGCCGCAAAGCTGCTCGCCATGACGCGCGAGGGCAACGAATGGGAGAACCGCGACCGCTACACGACGCGTCTGGCCGCCTTCGCCCGCTCCCGCTCCGAGTGGTTCGACGACTGGCGGGCGGCGGCCCCGCACGACCCGGACGTGCTGCTCGTCAAGGCCGAGCTCGCGGTCGTCCGCAGCTGGGAATCGCCCGCCCGCGCCGAGCTGCTGCGCGAGACGGCGCCCCTGATCACCGCGGCCGCCGAGGCCGACCCGCGCGATCCCGTGCCGTGGCGGATCGCCCTGGACCACGCCCGCGGCACCCATGTCCCGCAGTCGGTCTTCGACGCGCTCCGGGCCGAGGCGGTGCACCGCTCCTCGCACCACTACGGCTGCCACGCCTCGGCCCTGCAGTACCTCTCGGCCGCCTGGTACGGCTCGCACCGCCAGTGCTTCGACTTCGCCGAGCGTGCCGCGCGGGACGCGTTGCCGGGATCGCTGATCCAGGCGCTGCCCGCGCGCGCCGCGTTCGCCTATCTCACCAGCGCTTCGGGGAGCGTGCCGCGCGAGCGCCTGGACGCCGCGGCCGACCTCGGGATCGCCGTGTCCCAGGAGTACGAGGCCGGGGACCTCTGGCCCGCGGAGGTCCGCAACGTCCTCGCGTTCGTCCTCGTACGGCTGGAGCGATGGAGCGACGCCCTGGAACAGATGCGCCTCATCGGGCCGTACGCGACGTCCTTCCCCTGGGACCGCATGGCCGACGATCCGCTCGGCCAGTTCCTGGAACTGCGCGACGGCATACGCATCGAGGTGGCCTCCGGGACCCCGCTGCGCACCGGCGGCGGACGTACGGGCTCCGGCGACCATTAGGCTTTCGGCTCGTGACCACCGTCCGGCTTCCGCTCTTCCCGCTCAACTCGGTGCTGTTCCCGGGGCTCGTGCTCCCGCTGAACGTGTTCGAGGAGCGTTATCGCGCCATGATGCGCGACCTGCTCAAGACTCCCGACGAGGAGCCGCGCCTCTTCGCGGTCGTCGCGATCCGCGACGGTCTGGAGGTCGCGCCGAGCGCCCCGGGTCTCCCGGACCCCACCTCGCAGCCCGAGCAGGGCCCGACCGCCGGCTTCGGCGACGACCCGCTCAAGGCCTTCCACGCGGTGGGCTGCATCGCGGACGCGGCGACGATCAGGGAGCGCGCCGACGGGGGCTTCGAGGTCCTCGCCACCGGCACCTCACGGGTGCGCCTGCACTCGGTCGACGCTTCGGGCGCGTTCCTGACCGCGGAGGTCGAGGAGCTGCCGGAGGAACCCGGCGAGGAGGCGGGCGCGCTTGCCGAGGGGGTTCTGCGGGCGTTTCGCTCCTATCAGAAGCGGCTCGCCGGGGCCCGCGAGCGGTCCCTGTCGACGGGCGCGGAACTGCCGGACGACCCGTCCGTGGTGTCGTATCTGGTCGCGGCCGCCGCCGTCCTGGACACCCCCACGAAGCAGCGGCTCCTGGAGGCGCCGGACACGGCGTCACGCCTGCACGACGAGCTGAAAGTCCTTCGCGCCGAGACCGCGATCATCCGTAATCTGCCGTCGTTGCCCGCGACGGACCTCACGCGCGGCGCCACGAGCCTCAACTGACACGAGCCTCAACTGACGTAAGGCGCGAGCGCTTTGGCGAAGAAGCAGAAGAAACAGCAGTCGGGCGCGGGCGGCACCCCGGCGACGGTGGCCCTCACCGCGGCGGGCGCCCCCTACACGGTCCACGCCTACGAACACGACCCCGCGCACCCCTCGTACGGCGAAGAGGCCGCCCAGGCCATGGGCGTCTCCCCCGACCGTGTCTTCAAGACCCTGGTCGCGGACGTCGACGGCGAGCTGACGGTGGCCGTGGTCCCCGTGGCGGGCACCCTCAACCTCAAGGCCCTGGCCACGGCGGTCTCCGGCAAGCGCGCGGTGATGGCGGACCCCGCGGCCGCGGAACGCACCACCGGGTACGTACGGGGCGGCATCTCGCCGCTCGGCCAGCGCAAGAAGCTCCGCACGGTCCTGGACGACTCGGCGTCGGGGCACGCCACGATCTGCGTCTCGGCGGGCCGCAGGGGCCTGGAAGTGGAACTGGCCCCCGGCGACCTGGCGCGTCTCACGGGCGCGGTGCTGGCCCCGATCGGGCGTGAATAGGGCCTCGACGGAGGCCGCGAGCTCGACTAGTACCACTCTCATGTCGAAGAAGACGCGCAAGAGGAAGTGGCGGGTCCGCAAAGGCAAGGCGAATCACGGTAGGCGTCCGGCCTGAGGTCTCTCAGACCGGGTTGCCGTCGGTGCGCCCTGGGTCGTCGCCGTACGCCATGGGGTACGGCTCGGGGTCCCGCGGCCCGAAGAGGCCCGTGAGGCCCAGGTGTACGAGCAGCGCGGCCACGGGCCAGGCGAGCAGCGCGCCCTTGGCCTTGAGTTCCATGGGTGCGTCGAAGGCGACACCCTTGCCCACCGACTTCGCGTGCGCGACGACGTCCGTCTCCGGCCCCAGGAAGATGCCGAGGCGCCAGGCGATCACGGCCCCCAGCAGGCTCCCGGCCGTCAGCCCGACGACCAGCGGGATGCCGCCCCGCCTGCGCAGCAGGAACACCACGGCGCCACTCACCGCACCGAACGCGAGTGCGAGCAGAGTGAACGTTCCGTCGACCCCGATCGCCTGCTCGCCCTCGGTGTCCTTGAGGAACACCGCCTCGCTGTCCGCGATCAACGGGACGCGGGGCGCGAGCCACAGCCACAGCAGCCCGAGCAGGACGCCGCACACCGCCACCGCGACCGCGATCACGGCGGCCTGCCGCACTTCGGTCTTCATATCGGGACCGTCCTCCTCGTACGCCGAGGAGGGAACGGCTCCGGACGGCTGAGCGGCTTGCTGCCAGGGGTCGTGCGGGGGCTGGTCGTGGGGCGGCTGGGAGGGCGTCAGCGGTGCAGTCACCCACACATGGTGCCAGTACTGCCCGGTGACCGCTTCACCGCACAGCGAGGACCCCCGTGGGACCACGGCGAGGGCCCCGTGGGACCACGGCGAGGACCGCGTCAGCGCACGGCCGCACGGCGGTAGGCCCAGGTGGCGATCGCCAGCGAGGCGACGCCGACGCCCGCGCAGACCGCGAGGTCGAGGGCGACCGCCGCCCAGTCGGGATGCGGCCCGAAGGTGCGGGCGAACGCCTCGACCCCGTACGTGGACGGCAGCAGGTCACGGGCGTACTGCAGGAAGCCGGGCATCCGCTCGGCCGGGAGCACACCGAGGAGCAGCGCCGCCGACATGCCCAACTGCCCGAGTAGCGTGGCCAGTTCGGGCCGGGGCGCGAGCAGCCCGAGGGCGGCGCCGAGACCGGCGAGCGCGGCGCCGGCCAGCGGGATCACCGCGGCGAGCACCCACAGGTGGGCCAGCGGAAGCCCGAAGAGACCGCACCCGACGACCGCGGTGACGAGCGTCCCGGGCACGGTGAACGAGGCGTAGGCCGCCGCGGCGCCGAGGACCACCGAGGCCGGTGGCACGGGCAGCGTGGCGTAGTGGTCGAGGCCGCCGTCGGCCCGCAGCTGCCCGAAGTACTGCGCGAGAAGGTTGAGCGCGACGAAGGCGACGACGAGCACGGAGGACCCGGCGACGACGGCACGCGCCTCGTCTCCCCCGTCGACGACGCCCCGCATCAGGATCATGATCCCGACGGACTGGAAGGTCGCCACGAAGAGCAGCGGGATGCGGGCGACCCGCGCCCGCGACAGCTGCGCGCGGTAGACGGCAGCGAGCGCGGGGAAGAACCGCGCGCGGGGCCCCAGGGGTTCGGCGGCGTCGGCCTGCCACTCGCGGTCGTCGGCCCGCACGGCCGCTTCCAGGGGAACGGCACTCACCGAACAACCTTCCTGTCGCTGTTCATCCGCCCGGCGGAGGTCATGCCTTGACCAGCCCCTCCCCGTTCCCGCCCAGGGCGAGATACACGTCCTCCAGGCTCGGCGTGGCCAGGGTGAAATCGTCCAGCGAGGCAAAGGCGTCCCCGCCGGTGACCGCGGCGACGGCGGCCCGGGCCTCGTCGGGCGCGAGCCGCAGGGACCACCGGCGCCCCGACTCGACCGCGGACGAGCGAAGCGCCAGGACCTCGGGGACGTCCAGCGGCGCCCGCTCCCGCCAGACGAGCTCCACCCGCACCTCGCCCGCGACCTGTTCCTTCAGGCCCACGGGGCTGTCGCAGGCGATGACCTTGCCGTGGTCGAGTACGGCGACCCGGTCCAGGACCGTCTCGGCCTCGATGACGTTGTGGGTGACGAGCAGCACCGTCGTGCCGCGCTCGGCCCTGCGCCGGTCGACCGCGCCCCACACCGCGCGCCGCGCGATGGGGTCCATGCCGGTCGTCGGCTCGTCGAGGACGAGCAACGGCCGCTCCCCCACCAGGGCGGTGGCGAAGCAGGCGAGCCTGCGCTGCCCCCCGGAGAGCTTCTTGAGGGGACGCGAGGCGAGGTCGGTCAGCGCGAGTTCGTCGAGTACGCCGTCCCGCTCGGCGCGCGCCGCGCGGACGTCGAGGCCGCGCAGCCGCGCGGTCGTCTCGACGGCGAGCGAGACGGTCAGTTCGTCGAGCGCGGTGGACTCCTGCCCCAGGTACGCGAGGATCCGCGCGGCCCGCTCGGGGTGGCGCAGGATGTCGTGCCCGAGGATCTCGACGCTTCCGCTGTCGGGCCGCATCAGGCCGGTCAGCTGGCGTACGAGGGTGGACTTGCCCGCGCCGTTGGGCCCGAGGAGGCCGAAGATCTCGCCGCGCCTGACCTCCAGGCTGATGCCGTCGGTGGCGCGCACCTCGGGTGTCGCGGGCGTGCCGCGCCTGCCACGGGCGGCGGGATACGTCTTGACGAGGTCGCGCACCGCGCAGACGGCATCACTGCCGTGACCCTGTCGGAGCCCTTGTCGGACTGCCTGTGCCGAGCGCGTACTCACGAGGGACGAGCGTACGGGGTCCCGTGCCCGCCGCGACGCCCGGGGCGCCCCGTACGCCCCGTATCGGTCATCCGCGGACGTGTTCGGTCACTCATCCGCGGACGCGTCCTTCACCCGTTCGCGTGGCTGTTCGGTCACTCGCCGGAGCGGTCGCCCACCGGAGCGTGCTCCACCGCCGTGTGGACGTCGATCTCGCGCCAGAAGCCCGCCCGGATCGCGTACCGGTCGTGTTCGTCGATCTGGTCGTCCTTGTGGGCGAGCAGACCGAAGCGGGCCGCGTACCGCAGGAGCTCGCCGTCGACGCGGTGCGGGATGCGCGGGTACATCGTCGAGAGCTTGTGGAGGTTGTGCTGTTCCGGCAGGCGGGCCATCCAGCGGCGTGCGAACACCTGCCCGACCTCGAAGGGGTCACCGCCGACGGTGGTGATGTCCTCCTCGCGGTCGGCCCAGCGCTGCTCGGCGGTCGTCAGCTGGGCGAGCGTCGGCAGGGCGGCGGCCTCCGGGCTCTCCGCGGCGCCGCCGGGGCGCTCGACCCAGCCCTTGTCGGACGACCAGCGCAGCGTGGCGTTGGTGGGGTGCTGTGCGGCCTGCGTGCCGGGGCCGCGCAGGGCGGCCAGGTCCTTGGGGGTGGGCACGCCCTTGCCCGGCGGGATGTGGTGGGGGCCGCCGCTGTCGCCGTTGGCCCCGGCTTCGGCGTGCTGACCGTGCTGAACGTGCTGCTGGCCGTGCTGGACCCCCGCGGCCTCGTCGGCGGCCCGCTGGGCGCTGGCCGCGAGCGCGGACTCCGGCAGGGGCGCGGAGAGGATGGCGGCGATCTCGGGGCGCGGGACGGGAGGGGGCGCGCAGACGCCGGTGAGCTCCTTGGGGCGTACGGCCTTGGTGATCCACGCCCGGTCCAGGACGCGGCGCTCGTCGGCCTCGGCCACGAGGTCCTCGGACTGGTTGTAGTCCCCGTCGGCGGCCTGGACGGCCCACAGGTGGACGGCGACGCCGTGCTCCTTGGCGGCCATCATGCCGGGCAGCAGGTCCCCGTCGCCGGTGATGAGCACGATGTCCGAGCAGGCGCGGTTGCGGGCCAGCTCCGTCAGCTCGGCGTGCATGGCGGCGTCGACGCCCTTCTGGGCCCACCGGCCGTCACTGCGGGTCAGGGCGCCGAGCCGGACCGTCACGCGCGGCATGACGCGCAGCCTGCGGTGCTCGGGCTGCGGTACGCGGTCGGGGGCTCCGTCGAACCAGTAGATCCGCAGGAGGGGGCGTTCGGTGTCGGATTCGGCGCGCTCACGGATGCCCTGGATCAGGGCGGTGTGATCGACGGTGATCCGGGACCGGGACGGCTCGCCCGCGAGGAGACTCGCGGCGGCACCCAGCAGATACCCGGCGTCCACCAGGACGATGCAGCGGTCCACGCGATCCACCCTCTTTCCCTGGAGATTCCCTGGAAGTAATGGTTCGGGTTTCCTTCGAGTCTGCCCGACCCTGCGGAGGTTAACGGCCGGAACTCGATCTTCGGCGTGGCGTATGTCGACTTCACTCTCCGACAGGGCTTATTACGCACGGTAATTCTCTGAAATGCGCAGCTTGTCGGCATATGTGAATCTGGTCGCGTCCTGGCCCCCAGATCCCCCTCAGGAGGAAGATCACCATGGGCAAGAACAAGAACCGCAAGCAGGGCGGCGATCAGAACCGTGCTTCCGCCGCGGAGCAGGCGCAGGAGCAGGCCAAGTCGTCGGCGGAGCAGGCCGAGTCGAGGATGAAGGACGCCGTGCAGTCGCAGGGCAGCCCGGCCGAGGTCGCCCGCAAGCACCAGCGTCGCTTCGGCCACAACTGACGCCTCAACTGACGCCCACACAGGCGTATATGCGCGAAGGGGCGCGCCCGGGATTCCGGGCGCGCCCCTTCTGCGTGTGCGGGGTGGGCGAAGGTGCGGGGGTGCGGGGGTGCGGCCTAGCCGGCGAGACAGGACGGGCCGAGCAGCACCTTCAGGTCACCGAAAAGGGCGGGATCCGGCTGCACCCGGTGTCGGTCCAGCCGCAGCACCGTCGTCTTCTGTGCCCCCTGCAGCTTGATCCGCACCTCGCTGTTGCCTCGGTGGTGACTGAGGATCTCGCCGAGGCGGCTGACCATCGGCGGGGTCACCTTCACCGTCGGAATGGTGATCAGGACGGGCGCGTTGGTGCCCGCGTTCGACAGGTCGGGGACCTGGAGCTCCATCGCGACCAGGCGCGGCACGTCCTCGCGCTTGTCGAGGCGGCCCTTGACGAACACCACGGCGTCCTCGACGAGTTGGGTCGACACCAGCTGGTACGTCGCCGGGAAGAACATGCACTCGATGGAGCCCGCGAGGTCCTCGACGGTCGCGATCGCCCAGGCGTTGCCCTGCTTGGTCATCTTGCGCTGGAGGCCGGAGATGATGCCGCCGATGGTGACGATCGAACCGTCCGAGTAGTCACCGCCGGTGAGCTGTCCGATGCCCGCGTCGGCCTTGTCGGACAGGACGTGCTCCAGGCCGAACAGCGGGTGGTCGGAGACGTACAGACCGAGCATCTCCCGCTCCTGGGCGAGGAGATACGTCTTCTCCCACTCGTCGGTGGAGAACTCGACGTCGAGCCCGAAGCCCGGCTCGCCGCCTGCCTCCTCGCCCCCTCCGAAGAGGTCGAACTGCCCTTCCGCCTCCTTGCGTTTGACCTGCACCACGTTGTCGATCATGGGCTCGTACTGCGCGGTCAGGCCCTTGCGGGTGTGCCCCATGGTGTCGAAGGCGCCCGCCTTGATCAGTGACTCCGTGGTCCGCTTGTTGCAGGCGGCGGCCTCGACCTTGTCGAGGTAGTCGGGGAAGGAGGCGAACTTTCCCTTGGCCTTGCGGGAGCGGACGATCGACTCGACCACGTTCGTGCCGACGTTCCGGACGGCCTCCAGGCCGAAGAGGATCACGTCGTCGCCCTGGGCGGCGAAGTTGTGCACGGACTCGTTCACGTTGGGCGGCAGGACCTTGATGCCCATGCGCCGGCACTCGTTGAGGTAGATGGCCGACTTGTCCTTGTCGTCCTTCACCGAGGTCAGCAGCGCCGCCATGTACTCGGCGGGGTAGTTCGCCTTGAGGTAGGCGGTCCAGTACGTGACGAGGCCGTACGCGGAGGAGTGCGCCTTGTTGAACGCGTATCCGGCGAAGGGGACCAGGACGTCCCACAGGGCCTGGATCGCCGCGTCCGAGTAGCCGTTCTTCCGGGCGCCCGCCTGGAAGAGGACGAAGTTCTTCTCCAGCTCCTCGGGCTTCTTCTTGCCCATCACGCGGCGCAGGATGTCCGCTTCGCCCAGCGAGTACCCGGCGATGATCTGCGCGGCCTTCTGCACCTGCTCCTGGTACACGATGAGGCCGTAGGTCAGGCCGAGCGTCTCCTTCAGGGGCTCTTCGAGCTCCGGGTGGATCGGCGTGATCTCCTGGCGGCCGTTCTTGCGCTCCGCGTAGTTGATGTGCGAGTTCATGCCCATCGGGCCCGGCCGGTACAGGGCCGAAACGGCGGAAATGTCCTCGAAGTTGTCGGGCTGCATCTGGCGGAGCAGCGAGCGCATCGGGCCGCCGTCGAACTGGAAGACGCCGAGCGTGTCACCGCGGCAGAGCAGTTCGAAGGTCTTCGGGTCGTCGAGCGGGAGCGAGAGCATCTCCAGGTCGACACCCTTGTCGTTCCGCACCATCTTGACGGCGTCGTCCATGATGGTGAGGTTTCGCAGGCCCAGGAAGTCCATCTTGAGCAGGCCGAGCGACTCGCACTGGGGGTAGTCCCACTGCGTGATCGTCACGCCGTCCGTGTGCCGGGTCCACAGCGGGGCGTGGTCCACGATCGGCTCGCTGGACATGATGACGCCGGCGGCGTGCACGCCCATCTGCCGGACCAGGCCCTCGACGCCCTTGGCGGTGTCGATGACCTTCTTCACGTCGGGCTCGTTCTCGTACATCCCCCGGATCTCGCCCGCCTCGCTGTAGCGCGGGTGCTTGGGGTCGGTGATGCCGGAGAGGTCGATGCCCTTGCCGAGGACGTCGGCGGGCATCGCCTTGGTGAGGCGGTCGCCCATCGCGTACGGATATCCGAGCACGCGCGCGGAGTCCTTGATGGCGTTCTTCGCCTTGATCTTTCCGTACGTGCCGATCATGGCGACCTTGTCGGCGCCGTACTTCTCCGTCACGTACCGGATCACCTCGACGCGCCTGCGCTCGTCGAAGTCGATGTCGACATCGGGCATGGACACGCGCTCGGGGTTGAGGAACCGCTCGAAGATCAGGCCGTGCGTGATGGGGTCGAGGTCGGTGATGCCCATGGCGTACGCGACGATCGAGCCTGCCGCGGAGCCACGGCCGGGGCCCACCGCGATGCCGTTGTTCTTGGCCCACATGATGAAGTCGGCGACCACGAGGAAGTACCCCGGGAAGCCCATCTGGATGATGATGTCCATCTCGTACTCGGCCTGCTGCTGCCGGTCCTCGGGGACACCGCCCGGGTAGCGGCGGTTCATGCCGACCCGGACCTCCTCCTGGAACCAGGTGACTTCGGTGAAGCCCTCCGGGATGTCGAACTTCGGCATGAGGTCGCGCTTCTCGAACATGCCGGTGGTGTCGATCTGCTCGGCCACCAGGAGCGTGTTACGGCAGCCTTCCTGCCAGGCGTCCGAGGAGTCGATGGCGTACATCTCGTCCGTCGACTTCAGGTAGTAGCCGGTGCCGTCGAAGCGGAAACGGTCCGGGTCCGAGAGGTTCTTGCCGGTCTGGATGCAGAGCAGGGCGTCATGCGCGACGGACTCGTGTGCGTACGTGTAGTGCGAGTCGTTCGTGACCAGGGGCGGGATGCCGAGCTTCTTGCCGACCCGGAGCAGGTCGTCACGGACCCGGCGCTCGATGTCGATGCCGTGGTCCATCAGCTCCAGGAAGTACCGGTCCTTGCCGAAGATGTCCTGGTACTCGGCGGCGGCCTTCACCGCCTCGTCGAACTGGCCGAGGCGCAGCCGGGTCTGGAGCTCTCCGGAGGGGCAGCCGGTGGAGGCGATGAGACCCTCCGACCACTGGGAGATCGTCTCCTTGTCCATACGCGGCCACTTCTGCAGCCAGCCCTCCGCGTACGCGTCCGAGGAGAGCCGGAAGAGGTTGTGCAGGCCGGTGCTGTTCGCCGCCCAGATCGTCTTGTGGGTGTAACCACCCGAACCCGAGACGTCGTCGCGCTTCTGGTGCGGCTGGCCCCACTTGATCTTCCGCTTGTTGCGGCGGGACTCCGGCGCCACATACGCCTCGATGCCGATGATCGGCGTGACGCCCGCCTTCTGCGCCGAGTGGAAGAAGTCGTACGCCCCGTGGAGGTTGCCGTGGTCGGACATGGCGACGTGCGTCATGCCCATCTCATTACAGGCGTTGAACATGTCCTTGAGCCGCGCGGCACCGTCCAGCAGCGAGTACTGGGTGTGGACGTGGAGGTGCGTAAAGGGCGGCTTGGTCACGGCGGGAGGCCTCCGGGGAACTCTTGGCGACAGGCTGCGGGCAGTCTGGGGGGACAGCGTGGAAGTCTAATCCGGAGCACTGACAAGCGGCGGGCACTCGGGGGTACCGTCGTGCGTTGGACAGGTCGGAAGGCCTGTCCAAAATGTCATGCACGACCTGGCACCACCCGTTACTGGAGGCACCCCGCGATGTCGGACCCGCAGCCCACCGCTGAGCAGCGCGGCGAGCAGATCCTCTCCGTGTTCGACACCGCTTTCGGTGAGCTCCTCGCCGCGGACCCCGCCGCGTTCCGGGTGAAGTTCCGGAAGATGGCCGGCTCCGCCTTCGCGTTCTACCGCGGCACGGCCTGCCTCTTCTACGGGGACCTGGAGCGCGAGCAGCACGGCGGTCCGTACCTGGACGAGCGCACGGGGCGGGTGTGGATCCACGGCGACCTGCACGCGGAGAACTTCGGCACGTACATGGACGCCCAGGGCCGCCTGATCTTCAACGTGAACGACTTCGACGAGGCGTACGTGGGGCCCTTCACCTGGGACCTGAAGCGCTTCGCCGCCTCCGTGGCCCTGATCGGGTACACGAAGGCGCTCAGCGACGAACAGATCACCGACCTGGTCCGGATCTACGCGGCGGCGTACCGCGAGCGGATCCACGACCTGGCGACCGGCGCCAAGAGCGACGAGGTGCCGCCCTTCACCCTGGACACCGCCCAGGGCCCGCTCCTGGACGCACTGCGTGACGCTCGCTCGCTGACCCGCTTCGGCCTCCTGGACTCCATGACGGAGATCCGCGACTTCGAACGCCGCTTCGCGCCGGGCGGCGGCTCCATCGAGCTCGACGCGGCCACGCGGTACAAGGTGCTCGCCGCCTTCGACGGCTATCTGGAGACGCTGCCCGAGTCCTCGCTCACCCGCCCCGACTCGTATCGGGTGAAGGACGTCGTCGGCCGCCGCGGCATCGGCATCGGCTCCGCGGGCCTGCCGTCGTACAACATCCTTCTCGAGGGCAACAGCGACGCCCTGGAGAACGACGTCGTGATCTACCTCAAGCAGGCGCAGACCCCGGCGGTCTCGCGGCACATCACCGACGGCGCGGTCCGTGACTACTTCCAGCACGAGGGCCACCGCACGGTCATCTCGCAGCGCGCCCTCCAGGCGCACGCCGACCCGTGGCTCGGCTGGACCGAGCTGGACGGCGCGGGACAGCTGGTCGCCGAGGTCTCTCCGTACGCCGTGGACCTGGACTGGTCGGACATCGACGACTGGGACGAGATCGCCGCGGTCATCGCCGACCTGGGCCGCGCCACCGCCACGATGCACTCCGCAGCCGACGACGAGAGCGGCCACTCCGACCTGGTGCCGTTCTCCACGGAGCGTGCCATCGACGCCGCCATCGCGGCGGACGAGGAGAGCTTCGGTGACCTGCTCGTGGACTTCGCGCACGAGTACGGCGCGCGGGCCCGCAGGGACCACCAGATCTTCGTCGACCTGTTCCGTAACGGCCGGATTCCGGGTCTGTAGGCACGAGGACGCCATCGTGCGACTCATAGGCACCCTTTAGGGCTGCCTTACGGGAGCACATGGCACACTCAGCTGCGCGATGGACATATCCGGGACCCAGCTCAGAGCCGTGCGCGCGGCGCTCTTCACGGCGCTCGTCGTGACGCTCTCCGCCGCGTCGCACGTGCTGCTCTCCCGCGCCCCGCTGCCGCTGACCACCGTCGCGGTGATCTCCGGCGCGGTCTTCGTCATCGCGTACGCGCTGGCGGGCCGCGAGCGCGGCTACGGCCGCATCGCCGCCCTGCTGATCCCCCTCGAGCTGGCCGCCGACACGGTGTTCACCACGGGGCAGCACGTCTGTTACGGCCAGGCGGGCGGCCCCGTCGCGGGCCCGCTGCGCTCGGTCGGTTTCGACGTACTGTGCGGCGGCGCCAGTGTCGGCACCCCGCTGGCCCGGATGACCGGCGGCGACGGACACCGCGGCACCGTGCTGTTCGCCGACGCCGACCCGGGCGCCGCCTGGCTGCTGCTCGGCGCGCACATCGCGGTCGGCCTGCTCGCGGCGGCCTGGCTGCGGCGCGGCGAACGCGCCCTGGCCCAGGTGCTGCGCGCGGTGACCGCCGCCACCTTCCGGCCGCTGCTCATCGCGGTCGCCGCGGTGGGTGTCCGCCCGCGGCCCGTGCGGCGCGCCCCGCGCCCCGCGAGCCGGGTGCGGACCGCGCGTACGCGCCTTCTCGTGCACTTCGTGGGACGGCGTGGACCGCCGTGCTCGGCCGCCTTCGCCTGAGCACCACCGTCCCCACGCACGTCACCCCTACGGAGAACATCATCATGAGCAAGCGCAACAGCCAGGCGGCCAAGTCGGCGGCCCGCGAGCGGATCCGCGCCCAGCAGGAAGCCGAGCGCAAGCGCCAGAAGCGGAAGCGGTCGATGATCGTCGGCGTCTCCGTCGTCGCGGTCCTGGCGATCGCGGCCGGCGTCGGCTACGCCGTCATGCAGGCCAACAAGCCCGGCCACTGGGAAGCCGCCAAGGACGAGAAGCTGGTCAAGCCGGCCAACTCCGCGGGCACGGACGGCACGACCGTCGTCATCGGCAAGGACAGCGCCAAGAAGACCCTGAAGGTCTACGAGGACCCGCGCTGCCCGGTCTGCGCCAGCTTCGAGCAGGCGGTCGGCCCGACGGTCGAGAAGGACGTGAAGGACGGCAAGTACAAGATCCAGTTCATCGGCGCCTCGTTCCTCGACCGCAACCTCACGGGTGAGGGCTCCAAGAACGCGCTCAGCGCGATGGGTGCCGCCCTGAACGTGAGCGACCAGGCCTTCCTCGACTACAAGAAGGCGCTGTTCTCCAAGGAGAACCACCCCTCCGAGACGGAGGACAAGTTCAAGGACGACGCGTTCCTCACCAAGATCGCGAACGACGTCCCCGAGCTCAAGAAGAGCAAGACCTTCGCGAAGGACGTCAAGGACGGCACGTACGACCGCTGGGCCCTGGAGATGTCGAAGAAGTTCGACGACAACAAGGACGGCGTCGACGGCACGCCCTCCTTCGTCATGGACGGCAAGAAGCTGACCGGCCCCGACAAGAAGAACGCTCCGTCGACGGTCGAGGACTACAAGACGGCCATCGACGCGGCCCTCAAGGGCTGAACGGACTCAAGGGCCGCTCGCTGAGCGGCCCTTGCTCGAAGAGCGGGCGAACGTTCAGTCGTTCGCCCGCTCTTCGGGCGACGCCGACCCGGGTCACGCCCGTCGCCGACGCCCCTTACCCTAACGACATGAGTGGCCAGGGGGACGTGGTGGACGGGCGCTTCGAGCTGCTGGAGCGGCTCGGCAGCGGCGGTATGGGCACGGTGTGGCGAGCGCGTGACACCGTGCTGCACCGCGAGGTGGCCATCAAGGAGGTGCGGCCCGCCGCACGGGAGCTGACGGGCGAGCAGTCACGCGTCCTGCGGGAGCGCGTGCTGCGCGAGGCCAGGGCGCTGGCCCGGCTCAACCACCCGCACGTGGTGACGATCCACCACATCGTGGACACGGGCCCGCACCCCTGGCTGGTGATGGAGCTGCTGCCGGGACGCACGCTCCAAGACCTCCTGGAACAGGGCACGTTGACGCCGCGCGAGGCGGCACGCATCGGCCGCGAGCTGCTCTCGGCGCTGCGCGTCGCCCACGCGGCGGGCATCCTGCACCGGGACGTGAAGCCCGCCAACATCCTGCTGCGGGGCGAGACCTCCGGCGGCCAAGGCCCCTCCGTGGTCCTCACGGACTTCGGCATCGCCACGCTCCTGGGCTCCACGCAGCTCACCGCGACCGGCGACCTGATCGGCTCACCCGAGTACATGGCGCCCGAGCGCATCCGCGGCACGGACCAGGGCCCGGCGGCCGACCTCTGGTCACTCGGCCTCGTCCTGTACCTCGCCATGGAGGGCGTCAGCCCGCTGCGCCGCGCCACGACGCTCGCCACGCTCGCCGCCGTGCTCGACGAGCCCGTGCCGCCGCCGACGCGCTCGGGGGCGCTCACCCCGGTCCTGAACGCCCTCCTGGTGCGCGACCCGGCGCTGCGCCCGGACGCGGAGCGCCTGGACGCCATGCTCGCCGCGGTGGCGAGCGGCGTCTCCTGGCAGCCGACGGAGACCTCCGACCGGCCGGCGCTCCCGGTGGAGCCGCCGCCCGCCGAGCCCCGACGACGTACGCCGGTGCTCCTCGCGGTGGTCGCCGTGGTGCTCGCCCTGGTGGCCGGCGCCGCGCTGGTGCTCGCCCTGCGGGGCGGGTCGGGGACGGGCGGGGCGGAGGGCAAGGGCGGCGCCTCCGCGGAGGCTTCGTCCAAGGCTTCGTCGGAGCCCGTCAAGGCGTCCAAGAGCCCTGAGACGGGCAGGAGTTCGGCGCCGGGCAAGAATCCGGACCCGGGCAGGAGCCCGACCACGGCACCCGAGTCATCGCCCGGCGTCCCGCCCGCTGCGGGCAGCTGGATCGCCCAGCTCCACTCCGAGCCCGTCGGCACGGGCGCGGATACCCGCGACCGCAGGCTCGCTGTCGTGCGCAAGGACGTGCCGGAGGCGCGGTATCTGCGCAGTGACGACTACGCGTCGCTGCGACCGGGCTACTGGGTGATCTACGCTCGCGGGCCCTTCGCGGACGGCCGTGCCGCCCTGCGGTTCTGCGCCGAGCGCGGCAGGACCACCGACAAGGAGTGCGCCGGGCGGTATCTCAGCTCCAGCAGCGACGACTTCGGCCTGATCTGCAAGCCGCCCGCGAGCGCTCCGGTGGGCCGGTGCACGCGGGCGTGAGGGTCACCGGGTGACCTGCACGCGCGCGTGAGGGCCCACCGAGTGACCGGTCAGAGGGATTCCAGGAAGCCGATCGCCGTCCGCCACGTCGCCTCGGCCGCCTCCGCGTCGAAGTCGTCGAGATCGGGGTCGGTGTAGATGTGTCCGGCTCCGGCGTAGCGGTAGACCTCGACGTCGGCGCCCGCGCGCCCCATCTGGAGGTACCACGCGCTCAGCCAGTCGTCCGTCTCGAACGGATCCGGCTCGGCGACGTGCAGCTGCACCGGCAGCTCGTCCGCCGTCGTGTTCTCCGCGATGTCGGACGTGCCGTGCAGGAGAAGCAGCCCGCGCGCCTTGTCGTCGCCGAGGGCGAGGGTCTGCGCGGTGGCGGCGCCGAGCGAGAACCCGGCATAGACCAGACCCCGCTCGGAGTAGGGCGCGGAGGCCAGAATCGCCCGCTTCAGGAGCTCGTCCTTGCCGAGCTCGTCCTTGAAGGCCATGCCTTCCTCGACGGTGTCGAAGGTGCGCCCGTCGAAGAGGTCGGGCGTCCACACCTCGTGTCCTTCCGCGCGCAGCCGGTCGGCCGCCGCGTGCACCGCGGGCCGCAGCCCGTACGTCGAGTGGAAAAGCATGATGTTCATGAGGCCATCGTGCCACCTACCCTCGGGGGCATGGAGAACGTACTGCGTCCGTTGATCGTGGTCGGCGGCTCGGTCGTGCTCACGCTGGCCGTGGGATGGCTGGCCGATGTGCTGCTGCGCCGGGCCGACGACCGTCACCCCGACAACCCCCTGTGGGGCCTGCTGCGCCGCTGCAGGCTGCCGCTCCAACTCGTCATGTGCGCCACCTTGTTGCGCGGCTCCTTCGGGCAGGCCAAGATCGCCGAGGACCATTCGGCGGGCATCGGCCAGACCCTGACCCTCGTGCTCATCGGCTCGGTGGCCTGGCTCCTGGTCCGCATCGCGACCGCCATCGTCGAGGCCACCTACGCCCAGTACGCCAACGCCCACCGCGATCCGGCCCGCGTCCGCAGGGTGCGTACGCAGGTCACCCTCATCCAGCGGGTGGTCACCGCGATCGTCGGTGTGGTGGCCGTCGGGGCGATGCTCCTCACGTTCCCCGCCATGCAGGCGGCCGGGACGTCCCTGCTCGCGTCGGCCGGCGTACTCGGCATCGTCGCGGGCGTCGCGGCCCAGTCCACCCTCGCCAATCTCTTCGCTGGGCTGCAGATCGCGTTCGGCGACATGGTGCGGATCGGCGACACGGTCGTCGTGGACGGCGAGTGGGGCACGATCGACGAGATCACGCTGACCTTCCTTGCCGTACGGACCTGGGACGAGCGCCGGATCACGATGCCGGTCTCGTACTTCGTGTCGAAGCCCTTCGAGAACTGGTCGCGCGGCGGCTCCCAGATGACCGGCACGGTCTTCTTCCAGCTGGACCACTCCGCGCCCATCACCGAGATGCGCGAGAAGCTCCAGGACATCCTGCGCGAGTGCGCGGCCTGGGACGGCAGGGACTGGGGCCTAGCGGTCACGGACACGACGCCGAACACGATCGAGGTCCGCGCCCTGGTCACCGCCAAGGACGCGGACGACATCTGGACGGTGCGGGTGACGGTGCGCGAGCATCTGGTCCGCTGGCTGACCGACCACCACGCGTACGCGCTGCCGAAGGTCTCCACGGCCTGGGCCGAGCTGCCGCCGGACGACGACCATCCGCATCCGCCCCCGCCGATCGTGCCGCGCACGGGCCGGGGCTGAACCCGCGGGCCTGGTGGGCCTCTCTCAGGACCGCAGGCTGCGTACGTCCAGCTGGTGCAGGACCCGGTCGACGATCTCCGGATCGGCGCCGGGTTCGCTGCGCGCGGCGAGGATCTCGTGACGGGCGGCCGACATCATGTCGCGCTGGATGCGCTGGACCGCCTTGAGCCGGTCGGCGCGCTTGGAGTACCGCTCGCGCCGCTCGTCGTCGACGATGTCGGGGCTGATCCTGGCCCCGATGTCGAAGGCCCCGCGCAGCAGCCGCTCGGAGAGGTCCTCCGGCAGCTCCTCGACCTCCTCGATCTCCTTGAGGCGGCGCTTGGCCGCCTTGGCCGCCCGGATGGCGAGGTCCCGCTCGACGGCCCGCTCGGCGTCGGTGTCCGCACGCACCCCGAGCTTCTTCACCAGCCAGGGCAGCGTGAGCCCCTGGACGACGAGGGTGGCCATGATCACACAGAAGGCGATGAAGATGATCTCGTCGCGGGCCGGGAAGGGGTCGCCGTTCTCCATCTTGAGCGGAATGGCCAGGGCGAGGGCCACGGAGGCCACTCCGCGCATCCCGGACCACCACATGACGACGGTCTCGCGCCAGGTCGTCGGGATCTCCTCGTCGACGTCCCGCAGCTTGTGCAGCCGCTTGGCGAGCCAGGTCGCGGGCAGCAGCCACAGCAGTCGTACGCCGACGACGACCGCGACGACCGCCGCGCCCCAGCCGAGCATCTGCATCTCACGGCCGCTCGCCGTGCCGAAGACGTTGTGCAGTTCGAGCCCGATGAGCCCGAAGGCGACACCGGTGACCAGGGTGTCGACGATCTGCCAGAAGGTCTGCCCGGTGATCCGGCCGAGCACGTCGTCGGCGTCCGCGCTGTGCTCCGCGAGATAGAGCGCGGTCGTCAGTACGGCGAGCACACCGGAGCCGAGCAGCTCCTCGGCCAGCACGTAGCTCACGAAGGGCACGAGCAGCGTCAGGCCGGTCTGCAGGGTGGCATCGCCGAGCAGCCCCATGAGCTTGTTGGTGACCCAGCCGAGCGCGAATCCCACGGCGACGGCGACCACTCCGGAGAGCACCAGCTGCCCCACCGCGGACGGCCACGAGAACGTCCCGCTGATCGTCGCCGCGATCGCAACGTGGTAGAGCACGATCGCCGTGACGTCGTTGAAGAGCCCCTCACCCTCCAGGATCGACACGAGCCGCCGCGGCAGCCCGAGCGACCCGGCGACGGCCGTCGCTGCGACCGGGTCGGGCGGCGCCACGAGCGCGCCGAGCGCCACGGCAGCGGCGATCGGAAGCCCGGGGACCACCGAGTTGGCGATGGCGGCGACCGCGGCGGTCGTCACGAAGACCAGGGCCACGGCGAGCAGGAAGATGGGGCGTCTGTTGGCCGTGAACTGCCGCCAGGAGGTGCGCTGGACGGCCGCGTACAGCAAGGGCGGCAGCACCAGCGGGAGGATGTAGTCCGGCGGGATCTCGATGTTCGGCACCCAGCTGACGAACGCGAGCGCGATCCCGGCCAGCGTCATGAGGACGGGCGCGGGCAGCCCGAGCCGCTCCCCGAGCGGCACCGTCACCACGGCCCCGAGCAAGAGAATGAGCAGCAGCGCCAGCTGGTCCACGGTGCGCCCTCCGGCGGTTTCGAGGCGGTTCGAAGGAGTTCGGGTCGAAGGTGTCCGAGACTCGGACGATCAAGACCTCAACCCTGCCACGCGTTCCCCCCGAACCGGCTCAACGCCGGTTGCGCCGCTAGCCCAGCGCCTTGCGCATCGCACGGTGCGGGATGCCCGCGTCCGGGAACTCGGGGCCGTACACCTCGTATCCCAGACGTTCGTAGAACCCCAGGGCATGCGTCTGCGCGTGCAGGTCCACGGCGGTGAGGCCACGCGCGCGTGCCGCGTCCTCTATCGCCCGCACCAGGGCGGCTCCCACACCGAGGCCGCGCGCGGCCTTGGCCACCGCGAGCCGGCCGAGCGCGCCCACCTCGGCGTCGCCGCCGTTCTTGGCCGCGGCCGCCTCGCCGGTGAGCAGCCGGCCCGTGCCCAGCGGAAGACCGTCGTCGCGGACCGCGATGACGTGCACCGCGTCGGCGTCGTACGCGTCGTACTCGAGGTCCTCGGGGACCTGCTGCTCCACGACGAAGACTTCCTTGCGGACCGCGAAGCAGGCCTCCAGGTCGTCGGGCTCGACCGCGACCCGGCAGGTGACCTTGGCGCTCATGAGCTCTCCGCCCGCACCCGGTCCAGCGCCTGCTGGAGGTCGTCGGGGTAGGTGCTCTCGAACTCCACCCACTGGCCGTCCCCGGGGTGCTCGAAGCCGAGCCGCACGGCGTGCAGCCACTGGCGCGTGAGACCGAGCCGCTTGCCGAGGGTCGGGTCCGCGCCGTACGTCAGGTCGCCCACGCACGGGTGGCGGTGGGCCGCCATGTGCACGCGGATCTGGTGCGTGCGGCCCGTCTCCAGCTTGATGTCGAGCAGCGAGGCCGCCCGGAACGCCTCGATGAGGTCGTAGTGCGTGACGGAGGGCTTGCCCTCGGCCGTGACCGCCCACTTGTAGTCGTGGTTCGGGTGGCGGCCGATGGGGGCGTCGATCGTGCCGCTCATCGGGTCGGGGTGGCCCTGCACGAGCGCGTTGTAGCGCTTGTCGACCGTGCGCTCCTTGAACTGCCGCTTCAGGGAGGTGTACGCGCGCTCGGACTTGGCGACCACCATAAGACCGGAGGTGCCCACGTCGAGGCGGTGCACGATGCCCTGGCGCTCGGCGGCACCGGAGGTCGAGATGCGGTACCCGGCGGCCGCGAGGCCGCCGATCACCGTGGTGCCACTCCAGCCGGGGCTCGGATGCGCGGCCACGCCCACCGGCTTGACGATCACGAGGATGTCGTCGTCGTCATGGATGATCTCCATGCCCTCGACGGGCTCGGCGACGATCTGCACCGGAGCGGGCGCCTGCGGCATCTCCACCTCCAGCCAGGCGCCGCCGTGCACACGCTCGGACTTGCCGACCACGCTGCCGTCGACCATCACCTTGCCTGCCGCCGCCAGCTCGGCGGCCTTCGTGCGGGAAAAACCGAACATGCGGGAGATGGCGGCGTCGACGCGCTCGCCCTCCAGGCCGTCCGGCACGGGCAGGGTACGGATCTCGGGAATCGTGCTCACCCATTGAGTATGCAGGAGGCCGCTGACACTCCCGCACCGCGAGCCCCTCGCCCCGAGCGCTCAGTCCTTGTGGACGGTCCCGTCCGGGTCCAGGCCGCGGAAGGACAGGATCACGATCAGGAAGCCGCCGCACACGATCGCCGAGTCCGCGAGGTTGAACACCGCGAAGCCCTTCGGCGCGATGAAGTCGACCACCGCTCCCTCGAACACTCCGGGGGCACGGAAGATCCGGTCGGTGAGGTTCCCGAGGGCTCCGCCGAGCAGCATGCCGAGCGCGATCGCCCACGGCAGGCTGTAGAGCTTGCGGGCCAGCCGGGCGATCACCACGATCACCGCGGCCGCGATGAAGGTGAAGATCACGGTGAACGCCTCGCCCATGCCGAAGGCCGCGCCCGCGTTCCGGATGGCGTTGAACTGCAGCAGGTCCCCGATGACCTCGATCGGCTCGTGGTGCTCGAGCTTGGCGACGACGATCATCTTGCTGACGAGGTCCAGGGCGTACGCGAACGCGGCCACCGCGAACAGGGCCAGGAGCTTGCGCTTGCCCTTGGGCCGCTGCTCGTCCGGCGAGACCTGCTCGTCCTGCCCCGCCGCGTCGCCGGAGCCCGGGGCGGAGCGCTCCGGCTCGGCCCCAGCCGCCTCAGGGTTGTCCGGCGTACCGATGATGCGCTCCGCCTCTGCCACGTGAGTCCCTCAACCTAGGTACCTGACTGGGGACGAGGGTACGGCACACACGTACGGCACCAGGTGGTCAGGCCGTGTTCAGTAGCGCCGTTCCTGCTTCTGCTTGCAGTCCATGCACAGGGTCGCCCGGGGGAAGGCCTGCATCCGCGCCTTGCCGACGGGATTGCCGCAGTTCTCGCAGATGCCGTACGTCCCTGCGTCGAGACGCTCCAGGGCGCGCTCGGTCTGTTCGAGCATCTCGCGCGCGTTGGCGGCCAGCGACATCTCGTGTTCCCGGGTGATGTTCTTCGTGCCGGTGTCCGCGTCGTCGTCGCCGGCGCCGTCCCCGGAGTCGCGCATCAGGCCCGCCAGGGCGTCCTCGGAGGAAGTGATCTCGCTGCCGAGCCGCAGCGCCTCGCTCTGGAGCTCCGCACGGGCCTCCTCGACCTCCTCCGGGGTCCAGGGGTCCTCGCCGGGGCGGACCGCGAGCTCACCGGGCTCCGCCGCCGCGACACGCGCCTTGGGCACCGCCGTCGGCTTCTTGGCCGCCGTCGCCGTGCCCGGAGTCTTCTTCGTGACCACTGTCGTGGCTCCCGTCGTCTCCGCGGCCTGAGCCGCGCCCTCGGCCACTGTCGCAGCCGTCTTCTTGGCCGTGCTCTTCTTGCCGGCTGCCTTCTTGGCAACTGTCTTCTTGGCCGCGCTCTTCTTCGCCACGGGGGCCTTCTTCGCCGCGGGAGCCTTCTTCGCGGCGGCGGCTTCCTGGGTCGCGTCGTCCGCGGCCCCGGCCTCCGACTTCTTGCCGATGTCGGCGACCTTGGCGACCGCCTTCTTCGCCACGGCCTTCTTGACGGCTGCCTTCTTCGCCACGGCCTTCTTGGCGGCGGTCTTCGTGGCGGCGGTCTTCTTGGCCGCGGTCTTCTTCGCAGCCGTCTTCTTGGTGGCCGCGCCCGTGGATCTGCCTGACGCCGAATGCTGTACGGCGGTCTTCTTCGCCACCATGGCCGCGGCCCCTTCACATTTTGTGATCTTGCACGCGCAATCGTGCTGGGACGATAAATCGACTCAGGGTCCGCGGCAACGGGGCACGCCGCTCGATACGCCCGCCCCACGGGTGCCGCGCGGCGAGCATGCATGCGTTGTGCCCAGCTCCCAGCCCGGTAATCCGCCCGCCATGACGGGCCGGGAGACGGACGCCGCGCATGTCGCCATTCGGGTCAGCCCCGGTGGCCTCGACGGCTCCGGGCCCGAGCCCGTATCCAGGCCCCGAACAGGCATAAACTGGTGCATGACCAGAGAAGGTGCGTCATGCGCAAGACAGCCGACTGCCGAGAATTCCCGAGCGAGACGAACTGCACCCTCGCGATCTCCGGCGAGGAGGAGGAAGTGGTCCGCGCCGCCAGCGAGCACGCCGTGTCGGTACACGGTCACACCGACAGCGCGGAGCTGCGGAAGATGGTCCGCGACTCCCTCCGTGACGAGGTCCCCCAGCACGCCTGAGGCCCCCGCCCGCCGCCCCGAAAACCGGTCGGCCCCGCCCGCCCCCGCCCCGTACACTGGGCACAGCGAGAAGCGTGGATGGGGACGAGTAGCGGCGTACGCGGCCATGAGCGACCCGGGGACGGTGTGAGCCCGGGGGCAGGCGCGACGCGAAGATCACCCCGGAGCCGCCGGAAGAAAGCCGAAGCCCCAGGCAGCGGCCAGTAGACCCGGCATCGCGACCCCAATGAGGGGGCTTTCCCGTGCGCCACCCGCGCACGGAGGGCCAAGGAGGGTGGTACCGCGGGAGCACGACAAGGGCTCTCGTCCCTCCGACGGAACGAAATCGTCCGCCGGAGGAAGCGCGTTGAACACGCAGCCGTTGCACACGCAGCCGCAGTACCGCCAGGTGCCCGCCCAGGTCGACCTGCCCGCCCTCGAGCACGCCGTGCTCGACTTCTGGCGCGAGCAGAAGATCTTCGCCAAGAGCCTGGAGCAGTCCGAGGGCCGCCCCGAGTGGGTGTTCTACGAAGGTCCGCCCACCGCCAACGGCATGCCGGGCGCCCACCACATCGAGGCCCGCGTCTTCAAGGACGTCTTCCCGCGCTTTCGCACCATGCGGGGCTATCACGTCGCCCGCAAGGCCGGCTGGGACTGCCACGGCCTCCCCGTGGAGCTCGCGGTCGAGAAGGAGCTCGGGTTCAACGGCAAGAAGGACATCGAGGCGTACGGCATCGCCGAGTTCAACGCCAAGTGCCGCGAGTCCGTCACCCGGCACACCGACGCCTTCGCCGACCTCACGACCCGCATGGGCTACTGGGTCGACCTCGACGACGCGTACCGCACAATGAACCCCGAGTACGTCGACTCCGTCTGGTGGTCCCTGAAGGAGATCTTCAACAAGGACCTCCTGGTCCAGGACCACCGCGTCGCCCCCTGGTGCCCGCGCTGCGGCACGGGCCTGTCCGACCACGAGCTGGCGCAGGGCTACGAGACGGTCGTCGACCCGTCCGTCTTCGTCCGTTTCCCGCTCACCGGCGGCCCGCTGGCGGGCGAGGCGGCCCTCCTGGTGTGGACGACCACCCCGTGGACCCTCGTCTCCAACACCGCGGTCGCCGCGCACCCCGACGTCACGTACGTCGTCGCGACGAACGGTGAGGAGAAGCTCGTCGTCGCCGAGCCGCTCGTCGAGAAGGCCCTCGGCGAGGGCTGGGAGACCACGGGCCAGATGTTCACCGGCGCCGAGATGGAGCGCTGGACCTACCAGCGTCCCTTCGAGCTCGTGGAGTTCCCGGCACCGGCCCACTTCGTGGTGAACGCCGAGTACGTGACCACCGAGGACGGCACCGGTCTGGTCCACCAGTCCCCCGCCTTCGGTGAGGACGACCTCAAGGTCTGCCGCGCCTACGGCCTCCCGGTCGTGAACCCGGTGCGCCCCGACGGCACCTTCGAGGAGGACGTCCCGCTGGTAGGCGGCGTCTTCTTCAAGAAGGCCGACGAAAAGCTCACCGAGGACCTCCAGGACCGCGGTCTGCTCTTCCGGCACATCCCGTACGAGCACAGCTATCCGCACTGCTGGCGCTGCCACACCGCGCTCCTCTACTACGCGCAGCCGTCCTGGTACATCCGCACGACGGCCATCAAGGACCGCCTCCTCCAGGAGAACGAGAAGACCAACTGGTTCCCCGACTCGGTCAAGCACGGCCGCTTCGGCGACTGGCTCACCAACAACGTCGACTGGGCGCTGTCCCGCAACCGCTACTGGGGCACCCCGCTGCCCATCTGGCGCTGCGAGGAAGGCCACTTGACGTGCGTCGGCTCGCGCGCCGAGCTCTCCGACCTGACGGGCACCGACCAGTCGGAGCTCGACCCGCACCGCCCGTACATCGACGCGGTCACCTTCCCCTGCCCGACCTGCCAGGAGACCGCCACGCGCGTCCCCGAGGTCATCGACGCCTGGTACGACTCCGGTTCGATGCCGTTCGCGCAGTGGGGATACCCGCACAAGAACAAGGAGCTCTTCGAGAGCCGCTACCCCGCGCAGTTCATCTCGGAGGCCATCGACCAGACCCGCGGCTGGTTTTACACGATGATGGCCGTCGGCACCCTGGTCTTCGACAAGTCGAGTTACGAGAACGTCGTCTGCCTCGGCCACATCCTCGCCGAGGACGGCCGCAAGATGTCCAAGCACCTGGGCAACATCCTGGAGCCGATCCAGCTGATGGACCAGCACGGCGCCGACGCGGTGCGCTGGTTCATGGCGGCCGGCGGCTCCCCGTGGGCGGCACGCCGCGTGGGCCACGGCACCATCCAGGAGGTCGTCCGCAAGACGCTCCTCACGTACTGGAACACGGTCGCCTTCCAGGCCCTGTACGCACGCACGTCGAAGTGGGCCCCCAGCGACGCCGACCCGGCGCCCGCCGACCGCCCGCTCCTCGACCGCTGGCTGCTCAGCGAGCTGCACGCGCTCACCGACCAGGTCACGCAGTCCCTGGAGGGCTACGACACCCAGCGCGCGGGCAAGCTCCTGTCCACGTTCGTCGACAACCTCTCGAACTGGTACGTACGCCGTTCCCGCCGCCGCTTCTGGCAGGGCGACAAGGCGGCCCTGCGCACCCTGCACGAGGTCCTGGAGACGGTCACGCGTCTCATGGCCCCGCTGACGCCGTTCATCGCGGAGCGCGTCTGGCAGGACCTGGTGGTGCCGGTCACCCCGGACGCCCCGGAGTCGGTCCACCTGACGTCCTGGCCCGAGCCCGACCTGTCGGCGATCGACCCTGAGCTGTCGAAGCAGATGGTCCTCGTGCGCCGCCTGGTGGAGCTGGGCCGCGCCACGCGCGCGGAGTCGGGCGTCAAGACCCGCCAGCCGCTGTCGCGCGCGCTGATCGCCGCCACGGGCTTCGAGACGCTCAACCCGGAGCTGCACGCGCAGATCACCGAGGAGCTCAACGTCTCCTCGCTCGCGTCGCTCTCCGAGGTCGGCGGCTCACTGGTCGACACGACGGCGAAGGCCAACTTCCGCGCGCTGGGCAAGCGGTTCGGCAAGGGCGTCCAGGCGGTCGCCAAGGCCGTCGCCGACGCCGACGCGGCCGCGCTGTCCCTGGCGCTGCGCGAGGGCACGGCGTCGGTCGAGGTCGACGGCGAGAAGGTGACGCTGGCCCCGGACGAGGTCATCATCACGGAGACCCCGCGCGAGGGCTGGTCGGTGGCCTCCGACTCCGGCGCCACGGTCGCCCTCGACCTGGAGATCACCGAGGAGCTGCGCCGGGCGGGCCTGGCCCGTGACGCGATCCGCATGATCCAGGAGGCCCGCAAGAACAGCGGCCTGGACGTCGCGGACCGGATCGCCCTGCGCTGGACCTCCACGGACCCGGTCATGATCACGGCCCTGTCCGACCACTCCGGCCTCATCGCGGACGAGGTCCTCGCCACGGACTTCGCCCAGGGCGAGGCCGACGAGGCGTACGGCGAGACGTTCACGGACGAGTCCCTGGCGCTCACGTTCCGCCTCCGCAAGGCGTAGTCGGCCAGGAACCCCGAAGGCCCGGTCCCGCCGATGATCTCGGCGGGACCGGGCCTTCGGCTTTGCGTGCTGACACACAAAAGGGCGAGGCCCCCAGAAGAACTGGGGGCCTCGCCCTGAACGCTGCCGACGCCTACGGCGTGGAAACGGCCGTCAGTTGTCGTCCTCGTCGATGAGGAAGCCACGCATCGGCGACGGAGCCTGCTGCATGGGCTGCGGGGCCTGCGGCCGCACCGGCGCCATCGGCTGGGTCATCGCCGGCGACATCTGCTGCTGGCCGCCGTAGGACGGACCGGCGTTCTGCTGGTTGCCGCCCATGGACTGCTGGCCGCCGTACGACGGGGCGCCCGCACCGGCCGGTGCCATGGAAGGCGCCGGGGACGGCGGAAGGGAAGCCGTCGCCGGGGTCCGCGGCGGGGCCAGCGAGTCGTCGGCCTGGGTCTCCAGCTGACGGAGCTGCGACTCCAGGTAGGACTTCAGACGCGTGCGGTACTCGCGCTCGAAGCCACGCAGGTCCTCGACCTTGCGCTCCAGCGTGGCGCGGGCGGACTCCAGGGAGCCCATCGCGACGCGGTGCTTCTCCTGCGCGTCCCGCTCCAGGGCGTCGGCCTTGGCACGGGCGTCACGCTCGAGGCCCTCGGCGCGCGAGCGGGCCTCGCCGACGATCTTGTTGGCCTCGGAACGGGCCTCCGCGATCGCCTGGTCAGCGGTCTGCTGGGCGAGGGAGAGCACACGCGCGGCGCTGTCGCCGCCGGGGCCCTGGCCGGGCTGGGGCATCTGCGGACCGTGGCCGCCCATGGGACCACCCATGGGGCCGCCCATCGGACCGCCCTGGCCCATCGGGCCGGGGCCCTGCGGACCGCCCTGCGGGCCGTGCCCACTGGGTCCTGCGGGCAGCTGCGGCGCACCACCGGGCAGCTGGGGCGGACCGCCCATCTGCTGGTGCTGCGGGTGCTGCTGCGGCGGCACCGGCTGCGGACCCGATATTGCGGCGGGCACCGGGGCGCCGGGACCACGCTGGTCCTGCGGTTCCGGAGGCTTGCGCATGCCGCCCTGTTGCTGGTTCTGCGCGGCGGCGCGGGTGGCAGCGGCCAGTTTGGCGCGCAGGTCCTCGTTCTCGCGGAGCAAGCGAGTCAGTTCGGCTTCGACCTCATCGAGGAAGGCATCGACCTCGTCCTCGTCATAGCCTTCTCGGAGGCGGACGGTCGTGAACTGCTTGTTCCGCACGTCCTCGGGGGTCAACGGCATCTCTTCACCTCAACGTAGTCGTCGGCATTCGGCAAGACCGTATCGTTCACACAGACACCGACCTGACGACGGTGATCAGGATGTAGACGATGATCATCAGTACGAAGAAGGACAGGTCGAGCGCCACGCCCCCGAGACGCAGCGGCGGAATGAACCGCCGCAGAAGCTTGAGCGGTGGATCAGTGACAGTGTAGGTGGCCTCCAAAATGACCACCATCGCCTTGCCGGGTTGCCATGAGCGGGCGAACTGGAAGACGTAGTCCATGACCAACCGGAAGATCAGCACGATGAGGAAGCACATCAGCGCGATGTAAAGCACCTGCCAGACCACGCTCATGTTCGCGGTTCCCTCTCCCCTGTTACTTCGTGCTGCGTTTGCCGGTTCTGCGTTACTGCTTCACTCACGTCTCAGCTCTGGTTGAAGAACCCGCCCTCTGCGATGCGAGCCTTGTCCTCCGCCGTTACATCGACGTTAGCAGGCGACAACAGGAACACCTTCTGCGTCACTCGTTCAATGCTGCCATGGAGGCCGAAGACCAGACCGGCGGCAAAGTCGACAAGTCGCTTCGCATCGGTGTCGTCCATCTCGGTCAGATTCATGATCACCGGGGTGCCCTCGCGGAAGTGTTCCCCGATGGTACGGGCCTCGTTGTACGTCCGCGGGTGCAGCGTGGTGATGCGGTAGGGCTCCCGCTCGGACACGACCTTGGGCATGATCACCGGTGCGTTCTTCTCCAGGCTCTGGCGTTCAGGTGTGATGGATGCCACGGGGGCGATTCGTGCCGGACGTCCGGATTCCGCGGCCAGCGAAGCGGAATGGGCGACCGGTTCACGCTGTGCGGGGGGCTGTACCACTCGTACCGATTCGTCCCGATCTGACACGTGTGCCTGACGGGACTGGTGCGACTGGTGTGGCGGTTCATGCCGCCTGCGGTCCCGCTCGGGCTCCGGCTCGGGTTCGAACTCGTCATCGGGGTCGAACCCCGGACCGTCGTACCCATCGTCCTCCACGAGGCCGAGGTAGACCGCCATCTTGCGCATCGCGCCGGCCATGCTCTGAGTCCTCCGCTCTGTGGTGGATCGGCTGTCGTCACCAACTGCCCGCGATCCACGAGGTCTCCCCGCCCAACAGCGAGAATGACCATATTTTCTGCTGTGGTCCGACTTCTTGGCGACGTTACCCGAGCCCGGGTCGGACTCCGAGTACCGCCGTACCGACGCGCACATGTGTCGCTCCGGCCGCCACGGCCTGTTCGAGGTCCGCACTCATCCCTGCCGACACCATGTTCGCAGCCGGATGAGCCGCGCGCATGAGGGTTGAGAATTCCATCAGCCGCTCGAACGCCGCCTGTTGCCGCCCCGCGTACGGACCGGTGAGCGGCGCCACGGTCATCAGACCGTCGAGACGCAGCCCCGGAGCCCCTGCCACGAGTCCGGCCAACTCCTCGATGCCACCGGGGCCCACACCCCCGCGCTCGCCCCGCCCGTTCTCCTCGGCGTCGAGGGCGACCTGGATCAGACAGCCGATCTGCCGCTCGGCCCGCACCGCACCGGCCGACAGGGCGGTGACGAGCTTGGGACGGTCCACGGACTGGACCACATCGGCATAACCGACCACGGAACGGACCTTGTTGGTCTGCAACTGGCCGACGAAGTGCCAGGCAAGGGGAAGGTCCGAGCAGTCGGCGGCCTTGGGGGCCGCGTCCTGGTCACGGTTCTCGGCGACATGGCGCACCCCGAGCTCCGAGAGGATCCGCACATCGCTCGCGGGATAGGTCTTGGTGACCACGATCAGGGTCACCTCTTCCCGCTTGCGCCCGGCCGCCGCGCACGCCGCGGCGATGCGCTCCTCGACCTGCGCCAGATTTGCGGCGAGTTGAGACTTACGGTCCGTCATGCCCTATCAGTCCAGCCAGACATAGCCCGCCAGACGACCGGTGGTCCGGTCGCGGCGGTACGAGAAGTGGTCACCGGATTCCAAGGTGCACACCGGCGACTGCTCGCGGTCGTGCACCCCGAGCCGCTCCAGCTGGGCGTGCACCCCCGCGGTCACGTCGACCGCCGGCGTGCCCCAGCTCGTCTCGGCGTACGCCGCGGGCTCGATCGCGGCGGCGTCCGCGCGCATTGGCTCCGGCACCTCGTAGCAGCGGCCGCAGACGGCGGGCCCCGTGCGGGCGACGACGCGGGCCGGGTCAGCGCCCAGCTTCCCCATCGCCTCGACGGCGGCGGGGACGACCCCCGCCAGCATGCCGGGCCGCCCCGCGTGAGCCGCCGCCGCGACCTTGGCGACCGGGTCGGCGAGCAGGACGGGCGTGCAGTCCGCGGTCAGGACCGCCAGGGCGAGGCCACGGCGGGCGGTCACCACGGCGTCGACCGCCGGGATCTCGGTCTCGGCGCCCCAGGGTCCGTCGACCACGGCGACGTCGGGGCCGTGGACCTGGTTCATCCAGACGACCCGCTCGGGTGCGATGGCGAGCGACGTGGCGGCCAGCGCGCGGTTGTCGCGCACGGCGCGCGGGTCGTCGCCGACCGCGCCGCCGAGGTTGAGCTCTTCGTACGGAACGGCGCTCACCCCGCCCCACCTGTCGGTGAAGGCGAAGTGCGCGCCGCTCACGGTGCTGTGCCGGCTTATCACTTCAGGAAGTCCGGCACGTCCAGCTCTTCGGCCTGGCTGTCCGAGTACGGACGGGCCGGCGGAACCTGCGGCGGGGCCACGGGCGCGGACGGGGTCTCGTTGACCGGAGTCACCTCGACCGGCTCCGGAGCCGGCTTCTCCTCGTGCGACGTGACGCTGCCGAGGCCGCCGTACGGCGAACGGGACTCGGCGGGGCGGCTCGTGGCCGACGGCTGCTCGTCGCGCTGCTTGGACGGCGAGGCCGAGCTGAGGACGGTGTCGCGCTTGGACGGCGGCTGACCGCCGTCGAAGCCCGCCGCGATGACGGTGACCCTGACCTCGTCGCCCAGGGCGTCGTCGATGACGGCGCCGAAGATGATGTTGGCCTCGGGGTGGGCCGCCTCGCTGACCAGTTGGGCCGCTTCGTTGATCTCGAAGAGCCCGAGGTCGGAGCCGCCGGAGATGGAGAGCAGGACGCCCCGCGCTCCGTCGATGGACGCCTCCAGGAGCGGCGAGGAGATCGCCATCTCCGCGGCGGCCACCGCGCGGTCGTCGCCGCGCGCCGAGCCGATGCCCATGAGCGCCGAACCGGCCTCGGACATGACCGACTTGACGTCGGCGAAGTCGAGGTTGATCAGACCCGGGGTCGTGATGAGGTCGGTGATGCCCTGGACACCGGAGAGCAGGACCTGGTCCGCCGACTTGAAGGCGTCCAGAACGCTGACCTGACGGTCCGAGATGGACAGGAGCCGGTCGTTGGGGATGACGATGAGGGTGTCGACCTCTTCGCGCAGCTCCGCGATCCCGTCCTCGGCCTGGTTGGCGCGACGACGGCCCTCGAAGGTGAACGGCCGGGTCACGACGCCGATGGTCAGGGCGCCCAGGGAGCGGGCGATGTTGGCGACGACAGGTGCGCCGCCGGTGCCGGTGCCACCGCCTTCGCCGGCGGTGACGAAGACCATGTCGGCCCCCTTGAGGACCTCCTCGATCTCCTCGCGGTGGTCCTCCGCCGCCTTGCGGCCGACTGCCGGGTTGGCTCCGGCGCCGAGGCCACGGGTGAGTTCACGGCCGACGTCGAGCTTGACGTCGGCGTCGCTCATCAACAGGGCTTGCGCGTCGGTGTTGATGGCGATGAACTCGACGCCCTTGAGACCGACCTCGATCATCCGGTTGATGGCATTGACACCACCGCCGCCGACACCGATGACTTTGATGACTGCGAGGTAGTTCTGCGGTGCTGCCACGTCGAAGGCCTCTCGCCTCGAGTTACGTGTCGCCGCCTCGCGGTCAAGCGCCGCGACGACTGATGCCGAATGGGACGGTCCGAACGCCGACCCGAACCCTAACGTTGAAGTTTAGGGTTACCAGTGTGTCTGTTCCTTGGACTCTTCCGAACAGGACACTAAGTCGACAAGTGGCGCACGTTCAACGAACACGCCGAACCTCCCGTTTTTCTTTTCACCCTATGTGATCAGCCGTAGCGCTGCCGAACCAGGGTGCTGGCCTGCGACGATATGCGTCAACTCGCCGACGAGGCAGGGGCGGTGGGGACACTCACATCGAAGTGCCGTGCCTTGGGGGCGGCTTTCATCAGGGCGGTGAGTGTGCTTGCCTTCGTGTGACCCCTCTCGCTGCTGCCCCACGCTACGGTGCGTCCGCCGTTCAACTCCAGCGAGATCGAGTCGTACGAACGGACCTTGACGGCCCGTGTATCGCGCGCCACGGCCGCGGGCAGCGCGCCCGCGACCTGTACCGCCTCGCGCCGCAGCCGGTGGGAGTCGAAACGGCGCAGACTCGCCGCCGCGTTCTCCTGATCCGGCCTCAATTCCAGGAGCGGAACACCCTTCGGCGCGTGTCCGACCGTGGCGAATCGCACGCCCTTCGCGTCCACTTCGACGAACTTTCCGCCCTTTTCGATAAGGAGAACCGGCTTGCGTTCGGTCACATTCAGACCGATTCCGTGCGGCCAGGAACGGACGACGTCGACCGAGTCGATACGCGGCAGTTTCTTGCGCAGCCGGTCCTCAAGAGCGCCGGTGTCGACCGAAATCAGGGGCGCACCGATCGGGGCCGCGGCCGCTTCGTGCACCGCCTGGGGCGTCAGAATCCGCGTCCCGGAAGTCGTCACACGCTCCACGCGCAGCCACGGAGAGCCGTAGAGCAGCCAGACTCCTCCCGCGCCGAGCAGGACGAGCGCGATCAGCGAGAGGATCAGGTTGCGCGCCCGCGGCTTGAGCGCGCGGGGCCGCGGGGGGCGGGGCGGGCCGGAGGCGAGCTTCTGCCGTTCGGCGGTGGTCGGTCCGGCCACGGTCCCTGCCTTCTTTGCCTTCTAGTGCCGTCTCACCCGTTGCGGCGCGACGCGATCGCCTCGTACACCATGCCGACGAGGAGGTCGTCGGCGTCCCTGCGGCCGAACTCCGAGGCCGCACGGGACATCTCGTACAGCCGGTGCGGATCGGCAAGCACCGGGAGCACGTTGCCCTGCACCCACTCGGGCGTCAGTTCGGCGTCATCCACGAGGAGTCCACCGCCGGCCTTGACCACCGGCTGGGCGTTCAGCCGCTGTTCGCCGTTGCCGATGGGCAGCGGGACGTACGCGGCCGGAAGCCCGACGGCGGAGAGTTCGGCGACGGTCATCGCGCCCGCACGGCAGAGCATCATGTCCGCCGCGGCGTACGCGAGGTCCATCCGGTCCACGTACGGTACCGGGATGTAGGGCGGCATACCGGGCATGTTCTCGACGTACGGCATTTCGTTCTTCGGGCCGACCGCGTGCAGGATCTGGATCCCGGCGCGCTGGAGGACCGGAGCGACCTGCTGGACGACCTCGTTGAGCCGCCGTGCGCCCTGCGAGCCACCGGAGACCAGGAGCGTCGGGAGGTTCGGGTCGAGGCCGAAGGCGGCGCGCGCCTCCGGGCGGACCCGGGCCCTGTCGAGCGTGGCGATGGTGTGGCGCAGCGGGATGCCGATGTAGCGGGAGTTGCGCAGCTTGCTGTCGGGCGTGGCGACGGCCACCCCGGCGGCGTACCGCGAACCGATCTTGTTGGCGAGGCCGGGGCGCGCGTTGGCCTCGTGCACGACGATCGGCGTGCCCGTCCGCTTGGCCGCGAGGTACCCCGGCAGCGCGACGTAGCCGCCGAAGCCGACCACGCAGTCAGCCTTCGTGCGCTCCAGGATCTGCTCGGCCGCCTTGATCGTGCCGCGCAGCCGCCCCGGGACGGTGATCAGCTCAGGGGTGGGCTTGCGCGGCAGCGGAACGGCCGGGATCAGCGCGAGTTCGTAGCCCCGCTCGGGTACCAGCCGCGTTTCGAGTCCGCGCTCCGTGCCCAGGGCCGTGATGCCCACGGTCGGGTCCTGCCTCCGCAGGGCGTCCGCGAGGGCGAGCGCGGGCTCGATGTGGCCGGCGGTCCCCCCACCGGCGAGTACGACATGCACCGAAATTCACCGCTCTCCGGACGAACGCGCCTTGACGCGCCGTCTCATCGTGTTCCATCTCACCCGAGGTTGCCGCATGGCCAGGGCCGCCTTTGCCGCCGGTTCCTCCCGCGCGAAGGCGATGAGGAGTCCGATGGCGAACATGGTCGGCAACAGGGCCGAACCCCCGTAGGAGAACAGCGGGAGCGGGACACCGGCGATCGGCAGCAGACCGAGCACCGCACCGACGTTGATCACGGCCTGCGCCGTGATCCAGGTGGTCACGCCTCCCGCGGCATACCGTACGAAGGGGTCCTCCGTGCGTCCGGCCACGCGGATACCCGCATAGCCTAGAGCCGCGAACAGGGCGAGCACCGACAGTGTCCCCGCAAGGCCGAGTTCCTCCCCGGTGATGGCGAAGATGAAGTCGGTGTGCGGTTCCGGCAGTTGACCCCATTTTTCCACACTCGCGCCGAGGCCGGAACCGAAGAATCCGCCGGAGGCGAGGGCATAGATCCCGTGCACGGCCTGCCAGCACTGGTCGCCGGGGCCGGGGTCCGTGGCGCCGATGCAGGCGAGCCGCGCCATGCGGTTGGGGCTGGTCTTGATGAGGATCACGCCGAGCAGGGCCGCGACCGAGAGCACCCCCGCGAAGAGCCGCGTGGGCGCCCCCGCGAGCCAGAGCAGGCCGAAAAGGATCGCCGTGAGAATGATCGCCGTGCCCATGTCGCCGCCCAGCATGATCAGACCGAGCAGCATGAAGGCGACCGGGACGAGCGGCACCAGCATGTGCTTCCACTGGGTGAGGAGCCGCTTGTCGTGTTTGCGGGCCAGCAGGTCGGCGCCCCACAGGACGAGGGCGAGCTTGGCGAACTCACTGGGCTGGAGCTGGAACGGGCCGCCCAGATAGATCCAGTTCTGGTTGCCGTTGACGCTGCGCCCTATCCCGGGGATCTGCACGAGCACCATCAGGAAGACGGTCACCGCGAGGATGGGATAGGCGAGCGCCCGGTGCAGCTTGATGGGCATCCGCATGGCCACGAGCAGCAGGATCGAGCCCAGCACGGCCGCGACGAACTGCTTGCGGAAGAAGTACGCGGCGGGCAGGTCGAGCTGCAGCGCCTGGATCATCGACGCGGAGTAGACCATCACCAGGCCGAGCACGGTGATCAGCAGGCTGCTGCCGAAGATGAGGTAGTACGCGGTCAGCGGCCGGTCCCAGGCCCGCTTGGCGCGGGTGTAGGACCGCCGTACCGGGTTCTCCCGCGGGGGGCGGGGTGCACCCGCGGAACGGATCGGTGCGGGCCGCTTGGCGAGCCGCGTGGGCGCGCGCCCGCTACTGCCGGCCATCAGTGCCCCCGACCGGCCACCAAGACGCTGCCACGTGCCCTCCTAAGGGTGCCGGGCGCCCCGGACCACCGGGGTCCGCGTCAGGCGCTCGCGCCGAGTTCGCGGACCGCGTCCGCGAACGCGTCACCACGCTTGTTGTAGTTGGTGAACATGTCCATCGACGCACAGGCCGGAGCCATCAGTACGGTGTCCCCCGGCTCGGCGAGCCGCGCCGCCTGCCGTACCGCCTCGGACATCGCCCCAGTGTCGGTCCGTTCGAGGTCGACGACCGGGACCTCGGGGGCGTGTCGCGCGAGGGCTTCGCGGATCAGCGCGCGGTCGGCGCCGATCAGGACAACACCCCGCAGCCGCTTGGCCGACTTGGTGACAAGCTCGTCGAAGGTGGCGCCCTTGGCGAGCCCGCCCGCGATCCAGACGATCGATTCGTACGCGGCCAACGAGGCTTCCGCGGCGTGGGTGTTGGTGGCCTTGGAGTCGTCGACGTACGCCACCTCGGCCACGTCGGCGACGTGTTCGATGCGGTGGGCGTCGGGGCGGAAGGCGCGCAGTCCGTCGCGTACGGCTGTCGCCGGGACGCCGTAGGCGCGTGCGAGAGCCGCCGCGGCCAGGGCGTTGGCGATGTTGTGCGGCGCGGGCGGCTGCACGTCGGAGATCTCGGCGAGCTCCTGCGCCTGCTTCTGGCGGTCCGGCACGAAGGCACGGTCGACCAGAATGCCGTCCACGACGCCCAGTTGCGAGGGCGCGGGCGCGTTCAGCGTGAAACCGATGGCGCGGCAGCCCTCTTCGACGTCGGCCTCGCGGACGAGGTCCTCCGTCGCCTTGTCGGCGACGTTGTAGACGCAGGCGACCTGATTGCCCTCGTAGATCCGGCCCTTGTCGGCGGCGTACGCCTCCATGGAGCCGTGCCAGTCCAGGTGGTCGGGCGCGAGGTTCAGGACGGTCGCCGAGTGGGCGCACAGCGAGGGCGCCCAGTGCAGCTGGTACGAGGACAGCTCGACGGCGAGTACGTCGTACGGCTCGTCGCCGGTGACGACGTCGAGGAGTGAGACCCCGATGTTGCCGACGGCTGCGGTGCGCAGACCGGCCGCCTCCAGGATCGAGGCCAGCATCCGTACGGTCGTGGTCTTGCCGTTCGTGCCGGTGACCGCGAGCCAGGGAGCGGCATCGGGGCCGCGCAGGCGCCAGGCCAGCTCGACGTCGCCCCACACCTCGACGCCGGCGGCGGCCGCTGCCGCGAAGAGCGGCTTGTCCGGCTGCCAGCCGGGCGTGGTGACGACGAGTTCGGTGCCTTCGGGCAGGGTGGCCCCGTCACCGAGGCGGACACTGATGCCCTCGGACCTCAGCTCGTCGGCCTGCGTACGGGAGCGTTCGTCGTCGCCGTCGTTGACGACCGTGACGACGGCGCCCAGGCCGTGCAGCACGCGGGCCGCCGGGATCCCGGAGACGCCGAGCCCGGCGACGGTGACGTTCTTCCCCTGCCAGCTGGTCACTTCTTGGCTGCCCATCCTGCGTAGAAGAGGCCGAGTCCGACGATCACGCACATGCCCTGGATGATCCAGAAGCGGACCACCACAAGGACCTCGGACCACCCCTTGAGTTCGAAGTGGTGCTGCAGTGGCGCCATGCGGAAGACGCGCTTGCCGGTCATGCGGAAGGAGCCGACCTGGATGACGACCGACATCGTGATCAGGACGAAGAGGCCGCCGAGCAGGGCGAGGAGCATCTCGGTGCGCGAGCAGATCGCGAGTCCGGCGAGCGCGCCGCCCAGGGCCAGCGAGCCGGTGTCACCCATGAAGATCTTGGCGGGCGAGGTGTTCCACCACAGGAAGCCGAAGCAGGCGCCCATCAGCGCGGAGGCCACCACCGCCAGGTCGAGTGGGTCTCTGACCTCGAAACACGCCTGTGGGTTGGTGAGCGTGACCGCGTTGGCGCAGGACTCCTGGTACTGCCAGACACCGATGAAGGTGTACGCGCCGAAGACCATCACCGAGGCGCCCGTGGCGAGGCCGTCGAGGCCGTCGGTGAGGTTCACGCCGTTCGACATCGCGAGGATCATGAACAGCGCCCAGACCACGAAGAGCACCGGGCCGATCGACCAGCCGAAGTCCGTGACGAACGACAGCTTGGTGGAGGCCGGGGTCTGGTTGCGGTTGTCGGGCCAGTTCAGCGCGAGCACGGCGAAGCCGATGCCGACGATCAGCTGTCCGGCCATCTTCGCCTTGGCGCGCAGACCGAGCGAGCGCTGCTTGACGATCTTGATGTAGTCGTCGAGGAAGCCGACGAGGCCCATGCCCGCCATCAGGAAGAGCACGAGGAGACCGGAGAGCGTGGTCTCCGTGCCCGTGATGATCTTCGTGAGGAAGTATGCGATGAGCGTGGCGAGGATGAAGGCGATGCCACCCATGGTCGGCGTACCGCGCTTGCTGTGGTGCTCGCGCGGGCCGTCGTCCCGGATGAACTGCCCATAGCCCTTGCGGGCAAGGAACTTGATAAGGAGCGGGGTTCCGACCAGGGTCAGGAAGAGCCCGATCACACCCGCGAAGAGGATCTGCCTCATCGGCCGGCGACCTGCCCCTCGGGAGACGCGGAGTCATCGAGCAGCGCCGTGGCGACCCGCTCGAGACCGACCGATCTGGAAGCCTTCACCAGCACGACGTCTCCCGGGCGCAGCTCGCTGCGCAGCAGGTCGATCGCCGCCTGTGCGTCGGACACGTGCACCGACTCCTCACCCCACGAACCCTCGTTGTATGCGCCCAGTTGGAGCCAGGACGCTTCCCTGCCCCCGACTGCCACGAGCTTGCTCACGTTCAGCCGGACAGCGAGCCGTCCGACCGCGTCGTGTTCGGCGAGCCCCTCGTCACCGAGCTCGGCCATGTGACCGAGCACCGCCCACGTACGACGTCCCTTGGCCATGGCCGCGAGCGCGCGCAGGGCGGCTCGCATGGACTCGGGGTTCGCGTTGTAGGCGTCGTTGACGACCGTCACGCCGTCCGGGCGCTCGGTGACCTCCATCCGCCAGCGGGACAGCGTGCCCGCCTCGGAGAGCGCGCGGGCGATCTCGTCTGCGGACATGCCCAGCTCATGGGCGACGGCGGCCGCGGCAAGCGCGTTCGACACGTGGTGCTCACCGTACAGCCGCAAGGTCACGTCGCTGCACCCGGAGGGTGTGTGCAGCGTAAAGGCAGGCTGTCCGACGTCTGTGAGCCGGACATTCTCGGCACGTACGTCGGCGTCGGCGGACTCTCCGAAGAGCAGGACGCGCGCCTTCGTGCGGGAAGCCATGGCGCGGACGAGGGGGTCGTCGGCGTTGAGCACGGCGGTGCCGTCGGCGGGCAGGCTCTCGACGAGTTCACCCTTCGCCACTGCGATCTGCTCGCGTCCGCCGAACTCGCCGATGTGGGCGGTGCCGACGTTGAGCACGAGGCCGATCTTCGGCGGGGTGAGGCCGGTGAGGTAGCGGATGTGGCCGATGCCGCGGGCGCCCATCTCCAGGACGAGGAACCGCGTCTCGTCGGTGGCGCTGAGGGCGGTGAGCGGCAGGCCGATCTCGTTGTTGAGCGAGCCGGGCGTGAAGACCGTGGGCGCCTTGCTCCGCAGGACCTGGGCGAGCAGGTCCTTGGAGCTCGTCTTGCCGACGGAGCCGGTGAGCGCCACGAGTGTGGCGCCGAGGCGCTCCACGACGTGCCGCGCGAGAGCGCCGAGCGCCGCCTGCACGTCGTCGACGACGATGGCGGGCACGCCGACGGGGCGCGAGGCGAGGACCGCGGCGGCGCCCGCCTCGACCACGGCGGACGCGTAGTCGTGGCCGTCGACGCGCTCGCCGGCGAAGGCGACGAAGAGGCTGCCTGGCTCCACTTCACGGGAGTCCCTGACGACCGGTCCGGTGACCTGGACGGACGGATCCGGTATGTCGTGCGGCTGCCCGCCGACGACAGTGGCGATCTCGGCGAGGGAGAGGGCGATCACAGATTCATCCCTGGGTTTGCTGGATTGCTTCGCGAAGTACCTGGCGGTCGTCGAAGGGACGCACCACCCCGGCGATGTCCTGTCCCTGCTCGTGGCCCTTGCCCGCGACGAGCACCGTGTCGCCCGGTTCGGCCCGGGCGACGGCCGCGCGGATGGCGGCGGCGCGGTCCTCGAAGACGGCGACGTCGCCGCGCTCGTGGATCGGCACGTCGGCGGCGCCGGCGAGCATCGTGGCGAGGATCGCGAGGGGGTCCTCGCCACGGGGGTTGTCGGAGGTCAGTACGGCGGTGTCGGAGAGGCGGGCCGCCGCGGCGCCCATCGGCATCCGCTTGGTCTTGTCCCGGTCGCCGCCGCAGCCGAGGACGATGTGCAGCTTGTTCTCGGTGACCTTGCGCAGGGCGCGCAGGACCGATTCGACAGCGTCCGTCTTGTGGGCGTAGTCGACGACCGCGAGGTAGGGCTGGCCCTCGTCGATGCGCTCCAGGCGGCCGGGAACGCCCGGCACCGCCGCGACGCCGTCGGCGGCCTGCTGCGGGTCGATCCCGGCGACGGCGAGCGAGACGATCGCGGCCAGCGTGTTGGCGACGTTGAAGGGACCGGCCAGCGGGGACTTCGCGATGATCCGCTCCCCCTGCGGGCCGACCGCGACGAACGTGGAGTCGAAGAGCCGGACGTCCACGTCCTCCGCGCGCCAGTCGGCGTCGGGGTGGCCCTCGGCGGAGAAGGTGGTGACCGGGACCTCTGACTCGGTGATGAGCCGGCGCCCGTACTCGTCGTCGAAGTTCACCACTCCGACCTTGGAGCGCTGTTTGCTGAACAGCTGCGCCTTGGCCTGGAAGTAGTCCTCCATGTCGGAGTGGAACTCCATGTGCTCCGGGCTGAGGTTGTTGAAGACGGCGACGTCGAAGACGCAGCCGTCCACCCGGCCGAGCACGAGGGCGTGCGAGGAGACCTCCATGGCGACGGCCTCGACGCCGCGCTCGCGCATCACCGCGAACAGCGCCTGCAGGTCGGTCGCTTCAGGGGTCGTACGTTCGGACTTGATCCGCTCCTGACCGATGCGCATCTCGACCGTGCCGATGAGGCCGGTCGACTTGATGCCCTCGAGGCCGCCCTCGACGAGGTACGCCGTGGTGGTCTTGCCGGACGTGCCGGTGATGCCGATCTGCAGCAGATCGCGGCCCGGATGGCCGTACACCGTGGCCGCGAGCTCCCCCATGGAGCCGCGCGGATCGTCGACGACCAGGACCGGCAGGCCCGTGACGGCGGCGCGTTCGGCGCCCGTCGGGTCGGTGAGGATCGCGGCGGCTCCGAGGTCGGCGGCCTGGGCGACGAAGTCGGCGCCGTGCAGCCGGGCGCCGGGCAGGGCGGCGTAGATGTCGCCGGGGCGGACCGCGCGGGAGTCGTGCGTGATGCCGCTGACCTCCCCCGTGCCCGGGGCGGCGACGCCCAGCTGATCGGCGATCCTGGCGAGCGGCGTCGCGGAGACCTGGACCGGCCGCGGCGGTCCCGGATATGTCACGGGAACGCCCTTCTGGGTGGTTTGGGACTGATCAGCGTGTGGCACGGCGGTGAGCGTACCGGGCGCACCGGGCTCAGAGCCAAGCGGGCGGTGTGGCGGGGGCTGGTTCCCCGGCCCCGGAGTGATCGTTGTCACGGGAATGTCCTGGTAGGGGCTCAGGGTTCGAAGGTGACGGGGAGCCGGGCCGCGCCCTTGCCGGTGGGCGGGACCTGGAGCGTCTTGAGGGCGAACTGCATGACTTCCTTGTAGATGGGTCCGCAGATCTGGCCGCCGAAGTAGCTGCCCTTGGTGGCGTTCTGGATCGCGCAGTAGACGGTGACGCGCGGTTTGTCGGCGGGCGCGAAACCGGCGAACGACGAGGTGTAGCCCTTGTACCTGCCGGTCTCGGGATCGACCCGGTTGGCCGTACCCGTCTTGCCCGCGACCCGGTAGCCGGGGATGCGGGCCTTGGTGCCCGTGCCCTCTTCGTCGTCGACGACCGATTCGAGCATGTGCGACACGGTCTTGGCGGTCTTCGCGCTCACCACCCGGGTCTTCTTGGGCTTCGACGCGGGCGTGAAGCGGCCGTCGGGCCCCTTGGTGCCGCGCACCAGCGTGGGCTCGACGCGTACGCCGTCGTTGGCGATGGTCGAGTAGACGGAGGTCGCCTGCATCGCGTTGATCGAGAAGCCCTGGCCGAACGGGATCGTGTACTGCTGCGAGGTGGACCACTTGTCGGCGGGCGCGAAGATGCCCGACGTCTCGCCGGGGAAGCCGAGCCCGGTCTCCCTGCCGATGCCGAACTTGCGCAGGTACGAGTAGAGCGACCGGTTGGCCTCCTTCTGGGTCTTGCCCAGTTCGCCGGTGGCCAGGATCGTGCCGATGTTGGAGGACTTGGCGAGCACGCCGTTGAGCGTGAGGTGCCAGGTCGGGTGGTCGATGTCGTCCTGGAAGAGCCGGTCGCCGCGGTGCAGTCGGTTGGGGACCGTCACGCGGGTCGCGGGCGTGGCCGCGTTCTCCTCCAGGACGGCGGCCATCGACATGACCTTGGCGGTGGAACCGGGCTCGAAGGCGTCCTGGAGCGCGGCGTTGCCCATGGCCGTCCCGTCGGCCTGCGAGAGGTCGTTCGGGTCGAAGCCCGGGGAGTTGGCCATCGCGAGGATCTCGCCGGTCCTGGTGTCCTGCACTATCACGTAACCGCGGTCGGCCTGCGACTTCTCCACCTGTCTGGTGATGGCGCTCTGCGCGGCCCACTGGATGTCGCGGTCGATGGTGAGCTCGACGTCGGAGCCGGGCACGGCGGGCGTCTCCGTGCTGCCGGCGGTCGGCACCTGGTGGCCGCCGGACTGGGCGTACCTGATCTTGCCGTCCTTGCCCGCGAGTTCCTTGTTGAGCTGCTGCTCCAGGCCGCCCGCGCCCTTGCCCTCGGCGTTGACCCAGCCCAGTATCCCGGCGCCCAAATCGTCGTTCGGGTACACGCGCTTGCTGCTGGGGTCCTGGAAGACGCCCGCCAGGATGTTGGCGCTCTTCTTGTCGGCGCCTGCCTTGTCGGCGAGTGCGCCGCGCAGGTCCTTGATCTGCTTCCAGACCTGCGGGGTCTGCCGGCGGGCGAGCAGGACGTAGCGCGTCTTGGGGGTCTTCAGCTGTTCGGTGAGCCGGTCGGCGTCCTTGTCGAGGATCGGGGCGAGGAGGGCCGCGGCCTGCTCGGGCGCGTCCTTGATGCCCATCTCCTTCGCGGTGAACATCGTGGGGTCGGCCGTGATGTCGTACGCGTCCACGCTGGCGGCCAGTTCGACGCCGCGGCGGTCGGTGATGCCGCCGCGCTCGGCGGTCAGGACATGGCTGAAGTAGCGGTTCTTCTCGGCCTTGGAGGTGTACACGCTCGCGTCGACCGCCTGCACCTGGAGCAGGCGTACGACAAAAGCGAGCATCACCAGGGTCAGGCCGAGGCTCACCATGCGAAGCCGGGGCCGCGGGCTGCCGAGCCGGATGGTGCGGGCCTTGGTGGCGGGGCGTGGCCGGCGGGCGGCGGGGCGGGGCCCTCCTCCGGGGCGGCGCTGTTCACCGGGGCGGGCGGGGCGCGAGGGCCGCGCGGGACCCGGGACCCTGCGTCGCGGGGGTTGGCGGTCCGTCACTTACGTCACCTGCCGGAGGTCGTGGGGCCGGGCGTCGCGGGGAGGTCGGGCGTGGGCGGGGCTTCCGAGGCCGCGGCGGAGGGTACCGGGGAGGCCTGGGGCAGCGCGGGCTCTGTGGGTTCTGCGGGCTCCGCGGGCTCCGCGGGCGGCAGCAGCGCCGGGATCGAGACGGAGGGCGCCGGGGAGGCCACCTCCTGGGGGCGCGGGTCGGGCTCAAGCGCGGACTGCTCGGCGGTGCCGGGGACGCCGCGAACGGTGCCGTCCGGGTTCAGGAAGGCCGGGTCGCCGCCCGGCACCATGCCGAGTTCACGGGCGCGGCGCTGGAGGGCGTCGGGGGCGGCGTAGGCGTCCACGTCCCGCTGGAGCTCCTGCTCCTGGTCGGTGAGCTCCGTCGTCTGCTTCTTGAGCTCGCTCAGCTGGAACGAGCCTTCGTTGAGCGAGGAGTTCAGGATCAGCAGGGCGATCAGACCGCCGCCGAGCAACAGCACGACGAGCAGCACGAACGGCGTGCGCGCGGCCTGGTTCCGCCCCGACGGCAGCAGCCGCGCGAGCCGGGCCGCCCTCCCCCGCAGCTCGGGCTTCTTGCTCATGGGGCCTCCTCAGGGACGCCGTTCACGGGTGCTCCCGGCGGGCGCGCTTCACGGAGTCTCCTCGCGGATGCGCTGCGCACCCCGCAGCCGTGCCGGGGCCGCCCGGCGGTTCTCGGCGATCTCTTCCTCGGTGGGGAGTTCGGCGCCGCGCGTGAGGAGCTTGAGCCGGGGCTGGTAGCGCTCGGGGACGACGGGCAGGCCGGGGGGCGCGGTCGTCGCGGCGCCGGCCGCGAACACCTGCTTGACCAGCCGGTCCTCCAGCGAGTGGTACGACAGGACGGCGATGCGGCCGTCCACGGCGAGGGCCTTCACGGCCGCCGGGATGGCCGCCTCCAGGACGCTCAGCTCGCCGTTGACCTCGATGCGCAGGGCCTGGAAGGTGCGCTTGGCGGGGTTGCCGCCGGTGCGCTTGGCGGCCTGCGGCAAGGAGTCACGGATCAGCTCGACGAGCCGCGCGCTGTTGCTGAACGGCTCCTTCTCGCGCTCACGGACCACGGCGCTCACGATCCGCTTGGCCTGCTTCTCCTCGCCGTACTGGCGCAGGATCCGCACCAGTTCGCCCGGTGCGTACGTGTTGAGGACCTCGGCTGCGCTCATGCCGGTCGTCTGGTCCATGCGCATGTCCAGGGGCGCGTCCTGCGCGTAGGCGAAGCCGCGGTCCGCCTCGTCGAGTTGCATCGAGGAGACGCCGAGGTCGAAGAGGACGCCCTGGACCTTCGCGATGCCGAGCCGGTCGAGCACATCGGGCAGTTCGTCGTAGACGGCGTGCACGAGCTCGGCCCGGTCTCCGAAGGGGGCGAGCCGCTCTCCGGAGAGCCGCAGCGCTTCCTTGTCGCGGTCCAGGCCGATGAGGCGGGCCGAGGGGAAGGTCGACAGGAGGGCCTCGCTGTGGCCGCCGAGTCCAAGGGTGCAGTCGACGACGACCGCGCCCGGCTGGGCGAGCGCGGGGGCCAACAGGTCCAGGCATCGCTGGAGCATCACCGGGACGTGTCGGGTCTGGCTCAAAGGGCCCTCTCAGATCCGGCGCGGCGAGACGTGCGCACGGCCGGGTCCCCGCCCGCTCAAGAAGGGGAATGGCCTGCTGGCGCCGGGGAAGTGGCGTCAGCCGACCGAGAGCGGGAGGAGGCCGAGCCGTACGTACGCGCCGCGCACGCGGGGGGATTCAGGTCAATCCCCGGGGTGAACATTCCAGCGGGGAGCAGGTCACGGCCCTCCCACTTCGCGTCACTTTAGTCCACCCCGTCGCCCGGTCAATCAACTGGCCTGCGCGTCGCGGACGGGTCATCGGCGAGCCCCGGACAGCGCCCCGTCACCCGTTCGGGGGCATGCGCCGCACCCCTGTGGGTTAGCTCATAACAAGACTCATTGACGTTCTTTGTCCCTTCTCACAGCGGGCCCGAGCGATCAGTGCCGACTAACGTCATAGCCATGTCGACTTCCGCATCCTCCACGGGCCACTCCCCCGCAGAGCCGAACGGTGGGATAACCGCCGCCGGCACCGTCACCGATCGCCTCGTCGAGGCGAACAAGGGGTACGCGAAGGCCTTCACCGATCCGGGCATGGACGCACGCCCCGTCCTCAACGTGGCCGTGGTCGCGTGCATGGACGCCCGCATCGACCTGCACGCCGCGCTCGGCCTCGAACTGGGCGACTGTCACACCATCCGCAACGCGGGCGGCGTGGTCACCGACGACGTCATGCGTTCCCTGACGATCAGCCAGCGTGCCCTCGGCACCCGCAGCGTCGTACTGATCCACCACACCAGCTGCGGCCTGGAGAGCCTCACCGAGGAGTTCCGGCACGATCTTGAACTCGAGGTCGGCCAGCGGCCCGCCTGGGCGGTGGAGTCCTTCCGCGACGTCGACCAGGACGTTCGGCAGTCGATGCAGCGGGTGCGGACCTCGCCGTTCCTGCTGCACACCGACGATGTGCGGGGATTCGTCTTCGATGTGACCACAGGTCTGCTGCGGGAGATCGACCCTGCGTGACGGGGTCCGGGCCGGCCCTTTCCGGACCGGCTCGGCCGCCAAAAGGCCGTAAGACCCGACATATCGCCGCCAGTTATCCACGGGCGAGTGACACAACCCGGTATGCCCAACAAGAATGCGGGTGGGGCATCACGCTGAACCATTCACGCGTGGTGTCCGTGATTCGGGGTGGGCCGGGCCGCACACAAACGCGTCGGCCCGGAGAACGTGTCCGAGGAGGGCCGGGTGACGACCTATGACGATCGAGCGAGCCTCACAGATCTGACCGCCACAGCGGAGCGTGTCCGCGGGTCGGTCGAGGGTGTGATCGAGGGCAAGCCAGAGGTCGTACGGCTTTCGCTGACCGTGCTCCTCGCCGAGGGGCATCTGCTGATCGAGGATGTACCGGGCGTGGGCAAGACCATGCTCGCCAAGGCGCTGGCGCGGTCCATCGACTGCTCCGTGCGGCGCATCCAGTTCACACCTGACCTGCTGCCGTCGGACATCACCGGTGTGTCGATCTTCGACCAGCAGCGCCGGGACTTCGAGTTCAAGCCCGGCGCGATCTTCGCGCAGATCGTGATCGGCGACGAGATCAACCGCGCGTCCCCCAAGACGCAGTCGGCGCTCCTGGAGTCCATGGAGGAGCGCCAGGTCACCATCGACGGGCAGACGTACGAACTGCCGAGCCCCTTCATGGTGGTGGCGACGCAGAACCCCGTCGAGATGGAGGGGACCTACCCCCTGCCCGAGGCGCAGCGCGACCGCTTCATGGCGCGCGTCTCGATCGGCTATCCGAACGCGGAGGCCGAGCTGCAGATGCTGGACGTGCACGGCGGTGTCTCGCCGCTGGACGACCTCCAGCCGGTGGCGCACGCGCACGACATCGTGAAGCTCATCGACGCGGTCCGCACGGTCCACGTCGCCGACGCCGTACGGCGGTATGCCGTGGACCTGGTGGGAGCGACCCGCAACCACCCGGACCTGAGACTCGGTGCGTCGCCGCGCGCGACGCTGCACCTGCTGCGCGCGGCCAAGGCCTCCGCCGCGCTCAGCGGCCGGGAGTTCGCCCTGCCGGACGACGTCCAGGCCCTCGCCGTCGCGGTGCTCGCGCACCGGCTGCTGCCCACGGCGCAGGCCCAGTTGAACCGGCGTACGGCCGAATCGGTCGTCCTGGAGATCCTCCAGCGCACGCCCGTGCCCGCCGCCGCCCAGCCGAACAGCGGCTACTTCAACCAGCAGCCGCCCGGCGCCCGGAGGCTGTGATGGCGGCCGGGGGGCCGCAGCCGGCGCAGGCCGAGGAGGGCAAGGGCGGACTGCGGACCGCGCTCGCGGGACTGACCACGCGCGGGCGTTCGTTCCTGGCTGCCGGGGTCGCCGCCGCCATCTGCGCGTACGTCCTCGGGCAGAGTGATCTGCTCCGGGTCGGGCTGCTGCTCGCCGTGCTCCCGCTGGTGTGCGCGACGGTGCTCTACCGCACCCGCTACCGCGTCGCGGGCAGCCGCAGGCTCTCCCCCGCGCGCGTGCCCGCCGGTTCGGAGGCGCGTGTCCACCTGCGGATGGACAACGTCTCCAGGCTGCCCACGGGTCTGCTGATGCTCCAGGACCGGGTGCCCTACGTCCTGGGGCCGCGGCCCCGGTTCGTGCTCGACCGGGTGGAGGCGGGCGGCCGCCGTGAGGTGTCCTACCGCGTCCGCTCGGACCTGCGGGGGCGCTATCCGCTGGGACCGCTGCAGCTGCGTCTGACGGACCCGTTCGGGATGTGTGAACTGACCCGCTCCTTCTCGACGTACGACACCTTGACGGTCATCCCGCGGGTGGAGGCGCTGCCTCCGGTGCGGCTCACCGGCGAGGCCAAGGGCTACGGCGACGGGCGCAACCGCTCGCTTGCCCTCGCGGGCGAGGACGACGTGATCCCGCGGGGCTACCGCCACGGCGACGACCTGCGCCGCGTCCACTGGCGCTCCACGGCCCGCTATGGAGAGCTCATGGTGCGCCGCGAGGAGCAGCCGCAGCGGGCCCGCTGCACGGTGCTCCTCGACACCCGGGGGCACGCCTTCCGGGGCGCGGGGCCCGAATCGGCCTTCGAATGGGCGGTGTCGGGCACGGCCTCCGCTCTGGTGCACATGCTCGAACGGGGTTTTTCGGTACGGCTGTTGACGGACACCGGGAACTCCGTCCCCGGTGAGGGCTCGGACGGTTTCGCGGGCGCCAGCCAGGAGTCGGCGGACGCGGCGGGTCTGATGATGGACACCCTCGCGGTGATCGACCACTCGGACGGCACGGGGCTCTCGCCCGCGTACGACGTGCTGCGCGGGGGCAACGAAGGCCTGCTGATCGCCTTCTTCGGCGACCTCGACCAGCAGCAGGCGACGGTGGCCGCCAAGATGCGGCAGCGCAGCGGAGCCGCGGTCGCCTTCGTCCTGGACAGCACGGTCTGGGCCCAGGGCCCCGGCGGGGCTCCCTCGGGCCCCGGCGACGAGCGGATCCGGATGCTGCGCGAGGCGGGCTGGACGGCCGTGGCCGTGCCCCCCGGGGTCGCTCTGGTGGACCTGTGGCGCCAGGCGGACCATCTGCGGGCGAGCACGGGCCCGGCTCCCGCCGCGGGGACGACCACCGGAGGCTGGGGATGAACGGCGGGCCGGGGGCGAGCGGTGGCCCGTCCGGCAGGACCACAGGCACGACAACAGGGGGACGTACATGAGTGGGCGCGCGCGACTCGCGCTCTGTGCCACGGCGGCCACGCTGATGGCATCGGGCGCGCTGCTGCCGCTCGTCGATCCGGCGACGTGGTTCGTCCAGGCGGCGATCCTGCTCGCGCTGCAGAGCGGCGTCGGGGCGCTCACCCGGCGGGTGCCGCTGGCCCGGCCGGTCACGGTCGCGGTGCAGGCCCTGGTGACGCTGCTGTTGCTGACGCTGGTGTTCGCCCGTGAGCAGGCGATCGGCGGGGTGCTTCCGGGCCCCGACGTGTTCCGGGCGTTCGGACTGCTGCTCGAAGCGGGCGGCAACGACGTCGGGCAGTACGCGATCCCGGCGCCGCTCAGTGACGGCATCCGGCTGATGCTGGTCGGCGGCGTCCTGGTGATCGGCCTCGCGGTGGACGCCCTCGCGGTGACGTTCCGTACGGCGGCGCCCGCGGGACTGCCGCTGCTCGCGCTGTACTCGGTCGCCGCGGGGCTCTCCGGGAACGGGGCCGGGTGGCTGTGGTTCCTGCTGGCGGCCGCGGGGTATCTGCTGCTGCTCCTCGCGGAGGGCCGGGACCGGCTCTCCCAGTGGGGGCGGGTCTTCGGGGGCGCGGCGCGCGCTCCCGGCCGTGTCTCCGGGGGTCTGGAGACCGACGGCGGCGCGATCGCGCCGGTCCGCACGGGGCGGCGCATCGGCGCGGTGGCCCTCGGCATCGCCCTGGTGGTGCCGCTCGCGCTCCCCGCACTCGACGGCGGGCTCCTGGACGGTACGGGCGGCGGCGCAGGCTCCGGTTCCGGCGGTGGCGGCACGATCTCCGCGGTGAATCCGCTGGTCGCGCTCCAGGACAGCCTGAACGAACCGGACGACCGCGAGGTCATCTCGTACAAGACGAACGCCAAGGAGACCGAGAACCTCTACCTGCGGATCGTCTCCCTCGACCAGTTCGACGGGACCACCTGGAAGACCACCGTCCGGAGCATCGAGGACGTACCGCCGCGCCTGGAGGACCCGCCGGGGCTCTACCCCGACGTCCGCAGGAGCGAGATCCAGACGAACATCTCGGCCGCCGACCGCTACGCGCAGAACTGGCTGCCGATGCCCTACCCGGCGAGCGAGGTGAAGATCAACGGCCGCTGGCGGTACGAGCCGGTCGGGCGCGCCCTGGTGGGTGACCGCGGGCAGACGACGCGCGGCGCGCGGTACGAGGTCAAGAGCCTCGTCGTGGAGCCGACGGCCGAGCAGCTGGCGAACGCCTCCGAGCCGCCCCAGCAGATCGCGGACGAGTTCACCAAGGTGCCCGGCTCCCTGCCGCCCGTGGTGGCCTCCGAGGCCCGCAAGATCACCAAGGGCGCGTCGAACGACTACGAGAAGGCGGTCGAGCTCCAGGACTGGTTCGCGTCGGAGGGCGGCTTCACGTACAACACGCAGGTGCGGGCGGGCAGTGGGCCCGCGGCGATCGCCCGCTTCCTGGAGCAGAAGGAAGGCTTCTGCGTCCACTTCTCGTTCGCGATGGCCTCGATGGCGCGGACGCTGGACATCCCGGCACGCGTCGCGGTGGGCTTCACGCCGGGTGCCGCGCAGGGGGACGGTTCGATGTCGGTCGGTCTGCGGGACGCGCACGCCTGGCCGGAGCTGTACTTCGAGGGCGTGGGCTGGACCCGCTTCGAGCCGACCCCGAACCGCGGCACGGTGCCTGACTACACGCGCCCGGACACCCCGTCCGACGGCGCGAGCGACCCGGCGGTGCCCGAGCCGAGTGCGTCGTCGGCGCCGTCCGACGAGCCGTCGGCCTCCGCGAGCTGCCCGCCCGACCAGCAGAAGCAGGGCGGCTGCACGAGCACGGCCCCCGCGATCGCGGGTGGTTCGGGCGGCGACGGACCGCCGATCGGCATGATCGTGCTCATCGCTCTGGGAGCGCTTGCGGTCGTCGGCCTGCCCTTGCTGCCGATGCTGTGGCGCAAGCGGATCCGGGCGGTCCGCCTCGGCTCGACGGGTCGTACGGAGGCGGACGCGGCCGCGCGGACGCTCGCCGCGTGGCTCGAGGTGACCGACACGGCCTGGGACCACGGAATCACGCCGGACGATTCGCAGACCCCGCGCAAGGCGGCGGCCCGAATCGTACGCATCGGGGAGCTCGCCGAGGCGCCCGCGGAGTCCGTCCATCGTCTGGCGGCAGCGGTCGAGCAGGTGCTGTACGCGCCACGGCCGCAGCCGGTGGCCGGCCTCGCCGACGACGTACACCGGGTGTCCGACGGTCTGCGGGGCACGGCGAGCCGCCCGGCCCGGCTGCGGGCGACACTCGCGCCGCGTTCCGCCGCACGAGTGGTGTGGGTGCTCTCCGACCGCTGGACGGCGGTCAAGGAGCGGTGGTCCGAGCGGATCACCAAGCGGTGGGCGGCGCTGCGGAGGCCTTCACAGCAGCAGGGCTAGCGGCAGGGCCGGCAGCAGGGGGCAGCAGGGCTGGAGAGCACAGGGCCAGCGGCAGGGCTGGAGCGCATGCGTAAGGGGTGACCGCCTGGGCGGTCACCCCTTACGCATTGCTGAAAAGCTAAGAACTCACTGGCCCTGTTCGTCGCGGCGGCGCTGCCACCGCTGCTCGATCCGGTCCATCATCGACTTTCGCTGCCGGGCCTGCCGACGAGCCGGGGCGCCGCCCGGTGCCGTGGGCGTGCCGGCGGCCGGTTGTTCACCTGGCTTGGGCGCTTTGCGCCATCCGGTGACGGCGAGCACCGCACATCCCAGCATGACGAGGAATCCCACCACGCTCACCCAGATCTGCTGGGCGACCATTCCGGCCATGAGAAGGGCGATACCCACAAGGAAGCCCGCGACCGCTTGGTAGACCCGTCGCCGGGTGTACGTACGCAGCCCGCTTCCCTCGAGCGCTGTCGCGAACTTGGGATCTTCGGCGTACAGCGCTCGCTCCATCTGCTCGAGCATGCGCTGCTCGTGCTCCGAGAGCGGCACGGAGTCCTCCTCATCGTGCAGTCGCCGGGGCGACCGGGGGTCCCCTTCAGGATAGGCAGGGAATCGCCCCCGTGAAACCCGCCCCTCTGCGCCAACTTCGCCAAACCGGACCACCCTGCCGCTCCGGCTCGCTGAAGCGTGCATTCCCCAGCGGCCGACCCGGCATGCCGGACGGTCTGCCTCGATCATACGGCGCCCATAGCCCGTTCGGGGGGTGTGTGCCGTACTCCATGTGCGGTCGCGCCGCTGATCAGCGGGCAGCGGGGTCGGACCTCAGGCCTCGTCGGCATCCCGGGTCTCACCGAGCACGTGCAGCTGGGTGGCCACGGAGTGGAAGGCGGCGAGCTCCGCGGCGGCCGCTTCCAGCTTGAGGAGGGCCTCGAGTGCGCCGGGCTCGGTGTCCACCAGAACGCCGGGAACGAGGTCCGCGAAGACCCGCACCCCGTGCACGGCGTCGACCTTGACGCCCGCGCCCTCGACCAGCTCGGTGAGCTGCTCGGCGGTGAAGCGCCGGGGCACGGGGTCGCCGTCGCCCCAGCGTCCTGCCGGGTCGCCGAGCGCCTGCCTGGCCTCGGTGAAGTGCCCGGCGAGCGCCCTGGCGAGCACGGCTCCGCCGAGTCCCGCGGCGAGCAGGCTGAGGGTGCCGGAGGGCCGCAGCGCGCTGACCGCGTTGCGTACGCCCTCGGCGGGGTCGTCCACGTACTCCAGGACGCCGTGGCACAGGACGGCGTCGAAGCCGGCGCGCTCCACGACGTCGAAGAGGCCGTGTACGTCGCCCTGGACGCCGCGCACCCGGTCGGCCACGCCCGCCTCGGCGGCCCGGCGCTCGAGCGCGAAGAGGGCGTTCGGGCTGGGGTCGACGACGGTGACGCGGTGGCCGAGGCGGGCGACGGGCACGGCGAAGTTTCCGCTGCCGCCTCCGGTGTCGAGCACGTCGAGGGAGTGTGACTCCCGGCCCGTGGCCTTGACCCGGCGGTCGAGGGCGTCCTTGAGGACCTCCCAGACCACGGCGGTACGGAGAGAAGCGCGGGGGCGCATCGGGTCCGACACGGCAGTTGACTCCTCGGCGCGTCCACCGCAGGTCCGCGGCGGAGCTAGGGGGTTCCCCCCGCTGCTCGTGCGGCAGTCGGGAGGGTGCGGGCGGCTCCCACCCTATTGCCTTCGGCCGACTGTCCCGTCACCCGTCCCGGACTGCCCCCGTCACCCGTCCCGGCCGGCGTCCGGCGGCTCCTGCCGGGGCTGGGGCAGCACGGGCTGGAGCACCAGCATCCGCTCGACGAGCCGTAAGAACATCGCCACGTCACGCAGCAGGTCGTCCGCGTCCCGGATGGTGGCCGCGCCCTGTATGCCTGCCTCCGCGCGCGCCCTGCGTGCCGCGCCCGAGGCGAACAGGGCGCTCCACTCGGTCAGTTCGGGCGCTATCTCGGGGAGCACCTCCCAGGCGCTCCGGATCCGCTGCCTGCGCCGGGGGGTCGTCTCGGGCCGTCCGCGGGCGGCGAGGACGGCGGCCGCGGTGCGCAGGGCGGCGAGGTGGGCGGTGGAGTAGCGCTCGTTCGGAGTCTCCAGGTGCGCGGCCTCGTCGATGCCGGCGCGGGCCTGGGCGAGCAGTTCGAGTGCGGCGGGCGGGGCCGTGGCCCGGCGCAGGACGGGGTGCACGTCGCTCGCGGGGCCGGTCGCTACGGGGGCAGGGCCGACGGGGTGGTGCCGACGTGCGGCTGCTGCGGAAGTGCGGGCCATGACGAACCTCCTGTCGTCGCGTAACGGCTATGTGGCCGTATGTGCACATCGTGTAGTACGCCACTGACAATCGGCTCTGACCTGCGGTTTTGCCTCGCCCGCCGGTTCGCGTTAGTTTTTGCACTGACCAGTCAGTTCAAAAAGAGGGTGCGAGGGGGAACTGTGGACGGGTCGAACGACGGCGCCCGGGGAGCCGCCGTCACAGCGCGGGAGTTCGGGCTCAAGGGGCCGCGGGGCTGGGCGTTTCGCGGGGTCGGGGTCGAGGCCGGGCCGGGGTCGCTGATCGCGATCGAGGGGGCTTCGGGGTCGGGCCGTACCTGTCTGCTGCTCGCGCTCGCCGGGCGGATGCGCCCCACGGAGGGAGAGGCCACCGTGGGGGGCTTCCGGCTGCCCAAGCAGCTCGCCGCGGTCCGCCGGATCAGTGCGCTCGGGCCCGTCCCCGGCGTGACGGACCTCGATCCGGCACTGACCGTGGCCGAGCAACTGCACGAACGGGCGCTGCTGGAGCGGCGGTTCGGCGGCTCGCTGCGGAATCTGCTGAGGCCGCGCGCCGAGCGGGCGGCCGAGGCACGGCTGCGGATCGACACGGCCCTGGCCGCGGCCGGGCTCGACACGGAGTCGCTGCCCAAGGGACGGCGGACCTCCGTACGCGACTTGGAGCGCCTCGAGATGCTGCGGCTCTCCGTGGCCCTGGCTCTGATCGGACGGCCCCGGCTGCTCGCCGTGGACGACGTCGACCTCAAGCTGTCGGACGCCGAACGCGGCGAGGCCTGGGCCCTGTTGAGGTCCCTCGCGGAGAGCGGCACCACCGTCGTGGCCGTGTGCAACGAAGCACCCGAGGATGCGATCGCCGTGTCCACCGACCGCGGCGCCGACAACGACAACGACGACGACAAGGAGACGGCGGATGCGCTCGCCGAAGCTGGCCGCGCTTGAGCTCAGGCGCTTCGGCAGGGGGAAACTTCCGCGCATGGCGCTGGTCGCGCTCCTGCTGCTGCCCCTGCTGTACGGCGCGCTGTACCTCTGCTCGTTCTGGGACCCGTACGGCCGTCTCGACCGCATACCCGTGGCGCTCGTCAACGACGACAAGGGCGCCACGGCCTCGGGCAAGAAGCTCGCGGTGGGCGACGGCATCGTCGACGGGCTCAAGGACAGCAAGACCTTCGACTGGCACGAGGTGAGCTCCGCCGAGGCGCGCAAGGGCGTCGAGGACGGGACGTACTACCTCTCCCTGAGGATGCCTTCCGACTTCAGCAAGCGCGTCGCGTCGAGTTCGGGCGACTCACCGGAGACCGGTGCTCTCCAGGTCCGCACGAACGACGCCAACAACTACATCGTCGGGCAGATCTCCCGGACGGTCTTCTCCGAAGTGCGCACGGCGGCCTCCACCAAGGCCTCGCGCACCTTCCTCGACAAGATCTTCATCTCGTTCTCCGACATCCACGGAGAGACGGAGAAGGCCGCCAAGGGCGCCGACAAGCTCGACAGCGGCATCGGTGAGGCCAAGAAGGGCTCGAAGAAGCTCGTGACCGGCCTCAAGGACGCCAAGAACGGCAGCAGTGACCTGGCCGGGGGCATCAAGAAGCTCGACAAGGGCGCCGGCAAGCTGGAGACGGGCTCGAAGAAGGTCTCGGACGGCACCCAGAAGCTCGCCGACAAGGTCAACGGCACCGCGGACCAGGTGCGGCCCTTCCTCAAGGACAACGGCAAGACCATCGGGGACACCGCCCGGCTCGTCGCCGACTCCTCCAAGGCACTGCGCGGCAACCTCGACACCTGGGTCGAGCTCGCCCCCGTGGCGGCCGACGGCGCCAAGAAGGGCTCCGAGACCATCGGCGGCCTCTACACGGAACGTTGCGAGAACCTCCCCGTACCGGACCCGGCCTGCCCGCGGCTCAAGAAGGCCAAGACGGCCGCCGAGAACGTGTCGACCATCGCGGACGACATGAACACCGTGGTCAAGGACCAGAACAGCGACGTCAAGAAACTCAACAAGCACCTCGCCGCGCTGCAGAAGAAGTCCGAGGCACTCGCCGAACGCGCACCGCACCTCGACGAGGACCTGGACAAGGCCGTCACCCAGATCAACGACCTCAACGCGGGCGCGGGCAAGGTCGCCAAGGGCGCCAAGAAGCTGCACACGGGCCTCGGCACCGCCCATACCGGCGCCACGGACCTCGACACGGGCATCGGCAAGCTGGAGACGGGCGCGAGCGACCTCAAGGGCGGCATGTTCAAGCTGGCCGACGGCTCCGAGAAGCTGTCCGGCGGACTGCACGACGGCGTCAAGAAGATCCCCGACTACGACAAGAAGGACCGCGACCAGCGCACCGACGTCATGGCCGACCCGGTGCAGCTCGCGTCCCGATCGATGCACCAGGCGCCCAACTACGGCACGGGCTTCGCCCCGTACTTCATCCCGCTGTCCCTGTGGGTGGGCGCGATGGTGGCGTACATGCTGATCCAGCCGCTCAACCGGCGCGCCCTCGCCGCGGGCGCCTCCTCCTGGCGGATCGCGTTCGCGGGCTGGCTGCCCGTCGCCGCCCTCGGTGTGGTGCAGACGGCGGCCCTGATGTCGGTCCTGCACTGGGGACTTGGCCTGCAGATGGCGCGAGCCGCCGCGACGGTGGGCTTCCTCTGCCTGGTGACGTGCTGCTTCGCGGCGATCGTGCAGTGGCTGAACGCGCGCTTCGGGGCGGCGGGACGCATCCTCGTCCTCGCAGCCCTGATGCTCCAGCTGACCTCGGCCGGCGGCACCTACCCCGTCCAGACGAGTCCGTCCTTCTTCAGCTGGATCCACCCCTTCTTGCCGATGAGTTACGTCGTCGACGCCCTGAGGAGGCTCATCACGGGCGGCGGGCTCGGTCCCGTCTGGCAGGCGTGCGTGGTTCTGACGGCCTTCACGGCGGGCGCACTGGCGCTCACCGCGCTCTCCGCACGCAAGAAGCAGGTATGGACCCTGGACCGCCTGCACCCGGAGCTGACCCTGTGAGCCCCGAAACCGCGCCTGTGCCGGCGCCAGGACCTGTGAGAATCGGGCCCATGGACAGCAGCGCAACCAGCACCCGGCGTGAGGCCACCCGGCAGAAGCTCTACGAGGCGGCCGTCACCCTCATCGCGGAGCAGGGCTTCTCGGCCACGACGGTCGACGAGATCGCCGAGCGGGCCGGGGTCGCGAAGGGCACGGTCTACTACAACTTCGCGAGCAAGTCGGTCCTCTTCGAAGAGCTGCTGCGGCACGGCGTCGGTCTGCTCACCGCCTCCCTGAAAGAGGCGGCCGAGAAGGCGGCGGGGAGCGGCGGCAGCCAGGTCGACGCACTGGACGCGATGATCCGCGCGGGCCTGGTCTTCATCGACCGCTATCCGGCCTTCACCCAGCTGTACGTCGCCGAACTGTGGCGCACCAACCGCGCCTGGCAGTCCACCCTGATGGTGGTCAGGCAGCAGGCGGTGGCCGTCGTCGAGGACGTCCTGCGCGCGGGTGTCGAGAACGGCGAGCTCAGCGAGGAGATCGACATCCCCCTGACGGCCGCCGCGCTCGTCGGGATGGTCCTGGTGGCGGCCCTGGACTGGCAGGCCTTCCAGCCGGAGCGCTCCCTGGACGACGTGCACTCGGCGCTCTCGCGCCTGCTCCAGGGCCGGGTGAGCGGCGGGCGCTGAGCAGCCCCTGAGCAACCCCCGAGCGGCACACACAAAGCGCCGGGCCGGTGCCACCCGTTCTCAAGGTGGCACCGGCCCGGCGCTTCCTGCGTTCCCCCGCAGTCCCCCGCAGTCCCCCGTTCGGCCCCTCGGCCGGTCATCGCCGAGCGGCCGCCCGTCTCCCCCGTGTCTCGCTCCCACCTTCGGCGGGGTGGGAGGAGCGGCCAAGGGCGCCGCGCCGTTCCGCCGCCCCGTGTCGGCGGTACGGGCGCTGCGCCCTTCTCCGTGTCCCTCACTCTTCCTTCTTCGCAGGTCGGGACCCATCCGCGCTGGTACTCATCTCCAGCACTAGGTACGGATACTCAGTCCTGGGTGCTCATCCCCAGGCCGAGCGGTTCCCGACTGGTTACGATCGCGTCCGTGTCCGTACTCCCCCTGGTCTTCACCAGCGGCTGGGCGAGCGGGATCAACGCGTACGCCGTTGTCCTGCTGCTCGGTGTCTTCGGCGCGACCGGGATCTCCGACGAGGTGCCCGAGGCGCTGCAACGTCCTGATGTGCTGATCGCCGCCGGCATCCTCTTCGCCTGCGAGGCCGTCGCCGACAAGATCCCTTACTTCGACTCGGTGTGGGACACGGCGCACACCGTGATCCGGCCGGTGTCGGGCGCGGTGGTGGGCGCGCTGCTCGCCGGCCAGAGCGGTTCGCTGTCCGACCTGGCGGCGGGCGCTGTGGGCGGCTCCACGGCGCTGGCGAGCCACTTCGTGAAGGCCGGGACGCGGATGGCGATCAACACCTCGCCGGAGCCGTTCAGCAACGTCATCGTGAGCACGGCGGAGGATCTCGGGGTGGGCGGGATCGTCACCTTCGCGATGTTCTACCCGGAGGCGGCGGCGATCATCGCGGCCGTGCTGCTGGTGCTCGGCCTGATCCTGGTGTTCTTCCTCGTCTCGCGGATCAGACGGTTCCTGCGGCGCAGGGCGCAGCGGCGCGAGGAGAAGCGGCTCGCGGCGCACGCGGGGCGGCCGCCGGACTGAGGCCTCCCGGCGGGACTGTCAGTGGTGGCCGATAAAGTCCCTGGCATGGCACGGATTGTGGTGATCGGCGCCGGGATGGGCGCGATGGCGGCCGCGGCCCGGCTGGCCGTCGCGGGCCACCGGGTGGTGGTCCACGAGCGTTCGGGGACGTACGGCGGCGCGCTCGGCAGCGTCGAGCGGGACGGCTTCGCCTTCGACACGGGACCGGCCCTCCTCCAGCTTCCGGCCGTCTATCGCGACCTGTTCGTCAAGACGGGCAAGGAACCGCTGGAGAAGTGCGTCGAGCTGTCCCAGGTGGAGCCCGCCGTGCGGCACGTCTTCGCGGACGGCACGACGGCCGATCTGCCGAACGCCTCGCGCGCGGGCGTCGGCGATGCCCTCGACGCGGCGCTCGGCAGCGGCGCGGGCGCCCGCTGGTCGGCGTACATGAACCGCGCCCGTGAGGCCTGGGACCGCACCAGGCGTCCCCTCCTGGAAGAGCCCCTGTGGCCGAACTGGCAGGTGCTCGCCGAGCGCGAGCCCTATCCCTCGGTGCCGCACAAGCGCCTCCTGCGGCGCGAGCGGCGCGCGAGAACCCTCACCGAAGTCGGTGAACTGGAACTGGGCGGCGACGCACGCCTTGTGGCGCTCCTCGAGCAGTACGCCCTCGCGCACGGCCTCGACCCCCGGTCGACCCCGGCGAGCGCGGCCGTCCTGCCCTACTTGGAACACACCTTCGGAGCCTGGTCCGTGCGCGGCGGGATGCGCGCGCTCGCCCGGGCCGTGTACGAGCGGTGTCTCGCCCGGCGGGTCGAGTTCGCGTTCGACTCCCCCGTCGTCCGGATCATCGAGAAGGACGGCCGCGCGGCAGGTGTCGAACTCGCGGACGGGACGGCGGAAGAGGCGGACTTCGTGGTCGCGGGTATTGCGCCCGGCGCACTGGACGGCTTGCTGTCCGGTGTATCCGCCTTGCCCGGCGAATCCGGTGTGAACATACGGTCGGAGGGTGAGGTGCGGCCCCGGTCAGGACTGCCGAGCCGTCTGACGGTCTTCCTCGCCCTGAGCGGCCCGCGGCCGGACGGGGCACCCCACCGGACGGTGCTGCACACCCCCGACCGCCAGGAGGAGCTCGACCGGCTCTTCGGAGACCGCCCCGGGCTGCCCGCCGCGCCCACCCTCACGGTGCTGCGCCCCGACGACCCCGCGCTCACCCCGGACGCCGGGCACGAGGCGGTCACGCTGACGGTGACCGTGCCCGCGCACACCGAGGTCACCGAAGCGGACGTGGAGCGATTGCTGGGCCGCGCCGAGGCCGTGGTGCCCGGCCTGCGGGACCGCCTCCTGTGGCACGAGGTCCGCACCCCCGCCGACATCGCGGAGGCCACCGGCGCGGACGGCGGCGCGGTCCCGCCCCCGTCCCTCGCCGCGGGAGAGGGCCGTCTGCTCCACCCGGCCAACAGCACACGCCTGCCGGGGCTTTTCGCCGTCGGCGGCTGGTCGCATCCCGGCGGCGGGCTTCCGCACGCGGGCATGTCCGGCACGCTGGTCGCCGGACTGATCGTGGAGGGACCGGAGTTCCGGGGCTCGCAGTGAGCGAGCCGCCGGGTCAGTAGCGGTACTGCTCGTTGTACCCCGCGTCGTACCCGTTCCCCTGGGCCTGCTCGCCCTGGTAGGGGTATGGCTGCTCCGGCGGGAGTTCGCCGCCGTACTGCCCGTAGGGGTCGTCGGCGTTGCGCTGCTGGGGCACCCAGACCCCGCCGGGCGGCGTCTCGTTGTACGTCCCGTCCCCGCTGCCGTAGGGATCGGCGGGGTAGGGCGCGTACTGCTGCTGGTCGCCGTACGTGTCGTAGCTCTGCTGGCCGCCGTACGTCTGCGTCCCGATGTACGGGTCGGAGTAGGCGGCGTACTGCTGCTGCCCCGTCTCGCCGTAGGCGTACGGCTGCTGGGGGTCGTAGCCCGCGGCGGCGTAGGTGTCGTAGCCGTAGCCGCTGTCCTCGGAGGCCGACTGCTGCTGTGCGAACGCCGCGTCGCTGTAGATGCCGTACTGCCCGGTGTCGTCGGGCAGCGGCTCAGGTGCGTAGACCCCGACGCCGGGCGGGGTCTCGGGCGGCGGCCCTGCCGGGCCCGCGTCCTCGTACTCGAGGTCGGAGACCTGGAGCGTCGGGTCCTGGGATGCCTCGGCGCCGCGCGGCGTCGTCTTGCGGCGCTTGCTCAGGCCGGGCCGGCCGCCGAGCGCCCAGCCGGTCGAGAAGCCACGGCGGAAGGACAGCGTCACGTACGTCTGGCCGGTGGCGAAGGCGATCGCACCCGCACCGATGACGATCACCGACGGCAGCAGCACACCGATGACCACGGCGAGGAAGCCGCCGAAGGCGAGCAGCCGCCAGCGCAGCCGCGCCTTGTACTGCAACAGCACTTCGCCGAGCAGCCACAGCGCGACGCATCCGAACGCGATGTAGAGGACCGTCCAGCCCATGTACGCCCCTCTCCCCCCGGCCGCCGCCCGAGGGGTACAGCCGGTCAGGCCTGCGGGTGATGCAGACCCAGATTCTCGTAGATTTCCAGCGTCGCCGTGGAGTTGTTGAGCGTGATGAAGTGCAGCCCCGGCACACCCTCGGCAAGGAGACGCGCGCAGAACTCCGTCGCGAACTCGATGCCAATGGAGCGTACAGCCGCCGGATCGTCTTTGGCTGTGAGGATGCGCTCTTTGAGCGCCGGCGGGATGGTCGCGTTGCTGAGCTGCGGCAGCCGTTCCAGCATGCGCACACTCGTGACCGGCATGATCTCCGGGATGATCGGCGTCGAACAGCCCGCCGCCTCGACCCGGTCACGCAGGCGCAGATACTCCTCCGGGTAGAAGAACATCTGTGTGATCGCGTAGTCGGCGCCGGCCCGGCACTTGTCGACGAAGTGCCGGACGTCGGTGTCCCACTCCTCCGAGCGCGGATGCATCGCGGGGAAGGCCGCGACGCCCACGCAGAAGTCACCGGACTCCTTGATCAGTCGGACCAGTTCGGCGGCGTACGTCAGGCCCTCGGGGTGCTTGACCCAGTCGGCGAGCGGGTCGCCGGGCGGGTCGCCGCGGACCGCGAGCATGTTCCTGATGCCGGCGTCCGCGTACTGCCCGATGATGTTGCGCAGTTCGGCCACCGAGTGGTCGACCGCGGTCAGGTGCGCGACCGGCGTGAGCGTCGAGTCGGCGACGATCTGCTGCGTCTCCTTGACCGTGCCCGCCCGCGTCGAACCGCCCGCTCCGTACGTCACGGAGACGAAGCTGGGGGCCACCGCCTCGACCCGGCGCAGGGCGTTCCACAGGTTCCGCTCGCCCTTCGCGGTCTTCGGCGCCGAGAACTCGAAGGAGTACGTCGTCTTGCCGGTCGCGAGCATGTCGCGCACGGTCCGTGCGCGATCAGTTCTGGTGGAAGCAGTGCCTAGGGCCATACGGGCAGGTTAGCCACGGTCCACCGCCACCGGCCAATCCCCGTCCAGCCTGCGGACAGCATCCCCGGAAGTTGGCCGAAGATCGCCGTCAGGCCGTACGCAGCCGCTTCGCGAAGTCGGCCGCCGCGGCCCCCGGATCGTCCGCCTCCGTGATCGCCCGTACGACGACGACGCGGCGGGCGCCCGCTTCGAGCACCTCGTCGAGGTTGCCCGCGTCGATGCCGCCGATGGCGAACCACGGGCGGTCCGTGCCGAGCGAGGCGGTGTACCGGACGAGGTCGAGCCCGGGGGCGTACCGGCCCGGCTTGGTGGGGGTCGGCCAGCAGGGACCCGTGCAGAAGTAGTCCACGCCGTCCTGCGTCGCCGCGGCGCCGGCCTCGGACTCGGCGTGCGTGGAGCGGCCGACGAGGACGTCGTCAGGGCCGCCGAGGATCGCGCGGGCCGCGGGCACCGGCAGGTCGCCCTGGCCCAGGTGCAGCACGTCGGCGCCGATGGCGTGCGCGATGTCCGCGCGGTCGTTCACCGCGAGGAGCTTGCCGTGCCTGCGGGCGGCGTCGGCGAAGACCTGGAGGTGTTCGAGCTCCTCGGCCGCCTCCATGCCCTTGTCCCGCAGCTGCACGATGTCGACGCCGCCGCCGAGGACCGCGTCGAGGAACTCGGGGAGGTCTCCCTGGCGCTTGCGGGCATCCACGCAGAGGTAGAGGCGGGCGTCGGCGAGCTGCTCGCGGGCAGGCTTGGTGGCCATGAAGAGGTCCCCCCGGGTCGTCGGTGGCCTACGGGCCGTGTGTCCCGGGGGACACACGGCCCGTACGCAACGGTTTTCCGTGTCGGTCAGACGGCGAGCGCCTGGGCGCGGCGCTTCACCTCCGTGCCGCGATTCTCGCTCAGGGCCTGCGCGGGCGTGCCGGGCAGGGTCGGGTCGGGAGTGAAGAGCCACTCCAGCATCTCTTCGTCGTTGAAGCCGTCGTCCCTCAGGAGCGTCAGGGTGCCGGTGAGGCCCTTGACGATCTTGTCGCCGTCGATGAAGGCGGCCGGCACCTGGAGCGCGCGGTTCTCACCACGGCGTACGGCGATCAGCTGGCCCTCCTTGACCAGCTGGCGCACACGCGTCACCTCGACGTCGAGCATTTCCGCGATGTCGGGGAGGTGGAGCCACTCAGGGACGAGAGCATCAGTCTTTGCGTCAATCTCGGTCACGGGGTCAAGCGTATCTCCGGGCACCGACAGCGGCCGGGCAGCGGCCCCCCGGTCACGACGCAACCGCTACGGGAGCACGGCCTTCTTCAGGGGGACCGCGGGGTCAGAGGCCAGTTCGGCGGAGAGGCCTGCGCCCGCCTCGATCAGCTTGCGGCCCTGCGCCAGGTCCCTGGGACGGCCCACCGCGAGGACGGCCACCAGGACGCCCCCGCGCAGCCAGCACACGGTCCAGGCGACGCCCAAGGGGTCGCCGCGCCACACCAGCTCGTCGGCGGAGGCGTGGTGCCCGGCGTACTGGACGAAGCGGCCGAACTGCTCGGACCAGAAGTACGGGACGGGGTCGTACGCCGAAGGGGTATCGCCGATGATGTTCGCCGCCACCGTGCGCGGGCCCTGCAGGGCGTTGTCCCAGTGGTGGACGAGGAGGCGCTCGCCATACCTTCCCGAAGGGAAGGAGGAGCAGTCGCCGACCGCGTACACGTCGGGCTCCGAGGTCCGCAGGTGGTCGTCGGCGAGGACCTCCCGGTGGGCGCCCAGGGTGATGCCGGAGTCCGCGAGCCAGGCCGTGGCGGGGCGTGCGCCGATGCCGACGACGACCGCGTCCGCGGGCAGCCGGGTGCCGTCGGTCAGGAAGACGCTGCCGGGTTCGACGCGGTCCACGCGCGCGTGGGTGCGCAGGTCGGCCCCGGAGTCGGCGTACCAAGCCGCCATGGGCGCCGCGACCTCCGCGGGCAGGGCCCCGGCCAGCGGTCGCTCCGCGGCCTCGACGACGGTGACCGAACAGCCCGCCTCACGCGCGGCGGTCGCGAACTCGGCGCCGATCCAGCCCGCGCCGACGACCACGATGCGGCGCTGTTCGGCGAGCACGGGCCGCAGCCGCTCGGCGTCGTCCAGGGTGCGCAGCAGATGGACCCCGGGAACCCCGGAGGCGCCGGGCAGCAGGATCGGCGCGGCGCCGGTGGCGATGACCAGGGCGTCGTACGGGACCGGGCCACGCTCGGTGTCCAGTTCGTGCTCCGCGGGGCGCACGCCCGTGACCTCGTGGCCCAGGCTCAGCTCGATGCCGAGGGCCTCGAAGTCGATGTCGAAGGCGGAGCCCTCCGCCTTGCCGAGCAGCACGGCCTTGGACAGCGGCGGCCTGTCGTACGGCTGGTGGGGTTCCGCGCCGATCAGGGTGACCGCACCGGTGAACCCCTGCTCGCGCAGCGCCACGGCGGTCTGCACGCCGGCCATCCCCGCGCCCGCGATGACGACCCGGCGCTCTTCCTGCCTCCGCTGCTCACTCACCCGATCACTGTAGGACGGCGGATGGCGCGCGCCTCAGGGCGCGGCGGGGAGATCTCTGACACACCGTCACAGCCCCTGACCGCACAGCTGCCCTACTACGCCGGGACGCCAAAGGCTAAGGTTGCCGTGCAGAGCACTCGCGGGAGCCCGGACGCACCGGGCTGAGAGGGAGGCTGGACGGCCTCCGACCGTACGAACCTGATCCGGGTCATGCCGGCGAAGGGAGGGGCTGGACACCCATGCATCCACGTACACCACCCCACACGACGAGTACGACCGGCGCGAGCACGACCGACGTCCTGGTCGTCGGGGGCGGCATCATCGGCCTGGTCACGGCCTGGCGGGCGGCGCAGCGCGGCCTGTCCGTCGCGGTCGTGGACCCCGAGCCCGGCGGCGGCGCGGCGCAGGTGGCCGCGGGCATGCTGGCCGCCGTCACCGAGCTGCACTACGGGGAGCAGACGCTGCTCGCCCTGAACGTGGCCTCCGCGCAGCGCTATCCCGACTTCGCGGCCGAGCTGACGGAGGCGAGCGGCCTCGATCTCGGCTACCGCGCGAGCGGCACGCTCGCCGTCGCCCTCGACTCCGACGACCGTGCGCACCTGCGTGAGCTGCACGCTCTTCAGCAGCGGTCGGGGCTCGCTTCGGAGTGGCTGAGCGGGCGCGAGTGCCGCCGTCTGGAGCCGATGCTCGCGCCGGGCGTCCGGGGCGGGCTTCGGGTCGACGGCGATCACCAGATCGACCCTCGCAGACTCGCCGCTGCGCTCCTCCTGGCCTGCGAGCGGGCGGGCGTGATCTTCCACCACGCGTGGGCGGAGCGCCTTACGGTCGTGGCCGACCGGGCCACCGGAGTCGTCCTCGCCGACGGCACCGCCCTGGAGGCCGGTCACACCGTGCTCGCCGGAGGCAGCCTCAGCGGGCGCCTCGACGGGGTCCCGGAGGGCGTACTGCCGCCCGTGCGCCCGGTGAAGGGGCAGGTGCTGCGGCTCACCGTGCCGCAGCGGTACGCGCCGTTCCTGAGCCGCACCGTGCGCGCCGTCGTGCGCGGCAGTCACGTCTACCTGGTGCCGCGCGAGAACGGCGAGCTCGTCGTCGGCGCGACCAGCGAGGAACTCGGCTGGGACACGACGGTCACGGCCGGCGGCGTGTACGAGCTGCTCCGGGACGCCCATGAGCTCGTACCGGGCATCACGGAACTGCCGCTGACGGAGACCCGGGCGGGCCTGCGCCCCGGCTCCCCCGACAACGCGCCGATGCTCGGCCCGACCGCGCTGCCCGGCCTCCAGCTGGCCACCGGGCACTACCGCAACGGCGTACTCCTGACGCCCGTGACCGGCGACGTGATGGCGCACGCCCTGACCACCGGTGAACTGCCCGACGAAGCACAGGGGTTCACTCCTCTGCGCTTCGCCGGAACCCCCCGAGCACAGCACTTCATGGAGCAGCACGCATGACTCTCCCGTCCGACACAGCCGTCACCGCCGTCTCCGTGAATGGAGAGGCGCGCGACGTGGCCACCGGCACCACGCTCGAAGCCCTCGTCGCGACCCTCACCGCGGCCCCGTCCGGTGTCGCCGCCGCGCTCAACGAGACCGTGGTCCCGCGTACGCGCTGGTCCACCACCCCGCTCACCGACGGGGACCGCGTCGAGGTCCTCACCGCCGTCCAAGGAGGCTGAACCGACATGGCAGACGACCCCTTCGTCATCGGCGGGCTCACCCTCTCCTCACGCCTGATCATGGGTACGGGCGGTGCGCCGAGCCTGGACATCCTGGAACGCTCCCTCGTCGCCTCCGGTACGGAGCTGACGACGGTCGCGATGCGCCGCCTGGACCCCGGGGTGCAGGGCTCGGTGCTCTCCGTCCTCGACCGGCTCGGCATCCGGGTCCTGCCGAACACGGCGGGCTGCTTCACCGCGGGCGAGGCCGTCCTGACCGCCCGGCTCGCCCGGGAGGCGCTCGGCACCGACCTGGTCAAGCTGGAGGTCATCGCGGACGAGCGCACGCTGCTTCCCGACCCGATCGAGCTCATCGACGCCGCCGAGACCCTCGTCGACGACGGCTTCACGGTCCTTCCGTACACGAACGACGACCCGGTCCTCGCCCGGAAGCTGGAGGACGTGGGCTGCGCGGCGATCATGCCGCTCGGCTCCCCCATCGGCTCCGGGCTCGGCATCCGCAACCCGCACAACTTCCAGCTGATCGTCGAGCGCGCGGGCGTGCCGGTGATCCTGGACGCGGGGGCGGGGACGGCGTCCGACGCGGCGCTCGCCATGGAGCTGGGGTGCGCGGGTGTGATGCTCGCCTCGGCCGTGACGCGGGCCCAGGAGCCGGTCCTGATGGCCGAGGGCATGCGGCACGGGGTCGAGGCGGGGCGGCTCGCGTACCGGGCCGGGCGCATTCCCCGGCGGCACTTCGCCGAGGCGTCCTCGCCCGTGGAGGGGATGGCCCGGCTCGATCCGGAGCGGCCCGCGTTCTGAGCGTCGCGTGCCTGTCACAGCTCGGCTGCAGTCGGGGCCCGAGCCAACCCGGGCGGGCAACCCTGTCAGCGGTGGCTCGTAGACTCCCTGCGTGGACACGACCCTTCAGGACCCGCTCGTCGGGCAGGTGCTCGACGGCCGCTATCGCGTGGACGGGCGGATCGCGGTCGGCGGGATGGCCACGGTCTACCGGGCCGTGGACACCCGCCTCGACCGCGTGCTCGCGCTCAAGGTGATGCACCCGACGCTGGCCGCCGACGTCTCTTTCGTCGACCGCTTCATCCGCGAGGCGAAGTCGGTCGCCCGGCTCTCGCACCCGAACGTGGTGGGGGTGTACGACCAGGGCGCCGACGGGGCGTACGTCTATCTCGCGATGGAGTACATCGCCGGTTGCACCCTGCGTGACGTGCTCCGCGAGCGCGGCGCCCTGCAGCCGCGCGCCGCCCTCGACATCCTGGAACCGGTCCTCGCCGCGCTCGGCGCCGCGCACCGCGCGGGCTTCGTGCACCGCGACATGAAGCCGGAGAACGTCCTCATAGGGGACGACGGCCGGGTCAAGGTCGCCGACTTCGGACTCGTGCGCGCGGTGGACACCGTCACGAACACGACCGGCACGGTCCTCGGCACCGTCTCCTACCTCGCTCCCGAGCAGATAGAGCACGGCACGGCCGACACACGCGTGGACGTGTACGCCTGCGGCGTCGTGCTCTACGAAATGCTGACCGGTGCCAAGCCGCACTCCGGTGAGAGCCCCGCCCAGGTGCTCTACCAACACCTCCACGAGGATGTGCCGCCCCCGTCGGCGGCCGTCCCGGGGCTCGCCGTCGAGCTCGACGACCTGGTGGCCTCCGCCACCGCCCGCACCCCCGACGTACGCCCGCACGACGCGGTGGCGCTGCTCGGGCAGGCCAGGCTGGCGCGGGCCGCGCTCTCCGTGGAGCAGCTGGACGCGGTGCCGCCGCAGGCACTCGCGGCGGACCCCGGCCACGACAACTCCGACGACCGTACGAGCGTGATCCCGCGCGCGGCACGCTCCGTACAGCTGCCGCTTCCCACGGACGGCGACGAGGACGGGCAGGACCGGCAGGACCAGCTCAACCGCACGAGTGTCCTCGCGTCACCGCCGCCCGGTCCACCGGCCACCCCGAGCCGCAGGCGCCCCGCTCCGCGCCGCCGCACGTTCGCGGTGGTCGCCGCGGTCCTGCTCGCGCTCGGCCTCGGCGCCGGGGTCTGGTACATCAACTCCGGCCAGTTCACGAAGGTCCCGCCGCTCCTGGCGAAGACCGAGTCGGCGGCCAAGAAGCGCCTCGGCGAAGAGGGGCTCGAGGTCAACGCCGTCAAGCGCGCCTACAGCGACACCGACAAGCGCGGCACGGTCATGGCCACCGACCCCGAGGCGGGCGAGCGCATCCGTGACAACGACTCGGTGACGCTGACCATCTCGAAGGGCCCCGAGATCGTGAAGGTCCCGAGCCTCGCGGACACTCCCGTGGCCAAAGCGAAGGACGAGCTCAAGGACGCCGGGTTCGCTCCCGGGATGACGAACAAAGCCTTCAGCGACGACGTCCGCAAGGGCTCCGTGATCCGCACGGACCCGAAGGCGGGCACCAAGCGCAAGGCGGGCTCCGCCATCGCGATCACCGTCAGCAAGGGCCCCGCGATCGACGTCCCCGACGTGACGGGCGATTCCCAGTCCGACGCGACGTCCGAGCTCGAGGACGCGGGCCTGAAGGTCAAGATCGCGACGAAGCGGGTGCACTCCGACGAGGACAAGGGCACGGTCATCGACCAGTCCCCCAGGGAGGGCCAGACGCAGCTCGCGGAGGGCGACACGGTCACGCTGACGCTGTCCAAGGGCCCCGAGATGATCGAGGTCCCGGACGTCGAGGGCATGAGCGTCGACGACGCCACGCAGGAGCTGGAGGACGCCGAGTTCGAGGTCGAGAAGGACCGAGGCCTGCTCGGTCTCTTCGGGGACACGGTGAAGAGCCAGTCCGTGGAGGGCGGCGAAGAGGCGCCCAAGGGCTCCACGATCACCATCGAGATCCGCTGATCCGCTGACGGGAGACTCACGCGCTCATGCCACCCTTGAGCGCGTGAGCAGCATCGACTCCCCCAGTACCGATTCCTTCAGCGCCTCGTCACGCAACCCCGTCGGCAGCCATGTCCCCGTGGCCGGCGGCCTCGCGTCCGTAGGGCTTTCGTACGCCCGTGACCTGGGCGCCGAGGCCGTCCAGGTCTTCGTGGCCAATCCGCGGGGCTGGGCCACGCCGCCCGGCAACCCGAAGCAGGACGAGGAGTTCCGCGCGGCCTGCGCCGCCGAGGGGATACCCGCGTACGTCCACGCGCCCTACCTCATCAACTTCGGGTCGCACACCGAGGCGACCGTCGAGAAGTCCGTGGAGTCGCTGCGCCACTCGCTGCGCCGGGCCCGCGCCATCGGCGCGCTGGGGGTCGTCGTGCACACCGGCTCCGCGACCGGTGGCCGGGACCGCGCCGTCGCGCTGCGGCAGGTGCGCGACCGGATGCTGCCGCTGCTCGACGAGCTGACGCACGACGACGACCCGTATCTCCTCCTGGAGTCGACCGCGGGCCAGGGCTTCTCGCTCTGCTCCCGCACCTGGGACTTCGGCCCCTACTTCGACGCCCTCGACTCCCACCCGAAGCTGGGCGTCTGCCTCGACACCTGCCACATCTTCGCGGCGGGCCACGATCTGACCGGACCCAGCGGCATGAAGCAGACGCTGGACCTCCTGGTCGACACCGTCGGCGAGGGCCGCCTGAAGCTGATCCACGCCAACGACTCCAAGGACGTGGTCGGCGCCCACAAGGACCGCCACGAGAACATCGGCACCGGCCACATCGGCGAGGAGCCCTTCCGCGAGCTGATGACACACGCGGCGACCGAGAACGTGCCGCTGATCATCGAGACCCCCGGCGGCAAGGAGGGTCACGCGGCGGACGTGGCACGGCTGAAGGAGCTCCGGAGCAGCTAGACCGAGCTGCCAGGAGATCAGAGCTCGGGGCCGTCCCCGGGCCCCTCCTGGTAGGAGTAGCGCTGCTCGGTCCAGGGGTCGCCGACGTTGTGGTAGCCGCGCTCCTCCCAGAAGCCGCGGCGGTCGGCGGTCATGTACTCGACGCCGCGGACCCACTTGGGGCCCTTCCACGCGTACAGATGGGGCACCACGAGCCGCAGCGGAAATCCGTGCTCCGCCGTCAGCAGTTCGCCCCCTTTGTGGGTGGCGAAGATCGTGCGCTCGTCCAGGAAGTCGGCCATGCGCAGGTTCGAGCTGAAGCCGTACTCGGCCCAGACCATCACGTGGGTGGCGTCGGGCGCAGGCGGGGCGATCTCGACCAGCGCCCGCGCGGGGACACCGCCCCATTCGGCGCCGAGCATGCTGAACTTCGTGACGCAGTGCAGATCGCCGACCACGGTGGCGTACGGAAGAGCCGAGAACTCCTCGTGCGTCCAGCAGTGCTTGGCCCCGTCGGCGGTGGCTCCGAAGACCCTGAACTCCCAGCGCTCCGGGCGGAACTTCGGCACCGGGCCGTAGTGGGTGACCGGCCAGCCCCGTTGCAGTCGCTGCCCCGGTGGGAGCTCCGGCTCCACTGCTTCCCGAGATGCGCGATCCGCCGACTGACCCATGTGTCCATCCTGACAGACCCGGGTAGGTGGACGTGACCAGGAGGCCGCCGACGGAGGCCGACCGGACGCTGATTGGGGCAACTCCTACTAAGCGTGCACTTACTGGACGGCCTCTCGCACCGGTGCAAGGATGCGCGGAACCTGCCCAGTTACCACGTGGAAGGAGCCTCTGCGATGCAGGGCGACCCCGAGGTCATCGAATTTCTCAACGAGCAGCTGACCGCCGAGCTCACGGCGATCAACCAGTACTTTCTCCACGCCAAGATGCAGGAGAACTTCGGCTGGCCCAAGCTCGCCAAGTACACCCGGTCCGAGTCGATCGACGAGATGAAGCACGCGGAGATCCTGACCGACCGGATTCTGTTCCTCGACGGCCTGCCCAACTACCAGCGGCTCTTCCACGTGCGCGTGGGTCAGACCGTCACGGAGATGTTCCAGGCGGACCGGCAGATCGAGGCGGAGGCGATCGACCGCCTCAAGCGCGGGATCGAGGTGATGCGCGGCAAGGGGGACATCACTTCCGCGAACATCTTCGAGTCGATCCTGGAGGACGAGGAGCACCACATCGACTATCTCGACACCCAGCTCGAACTGGTCGAGAAGCTCGGCGAGCCGCTCTACATCGCGCAGCTCATCGAGCAGCCGGAGGGCTAGACACCCTGCGGCGAGCTAGGCGGCCTCGTCCAGGCCGGTGTCCAGGCCGGTGTCCAGGGTCGCATCCAGGCCGGTGAGGACGGACTCGCCCTGGTCGGCCAGCTGCCTGCGGGGGCACGCGCCCCGGCCCAGTATCGCCTGGATGCTCCGTACGCACGAACCGCAGTCGGTGCCCGCCTTGCTGGCGGACGCTATCTGGCGGGGTGTGCAGGCGCCGTCGGCCGCGTGCTGCTTCACCTGTGCCTCGGTGACTCCGAAGCAGTTGCAGACGTACACGCGGTTCACCTCCCCGGGCAGGATTCATCGGCGGCGCCGTCCCGATTAATCGGTGAGGCTAACCTAACCTTACCCACGCCCCGGGGTCCACAAAAGCCCCGATACGCCGGTGGGGCACGGATCACATGGATCCGTGCCCCACCGTCGCGTCGTGCGGGAATACCTACTGATACCTACTGGTCGCGGTACATCTCCGCCACCAGGAACGCCAGGTCCAGGGACTGGCTGCGGTTCAGGCGCGGGTCGCAGGCCGTCTCGTAGCGCTGGTGGAGGTCGTCGACGAAGATCTCGTCGCCGCCGCCCACGCACTCGGTGACGTCGTCACCGGTGAGCTCGACGTGGATGCCACCCGGGTGTGTGCCGAGCGCCTTGTGGACCTCGAAGAAGCCCTTGACCTCGTCGAGCACGTCGTCGAAGCGGCGCGTCTTGTGGCCGGAGGCCGCCTCGTACGTGTTGCCGTGCATCGGGTCGGTGATCCAGGCGACGGTCGCGCCGGAGGCGGTGACCTTCTCGACCAGCTCCGGGAGCTTGTCCCTGACCTTGTCGGCGCCCATGCGGACGATGAAGGTCAGGCGGCCGGGCTCACGGTCCGGGTCGAGGCGCTCGATGTACTGCAGCGCCTCTTCCGTGGTCGTCGTCGGGCCGAGCTTGATGCCGATCGGGTTGCGCACCTTGGAGGCGAACTCGATGTGCGCGCCGTCCAGTTGGCGGGTGCGCTCACCGATCCAGACCATGTGGCCCGAGGTGTCGTAGAGCCGCCCGGTGCGCGAGTCCACGCGGGTGAGCGCCGACTCGTAGTCGAGGAGCAGCGCCTCGTGCGAGGCGTAGAACTCGACGGTCTTGAACTCCTCCGGGTCCGTCCCGCAGGCGCGCATGAAGTTGAGCGCGTTGTCGATCTCGCGCGCCAGCTGCTCGTACCGCTGGCCGGAGGGGGACGACTTCACGAAGTCCTGGTTCCAGGCGTGCACCTGGCGCAGGTCGGCGTACCCGCCGGTGGTGAAGGCGCGCACGAGGTTGAGCGTCGAGGCGGAGGCGTTGTACATCCGCTTGAGGCGCTCGGGGTCCGGGACGCGGGACTTCTCGTCGAAGTCGAAGCCGTTGACCGAGTCGCCGCGGTACGTCGGCAGGGTCACGCCGTCGCGGGTCTCGGTGCCCTTGGAGCGCGGCTTCGAGTACTGCCCGGCGATGCGGCCGACCTTCACGACGGGCACGGAGGCCGCGTACGTGAGGACGGCGCCCATCTGGAGCAGCGTCTTGAGCTTGTTTCGGATGTGGTCGGCCGACACGGCGTCGAAGGCCTCGGCGCAGTCGCCGCCCTGAAGCAGGAACGCCTCTCCCTTGGCGACGGAGGCCAGTCGGGCGCGCAGCTGGTCGCACTCGCCCGCGAAGACGAGCGGCGGATACGACTCGAGGTCCGCGATCACATCGCGCAGAGCCTCGGCATCGGGGTACTCAGGCTGCTGCGCCGCGGGAAGGTCTCGCCAGGTGTTGCCACCGTTAGTGGTGGTCTTAGCGTTCACGGTCACCCCCACAACATTACGGGGTGATGTCCGCCGTCCATTCACCCGCTCACCAAGTGAGACGGACCCGACACAGTCGAGCGCCGACGCTCAAGATCCCGCTCACCCGCGGCGGGCGTCGCCAGGGCGAGCCTGCGGTGCGCGCGGCGCATCATCATGCGGGCCATGAACGGATGGACGTGCTTGACCACGCCCCAGTAGGCCCGGCTGCGCAGGGCGTCGGCCCGCACCACCGTGCTGAGCGTGACGTGGCACCCCTCGACCAGGATCGACGCGCGGGCGGTCAGGCCCGCGGCCTCCACCTCCAGGAGCGCTTCACCGCCCTCGCGGGCGATCACCGGGAAGGCGTCGCGCAGGATGCCGGTCCAGGCCGCCGGGTCGCGCGGCTGCCCGGGGAGCAGCTCCATGCGGTACGCGTCCTCGTAACCCGGGCGGTCGACGGCGGTGCGGATCAGGCGGGCGGCCTCCGGGATGCCGATGGTCTCGGGGCGGCTCCACATGAGCCGGTTGTAGAGCCGCACCCGGGGCGACCACCGGACGGGGCGGGCGCAGCCGCCCGTCGCGGCCCGCTCGATGTTGTCGAAGACCTCTTCGATGATCGTGTCGTGCAGCGGCCGTACGACGGCGGGCCACAGCAGGCGGTCCTTGCCGATCAGTTCGGTCCGAAGGACGTGGCGGACACGGCAGTACCCCTCTCCGAGACCCTCCCCGGCCGGCTCGATGCTCAGCTCGTGGAAGCCGTTGTCCGGCGGCGTGAAGTCGAAGCGCACACGGCGCCCCGGCTCGTACTCCGTGACGCTGTAGCGGACCGGGCCGTGGCCGCCGGTCGCGCCCACGCCGAGCGGGCGGTCGAAGGTCATCGCGGCCCAGGCCGGCGTCGGGAAGAGCGGGTCGTCATCGGCGGAGAGCCGGTCGAGCAGGGCGCCCACGGCGTCCGCCGGAGCCTTGATCACGCGCTCGTGTTCGTTGTGTACCGCACTCATGTCGGACCTCCATACGCTGGCGTATGGTCGACCATACGGTACCGTACGGTCATGGCGCAACGGCAGAAGAAGAAGCCCGCAACGAAGCCCCGGCTCACCGCTCAGGACTGGGCGGACGCCGCCCTCACCGCGATCGGCGAGGGCGGTGTCGCCGCCGTCGCCGTGGAACCCCTGGCCGTCCGGCTCGGCACCACCAAGGGGAGCTTCTACTGGCACTTCGCCAACCGCGACGCCCTCATCGAGGCCGCCCTCGACCGCTGGGCACAGACCAACACCGAGGAGATGATCCAGGAGGTCGAGGCCGAGCCCGACCCCCGGCGGCGCGTCCGCCTCCTCTTCGGCGAGGCCATCGCGTCGGCCACCTCCGGCTCACTGGAGGTGGCCCTCCTCGCGACGGCCGGGCACCCCCAGGTCGCCGACGCCCTGCGCCGCGTGACCGAGCGCCGGGTGGCGTACGTGGCCAGGCTCTTCGCCGGGCTCGGCTTTCCCGAGCCGGAGGCCCGGCGGCGCGGGCTGCTCGCGTACACGGTCTATCTGGGGCACGTGCAGCTCGGGCACGCGGTGCCGTCGGCGCTGCCCACCGTCGACGAGTTCGGCGCGTATCTCGACGAGGCCCTGGACGTCCTGATGATGCGCTAGGGTGCGTGGCATGCACGCGCAGACGACGACTCGTAACTGGTGGTGGCCCGCTCATCCGGCGGCCCACTGACTCTGCGCGTATCGAGACTCGCGAAGGCCGCCCGAGGGGCGGCCTTCAGTGTTTTCCGGAGCGGGTTCTCCGGGCCGGGCCGTTCCTCTCCGAGTGAGAAGGAACAAGACCCGATGGAAGACCTGATGGACATCCCGAACCAGCTCGCGGGACTGCTGACGGACGACCGTCCGTTCGCCGTGCTCCGCCGCCGCACACCCAGCCACGACCACGACACGGTCGAGGTCCTGATCGGCGCGGTCGCCTCGTACGAGCGGCTCGCCGACATCCCCGACGCGGGCCTCGCCCTGATCCCCTTCCGGCAGATCAGGGAGCGCGGATTCGACGTACGCGACGACGGCACGCCGCTCGCGGTCCTGACCCCGGACGAGTCGTACGAACTCCCGCTCTCCGAAGCCCTGTCGGCGCTGCCCTCGCATGACGTGCGCGTCGAGGACGGGGCCTTCGACGTCGACGACGCCGCGTACGGGGAGATCGTCGGGCGGGTCCTTCGCGAGGAGATCGGGCGGGGCGAGGGCGCGAACTTCGTCATCCGGCGTACGTACGAGGGCGAGATCCCCGGCTTCTCCAGGGCGGACGCCCTGGCCCTCTTCCGCAGGCTGCTCGTGGGCGAGCGTGGCGCCTACTGGACGTACGTCGTGCACACCGGAGAGCGGACGCTGGTCGGGGCGAGCCCCGAGGTGCATGTGCGGATGTCCGGCGGGACGGTCGTCATGAACCCGATCAGCGGGACCTACCGCTACCCGGCCGAAGGCCCCACGGCGGACGACCTGCTCGGCTTCCTCGCCGACGGCAAGGAGACCGAGGAGCTGTCGATGGTCGTCGACGAGGAGCTCAAGATGATGTGCACCGTCGGCGACATGGGCGGTGTCGTCATCGGGCCGCGGCTCAAGGAGATGGCCCATCTCGCGCACACCGAGTACGAGTTGCGGGGCAAGTCGTCGCTCGACGCGCGCGAGGTCCTGAAGGAGACGATGTTCGCGGCGACCGTCACCGGCTCGCCCGTGCAGAACGCCTGCCGCGTCATCGAGCGCCATGAGGAGGGCGGGCGTGGCTACTACGCCGGGGCCCTCGCTCTCATCGGCCGCGACGCGGGCGGCGCCCAGACCCTGGACTCCCCCATCCTGATCCGCACCGCCGACATCTCCGCGGACGGAAAGCTCCGGGTCCCGGTCGGCGCCACGCTGGTGCGGGGCTCGGACCCGGCGGGCGAGGTGGCCGAGACGCACGCGAAGGCGGCGGGCGTCCTCGCCGCCCTCGGGGTGCGACCCGGCAGGCCCCGCGACGAGGGCGTACGCCCCGCACTGGCCGACGACCCGCGGGTGCGTGCGGCCCTGGACAGCCGGCGGGCCGGGCTCGCGCCGTTCTGGCTGCGGATGCAGGAGCAGATGGCGGAGCTGTCCGGGCACGCCCTGGTGATCGACGGCGAGGACACGTTCACGGCGATGCTGGCGCATCTGCTCCGCTCGTCGGGCCTCACGGTCTCCGTACGCCGCTACGACGAGCCGGGCCTGCGGGAAGCCGCCCTGGCACACGAGGGCCCGCTGATCCTCGGGCCAGGGCCCGGTGACCCGTCGGACCCCACCGACCCGAAGATGACCTTCCTGCGCTCACTGACCGCCGAGGTGATCAGCGGTCACCGCCACGGCGTCCTCGGCGTCTGCCTCGGCCATGAACTCCTGGCCGCCGAACTGGGCCTGGAGATCGTCCGCAAGGAGGTCCCGTACCAGGGTGCCCAGACGCGTATCGACCTGTTCGGACGGCCGGAGACGGTCGGCTTCTACAACAGCTTCGTGGCCCGCTGCGACGAGGAGACGGCGCTGGAACTGGCCGCGCACGGCATCGAGGTCAGCAGGGACACGGCCACGGGAGAGGTGCACGCGCTGCGGGGGCCTGGCTTCGCGGGCGTCCAGTTCCACCCGGAGTCGGTGCTCTCGCTGCGCGGGACGGCGATCGTGCGGGAGCTGCTGTCCGGGGTGCTGGTCTAGGACCGGGCTAGGAGGCGGGGGCCGCCGGTACGAGCACGTTCTCGCTGCGGCGGCCCTCCTTGTAGTCCAGGACGTTCTGCAGCGTGGTGTCGATGATCTGGCCGACGGCGTCCACGGTGTAGTACGCCTGGTGCGAGGTGACCACGACATTCGGGAACGTCACCAGGCGGGCCAGGGTGTCGTCCTCGATGGCTTCCAGGGACTTGTCGAGGAAGAAGAGCCCGGCCTCCGCCTCGTACACATCGAGCCCGACGCCCGCGAAGCGCCCCCTGCGCAGCTCCGAGACCAAGGCGTCGGTGTCGATCAGGCCGCCGCGGCTGGAGTTCACCAGGATCGCGTCGTCCTTCATCGTCCGCAGCGCGTCGGCGCCGATGATGTGCTGCGTCGCTGGGAGCAGCGGGACGTGCAGGCTGATCAGGTCGGCCTCCGCGAAGAGCTCCTCCTTCGCGACGTACTTCATGCCGAGTTCCACGCACGCGGGGTTCTCGGCGACGTCCCAGCCGAGCAACCGCATCCCGAAGCCGTGCGCGATCCGGGTGAACGCCTCGCCGATCTTCCCGGTGCCGAGCACGCCCACCGTGCGGCCCCGCAGGTCCCTGCCCATCAGGCCGTCGAGCCTGAAGTCGAAGTCGCGGGTGCGGTTGCTGGCGCGGACGATGCGGCGGTTGACGGCCATCGCGAGGGTCCAGGCGAACTCGGCGACGGAGTACGGCGAGTAGTACGAGACGCGGGCGATGGTGAGGCCGAGGCGCTCGGCGACCTGGAGGTCGATGTTGTTGAACCCGGTCGAACGCTGGGCGATCATGTGCGTCCCGCCCGCGGCGAGAGTCTGCAGGACACGGTTGCCGAGGTCCGCGTTGACGCTGGTGGAGACGATCTCGTAGCCGGCGGCGATGGGGGCGGTGTCCTCAGTGAGGAAGACGTCGAGACAGCGGACGTCGTGGTGCCCCTCGAAGGCCTTCTCGATGAGCGGCTTCTCATCGGCCTGCACGCCGAAGGCGAGGATCTCCATGGGGCGAGTGTAGGTATCACGGGGTAAATCGGCACCGCGGAGAAACGGGTGGGCGGGTGGGAGAAATCCGCCGCGAAGCAGCGGCACAGGGCACCCGCCCACCGGGATCAGCCGAAGATCAGCCGAAGATCAGCCGAAGAAAACGCCCACCTCGGAGTAGAGCTCCGGGTCAACAGTCTTCAACTTCGACGTAGCGTCAGCGATCGGTACACGCACAATGTCCGTCCCCCGCAGCGCGACCATCTTCCCGAAGTCGCCGTCCCGCACGGCCTCGATCGCGTGCAGCCCGAAGCGCGTGGCCAGCCACCGGTCGAAGGCGCTGGGCGTGCCGCCGCGCTGGACGTGCCCGAGGACGGTCGTCCGCGCCTCCTTGCCCGTCCGTCCCTCGATCTCCTTGGCCAGCCACTCCCCCACGCCCGAGAGCCGCACATGCCCGAAGGAGTCCTGCGTGCCGTCCTTGAGGACCATCTCGCCGTCCTTGGGCATGGCGCCTTCCGCGACGACGACGATCGGCGCGTACGACGCCTTGAACCGTGAGGTCACCCAGGCGCACACCTGGTCGACGTCGAAGCGCTGCTCGGGGATGAGGATGACGTTCGCGCCGCCCGCGAGCCCGGAGTGCAGCGCGATCCAGCCCGCGTGCCGCCCCATGACCTCGACCACCAGGACCCGCATGTGCGACTCGGCGGTGGTGTGCAGCCGGTCGATCGCCTCGGTGGCGATGCCCACCGCGGTGTCGAAGCCGAAGGTGTAGTCCGTGGCGGACAGGTCGTTGTCGATGGTCTTCGGTACGCCGACGACGTTGATGCCGTATTCGTCGGTGAGCCGCGCGGCGACGCCGAGGGTGTCCTCGCCGCCGATCGCGATGAGGGAGTCGACCTCGTACTTGGCGAGGTTCTCCTTGATCCGGCGGATGCCGTTCTCCGCCTTGAGCGGGTTGGTGCGCGAGGAGCCGAGGATGGTGCCGCCCCGGGGCAAAATGCCCCGCACGGCCGGGATGTCGAGCGGGACGGTGTCGCCCTCGAGGGGACCGCGCCAGCCGTCCCGGAAACCGACGAAGTCGTAGCCGTACTCCTGCACGCCCTTGCGGACGACGCCCCGGATGACGGCGTTGAGCCCGGGGCAGTCGCCGCCTCCGGTCAGTACTCCGATTTTCTTGGCCGCCATGGAAACGTCCCTTCGCCTCAGTGACCTGATGCGAGTCACGCTAATGGTGATCCAGGTCACTCGGGGACGGTCCGGATGGTCAATTCCTGGCCGGTACAGGGGAGTTGATCACGCGAGTTCACCCTTATGAGGGGTCGCCCGACGCGTATGAGGGGTCGCCCGATGTGTCACGCGTCGTCGAGACCTCGCTCGATCGCGTACCGCACGAGCTCGACGCGGTTGTGCAACTGGAGCTTGCCCAGGGTGTTCTGCACGTGGTTCTGCACGGTGCGGTGCGAGATGACCAGGCGCTCGGCGATCTGCTTGTAGCTCAGCCCCTTGGCGACCAGGCGCAGCACCTCGGTCTCGCGGTCGGTCAGCTGCGGCGCCTTCGGTTCGTCCGGGGTGCCGGGCGCCGGATCGGCCGCCAGGCGGCGGTACTCGCCGAGGACGAGGCCCGCGAGGCCCGGCGTGAAGACCGTGTCGCCGACGGCCGTGCGGCGCACCGCGTCGGTCAGCTCGGCGGTGGAGGCCGACTTCAGGAGGTAGCCGGTGGCGCCGGACTTGACCGCCTCCAGGACGTCGGCGTGCTCGCCGCTCGCCGACAGGACGAGGACGCGCAGGGCAGGGTTGGCGCCGACGAGTTCCTTGCAGACCTGGACGCCCGGCTTCAGGGGGAGGTTCAGGTCGAGTACGAGGACGTCGGGCGCGGCGGCCTGTGCGCGGCGCACCGCCTGGTCGCCGTCGCCCGCCGTCGCGACGACGTCGAACCCGGCCTCCGCGAGGTCGCGGGCGACCGCGTCCCGCCACATCGGGTGGTCGTCGACGACCATGACCCTGACGGCGCCGTCCTGCTGTCGTTGCTCGTTCATCGTTCCTTTCCCGCCTTCCCCCGTGGGACTCTCAGTTCTACTTCCGTGCCCTGGCCCGGCACCGAGATCAGCTCGGCCGTGCCGCCGATGTCCCGCAGCCGGCCCCGGATCGACAGGGCGACACCGAGCCGCCCCTCGCCCTCGGCCTCGGCGAGCCGGCCCTCGGGGATGCCGGGGCCGTCGTCCCGCACCGTCACGATCACCACGTCCGGCTCGTCCTCGACCAGGATCCAGGCTCCGGCGTCCTGGCCGGCGTGCCGGTGGACGTTGTCCAGGGCGGCGCCGACCGCGGCGGCCAACTCCCGGGCCGCCTTCGGCTCCAGGGCGACCGGAGCGCCCGGCTCCGAGACGGTCACCCGGGCGCCCGCGTACGGGAAGAGCAGGGACCTCAGGTCGCAGCTGTCACCGTCGTCGTCACCGGCTTCGTCGTCCGGCTCCTCCACCACGCGGACCACCGCGCCCATCGAGGCGTCCTCCGACTCGTGCGACGTCCTGACCAGGCCGCCCGCCACCAGTGTGCGCAGCGCGACCTCCTGCTCGCCCGCCATCCTGCCGAGCTCCGCGGCCTCGCCGCCGATCGCGCTGCCGCGCCGCTGCACCATCGCGAGGACCTGGAGCACGCTGTCGTGGATGTCGCGGGCCAGACGCTCACGCTCGCGGGTCGCGGCCTCGATCTCCAGGGCGCGGGCGAGGGTGCGCTCGGAGGCGCGGGCCACCTCGACGACGTATCCGATGGCGATGGAGGCGATGCACACGAGCAGGACGTTGTGGAGCGTGTCCTGGGTGGGCCTGCCGCGCTGCGCGATGTTGGCGACGCCGACGAGGGCCGACGCGAACGCCGCCCACCGCCAGCCGCCCTTGATCGCGAAGGCGAGCACCGCGCCCGCCGTCCATATCGACGGCAGCGTCGGGCCGTCGTGGACGATCCGCTGGTGCGAGTCGGCGACCGGCGTGAGCAGGATGCCGACCAGCGCGATGGTCAGGTCCGTGATCAGGAACCGCTTGGTGCAGCTGGCCGCGTTCGCGACCTTCGGCAGCGTGCCGATGGTCCATCCCGCGAGCACCACGTAGTACGCGACGGCCACCCACGGGCGGTCGAACTTCTCGTGCGCGGCCACGAAGAGGCCGATCGCGTACAGCATCGTCAGTACGCGGTAGCCGGTCAGGGCGCGCCACAGCGGCTGCTCGACCGACATCCTCATGACGCGTACGCGCTTGGTCATCTCCCCCACCCCTCGGGCAGCCCGGCGGCTCCCCGTGCGCCCGGCTCCTCTCACAGCGACGCGCTTACGTGCCGGACCGTTCCTTCTCGGCCGCCGCGACCGCTTTCTCCGCCTTCTTCTCCGCTTCCTTCTCGGCCTTCGCCGCCTCCGTGAGCCGGCGCTTGGCCGCCGTCGCGTACTCGTCGACGTACTCCTGGCCGGAAAGCTTCATGATCTCGTACATGACCTCGTCGGTCACCGCACGCAGGACGAACCGGTCCTGCTCCATGCCGTGGTACCGGCTGAAGTCGAGCGGCTCGCCGATCCTGATGCCCGGCCGCATCAGCTTCGGCATCACCTTGCCGGGCGGCTGGATCTTCTCCGTGTCGATCATCGCCACGGGGAGCACGGGCGCCCCGGTGGCGAGGGCCACGCGCGCGAGGCCGCCGGGCTTGCCACGGTAGAGCCTCCCGTCGGGCGAACGCGTGCCTTCCGGGTAGATGCCGAAGAGCTCACCGCGCTCCAGGACCTCGATGCCGCTCTTGATGGCCGCCTCGCCCGCGCCGCGGCCGCCGGAGCGGTCCACGGGCAGTTGGCCGACGCCCTTGAAGAAGGCCGCCGTGAGCTTGCCCTTCACGCCCGGGGACGTGAAGTACTCCGCCTTCGCGATGAAGGTGACCTTGCGGTCGAGGACCGCGGGCAGGAAGAAGGAGTCCGAGAAGGAGAGATGGTTGCTCGCCAGGATGGCCGGTCCATCGGCGGGTACGTTCTCAAGGCCTTCCACCCAGGGCCTGAAGCCGAGCTTCAGCGGCCCTCCGATGGCGACCTTCATTGCGCCGTAGATCAAACCGTGTGCCTCCTGTTAAGTGTGGATCAGACCTTAACCCGCAGTAAACCCAAAGGGCCCGACGACCCTGGTCGGTGTCAGTCCGGTCGCGTACGGTGAAGTACTCCCACCCCGCAGCCACATCTCACGAAGGAGACCGAAGTGCCGGTCCTCCCCGGAGCCGAGCCGTACCGCCACGAGGGCGGCGAGGTCGGCGTCCTCCTCTGTCACGGCTTCACCGGAACCCCGCAGTCCCTGCGCCCCTGGGCGGAGTACCTCGCGGGCCGCGGTCTGACCGTCTCGCTCCCGCTGCTGCCGGGCCACGGCACGCGCTGGGAGGACCTCCAGGTCACCGGCTGGCAGGACTGGTACGCGGAGGTGGAGCGCGAGCTGCGCGGGCTCCTCGAGCGGTGCGCGGAGGTCTTCGTCTTCGGTCTGTCCATGGGTGGCGCGCTGGCGCTGCGGCTCGCGTCGAAGCACGGCGACGAGGTGCGCGGCCTCGTCCTGGTGAACCCGGCGAACAAGGTGCACGGCCTGGCCGCGTACGCGCTGCCGTTCGCCCGGCATCTGGTGCCCACGACGCCGGGCATCGCCAGCGACATCGCCCTGGAGGGCTCGGAGGAACTCGCGTACACCCGGGTGCCGCTGCACGCCGCCCACTCGCTGCGCCGGTTCTTCCAGCGGCTCGACCGTGAACTGCCGCAGGTGACGCAGCCGTTGCTGCTGCTGCACAGCCCGCAGGACCATGTGGTGCCCCCGGCGGACTCGGCCAGGATCCTCGGCCAGGTGTCCTCCACGGACGTCACCGAGACCATCCTGGAACAGAGCTACCACGTCGCGACGTTGGACCACGATGCGGACCGGATCTTCGAGGAGAGCTACGCGTTCATCGGCCGGCTCGCCCCCAGTGTCGGTAAGGAAGGGACGGCCACCGGTGGCTGAGCAGGACAGAATCGAACCCGACGGCGACGAGAGCCGCGAGCCGGAGAAGCCCCAGGAGCCCTCCGAGGACAAGGGCCTGCCGATCGACGAGGACGCAGCCTGGCAGGCGATCGTCGCGGGGTACGGCCAGGAGCCGGCGGACCCGCCGGGCGCCAAGCCGTTCAAGTCCATCGAGGACCTGGCGCTGCTCGAACCGGAGACGAACGGGACACCCGGGTCGGGCGACGAGAGCGCCAAGAACAAGAACCTGACGGCGCCCGAGGACCCGGACGACTCCGGATCCAAGAAGACGCTGGGCGGCTCCGTCTCCTTCGCCCCCGGTATCGGCGCCGGCCCGCGTGACTACGACACCCCCGAGGCATCGGACGACGACCTCGGCGCGGACGACGAGGGCCACTTCGTCCCGCCGGAGCCGCCGCCGCTGCCCGCCGCGGACGTCACGGCGAAGTTCGCCTGGCTCGCGGTGCTCGGCGGCCCGCTGCTGCTCCTGCTCACCGTGCTGCTCGGCTGGCAGATGACGTGGTGGCTCGCGACGCTCAGCATCGGCGGCTTCCTCGGCGGCTTCGCCACCCTGGTGTCGCGGATGAAGGGCGACGACGACGAGGAGGGCGACGACCCCGGCCGCGGGGCGGTCGTCTAGGCGCGCACTGTCTTCTCGGCCGCGGGAATCCTGAGGGCGGCGAGCACCGGCAGATGGTCGGTGGCCGCCCGCAGATCCGCCTCGCTCACCCCGTCGAGCTCCAACGGCACACCGCAGCCGAGGACTTCGACCCCCTCGGTGGCGAAGATCGCGTCGATGCGCTGATGCGGGTCCCTGGGCGTCGAGGTGTTCTCGCCGCCCCAGGGCGCGGTCTCCCAGCAGTCCCGCAGCTCCGACGCGAGCCTGCGGAACGTACGCCCCTTGGGCCGGTCGTTCAGGTCGCCGCCCGCGATCGCGTGCTCCACGCCCATCCCGGCGAGTCGGTCGAGCAGCATCCCGCCCTGCTCGTACCGCTCGTCGGTCTGCAGGCTCAGATGGCAGCTCAGCACGCCGAGCCGGGCGCCGCCGAACCGCACGACGGCGGTGGCGAAGCCCCGCCGGTGCAGTCCCGGCGTCAGCGGGAGCAGTACGTCCTCGGTCCGCTCGACGGTGGCCCGCAGCGAGCAGAGCAGCGCGGGCCCGGACGCGGTGGCGCCGCCCGAGAGCACCACCAGGTCGGCGGCGCGCGCCAGCCGCGCCAGCTTCTTGCGCCACCGGAAGAACCGGGGCGCCTCCTGGATGAGTACGAGGTCGGGCGCGCAGGCGGCGATGACCCTGGCCAGCGCGTCGGTGTCGTCCCGCATGGACCGGATGTTGTAGCTGAGCACCCGGATCACGGCTGAACCGTCGTCTTCGGTGCGGGAGTTGGGCAGCGTCACCATGGGGATCAAGATACGCGCTGCTGGGTGCCGGCACGCCGAGGCCCGCCGCCCCGGAAGGGGACAGCGGGCCTCGTACGAGATGCGGGGTCAGCCGGAGCTACCCCTGGCGCGCCAGGTCGGCGGCGCCCACGAGCCCCGCCTTGTTGCCGAGCTGCGCGGCGAGCACCTGCGCGTGCGGGCGCCACTGCCCGCCGATGAGCCACCGGCGGAACGACTTGCGGATCGGGTCGAGCACCAGCTCGCCCTCGTCGGAGAGGCCACCGCCCACGATGAAGGCGGAGGGGTCGAAGAGCGAGGCGAGGTCGGCGAGGCCCGCGCCGACCCAGCGGGCCAGCTCGCGGTAGGAGTCGACGGCCACGGGGTCGCCCTGCCGGGCCGCCTCGCTGATGTGCTTGCCCTCGATGCCTTCCACGGTGCCGTCGCCGAGTCCGAGCAGGATCTCCGCGTTCTCCGGCGTCGCGTTGGCGCGCTGCTGTCCGTAGCGCAGAAGGGCGCGCCCCGATGCGTACTGCTCCCAGCAGCCCTGGCTTCCGCAGCCGCACAGCAGGCCGTCCGGCACGACCCGGATGTGGCCGAACTCGGCGGCCACGCCGAAGCGTCCGCGGCGCAGCTTGTTGCCGATGATGATGCCGCCGCCGAGGCCGGTGCCCAGCGTGATGACGATGACGTCCTCGTGGCCCGCGCCGGCGCCGAAGCGGTACTCGCCCCAGGCCGCGGCGTTCGCGTCGTTCTCGACGACGACCGGCAGGCCGACCCGCTGCTCGACCTTGTCCTTCAGCGGCTCGTGTCGCCAGTCGATGTTCGGTGCGAAGAGAACGGTGGCGCGCTTGTCGTCGACGTAACCGGCGGCGCCGATGCCGACGGCCTCCACGTCGTTCCCCTTGCCGGCCCCGGACACGGCGGCACAGATCGCGTCCACGATGCCTTCGGCGGTCGGCGGCGTGGGCACCTTGTGGGTGTCGAGAATGGTGCCCTCTTCGTCGACCACTCCGGCCGCGATCTTCGTGCCGCCGATATCGACGCCGATGGTGAGTCCCATGTGTCCCTCAGTTTCGGTCGAGCCCCGCTATGGGCAACCGTACCCGAGGGGTAGTCAGTCCAGGTCGATGTGTTCACCGGGACCGGGACCCTCGTCCCGCGGGCCGGGACCCTTCGCCGCGTCGCCGCCGCGGGTCCAGCGGCCCTCCTGGCCCTCGACCGCGGAGCGGTAGGCGGCGAGCAGTTCGCCGCCGGCGGCCGCGAGGTGGTCGAAGACGTCGGGGTTGCGCTCGATGACCGGTTCGACGGCGGCCTTCGCCTGCTGGACGACCTGCCGCACGGTCTGCTCGACGGCGCCCTGCGCGACCGCGCCGAGCAGCGGCGTCTGGAGCCCGGACAGCTTCTCCGACACGGCGTCGACGAGCTTGCGCAGCTCCTCGCCCGCCGATCCGGGCTGCGGCCCGTACTGGGCACGGCGCCGGGCCTTCTCCGCGGCGAGGTCCTCGGCGCACGCCTGCTCCCACGCGTCGGCGTCGGCGCTCGCTTCGGGTTCGGGCACTTCGCGCTCGGTGGCATCGCTCATGACGGACAGACTCCTGCGGAGGGCGGCCTATGCATTCGTACTCTCGACGTTACCCGAACGGCGGTAGCCCGTTCACCGTGTGCGCGGCCACAGATCGGGGTCGGGCGCGAACCGCACCCGCAGCTCGCCCTCGCGCAGCCCGGCCCCCACGACGGTGCAGCGACGCAGGGCGGACGGCAGGGGCACCATGCGCCGGAAGGGACCCGCGGTGACGACGAGTTCGTCCCCGCGCCGGATCAGACCGAGTTCTTCGCGTACGGCGCCGGGGAGCGGGATGTGCCAGAGCAGTACGCCCTCGTCGGCGAGGGCGTCCACGACGGGCCACCGCACGGGCTCCTGGGCCGGGGCGGGGGCAGGCACCCCGAGGCCCGCCAGGTCGTCGGCGCCGCGGGGGTCGCGGCACAGGTGCGGGAGGGGGATGAGCCGCTCGCCGTACGTCTCCTGCCACTCGTCCAGGGTCTTGCGCTGCTGGGCGATGAGCGCGGCGAACCACGTGTCGGCGGTGTCATCGGGCAGGACGCGGTTGGCGTGCAGGGCGTCGGTGCGCAGGCCGAGCAGCGCGAGGCCGGTGGCGGCGGCGCGCACGGCGTCGGCGCCCGCGGGTCCCGGCTCCGCGACCAGGCGGACGGTCGTGCCAGGGGCCTCGATCACGGCCTGCGCGGCGGCGAGCTCGGTGTCCCAGCGGGCCGCGGTCTCGTACAGCCAGGCGGCGGGCATCGGGACGCCCGCGATGCGGCCGAGCATGGGCCGCAGGGCGCGGGCCGCCTGCCGTTCGGGCGGAAGCAGCCTGCGGAGATAGCGGCGCAGCTGCTCGGGGAGCGCGAGGACGGTGAGGGCGCGGGGCACCGGGGGCAGGTCCACGACCACGGTGTCGTACGCGGCCTGTCCGGCGTCCCGCAGGGCACGCAGCAGGGCGAGCTCGTCGCTGCCCGGCAGGGGGGTGAGCTCCTCGCCTTCGAGGCGGCCGGCGCCGAGCAGGTCGAGCGCGGAGGCGGCACGATTCTGCAGGGCCAGGAGGTCGGCACGGAACTCGTCGCCGGGGGCGAGGCACTGGACGGTGAGGCCTTGCTCTTCCCCGGTGTCGATCCGGTCGGCGGTGATCAGGAGGGTCCTGCGGCCCTCGCGGGCGGCGGACAGCGCGGTGGCCGCGGCGACGGTGGTTCGGCCGGAGCCGCCGGGGCCGGTGACGAGGAGGGTGCGCATAAGGGTGAACGGTACGTGAGTCGAGACCGCCGCTTCGCGGCGGATTCCTCCCGGCCGGCCACCCGATCGCCCCGCGGTATCAAGCCTTCGGGCCGGACTCCACCCGCTTCTTCAGGCCCGCGAGCGCCCGGTCGGTGATGACCTTCTCCGCCTTGCGCTTGATCATCCCGAGCATGGGGATCTTGACGTCGACGGTCAGCTTGTACGTGACCTCGGTGCCCGCGCCCACGGGCCGCAGGAGGTACGTCCCGTCGAGCGAGCGCAGCATCTGCGACTTGACGAGGGTCCAGCTGACCTCGTTCTCGCCGGTCCACGTGTACACGAGCGTCTGGTCGTCCTTGATCGCGCCCGCGTCCATGACGAGGCGGACCTGCTTGGCGCGGCCCTGGTCGTCGGTGTCGAGCACCTCCGCCTCCTTCACCTCACCCGTCCAGTCCGGGTAGCGCGCGAAGTCGGCGATCACCCCCATCACCTCGGCCGGTGCCGCCTCGATCGTGATGCTCGAGCTGGTGTGTTCCGCCATCTCTGTGGCTCCTCCAGATGCGGTCCGGTACGGGGGGTGGTGTGTACGTGTGTGACGCGTGAAGGCTACCGCGCACGAAGTGGCCCACCGTCACCACTCCAGGGCCCACGGCCTGCCCGAGCTCGCGAAGTGCCCCACGTTCACACACTCCGTCGCCCCGATCCGCATACGTCGGGTCAACGGCTGGTGAACGTGGCCGAAAAGTGCGTAGCGCGGGCGGGTCTTGTGAAGGGCCGCGAGCAGTGCGCGGCTGCCCCGCTCGAAGCGGCGCGCGACGGTGTCGTACAGGAGCTCGGGCACGTCGGGCGGGATGTGGGTGCAGAGCACGTCGACCTCGCCGACCGCCTCGATCTTGGCCGCGTACTCCTCGTCGCTGATCTCGTACGGCGTCCGCATCGGCGTACGCAGACCGCCGCCGACGAAGCCGAAGACCCGGCCGCCGATCTCGGCCCGCCCACCGTCGATGACGGTGGTGCCGGGGCCCGCGTACTCGGGCCAGAGGGCCGGCATGTCGACGTTGCCGTAGGTGGCGTACGTCGGTGTGGGGAAGGCGGCGAACATCTCGGCGTACTGCTTGCGCACCGCGCTCTCGATGGCGGGCCCGCGGTCCATGCCCGCCCACAGCCGTGCGCCCAACTCCCTGGCCTCGTCGAAGCGGCGGGCCGTGCGCAGCTCGACGAGACGGTCGGCGTTCTCCTCGCCGAAGAGGTCGGGGAAGATGCCGCGCGAGTGGTCGGCGTAGTCGAGGAAGAGGACCAGGTCGCCGAGACAGACGAGCGCGTCGGCCCCCTCGCCCGCGCGGGCGAGGTCCTTCGTGTTGCCGTGCACGTCGCTGACCACATGGACCCGGAAACCTGACATGCCGATCACCCTAGAACGCGCGGGCAAACGTGGGTAGAGGCCCGGAGAAGGGGTGAGAAGGGGGCGGACCTGCGGTTACTTCCGAGTCGGGAATGGCGTGGCGTACTGTGCGGTTCAGACCACAACGACGTGTGACGCACCGAACATCTGGCCCGGACCCCCTACCGAACAAGCCATACCCATGGGTAACGTCCGGGCAGTCCAGTAGTGCTCCAGCCTTCTTTCCCCCCATGTCCACGGAGCACCTGCCCGATCTTGGACCGCACCGTCGCATCGCACAACGTCGTGGCGCCGGCGCCCTATGTAGGAGCAGCAGTCTTGCGCGAGTTCAGCCTTCCGGCCCTGTACGAGGTCCCTGCGGACGGCAATCTGACCGACATCGTCCGCAGAAATGCCGCGCAGCACCCGGATGTCGCCGTCATCGGCCGCAAGGTGAACGGCACATGGCAGGACGTCGACGCCAGGACCTTCCTCGCCGAGGTGCGCGCCGCCGCCAAGGGGCTCATCGCCTCCGGGGTGCGCCCCGGTGACCGTGTCGCCCTGATGTCCCGCACCCGTTACGAGTGGACGCTCCTCGACTTCGCGATCTGGAGCGCGGGCGCGGTCACCGTGCCGGTGTACGAGACGAGCTCCGCCGAGCAGATCCAGTGGATCCTGGGCGACTCCGGCGCCGTCGCCATCATCGTCGAGCTCGACGCGCACAGCGCCGCCGTCGACTCCGTGCGCGACCGCCTGCCCGACCTGGTCGACATCTGGCAGATCGACCGCGGCGGCGTCGACGAGCTGAACCGCGCGGGCGCCGATGTCTCCGAGGAGACCGTCGACGAGCGCGGCGCGGTCGCGGGCGCCGACGACCCGGCCACCATCGTCTACACCTCGGGCACCACGGGCCGCCCCAAGGGCTGCGTGCTCACCCACCGCAGCTTCTTCGCGGAGTGCGGCAACGTGGTGGAGCGCCTCAAGCCCCTCTTCCGTACCGGCGAGTGCTCGGTGCTCCTCTTCCTTCCTGTGGCGCACGTCTTCGGCCGCCTGGTCGAGGTCGCCGCGCTGATGGCGCCGATCAAGCTGGGCCACGCGTCCGACGTCAAGAACCTCACGGACGAGCTGGCCTCGTTCAGGCCGACCATGATCCTGGGCGTCCCGCGCGTCTTCGAGAAGGTCTACAACTCGGCGCGGGCCAAGGCGCAGGCCGACGGCAAGGGCAAGATCTTCGACAAGGCCGCGGACACGGCGATCGCGTACAGCCGCGCGCTCGACACCCCGAGCGGTCCCTCGCTCGGCCTGAAGATCAAGTACAAGACGTTCGACAAGCTGGTCTACAGCAAGCTGCGGGCCGTCCTCGGCGGGCGCGGCGAGTACGCGATCTCGGGTGGCGCGCCCCTCGGCGAGCGCCTGGGCCACTTCTTCCGCGGCATCGGCTTCACGGTCCTGGAGGGCTACGGCCTCACCGAGTCCTGCGCGGCGACCGCCTTCAACCCCTGGGACCGCCAGAAGATCGGCACGGTCGGCCAGCCGCTGCCCGGCTCGGTCGTCCGGATCGCCGACGACGGCGAGGTGCTGCTGCACGGCGAGCACCTGTTCACGGAGTACTGGAACAACGAGGGCGCGACCGAAGAGGCGCTGGCCGACGGCTGGTTCCACACCGGTGACATCGGCACGCTCGACGAGGACGGTTACCTCCGGATCACCGGCCGCAAGAAGGAGATCATCGTGACGGCGGGCGGCAAGAACGTCGCTCCCGCGGTGATCGAGGACCGCATCCGCGCGCATGCGCTGGTCGCGGAGTGCATGGTCGTGGGCGACGGGCGGCCCTTCGTGGGGGCGCTGGTCACGGTGGACGACGAGTTCGTGGGCCGCTGGGCCCTGGACCATGGAAAGCCCGCGGACTCCACGGCGGCTTCCCTGCGGGACGACGTGGACTTCCTCGCGGAGATCCAGAGCGCGGTGGACGACGGCAACGCGGCCGTCTCCAAGGCGGAGTCGGTGCGCAAGTTCCGCGTTCTCGGTTCGCAGTTCACGGAGGAGTCGGGGCATCTGACTCCGTCGCTGAAGCTGAAGCGGAATGTTGTCGCGAAGGACTACGCGGACGAAATCGAGGCGATTTACCGCGGGTAGCGTTTGCGGTGCCGCCCACTCGCCGTGGGGGTGCTGTTTTCTCGCGCCTACCGGTCGCACCTGGTTGCTCGCGCAGTTCCCCGCGCCCCTTAAGGGGCGCGGGGAACTGCGCGACAAGCCCACGACGACGGTCAGCCGCGCAACAAGCACCCGCGGCAACCCCTCACCCGCTCAAAGCAGTTCCCGCAACCGCTCCGCCAGGAGATCCCAGCGCCACCGCTCCTCCACCCACTCCCGGCCCCGCTCCCCCATCCGCGCCCGCAGCTCCGCATCCCCGAGCAGGGGGATGATCCGGTCGGCGGCCGCCTCCGGGGAGTCTCCCCGGACGACCCAGCCCGTCTCCCCGTCGAGCACCGCGTCCGGCGCCCCGCCGGAGTCACCGGCCACCACGGGAAGGCCGGTCGCCGAAGCCTCCAGGTAGACGATCCCGAGGCCCTCCACGTCGAGCCCGCCCCGCCGGGTGCGGCAGGGCATCGCGAAGACGTCGCCCGCGCCGTGATGCGCGGGAAGCTCCTCCCACGGCACCGCCCCGGTGAACCGCACGGAGTCCGAGACACCGGTCTCGGCGACCAGTTTCCGCAGCTCGTCCTCGTAAGGGCCGCCCCCCACGATCAGCAGCACCGCCTCAGGCTCCCGAGCCAGAATCCGCGGCATGGCCAGGATCAGCGTGTCCTGCCCCTTGCGCGGCACGAGGCGCGAGACGCAGACGACGACCGGGCGGTCCGTCAGGCCGAGGCGGGCCCGCACGGCCTCACCACCCGAACCGGGGTGGAACGTCTTCTCGTCGACGCCCGGCGGCAGTTGCACCATCCGCCCGGCCGCCGCGGGCGAAAGCGCCGCGGCGATGCGCGAGCGCGTGTACTCACCCAGATAGGTGACCGTGTCCGTCGAGTCACCGATGCGCCGCAGCAGTTGGCGTGACGCGGGCAGCTGCGCCCACCCCGCCTCGTGCCCGTGCGTCGTGGCGACAAGGCGCCGCGCGCCCGCCTTGCGCAGCGCCGGTGCCATCAGCCCCAGCGGCGCCGCGGCCCCGAACCACACCGACTCGCAGCCGTGTTCCCGCAGCAGCGAGACCGCGCGCCGCGTGACGCGCGGGGTCGGGAGCAGCATCGTCGTGGGGTCACGTACGACCTTGAAGGGCTGCTCCGCGTCGAAGGCGGCCGCCGCCTCGGCGCCCTCGCGGCCCCGCTTCCACGTGGAGGCGTAGACGACGAGCTGGTCGGGGTCCAGGCGCAGCGCCATGTTGTGCAGGAACGCCTGGATGCCACCGGGCCTGGGCGGGAAGTCGTTCGTGACGATCAGGGTCTTGTGCATCGACGCCGACAGTACCGAAAGCCCGCAGCGACGTGGGACGGCCTCGCCTCCCGGACGGCCCCGCCTCTTGGCCCAGCCCCGGCCCCGCCCGGCATCATTGACCCCCGAACCACAATGAAGTATCCGAAAAGGGGCGTGGTGCGCGTGGCGCGGATCCTGACCGTCTGGGTCCTGACCAGGACCGTGCTGCTGCTCTGCGTCTTCAAGGTGCTCACCGTCCCCGGCCCCGACGTGACCAGTGACGTCGCCGTCATCTACCAGGGCTGGTACGAGGTCCTGCGCACCGGCACCTTCCCCCTGGACGACGTCACCTGGCAGTACCCTCCCGCCGCCGCCCTCGCGGTCCTCTCCCCCGCCCTGCTGCCCTTCGTGGACTACACGTCGGCGTTCTTCGTGCTCGCCTTCCTCGCCGACGGGCTCGTCTGCGGGCTGCTCCTGTACGCGGGCCGGCGGCCCGGCAAGTCCCTTCGGGGGGCCTGGGTCTGGGTCGCGGGCGTGGCGCTGCTCGGGCCGATCGTGTACGCCCGTTACGACGTGATGGTGACGGCCGTCGCGGTCGCCGCGCTGCTCGCCGGGGCCCGGCACCCCCGCACGATGGGGGCGCTCGCGGGGTTCGGCGCGCTGCTCAAGGTGTGGCCCGCCCTGCTGCTCATCGGCATGCCACGCGCGCGTGCCACCCGGAGTTCCTGGGGCGCGGCGGCGGTCACCGCGGTCGGCATGACCCTCGTCTTCCTGGTGACGATGCCCGGCGCGCTCGCCTTCCTGACCTTCCAGCGCGACCGCGGCACCGAGATCGAGTCGCTCGGCGCGCTCGTCTTCCATGTCGCACGCCACCTCGGCTGGCGGGGCGAGGTACAGCTGAACTACGGCTCGGTGGAGTTCCTCGGCCCGTACGTCACGCTGGTCAGCACGGTGGCGCAGGGGCTCTCCGTGGTGGCCCTCTGCTGGCTGGTCGTGTGGCGGCTGCGGGCCCGCGTCCGTTCGGCGAGCACGGTCGCGGACGCCGCCTTCGTCGCCGTACTGCTGTTCACGGCGACGAGCCGGGTGATCAGCCCGCAGTACCTCCTGTGGCTGGTCGGGGCCGCGGCCGTGTGCCTGGCGTTTCGCGCGAGCCGCATGGCGCTGCCCGCGGGCCTGGTGCTCGCGGCCACGTTCGTCACGTTCCTGGAGTTCCCCCTCTGGTTCTCGCACGTGGTGGCGAGCGACCCGCTGGGCATCACCCTGCTCTTCGTGCGCAACGGTCTGCTCGTCGCGGCGGCGCTGCTCGCCTGCCGGAACCTGTGGCGGCAGACGGTGGCCGAACCGCGGGCCCGTGAGCGCGCCGCGGCGTCCGGAGAGGTCAGCCGAGCTCCTCGCGCAGATACGTACGCCACCGCTCCGTGAACTCCTGCGGGGTGATGTCCAGGACCTCCCGCAGCGCGTCCTCCACGGCGCCCGGCTTCTTCTTGTGCGTGCCGACCTCTTCGTAGAAGCGCGTCAGCGGTTCCTCGCCCCACTGGTCCGCGATCATCCGGCAGGCCAGCCACGACCCCTCGTAAGCCTGCGCCAGCTTGCCCGCGTCCCCGCTGAAGCCGAAGGCGTCGTCATCGGGGAGCGCGGCGGGCAGTTCATCGCGCTGGACGGCGCGGCGCAGTTCGGGGGCCGCCTGCGCGGCGCTACGGCCCGTCCCGCGGTAGCCCACCCAGTCGGCGAAGCCTTCGGAGAGCCACAGGGGGGTCGCGGGTGAGGTGTGCGCGCGGGTGGCCACGTGGGTCGTCTCGTGGGTCAGCACGACCTGCTTGCCGAAGTCGCCGAGCACGCCGTACGCCTCGGGGTTGACGATGATCCGGTCCGCGGGCGCCGCCCCCGAGCCGCCCGTCTCGCCCGTGGTCACCGCCGCGATCCCCTGGTACCCGGAAGCGGGCGACCCGAGCAGCCCCGCCATGCCCTCCAGGGACTCGGGCACCATGACGACGACCCGCAGTGGCCACTTCTCCCGCCAGGCGTCCCGCACCAGGGGAACCGCCCGGTCGGCGAGGTCCGCGTACTCGTGCAGCGTCGTCTCGTCCTCCTCGCCGCGCCCGACACCGAGGACGAGGCTGTGAGCGCCCCGTACGGACGTCACGGGCCCCTGGTCCCAGAGTTGCTGCGTGGCCTTCTTCGCGGGCCCCTCAGCGGTGACGTACCACCGTCCGTCGCGCTCCTGGAGCGTGAGCGCGCGCGAGGTGGTGAGCGGTTCGCTGTCGTAGCCCTTGATCCGGTACCGCAGGTCGGCGGTCGCCGTGGCCCGCGCGCCGCTGCGCCGGAAGTCGGTCAGGCGGTACTGCCAGGACTGGAGCGGAACCTCGCGGAGGTTGTCGAAGTCCTCGGTGGCCTCGGTTTCCCGGCCCGTGGCGCGGTACGCCCGCGCGTCCCGGTCGAGCAGCGCATCGGCACGCCGGTCGAGCAGCCTGCGCACGTCGCCGGGCGCGGCATCGGGCGCCGCGGGACCGCCGCACCCGACGAGCAGGGCGACACACATCCCGATGACCCACGACCCACGCCCGCGACCAGCCACGTTTCAGATCGTACGGGCAGCGGGCCGCGGGCGGCCGGTCAGATCCGCGTCACCGATGACACCGGCATCATGCCGACCGGGTCGTAGCGCACGGGGGCGCCGGGGTAGGGGGCGTGCACGACCTGGCCGTTGCCCATGTACATCCCGATATGGCTCGCGTCGTCGCGGTAGGCGACGAGGTCACCGGGCTGCGCCTGCGCCAGCGGCACCTGGCGCCCCGCGTACCGCTGGGCCTGCGACGTGCGCGGCAGGCCAACGCCCGCCTGGGCGTACGACCACTGCGTGAGGCCCGAGCAGTCGAATCCGGAGGGACCGTTGGCGCCCCACACGTAGGGCTTGCCGATGGCCGACCTGGCCGCCGCGATCGCCGCCGCGGCCCGCGACGAGGACGGCCCCGCGCTTCCGAGGTCCGGCATCTCGTCGCGGCCGGAGCGCGACGCCCGGTCGTACTTCTCCCGGTCCTGCGAGGACAGCGAGTTGAGCAGCTGACGCGCCTTGGCGAGCTTGTGCTCGACGCTGCGCTTGTGGCGGGCCACGGCGGTGCGGCTCTTCTCCAGCTCGGAGAGCTTGTGCCCCGCCTCCGTGCGCTCCTGGGCGAGGCTGCGCTGGGCCTTCTGCAGATCGGTCAGTTCACCGGCCTGCCGGGCGTTGATGCGGTCGAGCGCCGCCGCCTTGTCCAGATAGCCGTCCGGGTCGGAGGAGAGCAACAGGGCGAGGGAGGGGTCGATGCCGCCCGAGCGGTACTGCGCCCCGGCGAGCGAACCGAGCGCGCCGCGCATGGTGTTGATGCGCTCCTGGCCGCGGGCGACGCTGTCCTTGGCCTGCTCGACCTGCTCGCGCAGTGTGTCCGCGCGCTCGTCGGCCTTGTTGTACGCCTCGGTGGCCTTCTCGGCCTGCTCGAAGAGGCGGTCCACCTTGGCCTTGGTGGTGGCCGGCGTGTCCTGCGGCGCGGCGCCCGCCGGTGCGGCGAAGGCGGCCGCGGCGGTTGCCGCGGCGGCTGACAGGACGGTGACGCGCGTGCTCCGGTCCAGGCCGGACAGCGCGAGACGACGATGGGACCCCACGGGAAGCCGCTCTCCCTCCGCTGACGGACCCCCGGACGAAGGACGAACCGGGGGAAAGTCCCCCCGATCCGTCGGGGGATGCGCGCGACAGTAGCCGTGGGATCACGTCACGGCCAAAGACCCTGCCGGGCACACAACGTGACGCCCCGCCGGAGACGCAGGTCACCGACGGGGCGCGGGGTCAGCGTGAGTTGCCGGAATTCGCCCGTTCGGACGGCATGCCGGTCGTTTCAGATGCGGACGCCGAACTGGAAGGAGCCGATCGTGGACATCGACTCGTAGCGCACGACGGCGCCCGGCTTCGGGGCGTGCAGGACCTGCCCGTTGCCCGCGTAGAAGCCGACGTGCGCCAGGCTGTTGAAGAACACCAGGTCGCCCGGCTTGAGCTCACCGCGGCCGATCTTCGTACCGTCGTTCTGCTGGGTGTACGTGGTCCGGGTGATCTGCACCCCGGCCTGGTTGTACGCCCACTGCGTGAGGCCGGAGCAGTCGTAGGAGTTGGGGCCACTGCCACCGGAGACGTAGGGCTTGCCGATCTGCGTCGCGGCGGCGCTCAGGGCGGCCTGGCCGCGCTGCGAGGCCGGGACCTCCTTGCCGAGGTCCACGCGGTCGCCGGCGTCGCGGCTGGCGCGCGTCTCCTTGGCGGCGAGCTCCTGCTTCTCCTTGGCGGTGAGGGTGTTGAGCAGCTTCTGGGCCTCGCCGAGCTTGCCCTGGACTTCCTTCTTCTTCTTGCCCAGTTCCTTGCGCGTGTCGGCGAGGTCCTTGAGCTTGTCGGAAGCCTCCTTGCGCTCCTGCGCGAGGGTCCGCTGCTTCTCCTGGACCTTCTTGAGCGCCTCGACCTGCTGACCGCTCAACTGGTCCATGGTGGACGCCTTGTCGAGGTAGTCGTCCGGGTCGGCGGAGAGGAAGAGCTGGACGGAGGGGTCGATGCCGCCGGAGCGGTACTGCGCGCTGGCCATCGAACCGAGGCCGTCGCGCAGGTCGTTGAGGTCCTCCTGGCCGCGGGCGACCTTGTCCTGAAGCTCGCCGATCTCCTTCTCGAGCTTCTCCTGCTTCTCCTTGGCGCCGTTGTAACGGTCGGTGGCCCGGCCCGCGTCCTCGTAGAGCTTGTCGACCTTGGACTTGACCTCGTCCTTGCTCGGCTTCTCGTTCGGCGTCGCGTTGGCCGCCTGGGAGGTGAGTGCGACGGCAGCGGCGGCGGTCGCGGTGAGCACGGTCACGCGCGCGCGGCTCGGCTGCTTGGGTCGACGGTGGGACGCCACGAAGGCGGCTCCTTCTTCCTCCAGCCGCCTACCGAGACCCGGTCGGCGGGTACCACCGCTGTCACCCCGGATGGGTGATCAACCGAGCGGAGGTTCGAGGCGAGACCTTAGTGACCTTCTTGTGATCAGTTCAAATCCTGACGGGCAAAAAGTGGACCGCGGGACGCATATTTTACCGATAACGCACAGGCGGTAATGATCAATTGACACTACGTCGCGCAGTCGGCGCCCCAATTCGGGCATAGGGAACAGGAGTTACTTGCGCACCCTTAGCCCCGCGAAAGCCGCTTCAGGAGGACGGCCGAAGCGACGGGCCGCGCCCCCGCCTTGGCGATCCCGTCGGCCACTTCGCGGTCGGTCGACACGACGACCACGGGGCGCCCGGGAGGCTCGGCGCGCACCAGCTGGCGGATCAGTTCGTCCGCGGTGACGCCCGGCTTGGAGAACAGCACCCGCACGCCGCGCGGCGGCGCGAGCAGCACGGGCGCGGCGAGTTCGGCGCCGTCGAAGACGCAGGTCATCTCGGCGCCGGTCTGCGCGGCGAGCTGCGAGAGCGAGCCGAGAAGGCGCAGCCGCTGCTTCTCCAGGGGCATCGTCGGATAGCCGGTCTTGGTGACGTTGTAACCGTCCACGACCATGTGGGCCTGCGGCAGCGCGAGCAGCTGGTCGAGGATGGCCGGGTCGTTCTCGGAGAGCGCGCGGGCGGCGATGTCCTTGGGCGTCATCCGCCCCGGCTCGACGGCGTCCACGGTCTCGGCCGGCCGTACGGAGACGGGCGGCAGGGCCAGTTCGCGGCGCAGCCCCTGCGCCGACTCCAGGACCGTGTCGAGCAGCAGCCGTACCCGCATGTCCTCGACGCTGCGGCCCTCGCGCGCCGCCCTGCGGCTGGCCTCCAGGGCGGCCTCGCTCTCGCTGAGCCGGGCCTTGAGCCGCCGGGACTCGCTCTCGGCGGCGGACAACTGCGCCTGGCCCTCGGCGCGTGCGGCGTCGGACTCGGCGGCTGCCTTGCGCAGGGCGGCCTCCCCGCGCTTGACGTCACTGAGGGCGCCGCGCAGCTTGCGATGCATCGATTCGGCTTCCTTCTTCGCCGATTCGAGCTCCGCGCGCAGCCGTTCGGTCTCGGCCTTCGTGTGACCGCGGGCCGCCGAGAGTTCCTCGCGCAGCCGTTCGAGCTCGGCGCGGGTCTCGTCGTCCACGCGCTCGGCGTCCGCCCGCTGGGCCTCCTCGCCCGCGGCGGTCACCAGCTTCACCCAGCCGGCAGGACGCAGCACATAGGCCGCGGCCGCCACGTCGAGGAGGTCCGCGGCCGGAGGTGGTGAGCCCGCGTCCAGGGCGCCGGTCAGTTCCGGCTGCGCCTCTCTGAGACGTTCGCCGATGCGCTGCCTGAAGAGCGCGTCGCCCTCCAGGGCGGTCGCCATCGCGTTGCCCGCGAACTTCGTGCGCCGGTTCGGCGTGAAGCGTGCGTACTGCCGCAGCTGTGCGGGAAGTTCGCCGACCGTGAGACCGCCGAAGCCGTCCGAGACGATCTGGACGACCCGTCGGCGCACTCCGTCGGGCAGCGGGCGGTCGAGCACCTCAGCGGCGCCGTCGTCCGGCTCCCCGCTCGCGCTCTCCACCATCCGTCACCCCACTAGCTGTGCGGGGCCCGCTCCCTCAGGAGCCGGCGCCCGGCCTGTCCACGAGTTCCACCTGGTCCACCGCGTTGCACCAGCGGCAGCGCACCGACTCGATGGTCTCACTGACCACCTCGCGTTCCTCGATGTTCGACTCACCGGCCAGGTCGAGGTGCACATATTCGACGACCTTCGAACTGCGGGTCACGTCGAAGCGCGTGAGGTTGCCGCAGAGCTGGCAGCGCCACCTGGTGGTGTCGGTCGGCAGAGGAACCGTCATCGTGGCTGTTCGCTTTCCTTCGGGATTCCGTGGTGCGTGGTGCCCGTAACCCTAAGGCCTGTAAGGGTCTCCATGCGGCGGCCGTCCACGCGGCGGGGCGGCCTGTACCGTTTGCCGCCCTTACGTCATGCTCTGTCCATGATCAAGACATGGGGTACGACGGTGGGCCGGATGCTCAAGGAGGAGTCCGCCCCGGTGACGTACGGCCTGATCGCCGTCTGCTGTCTGGTCTTCGTGATCTCGCCGGTGTCCGGGCTCAATCCCGCCTACGGGCTCGGCGACAAGCTGCTCGCCGCCCAGCAGGCCTACTTCGAGCGCTGGGGCGTGATCCCCGCGGAGCTGTTCAGCGGGGCGATGCGGCCCCTGCTCGCCCCGGCCACCGCGCTGTTCGTGCACGGCAGCTGGCTGCATCTGATCGGCAACATGCTGTTCCTCTTCGTCTTCGGGGCGATGGCCGAGCAACGGATGGGGCACCTCCAGTTCGCGCTCTTCTATCTCGGCTGCGGCTATCTCGCCCTGTTCGCCTACGCGGTCGCGCACGCGGGCTCCCACCAGACCCTGGTGGGGGCGTCGGGAGCGATCTCCGCGGTGCTCGGCGCCTTTCTCCGACTCTTCCCCAAGGCGCGGGTCACCAGCCTCTTTCCGTTCCTCTTCTTCGTGCCGCTGCGGTTTCCGGCATGGGTGGTGCTGCCGTTCTGGGTGGTGCTGCAGTGGCTCGCGGCATGGCAGGGCGCGGCGGGGCCCGGGGTGGCGTATCTGGCGCACCTGGTCGGGTTCTCCCTGGGCTTCATCTACGCGTGGGGGCGCTGCAGGTGGACAGCTAGAGTGAAGAAGCCAGCACCGGCTACCGAGGGAGACAGTCAGCCGTGATCACCGCGATCGTGCTCATCAAGACCAGCGTGGACCGGATCCCGGAGATCGCCGAGTCGATCGCCGCCCTCGACTGCGTCAGCGAGGTCTTCTCCGTGACCGGTACGTACGACTTGATCGCCATGGTGCGCGTCGGGCGCCACGACGACCTGGCCGACGTCATCCCCGGCAAGATCAGCAAGATCCCGGGCGTGGAGGCGACGGACACACACGTCGCGTTCCGTACGTACTCCCAGCACGACCTCGAAGCGGCGTTCGCGATCGGCCTCGACTCCTGACTCGCCCTCCCCGGGCGCCGGATGAGGGTTTCTTCATCCGCCGCTCATGCTTCTGACCCGCCGCGTCCGGCACGCTCACCGTCATGGTCTTCACCCACCGCATGGCCGCGCTCGCCGCCGTCGTGGCGATCCCCCTCGGCATCGCCGCGACCAGCTACGCCCTGACCGACAACCCCGAGCGGCCCAAGGCCCCGCCCAAGGTGGAGCTGGAGAGCGGCTCGCCGTCCTCGTCGTCGGCGCCCTCGTCCCCCTCGCCCTCCGCCAAGCCCACCACTCCCCGGCCGACGCCGAGCGACGAGACGGTGTCCCCACCGCCGGTGAGCGAGAATTCCTCGGGCGATGACAACGACGACGACGGCAACGAAGGACGCGGCGGCCAGGGCGACAACGACGACGACGGCCCCGGTGACGACGGCTGAGCGCCCGCACCGCTGGATATCCGCCCGTGTCCGGATCCTGCTCTGGCTGCTCGTGGTGATGACCGTCGCGCTCACGGCCGTCGCGGCCACCACCCGCTCCGTCCTGCTGCGCGACGTCGACCACCGCATCGACCGGCTGCTCGCCCAGGAGACCGCGGAGTTCACCAACCTCGCCCGCGAAGGGGTCGACCCGCAGACGGGCGAGAAGTTCGCCGCCCCGGACCCCCTGCTGCGGCTCTTCCTGTCCCGGCAGTACGCCGACCCCGACGAGGAGCTCCTCGGTCTGGTCGGCCGTCCCGGCAAGGCGCCCGCGAAGAAGGAGCAGTCACGCGAGCCGCGGATCGGCCATCCGCTCGCCGAGGACAGCGCGGCGCTGCGAGCGGTCTTCGAGTCCCCCGACGCGACCGGCACGCTGCACCGCGACCACGGAGAGGTCCGCTGGGCGAAGGTGGAGATCGCGCCCAGCGCGGGCCACCCGGCGGCGGCGTTCGTCGTCGCCTTCCATCCGGCGGGCGAACAGGCCAAGGCGGGCGACGTGTTCACGATGCTGCTCGCCATCTCCGGGGTGGCGCTCCTGATGACGACCGGCATCGGCTGGGCCGTCGCGGGCCGCATCCTCAAGCCCGTACGCCTGGTGCGCACGACGGCCGCTCAGCTCACCGAGCAGGATCTGACCCAGCGCATCCCCGTGCAGGGCAGGGACGACATCGCGGCCCTCGCCGAGACGTTCAACGGCATGCTCGACCGCCTGGAGCGCGCCTTCGCCGCGCAGCGCGAGTTCGTGGACGACGCCGGCCACGAGCTGCGTACGCCCATCACCATCGTCCGCGGCCATCTGGAACTGATGGGCGACGACCCGGGCGAGCGCGAGGAGACCACGCGGATCGTCATGGAGGAGCTCGACCGGATGAGCCGCATCGTCGAGGACCTCCTCCTCCTCGCCAAGTCCGAACGTCCCGACTTCGTCACCCCCGAGCCGGTACAGCTCGCCGAGCTCACCGCCGACGTCTTCGTCAAGGCACGCGCGCTCGGCGACCGCGGGTGGCAGCTGGCCGAAGTGGCCGAGGGCGAAGCCGCCCTGGACCCCCAGCGCATCACCCAGGCGATGGTGCAACTGGCCCAGAACGCCGTCCAGCACACCGTCCCCGGCCAGCGCATCGGCATCGGCTCGCGCAGCGCGGCAGGCCGGATCGAGCTGTACGTCGCCGACAGCGGGCCCGGCGTCCAGGCCCAGGACGCCTCGGTGATCTTCGAGCGGTTCCGTCGCGGCACCGCGCGCCGCGGCTCACGCGCCACCGGCGCCGGGCTCGGCCTCGCCATCGTGCGGGCCATCGCCGAGGGGCACGGCGGCCGGGTCGACCTGCGGCCCACGGCGGGCGGCGGCGCCACCTTCGTACTCGACCTGCGAGAACAGGAACCTGGACAGCCATGAACAACCGCATTCTCATCGTCGAGGACGAGGACCGCATCGCCTCCTTCGTCGAGAAGGGCCTGCGCTCCAACGGCTTCACCACCAGCGTCGTCGGCGACGGAGAAGCGGCCTACGACTACGCCCTGACCGGCGGCTTCGACCTGGTCGTCCTGGACATCGGGCTGCCCGGCAAGGACGGCTTCACGGTCCTGCGGCAGCTGCGCGAGGCCCGCGTGACCACCCCGGTCATCGTGCTGACCGCGCGTGACTCGGTCCGGGACACCGTGGCGGGCCTGGAAGGCGGGGCCGACGACTGGATGACCAAACCGTTCCGCTTCGAGGAGCTGCTCGCGCGGGTGCGCCTGAGGCTGCGCACGGCGGCCGGGGCCCCGGAGGTGACGGTGCTGCGCGGCGGGGACCTGACGCTGGACCTGCGTACGCGCAGGGCGCGTTCGGGCGAGCGGACGGTGGATCTGACGGCACGTGAGTTCGTGCTGCTCGAACTGTTCCTGCGCCATCCGGGGCAGGTGCTCTCACGGGAGCAGATCCTCTCGCACGTGTGGGGGTACGACTTCGACCCCGGCTCCAACATCGTGGACGTGTACGTACGGGCGCTGCGCAAGAAGCTGGGTGCCCAGCGGGTGGAGACGGTGCGCGGGATGGGGTACCGCCTTCCGGGGTGACATCCGGGCCCGTGGGTGAAATTCCTTTCATCCGCGGCTCATTGAGGACTCACGGCCGGGCCCGAGGCTCGACGCGTGACCCTGAATCCCCGCCAAGCCATCACCCTGTGCGTCGCGCTGAGCCTGTGCGCGCTGCTGGTGGTGCCCGGCAACTTCCCCGGCCTGAGCGGCGACGCGCGGGTCACCCTCGCCGTGTTCGCCCTGGCGACCTGCGCGTGGATCGGTACGCCGATCGACGACACGTACATCGCACTCGGGGCCGGGCTCGCGCTCACCGCGACCGGGGTGATCAGCAGCGACACGCTCTTCGGCACCCTCGGTGACGAGACGGTCTGGCTGCTGATCTGCGCCTTCGTACTCGCGGCCGCCGTGGCCCGCAGCGGTCTCGCGGGCCGGGCGGCGGCCTTCCTCGTCAGCGGGGCGCGCAGCGTACGGCAGTTGACGCACCTGACGACCGCCGCCCTGGTCGTGACGGCCTTCGCGGTGCCCGCCACGTCGGGCCGCGCCGCGCTCGCGCTGCCGGTGTTCCTCGCGCTCGCCAAGGTCCTCGCCGACCGCAGACGTCTGGTGGTGATGCTCGCGCTGCTGTTCCCGACGGTGATCCTGCTCTCCGCGGTCGCGACCCTGATCGGCGCCGGCGCGCATCTGATCACGGTGTCCGTGCTGTGGGAGGCCACCGGGGAGCGGATCGGCTTCACACAGTGGATGCTGCTCGGTCTTCCGCTCGCCGTCGCCTCGTCCCATCTGGCGGCGGAGGCCGTCCTGTTGACGACGACGCGGCGGGCCGACCGCAAGGGCCCGGTGCACATCACCGTCGAGCAGCTCCAGGAGCACAGCGAGCAGCCGGTGGCCGGGCCCTGGGAGCCCGCCGAGACCCGCTGCGCACTCCTCCTCGCCACGGTCGTCGCCCTGTGGTGCAGCGAGCCGCTGCACCAAGTGCCGCCCGCTGTGGTCGCGTTGATCGGCGCGGTGGTCGCCTCGTCCCCCGCCCTGGGCACCGTACGGCTCAAGGACGCGCTGAAGACGGTGCCCTGGGCGCTGCTGCTCTTCATGGCGGCGACGATGGCGATGGGCGTCGCGCTCGCCGAGTCGGGGGCGGCGAAGTGGCTGGTCGGCGGTGTTCCCCTGGACGTGCCGCCCTGGCTGTTCCTGGCCCTCGTGGTGGCGGTCAGCACGGCCGCGCACCTGATCCTGCAGTCCCGCTCCGCCCGCTCGTCCGTCCTGGTCCCGCTGGTCGTCGCGGCGGCCGTCGGCGCGGGCGTCAACCCGGTCGCCGCCGCGCTCGCCTCCACGGCGGCCGCCGGTTTCTGCCACACCCTGCCCGCGTCCGCGAAGCCCGTCACGCTCTTCGCCGACATCCCCGGCACCCCCACCTACACCCCGCGCGACCTGCTGCGCCTCTCCGCGGTCCTGGCGCCGCTGACCGCCGCCCTCGTCCTGCTCTTCGCCGTCACGCTCTGGCCGCTGCTCGGCGTGCCCGTCCGCTGATCCCGCCCGTACTGGAGACCCCCATGCTGACCCGTTTCGCCATCGCCCCCAGCGGTTTCAAGGAGTCCCTGTCCGCGCAGTCGGCGGCCGAGGCCATCGCCGAAGGAGTACGCAGGGCCCTCCCGCACGCCGAGACCGACCTGATCCCCCTGGTGGACGGCGGTGAGGGCACCGCGCGCGCCCTGGCCACCTCGGGCGGCGGCCGCCTGGTCGCGCTGCCCGCCACCGGTCCCGTCGGCCAGCGGCTCGGCACGCACTTCGCGCTGCTCCCGGACGGCACGGCGGTCGTGGAGATGGCAGCCGTGGCCGGGCTCTCGCTCGTCCCCCGCGATCTGCGCGACCCGGGGGCCACGACGACGTACGGCGTCGGCGAACTGATCCGCGCCGCGCTCGACGCGGGGGCCCGCCGCATCCTGGTGGGCTGCGGCGACTCGGGCACGTCGGACGGTGGCGCGGGCGCCCTGCAGGCACTCGGCGCCCGGCTCCTGGACGCGGACGGCTGGGAACTGCCGCGCGGCGGACGGGAGTTGAGCCGCCTGAGCCGCATCGATCCCTCGGGCCTCGACCCCCGGCTGAAGGACACCGAGATCCGCGTCGCCTGCAACCCCTTCAACGTCCTGACCGGCGAGCGCGGCGTCGCCCGCGTCTTCGGCCCCCAGAAGGGCGCGACGCCCACGCAGGTCGAACAGCTCGCGGCGGCCCTCGAACACTGGGCGCACCTTCTCACCCGCGACCTGCACAGCACGGCGGACCTCTCCCTCGGCCCCGGAACGGGCGCCTCCGGCGGCCTGGGAGCCGGTCTCGCGGCCCTCGGCGCCCAGCTCCTGCCCCGCTTCGACGTCCTGCTCGACCATCTGGACCTGGACGCGCGCCTGGCCCGCGCCGACCTCGTCGTCACCGCCGAGGGCGCCCTGGACCACCAGACACCGCGCGGCAAGATCCCCGCCGAAGTGGCGCGGCGCGCCAAGCTGTTCGGCCGCCCGGTGCTTGTCCTGGCGGGCACGATCGGCCAGGGCGCACACCACGTGCGGGCGGTCGGCGTGGACGCCTACAGCGCGATCCTGCCGGCGCCGGTCTCGCTCACCGAGGCGCTCGGCCGTGGCGGCGAGTTCCTCACCGACGCGACCGAGCGTGCCCTGCGGATGATCGTTCTGGGGTCACGTCTGAAGGGACGTCCCCGGGCTCAGGCGGCGTTGGTGTCCGGCACGCAACGCCCGTCCTCCGTGCGGTAGTTCCAGCGTGCGCCGTCCGCCACGAGCTCCTTCACGGCGCGCACGAAACGCTCCACGTGCTCGTCCGGGGTGCCCGCGCCGAAGCTGACGCGGATCGCGTTCAGCGACTTCTCGCCGGGCGCGGCCTCGGGGGCGCCGCACTCGCCCTGCGTCTGCGGGTCGCTGCCGAGCAGGGTGCGCACCAGCGGGTGGGCGCAGAAGAGACCGTCGCGTACGCCGATTCCGTACTCGGCGGAGAGCGCGGCGGCGAAGTGCGAGCTGTTCCAGCCGTCGACGACGAAGGAGATGACGCCGACGCGCGGCGCGTCGTCACCGAAGAGCGAGAGCACCTTCACCGCGGGCACCTCGGCGAGGCCCTCGCGCACCTTTGCGATGAGCTGGCGCTCCCGGGCGACGAGCTCGTCGAAGCCCGCTTCGGTCAGGGCCTTGCAGGCCGAGGCGATGGAGTACACGCCGATGACGTTCGGCGACCCGGCCTCGTGCCGCGCCGCGGTGTCGTGCCACTCCACGTCGACGCCGCCGTCCGTACGCCGCGCGACCTTCCGCGACGCGCCGCCGCCCGCGAGGTACGGGTCAGCCTCCTGCAGCCAGTCGGAGCGGCCCGCGAGGACGCCCGAGCCGAAGGGCGCGTACAGCTTGTGGCCGGAGAAGGCGACCCAGTCGACGTCGAGCTCGCTGATGGAGACGGGGTGGTGGGGCGCGAGCTGCGCGGCGTCCAGGACGATGCGGGCGCCGTGCGCGTGGGCGGCGGCGGCGAGCTCCTTGACCGGCCACAGCTCACCGGTGACGTTCGAGGCACCGGTCACGCACACCAGGGCGGGCCCGTAGGGGTCACGGTCGGCGAGGGCGCGCTCCAGGGTGGCGACGGCCTGGTCGGCGGTGCGCGGGGCGTTCAGGTACGTCACGCGGGCGTCGCGCCAGGGCAGCAGCGAGGCGTGGTGCTCGGTCTCGAAGACGAAGACCTGGCAGTCGTTCGGAAGCGCGGCCGCCAGGAGGTTCAGCGAGTCGGTGGTCGAACGGGTGAAGACGACCTGGTCGCCTTCGCGGCAGCCGAGGAACTCGGCGACGGTGACGCGGCTGTTCTCGAAGAGGTCGGTGGAGAGCTGCGAGAGGTACCCGGCGCCGCGGTGCACGCTGCCGTAGTACGGCGCGTAGGCGGCCACGTCGTCCCACACCCGCTGCAGGGCCGGGGCGCTTGCCGCGTAGTCGAGCGCCGCGTAGGTCACCTCGCCGCCGGTGACCAGCGGCACGGTGACGTCGCGGCCGAGGACGGGCAGCGGGGCGGAACAGACGGTCTGGTCGGCGGCAGCGGTGGTGACAGACATGGCGAACTCCCGTGGGAAGGCAGGCGAGTTCACTGCGAGGGCGCTCGGACGGCGCTGCAGTGAAGGAAGAAAAGGGGGGGTGCGGAAAAGGGGCCGGAAAGCCCTATCGCATTCGCTTGCTCACGAGACTGCTCCCTTGAGGACCAGGACCCCAGGGGCGGACATTCACCGATGTCCAGGGGTCCGCGCTTGCCATGGACCTTGCTGTCCACGGCCTGGTCTTCACCCGGGGCACCCCGCCACGGACGGAGGGTTGCCGGACAGCGAGCCGGGGCCTAATCGCTGTCACTCATGACCTGCGCAGCATCTTGCCACACGATCTTCCCGGTGCCCACCGCAGTCCGGCATCCGGACCGCGGTGGGCACCCCACTCACCTGTTGCTGGCCGCCACCCACAGCTCCAGGGCCTTCTTCGCGGCTCCGGAGTCGATGGCCTGCGCCGCCTTCGCGATCCCGGCGCCGATCTGCTCCACGAGGGTCCCCTCGCCCGGCGACAGCGCCACCAGGGCGGCCGCCGTGTTCAGCAGCACGGCGTCCCGGACCGGCCCCTTCTCACCGTCGAGGAGGCGCAGCGCCACCTCGGCGTTGTACGAGGCGTCCGCGCCCCGCAGCGCCTCCACGGGGACGAGGTCGATGCCGACGTCCCGCGGGTCGAAGGCCTCCTCGCGCACGGAGCCGTCGCGCACGACCCAGACCCGGGAGGTCGAAGTGGTCGTCAGCTCGTCGAGGCCGTCGTCACCGCGGAAGACGAGGGAGGAGTTCCCGCGCTCGGCGAAGACCCCGGCCACGATCGGCGCCATCCGGGGGTCGGCGACCCCGACCGCCTGGGCCCGCACCTTGGCCGGGTTGGTGAGCGGCCCGAGGGCGTTGAAGACGGTACGGATGCCCAGCTGGCTGCGCGCTCCGCCGGCGTGCCGCAGCGCCGGGTGGAACTTCACGGCGAAGCAGAAGGTGATCCCGGCTTCCTCGGCCACCTCGACGACCCGCTTCAGCGGCAGCTCCAGGTTCACCCCGAGCTTCTCCAGGACGTCGGAGGCTCCCGAGGCGCTGGAGGCCGCGCGGTTGCCGTGCTTGACGACCTTCGCGCCCGCGCCGGCGGCCACGATCGCGGACATCGTGGAGATGTTGACGGTCTTGGCGCCGTCACCCCCGGTGCCGACGATGTCGACGGTCTGCCCCGGCACCTCGATCACGTTGGCGTGCTCGTACATCGTGCGGACGAGGCCGGAGATCTCCTCCACGGTCTCGCCCTTGGCCCGCAGCGCGACCACGAAGCCCGCGATCTGCGCGTCGGTCGCCTCGCCGCGCATGATGCGGTCCATGGCCCAGGCCGTGTCATCGGTGCTCTGGTCGCGTCCCTCGAGCAGTCCGTTCAGCACACCCGGCCAGGAACGGGCCGCCGCGGTGTTGCCTCCTGCGGGGGTCACAGCGCTCATCTGCCGCTCCTGGGTTCGTTCAGCCATGGGACAGGAACACCTTATCCAGCTCCGGGAACGGCAAAGAGCCCCGTCCATGCACTGGATGCATGGGACGGGGCTCTCGCCGTGGCGACCTTGGTCGGAGCGTCGGTCGATCAGTGGTGGCCGTGGCCGCTCGTGATCTCCTTGTACTCGTCGGTGGTGGGCTTGGGGATCTGGTTGTCCTCCCCGTAGTAGCCCTTGCTGAGCTTGGCCCGGAGCTTCTGCGAACCGGACACCTTGCGCTCGACGCCGTTCTCGTCGACCCCGGGGCCGATCTCGAGCGGCGCGTACTGCTCGTGCGCGGTGAGCGTGTGCAGCTGCTCCTGGTTGAGCGGCTCGTGGACCTCGATGAACTCACCGTGCGGCAGGCGCTTGATGATGCCCGACTCGCGGCCGTGCAGGACCTTCTCCTTGTCGCGCCGCTGCAGACCCAGGCAGATCCGCTTGGTGATGACGAAGGCGAGGACCGGTGCCACGAAGAAGGCGATGCGCACGAACCAGGTGATCGAGTTGATCGACAGATGGAAGTGCGTGGCCCAGAGGTCGTTTCCACCACCGATCAGCAGCACCATGTACCAGGTGATCCATGCGACGCCGAAGCCCGTACGGGTCGGGACGTTGCGCGGGCGGTCCAGGATGTGGTGCTCGCGCTTGTCCCCGGTGACCCAGGACTCGATGAACGGGTAGACCGCGATCGCGACCAGGACCAGCGGGAAGATGATCAGCGGGATGAACACACCCAGGACGAGCGTGTGACCCCAGAGGTTGATCTCCCAGCCCGGCATGACACGGATCAGACCCTCGGAGAAGCCCATGTACCAGTCGGGCTGGGCTCCGGTGGAGACCTGGTCGGGACGGTAGGGACCGAGCGCCCAGATCGGGTTGATCGTCGCGATCGCCGAGATGGCCGCGATCACACCGAAGACCAGGAAGAAGAAACCTCCGGCCTTCGCCATGTAGACGGGCAGCAGCGGCATGCCGACGACGTTCTTGTTGGTCTTGCCGGGACCCGCGAACTGCGTGTGCTTGTGGTAGAAGACCAGGATCAGGTGCGCCACCACGAGCCCGAGCATGATGCCCGGCAGCAGCAGGATGTGCACCGAGTAGAACCGGGCCACGAAGTCGCCGCCGGGGAACTCCCCGCCGAACAGGAACATCGACAGGTACGTGCCCACGATCGGCACGGACAGGATGGCGCCCTGCATGAAGCGCACACCGGTACCGGAGAGCAGGTCGTCAGGGAGCGAGTAACCGGTGAAGCCGGTGAACATGCCCAGGACGAACAGCAGGAAGCCGAAGACCCAGTTGACCTCGCGGGGCTTGCGGAAGGCACCCGTGAAGAAGACGCGCATCATGTGCACGAACATCGCCGCGAGGAAGATCAGCGCCGCCCAGTGGTGGATCTGCCGGATCAGCAGACCACCGCGCACATCGAAGCTGATGTGCATGGTCGAGTTGAACGCCTCGGACATCAGCTGGCCCTGCAGCGGGATGTAACTGCCGTGGTACTCCACCTCGTTCATCGACGGGTGGAAGAACAGGGTCAGGTACACACCCGTGAGGATGATGATGATGAAGCTGTAGAGGCAGATCTCACCGAGCATGAAGGACCAGTGGTCCGGGAAGATCTTGCGCATGTTGGCCTTGGCCAGGGAGTAGATCCCCAGACGTCCGTCGGCCCAGTCGGCGACCCGCTCACCTGCGGGCGCCTCCTTCTTACGCGTGTCCGTCGTCGTAGTACTCATCCGCGCTCCCAGAAAGCAGGACCGACGGGCTCAGCGAAGTCGCCGAGCGCCTCGAGGTAGCCCTCTTCGTTCACGCCGATGCGCAGCTGCGGCAGCGCGTGACCGGCCGGGCCGAAGATCACTCGGGCACCGTCGGAGAGGTCGAAGGTGGACTGGTGGCACGGGCAGAGGACGTGGTGCGTCTGCTGCTCGTACAGGGAGATCGGGCAGCCGACGTGGGTGCAGATCTTGGAGTACGCGACGACACCGTCGTGCGACCACTCGAGCTCCTGCTTGTCCTTGATGTTCTCCGGCTGGATCCGGACGATCATCAGGGCCGCCTTGGCGATCTCCTTCTGGAAGTCGTGGTCGTGCTCCTCCAGGCCCTCGGGCTTGGCGAAGGTCAGCGAACCGACCGCCACGTCCGACGGGCGCAGCGGCTCGTTCGTGTTCATGTTCACGAGCAGCTTGCCCTTGGCCCACAGCGTGTGCCGCAGCTTGTCCTCGGGCAGCGGACCGAGGTCACGCAGCAGGACGACGCCGGAGAGCGGAACCATGGCGAGCGCGCCGAACATCGTGTTGCGGATCAGCTTGCGCCGGCCGAACTGCGACTCCGTGGCACCGGCCTTGAAGTCGGCCATGACCTTGGCCTTGACCTCGGGCTCGGCCTCGATGGGGTGCCGCTCGTCGGCGACCTCCACGTCCGACATCAGGGTGCGGGCCCAGTGGACCGCGCCCGCGCCGATGCAGAAGAGCGCCAGGCCCAGGGTCATGCCCAGGGCGAAGTTCAGCGCGCTGATGTGACCGATCGGCCAGATGTAGACGCTCTTGTCGACGGGGAACGACACGAACGAGGCGATGAAGCCGATCGTGGCGAGCATCGACAGGGTGAACAGGAACGCGACCGCACGCTCGGACCGCTTGGCGGCCCGCTCGTCGATGTCCTGGACACGGTGCTCATGGGGCGGCAGCCCCGGGTCGGCGAACGGATTCTCGTCCTTCACCGCTACCGAGCCGTGCTCGGTCTCCTGCGTGCTGGGCAGGTTCTCTTCTGATTTCTCTTGGCTACTCATGACTTCTTGGCCTTTGCGGTCCGAGCGGCGACCCACACGGCGACCGCGATCAGCGAGCCGAGACCGAAGATCCAGCCGAACAGGCCTTCACTGACCGGACCCAGGCCACCCAGGTTGAGACCGCCAGGGCTCTCGGTCTCTTCGCCGTTGACCGCGTCGAGGTACGCGATGATGTCCTTCTTGTTCTTCTCCGGCATCACCGTGTCGGGGAAGGACGGCATGTTCTGCGGGCCGGTCTGCATGGCCTCGTAGATGTGCTTCGGGGAGACATCCTCCAACGTGGGGGCGAACTTGCCCTTCGTCAACGCGCCGCCCTCACCGGTGAAGTTGTGGCACTGCGCGCAGTTGGTGCGGAACAGCTCGCCACCCTTGGCGATGTCCGCGCCGTCCGGGCTGTACTGCTTCTCGGTGGGGACGGTCGGGCCCGCGCCCAGCGAGGCGATGTACGCCGCGAGCTGGTCGATCTCGGCCTGGTTGTAGATGGCCTTCTTCTTCGGCGCCTGGGCGCCCGGCTGCTGGAGCGGCATGCGGCCGGTGCTGACCTGGAAGTCGACGGCGGCTGCGCCGACGCCCACCAGGCTAGGACCGTCGGTGGACCCCTGACCGCCGGTTCCGTGGCAGCTTGAGCAGCCCACGGAGTACAACTTCTTGCCCTCGTCGATGGCGAGGGACTGGGCGGTGTCGTCGGCCTGCGCCTTGTCCGCGGGTGCGAACGCGGCGTACAGCCCCCCGGTGGCCGCCAGCGCGAGGAGTAGTACGACGACCGCCGCCAGCGGGTGGCGTCGTCGTGCGGAGAGCTTTTTCACGGATTACCCCGGTGTCAGGATCTTCTGCGTCGATGCTTCTGGAATGAGTCGGAACGTCGGGCCCGTCGGGGCCCGGCCCCGTTTACTTGATCATGTAGATCGTGGCAAAGAGACCGATCCAGACAACATCGACGAAGTGCCAGTAGTAGGACACGACGATGGCTGCGGTCGCCTGCTCATGGGTGAACCTCTTGGCCGCGTACGTCCTGCCGAGGACCAGCAGGAAGGCGATGAGACCGCCTGTCACGTGCATGCCATGGAAGCCGGTGGTCAGGTAGAAGGCCGAGCCGTACGGGTCGGACGAGAGCGAGAGGCCCTCGTGCTTGACCAGCTCGGTGTACTCGTACACCTGACCGCCGATAAAGACGGCACCCATGATGAAGGTGACGATGAACCACATCCGGAGCTTCTTCACGTCACCACGCTCGGCGGCGAAGACGCCGAGCTGACAGGTGAGGGAGGAGAGCACCAGGATCGTGGTGTTCGTCGCCGAGAACGGGAAGTTCAGCGCGGACGCCATTTCCTTCCAGTGCTCAGGACCTGTCACCGATCGCAGGGTGAAGTACATCGCGAAGAGGGCCGCGAAGAACATCAGCTCGGAACTCAACCAAATGATGGTTCCGACGCTGGTGAGGTTCGGCCGATTGACCGGCGGGTGCGCGTGCCCGGTATCTACTGTCGTTGCTGTCGCCACGACCGACATTATGTCGGTCGCTTATCCCGCCCTCACCCCGGGGGGTGCCGTTCGGAGTGTCTGCGGGGTGTGTCCTGCCCGTATGGCCCATCGAAGGGCTGTCCGAACCGCTGTTGACGGGGTGTCCGGAGGAGTAGCATCCGCGCATCGGCCCCTGGCCGAGAGCCCCTCAACGAAGCGGAGGAACAATGCAGCCGACCGCCACGGTGCTGGTCTACAGCGACAACGCGAGCACCCGCGAGCAGGTCCGGTTGGCCACCGGACGCAGGCCGGCGGCAGACGTCCCCGCGGTCGAGTTCATCGAGTGCGCGACGCTGCCCGCCGTGCTGAAGGAACTCGACCGGGGCGGCGTCGACGTCTGCGTCCTGGACGGCGAGGCCACGCCCATCGGCGGCATGGGAGTCTGCCGCCAGCTCAAGGACGAGATCTTCCGGTGCCCGCCCGTGCTCCTGCTCATGGGACGCCCGCAGGACGCCTGGCTGGCCACCTGGAGCCGCGCCGAGGCGGCCGTGACCCTTCCGGTCGATCCGGTCGAGTTCGCGGACTCCCTGGCCGCTCTGCTGCGCGAGAGGCTGGCCGTGCAGGCCTGACGCCACGACAGAAGGCCCCGCGTCCTCACGCGGGGCCTTCTGCGCTGTTCTGTGCTGTCCGCGGAGCTGTCGCGGGGCTGTCAGACCTGCGGCCGCAGCCGGGCCGCGTCGAGCACCGTGGGGCCCTTCTTGACCCCGCCCAACAGGGCGCTGCCGCCCCGCCAGTCCTTCCAGCCGACGTTCCAGTCACCGAAGCCGTTGCCGAACGGGTCCATGTCCGCGCCGGAGCTGTTGACGACCCGCACGATGTCACCCTGGCGGACGGTCTCGAAGAACCACGCGGCGTTGTCGGTGCTCATGCCGGTGCAGCCGTGGCTGGTGTTCGCGTTCCCGTGCGAGCCGGCCGACCAGGGGGCGGCGTGCACGTACTCACCGGAGTCGGTGACCCGGGTCGCGTAGTAGACCTGCTTGTCGTAGAAGTCCGATGCGCCGATGCTGGCACTGGTCATACGTACGGAGTACTCCTTGCCCAGCACGACCTTGACGCCGTTGCGGGTGGAGTAGCCGGGCTTGCCCGTCGTCACCGGCATGGAGTTGATCTCCTCGCCGTTGCGGTAGACCGTCATGTAGTGCGAACCGGCGTCCGTCACGGCCTCGATACGGTCGCCGATGGTCAGCTTCAGCGGCTTGGCGCTGCCGCCCCAGAGCCTGTCGCGGACCTTGATGCCCTCGAGGTTGCTCCGGACGTTGATGGTCGCGCCCGTGGGCCAGTACTCCTTGGGGCGGTAGTGCAGCGTCTCGCTGTCCACCCAGTGCCACACGCCTTCCGTGGCGGGCTGCGACTCGACCTTCAGCGAGCGCTCCACGATGGCCCTGGCCTTCTTGTCCTTCACCTTGGCGCTGAGCTTGGCCGTGACCGGCTGGCCCACGCCGTACTTCCCCGATTCGGGGCCGAAGGTGACGTCCAGGCGCTTCTTCTTCGCCGCCGTGTTCGTGTCGAACGTCATGACCTTGCGGCCCGGCGCGCCCTCGTCGTCCTCGGTGCTCACCCGCACCGTGTAGTGCGCGCCCGCCGCGAGCGGCGCCGTGCTCTGCCAACGCGCGCCGTCGGCGGCGAGTTCACCCGCCACGTACCGCCCCATCGCGTCGGTGGCCGTCACATCGGTGATGCGCCCGTCCTCACCCTGGGCGGTGACCTCAAGGGGCTTGTCGGGATCCGCCTTCTGACTGCCCACAGGGCCGTTGAAGGCGATCTGGCCCGCCGCGTCGTACGGCTTCGCCGAGAGCGGGTGGCCGTCGGAGCTGCCGCACGCCGTGGTTCCCACCCCGAGGGCGGCCACCAGCGTGGTGCAGCTCAGTACCGTGCGGATTCGCGGTGAGTGGCTCATGAACACACGGTATGAAGGTTCATCGGCTCCGGCGCGTCGGGTGACCCGTACGAGTGTCAAGCGCGACACGCCGAAGGGCCCGGACAGTCCTGACGGAGTGTCCGGGCCCTTCGGTGAGGCGGGGAGTCACAGACTCACTGGGTCTGGTTCTCGCCCCGGTAGTACTCGAAGACCCAGCCGAAGAGGCCGATCATCAGGATGGGGGCCGAGAAGTACAGCAGCCACCAGCCGAAGACGACACCCATGAAGGCGAGCGCGCCACCGATGCCCAGCGAGAGCGGCTGCCAGCTGTGCGGGCTGAAGAAGCCCACCTCGCCGGCCTCGTCCGCTACGTCGGCCTCCTTGTTGTCCTGTGCGGCCGCGTCGACACGCCGGGCCGTGAAGGCCAGGTAGTAGCCGATCATGATGCACAGGCCGAAGGCCAGGAACAGCGCGGTCGTGCCGGCCGGCTCCTTGGACCACCAGCCGTAGACGATCGCCATGACGAGCACGAAGACGCTCAGCCAGATGAACATCTTGCCCTGGATCTTCACTTCGCGGCCTCCTTGTCGCCGCCGAACAGTGCGGTGTCCTTCTGCCCGGCGTTCTCGAGCTGGTCGAGAGCCGCGATCTCAGGGTGATGCAGGTCGAACGCCGGGGATTCGGAACGGATCCGCGGCAGCGTGAGGAAGTTGTGCCGCGGCGGCGGGCAGGACGTCGCCCACTCGAGCGAACGGCCGTAGCCCCACGGGTCGTCGACCTCGATCTTCTTGCCGTACTTGGCGGTCTTCCAGATGTTGTAGAAGAACGGCAGGATCGACAGACCGAGCAGGAACGACGAGATCGTCGAGATCGTGTTCAGGGCGGTGAAACCGTCGGCAGCGAGGTAGTCCGCGTAACGACGCGGCATGCCCTCGGCGCCCAGCCAGTGCTGCACCAGGAACGTGCCGTGGAAGCCGATGAACAGCGTCCAGAACGTGATCTTGCCGAGCCGCTCGTCCAGCATCTTGCCGGTGAACTTCGGCCACCAGAAGTGGAAGCCGGAGAACATCGCGAAGACCACGGTGCCGAAGACGACGTAGTGGAAGTGCGCGACCACGAAGTACGAGTCGGACACGTGGAAGTCCATCGGCGGCGAGGCCAGGATGACGCCGGTCAGACCACCGAAGGTGAAGGTGATCAGGAAGCCGACGGCCCAGAGCATCGGTGTCTCGAAACTCAGTGAGCCCTTCCACATCGTTCCGATCCAGTTGAAGAACTTCACGCCTGTTGGCACGGCGATCAGGAACGTCATGAAGGAGAAGAACGGTAGGAGCACGCCACCTGTGACGTACATGTGGTGCGCCCACACGGTCACGGAGAGACCCGCGATGGCGATCGTCGCGCCGATCAGACCCATGTAGCCGAACATCGGCTTACGGGAGAAGACCGGGATGACCTCGGAAATGATTCCGAAGAACGGCAACGCGATGATGTACACCTCTGGATGGCCGAAGAACCAGAAGAGGTGTTGCCATAGCAGCGCGCCGCCGTTGGACGCGTCGAAGATATGGGCACCGAATTTACGGTCCGCCTCCAGGGCGAACAGCGCGGCGGCCAGAACCGGGAAGGCCAGCAGGACCAGGACCGCGGTCAGCAGGACGTTCCACACGAAGATCGGCATCCGGAACATCGTCATGCCAGGAGCACGCATGCAGATGATCGTGGTGATGAAGTTGACCGAGCCGAGGATCGTGCCGAAGCCGGAGAAGGCCAGACCCATGATCCACATGTCGGCGCCGATGCCCGGCGAACGGACGGCGTCCGACAGCGGGGAGTAGGCGAACCAGCCGAAGTCGGCCGCACCCTGCGGGGTGAGGAAGCCGCCGACCGCGATGAGCGAGCCGAAGAGGTACAGCCAGTACGCGAACATGTTCAGCCGCGGGAACGCCACGTCGGGCGCGCCGATCTGCAGCGGCATGATCCAGTTGGCGAATCCGGCGAACAGCGGCGTCGCGAACATCAGCAGCATGATCGTGCCGTGCATCGTGAACGCCTGGTTGAACTGCTCGTTCGACATGAGCTGCGAGCCGGGACGAGCGAGTTCGGCGCGCATGAAGAGCGCCATCACGCCGCCGATGCAGAAGAACGCGAACGACGTGACCAGGTAGAGCGTGCCGATCGTCTTGTGGTCGGTGGTCGTCAACCACTTGATCACCACGTTGCCCGGCTGCTTGCGCCGTACCGGCAGCTCGTTCTCGTACGAGTCTTCTGCTGCCGCGGCACCCTGAGGTTCGTTGAGGATGCTCACAGGTTGTTCGTCTCCCGGTTCTTCTCGTGCTTCGTCTGCTCGATGCCGGCCGGGATGTAACCGGTCTGGTTCTTCTTCGCCAGGTCCTCGAGGTGCTTCTGGTAGCGCTCGGGGGAAACGACCTTGACGTTGAAGAGCATCCGGGAGTGGTCGACACCGCAGAGCTCGGCGCACTTGCCCATGAAGGTGCCCTCCTTGTTCGGAGTCACCTCGAAGGCGTTCGTGTGGCCCGGGATGACGTCCTGCTTCATGAGGAACGGCACCACCCAGAAGGAGTGGATGACGTCACGCGAAGTCAGTACGAACCGGACCTTCTCGCCCTTGGGGAGCCAGAGGGTCGGACCGGGGTTGCCGTTCTGCGGGTTCCGCTGGCCGGGGGTACCGACGTCGTAGACGCCGCCGGCGTTGGACGGGAAGCCCTTCCGGAACTTGTCCGGGATGGCCTCCAGTTCCTTGGCCGTCTTCGCGTCACCCTTGTTGGAGCCCGGCACGTCCTCGATGTAGTTGAAGCCCCAGCTCCACTGGTAGCCGACCACGTTGACCGTGTGAGTCGGCTTCTTGTCCAGGTGGAGGAGCTTCGTCTCATCGCGTGCCGTGAAGTAGAAGAGCACGGAGACGATGATGAGAGGCACCACCGTGTAGAGCGCCTCGATGGGCATGTTGTAACGCGTCTGCGGAGGTACCTCCACCTTGGTGCGGCTGCGCCGGTGGAAGATCACACTCCACAGGATCAGACCCCAGACCAGCACGCCCGTGGCGAGCGCTGCCGCCCACGAGCCCTGCCAGAGGGAGAGGATCCGGGGAGCCTCTTCCGTTACGGGGGTGGGCATACCAAGGCGGGGAAAGTCCTTGTATGTGCAACCGGTAGCGGTTGCCAAGATCAGGCCCGCAGTCAGCACCTGCGGCAGCTTCCGCCGCATCGGGCGCCGCGACGAGCGGTCGGAGCCGTTGGGACTCACGTAGCGCCTTCCCGAGAGTCTCGGCCCGCGCGGTCGGGTGCGGCCTTCTCGGTCGTCGGTCGCCGCCCTGCGGCGGGCAGGGGTTTGGATGTTTATGCGGGCCAAACCTTACTGGACGCTATTTGGGGTCGCGCGGGGAGGGTGCCTAACGCGCCGCGGGTCACTCCGAAGGGGGGGACCCCCTGCCGTTCACCCCTTTCTGACGGTGGGTCGGGCGCCCACCGGGCCGCGGAACCGCCTCGTCCGCGACTGCGGGGCCTTCGTGGCTTGTCGCGCAGTTCCCCGCGCCCCCTTACGGGCGCTCCCCGCGGCGCACGCTTTAGCGTTGCCGTGTGTCCTACTTCGATGCCGCTTCCTCCGCTCCCCTGCACCCCGTGGCCCGGCAGGCTCTGCAGGCCTCGCTCGACGAGGGGTGGGCCGATCCCGGTCGGCTCTATCGCGAGGGGCGGCGGGCCAGGCTGCTGCTCGATGCCGCTCGGGAGGCCGCCGCCGACGCGGTGGGCTGCCGCCCGGACGAGCTGTTCTTCACCTCTTCGGGTACGCAGGCCGTGCATTCCGGAATTGCCGGGGCGCTCGCGGGGCGTCGGCGTGTCGGGCGGCATCTGGTGGTGTCGGCGGTCGAACACTCTTCGGTGCTCCATGCGGCGGCGTCCCTCGAAGCCGACGGGGGCGCGGTGACGGAGATCCCGGTGGAGCGGTCCGGCGCGGTGTCCACGGCCGCGTTCGCCGCGGCTCTGCGCTCCGACACCGCCCTCGCCTGCCTGCAGTCCGCCAACCACGAGGTGGGCACCGAGCAGCCGGTGGCCGATGTCGCCTCGGCGTGTCGCGCCGCCGGGGTGCCGCTCCTGGTGGACGCGGCCCAGTCCCTTCCGTGGGGCCGGGTGGGCGGGGACTGGTCGCTGCTCGCCGCGAGTGCCCACAAGTGGGGCGGGCCCCCGGGCGTGGGCCTGCTCGTCGTGCGCAAGGGGGTGCGGTTCGCCGCGCAAGGACCCGCCGACGAGCGGGAGTCGGGGCGTGCACCCGGCTTCGAGAACGTTCCGGCCGTGGTCGCCGCGGCGGCCTCACTCCGTGCCGTGCAGGCCGAGGCCGCCGATGAGGGCGCCCGGCTGCGGGAGTTGACGCAGCGGATCAGGGCGCGGGTGCCGGGTGTCGTGCCCGACGTGGAGGTGGTGGGCGATCCGGAGCTGCGCCTCCCCCACCTGGTGACCTTCTCGTGTCTCTATGTCGACGGAGAGACAGTGCTGCACGAGCTGGACCGGGCAGGCTTCTCGGTCTCCTCCGGCTCGTCCTGCACCAGCTCGACACTGACCCCGAGCCATGTCCTGAAGGCGATGGGCGTACTGAGCGAGGGCAACGTCCGGGTGTCACTCCCACGGGGGACCCAGGAGACGGACGTCGAGCGTTTCCTGGAGGTGCTGCCGGGGGTGGTGGCCGGCGTACGCGAGCATCTGGGCGCCCCGGTGGCTCCGGCTTCGCGCACGGAAGCGGCTTCCGTCGTCGTGGACGCGCTCGGCAAGCGCTGCCCGCTGCCGGTCATCGAACTCGCGAAGGTGATCGGGGACGTGCCGGTGGGCGGCACGGTGACGGTCCTCGCCGACGACGAGGCCGCGCGGCTCGACATCCCCGCGTGGTGCGAGATGCGGGGCCAGGAGTACGTGGGCGAGGAGCCGGCGGACCACGGCTCTGCCTATGTGGTCCGCCGGAGCTCCTGACTAGGCCAGGCGCACCTGGACCTCGGACGCCGCCTCATGGCCGTACGCCTTGGTGAAGCGGTCCATGAAGTCGCTGCGGTGCAGCTCGTACTCCTGGGTGCCGACGTTCTCGATGACCAGGGTGGCGAGCATGCAGCCGAGCTGCGCCGAGCGCTCCAGGGAGACGCCCCAGGACAGGCCCGAGAGGAAGCCCGCGCGGAAGGCGTCACCGACACCGGTCGGCTCGATCTTCGCCTTCTCCTCGGGGACGCCCACCTCGATCGGGTCCTGGCCCTGGGACTCGATGCGCACGCCGCGCGGGCCGAGGGTCGTCACGCGGTGGCCGACCTTCGAGAGGATCTCGGCGTCGGTCCAGCCGGTCTTGGACTCGATGAGCCCCTTCTCGTACTCGTTCGAGAAGAGGTACGTGGCGCCGGCGAGGAGGGTACGGATCTCCTCGCCGTCCATGCGCGCGATCTGCTGGGAGAAGTCGGCGGCGAAGGGGATCTCGCGCGAGCGGCACTCCTCGGTGTGGCGCATCATCGCCTCGGGGTCGTCCGCACCGATGAGGACCAGGTCGAGGCCGCCCACGCGGTCGGCCACGTTCTTCAGTTCGATGAGCCGGGCCTCGCTCATCGCGCCGGTGTAGAAGGAGCCGATCTGGTTGTGGTCGGCGTCCGTGGTGCACACGAAGCGGGCCGTGTGGAGCGTCTCGGAGATGCGGACCGATGCCGTGTCCACGCCGTGCCGGTCCAGCCAGGCGCGGTACTCGCCGAAGTCCGAGCCGGCCGCGCCGACCAGGATCGGCTTGGTGCCGAGCTGGCCCATGCCGTAGCTGATGTTGGCGGCGACGCCTCCCCTGCGTACGTCTAGGGCGTCGACCAGGAAAGACAGAGAAACCGTGTGCAGCTGATCCGCGACCAGTTGGTCGGCGAAGCGGCCGGGGAAGGTCATCAGGTGGTCGGTGGCGATGGAGCCGGTGACTGCGATACGCACGACGGCATGCTCCTGTGGAGGAGAGGCGGGGGTTGACACTTCACGCTACCGGGTCGGTGCACCCCCGCTGAAGAGGCCAAACTACCCGTTAGTAGGTCTTTTTTCGCGAGGTGTGCGATGCGTACGGTGCGGTTATGGCCGTTATCTCGAAGCATGTCGTCACCGCGCGTCCCGTCGAGCTGCCCTCCGAGACCCTGGAGACATTGCGCGGCGACTGCGCCCGCATGGCCCCGCACTGGGCGACCCCCGCGGCCGCCGCGACCGCCCCGGTGTCGCCCGCGCTGATCCATGGGATCGATGTCCCGCCCGCCTCCGCCCGCCTGATCGACGGCATGTCCGAGTACGGCGACTGAGGCGAGGGCCGGTCCACGACCGGCGCAGGGGCAACGGCGCGCGCCGAGGGAACCGCGCGCTCCCCCGCTGCGTCCCACCGCTGTCCCCCGTAAAGGGGAGACGGCGTACGAACGAGGCCCGCACACGGGTCTCCAGGGACAGCAGTGCAGTCGAAGGAGCGATGCGGTGAGCACCGAGCGATCCGTTCATGACGCGGCCGAGCAGCCCCGGCGGCGTTCTCGCCTTGCCGTCGCGTCGGTGGCGGCCACGGTGCTGCTCGTCGGTGGCGGCGGCGCCTACTTCGCCGCGACCGCGTCAGGCGGCAGCGACGGCAACGGCAGTTCCCCGGCCGGCGACGGCGGCACACCGCCGCCCCTCGCCCTGGACGGCCACACGGACGGCGACCGGCAGGAAGGCGGCACCGGCGACACCGGCGGCATCGCCCCGGGAGAGCCCGACCCGAACGGCGCCGCCTACCGCGCCGAGGGCAAGCTGCCCGGCGGCCCCGGCTCGGCGGCCGTGTACCACGCGCGCGGCACGGTCAGCCAGGACCAGGTCGCCGCGCTGGCCAAGGCCCTGGGCATCGAGGGCAAGCCCACCTCGAAGGACGGCGCCTGGAAGATCGGCCCCACCAAGGACGGTTCGGGGCCTTCGCTCCAGGTGGGCAAGGAGGCGCCGGGCACCTGGACGTTCACGCGGTATGCCTCTGGCGGCAGCGACAACTGCCAGAAGGGCAAGCCCTGTTCGGATGCGTCGGGTTCGTCCACCGCGCCGAACGGCGAGGGTGACGCGGTCGGCGAGAGCGCGGCGAAGAAGGCCGCGGCTCCCGTCCTGAAGGCCGTGGGCCAGGACGACGCGAAGCTGGACGCGGGTCAACTCCTGGGCGGCGTACGAGTGGTGAACGCCGACCCGAAGGTGGGCGGGCTCCCGACGTACGGCTGGTCGACCGGCATCCAGGTCGGCGCGGACGGCCAAGTGGTCGGCGGAAGCGGCCAGTTGAAGGCGCCGGAGAAGGGCGCAACGTACCCGGTGATCAGTGCGGGGAAGACCCTGGAGCAGCTCAACAAGTCGGGCGGCGGTGACGGCCGCGTCGGCATCGGCGGCTGCGCGTCGGCGGTGCCGCACGCGAAGGGTGACACGGCTGACGGCTCCGACGGCGGCGGCCCCGCGGTCGAGGAGGGGACGAAGGCGCCGTGCGAGGAGCCGTCATCCGCGCCTCCGAAGCCGCAGCCGATCACGGTGAAGGACGCGACGTTCGGGCTCGCGGTGCACTTCGTGGACGGTCGCCAGACACTCGTGCCCGCCTGGCTGTTCGATGTACGGCCGCAGGGCGCGAAGGACAGCTTCACGGTGACGCATCCGGCCGTGGCGCCGAAGTTCCTCACCTCGCCGAGCACGCCGTCGCCCACCGCGAAGCCCACCGAGAAGCCGGGCCCGGGCAAGCAGAAGTCGGCCACGCGCGTCGAGTCCTACCGCGCGGACGGCAAGTCCCTGACGGTGCACTTCTGGGGCGGCGTCTGCAGCGACTACTCGGCGTCGGCCGACGAGAGCAAGGACAGCGTGCGCGTGAAGGTGACCGAGACCCACAAGAAGGGCGAGGTCTGCGTGAGCATGGCCAAGGAGTTCACCAAGACCGTGACCCTCGACGAGCCGCTCGGCGACCGCAAGGTCGTGGACGCGAAGGGCGGCGGGACGGTGCCGCGGAATTAGCCCTCCCCCGGCTGACACGAAGGCGGCGGCCCCCGAAGTGCTTCGGGGGCCGCCGCCTTCGTACGTACAGCCTGAGCTGCGTGCAGGCTTAGCTGAACGAGTCGCCGCAGGCGCAGGAGCCCGTGGCGTTCGGGTTGTCGATCGTGAAGCCCTGCTTCTCGATGGTGTCGACGAAGTCGATGGAGGCGCCGCCCAGGTACGGAGCGCTCATCCGGTCGGTGACGACCTTCACGCCGTCGAAGTCCTTGACCACGTCGCCGTCAAGCGAGCGCTCGTCGAAGAACAGCTGGTAGCGAAGGCCCGAGCAGCCGCCGGGCTGAACGGCGACGCGCAGCGCCAGGTCATCCCGGCCCTCCTGCTCAAGAAGGCCCTTGACCTTGGCCGCGGCGGCGTCGGACAGGAGGATGCCGTCGCTCACGGTGGTGGTCTCGTCCGATACGGACATCTGCTTCTCTCCCGGGTTGTACGGAGACTGCTTGCCGACGGTTGCAACCGACGGGGCCGCTGATTCATTCCGGGCCGAGTGCTCTGTCTCTCGGCCTTCTTTCGGCTGTCTTGCGACTGTCTTCCCCTTCATGCTCGCACATGCCGTCGCCGGGGGCAGCGGCCCGTCGGAGGCGAACGCGTCACATCGACACTATGGCCATCGTCAAACTGACGTGAAGCGGTTATGATAGATAACGTCAATTAGACGAAAAGGCTCGTCTGCAGAACAGAAAGGGTGCGTGTCGTGACCACCGCCCAGTCCCCCGCGGACCTCGTGGACCTCGATGTACAGCCCACACCGCTCGCCCTTTTGCTGCTCGGCCGCGAGGCCGACCCCAAGAGCGAGCGCGGTGTGGAGTGCCCCGGCGATCTGCCGTCACCCTCCGACCCGGACCTGGTGGAGCGCGCACGCGCCGCCAAGGAGAAGCTCGGCGACAAGGTCTTCGTGCTCGGCCACCACTACCAGCGCGACGAGGTCATCCAGTTCGCGGATGTCACCGGCGACTCCTTCAAGCTGGCCAAGGACGCGGCCGCCAAGCCGGAGGCGGAGTACATCGTCTTCTGCGGCGTGCACTTCATGGCCGAGTCCGCCGACATCCTGACCACCGACGACCAGAAGGTCGTCCTGCCCGACCTGGCCGCCGGCTGTTCGATGGCCGACATGGCCACCGCCGAGCAGGTCGCGGAGTGCTGGGACGTGCTGGCCGAGGCCGGGATATCCGAGCAGGTCGTGCCCGTCTCGTACATGAACTCGTCGGCCGACATCAAGGCCTTCACCGGCAAGCACGGCGGGACGATCTGCACCTCGTCCAACGCCAAGCGGGCCCTGGAGTGGGCCTATGAGCAGGGCGAGAAGGTGCTGTTCCTGCCCGACCAGCACCTGGGGCGCAACACCGCGGTCCGCGACATGGGCCTCTCGCTCGACGACTGCGTCCTGTACAACCCGCACAAGCCGAACGGCGGCCTGACGCCTCAGCAGCTGCGGGACGCGAAGATGATCCTGTGGCGCGGGCACTGCTCGGTGCACGGGCGGTTCTCGCTGGAGTCCGTCGAGGACGTGCGTGCGCGGATTCCCGGCGTGAACGTCCTGGTGCACCCCGAGTGCAAGCACGAGGTCGTGGCCGCCGCGGACTACGTGGGCTCCACGGAGCACATCATCCAGACCCTGGAGGCGGCTCCCGCCGGTTCCAAGTGGGCGATCGGGACCGAGCTGAACCTCGTACGCCGCCTGGCGAACCGTTTCGCCGCCGAGGACAAGGAGATCGTCTTCCTCGACAAGACGGTCTGCTTCTGCTCGACCATGAACCGCATCGACCTGCCGCACCTGGTCTGGGCGCTCGAATCCCTGGCCGACGGCAAGCTGGTCAACCAGATCGAGGTCGACCGCGAGACCGAGCAGTTCGCGAAGCTGGCCCTTGAGCGGATGCTGGCGCTTCCGTAGGGCTTGCTTCCGTAGGACTGCTGCCCGTCAGTCGCGTAAGGGGTGCCCGCCATTGCGGGTGCCCCTTACCGCGTTCTACGCTCTTCCTGCCGCGTTCGACGCTCCTTGAGCGCGTCGGCGAACATCTCCGCCCAGGCGTTCTCGATCAGGGCCATGCCCTGCTCCGCCTTAAGGGTCGGCTTCAGGCGTACCACCCGGCCGTCGTCCGGGTCCTTCTCGCGCTCCAGGTGTCCCGCGTTGACCAGGCCGCGGACCGTGGCGCTCACATTGCTGGCGTGCAGGCCGAGTTCACGAGCCAGGACGCTCACCGTCACGCCCGGCTCCGCGTGGACGTAGCGCAGCAACTCCAGTTCCGAGGACGGCAGTCGCCACAGCCCTGCATTTCCACTTCACGAATCCGGGGGTCCCTCAGCCATGCCCTTGCTCACCGCCGCGCTCGCGCTGCTCTCGTTCATAGGCCCGCTCTCGACCGACATGTACCTCCCGGCCTTTCCGCGGATGGCCGACGAACTGCACACCGACGCCTCCGGCGTGCAGCTCACGCTGACCGCGTTCCTGGTCGGGATGACGCTCGGGCATCTCGTCTTCGGGCCGCTCTCCGACCGGTACGGCAGACGCGCGCCTCTGCTCGCGGGCGCGGCCGTGTGCACCGCGGGTACCGCTCTGTGTGCCGTGGCGCCGTCACTGGGGTGGCTGGTCGCGCTGCGGTTCGTGACCGGGTTCAGTGGGGCCGCGGGGGTCGTGATCAGCCGGGCCGTGGTCGCGGACCGGGTCCAGGGGGCCGCGGCGGCACGGCTGTTCGGGGTGCTCATGACGCTGGCCGGGATCGCGCCGATCATCGCCCCGCTGGCCGGCGGGGCGGTGATCGGGGCCGCGGGGTGGCGTGGCGTGTTCTGGGTGCTCGCCGGGGTTTCGCTGCTCGTGACCCTGGCGGTGGTGGTCGGCGTACCGGAGAGCCTGCCGAAGGAGCGGCGGCACGAGGGCGGGGTGCGGCAGGTGGTGGCGTCGGCCCGCGATGTCGTGGGCGACCGGGCGTACATGGGCTACACGCTCGCCTTCACCTTCGGGTTCGGCACGCTGTTCTGCTACATCGCCGGGTCGCCGTTCCTGCTGCAGAACGTGCTGGGCATGGGGGTGGGGGCGTCGTCCGTCGCGTTCTCGGGCGGGGCCGTGGTCGCGACGCTCTCCAGTGCGGCGGGGGCCCGCCTCGTGGCGCGGGTCTCTCCCGAAGCGCTGTTGCGGGGCGGGCTCCTCGCGATGCTCGCGGGTACGTCGCTGCTGCTTGCCCTCACTCTGGCGGGGCTGTTGGGGGTGGTGGTGTGCCTGGTGCTTTTGGCTCTGGTGTGCGGTGGGCTGGGGCTCGTCGTGGCCAACGCGGCGGCGCTGGCTCTTGCGCGGGTTCCTTACGCCTCCGGCGTGGGGTCCGCCTTGCTCGGAACCGCCCAGAGCGCGCTGGGCGCGGTGGTCGCTCCGCTGGCGGGGCTCGGCGGTGATTCCACCGCGGTGCCGCTGTTCTTGGGGATGACCCTGTGCAGCGGGGCTGCCGTGCTGGCACCTGCGGTGCTGGTACGCGGACGGGGTGCCCCTCTGGGTGAGGGGCACCCCGTCCTGGGTGAGGCTGGACGCCTCGGGTAACGCTTGCCCTGCGGCTTCGGTGTTGTGCCCACCCGTTCCGCCCTTGCGGAACGCCTGCCCACAACAAGGGCCGTCCTTAGACCTGAGCGGGCTCCGACTCGGCGGAGGGCTGTTCGGTCGTAATGCCCGCCTTCTTCGCCCTCTTCGTCTCGCGCTTCGTGCGGCGGCGCTCCTTACGGAGTTCCACCATCGCGTACAGCGTCGGGACTAGGAGGAGGGTCAGGAGCGTCGACGTGATCAGGCCGCCGATGACCACCACCGCGAGCGGCTGGGCGATGAACCCGCCCTCGCCCGTGATGCCGAGGGCCATCGGGAGCAAGGCGAAGATCGTCGCGAGGGCCGTCATCAGGATGGGGCGGAGGCGGTGGCGGCCGCCCTCGATGACTGCCTCGACCACACCGTGGCCCTGCCTGCGGTACTGGTTGATCAGGTCGATCAGGACGATCGCGTTCGTCACGACGATGCCGATCAGCATCAGCATGCCGATCATCGCCGGGACGCCCATCGGGGTGTCGGTGGCGATCAGGAGGCCGATCGCGCCCGTGGCCGCGAACGGGATCGAGACCAGCAGGATCAGCGGCTGGACGAGCGAGCGGAACGTCGCCACGAGCAGCATGAAGACGATCGCGATCGCCGCGAGCATCGCCAGGCCCAGCGAGGCGAACGCCTCGTCCTGGTCCTCGGAGACACCGCCGATGGACGCCGTGGCGCCGTCCGGCAGCTTCAGCGCGTCGAGCTTCTTGGTGAGGTCGGCGCTGACCGCGCCGGTGTTCTCACCGGTCGGCTTCGCGGTGATCGTCGCGGCGCGGGCGCCGTCGATGCGGGTCATGGAGACCGGGCCGTCGACCAGCTTGACCGCGGCGATCTCACCGAGCTTCACGGAGCCGAGGTTCAGCGCGCGCAGCTGGGCGAGGGTCTTCGCCGGCTTCGCGGACTTCACCACGACGTCGCGCTCGGTGTCGTCCAGGATCGCCTTGCCGCTCTGGGTGCCGCGGACCGCCTGGGCGACGGCCTGGCCGAGGGTGGTGTCGTCGAAACCGGCCGCCGCTGCCTTGGCGTTGGCCTTGACCGAGATCCGCGGGATGCTCTGCGACAGGTCGCTCTGGACGTCCGTGACGTCGTCGATCTTCGCGACCTCGTCGCGCACCTCGTCGGACGCCTCGCGCAGCACGTCGCCGTCGGCGGCCTTGACGACCACGCTCAGGTCCTGGCTGCCGAAGCCGTCACCGGCCGCGATGGACGTCTGGCCGATGCCCGACAGCTTGCCGAGCTCCTCCTCGACCTTGTCCTGCGTCTTGTCGTACGAGGACTTGTCCTTGAGCGTCAGGGTGTAGGAGGCCTGGTTGGTGTCCGTGGAGCCGCCGAAGGCCGCCATGAAACCGGAGGAACCGACGGTGACCTGGTAGTCCTTGATCTCGTCGAGGCCGTCCAGCATCTTCTCGACCTTCTTGGCCGATGCGTCGGACGCGGCCAGGCTGGTGCCCGGCTTCAACTCCTGCTTGATGGTCAGGACTTCCTGCTCGCCCTGGTCGAAGAAGTTGGTCTTCAACAGCGGTGCCATGCCGAACGTGCCCACGAGGACCACGATCGCGATGACGAGGCTGGTGAAGCGGCGCCGGGTCGCGAAGCGGAGCACGGGGACGTAGAAGCGCTGGAGCCTGCTCTTGGCCTCCTTCTCCTCGGCCTTGCGGCGGGCCTCCTCCGGGTCGGCGCCGCGGACGTCCTTGGGGGGACGCAGGAACCAGTACGAGAGGACCGGCACGACCGTCAGTGAGACGAGCAGGGAGGCCAGGAGCGCCGCCGTGACCGTCAGCGAGAAGGAGCCGAAGAGCTCGCCCACCATGCCGCCGACCAGGCCGATCGGCAGGAAGACGGCGACGGTCGTCAGGGTCGAGGACGTCACGGCGCCCGCGACCTCCTTGACGGCCGTGATGATCGCTGCCTCGCGCTCCTCGCCGTATCCGAGGTGGCGCTTGATGTTCTCCAGGACCACGATCGAGTCGTCGACGACTCGGCCGATGGCGATGGTCAGCGCGCCGAGCGTGAGCATGTTGAGGGAGAGGTCCCGCGTCCACAGCACGATCAGGGCGAGGACGACCGAGAGCGGGATGGAGACCGCGGTGACCAGCGTCGAGCGGATCGACGCGAGGAAGACCAGGATGACCAGGACCGCGAAGACCAGGCCGAGTGCGCCCTCGGTGGTGAGGCCGTCGATGGACTTGGAGACCGCGGGGCCCTGGTCGCTGGCGACCGTCAGGTCGGAACCCGCGCCGAGGTCCTTGCGGAGGTCGGGCAGCTTGTCCTTGACGGCGTCGGAGATGGCGACGGCGCTGCCGTCCTGGTCCATCGTGACCGCCACGGCGAGGCTGGGCTTGCCGTTGGTGCGGGTGATGGACGTGGCGTCCGACGGCTGCTGCTTCACCGTGGCGAGGTCGCCGAGGCGCACCGGCTTGGCCGCGCCCGCCGACGAGCCCGGCTTGGCCTCGGGGGTGACCATCAGGTCCTGGATCTGCTTCAGGGAGGTGAAGCCGCCGCCGACCTGGACGGTACGGTTCTTGCCGTCCTCGTCGAAGGAGCCCGCGGGGAGCGTGGCGCCGCCGGCCTGGAGCGCCTGGCCGAGCGCGGCCGGGGTCAGGCCCGCCTTCGCCAGCTTCCTGTCGTCGGGGGTGACGTCGACCTGGAGGTCGCGCACGCCGTCGACGGTGACCTGGGCGACGCCGTCGATGTCCTCCAGGGCCGGGACGACGGTGGTGTCGAGCCGGTCGGAGAGCGCCTGCTGGTCCTTGTCGGAGGTGACGGAGAGGACCACGGTCGGGATGTCGTCGGTGGAGCCCGCGATGACCTGCGGGTCGACGTCGTCGGGGAGCTCGGCCCCGGCGCGGTTCACGGCCTGCTGGACATCGGCGACGAGCTGCTTGGAGCCGCTGCCGTAGTCGAACTGGGCCATGATCACGGCGTTGCCCTCGCTCGCCGTGGAGGTGATGCCGGTGATGCCGTCGACCGCGTCGATGGAGGACTCGAGCGGTTCGACGACCTGCTTTTCGACCACATCGGGGGACGCGCCCTGATACGGGGCCAGGACGGACACCATCGGGAGTTCGATGGAGGGCAGCAGTTGCTGCTTGAGCTGAGGGATCGCGATCGCGCCGAAGACGAGCGCGATGATCGATATCAGCCCGACAAGGGCCCGTTGGGCGAGGCTGAACCGGGACAGCCAGGACATGGTGGTCTCTCTCTGTGGCGTACTGCGCAGGAACGGGCACCGGCAGGCCGGTGCCCCCTACACGATCTGCCATGTCCGGGGCAGGATTCGTCACTCCGAGGACCCGTTCTTATGCGGCGCATACTGCGGGTGCAGTACGTCGCTTCCGCAATCACTCCACCCTTGGACGTACCAGGCCCGATTCGTAGGCAGTGACGACGAGTTGTGCCCGGTCGCGGGCGCCCAGCTTCGCCATCGCACGGTTCACGTGGGTCTTCACGGTGAGCGGGCTGACTTCCAGGCGCTCGGCGATCTCGTCGTTCGAGTGCCCGCCCGCGACCTGGACCAGGACCTCCCGCTCGCGGCCGGTGAGCGCGTCAAGACGCTCGCCGCGCGCCCCGCCGTCACCGTCCGGACTTTCGCCCTGCGCGAGGAACTTGGCGATCAGGCCCTTCGTCGCCACCGGGGAGAGCAGGGCGTCGCCCGCGGCCGCGATCCGGATCGCGCCGAGCAGTTCGTCCGGCTCCGCGCCCTTGCCGAGGAAGCCGGAGGCACCGGCGCGCAGCGACTGCACCACGTACTCGTCGACCTCGAAGGTCGTCAGCATGACCACGCGTACGTGGGCCAGGGCTGGGTCGGAGCTGATCAGGCGGGTGGCGGCGAGACCGTCCGTGCCGGGCATGCGGATGTCCATCAGGACGACGTCGGCCGCCCGCGACCTGGCGAGCTCGACGGCCTCGGCGCCGTCCGACGCCTCGGCGACGACCTCCATGTCGGGCTCGGAGTCGACGAGCACCTTGAACGCGCTGCGCAGCAAGGCCTGATCGTCGGCGAGCAGCACCCGGATCGTCACGCGGTCCCTCCCTCTGCCGGGGTGACCGGCGTTGGTGTGACGGGCAGGATCGCATGGACGCGGAAGCCGCCGCCGTAGCGGGGTCCGGCGGTGCAGCGGCCGTTCAGGGCGCTGACGCGCTCGCGCATGCCGAGGAGGCCGTGCCCGCCCCCGTCGCTCCCGCCGGCCGGTTCCTTCTTCTCGCCCCCGCCGTCGTCCAGGATCGTGACCTCGGCGTTCGGCCCCACGCGGATGACGCTGACCTCGGCCTTGGCGCCCACGCCCGCGTGCTTCTGCACGTTCGTGAGGGCTTCCTGGATGATGCGGTACGCGGCCAGGTCGACCCCGGCGGGCAGGTCGGCCACGGTGTCGTCGCAGGTCACCTCCACGGGGAGGCCCGCGTGACGGAAGGTCTCGACGAGGTCGTCGAGGCGGGCCAGGCCCGGGGCCGGCTCGGTGGGTGCCTCGGGGTCGCCGGTCTGGCGCAACAGGCCGACGGTGGCGCGCAGTTCGCCCAGCGCGGAGCGGCTGGCGTCGCGTACGTGGGAGAGGGCTTCCTTGGCCTGGTCCGGCCGCTTGTCCATGACGTGGGCCGCGACTCCCGCCTGGACGTTGACGAGGGCGATGTGGTGGGCGACCACGTCGTGCAGGTCGCGTGCGATGCGCAGCCGCTCCTCGGCGACGCGGCGCCGGGCCTCTTCCTCACGGGTGCGCTCGGCTCGTTCGGCGCGCTCGCGTATGGCGTCCACGAAGGCGCGGCGGCTGCGGACGGCGTCACCGGCGGCCGCGGCCATGCCGGTCCAGGCGAAGATGCCGAGATTCTCCTGGGCGTACCAGGGCAGCGGTCCGGCCAGCATCGCGACGCCGGTGAGGCCGGTGATGGTGACGACGCCTACGCGCCAGGTGGTGGGGCGGTTGGTGGTGGCGGCGACGGTGTAGAGGGCGATGACCGCGCTCATCACGACGGCGCCGCGGAACTCTCCGGTGATGAGGTCGACGACGGAGACGGCGCAGGTCGCCGCGAGGACCACCCAGGGGGCTCGGCGGCGGAAGACCAGGGCGGTGGCGCCGAGCAGCATCAGGACGAGGCTGAGCGCGCCCGGCGAGCGCGTGCCCCACGTGGGGCCGCCGTCGTGGCCGTACGGCTCCACGAAGGAACCGATGACCATGCACACGAGGACGGCTGCCGCGAGGGCGGCGTCCACGGCCAGGGGATGTGCCTTGGCCCAGCAGCGGCCTCGCACGAGAGTGGTCACGCCTTGCCCCGCCCTTTGTCATGGCTGAGCTCCGACTACCTGGACGTCCCGGCCCGCCGCTTCGCGCCGGATCTTTCCCGCCCATCCACTCGATTGCCCCGCATCCAGTGTCTAACCAGGGATCAAGCCGTCGTCGCTCAGCATTTCCCGGACCTCGTCCAAGCTCGCGTCGGGCGCGGGGAGGATCAGCTCCGAGGGTTCGAGCGCGTCGTCCGGCAAGGCCTCGCCCAGTTCCCGGACCTTGTCCAGCAACGCGCCCAGCGTCCTGCGGAAGCCGGACTCGTCGCCGCTCTCCATCTCGGCGAGCAACTCGTCGTCCAGCTTGTTCAGTTCGGTGAAGTGGCTGTCGGCCAGCTTCACCTGCCCCTCCCCCATGATCCGTACGATCATGTCGCCCTCCTCGGACGTGAGCGGTGTGACTGCTGCGTAGACCTGCCGGACTACTGCTTGTCGAAGCGCGGGGTGTCCTGCGGCTGCTGGGTCTGGGGCTGGCCCTGACCCGGCTCGATGGCCTGCTTCGGCGACGCCGACGAGCCACCCGCCAGTTCCGCCTTCATCCGCTGCAGTTCCAGCTCTACATCAGTACCACCGGAGAGGCGATCCAGCTCGGACTGGATGTCGTCCTTGGCGAGCCCGGAGGAGTCGTCGAGAGCACCGGAGGCGAGCAGTTCGTCGATCGCGCCCGCCCGCGCCTGGAGCTGCGCGGTCTTGTCCTCGGCGCGCTGGATGGCCATGCCGACGTCGCCCATCTCCTCGGAGATGCCGGAGAAGGCCTCGCCGATCCGGGTCTGCGCCTGGGCGGCGGTGTACGTGGCCTTGATCGTCTCCTTCTTCGTACGGAAGGCGTCGACCTTGGCCTGGAGGCGCTGCGCCGCGAGGGTGAGCTTCTCCTCCTCGCCCTGGAGCGTCTGGTGCTGCGTCTCCAGGTCGGTCACCTGCTGCTGAAGCGCCGCACGGCGCGAGAGCGCCTCACGGGCGAGGTCCTCACGTCCGAGGGCGAGGGCCTTGCGGCCCTGGTCCTCGAGGGTGGAGGACTGCTTCTGGAGCTGGCTCAGCTGCAGCTCGAGGCGCTTGCGCGAGGTCGCCACATCGGCGACACCGCGGCGCACCTTCTGCAGCAGCTCGAGCTGCTTCTGGTACGAGTAATCGAGGGTTTCGCGCGGGTCCTCGGCCCGGTCAAGGGCCTTGTTCGCCTTCGCGCGGAAGATCATCCCCATACGCTTCATGACACCGCTCATGGGCTTCGCGCGCCCCCTTCTGACGGACTTCCAGCTCCAGGTACTGCTCAGAACCCACAGTACGGGCCCTGCATCCATTACCGCACTGTTCGCGTGCGGATGCGCTCATCCCCAAGGACGACTGTGTCCGGCCGGGCTCAGGCGTAGGGAGTAGGTGCACCCCTGGGAAGGGCCCGGAAACCGCTTGTAAACCACACGGAACGTCCCCCTAACCACACAATCAAGACGCCCGGTGTTGCCGGATCGTTCCCCATCGGGCGGGGGTCCACACGTCCGCACCCCGTACCCTTGGGTTTTGTGTTCCGTAGCCGATCCAAGGACGAGAAGGCCCCGGTAGCCAAGGCCCCGGTGACCGACTCCCAGCAGCCCCGTGACCCCGAGGCCCCGAAGGGCCGCCCCACGCCCAAGCGCAGTGAGGCCCAGACCCAGCGCCGCAGCGTGGCCAACACGCCTGTGACGCGCAAGGAGGCGGCGAAGCGGCAGCGCAACGAACGCCGCGTCCAGATGGACAAGCAGCGCCAGGCGCTCGCCAGCGGTGACGAGCGCTATCTGCCCGCCCGCGACAAGGGTCCCGTGCGCAAGTTCGCGCGTGACTTCGTCGACTCGCGGTTCTGCATCGCCGAGTTCTTCCTGCCGCTCGCGGTGATCATCCTCGTACTGAGCATGGTCCGCATTCCGCAGCTGCAGAACATCGCGCTGCTGCTCTGGCTCTTCGTGATCGTCCTGATCATCGTGGACTCGGTGACGACGGCGTTCCGCCTGAAGAAGCGTCTCGCCGAGCGCTTCCCGGACGTGAGCAGGAAGGGCGCCGTCGCTTACGCCCTCATGCGTACGCTCCAGATGCGCCGGCTGCGACTGCCGAAGCCGCAGGTCAAGCGCGGAGAGCGGCCCTGAGCGGATTCGCCGGCGGGGCCGCCGCGTGGCTTCAGAAGCTGGGCGGCCTTCGTAACGCCGTACGCCAGGAGCTGGTGACCCGGCAGCTCGACGAGCAGATAGCCGGGCGCTTCCCCGTGGGGCAGCGGCTGCGCGTGCTCGACGTGGGCATGGGCCAGGGCACGCAGGCGCTGCGGCTGGCCCGTGCCGGGCACAAGGTGACCGGCGTCGAGCAGGATCCGGCGATGGTGGCCGCGGCGCGTGCCGCGCTGGGCGCCGAGCCGGAGGGCATCCAGGGGCGGGTACGCATCGTCGAGGGCGACGGGCGCGAGACCGGGGTGCATTTCCTGCCGGGCAGCTTCGACGTCGTGCTGTGCCACGGCGTCCTGATGTACGTCGAGGAGCCGGACGCGCTGCTCGCGGGCCTCGCCCGGATGCTGGCCCCCGGCGGGCTGCTCTCCCTTCTCGTACGGAACGCCGACGCGCTGGCCATGCGGCCGGGTCTTGCCGGGGACTGGGCGGGGGCGATGGCCGCCTTCGACTCCACCGTGTACCGCAATCGGCTCGGCCTCGAAGCGCGGGCCGACCGGCTCGCCGCCGTTTCCGCCTCGCTCGCGGGGATCGCCGCGCCGCTGCACGCCTGGTACGGGGTGCGGGTCTTCACCGACCAGGCGTCGGACGAGGCCCGGCCGCCGGAGGAAGCGGAGTTGGCGGCGTTGCTCGCCGCCGAGGAGCGGGCCGGTCGGACTGACCCGTATCGCCGGGTCGCGGCTCTGTTGCACGTCTGCGGTGTGCGGGACTGACCCTGCGGGGCTGTGCGGGACTGACTGAACCGCCGCTTCGCGGCGAAGCCTTCCCGCCCACCCACCCGATTGCCCCGCATCCAGAGCGACAGAACGGCGTAAACGGGACACTCGGGGCATGAATGCCTTGCGCACCCGTCACTTCGCCGCAGCCGCCGCCGTCACCGCAGGCCTCCTTGTCGCCGGCTGCTCGAGCCCCGGGTCCGGAGACTCCGGTGAGTCCACCACTCAGGCCGCGCCCATGGCCGCGAGCGATCTGCAGGACGACTACCAGCAGGTGATCAAGGACGTCCTGCCGTCGGTCGTACAGATCGAAGCCTCCGAGAGCCTCGGCTCCGGTGTCGTCCACGACAACAAGGGCCACATCGTCACCAACGCCCATGTCGTGGGCAAGGAACGGACCTTCAAGGTCACGACGGCCACCGGGGAGCAGGCGCTCACCGCGAAGCTCGTCGCCTCCTACCCCGAGCAGGATCTCGCCGTCATCAAGCTCGACAACCCGCCGAACGGGCTCAAGGCGGCGAAGTTCGGGGACTCCACGAAGGCCGAGGTCGGGCAGATCGTGCTCGCCATGGGTTCGCCGCTCGGCCTGTCGTCGAGCGTCACGCAGGGCATCATCTCCGCCACCGGACGCACCGTCAGCGAGCCCCGCACGGAGGGCTCCTCCGGGGCCACCATCGCGAACATGGTGCAGACGTCGGCCGCGATCAACCCGGGCAACAGCGGCGGCGCCCTGGTCACCCTCGACAGCGAGGTCATCGGCATTCCGACGCTCGCCGCGAGCGATCCGCAGATGGGCGACAGCGCGGCGCCCGGCATCGGGTTCGCGATCCCGTCCACGATGGTGAAGACCATCGCCGACCAGATCATCGAGGACGGCAAGGTCACCGACTCGGGCCGGGCCGCGCTCGGCATCACGGGCCGCACCGTGCTCGGCGACGACTACAAGCCGGCGGGCGTCGCCGTCGTGAACGCGCAGAGGGACGGCGCGGCCGCCAAGGCGGGCATCGAGGCCGGCGACATCATCACCAAGATGGGCGGCGCGGACATCACCACGATCACCTCGCTCTCCGAGGCGCTCGCCGGGGAGAAGCCGGGCGACAAGGCGCAGGTGACGTACCTACGGGACGGCGCCGAGAAGAGCGCTGACGTCACGCTCGGCGAGATGTAGGGGCGGTACCGAGATGTAGGGGCGGTACGGCGCGAGGGGGTGGCCGCTGTCGCGGCCACCCCCTCGGCGTTCAGCCGTCGCTCACTCCTGCGCCGCGTCCTGCGCGTGCAGGCTCATCGGCCCGTAGATCTTGTTCGCGTCCTCGAAGAGCGACACCTGGTCGGCGCCTCCTTCGGCGAGCTCTTTCCAGTACTCGCCGATCCACGACTCCGCGTCCCCCTGAGTCGTGAACTCCTCGGGCGTCAGAGCCGGCTGGACCTCAGTCCCGTCCGCCTTCTCGAACCGCCACGTCCATGCCGCCATGCCAGCCTCCCGATGGTCCGACAGCTGTGTGAGCCGCTAGAAGCCTATCCGGGCGAGCGGCGCTCGCGACGACGCGGGAGGATCTTCCTGTGGAACTGACTCTGCTCGGCACCGGCGCCCCCGAAGGCCTCCCCCGCCCCGGCTGTCCCTGCGCGGCCTGTGCGACCGCGCTCGGCGGCGCGGCGCGCGGGGCCACCGCGCTTCTGGTGGACGGCGTCCTGCTGCTCGACCTCACCCCTGGCGCCGCCTTCGCGGCCGCCCGCTCCGGGCACTCGCTCGGAGGTGTACGCCAGGTCCTGCTCTCGCACCCGCACGACGGCCCCTCGGTGGAGGTGCCCGCGGGGCTGCCGCAGCCGGGCCGGGTGCCCGACGGGCGGGAGCTCGCGCTGCTCACCGGGCATCGGGTGCGCGCGGTGGCGATGGACCACCCGGGGACGGGGTACGAAGTCGTGGGTCCCGACGGGGAGCGGCTGCTGTATCTGCCGCCGGGCGGTGCGCCGGCCGGGCTGCCGGACGAGCAGCCCGCGTACGAGATGGTCCTCGCCGATGTGGTGGGGCGCCCCGACGGGCTCGCGCGGCTGCGGGCCACCGGGGCGATCGGGCCGACCACGGACGTCGTCGCCGTCCATCTGGGCCACGAGGTGCCGCCGGGCGCCGAGCTGACCCGCAGGCTGGCCGCCGCCGGCGCGCGGGCCGTGCCGGACGGGTCGACGCTGGTGGTCGGCGCCTACGAGGACGTACCGGACGTGCCGCGCCGCACCCTCGTACTCGGCGGCGCCCGGTCCGGGAAGTCGGTGGAGGCCGAGCGGCGCCTGGAGGCCTTCCCCGAGGTGCTGTACGTGGCCACCGGCGGGACCAGGAACGGCGACTCGGAGTGGGCGGACCGGGTGAGCGCCCACCGTGAACGGCGGCCCGGGTCGTGGAGCACCGCCGAGACCTGCGACCTCGTGCCGCTGCTCGCCGAGAACGGCCCTGCCCTGCTCATCGACTGCCTCTCGCTGTGGCTGACGTACGCCATGGACGAGGTGAACGCGTGGGACGACGACGAATGGGCGGGCGGTGGTGAGCGCGCGCTGCGCAAGCGGGTCTCGGAGCTCACGGACGCGGTGCGCTCGACCCGGCGCACGGTCGTCGCCGTGTCGAACGAGGTGGGCTCCGGCATCGTCCCCGCGACCGCTTCGGGCCGCCGTTACCGCGATGAACTGGGCCGTCTGAACGCCGCGTTCGCGTCCGAGTGCGAGCACGTGCTGCTGGTCGTGGCGGGCCAGGCGCTCACGCTGCGCGGCTGATCCGGCCGCTCAGGCGGTGGGGCCCCGGCGCGCGATGACCCGGTAGGCGTTGGCGAAGCGGGTGCGGCTGACCAGCGGGGCGAGCAGCCGGTCGGCCAGGGCCGCGGCGGCCAGGAGCGGGACCGCGAGGCGGGCCGCGGCGCGGATGCGGCCGAGGGTGATGGCCAGACGGGCTGTCAGGTCGAAGGGGATGTGCGGCTCGCGCCGGTCGGTGGCCACGACGGTGTAGCCGAGGCTTTCGAGCTCGTGTCGGAGGGTGTCGAGCGGAATGCGGTGGTAGGGCTCGGGCCTGAGCCATCCCTTGTCGAGCAGCCTGGCGTACCGGCTGCGCGGGACGGGGACCTCGATCATCAGATGGCCACCGGGGCGCAACACCGTGCGGGCGGCGATGAGTTCGATGCGCGGGTCGGCGCTGCGCTCCAGGTAGTGGAACATGCTCAGGGCGTCGTAGCGCCCCGCGAGTCTCGGCGCCAGGTCGGCGAGCAGCCCGCGGTGGGCCTCCTCCACGCGGCCGGCCCTGCGGCCCTCCTCCACACGTCCGGTGAGGTCGAGGCCGTCGAAGGAGGTGTACGGGTGCACCTGCTGTGCGACGGCGGGGAAGTGCCCGTCCCCGGTCTCGATGTCCAGCCAGCTCTCCGGCTCGATGAACCGGCCCATCGCGCGGGCCCGTGCCCGGTGGCGGCGGGTGGAGTACGGGACGGCGAAGATCTTCTCGGCCTGAGCTGCGGCGGCCTGGGCTGCGTCCATGGGCGTGGCAGGCTCCTTCGTCGGGCGGTGCGGATGCGAGTGGCTCGACAATTCGTACTTAACGGTACGTAAGGCATGATTCATGCCGATGCAACGACACCGGGGAGGGCCGGGCCGTCTGATGGGCCGCCAAGCCCTGCCGGTACTGTTCGGCGAATGAGCTCGCTGAATCTCGACGACTTCACCGACCTGATCGAGCGGCCCGACGGTGGGGTCCGCCGCGACGCCGAGGAGCGCAGGGAACGGCAGAGCGTGCCGCCCGGAGCGCTCGGCCGCCTGGACGATCTCGCCGAGTGGCTCGCCGCCGCCCAGTCCTCGGTGCCGGTCAAGCCGATCGAGCGACCGCGCGTGATCCTCTTCGCCGGTGACCACGGGGTCGCGGGCCTCGACGTTTCCGCGAGGCCCGCGGGCGGCGCGGCCGAGCTCGTGCGCGCCGTGCTCTCCGGCGCCAGCCCCGTTTCCGTTCTCGCACGCCGTCTCGATGTGCCCGTCAGGGTCGTCGACATGGCCCTGGACTGCGACCCGGCCGAGCTTCCCGCGGAGGTCGCGGGGCATCGGGTGCGGCGCGGCTCGGGCCGCGTCGACATCGAGGACGCGCTGACGACGGAGGAGGCCGAGGCCGCGGTGCGGGCCGGGATGGCCGTCGCCGACGAGGAGGCGGACTCCGGTACCGATCTGGTCGTGCTCGGCGATGTGAGCGTCGGCGGGACGACGCCCGCGGCGACGCTGGTCGCCGCCCTGTGCGGGACCGACGCGTCCGTGGTGACCGGGCGGGGCGGCGCGCCGATCGACGACCTCGCGTGGATGCGCAAGTGCGCGGCGGTACGGGATTCGCTGCGGCGGGCCCGGCCCGTACTCGGGGATCAGCTGGAGCTGCTCGCGACGGTGGGCGGTGCGGACATCGCCGCCATGACCGGGTTCCTGCTGCAGTGCGCGGTGCGCCGCACGCCGGTCGTCCTGGACGGCGTGGTGGCATCGGCCGCGGCCCTCGTGGCCCAGCGGGTCGCCTTCCGGGCGCCGGACTGGTGGCTGGCGGGGCACAACAGCGGGGAGCCCGCGCAGGCCAAGGCCCTTGACCGGATGGCGCTCGACCCGGTGCTCGAACAGGGCGTGCAGGTCGGCGAGGGCGTGGGGGCGCTGCTCGCCCTGCCGCTGGTGCGGGCCGCGGCGGCGCTCTCCGCGGAGCTGCCCGAGCGGGAGCCGGAGCCTGAGGTTGCTCCGGAGCCGGAGCCGGAGGTTGCGCCGGAACCGGAGGTTGCGCCGAAGCCGGAGGTTGCGCCGGAGGCCGTGGCCCCCCGGACCGCAGCGGAGTAGACCGCACCCGAAGGCGCGGCTGGTCACGGCCGAGGCGGCCCGGCATGCCCCATATGATCCCTTTTCATGGGAGATGAGCAATCTGCTGCCGGGCGCCGTCGGCGTCTCGCCGCGGCCTTCAGCGTCTGGTACCTCCGCGCCGTCACCTTCGTCAACTTCCTGAGCGCGGTCTGGGTCTCCCTCGGGCAGGATCTGCGGCGGCACAACACCGAGAACTACTTCACGCCGTATCTGCTCACCGCGGGCTTCGCCTCTGGTGCGTTCACGATGTTCCTGGCCATCACGATGCGCCGCCGCAAACGCGCCGCGTGGATTCTCAACCTCGTACTCAGCGGGCTCTTTCTGCTCCTCTTCGCGTTCGCGATGGTCTTCCCGGAGATCCGCCGGTACGCGCAGAACTGGATCTCCCTCGCCCTGACCGCCGCCTTCGTCGCCTCGCTGATCGTGGGGCGGCGGGAGTTCTACGCCAAGGGCGACCGCTCCAATCCGAAGCTCGCCGCGGCCGTCGCCGTCGGCGGGCTGCTCGCGGCATCGCTGATCGCCGCGCTCCTGGTCACGGTCACCAACCACGCGCACGACGAGAGCCGTTCGACGTTCCTCGACCGCTGGCGCTACGGCACGATGCGCCTGGTCTCGCTGGCAGCCGACGACCGGCGGTTCGAGGGCATCACCACGCCCGGCTGGGTCAACGTCGGCATCAACGTGCTCAGCACGCTTCTCCTCCTGGCCGTCCTGTACGCCGCGTTCCGCTCGCGCAAGGCGGTCGACCCGCTCACCGAGGACGACGAGCGCGGACTTCACGACCTGCTCGACAAGTACGGCGAGCGCGACTCGCTCGGCTACTTCGCGCTGCGCCGCGAGAAGAGCGTCGTGTGGTCGCCGAGCGCCAAGGCGGCGGTCGCCTACCGCGTCATCGGGGGTGTGTCGCTGGCCTCCGGTGACCCGATCGGGGACCCGGAGGCCTGGCCGGGCGCGATCGAGCCATGGCTCGCCGACGCCCGCGAGCACGGCTGGATCCCCGCCGTGATGGGCGCGAGCGAGGAGGCGGGCACGATCTACGCCCGGCACGGCCTGGACGCGCTCGAACTGGGCGACGAAGCCATCGTCGAGACCGCCGAGTTCACGTTGGAGGGGCGGGCGATGCGGACGGTCCGCCAGGCGTACAACCGGGTCAAGCGGGCCGGTTACGAGGTGCGGATCCGCCGTCACGAGGACATCCCGGCCGACGAGATGGCGTACCTCCTCAAGCGCGCCGACGACTGGCGGGACGGGGCCACCGAGCGCGGCTTCTCCATGGCGCTCGGCAGGCTCGGCGACCCGGCCGACGGGCGGTGCGTGATGCTCGAATGCACGGACGGTGAGGGCGAGTTGAGAGCGCTGCTCTCCTTCGTGCCGTGGGGGCCGCGCGGGCTCTCCCTCGACCTGATGCGGCGCGACCGCGACGCCGAGAACGGCCTGATGGAGTTCATGGTCATCGAGCTGCTCCAGCGCGCGGCAGAGATCAAGATCACTCAAGTGTCCCTCAACTTCGCGATGTTCAGGTCGGTCTTCGAACGTGGCTCGCGGCTCGGCGCGGGCCCGGTCCTGCGGCTGTGGCGCTCGCTGCTCACCTTCTTCTCGCGGTGGTGGCAGATCGAGTCGCTGTACCGCGCGAACGCGAAGTACCGCCCGATCTGGGAACCCCGCTTCCTTCTCTTCGAGAAGAGCGCGGACCTGCCGCGCATCGGCATCGCGTCGGCCCGCGCGGAGGGCTTCCTGGAAGCGCCGGGCCTGCCGAAGTCGCTGCACCGCAAGCACCTGGAGTCCCGACGATGAGCTCCCCGGCCACGGGCCGTCTCACCCGCCTGACCCGTCTGGCGCGTACCGAATGGGGGCCGCTGTACGCGGGAGTGCGCGACGGCGTCTCCGAGCGGAGATGGCGGGCGGCGCCCATGACGCTGGCCGCGGTCTGCCTCACCGCCCTGCTCCAGTTCACGCAGAACCAGTCCTGGGGCTATCAGTTCGTGCAGAACGTCGGCTCCGTACGGGCCGAGGACCCGCTCTGGCTGGCCCTCCTTCGCACCCCGCTCTCGCTCTTCGTGCCCGCACTCGACCTGCCCGTCTGGGGTGCGCTCGCGCAGATCCTGCTGGTGTTCGGCATCGCGGAGATCTGCGTCGGCTGGTGGCGCACGCTCGTCATCGGCTACGCGGCCACCCTCGCCGGCACGCTCTACGCGCGCGTGGGCATCGCGTGGGGGCCGGGCCACCCGCTGGGGCTCCCCGCGTCCGACGCGCGGGTCGTCGACACCGGGCCGTCCGCCGCCGTGGTGGGGCTCGCGGTCTACGTGTGCTGGCGTTACCGGGCGTGGTTCACGGCGGGGCTGGTGACCGCCGTGATGATCGCCGAGGTGTGCGTCAAGAACAACCTCGCGGGCAAGGAGCACTTGGCGGCCATCGCGGCGGTGCTGGTGGTGTGCGCCTGCTCGGAGGTGCTTCAGCGGCGTGGGCGTGGGCGCGCCAGTTCCGGATCGGGCTTGCCGCCGATCCAGTCCTGAACCTTGCGGCGCGGTCCCGCCCAGCGGCGGTCGTGGTGGTAGGCGCGCAGGCCCGCTCGGGCGCGGGCGCGGTGCCGTTTACGGTAGAAGCGTCTGGCCCATGCCGATCCCGGGCGGGCGAGGCGGACCGCGCCGACCAACGCGACCAGGGGGATCACCATGCCGATCACGGCCGTCCGCAGCTTTCCCTTGGCCAGGGCGACCAGGGCGAAGCAGCAGTTGACGGCGATGTTCAGGGCGAAGCCCGCGCGGTTGCCGCGTTCCTCGGGCGTCAGGTCGTTCACCCCGAAGGGCGTGAAACCGGTGAGCACGAGCACCACCAGGGCCGCGGTCAGCATGACGACCTCGACGCTCTTGCGGCCCTGTTCGCCCCAGTAGACGTCGTCGAGGTAGAGGATCAGCGCGAACTCGTCGAGTACGAGGCCTGCGCCGATGCCGAAGATGACGGCAGCGAACATCGAGGCGAGGCTGTGCCTGCCGGCGGCGACGGCCCAGAATCCCCCCACCAGCATGAGGAAGATGCCGGGCACGACGTGGTGGATGTGGACGTCGCCCGAGCTGATGTTCCGGAAGGGGCCTTTGCCGGCGCGGATGAGGCGGGTGATGGTTCTCGTGACGAGGAAGCAGCCGACGAAGGAGAGCAGGGCCAGGAGAAGCGGAAGCTTCCCCGGCTCCACAATGTTCCTCACCCACCATCCATCCATGGGCCCATCCTCAGCCGGGGGACTCCTTACCGCATTTCGCTGCGGGGGTTGGGGGGCTTCCCCAGCTCCGGCCGAGAAACCCGGCCGTTCCCCACAGGTAACCTTCCGCCGTGTCCCGAACCTCCCCCGTCGACGGTCTTCGTTTTGCCTTCGGCACTCTTACCGCGCTTCCGGTCAACGTCACCCGGTGGGATCGCGGAGCCGCCCGTTCCGGGATGCTCTGTGCGCCGCTCGCCGGGCTCGTGGTGGGGCTCTGTGCCGCCGCGCTCGGCGGCGCGCTCGTGGCTCTCGGGGCGGGCCCGCTGCTGGCAGCAGTAGCCACCGCCGCCGTACCGGCGGCCCTCACCCGCGGCCTCCACCTCGACGGCCTCGCCGACACCGCCGACGGGCTCGGCAGCGCCAAACCCGCCGACCAGGCGCTGCGCATCATGAAGCAGTCCGACATCGGCCCCTTCGGCGTCATCACGCTGCTCTTCACCCTGCTCGCCCAAGTGGCCGTACTCGCCCAGCTGTACGAGGCCTCCTGGACCCGGGGCGCACTCGCCGCGGTCGTCTCGGCGGCCGCGGCCCGCCTCGCCCTCACCCTGGCCGCCCGCACGGGCGTCCCGCCGGCCCGCCCCGAAGGGCTCGGCGCGGCGGTGGCAGGAACGGTTTCCCAGGGCGCGGCCCTGCTCGTGGCGGTGCTCGTCGTGGCGGTGGCAGCCATCGCCGCCGCGCCCTTCGGGACGTACGAGACCGTGCAGTACGCGGCCGCCGTCGTGCTCGCGACAGGCGCCGCCGAGCTCCTGCTGCGGCACTGCGTCCGCCGCTTCGGCGGCATCACCGGCGACGTCTTCGGCGCGCTCGCCGAGACCGCGGCCACGACGGCCCTGCTCGTCCTGGCCCTCGGCTGAACCACATCTGCGTACGCGGCCGTGAAACATAAATACGGCGACACGTACGGATGAATCTGCACCGACACGATCGAATGGGCGCGACGCGCGTAGGCTCATGTTCGGTGCCCTTCCGGCCCGTTCTAGGCTGGCGCCGGGCGGGTCGACCCACCCCATCGGCCAAGGAACTCAACGGAAGCGAGAATTCACCACCGTGACTGCTCTGACTCTCAGCACTGCCGCCGCGTCCGGCCTGCGTGCCGACGCGATCGTCGTCGGCGTCGCGAAGGGCGCCAAGGGTCCGGTCGTCGCGCCGGGCGCCGAGGCCGTGGACAAGGCGTACGACGGCAAGCTCGCGTCCGTCCTGGAGACCCTCGGTGCCTCGGGCGCCGAGGGCGAGGTGACCAAGCTGCCCGCGCCCTCCGGCTTCAAGGCCCCGGTCGTCCTCGCGGTCGGCCTCGGCCCGGTGCCGGAGAAGGACGAGACATACGGCACCGACGCCCTGCGCCGCGCCGCCGGTACCGCCGCGCGCGCCCTGTCCGGCTCGAAGAAGGCCGCGTTCGCGCTGCCCGCCGAAGACGCCGATGACACCGGCGCGATCGCCGAGGGCGCGCTGCTCGGCGCGTACTCCTTCGACGCGTACAAGGAAAATGGTTCCGCCACCAAGGGCAAGAACGGCAAGGACGCCAAGGACGCCAAGGGTCCGCTCGCCGAGATCGCCCTGCTGGGCGCCAAGCCCCGCGACAAGGCGTACAAGGCGGCCGTGGAGCGCGCCATCGCCCTGTCCGAGGAGCTCAACCGCGCCCGCGACCTCATCAACACCCCGCCGAACGACCTGAACCCCGAGGCCTTCGCCGCGGTCGCCTCCGCGGCCGCCAAGGAGCACGGCATCAAGGTCCAGGTCCTGGACGAGAAGGCCCTCACCAAGGGCGGCTTCGGCGGCATCCTAGGCGTCGGCGTGGGCTCGGACGCCCCGCCGCGCCTGGTGAAGCTCTCGTACACGTCGTCCAAGGCGAAGAAGCACCTGGCCTTCGTCGGCAAGGGCATCACGTACGACTCGGGCGGCATCTCGCTGAAGCCCGCCGGTCACAACGAGACCATGAAGTGCGACATGGCCGGCGCCGCCGCCGTCTTCGCCGCCGTGGTCTCCGCCGCGCGCCTGGGCCTGGAGGTGAACGTCACCGGCTGGCTGGCGCTCGCCGAGAACATGCCATCCGGCTCCGCGACCCGCCCCGGCGACGTCCTGCGGATGTACAGCGGCAAGACCGTCGAGGTGCTCAACACCGACGCCGAGGGCCGCCTGGTCCTGGCCGACGCGATCGCCAAGGCCTCCGAGGACGCCCCCGACGCCATCGTCGACGTGGCCACGCTGACCGGCGCGATGATGATGGCGCTCGGCAGCCGCACCTTCGGCATCATGGCCAACGACGACGCGTTCCGCGCCGCGATCCACGACGCCTCCGAGGAGGCGGGCGAGCCGTCCTGGCCGATGCCGCTGCCCGAGCACCTGAAGAAGGGCATGGACTCCCCCACCGCCGACATCGCCAACATGGGCGAGCGCACGGGCGGCGGTCTGGTGGCCGGTCTCTTCCTCCAGGAGTTCGTCGGCGAGGGCATCACCTGGGCGCACCTGGACATCGCGGGCCCGGCCTTCAACGAGGGCGGCCCGTTCGGCTACACGCCCAAGGGCGGCACCGGCACCGCGGTCCGCACCCTGGTCCGCCTCGCCGAGCGCACGGCGGCGGGCGACCTCGGCTGACCGGCTGATCTGTCGTACGCAGGCAGGGCCCGGACGTCCAGATGTCCGGGCCCTGCCTGATTTCGCCCTCGACGAAATCCGTACGTTCATACGCCTGAGTAACGCCCTCACGTGGCGAATCAGACATCTCACAGCCCGGCCCGCCGTCCCACCTCCCGCCGACAAGTGCGAAGATGGGTTCTCGGCAGGACAGGGCCCCCACCACAGGGCCGAAACAAGAGCGGCCGATACCAGCCGACCGACCGGTCGTCCCCCGAGTAAAAGGGGTCCGGCGTACGGCGCACATGCATGGAGGACGTGACGTGGCGAACGACGCCAGCACCGTTTTCGACCTAGTGATCCTCGGCGGCGGTAGCGGCGGTTACGCCGCGGCACTGCGCGCGTCGCAGCTGGGCCTGGACGTCGCCCTGATCGAGAAGGGCAAGGTCGGCGGTACCTGCCTGCACAACGGCTGCATCCCCACGAAGGCGCTGCTGCACGCCGGCGAGATCGCCGACCAGGCTCGCGAGGCCGGCCAGTTCGGCGTGAAGGCCACCTTCGAGGGCATCGACATGGCGGCCGTCCACAAGTACAAGGACGACGTGATCTCCGGCCTCTACAAGGGCCTGCAGGGACTCATCGCCTCGCGCAAGCTGACGTACATCGAGGGTGAGGGCAAGCTCTCGTCCCCGACCTCGGTGGACGTGAACGGCCAGCGCATCCAGGGCCGCCACGTGCTCCTCGCGACCGGCTCCGTGCCGAAGTCGCTGCCGGGCCTGGAGATCGACGGCGACCGCATCATCTCCTCGGACCACGCGCTCAAGCTGGACCGCGTGCCGAAGTCCGCGATCATCCTGGGCGGCGGCGTCATCGGCGTCGAGTTCGCCTCGGCGTGGAAGTCCTTCGGGGCCGAGGTCACCGTGGTCGAGGGCCTCAAGCACCTCGTGCCGGTCGAGGACGAGAACTCCTCGAAGCTTCTTGAGCGCGCGTTCCGCAAGCGCGGCATCAAGTTCAACCTCGGCACCTTCTTCGAGAAGGCCGAGTACACGCAGGACGGCGTCCGCGTGACCCTCGCCGACGGCAAGACCTTCGACGCCGAGGTGCTTCTGGTCGCCATCGGCCGTGGCCCCGTCTCCGCCGGTCTCGGCTACGAGGAGCAGGGCATCGCGATGGAGCGCGGCTTCGTCCTCGTCGACGAGTACATGCAGACCAACGTCCCGACCGTCTCGGCCGTGGGCGACCTGGCGCCGACGCTCCAGCTCGCGCACGTCGGCTTCGCCGAGGGCATCCTGGTGGCGGAGCGCCTGGCCGGTCTCAAGACCGTCCCGATCGACTACGACGGCGTGCCGAAGGTGACGTACTGCCACCCCGAGGTCGCCTCCGTGGGCATCACCGAGGCCAAGGCCAAGGAGATCTACGGCGCGGACAAGGTCGTCGCCCTCAAGTACAGCCTGGCGGGCAACGGCAAGAGCAAGATCCTCAAGACCGCGGGCGAGATCAAGCTCGTCCAGGTCAAGGACGGTGCCGTGGTCGGCGTCCACATGGTCGGCGACCGCATGGGCGAGCAGGTCGGCGAAGCCCAGCTGATCTACAACTGGGAAGCGCTGCCGGCCGAGGTCGCCCAGCTCATCCACGCCCACCCGACGCAGAACGAGGCGATGGGCGAGGCCCACCTGGCCCTCGCAGGCAAGCCTCTCCACTCCCACGACTGACCTTTCAGTTATCGGGCGCGACGACCAGACTTCCGCAATTTTCGTAAGGAGCAACTGAAACCATGGCGGTTTCCGTATCCCTTCCGGCGCTCGGCGAGAGCGTCACCGAGGGCACTGTCACCCGTTGGCTGAAGGCCGAGGGCGAGCGCGTCGAGGCCGACGAGCCGTTGCTCGAGGTCTCGACCGACAAGGTCGACACCGAGATCCCCTCCCCTGCCGCGGGCATCCTGGCCTCCATCAAGGTCGCCGAGGACGAGACCGTCGAGGTCGGCGCCGAGCTGGCCGTCATCGACGACGGCTCCGGCGACGCGGGCGGCTCCGCCGCTCCGGCGCAGGAGGAGGCCCCGGCCTCCCCCGCCCAGGAGGAGGCCCCGGCTCAGGAGGCCCCGCAGCAGGAGGCCCCGGCCCAGGCCGAGGCGCCCGCCGCCCCCGCCCCGTCCGGCGGCTCCGCCGAGGGCACCGACGTCACGCTGCCCGCACTGGGCGAGTCGGTCACCGAGGGCACCGTCACCCGTTGGCTGAAGGAGGTCGGCGAGGAGGTCTCGGAGGACGAGCCCCTGCTCGAGGTCTCCACGGACAAGGTCGACACCGAGATCCCCTCCCCGGCCGCGGGCGTGCTGCTCGAGATCGTCGTGGGCGAGGACGAGACCGCTGAGGTCGGCGCCAAGCTCGCCGTCATCGGCGCTCCCGGTGCCGCTCCGGCCCCGGCCAAGGAGGAGGCCCCGGCCGCCCCCGCGCAGCAGGAGGCCCCCAAGCAGGAGGCCCCCAAGCAGGAGGCCCCCAAGCAGGAGGCCGCCCCGGCTCCCGCGCAGCCTGCTGCCCCCGCTCAGCCTGCCGCCCCGCCGCAGCCCGCCGCCCCGGCCGCTCAGCCCGCGGCTCCGGCCCAGCCCGCCGCGGCTGCTCCGGCCGCGCCCGCCGCCCCGGCTTCCCCGTCGGACGACGGCGCGTACGTCACGCCGCTGGTCCGCAAGCTCGCGAACGAGCACGGCGTGAGCCTCGGGGACGTCAAGGGCACCGGCGTCGGTGGCCGCATCCGCAAGCAGGACGTCATCGCGGCCGCCGAGGCCAAGAAGTCGGCTCCGGCTCCGGCCGCCGCCCCGGCAGCCTCGAAGTCCCCGGCCCTGGAGGCCTCTCCCCTCCGCGGCCAGACGGTCAAGATGACCCGCATGCGCAAGGTCATCGGCGACAACATGATGAAGGCGCTGCACTCGCAGGCCCAGCTGACCTCGGTCGTCGAGGTCGACATCACGAAGCTGATGAAGCTGCGCGCCAAGGCGAAGGACTCGTTCGCGGCTCGTGAGGGCGTCAAGCTCTCCCCGATGCCGTTCTTCGTCAAGGCCGCCGCCCAGGCGCTGAAGGCCCACCCGGTCGTCAACGCCCGGATCAACGACGACGAGGGCACCATCACGTACTTCGACTCGGAGAACATCGGCATCGCCGTTGACGCCGAGAAGGGTCTGATGACGCCGGTCATCAAGGGTGCGGGCGATCTGAACATCGCCGGTATCTCCAAGAAGACCGCCGAGCTGGCCGGCAAGGCCCGTGGCGGTGGCCTCACCCCGGACGACATGTCCGGCGCCACCTTCACGGTCTCCAACACCGGTTCGCGCGGTGCCCTGTTCGACACGGTCATCGTGCCGCCGAACCAGGCCGCGATCCTCGGCATCGGTGCCACGGTGAAGCGTCCGGTCGTCATCAACCACCCGGACCTCGGCGAGACCATCGCCGTCCGTGACATGACGTACCTCTCGCTCTCCTACGACCACCGTCTGGTGGACGGCGCGGACGCCGCCCGTTACCTGACCACGGTCAAGGCGATCCTGGAGGCCGGCGAGTTCGAGGTCGAGCTCGGCCTGTAGTTCCGCCGCTGGTGTTGCGGCCCCCAGGGCTGTAAGACTCGTCTCATCAGCACGTACGCCCCCGTTCGGAGGTTTCCGAGCGGGGGCGTCGCCGTATTGTCTAGGGGTCACCACGCCCTGGGGCGCTGCCCCCGCCGGAGGAGCCCACATGACCGCGCCCGTCGTTCACTCGCTGCGCGAACAGATCCGCGAGCACATCGTGGAGGGGATCGTCAGCGGGCGCTGGCAGCCGGGCGAGCGGATCGTGGAGCGGCGGATCGCCGTCGAGCTGGAGGTCTCGCAGACTCCCGTACGGGAAGCCCTGCGCGAGCTTGAGACGCTGCGGCTCATCGAGTCGGCGCCCAACAAGGGCGTGCGCGTACGGAACTTGACCGCGGCGGACCTGGAGGAGAGCTACCCCGTCCGTGCGGGTCTTGAGGCCATCGCCGCCGAACTCGCGGCGCGGAGCCTGGCCGAGGACTGCTCGGCCCTCGAACCCCACGTCGCCGCCCTGTACGAGGCGGACCGGGCCGCCGACGGCACCGCACAGGTACGCCACACGGTCGGTTTCCACCGGGAGTTGGTGCGGGCCGCGAACAACTCCGTACTGCTGCACACCTGGGAGGGCCTCGGCATCGAGGTCTTCACCGCCCTTTCGATCCGATGGCTGGGGACGGTGCAGCAGTCGTACGCGGAGGAGCACGAGGCCCTCGTCACGGCCTTCCGGCAGCGGGATCCCGCGATCGCGGAGCTGGTGAAGGCCCATGTCCTGGGGTGCGCGCCGCGGCCCTGACGTAGGAGCACAGGGGTGCTCAAACGTGCTCCCACCTGCACGGATCCTTTGAATCAAAGGCACCGCGTGCCCGCGTTCATGGCACCGGATGCCTACTTTCTGAATATCGAGGAGTTTTCGCCTTCAACCCTTTGATCGATCATCGATCACGGAGTTAGAGTCTCCGACGGGGTTGTGGCGGAGCCGCACAAACGACTCCGTACCCGAGCCTCACGCCCTGTCCTGCCAAAGACCTAGGGCACCCCCACCCCTTACCGAACAGGGGACCCCCTCCGACTCAGGAAGGCGGCGACATGACCGACCCCTCCGCAATCCAGCCGAGCGAGCTCGACCAGCTCCCGGACCGCGACCCCGAGGAGACCGCCGAATGGCAGGCCTCCCTGGACGCCGTTACCCAGGCGGCCGGGCCGCACCGAGCCGCATACCTGATGCGGCGCACGCTGGAGCGTGCCGAGGGCGCGGGTCTGGCGCTGCCCAAGCTCCTTGAGACCGACTACGTCAACACCATCCCGACCTCCGCCGAGCCGGCGATCGAGGGCGACGAGGCGATGGAGCAGCGGATCGCCGCGTGGAACCGCTGGAACGCGGCCGCGATGGTGACCCGGGGCAGCAAATACGGCGTCGGCGGCCACATCGCCACCTTCGCCTCCGCGGCCTGGCTGTACGAGACGGGCTTCAACCACTTCTTCCACGGCAAGGAGGGGGACGGCTCCGGCGACCAGCTCTACATCCAGGGCCACGCCTCCCCCGGCATCTACGCCCGCGCCTTCCTCGACGGCCGTCTGAACGAGGCGCAGCTCGACAACTTCCGGCGCGAGTCCGGCGGCGACGGCCTGCCGTCCTACCCGCACCCGCGTCGTCTGCCCTGGCTGTGGGAGTTCCCGACCGTCTCCATGGGCCTCGGCCCCCTGTCGGCGATCTACCAGGCGCGCTTCAACCGCTACCTCACCAACCGCAACATCAAGGACGTCTCCGCCTCGCACGTGTGGGCGTTCCTCGGTGACGGCGAGATGGACGAGCCCGAGTCGACGGCAGCCCTCGCGCTCGCCGCGCGTGAGGGTCTGGACAACCTCACGTACGTCATCAACTGCAACCTGCAGCGTCTCGACGGCCCCGTCCGCGCCAACTTCCGCGTGGTGCAGGAGCTGGAGGCCCAGTTCCGCGGCGCAGGCTGGAACGTCATCAAGGTCCTGTGGGGCAACGCCTGGGACGAGCTGTTCAAGCTCGACACCAACGGCGCGCTCGTACGCCGCCTGCGTGAGGTACCGGACGCCCAGTTCCAGACGTACGCGACGCGCGACGCCGCCTACATCCGCGAGCACTTCTTCGGCTCCGAGCCCGCGCTCGTCGAGCTCGGCAAGCTGCTCAGCGACGACAAGATCAGCGAGTGCTTCCACCTCTCGCGCGGTGGCCACGAGGCCCGCAAGGTCTACGCGGCCTACCGTGCGGCGCTCACCCACAAGGGCGCGCCGACCGTGATCCTCGCGCAGACGGTCAAGGGCTTCACGCTGGGCAAGGGCTTCGAGTCCAAGAACGCCAACCACCAGATGAAGAAGCTCACGGTGGACGAGTTCAAGGACATGCGCGACCTCCTCGAGCTGCCGATCTCGGACAGCCAGTTCGTCGACGGCGTGGTGCCCTATGGCCACCCGGGCGCCGACTCCCCCGAGGTCCGCTACCTCCAGGAGCGCCGTGCCGCCCTCGGCGGCCCGGCCCCGGCCCGCCGCACGCAGCCCCTCTCCCCGCTGCCCGCCCCGGCCGACAAGGCGTTCGCCTCGTTCGACAAGGGCTCGGGCTCGCAGTCGATCGCGACGACCATGGCCTTCGTACGCCTGGTGAAGGACCTCGTACGCGACAAGGAAACCGGTAAGCGCTGGGTGCCGATCGTCCCCGACGAGGCGCGCACGTTCGGCATGGAGTCGCTCTTCCCGTCGCTCGGCATCTACTCGCCGAAGGGCCAGACGTACGAGCCGGTCGACCGCGACCAGCTGATGTACTACAAGGAGGCCAAGGACGGCCAGATCCTCAACGAGGGGATCACCGAGGCCGGCTCCATGGCGGACTTCATCGCCGCGTCGTCGTCGTACGCGACGCACGGCGAAGCCATGATCCCGTTCTACATCTTCTACTCGATGTTCGGCTGGCAGCGCACGGCCGACCAGATGTGGCAGCTCGGCGACCAGCTCGGCCGCGGCTTCCTCGTCGGCGCCACCGCGGGACGTACGACGCTGACGGGCGAGGGTCTGCAGCACGCGGACGGTCACTCGCCGGTGATCGCAGCGACGAACCCCGCCGCCCTGACGTACGACCCGGCGTTCGCCTACGAGGTCGCGGCGATCGTCAAGGACGGTCTGCGCCGGATGTACGGCGAGGCCGCCCCCGGTGAGGACCAGAACGTCTTCTACTACCTCACCGTCTACAACGAGCCGATGCCGCAGCCCGCGAAGCCCGCGGGTGTGGACGAGGGCATCGTGAAGGGCCTGTACCGCTTCAACACCGCCGAGACGGCGGGGCACTCCCCCGCGGCCAACGCCTCGCGCATCCAGCTGATCGGTTCGGGTACGGCCATCCACTGGACCCTCGCGGCCCAGAAGATGCTCGCCGAGGAGTGGGGCGTGGCCGCCGACGTGTGGTCCGCGACCTCCTGGACCGAGCTGCGCCGCGACGCCCTGGAGGCGGACGAGGCGATCCTGCGCGGCGAGGAGCGGATTCCCTACGTGCGTACGGCACTTGACGGTGCGCAGGGTCCCGTGCTCGCGGTCTCCGACTACATGCGGCAGGTTCCCGACCAGATCGCGCAGTGGGTCGAGCAGGACTACTCGTCCCTGGGTGCGGACGGCTTCGGCCTCTCCGACACGCGTGACGCGGCCCGTCGCCACTTCGGCATCGACGCCGAGTCGATCGTCGTGGCCTCGCTGGCGCAGCTTGCCCGTCGTGGTGAGGTTCCCGCTTCCGCGGTGAAGGAAGCTCGGGCGAAGTACGGTCTGTAGCGGTTTGGCCTTCGGCTTGGTGCGGGTACGGGTCTCTGTCTCTGTGGCAGGGGCCCGTTCCCGTGTGCGGGTGTGGTTCTGAGCCGCCGCTTCGCGGCGGATTCTTTCCCGCCCGCCCACCCGATTACCGGTAGCGGTCAGCCATTTTGTGGGCCGCATGGGCGAATCGGTCTCTGAGCGTCGTCGGCTCCAGGATCTCCGCCTCCGGGCCCAGCGCCATGAGCTGGGTGTACGCGACGTCCTCGTTCTCGACCCGGAGGGTCAGCGTCACCCAGCCCTCCTCGTCCGGGGGGCCCGCGGCCTCCAGTGCCTCGCGCGTGGACGCGGAGTCGGTGGCGTACGGGAGTTGGCGTACGCCTGCCTCGGAGAGCCGGAGCACGACCTCGGAGTGCAGGATCGCCCGCGCGAACTGCGCGGCCCGTTCCTCCCAGAAGCCCGGCAGATCGAACTCCTCGTCGCGTACGAAGCGGTCGTCGCCCGCGGCGATCGCGGTGAACCGGTCGATGCGGTACACCCGGAGCGAGCCCGTGTCGGGCACCCGCGCGCACAAGTACCAGACCCCGGCCTTGAGCACGAGGCCGTAGGGCTCCAACTCCCTTTCCACCTCGGTGTCCTGGCGCCGGTAGCGGGCCGTGACGCGCCGGTCGTCCCACACCGCGTCCGCCAGCGGGGGCAGCAGCTCGGGCGCCGACGTCTCCCGGAACCAGCCCGGAGCGTCCAGGTGGAACCGCTGCGAGGCGTTCTGCGAGGCGTCCCGGAGAGAAGGCATCAGCGCCGCCGACACCTTCAGGCGGGCCGCCGATGCCGCGTCCTCCAGGCCCATCTCCCGCAGCGCGCCCGGCACTCCGGACAGGAACAGGGCCTCCGCCTCGCTGCGTCCGAGCCCGGTGAGCCGGGTGCGGTAGCCGCCGATGAGGCGGTAGCCGCCGGCCCGCCCCCGGTCCGCGTACACCGGGACGCCCGCCTCCGAAAGGGCCTGGGCGTCCCGCGTGATGGTCCGCTCGGACACTTCGAGCTCACCGGCGAGCTCGGCGGCGGTCATGGAGGGGCGGGCCTGGAGCAGAAGCACCATCTTGATGAGGCGTGCAGCGCGCATGCCCCCATGATGCCGTCAGCCGGTGGGCGGGTGGTGGCTAGCGGTAGCCCGTGACGTCCGCGGTACTGCTCTCCTGGTCGACCTCCGTGATGTACCGCCAGGCGTCCGGCGCCGAACCGTCGACGTCCGTGAAGCCGTACTCCTTGGCGAGGCCGCCGCTGGAGAGCGATGCGCCGTTCCAGCGGGCCACCTCGGGGTCGGCGGCGAGCGCGACCAGGGCCCGGCCCACGAAGGTCGGGGTCTCGGAGATGGCGAAGTGGGGGTTCTGCTCGCGGCCGTCGAGCCAGTTCTCCTCGGTCACCTTGAAGTACGTGTCGAGCATCGCCTCGGAGCGCAGCCAGCCGGGGGTCAGACAGAGCGCCGTGCAGCCGTACTCCTCCACCTCCTCGGCCAGGCCCTTCGTCATCCGCAGCGGGGCCGCCTTGGCCAGGTCGTAGTAGAAGGGCTTGCGGTAGTTGGGGCCGTTGTACTCCGCGGTGCCGTCGGTGACCTCGACGACCAGGCCGCCGGGGTTCTTGACGAGCAGCGGCAGCGCGTACCGGCTGGTGACGATGTGGGTCTCGATGCCGAGGCGCATCAGGCGCAGCCCCTTGTCGAGGTCGTGCTCCCACATCTTCTTGTCCCACTCGACGTGGACGTCACCGCCCCAGATGTCGTTGACCAGGATGTCGAGGCGGCCCTGCTCACGGTCGATCCGGTCGACGAGTGCCTCGACCTGCTCGGGCTCCAGGTGGTCGGTGGGTACGGCGATGCCGGTGCCGGGTCCGCCCGCCTCCCGGCCCGCCGCGGTGATCAGCTCCGCGGTCTGCTCGATGGTCTCCGCGGTGCGGCCGACCTCGCTGGTGTGCTCGCGGGTCGTACGCCCCGTCGCGTACACGGTGGCCCCCGCGCGGCCGAGCTCCACGGCCATGGCCCGGCCGGCGCCGCGGGTGGCGCCCGCGACGAGGGCGATCTTTCCGGTCAGTGGGTGCGCGGGCGCGTGTGTGCTGTCCATCTCTTCGCTCTCCATGGCTTCGAGGCTGCCACCCAATACCGACACCTGCTGTCGGGTTTTCCACGGGCATGTGCACACATAACGACACAGTCGCATCCGCCGCACTCCGCGTGCGTACGCACCCCCCAGGACCGATGCTTGTCCCGTGATGGACGAGACGGAGTTCTGGGAGATCGTGGACCGCACCCGCGTGGCCGCCGAGGGCGACCCCGAGGACCACGCGGACCTGCTCACCGAGAAGCTGCTGGAGCTCGAGCCGGATATGGTGCTCGACTTCGCCCGTCACTTCGAGGCGCGTTACAACCGTGCGTACCGCTGGGATCTGTGGGGAGCTTCCTGGGTCCTCCTCGGCGGGGCCAGCGACGACGCCTTCGACTACTTCCGTTGCTGGCTGATCGGCCAGGGGCGCGAGGTGTTCGAGGGGGCGCTGCACGACCCGGACTCGCTCGCGGATCTCCTCGACGACTTCGACGAGGACATCGACGGTGACGGCGAGGAGCTCGGCTACGCCGCCGACGAGGCCTACGAGACGCTCACCGGCGTCGTCACCCCCGACCTCGGAATCGCTCCCGCCCCCACGGAGCCGCTGGGGACACCGCTCGACTTCGAGAACGAGGCGGCGATGGCCCAGCGCTACCCGAAACTGTGGGAACGCTTCGGCGAGGTCGACTGAGCCCTGGCTCCCCGGCTTCCCGGCTTCCCGGCAGACCAGCAGACCGGCTCACCCACTCACCGGCTCTGCAGCCGTGCGGCCCTCTCCCGTATCGCGGGGAGCGCGGCCATCAGTGCCGCTCCGGGGCAGGACGTGGAGTAGCCGTCCTTGTGCCCGGACACCGCGCTGAACCGCTCGACCGCCCCCGCCGGGTACCTGCTGAGGCTGTTCGAGGACACCAGCCGCACCGAGGAGCGCGGATCCACGTCCGAGAGCCCGAGCTTCCACGCGATCAGCGCCGCCAGCGCATCCTTCATCGCCCGGGGGACAGGACTCCCCGCCGTGAACGTCCCGATCGCCGCTATCCCCACCGACCCCTTGTTGAAGCCCTGCGTGTGCGCCCCGACGACGGCCCTCTCGATGCCGCCCGCACGCCCTTCGTAGACGGTCCCGCACCGGTCGACAAGGAAGTTGTAGCCGATGTCGTCCCACCGCCTCCCGTCGGTCTGTCCGGTGTACAGATAGCGGATGGTGCGCGGGGCATCGGCGCAGTCGTAGCCGTTCGGCGTGTCCGTGTGGTGCACGAACACCGCCTCGACCCGGCCCGCGTAACGGGCCGGCGGCGACTCGTCCGCCGCACCGGCCAGCCACTCGGCGCGCGGCACCACGTGAGGCTGCGCCGCCGCGTGCCCCATCGCCCTGCGCACCGGCGCCGCGGCCGCCGGCATCCGGGAGTCTGAACCAGTGCCCCCTGCCCGCTCCCCGGGCCCGGCGAACGCCACCGGACCGTCACTCGCCCGCCCCGGCTCCCCCGGTATCCCGGGCCCCACGAACCACGCGCACAACAGCAGAAGCCCCACGGCGGCGGCCCCGGGCACACAGCCCAGCACCGCACGCACCGCCCCCGGCACACGCACCGCAGGCACACGGACCACGGACCCACGTGCCGCGGACAACCCACGGAAGACACGCATGGTCCGACTCTCCGGCCCACCCGGTCCACCCGCGATCCGCACTCCGCCACTCGGGTGAATCTCCGGAGCCTGAACCTGGAGCGTCGGCGCGTCAGAAGTGGGTGCCGCCGTCGACCCGGACCTGCGGATCCTGGCCGCCCCCACGAAATGACGGCTGCCGCTACGACTCCGGAGCCCCCCGCGGTCCCGGCCGCGCGTCCGGCTCCGGGTCCAGTGAGAGCGCCAGCAGGGCCACGTCGTCCCCGACCCCGCCGGAGAACCGCATGAGGTCTCTCCAGACCGCCGACGTCAGCGCCGCCGGGTCGTCCCGCATGTCGGCGCAGAGCACCGAAAGCCGCTCGGCCAGCGGATAGAAGGCGCCGGAGCCGTCCCGCGCCTCGGTCACCCCGTCGGTCACCACGAGCAGCCAGTCGCCGGGCTTCACGCCCACGGTCACCTCTTCGGGCGGGGCGATACCCGCGATGCCCAGGCCGAGCGGAGCCCCCGGCGCCACGGCGAGCTCCTCGACGACCCCACCGCGGACCAGCAGCGGCGGCGGATGGCCGCAGGAGACGATCCGCAGCTCAGGGGCGTCGGCCCGGAATTCCAGGAGCACGGCGGTGGCGAAGAGTTCGGCGTGCTCGGCCTCCTCGGAGTCGACCACCAGACGCCGGTCGAGCCGGGCGGCGACCCCCTCCAGGTCGGGCTGGTCGAGCACCGCCTCCCGGAAGGCGCCGAGCAGCGCGGCGACCGTGCCGACGGCGGTGAGGCCGTGCCCCTGCACGTCACCGACCAGCGCCAGTACGCCGCTGGGGCCCTTGCGCACGTCGAAGAGATCACCGCCGACCAGCGTCCCGCCCTGGGCCGCGCGGTAGAGGCCCGCGCAGCGCACCGGGCCCACGCGTTCGGGCAGGGGCGGCAGGACGGCGAACTGGGCGGCCTCCGCGACGGTGCGGACGGTGACGAGCTGGGTGTCGCGCCGGCTGCGTACCCAGGCGAAGAGGATGCTCAGCAGCGCCACGAAGGCGACCGTCAGCACATCGCTGTCCCCGGGGCGGCCGAGACCGAAGCCGGGCAGGTAGAGCAGCAGCACCACGGTGCCGCCGAGGAGGGCCGTGGCGGAGGCGCCGTACGACAGCGCGGCGAGCGGCGGCACGGCGGCGAGCAGGAAGCTGAGGTCGACCGTCTTCGGAGTGGCCAGCTGGATGGCGCAGATCACGGCGAGGAGCACGGGCGGGGGCCAGCGCACCCAGGGGGGCGGCGGCGCGCCGCGCAGCCAGCCGGGCTCGTCCCTGTCCCGCCGGCTGGCAGCAGCGACCCTGAACATCGGTTCGCTCCTTCCGGTCGGCCTCCCCACGCTCCTACGCGCGCGTGCCCGCCGCACGCCGGGCCGGTCCGTCGGGTGGCGGACCCGGGAGTGGGTCCTGGCGGGCCCGGGGTGTCAGAGCACGCGTCCCATCAGCACATCGTCCACGTACGAGCCGTCGAGGAAAAATTCGCCCGGCAGCACTCCTTCGACCACGAAGCCCTCGGAGGCGTAGAGCGTCCGGGCCGGAGTGTTGTGGCCGAGCACCCGCAGCGTGACGCGCCGCGCGCCCTGGCGGCGGGCCTCCTCCACCGCGGCCCTGACGAGACCGCGGCCCACTCCCCTGCCACGCGCCTCGTCCGTGACCGCGAAGCCGAGGATCTGGCGCACGTGGGCGTTGGCGAGGAGGGAGGTGGGATAACCGAGCCGTATGTAGCCGACGACCATGCCGTGCAGCTCGGCCACCAAATGATCGTGGGGCCCGAAGCGTTCGCTGAAGAACGGCGGGTACGGAGGCTGCGGAGCCGGTTGTACCGCGTGCAGGGTGGACCAGGTGACGCGGTCGATGCGGGCGAGGACTTCTTCGTCGTCCGGCAGGGCGGTACGTATGTGCGTGTCCGGCATGGGCGTCACTGTACGACGAACGCCTGAAGCCTCTTGCCGGGTTTCCGGGGCAGGATGGCTTCATGGAGCCCACCGAGTCCGAGCAGTCAGCCCCGTCGTCGCGGCGGTCCCGTATCGCCGTGGCCGGCGCGTCCGGCCTCATCGGAACGGCGCTGACGCGCGCCCTCGCCGACGACGGCCACGAGGTGGTGCGGCTGGTGCGCCGAGCACCTCGTACTAAGTACGAGGTGCGGTGGGATCCCAAGGAGGGTTACGTCGACACGGCGGGGCTCGCGGGCTGTGACGCCCTGGTCAACCTGGCGGGGGCCGGCATCGGCGATCACCGCTGGACGGCCGCCTACAAGCGGGAGATCCGCGACAGCAGGGTGCTCGGCACCGCGACGCTCGCCGAGGCGGCGGCCTCCCTCGACGAGCCGCCCCGGGTGTTCCTGTGCGCGAGCGCGATCGGCTACTACGGAGACACCGGTCAGCGCGCGGTGGACGAAAGCGCCCCCTCCGGAGAGGGCTTCCTGCCGTCCCTGTGCGTGGAGTGGGAGGGCGCGGCCGCCGCGGCGCACGCGGCGGGCATCCGTACGGTCTTCTCGCGCAACGGTCTGGTGGTGGCGCGAGAGGGCGGGGCGTGGCAGCGGATGTTCCCGCTCTTCAAGGCGGGGCTCGGCGGGCGCCTCGGCGACGGCCGGCAGTACTGGAGCTACATCTCGCTGCACGACGCGGTGGCCGCGCTGCGGCACCTGCTCGACACGGAGTCGCTGGCGGGTCCCGTCAATCTGACGGCGCCCGATCCGCTGACCAACCGCGAGGTGACGGCCGCGATGGGGCGTGTGCTGCACCGGCCCACGCTCTTCCCGGCGCCGAAGCCCGCGCTGCGCGTCGTGCTCGGCGAGATGGCGGGTGACGTGCTCGGCAGCCAGCGGGTCCTGCCCACCCGGCTCCTGGAGTCGGGGTTCTCGTTCGCTTTCCCGGGCATCGAGGAGACGATCCGCGCGGCGTTGCGGTAACGAGCCGACAGTGCGACCGGCGTGCGACCGTGCTCGGTCGATGCGCGACTGCCGCTGACCGCCCGCGCTCCTACCCTCGTGCGGAACTCGGTGATTCCGAGGCCCTGTTGAGGGCATGACGTCCCCAGCAGCCGCGCAACCTCCGGGAGGGGCACGTGCTAGAGCCTGCGCACCATGCGGATGTCGTCATCGTGGGAGCGGGGGTCGCGGGACTGTCGGCCGCCCATCAGCTGACCAGGGCAGGTGTAACGACCGTCGTCCTGGAAGCCGCCCCTTACGTCGGCGGGCGCATGTCCACGGAGAAGGTCGACGGCTTCCGGCTCGACAGGGTTGGGCAGTTACTCACCACGTCGTACCCCGAGTTACGCCACACGCCGGGGCTCGACGCCCTCGTACTGCGGCCCTTCGTACCCGGCGTCCTGGTGCACAGCGACGGCCGGCACCACCGCGCCGTCGAGCCGTCGAGCCCCCGGCGCGCACGGGGCGCACTCACCGCCGCGCGCGCCCTCGCGAGCGCCCCCCGGGCCACCCCACTCGGTGGCCCGCTCGACCAGGCCCGCCTCGGCGCGGCGCTCGCCAGGCTCGCGGCGACGGATCCGGAGCGCCTCATCGCCCGCCCCGAACTCCCCGCGTCGCAGGCCCTCTTCGCCCGGGGCCTGCCCGCGCGCACCGTCACCGGCTTCCTGCGCCCGCTGCTCTCGGCGCTTCTCTGCGACCCGGACCTGACGACGTCGAGCCGGTGCGCCGACCTCGCCCTGCACTCCTTCGCGCGCGGCCGCCTGTGTCTGCCCGAGGGGGGCGCCGAGGTGCTGCCGGAGCTCCTGTCGGCCGCGCTGCCGCCCGGTACGGTCCAGACCGGTGTACGCGTCACCGCCGTCTCCACGACCTCCGTCACGACCGCGGAACACGGGGAAGTCAGCTGTCGCGCCGTCCTGTTGGCCACCGACGCCCGCGCCGCCGCCGAACTGCTGCCCGGCCTGCGCGTGCCGTCCTTCCATCAAGTGACGGTGCTGCACCACGCGGCGCCCGACGCGCCGCTCGCCGAGCCCGCGCTGCTGCTCGACGCCGACCGTTCGGGCCCGGTCGCGCACACCGCCGTGATCAGCCGCGTCGACCCTTCGCGCGCCCCCGCGGGCCGGGCGCTCATCTCGTCGACGGTCCTCGGGCCGCCGCCCGACGAGCGGGCCGTCCTCGCTCATCTCGCCGATCTGTACGGCACGTCGACCGCCCGCTGGGAGTCCCTCGCCGTCCACCACACCCGCGAGGCGGTGCCCGCGATGCCACCGCCGCACGATCTGCGCCGCCCGGTGCGGCTGCTCGCGGGGCTCTACGTGTGCGGGGACCACCGGGACACCAGCACGGTGCAGGGCGCCCTGCACTCGGGCCGTCGCGCGGCGCGGGCGGCACTGGCGGACTTCGGCGTGGACCCCGCGTACGGAGCGGGCCAGCTCCCGATGGCGGCCTGACAGCCATCCGACCTCTGCTGTCACCCCTGGAAGCCCCCGCACTCCCACGCGGGGGCTTCCCCCTTTTCCCTGACCCCTGCAACTCCCCTTGCCACACAGGTACCCCACGGCTACGGTCCCACCGGATCGCCAAGCCGCGGGAGGACTCACGTGCGTCGCACCATCCCGGTGATATCACTCATCCTCGGCCTATTCATGGGAGGTCTGTCTTTGCCCACCGCCACAGCCGCCGGTACTGCCGCCGCCACAGCCACCGACACTGCCGACGAAGTGCCGTCCGTCATCCCGCGCCCCACCGACTGGACCGCGCTCGACGGCGTCACACGACTCACCGAGCGCACCCGCATCCTGATCGACCCGCGCGCCGGATCCACCACCGCGCTCCCCTCGGGCCGCCGTGAACTCCCCGGCCCCGCACACCAGTCCGTACGCGAACTCGCCACCCAACTGCGTACGGAGATCAAGCAGGTCACCGGCATCACACCCCGGATCGCCCACACGGGCCGCCCGGCCGCCGGCGACATCACGCTCGGCCTCACCGCCAAGGGGGACCTCGGCCCCGAGGGCTACGGCTTCGACAGCGCGGGCCCCATCCGCATCGAGGCCGCCTCCACCCACGGCCTCTACTACGGCACCCGCACGCTCCTCCAGCTCCTGCGCTCCACGGCCGACGACCACCGCGCCGTCCCCCGAGCCCGCTCCACCGACCGCCCCGCGCAGGCCGTCCGCATGGTCCACCTCGACGCGGGACGCAAGTACTGGAAGATCCCCTACCTGGAGAACCTGATCCGCAGGATGGGCGACCAGAAGCTCAACACCCTCTTCCTGCACCTCTCCGAGTCCGAGGGCTTCCGCCTGGACAGCCCGAAGTTCCCGGGCCTCGCGGACCCCGACCACAGCTACAGCCGCGCCGACATCGAGCATCTGAAGGCCTTCGCGGCCCGCCATCACGTCCAGTTGATGCCCGGCCTCGAACTCCCCGGTCACGCCACCGTGATCAGCGAGGCCTTCGGCATCGGCTTCGGGTCCGGCGCGGACGCCTGCACGGGCGCCCACACGCACTCGCACCTGACGCCCGACTGGATCATCGACATGACCAGCGACAAGGCGATCGCGAAGTCGAAGGAGATCGTGGACGAGTTCGCGGGCTGGTTCGACGCGCCGCTGTTCTCCATCGGCGCGGAGGAGGTCCCGGGACAGCTCGCGGAATGCCCGCGCGTGCAGAACCACCTGGCGAGCGCGCCCGACGTGTCCACTCTCGGCGATCTCCTCAACCGCTACATCAACACCCTCGACGACGTGGTCACTTCGCACGGCAAGCGCACGGCCGTCTACAACGGCTCCGAGCACCTCGCGGCGCCCCAGCAGAAGGTCCACGCCCCCGTCGTCTTCCTCACCTGGGAGGGCACGGGCGCCGAGCCCGAGATCCCCGGCCACGACGAGATCGCCATCGGCCCGTTCTACGACACCCCGAACAACTACCACCACCTGTATCCGGACGAGCCCTGGATGTACGACGACTGGGCGCCGAACACCGATCCCGACATGCTCGGCTCCGGCGTCACCAACTGGGCCGACTACAACTTCTGGGCCGACGACGGCTACTTCGAGCAGCACATGGCGGGCCCCCGCGCGATCCTCGCCGACCGCGCCTGGAACAAGTCCGCGACCCCGGACACGCTCACCGACTTCCGGGCCCGCGCCACCCGCATCGGCGACCCACCGGGCACGACTCCGGCGCCCGTACCCCCGAGGGTGGAGGGGCGGCCGAGCCACCACTGGACGTTCGACGACGCCTCGTACCCCAGCGGCTGGACGTACGCGGGCAGTCCCGGCAACACGCTCTTCGCCGAGGACGTGGCGGGCGGTCTGCCCGGTACCTCCTACATCATCAACAACCCGACCCCGGTCAAGGGCGTGCACGGCCAGGCATGGCGCTTCGACTCCGACCGGGACGGCGTGGGCTTCGGCGGTCTCGACGTCGCCGAGCCGTGGACGGTTTCGGTACGGGTCCGCCCGACGGCGAGGACCGGGGACCAGGTGCTGCTCAGTTCCAAGGCGGGCGCGCTGAAGCTGATGCAGCACGGCACCGGGAGGGTCGGCTTCACGCGGTACGGCGAGGCCGACCACAGTTTCGACTTCACGCTGCCGCTGGACCGCTGGACGCGGCTGACCTGGGTGACGACTCCGGGGCACACCACCTTGTACGCCGACGGGAAGCGGGTCGGGTCCCTCGCGGCGTCGATCCCGCTGCCGCTGCGGTCCATCGGGACGGAGAAGGCGAGCCTGCGGGGCGATCTCGACGACCTCATGACGTGGGACGAGGCGTTGTCTCCCGAGAAGGCCGCACGACTGCGCTGAGCCCAGCCAAGCCCAGCCCCGGTCGGGCGCGTGCGTAAGGGGCGGGGCTGCGCAGCCCCGCCCCTTACAGGCCCATCCCTTATAGGCCCCGCCCCTTACATGCCACCTCCGGGGTCACCCCAGAGCGGCCACCCGGTCGCGATAGCCCCGCACCGCCGCCGCGTCGCGGTACGGCTCAAGCCGCCGCTCGAATTCGCGTACGTACTCGATGGCTCGCACCGACCGCATCTCGCCCGCCGCCTGCGCCGCCTCCGCGCCCAGCTGGCAGGCCTGCTCCAGCTCGCCGAGGCCAAGGCGCGACGAGGCGAGCACGATCCGGCAGAACAGGCGACTGCGGGCGTACCCGGGGGCGCGCAGCTGGAGCGAGCGCTCCGCGTGCTGGGCGGCCACGCGGTACTGCTGGAGGTCCCGGTGGCAGTGCCCGAACTCGTCCGCGAGCTGCGCCTCGTCGAAGAACCGCGCCCAGTAGGGGACTTCGTCGCCCGGCCGTGCCGTCTCCAGGGCCCGCTCGGCCCGGACCATCGACGCCGTGCACGCCCGCACCTCGCCGAGCACGCCGTGCCCGCGCGCCTCGACCGAGTGCAGCAGGGCCTGCACGACGGGCGGCGCCGATGACCCGACCCCCTGCTGGGCCACCCGCGCCAGCTGTACGGCCTCTCTGCCGTGCCCGAGGTAGACGGCCTGGCGGCTCATGGTCACCAGGACGTACGAGCCGTACGCGCGGTCGCCCGCCGCCTGCGAGAGCCGCAGCGCCTGCACGTAGTACCGCTGGGCGAGGCCGTGCGCCGCGATGTCGTACGACGTCCAGCCCGCGAGCCGGGTGAGGTCGGCGGCGGCCGCGAAGAGCCGCCGCCCGGCCTGCTCGCCGTACGTGCCCCGGAGCATCGGCTCGGCCTCGTGTTCCAGGTAGCGCACGAGGGCCTGCCGGGCGTGCCCGCCGCCGTACGCGTGGTCGAGGGCGCGGAAGAGTTCGCCGACGGAGCGCAGGGCCGAGATGTCGCCGCTGGTCACCTTGGCCCCGAGGCCGCGCTCGGGCTCCTTGCGCTGACGCGGTATGGCCGGCCGGCCCTGCGCGGGCACCCGGGCGCCGCTCGGCGGGTGGTCGCCGCGGCTCACCCGGTCGTCGGCGCGGCCGATCAGCCAGTCTCTGCTGGGCACGACGAGGCCCGCCGGGGTGAACGCAATTTTCCGGAGCTCGGCGTGGCTCCCGGAGTCCTTGCGCCAGAGCCCGCCGACGATGTCGATCGCCTCTTCGGGGCTCGCCGCGAACTCCAGACCGGCGTACACCGGCGCGCACGCGTCGAGCCCGAGATCCTGCGCCGTCAGGCGCCTGCCTAACCGCCGGGTGAAGACCTCGGCGATCAGGGCGGGGGTGGTGCCGCGCGGCTGTTGCCCGCGCAGCCAGCGGGTCACCGATGTCTTGTCGTACCGCAGATCGAGACCGTGCTCGAGGCCCAGCTGATCGACGCGGCGTGCGAGCCCCGCATTGGAGAACCCGGCTTCTGAGATGAGCGCGGCTAGCTGGCGGTTGGGCGTGCGCTGCGGAGGTCGTTCCGTCATCGGCTGTGCGGTCTCCTGCCTTTCGGGCGTTGCCTTGAGCAGCCCTTATGGCTCTGTGAACGGCGTGAATGTAACGGCCCTCGCCGCCCGCATCGCGACCTTCGACCCGCATTCATCCGATCGTGTGAGGATTGGCCGGACGACTGACGAGAATCCGCTGCCCGTACAGTGGCTGGGGGCGCGATATGTGCAAGGTGCAGGTTCTGCGGTGCAGGTACCGGTGCAGGTTCTAGGGAGGCACGTGCCGTGAGTGAGTTTCGGTTCGTCCGGCTGGGCTTCGGCCCGGATTCGGTCGAGTATCAAGACGCCTGGGACGAGCAGCGCCGCGTGCACGCCGCCCGCTTCGCCGACGAACTCCCGGACACATGTCTGCTGCTGGAGCACCCGCCGGTCTACACCGCGGGCCGCCGCACCGAGGACAGCGAGCGCCCGCTGGACGGCACCCCCGTCGTCGACGTGGACCGCGGCGGCAAGATCACCTGGCACGGTCCGGGACAGCTCGTGGGCTACCCGATCCAGAAGCTGCCGCGCCCGGTGGACGTCGTAGCACATGTGCGCCGTCTGGAAGAGGCGCTTATCCGTACGTGTGCGGAATTCGGCCTGGAGACGTCCCGCGTGGAGGGTCGCAGCGGCGTATGGGTCCTCGGTGACCCCGCGCACGAGCGTCCGGCACTTGGCGGCCTGACCCTGGACTTCGATCCGCGCACCCAGGACGACGAGTTCGACGCCCGTTTCAACGGCCCGGAGTACGCCCCGTCCAACGCGGGCCAGCGCCGCGAGGACCGCAAGATCGCGGCGATCGGCATCCGGGTCGCCAAGGGCGTGACGATGCACGGCTTCGCGCTGAACGTGAACCCGGACAACACCGGGTTCGACAAGATCATCCCGTGTGGCATCCGCGACGCGGGCGTGACGTCCCTCTCGTACGAGCTGGGCCGCGAGGTCACGATCGCCGATGTCCTGCCCGTCGCCGAGAGGCACCTGCGGGAGATCCTGGAGAACGCCGAGCTCAAGCCGCGGGTGGTGGAAAAGGCCGCCGAGCAGACGGTTGAGCGGCCTCAGGACGAGAAGGCGACGGCCTAGAGAGCCGGTACGTCCGGGCCTGCCACGGCTTCGGGGAATGCACCCCGGTGGCCAGAGGTTGCCCGAACGTAAGCCCAACGACATCACGGGCGTACCCTGGTGTGCGCCGAAGAATCGAAGCTACAGGGAGCCGATGTGTCCGCAGTCGCACCCGACGGACGCAAGATGCTGCGCCTTGAGGTCCGGAACGCCCAGACCCCGATCGAGCGCAAGCCCGAGTGGATCAAGACCCGGGCGAAAATGGGCCCCGAGTACACGAAGATGCAGAACCTCGTGAAGAGCGAGGGCCTGCACACGGTCTGCCAGGAGGCGGGCTGTCCCAACATCTACGAGTGCTGGGAAGACCGCGAGGCCACCTTCCTCATCGGCGGCGACCAGTGCACCCGGCGCTGCGACTTCTGCCAGATCGACACGGGCAAGCCGCAGGCGCTCGACCGCGACGAGCCGCGCCGTGTCGGTGAGTCCGTCGTGACGATGGACCTGAACTACGCCACGATCACCGGCGTCGCTCGCGACGACCTGGACGACGGCGGCGCCTGGCTGTACGCGGAGACCGTGCGCCAGATCCACGCGATGACGGCGGAGCGCGCGGAGGGCAGGACCAAGGTCGAGCTGCTCATCCCCGACTTCAACGCCGACCCCGACCAGCTGGCCGAGGTCTTCTCCTCGCGCCCCGAGGTCCTCGGGCACAACGTGGAGACGGTGCCGCGCATCTTCAAGCGCATCCGCCCCGGCTTCCGTTTCGAGCGCTCGCTCGAGGTCATCACCCGCGCCCGCGAGGCCGGTCTGGTCACCAAGTCGAACCTCATCCTCGGCATGGGCGAGGAGCGCGAGGAGATCAGCGAGGCGCTGCACGCGCTGCACGACGCGGGCTGCGAGCTCATCACGATCACGCAGTACCTTCGCCCGACCCCGCGCCACCACCCCGTGGAGCGCTGGGCCAAGCCGCAGGAGTTCGTGGAGCTGAAGGAGGAGGCCGAGGAGATCGGCTTCTCCGGCGTCATGTCCGGGCCGCTGGTCCGCTCCTCGTACCGCGCGGGACGCCTCTACCAGATGGCGATCGAGAAGCGCGGCGCGTACGTCGCTTCGCAGGCGGTGTGATCTCTCCCGGAGAGTTCGACTGTGTGAATCGGCGCACAAGTGTCTACTGACAAGTAGTGGCGAGATGACGCGGCCTCCACGGTCCCCGCAGGTGAGGGGGACTGTAGGGGCCGCGTCAACGTTTTGCGGGCCGGCGTCAAGGCTTCATCCGTGTTTGACCGGTCGGTCACGCCCTGGTAACACCAATCAGTGACCCTGGAACTACCCCACGTACTGCCCTACGCACCGACGTACTGCCCTACGTACTCGCCCTACCCATAGCCGCCCAGGAGGGCTCCACCATGCAGGCCGCGCCCGTACGCGCCACCGCCATCCCGTCCGTCACCGACGCGCTGCGCGCCGTCGAGTCGATTCTCATGAGCAGCGGACAGCGCACCGCGCGCCGCAACGCGTGGACGTCCGTGCTCGACGACCGGCGTCGCGCCAAGGACCGGGCCGAGGCGCTGCGCGTGCTCGAAGAGGCGATGACAACCCGCACGTCGTAGTCACCTCCAGGGACACGTAGACTTCACGGCATGGCGAGGAAGGAAACCGCGGCGGACGCCGCGAACCCCGGGCGGCTCAAGCAGATCGCTCAGACCTACAAGATGACCCGCAGGGCCGATCCGCGGATCGGTCTCATCATCGCGGCTGTGGGAATCGTCACCTTTGGTGTCTTCCTCGCGATCGGCTTCTTGATCGGTCACCCGATCTATCTCGGCATTCTCGGCTTTGTGCTCGCCTTCCTCGCGATGGCGATCGTCTTCGGGCGCAGGGCGGAGCGTGCGGCCTTCGGGCAGATGGAGGGCCAGCCCGGTGCGGCGGCCGCGGTGCTCGACAAGATCGGCCGCGGCTGGACGACGACTCCGGCGGTGGCGATGAACCGCAGCCAGGACGTCGTGCACCGCACGGTCGGCAAGGCGGGCATCGTGCTCGTCGCCGAGGGCAACCCGAACCGGGTGAAGAGCCTGCTGGCCGCCGAGAAGAGGCGGATGGCGCGGGTCGTCTCGGACGTCCCGGTCCACGACGTGATCGTCGGCACCGGCGAGGGCCAGGTCCCGCTGAAGAAGCTGCGTACGACGCTTCTGAAGCTGCCCCGCGTCCTCCAGGGCCCGCAGGTCACGGCGACGAACGACCGGCTGCGCGCGATGGGCGACCTGATGAGCAACATGCCGCTGCCGAAGGGTCCGATGCCGAAGGGCATGCGCACGCCTCGCGGTGGCCCGAAGATGCGGTAACTTTCCGCCTCTTTCCTACGTATGGCGAAGGCCCCGGAACCGATTGGTTCCGGGGCCTTCGCCGTACGTAGAGCGGGGATCTCAGATCCGCACCTGGACCGCGCGGCCGAGGCGGTCGTGGAGGCCGCGGCCGTCGCGGTCCCAGATCAGGGCCGGGACGGCGACGCAGAGCAGCACGCTGCGGACGAGGACGCGGACGAAGCCGAGCCGGCCGCCGCCCTCGGCGATGACGCGCAGCCGGAAGAGGGCCTTGCCGGGGGTGCAGCCGACCGTGCCGACCGTCAGGACGGTCATGACGAAGAAGATGCCGAGGGCCCAGTTGCCCATCGCCTGCTGGTCACCGCGAGCGAACAGGCCGTATGCGATGAGCATGCTCACCCCCCAGTCGACGGCGATGGCGCCCATCCGCCGTCCGGGCCGCGCGATCGATCCCGGCCCCTCCTCCGGCAGGCCGAGCTGCTCGCCCCGATACCCGAAGTCGACACCCGCGTCCTCTGCCGCCGCACGAGGGCCGGAGAGCCACGATCCGATTGCTTGCCTGTTGTCCACCCGTCCACGGTACTGCGCCCGATTTCGTCCGAGGACGTGCGGGGTAGGGCGAATGACACCTGACTCGAACCCGCCTCGGTTAACTTCGGCGAAACAAATGGGTCATGCTTGAGAAATCCCCCGTCCCTATGGTCGGGTCCCAGCGTGTGCCACCGCACTGGCCGCACAACGAGCTGCAACCCCGTCCCCGCCTGGGGGTCGGGAGTAGGAGGAGTTGGATGTTCCAGAACGCCGACGACGCAAAGAAGTTCATCGCGGACGAGGACGTGAAGTTCGTAGATGTCCGGTTCTGCGACCTGCCCGGAGTGATGCAGCACTTCACGATCCCGGCAGCGGCGTTCGACCCGAACGAGGAGCTCGCCTTCGACGGTTCGTCGATCCGCGGCTTCCAGGCCATCCACGAGTCCGACATGGCGCTGCGCGCGGACCTGTCGACCGCCCGGGTCGACCCCTTCCGCCGCGACAAGACCATCAACATCAACTTCTTCATCCACGACCCGATCACGGGCGAGCAGTACAGCCGTGACCCGCGCAACATCGCCAAGAAGGCCGAGGCCTACCTCGCGTCGACCGGCATCGCGGACACCGCGTACTTCGGTCCCGAGGCCGAGTTCTACGTCTTCGACAACGTCCGCTTCCAGACGTCGGCGAACGAGAGCTTCTACCACATCGACTCCGAGGCAGGCGCCTGGAACACCGGTGCGGTCGAGAACAACCGTGGCTACAAGGTCCGCTACAAGGGCGGCTACTTCCCGGCCCCGCCGGTCGACCACTTCGCGGACCTCCGCGCGGAGATCTCCCTGGAGCTGGACAAGAACGGCCTCCAGGTCGAGCGCCAGCACCACGAGGTCGGCACGGCCGGCCAGGCGGAGATCAACTACAAGTTCAACACGCTGCTGGCCGCTGCCGACGACCTGATGCTCTTCAAGTACATCGTGAAGAACGTCGCCTGGCGCAACCAGAAGACCGCGACCTTCATGCCGAAGCCGATCTTCGGTGACAACGGCTCGGGCATGCACGTGCACCAGTCGCTGTGGGCCAACGGCGACCCGCTCTTCTACGACGAGCAGGGCTACGCGGGCCTCTCCGACACCGCCCGCTACTACATCGGCGGCATCCTCAAGCACGCCCCGTCGCTGCTCGCCTTCACCAACCCGACGGTGAACTCGTACCACCGCCTGGTCCCGGGCTTCGAGGCGCCGGTCAACATGGTGTACTCGCAGCGCAACCGCTCGGCGGCCATGCGTATCCCGATCACGGGCTCGAACCCGAAGGCCAAGCGCGTCGAGTTCCGCGCGCCGGACCCGTCCTCGAACCCGTACCTCGCGTTCTCGGCGCTCCTGATGGCCGGCCTGGACGGCGTCAAGAACAAGATCGAGCCGCCGGAGCCGATCGACAAGGACCTCTACGAGCTCGCCCCCGAGGAGCACGCGGGCGTCGCCCAGGTCCCGACCTCCCTCCCGGCCGTCCTCGACGCCCTCGAGGCGGACCACGAGTACCTCCTGGCCGGCGGCGTCTTCACCGCCGACCTGATCGAGACGTGGATCGACTACAAGCGCACGAACGAAATCGCCCCGATCCAGCTGCGCCCGCACCCGCACGAGTTCGAGCTGTACTTCGACATCTAAATCGCGGAATCCGCACGAAGGCCGCCGCCCCGCTCCAGGGTGGCGGCCTTCGGCGTGACCGGGCTACGCCTCGAGCGGTTCGGGAATCCGCCAGACGATCTTGAACCGGTCCGAGCCCGGCGGGCCGACGGGGCGCACAGGGCTGATCTGTTGGACCAGGTAGCCGAAAATCATGTTCTGAGCCTCTTCTGAGACCTCGTCCCAGGTGGCGGGGGTCACGATCATCACCTCGCGCATCAGGCTCGGATCGGACTCGTTTTCCAACATCTCGGCCCTGTCGTCCCGGTCCATCGTGGTGTCGGCGCGCATCGCGCGGATCGACTCCGCGAGGAGGTTCGGCTCACGGTTCAGGCGCCGGAGGATCGCCTGGCAGCCGTACTGGAAGGCCGCTTGCGCCTCCAATGCCTCCCTGTCAGGGTTGCGATAGCCATACGGTGAGCCCTCGTCCGCCCCGACGTAGTCGCCCTTCAGCAGGTGCAGCAGAACCCGTAGTGCGTGTTCGGCCCCCTGCTCCTCGATGAGCCGCAGCATCCCGTGGACCCAGTCATCCTCCGAGACCAGCGGTTCGTGCGGTGCGGCCAGCGAGGGGTGGATCTCGATGGCGCTGAAGGGGTTGATCAGCATTCCCATGACCAGTTCCGGAGTCCACTGGCCGTCCTCGCCTCCCCAGCCTCCGTTGAGCAGTTCCTGGAACGACTTCAGAGCTCCGGACTCCCCTTCGCCGATCGCCCGCCACAGCGGCAGGAACCTGGCTGTCTCCGACTGCTCATCGCGAGCAGGACTGCACTGGCCCGCCAGCACCAGGACGATGTCGTGAACGGTCTCCCAGCGCGGCACGCGTAACCCGTTGACCGCGGAGCGAACGGTCTCATGACTCGCGGCCGACAACCGGTCCTCCCTGCGACCGATCAGTTCGCTCACTTTCCGGAAGCTCAACCGGCCGGAGGCCCGGTGCAGTTCCTGCAGGGCTTCGGTCAGTTCCTTCTGAAGGCCGGAAGGTTGAGGAGTGGTGGCGGAAGCGGGCAACGGAATTCCTCCGGCTCGAGTGTCAAGTTCCGCCCATACGGTAGAAGTTGCAGGCCAGGGCTGAGACAGGATTCGTCAAGTTGCCCGTCCCGCCCGCCAAACCGTGACTCGCGGCCGGCCTGTGGCGTGAGCATGGAGATGGCGCCGACAGAGCGCCTTCGCCCAAGGAGCCGCCGAACATGCACATCCCTTCCTATGCCCATGACACGATCCGTGCCGCCGTGCTACCAGGCATGCCCACATCCCGGCAGGCGGGCGGCCTGGAGTGCCGCCTGTGCGGGAGGTCCTTCGGAGAGGACCTTGCCGCCATACCCCTCGGGCCGACGCCGACATCCGGCCTGTTCGGATGCCGCCCGTGCCTGGCCCGGTTGGTCACCCGGGCACGAAGAACTCGGGACGCCGCGTTGGCGCAGGACGCCGAGCGGGCCCGCGCGGAGTCCGCGGCCTGGTTGCCGATGCGTGAGGGCCATCTTGCCCGGCTGAACCGTGTACGCGCAGCCGCTGAGGCCGTGGCGGGGGTGGCCGGAGAAGAGGACACCGAGGCTCTCCGCGTCGCCTGGCTGCTCATCTCGCTGGAGTCGGCGTACGCCTGGATCCCGGAAGCGCCGGAGCCACCCGCTTCCGCGGACCCTGCTGATATGGAGCTGAAGGACGAGGCATTCCGGGTCGACCTGGCCATGATTACCGCGCGGGAGACGGTGGCGGAACGGCTGGCCTACCACCTGATCAATGAGGCGCAGCCCGAGGACCCGGAGATGTGCGGGGAGTTGGAATGTGCCGACGACTGTTCAGGGCGCCATGATTCCACGCACATCGACTGCGGTCCTGACGCCGTCTTCGACGATCTGGCGGAGCACGGAGTCACCGTGGACCCACCGGAACCCGAACCTCTGTCACCACGTCTTGCCGCCCTCTTGGGGAAGGAGGCGGCCGAGGAGAAGACCCCACCGCTCCCGGGCATCGAGGAGCACGCGCCGGCGGTCCTTGCGCACTTCGGTATCACCGTGGACGACACAGATGCCTTGGTAAGCGCGGCGGCTGTCGGCCTGGTCGCCGACGCCTGGCGTGAGGGGCCGCTGGCCGAGATCCGCGAGGCGACCGACGAACCCGGCGACGGGGAGATTTTCGCGCAGAGCGTCGATCTGTATCGCAGGGCCCATGCCGCTCTTACAGCCGCGCGGGACGAGGGGCCCGAATCGCTGCTCGCGTTTGTGGGGGTCGCCTCGGACCTGGACCTCCCCTGGGCCGGAGGTTCGCGCTTCATACTGCGGATGGCTCCGTCGGAGTTCGTGGAGGAGTTGGTCCGGCAGGTCGACGACCGGACATGGTTCACCGCGGAGGTGATGCGCGAGCAAGGCTGGCACGCCGCGCTGCTGCACAGGGCGGCTTCGGCCACCTTCAAGGCGCTCCATCACTTCGGTATGCCAGGCTGGCCCGGTGCCGTCGCCACGGCGATGGAGCGAATCGCCGTGCGGGACCGCTCGGGGGCGCCTGAGTCGCTCGCGGACCTCGCGGTGGTGGAGGCCGCTTTACTCGAGGCACCTGACCGGCTCGGGGTGGACGCCCTCGACTGGATCTCTCGCCAGGCTCTGTTCGGGTAGCGGGCCCATGAGTTGGGACAACCTCAGCCTGATCATCCTTGCCGCTTTCGGTTGCCTCACACTCGTACTGGCACAAGTAGGCGAGGTGCTGTCAAAGCTTCCTGAGATCATTCGCGCTTGGCGGCAAGTCCGCGACGAGCTGCACCATCCGACTGATCACGACTACCGGGAGACCTCGCAGGAGCTCGATCGAGGTGGCGGAGACGGTCCCGCAGCAGCACCTTCCATTGATGCGCCCTGCGGGTGTGAAACTCACGGAGAGCCGTCTACGCGGAGTATCAATGAGTGACACCCAATACCCTTCGCACGTTCTCCGGTACAGGTCAGACGTTGACAGCGGCTAGTGTCTCTTTCGTCTTTCTGCCCCCCCCTCACGATCAGCCCCTGCCTAGGTGAGCACCCCACATGAGCGAAAAAGTGACATTCCCGAGCGTCGTCGGGCCCGCGCTGGCCGGAGCCATTGACCTGCCGGAGGGCGAGGTCCGAGGGTGGGGGCTTTTCGCGCATGGGTTCACTCTGGGCAAGGGGTCGCCTGCCGCCTCGCGGGTCAGCAAGCAGCTGGCGCGTGAGGGGATCGGTATGTTGCGCTTCGACAATCTTGGGATCGGGGACTCCGAGGGCGACTGGGGGGACGGTTCCTTCACCGTCAAGGTGCAGGACACCGTCCGTGCCGCGGCCTTCATGGCGGAGCGAGGGACTCCGGTGGACTTGCTGGTGGGGCACTCGTGGGGAGGCGCCGCCGCCATCGCGGCCGCGAGCGAGATCGACGGCCTGCGCGCGCTGGCCACGATCGCGGCGCCGGTCGACCCCAGTCATGTCGAGCGGCAGTACGACTCGGTCCTGGATCGCGTCCTCAGTGACGGGGCGCACGAGTGGTTCGTCGGCGGCAGGACCCTGGTTCTCAAGCGCGCCTTCGTCGAGGACGTGCGCCGGGCTCATCTGCGCGACCGGATCGGCGAGGTGGACCTCCCGCTCCTCGTGGCGCACTCGCCCACCGACTCCACCGTCGACATCTCCAACGCCGCGGAGATCTTCCAGGAGGCACGGCACCCGCGCAGCTTCATCTCGCTCGAAGGCGCGGACCACCTGCTGACCGCACGAGGGCAGGCGCAACGGGCCGCTCACATCATCAGCGCGTGGGCCGACCAGTACCTTGACGAGCCGCGGCCCTGAGAAGCGGCATCCGGGGTGGAGGCGTGGCTCAGTCGTCGATCGCGTACTCGGTGAACTGGCCGCAGGTGCGGAAGCCGAGGCGGTGGTAGACCGGCTCGCCCTCAGGCGATGCCTGTAGGGCCGCTGTCCCGTAGCCCTCCGCTTGTGCGGTGTGGAGCGTGGCGCGTGTCATGGCGGCCCCGTAACCCCTCCGTCGGTGCGTCGCGCGGGTGGAGATGTTGAAGATGCCTGCCACGCCCGCGTGGAAGAAGACCTCCGCCGTGCAGACCGGCAGGCCGTCCTCGTAGCCGACCAGGTAGTGGGCCGGGCAGTCGACGGCGAGGGCCGGTTCCGCTGCCAGGTCGAAGAAGCGGTGGACCGTGGGGGCCGGCGGGTCCCAGTTCGCGGCCAGTACGGTGGCGTAGTCGGCGAGTTGCTCCCGACCGGTCACCCGGCGGATGTCCAGACCGTCGGTCCGTGGTGGCCGCGGCAGCGTGCCGCTCAGGTCCTTCCACATCCCCGTCTCGGTCTCCGAAGCCTTGGCCCCGGCCGCCTCCAGGAGAGCGCCCAGATTCGTCGGTACCGAAGCCGGCCCCACCCACCAGGAGAAGGGGCGGCCGGTAGCGGTCAGTTTCCGGACGGTCTCGCACACGCGCCCCGCAGCGGTGTCCTCCGTGAAGCGCGCCGCCGCGACGATGTTGAACGTATCGTCGTCCAGCCCGCTGTCGGCCACCAGGAGATCGTCGGCCTCGCTGACCACCGCGTCCGCCAGATGCCGGTGGAGGTGGCAGGCGTGCTCCGCCAGGTTCTGCTCGATCCTGACCGTCAGGTCGGCCTCGTCGGTGATCGGCGGGTGCGGTGGCTTCATAGGGATTCATTTCAGCATTCCGGGTGCAGAGCGTCAGCCGGACTAGGGGGTGGGCGCCTTGGATCGCCCAGGGAAATATCGGGCGACCGCGACGGGTGCCGCAGCCTACGATCGCCGTCTCGGGGGCGGGGCGAGTGGAGGCAGGTGACGATGAGCTGGTTCGACGGGGCTAGGCAGGCCGAGCTTCGACGGGTTGTCCGTGGAGCCCCCTTGCGGGATGTGTTTGATGTCTTGGAGCCATCCGCCTGGATCGCGTTTGATGTCGACGTCCGCGACATGTACGCGCGGTGGGACGAGTTGGAGCCCGGCGAGAGCCGGACCGCCCTCGATCTGTGCGCCTGCGACGGCCGGGTGCGCGAGGCCGCGCTGCTACGGGTCGCGGCATATCCGGTGCTCCTGCCGCTGGTCGTCCTCCGCTGTGCCGACTGGGCCGCGCCCGTGCGGGAGAGGGCGCGGGGCGTCATGCGTGAGGAGCTGCCCCGGCTCGGTGCCGCGGAGCTGGCCGCACTCGCGCCCATGGTGCTGCGGGTGGGGCGCCGGGACCGTGGGGTCTTCGGTGTCGGGCTGTTGCGGGAGGCCCTGAGCGGGGCGCCGGGCCGCGCACGGCTCGTACCGCTGCTCGGCCACGGAGATCTCACGGTACGCCGCTTCGCTCATCGCATCGCCGTCGACGAGCACGTCCTGCCGGCCGCGGAGTTGGCCCGTACCGCCGCCCTCGACAGCGATGTCGTCGTCCAGAACCTCTGCGCCGACGCCGCGCTCGCGGGCATGAGCGTGAGCGTGGACGAGCGGCTGGATGAGCGTGCGTACGACGATGTCGTCTCGCCCTTGCTCGCGGCGCGCAGCCCCCGTGTCCGGTCCGCCGGGGTCACCGCTCTGCGGCGTGTCGGACGGGCGCGGGAGGCCCGGTCGTATCTCGTCGATCGTTCGGCGCTCGTGCGGGCCTGCGCCCGTTACGTGCTGAAGCAGGCCGGGGTCGATCCGTTGCCGCTCTACCGGGAGTGGTGTGCCGAGCCCGGTGACCCGGCTCTGCCACCCGGTGCGGCCGTCGGCCTCGGCGAGTGTGGTGATCGTGCGGACGGCGCGTTGCTGCTGCCGCTCCTGGGGCATCCGGTGGCTGCGGTCCGTGCGCGTGCGGTGGCCGGGTTGCGGGTGCTCGACGTCGCGGCCACCGAGCGATTGCGGTCGCTCCTGGACGATCCCGCTTCCGGCGTCGTCCGCGAGGCCTGCTCGGCGCTTCTGCCCTCCGCTCGGCAGCTGCCCACCGAGTGGTTGATGGCGCGTGTCGGGCCCGAGCTGCCCCGACCCACCCGCGTCGCCGCCTTCCGTATGCTCTGCGCACAAGGTGGTTCCGGTCAACTCCGCGCGGCGCGCGCCCTGTTGGAGGATGTCGACACCAAGCTCCGGTTCCGGGCCGAGCAGGTCGTCCGGGGCCGCTGACACGGGGCGACGGAGACCGCGGCGGACGGCTCAAGCGCGCAGGAAGCGGATCGACGGGTGGGGTTCCGTGGTGTGTTGGGTTACCTCCGCTCGTACCCCGTACACCTTCGCGATCAGTTCCTCCGTGATCACCTCTGATGGTGTGCCTGACGCGTGGGCCACTCCCTCTCGTAGGACCAGGATCTGGTCGCAGAACATGGCCGCCAGGTTCAGGTCGTGCAGGGCTATCACGCTGGTCAGGGGGAGGTTCGCCACCAGGGTCAGGAGGTCGAGTTGGTGGTGGATGTCCAGGTGGTTGGTCGGTTCGTCCAGGAGGAGTTCCTGGGGGGTCTGGGCCAACGCCCTTGCTATCTGGGCCCGTTGGCGTTCCCCGCCGGAAAGCGTGTGCCAGGACTGGGTGGCTCGGTCCGTCAGGCCCGTGCGCGTCAGGGCCTGACGTACCGCCTCCTCGTCCTCGGGGGTCGGCAGCGACCACGCCCTGCGGTGCGGGATGCGGCCCAGGCGTACGACCTCCTCCACCGACAGCTCGACCTGCGTGGTGGCGTCCTGGTCCACCACCGCCACCCTGCGTGCCACCGTGCGGCGGCCCGCGTCCCGCAGAGGCATGCCGTCCAGGGTGACCACCCCTGACGTCGGGGCCAGGACGCCCGCCAGGACGCGCAGGAGCGTTGACTTGCCCGAGCCGTTCGGGCCCAGCAGGCCGACCGTGGCTCCGGGCGGCGGGGCCAGGGTCACTCCGTCGATGATGAGCCGGCCGCCCGCCTCCCGGGTCACTCGGTCGGCTCGTAGGCCGGGTCCGGTGTGCGGGGTCCGGTCGTCCTCGGGGTACGGGCTCATGTCGCCCTTGGGGTGCCGGCTCATGTCGTCCTCGGTGTGCCGGCTCATGTCGTCTTCCTCGTGCGGTAGAGGACCAGGACGAACGCCGGGACTCCGATCAGGGACGTCACCACCCCGACGGGGACCTCCTGAGGGTCCAGGACCGTGCGGGCCAGCGTGTCCACCCACACCAGGAACACCGCGCCCGCGAGCGCCGTGACCGGGACCAGGCGTGCGTGCCCGGCGCCGACGAGGGCGCGGGCCGCGTGCGGCAGGACCAGGCCCACGAAGCCGATGGCTCCCGCGCTGCTGACCAGGACCGCCGTCAGCAGGGCCGTGGTGGACAGGAGGAGCAGCCGGACCCGCGCCACGTGGACGCCCAGCGTTGCCGCCGCGTCCTGGCCGAAGGCGAACGCGTCCAGGGTGCGGGCCTGCGTCAGGCAGACGGCGAGGGCCACGAAGAGCACCGCCGCGCACAGCGAGACGTCCGTCCAGCCCACTCCGCTCAGCGAACCGAGCAGCCAGAACAGGACACTTCGCGTCGTCTCCGCGTCGCCCGACGTCAGGATCACGAAGGAGGTGAGGGCGGAGAAGAGCTGCATCGCCGCCACGCCCGAGAGCACCACTCTGTCCGCGCTTGCGCCCAGGCTGTGGCTCAGCAGCAGGACCAGCGCGAACGAGACGACGGCCCCGGCGAAGGCGCCCGCCGATACCGACACCACTCCCCCGCCGACCCCCAGGACGACGATCGCGACCGCGCCCGTGGACGCCCCCGAGGAGACGCCCAGCACGAAGGGGTCGGCGAGCGGGTTGCGCAGGAGGGACTGAAGGACCGTTCCGCAGACCGCGAGGCCCGCGCCGCAGACCGCGGCGAGGAGCGTGCGCGGCATGCGCAGGTTCCACACGATGCCGTCCCTGATGGGCGTGAGCCGCGCCTCTCCCCAGCCGAGGTGAGCCGCGACCGCCGACCACACGTCCGGTACGGAGATGTCGGCGGGGCCGATGGTGACGGCCACCGCGACGGAGAGGGCGAGGGCGGCGAGGCCCGCCGTCCAGAGCAGGGCGCAACGTATGCCGCCCGGGGCGGCTTTCCTCACTTGGCGAGCCCGAACTCACGCAAGGCGTCCGCGACTTGCTCCACTCCGTCCACCGTGCGGATCGTCGGGTTCATGGCCTGGCCGCTCAGCAGCACGTACCGCTTCTTCTTCACGGCGGTCAGGTTCTTGGTGACCGGGTTGGACTCCAGGAACTCGATCTTCTTCTTCGCGCTCTCGGCCGTCTGCGACTTGCGGGTGAGGTCGCCGATGACCAGGACGTCCGGGTCGCGGTCCGCCACCGTCTCCCAGTTGATCTGAGGCCACTCCTCGTGGGTGTCGTCGAAGACGTTCCGCACGCCGAGTTCCCGGGTGATGACGCCTGGTGCGCCGCAACAGCCCGCGATATAGGGCGAGTCGGAGTTGGCGAACCAGTAGAGGAGCGTCGTGTCGGACGCCTCGGCCTTCTTGATCGCCCCACTCGCCTTCGCCACCCGGCCCTTGAGGTCCGCGACCAGCCGTTCCCCTCGCTTCTCGACCCCGAACGCCCTTGCCAGGTCCCGGACTTCGCCGTACACCGTGTCCATGGTCAGCGTCTTGACGCGGCGGCCGTCGCCGTCGCCGCTGTTGTCCTTGCCTGCGCAGTCCGAGGGCGAGACGTAGGCGGGTACGCCGAGTTCGGCGAACTTGGCGCGGTCGGCGACGCCGCCCTTGCTGACCGTCGCCTGGAAGGAGGCGGTGACGAAGTCCGGTTCCTGGGCGAGGACCTTCTCGAAGGAGGGGTAGCTGTCGGCGAGCCGCTCGACCTTCGCGTTGTCCTGCTCCAGGCCCTTCAGAACCGGGTCGGTCCAGGTGCCGGTGCCCACCATGCGGTCCGCGAGGCCGAGCGAGAGCAGGATCTCCGTGGACCCCTGGTCGAGGGAGACCGCCCGCCGCGGCGGCGCCTTGATCTCCGCCTTCTTGCCGCAGGAGGTGAGAGTCAACGGATAGCCGGCGGCCTTGTCGTCCGTGGTGGAGGTGGCCGTGGAGCCGCCTCCGCAGGAGGTCAGGGTGACGGCCAGGGCCGCGGCGAGGAGAACAGACGTACGTACACGACGGGCTGTTGAGGACACGAGATCCCTTGAGTCTCACGGCTCATACGCGGAGCCTGGCCTGCTTCGTCACCTCCGCCGCCCGGTGTGCGGGCGAAGGTGCCAGCAGGTCTTCGGACTCGGGGATCGGCCGGACGGGGCGCCTTCCCAGGCGTCCGTGGACGCCCAGTGGCCGTGGCCCCGCCCGTTCCCCCTCACCGCTGCGCGTCAGTTCCGGATTCGCACCGGATTCCCTGGCCCTGGTGTGGGTTGACTGGCGCTCGCAAGCTATCACGCGAGGTCAGGACGGCTGCCGTCCCGCCAGGTCAGGCCGCCGTCCCGGGCCTCGGCGAGCCGCGGTAGGTGCCGAAGGACCACTTGTTGCCCTCGGGGTCGGCGATCGCGAACTCCCTGCTGCCGTACGGCTGGTCCTCGATCTCACGGATGATCTCGACCCCCGCCGCGGTGAGCCGCTGGTAGAGGTCGTCGACGTGGTCGGTGACGACGTACGCGCCGAAGGTGCCGGGCTTCAGGCACCACTCCTGGGACTTCTCGTCGTACGAGCCGAGCATGATCGCGCCGCCCTCGGGCCAGTCGAGCTCGGCGTGGGCCACGCGGTCGCCGTCCTCGTATACGGCGGTGCGCAGGAAGCCGACCGTGCCGACCAGGAAGTCGATCAGCGCGGGAGCGTCGTGCGCCTGGAGGGTCGGCCAGACGCTGGGAGCGCGCCCGGCGGACGCGGGAGCAGTTGCGGGAGCAGTTGCGGGAGTTGCGGGAGCAGTTGCGGACTGTGGCTGCTGGTTCTGCTTCTCTGTGGTGTCCATGGGTCCTACTCTTCGCCTCCACCATGGCTCCCGGCTTGGATATTCCGGCACTCCTCGGCCAGCCAGCCGCTGGGGCTCACCCCGGTGTACTGCTGGAAGTCCCGTACCAGGTGGGAGTGGTCGTAGTAACCGCAGTCCGCTGCGACACGGGCCAGGTCGGGGGCGCCGCCCGTCGCGACCGGGCGTACGACGGCGTCGCGTGCGCGCTGGAAGCGCATCAGGCGGCCCGCCTGCTTGGGGCTCAGGCCCGTCTCGGCGCGGAAGAGCGTGGTGAGGCGGCGTTCGCTGAGCGCGACATGCCGGGAGAGGCCGCGCAGGGTGCCGACGCCGCGATGCCGGGCGAGACAGGCCCACGCCTCCGCGACCTCGGGGCGTACGGAGCCGCCGGACGCGTCGGTGGCCGCGCGCTGCCTCAAGTAGCCGGACAGGGAGGCGAACCGCTCGTCCCAGCTGCCCTGCTCGCACAGCAGCTCCCGTACGTCGGTGGCGCGGCGCCCCATCACCTCCGCGCCCGGCGTCACCAGCTCGCCGGCCAGTTCCGCGGCAGGTACGCCGAGCAGGGCGCGGGCGGCGAGCGGGTGCACGGCGAGCTGGATGCCCGCCTCGTGCTCGGGACGTACGACGTACGCCGGGGACTGGTGCAGGCCGCCGACGACGATGTCCGTTCGGAGGGCGTCGCGGGTGCCGGCCTGCTCGGGGGTGGCGCCGGTGACGACGGGGCCGTCCAGCGAGAAGATCAGCGTCAGGTACGGGGACGGCAGGCCGCGGTGCAGGCCGGGCAGCTCGCCCCGCGTGCGGTAGCCGACGGCGGACACCACCATGCCGTCGAGGTGCGGGGCGGCCCGGACGAACTCCCGGGAGACGCTCTCCATGCCTCCCAGTATGCGATGGGCCTCGCTCCGAGGCAGGCCCGAGAGCCTGCCGGGCATCCGACTCGGCTACCCGCGCACGGGCATCCCATGCCCGTTGCCCCCAGTGATGCCGATCATGGGAATCCGCCGCCTGACCTCATACGATGACCCGCCGCTCCGGACGGGGCGCAGACCGCTCTCAGGGGGCACGGAACCATGGCAGTAAAGGCAAAGGGCAAGCTGGCCGTCATCGGCACGGCGGGCGCGCTCACCGCGGCCGTACTCGCGGGTACGGCGCTGTGGCCGAGCGCGGACGCGACGGCGGCGGACTCCTCCGCGACGTCGGCCAAGACCGCGGCCAAGGCATCGGCCGAGCTGAAGCACTGGCCGAAGCCGGTCGCGAAGAAGCTGGGCAAGGTCATCGCGAAGAACGAGGACAAGGGCGCGTACGCCGTCTTCGACGCGGACAACACGACGTACCGCAACGACCTGGAGGAGTCCCTCCTGCCCTTCCTGGAGATGAAGGGGGTGCTGACCCGCAAGTCGATGGACCCGTCGCTGAAGATCATCCCCTTCAAGGACACGGCGAAGCACAAGGAGAGCCTCTACAGCTACTACAACCGGCTGTGCGAGGTCGACGACCAGGTCTGCTACCCGTGGGCCGCGCAGATCTTCTCCGGCTTCACGCTGAAGGAGCTCAAGGGGTACGTCGACGAACTCCTCGCCCACGACAAGCCGATCCCCGCCGAGTACTACGAGGACGGGAAGCTGACGAAGACCGAGGTCAAGACGCCCGAGTTCTTCACCGGCATGCAGGAGCTCCACAAGTCGCTGCGGAAGCACGGCATCGAGGTCTACGTCGTCAGCGCGGCCAGCGAGGACCTCGTCCGCATGGTTCTCTCCGACCCCAAGTACGGCTATGACGTGAAGCCCGAGAACGTCATCGGCGTCGGCCTGCAGCTCAAGGACCGCAAGACCGGCGAGGTCACCAGCTCCCGCAAGGAGATCGCGGAGGGCCGCTTCGACGAGAAGAAGCTTGCCGGGCGTGAGCTGACACCAAAGCTGTGGGCGCCGATGACCTGGTACCAGGGCAAGCCCGCGGCCATCAGCACGTACATCGACGCGTGGAAGAAGCCCGTTCTGGTGGCGGGCGACACCCCGAAGAGCGACGGTCCGATGCTGTTCCACTCGGCGGACGTGAAGCACGGCGGGGCGCGGGTGTGGGTCAACCGCAAGGACGACTACATGAAGGAACTCGACGGGATGAAGCGCGAGAACGCCGACCGGCAGCGGGAGCTCGGCCAGAAGGTCACCGCGGACAAGCGGTGGCTGACGGTGGTCCCGGACGAGATCCGCTAGCCGGTCCCAGTGGCCGCGTCGACCAGGCCCGAGGAGATCGCCTCGGTCAGTGCCGCGTGGTCCCGGGCGTTCCGCGCGGCGTAGCGCAGCGCGAAGTCCGCGATCGCCCGGTCGAACGTGTCGGAGCCGCCCAGGTAGGCGGCTATGGCCACGCGGTCGCCGGAGCGGGCGTACGGTCCTGGCGGGAGGTACTCCTCCAGGACCGAGCGGCCCGCCTGGGGCCTCAGCTTCCGCCCGCGACCGCCCACGCCGCCACCCTCTTGGCCAGCGCACCGCCCGCCCGCGTCCACACGAAGTGGTCGAGGCGGGCGCCCGCTTCCCGCACGGAGTACCGCAGGCGGGTGACACGGGCCGCGGGCACCTTGCCGACGAGGTGGTCGAGGGCGGCCGCCGGGGCCCAGGTGTCGCCCTCTACGGAGACCGCGAGGACGGGCAGGGCGAGGGTGCGCAGGGCCGCCTCGTAGTCGTGCGGGGAGCCGGGGGACGAGTAGCGGCCCGTACGGCCCTGGCGCGCCCAGTCCCGCATGACTCCCTTGGGCTGGTTGCCGCCGAAGCCGAGCCGGGTGCCGGGCCAGCGGCCGAGCAGCGTCGACGTGGCCGCGGCGAAGAGCTCGCCGATGAGCAACAGGGGCCCGCGCAGGGGGCCGTACGCTCGGTACCAGACGGAGCCGGAGGCGACGAGGACGACGCCGTCGACGCCGGGCCCGATCGGCAACGAGGCGTGTACGAGCCCGAGTTGACCGCCCATGCTGTGGCCGAGGAGGTACAGCGGGGAGTTCGGGCCCAGTTCGGCGCGTATCGCCTCGACGACGGCGACGAGGTCCTCCTCCACGATCGTGCGGTAGCCGTGGTCGACGGCGTCCGCGTCCCGCACCCGGGGAGTGCTCTCCCCTTGCCCCCGCATGTCCACGGTCAGGGCGGTGAGGCCCTCGGCGTGCAACTGGCGTGCGAACGCGCGGTAGTAGCGGGCGGGGGTGCCCATGGCGGGAAGGATCAGGACGGCCGGCGCGGGCCGGGGCGAGGCCTCGCTCCCCCTCATACCGCGGACGGGAAACCGTGCCCCGTCCGGGAGTTGGGCGGTGACGAGCAGCGGCAGCTCGTCCGCGGGCTCCTGCTGGGCGGGGGTGGATTCCGGCTGGGTCATGCGCCCAGCATGAAGGACACGTACGGGCAGAGGCCGCTGGGCCCCCACCCGTACGCGTGCGCGTTCGCGCGACGGCTCAGCGGCTGTACCGCATCAGGGCGCGCACCATGTGGCAGGTGATGTCGGTCGGCGGGTGGATTCCCACGTCCTCCGCCATGCTCCGGATCCTGGTGTTGTTGGCTTGGTTCGGCAGATAGACGCCCGAGTCGAGCAGGGCTATCGCCAGGCGCATGGCCTTCAGGCGCCGGTTGTGCGTGATGTACCACTCCCGCGGCCGGCCGGCCGGGAGCGGTCGCTTCTCCAGTGGTGCGTACGTCAGGTCGATCAACACGGGCCGGGAAGCCTTGCTCTTCGACGTAGATGTGAGTGCGGCAGCGGGCACAGGCATCCTCCTGTCGCGATCAGGAACCCCCGTCGGGAACCCTCGAACATTGCTTCAATTCTACCGCCGGGCACTGACAATCGCCGCTGGCCAGAGGGCCTTTGGCGGGGTGTGGTGGGTGGGGCGCGGGTAGCGTGTGGGGTATGGAGATCTGGATCAACCCCGCCTGTTCCAAGTGTCGTGGCGCGCTCACGTTGCTCGATGCGGAGGGCGCCGACTACACCGTTCGGCGTTACCTCGACGACGTTCCCACCGAGGACGAGATCCGGGCCGTCCTGGAGCGGCTCGGGCTTGAGCCGTGGGACGTCACCCGCACCCAGGAGGACGCCGCCAAGGAGCTGGGGCTCAAGGACCGCGAGGCCTGGCCGCGGGACGCCTCCGGTCGTGACCGCTGGATCGCCGCGCTCGCCCAGCACCCCAAGCTCATCCAGCGGCCCATCATCACCGCCGACGACGGCACCGCCGTGGTGGGGCGCACCGAGGAGGCCGTGCGGGACGCGATGGCTCGGGAGGCGCCGGGTGCGGCGCAGTAGGTGCGTGGTGCGGTAGGCGCAGTAGGTGCGGTAGCCGCAGTAGATGACTGGCGAACGATGGGCTGTCTCCGGCAAAACGTTACATATGCCTCCATAGCGTTGGGCACTCCACATTGCTGCCGGCCGTAATGGAGTGCCCCCGTGCGGAACCTGATGTCCGGAGGCGTGTACGGCACCATCCTCGCCAGTGCGCTCGTCGCGGCGCTGCACTCGGAGCAGCAGGCCTACACGCCCTACTACGACGCCGCCTGGATCATGGTGACCGCGGGCACGGCCGCTCTCGCGCACGGATACGCGCACCACATGTCCACCTACCGGCCGGGTTCCGGCCTGCACCGGTGGCGGCAGCTGGCCTGGGAGCTCATGGACGAGTGGCCGGTGATCGTCGCCTGCTGGCCCACCGTGGGGCTGCTCGTCCTCGCCGGGGTCCTCGGCTGGCCCGAAGCGCCCGTCACCTACTCCGCGCTCCTGCTGAACGCTGCGCTCCTCCTCGGCTGGGGCACCTTCGCCGCACTCCGGGCGGGCTACCGGCGGCGCTCGGCCCTGCTGCTCGGCATGGCGGACGCGGCGATCGGGCTGCTCATCGCGGCCGCCAACGCCGTCATCAAGTGAGGCGGGACGGCGAGCGGATCGTGAAGTGGGCCACATGCACCGCTGGTAACACGGGGTTCACATTCGAGCAATGGACGGGAAATCGCGCGTTGGCAAGCTTCGCGACATCACCACGGCACCGCAGCACCCGCACGTTCTGCGCCGTACCGAGCGTTTTAAGGATGGGCCCCCGTGACCTTCAAGGCTGAGTACATCTGGATCGACGGCACCGAGCCGACCGCCAAGCTCCGTTCGAAGACGAAGATCATGACGGACGGCGCCGAGCTCCCGAACTGGGGCTTCGACGGATCCAGCACCAACCAGGCCAAGGGTCACGCATCCGACCGCGTCCTCAAGCCGGTCTTCACCTGCCCGGACCCGATCCGCGGCGGCGACGACGTCCTCGTACTGTGCGAGGTCCTCAACACGGACATGACGCCGCACGAGTCCAACACGCGTGCCGCGCTCGCCGAGATCGAGGAGCGCTTCGGCTCGCAGGAGCCCATCTTCGGCATCGAGCAGGAGTACACCTTCTTCGAGGGCGACCGCCCGCTCGGCTTCCCCGTCGGCGGTTTCCCCGCGGCGCAGGGCGGCTACTACTGCGGCGTCGGCGCGGACGAGATCTTCGGCCGTGACATCGTCGAGGCGCACCTGGAGAACTGCCTCAAGGCGGGCCTCGGCATCTCCGGCATCAACGCCGAGGTCATGCCGGGCCAGTGGGAGTTCCAGGTCGGCCCGCTCGCGCCGCTCGAGGTCTCCGACCAGCTGTGGATCGCCCGTTGGCTGCTCTACCGCACCGCCGAGGACTTCAACGTCTCCGCGACCCTCGACCCGAAGCCGGTCAAGGGCGACTGGAACGGCGCCGGTGCGCACACGAACTTCTCGACGAAGGCGATGCGCGAGGGTTACGCACCCATCCTCACCGCCTGTGAGTCCCTCGGCGAGGGCTCGAAGCCGATGGACCACGTCAAGAACTACGGCGCGGGCATCGACGACCGCCTCACCGGTCTGCACGAGACCGCCCCGTGGAACGAGTACAGCTACGGCGTCTCCGACCGCGGCGCGTCGGTCCGCATCCCGTGGCAGGTCGAGGTGGAGCAGAAGGGCTACATCGAGGACCGCCGCCCGAACGCGAACGTCGACCCGTACGTCGTGACGCGGCTGATCGTCGACACCTGCTGCGCCGCCCTGGAGAAGGCCGGTCAGGTCTGATCCCGCGCATCAGCACGTCCCTGAAGGGGGCGCCCGCCGAACCGGTGGGCGCCCCCTTCGGCTTGCCTGCCCGGATGTCACCTCCATCTGCTTCAATGGGGACATGGTCATGGGCAGCAACGGGAACACAGCGCCGGGTCGTCACCACGACCTCGAGCCGTTCTGGCCTTCCCGCCAGCACCACGACTTCGACCGGGTGTGTTGCCGCGCGATGAACGCGCAGGCCCTCTAAAGCCGTTCACCCGGCCTTCGCCTGACGCGCACGACGTACGTACGTCCTCGACGACCGAGACGACTGACGACTCCTCCGCGCGAAAGAGCTGACTTCCATGGCGAACTCCCGTTCCTTCTCGGCATCCACCGCATCCTCCGCATCCACCGCCACCGTGGCGCCGCCTGCCATGCCCGGCCGTGGGCGGCTGCGAGCCGTCGCCCCCGACGAGGTGGCGCAGCTCACCGACTTCCTGCCGCCCGGCGCGACCTGGCTTCCCGCGCCCCCGCACACGCTGCCCACGCTGCCGGGCCAGCCGCCGATGATCGGCTACCTGGTCCTCGTACCGGCCGGGCAGGAGCCGGTGACCGCCGCCACCGCCTCCCCCGAGCCCGATCCTCAGCGGGCCTCCGGCGGGCCCGTGCGGATCGACGCCGTGCAGCGTGCGGCGCAGGTCGACGGCCGCCCGCTCGACCTCACGTATCTGGAGTTCGAGCTGCTCGCGCATCTCGTCGCGCACCCCCACCGGGTGCACACGCGCGACCAGTTGGTGACCACGGTGTGGGGGTACGGGCACGTGGGCGACGGGCGCACCGTGGACGTCCACATCGCACGGCTCAGGCGGAAGCTGGGGGCCGAGCACCGCCGCACGATCCAGACGGTGCGGCGGGTGGGCTACAAGTACGCGCCTCCGTCGTCCCGCTGACCTCCGGCGCCCCGCTGACCTCCGGGTTCCCGGGCGGGGCCGGGCTCTGCCGCTAGCAGAACCCGGTTCCCCCGGCGGGGCGCGGCGTGCAGAGTCATGGCCATGAGACTTCTGATGCTGGGTGGTACGGAGTTCGTGGGGCGGGCCGTCGTCGAGGCGGCGCTGGCGCGTGGCTGGGAGGTGACCGTCTTCCATCGCGGGACCCGTGAGGCACCCGCCGGTGCGGTGTCGCTGCTCGGTGACCGTACGGCGCGGGGCGGCCTGGACGCGCTCGCCGAAGGCGAATGGGACGTCGTCGTCGACACCTGGTCGGGGGCGCCGCGTGTCGTCCGGGAGTCCGCGAAGCTGCTCGCGGGGCGGGCGGGGCGGTACGTGTACGTGTCGAGCGTCTCCGTGTACCAGTGGCCGATCGCGGCGGGCTCCGACGAGAGCCATCCCCTCGTCGGCGGGGAGCCCGACGCGGACGCGGTGGACTACGCCGAGGACAAGCGCGGCGGGGAGCTCGCGGCCGTCGCGGAGTTCGGTGCCGAGCGCACGGTGCTCGCCCGCGCGGGGCTGATCCTCGGCCCGTACGAGAACATCGGGCGGCTGCCGTGGTGGCTGAACCGGGTCGCGCGCGGCGGACCCGTACTCGCCCCGGGGCCAAGGGAGTTGGATCTCCAGTACGTCGACGCGCGAGACCTCGCGGAGTGGGTCGTCGACGCGGCTCTCGCGGGTCTCCACGGCCCGTACAACATCGTCTCCCCCATCGCGCACACCACGATGGAGGAGTTCCTGGACGCGTGCGTGACGGTGGCGGGCGCGGCCGACGTCGAACTGCGCTGGACCGACCCCTCGGTGATCGCCGAGCACGGGATCGAACCGTGGTCGGAACTGCCGGTGTGGACGCCGCCGGGTGAGTTGCAGGACTCCATGCACCGCACGTCGACGGAGAAGGCGGCGGCCACGGGGCTCCGGGCGCGGCCGGTGGCGGAGACGGTCGCCGACACGTGGGCCTGGCTGAGGTCGATCGGCGGAGTGGCCCCGCAGCGCCCCGACCGCCCAACGGTGGGCCTGGCCCCGGAGAAGGAAGCGAAGGCGCTGGGCCTGTAACGGGTAAACGGGGCGGTGGCCAAGCTGCAGTATCCAGCTCGGCCACCGCCCCGTCAGGGGCGCGGGGAACGGCGCGACAAACCCCCACCGGCCCGCAGCCACAACACCGCACCACCCAACAAAGCACCTACACCGTGGCCGACGGAACCGGCCGGGGATCGGGGCGATGGCCCGACCAAAAGATCCAGCCAGACCACCACCCCACCAGGGGCGCGAGGAACTGCGCGACAAACCCCCACCAGCCCGCAGCCACAACACCGCACCTACACCGAGGCCGACGGAACCGGCCGGGGAGAGGGCTGCTCAGGTGTCACAGACGCCCCGTGCGAGATCGTCGGCAGCCAGGAGAGATACCGCGGCGTACGCCAGTTCCGCTCGCCCAGGAGCGTCATCAGGGACGGCAGCAGCACCATCCGTACGACCGTCGCGTCCAGCAGGACCGCCACGCCGAGGCCGACGCCCATCTGCTGCATGTCCTGCATGGACAGCGTGCCGAAGACCGCGAAGACCGCCACCATGATCACGGCCGCGCCGGTCACCGCGCCCGCGGTCCGCGTGATGCCCTCGTGGATCGCCGCGCGGTTGTCCAGGCCACGGTCCCGCGCCTCACGGATCCGCGAGACCACGAACACGTGGTAGTCCATCGACAGGCCGAACAGGACCACGAGGACGAACAGCGGCATCCAGTTCTCGATCGCTCCCACCTGCTCGGATCCGATCAGTTCCGCGCCCCAGCCGTGCTGGAAGACCGCGGTCATCACTCCGTAGGCGGCGCCCACCGAAAGGAGGTTGAGGCCGATGGACGTCACCGCGATGACCACCGAGCGGAAGCTGAAGAGCATCAGCAGGAACGTCACCGCCGCGATGAAGGCGAACACCGGCACGATGCCCTTGCTGAGCTGGTCGCTGAAGTCCTCGGAGTCGGCGAGGTCGCCGCCGACGTACGCCTCCGTGTCCGCGTCCAGGCCGTCGAAGGCCGCGGGCACCACGTCGTCCCTGAGCTCGCCGAGCGCCTTCTTCGACTCGGCGTCACTGCCGTCACCGGGCAGTGGTACGTCGATCTCGGCCACGCCCGCGCCCTTGTGCACGGTGAGTTCGGCGCCCTTGCCCGCATCCCGGACCACCGCGGCCAGCGCGTCCCGCAGCTGCTTCGACCCGATGTCGTCCGCGTCGGCCGTCTTGACGACCACTTGGGCGGGCGCCGGACCGCCGGGGAACTCCTGGGTGATCTCCCGGAAGGAGACCGACAGCGGGGCGTCGGAGCCGAACTGCTTCTCCAGGCCCAGCTGTTCGGTCTTCATGCCGAGCGCCGGCGCCGCGAGCGCGAGGAGCAGGACCGCGGAGCCGATGGCGAAGAACTTCGGCTTGACGAGCACGGGGTGCAGGAGCTTGCCCGCGATGCCTCCGCTCGCGTGCGCGCCCTTCTTGCTCTTGCGGTTCAGGAACGGGATGCGCCCCGCGTTGATCCGGTCCCCGAGCGCGGAGAGCAGCGCCGGAAGTACCGTCACCGAGCCCAGCATCGCCACGCACACCACCAGGATCGTGGCGACCGCGAAGCCCTTGAAGAGCAGAAGCCCGGACAGGAACATGCCCGCCATCGCGACCATCACCGTAAGGCCCGAGACAAGGACGGCCCGCCCGCTGGTGGCCGCCGCGATCCGCAGCGCGGTCTCCGCGTCGCGTCCCGCGGCCCGCTCGTCCCGTTCGCGCCGCAGGTAGAACAGGCAGTAGTCGACGCCGACCGCGAGCCCCATCAGGAACATCACCGAGTACGTCGTTTCGAAGAGGTGCAGCTGGTGGCTGGCGAGGGAGAGCAGGCCGAAGGCCGCCACGCACGCGGTCAGCGCGAGCCCGACCGGAAGGAGCGCCGCGACCACGGCGCCGAAGGCGACCAGGAGAATGCCGAGGGCCAGCGGCACCGCGGTGAACTCGGCCCTGGTGAGGTCGTCGGCGAGCAGGTCGCTGAGGTGCCTCTCGGAGCTCGCGTCACCGAACTGGTAGACGGAGATGCCCTTCCCCGCGCCCTCGTCCTTCGCCTTCTGCACCGCGTCGAGCACCGGCTGAACGCGGTCGGCCGCGTCGTCCGACGCGCCCTTCATCTCGAAGCGGAGCAGCGCGTCCTTGCCGTCCTCTGAGGGCAGCGGCGCCTGCATCTCGCGCGTCTCGCCGGTCGCGGTCAGCGCCTTGGAGAGGTCGCTCGCCGCGTCCCGCCAGCCGTCCGCGGACCTGGAGCTGACCATGACCAGCTCGCCGGCGGGCTCTTCGACGCCCGCTTCGTCGAGGATCGCGGCGGCCCGGCCCGAGTCGCCGACCCCCATCTCGTCGTCGGACGCGGTGACCATGCCAGAGGCCCCGCCGATGGTCGTGGCGAGCACGACGAACAGCAGCCAGCCGAGGATGGCCGTCTTGCGATGGTGTGCGCTCCACACCCCGAGTCGAGCCGCGAGGTTTGGCCTCATGGCGCTTCGCCCCCATAAGTAAGCGTTGGATAAGCGGTTGATGACGTGGTCAACGCTAGAAATCCGGGGCCCGCCCACCCAGCCGCCGAAGCCCCCACTGTCCGAAGCACAGGGCGAGGCGCGGGGGTGTCGTCAGGTACACCCCCGGATCGGGTGCCGGACCCAATGACCGGCGCGGACCCCAGCGGCGAGAATGTGGTCATGCCACTGGGAGAGATGGGGAACAGAAAATGACGAGGGTCCGTGAATCCGTGATCGCGGGAGCCCGTGGGTTCTTCCTGTCGGTCATCATGCTCGCCGGTTCGATCACCCTCTTCGTGCTGTCGGTCCTGTCCATTTCCTTCATCACGCTGGGGATCGGCGTCTTCACGACTCCGCTGGTACTGACCGGCGTACGCAAGTGGGCCGACCTGCGCCGCGCCCAGGCCGGCGCGTGGTCGGACGTACACATCCCGCGTCCCTACCGCCCCCTCCCCACCAACCTGCGCGGTGGCGTCACCGGGCAGGTGGAGCGCACCTCGCTGATGCTGAAGGACCCGGCGACCTGGCGGGATCTGCAGTGGCTCCTCGTCGACATGACGGCCGGGTACGTGACGGTGATCTTCGCGCCGGCGCTGCTGCTCTACCCGCTGTACGGCTACGTCCTCGCGCTCGGCGTCTGGAAGCCGATCTACGACGCGGGCGGCGGCGAGTGGTACGGCTTCATCCACGTCACCTCGCAGGGCTCCGCCAACATGGCGGCCCTGCTCGGCACCGCGCTCGGCGTCGTCGGCATCCTCACCAGTCCGGGCATCCTCCGCGCCCACTTCCTCCTGAGCCGCACGCTGCTCGCGCCCACCTCCTCCATGCGGGAGCGTGAACTGGCCCGGCGCGTCGACCGGTTGACCGAGACCCGGCACGACGCCGTGGACTCCTCCGCCGCCGAGCTGCGCCGCATCGAGCGCGACCTGCACGACGGGGCGCAGGCCCGCCTGGTCGCGATGGGCATGGACCTCGGCACCATCGAGGCGATGATCGAGAAGGACCCGGCGAAGGCCAAGGAAATGATCGCCAAGGCCCGGCAGAACTCCGGCGAGGCACTGACCGAACTGCGCGACCTGGTCCGCGGCATCCACCCGCCGGTGCTCGCCGAGCGCGGACTCGGCGACGCGGTGAAGGCCCTGGCGCTGCGGCTTCCGGTACGGACCGATGTGGACGTGGAGCTGTTCGGCCGGGCCGACGAGCCGGTGGAGTCGGCGGCGTACTTCGCGGTGAGCGAGGCACTGACCAACACCATCAAGCACGCGGGCGCGGACCGCGTCTGGGTGGACATCCACCACGCGGAGGGCATGCTGCGCATCGCGGTCACCGACGACGGCAAGGGCGGCGCGACCATCGGGGCGGGGTCCGGGCTGAGCGGGATCGAACGCCGACTCGGTACATTCGACGGCGTACTGGCCGTCAGCAGTCCCGCGGGCGGCCCGACCATGGTGACCATGGAGATCCCTTGCGAGTTGTCCTAGCCGAAGATCTCTTCCTGCTGCGTGACGGCCTGGTCCGGATGCTGGAGGCATTCGACTTCGAGATCGCCGCAGCGGTCGAGACCGGGCCCGAACTCACCAAGGCCCTGGCCGAGTTGGAGCCGGACGTCGCCGTCGTGGACGTCCGGCTTCCGCCGTCCCACACGGACGAGGGACTGCAGTGCGCGCTCGCCGCGCGGCGGGCACGGCCGGGACTGCCCGTGCTCGTGCTCTCGCAGCACGTGGAGCAGCTGTACGCGCGCGAGCTGCTCGCAGACGGGAACGGCGGGGTCGGCTATCTCCTCAAGGACCGGGTCTTCGACGCCGACCAGTTCATCGACGCCGTACGCCGGGTCGCGGCGGGCGGCACCGCGATGGACCCGCAGGTGATCCAGCAGCTGCTGTCGCGCCGTTCGGCGGACCAGCCGATGGGCAAGCTGACGCCGCGCGAGCGCGAGGTGCTCGAACTCATGGCGCAGGGACGGTCGAACGCGGCGATCGCCGCGGAACTCGTCGTGACGGAGCGGGCGATCGCCAAGCACACGTCCAACATCTTCGGGAAACTGGACCTTTCGGTCTCGGACGACGACAACCGGCGCGTTCTCGCCGTACTCGCCTATCTGGACCAAGGGCGCTGAAATCTTGATCAAGGGCGCCGAGCGGAACTCCGAAGATCGCCCAAGAGATTGCGGGGCAATTCCGCGCGTGATTGAACGGGGCCGCCTGCTGTTGCGTACGTAGTCTCATGGGACGCACACCACGACGCACATCACGAAAACGATCAAAACTCGCCGGGCGCGCGATCGCCGCCTCGGCGGCGCTAATCCTGGGCGGCGGCGGAATGGTCGCGGTGAATGTCTACGCGAACGCCGGCGAAAGCTCCGGTTCACCGTCCGCCAGAACCCAGGCCGGCGAGCAGGGCGGCGGTCCGGGGGTGGGAATGGCCACCATCAGCTGCCCGGACGTCGGCACCCAGCTCTCGGACGTGCCGGACGGCGCCCGCGAGGACGTGGACCGGCGGCTCGCGGAGCTGGACAGCCAGATCACCGCCGCGTACGAGAAGTTCGCCGACGCGCGGAACACCGAGCAGGCCGAGGCCGTGCTCGACCCCCTGGAGGAGCAGCGGCGGCCGACCATCGAGGGCATCGGCTCGTCGATCGACCAGGCGGGCGGACAGCCGCCCCAGGGGATCGACGGCATGGCCCCGTGCACCATGCGGGCCGACGACTCGGCCGGGCAGCAGCAGCCTCCGCAGGAGGAGGGCGACGGGGGCGACGGGCAGCAGCCTCCACAGGACGGCGGCGGCCAGGAGCAGCCCCCGGGTGACGGCGGCGAACAGGAGCAGCCGCCGGGCCAGCAGAACGGCAACGGGCCCGAGGCCGCCGACTTCGTCGACATCAACTCCGTCCAGCCCAACGTCAACCGCCCCGACCAGCAGCGCGGCGCCTCGCGCGGCAGCTTCACCACGAAATGCGGGACCAACGAGAACGGCAAGTTCAATCCGGACAATGTCATCGCGGCGCCCGGCGTGAGCAATGGCGCACACCATATGCACGATTACGTCGGAAATCAGGCCACGGACGCTTTCTCCGGTGACGACGATCTCGCGAACGGCGACACCACGTGCCGGAACCAAGGGGACAAGTCCACCTACTACTGGCCGGTCCTGAGGCTGCAGAACGGGCAGGACGAGAACGACGCCGACGCGGACGGCGGCGGAAAGGACCAGAACGTCGGCCAGATCCAGACACCGACCTCGGTCACGCTGAAATTCGCCGGGAATCCGACGGGCAAGGTCGTCGCGATGCCGCGCTTCCTGCGCATCATCACCGGCGACGCCAAGTCGCTGACCAACGGTGACGCGAACGCCAACGCGTCCTGGAGCTGCACCGGCTTCGAGGACCGCCAGCTGAAGGACAAGTACCCGATCTGCCCCGAGGGCAGCCAGGTCGTCCGGACGTTCAACTTCCAGAGCTGCTGGGACGGCCAGAACACCGACAGCGCCAACCACCGTACGCACGTGGCCTTCGCCGACGAGGAGAGCGGCGCCTGCCCGCAGGGGTTCAAGGCCATCCCGCAGCTGGTCCAGCGCATCGTGTACGACGTCCCGCCGGGCCCGGGGTTCGCCGTCGACTCGTTCCCCGAGCAGCTGCACAAGCCCGTCACCGACCACGGTGACTTCATCAACGTCTTCGACGAAGGGCTGATGAACCGCATGGCCAAGTGCATCAACAGCGGCCAGCGCTGCAACTGAGCCGAGCTGCCCCCCGTACCGCTGCGCGGTCAGCTCGTGTGGTGACCGGAGTGGCCCGAGTGCCCCGGGCCTCCGTCCTCGTGATCCCCACCACCGCTACTCCCCGAGTGGTGCGAGGACTTCTCCACCGTCCCGCCGAGCCGGCCGCGCAGCCGCATGACCACTTTCTCGTCGCCGACCGCGATCCACTTCTCGCCGACGAGGTACGTGCCGCCGTAATCGGTCGCCTCGTCGAACCATTCGGCCTGGCCACGGGCGTTCGTGAAGGTCACCAGGACGTAGCGGCGGGCACCTTCGTCACAGGTGGCCTGCCGCAGTTCCGCCGCGTCCGTCTGGATGTCCGGCTCGCATCGCGCCTTGGCCGCCAGCTGCTCCAGGCTGCCGCTCGCCGTGTCCGGCACCGCGTCGTCGCCGTCCGAGCCGCACGCCACGAGCATCAGCAGCAGTCCTGCGCCGACGCCCGCACCCATGCCCGACCGCACGCGCCCACGCATGCCCCTGCTCGCGCCCGCAAGCGACTTTCGCGCTGCCTTCATCGTCCCACCAGTCCCTTCGGGCGAGGTGAACTCGCCATCTCCGTAAGCACCGTTGAGCCCAGGACGCCGCGCGGATACCGTGCGCCGCACCATTCGACCCAGGGGGTACACATGACCGATCCGTCCCGACGTTCCCTGCTCGGCACCGCCGGGGCCGTCGGCCTCGGTGCCGCCGTCAGCGGGGTGGCGGTTCCGTCCCACGCCGCCGAGAGGCCCGTCCAGGGCCCCGCCCTCGCCCTCGATACGGATTCCGCGCGCTCAGCACTCAACAGACTCCTGCCGCATCACGCGGAACAGTTCCGTCTCAGACTCGTCCCCGCGAAGGGCGGCGCGGACCGTTTCCGGGTTTCGGGCACGACGGGGCGCGTCGATGTGTCCGGTACGACGCCCGCGGTGCTGCTCACCGGGGTCCACTGGTATCTGAAGTACGTCTGCGGGGCCCATATCGCCTGGAACGGCAGCCAGTTGGATCTGCCGCGCAGGCTGCCCGCGCCCTCGCGCCCGCTGGAGCGGTCCACATCGCTTCCGCACCGGTTCGCCCTGAACGACACGAACGACGGGTACACCGCGCCGTACGCCGACTGGGCGTACTGGGAGCGGATGATCGACGTACTCGCCCTGCACGGCTGCAACGAGGTCCTGGTGATCGCGGGGGCGGAGGCCGTCTACCACCGGGTACTCCAGGACTTCGGCTACAGCGACGCCGAGGCGCGCGCGTGGCTGCCGGCCCCCTCGCACCAGGCGTGGTGGCTGCTGCAGAACCTGTCCGGTTACGGGGGCCCACTGTCCCCCGAAGTCATCGCGGACCGGGCGGACTTGGGTCGCAAAATCGTGGGACAACTGCGTTCGCTGGGGATGGCGCCGGTGCTGCCCGGCTACTACGGGCACGTGCCCGACGGGTTCGTGGCACGCAACGGCGGGGACGCGCGGGTGGTGCCGCAGGGCACCTGGCACGGGTTCAAGCGGCCCGACTGGCTCGACCCGAGGACCGCGTCCTTCGCGAAGGTCGCCGCTTCCTTCTACCGGCACCAGGAGCAGCTCTTCGGGGCGGCCGACCACTTCAAGATGGACCTGCTGCACGAGGGCGGTACCGCGGGGGACGTCCCGGTGCCGGACGCGGCGCGCGGTGTCGAGACGGCCCTGCGCACGGCGCGGCCGGGCGCGACCTGGGTGATCCTCGGCTGGCAGGAGAATCCGCTGCCCGAGCTGCTCGACGCGATCGACCGGCGGCGGATGCTGATCGTGGACGGGGTCTCCGACCGGTACGCGAGCGTCACCGACCGCGAGAAGGACTGGGGCGGCACGCCCTACGCGTTCGGGACCATCCCGAACTTCGGGGGCCGCACGACGATCGGCGCCCGCGCGCACATCTGGAACGAGAAGTTCTTCGCGTGGCGGGACAAGGGCGGCAGCGCGCTTTCGGGCACGGCCTTCATGCCGGAGGCGACGGACCGGGACCCGGCCGCGTTCGAGCTCTTCTCCGAACTCGCCTGGTCCAGCTCGAAGTTGGACCTGAAGTCGTGGTTCGACGGGTACGCGGGCTTCCGCTACGGCGGCCGCGACTCCGACGCGCGCGGGGCGTGGCGGGCGTTGCACGACACCGCATATCGGCACACCGCCATCGAGCGCAGTGACCCGCACGACTCACTCTTCGCGGCCCGCCCCGACCTGGCTGCGAACCGCGCCGCCGAGTACGCGCCGAGCGCCCTGACGTACGACCCGGGCCGCTTCGACGCGGCGTTCGCTGGGCTGCTCGGGGTGCGGGGGGCGCTGCGGGGCAGCGCCGCGTACCGGTACGACCTGGTGGACGTGGCCCGGCAGGCGCTCGCGCACCGGAGCCGGCAGTTGCTGCCGCAGCTTCGGGCGGCGTACGGGCGCCGGGACGCGGACACGTTCCGCGCGCTGTCGACGCTGTGGCTGCGGCTGATGCGGCTCTCGGACGAGGTGACCGGCACCAACTCCGCGTTCCTGCTGGGCCCTTGGGTGGCGTCGGCGCGGCGGATGGGCACGAGTGAGGCCGAACGGGCGGAGTTCGAGCGGACCGCGAAGGTGCTGATCACGGTATGGGGCGACCGGGCGACGTCCGACGCCGGGAAGCTGCACGAGTACGGGAACCGCGAATGGGCGGGCCTGATGGCCGACTTCTACGTCCCCCGCTGGCAGAAGTGGCTCGACGAGCTGGCCGACGCGTTGGCCGCGGGGCGTGAGCCGCGGGCGGTGGACTGGTTCGCGGTGGAGGAGCCGTGGACCCGGGAGCGCAAGGACTACCCCCTGCGGGGAACCGGCGACCCGTACCGCACGGCTGCACGGGTACGTGACGTGCTGGCCCGAGCTCCCTACCAGGGGTCCCTGGAGGTCGTCGCCGACCCGCAGTCGCTGCCGCCCGGCGGTCACGCACGTCTGGAGGCGGCCTTCCGCAACGTCAACGGCCTGCGGGCCACGGGCCGCGTCGACTTCCGGCTGACGGGGCTCGACGCGGAGCCTTCCGGCCCTGTGTCACTGCCCCGCGTCGCCCCCGCGGGCACGGGAAAGGTGGCGTGGCGCGTGAACGCACCGGGAACGCCGCTGGACCGTCCGTTGCGGCCGCTTCCGTACGAGATCACTGTGCGGTACGGCCCTGCGGGCGAGCGGAGGATCGAGGCCGTGCACGAGGGGGAGCTGTTCGAGGCGGGCCCGGTGGGGCCGGGCTGGCACCGCTACACCAACAACGCGGCGGTCTTCGGTGAGTTGGACGACCGCTACGCGATCAACGGAGCGGGCGCGGACCTGTGGAAGGGCACGACGGAGTTCGGCACGCTGTACCGGCAGGGCGCGCTGCGGGACGGGGTCACGGTGACGGTCAGGGTGGATTCCCAGGCGGTGACGGGCCCTTGGGCGAGGGCGGGCCTCATCGCACGCAACGCGCTGGGGGCCCCCGGCTCCCCCGGCTTCGCCAACTTGGCGATCACGCCCTCGAACGGGGTGGTCCTCTCCTACGACACGAACGGCGACGGAACCCTGGACACGTACAAGCGCGTCACGGCGATCAAGGCACCGGTGCTGCTGCGCCTGACACGGCAGGACGAAACGCTCACGGGTTCCTTCTCGACGGACGCCGGGGCCAGTTGGCAGGTGGTGGCGAGTGTGCCGGTGGCGGGGGTCGCGGCGGCGCAGGACGTGGGGATGTTCATGAGCGCGACCAATGGGGGGGACGGGGAGCGGGGGACGGTGGAGTTCAGTGGGTGGGGGGTGTCTTGAGGGGGCTCTGCGGGGCTGGGGCGGGTTCCCTGCAGGGCTGAGGGTTTCCCTGCAGGGATGGGGCAGGTTGGCACGTGGACCTGGACGCGGAGACTTGACCTCATCACACGGTCGACTTCCGCACTGGTGGCTTCCTCGTGCTGAACGAGGTTTTCCTACGCCAGGGTGTTGCTGCGATCGCCGTCACCCCAACCGCCAGAGCAATGGCGGCAACAGCCCAACTGAAAAGATCTGTTGCTGGGCTGGCCGTCCAGTCCCACCAGTTGCCGGGGTACCACACAAGAAAGAGGACCGAAGTCAGGGGGATGGCCCAACTGAGTTGCTGCCCCAACAGCCTGACGGACAACAGAGCGAGGCCCAGCCAGATCAAGACGGAACGAACGAACACGGCCCCGGACTCCGGCCCGTCGGCAAGAGCCTCAGTCCCGAAGGAGAAAGCGCAAACCGTCAATGTCAGAGCAGTGCAGTACACGATGCGAAACCGGTGCATCGTGGACGCACCCATGGCGTCGTGTGCCGCCATGGCTCCGTCGAGAGCGGCGGAGAGGAAGACAGCTGTCAGCAGCGGAAGCTCCTGCCGGTAAGGCACGCCGGTGGAGACTCCTCCGCTACCGATGGAGGGGAGCGCGATGTTGGTGCCACCGAAGAGGGCCGACAGAAGGGCGACAACTGCCGTTCCGACAAGGACTGTTCCGCCCCGGTGGACCTTGGCGTAGCGGAGCAGGTCAGGGCCAGTCATCAGGCTTGCACCAAGAGCTTTCACGAAGAAGGTGGCTATGCTCCTGAGTGACCCAGGCCTGCTGCTCAGCCGAGGGCAACCGTGAAGCCTTGGTTGCTTCGCGCTGGGCGTTGCCAACCCCTTCTACGTGCAGGCCCTCGTCGGCGACAGCGGGGTCTTGGCCCACGGCCCGGTATTCGAGCCATAGGTGGATGTTGTCCATAGCCTGCCACGCCCGGCGCTCCCTTGGAGGGGGGCTGCAACTGCCGAACGATTCAGTGAACACCTGGTCGGCCATGGCAATCGCGGCCGTACGTACGTGCCCTTCAGCGATGTCGAACCCTCGGTCTCCCAGATCGGTTCGCTGCAGTCCGAACTCGTGGAACTCCTTGGGCGCCTTGATCCGGGTGTCAGTGGTCCGAGTGAGCTGATCAAGGCGCTGGGCCATGCGCGTCAGTTCCGGCAGGTACTTTCTGTGCTCGGGCCAGACGCACACTCGAGGAGCGTTCTCGTCGGACCGGTCACACAGCGGAGTAATCGCCGAAGCCGGCCGCTCCACTTTCAGTTCACCGGCGGCAGGAGCTGCAGCCAACGCGGTGAGGGAAAGGACTACCGACCCGACGGCGACTGCACGTACGTGTCGTGGCATTTCCCGACGCGGCATCTGGCGCTCGGCTCTTTTTCGGCTCAGTGGCGGTGCTGTCACCGCCAGCGTTGCAAGGGCGAGTGCGCACAGCAGGCGAACAGCGACCGGCAGCGGGCGCAGATAGGTGTCCGGGGGGCCTGCGAGGACATTGAACTTGAAAGGCAGGGACAGCATGCTGATGAAACAGCCCAGTGCGCACACGATGGGTGTGAATGCGGGCGAAGGCCACCAGCGGCCGGCCAGATGTCCCACGGACGCGAAGATGATCAGCGTCGAGGCGCCGAGCACCAGGTAGGACGGCCACAAGAAGCCTGGTCCGGCGTCGCCCAGCGAGACGGCTGCGGCAGTGAGGCACCCGGTCGCGTACGCGAGGAATCCGAGCGTGAGGGTGGCGGAGAGCCTGGCGGCCTCGATCCGCCAGCCCGGCCGGGCGGCCCCGAGAAGGAACTCGGGCATCCCCGCTCGGGAGGACCGTCCGGCCTGCCAGGCGGAGACACCGGCGAGAACAGGCCCCAGGAAGAGTGTGACGATCTGTGCCGCCACGCTGGCCTCGGGCCACACGCCGATCCAGTACCGGGACCGCCCGAAGAGCACCAGCAGGTCCACGGCGATCAGCACGGGCACGGCGATGAGCAGGGGGGAGCGTCGCAATTCGATGCGGTAGGCGTTCAGCATGCGGCCCCCTCGGCCGACCCGCGGGTTCCTAGAACAGTCATGTAGCCGCGCTCCAGAGGGCTGTCACCTGGAACTGTCGGTGTGGCGCGGTCTGCCAGTTGCTGGGGTGTTCCGCTGTGTACCACCTGGCCCTCGCTCAGCACGAGCACGGTGTCACAGGCAGCGCCCACGTCCTCGACGAGGTGCGTGCTGAGCACAATGGCAGCCCCCGCATGGGCGAGGGAGCGAATGAGCTGACGAAAGTCGAGGCGCTGCGCGGGGTCGAGTCCGACGGTGGGCTCGTCGAGGAGGAGCAGGGAAGGGGAACCGACGATGGCTGCGGCGATCCCGGCACGACGAAGCATGCCGCCGGAAAGTGTCTTCATGCGGTCGCGGGCCCGGTCGGTCAGATCGACGGCAGCCAGCGCCTCCCTGGTTGCCGACTCGGCTTTCCTGGAGGGGACTTCACGCAGCCACGCAGAGTAGCGGACGAAATCGGTGATGGAGAAGGCCGGGTAGAAGCCGAAGTCCTGCGGGAGGTAACCGATGCGACGACGCACTTGCCGGGCTGTTCGTTCGGTGGTGATGGGCTCGCCGAACAGCTCCAGTTCCCCGCTCTGCGGCGGCGCGATGGTCGCGAGAGTACGGAACAGCGTCGTTTTTCCTGCTCCGTTGGGGCCCAGCAATCCGGTGACACCTGGCTGGATGGACAGGTCGAGATCCTCGATGATGCGTCGGCCGCGGTAGCCCTGCGTGAGGGCCGTCAATCGGGCGACGGGACAAGTCGTCATTGATGGGATTCCCAAAATGCGGGGTGGGCCCGCCATAGCGGCGGGCCCACCGTAGCGCTGGTGAACTACTTGTGTACGTCCGTGTTGTTGAGCTTGATCGTGCACTCGTGGTGTCGTACGTGCAAGAGCCCCCACTACCGCGCCCTTCGCCGCCTTTCTGCCCATTATTCTGGATACGAAAGAATTCATGTCATTCCCTTCTGAGGACAGTTGTTGAAGGGAGGCGTCGCGCCAGGCCACCGTCATGTACGCAGTGCCGGTGGAGTCCAGCGGGCGACGACTTCGCACACGGGCTGGATGATCGGACCGTAGAAGGTGACGACGGGCCACATGGGCTCGCGCTGGTGCCAGGTGCCCTCGCGTCCCACCTTCCGCGCTACCAGCGGTCGATGGGCAACTATGCTCGACAGCTCACAGAGAGGTGACCATCCGACGATTCGCTCGTTTTGCTGAACGTGTCGTCGAATGTGAAGTCCCCCTCCTCGCCCCGTGAACTCTCCGGCGTCGTCGATGTCGAGCAGGCCGAAGCCGCCCTCGTCGAGCACTACCCGCGCCTGGTACGACTCGCCTACCTGGTCCTTCCGCCCAGCCTCGGGCGCAACCGGCGGGTCCTGACCGCTCACGCCCTGACCCAGCGCGCGCTGCCCCGCAGCCGCAGGTCGGGCGACGCGGAGGTCATCCCGGAGCAGCGTTCGGGCGACGGGCGGGGCGGCGACCCCGGGTACGCGTACGTACGGCTGCGTGTCGTCGGTACCGCCCTCGACGCGGGGCTTCCGCTCAAGCGCAAGGCCTGGCCCAAGCGCGCCCAGCTGCCGCCGCTGCTGCCGCAGGTCTGGGGGCTGAGGCTCTTCCCGCGGTCGGGCGGTGCCGACGAACTCGCCCTGGACCAGCGGCTGTCGGCGCTCTCGGGCGCCGCCCGCGCCGCGTACGTGCTGCGCGGTCTTGAGCGCCTCACGGACGGTGACGTCACCAAGGTGCTCGCCGCCGCCGGTGTCGGGGAGCCGGCGGACGCGCTCGCCGAGGCCGACGGCGTCGACGCGGCGTACGAACTGCTCAGGTCGCCGGAGTTCGACCCCTGTTCGCTCCAGGCTCGGCCCACCGATCTCATGCGCCGCAGGCAGCACATGAAGGCCGCCGGCGTCGCGCTCGCCGCCGCCCTGGTGTGCGGGGCGCTGCTCGGCCTGCCGGGCGACGGGTGGGGGCCCGACGGTGCCGCCGCGCCCTCCTATGCGCAGAACCCCGCGGGGCAGGCCGCCCTCGATCCCGGGCAGGTGACGAAGGTCGCGGGCGGTGCGTGGAAGAAGTCCGCCCGCGCGGACTTCTCCGTGTGGCCCGCCAGGGGCGCGCTCGTCGACGACGACGCCCTGCTGCGGCGCGCCCTGGCCGTCTGGGCGCGGCCCGGCGAGTCGGTGCAGGTCTCCGCCACCCCGGGCACGGCGGCAGGGGCGCCTCCCGGCCCCGCGCAGTTGCTCTTCGCGGGCAAGGTCGACGCGGCCCGCGTCGTGCTGCTGTACGACGGACTGCGCATCGTGCGGTACGCCGAGCCCAAGGAGGGCACCAGCGCCGCCGCGCTCGACTTCGCCCGCGTGGACGGCGCCACCAGCGCCGAGGCCGGAGCCCTGGTGGTGAACCGCGTCGACGGCAACGTCCGTTATCTGACCGCGCCTTGGGTGGGCGGTGTCGCCGTACGCGATCTGCTGAAGCCCGAAGCGAACGCCGACACCCTGAAGCGGGACGGCGACGGTGTCACCGAGCCGCTGGCGAGCCCGGCGCAGGCCCGCGCGTGCACCTCGTGGAACGTCCTCCAGCTGCGGGACGACAGCGGGGTGAACCGTCTCTCCACCGACCTCGGCGAACTCGTCCCCGCCCACCTCACCGCGGGCCGCCCGCAGGCCCCGCGCGAGGCCACGGCCGCGAACTGGTCGTCGGCAGCCTGCTCGCTCGCGGCGGCGCGCTCGAACGGCGTGCGGTCGGTGAACTCCTGGCAGTACGCGCGCCAGGCGCTGCCCGAGGCGAACGGCCCGGCCGCCTGGCTCTGCACCCGGGCCGACACATGGCGGGGCGACGGCGGCCTGGCCCTCGCACAGTTCCAGGCCGCGGGTTCGGCGGCCGTGGCGGCGAAGGCACAGGACTCCGCGGCGTGCGGGCCGCGCGAGCCCTCGGTGCTCGCGGGGGTGCGGTGGAAGTCCCGGGGTGGGAACTGGTACCTGCTGGGAGGCGCCAGCAAGGACGTCGTCTCGCTCCGGGCCTCCGGCGGGTCCCAGACCCCCGGCAACACCGTGGCCGCACCCGTGCAGCGGGGCGCTCGCGCCGGGCTCACCGGGCGGCTCGCGGACGGCTCGAAGGTGTCGACCCTGCGTTGACCCTCAGGCGGCGATGCGGTGAGCCTGAGGCCACCCCACGCTGAACCCCTCAGGCGTCGGACGGGCGCAGCTCCCGCAGATCCTTCTCCAGGAGCGTCACGCCGTACGTGCTCCCGTCCGCCGCCACCTTCCCCGGCAACTCCCCCACGACCGTGTAACCCGCCGCCTCGTAGTACTCCCGCAGGCGCGGGTTGGTCGACACGCAGTCGAGACGGCAGCGTCCACGGCCCGCCTCCGCGATGCGCCGCTCCGCGCGGGCCAGCATCGCGCGGCCCGTTCCGGCGGGGGCGCCGCGCCGCGTCATCAGGCGGTGCACATAGCCCGCGACGGGCGGCTGTTCGCCCCAGGCGGGCTCGTCCGCCCACCACACCTCGTACGCCCCGGCGACCGTCTCGCCGTCGTACGCGAGCCAGACCTCGTCCGACGCGATCCGCCCGCGGAAGTGCTCCGTGCCCTTCTCGCCCGGCTTCCACTGGTCGATCCCCCGGCCCTGCATCCAGTGCGCGGCAGCGTCGTAGAGCGCGACGAGGGTGGGGATGTCCTCTTCGCCGGCGAGGCGGTGGGTCAACTGCTCTGTTCCTGGGGTGCGAGGCCAATGAGGCGGGTGACGAGTTCGGCGAAGGGCCCGTCCGGCGGCTCCTCGGCGACGATGCGGCGCAGGATCGCGGCCATCTCGTCGTCGTACGCGGCGCTCACGGCCGCGAGCGCCGCGAAGTCGTGCACCAGTTGCCGTTCGAGCTCCGCGCGCGGGATGCGGCGGCCGTCGAGCCAGATGAGCGCGGTGGACTCGGCGAGCGAGATCCAGGAGCGCACCACCAGCTCCAGCCTGGCGGGTGGGTCCGTGATGTCCAGGTGCGTGAGGATCTGGACGTACGCCGCCTGCCGCACGGAGTCGATCAGCGCGTTGGTGGTGGAGGAGCCGACGGCGGGGCCGCCGCGCATCAGCGCCGAGAATCCGGGGCCGTGGCCGTCCACGAAGTCCAGGAAGCGGCCCATCACCCGCAGCAGCCGGGCGCCCAGCGGGCCTTCCCTCGGTTCCACGAAGCGTTCGGCGAGGTCGTCCGCCGCCCGCTGCAACGCCGCCTCGTACAGGCTGAGTTTGCCCGGGAAGTAGTGGTAGACCAGCGGACGCGAGATGCCCGCGGCCGCCGCTATCTCGTCGATGGACACATCGTCGGGCGAGCGGTGGCTGAACAGGTCGAGCGCGACCCCGATCAACTGCTGCCGCCGCTCCTCGACACCCATTCTGCGGCGCACCCCGGTAGTCATGCGAACACCTTACCGAGCAGATCCGGCCGTCCAAGGGGCCGGTCGACCCGAACCGTTCACATCTCCCGCTCCGGCCTCACATGTCGAGGACGATTCGGTCACCGCCCGCCCTCGACACACAGATCAGCATGGAGTCGGCCCGCTCGGCGTCGTCGAGCAGTTCGTCCCGGTGGTCGATCTCCCCTTCCAGGACCCGCTGTTGGCACGTTCCGCAGAATCCCTGCTCGCAGGAGTACGCGGTGTTGGGCAGCTCGGCGCGTACCGCGGTCAGGACGGTGCTGTCCGCGGCCACGGTGACGGTGCGCCCGCTGCGGCGCAGCTCCACCTCGAAGGCGCCGTTGCCCTGCGTGGACGTGTGCGGCGTGAAGCGTTCCAGGTGCAGTGCGGCCCCTTCCGGGAGCGTCGCCGCCACCGCCTCCATCAGCCCCTCGGGGCCACAGACGTGGACCGCGGTGGAGGGCGCCAGGTCCGTGAGGAATGCGGCGAGGTCGGGGCGGCCACCCTCGTCCTCGGCGACGACGGTGAGCCTGCCCGCCGTCGTGCCCGCCGTCGTGCCCGCCAGCTTCTCCACGTCCCCCAGGAACGGCATCGAGGCCCGGGAGCGACCCCCGTACAGCAGCCGCCATGTGCGGCCGGCGGCCTCAACTGCCCGCAGCATGGGGAGGATCGGGGTGATGCCGATGCCGCCCGCCACGAAGACGTACGCGTCGGCGTCGGCCAGCGGGAAGCGGTTGCGCGGGCCGCGCACCTCGACCTCCATGCCCTCCTGGAGCTGCTCGTGCACCTCGCGCGAGCCGCCACGGCCGCCCTGTTCCCCACCGATGAGGCGGGTCGCGACGGTGTACGAGGAGGCGTCCTCCGGATCCCCGCACAGCGAGTACTGGCGCACGAGGCCGGAGGGGAGGACCAGGTCCAGGTGGGCGCCCGGCTCCCAGGAGGGCAAGTGGGCACCTTCGAGGCGCAGTTGTACGACCCCTTCGGCGACCGTCTCGCGCCGGGTGACGAGGAGGCGCAGCGCCCGGGAGCGCGGGCGGCCCGAGACCGGCTCCTCCAGGGCGGGCAGCGGCCACAGCGGTGAGGCGTCGATGCGGCGCCGCATGGCCCGCTTGGCGAGCAGGGCGGCGCCGGTGACGAGCAGGACGGTGCGCATGCGGGCCATGTCAGCGCGCCCCCTTCGGCGCGGGCAGCGATTCCGTCGCGGCCTCGGCGGCGGTGGCCGCCGGGGACGAGGCGAGGTAGGCGACGGCCTGTGCGGTGCTGCCCTCGCGGGAGGGGTGGTAGGCGCGGCTCAGATAGCGGGGGATGGAGCGGATCATGTCCTGCGTCGTGGGCAGCGTGCCCTGCTTGCCGCCTTGGTAAAAGTCCTTGAACGACGCCTTGCCGCCGATGAGGGTCGGGTCGTTCTCCATGAAGAAGCGCGCGCCGCGCTGCCAGAGGAAGACCAGGGCGGTGAAGGCGGTGGCCCAGGTGCGGGCGCGGCGGCGGTAGCTGCCGTCGACGTGCATGAAGAGCTCGAAGGCGACGGAGCGGTGCTCGACCTCTTCGGCGCCGTGCCAGCGCAGCAGGTCCAGCATCGTGGGGTCGGCGCCCCTGCGGTCCAACTCGTCGGCGTTCAGGACCCAGTTGCCGAGGAAGGCGGTGTAGTGCTCGATGGCCGCGATCATCGCGACGCGTTCCATCAGCCACCACTTGCGGGCCTTGCCGGGCGGCAGCGTCCTGTCGCCGAGCATCTTCTCGAAGAGCCAGTCGACCTGCGCGGTGTAGGGAGTGGGGTCGAGTCCCTGCTCCTTGAGGTGCGGCAGGACCTCGTCGTGGGCCTGCGCGTGCATCGCCTCCTGGCCGATGAAACCGATCACGTCCTCGCGGAGCCGGTCGTCACGGATGTACGGCAGGACCTGCTTGTACACGTGGACGAACCAGCGTTCGCCGGCCGGGAGAAGCAGATGCAGCACGTTGATCGTGTGCGTGGCGAAGGGATCGCCCGGCACCCAGTGCAGCGGGGTGTCCTCCCAGGAGAAGGAGACTTTGCGCGCCTTGAGCGGTATGTGCTCGGACACGACGGGCTTCGGCTCCCGGCTCTGCGTATTAGACATGGCGTCAATGTACTGACGGGTAGGCGTGTGGGTACAGGCCCGTGCGTCGGTTGATTCGGCAGTGATTTCGAGCTGTACGCGTGTGCGGGTCAGATCGTCCTGCGCAGTGCGAGGAGCGCGATGTCGTCGTCACGTTCGTGCCCGAAGCACGCGAGGAGCGTGTCGCACAGGTCCGCGACGCCGCGTGGCGCGCCGGCCGCCGCGATCCGCAGCTGCTCCATCGACACCGCGAGGTCCATGCCCCGCGTCTCGATGAGCCCGTCCGTGACCATCAGCAGACGCTCGTTGCGCTCCAGGGTCACCACGCTCGGCTGCGGCCGGTCGAGGCCGAGACCGAGGAGCGGCCCTCGCACGTCGACGTACGTGGCCGTGCCCTCGTCCCGCACCACGAGCGGCGGGATGTGACCCGCGTTGGCGATCCGGGTGTGCCCGGTCGCCGGATCGACCAGGCTCAGGCACATCGTGGCCGTCACGCCCGGGTGGTAGTGCTGCAGCATCCGGTCCAGGCGCCCCGCGAGCGCGCCGGGGTCGGGGTCCTCGACGCAGTACGCCCGCAGCGCGTGCCGGATCTCGACCATCACCGTGGCCGCCTCCAGCGAGTGCCCGACGACGTCACCGATGCCGGTCAGGACGCCACCGGGCACCGGGAGCGCCGCGTAGAAGTCCCCGCCGATCTCCGTCTGGCGCGACGCGGGTTCGTAACGGACGACGACGTCCGCGCCGGGCAGCTCCGGCAGCTTCGACGGCAGGAAGCTGCGTTGCAGGGTCAGCGCGACATGGCGCTCCTCCTCGTACATCAGGAGCGGTTCGGCGGCCAGCGCGGTGGCGTGGGCGAGCCGCTCGACGAGGTGCCCCGTCTCGTCGGACAGACCCTCGCGGTACGCGGGCGTCGCGAGGCACACCAGTGTGCGCCCCTCGGTCAGGCGTGCCAGGACGAGGTCGGCCTCCTCCGGTGTCCCGTCGCACCACTGTCCGGAGCCCCCCACCGAGCGGAAGAACCCCGCGGGCCACAGCGGGGCGGGCACGACCGTGTGCCGCACGCCCGTACGCCCCGACATGACGCGCCGCATCAGGCGGGCCACCGCCTCGTGCGCCCCGGGGTCCGGCAGCGGAGCGGCGGCCCTGCGCCGGGAGAGCCCCCGGTGGATCTCCCCGTCCCCGCCGAGCACGAACACCGTCGCGGGGGTCTCGGTCAGCCGCTCCGTGCCCGTGGCCGCCGCGTCCGCGAGCTCACCGAGGCAGCGCGCGGACTGCACGGACAGGATCGTCCCCGCGAGCAACGCGAGGCGTCCCGCCCGGAGTTGGGCGTCACTGCGGGAGCGTGCCCCGCGCGCGGCGGCCCGTACGACCGCCTGGATCTCCTCCGGTTCGGCGGGCACCGTCAGATAGGACTCGCCACCCGCGTCGAGCCCCCTGCACCGGTCGGCGGGCGGGCGGGCCGCCGCCGAGAAGTGGATGACGGGCAGGCTGGCGATGGGCGGCAACTGTTTGATGCGGCGGCAGAGTTCGTAACCGCTCATGTCGGGCAGGCCGACGTCGACCAGCGCCACGTCCGGCAGGTCACCGGCCCGCATCCGCACGTCGAGCTCGATCAGCGCCTCGCTGGCGCTCGCGGCGAGCAGGACCCGATGGCCGTCCCTGCGCAGCACGGCGCTCAGCGCGTACCTGCTCGCAGGCACGTCGTCGACGACCAGGACCGTGCTGACTGTGTTCACTGCCTTGCCCTTGACGCTCACGCGGGACAGCCCCTCAGCGCAAAACGGGGGCAGGCCGACTCGTGCCTGCCCCATCAAGTTAGCGCGCCGGGACACCCCCCGGGGCAAGTCGGCGGCAGTATGACCCGGAACGGTGGCGGTCGTCGAACTCACCTCACGTGCGACATGCCCGACAGTAGGGTTTTCGACTTCGGCCTGTTCGGGGAACGGGCGAGGAGGACAGCCTCGTGACCTTCGCCTTCCGCGAGACGTTCAACGGGGTGCCGCCCACCCCCGTACTCCCGAGGACTTCATGACCCAGCACGTCACCGCCGCCCTTCCCGCAGACGCACCGGCCGACGGCTCCGCTCCCCGTGAGTGGTGGCGCGACGCCGTCATCTACCAGGTGTATCCGCGCAGCTTCGCCGACGGCAACGGCGACGGCATGGGCGATCTGCCCGGCGTCACGGCCCGCCTGACCCACCTGAAGCGGCTCGGCGTCGACGCCGTCTGGCTCTCGCCCTTCTACGCGTCCCCGCAGGCCGACGCCGGGTACGACGTGGCCGACTACCGCGCGGTCGACCCCATGTTCGGCACCCTGCCGGACGCCGACGCACTCGTACGGGAAGCGCACGCGCTCGGACTGCGGGTGATCGTCGACCTGGTGCCCAACCACTGCTCTGACCAGCACGAGTGGTTCAAGCAGGCGGTGCGCGAGGGCGCGGGGTCCCCGGCGCGCGAACGCTTCCACTTCCGGCCCGGCAAGGGCGAGGACGGTCAACTGCCGCCCAACGACTGGGAGTCCGTCTTCGGCGGGCCCGCCTGGACGCGCGTCGCGGACGGCGAGTGGTACCTCCATCTCTTCGCGCCCGAGCAGCCCGACTTCAACTGGGACCACCCGGCGGTGCACGAGGAGTTCCGCTCCATCCTGCGCTACTGGCTCGACCTCGGCATCGACGGTTTCCGCATCGACGTGGCCCACGGCCTGGTGAAGGCGGCGGGCCTGCCCGACATCGGCCACGAGGAGCAGGTGAAGCTGCTGGGCAAGCAGTCCGTCCCCTACTTCGACCAGGACGGCGTGCACGAGATCTACCGCAGCTGGCGGCGGATCCTCCAGGAGTACCCCGGCGAGCGCATCGCCGTCGCCGAGGCGTGGACGCCGACGGTGGAACGCAGCGCGCGCTACCTGCGCCCCGGCGAGCTGCACCAGGCCTTCAACTTCGAGTATCTGACGACCGCTTGGGACGCGCCCGCGCTGCGCGCCGTCATCGACCGCTCCCTCGCCGCGATGAACGCCGTGGGGGCGCCCGCCACCTGGGTGCTCTCCAACCACGACGTCGTACGCCACTCCACCCGCCTCGCCGAAGGCGACGCGGCGCGCGGCCTGCGCCGGGCGAAGGCCGCCACGCTCCTGATGCTGGCGCTGCCCGGCTCGGCGTACATCTACCAGGGCGAGGAGCTCGGCCTGCCCGAGGTGACGGAGCTGCCGGACGAGGTGCGCCAGGACCCGGCGTTCTTCCGCAGCACGGGGCAGGACGGGACGCGGGACGGCTGCCGGGTTCCGCTGCCGTGGTCCGGGGACCGGGCGCCGTTCGGCTTCGGGCCCGTCGATGGCGGCCCGAGCTGGCTGCCGCAGCCCGCCGCCTGGAAGGATTTCACGGTCGAGGCCCAGGACGGCGACCCCGCGTCGACCCTGGAGTTCTACCGCAAGGCGCTCGCTGTGCGCCGCGAACACCCGGCGCTCGGCGCGGGCCGCGACGTGGAGTGGCTCGACGCGCCCGAGGGTGTCCTGTCCTTCCGCCGTACGAGTCCCGGGGGTTCGATGGTCTGCACGGTGAACCTCACCGCCGCCCCCGTCACGGTCCCCACCCCCGGCAGCGTGCTCCTGTCGAGCGCCGCCACGACGCCCGGCGCGGACGGGACGGCCCTGCCCGCGGATTCAACGGTCTGGTGGGCAGCCTGAGATGTGACCGGTACAGTCCAATCCTGTGACCGCGCGACTGGCCGACATCGCAGCGCAGGCGGGGGTCAGCGAGGCGACGGTCAGCCGGGTGCTCAACGGCAAGCCCGGAGTCGCCGGGGCCACCCGCCAGTCAGTGCTTGCCGCACTCGACGTGCTCGGCTACGAACGCCCGGTGCGGCTGCGCCGACGCAGCGCCGGCCTCATCGGGCTGATCACGCCGGAGCTCGAGAACCCGATATTCCCCGCGCTCGCCCAGGTCATCGGCCAGGCCCTGACCCGGCAGGGTTACACGCCCGTCCTCGCCACCCAGACGCCGGGCGGCTCCACGGAGGACGAGCTGACGGAGATGCTCGTGGACCGCGGTGTCAGCGGCATCATCTTCGTCTCCGGCCTGCACGCGGACACTTCCGCCGACATGCAGCGCTACGAACAGCTGCGGGCACAGGGCGTGCCGTTCGTGCTCGTCGACGGCTTCTCCCCCAAGGTGCAGGCGCCCTTCATCTCGCCGGACGACCGGGCCGCGATGCGCCTCGCGGTGACCCACCTCGTCTCCCTGGGTCATACACGGATCGGACTCGCCCTGGGTCCCAAGCGGTTCGTGCCCGTACAGCGGAAGATCGAGGGCTTCGTGCGCGCGGTGCAGGACCAGCTGGCACTGACCCCCGAGGAGATCGAGTCGGAGCTTGTCCAGCATTCGCTGTACACGCTGGAGGGTGGGCAGGCCGCGGCGTCCGCGCTTCTGGACCGCGACTGCACGGCCGTGGTGTGCGCCAGCGACATGATGGCCCTGGGGGCGATACGGACGGCGCGGCAGCGCGGATTCGAGGTCCCGGACGACATCTCCGTGGTGGGATTCGACGATTCCCCGCTGATCGCGTTCACCGATCCGCCCCTGACCACGGTGCGTAAACCCGTGCCCTCGATGGGGCAGGCGGCGGTGCGTACACTCCTGGAGGAGATCGGCGGCACGCCCGCCCCGCACAGCGAATTCGTCTTCATGCCGGAGCTGGTCGTTCGGGGTTCAACGGCTTCTGCCCCTCGGGGGCGCACTCGTCCATAGGGCGTAGAGAATGCGACCTGAACCAGACCTTGGGATGATCGGTCGGAGGGTCGGTATCTGGCAGACTCTGTGCCTATGGGTGAGATGACTGTGACGACACTGGAAGGCCAGCAGCGGCCCACCACATCACCCATCGCGGGCGAGCAGGAGGACCGCCATGGGCGGACTTTCCTGCGCCGTCTTCGCACCCCCAGGCGCCCTCGGCTCTGGTTCGAGATCCTGCTGATCGCGGTGAGTTACTGGACGTACTCCCTGATCCGCAACGCCGTTCCGGAACAGAAGTCGCAGGCCCTGCGCAACGCCGACTGGATCTGGCGGGCGGAGCAGCATCTCGGAATCGCCGTGGAAGAGAGCGTCAACCACGCGGTGAACTCGGTGACATGGCTCATCGTCGGCATGAACTACTACTACGCGACGCTGCACTTCGTGGTGACGCTCGGCGTCCTGGTCTGGCTGTTCCGATGGCATCCGGGGCGTTACGCCGCCACGCGCATGGTGCTCTTCGCGACGACGGGGGTGGCCCTGCTCGGCTACTACCTGTATCCGCTCGCACCCCCGCGCCTGATGAACGGCCACGATTTCATCGACACGGTCCTGGTCCACCAGACCTGGGGCTCGATGGCATCCGGCGACCTCAAGCACATGTCGAACCAGTACGCGGCGATGCCGTCCATGCACATCGGCTGGTCCCTGTGGTGCGGTCTGACGATCTTCGCCCTGGCCTCGGTGCCGTGGGTGAAGGTGCTCGGCCTGCTCTACCCCACGGCGACCCTGATCGTCATCGTGGCCACCGCCAACCACTTCTGGCTGGACGCGGTGGGCGGCATGATCTGCCTGGCGTTCGGCTTCGCGGTGGCCTGGGCCTGGTACGGGACGATGCCGCACAGGCTGCCGCGTGAGGTGGCGTCGCGCGAGGACCGGGCTCCGCTCCTGCCGGCCAAGGTCAGGGCGAGGTTCAGGGCCTGAGGCGAGCCCGGTCGTCGGCTGTCACTGGTGACGGTGGGTGATGTGCCCTCCGGACACGGTGAGCGGGATCGGCGCCTGCGCCACCTCGTCGGCGGGCGCCGCCACGGGGTCGAGCCCGAAGGCGGTGAGGTCGGCCCGGAACCCGGGCGCGATGCGTCCCGCGACGTCGGAGTCTCCGGCGGCGATCGCCGCGTGCGAGGTGCAGCCCTCCAGGGCCTGGAGTCCGGTCAGCCCCTGTGCCTGCCCCGCCGCTCCACGGGGCGCCCGCGCGGTGGCCAGGACCTCACGGGCGTCGTAGTGCGCGATGGGCCAGTCGGAGCCGAGGGCCACGACGGCGCCCGCGTCCCGCAGGTCCCGGGTCCGCCAGGCGCGGGCGGCCCGCTCGTCCCCCAGCCGCCTGGACCACTCGTCGCTGTGGTCGGCGCGTGTGTACGCGGTGTGCGGCGGCTGCATCGAGGCGATCACCCCCAGCTCCGCGAAGCGCGGGACCGTGTCGTCCGGGACGGTCTCGATGTGCTCGATCCGGTGCGCGAGGCGGGCTCCGGGGCCCAGTGAGGCCACGGTGTCGAGCACGTGCCGTACGGCGGCGTCCCCGATCGCGTGGGTCGCCGTGCGCACGCCGGCCGCGTGCAGGTGCCGTACGGCGTCGGCGTAGGCCTCCGGGTCCGGCCAGAAGGCGTCGGTGCCCTGCCCGTGGCAGTCCGCGTGCTCCAGCCAGGCGGTGCCGCCCTCGACGGTGCCGTCCATGAAGAACTTGACCCCGCCGATCCGCCAGTGCCGGCCCGCGCGCGACTGCAGGGCGATCAGCTCGGCAAGGCCTTCCGCTTCGACGCCGGGCATGCACCAGGGGGCGAGCCGCAGGCGGAGGGGCAGGTGCGTCTCGCTCTCGACCCCGGCGAGCAGTCCGGGTACGTCGTCGCCGCCGAGGTCCATGACATGGGCGCCGGTGAGGCCGGTGGCGGCCATCGCGGAGAGCAGCTCGACGAGGCGGGTGCGGCGCTGGGCGCGGGAGGGCCGGGGCAGGACGGGGGTGAGGAGGTCCATGGCGGCGTGCTCGACGAGGTGGCCGGTGGGGCGCCCTTCGTCGTCACAGACGACGGTGGCGCGCTGGGCGAAGGTACGGGGCCCTTCGACACCCGCCGCGCGGAGGGCGGCGGCGCTGGCCAGGGCGGAGTGCCCGTCGTAGAGGCGGATGAAGGCGGGCGCGCCGTCGAGGGCGTCCTCGACGAGCGCACGGTGGACGGGCCGCCCGCCGAAGACGTTGTGGTCGAGCCCCCAGGCGATGACCCACCCGTCGACGCGGTCTGCTGTACGCAGGGCGGCGCGGAGCTGGTCGAGGTCGGCTACGGCGGAGAGGTCGAGCCCGGTTGCCATCTCCAGGCCCCAGACGGGGTGACTGTGGGAGTCGACGAGGCCCGGGGTGAGGGTGGCTCCGTCCAGGTGGACGGTTTCGGTGCGGGGGTCGCGCCAGTCGCGTATGTCTGCGTCGGTGCCCACTGCCGCGATGTGTCCTTCGTGGACTGCGAGGGCGGTGGCGTGGGGGTTCGTGGGGTCGAGGGTGCGGATGTGGGCGCCGGTGAGGATGAGGTCGGCGGGGGGCACGGGGAACTCCGTTCGGGGGGGGTGAGTTGTTCGTTGGTTGGTTGTTTGGTTGCGGTTAGTGCGGCCCTGCGGGGCTTTCCCCAATCCCGCCCCTTCCCGAAACCATGGGGCTCCGCCCCCTGGACCCCCGAAAAGATGGCCCCAAACGCCGGCCGGGCTGGACTTCCAGCCCGTCCGGCGTTTGAGGACGAACTCGGCGAAACCGGTGATGAGGTCCACCAAGGCCCCCGCGCCAGAGCGGGTTTTCGGGAAGGGGCGGGGTTGGGGATGGATCAGTTCGGTTCCGCCGCGAAGCCCTCGTACACCTCCGGTCTCCGGCGGCGCAGCCACAGCGCCAGGGCCAGCCCGAGGACGAACACACCAGGAGCAACCCCCACCAGGATGGCGTTGACGAAGGGGCTCGCCCCGGTGAAGACGTCGATGTGCGTGGCGACCAGGACCAGCGCCACGCTCAGCAGCACCGTCGCCACCCCCGGCGCGACCACCGTCCGCAGCACACCCTCCTGGTGGCTGACGCGCCGGAAGTAGAAAGGAACCGCCACCGCAGCGATCAGCTGAAGCGCCAACAGACCGATCATCCCAGGGGTGTTGACCCACAGCAGCAGCTGATCATAAGGATCCGCGCCCGCCGCCGCGAAGGCGATGACCACCACGGCCCCGAGGGCCGTCTGCGCAGCCCCCGCCACATACGGCGACCGGTGCCGCCCGTGCACACGCCCGAGCGCCTTCGGCAACACCCCCTCCTCCGCGAGCGCGAGCCCGTACCGGTTGATCGCGTTGTGGAAGGCGAGGAGCGAGGCCAGCACGCTCGTCACGATCAGCACGTGCATCAAGTCGGCTGCCCAGCCGCCCACATACGTCGTGATGGCGGAGAAGAAGAGGCCCGCCGGGTCCGAGCCGGCCGCCTCCACCACCGCTTCGTCGCCGAAGGCCTGGATCACCGTCCAGACGACGAAGGCGTAGAAGAGCCCGAGGAACGCCACCGCGATGTACGTCGCGCGCGGGACCGTACGGTCGGGATCGCGTGCCTCACGCCGGTAGATGACGGTCGACTCGAAGCCGGTGAACGCGGCGAAGGCGAAGGCGAGTACGGCGGCCGTGCCGGGGACGAAGACGTTGCCGGGGGCGAAGCCGTCCAGGCTCAGCCCTTCCGGGCCGCCTCCCTTGATGAGGACGCCGCCCGCGAGCAGCACCAGGATGCCCGTCTCGGCGACGAGGAGCACGCCGAGCAGTTTCGCGCCGAAGTCGATGGAGCGGTATCCGGCGTACCAGATCAGGAGCAGCCCGGCGAGGGACACCGGTAGCCAGGGAATGTCCGCGCCGGACAGGGCGAGGGCGGTGTCCTGCGTGGCGGTGCCGAGGAGACCGTAGACGCCTATCTCCATGCCGTTGTAGCCCAGCATGGCGAGCAGCGCCGCGGCGATCCCGGCGGGGCGGCCGAGACCGCGCGTGATGTACGCGTAGAAGGCGCCGCCGCTGCGGACGTGGCGGCTCATCGCGGTGAACCCGACGGCGAACACGGCGAGCGTGATCCCGGCGAGCAGATAGCCGACGGGCGCGCCGATGCCGCCCAGGGAGATGGCGATGGGGGCGACGCCCGCCATCACGGTGAGCGGGGCGGCTGCGGAGACGACGAAGAAGGCGATGTCGGCGGTGCCGAGGGAGCCGCCGCGGAGCGTGGGGCCGGTTTCGGCGGGTGGGGTCGGGGTGGTCACGGACATGCGGAGGAGAAGCCCTTCTGCGGCAGGCGGGCAGGCGGGGGCAGGGACCACGGCGGTGGGGAGTAGTAGCCGCCGGACCCGAAACCTAAAGGCTTTCGGTTTCCGCAATGTAGCCTCCGGCATGGGCACACGGGAAGACCCTGGTGCCAGGGAGACCGGGCCCTTGGAGGACTTGGTGAGGAGATCGGAATCATGGGACGGCCGCGCACACCCCTGCTCGACCGGGAGCGCATCACCACCACCGCGCTCGCCCTCGTCGACGAGAAGGGCGACTTCAGCGTCCCGCAGGTCGCCAAGCGCCTGGGCGCGCAGACCGGTTCCGTCTATCACCACGTGGACGGCCGGGACGGCATCGTGGAACTGCTGCGCGAGCGCGTGTGCGAGGCGATCGATCCCGGCACCCTCGACCCGCGTCGCCCCTGGGACGCGTCGATGTCCGCCTGGGCCCGCTCCTACCGCGCCGCCTTCGCGGCCCACCCCAGGGTCATCCCGCTCCTGATGACCTCACCGGTGCGCGCGCCCCGCGTGCTCGAACAGTACGAGTGCGCGGTGACGCTCTTGCTCGACGCGGGGTTCGGGCTCGCCGACGTCATGCCGGTGATCATCTCCCTGGAGAACCTGGTGCTCGGCTCGGCCCTTGACCTGGCGGCGCCCGAGGCCATGTGGGAGCTGCCGGACGAGGCGTCGACGCCCGCCCTCGCGCGGGCCCTTGACGCGACGCCCCCGGGCCGGGCCGACCGCGCCTTCGAGCTGGCGCTCACGGGGTTCCTCGCCCATGCGCGGACCCTGCTCGGGCACCGGGGGCCCTACGCCCCGTAGAACCGCTCCTCCATCACGGCCCGCGCCCTGCGCGTGGTCCGCCGGTAGTCGTCCAGCATGTCCCCCACGTGACCGGGGTCGTATCCCAAGTAGCGTCCCACCGCGGCGAGTTCACGGCCGTCCGAGGGGAACGTGTCACCGGCCCTGCCGCGCACCAGCATCACCGCGTTGCGCACACGCGCGGCAAGGACCCACGCCTCGTCCAGGATCGCCGCGTCCTCGGTCGGGATCAGCTCGGCCGCGCAGGCCGCGGCGAGCGCCTCGCGGGTGCGGGTCGTGCGCAGGCCCGGTTCGACCCACCCGTGGGTCAACTGCATGAGCTGGACGGTCCATTCGACGTCCGAGAGACCGCCGCGGCCCAGCTTGGTGTGCAGGGTGGGATCGGCGCCGCGCGGCATCCGCTCCGCCTCCATGCGTGCCTTCAGGCGGCGGATCTCGCGGACGGCGTCGTCGCCGAGGCCCTCCGCCGGGTAACGCAGCGGGTCCACGAGGTCGATGAAGGCGCGGCCCAACTCCGCGTCACCGGCGACCGGTTCGGCACGGAGCAGCGCCTGGGACTCCCAGACCAGTGACCAGCGGCGGTAGTAGGCCTCGTACGAGGCGAGGGTCCGCACCAGCGGGCCGCTCTTGCCCTCCGGGCGCAGATCCGCGTCGATCAGCAACGGCGGGTCGGAGCTGGGCAGTTGGAGGAGCCTTCGCATCTCGGAGACCACCTGCGAGGCCGCCTTCGCCGCCTCGTGCTCGCCGACGCCCTCGCGCGGCTCGTGGACGAAGAGGACGTCCGCGTCCGAGCCGTAGCCCAGTTCGTGGCCGCCGAAGCGGCCCATGCCGATCACCGCGAACCGCACCGGCAGCGTGTCGCCCCAGCCTTCGCGGACCACCGCGCGCAGCGTCCCGGCGATCGTGACCGCCGTGAGGTCGGAGACCGCGTCGCCCACGCGGTCGAGCAGCGCGCCGGGATCGGCCGCCACGGGGCTCTCCTCGGTGCCGTACGAGCCGATGATGTCGGCCGCCGTCGTGCGGAACAGCTCGCGGCGGCGGACGCCTCGCGCCGCCGTCACGGCCTGTTCGGCGCCGTCCGCGCGGCCCACCGCGGCCAGGGCCTCCTGCTCCAGATGGGCGTGGTCGCGCGGTTCGAGGCCGCGCTGGTCGCCGAGCAGGGCCACCGCTTCGGGGGCGCGCATGAGGAGGTCGGGGGCCAGGCGTCCCGCGGACAGGACGCGGGCGAGGTTCTCGGCCGCCGCGCCCTCGTCGCGCAGGAGCCTGAGATACCAAGGAGTCTTGCCCAGGGCGTCCGACACCTTGCGGAAGTTCAGGAGGCCCGCGTCGGGGTCCGCCGAGTCCGCGAACCAGCCGAGGAGTACGGGGAGCAGGGTGCGCTGGATCGCCGCCTTGCGGGTGACGCCGGACGCGAGGGCCTCCAGGTGGCGCAGGGCTGCGGCGGGGTCGTGGTAGCCGAGGGCCACCAGGCGTTCGCGCGCCGCTTCGGTGCTCAACCGGGTCTCTACGGGGGCAAGTTGAGCCACGGCATCGAGGAGCGGGCGGTAGAACAGCTTCTCGTGCAGGCGGCGCACGACCGAGGTGTGCCGCTTCAGCGCGCGGTTCAGCTCGGTGATCGGCTCCGTGCGCATGCCCAGGGAGCGGCCGATGCGCCGCAGGTCGGCGTCGTCCTCGGGGATCAGGTGGGTACGCCGCATCTTGAACAGCTGGATGCGGTGCTCCAGGGAGCGCAGGAAGCGGTAGGCGTCGTCGAGCTGTACCGCGTCCACGCGCCCCACATAGCCGCCGGCCGCGAGCGCCTCCAGGGCCGCGAGGGTCGAGCCGCTGCGGATCGAGGTGTCGTCGCGCCCGTGCACCAACTGCAGGAGCTGTACGGCGAATTCGACGTCCCGCAGCCCGCCGGGACCCAGTTTCAGCTCGCGGTCGACCTCGCCCGCAGGGATGTTCTCCACGACGCGGCGGCGCATCTTCTGCACGTCGGGCACGAAGTTCTCGCGCTCGGCCGCCTGCCAGACGAGGGGCGCGAGAGTGTCCACGTACTCCTGGCCGAGGTCCAGGTCCCCGGCCACCGGGCGGGCCTTGAGCAGCGCCTGGAACTCCCAGGTCTTGGCCCAGCGTTGGTAGTAGACGAGGTGGCTGCTGAGGGTGCGCACGAGGGGGCCGTTGCGGCCCTCCGGGCGGAGGTTGGCGTCGACCGGCCAGATCGTGCCCTCGACCGTCGTCTCCGAGCAGATCCGCATCATGTGCGAGGCGAGCCGGGTGGCGGCCTGGATCGCCTTGCCCTCGTCGGCGGCGTCCGTGCCGCCCGGACCCTCCGCGGGCTCGCCGACGAAGATGACGTCGACGTCCGACACGTAATTCAGCTCGTGGCCACCGCACTTGCCCATCGCGATGACGGCGAGCCTGCACTGCGCGGCGTCCTCGGGCGCCGCCTGCTCGGCCATGGTGAGCGCGGCACGCAGGGTCGCCGTCGCCAGGTCCGCGAGCTCGGCGGCGGCCTCGGCCAGGTCCGTCGTGCCGCAGACGTCCCGGGCCGCTATGGCGAGCAGGCAGCGGCGGTAGGAGACGCGCAGCGAGACCGGGTCGGTGGCGTCGGCGAGGCCGCGCTCGAACTCCTCGACGCCGGGGTGCAGGTCGGCCAGCTCGTAGGTGACCAGGGCCCGCCAGTCGCGGGGGTGCCTGGCCAGGTGGTCGGCGAGGGCCTCGGAGGCGCCGAGCACGCCGAGCAGCCGGTCGCGCAGCGGCTTGGCGCTGACCAGGGTGTCGAGCAGCTCCCGGCGGCCGTTCTCATCGGGCTGCCCCTCGACCAGGCGTACGAGGCCGAGGAGCGCCAGGTCCGGGTCGGCGGCGGCGCCGAGGGCGTCCAGAAGCACCGGGTCGGTCCGCACCGCGGACAGCTCGGGGGCGCCCAGGAGCCGCTCGGCGGCGGACGGATCCGTGAAGCCATGCCGCAGCAGCCGCGTGAACGTACTGCTTCTGCGCCCTTGCGGCACCGTCATCCTCGCGCCTCCGTTCGATCACTCCTGGCCCGAGCCTACGGCCTGACCGATGAGTTCTGCCCGCGCGCGGAGTCCATCCTTGGACGGGAGCATTGGTGTCGGCGTCAGGAGGCGGACCATGCCGAGCAAGGAACCGCGTACGGAACTGGATTCCCGGTACAGCAGTGCCGGGGCGACCGCGACCCCGTGGGCGGACGCCGTGCGGCAGCTCAAGTCGGCCGAGCTCTTCTGGATCTCGTCCGTACGCCCCGACGGACGCCCGCACGTCACGCCGCTGCCCGCGGTCTGGCTGGACGGCGCCCTGCACTTCTGCACGGGCCCCGAGGAGCGCAAGGCACGGAACGTGGCGGACAACCCCGAGGTCGTGCTGACCACCGGCGTCAACCGCTGGGACAAGGGGCACGACATGGTCGTCGAGGGCACCGCGGTCCGGATCACCGACGAGGACAGGCTGCGGCGCCTCGCGGCGGCGTGGGAGGAGAAGTACGGCAGGTTCTGGCACTACGAGGTGCGGGACGGCTGCTTCCACCACGGGGCGGGCCACGCGTACGTCTTCGAGGTGGCGCCCCGCACCGCCTTCGGCTTCGGCAAGGGCGAGCCGTTCAGCCAGACGCGCTGGCGCTTCACGTGAGACCCGGAGACGGACACGGACACGGACACCCGAGGAGACCACCTGATGGACTGGACACTGGAAGTGGTGACGATCCCTGTCGCCGACATGGACCGCGCCAAGGACTTCTACGAGCACAAGTGCGGCTTCAAGGCGGACCTGGACAGCACGGTCGCCCCCGGCGTGCGCATCATCCAGTTCACCCCGCCCGGCTCACGCTGCTCGTTCGCCATGATGACCGGCATGCCGCCCGCTCCCGGCACCTCGGAGATGACGCCGGGCTCGCAGCACGGCCTGCAGCTGTGCGTCACGGACATCGTGGCCGCGCGGGCCGAGCTGGCGGAGCGCGGCGTGGACGTGACACCCGTACTGCACGTGGGCCCCGACGGCTGGGCCGAGGGAACGGGTGAAACCTGGAACGGCTTCTGCTTCTTCAAGGATCCGGACGGCAACGGCTGGGCGGTGCAGGAGGCCCCGAGTCCGCTTTCGGAGCGGTGACACGGGGTGCGGCGTCGCGCTGACAGGGCCATCGCGCCCTGATGTACTCGGCCCATGGAATACACACTCGAGGTGATCCCGCTCCCCGTCAGTGACGTCGACCGGGCCATGGAGTTCTACCGCGACAAGCTGGGCTTCCACGTGGACATCGACCAGGAGGTCATGCCGGGCATGCGCATCGTCCAGCTGACCCCGCCGGGGTCCGGCTGTTCCATCGCCCTCGCCGACACCCTCTGGGACACGATGGACGGCCCGACCCCGGCCCCCGGTTCCTACCAGGGCCTGCAACTGTGCGTCGCCGACGCGAAGACCGCCCACGCCGAGCTGACCGCACGCGGCCTGGACGTCTCGGAGCCGGTGGCACACGCGCCGCAGGACGGCGGCACGTTCATGTACTTCAAGGACCCGGATGGCAATGGCTGGGCCATCCAGGAGTATCGCGTCCGGGCGACGACATCACTGCGGGACGCGATCGTCAGCGCCCTGTAGGGGCGCGGGGCTGCATCGATTTGCGGCTCCACCGCGGGGCGCGCTCAGCGCGCGAAGGGCCGCGGTCGCGTCTGCCGGGTTGCTCGGTAGACGCGACTGCGGCTCTTTTGTGGTTGCTCGCGCAGTTCCCCGCGCCCCTTACGGGGCGCTTTACAACACCGGCAGGTTCTTCCTCAGCTCGAAGGCCGTGACCTCACTCCGGTACTCCTCCCACTCCTGCTTCTTGTTCCGCAGGAAGAAGTCGTACACATGCTCGCCGAGCGTCTCGGCGACCAGTTCCGACCGCTCCATCAGAGCAATCGCCTCGCCCAGGTTCTGCGGCAGCGGCTCGATGCCCATCGCGCGGCGTTCCGCGTCCGAGAGGGCCCAGACGTCGTCGTCGGCGCCCGGCGGGAGTTCGTAGCCCTCCTCGATGCCCTTCAGGCCCGCGGCGAGCAGTACCGCGTACGTCAGGTACGGGTTCGCGCCCGAGTCGATCGAGCGGACCTCCACCCTCGCCGAGCCGGTCTTGCCGGGCTTGTACATCGGGACGCGGATCAGCGCCGAGCGGTTGTTGTGGCCCCAGCAGATGTACGAGGGTGCCTCGCCCCCCGCGCCCGCCGTGCGCTCCGAGCCGCCCCAGATGCGCTTGTAGGAGTTCACCCACTGGTTGGTGACCGCGGAGATCTCGGCGGCGTGCTTGAGGAGGCCGGCGATGAAGGAGCGGCCCACCTTGGAGAGCTGGTACTCGGAGCCGGACTCGTAGAAGGCGTTGCGGTCGCCCTCGAAGAGGGAGAGGTGCGTGTGCATGCCCGAGCCCGGGTGTTCGGAGAACGGTTTCGGCATGAAGGTCGCCTGGACGCCCTGTTCGAGAGCCACCTGCTTCATGACCAGACGGAACGTCATGATGTTGTCGGCCGTGGACAGCGCGTCCGCGTACCGCAGGTCGATCTCCTGTTGGCCCGGCGCGCCCTCGTGATGGCTGAACTCGACCGAGATGCCCATGGATTCGAGCATCGTGATGGCCTGGCGGCGGAAGTCCATCCCGACGTTCTGCGGGGTGTGGTCGAAGTAGCCGGAGTTGTCGGCGGGGGTGGGCCGCGAGCCGTCCAGCGGCTTGTCCTTCAGGAGGAAGAACTCGATCTCGGGGTGGGTGTAGAAGGTGAACCCGAGGTCGGAGGTCTTCGCCAGGGCGCGCTTGAGGACGAAACGGGGGTCCGCGAAGGACGGGGAGCCGTCCGGCATGAGGATGTCGCAGAACATGCGGGCGGTGCCGGGGGCCTCCGCGCGCCAGGGCAGGACCTGGAACGTCGACGGGTCAGGCTTGGCGATCATGTCCGACTCGTACACCCGGGCGAATCCCTCGATCGCCGAGCCGTCGAAGCCGATGCCCTCGTCGAAGGCCTGCTCCAGCTCGGCCGGAGCCACCGCGACCGATTTCAGGAAGCCGAGGACATCCGTGAACCACAGGCGTACGAACCGGATGTCGCGCTCCTCCAGTGTCCGGAGCACGAATTCCTGCTGCTTGTCCATCTTCCGCTTCCACCCATCCTTGCTGGTCAGGCCGTCTGCGTCCGCGCTGTTCCCAGACCTGGGGACGCATCGGGGCACATGAGCATCCCACCACACCGTTTCGAGCACGTTGCGGGCCATGCGCCGCCCTGTGCCCATAGTGCCTGCTGTTCGGCGCGCCCGTAACAGCGGGCGGCTCGGTCTGCCCCTACAGCCCGCCGCGCTCGCCCATTACGATCAGCGAACCGTTACATCATGTTCCGCCCCGCGCGTCCCGCCCTTTCCGTCGTATCTCCGCATCGCCGAAGGACACAACATGGGTTCCGCCAAGAACACGAGTAGCTCCTCCCGCAAGGCCCGGATAGATGAGATGCGCCGGGCGGAGCGCGCACGCGACCGCCGTGGCCGCGTCATCACGATCACGCTGAGCGCGGTGGTGGTCGCCGCCCTCGTCGTGGGCGGTGTCGTCCTCTTCCAGCAGGCCGACGACGACTCCGGCACGGCCGCCGACGGGAACGCCGCGTCGAAGTTCGAGACGACCGCGGACGGCGAGAAGGTCTGGGACGCCAAGAAGCTGGGCCGTACGCACGTCACCAAGGACGTCAGTTACGCGATGACCCCGCCGGTGGGCGGCGACCACGACCAGGCGTGGATGAACTGCAACGGCGACGTCTACCAGGACGAGATCCCGGAACGCCATGCCGTGCACTCCCTGGAGCACGGCGCTGTCTGGGTGACGTACAACGAGAAGGCGAAGGCCGCTGACCTGAAGAAGCTGGAACAGAAGGTCAAGCAGACGCCGTACTCGCTGATGAGTCCGGTCAAGGACCAGAAGGATCCGGTCATGCTGACGGCCTGGGGCCACCAGCGCACGGTGACGGGCGCGTCCGACCCGAAGGTCGCCTCCTTCTTCTCCACGTACGTACAGGGCAAGCAGACCCCTGAGCCGGGGGCCGCCTGCACGGGTGGCAAGGCCCAGTGAGGCGGCGTACCTGCTGGGTGGTCGGGGCCGTCGCGACGGCTGTCGTGGCCGGCGGCGGCATCACCGTCGCGGTCGCCTCGTCGGACGGCTCGTCCTCCGCGTCCGTCCCCTCCACGGAGTCGGCCGACGCGGGCTTCGCCCGTGACATGGCGACACATCACCAGCAGGCCGTGGAGATGTCGTACATCGTGCGCGACCGCACGAAGGACGAGGAGATCCGCCGCCTCGCGTACGACATCGCCCAGACCCAGGCGAACCAGCGGGGCATGCTGCTCGGCTGGCTCGACCTGTGGGAGCTGCCGAAGGTGCCCGAGAGCGCTCCGATGGAGTGGATGGGCATGGGCGACATGCCGCCGGGCGAGGACGGCGCCCTGATGCCGGGGATGGCGACGAACACCGAGCTCAAGCAGCTCGGAAAGCTGCCGGGGCGGGCTGCTGAGGTGCGCTATCTGCAGCTGATGATCAAACACCACAAGGGCGGGGTCCATATGGCCGAGGGGTGCGTCGACCGATGCGAGGTGGGGGCTGAGGTGCGGCTCGCGCGGGGGATGGTGGCGTCGCAGGAGTCGGAGATCGAGCTGATGACGGGCTTGCTGAAGGCGCGGGGCGCCAAGCCGTAGTTTTCCCCAGCCCCGCCCCGTCCCGTCCCGTCCCGAAAGTCCTCTCCGGCGCGGGGGCCTCTCCGGCGCGGCGGGCCTCTCCGCCCCGGGCCCCGCTCCTCAACCGCCGCAGGGGCTGGAAATCCAGCCCCTCGACCACCCCTACGCCACCCGCAGCAACTCCTCCCGCAGCAACCGCCCCCGCAGCTCCTCCCCCCGCACGAACCTCTCCACCTCCCCCACCGCGAACTCCCCGAGCCTGCGCACCTCGCTGCCCTGCGCCCCCGCGACATGCGGGGTGACGAGGACGTTCGGGAGCGTGAGCAGGGGGTGGCCGGGCGGCAGCGGCTCCGGGTCCGTGACGTCCAGGAAGGCGTCGAGGCGGCCCGCCCCGCACTCCCGGGCCAGCGCCTCCGTGTCGACCAGTGAGCCGCGCGCGGTGTTGATGACGGTGCCCCCGTCGGGGATCAGTTTCAGCATCTCCTCGCTCACCATGCCCCGCGTCTCGGTGAGTTGGGGCGCGTGGACGCTGACGATCGAACTGCTCCGGCACAGTTCCGAGAGGTCGACGAGCTCCACGCCGAGCCCCGCAGCCTCCTCCCTCGTGACGTACGGATCGGTGAGCAGCACGCGCAGCCTGGCGTCGGACGCGCGCAGCCCGGCGATGACCCCGCGGCCGATGCGGGACGCGCCGATGATGCCGACGGTGCGGGCGTCGGCGCCCGTCCGTTCGGTGAAGGGCGGCCACCCGGCGGCGTAGCCCGCCGCGGTCGACAGCGCGCCCTTCGCCGCGAAGGTGATCGCGGCGAGCGTGTAGGCCACGACGGGCCCGGCGTTGGCGTCGGCCGCCGACGAGACCACCACGCCCCGCTCCCACAGGGCGTCCGTGACCACGGGTTTCACCGATCCGGCCGCATGCACGAGGGCCCGGAGCCGAGGGGCGTGAGCGAGGATCTCCGCCGAGATGGGCGGGCAGTTCCAGCCGGTGACCAGGATCTGCGTGTCGGCGAGCACCGCGCGCGCGTCCGCCCCGGAGAGCGAGCCGGTGAGCAGGTCGGGCGCCAACTCCACGCTCCGGGCGAGCCGTTCCCTGAGGTCGGGGGCGAACACCCGGTCCGCCACGTCGGCGCTCATGGCGAGCACCGCGTTCGGCCGGCCTGTCAACTCTGCCTGGTCTGCCACGCGTGACCATCCCTCGTAGTAACCGGTTACCCAACAGCGCCTGGAGGCTAGGCCGAAGTCGGGACGGCGGTCAAGAGATCGCGGGCTCAAGGGGGTTGACCGGGGTTAGTAACCGCTTTAGATTCCGGTCACCTTGTTTCACCTTGTTCCGACAACGGAGGGGCTGCCGTGTCAGCGGTGACGAAGGAACGGACGGAAACCGAGGCGGTGAAGCCGCCCGGCGAGCGCAGTAACCGGCCAAATGGCAACAAAATCGAGCGAGATGAGCGATGGAAACGGTTTCGCTCCTCGCGGGTCCTGCTGCTGCTCATGGCTCCGGGAGTCGCGTACTTCCTGGTGTTCCACTACGGCGCGTTCATCGGGAACGCCGTCGCCTTCAAGGAGTACGTCCCCTTCGACGGCCTCTGGGCCAGCCCCTGGGTCGGCCTCGAGAACTTCGACCGGATGTTCAGCGATCCGGACTTCTGGCACGCGACCTGGAACACGCTCTTCCTCGCGGTGCTCCAGCTGGTCTTCTTCTTCCCGGTCCCGCTCGGTCTGGCCCTGCTCCTGCACAGCCTGACCTCGGACCTGACGCGGCGCTTCGTGCAGTCGGTGGTCTATCTGCCGCACTTCCTGTCGTGGGTCATCGTCGTCGCCCTGTTCCAGCAGGTGCTCGCCGACACCGGGCTTCTCAACTCCGTGCTCGGGCAGGCGGGTCTGCACTCCGTCGACATCATCGGCAACCCGGACGCCTACCCTGCGCTCGTCGTCGCACAGGTCGTCTGGAAGGACGCCGGCTGGGGCACGATCATCTTCCTCGCCGCTCTGATGCAGGTGGATGAGCAGCAGTACGAGGCCGCCGCCATCGACGGGGCGGGGCCCTGGCGCCGCTTCTGGCACGTGACGCTGCCGTCGATCCGTCCTGTCGTCATCCTGCTGCTGATCATGCGGCTCGGCGACATCCTCTCCGTCGGCTTCGAACAGATGCTGCTGCAACGGCAGTCGGTGGGGCCCGAGGCCGGTGAGGTGCTCGACACCTTCGTCTTCTGGCAGGGCATCGTCGGCGGCGACACCGGATATGCCGCGGCGGCGGGCCTGTTCAAGGGCGTGGTCGGCGCGATTCTCGTCTTCGCGGCCAACAAGGTCGCCCATCGCCTCGGCGAGCAGGGGGTCTACAAGTGAGCACGAGCACGAAAACCGCCGCCGCCGCGATACGCTCCGGGCGGCCTGCGCGTCGCGCCCGCCCCGCACGCCCCCCGCGCCCCCCGCGCCCCTCCTGGATGGAGAAGCCGAAGCCGGTCACCCAGGTGGCCAAGGCCCTGGCGATCGTCACCATCCTGGTCATGGTCTTCGTACCGTTCCTGGTGATCATCTCGACGTCGTTCGCCTCCAACCGCGAGGTCATCGCCAACGGCGGCTGGGTCCTGTGGCCCACGCACCCGACCCTGCGCGCCTACGAACAGGTCTTCGCGGGCGGCATCGTCACCAAGGCGCTCGGCGTCAGCGCCGGCGTCACCGTCATCGGCACCCTCGCCTCGCTCGCGTGCACGACGTTCCTCGCGTACGCGCTGAGCCGCCCGAAGGTCTACGGCGGCAAGCCGATCCTGCTGATCGTCCTGTTCACGTTCCTCTTCCCGCCCGGCATGATCCCCGCGTTCCTGCTCGTCAAGGGCATGGGGATGCTGGAGAGTTACAGCGCGCTGATCGTGCCCGTCCTCATCAACGTCTTCAATCTGGTCGTCCTGCGCGGCTTCTTCCAGGGCGTTCCCGAGGAGCTGTACGAGGCGGCGCGGCTCGACGGCGCCAACGACTGGCAGATCCTGTGGCGGGTCGTGCTGCCGCTCTCCAAGGCGGCCCTCGCGGTGGTCGGCCTCTTCTACGCGGTGAGCTACTGGAACGCCTGGTTCCACGCCTCGATCTATCTGAACTCCGACCACTGGCCGCTCCAGCAGGTCCTGCGTACGTACGTCATGGGCGGATCGCAGATCGCGGACACCGGCCTGAGCGACGCCGCGAACGTCTCGGCACCGCAGACGATGCAGATGGCCGTCCTGGTGATCGCCACCGTGCCGATCCTGATCGTCTACCCCTTCCTGCAGAAGTACTTCACCAAGGGCGTGCTCACGGGCGCCATCAAGAGCTGAGCCAACTTCCCCGCACTCCCGAAAGGTCGACACTGTGTCCGGTTCCTCGATGTCGCGTCGTACGCTGCTGCGCTCCATAGCCGTCGGCGGGGCCGCGGTCGCCGCCCCGTCCCTGCTCACCGCCTGCTCCACCGGTTCGAGCGGCGGCGGTTCGGTCAGCAACGCCAACAAGAAGGCGACGCCCTGGCCCACGTACACCCCCGCCAAGGGCCCCACCCCCGACCTCGCGCCCAGCACCGAGGGCGTACAGCCCGGGTTCACCAAGTACCCGCAGAAGCTGGTCGCCGCGACGGCCGAGAAGCCGGGCACCGGCAAGCAGAAGATCAAGGTCATGACCATCACCTACGGCACCCCGCCGAAGCCGGTCGGATCGAACAAGTACTGGCAGGCGATGAACGAGGCCCTCGGTGTCGAGGTCGAGTTCTCCGTCGTGCCCGACGCGGACTTCCGCTCCAAGATGTCCACCCTGATGTCCGGCGACGACCTGCCCGACATGATCAACTTCGGTGGTGGCTACGTGCTGCCGCGCGAGTCGCAGTTCGTGAAGTCGCGGTGCGCGGACCTCTCGGAGCACCTGTCCAGGGACGCGGTCAAGGACTACCCGAACCTCGCCAACATCCCCACGTACGCGTGGGAGGGCATGGGCCGCGTCTCCGGCGGCATCTACGGCCTGCCGGTGGAGCGCGCCAAGGTGCAGGGCGCGATGTTCATCAACAAGGAGGCCTTCGCCGACGCGGGCTACAAGCCGGGCATGGCGGCGGCCGACTTCCAGGCGATGGCGCGTGAGGCCTCGCGGAACAAGAAGTCGGCGCTCGGCGCCTCATCGGTCAGCTTCTTCGGCTACCAGTACCACGCGATGTGGCACGGTGCGCCGAACCAGTGGCAGATCAAGAACGGCAAGGTCACCGACATGTTCGGGACGGACGAGTTCCGGGCCGCCCTGGAGTACATGTCCAAGATGCGCAAGGCGGGCTCGTACAACTCCGATGCCACCTCGATCTCCCAGGTCGACCTCAAGACGCAGTTCTACAACGGCACGGTCCGCTCGATGACGGACGGCTGGGGCGCGGTCATCTCCAACGCGCAGGGCATCAAGAACGAGTTCACGCTCGACGCCGCCGTGCCGTACGTGGTCGAGGGCGCGACGCCCGTCTACCAGCAGAACCGCGGCTGCTTCGGCTACACCGTCATCAAGAAGGCCTCCAAGGACCGCGTCAAGCTGATGCTGCGGGTCCTGGACTGGCTGGCGTCGCCGTTCGGCTCCAAGGAGTACGAGCTGATGCACTCGGGCGTGGAGGGCACTCACTTCACGTACGACAAGAGCGGTGACCCGATCCCCACCTCGCTCGGCCTGGTGGAGAACAGGACGAACCTCCCCTTCGCCTACCTCATGGACGCGCCGCAGCCGCTGTACTTCCCGGGCTACCCCGACCTCACCAAGCGGCTGCACACGTGGGAGAAGGCGGTCGTGCCCAACCTCGTCCGTGACGATCACTGGGGCCTGATGTCGGACACGTACAACCGGCAGGGTGCGTCCATGCAGCAGGTGATCGAGGACGGTGTCACCGCGATCGTCTCCGGCCGCAAGAAGCTGTCCGACTGGGACGCCGTCTACAAGAAGTGGCAGACACAGGGCGGCGAGAAGGCACGCGAGGAGTTCGCGAAGGAGTACGAGGCCGCGCACTGATCCGGTGGCGGACGCGGGATGATGGGACCGGGGCGGGGCTGCCGTGGGGGCAACGCCGCCTTGGACGCCGCCACTTGAGGCGGGCAGCGCTGCGGGACGGGTGCGGTGCTTACCCGAGGCGGGCTTACCCGACGCGGATACTGCTAGGTGCGGTTACTGCTGGATGCGGATACTGCTTGATGAGGAGACACAGTGGGCGAACGGGTCACCATCCGCGATGTGGCGGCGCGGGCGGGCGTCTCGGTCGCGACCGTCTCACGGGTCCTGGCGGGCAATTACCCGACGTCGACGGCGTCGCGGGCGAAGGTGCTGCGGGCCGTCAAGGACCTCGACTACGTCGCCAACGCGCACGCGCGCGCGTTGGCGGGCGCGGGCCGCAAAACGATCGCGGTGCTCATGTTCGACGTGGTGAGTTCCTTCTACGCGAACGTCGCACAGGGCGTGGAGCTGGAGGCGGCCCAGCGGGGCCGGCTCACGCTGGTCGCGTCGACGAACAGTGACCCGGCGCGGGAGCTGGCCCTGGTGCAGATGATGCGCGAACAGGCCGCCGAGGCAGTGGTGTTGGTGGGCGGGGTCATCGAGGACGACGAGTACCGCGAGCGGATGGCGCGGTACGCGCAGGCGCTCGCGGCGGCGGGCTCTCGGCTCGTCCTGTGCGGGCGTCCGGCGCCGGCGCCGGACGTGCCCGCGCTGGTCGTCGAGTACGACAACGAGGCGGGTGCGTACGCGATCACGAGCCACCTGCTGGGCGCGGGCCACCGCAAGATAGCCCTGATCGGCTACCAGCCGGGCCACACCACGGGCGAGGACCGTGTCGCCGGCTACCTGCGGGCGCTCGCCGATCACGGGGTGCCGCGCGAGGAGGCGATCCTGCACGGCATCGGCTTCGGACAGAACCACGGTTACGAGGCGATCATGGACCTTCTTAAGAAGGCTGACGGTAAGCCGGACTTCACGGCGGTGTTCGCCGGCGACGACAGGGTGGCGGCGGCCACGGTGATCGCGCTGCGGGAGTACGGGCTGCGGGTGCCGGAGGACATCTCGGTGGTCGGCTACAACGACGACCCCGTGGCGGCGGACATCACTCCCGGCCTGACGACCGTGCACATCCCCGCGGAGGAGATGGGCCGGACGGCGGTCCGCCTCGCTCTGGCGGGGGCGGCTCGGGCGGGCCAGGAGAGGCATCTGCTGGGGACGCACATCGTGATCCGGGAGAGCGTGCGGGGGCTCCGCCAGGGTCGGGGCGCCACTTCGCAGTGACCTTGCGGTATCCCTTGCCGCACCGCTCCGCGGCGGACGCCTCCCACCCGACCACCCGGTTACCCCGCGGCACCCCCGCAGAGCAGAACCGCCGACCTCCAGGACCCGGCGGCATCCCCTGAACCGCCGCTCCGCGGCGGGCACCTGGGTGGGAGTCACCCCCGATTGCCCCGGCAGTCCATGGGCCATCCCTCCGGGCGGCCCGGCGGTATCCCCTGAACCGCCGCTCCGCGGCGGATGTCTCCCTCCCACCCACCCGATCACCCCGCAGCATCCCCGCAGAACAGAACCGCCCACCTCCAAGCCACCCGGCGGCATCCCCCCGAACCGCCGCTCCGCGGCGGGTGTCTCCCGCCCACCCACCCGATTACCCCGCGTCGAGGCCCGGGCGGGGAGCGCATCGCAGTGCGCGGAGGAGCGACCCCGCCTGTCCGCTGCCGGGTAATCGGGCGGGTGGGCGGGAAAATCGCCGCGCAGCGGCGGCCGGACCCACGGAGCGAAACGCCGCTGCCGGGTAATCGGGTGGGTGGGCGGGGAAGAATCGCCGCGCAGCGGCGGCCGGACCCACGGAGCGAAACGCCACTGCCGGGTAATCGGGCCGGTGGGCGGGAAAGATCGCCGCGCAGCGGCGGCCAGGCGTACGGAACTTGCGCCGGGCAACCCGGGAGGCCGCACCCCACGTCACGTGGCCAGTACCGCCTCCACCACGCCCCCCGGGGCGTCCCGCATCACCAAGTGACCCGAGGGCTCCGCCACGCGGAAGGTCGCGTTCAGGGCGGCGGCGAGAGTTCGCTGCCGAGTGAGCCAACCCGCCCGGCCCCCGGCGTACGCGGCGAGGACCGTCGCCGGGAGCTCCTCCGGCAGGGGGAACTCCGCCCGGAGCACGGCCAGTTCCGTCGCGGCGTCGGTGTACGTCGCGTACTCCAGTAGTGCCCCCTGCCAGACACGGCTCGCCCCGTACACCTGCCTCACCGCCCCCGCATCGCCACCCCGCACCGCCACCCTCCGCACCGCAGGCCCCAGCGCCCGTGGCAGCCCCACACCGCCCAGTACCGCGCCGCTCGCCCTGGCCGTCGCCACCCGCACCTCGCGCGGGATCCTCGCCCTCGGTCGTTCCTCGACGCTTGAGTCGATCAGGACCAGGCCCGCCGTCCGCTCCGGGTAGAGGCGGGCGAACGCCTCGCAGTGGAAGCCCGCCAGGGAGTGGCCGGCGACGGTGGCCCGGCCGGGGAGGCGGAGTGCGTCCAGGAGTTGTGCGATCCGCTCGGCCTCGGCCGCAAGCGTGGGCGCCACGCGCGCGTGCCCGCTCAGGCCCGACCCGGGCCGGTCGAAGCAGACCACCGTGCGCCACGGGGCGAGGCGCTCCACCACCGCGTCCCAGTCGAACCACGCGAGCCCAAGACCCGCGCTCAGCACGCACGCCGGCCCGCTCCCGGACACACGCACGTGGTGCGGCACTCCCCCGATCCGTACGAAACTCATCCGCGCCGCACCACCGCGCGCGCGAGCAGCCCGAGCCACACCGCGATCAGCAGCACCTGCAGCCGCTGTCCGACCCCGAGACCCCACGTGCCGAGACCCGCGTCGAAGGCCGCTACGGCAGTCAAGGTCCAGGCGGTCGCGGACAGTTCGAGGAGGGTGAGGAGGAGGGCGGAGGAGTACGCGCGGGAGAGCAGAGAGCCGTGCCTGCGCGCCGCCAGCGTCAGCGCCACCATCCCCACCAGCGCCCCCGCCACCGCGACACTGCTGCTCACCGCATGCGCCGCGTGCGCCGCGGGCACCAGCCCCGCACGCTCCCTGGCCACGCACGCCGCGTCGGCGGTCGGCGCGCAGCTCAGCGGCAACCGGGAGTCGACCGCGGTGGCCGCCCCGAACAGGGCGAGCCCCGCCCACCCCACAGCCGTGCCCCACCGGCGCGGCAGCCACCGCAGCGCACCCACCGCGCCCGCGAGGACCAGCAGCCCGGCGGTCAGGTCGGTCGTGCGGAACAGCGTGCCGTACGGCTGGTCCCGGGCCGCGAGTTCGCTGACGTACGAACTCAGCGGCGAGAGCCCCGTACTGAGGAAGGGTTCGATGAGCCACGTGCTGTAGGCGAGCGCGCCGAGTGCCAGGAGGGCCGAGACGGCGCCGGTACGAGCGCGGCCGGGGCGGGGCACCGCCGGTGGTGCGGTCGGCACGGCGGGGCGGACGGCGCTAGTCGGCGGCGGCACGCGTGTCCCCCGGTGAGGGCCGCGCACGCCCTGCACGTGAAGCGGTTCGCGCCGTTTCGTACGTATTCGTCATGGGCTCATGATCAGTGCAGCGTCGGGGGCCCGCATGTCGCGCGATACCCGCCGGGGGTAAGGTTTCGCCCGTGGCGGCCATGAAGAGATCAGCGATCGGCGGCAGGCAGCTCCTGCTGCTCGCCGCGCTGCTCTTCGGCATCGTGACGATGCATACGCTGGGCCACCCGACCGGACACCCGACCGGGAACTCCCCCGGCCCCGCGACGGGCCACCACTCGTCGAGCCCTGCGAGGGATAACTCGGCAACGGATCGCCCGACAACGAACCACTCGGCGACGGATCGCCCGACGACGAACCACCCGACGAACCACTCGGCGACGGTTCGCTCGACGACAGATCACTCGGCAAGCCAGTCGTCCGGCATCGGCATGGGCGGCATGGACCCGCTCTCCGTCTGCCTGGCCGTCCTCGCCGCGTTCACCCTCGTACTGCTGCTCAAGGCGGGCCTGCTGCGGCCCGGCGGCTTCGGCGTCCCCGCCCGTGTGCCCGCCCGGTTGCTCGACGGGCTGCGGCCCAATCCGCCGCCGCCCCGCATACTCCTGTCCCACCTCTCGGTGCTGCGCATCTAGGCCGACGCACCGGCTGCTTCACGCTGCCCGCGCACGGGCGGGTCCTCGATGGGAACCTCCGGGCGTCGAGCGGTGTATCAAAAGCAGCAGATGCGCCCATCTGCACGCACCACTACGACGAGGTGTACTCAGCCATGCGCACTCAACCCCTGCGCACCCCTTCGCGCCGCGCGCTGCTCGGCGCCGCGACCGCCGTCGCCGGTTCGGGAATCCTGACGGCCTGTGCCGGCTCCGACTCCGACTCCAGCTCCTCCGGCCACGGCAGCGGCCACGGCAGCGGCTCAGAACCCAAGGCCGGCCCCGAGGGCTATATCGACCCCGCCGGCGAGGAAGTCGCCGCCGCGGAGAAGAAGCGAGCCGGCGGCGGCTCGCTCCGCGCGGTGAAGCTCATGGCCATGACGGCCACGCTCGACCTCGGCGGCCGCACGGTCAAGACCTGGGCGTACGGCGATCGGCTCCCCGGAAAGGAAGTCCGCGTCACCGCGGGCGACACCCTCGCCCTCACGCTCGCCAACCACCTCCCCCAGGCCACGTCCCTGCACTGGCACGGCCTCGCCCTGCGCAACGACATGGACGGCGTCCCCGGCCTCACCCAGAAGGGCATCAAGCCGGGCGCCGACTTCACCTACCGCTTCGCGGTGCCGCACCCGGGGACGTACTGGTTCCATCCCCACTCGGGCACCCAGCAGGACCGCGGTCTGTACGCCCCACTGATCGTCGACGACCCCAAGGAGCCCTTGAAGTACGACAAGGAGTGGGTTGTCGTCCTGGACGACTGGGTCGACGGGGTGGACGGCTCCACGCCGGACTCCGTGCTCGCCGAGCTCAGCAAGGGCATGGGCGGCCACGACATGAGCGGCGACGAGGGAGAGACCTCGGGCGAGGGAAAGGACTCGGGCGAGGGCGGCATGGATCACGGCGGCCACGACATGTCGAACATGTCGCTGCGGACAGCCGTGTCCCCGAAGCCCTCCCCGGCCTCCCCGGGCTCCCCGGGCTCCCCGGCCTCCCCGGGCTCCCCGGGCCCCTCCCGCATGATGATGGGCGCCAAGAGCGACCTGCTGGGCGGCGACGCGGGCGACGTGGCCTACCCGCACTATCTGATCAACGGCCGCACCGCGGACGCCCCTTCCTCCTTCAAGGCCCGCCCCGGTGACCGCATCCGCCTGCGCATCATCAACGCCGGCGGCGACACGGCCTTCCGGGTGGCGCTCGGCGGCCACGAGATGACGGTGACGCACACGGACGGCTTCCCGGTGGAGCACGCGAAGACGGACGCGCTGCTGCTCGGCATGGGCGAGCGCTATGACGTCCTGGTCACCGCCAAGGACGGCGCGTTCCCGCTGACCGCGGCGGCCGAGGGAAAGAAGGCGACAGCCCTGGCCGCCCTGCGCACGGGGGGCGGCGCAGCCCCCTCCCCCTCGACCCGCCCCCGGGAGCTGAAGGGCCGCCTCCTGACGGCGGACAAGCTGCGGGCGGCCCGCTCGGTGGCCCTCCCCTCCCGCAAGCCGGACCGCACGATCAGGATCCAACTGACCGGCGGCATGGCGAAGTACGACTGGGCCTTCGACAAGAAGCCCTATTCCCCGGACCGCCGCCACCCGGTCCGCGCGGGCGAGCGCGTCCGTCTGGTCTTCGCCAACTCGACGACGATGTGGCACCCGATCCATCTGCACGGCCACACGTTCACCCTGGCGAACACGCCGGACGGCCCCCGCAAGGACACCGCGATCCTGTTGCCGAACGGCACGCTGGCGGTGGACTTCGACGCCGACAACCCGGGCCTGTGGATGATCCACTGCCACAACGTCTATCACTCGGAGGCAGGAATGATGACGGTCCTGGGCTACCGCAACTGACCGCCCTCGGCTACGGCGGCTGACCGCCCCTCGGCCACCACGGCTGATCGCCCTCGGCTACCGCAACTGACCGCCCTGGGCTACGGCCACGGCTTACCGCCCCCGGCCACCGCAGCTGACCGCCCTCGCCCACCGCAGCTGACCGGCGGTCACCCCGTGGGGCGCCCCAAGTGGGGCGCCCCACCCCCGCCCCGCAAGGCATCGCGTCGCTCTGACGATTACACTGAGCCTCGTGCCTCAACTACGCCTCGCCCTGAATCAGATCGACTCGACCGTCGGCGATCTCGCCGGGAACGTCGAGGCGATCGTCCATTGGACCCGGCACTCCGCCGAGCAGGGAGCGCATCTCGTCGCGTTCCCCGAGATGGCGCTGACCGGCTATCCCGTCGAGGACCTCGCCCTGCGGTCGTCCTTCGTCGACGCCTCCCGGGAGGCGCTGCGCGCGCTCGCCGCGCGGCTGAACGACGAGGGGTACGGCGAGCTGCCGGTGGTCGTCGGCTATCTCGACCGCTCCGAGGAGGCCAAGCCGATCTTCGGCCAGCCCCCGGGGGCGCCGCGCAACGCGGGTGCGGTGCTGCATCGGGGCGAGGTCGTGCTCAAGTACTCCAAGCACCACCTCCCGAACTACGGGGTCTTCGACGAGTTCCGTTACTTCGTGCCGGGCGAGACGCTGCCGGTCGTGCGCGTGCACGGCGTCGACGTCGCGCTCGCCATCTGCGAGGACCTCTGGCAGGACGGCGGCCGCGTTCCCGCGACACGCACCGCGGGCGCGGGTCTGCTGCTCTCCATCAACGCGTCGCCGTACGAGCGGAACAAGGACGACCAGCGGCTCGAGCTCGTGCGCAAGCGCGCGCAGGAAGCCGGCTGCACCACCGCCTACCTCGCCATGATCGGCGGCCAGGACGAGCTCGTCTTCGACGGCGACTCGATCGTCGTCGACCAGGGCGGCGAAGTCATCGCGCGGGCGCCGCAGTTCGCCGAGGGGTGCATCGTCCTCGATCTCGATCTCCCGGCCGCCGCTCCCGAGCCGCCGTCGGGCGTCGTGGACGACGGGCTGCGCGTCGAGCACGTCACCGTCTCGCAGGAGCCCCTCGCCGCGTACGAGCCGGAACTCACCGGTGGGTACGCCGAGCGGCTCGACGACGAGGAAGAGGTGTACTCGGCGCTGGTCGTCGGGCTGCGTGCGTACACCGCGAAGAACGGTTTCAGCAGCGTCCTGATCGGCCTCTCCGGAGGCATCGACTCCGCCCTCACCGCCGCCATCGCCTGTGACGCGCTCGGCGCGCAGAACGTGTACGGCGTCGCTATGCCGTCGCGTTACTCCTCGGAGCACTCCATCAGTGACGCGGAGGACCTGGCCCAACGTACGGGGCTGAACTTCCGTACCGTGCCGATCGCCCCGATGTTCGACGCCTACATGGGGTCCCTGGGTCTCACCGGGCTCGCCGAGGAGAACCTCCAGTCGCGGCTGCGCGGCACGATGCTGATGGCCCTCTCCAACCAGGAGGGGCACATCGTCCTCGCCCCTGGCAACAAGTCCGAGCTCGCGGTGGGGTATTCGACGCTCTACGGCGACTCGGTGGGGGCGTACGGCCCGATCAAGGACGTGTACAAGTCCCTGATCTTCCGGCTCGCCGAGTGGCGCAACCGCGCTGCCGTCGACCGCGGCCAGACGCCGCCGATCCCCGAGAACTCCATCACCAAGCCGCCGAGCGCGGAGCTGCGGCCCGATCAGGTGGACACGGATTCGCTGCCGGACTATCCGGTCCTCGACGCGATCCTGGAGATGTACGTCGACCGCGACCAGGGCGCGGACACGATCGTCGCCGCCGGTTATGACCGGGAGCTGGTGGTGAAGACCCTGCGGATGGTGGACACCGCCGAGTACAAGCGGCGGCAGTACCCGCCGGGTACGAAGATCTCCGCGAAGGGGTTCGGCAAGGACCGCCGCCTTCCGATCACCAATCGGTGGCGGGAGAAGTCCGTCTGACGGTGCCGGCCAGGGCGGGGGCGAGCAGCCCCCGCCCTGGTCACCGGTCACCTCCGGCCCCCGCCCCCGTCACCTCCGGCCGCCGTTCTCGTCACCTGCGGCCCCCGCCCCCCGTCACCTCCGGGAGGCCTCCCGCACCGGCTCCCCCGAAGCCACGAGCCGCTCGTTGCCCGCCGCGGGCACGGGCGCGGGCGACCGCAGGTCCACCAGATACGCCACGCCCGCCACTCCGAGGCCCAGCACGGCGAGGGCCGCGCCGGTGACCGCCGGTGAGGTGACCCCGAAGCCCGCGGCCAGCGCGAGGCCGCCGACCCACGCGCCTCCCGCGTTGGCGAGGTTGAACGCGGCCTGGTTCGCGGAGGAGGCGAGGGACGGGGCCGCCGATGCCTTCTCCATGACCATCAGCTGCAGGGGCGAGCCCGTGGTGAACGCCGCCATGCCGAGCAGCGTCACCGCGAGCGCCGCGCTCCACGCCGTTCCCATGAGGACCGGGAACAGGGCGAGGACCACGACCAGTGCGGTTAGGCCGCCAAAAAGCGTGCCCCGCAGGGAGTGGTCGGCGAGCCGGCCGCCGAGGAGGTTGCCCGCCGTGGCGCCGACACCGAACAGCGCCAGAAGCAACGTAACGCTGGATTCGGCGTAGCCCGCGGCGTCGGTCAGCATCGGGGTCACATAGCTGTACGCGGAGAACAGCGCGCCGAAGCCCGCCACGGTCGTGCCGAGGGCGAGCCACACCGGGACGCTGCGCAGGGCGCGGAGCTCCCCGCGCAGGCCGCCGCTCTCGCCGTGGCCGTGGTCGGCGGGGACGAGGAGGGCGAGCGCGGCGATGGCGGCGATGCCGATCGCGCTGACCGCGAGGAACGTCGCGCGCCAGCCGAGCTGCTGTCCCATCGCGGTGGCGACGGGCACGCCCACGATGTTGGCGACGGTCAGGCCGAGGAACATGAGCGAGACCGAGCGGGCCTTGCGCTCGGGGGCCACCAGACCGGTGGCGACCACCGCGCCGACGCCGAAGAACGCACCGTGCGGCAGGCCGCTGAGGAAGCGGGCGGCCATCAGCCAGTGGTAGTCGGGGGCAGCGGCCGACAGCGCGTTGCCCGCGACGAAGAGCACCATCAGGCCGATGAGGACGCGGCGGCGCGGCATGCGCGCGGTGACCGCGGCGAGCAGCGGTGCGCCGATGACGACACCGAGGGCGTACGCCGAGACCAGGTGTCCCGCGGTGGGGATGGATATGTGCAGGTCGTCCGCGACGTTGGGCAGCAGGCCCATCATCACGAACTCGGTCGTGCCGATGCCGAAGGCGCCCACGGCGAGGGCGAGCAGGGCCAGGGGCATGAAGAACCTTCCGGGGGGGGAGCGCATGAGGGAGTGGTGTTCCGTAAGTTTACGTACGGAACAAAGTCTCTCGGGCTCAGTATTCCGTGAGGTTACGAACGGATGTGCGGCGCGTGGCGCCCGAGGCTACAGCTCCACGCGCGCCGCGATCGGCAGGTGGTCGCTGCCCGTCTCCGGCAGCGTCCACGACGACAGCGGCTCGACGCCCTTCACCATGATCTGGTCGATCCGCGCCATCGGGAACGACGCGGGCCAGCTGAAGCCGAAGCCGTCGCCCGCCGCGCCCTGCGTGGAGCGCATCTGCGAGGTGACGGCGTTCAGGGCGCGGTCGTTCATCGTGCCGTTCAGGTCGCCGAGCAGCACGACCTTGGAGACCTGCTCGTCGGCGATGGCCTCGCCGAGCGCGTCGGCGCTGTCGTCCCGCTGGTTGGCGGTGAAGCCCGCGTCCATCTTGACCCGGACCGACGGCAGGTGGGCGACGTAGACGGCGACCTCACCCTTGGGGCTGTTGACGGTCGTGCGCATCGCGCGCGTCCAGCCCAGCTTGATGTCGACGGGCCCCGTACCGGTGAGGGGGTACTTGCTCCACAGGCCGACCGTGCCCTGCACCGAGTGGTACTTGTACGTGCCGGCCAGGGCCTTCTCGTACGTCGGGACGGCGTCCGCCGTGAGTTCCTCCAGGGCCACGACGTCGGCGCCGGAGGCGGCGACGTCACGGGCGGTGCCCGAGGGGTCGGCGTTCTCCGCGTTCACGTTGTGGGTGGCCACCGTCAGGTCGCCGCCGGCGCCGGACTTGTCGCTGATGAGACCGCCGAAGGAGCTGACCCAGATGACCGCGGGCAGCAGCACGGCGATCAGCGCGGTGGCTGACCTGCGGACGAAGCCGACGACGAGCAGGACCGGGATCAGGACGCCGAGCCAGGGCAGGAACGTCTCGATGAGGCTGCCGAGGTTGCCGACGCCGTTCGGGATCTGGGCGTGGAAGAGCATCACCAGGGTGAGCAGCACGGCGACCGCGGCCGTGACGAGTCCGCGCCGCCAGATGCCGCGGTCCCCGCGCCAGCCGTCGGCCAGGCGCCGGAACCGAGACCCCTGGCGGTCAGGTTCCGAGCCGCCGTTGCCCGTCTCCGTCACATACGCCTGCGCCATACGCTCGTCGCCTCACTGGTGCCGTGCAACCGTCCTCGCCCCTGAAACCCTAGGCGATGATCGGGTGTCCTCCCCGCCGTCCGTGACGGCCGTACGGGACGAGGACGAGCGGAGCGGCGGGGCGGGTTCCGCATCTCCCCGCACAACGGGCCGCTGTGACGAAACGCGCACATTCACCCCGTGGGCCGCAGTCCGGCGAGCACGCTGTCCACGATCCGCTCGGCGAGACCCTCGTCGAGCGGCGCGTCGGAGCGCAGGACGGTGCGGACGAGCATGGGGCCGACGAAGAGGTCGTTGGCGAGGACGATGTCGACGTCGTCGCGCAGTTCGCCGTTCTCCACGCCCCGGCGCAGCACCTCGCGCAGGACGCGACGCTGGGGTTCGATGACGGTCGCGTGATACGCCTGCCACAGCTTCGGCAGGCTCTTCATCTGCGCGAACACGTTGTGCAGCAGCGCGGAGGAGCGCAGGTTCACGCCGCGCCTGCGCAGATGTTCCAGGCAGACGATGAGGTCGCCGCGCATGGACTCCCCGGGCAACTCGGGAGGGGGGTCGTCGATGCCGCGCAGGATCTCGACGAAGAGCTCCTCCTTGCCGCTCCAGCGGCGGTAGATGGTGGCCTTGCCGACACCCGCCGTGCGGGCGATCCGTTCGATGGAGAGGTCGGCGAGCGGCACGCCGTCCTCGATCAGCTTCAGGACGCCCTCGACGATCGACCGCTCCACGGCCTCGCTGCGGGGGCGTCCCCGGACGCCTTTGGCGCTGTGGCCCACGTCAACTGCCTCTCTCGTCGTCCGGCACTCCGCCGCGCCGATTCTCCCTGCCCCGGTCAGCGCCCCGCGCCCACGGGGTCGGCCTTCGGCTGCTCGGCCTCCGGCTCCTGGGGTGGGCGGCCCGGCAGGAACAGGGCGACGACCACGAAGCCGATCAGGGCGACGCCCGCGCCGCAGAGCGCCGTGATGTGCATGGCGTGCAGGAAGGAGTCGTGGGCCGCGGTGACCAGGGGCTCGCCGCGCGGGCCGAGCTTGGCGGCGACGCCGAGGGTGGCCTCGATGGACTCGCCCGCGGTGTGCCGTACGTCGGCGGGCAGCAGGGTGAGCTTGTCCTCGACGCCGCTGCGGTAGGCCGCGGAGAGGACGGAGCCGAGCACCGCGATGCCGAGGGCGCCGCCGACCTGCCGGAAGGTGTTGCTCAGGGCGGAGGCGGAGCCCGCCTTCTCGCGGGGCAGCGCCTGCATGATGACGACGCTCGCGGGAGTCATGATGTGCGCCATGCCGGTGCCCATCAGGAAGAACATGACCTCCAGGATCCAGATCGGCGTATCGGCCTCCAGGGTCGTGAAGGCGGCGAGCATCGCGGCCAGGAGCAGCAGTCCGCCCCCGCACACGGCGCGGACGCCGAAGCGGTCGACGACGAGGCGGGCGCGCGGCGCGAAGATGAGCTGGGCGGCGGCGAGCGGCAGCATCAGCAGGCCGGTCTCCAGCGGCGAGTAGCCGCGCACGCTCTGGGTGTAGAAGACGGCGAAGAACGTCACGCCCATCAGCGCGAAGAAGACGAGCGCGAGGGAGCTGATCGCCGCCGAGAAGACCCGGTTCCTGAAGTACGAGATGTCGATGGACGGGTGGTCGCTGCGCTTCTCGTACAGCACGAAGCCGACGAGTACGGCGAGGCCCGCGAGGACGGTCCCGAGGACGGCCGGGTCGGTGAAGTCGGCGAGCTGGCCGCCCTTGATGATGCCGTAGACGAGCAGGACGAGACCGACGATGGACAGGCCCACGCCCACCAGGTCGATGCGGCCGGGCTTCGGGTCGCGCGACTCGGGCACGAGCCAGATCATCAGGCCGATCGCGACGATCACGATCGGCACGTTCACCAGGAAGACCGAGCCCCACCAGAAGTGGTCGAGGAGCACGCCGCCGGTGATGGGTCCGATCGCGATGGCGAGGCCGACACCGCCCGCCCAGATGCCGATGGCCTTGGGCTGTTCCTCGCGCTCGAAGACGTTCATCAGGATGGCGAGGGTGGCGGGCATCACGAAGGCGGCGCCGAGGCCCATCACCGCGCGGAACATGATGAGTTGGACGGGTGAGCCGGACTCCGCGGCGAGCGCGGAGCCGATGCCGAAGACGGCGAGGCCCGCGATCAGCATCTTCTTGCGGCCGAGCCGGTCGCCGAGCAGGCCCGCCGTGAAGAGGAGCCCCGCGAAGACCAGGGTGTAGGAGTTGATGGCCCACTCCAGGTCGCCCTGGGTGGCGCCGAGGCCCGTGGGCTCCGGGGTCGAGATCGTCTTGATGGCGACGTTCAGGATCGAGTTGTCGAGCACCACGATGAGCAGGCTCAGCATCAGGGCGCCGAGGATCGCCCACCGGCGCCGGTGGACGGCTTCCGGTATGCGTGGGGTGGAGACGGCGGGAGTAGTCATGGCATCCAGCCTAGGCCCATTCCGATACGAGACCGTCTCGTATTGTAAAGACTTTACCGAAGGGTCCACTAGCCGACGGGCGGCACGCGATGCCACCATGGAGGGGATCCGGGGACGCCGTCAGGGCGCCTCGAGATAACAGAAGGAGCCGTTGCGATGACGCAACTTTCGGCTGCCCAGAACCAGCCCGCGGGCCCCGCCGGTCAGTCCACCGACAGCAGCAAGGCGCTGTACGGAGGCAAGAGCACCCGCCGCATCACCGCGCGGGACATCGCCGCCGCCAAGGAGCGGGGCGAGAAGTGGCCCATGCTCACCGCGTACGACGCGATGACCGCGTCCGTCTTCGACGAGGCCGGCATCCCCGTGATGCTGGTCGGCGACTCGGCGGGCAACTGCCACCTCGGGTACGAGACGACCGTGCCCGTCACCCTCGACGAGATGACGATGCTGTCCGCCGCCGTCGTACGGGGCACGTCGCGTGCCCTGGTCGTCGGCGACCTGCCGTTCGGTTCGTACCAGGAGGGCCCGGTGCAGGCCCTGCGCTCGGCCACCCGCCTGGTCAAGGAGGCCGGGGTCGGCGCGGTGAAGCTGGAGGGCGGCGAGCGCTCGCTCCCCCAGACCGAGCTGCTCGTCTCCTCCGGCATCCCCGTCATGTCCCACCTCGGCCTCACGCCGCAGTCCGTGAACACCATGGGCTACCGCGTCCAGGGCCGCGGCGACGAGGCGGCGCACCGGCTGCTGCGCGACGCCAAGGCCGCGCAGGACGCGGGCGCGTTCGCCGTCGTCCTCGAACTGGTCCCGGAGGAGCTGGCGGCCGAGGTCACCCGCTCCCTGCACATTCCGACGGTCGGGATCGGTGCCGGCGCCGCGTGCGACGCGCAGGTCCTCGTCTGGACGGACATGCTGGGCCTGACCGGCGGCAAGATGCCGCGGTTCGTGAAGCAGTACGCGGATCTGCGGGGCGTGATGAGTGGCGCGGCCAAGGCGTTCGCGGAGGACGTGGTGGGCGGCGCGTTCCCCGCCCCCGAACACGCGGTCCACTAACCCCTCCCGGGCCCCGCGCCCACCCCCCCCTGAGCCATAGCGGCACCACCGGCAGCCCGTCGAACTTCCCCCGTCGACGGGCTGCCCCCTTTTCGCTCGCCGGAGGGCTTGCCCCCACCCGCAGCGGCCCCGCCCCCGGGCAACCGATGGTCCGCCCAAGGCCCCCGGGCCAGGTGTAGGTGGGATGTCGGTGGTTTGTCGGTGGGGGGTGACATTCTTCCGGCATGACGCGAATCAACAACACCCCCGGCGGCGCCGGAAGTGCCGTCACCGTGAGGGGACTGGTCAAGCACTACGGCGAGACCAAAGCACTGGACGGCGTGGACCTCGACGTACGCGAAGGCACCGTCCTCGGCGTGCTCGGCCCGAACGGCGCCGGCAAGACCACCCTCGTCCGCTGCCTCTCCACCCTCGTCGTCCCGGACTCGGGCTCGGCCTTCGTGGCCGGGTACGACGTCGTGAAGCAGCCCCGCCAGCTCCGCAGGGTCATAGGCCTCACCGGCCAGTACGCATCCGTGGACGAGAAGCTCTCCGGACGCGAGAACCTGTACATGATCGGGCGGCTCCTCGACCTCTCCCGCAAGGAGGCCAGGTCCAGGGCCGACGGCCTGCTGGAGCGGTTCTCGCTCACCGAAGCGGCCAACCGCCCCGCCAAGACGTACTCCGGCGGCATGCGCCGCCGCCTCGACCTCGCGGCGTCGATGATCGGCAGCCCCTCGGTCCTGTATCTGGACGAGCCGACCACCGGCCTCGACCCCCGCACCCGTAACGAGGTGTGGGCCGAGGTCAAGCGCATGGTCGGTGACGGCGTCACCGTGCTGCTCACCACCCAGTACATGGAGGAGGCCGAGCAGCTCGCCTCCGAGCTGACGGTCATCGACCGCGGCAAGGTCATCGCCAACGGCGGCATCGACGAGCTGAAGGCGAAGGTCGGCGGCCGCACCCTGCGCATCCGCCCGGCCGACCCGCTGGAACTGCGCCCGCTGGCCGGCGCGCTCGACGACATGGGCCTGACCGGCCTCGCCACCTCGACCGTGGACGCCGAGTCCGGCACGGTCCTGGTGCCGATCCTCAGCGACGAGCAGCTCACCGCCGTGGTCGGCGCGATCACCGCGCGCGGCATCACGATCGGCTCGATCGCCACCGAACTGCCCAGCCTGGACGAGGTGTTCCTCTCCATCACCGGCCACAAGGCCAGCGCCCCGCAGGACGCCCGCCCCGAACTCGAGGAGGTTGCCGTATGAGCACCACCACTCTCGCGCCGCCCCTCCACCAGGGAGAGGCCGACGCCCGTATCGGACTGCGCGACCACGTGCGCCACACCAGCGCCCTGGTCCGCCGCAATCTGCTGTGGATCCGCCAGGACCCGGAGTCGATGTTCGACGCGGTCCTGATGCCGATCGTCTTCACGCTCCTCTTCGTGTACGTCTTCGGCGGCTCCATCGGGCAGGCGCTCGGCGGCGGCCAGGACGCCTACGTGCAGTACGTGGTGCCGGGCATGATGGCGATGATGAGCATGAACATCGCCATGGCCGTCGGCACCGGCTTCAACCAGGACTTCCAGAACGGCATCATGGACCGCTTCCGCACCCTGCCGATCGGCCAGGGTTCGGTGCTCTTCGCCAAGATCGTGGTGGAGGTGATGCGCCTGCTCATCGCGACGACGATCATGATGATCGTCGGTGTCCTCGTGGGCTTCGACATCACCAACTGGGGCGGTCTGCTGGCCGCCGTGGGCCTCTCCGCGCTCTTCGGCACGTCCATCATGTGGATCTTCCTGGTGCTCGGCGTCTCGATGAAGAGCGCCCAGTCCGTGCAGGCGATGGGCTTCCTGGTCCTGATGCCGCTGCAGTTCGGCTCGTCGATCTTCGCCCCCACCCAGTCCATGCCGGGCTGGCTCCAGGGCTTCACCGACTACAACCCGCTGTCCTCGCTCGCGGACTCCGCGCGCGGTCTGATGGTCGGCGGCCCGGTCGCCCACGACGTCTGGGTGACGGTCGGCTGGTCGGTGGTGCTCACGCTGGTGATGGCGCCGATCGCGATCCACAAGTTCCGCACGAAGAGCTGACCGCGGGTCCGACGGACAGCGGCCTAGCCGATGTACCTGTCGCAGAGGGCGGCGGCCTCCTCCATGGAGAGGCCGCCGCCTTCCGCGTACGCGGCCTCGTACGCGGTGTCACCCAGTGCCCCGCGCGCCGACTCCACGGCGGCCGTGCGGATCTCGCGCTCGGCGGCGGGCGCGAAGTGGCCCGGCGGCAGCTCACGGTCGGCCACCGCGATCAGCCGCGCCGCGTCGTGGGCGTACCGGCCGCCGTCGAGGGCGGCCAGGGCGCGGGCCGCGGTGGTGAGGTGCACGGAGGTCATCTGCGGGGCCATCATCTTGCTCAGCGGGTCGAGGGACTTGGCGAGCGCGGCGCGCGACGTGGCGAGGGACTCGGCATGACGGCCCTCCACCGTGTCGATCCAAGCCTCCGCGCCCAGCATGAACCCCTCGAAGATGACGAAGTCGACGGCCTTGAACTCCTCCTGGAGCAACCGCAGTTGTTCGCGCGCCTCGCCGGTGCGGCCGGTGCGGGCGAGCAGGTCGACGAGGAAGAAGCGGGCGGCGGGCAGGGACTCGCCGGAGTTCGCCGCCGCCGTGCCGGCGCGCTCCGTGACCGACCACAGCAGCTCCTCGCCCCGGGCCATGTCACCCGCCTCGGCGAGCACCGCGCCGAGCCGCGCCGTGAGCACGCTCACCTGCGCGGGGGCGCCGACCCGCTCCGCGTGCTCGATGGCGGCGCCGAAGTCCTCGGCGGCCAGGGCGAACCGGCCCCGCCGCTCATGGGCCTCGCCGCGCGAGGAGAGCGCCTCGGCCATGCCCCACACGTCGCCGAGCCGGGTGAAGATCTCCAGGGACTCGTCGGCGTCACGGCGGGCGTCGCCCGCCGAGTCGGCGCGGTTGGCGAGGATGTTGGCGCGCTGCTGCAAGGACGCGGCGAGTTCCCAGTCGTACCCCCGCTCGCGGCAGGTGGCGATGGTCGCGTCGATGATGTCGTGCAGATGGTCGATGTCGCCGTTGAGCAGGACCGCGAAGAACCACAGGCTCCCGGGCGACCAGCAGGTCTGCGGAAGGCCCGGCCGGTAGGCCTCCCTGATGCCTTCGAGTTTCTCGGCGGCCTCGGGTGTCTGCCAGGCCTCCAGGTTCATGTCCATGCAGGAGAGCTGGATGAGGTGGACACCGCGGCGCGCCTCCGCGAGCACTTCGGGGCGCATGGGCGGCGGGTTGTCCGTGCAGCGTTCGTAGAGCGGTGCCACCGGGGTGACGGGGCGCACGAAGGGGTCGGGGCCGAGGGCGACGACGTCGCGGGACCAGTTGCGGATCTCGATGCGCAGATCGCGGATCGTCCAGAACCAGGAGAGCGAGAGGACCAGGCAGAGCGCTTCCTGCTCCTGCTCGGCGGCGACGGCGTGCCGCAGGGCGGTGCGCAGATTCTCGTACTCGACCTCGAGCCGTTCGACGGCCTCGCGTTGTCCGGCGCCCCGCAGCCGCGGCTCGGTCAGCCGGGCCAGCTCCCGGAAGTACACCAGGTGGGCCCGTTCGGCGGCGGCGCGGTCGCCGGCTTCGTCGAGCCGCTCCCCCGCGTACTCGCCGACGGTTTCGAGCAGCCGGTAGCGCATCACGCCTTGCGGCGAAGGGGCGGCGACGACCAGGGACTTGTCGACGAGCGAGCCGAGCACGTCGGCGACGTCGGGCGACTCGGTGGGCGACTCGTCGGGCGCCCCGCACACCGCTTCGGCGGCGGCCAGGTCGCAGCCGCCCGCGAAGACGGCCAGGCGGCGCAGGACGGTGCGTTCGGCGGTGTCCAGGAGGTCCCAGGACCAGTCGACGACCGCGCGCAGGGTCTGCTGGCGGGGCAGGACCGTACGGGCGCCGTTCGTCAGGAGGCGGAAGCGGTCGTCCAGGCGGTCGGCGATCTGCCGGGGCGTGAGCATGCGCAGGCGGGCCGCGGCCAGTTCGATGGCCAGGGGCAGGCCGTCCAGGCGCCGGCAGATCTCCGCCGACGCCGGCCGGTCGTCCTCGACGCGGAAGCCGGGCCGTGCCGCGGCGCCGCGGTCCGCGAGCAGGCGCAGCGCGGTCGGCTCCGGCAGCGGCTCCACGGGGTGCAGCAACTCCCCCGGTACGCCCAGGGGTTCACGGCTCGTGGCGAGGATCGTGAGGCCGGGGCAGTGCGCGAGCAGCCGGTCGGCGAGGCGGGCCGCGGCGTCGATGACGTGCTCGCAGTTGTCGAGGATCAGGAGCATGCTGCGGGGGGCGCAGTGCTCGGTGAGGCGGACGACGGGGTCGTCGCCGTGCCACTCGGACACCGCCCGCAGTTCTTCGGCGCCCGCGCCGCGCAGCACCGTCTCGCGCGCGCCGAGCGCGGTGAGGACCGCCTCGGGCACCGCGTCCGGGTCCTCGACGGGCGCGAGCTCGGCCAGCCATACGCCGTCGGGGACGCCACCGGCGTGGGCCTCTGCGGCCTCCTGCGAGAGCCGCGTCTTCCCGGCGCCGCCGGGTCCGAGGAGCGTGACGAGGCGGGCCCGCGCCAGGTCGCCCCGGATGGCCTCGATGTCGCCCTCGCGGCCGACGAAGGAGGTGAGCCTGGCCCGCAGGTTGCCCTGCGGTCTCTGTGGCGGGCGGGGCCCGGCGGGCTTCGAGTTTCCGGAGCTGTTGGTCGAGCTGTCGGCGTGCAGCAACTCCTCGTGCAGGGCGCGGAGTTCGGGCCCGGGGTGGGCTCCGATGCGGTCCGCGATGAGGCGGCGTACCCCCTCGTACTCGTCGAGGGCCTGCGCGGGGCGGCCCGCGTCGCGCAGCGCCCGCAGCCGCAGGGCCTGGAGCGGCTCGTCGAGGGGGTGCCCCTCGCACAGGGCGGCGAGCTCGGGCAGCACCTGCTCGGCACGGCCGAGGGCGAGCGCCGCGGCGAGAGCGGCGCGGCGGGCTTCGAGGCGGCGGGACTCCCACCGGGCCGCCTCCGACGTGCGGTCCGGCAGGTCGGCGAGCGCGGGGCCCTGCCAGAGGGCCAGCGCGTCGTCCAGGATCACCGCGGCCTTGGCGGCGTCGCCGTCGGCGAGGGCGTTCGCCCCCTCAGTGGCGAGGCGGTCGAAGCGGTACAGGTCGATGTCGTCCGGCGCGGCGCACAGCTGGTAGCCGCCGTCGGTGGAGGTGATCGCCCCGGCGCCGACGGCCCGGCGCAGGCGGCCCACCAGGGCCTGCAACGCGCCGGTCGCGTCGGCGGGCGGATCGCCGTGCCACACCTCGTCGACGAGCACGGGCGCCGGCACGGGCCGGGGTGCGCGCAGGGCGAGGATCGTCAGGAGAGCGCGCAGCCGTGCGCCGCCGACGGCGATGGGGGTGCCGTCGGCGCGAAATGCCTGGGTGGTGCCGAGAATGCGGTAGCGCACGGGGTCCATTGTCTCCGGTCGAGGTGTGGGGTGGCGCGGGACGCTGCGCCGGGCTGTACGCACCGCTTGGCACCTGTTTCGCCGAGTCTGCCCTCATATGCGGGACGGTCCGGATGTACTCGGTCCCACCCTCCCTGGAACTCCCCGCCCAGTGCGAGACGTTTTCGCGGTGGGCCGGGGTACGGTCCCGTACGACAACAGGCCGCCACCTCCAGGAGCCCCGCCCCATGACCACCGCTCCCACCCGACGCAGCGACCGGCGGATCAGCCCCGTCTTCCTCGGGATCGCCGCCGTCACCGCGGTCTCCGGCTGGGCCGCGTGGACGGGCTTCGCGGACAACACCGGGCTCGCGGTCTTCCTCTTCGTCACGGCGGCCTGGATCGTCTCGCTCTGCCTGCACGAGTACGCGCACGCCCGCACCGCCCTGCACAGCGGCGACATCTCCATCGGCGCGAAGGGTTATCTGACCCTCAACCCGCTGAAGTACACGCACGCGCTCCTGAGCATCGTCCTTCCGGTGCTCTTCGTGATCATGGGCGGCATCGGCCTGCCCGGCGGCGCCGTCTTCATCGAGCGCGGCCGCATCAAGGGCAAGTGGAAGCACTCTCTGATCTCGGCCGCGGGGCCGCTCACGAACGTGGCCTTCGCGGTCGTCTGCACCGCGCCCTTCTGGCTCGACGCGCTCTCCGGCGTCCCGGACACCTTCCGCTTCGCGCTCGCCTTCCTCGCCCTGCTCCAGGTGACGGCCGCGATCCTGAACTCGCTGCCCATCCCGGGCCTGGACGGGTACGGCGTCATCGAGCCCTGGCTCTCGCACAAGATCCGCCGCCAGGTGGAGCCCTTCGCGCCGTTCGGCCTGCTCGCCGTCTTCGGCATCCTGTGGATTCCCGAGGTCAACGGCGCCTTCTTCGACGCGATCGACGCGATCTTGCGCGGACTCGGGGTCACTGATCTGGAGACGTACTGCGGGCAGGACTTCTACCGCTTCTGGGACGGCGACCCGAGCCAGTACTGCACGCTCAGCCCGTAGCGGCGGTGCGCGCGGCGTCCCGCTCGGCCCTCGCGCGGCGCAGGTAGTACCACGCCATGTTCGAGGAGAGTCCGGCGAGCAGCACCCAGATGACGCCGATCCAGTAGCCCTGGACGAAGGAGACCACGGCCGCCACGACGGCGAGGACGCAGACCGCGAGGGCGTAGAGAGCGAGGCGGGGCATGGGGGTCGGCTCCTGTCGGGGTTCGGTCCGTGGGGTGCGGGACGGCGCGGCGAAACGGCGTCCCGAACCAGTGTCCCCCATGCCCGCCACGTCCTAGACGTCGGTCACGCGCAGCCCCGCGTGCGCCTTGTAGCGCCGGTTCACGGAGATCAGGTTGGCCACGAGCGACTCGACCTGGTGGGCGTTGCGAAGACGGCCCGCGAAGACGCCCCGCATGCCGGGGATCCGCGCGGCGAGCGCTTGGACGAGGTCCGTGTCGGCGCGGACCTCGCCGAGGACCATCACGTCGGTGTCGATCTCCTCGACGGCCGCGTCCTGGAGCAGGACCGCCGACAGGTGGTGGAAGGCGGCCGTGACGCGGGAGTCCGGAAGGAGGGCGGCGGCCTGCTCGGCGGCGCTGCCCTCCTCGGGCTTCAGGGCGTACGCGCCCTTCTTGTCGAAGCCGAGCGGGTTCACGCAGTCGACGACGAGCTTGCCCCTCAGCTCCTCGCGCAGCGCCTCGAGCGTCTTGCCGTGCCCGTCCCACGGCACGGCGACGATCACGATGTCGCTGCGCCGCGCGCACTCCGCGTTCTCGGCGCCCTCGACGCCGTGGCCGAGCTCGTCGGCGGCGGCCTGCGCACGCTCGGCCGCACGGGAGCCGATGATCACCTTCTGGCCCGCGCGGGCAAGGCGGTAGGCGAGGCCGCGGCCCTGGTCACCGGTGCCGCCGAGCACGCCGACGACGAGCCCGGAGACGTCGGGCAGCTCCCAGGGGTCCTTGGCCGGGGGCTTCTGCGCATTGTCGTTAGAGGTCATGCCGCCGACCTTACTCACCGGTTCACCGCCGCCACCGTCAGACCAGCGCGGCCACCGGAATCCGCCGGAAGGTGATGGTCTCGTACGCGCTGAAGTCTCCCGTCTCGTAGAGGAGTCCGACGGTCTCGTCGTCGACGCGCACGAGGTCGGAGTAGGCGGCGGGCAGTCCGTCCACGGTGTACGCGTCCTGCCACGTGGTGCCCGCGTCGCGGCTGCGGCGCACCGTCATCAGGGCCCGGAAGCCGGGGTCGGCGGGCCCGGAGAACAGCAGCACGTCGGGCGTACGCAGATGCAGCACGCTGCATTCGACGACCGGGCCGACGAGCCCCGCCTGCGGCCGGAAGGGCTTGACCAGGCTCTGGCCGCCGTCGAGAGAGTGGGCGTCGGCGCGGGTGCCGGGGGACGGGGAGTCGTTGCGGGTGTTGAAGTAGAGCCGCCCGTCGGGGAGTTCGGCGGCGGTGGTCTCGTTCACGTTCACGTAGCCGTCGGTGTTGTCGTCGACGTAACCGATGCGCCAGGTCTGGCCGAGGTCGTCGCTGAGCAGGCTGTGGCCGCCGTTGTACTTGCCCTCGGTGCCGTTGTCGGTGCCGGTGGGCGGCAGGGAGTGGTTGGCGGGCACGACGATCCGGCCGTCGCCTGTCTGCAGGGCGTGCCCGGGGGTGGTGGCGTACCACCGCCAACTCGCCTTCTTCACCTGCCCGGTGATCTCGCTCCCGGCGGACCAGGTCAGCCCGTCGTCGTCGCTGTGCCGCACCCAGATCCGCCGCCCGTTCGCGGCGGACACCTTGCCGCGGCGGATGGCGTCCTCGGTCGCGGCGGCGGCGTTGCGGACATGGACGAGGAGGATCCGGCCGGTGGTGAGGACGACGGGGGCGGGGTTGCCCGCGAGGTCGGCGCCGTTCTGGACGACGACCTGGAGCGGCCCCCAGGTGCGGCCGCCGTCACTGGAACGCTTCAGCACCACGTCGATGTTGCCGAAGTCCTCCTGCGAGCCGACCCTCCCCTCACAGAAGGCGAGCAGCGAGCCGGAGTTGGTACGCACGACGGCGGGGATACGGAAGCTCGCGTAGCCCTCACGACCGGCGCGGAAGGGAACAGACGTCTCATCAGTCATCCCCGGTCAGTCCCCACCCCGGACGAATTCCCGGTGAACTCCGCCTGACGAGTCGTTCGTTGAGGCAGGATGCGACCCCATGGACGCCGTACGGGTAGCGCTGCTGCGCGAGGTACTCGCGGGAACCGAGTGGGTGGGCGCGACGCGCCGCTTCGCGGGAACGCTGCGTTCCTCCGTCGTGCCGCACGGCGGGGGCCTCCTCCTGGTGGGCACACGGGAGTACGAGCCGTGGCATCTGGCGGCGCATCTCGTGGACGAGGCGGCATGGTCCGGGACGCCGGAACTGACGCCGACACTCGTACGCCACCGGGTGCGGGAGGGTGATCCCGCGCACCTGTCGACCGGGCTCGGCCGGATCGAGGCGGCGCGGCGCGGTGAGACGCTGCTCGTGGTGGCGCCGGACACGCCGGCGGCCCCGCCGGGCGCGGACCTCCTCGAGCGGGTGCACGACGCGCGGGCCGCGGGTGCGACGGTGCTGTCCCTGGGTTCGGGGCACGGCGACCTGCGGTCCATGGCGCACGAGGCCCTGCCCGTGCCGGAGTCACCCGACCTCGACCTGGACATGGTCCAGCACCTGGTGAGCGCGGCGGCCGGCGAGAACTCGCTCCCCGCGGCGCGGGGCCGGCGCCGCCTGCGCGACCGCCTCTCCCGCCTGGCCGACCAGCTGACGTCGCCGCCACCGGCGCGGTGGTAGGGAACGCGGCCGCTCACGGCGGCGGATAATTCGGTTGCCGCGGTTCATGAACAGCACTGACCATGGCTTTTCGTGTCCATCTCCTCGATATTGCCCGACCTCTCCCCCTGGCGCTCCACGCGTGACTTCCGGCTGCTCTGGGTCCAGGGGCTCGTCACGACCTTCGGCAGCTTCATGGCCCTGGTCGCGCTGCCGTTGCAGATCAAGGACCTGACCGACTCCCCGCTCGCTGTCGGTGCGATGGGCGCGGTCGAGCTGGTGCCGCTGATCGTCTTCGGGCTGTACGGAGGTGCGCTGGCCGACGCGGTCGACCGGCGCCGGGTGATTCTCCTGACGGAGGCCGGGCTCGGCCTGCTGGCGGCGGTGCTCCTGGTGAACGCGCTGCTTCCGGAGCCGCTGCTGTGGCCGCTGTACGTGGTGGCGGCGGGCGTCTCGGCGCTCGCGGGGCTGCAACGTCCGGCGCTGGACTCCCTGATGGCCCGCATCGTGCCGCACGACCAGCTCACCGCGGCCGCCGCGCTCAACTCGCTGCGCTGGAACGTCGGCGCGATCGCGGCCCCCGCCCTCGCGGGCCTGGTCGTCGCCTACGCCGGGCACGCACCCGCGTACGCGGTGACGGTGGTCTCGTTCGCCGCCTCCGTGGCCCTGTGCGTCCGCCTCGCGCCCGCGCCTCCCGCACACGACGCGCAGAAGCCGTCCCTGCGGGGCCTCGCGGAGGGCGCGCGGTACGCGTGGTCGCGGCCGGTGCTGCTCGGCACGTACGCGATCGACATGGCGGCGATGTTCTTCGCCTTCCCGAACACGATCTTCCCGTTCCTCGCGGAGGATCTCGACGCGGAGTGGTCGCTGGGCCTGATGTACGCGGCCGGGGCGGTCGGCTCGCTGCTGCTCAGCCTGACCAGCGGGTGGACGTCACGGGTGCGGCGGCACGGGCTGCTCGTCGTGTGCGGGGCGGCGGGATGGGGGCTCGCGATCACGGCGGCCGGGTGGTTCGGCAACGTCTGGCTGGTCCTCGTGTGCCTGGCCCTGGCCGGTGCGGGCGACATGCTCAGCGGCCTCGGCCGCTCCACCATCTGGAACCAGACGATCCCGGACGAGCTGCGGGGCAGGCTCGCCGGCATCGAAGTGCTCTCCTACAGCGTCGGCCCGCAGCTGGGCCAGGTCCGCGCGGGGGCGGCCGCAGGCTGGACGGGCACCCGCAGCGCCATCTGGTCGGGCGGGCTCGCCTGCGTGGCCTCGGTCGCGGCCCTGACGGCGGTGCTGCCGAAGCTGCTCACCTACGACGCGAGCACGGACGAGGACGCGGTCCGGCGCCGGGAGGTGTCCGCCACCCGGTAGCCGGCTGCGCCCCGGCGGCGGATCAGGCGCTGCCGGGGTCCTTGTCGTGCCACTTCGGGTCGGTCTCCCACTCCAGGTTCCGGTCGGCGGCGGTCTGCATCGCCCGCTGGGCCTCCTCGCGGGAGGCGTACGGCCCGAAGCGGTCCTTGCCCGGACAGTCGGGACCCTCCTCGACCTTCTTGTGCTCCAGGCAGTAGAACCACTCGCCCGGTTTACCGACGGTCCGCTTCTTGAACAGTGCCATGTGATCTGCTCCTCTCTCTCCAGCCATGCTGCCCCGAGACCGCTGGTTAGACTCGCTTGCATGTCTGGCCAGTCACTGCTCGTACCAGGGGAGCTCTCTCCCATCCGCCCCGTTCCGGGAAACATCAGGCGCCCGGAGTACGTGGGGAAACCCGCGCCCACTCCGTACACGGGGCCCGAGGTGCAGACCCCCGAGACCATCGAGCTGATGCGCACCGCCGGCCGCATCGCCGCCCGCGCGATGGCCGAGGCGGCCAAGCACATCGCGCCCGGGGTGACCACCGATGAGCTGGACCGCGTCGCGCACGCGTACATGTGCGACCACGGCGCCTACCCCTCCACGCTCGGCTACCGCGGCTTCAAGAAGTCGCTGTGCACCTCCGTCAACGAGGTCATCTGCCACGGCATCCCGGACTCCACCGTCCTGAACGACGGCGACATCATCAACCTCGACGTGACCGCGTACATCGGCGGGGTGCACGGCGACAACAACGCCACGTACCTGGTCGGGGACGTCGACGAGGAGTCGACGCTCCTCGTGGAGCGGACCCGCGAGTCACTCGCGCGGGCCATCAAGGCGGTCAAGCCCGGCCGCCAGATCAACATCATCGGCCGCGTCATCGAGTCGTACGCCAAGCGCTTCGGCTACGGCGTCGTCCGCGACTTCACCGGCCACGGCATCAACACGTCCTTCCACTCCGGCCTGATCGTCCCGCACTACGACAGCCCGCACGCCACGACGGTGATCCAGCCCGGCATGACGTTCACCATCGAGCCGATGCTGACGCTCGGCACGCATGAGTACGACATGTGGGAGGACGGCTGGACCGTGGTGACGAAGGACCGCAAGCGGACCGCGCAGTTCGAGCACACGCTCGTGGTGACGGACAGCGGGGCGGAGATCCTTACGCTTCCCTGAGCTCCGAGCGGGTAGCTTTTTTACCGACAGGACGTCGGGAACCAGTTGACTTAGGTAAGCCTAACTTGGATGATCGGTAGCGGTCGACTGGTTCCCGCCTTTCTTCGGCTTCGGCTCTCTCCCGCTTCGGAGGTCCCTCATGGATCCGTTCTCCACGGTCATCCGCACCGCGTCGCACGAGCAGCACACGGAGGCGGAGACCTCGACGTTCATGAGCGACCTGCTCGGCGGCAGGCTCGGCGTGGACGCGTACGCGCGCTACACGGAACAGCTGTGGTTCGTGTACCGCGCCCTGGAGGACGGCGCCGGGGCGCTGGCGAACGACCCGGTCGCGGGGCCGTTCATACAGCCCGAGCTGCTGCGCGTCGCGGAACTGGAGCGGGACCTCGCGCACCTGCGGGGCGCGGGCTGGAAGACGTCCGCCACTCCCCTGCCCGCCACGGCGGCGTACGCGGCGCGGGTCGCGGAGTGCGCCCAGGAGTGGCCCGGCGGTTACGTCGCCCACCACTACACCCGCTACCTCGGCGATCTCTCCGGCGGCCAGATCATCCGCGGCAAGGCGGAACAGACGTGGGGCTTCGCCCGGAAGGGCGACGGCGTCCGCTTCTACGTCTTCGAGAACATCGCCAACCCTGCTGCGTTCAAGCGGGGGTATCGGGAGCTGCTTGACGGATTGGGGGAAGTGGTCCCCGACGAGCTTGAGCGGCAGCGGATCGTGGACGAGTGCAAGCGCGCTTTCGCTTTGAATACGGGGGTGTTCCGCGAGCTGGGGGATGAGTTCCCGCTGTCTGCGTGAGGGCAGAAGATTCAGCCCCTCCGGCGTTTGAGGAGCGGGGTCTGGGGCGGAGCCCCAGTTTCGGGAAGGGGCGGGATTGGGGAAGGCCCCGCAGGGACAGACCTCAGCCCCCACCCAACCGCACCCGACCCCCCACCTCGATCAACCCGCCCGGCGCCGGCGCCGTAAGGATCTGCGAGCCACGCCCCTGCGTGATGTTGAGCGCCCGGCCAAGACGCCCCGTCAGGAGAAGGGCCGCCGCCCCCGTGGCCTCGTCCTCCCGGATGCCGTCGTCCCGCCCGGGGAAGGCCCGCGCCCGCACCCTCCCCGCCGCCTCGTCCTCCCACGCCCAGGCGTAGATCCACTCCCCCGACGGGGGCACCTCTAGGGCGTCCACCTCGGCCGGGGTTCCGTACGAGCGAAGGACGCGCCCCGGCGCCCACTCGGCCCGCGCCGCGATCCAGCTGAACTCCCCGTCCTGGCGGGCCCCCACGACCCCGGCGGGGGTGACCAGCTCAGGGACGTCCAGGAGCCAGGACGCCCCCACGCAGGGGTGCCCGGCGAAGGGCAGCCGCAGGGTGGGGGTGTAGATGTCGATGAACCCGCGCTCGGGGTCATCGACGAACACCGTCTCGCTGAAGCCGAGCTTCGCCGCGACCTCCTGCCGCTCACCGCGCCCGGGAACGCGGGCCCCGTCACGCACGACACCCAGCTCATTGCCGTGCCGACCGTCGGGCCCGCAGAACACCCGGAGTACATCGAGACCGTCAGGCAGTTGCGTCATCCCGGCATTCAAGCATCCCGGGCTCCGCGCCTCCCAGATATTTCAGGACGCCCGGCGGCGAGCCACGTAGACCGCCCCGGCGCCCGCGACGGCAATCGCCCCCGCCGCCCCGAGCAGCGCACCCGTCGGCACCGACGCACCGGTGGACGCCAGCGAACCCCCCGTACCGCCGCCGACCGTGCCGCCACCCCCGAGGTCCGACGAACCCCCGCCGGTGGAGCCGGAGTCCGCGGAACCGCCCGTCGAGCCGCCGCTGCCGCCCGGCAGTTCCGCGCCGTCGGCGACCGTGAGCGCCACCGTCACGGGGTCGATCGCGTCGCCCTCCTTGTAACTGGACGGCGCGTCCTCGCTCTCGAACTGCTTCGCGCCGGCCGCGGTGAACGCAGCGGGCACCTTGTCGAGCACGACGACATCGTCCTTCGCCGCGTACGACGCCTTGGAGAGGTCGAGCGTCGCGAACTTCACGTCGTTGTTGGTGCCCTTGGGCGTGGTGACGTCCACCGTCAGCGAGCCCTTGGTGCCGTCCGCCGCCACCTTGATGTCGCTGAACTTCATGTCGATGCCGTGCGCCTTGTACTGGAAGCGGACGGCGCCGCCGAAGGACGCGTTCAGCTTCTTGGCGTCGCTGTCGACGTCACCCTTGGCGTACGGGAAGTCGTAGCCGTTGTCGTTCTTCTCGGCGCCGCCGGAGGGCGTGGCGTCACCGCCGGACTCGATGTAGCGGCGGAAGCTCTCCTTCACTCCCCAGGCGAGCGACCCGTCGTGGACTTTCCCCGCCTCCTCCGAGGGGGCGGGCTTCGAAGTGGACGACGTGGGAGCGGGGGTGGGCGAGGCCGTCGTCGAGCCGGACGGCGTGGGGGTGGCCGTCGGCTTCGGCGTCGAGGTCGGCTTGTCCGTGGGCGTCGGCGTGGGCGTCGGGGTCGGGGTGCCCGTCGGAGGCGTCTTCTGCGCGACGGTCAGCGGGTCGCCGTCCGCGCCCGTGTACCGGCCGCCGCCGCCGAGCGCCTCGTCCGCCTCCTTCGTCAGCTTGGTCTTCATGTCGGCCATGGTGCGCGTGACGGTGACGTCGGCGAGGGGCACGTCCTCCTTGGGCGTACCGCCTTCTCTGGTGACGTCGGCCGTGATCTTCGCCTTGGCACTGTCGAAGCGGACGTCCGTGAGCTTGACGTCGAAGCGGTGCAGCTCGGAGGTGAAGTTCACGCTGCCCTTGAAGGCCAGGTCGACGGTGTGCTTCTCGGAGTCGTAGGTGCCCGCCCCGTCGACGAAGCTCAACGGCCCGTTCCCGGCGGCCTGTTCGGCGCCCCCGGCAACAGTGATCTTGCCGGCCGCCATGCCGGTCACGTAGCTGCGGTAGCTCTCCTTGACGCCCCACGTCAGCCGGTAGTCCTTCAGCGGCACTTCGGCCGCGGACACGGGGGCGGCCGCCAGGACGGTGGCGCCGAGCGCCACGGCGGTGGCGGCGGCCGAGGCGAGAGCTATGGGGCGGCGAATGGCTGCCATGGTCAGTGGTCTCCTTGGAGTGAGGCGAGGTGAAGTGAAGTGGGGTGCGGAGCAAGGCGGGGCAGGACGGCGGTGCGGCTGCGTCAGGCCTGGTCGGCGCCGCGCCGTTTGCGTACGACTCCGAAGGTGACCGCCGCGGCGAGCAGCACCGCCACGCCCGCGCCGATGCCGATCGGCAGGGCGGGTGACGAGGAGTCGGAGGAGTCGGCGGCGTTCTCGGTCTTCGGCTCGGCGGCCTTCTTCGCCTGCGGCGTCGGGCTCGCGGAGGAGCCGAGGTCCGGCAGCGCGGGCAGCTTCGCGTCGGCATCGAGGGCGACGGCGAGCGAGAGCGGGTCCATCGCGGAGCCCGCCTTGTACATGCCGCCGAACGCCTTGGCGCCGTCGGCGGTGAGCTTCGATGGCACTTCGGTGAGGGAGACGAGCCCGTCCTTCGGCTTCAACTCCCCTGCGGCGAAGGTGATCAGGGGCACCTTCCTCAACGTCACGCCCTTGTCGCCCTTGCTCCGGACGGAGGCGAAGAGCGTGCCCTTGCCGTCCTCGGCCTCGACGGCGACCTTGCTCAGCGTGAGGTCGAGGCCGTGTTCGCCGGTGAAGCGCACCGCGCCCGCGAAGTCCGCGTCGAGCGTCTGCTTCTTCTTGTCGTACGTCCCCTCGCCCTGGGGGAAGCGGAAGAGCGCGCCGCCGTCCTGGGCCCCGGCGGACAGTTTCCACTCGCCCTGGGCGATGGACCCGGTGACGTACTCGCGGAAGGTGCGGCGCACACCCCAGTCGACGGCGGCGTCCTCGATCCGCCCCGCCTTCGCCTTCTCACCGGAGGACTTCGAGGGCTTCGGTGCGGGCTTCTTCGACTGCTTGCCGGGGGCGGACTTCGCCGCGAGGTCCGTGGACAGGCTCACCCGGTCGAGCTCGGTGCCCGCCGTGTAGTACCCGGCGAAGGCCTTCGCCCCCTGCGAAGTGAGTGTCGCGGGGAGGTTGTTGAGGGCGATCGGTCCCGAGCCGCCCTTCATGTCGACGCCGGACATACCGAGGCTCGCGAGCGGCACCTGGGCGTTGGTCGTGACCTTGCCCGTGCCCTTCTCCTTGCTCACCATGTCGGCGTAGAGCGTGCCGGAGCCGCCGGAGATCTTGACGGTGGGGCGGCTGATGGTGAGGTCCAGCTCGTACGAGCCGCCCTTCTTGTGCCCGAGGAAGTGCACCCCGCCGGAGAACCCGGCGCTGAAGGCCCCGCTGTCCGGGTCGTACGAGCCCTTCGCCGAGTGGAAGCGGAACTGGCTGCCGCCGACCGTGGCGGCGCCGCCCTGGAGGGTCGAACTTCCTTGGGCGACGGGCCCGGTGACGTAGCTCTGGAAGGAGGATTTGATGCCCCAGTCGAGCCGTCCGCCCTGGACCGTGCGGTCCTCCGCGTGCGCGCCGGCCGCGGGGAGCAGTGCTCCGACGAGTGCGGTGAGCACGGCCACGGCTCCGGCGCGGGCGATGGCTCGCGCCTGTCTTGACGACGACATGGGACCCCTCCAGGTGTGGCTAATGAGGTAAGGCTAACCTAAACTACGATCACTCCGGCTGGAACCCCCATCCCGGGCCACCCGGACCCGGGCACCGCACGGCGGAGCCTCGGCGGGCCCTCAACAGCACGACAGGACGGTGGACTTCGGTGCGTAGGCCACGCTCACTCCGTATCGCCGGCGCGTGGACCGCCGTTCTCGCCCTGGCCCTCACGGGCTGTGGATCGTCGACGGACGACGGCGGCGGGGCGTCCCCCAAGGTGAAGGCGGCGGCCTCGGCGCCCGACCGGGTCGAACCCCTGGCGTCACGCCCCGACCCCGCGCTCCCGGCCACCGTCACCTCGGCCGACGGCAAGAAGGTCACTGTCGAGGATACGAGCCGGATCGTGCCGCTCACCGGCAGCCTGAGCGAGATCGTCTTCACGCTCGGCCTCGGCGAGAACGTCGTGGCCCGCGACATCACCGCCACCTTCGAGCAGGCGAAGAAGCTGCCGGTGGTGACACGTGCGCACGACGTCTCGGCGGAGAGCGTCCTCTCCCTGAAGCCGACGGTCGTCCTCGCGGACACCACGACGGGGCCGGCGGAGGCGATCGGCCAGATACGTGACGCGGGCATCCCGCTGGTCGTGTTCGACCCGGCGAAGGGCCTCGACGACGTGGGCCCCCGGATCGACGCGGTGGCCAAGGCGCTAGGCGTCGAGAAGTCGGGCGACGAGCTCAAGTCCCGTACACAGGAACGCATCGCGAAGGCACGCAAGGCCATCCCCGCGTCCGCCCGCACCGAGAAGCCCCGCGTCGCCTTCCTCTACCTGCGCGGCTCCGCCTCCGTCTATCTGCTCGGCGGTCGCGAGTCCGGAGCGAGTTCACTCCTGGAGGCGGCGGGCGCGGTCGACGCGGGCAAGGCCTCGGGGCTCCCGAAGGACTTCACCGCGATCACCAGCGAGGCACTGGCCAAGGCGGCGCCGGACGCGATCCTGGTCATGTCCAAGGGGCTCGAATCGGTCGACGGCGTGGAGGGTCTGCTCAAGGTCCCGGGGGTCGCCGAGACCCCGGCCGGCCTCGACCGCCGCATCGTCTCGGTCGACGACGGGGTGCTCCTCAACTACGGGCCGCGCACGGACCAGGTCCTGAAGTCCCTGGTGGAGCAGTTGTACGGGGGCGGTCAGAAGTGACCGTCCTGACCAAGGCGGCGGACACCGGTCCCGGCACGCGGGAGCCCGCGGCCCGCCGAAGCCGGCGCGGCGCGGCCACCTCCCTGACCGCCGGGCTCACGGCCGCCCTCGTCCTCCTCTGCTTCCTCTCCGCGGGCATCGGCGCGTACGACATCCCCCTCGGGGACGTCCTCGGTTCCGTACAGCACCGGATCGGGCTCGGCGGAAGCGCGCTCGACCGGGTCGGCGAGAGCGTCCTGTGGAACGTGCGGCTGCCGCGCGTGACGCTCGCGCTGCTCGTCGGCGGGTCGCTCGGCTGCGCGGGGGCGCTCATGCAGGGCGTGTTCGGCAATCCGCTCGCCGAGCCCGGCGTCATCGGGATCTCCGCGGGCGCGGCCGTCGGTGCGGTGGCGTCGATCGCGCTCGGCCTCAGCTTCTTCGGCAACTGGACCGTGACGGTCTGTGCGTTCGTCGCCGGTCTCGCCACCGTCCTTCTCGTGTACGTCCTTTCGCGCGACGGCGGGCGTACGGAGGTCGTCACGCTCATCCTCACCGGGATCGCCGTGAACGCGTTCGCGGGGGCACTGATCGGGCTCTGCATCTTCTTCGCGGACAACGCGCAGATCACCCAGATCACGTTCTGGCAGCTCGGCTCGCTCGCGGGGGCGACATGGCCGAAGGTGCTCGCCGTGCTGCCGTGCGCGGTGGCCGGTCTCGCCGTGGCGCCGCTGTACGCACGGAAGTTGGACCTGCTCGCGCTCGGCGAGCGGCCCGCGCGGCATCTGGGGGTGGACGTCGAGCGGCTGCGGCTCGTGCTCGTCCTGGTGGTGGCGCTGCTGACCGCCGCCGCCGTGGCCGTCGCCGGGATCATCACGTTCGTCGGCCTGCTCGTCCCGCATCTGCTGCGGATGGCGGCGGGTCCCGGTCACCGCTTCCTCGTGCCGGGCAGTGCGCTGGGCGGGGCGGTCGTCCTGGTCGGCGCGGATCTCGCGGCGCGGACGGTGGCGGCTCCCGCGGAGCTGCCGCTGGGGGTGCTCACCGCGCTCTTCGGCAGCCCGTTCTTCTTCTGGCTGCTGCGCAGGACCCGTCGTAGGCAAGGGGGTTGGGCATGATCGGGCGGATCGCACGTCGGCTGTTCGCACCCGGCGGCGGGCGGAATGCGCTGCCGGGGGGTTTCGCACCCGGCGACGTACTCGCCGACGCGTCGGAGCTGGTGGTGCGGCTCGGCGGGCGCGAGGTCCTGTCCGGGGTGTCCCTCACCGCGCGGGCGGGCGAGGTCCTGGCCCTGGTCGGGCCCAACGGAGCAGGCAAATCGACCCTGTTGGCCGCGCTGGCCGCGGATGTGCCGGTGGAGGCGGGGGTGGTGCGGGTCTGCGGGCGCCCTGTCACGGCGTGGCCCGCGCGTGAACTCGCCCTGCGGCGCGCGGTGTTGCCGCAGGCGGCCGCACTCTCCTTCCCTTTCGCGGTCGAGGATGTCGTACGGATGGGGCGTGCGCCCTGGGCGGGGACGGTGCGGGAGGAGGACGACGACCGTGTCGTGCGGGAGTCGATGGCCGCGACGGAGGTGGGTGCTTTCGCCGCCCGTTCCTTCTCCGCGCTGAGCGGGGGTGAGCGGGCGCGGGTCGCGCTGGCGCGGGTCCTTGCCCAGCGGGCCCCCTTGCTCCTCCTGGATGAGCCGACCGCGGCGCTCGACCTCCGCCACCAGGAGCTGGTCCTGCGGATCTGCCGGGAGCGGGCCGCTGCGGGGGATGCGGTGGTGGTGGTTCTGCATGACCTGGGTCTTGCCGCTGCGTACGCGGATCGGGTGGCGGTGTTGTGTGACGGGGGCGTCGCCGCGGAGGGGCCTCCGGCCGGGGTCTTCACCGACGGTCTTCTCACCGAGGTCTACCGCCAGCCGGTCGAGGTGTTCCCGCACCCGCGGACGGGGGCGCCACTGGTGGCTCCGGTGCGGGGCTGAAGGCGAACCCGGCGGGGCCCGAAACGATGGGCTCCGCCCCCTCCGCCCCCTCCACCCCGAATAGATTGCCTCAGGCGCCGGACGGGCTGAAACCCATCAGCCCGTCCGGCGCTTGAGGACGAACTCGGCGAAGCCGGTGACTTCGATCTCCAGGAGCTCTGACCCGCCGCTGACGCCCTTTCCGGCCCCGGTAGGGTTCGTGCCCGGGAAGGGCGTAGGTGAGGGGACCCATGAGTAAGGTGCGCAGACTTCGCAGTCTCAGCCGACCGGCCACGGCGGCGGCAGCGGTGACCGTTCTGACGGTGACGGCGAGCGGGTGCGTGACGGTGCACGGGGAGCGGGAAGTCGTCCCGTCGGCGACGAAGGCCGAGGCAGAACGTGCGCTGAAGGACTTCCTCACCGCGTACAACAAGGCCGAGAAGGCCTACGACCCGGCCCTGGACGCCGCCCGGGTCACCGGACCGCTGAGCGCCATCAATCAGGCGGGGCTGAAGTCGAACCGCGCCCGGCACCCGGACGGCAATCCCGGTCAGGTGCCGCTGAAGCTGACGGACGCGAAGTTCACGATCCCCAAGAAGGCCGGCTGGCCGCGGTGGTTCGTCGCCGATACGCAGGCCAATCGCCGGGAGGACATGCGCTGGCTGTTCGTCTTCACGAAGGGCAGCGCCGACCAGTTGTGGGAGGCCTCCTACCTGAACCTGGTGTCGCCCGAGAAGCTGCCCGAGCTGAAGAAGGACAAGGACGGCTTCGCGGAGCCGGTCGCGGTGAACTCCAAGGCCCTCGCGGTGGCGCCGAAGAACCTCGGCAGGGAGTACACGTCGTATCTGAAGTCGGGCGGCGACGTGTTCGCGCCGGGCGACCACACGTCGACGTGGAAGGCGTTCCGCGACAAGAACACCAAGCGCCGCGGCATCGCCGTGCAGTACATCGACGAGCCCAAGAACGACGGGACGTTCGCGCCGGTGGGCCTGCGTACCCAGGACGGCGGGGCGATGGTCTTCTTCTCGACGCACCACTACGAGAAGCAGACCGCGGCGAAGGGCGTGAACCTCACCGTCGAGCCCGAGGTGAAGCCTCTCCTCACGGGCGAGGTCAGGCAGTCGGTGACGCTGGAGCGCGTCTCCAACCAGGTCGTCGTCGACCCGGCGGGCTCGGGCAAGGTGGCGTTCCTGAGCCGCATCCAGGGCCTGACGGGCGCGAAGGGCGAGTAACCGCGCGTCGCGTCAGCCTCTCAACGGCCAGGCCGCGACGTCGTGCTGGGGCTCGCCGGCGACGCGGGCGCACTCGTCGGTGAGCGTCTCCAGGAGCGTCAGCGGGTCCGGCAGCGCGTGTTCGGGGCCGCGGATCCAGTGGACCGCCAGGTCACCGGGGAGCCGCGCGGGTGGCACGAGGACGTACGAACCGCGGCAGTGCCAGCGCAGGCCGGGGTGTTCGTTCGTGGTCTCGGGGTGGCAGTCCAGCTCGCAGGGCCACCACTCGTCCTCGTCCTCGGGGGTGCCGCGGGTGAGCGTGAAGAAGAGCATCCGCCCCTCGTCCATGGTGCCCTCGGACTCGGCGACGGGGCCGACCTCGATGCCGTCGGCGAGCAGCCTTCCGAGGGCCTCGCGGCCCGCGGCGAGCGGTACGTCGAGGACGTCGTGGACCATGCCGGTCGCGGTGATGAAGTTGGCCTGCGGCTGGTGCCTGGCCCAGCGCTCGATCTGCCCGCGGTCGGTGGTGGCCTGCGTCTGCCAGGCGAAGGAGATGGGGTGCCTGGCGGGGGTCGGACAGCCGATGCGGTCACAGGAACATCTGTACGCGGAGGGGTGCGCGGCCGGTGAGAGCGGCAGACCCGCCGCCGCCGCGGCGACGAGCAGGGCCTCGCGGCCCGCCTCCTCACCTGCCGTGTCCTCCGGTCGGGGACGTCGGCGAAGCCACTGGGAAATCCTGCTCTGCCCGCCGGACCGGCGGCCGAACTCCGCGCCCATCTATCCCCTCACCTCGCATGTGTGCCGAGAAGCATCTCCCATGGTCGCACCATCCTGCTCCTCGGGGGGCCAGAGCCCACATCCGGGGTAGCAGGGGTGATGCAAGGCGCAGGGTGACATCGCGCGTCATTGCGTACTAACCGGTGATTTGCCCCCCTACCGTGTTCGCCATGGTCACCAGGACTGTGCTCACGGGACTCTCGGGGCTCATGAGCCTCACCACACTGGCTCTCGCGGCGCCCACGGGACCGCTCACCCCGCTCGAATGGGTACGCGGCGGCCCCCTCACGGTCGAGGCCCTCCCCGGCATCACGTACACCGCGCACCGCGGGGGCGCCCTGGAGGTGCCGGAGAACAGCATGTCGGGCCTGGTGGCGGCGTACAAGCGCGGCACGTCGCAGGTCATCGACGTCGATACGCGGATACTGCGGGACGGCACCCTCGTGGCCATGCACGACGCGACCCTGGACCGTACGACGACGTCGAAGGGCCCGGTGCGCTCGCTGACCCTGCGCGAATGGCGCAAGGTGCGGCTGCGGCCGGGTCCCGGTCTGCCCGGAACCTGGCGCTCCGAGCGGCCGCCCACGGTCGCCGAGGTCCTGGACCGTTTCGGCGGGCGGATCGTGCTGATGCTGGAGGCGAAGGATCCGAGCAGCCTGCGCAAGCTCGGCTCGCTGATCCGCGCCCGCGGCCTGACGCGCTCGGTGTTCGTGAACTCCAATGAGCCGGGTGTCGCCGCGCGCGCCCACGGCATGGGCCTGCTCGCGCAGCTGTGGCGTTCCAAGGCGCAGATGCGCACGGACCGGCCCGAGCGGTGGGCCGGGTTCGTGGACGTCCTGGACGTGGATCACAAGGCGCGGGACGTGGATCTCCTGCGCGCCGTCCACTCCGGGGTCCCCCGGGTGTGGGCGCACACCGTGACCACGCCGCGTCAGCGTGACCGCGCGCTGCGGCTCGGCTGCAACGGCGTGATCACGGATACCCCGGGGCTCCTCGCGCGGACGCCGGCGAAGGGGGCGAAGGCCTTCGGGCTCGATCAGCGCGGCGCGATGCCGTAAAGGGCGTACTCGACGAGCTTGTCGGCGTACTCGTGCGTGAGCGGGCCCGTGCGCTGCATCCAGCGCTGGGCGAGCGGGCCCGTCCACAGCTCCAGGGCGATGCGGGGGTCCACGTCGGCCGCGACCTGGCCGGCTTCCTGGGCGATCTCGATGCGCCGCACGTACATCTGGAGGCCGGGCTCCAGGAGCTTTTCCACGTACTCGGCGCCGAGCTCGGAGTTGAGCATGCCCTCGGCGGCGAGCGCCCGCCAAGGGGCGTCGTACTTGGGATTCCTGAACTCGTCGATGGTGGCCCGCATGACGAGCTTGAGGTCCGCCTCCAGATCCCCGGAGTCCGGGATCTCGGTCGGGGCCAGGTCGCGGCCCGCGTTGTCGCTCGCCTCCTGGTGCGCCTGCTCGCCGAGGTCCAGGAAGGCGTCGAGCAGGACGGCGCCCTTGGACGGCCACCAGCGGTAGATCGTCTGCTTGCCCACGCCCGCACGGGAAGCGATCGCCTCGATCGTGAGCTTGCCGTACCCGACCTCCGAGACCAGGTCGAGGGCGGCGTCGTAGATCGCGCGGCGCGAGCGTTCGCTGCGGCGCTTGGAGTCAGGGGCGGATTTCGTGGCCATGCCCTCGAATGTAGCAGCGGACGAGCCGAGACGTACCGTCTCGTAAATGCTTGACAAGACGGAGCGTCTCGTTCAAAGTACTCGAATAGACGAGACGCGGCGTCTCGTCGGTTACATGCTCAATCAGGAGGTACGCACATGTCGCGAGGTGGAGCAGGAAACATGCTGGGCGTGGGCGGTACGCGCACCAACCTCTCCCGCAAGGTGCTGCGCGGCGGGGGCCGCGGCGGTCAGATCGGCGGCGGGCTCAGTCCGCAGGCGCAGAAGCGTGAGCTGCTGCGCAGGCTCCAGGAAGGCCGATCGGCGCGCGGTCAGTCGTGAGAACGGGACGTGGACGGGGCCTTGACCGTCCACCGCCCCGGGTGGACCACTCGCTGAACCACCCGTTCAGATCACAGCGCGAGGGCTCCTCAGACCGCACCATGGGCAGCAACTGCCCCGCTGTGGGCAGTAACTGACCATCGCGGTACGTGAGGAGCCCTCGTTGAGTCGTTTTCCTCGTCGCGCCACACCCCGGCGCTATCTGATGTGCTCACCCGCACACTTCAAGGTCACGTACTCCATCAACCCCTGGATGGATCCCTCGAAACCGGTCGACGTCCCGCTGGCCATCGCCCAGTGGGAGGACCTGCGCGACCGCTACCGCTCGCTCGGCCACACCGTCGAGGAGCTCGTCCCGCGTCCCGGCCTGCCGGACATGGTCTTCGCCGCGAACGGCGCGACCGTCGTCGACGGCCGTGTGCTCGGCGCGCGGTTCGCCCACCCCGAGCGCGGTGACGAAGCGGCCGCCCACCTGGAGTGGTTCCGGGAGCACGGCTTCACCGACCTCCACGAACCCACGCACATCAACGAGGGCGAGGGCGACTTCGCCGTCACCTCCTCCTACGTCCTTGCCGGGCGCGGCTTCCGGGCCAGCCCGCTGTCGCACGGGGAGGCGCAGGAGTTCTTCGGCCGCCCGGTCATCGGGCTCGACCTCGTCGATCCCCGCTACTACCACCTGGACACGGCGCTCGCGGTGCTCGACGACGCGGCGGACGAGGTCATGTACTACCCGCCCGCGTTCTCACCGGGCAGCCAGGCCGCCTTGCGGCGCCTGTTCCCCGGGGCGCTGATCGCCGAGGAGCCGGACGCGGTGGCCCTCGGGCTCAACGCGGTCTCGGACGGCCTGCACGTGCTGCTCCCGCAGGCCGCGGTCGGCCTCTTCGCACCGCTGCGTGAGCGTGGCTACGAACCGGTCGCGATGGATCTGAGCGAGCTGCTCAAGGGCGGCGGCAGCGTGAAGTGCTGCACCCAGGAGCTACGCGTCTAGCCCGTCGCCGTCGTGGGGCGGCCAGGTGTCGCCCCACTCCGCGTCGCGGGCCGCGCGGTACAGCGGGCCGTGGCGTTTGGTCACCGTCTCGCGGTGCAGCGTCTCGTCCGCCGCGCACAGGTCGAGCAGGACCTGCCCCTTGCGGATCTGCGGCTTGCGCACGACGCGCTCGCGCGCCGGTTCGGCGTCGAAGCGGACGGCCGCCACATAGCTGAACTTCTCGTCCTCGTACGCCAGCGAACCGCCCTTGACCTGCCGGTGCAGGGAGGAGCGGCTGACGCGGGCGGAGAAGTGGCACCAGTCGTCGCCGGGCACGATCGGGCAGGCGGCGCTGTGCGGGCAGGGCGCGGCGACGCGGAAGCCGGCGGCGATCAGGCGGTCGCGGGCCTCGATGACGCGGGCGTAGCCGTCGGGGGTGCCGGGCTCGACGATGACGACGGCCTGCTGTGCGGCTGCCGCGGCCGCGTCGACGAGGGACCGCCGGTCGTTCTCCGTCAGCTCCTTGAGGACATAGGACACGGTGACGAGATCAGTGCTCTCGATGCTGAGCGCCGATCCGATACGAGAGCGCTGCCACCGCACCCCCTTCAACCACGGGTTGGCTGCGGCCAGTTCACGCCCCAGGGCGAGGGCGGGCTCGGCCCAGTCGAGAACCGTGACGGGCCGCTCACCCTCCCAGGTGGCGCTCACCGCCCAGGTCGCGGCCCCGGTCCCGCCGCCGACGTCCACATGGCTGCCGGGCGCCCACCCCACGGGCGCCGCGTCCGCCAGCGCCCCGAGAGCGGAACACACCGCCTCGAAGGTCGCGGGCATGCGGTACGCGGCGTACGCGGCGACATCGGCACGGTCCCGCAGAATCGGGGCGTCGGTAGGAGTACGCCCCCGGTAGCTGGCAATCAGCCGCTCGACAGCTGTAGCGGCCTGCTTGGCCGGAAGCCCACCAAGCAGCCCCGCAAGGGCGGCACGCAGGGCCTCGGCAGGAGAGGCGGGGGAGGTCGGGACGTTCACCCGCCAATTCTAGGCGGCGCTGAGAAGCACCCCGTAAGCGACCGGGCCCCGTAAGGGGCGCGGGGAACTGCGCGACAAGCCCCCACCGGGCCCGCAGGTGACAGCGCCGCCCAGCCCCGCCCTAGCGAGCCCAGCCGGGCCCCGCTAGCGAGCCGCGCGGGCCAGCCGGGTGGCGGCCCGTGCCCGGGGGCCGCTGTCGGCGCGCCCCCGCCGGGGGTGGACCGTGTTGGCCAGGAGGATCAGATACGTATCCGTGGCCGGGTCGATGACCAGGGACGTCCCCGTGAACCCCGTGTGCCCCGCAGCCCCGCGCCCCGCGAGCTCCCCCATGAACCACGCCTGGTCGAGCCCGAAGCCGAGCCCCGGCGGCGTCAGCATCAGCTCGACGAAGTCGGGGCCGAGGATCCGCGCCGTACCGTACGAGCCCCCGCACAGCAGCGCCCGGCAGAACACCGCGAGGTCACGTGCGGTGGAGAAGAGCCCGGCGTGGCCCGCGACGCCGCCGAGCGCCCAGGCGTTCTCGTCGTGCACCTCACCCCGCAGCATCCCCCGGGACACCTTCGCCCAGGGCCTGCGCTGATCCTCGGTGGCCGCCGCGTCGGGGCGCGGCCCGAAGCCGGTGGCCGCCATGCCCAGCGGCCGGGTGATGCCCTCACGGATGAGGACGTCCAGCGGGCGGCGCGTGAGGCGCTCCAGGACGTGCTGGAGGAGCAGCATGTTCAGGTCGGAGTAGAGGTGGTCCCCCGGCGGGCCCGACGGCGCCTCCGCACGCAGGGCGGCCAGCCGCGCCACGTCGTCCGGGCAGTCGTACAGCGGGAGTTCGGGACGGAGCCCGGAGGTGTGCGTGAGCAGCTGCCGCACCGTGACACCGTGCTCCGCGGCCGCGGTGAACTCGGGGACGTACGCCGAGACCAGCGCGTCGATGCCGAGCGTGCCCCGCTCCAGCTGCTGCATCGCGGCGACCGTCGTGAACAGCTTGGTCAGCGACGCCAGGTCGAAGGGGGTCCCTTTGCGGGTCAACACCTGCTCCGCGGGCGGCAGTTCGACGCCCGCGTCCTTCTCGGGGTCGTACGCGGCATACCGCACCGCCCGCCCCACCGCCTCCTCGACGGCGATCACCGGGCCGCGCCCGGCGAGCACGACGGCACCGGAGCACCAGGGCCGCTCACCGCGCGTCAGCGCACGCACCTCGCGTACGAGGTGGGCCATCTCATCCGTGTCGAGCCCCGCACGGTCCGGCGTACCGGCGCGCAGCAGGCGTGGCGCGGTCAGTGGTCGTTCCCCTCCCGAGTCGGTCTCGCCGAGAACGCGTGCGAGTGCGAGTGCTGCCAGGGGCGGCACAGTCCCAAGAAGCAGCCGATGGCCGCAAGTCCGCAGACGAGCTGCACGACGGCCATCGGAACGGCCGTGGCCTCGCCCGCGATACCCACCAGCGGGGACGCGATCGCGCCGACGAGGAACGAGGACGTGCCGAGCAGCGCCGACGCGGAGCCCGCGGCGTGCGGGGTGCGCATCAGGGCGAGGGCGTTCGTGTTGGGCATCGCGAGGCCCATGGCGGACATCAGGACGAAGAGCCCGGCCGCGACGGGGAACAGGCCGACGTCCCCGAAGACGCCCGATGTCATGAGGAGCAGCGCGGTGGCGGCGAGGACGATGACGCTCAGGCCGAAGGTGAGCACCTTGTCGAGGCTGACCCGGCCGACGAGGATCTTGCCGTTGATCTGGCCGACGGCGATCAGGCCGACGGAGTTCACACCGAAGAGCAGGCTGAAGGTCTGCGGCGACGCGCCGTAGATCTCCTGGATGACGAACGGCGACGCGGAGACATACGCGAACAGCGCGGCGAACGCGAAGCCGCCCGCGATCATGTACCCGGTGAAGACGCGGTCGGCGATGAGCGACTTCATGGTGCGCAGCGCCTCGACGGTGCCGCCGACATGCCGGTTCTCGGGGGCGAGCGTCTCGGGCAGGCGCCGCCAGACCACCGCGGTCAGCGCGATGCCGACCACCGTGAGCACGGCGAAGATGCCGCGCCAGTCGGTGAAGCGCAGGACCTGCCCGCCGATGACGGGGGCGACGACCGGGGCGACCCCGGAGATCAGCATGAGGGTGGAGAAGAAGCGGGCCATCTCCACGCCGTCGTAGAGATCACGGACGACGGCGCGGGCGATGACGATGCCCGCGGCGCCCGCGAGGCCCTGCACCAGGCGGAAGCCGATGAGGAGTTCGGCGGTGGGCGCGAACGCGCAGATCGCGGTGGCGAGGATATAGACGAAGAGCCCGATGAGCAGCGGCCTGCGCCGCCCCCACTTGTCGCTCATCGGCCCGACGACGAGCTGCCCGAGCGCCATGCCGGTGAGGCAGGCGGTGAGGGTGAGCTGGGCGGTCGCGGCGGAGGTGTGCAGTGAGCGGGTGACCTCCGGGAGCGCGGGGAGGTACATGTCCATGGAGAGCGGCGGCACCGCGGTGAGGCCGCCGAGCACGAGGGTGACGAGGAGGCCGGTGCGCCGCCGGGCGGTGAGGGAGGGGCCCGCCGGGCTCGCGGGGGCCGTGCCCTTCTCCACAGTCGCGGACTGCCGTATGAGGGGGCCTTCGGACCCACTCGTGGTGCGGCTGCCGTGCTCCGGCATGCGGATTCCCTCCCGACTAGGCGTGCGATTACCTATGCTCTCAGCTCAGCTGTGCTGGTTGAGACCATTTCCGCGGGACTCCGCGGTTCTCCGGCCGTACGAACAGGGGCCCCAGTGGTGGAAGACAACCGTGAACCCGTGCGCTGGGGCATCCTCGCGACGGGCGGGATCGCCGCGTCGTTCACGGCGAACCTCCTCGACATGCCGGACGCGGAGGTGGTCGCGGTGGCCTCGCGGACCGACGCGTCGGCGAAGGCGTTCGCCGAACGGTTCGCGATACCCCGCGCGTACGGGGAGTGGGGCGCGCTCGCCGAGGACAAGGACGTCGACGTCGTGTACGTGGCGACGCCGCACGCCTCGCACCGGGTGGCGGCGGGGCTCTGCCTGGAGTCGGGCCGCGCGGTGCTGTGCGAGAAGGCGTTCACGCTGAACGCGCGCGAGGCCCTGGAGCTGGTGACGCTCGCCCGGCGGCGCGGTCTCTTCCTGATGGAGGCCATGTGGATGTACTGCCATCCGCTGATCCGGCGGATGAAGGCGCTGGTCGACGACGGGGCGATAGGTGAGGTGCGGACCGTGCAGGCCGACTTCGGTCTCGCCGGGCCCTTCCCTCCGGCGCACCGCCTGCGTGATCCGGCGCAGGGCGGCGGCTCGCTGCTCGATCTCGGGGTGTACCCGGTGTCGTTCGCGCAGCTGCTGCTCGGGGAGCCTTCGGGGGTGAGTGCGAGAGCGACGCTCTCGGATGAGGGCGTTGATCTCCAGACGGGAATGCTGCTCTCGTGGGAGAGCGGCGCTCACGCTTTGTTGCACTGCTCCATCAAAGCGGGCACTCCCGTCACCGCCTCCGTCACCGGTGCGCGAGGCCGCATCGACATCCCGAACGGCTTCTTCTTCCCGGACCGCTTCGTGCTGCACCGCGACGGCCGCGATCCCGAGGAGTTCGCCGCCTCCCCCGAGTACGGCCCCCGCGACAGCCTCAAGCACGAGGCGGCCGAGGTCATGCACCGCCTGCGCGCCGGCGACACCGAGTCCCCCCTCGTCCCGCTGGACGGCACCCTCGCCGTGATGCGGACCCTGGACACGGTCCGCGAGCGGATCGGGGTGCGCTACCCGGGCGAGTGAGCGCACCCCTGGTGGGGGTTATGCGGGCTTCAGGCCCGGGTTCCCCGCCTCCGTCACGAACGACGCCGCCGTCGTGATCGGCGCTCCCGGCGTGGTCACCGCCGACACCGTCTTGAAGTCGGCGCGTGCGGACTTCAGGCCGAGGTCCACGGTGACGTAGCCGCGCCGCCCGTTGTAGAACTTCATGTGCGGGTTGGCCTTGGTGTACGTCTCCCAGGTCGCGGGCTTGTCGGTGCCGTCCTTGCCACTGGCGATCGACGTGGCGACGATCTCGGTGCCGACCGTCTTGGACGCCTGGTCGTCGAAGTCGGCCTTGATGTCGTAGGCGTACCCGACGTGCACGTCGCCCGTGAGCACCATCAGGTTCTCGATGCCGGCCGACGCAGCGCCCGCGAGGACCCGGTCGCGGGAGGCCGAGTAGCCGTCCCAGGCGTCCATGCTGAGCTTCGCCGCCGCGTTGAGGTCCAGCTTGCGCTGCGAGAAGTTGACCTGCTGCGGCACGACGTTCCACACGGCCTTCGAGCTGTTCCAGCCGTCGATCAGCCAGCGCTCCTGGGTGGCTCCGGTGATGCTGCGCTTGGGGTCCCTGGACTCCGGCCCCGGGATGTCGGCGCCGTCACCGTAGGCCTGGTCGGAGCGGTACTGCCGCGTGTCCAGGATGTCGAACTGCGCGAGCAGTCCCCACTGGACGCGGCGGTAGAGCTGCAGGTCGGGGCCGATCGGCTGCTGGGGGCTGCGCAGCGGCTGGTTCTCCCAGTACGCGCGGTAGGCGGCGGCGCGGCGCACCAGGAAGTCGGCGGGCGCGCTGCCGTTCTCGTCGCGGTCGTCGGCGTAGTTGTTCTCGGTCTCGTGGTCGTCCCAGGTGACGACGAAGGGGTGCGCCGCGTGCGAGGCCCGCAGGTCGGGGTCGGACTTGTAGAGGGCGTACCGCAGGCGGTAGTCCTCCAGGGTCTTCGTCTCGCGGTTGAAGATCGCGGGCAGCGTGCGGTCGGTGTACTTGCGGGCGCCGCCGGCCGAGTTGACCGCGTACTCGTAGAGGTAGTCGCCGAGGTGGAAGACGACGTCGACGTCGTCCTGCGCCAGGTGCTTGTGCGCGGTGAAGTAGCCGTCGTGGTACGCCTGGCAGGACACCGCGGCGAGCTTCAGGGAGCTCACGCTGCTGCCTGCCGCGGGCGCGGTGCGGGTCCGGCCCGTCTCACTGATCCACTTCCCCGTCTTGAACCGGAAGTAGTAGGTCCGCCCCGGCTCGAGGAAGTTCACCTCGACGTGCAGCGTGTGGTTGAACTCAGGATGGGTGATCTCGAAGCCGCTCCTCGCGACACGCTGGAAACGCGCGTCGTGGGCCAGCTCCCATTCGACGACGACGCGCTGGTTCGGCAGCCCGTTGCCCGGCTCGTACGGGGCCGGGGCAAGGCGGGTCCAGAGCAGGACCGACTCGGGCTGCGGGTCGCCGGACGCGACGCCGAGCGTGAACGGGTCGTCGGCGATCTTGCGCGCGTCCATCTCGGCGGCGCCGGCCGCGCCCGCGGTCGGCAGATTGGTGGCGAACGCGAGCGCTGCCGCGGCGCCTGTGACGGTCAGGAAGCGCCGGCGGCCCAGGTGGCGCGCGGCGGCTCGTAGTTCGGCTGTGTCCTGCTGGCCTTTGGGTGTCATGTGGCCCTCCCCTGACGATTGGTGTCCTGGGCATGCAAGTGGCGGGGGACGACGCGCGACTGTCGCGTACACAACACCCAAATGGCGGGCGGATGATGACCCTATAGACACACCTCACGTACGCTGCGGGGCCATGAACGCTGAGCCAACTGGGCATCCGACCGGGCACTCGACAGGGCATTCGACCGGGCAGCCACTCGGACATCCGCTCGGGCAACCGCTCGGGCAGAGAAGGAGCGCCGTGGTGACCGGCGCCGGCTCCGGGATCGGCAGGGCCGTGGCGGTGGAACTGCTGCGGGCCGGATGGTCCGTGGCGCTCGCCGGGCGCCGTAAGGAGACGCTGGAGGAGACGGCGGCGATCGCCGCCGGGGTGTCGGAGGGCGCCGCGGTGCGGCCCGTGCCGCACGCCGAGGGAGACAGCGAGGCCAACGCCCCGGCCGCGACCGACGCGCTGTGCGTGCGCACCGACGTCTCGCGGCCCGATGACGTGGCCGCCCTCTTCTCGGCCGTGCGCGACCGCTTCGGCCGTCTCGACCTCCTCTTCAACAACGCCGGTACGTTCGGCCCCGGCGGAGTGACCGTCGACGAACTGGAGTACGAGGCGTGGCGGCACGTCGTCGACACGAACCTCAACGGCGCGTTCCTGTGCGCGCAGGCCGCCTTCCGGCAGATGAAGGAGCAGGACCCACAGGGCGGCCGGATCATCAACAACGGCTCCATCTCCGCGCACGTCCCGCGCCCGCGCTCCATCGCGTACACGGCGACGAAGCACGCGCTGACCGGCCTGACGAAGTCCCTCTCGCTGGACGGGCGCCCCTACCGGATCGCCTGCGGTCAGATCGACATCGGCAACGCGGCCACCGACATGACCGAGCGGATGCAGGCCGGAATCCTCCAGGCCAACGGCGAGTTGGCGCCCGAGCCGGTGATGGACGTGTCGGACGTGGCACGGACCGTACGCCATATGGCGGAGCTGCCCCTGGAGGCGAACGTGCAGTTCGCGACGGTGCTCGCGACGAACATGCCCTTCATCGGGCGGGGTTAGCCGACCGGCCCGGCAGGGCAGCCGCTCCGTGGTGGCCGGCGGGGACCCGCGCCGGGGGCCGCGGGAATGGCCGGGGCCGCGGAACGGTTGCCCTGCGACATGACGACGAACTCAGCCGACACCCCCTCTTCCGCCGTACTGCGCTACACCGCGTTCGCGACCGACCCGGCGGGCGGCAACCCCGCCGGGATCGTGCTGGACGCCGCCGGTCTCGACGACGCGGCGATGCTGGGGATCGCGGCGGAGGTGGGGTACAGCGAATCGGCGTTCCTGACCCCGGCGAATCCGGCGAGTCCGGCGCCCGGCTCCGACGACGCGGGCCGCTCGGGCGAAACGGGCCGCTCCGGCGAAACGGGCCGCTCCGGCGAAACGGGCCGCTCAGGTGGCACGAGCCGCTCCTTCGACGTGCGCTACTTCAGCCCTCGCGCCGAGGTCTCCTTCTGCGGGCACGCGACGGTGGCGGCGGCGGTCGCACTGGCCGAACGGGTCCATGGCGCGGGCGACTTCGTCTTCTTCACACAGGCGGGCACGGTGCCGGTGACCGTGACCGACGTGGACGGCACCCTGCGGGCCACGCTCACCAGCGTCGAGCCGCACACCGAGGACGTCACGACAGCCGATCTGACCGAAGCCCTGGCCGCGCTCGACTGGCCCGCGGACGACCTCGACCCGGCCCTGCCGCCCCGCATCGCCTACGCGGGCGCCCGCCATCTGATCCTGGCCGCCGCGACCCGCGAACGCCTCGCCGACCTGTCGTACGACTTCGAACGCCTCGCGGCCCTGATGCGCCGCCTGGATCTGACCACGGTGCAACTGGTGTGGCGGGAGGGGGACTTGACGTTCCACGCGCGCGATCCGTTCCCGGTGGGCGGCGTCGTGGAGGACCCCGCGACGGGCGCGGCGGCTGCCGCGTTCGGCGCCTACGCGCGCGAACTGGCCCTGGTCCCGGCGGAGTCGGAGCTCACCCTTCACCAGGGTGCGGACATGGGACGCCCCGGGGTGCTCACGGTCAGCCTGCGCGAGGGGGACGCGAGGGTACGGGTGAGCGGGGCGGCGGTGCGGATCGGCGGGTAGGCCCCGTTCAGCCCTGACCCGTAGCGGAGTTCAGGCCTGGCCCGTCACTCGCCCCGAAGCTCACGCCTGGCCCGTCTCGAACCGGGAGACCTTCCCGTCGTCGACGGTGAACCGCCACTTCGTCCGCATCTCCCCCCACGTGTCGTTGCGGTAGGTGACGACAAGGACGCGCCCCCCGTCCGACTCGCTCTCCACGTCCATGTGACCGTGCGACGAGAAGATCTCCCGGTCCGTCCACTCGGTGACGTCCCGGTCGGAACCGTCGTCGGACATGGTCACATCGGGCGTGACTGCGGCCCGGAAAGCGGCCTGGTCGTGGGAGTTCACGGCGGTGACGAAGGCCCGGACCGTCGGGTCGGTGAGCCGGTTTACCTGGATGCTCATGCGCCCACGGTCACACCGGCCGCCCCGCCCCGCCACCGGACACCGTCACTCGTACGGCCGACTGAGCGGGGTACGGGGTGCGGCTCTGACGGACGGTGGGACTGACACCCACCGGCCCCCACCGGTCCCCACCGGCTCCGGCCGGCCCCCACCGGCCCCCACCCCGGGAGACAGCGCCATGACCCGTTCCTGCTTCGACCGACGCGACCTGGGCCTTCTGCTGCTCCGTGTCACCACCGGCGGCGTCCTCGTCGCCCACGGCACCCAGAAGCTCTTCGGCTGGTTCGGCGGCCACGGCATCGAGGGCACCGGCGCCTTCATGGAGTCCATCGGCTTCGCGCCGGGCAAGGCGAACGCGGTCGTCGCCGGGCTCGCCGAAGCGGGCGGCGGAACGCTGCTCGCGCTCGGCCTCGCGACCCCCGCGGCCGGTTCCGCGGCGGCGGGCGCGATGGCCGGGGCGACCGCGGTACACGCCCCGAACGGCTTCTTCAGCCAGGGTGGCGGCTACGAGTACCCGGCGTTCCTCGGCATGGTCGCCGCCACCCTCGCCGTCGCGGGCCCCGGCGCCTACTCCGTCGACGACGCGCTCGGCCACTCCTTCAACCGCAACTGGATGGTCCCGGCGGCGCTGGCGGGCACGGCACTCGGCGTACTCGTCTCGGTGGGCTCACGGGCGAAGAACGTACGGGAGCAGGAGAGCGGGCCGGGGACGGACGAGGAGTGACGGCTCCAGCTCATCGCGGCGAAAGCCGCTGGTGGAGAGGGGAGTTGACCGGATAGCGTCCCCGCCCATGACCGACACCACCCCGCAGAACCTGCCGCCCCGCCTCACGCGCCTCACCTTCCACGGCCCGCTCTCCGAGACGCGGGCCGGCCGCCTCGTCGAGCGCGTCGCCCCCGGCACCGGCTCCGTGCTCGATCTCGGCTGCGGCTGGGGCGAGTTGCTGCTCCGCGTGCTCGAAGCCGCCCCGGACGCCACCGGTGTGGGCGTTGATCTGTCCGCCGAGGATCTGGCGAGGGGCCGCGCCGCCGCCAAGGAGCGTGGCCTGGCCGAACGCGTCTCCTTCGTCGAGGAGTCGGCTACGGACACCACCCGCGGCCCGGCGGACCTCGTGCTCTGCCTGGGCGCGAGCCACGCGCTCAGCTCCGCCGGACCGCCCGGCCACACCGAAGCCGCCCTGCGCGCACTGCGCCGCCTCGTCACCCCCGGCGGCCGCGTCGTGCTCGGCGAGGGATTCTGGCAGCGCACGCCCACCTCCGACGAGCTCGCCGGGATGTGGCCGGGCGCCCACACCGGTGAACACCTCTACTTGGGCGACCTCGTGGACGCGGCGATCGCCGCGGGCTTCCGCCCCTTGTGGGTGGAGACGGCGAGCGTGGAGGAGTGGGAGGAGTTCGAGTCCGGCTACCGCACGGACGTGGAGGAGTGGCTGGCCGCGCACCCCGGTCACCCGCTGGCCGCCGAGACCCGCGACAAGGCGGACCGCCAGCGCGACACCTGGCTGCGGGGCTACCGCCAGGCGCTCGGTCTGGCCTATCTGACGTTGATGCCGGTGGGCTGACCGCTCCCGGTGCCGAACCACGCCTGAGCCAGCGCGTCCAGCGTCGGCTCCGGCGGGGCGGGCAGTTCCCGCAGGTACCAGGGCAGGTTGCTGTAGACGTGCAGCAGGGTGTGGGCGAGGAGTTCACGCGGCTCGAAGGTGTGGCCGTAGGCGCGCATGAAGCGGCCGAGTAGGCCCGGCTCCGCGCGCGTGACGAAGAGGCCGACGCCCACGAAGTCGTACGCCCTGTCCCCGATCATGGCGGGCTCGAAGTCGAAGAGCCCGGTGAGGCGGGGCCGCACCGCCCCATCGAGGGTGCCGTCGGAACCGTCGGTGCCGTCGATGTCGACCAGCAGATGCTGGCGCATGAACTCGGTGTGCAGGAGGACGCGCGGCGCGTCGGCACGCAGCGGCACCGCGTCCAGGAAGTCCGGGATCTGCTCCGCCCAGCTCTCCGGCAGCCCGCATCCGCGCTGCCGTGCGGCGGCTCCGGCGCGCTGTGTGTCGATGAAGGCTCCCCAGTCGCCGGGCCCGAGCACGTCGGTGAGCGGCCCTGGGTCCAGGGCGTGCAGCGCGGCGAGCGCCTCACCTGCCTCGGTGATCAGGCGCTCCCGGTCGGCGCGCGACAGACGCGGCCAGGCCACGGCGAGGTCTTCGCCGGGCAGCCGGGACATCAGCACGTACCGCCAGCCGTTCTCGTACGCCCCGGACGCGTGCACCCGCGGTGTGGGGACGGGCAGCCGTCCCTGAAGATGGCTCAACACCCGCGCCTCGGCCTCGGCGTCGTCGGCCGCGGCGCCGGGGAAGAGCTTGAGCACGAGGTCGTCCCCGACGGCGTAGACGGGCTGCGAGCCCTCCGTGAAGCGGTGGAGCGGCGCCCCGGCGAGGCCGAGCCTGCCGCAGAGATCCTCGACTCCGGGTCGTATGACGGCTTCGTCGGGGACGACAAGATCCCATTGCTCGTCGGTGTCCACAGGGGGCAGCATGATCGGCACGGTAGGAGGTCGCGAGGGCGACGGCAATGCATTTAAACGGGCCCGGCGGCCGGCCCGTGCACCCGCGACACCGCACCCGCGCACCCGCGCATCCGCGAACCCGAACCCGAACCCGCACCCGCACCCGCACCCGCACCCGCACCCGCACCCGCGATACCGACCGAAGTCTGCCGCCCATCGACTTTCGGCCGCTCCCCCGCGGCCACCCGCTCGTCTAGCGTCGGGGACATGACCAGCGAAGAGAGCCTCGGCCGCCCCGTCCCGCTGCGCAAGGGCAGGACGACGGTCCTCGGTTACCCGCGCGGTGACCTGCTGACCGTACTCATCGGCATGCCGGTCCTCGGCCTCCTGCTCGGCATCGCCCTGCCGCCCCTGGCCCGATGGCTGAGTGACCTGCCGGTGCTGCCCTGGCGGGACGGCATCACGTTCGTCGGTTCGCTGGACAGGCCGTGGCAGACGGCGATCGCGGCGGGCCTCGGCCTGGTCGCCGGGTTGCTCATCGCCGGCACGGACTACGACGAAACCCTCAAACTGACGTTGACCGACCAGGAGTTGGTGGCCGACCTGCACGAGACGAAGCGGAGCATCGAACGCGCCCGCGTTTCGGCGGTGTTCCTCGACGGCAAGGAACTGGTGGTACTGGACGAGTCGTCGTGCGAGTTCACGCGCGGCGTCCACAAGACGAAGGCTCCGGCCCTGGCCGAGGCGTTTCGCTCGCACGGCTACCCGTGGCGGGACGCCGATCCGCACGCGGCCCTGTTCCACCGCTGGATTCCCGGCGCTCCGGGTCTGCCCGCCGAAGCGCACGCGGTCCTCACCGCGCGGAAGGTCGCGCTGAAGAGCAAGGCAGCACAGGACGCCGGGGACCTCGCCGAGACGATGCGGGGTCTGGGGTACGTAGTACGGGACGAGGGCAAGGACCAGTACTGGCGCCCGCTGGCGGCGGAGGCCGACGGGCGCCAGTAGCCGACGAGCGTCAGAAGACGAACGGGCCGGGTGCCTGCGCCGATGTGGCGTTGCAGGTCACGCTGATCCCGAGGACCACGACCTGCAGTGACGTGCCCTCCAGGCTGTCACCGGTGGCGACGGTCCCGTCCAGCGGTCCGGTCGACACCTCGCCACCGGCGGGGATGGCCGGGTTGGAGCTGCCGGTGAAGGTGGTGGTGCCCGATCCGTTCTTGGTGAGCGTTAGTGTCGAGTCGACGGAGTCCGCGGCGATGTCGATGGGTGCGGTGATCGCCGACGTGGAGACGCTGATCGTCGCGGCGGTGCCGTCCTGGGTGGCCTTGAGCGTCGCCGAACCCGAGCCCCAGGTCCCGCAGTCGAACGAGATGGTCGCGGTCTCCGGGGTGACCGCGGTGGCGGCGGGCGCCATCACCATGGCGCCCACGGCGACCAGTCCGACGCCCAGCGCCGTCCCGGCACCGAATCTGCGCTGCCGCCTGCTTATTGCACGCATGCCATGCCTCATGGGGAATCCTGCCTTCAAGTGGGGGGATTTGCGGGGGGATTGGAGACAACTGATGCTCTGTCAGCTCTCACTGACGACCAGTCAGCATCTCGTACCGCATTGAGGCACGGACCCCTGGAGACGACAAGGGCCACTCCCACACTTGTTGACATGCTACGGCCAATTCCGGCCGCGGGCCGCGACCCCGGACAGCCGCGGGCAGCGGCCCCGGACAACCGCAGGCCGCGGCGACCCCGGACAGCCGGGTGCAAAATGGCGATCATGACTCCGCCGACCTCCCCCCAGACCTTCCAGCCGGTCCTGGACCGCATCGCGGCCGAGATCCAGAAGACGCCGGGGCGCGGCAGCCCAGCCGACTACATTCCGGCGCTCGCCGCGTGCGACCCACGCCGGTTCGGGATGGCCGTCGCGGAGCCGGACGGCACGGTGTACGGGGTGGGCGACTGGCGGCAGCCGTTCTCCGCGCAGTCCATCACCAAGGTGTTCACCCTCGCGCTCGACCTGGCGCGCGAGGGCGACGCCCTGTGGGAGCACGTGGGCCGCGAGCCTTCCGGCAACCCCTTCAACTCCCTCGTGCAGCTGGAGTACGAGAACGGCATCCCGCGCAATCCCTTCATCAACGCGGGCGCCCTCGTCGTCACCGACCGGCTCCAGACGCAGACCGGAGACGCGGCGGGCGCTCTCCTGGACCTGCTGCGCGCGGAGAGCGGGAACGACCGGCTCGCGATCAACGAGGCCGTCGCCGCCTCCGAGTCGGCCCACGGGGACCGCAACGCCGCACTCGGCCACTTCATGGCGGCGTACGGCAACATCGACAACCCGGTCCCTGTCCTCCTGAACCAGTACTTCCGCCAGTGCTCCGTGGAAGCGTCCTGCGCCGACCTCGCCCTGGCGACCGGTTTCCTCGCCCGGCACGGCATCCGCGCCGACGGCACCCGCCTGCTCAGCCGCAGCCAGGCCAAGCAGATCAACGCGATCATGCTCACCTGTGGGACGTACGACGCGGCGGGCGACTTCGCCTACCGCGTGGGCCTGCCCGGCAAGAGCGGCGTGGGCGGCGGCATCATCGCCGTCGTCCCCGGCCACTGCACGCTCTGCGTCTGGAGTCCGGGTCTCGACGAGCGGGGCAACTCGGTCTCGGGGGTGGCGGCGCTGGACCGCTTCACGACGCTGACGGGCCTCTCGGTGTTCTGAGAGCCGGGCGCGGGCGCGGGCTGCTCGGGCAGCATGCCGAGCGGCCGGCCCGATGAGCGCTCGGCGCCCTTCACCGCGATCTCGGCGACGATGTGCGCTGCCGGCTGGATCGACTCGCGCGGCGTGAGGTGCGGGGCGTCGGGGGGACGCTGCGGGAGTTCGGCCGTGTCGGCGAACGCCGCCGCCGTCGGCAGAGCGACGGCGGCGAGCGCTGCGACCACGATCACGACGGCTCGCGGGCGGACGCGGGTGAACATGATCTTTCCCTGGGAGAGCCGGGCCGCGGGTCAGGCAGCGGGGAGGGGCGCCGGGACGGGCGCCGGGGCGGGCGCCGGTGCGGTGTCGCCGCCGGGCTTGACCTGGTCGGTGCCGGCGCCCGCGTCCGCCTTCGGCTTCTGCTCGTCCTTCGGCTTCTGCTCGTCGGGCTGCACGGTGTCGGCCGAGGTGTCCGTGTCGGGCTGGGGCTGGGGCTGCGGGGCCGGACGCGCGTCATCGGGGTCCGGGGTGGGCTGCAGGTCGGGCTGCACGTCGTCGTCCGGGGCGGGCTGCGGGTCCGGGGTGTCCTGTCCGGCCTCGTCGAGCCAGGACTTGAGCTGGCCGTCGGGCTGGAGCGCGACATGCAGGCCGTTGTTCTGGCCGTAGGCGGCGCGCCCGTTCGCGTCGAGGGAGCCGAGCTTGGCACCGGCGCCGAAGAAGTCGGCCTGGTAGTGGTTGGTGGACAGCTTGTAGACCTTCGCGGTGGAGCCGTCGGCGAGCTTGGGCGAGGCGACGAGAACGCGCTTGTTCGGGTTCGGCTTCGGCTTGGCCTTGTCCATCCAGGAGGTGAGCGAGCCGCCCGGGGTGAGCTTGATGTGCAGGCCGTTGTGGTTGGCGTAGGCGTTCTTGCCGTTGGCGATGAGGGTGCCGCCCTTGGGGCCGAGGACGACGGCCTTGGCCTTGTTCTTGCCGAGCTTGTAGACCTTGGCGGTGGAGCCGTCGCGCAGCTTGACCGTCTTGGCCCTCTTCGGCTTCTTGGCCTTGGAGAGCGCCACGGACTCGGCACTGACGCTCACGCCGGCCGAGGCCTGCGGACCGGCGGCGGCCATCGCCCCGGACGCGGCTCCAAGGCTGATGCCCGCCGTGGCGACGACGGCGATGGCGGCGGTGCGCAGGGTGCGGGCGGTACGCATGAAGGGGCCCCTCTCGGGTCGGTTCCGGGATGTGTGTCGTCCGCTCGGTCACGGTGACGTCTACGAAGTTACGGATCTCACATCAAAGAGCCACATAGGGGATGTAACGGGCACCGCGCACATGAGCTGCAAATTACGCACTTCTGGCGATGCGAGAAGGGGAGGTCGTGGCTGGCGATCACGGCACGGCGGCCGGGGGGGGCCGGCCAGCCGGACGGCCGGGCGGCCGGGCGGCCGGGCGGCCGGGCGAGAGTCAGCGACGTCCGTCCGCCCGCGGCAGTTTCAGCTTCAGCGGGCCGCAGCCGAGGCGGGCGGCCTCGGCCTCGACGTAGCGGGGGAACAGGGTACGCACGGCCGCGCCGGCCCCGCCCTCGTTGGCCTGTACGAGAAACACGGTCTCGCCCGTCTGACAACGGGTCCGGAGGACGCCGAGGTTGGGGCCCAGGCTGCCGTAGCCGGCAGCGGAGTGCACCCGGTCGCCCTCGTCCAGCGCCATCCTCGTGAAGATCCCGGCCAGCCGCGAGTCCTCGACGGTCATCATCCGCTGTTTCGGCTGCGAGCCGGTGATGTGCCGGTCGCAGGTGCGCACCGGACCGCGCCCGTTGGTGATCACGGGGTACTTGGTCGGCTTCTGCTCCCCGCCCACGGTCAGGCCCTTGATGCCGCACAAGGCGTCCGGCTTCTCGGTGCGTGTGTAGCGGGCGGGCTTCGGCAGACGGTCGACCGGATCGGCGATCGTGCCGGTGCAGCCCAAATCCGCGCTGACCTTGTTGACGAGCTTCACGACCATGCGGGCCATCGCGTCCCGCTCCTTGGTACGCGGCTCCATGTCGCTGATCCAGCTGCCCTGGGCGATGTCCACGACGGTCGGCCCGTCGAGGTGGCCGGGCCGGCCTATACAGCCGTCCGGGATGGCGAGCCAGGCGCGGCTGTCCGAAGCCATGCCGAGGAGGCCGCCGCCGAGCGGTGTGAGGCGGGCGGAGAGGAACTCATCCGCCCACTTGCCGTCGTCGCCCGCCCGGTCGTCCAGCCGATGCACCCGCGCGGTGAGCGCCCACGCGTCGCCGTCGCTGTTCGCCAACTGGCAGTTGCCGGTGGGGCCGTCCAGGGAGCGCACACCGTACAACACGGGCGCTTCGACCGCTTCGACGTCCTGCGGCTCGCGAAAGAGCGGGGCAAGGTCGTCGCGGGACAGCGCTCCCCAGCACACCTCGTCCGGCGCGAAGGGCCCGGCCTGCGCCTGCCAGGCCATGCCGCCGACGCCGAGCAGCACCCCGGCGAGACCCGCGGCCAACAGCGGCCGGACCCGGCCGCGCAGCAACCGGCGCCAGTGCCATGAGCGCCGACGCCGACGCCGCTCGCTGAGCAGCTCCCGATCGGCGGGCAGGGGCTGGTCGTAGCGGTTCGGCTCGTCCTCTGCGCTGCTCACCGGGCGGCTCCCTTCGGTGCGATGGGGGCGCAGCCCAGGCGGGCCGCGACCGCGTTGGCGAAGGCGGCGAGATGGCCGCGGTCGCTGGAGGCGCCCATCAGGAGGGTGAGGGGCCGGTTGGCACAGTCGGCCCGTACGATCACGCGCTCCTTACTTGTGGTGCCTGTGCCGCGCCAGCCGCGGGCCGCAGGACGCTCGCCCACGATGCCGTCGAACACCGCGGCCAGCCGTGGCTGCGCGACCATCGCCAGGTCCAGGTGCGGCACGTCGTCGCGATCGCCGCGGACGCTGCACGTCTGCAAGTCGCGGGTGACCGCGCCGATCTGATCCTTGACGTCCTCCGTGCCCGGACGCAGGCCGCGGATGCCGCAGACGTCGTCAGAGGCGCTGAAGACGCTCTCCGTCCTGCCCGGCAGGTCATAGACCGGCGAGCTGACCCTCAGCGGCTCGTCCGGCGCACAACCGGCCGCCGCCATCCCCGAGTTGGCCGCCGCGACCAGCAGCACGGCCGCCTCCCGGGCGCCGCCCAGGTCGGGCGGATCGTTCTGGGTGTACGAGGGGCCGCTGGAGTACCTGCCGGAGGCCTCCAGGGTGACGATGGTCGGCCGGCCGTCGTCCGTATCGCAGGACTTCGGCAGCACCAGCAGGCCACCACTTCCGTTCACCGTGCCCGGCAGGCCGTCCGGGAGCGGAACCGCGTCACCGCCCAGGAAACGGTCGTGGACCATCGAGAGCCGGGCCTCCGCGGCCTTGGGGGCCGGGCCGTACTCGACCGACACCCGCTGGTCGACGGAGACCTCGTCGCCGTCGTAACTGCTCTTGTAGTCGCTGTCGATGGCGACCTCACAACTGCCGGTCGGGCGCTCGCGGTTGGGCGCCGTCTCCTCGGCGGTGCGTGACCCGTCGTCATCGTCACCGAAGGCGTCTACCAGAGCCACGGCCACCGGAACCCGTGTATCAGCATCAATGTCAGTGCCGGGTGCGACGATCGCGCACATGACTGAGACGGCTGGCGGGAGTTACGACTGGCGGGGTTTCCTCACGCGGTGGAGCGAGGAGTGGGCGGACGCATGTGATCCCGATGAAGTGCGGGACTCGGGCGATGAGGAGGCCCGTCGCGCCCGCTGGCTCGGCTTCGAACCCGCGACTTTCGCGCGGGCCGCGGCCCTCGAAGAGCGCCTTGGGCACCGGCTGCCGCCGTCGTACCGGACGTTTCTGGAGGTCACCGACGGCTGGCGGCATGCGGGCGGGTTCGTGTGGCTGCTCGCGGGCACGGACGCGTCTCGCTGGCATGAGGACGACGCGGGACTCGCCGAGATCTTCCAGGAGGACCTGGACGAGGATGCGACGCGGGAGGAGGTCCTGGGGGCCACGATCTGGACGCGAGGGCTCGATCTGGCCGTGGAATCCGACGCCATGACCGTCATGCTGGACCCGGAAGACGTGGAAGCGCACGGTGAATGGGCGGTGTACACGTGGGCGCCATGGCGGGCCAGCCCTCCGGAACGGCACGTGTCCTTCTGGGAGTTCATGCAGGATGCCTACCGGGAGTTCCACAGCCTGCGGGCTCGGGCCGACGGCGCATCGGAGTTCGTGAACGCCACGACAGAGTCGCTGGACGCCATGGTGGAGGAGGCACGGCGTGACGCACTGCGCGGCGACTACGAGCGGGCCGAAGCGGTCTTCGCGCAGGCGCAGAAGTATGGCAGGCCCCGCGCCGGGGCGATGCGGGACCAGATCGTGTGGCTGCTCGGCGACCGCCACGCCAAGCACTTCGACGGGCTCGCTGCCGATCCGGTGTACGCGCCGGAGCTGCTGCCCGCCCTGGTCGCCAGCCGCGGGGAGCGGTCATGGCGTGGCGAAGGGGCATATGAGGGCCACGTGCGTGGCAGCTCCGACGAGGTGCGCGCGCTGGAGCTGGTGCTGCGGCAACTGCGGGAGGGCACCTACGCGTACACCGCGCCAGGACCGTTTGGCGACGCCGTGGAAACAGCCCGGGAACAGGCGCGGTGGGGCGAGGCGGACGCGGCCTGGCAGACTCTGCCGACCGCGCTGCCCCAGTGGCAGCCGCTGGGTGTTGACCACCTCGCGCCCGTGGGCCTCGTCGCCGACCCGCTGCTCACGCAGGAGCGGGGTCGGGCGCTGCTGGCCACCCCCAGAGGCGAGGAAGCCACTGGCAGTTGGGGCGTGGCAGTCGACGAGGACCCCCAGGGCATGGCGTGGCTCGCGGAACGGCCTTCGAACGGCCAGCGCCAAGGGTACCGATTCCTCCTCGTCGAAGGCGTAGAGCCCGACGCGCTCCCCGCTCTCATCGGCGCCGCGGACGACGCAGAGCTGCACGAGCCGATGACCCTGTGGGATGCGCGCTCGGAACTGCGGTCGAGTGGGACATCCTCCTCGTACGACGACAAGGCGCTGGTCGCCGTCGGTCGTGCCCGGCACGGTTGGAGCTTCGCATTCGACGGCGAGCCGCAGCCGTTCAACGAGGCGCGGTTCACCTCCCCGGCCGTCGCCGCCTCACGGCACGGCCGTGCCGTGGTCGTCTGGGCCTCGTCCGACGAGTTCGGCAGGGGAGCCCTCGGCCACCGGACGAGCACCAGCTCCTACAGTGGAGCCCGAACGACGCTCGGGGACAGCCGAATTGGGCATCGTATGAGTGCCCGGACCGCGAAGAGCGGGACCGCGACCGCCCCTGTCCAACGAGTCGCAGCCCGCCGTCGGGCCCGCAATCAGGGAGATGTGACATGAGCGCAGAAATGGTCGCAGCATTAGGAGCACTCGCAGTGGCGGCGGTTGGTGCCGTGACGGGCATCTATAGCACCAGGGTGACGCTGCGCGAACAGAACAGGCTGAGCGCATCGGAGGCAACGCTGCAGCGAGAACTGCAGATGGCGCACCACGCCGCTGATCTCGAGCGGGAATGGAGCCAGGCCACTGCTGATGCGCTGGTTGCGTCCCATGTCTATATGGGGAGTTGCTGGGAGCTGGCACAAGAACTCGGCTCATCCGGGCGCACTCCGTCGAAGTGCGAGGAGCGCTACGTCGACTTCTCGCTGCGATGGGAGGAGACGAAGAGGGCCTTCGTTGCCGTGGGGCTGAAGGCGCCCACCTCCGATGTACGAGAGAAGACCGACCAACTGAATAGCGCACTCATCACCCTTGGCGACCTCATGGCTACGTGGTTTCACGAGCTTAAGGAGCAGGACTGGCAGAGAGTGCGGACGAAGTGGAGCCGGTTCGAGGGACTGAAGAATGCCGCCCACCAGGCGACCAGCGACTTCGACCGAGCCCTCCGCGGACTGCGTGCTGGCGCATAACTGGCTGCCCGTTCCTCGCTGACCACCCCGGCCGGACCCCACCTCCCGTCACACTCAGGTAGCGACATCTGGCCTTGGGCCTCCTTGACCGGCCGACGGGTGGCTGATGCGCTTGGAACGTCGCGGTGTCGATCTCGGGGGTCCTTCTTGTCCAGATTGCTTTCACTCGTGCCCCTGCCGTCCAGCGGCAGCCATTCGGTGAGCTCATGAGAATGAGACGCGGCATGGCAATCGCTGTCGTTGCCGGCGGCGGCGCGGCGACAACCATTCTGGTCGGGCTTGTCACGAACGCGGTGTCCGAGACGTCGAACTGGCCCTCGTGGCTCGGCTGGATGCAGCGGCACGCCTGGTTGTCGTTCGCCCTGCTGGGCCTGGCGTTAGTCGGCTTAACTGCCATGCTTGCCGCCCTCTCCGACATTGGGACGGCCAGCAGAAGCCCGGAGCCGGTTATCCGGCCGGACGATGGTGTGGGTACGCCGGGCGCAGCCCTGGTTCTTCGCTCGCTGCCTCGGGATACCACCGCGTTCACCAACCGGTCCGTGGAACTTGAGCGGTTGCAGCAGTCCGTGGATGCCTCTCAGGCGCGCGGGGAGTCGCTTCCCGTTCACGTGATCGATGGGATGCCCGGCGTCGGCAAGACGACCTTCGCCGTGCACGCCGGACATTCGCTGGCGTCACGGTTCCCGGATGGCCAGCTCTTCGTGAACTTGAACGGGCATACGCCAGGGCGGAATCCGGTGCAGGCGACCGAGGCGCTGGCCTCGCTCTTGGCGGCTACCGGGGTGCCCACGCAGCAGATACCAGTTGGGGACGACATCGGGGCCGTCACCGAGGCGCGAGCCGCCCTGTGGCGGAGTCAGCTGGCGGGGCGGAAGGCGTTGCTCATCCTCGACAACGCTGCCAGCTACCGGCAGTTGGAGCCATTGCTGCCCGGCGGGAGTGAGTGTCTGGTGCTTGTCACCAGTCGGCGGCGACTGGCGGCACACGAGGAAGTTGCGATGGCCGTCGCGGCTCTGCCACCGGATCATGCGATCGGCTTGTTCACGCAGCTCAGTGGGCGGTCACCGGAGAGCCTCGAACCAGCGGTGCTGGATGAGCTGGTTCAGCTGTGCGGGTATCTGCCACTGGGGGTGTCGCTGCTTGCCGCGCGCTTACGGCACCGACCTGCCTGGAGTGTCGAAGATCTGCTGGCAAGGCTGCTGGCAACACGGGACCGGCTTGGTGAGATGCGGGCCGGTGAACGGGCAATGGGTGCGACCTTCGACCTCTCCTATCAGGATCTGCCAGAAGCGCGACAGCGGTTCTTCCGGCGACTCAGCCTTCACCCAGGGGCGGATATTGACGCTTATGTCAGTGCCGCGCTTGACTCGATAGCGGTCACAGATGCCCGACGGCACCTCGACGCGCTCTACGACGACCACTTGATCGACGAGAACCCGGAGAGCCGCTACCGGCTGCACGACCTCTTACGCGACTACGCCCGCGGCCTCGCTGACGAGGAGGACAGCATGACCCAGGCACAGGCAGTCGAGCGCGTGGGCACCTACTACCTGGCTGCTCTCAGCGATGCGAACATGCACATCATCCGGAGTGGTTCGGATGCGGGAGCCCCTCCCCTGCCCGGCCCGTCGGGTGGCGGGGCGCCAGCCGTCGAGCTTCCCGTCATGGGGACGCGGAACGACGCGCTTGGATGGCTGGAGCGTGAGCGCGCCAACATGCTGGCCTGCATCGAACAGGCGAACTCTCTGACGCTGCACTCCCTGGTCGTGCGGCTCGCCGCGGCCCTGGCACCCTTCCTGCGGCATGCGGGACCCTGGGACCAAGCCGCCGGCCTCCACCGCGTCGCCGCGGAGGCCGCCCGGCGGACTGGAGATCGGCAAGGGCTCGCCGACGCGCTGGCCGAACTCGGAGTCGTACGCCGATTCATGGCCAGCTACGCAGAGGCGGCTCGGGCCCTGAACGAGGCGGTTGCGGAGTACGAGGCCATCGACGATCTGCGCGGCAAGGCGAAGGCGCTGAACCAGGTCGGCATCGTCGGGTACATGACGGCCGACAACGAGGCCGCTGCGCGGTCCCAGACGGAGGCCCTGGCGATCTTCCGTGAGCTGAGCGACCGGCTCGGGCAGGCCAACGCGCTCGCAGACCTGGGGATGGTGCAACGGCAGGCCAGCCACTTCGCAGAGGGGCTCGAAACGCAGACCGAGGCGCTACGCCTCTATCGCGAGATCAACGACCGCTACGGAGAAGCTAATTCGTTACGCGATCTCGGCGTGGTGCACTGCCTCATGGGGGACTACGCACTGGCCGGGCAGCGGCACCGCGAGGCGTACGACATCTACTGCGCGCTCGACGATCGCAATCACCAAGCCTATGCGCTGAATGAACTGGGCGTAGTGCGGCGGCTGACCGGTGATCCTGACGGAGCGCGGGAGGCTCACCACCGGGCGCTTGAGTACTTCACCGAGCTGGGCGACCGGTTCGGACGGGCCAACAGCATCCGGCACCTGGCTGTACTGGAGCGCCATACAGGGCGCGCGGCGGAGGCCGTCAGCGCGCAGGAGGAAGCGCTGGCTATCTACCGCGAACTCGGCAGCCGCGGCGGAGAAGCCGCCTCACTGAGCGAGTTGGGTGCTGCCCGGGCATCTGCCGGCGACGTGAGGGGCGCTGCGGCCGCCTTCGAGCAGAGTTTAGGGATTCTGCGTGAACTGGGCGATCGGTGCGGTGAGGCGGAGGTGCTGAACCACTGGGGCGTGCTGCAGAGCAACTCCGGGGAGCCGAACTCCGGACGCACGCGCTTCCGTGAGGCACTGCGTCTCGCGCGAGAGGTCCGGTGTCCATTGGAGGAGGCTCGCGCCCTGGAGGGAATCGGCCGCTGCGCGTCGGCAGCGGGAGATCGTGAAGGGTGGGACACGGAGCTACGTGAAGCCCTCGCCATCTACCGGCAGTTGGGGGCAGGCCGCGCGGTCGCTGAGGTCGAGCGGCTGCTGGCGGCACAGGCGGGGTGAGCGTGGCCTCGCGGACGCCCCGCAAGGTGGGCGTAAGAAGGTGGGCATAAGGGAGAGGGGCTCGGGCTCCAGGCCTGATCGCGTGGCCAGTTTCCGTATCCCGCTGCCTACTTCAGTGGTGCTACGTTGCCAGCTGATCTGTAGCAGTAACGACCATTGCTTCGCGCCGCGTTAGGGCCCGCCCCGACACTCGGCGCGCTTGTCTTGAGGAGTGATGTATGCCGCCGAGCAGCACTGTTCCCTCCCCTTCGGCCTCCAACCTGGATGCCCCAGAGGTCGCGCCGCTGCCTGAGGTCCTGAACCGTGTCGCCACCCGCGTGCAGCACCGGCTGACAGCCGAGCAGTCGGCGTCGAACCGCACTGGGGACGGCGCGCATGCCGCTTCAGTCTCCTGGCCGTGGCCGCTGTAATAGCTCCTCCTTGATGACCTCGAAGTACTCTCACACGCCGTTCCACACCTTCATCCTCAAGGTCGCGAACCGCTGCAACATCGACTGCGACTACTGCTACGTCTTCAACTCGAAGGACCAGGCGTGGCGGAGTCTGCCGGCGCGTATGAGTGTGGAGGTGGCGCAGGCTGCGGCTCAGCGCATCGCAGAGCATGTGGTCATGTATGAGCTGCGAGCCGTCCATGTCGTGCTGCACGGCGGAGAGCCTCTGCTCGCCGGGCCGCGGCATCTGGGGGATCTCCTCCGCGTCCTGAGGGACGGCATTACCTCGGACGTCGAGGTCCACTTCGAGCTACAGACCAACGGGACGCTCGTGTCGGAGGCGTGGCTCGATCTATTCGAGCAGTACGCGGTGACGGTGGGTGTCAGTCTCGACGGTCCTCCCGCCGCCAACGACCGGCACCGTCTGACTCACGCCTCGCGGTCGAGCGCGGCTTCGGCTGTGCGGGGCATTGAGCTGCTGCGGTCCCGGCCGCAGCTCTTCGCCGGGCTACTCGCGGTCGTGGATCTCGCGAACGATCCCGTGGAGGTGCATGACTACCTCGCGTCGTTCGAGCCACCGGTGATCGACTTCGGGCTGCCGCACGGGACGCATGACGCGCCGCCGGAGCGGAATGATCCGACCGTTCCGGAGTACGGGGTGTGGATGAGCCGCGTCTACGATGCTTGGCTCGCCCAGCCCCAGTACGAGCACAGCGTCCGGATGCTCGAAGACATCGTGGCGCTCAGCTCCGGTGCTTACGGCGCGGTCGAGACCCTTGGGCTCGCCCCGCCTGCCAGCGTCGTCATCGAGTCCGACGGCTCCATCGAAGGCGTGGACACCTTGCGCTCGGTCGAGGTGGGTGCCTCCTGGCTCGGGCTCGATGTCTTCCATGAATCGTTCGACGCGGCCATCCATCACCCCAAGCTCCTGCACCGACAGCAGGGCGGCGGGACGGCCGCGCTCGCGGAAGAGTGCCAGCGCTGTCCGTTGGTCGCGGTGTGCGGCGGGGGCTACCTTCCACATCGCTTCAGTTCCGAGCGTGGATATCAGAACCCCTCCGTCTACTGCGAGGACCTGGCGTATCTCATCCGACACGTTCAGGGTTCTCTACAGCGGCATGGCTGGGCGCTGGGAAGCCCCGGCTCGCGAGTCCCGTAGTCCAGGCGCCGGGAGCCCGGCTGCCCGCCCCCAGCACTCACCACGAACCACAGGAGTTGCACGCCGATGACCGTGACAATCCGGCCCGCTGAGAAGAGCGACGTACGGGCCGTGGCAGAACTGATCGAGGAGATCGAGCGCTTCTACGGCACAGCGGATGCGGACATCCAGCCCTTCGAAGAGCGCCAGACGCAGGTCGAGGAGGCGCTGTTCGGTTCACCGCCGCTAGCCTCCGCCCTTCTCGTCGAAGATGAGGACGACGGAGTCGTGGGGCTCGCCGCGTACTCGTTCCTGTGGCCGTCTGCGGGGTCGACCCACTCCCTGTTCCTCAAGGAGTTGTACGTCCGCGACACGCTTCGCCGGCAAGGCATCGGCGTGCGCCTCATGGATGAACTGCGGGCCGTCGCCTCCGCGCGCCCGGGGTGCAGCCGGGTCGAGTGGATGACGGACCGGGATAACCCGGATGCACGCGCCTTCTATGGCGCACTCGGGTTCGCCGAGTTCGACGGGAAGGTCGTGTATCGCATGAAGACCGGCGCCGAGTGAGCGGCACGGCTCACAGTGAGCGATCACGCGACGACCGAGCCGGAGTAGCCGGTCTCAACGTGGCGTCGCGCTTCGTCGGAGTGCTGGCCGATGGGACGGCCTGCAGCCGCGGCCCTAACGGATCTGTTCGGCCAGCTTCCTGCGCGTGAACGGAGACATCGAACTCGGCCCAGACCTTCTTGCCTCGCTCGGTGAGCTCCCAGCCATTCCGAGAAGCGAAAGAATCCACCAGGGCCAGGCCACGCCCGCTCTCGTCGTCGGCTGTCGCATGCTGGCGGCGGGGCGGTTCGGACTTCCCGTCGTGGACGACGAGAAGCAGTCGCCCCTCCTCCGGGTGGTAGTAGAGGCCGACCATGACCATGCCTTCACTGTGCACGACCGCGTTGGTGACCAGCTCCGAGGCGACCAGCTCGACCGCGTCCCGCATATCTCCCTCTATCGGCACGTCCCACTCGATGGCCTGCATCAGGATGCGGTCACGGGCGTAGGCCACAGCGGAAGGGTCTCCAGCTACAGCGACGCGGGTTCGTCGGGTGGTCATGAGGACTGCTCCTCGGACAGGGGGTGGAGTGGGTCGTCTCCACTCCGTAGTGCGGAGAGGAGAACGGCCCTGTTCGCGCCGTGCAGGGTGAATACGCGCGGATTACGCGGATCCGAACGGCGGAACTCAGTAAATTCCCTTACCCACGGCCTGTGTGACTCCGCCAGGTGACCCCAAGTCGAAGTCACCTTTGGCTCGTTGGCCATAGTCTCGAACCACGCCGTACGGGGAGATGTGCATGGACCGTACACAGCGAGATCCGCGCGAGGTCGTCGCCGGACTTCTCAGCGATGAGCGACTCCTCGCTGCGTGCACACAGCGCGACATGGGAGCGCTGTTCCGGTTGCTCAACCACCGTGGAATCAGTACTCGGCGCATTGCGTCCGCTGTCGACATCACCCAGGGCCGACTCTACGACTACATGAACGGCAAGAGCCGCGTGGAGAAGCTCGCCATCTTCGAGCAGATCGCGGACGCCCTCCACATTCCCGGCCAGCTCCTCGGGCTCGCCACGCGGCGCTGGGAGACCGTCCCAGCCCGGCCCATGCTGAACAGTCTGGAATTGCCGCCGGAAGGTGATGACTTGACGGCGGTGGATGCGTTCCGGGGCGCTGACCGGCAGGCCGGAGGTGGGCGTCTGTACGGTGCGGTCATTCGCCACCTCAGCCACAACGTCGCCCAGCGCCTCGTCGACGTCGACAGCAATCCCCAGGTCTTCGCCGCGGCAGCCGCCCTGACCGAGATGGCCGGCTGGATGGCCCACGACTCAGGTCGCGACGGCCTCGCTGCCCGCCACTTCTCCCGCGCCCTCCCCCTCGCCCACACCTCTGGCAACATTCCCCTGACCGCCAACATCGCCGCCAGCAACAGCCACCTCGCCCTCCAAACCGGCGACACCGCAGCGGCAACCCACTGGGCCCGCACCGGCCTCGACCTAACCGGACAACACCCAGGCATCCCCGCGCTCACTGCCCGGCTGCACACCATGTCGGCCAGGGCACTGGCCGCCGCATCGGAGCCGGCCCGCGCAGCCCACGCCCTCGATCAAGCACATCAGGCTCTCGAAGCCACCGCCGAGGCCAAACACCCTTGGCTCAGCCCGTTCGACTCCGCGGCCCTGGCCAGCGAATCAGCACTCACCTTGCGTGACATGGAGCAGTACGAGCAGGCACTGGTTCATGCCGAGCGCGCCATCGCCCTGCGGCAGTCTGGTCGGGCCCGTTCCCTGGCCCTGAGTCGCATCACGTTGGTACGCATCCACCTCCACCGCGACGAGCTGGACGCTGCCGTCGACACCGGCCTCAGACTTCTTACCGCGGATCCCACCCTCGGATCGGTTCGCCTCATCCACCAACTCGAGGACCTGCGCAAACCACTGGTCCCGCACCGTCGCTATCCCCCAGTACGAGACCTCCTGGAGCGATTCGACGATGCGAAACGGGCCAGAATGCTGTTGCTCGCCGACATCATCACGCCGCCCGGGAAAGGTACTGCTTCATGAGGCCCACCCCAGCAGACCCCGTCGCCTGGAACGCCTACCTCGCCGAAGGAAACGCCACCCAGGCCCGCAAGCGAGTCGCGGCCGACATCGTGCTGCGGGACAAGGACGGTCGGATTCTCCTGGTCAATCCGACCTACAAGCCAGGATGGGACCTGCCCGGAGGCATGGTCGAAGCCAACGAATCCCCCGACGACGCAGCACGTCGGGAGCTCAAGGAAGAACTGGGCCTCGACATCCGGACGTTGCGGTTGCTCGTCATCGACTGGGTGGCTCCGCATGGGCCATGGGACGACCAGCTCGCCCTCATCTTCGATGGTGGAACCCTCGACGAGGACCAGGTCACCGGTCTGCGGCCACACGATCAAGAGTTGTCCGAGCTGAGATTCGCCCCGGCTACAGAGGCTGTGGCGGCGCTGCGAGAGCGGTTGCAGCACCGGCTCGACGCCGCGTTGGCAGCCCTTTCTGACGGCGTCCCCCGGTACCTGCATGATGGTGCCGCCATCGCGTAACGCCCGCCCCGGAATACAGCTCCGCATGCGGTTTCAGCCATGGCAACCGTACTCGGCGCCCTTCATGCCCACGACCCTCTGATTGCACCTTCCAGGACAGCGGCCCATCTGCCCGCTACATGTGCGGCGGCACAGCACTCCTACCAGCGCAACTGCAGCCGTCGAGCTCTGCTCTGGCCATAACAGCAGGCCCCCTGCATGGCGCACGCCATGGCACAGATCACGCCATCTCACCCCCAACTACGTTGCGGATGCAACGCCTTATGGGACAGGATGTTCGATACACTACGGGGTGTGAGTGACGTATGTGGATGCCGTGACGGCAGGGCCGCCCACAGCGCACCACACAATTGGGGATATACGGGGGTGGGTTCGTGAAGTTCGACATGGGAGACACGACTCTCGCGGTGCTGGGGAAGAACACCGTGGGGTCCAGTGACGATCTCGGGACGCTGATCGGACTACTGATCCAGGCGGCCGAGCCGTTGGAGGGCAAGTTCAACGGGGCGGGCAAGGCGACCTTCGACTCGTTCAAACTGCGGGCCGATGAGATCACTTCGGATCTGAACGGGGCGCTGTCCTCGATCCTGGGCGGTCAGGCGGGCATGGACACCGCGTTCGGCTCCGGTGACCAGGAGCAGTCCGACAACGCCCACCAGAACATGGGCGCGGCCAACTTCGACAGTGCCCGCTTCTCCGGCTGAACTGAGACGGCCGACTCGCACACCACGACAATTCACCACGCAGGGGGAACTTCGCCATGGCTGGAAACCAGGACCGTCGCTCCTACGACACCGGCGCCTCGGCCGACGTGCAGGGCGGCCTGCAGATCATCATCGGTCAGCTGGAGCGGGTGCTCGGTGACCGTGACCGCGCCGTGAAGGCCGCGATGGCCGACTACCAGGCCGACGGCGTGTCAGATGACTACCACGGCAAGGAAGTCCGCTGGAACAAGGCGGCCAACGAGGTACGGGAAATCATCCGCCTCGTACGCACCACGCTGGAACAGAACGACGGCACCGCACAGTCGACGCTCGCACGGGCGCGCGCCGCCGTCGACAACATCGGCTGAACAACGGCAGCGAGCGGCCAGGGTCGACAGGACGAGGGACTTACCAGTCAGTTGAGTTACGGGGGTTGGTGTGACGGGGTGGGACATCGCGCCTGCTGGAGTTCAGTCGGTTATCTCCAGGGTGCGTGAGGCCGAGAACGGGCTCAATGCGGGCATCAGGCTGTACGGGAACAGCGTGCAGGGCGCGATGACGTCGGCCGGCACGCTGTCATTCGACGGTGAAAGCGCGGGCGGCGGCGACAAGGTCGCGGGATTGGTGGCCGTGGCGCTAGGTGAGTTCGTCCAAGGCACCGAGCGGGATGTGGTGTCTCTGACACTGCGCGCCAGCAACTCGGCCAACGGCGCCATCGAGGCCACCAACCATTACCTGGCGGGTGAGCTGGAGCAGGCGTGGAACGCTCAGCGCCAGGCCACATTGGCCCCTGACGTGACCGCGGTACTCGAAGCCGCCCGCAAGAAGGGCGCCGAGAAGTGATCAGCCCGAACGACGTACCGACCTATACCGGCGACCTGGTCGAGCTGGAGCGCGAGATCATCCTCGCACGCCGAGCCGCAAAGGCCATCCGGGACCGCGGCGACGACGTGCACAACCGCTTCCAGCACCTGGACGCTTCCTACAAAGCCCCCGAGGCGGGGCAATTGTTCGGTACCACCCAGGCGGTACAGGAAGGCTCGGACTCCTTCGCAGAAAAGCTGGAGACGGTGGCAGAGGCCCTGACCAGCTATGTAGCCTCGGTCGGTCCGATCATCAAACAGCTTGACGTGCTGCGCCACCAAGCGGCCATATTCTGCGAGTCCGTCAAGGGCGACGACGGCGCCTTCTCCTCCTGGCAGAAAGACCAGGACAAGGTCGACGAACACCAGGGTCTGTGGAACAGCGTGAACGCGGCGGTTGCGGCATTTCAGCGGGCCGAGGTGGCAGCCGCCGACAAGATCACGGGCACGGTCGGTGGTACTCAGTGGCATATCAACGACGGCAGCCCCAAGCAGAAGAACCCTTACGGCTTCAGTGCCGACCAACTCAACGAGGCCACGTCCCTGCCTTGGGGCACGCCGGAGCACCACACCGCGCTTCCCTTTGGGATCGACTACCACCTCGGACAGTTCGGGGTCAGTCTCGTCCAAGACAACATGATTGGCTCCGTCGAAGGCCTGGTCACCCTCTTCAGCCCCGGCGAGGAGGGCGGGGCCGCCCGCGAGGGCCTGGCCAAGGTGTTCATGGGCCTGGGCTCCTTCGCAACCGACCCCACGGGCAACCGGGAGGACAGCCCCTTCAGCCCGCGGTGGCAGGAACTCACCGATGAGGGGCGCGGGTACGCGAAAGAGTTCGGCAAGTCATTCGTCGCCTGGGACGACTGGCAGGTGAACCCGGCCAAGGCCACGGCCACCGTGCTCTTCAACTTCGCCACCCTTGGCGCTGGCCCTCTGGGCGCGGCATCCAAGGCAGGTGCGGCCGGCAAGGCCGGAGCCGGCGCCCGCGCGGCCGGAACTGCCGCCAAGGTCGGCGAGATCATCGACCCCATCGGCGCAGCCGCCAAAACGGTCGGGGCAGCGGCCCGCGTCCTCCCGAAGGTCTCCGAGATCAGTGCTGGCTTTCGCGCCGCCAATGCCACCGCCGACGCATCAAGGGCCACACAGAGCGTCATCGAGTACCCCAACGGGGACAAACTCGTGGTCGCATCCGGCGAGTTCATCGACAGCAAGAACGGCGTACGAAACACGAACCCGGTCCGGCGTGAGCCGTCGGCAAACCAGCTGGCAGAGCCCGAAGCGGCACCTCCCCGGCGCGAGCCCGCCCTCGTCGGCGCAGGCGCGCGAACGCCGGAAGCCAGTGCCCAAGCGGGCGAGAACCTTCCGCCCCACGCCAGCCACGGGGCTGCAGCCAACAACAGCTCACGCAATCAGCCATCGACAGCCTCCAGCCATCATGCTGATGCACGCGGCTCGGGGGGGCAGGGCTCTTCCGGGGGAGACACATCTATCTCCACCCCCACCACAGATGGTTCTGGTAACGCTGGTACCCACGCTGCCGGACATACACAGGGCCCGGGGAGCGCCGCACCAGAAGCTCTCGGAGGCGACGGCTCCCTGCCCTCTTGGTCGTCCGCGACCAATGGCGAATCACAACTGGATCCCCAAGCCGTCGACGACCGCATCAAGGAGCTCGATGACCAGCAGGGCGGGGAGGGACACGCTCCCGGGCGGCATCTCTATCCAGATGAGGCCGCTCTTCAGAACCGCCTGGGCACGCCCAAGCTCGACCCCAATGGAGACCCGAAATTTTTCGGGCCTAACTCCAATAAGGCTGGGCATGTCAAGTCAGAGAACAATATCGACCCCATCACCGGAACTACTGTCGATGGTGTGCACGGCGGCGTGCACAATGTTGGCCCATACGCTACACGGTTCGACAGCGCAGAGGACATGGTAAGAGCCGATGCATATTTTCGAGAGGAAATATCGCGTACGGGCGAGCCTCCGGACGCAGGCGTGCCGATAGATGCAATTCTAGGCCCCGACGGGTACAAGCGGTTCAGTGGCTTCTATCGGAACCCGGCTGACCTGAACGAGTTCCTGCCGGTAAACTTCGAGAACGGAACTATTTTCCCGGTTTACCGTTTTCGCGATGGAAGTTGGAAGCTCATAACTATGTACGCAGACCCTGCACCGGGCCGTCACCCATAACCCCACCGAAGGTTGCTCATGAACAGGGAACTCGAGAAGTTTATCAAGGTGTATCTCAACATGGAGCAAGCTCCTGACGTAAGTGGAGACCTGCGCCCAACGCTGCACGCATTCAGAAAAGAATATGTCGATGCCGTAAACACCGGGCTCGCAACAGTACTTCGCACGCGAGAACTTTCCGTTGGCGACTACGAACGACTCACAGATGTCGAGTTCGACAACGAAGAGTCCCTGTACACCTACCTCCAGAAAATGTATGAGTATCTGTTCGGAGACGGAGAGCAGCAGCCTGCCCCGCCGATGTAACAGGGTGATACCAACGTCTAATGCGGCACCTATGACGTAGCTGCGCTACATCGTTGCAGAAGCTGTAGGAGGTTCTTCCGGCTCTGCGCCTGCCGACAACGTCATCCATCCAGTTCAGGCGCCTGTGGGTGCCCGAAACTCGGCTCCCGCTGCTGACCTCGGACTTGCGATCGAGACCGGGCAGGGCGAGATCCTGTGACATGGCTCTGCAACTGCTGTAATTGACCTTCCTGCAGCTCGTGTGATGGATGACGTTACTTGCCGATCGAAGGCGTCCAAGAAGCGGAGATACTTGTCCTCCGCCGCCAGGTTGGCCGCCCACAATCCTCATGGGCGGACCGGGCGGTGATTGCGGCACTGGCCCGGCTGCTGCCCAAGCCTCTGCGAGGGCACCTGTTCGTCACTCCGGGCACACTGCTGCGCTGGCTACTCCGACCTGGTCAACAAACGCCGAGGCCCAGGCCGTCCGCCGACTCGGCCCCCGTTCGGGAGTTGGTACTGCGGATAGCCTCTTCGAAACACTGGAGGATGGGAAGCTGAAATACGTCCTCGTGCAGGCAAACGAGAACGCGGGCACCTACGCTGGTGCAGTGATTTAGGAGGAGTGAATCGGTGGTCACGAGCGTATCCCGCCACGGCTTTCCCGCCGGGAAGGTCGCGGAAGACTTGCCGGGGCTCCTGTACAGCACCAACCGGGTGCTCGATCGACTTGAAGAGTCGCGAATGTCACGGTCCCGGGCCCTGGGCAGCACATTGACGGTAGCCAAGTCGTACTGTGCGAGCGACTCGGGAGGGGCGAAGTTCGAGACGTGGGAGGCCTGGGTCACGGCCATGCAGGTCGGCTCCGCCATCTTCGACTCCGCTGCGGCCGCCGAGGAGCCCGTGCCGTGCCGCATCGGGAGCGCCGGACAGGTGAAGAACCTCCCCGCGACCGGCCCGACGCCCTATACACATGCAGGAGCCTGGGTCACCTCGGTGTATCTGGCGACGATCTGTCGTGAGAATAAGCGCCTGGAACGGCTGATGCAGGTGCCGGTGTCGTTCCTTCGCGAGTCCGACGCAGTGTTCGACGAGTACATCTACGACTGGGTGGAAGCTCTGCAGAGCTTCTGGTTCGGCAGAGCTACGGAGATGTGGGACAGCCTGGTCTCCGCGGTCAACGGAACCGATCCCGGGGTCACCCAGACACCTAACCGCGAGTTGATGCTCCAGATCCTCTATCCTCCGCTTGAGCTCTTCCAGTTGTACCAACGTCAGGACATCGAACGCTTCAATGCATCACTGGCCCAGGCTCTCACTTGGCACAAGCAGTACTGGACCAGTGACGAAGCACGTTCACTCAGCAGCGACGGTCTGGTGGCCCTCGGCCCACTGGCAGTTTCCTGCATGGCCTACGATGCCGACTTTCCGATCGAGATCGAGTCCGAGTACCTGCCCAAGGCCCTCTTGCATCGCAACTGGGTTGGCGAATTCGACACATAGGGCTCGCCCCACCGGCCATGCCCAACCCTTGGCCGACCAGCGAAACGGAAACGGGAAATCGTGGCAGCTCAGGACTACGACAGTCAGTTGCTGGAGTCGGTATCGGTTCGGCGTCGGCGGCTGCGGGATGCCCTGTTGTTCGGGGCGCAGCGGCAGCGGCGCACAGTCGATGAGCGGTTGGGAAAGGTGTTCGCCGGGGTCGTGATCGCGGCCGTCTTGTGTGCCGGGTGTGTGGGGTGGTCGTTCATTTCGCATCGGCTGATCGGGAAGAGCCCTTACAGCTCCTCCGTGCCTTCTTCCTCACCTTCCGCCCCGGCTTCGTCGCCGGCCCCTTCTCCCTCTGCAACCCCTTCTTCTCGATGATTGGTTCGAACGCGTGATATCTGCCGAGCCGTTGAGCCGCACGAGCAGTACGAGCCGTACGGCCTTGAGCCGGGTCACTCTGGTGGGAGAGCAGCGGCGGGTGGACCTCGTGCTCCCTTCCCAGGAGCCCATCGGCCTGCTGATTCCCGAAGTTATGCGGCTGCTCGGCGATCAGGCCGGGCCCCGGCCCATGCTGCGGCACCTCGTTACGGCGGATGGTTCGGCACTGGCGCACGACGGGACCCTGGAGTCGGCCGGTGTGCCGGACGGTGCCGTGTTGCGGCTGGTGCGTGTCGAGGATGCGCCGTCCGCGCCCGTGGTGCATGACGTCACCGATGAAGCTGCTGATGATCTGGATGTGCGGGCCTGGCGGTGGCGGCCCTCTGCTCGGCGGGTTGTGGCCGGGCTGGCGACTGTGTTCTGGGTGGTGGTGGCCGGGGTGTTGGCCGCCCGCGAGTTCGAGTTGGCGGCGGCGGGCCAGGCGTTGGCAGCTGTCGCCGTTGTGCTGGGTGTTGCCGGGGCTCTGTTGGGGTGGCGGAAGCAGGCCGGACTTGCCACCACCTTGATCGTGTCCGCCGGTGCCTCGGGGGCGCTCTGCATGTGGGCGTTGGGTGATGCGAATGCCTGGGGGAACCCGGTGCTCGTGGCGGGCTTCGCTCTCGACGCCGTACTTGTGCTGTTGCTTCTGGGGTGGTTTTCGCCGCTGGGGCGGGGGGCGTTGATCGGCGCTGTGGCCGCTCTGGGGTGTCTGGTCCTGTGGGAAGCGGCCTTCGCGCTGCAGGACGGTGCTCGGACCGGGGTCGAGCAGGCCCGGATGGGGGCGTTGCTCGCTGTCGTGTCGGTGGTGGTACTTGGGGTGTTGCCACGGGTTGCCTTGATGGCGTCGGGGTTGTCGGGGCTTGATGACCGGCGTACCGGTGGGGCTTCGGTGAGCCGTTATCAGGTGGGTACCGCGTTGAGTGCCACGCATCGCGGACTGGCTCTGGCCGCCGTCGTGTTGGCCGTCTCTGCCGCGGCGGCCGGAGTGTTGGTGTTGCGTGCCCCCTCGGTGTGGACCGTCCTGGTGGCTGCGGTCACCGCTGTGGTCCTTGCGCTGCGGGCGCGGGCCTATCCGCTCGTCGCCGAAGTCGTGGGGTTGTTCGCCGCCTCGGCCGTCGTCGTGGTGGGCTTGGTCGGGGTGTGGACGGAGCGGTCGGGTGCCGAGGGGCCGATGGCTCTGCTGGTCGTGTTGGCCCTGATTCCTCTGGTGGTGCTTGCGGTGCAGCCCGCCGAGCATGTGCGGGTGCGGCTTCGCCGTGTCGGTGACGTGCTGGAGTCGGTGGGGGTGATTTCCCTGTTGCCTCTGGTCATCGGGGTGTTCGGTGTGTACGGGCGACTGCTCGACACCTTCGCGTAGGGGTGCGGCATGGCTCAGGAAAACGACTGGCAGCGGAACGTATTGAGGGATCTGGGCGCGAGCACCAGCCCGGCGGTCGAGCCGACTGTCGCTCTCCGCAGAGCGGCCAGTGCAGCACCCGCGGACCCAGGGCCGGCTCCTCAGCCGACTGCCCCGACCCGTCCCGTACGCAGCGCGGCCCGTGATCCTCGTCTCCCGATGCCCACCCCCGAGTCCATACCCACCGTCGATCCGCGCCTGGCCCGCGCCCTGGGCAGCCCCCAGCACGGAGACTCCGCGGCACGCCGCACCGGTCGTACGCTGCGCAAGCTGACCGCATCGGCCGGTCAGGAGGTCGCCGAGCAGACACGCCTTGCCCGAGAGGTGCAGCAGCCGGTCACCACCGGGCGGGTCATCGCCGTGACCTCCATCCGCGGCGGCGTCGGCAAGTCCACCGTCTCCGCGCTCCTTGCCCGGACGTTCAATCACTACCGGCACGATCCCGTCCTCGCCCTGGAGGCCGATGCCGCGCTCGGTACCCTGCCGGTCCGCCTGGGCGCGGAGTCCGTGCGCTGGGCCTGCGCGGATCTGGCCCAGATCCTCAGCCCGGCCATGCAACTCACCGATGTCACCGGCTACTTGGTGCCGGTCACCGACGGCGGATGGATGCTGCCCGCCAGCCAAGGGCGGGTCGGCGCCCCGCTCGACGTACCCACCTACCGCACCGTCACCCTCGCCCTGCGCCGCTACTTCGCGGTATCGGTGGTTGACTGCGAGACGCTGCCCGGCGAAGTGGCACGCACCGCGATGGACACCGCCCACGCCCGCGTCGTCGTCGCCCCGATGACCGCCGAGGGCGTCAACGGCACCCGCCTGGTCCTTGACTGGCTGGCTCAGCTGCCGCACTCGGCGCTTGCCACCACCGTGGTCGCGTTGTCCGCCAACTCCCCCGATACGACGCTCGACTTGAAGACGGCCGCCGCACACCTGCGCGAGACGGGAGCTGCCGTAGTGCCGCTCCCCTACGACCGTCATCTGGCCCAAGGAGGCCCCATCCACACCGGCATGCTCAGCCAGAGCTCCCGCGACGCCGCCGTCCACCTGGCCGCCGAAGCGATGCAGCGGGCGGTGCGGGTGCGATGACCCGACACCTCATACACCGCCCGGCCCGTTCGACCCGCCCACCGGCCGCTGCCCCGGAACGCACCATCGAGCCACCCCCGAACCTGCCCGAGGGCAAGATGGGCAACGCGGCCACCGCGCTGCTTCCGATGGCCGGCGTCATGGGCTCGGTCGTGATGATGACCGTCATCCGCAACAGCCAGTTCGCCGCCATCGGCGCCATCGTCCTCGTCTTCGCCCTGCTGGGCGCGGTGGCACTGTTCCTGTCCCAGCGGGGCAAGGCCCAGCGCACCCGGCGTACCCAGCGCGAGCGTTATCTGGAGTACGTCGAGGAGCAGCGCGATGAACTCGGCGCCGCCGAGCGGGAGTTGCGGCGACAGGCGCGCGTCCTCAACCCGCCGCCGGCGGCGTTGTACGACCTCGTACGTGACCCGGCCCGGCTGTGGGAGCGGCGCCGTCTTGACGCGGATTTCCTGCGGGTGCGGCTGGGCACCGGCGACGTACCCGTACAGGCCCTGGCGATCGGCCAGAACCAGGGCAGCGGCGTGCTCACCCCGCCCGACCCGTTCATGCTGAACGAAGCGCGTGCGCTGCAGCACCGGTTCACCACCGCGACCGATTTCCCGCTGGTGGCGCCACTGGACCGGGCGGGCAATGTCAGCATCATCGGCGACCGGGACGGCGTACTGCGCGTCGCCCGTGCCCTGTTGATCCAGACCGCGGTGACACACGCCCCCGACGATGTCGCCATCGCGCTCGGCGTGCCCGGTGAGCGCCTGGAGGAGTGGGAGTGGGCGAAGTGGCTGCCCCACGTCCTGGACGCCCAGCAGGACGACGGGCCGGTCGCCGCCCGGCGCATCGCGCCGAGCGTGGCGCAGCTGGCCCGGGAGTGCGCCCCGGATCTGCGGCGCCGCTCCTCCTACGCCGCGGAAGTACGCCGCGGCCTGTCCGACCGCAACGCGCTTCGGATGAACGACCGGCTCCTGGTCGTCAGCGACTGCCACGGAGACACAGCCACCGAACTCCCGCGCCCCGACACGGCCGTCGACCTCGCAGGCATGGGCGTGACCGTGCTGCATCTGCTTGAGCAGCAGGTGCACGAACCGGATCAGGTGAGCGTGCGGATCACCGTCGACGGTGACCAGGTGAGCGTCGAAGACCTGCGTGCCCCCGACGCATTGGCCGGGCACGGCACCGCGGACGCGATGAGCATCGCGGGCGCCGAAGGCCTGGCCCGCATGCTCGCCCCCCTTAGCCTGTCGGCCGAGTCCGCCGCCGAAGGCACCCCCATCTCCGGCCCCGTCGACTTCCCCACCCTCCTCGGCATCGACGACCCGGCCGCCCTCGACCTCGACCAGCTGTGGGCACCACGCAGCGAGCGCGACTTCCTGCGTGTTCCCATCGGCCTCAACGACCGCCACGAACCAGTCCTGTTGGACCTCAAAGAGTCCTCCGAACTGGGCATGGGCCCGCACGGGTTGTGCGTCGGCGCGACCGGCTCCGGCAAGAGCGAACTCCTGCGGACCCTGGTCCTCGCGTTGGCCGCCACCCACTCCCCCGAAGACCTCGCGCTCGTGCTGGTCGACTACAAGGGCGGCGCCACCTTCGCCCCCTTCACCGGACTCCCGCACGTCGCAGGTGTCATCACCAACCTGGAGAACCAGGCCGGTCTCGTCGAACGCGTCCACACCAGCCTCGCCGGTGAGGTCAAGCGCCGCCAGCAGGTCCTCAAGGACGCCGGCAACGTCGCCGACATCGGCCACTACGCCGCTTTGCGCGCTCAGCAGCCCGAGCTGGAGGCACTGCCCCACCTGTTCGTTGTCATCGACGAGTTCGGCGAACTGCTTACCGCCAAGCCGGACTTCATCGACTTGTTCCTCTCGATTGGCCGTATCGGCCGCTCGATCGGCGTGCACCTCCTGCTCTCCAGCCAGCGCATCGAATCCGGCAAGCTCAAGGGCCTGGAAACCTACCTCTCCTACCGCCTTGGCCTGCGCACCTTCTCCGCCGACGAGTCACGCACCGTCCTGGACACCGTGGACGCCTTCCAGCTGCCGCCGCTACCGGGCTTCGGCTACCTCAAGGTCGACACATCGACGTACGAACGCTTCAAGGCGGGCTACGTCTCCGGCGCCCACCGCGGCCCCACCCACCACGACCCGGCTGCTGAAGAGCCCCTCGCCTGGGCCTATCCCACCTTCAACACCGGCCAGGACCCCACCACCGGTGCGCCGGAAGAACCCTCTATGCGGGAGCGCGAGACCGGCCCGACCGTCCTGACCGCCATGGTCGACCAACTGTGCACCGCCGCCCCACCCGTACGCCGCATCTGGCTGCCGCCGCTGCCCGCCGCGACCTCGCTCGACGCCGCCGCCGGCCCCGTACAGGCCTCCGAGCGAGGCCTGCACCTGGCCGCCGGCGCAGGACCCATGCAGCTGCCTCTGGGCGTCCTTGACGACCCGGCCCGGCAGTGGCAAAAGCCCTGGGTCCTGGACCTGACCGTCGCCGGCGGGCACACGGCCGTCATCGGCGGCCCGCAGTCCGGCAAGACCACCCTGCTGCGCACCCTCGCCCTCTCGCTTGCCCTGACCCACACCCCCCATCAGGCCGCCCTCTACGGCCTGGACCTGGTCGGCGGCGGACTCTCCGCACTCTCCGGTCTGCCCCACGTGGGCGGCATCGCGGGCCGCGCCGATCACGAGCGTGCCGCCCGCACCGTCGCCGAGGTCCGCGCCCAACTCGCCCTGCGCGAAGAACTCTTCCGCGAGCACGGCATCGACTCGGTCGACCAACTGCGCCACCTGCGCGCACGCGGCGAACTGAGCGAACTCGGCTCCACCGACATCGTGCTCCTGATCGACGGATTCGGCGCACTGCGCGACGAGTTCGCCGACCTGGACGACACCGTCGCCGACCTCCTCAAGCGCGGCAGCGGCTACGGCATCCACATCGTCGCGGGCATGCTGCGCTGGAACGACGTACGCATCGCCACCCAGTCCATGTTCGGCACCCGCGTCGAACTGCGCCTGAATGACCCCTCCGACTCCAGCGTCGACCGCAAGCTGTCCGAGACACTGACCGCCGACACTCCGGGCCGGATCCTGACCGACGCCAAGCTCTTCGCCCACACCGCCCTGCCCCGCATCGACGGCCAACCCACCGCCGACGACCTGGGCCCCGCCCTGGAACGTGCCGCCCGCACCCTGCGCGCCAGCTGGCACGGCGAACTCGCTGCCCCCGTGCGGGTGTTGCCCACCGCCCTGCCCGCCACCAAGCTGCCCTCACTCACCGCCGAGCCCTCCCGCATCCCCCTCGGCGTCGACCAGGACGCGCTCGCCCCCGCCCTCCTGGACCTGACCGGGCAGGACCAGCATCTCCTGATCCTCGGCGACAACGAATGCGGTAAGACCAACCTGCTCAAGCTCATCACCGGCCAGCTCATCGACCGCCACAGCGACGACGACCTGGTCTTCGGCGTCTTCGACCCCCGCCGCGGCCTGCGCGGCGTCATCCCCGAGCCCTACCGCGGCGGCTACGCCCACAACGCCAAACTCGCCACCGCCCTCGCCAACGGCATCGCGGGCGAACTGGACAAGCGCCTGCCCGAGACCGCCGACCCGGACGCGATCACCGACACCCCGGCCTTCACCGGCCCGCGCATCGTCATCCTCGTAGACGACTACGACATCCTCACCACCGCAGGCCAACAACCCCTGGCCCCCTTCCTGCCCTACATCTCATCCGCCCAGGACATCGGCCTGCATTTCATCGTCACCCGCCGCGTCGCCGGAGCCTCCCGCGCCCTGTACGACCCCTTCCTCACCACCCTTCGCGAAACAGGCACCACCGCCCTCCTCATGACCGGCGACCGCACCGAAGGCCAACTCTTCCCCGGCCTCTACGCCTCCACCCAACCCCCCGGCCGCGGCACCCTCATCCGCCGAGGCCGCCGCCACCAACTCATCCAAACCGCCCTCGCCCAACCCCGTGAGGCCGACGACACCGCGGAGAACAAACGCCCGTGACCAAGGACGTCATCGCTCTCACCGCCAAAATGCCCGACATCAACACCCTGCTCGCCGGACTCTTCGCAGGCGGCCCCGACCTGGGCGTCAACTCCCTGGCCGAGGGGGCAGTCGTCCAGCTCTGCGCCCCGAACGGCCGCCCTCTGGTCTCCGTCGAAGCACCGCTGCTCATCCAGGTCCCCGGCGAGGCACAACGCCTGCTCGGAGCCGACGCCGGCGCCCCCGGCGTGCCCTACTGGTGGACCGAAGCACGCGCCTCCACCGCCGTCGAAGAGGGCGGACGACTCGCCGGTTCCTTCGCCGGACGCCTTGCGGCCGTCCTGGGCGGCACGGTCTGGCCGCCGGACGCGGCCCACACCGACGTCGTCCCGCTCACCCCCGAGACCGCCACCGCCACACCGGCACCCGAAGCGATACCACCGGCCGTCGACGTCCTCACGGACAAAGCCGCGGTCGTCATCCAGGACCGCCCCGTCGTCGCGATGACCAGCTGGCTCGCCGACGCCCTGCGCACCGCGTCCGCATCCGACCGCGCCCTGCAGATCGTCACCCCACCCCCCACCAGCCTCACCCTCCCCACCCGCAACGCACTACGCGGCCACCCCAACCGCTGGGTCGTCCAGGACCCCGACTGCGGCTACTACGACGGCCTGTCCGGGGTCCAACTCCACTGGCAGGAGGGCCACTTCACGCCGGTGGAGTCCGCGGAGGGAGCCGCTCGGATCGCGAAGGCATTCACACCCGAGCCGCCACCGTCCCCGCTGGGCGAACGCCAACTACTCCTCTCCCTCCACACCACCCACCCCGCCGACGAACACCTCCTGCTCGGCGGCGCCCTGGAAGCGGCGTGGCAGGCCCTCACCGGCACCCCACCGGCCGGCTGGTCCACAGCCGAACCCATCGCCCTGCCCTGGTCCCGACGTCAGCTGACCGAATTGGCCCGCACCCGCGCCCAGAAGAACATCCCCACCTGGCTGACCACCATCGGCACCCCGGACCGCCCGGCCATCGCCACCACCCGCATCACCCACACCTCGGCAGGCATCGAGGAACACATCACCCTCACCCTCGGCTACGCCCCCGACGAAGCCCCACCCCTGGACGCCATCACCCCGCTGGCCGAGACCCTGGCCACGGACCACGGCCTGGCCTCCATGCTCACATCGCTCCGTACCGCCCGCCGAGACCTCACCATCCCACCCCAGTTCCAGGCCCCACCCATACCCCTCTCCTTCACCCTGGGCTCAGACGCCGTGAACGCCATCGGCCTGACGCACGCCCAGCACCCACAGGGCGGCCTGCGCCCCGCCCAGCTCGGCCCCACAGCCCGGCCCGCACTCCACTACAGCCTGGGCGGCGGCACCGACCCGAACTCCTTTGCCACCTTCCAGCAGCTCGCCGGGCACCTCAAAGCCGCCTCGGGGCCGGACGGTTCACCTCGGTGAACGCAGGACGAACCAAGAAGGCCAGCCCACCTCCGTCATCAGGCTGCCGCGCCCCGCCACACACCCACCATCACCATCAGCTGGAACCACGCAGACGGGTGATCTGCTTGTCGAGGTTGCGGGCTTGCGCTGATCGGGCCCCGAAAGCGTCGGCCAGGAGGGGCGGATCGCTTCGAGTTCGACGAGGGCTTCGTCGGCGTAGCCGGACGCCACCGCCCCGCCCCGCCCCGCCCCGGGAATAACCCCAGGTCAGGGCCGTAGCGGCAGACGAGTCGGACTGTACGCCGGGGAGAATCACCGCAACGCTATGACCTGCATGAACGCCCCAGGAAGCCGCTCCCGTGGCTACCTTCGTGGCTACGTACGCCTCTCGGTTCTCAAGGGGCGCGCCTCTACCTATGCGATCGGCCGCCCTGCCCCTTCATTGTCAGTGCCTACCGGCGCCCCGTTCCGCGTTTCACGCTCCCTCTCTTCGATACAGCTCACACCACTCATCTCTCCTTGAACTGCATCAATGGGTCACGTGTGACGTCTGCTGCACTATTCCGAGTGTTGGTGGAGAGCAACCGCCACAGACCCGAAGCGAAAGAGACCGCACTCGTGTCCGAGCTGACCGCAGCCCAAGAGAGCGTCGTCGTCACCGCACTCTCCTACAAGCACACCGGCGCCCCGATACCCGCCCACGTCGTGGCCGAACTCGACGAGATCGCCGCACCATGGCCCGGCCGCTGGCTGCTCCCCTGGGAGGACGACGAGCCGGAACGCGTCATCGAGCTGTGCGCCGGCCCCGGCGGCTGGGGCGAGGGACTGAGGACGGTCCTCGGTCTGACCCGCTTCGACGTCGTCGGCGTCGACATCAACGAGGACGCGTGCGCGACCGCGGCCAAGGATTTGGCCTACTCCTGTGGCGTTGCCCGGTGTTCCGGGGCGGCGACCAACCGTTCCAATGAGAGGGCGTGATCGTCCACGAGGTCCATGAGCGCCTGCAGTGCTGAGCTCGGCCGGCGGTTCGAGGCAGTGCCCAGATATGTGGTCCAGCGCAGGTCGCACTCATGGACTTCGAGCACGCGTAGTTCGGGCATACGGGGGACTGCGAAGGCAGGCAGGAAGGTCAGGCCTAGTCCATTGCGGACCAGGGCTGCGGCCATCGCGAAGTCGGGGATCTCGAAGGCTACTTTGCGTTCGACCCCGGCTGTGACGAAGGCGCGGTCGACCACTTCACGGTTGCCGTGTCCCGGCGGGGAGTCGACAAACGGTTCATCCTGCAGGTCGGCGAGTGTCACATGTTGCTGCTCTGCCAGTCGATGGGTGGCGGGGACCACGAGGGCCAAGGGCACGGTGCTCAGTGCGCGGGCGTCGATCCCGGCCGGCTTCTTTCCCGGGAGCGCAAGGAAAGCGACGTCGAGATCCCCTCTGATCAGTGCCTGGGAGAAGCCTGACGAGCCGGTGGTGGACAGTCGCAGCCTGACTTCCACAGCTGGGTGGACGGCGTGGAGCCGCCCGAGCAGGGCGGGGAGGTCGACCACCTGTACCGATGCCATGGCGCCCACGCTCACACTGCCGCGGAGCGTGTGCTGCGCATCCCGTACTGCGTCCTGAGCCGCCTGCGCGGCGCGCAAAGTTGCACGCGCCTCGGGCAGGAGGGCCGCCCCGGCTCCGGTGAGCCGTACCCCCTGCGCTGAGCGCTCGAACAGGCGGCAGCTCAGTTCACGTTCCAGGGCGCGGATGGCGGCGGAGACCCCGGACTGCACGACATGCAGTCGCTGGGCAGCGTGCGTAAAGCTCAATTCTTCCGCGACCGCGAGGAAGTGCTCCAGCTGTCGTAGCTCCATTTCAGCAGTATCACTCACATTGCTCATGGGTAGCAAAATGATTCATTTGCAGTCATTAATGCTGATGGCGACTATGGAATGGAAGTCGGAATCAGGCCAGCTGTCGTGACTTCATCTGTATAGGCCGCCACCACCACAGGAGTGCTTCGTGTCTGGTATGGGGTTTCTGCTCGGCCGCCGCCTGCTGCAGCTGTACGCGGGGCTGGCGCTGTACGGAGCGAGTTCCGCGCTGCTCGTGGAATCCGGCCTGGGTCTCGAACCGTGGAATGTGCTGCATCAGGGCCTGGCGGAGCTCACCGGATACTCCATCGGCGTGGTGTCGATCATCGCGGGCGCCTTGGTGCTCCTGCTGTGGATACCTCTACGTCAGCGCCCCGGGCTCGGCACCGTGTCCAACGTCATCGTTGTCGGCGTGGCGATGGACGGCGCCCTCGCCCTGCTGCCGGACATCCACGGACTTGTGGCCCGTGGCGCCGTGCTCGTCGGCGGGATCGTGCTCAATGGTGCGGCGACCGGCCTTTACATCGCGGCGCGGTTCGGCCCTGGCCCGCGGGACGGTCTGATGACGGGTCTGCACCAGCTCACTGGACGGTCGATCCGTCTGATGCGGACTTCGGTCGAGGTGGTGGTCGTGGTCACGGGTCTGGCCCTGGGCGGCACGGTGGGTTTCGGCACGCTGCTGTACGCCCTGTCGATCGGGCCACTCGCTCAGTTCTTCCTGCGCGTCTTCGCCCTTCCCGCCCGGCCGGCCCGCGATACAGCCGCGCAGCCACCCCTACCGCCGCACGAGGTCCCTGGCCCGGATACGTGTCCACGAGCCCACCCCACTCCGCCGCCCGCTGACCCCACCTGTTGAACCTCCAATCACCGGAAGGGAGCCCTCATGCTCACCACCCAAGAAGCCCGCCGACAGCCAAGCCTCCAGACAGCTCCCTCCACCGCGACCCGCCCCTCGTCGGCTGAGGAAGGCCGGAGCCGCCGCGCCTCGCACACGGCCGGGTTCTGGTTCGTGACCGCAGGCTTTGCCGTGCTGATGGCTTTCGGCACCGTGCCGACCCCGCTGTGGCAGCTGTACGCGGCACGGGACAACTTCGGGGCGACCACGGTGACCGTCGCCTACTCCTCGATGGTCGTGGGCGCCGTGGCGGCCTTTGTCGGTTTGGGGCATCTGTCGGACCGGATGGGGCGGCGACGCCTCGTCATACCGGGCCTGGTGGTGGGCATCGTCGCGTCGGTCACTCTGATCCTCTGGCAGTCACTGCCGGGGCTGATCGTCGGCCGGGTTCTCACCGGCCTCGCCATGGGGCTGATGGCCTCCACCGCGACCGCGTACCTGCACGATCTGTACCGTCGGGGACAGCCGGGGAAGGCGACCTCGCCATTGCCGGGCATCGTGGCGACCGCTGCCAACATCGGTGGGCTGGCCGTCGGCCCGCTACTCGCCGGGATGGTCGCCGCATGGCTTCCCGCGCCGCTGACCTGGGCCCCGGCGATCTGCACCCTTGCGCTCACCGTGTGTCTGGTGCTGGCACTCGTCACGCCCGAGACCGTGGACCGCGATCCGGGCGCTTCCCGCCCAGCCGCCCGGTTCGCGCTGCGTCCGGGGAGCAAGACGACGTTCGTTGCTGCCGGGCTGCTGGGCGCCATCGCATTCGCGAACTTCGGACTGACTTCGGCGCTTGGCGGCGAGGTGCTGCACGACGCGCTGCACGTCGACTCCATCCTGGTCGCGGGAGTGGCGGTCTCCCTCATGTTCGCCTGCGCGGCGGTGGCCCAGATCGTGTGGGGGCGGCTGCCCGCATCGCGGATTCTTCGCATGGGCTGCCTCTCCTTCCCGATGGGCCTAGCGCTGTGCGCGCTGAGCATCTATCACCCGGCCCTCTGGCTTTACCTGTGCGCGGTGTCCGTGTCCGGGGCGGGCTCCGGCCTGCTGTTCAAGGGTGCCATCGACCGCGCCATCTCGGCGGCCGACCCCACCTCCCGCGCCGGCGTACTCGCCATGTACTTCGTCATCGCATACATCGGGATAGGCCTGCCGGCCGTCCTCTTCGGCATCGTCATCAGCTACGTCGGTCTCGGAACCGGGATGATCGGATTCGCGGCCATCCTGTCCCTGGGTGCCGTCGCCTCGACCATCGCCGTCTCGCGCGGCCGCACTGGAAGGGTCTGACCTCATGCGCTACATCATCATCGGAGCAGGAGCGATCGGCGGCACGGTGGCCGGGCGACTCACCGAGGCAGGACACGACGTCGTACTCGTTGCACGTGGCGCCCACTACGAAGCGCTGCGCGATCACGGCCTGCGTGTGTCGACACCCGACGGCGCCCGCACCCACCCGCTCCCCACCGTCCAACACCCTCATGAACTCGGCGAGCTACACCCGGACGATGTCCTCTTCCTCGCGGTCAAGACACAGGACAGCCAGGCGGCGCTCGACGACTGGAGCCTACGCCCGGTCGCGGGCGGCGGCACTGCGGCTCAGCGGCTGCCCTTGATCTGCGCCCAGAATGGCGTCGAGAGCGAACGCATGGCGCTGCGCCGCTTCCGCCATGTCTACGGAATGTGTGTCTGGCTGCCTTCTACCTATGTCGAGCCGGGCGCCGTCTCCGCCGCTGGTGCCCCTTACACCGGCATCCTCCACCTGGGCCGCTATCCGTCGGGCGTCGATGAGACGGCGCGCGCCATCGCGGCCGACCTGGAGATGACCAAGCTGCTCGCGCCGGTCGTGCCGGACGTCATGCGCTGGAAGTACGGCAAACTCCTCGCCAACCTGATCAACGCCATCGAGGCCGTCAGCGGGCCGGTCACCAGCAGTGCGGCCATCGAACTCCTCACGCGGGCCCAGGCCGAGGGCCGTACTGTGCTTAAGGCGGCTGGCATCGAGGCAGCGAGCGAGCAGGAACAAGCAGAAGCCCGCGGCGACCGCATTCGCTTTGAGGCTGTCGAGGGCGCCCCTCGGAGCGGCAGTTCCTCCTGGCAGAGTCTCGCCCGCGGCACCGGCACCATCGAGGCGGATTATCTGAACGGTGAGATCGCGCTCCTGGGCCGCCTACACGGCGTTCCGACTCCGGTGAACGAGGGGCTGCGGCAGGTCGCGAACGCGTTCGCGCGAGAACAGAGGCAACCTGGGTCGATGCCAGTGGACGAAATGACGGCGCTGCTGGACGCCCTCGGGCGCGGCTAGGTCGTCGTCTCCTTCGCTCCCATACCGGACGCTGCCGCGGTCCTCGACGCCTTGGAGCGCGCCTCCAACGAGAACGAGACGTAAGACGCGCCTGCCGTCCACTCTCCCGTCGCTCGCCCCGTCGCATTCCCGTGGCCGCTTCCAGCCGCCTGCGGTTGCCCGGGAACCGCCTCCACTCCTGGCGGACTCGGCGCTCCTCCGGGCAACAGCTCGGACAACAACTCCACGTCACCGGGATGGGTCCGGGGCGGGGACTCCTCGTACGAGTACAACGGCTCCACGGACAACATGGCCTTTGTGAACATCTGCCTCCTCGATTCAAAGGGACACCCTCGCCGCCACACAGGGCAAGAAGCGGCACGACCGCGACGGACTCAAGGACTGAGAACCGCTCCTTCTGGGCCTCGTACCTCCAGGATGGCTTCGCCTCGAACGAGGATGAGCGCACCGCCCCCGACGTGGAGGCCGACGAGCCGGACGGAGCACCCCAGGCTGCACCCGACGCGGAGACCACCCCGGACACGGCGGTCGTCAACGACGCGCCCCAGCCCGCTCGGAGCGACGTAGCTACCCCGCAGACAGATGCGGTGGACGAGCCAGGCCCAGCAGACGCCGCCGCACCGCGCTCCCCGGAAACGAGCAGCACCAACACCCCGCACGCCGACACCGCGCCCGAGCAGAGCCGCGACGCCGAGTCCGCTGCTGCACACCCAGCACCGCCGGCACCGCCGCCCCGGCTGCCGGCCCGGCCGGCGAGCCAAGCCCCAAGCCGCAGCCGAAGCAGCCCGATGGGCGCGCCGATGAGGAGGTAGCCCAGCCTGCTCCCCGTCCGGAGCCCGGACCCCTGCTGGCACGTATGGGGCGTCGCCTGATCGAATTGGTGCAGGCCGCCGCTCGGAAGATTGCCGAACTGTGGCGCAGCAGCCGGGATCGGCTGCCCCGGCTCATGACGTTCCTGCGTCGTCTGGTGCGACGGGTGCGCGACTGGCCTGAGTCCCGCCGCCTGACAGGCCTGCAGGCGCTCGAGTTCCCGAACGTCGAAGGCGACTCGCTGGCCGCCCGCGTGTCCAGTGGGCAGGCTTGCTTCCCGAGCCTGGCCGTTTCGGGCAGGCGTCCCGTCGCGTCTCCTGGTGGAGGCCGACAACGTGGGCGCAGCTCGCGGCGGGTAGGCTCCCCGGCCGCTCCAGCGACACACGGTGGGTGCCGGACCGCGCCTCCGATGGCGGGCCGGGCATCACGCGCTGCGGCACATGGCCGCCCTGCGGGCCGCCGGCATCGACGTCGACCAGGACGTGACCCGTCGTCTGGCTTTGGCACTCGGCGACGACTTCGACGGCGCCCCCCCACTGCCCCCCCCGTTATGTTTTCCGCGGTCCTGCAAGAGGGCCGCTGGCCTCCGGGCCCGGCATGGCTGGTCCCCCCTGTCGAAGCGATGACCTGGGGGGTGGTGCCACCGGGCCCGAGAGGCGCCGTTGGAGACGCTGATGAGAGGTCCGACTACCGCCCGGCCGAGCGCAATGCCCGGTCCTTCGCAGGCGGCAGGTCTGCATAACGTGGATGCGCGCACGACGCCAACGCCCAGGCCAGCACGCACAACGTCCGTTCGGGAGGACGGTTTGAACGAGTACGACGAGATAGGTGTCTTCCTGGGCCTGGACGTGGGGAAGAGCGCTCACCACGGACACGGACTCACCCCGGCCGGCAAGAAAGTCTTCGACAAGCAACTGCCCAACACCGAACCGAAGCTGCGGCAGGTCTTCGACAAGCTCCGCGAGAAGTTCGGCACCGTCCTGGTCGTCGTGGACCAGCCGGCCTCGATCGGCGCTCTGCCGCTGACAGTGGCCCGCGACACGGGCTGCCAGGTCGCCTACCTGCCGGGCCTTTCGATGCGACGGATCGCTGACCTCTACCCGGGCGAGGCAAAGACCGATGCCCGCGACGCGGCCGTCATCGCGGACGCCGCCCGCACCATGCCGCACACCCTTCGCTCGCTTCAGCTGACCGACGAGATCACCGCCGAGCTCACCGTCCTCGTCGGCTTCGACCAGGACCTGGCGGCCGAGGCCACCCGCACATCCAACCGGATCCGGGGCCTGCTCACCCAGTTCCACCCGTCCCTGGAACGGGTCCTGGGCCCGCGTCTGGATCACCCGGCGGTCACCTGGCTGCTGGAACGCTACGGATCCCCAGCCGCGCTGCGAAGAGCCGGACGCCGCAGGCTGGTTGAGGTGGTCCGGCCCAAAGCCCCGCGCATGGCAAAACGGCTGACCGACGACGTCTTCGATGCACTCGACGAGCAGACCGTCGTGGTCCCGGGCACCGGCACCCTGGACATCGTGATCCCCTCGCTGGCCCGCTCGCTCGGCGCCGTTCACGAGCAACGACGGGCGGCAGAATCCCAGATCGCAGCCCTGCTGGAGGACCACCCTCTTTCCAAGGTCCTGACGTCGCTGCCCGGCGTCGGCGTCAGGACCGCCGCCGCACTGCTGGTCACCGTCGGCGACGGCACCAGCTTCCCCACCGCCGCCCACCTCGCCTCCTACGCCGGCCTCGCCCCCACCACCAAGTCCTCCGGGACCTCGATCCACGGCGAACACGCCCCACGGGGCGGCAACCGGCAGCTCAAACGCGCGATGTTCCTGTCCGCGTTCGCTGCCCTGCACGATCCTGCCTCCCGCACCTATTACGACAAATGCCGGGCCAGAGGAAAAACCCACACCCAAGCGCTCCTCCGCCTCGCCCGACAACGGATCAACGTGCTGTTTGCAATGCTCCGCGACGGCACCTTCTACGAACCCAGAACCCCACGCCTCGCTTGACGAAAGACATAGAGGCACCCCCCCGCCGAGCCCGTACGTCACTCCGACCGAGGTCATTCCGGATGAGGAGAACCTGTCCGACGTCATCCTCGACGACTCCACCGGCCAGCCACCCACCGATGTTGAGGGCGTATTCGTGCCTCTCACCCCCTTCGGTTCGACCCTTCAGTGCACCGTCCGTCTCGTCGAGCGCACGTTTCTCGGGCCCCGCCGCAACCCCTTCACACGCCTCCTCCAGCCCGCGGGCGCGGTGGTCTCCGAGGGGATCGCCGCCCGTATCCGCGAACGCCTCGACGCGCAGGCCGCGCGCACCGACAAGCAGTAAGGGGAGACCACGGGTGTCGGCCTACGACCACAAGCCCTTGTGGGCCGGGGCCCACTACGACCCGGCCCCCGCCGGCGGCGAGGTGACGCGCCTCGACCTTTACGGCACGCCCGAGCGTGACGGCCCAATGGTCGCCTCGGCCGCACCCGCCGTCCGTCTCCGAGCCGGGGTGTACCGGTTCGCCTTGCCCAACGTCGCCCCGGGCCGCTACTGGGGCACGGTCTCCTTCACCCCGAACTCTGCTTCGCAGCCGGTGACTGACACGGCAGGCGCCTCGACCTCCCCCTGGGGCAAGGTCTGGTCGGCTCGCCCGAAGCCGTGGCCGACGCCCTCGGCGTCCCGTTGCCCCTCACCTCCGCCCAGCGCAGCTCCTACGAGGAAGAGATCCGCAACGCGCAGGCCGACGTCGTCGCATACCTCAACCGGCCTCTGGCCCCAACCGCGACCACCTTGCGTGGCGTCGCCCCCCGCTGGACAGACGCACTCGATGACATCGACGCCTGGCTGGTCCACCTCGATGACATCGCCGAAGTGATCACCTACCGGGCCAATGCGGATGGCACGTACGACGTGGACCTACTCGTCGGCCTGAACGGCGCCCAAGAGGAGACGGTCGTGCGGTACGTCGTCGCGCACGCCGCCGAGTCCGCCCGGGCAACGCCCCGACCAGAGCGCGGGATCGGGGCGTCGTGTGTCCTCGGTGAGCGCGGAAGGGCAGTCGATCTCGTACGACTCGGCCCCCGCCACTGGCCAGGCGGGCGCGCCACCCACGATCAACAGCCTCAACCGGCTGCGCCGACTCGTGTTCCAACCGCTGACTCGGCCGCCGAGCGCCCCGTGGCCGTACTCGTCCAGCCACATGCGGCGCCGGCGCTGAGCGGAAAGACTGAACTCGATGGCGGTCGTCCTTCCGAACCGGCTGCTGACGCTCTACGCGCTCACGCACCCGTGGGCCCGAGACGCGAACGGTGTCCCGGTGCCTCCGGACCCGAATAGGCGTCCCGAACCGCGCGGTGCCTGGCCGGGCTCCGCACTGGAGCTGCCCGATGACACGTGGTCCCTGCGGCTGGACCCCGCTGCATGGCCCGTTGAGCCCGGCGATGTCGTCGGTGTCGAGACCGGCATGACGTGGACCGTCACCGCCGCCCGTCACCACCAGGTGCCCGGTTGCCCAGCCGTCGACCACGTACAGGTGGCCGCTACCCGTAACCCGCCGGAGGTGCCCTGAGTTGGCGAAGTTCACCCCGAACCCTGCACTGGAGGCGTTGCTCGCGCGGATGATCGCTCCGAACGTCCAACGCATCGCCCACCAGGTCGAGGTCGAGGCCAAGCGCCTGGCTCCACCGACGAAGCGATGGGTCACCATGGCAGATGACAAGGTCCGCCACACCCACATCCAAGCGCAGGGCCAGGTAGTGCCCGGCAACCTGCGATTCAGGATCAACTCCATGGACTGGCACCGCAAGCACCGCGGCGTCGGACCGAACACGTACATGCTCAAGCCCCGCGACCAGCCGTCCCGCGCCGTCGCGAACCTAAAGAACTGCTTTCCGGGGGACACACTCGTTTCAGCGCGGGGGGTACGACACGTTTCCGGCGTTGGTATGACGGTCCGCTGGTCAGGATCAAGACTGCCGAAGGGCGCGTCCTCTCCGGAACCCCTAATCACCAACGAGTGCAAGCGCGGCACAGCGCGCGCCTTGTTCTGGAGCGCGCGCAACAACCTCGTCTGCCGGAACCATTTCAACGATGACGCGTGGAAACCCACGCTACGGAAGCTGGGGATCAAGGACGAGAAGGGGAACCTCCCCACCTTCCATGACCTGCGGCACACCTTCATCTCCACGTGCCTCCAGAACGGAATCCCCGAGCACACCGTGGCCGCATGGGTTGGCGACTCCGTCGAGGAGCTGCGCCGGACGTACAGCCACCTCCTGCGAGATCATGCGGACACGCACGGCGCCATCGCCGCGGGCCTCACAGCGCGACCGTCGCGGTCCGCCGAGCCTGTCGCAGCGTGACCACAGCGCCTCTCTGGGCGCCGCGTGAAGAACCTCAGCGGGGCTGAGGCGGACACAGGCCTCAGCCCCGTTGGCGCGTTTACGGCCCGCAGAACCACGGATCTATCCGGGGCAGTCAGAGGGGTACAACCTGATCACGAGCCGCGAGGTGTCCCGGCGGCAAACCCTGGCTCATCAAAGCGCCAGGCCAGACGCGCCCTGTCGCAGGTCAGGGCTCGTATCCAGCAGCCTCGTACACCGCCGGGCCATGGCTACTTTCATGGCTACGTACGTAGCCATGAACCCCGGTTTGGACCCGTACGGAAGGGGTTCTAGCCGAGAGCCTGAATGCACGAAAAAGGGCATCTGACCAGCGAAAACGCTGATCAGAGGCCCTTAATGGCAGACGAGTCGGGCTGTACGCCGGGTTCTGTCGCCCGGGCGCCTCGCGGCGGCCGGGGAGACGGCCATCCATCTAGGGCCCGCATTGCTGCGGGCCTCGTGCGGTCTACCCGCGGACTCGGGCGGGCAGCCCTCGATCATCCGCGCAGGGCCCTGTCTCCAGGGCCCCTCTTGACCTTGCTCCAGGTGGGGTTTACCTAGCCGCCTGAGTCACCTCAGGCGCTGGTGGTCTCTTACACCACCGTTTCACCCTTACCGGGGGCCGAAGCCTCCGGCGGTCTGTTTTCTGTGGCACTGTCCCGCGGGTCACCCCGGGTGGCCGTTAGCCACCACCTTGCCCTGTGGAGCCCGGACGTTCCTCGGGAAGAGCCCCTGGTGAGGGGAGCTTCACGCGGCCGTCCGCCCGGCTCGTCTGCCGTAGCGACCATGCTACCCGGCGCGTGCCCCCGTTCCGCCCCGCGGCCCCTGCCGACCCCGTCGCCCCCGTCGCCCCCGTCGCCCCCGTCGCCAGGAACGAGCCCGCGAGGATGAGCGTGAAGGCCGCCGCGATGCCCGCCGTGAGGGGTTCGGAGAGGAAGGCGACGCCTGCCGCCACCGCCACCGCCGGGTTGACGTAGGTGAAGACCACCGCTCGCGTCGGGCCCGCCTCGCGGATGAGTTCCAGGAAGACGACGAAGGCCAGCGCCGTGCAGATGACGCCGAGGCCCGCCAGGGAGGCCAGCGTCGGGGCGTCCGGGATGGCCGAGGGCCAGGTCATCGCTGCCGGTACGGCGTACACCGCGGCCGCGAGGGCCAGGCAGGGGGCGATCAGCTGGAACGTGGGGACGTCCCTCAGGTGCCGGGCCGCGATCAACGGGGCGATCGCGTAGCCGAGCGCCGTCAGCAGGACCTCCGTGAGGGACCAGGCGTCACCGCCTGTGAGATGCGGGACGGTCAGGACGGCCACTCCCCCGAGACCGAGGCCGAGGCCCGTGAGGCGGCGCGCGCCCAGGCGTTCCGTGTCGCCGAAGAAGCGGGCGAGGACGGCGCCGATGATCGGTACGGCGGCGATCAGGAGGCCTGCCGTGGAGCTGGAGAGGCGGCGCTCGGCGTCCGTCAGGGTCCACCAGGGGCCGATGATCTCGATGCAGGCGAAGGCCAGCATCGGCTTCCAGTGGGTGCGCAGGACGCGGGTGAGGCCCCCCTGCCGCAGGGCGAACGGCAGCAGCAGCGCGGCGCCGAGCGCGCAGCGGGTGAAGACCACCATCGAGGGTGAGAGGTCTTCGACCGCCACCTTGATCATCAGGTACGGGATGCCCCAGAGGACGCCCATCATGGAGAAGAGGAACCAGCCGCGTGCAGTCATGCGGGCAGTTTCCGGCCGCTCAGCGCCCGCTGTCTTGAACGCTGTTGCGGTACGCCGCCGGGGTCACCCCGAGGACCCGGCGGAACCACCGGGTCAGGTGCGCCTGGTCGGCGAAGCCCACCAGGGAGGCCGCCTGCGCGGGCCGCAGCCCCGCGTCGAGGAGCGCGCGGGCCCGGGTCACGCGGTGCTGGGCGAGCCAGGCGTAGGGCGGCATCCCCGTCGACGTACGGAAGGCGCGCAGGAGTTGGTAGCGGGAGAGGCCGAGGGGCGCCGCGAGTTCGGCGAGGGACGGCGGGGCGAGGAGTTCGTCGGCGAGCCGGTCGCGTACGGCACGGGCGATGCGGTCGGCGCCGGGCACCGTGTCCGGCAGGAGCCGGGCGCTGCCGTGTCTGCGGGCCAGGGCGGTGAGCAGCCAGGGCAGCCGCGACTCGGCCTCCAGCGGGTCCAACGCGCCCGTGCTGCCGCTGAGTTCGGTGTGGGCCGTGCGCAGGGCCGCGGCGAGCTCGGGGTCGTTCAGGACCGGGTCGCGGAAGTTCGGTGCGGTCAGGGTGCCGTCGGCGAGGAGGTGCGGCGCGGGGTACATCGCCCGGTACGCGTATCCGCCCCGACGTCCGGGGCCGCCGGTGTGCACCTCGCCCGGGGCGAGCACGACGATGGTTCCCGGCCCCACGTCGAGCCGTCCGCCCCGGTAGTCGATGATCTCGGAGCCACCGACGCAGACGCCGACGGTGTACTCCTCGTGGTAGTGCGGGGCGTAGCGATGCCGGTCGAAGCGGGCGGTGAGGAGATCGAGGGGCGGCGCACACGGTTCGAGGCGGGCACGGGCCCAGCTCGCGTACTCACGGCCACCGCGCACCGCGTACTCACGACCACCGTGCGCCGCGTACTCGCGACCGCCATGCACCTCGCGCTCACGACCGCCATGCACCTCGCGCTCACGACCGCCGTGCATCGCGTGCTCAAGGCCACCGTGCATCGCGTGCTCACGACCGCCGTGCGGTGCCCCGCCCTCACCTGCCGTACCGCTCTCATCCGCCATGCCGCTCCCTCGTCGCCGCGCTCAGGGTGCAACGCCTCCGCGGCCGGATTTCATGCCCGGGGGGCGGGAAGGGGCCGGTCCTCAGTCGAACTCCGCGGTCTCCAGCTCGAAGTCGAACGGTGCGGGGAGGGCTACTGCCTTGCCGAAGGGGAGCGTGCAGTGCTCGCGGTAATCGTCGCCCTCCGGGTCGCGGAACAGCGTCACCGAGGAACCCTCGCGGTCGATGAGCAGGTAGAGGGGGATACCGCCGCGGGCGTAGCAGCGGCGCTTTGCCTCGCGGTCCGACTGAGGCTTGGTGGAGGTGACTTCGACGACCAGGGCTACGCCGTCACAGGGCATCCAGGGCTCGGCGCCCCGGAAGAGCCGCAGCTTCCTGGGTGCGAAGGTCCCGTCCGGGATTGCGTGGTTCTTCGGGCAAGCGCCCCCGCTCTTCAGCTTCAGACCCTTGTTCCCGGAGAACTGCATATCGGTGCGTGACCGCCTGTACACCTGGCTCACGACCAGTTCGACGCAGTCCTCGTGGTCCCCCTCCGGCGGCGGCGCCACGACAATCTCCCCCTCGATCAGCTCCGCCCGGAAACCCTCCGGGGCGTCCAGGGCCAGGAAGCCCTCAAGCAGGACCTCTGCCTGTGCGAGCGGCTCGTGTGCCACGGCAGTCATGTCACGCCCCTTCCTCGGTCGCTCGTCAGACTGGGACATCGCTTGATCCGCCGTCCAAGAGATCGGAAGTTGTTCCCTCGATCGTGGCACAGGATCACGGGCGGGGGTCGGGGTTCGGCCGCCCGGCGGGTCCCGCCCCCCTGCCGCTTGACCTTGCCGCAGCGTCAACGTTTCTACTGGCCTCATGAACGGGATGCGAACGGCCTCATGAGCGGGATGCGGATCGGTGAGCTCGCCGGGATCGTCGGTGTCACCACGCGGGCCATCAGGCACTATCACCACCTCGGGCTGCTGCCCGAGCCCGAGCGGCGGGCCAACGGTTATCGGGAGTACGGGCTGCGGCACGCCGTCGTGCTGGCGCGGATCCGGCGGCTCACCGAGCTGGGGCTCGGCCTCGCCGAAGTGCGGGACGTGCTCGCGGACGACGCGGGGCGCGAGCTCGCCGAGGTGCTCGCCGAACTCGACGCGGACCTCGCGCGGCAGGAGGGCGCGATCCGCGAGCGGCGGGAGCGGCTGCGGGTGCTGCTGGACGGCGCGGAGCGCGGGGTGCTGTCCGCCGAAGGGCCCGTATCGCCCGAACTGGGGGAATTCTTCGCCGAGATGGCCCGCTCCACCGCGGGCCGCGAAGGACCGGAGTCCGCGATGGCCGCGAAGGACCGGGAGCTGCTCGCCCTGATCGACACGACAGCACCCCAGGAGGAACGCGACAGGTTCATGGCCGCGCTGCACCCCGCGCTGTCCACCCCGGAAGCCGTGGAGCGCGCGCACCAGGTGTACGCCCTGCTCGACGCGCTCGCGGAGGCCGACCTCGCCGATCCGCGTACGGAGGCGGCCGTGGACGAGGCCGCCGGTGCGCTCGTCGCAGCGCTGCCCGACTCGCTCCTGGAGGAGCTGGGCACCGAGGGCGTACGGGCGGTGGCCGACGGGGTCGGCAGCGGCGACGACCGGTTCCTCCAAGCCTTCTTCTCCGATTTCGCCCCCGCCCAGGCGGAGGCCGTACGCCGTGGGATGCGGCTGCTCATCGAGCGGGGTGCGCGATGACAAGACTCGTGCGGGGTCTCGCCGGTCTGGCCTGGGTGGTCGTACCTCTCGAACTCGTTCTTGTCGTATGCCTGTTGGCGGGTTCAGCCCTCCCCATGAACGTGCTGATCGGCGTGGAGGCCGTGGCCCTGGCGCTGGTCCTCGTCGAGTGCGCGGGGCTCCTGATCCTGTACCGGCGGGGTGGACGCGCGGCGGTCAGGGACGTCGTGCCGGAGCCGGTGCGGCGGATCGTCGCGCATGAGGTGCGCGCGCTCCTCAGCCTGGTGCTGTGGGTGGTGCGGCGGCGGCACGGGGTGCGGGAAGGGGATCTCGCGTTCGGGCACGCCCGCGATCAGGCCGCGATGCTCTACGGCCTCGTCTTCGTGTGCGTCGTGGAGACGGTGGGGCTCGCCGTGCTGCTGCGCAACTTTCCCACGCTCCACACGATCACCCTCATCATCGACGTCTACGGGGTTGTCCTGATGCTGGGCATACACGCCGCCTCCGTGACCCGGCCCCACGTACTGTCCTCCGACGCGCTCCGCGTGCGCCACGGCGCCCACCGTGACCTGCGGATACCGCTGGACCTGATCGCGTCCGCGAGCGGCGAGCGGCTCTTCACGCACGAGGCCGCCGACGGGGTCCTCAACATTCCGGTCGCCTCGCAGACATCCCTCACGCTGGAGCTGACCGAGCCCGTGATGGCGGCCGGTTTCCTCGGCGGGGGCCGGCCGGTGACGACCGTACGGCTGCACTCCGACGAGCCCGGGAAGCTGCTGGCCGCGCTGGGGCGGGCCCTGGCACTCACGCGGGAACGCACTCAGGAACGCGTGCAGGAACTCACGCAGGAACTCACGCAGGCGCGAACCGCACCTTCGCCGCCCCTGGATCGGCCTGCGTGAGCCGCACCCTCAGCCGTTCCCCCAGCGGCAGGTCGCCCGTGCCGCCCTCGATGCGGGCGACGACCGCGGGGTCGGTCAACTGGACGGTTCCGACGGCGGGTTCACGCTCCTGGACGTCCACCACCACCCCGTCGAACAGCTCGCCCACCCGGTCCTTGAGCAGCGCGGCCTCGACGAGGTCCACGCACTCGCGCTCCACGGTGTTGCCGCGCCGCGTCCCGTCCGCCATCTCCTTGGGCAGCTCGTCCAGCGCGGCGAGCACCCACTGGGGCGGCTCGTCCCCGGCGACCGCCGCGAGGCAGAGCTCGGCGGCGTAACGGTCGACGAGGCGGCGGAGCGGGGCGGTGCAGTGGGCGTAGGGGGCGGCGACCGCGGCGTGCGTGGTCAGGTCCGGGACCTCGCCACCGCTGAACGCGGTGTATCCGGCGCCGCGGAGCAGCGTCGTGCACTCCTGGAGGAAGGCGGCGTGGTGGGGCAGGCGCGGGTCGAGTGAGCGGACGAGCTCGGCGTACGGGACATGGTGCGGCCAGTCGACCCGCAGGGCCTTCGCCGTGCGCCGGAGCCGGCCGACGGCGCCGTCCGGGGCGGTGGGGAGGGTCCGCAGGATCCCCGCCCCCGACCGGATCATGAGCTCGGCGGCGGCCATGCCGGTGAGGAGGGAGATCTGGGCGTTCCACCCGTCGGCGGGCAGCGGCGCGCGGAAGTCCAGCTCGTACGTCCCGCCCCGCTCGACGATCTCCTGCTCGGGAACGTTGAGGGAGATGCCTCCCCGCTCGACCTCGAGGCGCTCGCGCAGCCGCCCGATGTCCGCGAGCAGGGCGAGGGCCTCCTCGGCGGTGCCGCCGTCGATGGCCCGCTGTACGCCCTCGTAGTCGAGCTTCGCGCGGCTGCGTACGAGGGCACGGCGCACGTCGGTGGAGACGGCGCCCCCGTCCTCGTCGAGGTCGATCGTCCAGAGCACCGCCGGGCAGTCCTGCCCCGGCAGCAGACTGGCCGCGCCCTCGCTCAGCGAGGTGGGGTGCAGGGGCACTTTCTCGTCGGGGAAGTAGAGGGTGGTGACACGCCGATGAGCTTCGGTGTCGAGTGGCCCGCCCGGCGTGACGTACGCGGCGACGTCGGCGATGGCGTACCGCACCCGGAACCCGCCGCCGTCGCGCCGGGACAGGTGCATGGCCTGGTCCAGGTCTACGGAGGTGGGCGGATCGATGGTGAAGAGGGGGATGTCGGTCGCGTCGTACGCGGGCAGTCGCGGGGCGGCGAGGGCGCGCTCCGCATCGGCGAGCACGGCCTCGGGGAAGCCCTCGGGGACCTCCAACTTCATACGCAGCTCACGCAGCACGCCCCGCAACGGAGCTTCGGCTGCGCCGGTCACGCGGAGATGGCGACGGGGCATGGGACGAGCGTAGGCGGGGAGGGCGGGGGCGGCACGGTGAAGGGACGGTGCGTCTCCCGCTGCGCCGCTCCACGGCGGAGGGGCGGTGCGTCTCCCACCGCGCCCCTGCCCGGCCTCCCGGACTACGGGCCCGCGGCCGGCCCGGTCTACGGGCCCGCGGCCGGACGCCGCCCGGTGATCGGGGGGGGGCCGGAGCCCGCCGCGGAGGGGGAGGCTGACGCGGAGGGCCGGAGCCCGCCGGGGCGGGGCGAAGACTGGCGCGGAGGGCGGAGGCTAGCGCGGAGGGCGGCGCCGCTGCCGGGTACGCGGCTGGCACCGCGCCCTCATTCGCCGCGGGCGTAGGCGGCACCACGCCCCGCGTCACCCGCCGCAGGCGTAGGCAGCACCACCCCCACGTCGCCCGCCGCACGCGTAGACGGCACCACGCCCCACGTCACCCTCCGCAGGCGTAGACGGCACCACGCCCCACGTCACCCTCCGCAGGCGTAGACGGCGTACGCGGCCGCGTGGCTCGGCGCGGGCGAATCCCGGGCTCGGAGGCGATTACCCTGGCGCGGGGCCGCATCCCCCCCGTGACCCTCCGAAGGAGACCCATGCTCGTCCTGTTGCCGCCCTCCGAAGGCAAGGCGCCCTCCGGCCGTGGCACCCCCCTGAAGCCGGAGTCGCTCTCCCTGCCGGCCCTCGCGGACGCGCGGCAGGCTGTGCTCGACGAGTTGGTCGACCTCTGTGTGGCGGACGAGGAGAAGGCCCGTGACGTACTCGGTCTGAGCGAGGGCCTGCGCGACGAGGTCGCCAAGAACGCCGAGCTGCGCACGGCGGGCGCGCGCCCCGCGGGCGAGATCTACACCGGCGTTCTGTACGACGCCCTTGGCCTCGCCACGCTGGACGCCGCCGCCAAGCGCCGTGCGGCGCGGTCGCTGCTCGTCTTCTCCGGACTGTGGGGCGCCGCCGGCGTCACCGACCGCATCCCCTCCTACCGCTGCTCGATGGGCGTGAAACTGCCCGGCCTCGGCGCGCTTGGCGCCTACTGGCGTACGCCGATGGCCTCGGCGATGCCTGAAGCGGCGGGCGACGGGCTCGTACTGGACCTGCGTTCGTCGGCGTACGCGGCAGCGTGGAAGCCGAAGGGCGAGGTCGCGGACCGGACGGCGACGGTGCGGGTGCTGCATGCGCAGATGGTCGACGGCGTCGAGAAGCGGTCCGTCGTCTCGCACTTCAACAAGGCGACCAAGGGGCGGATCGTACGGTCCCTGCTCGAGACCGGCGTCCAGCCGGAGAAGCCCGCCGAGCTGGTCGAGGCGTTGCGGGATCTCGGGCACGTGGTGGAGGCCGAGGCTCCGGCGAAGGCGGGCAAGGTGTGGGCGCTGGATGTGGTGGTGCGGGAGATTCACTGATCCTGCTGCTCCTGCTGCTCCTGCCGATCTGCCTGATTCTTCTGAGTCTTTTCGGCCGTGGTTGCAGCATGCGCAATGCCCTTTGCGCATGCTGCGGGGGCGGGGCAGGATGCTCCCATGACTTCCCCCTCCGCATCCGCCTCCGCCTCCGTGCTTGACCTCGCCCCCGTCGTCCCCGTGGTCGTCGTGGAGGACGTTGCCGACGCCGTGCCGCTGGCGCGCGCGCTGGTCGCGGGCGGGCTGCCCGCGATCGAGGTGACGTTGCGGACGCCCGCCGCGCTCGACGCGATCCGGGCCATCGCGGCGGAGGTGCCGGACGCGGTGGTCGGTGCGGGCACCGTCATCTCGCCCCAGGGCGTCGCGGAGTCCGTCGACGCCGGGGCCCGCTTCCTGGTCAGCCCTGGGTGGACCGACACGCTCCTTGCCGCGATGAAGGCGTCCGGGGTGCCGTTCCTGCCGGGGGTCTCGACGACTTCCGAGGTGGTGGCTCTGCTGGAGCGGGGGGTGCACGAGATGAAGTTCTTCCCGGCGGAGGCCGCGGGTGGTACCGCCTATCTCAAGTCCCTCGGGGGGCCGCTGCCGCAGGCCCGCTTCTGCCCTACTGGTGGCATCGGCCTCGCGTCCGCGCCGGCGTACCTCGCGCTGGCGAACGTCGGTTGCGTGGGCGGTAGTTGGATGCTTCCCGCTGACGCGGTCTCGGCGAAGGACTGGGGGCGTGTCGAGGCCTTGGCCCGCGAGGCGGCGTCCCTCCGCTGAACCGCGGGGCCTTTTGTACGTACACGCCCGCGGGCCGGTGGGGCCGCTCGCGCAGTTCCCCGCGCCCCTGAGGTTCCCTGCGGGTGCGTCGTGGTTGCTCGCGCAGTTCCCCGCGCCCCTGACGGGGCCCACCTCCCCGCGCCGACACCAGCGGGTGCTTCGTGGCTGAGCGCGCCGTTCCCCGCGCCCCTGGCGGGGCCGCCCCGCGCCCGAAGGGGCGCGGGGAACTGCGCGACCAGCCCCCACCCACCCGCAGGGAACCCAGAACCAAAGCCCTACCGCAGGTGCGACGTATCGTTCAGCAAGCGGAGCGACGCGTTGCCGTCGGCGTAGTACGCCACCACCGAGACCGACGCCGCCGAGAGTTCCATGCGGAACAGGGACTCCGGTGGGGCGCCTAGCGCGAGGCGGACCAGCGTCTTGATCGGGGTGACGTGCGTGACCAGGAGGACCGTGCGGCCCGCGTACTCGGCGGCCAGGCGGTCCCGTGCTGCCGAGACCCTGTCCGTCACGGCGGCGAAGGACTCGCCCCCCGGAGGCGCCGCATCGGGAGAGGCCAGCCACGCGTTCAGCTCCTCGGGCTGGCGCGCCCGCACCTCGCCGAAGGTCAGACCCTCCCAGGAACCGAAGTCCGTCTCGCGCAGCCCCTCGTCGACGCGCACGTCGAGGCCGAGGCGGGCGGCTACCGCCTGCGCCGTCTCCTGGCACCGCTTCAGCGGCGAGGAGACGATCGCCTGGATCGTGCCCCGCGCCGCGAACGCCGCCGCCGCGCGCTCGGCCTGCTCCCGGCCCACGTCGGAGAGGGAGGGATCGGAGCCCCCGCTGCCGGAGAACCGTTTCTGGGGCGTCAGCGCGGTCTCTCCGTGCCGCAGCAGTACGAAGGTCGCGGGCGCGCCCAGGTCAGCGGGCGCCGCCCAGCCGACGGGCGACCGCGGCGCCTGCATGGCCACGGCCTGGCCCTGGGCCTGGGCCAGGGCCACGTTCCCCGCAGCGCGCACATCCGCGAGCGCGGCCCCCGCGTCAAGCTCCGCCGTAGAGTCCGCCGCCGACCACCGCTCCCCCCGCTTGCCCGCATCCATCGCCTCGTTTGCGAGACGGTCCGCGTGCTTGTTCTTCTCGCGCGGGATCCACTCGTACGTCACCTGGTCGGGCGGGAAGACCCGCGCCGCCTCGGCGGCGAGCGGCCTCATGTCCGGGTGCTTGATCTTCCAGCGGCCCGACATCTGCTCGACGACGAGTTTGGAGTCCATCCGGACATGGATCGAGGCCGCCGGGTCGAGTTCGTGTGCCGCTTTCAGGCCGGCCACCAGACCCTTGTACTCGGCGACGTTGTTCGTCGCGACGCCGATGTACTCCGCGGCCTCCCGCAGCGTCTCCCCCGTCGCCGCGTCGATGACCACCGAGCCGTAGCCCGCGGGCCCCGGGTTGCCCCGCGACCCGCCGTCCGCCTCGACGATGAACTCCCGCACGGCCACGGTCCCTTACAGACCCGACTCGGACGTGCGGACCAGGATGCGGCTGCAGTTCTCGCAGCGCACGACCGTGTCGGGGGACGCCGCCTTCACCTCGTTGACCCCGGTGATGTCCAGCTCGATGCGGCAGCCCTCGCAGCGCCGCTGGTAGAGCTTGGCCGCGCCGATGCCGCCCTCCTTGACGCGCAGCTTGTCGTACAGCTTGAGCAGGTCGGCCGGGACCGAACCCGCCACGACCTCGCGCTCCTTGGTGACCGTGGCGGCCTCGCCGTCGATCTCCTCGAAGGCCGCGTCACGCCGGGCCGTCGCGTCGTCGATCTTCGCCTGGACCGAGGAGACACGTTCCGCCAGCTCGGAGACGCGCTCCTGGGCGGACTCGCGGCGCTCCATGACCTCGAGGACGACGTCCTCCAGGTCGCCCTGGCGCTTGGCGAGCGAGGCGATCTCGCGCTGGAGGTTCTCCAGGTCCTTGGGGGACGTCACGGCGCCCGAGTCCAGGCGCTGCTGGTCGCGGTTGGCGCGCTGGCGCACCTGGTCGACGTCCTGCTCCGCCTTGGTCTGCTCGCGGGCGCAGTCGCTCTCCTCGGTCGTCGAGGCGACGTGCAGATCGCGCAGCTGCGCGATGTCCTTGTTCAGCGACTCGATCTCGGCGTGCTCGGGCAGGGACTTCTTCCGGTGCGCCAGCTGCTGGAGGCGTACGTCGAGTGCCTGGACGTCGAGGAGTCGGATCTGGTCGGCGGGCGCGGCGTTAATTGGGGGCTCCTGTTGAGTCGGTGTTCGAGGCCGCGTGGGCGGTCCAGGGGTCGGTGACCGTCCTGGAGACGTGGACACGAAGTCCCCATCCGTGACGGTCGGAGATCTGATCGAGCTGCGCGGCCGCCAGCTCGCACCACGGCCACTCGGTGGCCCAGTGCGCGGCGTCGAGCAGCGCCAGCGGGGTCTGTGCGCGGGCCTCGGACACCGGGTGGTGGCGCAGGTCCGCGGTGAGGAAGGCGTCCACGCCACAAGCGCGTACGTCGTCGAAGAGGCTGTCGCCGGAGCCGCCGCTGACCGCGATCGTGCGGATGAGCTGCTCGGGGTCGCCCGCGACCCGGATGCCCTGCGCGGTGGCGGGAAGGCGCTCGGCCGCGCGCGCGGCGAGTTCGCGCAGCGTCAGCGGGTGTTCGAGCTCGCAGATCCGGCCGAGACCGCGGCGGCCGTGTGCGTCGGCCGGGTCCGGTACGAGGGGCCGGACGATCCGGAGGTCGAGCGCGCCGGCGAGGGCGTCGGAGACGCCGGGGTCGGCGCGGTCCGCGTTCGTGTGCGCGACGTGCAGCGCCACGTCGTTCTTGATGAGGTCGTGGACGACGCGGCCCTTGAAGGTGGCGGCCGAGACCGTCGTCGTGCCGCGCAGATAGAGCGGGTGGTGCGTGACCAGGAGCTGCGCGCCCAGCTTCACCGCTTCGTCGACGATTTCCTGGACGGGGTCGACGGCGAACAGGACCCGGGAGACCTCCGCGTCGGGGTCGCCGCAGACCGTGCCGACCGCATCCCAGCTCTCGGCCAGTTCGGCGGGCCACAGGGCGTCGAGGGCGGCGATGACTTCAGACAGAAGGGGCACGGAGAAAGGCTACCTTCCCGCCGCGTTCGGCATGGCGTACGTTACGCACCGCTACGGCCTGCTACTGAGCGCCCTCGCAGGGGGCACGGGGAACCGCGCGAGCAAGCGCGTCGCCTTACGTCGAGCGCGCCCTCCTCACGCAGCACAACCACCCACCACAACCACGCAGCACATCCACCCAGCACAACCACCCCCGCCCCCTCAGGCGAATCGATACATCGCCACCCTTCTGTGTGAAGCGGGCGGCCACAGGTGCCACGGCAGCGCGTGCGAAAACTAGCTTCGGGGCCCGGAGGTTCCCCCATGACAGCGCCCACGCTTGAGCCCGAGCCCATGACCGCGCCGACGTCTCCCCCGGCGCCCGCGCCACCCCCAGTGCTGACCGCCGACGGCACGTACGCCGCCCGGCTCGCCCTCGACGGCGGTAACTGGTTCCCCGAGCGCTGGACCCTCGACTCCCCCGAGCCGTACGCGGTGCCGTTGCCCGGCAACCAGCCCGAGGAGCCCGGCACCGAGGTGCTCCCGATGGCCGACGGACGTGTCCTGATCCACCGCGTCGTGGACGGACGGCACGCGTTCGCGCTCCTGTACCCGACGGGCCCGGAGACCGGCGAGGTACCGCTCGGCGCCGTGGAGTGCGGTGAGTCCCGTCTTACGCTGCTGCCGCCGTCGCCGGCCGGCAGCCAGGCGTACGCGCTCGCGGTGGGCGCGGGGTCGACCGCCCTGTGGCTGGTGGCGGGCGGCGCCTTCGGGCCCGAGCACGTCGCCGAGATCCCCGGGCACTGTTCGGGCGGGGTCTGGCTCGACGGGGAAGGGCGGATGCTGGCCCTGGACCGGGAGTTGGGCGGCCGGGTCAAGACGGTGGCAGTGGATCTGGAGCGGGGTGGTGAGGTGTCGCCCCTCCTCCAGATCGCCGACGAGAGCGATGACCGGCTGCTGCTCGCGGACCCCGACAGCGGGCTGCTCCTGATCCGCTCGGACGCGCCGGGCCACGACAGGCTCGGCTGGGGGGTCCTCGGGGGCACGCGCCCGGTGCGCTTCCCCGAGTGCCTGCGCCTGCCCGACCTCGCGGTGACGCCGTTCGCCATACAGCCCGGTCAGACCTTGACGCCGGAGAGCTGTGCGGTGGCGCTGCGGATCGACGGGGCGGCGGGGAGCTGGCTCGGCGTGTGGCGTCCCGCCGAGCGGCGCCTGCATCAACTGACGGCTCCCGAAGGGTGGTTGGCCGGTTCGGGGTGGTGGACGCGGGAGGGTGCGCTGCGGCTTCCGTATGTGACGGGGGCGGTTCCGTGCGGGGTCGCGGAGGTGGAACCTCCCGCTCCGGCGGCGGCGCCCGCGGCGGTTGCCGCGCGGCCTGTTCCGTTGCAGCAGGCGCCTCTCACCGGGCGCGGGGGCGTTGGTTAGACTCGCCCGGCTGCACCGAACGATCTTCTTTACAGAGTTACAGCTTTACGGGGTGAATGTGTTGACGAGAACCGAGATCCGTACGGAACCCGAGCGGAATCCCGAGCCGCGGGAGGCGGCGGGTCCTTCCGGGGCGGGCAAGCACCGGGGGCCTGGGGCCGAGCATGATGCCCCGGCGGTGGCGCCGCGGGGCCGGCATCGTCGTCCGGGCGACGAGAACTGATTCGTTCCCCAACCCCGCCCCTTCCCGAAAACCCGCTCGGCGCGGGGGCCCTCCTCAATCGCCGGAGGGGCTGAAAATCAGCCCCTCCGGCGATTGAGGAGCGGGGTCTGGGGCGGAGCCCCAGGTAGGTCCGGGGTGCAGGCACGGTTTTCGGGAAGGGGCGGGGTTGGGGAATATCAGCCCCGCTTCAACCCCAGCACCTCCGACGCCGCGAACGTCTCCCCCGAGGGCCTGCCCGCGTAGTAGGGCGTCAGGGCCCCGTCCAGCTCCTCGTACGTGAAGACGTCCTTCGCCGTGTCGAACTTCGCCGCCACCTTGGGGCGTTCCACGACGGCGACCATGCCGCCGTGCACGACGAGCAGTTGGCCGTTGACCCCGGCCGCCGCGGGGGACGCCAAGTAGCCGACCAGCGGCGCGACATGCTCGGGGGCGAGCGCGTCGAGTTCGCCCGTGCCCGGCTCCTGGAAGCCCGCGAAGACGTCCTCCGTCATCCGGGTCCGCGCCCGGGGGCAGATGACGTTCGACGTCACGCCGTACTTGCCGAGGGCCAGCGCGCTCGACGTCGTCAGGCCGACGATCCCGCCCTTGGCCGCCGCGTAGTTCGGCTGGCCCGCGGAGCCCGCGAGGAACGCCTCCGACGAGGTGTTGACGATCCGGCCGTACACCGGCTCGCCCGCCGCCTTGGACCGCTCGCGCCAGTGCACGGACGCGAAGTGCGTCGTGTTGAAGTGGCCCTTGAGGTGGACGTGGATGACCGAGTCCCACTCGCTCTCGCTCATCGAGAAGATCATCCGGTCCCGCAGGATGCCCGCGTTGTTCACCAGGATGTCGAGCTTGCCGTAGGTGTCGATCGCCAACTGGACGAGCCCGCGCGCCTGTTCGTGGTCCGCGACATCGCCCAGGTGCGCGACCGCCTGTCCGCCCGCCTCCCGGATCTCGGCCGCGACCTCCTCGGCGGGCGTCGCCGACGCCTCGCCCGAGCCGTCACGGCCCGTCTTTCCGAAGTCGTTGACGACGACGCTCGCGCCGAGCCGGGCGAGTTCCAGGGCTTCCGCTCGCCCGAGGCCCCGGCCCGCTCCCGTCACGATCGCGGCCAGACCGTCGAGTGGCCGTGGCTGTGGCAATGGCTGTGGCAGTGGCTGTGCCATCAGGGGCGACTTCCTCTCAGATCTCGATGCACGTACGCAGCGCGACGCCCGTACGCATCTGGTCGAGCGCTTCGTTGATCTCGGCCAGCGGCACCCGGTGGGTGATCATGCTCTCCAGGTCGATCCGGCCCGCGCGCCACAGCGCGATGGCACGCTCGTAGGACTGCAGGACGTCACCGCCGCCGTACATGGACGGCAGGATCTTCTTCTCGTCGAAGAACAGCTCGAACATGTTCAGCTGGAGGTTGTCGTCCATGGCGCCCGCGCCGACGACGACGAGCGTGCCGCCGCGCCGCGTCGTCTCGTACGCGGTGCGGGCGGTGGCGGACTTGCCGACGACCTCGAAGACGTAGTCGAAGCCCTCGCCCGCGGTGATCCGCTGCTTGGCGTCCTCAAGGGCGTCCGGTGCGACCGCTTCCGTCGCGCCGAACCGCAGCGCGGCCTCGCGCCGCGATGCCACCGGGTCGACGGCGACGATCTGCGCCGCGCCCTTGAGCCGTGCGCCCTGGATCGCGGAGATGCCGACGCCGCCGCAGCCGATGACGGCGACCGACGAACCGGCGGCCACATTCGCGGTGTTGATGGCCGCGCCGAGCCCCGTCGTGACTCCGCAGCCGATGAGGGCCGCGATGTCGAAGGGCACGTCGTCCGGGATCGGCACGGCGCAGCCCGCGTCGACCACGACCTCCTCGGTGAACGTCCCCGTGCCCGCGAAGCCGAAGACATCACCGCCGGGACGCTTGAAGTTGGGGGTGCCCGCGTTCATGAAACCGGCGAGGCACAGCTGGCTCTGGCCGCGCTTGCACGCCGGACACTTGCCGCAGGCGGGCAGCCAGCACACCAGGACCCTGTCTCCCTGACTGATCCCGCTCACGCCGTCGCCGACGTCGACGATCTCACCCGCGCCCTCGTGGCCGGGGATGAACGGCGCCGGCTGGGGCAGTACGCCGTTCATCGCGGAGACATCGGAGTGGCACAGGCCGGTGGCCCGGACCCGGATCTTCACCTTGCCGGGGCCGAAGCCCATCGCCTCGACGTCGTCGAGGACCTCGAGTTTGTCCTGGCCTATCTCGTGCAGTACGGCTGCGCGCATGGTGCGGCTCCCCTCATACGAAGATTCAGGCGTGTACGCGGATTCAGGCGTGTACGCGGATTCAGGCGTGTTCGACGATCGTGTCGGCGAGGACCGGCGCGTCGTCCCGCTCGACCGCCGTCACCGCCACCTGGACCCGGCCGTCGGAGCGCCACATCCGGATCCGCAGGGTCTCGCCGGGGAAGACGACGCCGGTGAAGCGCGTGCTGTAACTCCGCACCCGTGACACGTCGCCGCCGAGCACCGTGTCGACGACCGCCTTGAGCGTCATCCCGTAGGTGCACAGGCCGTGCAGGATCGGGCGGTCGAAGCCGGCGAGCTTGGCGAACTCGGGGTCGGCGTGCAGTGGGTTCCAGTCACCGGAGAGGCGGTAGAGCAGCGCCTGCTCCTCGCGGACGGGGCGCTCGACGGTCAGGTCCGGCTCGCCCTCGGGGGCCGGGAGGCGGGTGGAGGGGCCGCGTTCACCGCCGAATCCGCCTTCACCGCGTACGAAGATCTGGGCGTCGCTGGTCCACAACGGGCCTTCCGCGTCAGCCACTTCGGTGCGCAGGACGAGAACCGCGGCCTTGGTCTTGTCGTACACGGCGGCCACCCTGGAGGTGGTGACGGCCTCGCCCTTGACCGGGATCGGGCGGTGCAGGGTGATGCTCTGGCCGCCGTGCAGGACCGCCGCCAGGTTCACCTCGATGCCGGGGGACGAGAGGCCGCCGACGACGCCCATGCCCGCTCCCGCGACGGTCGCGAAGCTGGGCAGGACATGCAGCTCGGACTCCAGGGTGTAGCGCAGTTCGTCCGGGTCGGTGGCGGGGACGCCCGCGCCGAGGCCCAGGTGGTAGAGCTGGATGTCCTTGTGATCCCAGGCGATCTCGGCCGACCTGGGCTCCGCGGCCAGTGCTTTCGCGGCATCGATGGGCATGTGGTGGCAGCTCCTTGGCCGGTCTGAAGACCTCGGTGCGGCCGTCCGCACCGTCGGTCGCACCGAGGTCGCAACAGGGCCGGAAGGAGCCCGTTCTAGAACGCGTTCCAGTCCGGCGATCCCATGTATAGCCGAGCGTCCGGTAGTTGTGAAGACTCCTGACGTCACGTCAGATAGGCCGGTCGTGCCACCGGTGACGACCGGGACATTTGTACCGGCCGAGTCCGTACGGCTGCCTCTGCCGCCGCCTCGCCCCGGCTCCGTAATGTCGTCGGCATGCACACACGTCTCGCGGCCTGGACACACAGCGGCAGGGCGCAGCTCGCCGAGGTACGCAAGCGGGAGAAGTCCGGCCGGAGCAGGCCCGAGGACCTGGGCCCGCCCAACGGCTTCGCGATGCTGCCCTGGCTCCTGATGGGCATGGGCTCCTTCTCCAACCTCCTCCAGGGAAAGACGGGAAATCCCTGGCTCGGCGGCCTCGGCCTGCTGGTCTTCAACTCCCTCTACATCAGCGTGGTGTTCCGCGCCTTCGACAAGAGGGCGCGAGAGGCGCGCGTCACCAAGCGGCTGCTGCTCGCGCTGGCGGCGGTCACCTTCGCCCTCGCCATCAGTTACGGCGACAGCTGGCTGATGTTCTTCCCGCTGCTCGGTCTCGCCACGGGCGCGGTGCTGCGGGGCCGGCTGCTCGCGCCCGCGGCGTTCGCCCTGAGCATCTCCGCGGCGGTGGTCGGCGGGCTCAAGGACGGCTGGGACGCGGCCGGCATCGCGTACGGCACGTTCATCTCCGTCATGGTGACGGCGGCGATCCTCGCCCTCTCCGAGACGGTGAAGGAACTGCGCGCCACACGCGAGGAGTTGGCCCGCGGCGCGGTCGAGAAGGAGCGGCTGCGCTTCTCCCGGGACCTGCACGACCTGCTCGGCCACACGCTCTCGGTGATCGTCGTGAAGGCGGAGGCGACGCGCCGTCTCGCCCCCCGCGACCTGGAGGCCGCGCTCGGCCAGGTCTCCGACATCGAGTCCGTCGGCCGCCAGGCCCTGACCGAGATCCGCGAGGCGGTCACCGGCTACCGCGAGGGCAGCCTGGCCACGGAGCTCGACCGGGCCCGCGACCTCCTGGACGCGGCGGGCATCGAGGCGGTCGTACGCCAGTCGGGCCCGCCGCTCGCCCCGCAGACCGCGGCCCTGCTCGGCTGGGTCGTCCGGGAGTCCGCCACGAATGTCGTACGCCACTCAAGGGCGACCCGCTGCGAGATCGAGGTGGCGGGCACCGCCGAACGGACCCGGCTGCTGATCACCGACGACGGCCGCGGCGTAGGCTCGGGAAAGCCCGGCAGCGGGCTGAAGGGCCTGGCCGAGCGCCTGGCGGCGGCGGGCGGCTCCCTGGAGTCAGGACCCGCGCCGCGCGGCGGATTCTGGGTCACAGCGGAGCTGCCGGTCACCGAGCCAAGCCCAGGCCCCGGACCCGGTCCCGCCGCCGGTTCCGGCCCCGTCGCGGAGGAGCACACCCCATGATCAGAGTTCTGCTCGCCGAGGATCAGGGCATGATGCGGAGCGCGCTCGCGCTGCTGCTCGGCATGGAGCAGGACATCGAGGTCGTCGCGCAGGTCGGCGCGGGCGACGAGATCGTGGACGCGGCGCTGAACTCCCGCCCCGACGTGGCGCTCCTCGACATCGAACTGCCGGGCCGCAGCGGGCTCGACGCGGCGGCGGACCTGCGTGAGGAGTGCCCCGAGTGCCGGGTCCTCATCCTCACGACCTTCGGCAGGCCCGGCTATCTGCGCCGGGCCATGGAGGCGGGCGCGGTGGGGTTCCTGGTCAAGGACGGCCCGGTGGAGGACCTGGCGGAGGCGATCCGGCAGGCGCTGCGGGGCGAGACGGTGATCGACCCCGCGCTCGCGGCGGCGGCACTGAGCGAGGGGCCGAGTCCGCTGACCGGCCGCGAGGCGGACGTTCTGAAGGCCTCGGTGGACGGGGCGACGGTCTCCGACATCGCCGGGAAGCTGCATCTGTCGGAGTCGACGGTGCGCAACTACCTCTCGGCGGCGATCGGCAAGACGGGGACGCGCAACCGCATGGAGGCGGTCCGGGAGGCGCGGCAGCGCGGGTGGCTCTAGGCGGGTCCGGTCCTCTCCCGCGGCATCCACACCAGCAGCACGAGCACCCCCACCAGCAGGATGCACCCACTGGTCCGGAACGCCATCGCGTAGCCCGCGGTCAGCGCCTCCGGGGTCGTGGAGCCCCCCATCCGTGACGCCGAGACCGTCGAGAGCACCGCGAGGCCCAGCGCCCCGCCCATGGTGCGTGAGGTGTTGATGAGCCCGGAGACGAGCCCCGCGTCCCCCGGGTCGGCCCCCGAGGTGCCGAGCGAGGCGAGCGGCGTCGTGGCGAGGCCCGCGCCGAACATCATCACGATGCCGGGCAGCATGATCGAGGTGACGTAGCCGCCGTCGGCGGTCATCAGGGACTGCCAGCCGAAGCCCGCCGACGCCACCACGATGCCGAGCACGGACACGTTCTTCGCGCCGAGCACCCGCATCAGCCGCGGCGCCAGCTTCGAGCCGACGACGATCGTCAGCGAGGAGGGGATCAGGGCGAGGCCCGCCTTGAGCGCCGAGTAGCCGAGGACGTTCTGCGCGTACAGGGTCATGAAGAACCACATGGCGAACATGCCGCCGCCGCACACGAACATCGCCGCGTTCGCCGCCGAGACCGACCGCACCCGGAACAGCTTCAGCGGCATCAGCGGGACCTTCGTACGCGCCTCGACCAGGAGGAAGAGGCCGAGCAGCACGAGCCCGGCGGCCAGCGGCACCAGGGTGGCCGCGGCCGTCCAGCCCTTCTCCTCCGTCTGCACGATCCCGTACGCGAGCGTGGCGAGCCCCGCCGTCACGAGCACCGCGCCCGGCACGTCGAGGCGGCGTGCCTGGCCGGCCTTGCTCTCGGTGAGCCAGGCGACGCCCGCGACGATGACGAGCGCGCCGATCGGCACGTTGATCAGGAGCACCCAGCGCCAGGAGAGCAGGTCGGTGAGGACGCCGCCGACGAGGCCGCCCGCGGCGCCGCCGCCCGCGCCCACCGCCGACCAGGTCCCGATCGCCCGTATCCGGGCGGGGCCCTCGGGCACCGCCGAGGTCAGGATCGTCAGGGTCGAAGGGGCGAGGACCGCGGCGCCGAGCCCCTGCACCGCGCGCGCCACCAGCAGCTGCCACTCGGCCTGCGCGAGACCTCCGGCGAGCGAGGCCACAGTGAAGAGCCCGAGCCCGACCAGGAACATCCGCTTGCGGCCGAAGAGGTCGCCGGCCCGCCCGCCGAGCAGCATGAAGCCCGCGAAGGCGATCGAGTAGGCGTTGACCACCCACTGCAGTCCGACGGCGCTCATGCCCAGGTCGGACCGCATCGACGGCAGTGCGGTGTTCACCACCGACACGTCGAGTACGACCAGGAACTGCCCGGCGCAGGCGGCGAGCAGCACCGCCCACACGGGCGCGGACTTCCGCGGCGGCGCGGCTATGTAAGTGTCGGGGGGCGTTTGGACCATGACAGGAATGGTGCCAGGGTCTCGGCCGCGCATGCATCGGGGTTTCGACGCAGAGGACCTCCGCCTCCGGTCCTAGGCCCCGAGGTCCTCTCCGTTGCCCACCATTCAGCCCTTGCGCCGCGCGCACAGAGTGTCCCCACTGCCGCTCAGTCCTTGCGCAGCAGCGTCACCACCGCCGCTCCCCCGAGGCCGATGTTGTGCGCGAGCCCCACCCGGGCCCCCGCCACCTGCCTGGCGTCCGCCTCGCCCCTCAACTGCCAGGTGAGTTCGGCCACTTGGGCGATGCCCGTCGCGCCGAGCGGGTGCCCCTTGGAGATCAGGCCACCCGAGGGGTTCACCACCCACCGCCCGCCGTACGTCGTCGCCCCGCTCTCGACGAGCTTTCCGGACTCCCCCGCCGCGCACATGCCGAGCCCCTCGTAGGTGAGGAGCTCGTTGATGGAGAAGCAGTCGTGCAGCTCGACGACGTCGACGTCCTCGATGCCGAGTCCCGACCTCTCGTACACCTGTCGCGCCGCCGCCCTCGACATCGGCTGTCCCACGACGTCGATGCACGAGCCCGAGTCGAAGGACTCCCCGGTGTCCGTGGTCATGGCCTGCGCGGCGATCTCGACGGCGCGCTCCTGAAGGCCGTGCCGCTCGACGAACCGCTCCGACACCACCACCGCGGCGGCCGAGCCGTCCGACGTCGGCGAGCACTGCAGCTTGGTGAGCGGACGGTGGATGGTCTTGGCGGCGAGGATCTCGCCGACGGTGTACTCGTCCTGGAACTGGGCGTACGGGTTGTTCACCGAGTGCCGGTGGTTCTTCGCGCCCACCGCGGCCAGCTGCCCCTCGGTCGTGCCGTACCGCTCCATGTGCTCGCGTGCCGCGTCGCCGAAGATCTGGGCGGTGGGCGGGGTCATCTCGAAGCCGTGCCGGGCGGCCATGATGCCGTAGTGCCGGGCGACGGGAGACGTCTTGAAGTCACCCCCGTCACTCCCACCCCCCAGCGCGCCGCGCGCCATCTTCTCGAAGCCGAGCGCGAGCACACAGTCGTTGACGCCGCCCTCGACGAACTGCCGCGCCATCATCAGCGCGGTCGAGGCCGTCGCGCAGTTGTTGTTCACGTTGTAGACGGGGACGCCGGTCAGACCCAGTTCGTACACGGCGCGCTGCCCCGCCGTCGATGCCTGGAAGCAGTACCCGACCGGGACCTGCTCCACCTGCTCGTACGAGATCCCGGCGTCGTCGAGCGCCTTGGTGCCCGCCTCCTTCGCCATGTCCCAGTACTGCCAGTCCCGCGTCTCGGGCTTCTCGAACTTCGTCATTCCGACGCCGACTATGTACGCCTTCACTGGCCAGCTCCTTCTAGAGGGTGGGGCGCGGCTCGGGGTCCCTCGGCAGGCCGAGCAGCCGCTCCGCGACGACGTTCAGCTGCACCTGCGTGGTCCCGCCCGCGATGGTCAGGCAGCGCGCCATCAGGAAGCCGTGCAGCGCGCGCTCCCCCGGGCCCTCGCGCACCGCGCCTTCGGGGCCGAGCAGTTCGAGGGCCAGCTCGGCGACCTTCTGCTGATGCGGGGTCTGCACGAGCTTGCGGACGGAGGCCCCGGCCCCCGGTTCCGCGCCCGCCACCTGCCGCATCGTCGTGCGCAGGCCGATGCAGGCGAGCGCGTGCGCCTCGGCCGCGAGCGCGCCGATCCGCGCGCGGCAGGCGCCGTCGAGGTCGCAGGCGCGCTCGATGAGCGCCTCCAGGCCGGTGTCGAAGGTCAGCTGGTCGGCCATGTGGACGCGTTCGTTGCCGAGCGTGTGGCGCGCGACCCGCCAGCCGTCGTTCACCTCGCCGACGACCGCGTCGGCGGGCAGCAGGACGTCGTCGAAGTAGACCTCGTTGAAGAGGGAGTCCCCGGTGATCTCCTTCAGCGGGCGGATGTCGATGCCCGACGCCCGCTTCATGTCGATGAGGAAGTACGTGAGCCCCTTGTGCTTGGGTGCGTCGGGGTCCGTGCGGGCCAGCAGGATGCCGTGGTCCGCCCACTGCGCCGCGCTCGTCCACACCTTCTGGCCGTTGATCAGCCAGCCGCCGTCGACCCGCTCGGCCCGCGTCCGCAGCGACGCCAGGTCCGACCCGGCCCCGGGCTCGCTGAACAGCTGGCACCACAGCACCTCGCCCCTGAGCGTCGGCGCCAGGAACCGCTCCTGCTGCTCGCCCGTCCCGTACGCGATGAGCGAGGGCACCACCCAGGTGGCGATCCCGAGGTCGCTGACACGCACTCCGGCCCCCGCCAACTCCTCCTGGACGACGAGCTGTTGGACGGGGCCCGCGCCGAGGCCGTACGGCTCGGGCAGGTGCGGCGCGGCGTAGCCCGTGGGCGCCAGGGCCTTGCGGGCGGCGGCCGGGTCGAGGCCGCGGGCCGGGGCGATGGCCTCGCGCGCCCGCTCCCGGTACGCGTCCGCTTCCCGGGGCAGCTCCATCCGCAGCTCGCGGCGCGCGCCGCCCTCCGCGTGCCGCACCGCCCGCAGCCGGTGCGCGTCGCCGGCGCCGAGCAGCTGCCGGGCGACGAGTGATCTGCGCAGATACAGGTGCGCGTCGTGCTCCCAGGTGAAGCCGATGCCGCCGAGGACCTGGATGGCGTCCTTGGCGCAGGAGTACGCGGCGTCGAGCGCGGCCCCTGCGGCGAGCGCGGCCACGAGTCCCCGCGTCTCCGAGGGCTCATCAGCTGCCCGCGCCGCGTCCCAGGCGAGCGCCCGCGCCTGTTCGAGGCGCACCAGCATGTCCGCGCAGAGGTGCTTGACCGCCTGGAACTGCCCGATCGGCCGCCCGAACTGCTCCCGCACCTTCGCGTACTCGGTGGCGGTCTCCAGCGCCCAGGCCGCCACCCCGCACGCGTCCGCCGCGTACAGGGCGCACGCCAGATCCCGTACGAGCGTCGCGTCGACGGCGAGCACCCGCCCGGCTGGCACCTCCACCCCGTCCGCCGACACCTCGGCGGTGGGCCGCGTCGGATCGGCGCCCTCCTGTGTACGTACGGTCAGCTCAGTCGCGTCGACGGCCAGCCACTCGGTTCCGTGCGCGGACTCGGCGGCCAGGATCAGCAGGTCTGCGTCCGCCCCGCAGAGCACGGGCGGCGCGGCGCCGTCGAGGACAAGGCCGTCCGTCACGGACACCGCGGTCAGTGTTCCCGCGCCGAGAGCGACGGCGCCGACGCGCGCGCCGGAGGCCAGCTCGGCGGCGAGGTCGTGGGCGCCCGCCCGGTGCAGCACGACCGAGGCGAGGGAGCTCGCCAGGTAGGGCCCCGGGAGCGCGGCCCGGCCCGCCTCCTCCAGGGCGACCGCGAGGTCCACGAGGTCGCCGCCCCCGCCGCCGTACTCCTCGGGCAGGTGCACCGCGAGCAGCCCCTGCTCGGCGAGCCCGTCCCAGTGGGCGGGCCTGCCGCCGGTGGGGGGAGGGGCGTCGAGCAGTTTGCGTATCTCCTCGGGCGGTACGGCGCGGGCGCTCCAGCCGCGCACCGCCGCTGCCAACTCCCGCTGTTCCTGCGTGATTCCGATGCCCATGCGCGTCCTCGCCGGTAGCAGCTTCCGGGACGGCGACAGGCTAGAACACGTTCCAATTCGAGGGAAGACTGACGGGGGGTCAGATGCGGGTCCGCTCAGGCGCCGGGCGCGGGACTCCCGTAAGCGCCCGGTTAACAACAGGTCAAGACTTCCCCTCGTACGACATCCGTCGGAATAGTCGCCCGGGGAAACAGGTTCGCACTGCACGTACCCCTGCCAGCTCTGCCGCCCTCGGAGGCCCCACGTAATGACGCAGTCGACGACCCACCAACGCGGCACCCGCGGAGTCGTCCCCGTACTCGCTTTCGCCGGCATCGTCGTCGCGGTGATGCAGACGCTCCTGGTGCCGGTCATCAAGGACCTGCCGACACTCCTGAGCACCTCGCCGTCGAACGCCACGTGGGTCATGACGGCGACCCTCCTCGCCGGCGCCGTCTCGACCCCGATCATGGGCCGCCTCGGCGACCTCTACGGCAAGCGCCGCATGCTGCTCGCGAGCCTGGCCGTGATGGTCGTGGGCTCGCTGGTCTGCGGTTTCACCGACGACCTCGTCGTGATGATCGTCGGCCGCGCCCTCCAGGGCTTCGCGATGGGCGCCATCCCGCTCGGCATCGGCCTCATGCGTGACGAGCTGCCCCGCGAGAAGCTCGGCTCCGCGATGGCCCTGATGAGCTCGTCCATCGGCGTCGGCGGCGGCCTCGCGCTGCCGCTCGCCGCACTGACCGCGCAGCATGCCGACTGGCACGCCCTGTTCTTCGGCGCGGCGGCCCTGGGCGTCATATCGATGCTGCTGACCCTCGTCTTCGTGCCCGAGAGCAAGGTCAAGGCACAGGGCACCTTCGACGTGATCGGCGCGCTCGGCCTCTCCGCGGGCCTGGTCCTCTTCCTCCTCCCCATCACCAAGGGCAGTGACTGGGGCTGGACCTCCGGCATGACGCTCGGCCTGTTCGGCGCCGCGGCGGTCGTCCTGGTCCTCTGGGGCGTGATGGAGCTGCGCCTCAAGGCGCCGCTGGTGGACCTGCGCACCACGGCCCGCCCGGCGGTCCTGTTCACCAACCTGGCCTCGATCATGGTCGGCGTCGCGTTCTACGCGATCTCGCTGGTACTCCCCCAACTGCTCCAGCTGCCGACCGCCACCGGCTACGGCCTCGGCCAGTCCATGGTCGTCGCGGGCCTGTGCGTGGCGCCGCTCGGCCTGACGATGATGTTCACGGCCCCGGTCTACGCCCGCCTCTCGGCGAAGTACGGCCCGAAGGTCACCCTCATCCTCGGCATGCTGATCATCGCCATCGGCTACGGCGGCGGCCTCGGCCTGATGAGCGCCGCCTGGCAGACGATCATCATCGCGGTGGTCATCGGCGCGGGCATCGGCCTCGCCTACTCCTCGCTCCCGGCGCTGATCATCGGCGCCGTGCCCGCTTCGGAGACGGGCGCGGCGAACGGCCTCAACACGCTGATGCGCTCCATCGGCACGTCGGTCTCGTCCGCCGTGATCGGCATGGTCCTCGCCAACACGGCGAACCACGTGGGCGGCGTCGCCGTCCCGACGATGACGGGCTTCCGCACGTCCTTCCTCATCGCCACCGGTGCGGTCGCCCTCGGCCTGGTCTTCGCGCTCTTCCTGCCGTCCGCCCGCCGCTCGGTCAAGACCCAGCTGCGGGCCAGCAGCGAGGAGGACGCGAACCTGCGCGCGGCGACGCAGGCGCTGACCGGTTTCCACGGCCGGGTACTGAATCCCGCCGGGGCGCCGGTCGCGCGGGCGAAGGTGACACTGATCGACCGCAGGGGGCGGCAGGCGGGCGCCGCCCTCACGGACGAGGGCGGCCACTATGCCCTCGCGGTGCCGGGCGACGGCTCGTACGTCCTGGCGGCAACGGCATCCGGACACGCGCCGCTGGCTTCGGCGGCGGGGCATCAGGGGGGTGCGGTGGAGGTCGATCTGCTGCTGCCGGGCGGGAGTGAGGTGCTGGCGTAGGGGCCTAGGGGCAGACGCCGGAGGGGCTGAATATTCAGCCCCTCCGTCTAGCCCCCCGGCGCAACCCTCTCCAAGTCCTCGATGGTGCCGGACATGACGACCCGCACATGCTCGGTCAGATGCTCCGCAGGCCAGTCCCACCAAGCCACGGCCAGCAGCCGCGCCACCTCATCCTCGCTGTACCGCGTACGAATCAGCTTCGCGGGATTTCCCCCGACAACGCCGTAGTCAGGGACGTCGTCCACGACGACCGACCCCGAGGCGATGACGGCCCCGTGCCCGATCCGCACACCGGGCATCACCATCACCCCGTACCCGAACCACACGTCATGACCGACCACGGTGTCCCCCCGCCCCGGCAGCCCGCTGATCAGATCGAAGTGCTCGCTCCACGAGCCCCCCATGATCGGGAACGGGAAGGTCGAGGGCCCGTCCATCCGGTGGTTCGCGCCGTTCATGATGAACCGCACCCCCGTCCCGAACGCGCAGAACTTTCCGATACGGAGCTTCTCCGGCCCGTAGTGGTAGAGGACATTGCGCGTCTCGAAGGCCGTCGAGTCATCCGGGTCGTCGTAGTACGAGAACTCCCCGACCTCGATCAACGGAGACTTCACCAGCGGCTTCAGCAGCACGACACGAGGCTGGTCCGGAAAAGGGTGCAACACCGTCGGATCCGCCGGTACGAGTTCCATAGCTGTTCCCCTCACTGTTCCTCGTCACGGCCCCGCCTTCATGATCAACCGGGCCATGCGGCAGCATAGGTCGGCCCACGGCGCAGACCCACCGCTTTTCCGAAGCCCAGGAGGACCCCCATGGCCGCCCCCCAGCCCAAGCCGGAGATCCTCGCCGCCTTCGAAGCGGCCAAGGGCTTCATGCCCGCCGATGAGGGCCTCGCCCTGTACGCGGCGGCGACGGAGGCCGCGGCGCTGGGGCTTCCGCTCCTGGAGGTCGGCACCTACTGCGGCCGCTCCACGATCCTGCTCGCGGACGCCGCCCGTGCGGCCGGCGTCACGGCGATCACCGTGGACCACCACCGCGGCAGCGAGGAGCAGCAGCCGGGCTGGGAGTACCACGATCCGGCGACGGTCGACCCGGAGGTCGGCCGGATGGACACCCTGCCCACCTTCCGCCGCACGCTGCATCACGCTGGCCTGGAGGAGCACGTCATCGCGATCGTCGGGCGTTCGCCGCAGGTGGCGAAGGCGTGGGGCGGGCCGCTCGGCCTGGTCTTCATCGACGGCGGCCACACGGACGAGCACGCGACGGGCGATTACGAGGGCTGGGCCCCGCACGTCGCGGAGGGCGGCCTGCTCCTGATCCACGACGTCTTCCCCGACCCCGTCGACATCATGACGGGCCAGGCCCCGTACCGCGTCTATCTCAGGGCACTGGAATCCGGCGCGTTCACCGAGGTCTCGGCAACCGACTCCCTGCGCGTCCTGCGGCGAACGGGAGCGGGGATCTGACCTCGCGGTTAGAGTCGCTCTCGTGTCGTACGTAGGTCCGGACAGCCAGCCCCCACGCCCGCCCCGCCGTTTCAGCGGCGGCCCCCTCACGGTGACGCTCGCCGCGCTGGTGCCGACGTGCCTCGCGGGGTGGCTCATCTACGAGGCGACGAGCGGTCCCGGTGGCAGCGAGCCGCCCAGAACGCTGCCCTCCACGAGCCAGTCCGCGAAGCCCTCCCCGTCGGCCTCCGAGAAGGACGACGAGAAGGGTGAGGACAGCGAGTCGAGCGGCAAGCCGAGCGCGTCGAAGTCCTCGAAACCGTCGAAGCCCTCGAAGTCCGCGAGCCGCCCCGCAGCCTCCGGCCCCCTCAAGGGCAAGGTCGTTGTCGTGGACCCCGGCCACAACACGGGCAACGGCAAGCACACGGCCGAGATCAACCGCCTCGTCGACGTCGGCACGCACCGCAAGGAGTGCGACACGACGGGCACCTCCACGAACAACGGTTACAGCGAGGCCCAGTTCACCCTCGACGTCTCGCGCCGCCTGCGCACGATCCTCGAGAAGCAGGGCGCCACGGTCAAGTTCACCCAGGACGGCGACCGCCCCTGGGGGCCCTGCGTCGACGAGCGCGCCCGCATCGGCAACAACGCACGCGCGGACGCGGTCGTGTCCGTCCACGCGGACGGCTCGGGCGCGGGCAACCGCGGCTTCCATGTGATCCTTCCCGCATCGGTGAAGTCCGGCGACGCGGACACCTCCAAGATCGTCGCCCCGTCCCGCGCCCTGGGCGAGCGCATCGCGGGCAAGTTCCTGAGCGCGACGGGCAGCGCCCCCTCCAACTACGTCGGCGACGGCACCGGTCTCGACGTACGCAAGGATCTGGGCGGCCTCAACCTCTCGACGGTCCCCAAGGTGTTCATCGAGTGCGGCAACATGCGGGACGCGAAGGACGAGGCATTGCTCACGGACGGCACCTGGCGCCAGAAGGCGGCCCAGGGCATCTCCGACGGAATCGTGAGCTTCCTGCGCGGATAACGGGTTGGTTCGTCGGGGATAACGGGTTGGTCGGTCTTTATCCCGAGCAGACACCCCAGCGGTGGGAACGATAATGTCCTCCGTACGATGGGGGGCCATCCCCGCGCTTTGCGCCGTGACCTTGGGGCGAGCGACGCCTCCACCGACGAGACGACTTACGAAGGACCTGAAGTGAATATCCGCTCTCTCACTCGAGGCGACGGCGTGGTGATCGGGGCAGCGGTGTTGCTGTTCATCGCATCGTTCCTGGACATCTTCGATGTCGAAGACGCCTCGGACTCCCTGGACATGCCGAACGCCTGGAACAGCGGGCCGGTCCTGCTGAGTGTCATCCTTGCCGGGATCATCGGTGCTGTCTGCATCGTCGTCTCCCGTGGGCTGCCGACTCCCCCGAAGGTCCTCGGTCTCGACCTCGGCCACTTCGGTGTCGCCTTCACCATCGCCGCCGCCTGGAGTGCCCTCGGGCAGATCTTCGACCCGTCCAGCGGGTACGACAACGTGGGCTCGGGCGCCGGTGACACCGGTGTCGACGCCGGCATCGGCCTCATCCTCGCCCTGATCGCCACGCTGGTCATGGCCGCCGGCGCGATCCTCTCCCTGACGGTCCCCGCCTTCAAGGCTCCCCTCGTCGGCGCCCCGCGCCCCACCCCCCAGCCCTACGGCGGCCAGCCGCAGGGTGGTTACGGGTACCCCGGTGCGCAGGGCCAGCCGCAGCAGGGGCAGCCGTACGGTGCCCAGCCCGGCCAGCCCGGACAGCCGCAGCAGGGTCAGCCCTTCGGCGCCCAGCCGGGTCAGCCGCAGCCGGGGCAGCAGACGCCGCCTCCCGGGCAGGCGCAGGCCGCCGGTGACTTCTCGCCGTTCTGGTTCGCCGTGCCGGTGCCGCGTCCGCTGTACGCGGAGGACGGCTCGCCGACGCCGATCGCCGAACTGGCGCCCGGCACCTGGTACTTGGCCGTCGAGCAGCGTGGCCCCGGCCTGGTGGCCCAGACGCAGGACGGCCGTCGTGGCGTGCTGCAGGACACCACGGGGATTCAGCGCGGCTGATCGTTCCTGTACGACGACAACGGCCCCTCGCCCTTCCGGGCGGGGGGCCGTTGTCGTACAGTCGCCTCCCGTCAGGAACTGACGGGCCGTCAGGATGACCACTCGGGTTGGATGGGGGCGCGCATGCGTCTGGGGCTGGCACTTGGCTACTGGGGACGCGGTCCCGACCCGCAGCACGTCGCGCTCGCCCAGGAGGCCGAGCGGCTCGGATACGACTCCGTGTGGACCGCCGAGGCCTGGGGCTCGGACGCCTTCACGCCGCTGACCTGGATCGCGGCGCAGACCTCACGGATCAAGCTGGGCACGGCGATCGTCCAGATGGCGGCGCGCTCACCCGTCACGACCGCGATGCACGCCCTGACCCTGGACCACCTGTCCGGCGGGCGGATGATGCTCGGGCTCGGGCTCTCCGGGCCGCAGGTGGTGGAGGGGTGGTACGGGCGGCCGTTCCCGAAGTCGCCACTGACCGCCACGCGGGAGTACGTCGACGTGGTCCGCCAAGTGCTGCGGCGCGAGGGGCCCGTCGCTCTCGACGGGCGCTTCCACTCCCACCCCTACGCCGGGGAGGACGGCAGCGGTCTCGGCAAGCCCCTGAAGCCGATCACGCATCCGCTGCGGGCCGATCTGCCGGTGCTGCTCGGCGCGGAGGGTCCGAAGAACATCGCACAGACGGCCCGGATCGCGGACGGCTGGCTGCCGCTCTACTGGTCGCCGATGCGGGCCGACGTGTACGAGGCGTCGCTGGAGGGGGCGCGAGACGGCTTCATGGTCGCCCCGATGGCGCGGGCGAGAGTCTGCGACGACGTTGCGGAGGGCCTGCTTCCGGTCAAGGCGATGCTGGGCTTCTATATCGGGGGGATGGGGCACTCCGCGCGAAACTTTCATGCAGATCTGATGGCGCGGATGGGGTTCGAGGCCGAGGCGCGGCGGATTCAGGAACTGTTTCTGGCGGGGCGCCGTGAGGAGGCGGTGCTCGCGGTGCCGGACGCCTTCGCCGATGAGATCTCGCTGGTCGGGCCGCGGGAACGGATCGCCGAGCGGCTGGAGTTGTGGCGCAAGGGGCCCGTGACGGATCTGCTGGTACTGGCGCCGGACCGTCATACGCTGCGGGTGCTGGCGGAGCTGAACGGCTGACCGACCCCGCCGAAGGCCGCTTCGAGGCCAGGGGCCTGCTACCCCTTCGCCAGCTCTCCCGCCGACGGCACCTTGTCCTTGACCTCCGCGCCCGCGCCCTTCCCCGCGTCCTTCACCTGCTTGATGACGTCGTCGAAGGAGTTCACGACCGAGTCGGTGGACTCGCCCTTGCGGAGCTTTTTCGGGAGGTCCTTGAGGGCGTCGATGCCTGCGGTCAGCGGCGCCACCGCCTTGGACAGCGTCGGGTCGCCCTTGGCGTTCTTCGTCGCCGCCTTCAGGCGGTTGTAGGCGAGCGTCCCCGCGAGGCCCGCCTTGATCAGGGCGAACTTGCGCCCGTCGGCGCCCTTCTTGAACTTCCCCGCCCGGAAGGGCTTCACGATCCACTGGTACGTCGCACCCGCCGCGATCCCCGCGTTCGCGACGAAGCGCGTCTTGGCGAACTTCTGCTTCTCGGCGGAGCTGGAGCTCGACGGCGCCGAGGCGGCGTCCGCGTCGTCACCTCCGCAGCCGGTCGTCCCCGCGAGCAGGGCGCCGCACAACACAGGGGCGACGAGAGACCGGCGTACGGTCGCGGCGGACAACAACACGGGAACCTCCGGGCGTGGACAGCGAGTGGACAGCTCTCCCGGCAGCCTCACCCCGCCCGGCGCGTGCCGCCACTCGGGCGCGCCCGTACGGGTTTCAGCCAGGCCCAGCCAGGTACACGGAGAACCATGGCGACCAGAAGCGCACGTGGCAGCACCGCAGCGAGGGTCATCGTCATCGTCGCGGACGTGATGGCCATCATCCTCGGCCTGTGGATCCTCATGTATCTGTTGGACGCGAACCGCGCCAACGACCTCGTCCAGTTCATCCACGACGTGGCCCGCTGGCTGGCCGGCTGGTCGCACGACCTCTTCACGTTCGACGAGGCCTGGGCCCGCGTAGTCTGCGGTTACGGCCTGGCGGCTCTCGTATACGTCCTCGTCGGCCACGCCATCGCGGGACGCCTCCGGCGCTACTGACCCCCCGCGGTCGCTTCGCAGCACTCCGGCGCGAGGCCCACCGGCAGGCGTTCTCCTGAGAACACCGCGCAGGTGGCCTCGTCGCCGCCGAGTGCCGCAACGGCGAGCAGCAGGGAGCCCGCCGTCCATGTGGTGAGTTCCTCCGGCCAGATCGCCTTGTCGTCGAAGACGTAGCCCGTCCAGTAGAGGCCGCTCTCCGCGTCGCGCAGGTGCTGGATCGACTGGAGGATCTCCAGGGCGCGGTCCGATTCACCCAACACCCAGAGGGCCAGGGCGAGTTCGGCGCTCTCGCCGCCCGTCACCCAGTTGTTGGGGATGACGCAGCGCACGCCGAGGTCCGGCACCACGAAGCGGTCCCAGCCCTCCTCCATGCGGGACTTGGCCGCCGCGCCCGTGAGCGCGCCGCCGAGGACCGGGTAGTACCAGTCCATCGAGTAGCGGTCCTTGTCCAGGAACCGCTCGGGGTGGCTCTGGATCGCGTGGGCCAGCGCGCCCGTCGCCAGCTCCCAGTCCGGCTGCGGCTCCTCGCGCTGCTCGGCGATCGCCAGGGCGCACCGCAGCGCCTGGTGGATCGATGAACTGCCGGTCAGGAGAGCCTCGTTGACCGCCTCACCACTCGCCTCACGCTTCCAGCCGATCTGGCCGCCCTGCTGCTGCAGCGCGAGCACGAACTCCACCGCTCCCACCACCGTCGGCCACAACCGGTCGAGGAACGTGTCGTCGCCGGTCGAGAGGTAGTGGTGCCAGACGCCCACGGCGATGTACGCGCAGAAGTTCGTCTCGCGGCCCCGGTCCGTCACGTCGTGCGGATCCCCGTCGGCGTACGCCGCGTACCAGGAACCGTCCGGATTCTGGTGCCGCGCCAGCCAGTCGTAGGCACGGGCCGCCGCCGCGTGCTCGCCCGCCGCGTCCAGTGCCATGGCGGCCTCGGTGTGGTCCCAGGGGTCGAGGTGGTGGCCGCGGAACCACGGGATCGCGCCGTCCTCGCGTTGGACGGCCAGGATTCCGCGGACTGTCCGCTGCGCCTGATCCGCCGTCAGGACGCCCGGCAGGACCAGGTGTTCGGTCCGCTCCGGGCTCGTCACGCGTCGGTCTTCGCGTCGGTCTTCGGCAGATGCGGCTTCGTCGCGTACGCCACGAAGCTCTTGCCCACGACCGGGTTGAGCAGCTGCTCCGCCACCTTCGTGGCCAGCGGTTTCTTCATGATGTCCCAGACCAGGAGCTTGTGGTACGCCCGCACCGGCAGCGCCTTGTCGTTGTCGACGCCGAAAGCGCACTTCAGCCACCAGTACGGCGCGTGCAGCGCGTGCGCGTGGTGCGTGCCGTACGGCTTCAGGCCCGCTTCGCGCATCCTGCCGAGCAGTTCGTCCGCCTTGTAGATGCGGATGTGGCCGCCCTCCACCTCGTGGTAGGCGTCCGACAGGGCCCAGCAGATCTTCTCCGGGCCGTAGCGCGGCACGGTCACCGCGATGCGGCCGCCCGGCTTCAGGACCCGGACCATCTCGGCGAGCACGCCCTTGTCGTCGGGGATGTGCTCCATCACCTCGGAGATGATCACGACGTCGAACGAGGCGTCGGGGAAGGGGAGGTTGAGCGCGTCGCCCTCCATCGCGGTGGCGGTCGCGCCCGCGGGAGCCTCACCCGCCTCCTTCATCGCGGCGAACCACTTGGCGACCTCGCGGATCTCCTCGGCGTTCTGGTCGAGGGCCACCACCTGGGCCCCCCGCCGGTAACACTCGAAGGCATGCCGGCCCGCGCCGCAGCCCAGGTCGAGGACGCGATCGCCCGCGGCGAGCGGGAAGCGGGTGAAGTCGACGGTCAGCATCAGCGATGGCTCCCGGAGTACGTCGGGGTGGTGGCCGGGGGGCGGCCGGATTGCGGGGCCGCGTTTTTTCCGGCGATCGCCGCGCGGTACAGCTCTGCGGTGCCCTGGGCGGCGCGGGCCCAGGTGAATTTGGCGAGGACCCGTTCCCGGCCGGCCGCGCCGAGGCGGGCCCGCAGCTCGGGGTCGCCGAGGAGGCGGAGCAGGCCGGCCGCGAGGGCGCCGGGGTCGGCGGGCCGCACGGCCAGGCACGTCTCGCCGTCCGGCCCCGCGACCTCCGGGATCGCGCCGCCGGTCGTCGCGAGCAGCGGCGTTCCCGTCGCCATCGCCTCGGCCGCGGGGAGCGAGAAGCCCTCGTACAGCGAAGGGACGCAGGCGACCTCGGCCGAGCGGACGAGGTCCACCAGTTCCTCGTCGGTGATGCCCTTGACGAACTCGATGGCGCCTTCGAGACCGTACTTCTCGATGGCCTGGGCGACGGGGCCGTCCTCGGCGCGCTTTCCGACGACGACCAGATGGGCGGCGGGGTTCTCCGCGCGGACCTTGGCCAGGGCTTCGACGAGGTAGGTCAGGCCCTTGAGGGGGACGTCCGCGCTGGACGTCGTGACGATCCGGCCCGGCACCTCGGCGACCGAGGGGTCCGGCGAGAAGAGATCGGTGTCGGCGCCGATGTGCACGACGTTGATGCGCTCCTCGCGTACGCCGAGGTGGTCGATGATCTCCTGGCGCGACGTGCCGGAGACGGTGAGCACGGAGGGCAGGCGGCGGGCCACGCGCTTTTGCATGCGCGTGAACGCGTACCAGCGGCGTACGGACATGCGGCGGCGCCAGGTGGGCGCCGCCTCGAGGTCCAGCCTGCGGTCCACGGTGATGGGGTGATGGATCGTCGAGACGAGCGGGGCGCCGAGGTCGCCCAACAGGCCGTACCCGAGCGTCTGGTTGTCGTGCACGACGTCGAACTCGCCCCGCCTTGCGCGCAGATGGCGGCGGGCGCGCAGGCTGAACGTCGCGGGTTCGGGGAAGCCGCCGGTCCACATCGTCGCCACTTCGAGCGCGTCGACCCAGTCGCGGTACTCGTCGCGCTTCGGCGTGCGGAAGGGGTCGGGCGAGCGGTAGAGGTCGAGGCTCGGCAGCTCGGTGAGCTTGAGCCCTTCGAGGTCCTTGTCGTCCAGGACGGGGTAGGGCTGCGCGCCGATCACTTCGACGCTGTGGCCGAGGCGTGCCAGCTCGCGGGAGAGGTGACGTACGTAGACGCCTTGCCCTCCGCAGAACGGGTTGCCCTTGTACGTGAGGAGAGCGATGCGCAACGGACGGTCACCATCGGCGTCCGGCCCCGTCCGGGGGCCCGCCTCCATGGCCTCAGCGGTCACTCTCGGCCCCCTTCTCCCTGCGGTTGTCCGCGAGGTTACGCCGGGACGGTAATCTAGAACAAGTTTCAGACTTGATCGTTGAATGATCGCTGATCGATCGCGGAACGCGCTTTGAATCTACCGGCAGGTAGCCGCGCTGTAAGGCCCGGATCAGGTGATTCGCGCCACGGCGGGTGCCCTGCCATGCTGGCCCACCACATCACCGGACCGGGACGACGGACAACGGACAACGGGACCTATGACATCGGAAGCCAAGGCAGCGGAAGTCGCAGCAGCTGATCCGGCGTCGCCGCCCCTGACCGAACGGCAGGAGGCTCGCCGCCGTCGCATCCTGCACGCCAGCGCCCAACTCGCGAGCAGGGGCGGGTTCGACGCGGTGCAGATGCGCGAGGTCGCCGAGTCCTCCAGCGTCGCCCTCGGCACGCTGTACCGCTACTTCCCCTCCAAGGTGCATCTGCTGGTCGCCACCATGCAGGACCAGCTCCAGCACATGCACACGACGATCCGTAAGCGGCCGCCCGCCGGTGAGACACCCGCCGAGCGGTGCGCCGAGACGCTGATGCGGGCCTTCCGCGCCCTGCAGCGCGAGCCGCACCTGGCGGATGCCATGGTCAGGGCGCTGACCTTCGCCGACCGCTCCGTGAGCCCCGAGGTGGACACGGTCTCGCGGCTGACCACGGCGATCATCCTTGACGCGATGGGCCTGACGGACGCGCCGACCCCCGAGCAGCTCTCGGCGGTCCGGGTCATCGAGCACACCTGGCACTCGGCGCTCATCACCTGGCTCTCGGGGCGGGCGTCGATCGCACAGGTCAAGATCGACATCGAGATGGTGTGCCGCCTCATCGATCTGACGACCCCGGAGTCGGCGTAGCACGCCGCGCGTCCCCGATCTCCCGGAACCACGCAGTCCGCAGGCCTTGAATCGGTGCACGGGGGGCGCAGGCCTACCTGGTCATTGCGCCCCTGAGCCTCTCCTGGGTCCCGCTTGGCCAGTTCTCGCATCCGTACGAGCGGTCGGCGCCGCTATGAATGGTCTACGTGCTGAATGAAGCAATCGGGGCCGACTGCGGGCACCTGGAGGAGCGAAACGTGATCCGGGTACTTCTCGTGCACGACGCCTGTCTGCTGCGATCCGCTCTGGCGGAACGACTCGCCCGTGAGGCGGACCTGGAGGTGTCCCATGCACCGTGGCACGAGGCACGCGACCGTACGGGCGCGGTGCGTCCCGACGTCTGCGTGGTCGACCCCGACGGCGACACGGCGTACGCCTCCGTCGAGTTCGGGGAGCAGTCCCATCCGGTGGCCGGCGGCCTCGGCTGCCCGCTGCTCGTTCTGGTGTCCGGCAACCGGCCTGGGCTGCTCCGGCGCTGCATGGAGGCGGGCGCGCTCGGCTACGTGGACAAGGCGAGCCCGCCCGACCGGCTGCTCGCCGGGATCAGACAGGTGGCGGCCGGTCAGCGGTTCGTGGACGAATCGCTCGGGTTCGGCTTCCTGAAGGCATCTCAGATGACCCTGACCCCGCGGGAGTTACTGGTCCTGGCCCTCGCCGCCGGGGGCGCGCCCGTCGCCGAGATCGCGCACCGTCTGCACCTGACCAACGGGACGGTGCGCAACTACATGGCCGCGATCACCCGCAAGACGGGGGCCAGGAACAGGATCGACGCCATACGGATCTCGCGCGGCGAGGGCTGGGTGTGAAGCGGCGCGCTCCGGGCCCCAGTTGCCGGAGAGCTCACGGTAGAGCACGGACTGTTCGAGCAGGTCCTCGTGGCGTCCGCACAGGGTGTGCGTCCCGTCCATCACCAGGATCCGTTGGGCGCGGCGGGCCGAGCTGATGCGGTGGGCGATCACCACGAGGGTGCCGCCGGGCCGCGCCGCGAACGCCCGCTCGGCGCGGGCCTCCGCCATCGGGTCGAGGTGGCAGGTGGCCTCGTCGAGCAGGGCGAGGGGCGCGTACGAGACGTAGGCGCGGGTCAGCGCGACGAGCTGCCGCTCGCCCGCGGAGAGCGTGGCGGGGTCGAGCTGGGCTGCGAGCCCGCCGAGCCGCTCGACCACCGGGCCGAGCCCGACGGCCTGTGCGGCGGCCAGCAACTCCGCGTCGCCGACGGTGTCCGGGCGCAGATACTCCAGGTTCTGCCGCACGGTCCCGCTGAAGACGTAAGCCTCCTGCGGTATCAACACCCGCCGCCCCACGGCCTCTTGCCCCCGCACACCCCGCCCGTCCACGCGCACGACACCACCACCGGGCTCCAACAGCCCGGCCACGAGCCCCGCAAGGGTGGACTTCCCGATCCCACTGGGCCCGACGACGGCGAGATGCCCACCCCGCGGGACAGTGAGCGAGAGGTCCCGCACCACGGGCTCGGCGAGGGGGCCGTAGGCGAAGGTGACGGAGGAGAGGTGCAGGGCGGGGGTGCCGTCGACAGCGGGCTCCCCCGCCGGGCTTTGTGTGTCCGGAGCGGAGGGCCCCCGTGGCGGGGGCTTCGGGGTCCAGGTGAGGCGGCGTAGGACTATGGCCAGGCGGGAGCCGCTCGTGCCCAGGCCGTGGATCAGGTTGTGCAGGGCCGGGAGCAGGGCCTGCGTCACGTAGGCGATCGCGCCGACCAGGGCGCCCGGCGTCACCCCGTTGTTCAGGAGCCAGGGCGCCGTGACCAGGAGCAGGACGAGCGGGAGTTGGCCGCCGGTCGCCAGGGCCGCCGTGCGCAGCACGCCCCAGCGGGCGAGGGCGCGGGCCGCCGCGTACTCCGTGGCGACGCCCCGGTCCAGGTCCTCGGCCACGTCCTGCTCAGCGCCGGCCGCCGCGACATCCCGTAACCCCGGTGCGACCGCGCCCAGTTGACTCGCGATGCCCTCGTCGGCGACGAGGAACCTCTCCTGGCGCCGCGCCAGCGGCCGCAGGCTCGCCACGAACAGGCCGACCCCGGCGAGCAGCGGCGGCGCGACCACCAGGAGGAGGAGCGGGGCCAGCGAGAACAGGCCGATCAGCGCTCCCGCCGCTGTGAAGAGGAAGGAGCGGGAGACGAGGACCAGGCCGGCGAAGGTGTCCCTGGCGATCTCCACCTGCTGGGTGAGCCGGGACACGGACGCGTTGTCCGCCTCCCGCAGCCCCCGCCCGACGACCTGACGCACCAAGCTGTCCCGCAGCGGCTCCACCAGATCGGCGACCGCGCGGTACACCCGCCCCGTGCCGTACGCGGCCACGACCACGCCGAGCCCGGCCCCGCCGAGCCACGCGAGGCCCACGTCCGCACGCCCCGCGAGGAAACCGTCGTCCAGGGCGCGCGCGAGGGCGTACCCGGTGAGGAAGGTCTGCCCGGTCTCCAACACGGACCAGAGCGCGAGGCGCAGCACCACCGGCCACCTGCGCCAGAGGAACCGGACACCTCGGCGGTACGGGCCCTGCGGAGGCGAGGGCGGCGGCACCCGTTCCGCGTGCCCCACGGGCCTCACGCGCCTCACGCGCCTCACGTGCCGAACACCTCCCGGTACTCCCGGCGCTGCCACAGCTCCGCATGCGTACCCACCGCCCGTATCCGGCCCTCGTGCAGCCACGCCACCACGTCCGCGCGGGCCGCCGTCGCCGCGCGGTGGGCGATGATCAGGCGGCTGCGGTGCGGCGCGTGGTGGAGCAGGGCCTCGGCGATGTGGTGTTCGGTCACCGTGTCCAGGCTCGACATCGCGTCGTCCAGGATCAGGAGCCGTCCCCCGCGCGCGAACGCCCTTGCCAGGCCGAGGCGTTGGGCCTCGCCGCCGGAGAGGGGCGCGTCCGAGCAGGGCGTGGAGTAGCCGTCGGGGAGGCGGGTGATGAAGGCTTCGGCGTGCGCCGCGCGGGCCGCCTCCCGGATGCGGGGTGACGCCGGGCGCGGGGCGCCGAAGCCGATCGTGTCCTCCAGGGTCGTGCCGAGCAGCGCGGGCCGCTCGAAGGCGTAGCCGACCTCGCGGCGCAGCTCCTCGCGGCCCAGCGAACGCAAGGGGACGCCGTCGAGGCGTACCTCCCCCTCGTCGGGGTCGGCGAGGCGGCCCGCGACGGACGCGAGGAGCGACTTGCCCGCGCCGGAGCGCCCGACCACGGCGAGCGTGCCGCCCGCGGGAACGGTCAGGTCGACGCCGTGGAGCACGGTGCGCCCGCCACGGACCACCGTGACGCCGCGCAACTCCAACTCTCCGTCACCAGGGGAGAGTTTGCGGCTTCCGTACGGCGTCGCCGGTTCCGCGAGCACCTCCCCCAGGCGGCGCGCGGCGGCCCTGGCGCGCACCAGCGCTCCCAGTTGTCCGACGAGCATGCCGATCCCGGTGGCGAGTACCGCGTACCGGGAAGCGGCCAGCAACTCGCCTACGCTGATGCAGTCTTGGACGACCATGTGGCCCGCGACCGCGACGACCGCGATCTGCAGGAGGGGTGCGACCGCGACGGCCTGTGACTGGGAGCGGCCCTGGACCCGCCACATCCGGTGTCCCTGACGGGAGAGTTCGGGCAGCGCGCCGAGGACGCGCCTGGCCTCCTTCTCCTCGGTGTGTGCGGCGGCGATGGTCCGTGCCCCGCCGATCGCCTCGCCGAGGCGGCCCGCGATGTCACCCTGGACCTGCTGGTAGCGCGCCACGCAGTCGGACGAGACGCGCACGAACCACCGCAGGAGCAGGACGAGGACGGGCGCCCCGGCGATGAACACGACGGCCAGCCAGCCGTCGATCAGGGCGAGGGCCACGACGGCGCCCACGGGCGCGACCAGAGCCGCGAGGAGAGCGGCGAGCGTGGCGGGCGCGACGCCCGCGTGTGCCGCGTTGTCGACGAGGCGGGCCACGAGGTCGCCGGGGGCGAAGCGGGCGGTGGCGCGTGGCCCGACGGCCAGCATGTGGCGTCCGACGCGGCCGCGCAGCCAGGCCGTGGTGCGGGCGTTGGTGGTTCCGGTGAGGACGCCGTCGCAGGCGTCGAGCAGGGCTCCGGCGGCGATGAGCGCCGTGCACACGAGGATCCAGCGGGTGGCATCGGCACCGACGTGTCCGGCCGCGTGGCCCGCGAGAATGGCGTCGAGGGCGCGGCCGATGGCGAACGGCAGAAAGAGACTCGCGCCCGCCCCGGCGACACTGCAGAGCGCGAGGGCCACGCAGCGTAGGGCGCTGTAGCGGGTCGCGTCCTTCAACAGCCCGGCGTCTTTCAACCGCCCGGCGTCTTTCAACAGCTCGGCGTCGAGGCCGGGTTGCTGAGGCGGAGCTTTCGTGGTCGCCATGCGGTCCGGGTCCTCGCAGTCCTCGTGTCCGTGGCGGGGCGGGCGGCAACAGTGATGGTGTCCGTGACGTCGACCCCCGTGGCGTCGGCGTCTGTGAACGCGATGGACCCGGGCGGTGCCTCTGGGGAGAGGCGCCGCCCGGTTCCTCACGGGCGAACCGTGCCGGTGTCAGGCACGGGTCGGCGTCAGAGACAGAGCAGCACGCTCGCGTCGCTCCAGCACAGCAGCAGGCTCACCTGGCTGCCGCCGCCACCGCCGCCGCCACCGGTCATCTCGTCGGACTCCATGCTCTGCAGGTCGAGAAGCGCCATGATCTTCCCTCTCATTTGGGGACGTTGATGTCCTCGTGGGTGGTGTCACGACCCCGCTGCGTGGCGGGACCGGCTCTGGGGCCGCCTGAGCGGCGGCAGGAAGGGGACGTGTGCTCCGCCGTCCCCCAGGGCGGCGGCGAGCGCGAGGAGGCAGCCCGCCGTTCCGGTGTGCAGGTCCATGGAGAGCCGCAGCATCTGATGGCCGGGGAAGGCCAGTTGACCCGCGTACGGCATCGCGAACCAGCCGAGTCCCTCGATCTGCGCGGCGACGTCCTCGGGCGTGATGCCGGGCGCGGTGCTGCGGTTGAGGTGCAGCAGCAGTCCGGCCCGCCCCTGGAACAGGCCGGGCTGGACGCAGAAGCGTGAGCGCGCGGTGGCCAGGATGCCCGGACGTACCGCCTCGAACCCGGCGTCGTCCCGGTGCGCGAGGTAGTCGTCGACGACCATCCCGATGCCTACGCTGCCGTCACCGAGGTAGGGCATCGTGCGCCAGCCCTCGTCCACGCCGAGGCTGCCGTCGGGCCGTGCCACGCACCGGGCGAGGTCCGCGCGCAGGGCCTTCGCCGCCAGGTCGAGGAGCGCGGAGTCGCCGTTCCTCTCGTACAGGCGCAGGAAGAGGAGCGCGGGCCCGGTGGCGCCGTGCAGCAGACCGGCCCGTTGCCGCCCCTTGGGAGGGGGCTCCGCGGTGAGCCGCTCGCCGATCACCTCCGCGGCCTGGAGCGCGTGCTGGGCGAAGGACTCCTCGCCCGTGCTGTGCGCGATGGCGTCGAGTGCGAGGCCGAGTCCGGCGAGGCCGCCGTGCAGGTCGGAGGGGAGCCGCTGCCAGTTCTCCTGGAGGACGAGCTCCATCAGGTCGAGCGCGCGCGTGCGGTGGCCGAGCCGTTCGAGTACGTGGGCGATGCCCGCGAGGCCGTCGTTCAGGCCGAGGGGCGTGCCGCGCGGCGCGGGCTCGATGTGCTTCAGGAGCCAGCGCTCCCCCTCTTCGTAGCGCTCGGCGCCGCTCTCGGCGAGGGCGAGCAGCACGCCGGCCGCGCCGTGCGCGAGGCCGAGCCCGCCGCCGTCGGAGAACTGCGCGATGTCGCCGGGGAAGAGGCGGTCGTCGCGCTCCGGGGTGGCCGATGCGAGGATGGCCTTGACCATCGAGTCCCGGCTGTAGGGCCAGTCGGCGACGTCGACGAGCGGCGCGGCCGCTCCCGCCGCACTCGCGGTCGCCCGTACGGCACCCTTCGCGCCGGCCTGGGCCTGCCCGCCCCGCTCGATCTCCGCCACGGCCTCGTCGAGGAACTCCCGGGGTATGTCCGGGAACTGGGACGCGATCACCGTCGCGAGGTGCGCTGCCTTGCCCCGGTCGATGGCGAGGAGCGTGGTGATCGGCAGGAAGAGGGCGAGCCGCAGACACGCGAGGGCGTAGCGGTCGACGTCCACGCCCTCGCGGTCCGCGGGTGCGATGAACCCGGGGTGGGCCACGACCTGTCGGCCGCTGTCGCCCACCCGCGCCGCCGCCTCGAAGTCGAGGAGGGAGACGGACTGTTCGTCGGGGGCGACCATGATGTTGAACATGTGGAGGTCGTTGAAGACGACGCCCCGCTCGTGCACGGCGGCGACGGCCTCCTCGACGGCCCGGTGGATGCGCAGCGCCCAGGCCGTGTACGCGGCGATCGCGTCGGCGTCGGGCTCGCTGACGAGCAGTGGATGGCGTTCCGCGAAGAAGGAGTTGAGGGTGCTGCCCTCCAGGAAGTCCATGACGAGGAAGCGGTGGCCGCCGAGCTCGAACCAGTCGCGCACCTCAGGTGCGACGCCGAGCCCCGCGAGCTTCTGCAGCGCGTCCCGCTCACGCTCCAGACGGGCCACTGCGTCCGCGCCGTCCGACGCGAGGCCGGCGTACGGCCGGCCCTCCTTCAGGACGACCTTGCGGCCGTCACGCGTGTCGGTGCCGACGTAGACCCCGCCGCCGTTGGAGAAGTGCAGTGCCTTCTCCATGCGGTACGGCAGGTCGGTGACCGTCGTGTCGTTGCGTGCCGCCAGCTGGGCTTCGAGGAACGCCGGCAGCGTCACCCACTCGGGCACCCGGAAGGCGGGATCGCGCGAGTCGGGGACGAGGCGGCCCTGGTCGTCCTCGATGGCGGGCACGAGAGAGCCGCGCTCGTCGGCGCACATGCGGCGGGTGAAGGCGCCGTATCTGACGTACAGGGGGCCTTCCTGCCAGCGCAGGTCGGTGAGGATGTACGGGCCCTCGAATCCTTCGAGGAGCCGCCCCAACTCGCCGAGTATCTCGTGCAGTTGCTGCTCGTCGGACGGATAGATCGTCGCGAACTTGCCGCTGCCGTCACGTCCCGCGTACTTGCTGTTGCGCAGGTGGAGCAGGGGCCGTCCCGCGATGAACTTGAAGGGCACGGTGCGCGGCACGCAGTAGTCGTGGACGACCGCGGCGATCCGGTCGGCGTTCTCCAGCGTGGCGGACACATGGATCTTCCAGCCCTGCTGGGGCGCGGGCCGTGCGTGCCCGTCGTCGTCGACGGGCACGAAGGTCAGCCAGTCGCCCTCGCGGGCCGACCGCCATCCCCGCGGGACCGGGCGCCCCGCCGTCTGGAACTCGGGGGCGGTGCCGCCCACGGACAAACGGTCCGGAGTCTCGTAGAAATGCCTGTCGGCCAGACAGTAGACCTCGTACCGCTTGTCCACGGCGTCCCCTCCCCAAGTGGTCTGGTTCTGAACAGTTCCAGGCCGCAAAGGGGACGGACAGTCACGGATGTCATCGATCAACCATGCGGAACGCATGGGTAAAGTCCTGTTCGCACACGTTCGAGTGCAGATAAAGCACACAGGATCGACACAAAACGGCCCGGATCGCATCACGGAAGTAAATCCGGTTGCCGGAGCGAAGCCGTTAGTCCTCCGGCGGGAAGACGACCTCCCCACTGCCGGACAACGTGATCGTGATCGCCTCGACCGGACATCCCTCGGCCGCTTCGAGCACCTTCTCGTTGGCGTCGGTCTCGGGGTCCGCGGGGTGCGACTGGCGGGCGGAGTCGAGCGCGAAGGCGCCCGGCGCCGTGCTCACGCACATCCCGGAGCCGATGCAGACCGACCGGTCCACCTCGACGTGCCAGCGGTCACCCATCAGGCACCCGCTCCTTCGTAGCCCGCGGGGAGGTGGATCATCTTGTGCTCGAAGTACTCGCCGTACCCCTCGGGCCCGAACTCCCGCCCGAGACCGGAGTTCTTGTAGCCGCCGAACGGGCCGAGCATGTCGAGGCTGAAGGTGTTCACCGAGTACGTCCCGGTCCGCACCCGCCGCGCGATGTCGATGCCGCGCTCCGTGTCCGCCGTCCACACACTGCCGCTGAGCCCGTACTCCGAGTCGTTGGCGATGCGCACGGCCTCGCTCTCGTCGCCGTACGGAATGAGGCAGATGACCGGGCCGAAGATCTCCTCGCGGGCGACGCGCATCGAGTTGTCCACGCCGCCGAAGAGCGTCGGCTCGACGTACCACCCCTGGTCGAGCCCGGCCGGACGCCCGCCGCCCGTAAGGATCTTGGCGCCTTCCTCCTGGCCGATGCGGATGTAGTCGAGCGAGCGCCGCTGCTGGCGCTCGGCGACCAGCGGGCCCAGTTCGGTCTCCGGGTCGAGCGGGTCGCCGACCTTGAGCGCGGAGGCCGCGGCGGCGAAGGCCTCGGCGAACTCGTCGTGGCGCGTGTGGGGCACGAGGATGCGGGTCTGGGCCACGCACGCCTGGCCGTTGATCATCCAGGCGAAGGGGACGATGCCGGCGACCGCGCTCGCCGCGTCCGCGTCCGGCAGGATCACGGCGGCCGACTTGCCGCCCAACTCCAGTGTCACGCGCGTGAGATTGCGGGCGGCGACCTCCATGACACGCTTGCCCGCGCCGACGGAGCCGGTGAAGGACACCTTGTCGATGTCCGGGTGCCCGACGAGGTACTCGCTCACCTCGCGGTCCGCGGAGATGATCGAGAGCACACCCGGTGGCAGCCCCGCCTCGGTGGCGATCTCGGCGAGTATGTACGCGTCGAGCGGCGTCTCGGGCGACGTCTTGAGGATCACCGGGCACCCGGCCAGCAGCGCGGGCGCGAGCTTGGCGGCGGCGGTGAACTGCGGGACGTTCCACGGGACCACGGCCGCCACGACACCGACCGGCTCACGCCGGACCAGGATCTTGCCGAGGGCTCCGTCGCGCGCCTCCTCGTACGTGAAGTTCTTCGCGACGGTGAGCGCCGAGTCCCAGACCATCATCGCGGCGAGGGCCTGCACCATCACGCTCGACGTGTACGGGGTGCCGTTCTGGGAGCTGATGACGCGGGCGATCTCCTCGTGCCGTACGGCGAACGCGTCCTTGATCCTGGTGATGACCTCGATCCGCTCGTCGAGGGTCATCCGGGGCCATGGCCCCTCGTCGAACGCCTTGCGCGCGGTGGCGACGGCCCGGTCGACGTCGGCGGGCGCGGCGTGCGGCACCCGTGCGAAGGGCTCGCCGGTGTGCGGCGAGATCACCTCGATGACGTCCTTGCCGTGGGGGTCCACCAGCTCCCCGCCGATGAACAGCTGTCCGTGTTCCACGAGCTCGGTCATGGCTGACTGCCTCCTGCGGGATGACGGGATTCCGCCTGCGCGGCACGCTTTCTGACACCGTTTCAGAACTGATACCAGTTCTAGTTCCACTAGTCCACGGAGGGCAAGGCTCGCGCAGCCCTTCAAGTGGCCAGCCGAAACAGTCGACTTGGGCGATCATTGGAACTAGTTCTAGTTATGCTGAAGGTGGCCGTGGTCGTGGCCGCGCAGCGACGAGAGATGAGGGCCCCGATGACGCAGGTGACCGATCCGCGGGTGACCGAGCACGGCGGGGGCGTATGGAGCATCAAGGTCCCGATCCCCGACAACCCCCTCGGCTTCACCCTCGTCCACCTCCTCGACACCGACGGTGGCCCGGTCCTCATCGACACGGGATGGGACGACCCCACATCCTGGGACGCCCTCGCCTCCGGCCTCGCCGCCTGCGGCACATCCGTCGAGGCGGTGCACGGCGTCGTCATCACCCACCACCACCCCGACCACCACGGCCTCTCCGCCAAGGTCCGCGAGGCGTCGGGCGCGTGGATCGCGATGCACGAGGCGGACGCGTCGGTCGTTCGCCGGACGCGCAGCGGGCCGCCCGCGCGCTGGTTCGACTACATGGTGGAGAAGCTGACGGCCGCGGGCGCCCCCGCCGAGCACATCGCCCCGCTCGTCACCGCCCGTGACGCGGGCCGCGCGCCCCGGCTGCCCGGGCTCGCCGCCGCGCTCCCCGACCGCGACATCACCCCCGGCGAGCTGCTCGAACTGCCGGGCCGCAGGCTCCGCGCGATCTGGACCCCCGGCCACACCCCGGGCCACGTCTGCCTGCACCTGGAGGAGGAACACCCGGCGCGACTCCCGGGCCACGGCCGCCTGTTCTCCGGCGACCATCTGCTCCCCGGGATCACCCCGCACATCGGCCTGTACGAGGACCCCGACGACGAGACGATCACCGATCCCCTCGGCGACTACCTCGACTCCCTGGAGCGCATCGGACGCCTGGGGGCCGCCGAGGTGCTTCCCGCCCACCAGTACGCGTTCACGGACGCCCCGGCCCGCGTGCGCGAGATCCTGGCCCACCACGAGGAGCGCCTCACCGACCTGCTCGCCCTCCTCGCCGAGCCCCTCACGCCCTGGCAGCTCGCCGAGCAGATGGAGTGGAACCGTCCCTGGGCCGAGATCCGCTACGGCTCGCGGAACATCGCGGTCTCCGAGGCCGAGGCCCATGTGCGGCGCCTGGTGAAGCTGGGACGTGCGGAGGCGGTGGGCAACGATCCGGTGCGCTACCGCGCGGTGTGACCTCCGGCCGGGGGCGGGCGCCCCGGGGCCCTTCCCCTACGGGCCGGTAGAGTGGCCCCGTCGTCATCATGCCCGTACGGGGGGAAGCCGGTGCGAATCCGGCGCTGACCCGCAGCCGTATACCGCATCCGCGGTGAGCCGGAATGCCCGGTACGGAGCGTGACCGGCTCGCGTCATCGGGACCTCCGATGGCCGGCACCGTCGAGGTATACGGAGCCGGAGCCGCCCGGTGCCCGTGCCCGCACGCGCCCGTGCTGCCCCGCTCCCCCGCAGGGAGAGGCACCCGCCGCATCATGAACGTTCGCCGCAGCGCAGCGGTCCTGGCCGCCGTCGCCGTGTTCGGTTCGGCCGCCGCCCCGGCCGCCTTCGCGGACACCGCGTCCCCGTCGCCCTCCGCCAAGCTGCCCTCCGGTCTGTACGGCGACGGCGACCCCAAGTTCGACGGGGTGTTCCGGCAGTCGTACGCCCTGCTCGCCCAGGACTCGGCCGGTGTGAAGCCCGCCGACAAGGCCGTCGACTGGCTCACCGGCCAGAGTTGCGCGAGCGGTGGTTACGCCGCGTACCGGGCCGACGCGGGGGAGCCGTGCGACTCCAAGACGACGTTCGACAGCAACGCCACCGCGGCCGCCGTGCAGGCGCTCGCCGCGCTCGGCGGCCAGAAGAAGGCGGTCGACAAGAGCGTCGGCTGGCTGAAGTCCGTGCAGAACCAGGACGGCGGCTGGGGCTACAGCCCCGGCATGAAATCCGACGCCAACTCCACCGGCATCGTCATCGGCGCGCTCACCGCCGCGGGCGAGAAGCCGGAGGGCGTGAAGGCCCAGAGCGGCAAGACGGCGTTCAACGCGCTGCCCGCCCTCGCCATGAGCTGTGACAAGGACGGCGGCGCCTTCGGCCTCGCCGACGTCAAGTCCGGCAAGCTCTCGCCGAACGCGGACGCCACCGCGGCAGGCGTCCTCGGCGCCCACGGCAAGGGCCTGGTCGTGGACGCGGCCAAGAAGAAGGAAGCCGCCCCGAAGTGCGCGAAGGCGGACACCGCCGAGCAGGCGGCGGCGAACGGCACCGGCTACCTCCTGAAGACCCTCGCCAAGGGTGACGACCACCTGATGTCGTCGATGCCCGGCGCCAAGAACATGCCCGACCTGGGCAACACCGCCGACTCCGTGCTCGCGCTCGCCGCGGCCGGCCAGCCGGAGCAGGCCGAGAAGTCGGCCCAGTGGCTGTCGAAGAACTCGGCGGACTGGGCCGAGAAGTCCGGCCCCGCCGCCTACGCCCAGCTGATCTTCGCCGCCCACGCCGCGGGCATGGACGCGCGCGACTTCGGCGGCACGGACCTGGTCAAGCAGCTGAACGCGCAGGGTCCTGCCCCGGAGGCGACGGAGAAGGCCGCCGACGAGAAGAAGGACAGCGACGACGGCGGTGTGAGCATCTGGTGGATCATCGGCGTCGGCATGGTCGCCGGCATCGGCATCGGCTTCCTGTACAGCGGCAACAGGAAGAAGCAGCAGCTGTGACGCGGGGTCGCGCGCGGCACGGGCGCCTGGTGATCGGGGCGCTCCTCGTCGCCCTGCTCGGTGTCCTCGCCGCCGCCCCCGCCCAGGCGGCCACCGGCTACCGCTACTGGTCCTTCTGGGACCGGGACGGCTCGACGTGGGCGTACGCCAGCCAGGGGCCGAGCACCGCCCGTCCCGACGACGGGGCCGTCCAGGGCTTCCGGTTCTCCGTGTCCGAGGACTCGAAGGACGCCGCGAAGCCGCGCGGCGCCGCGGACTTCGACACGATCTGCGCCAAGACCCCCGCCGAGGACGGCCGCAAGCGGATCGCCCTGGTCATCGACTTCGGCGCCCCCGGCGACGCCCCCGAGGGGGAGACCCCGCCGAAGCCCCGTACGGCCTGTGCGCGGATCGCGGACGACGCGACCAGCGCCGACGCGCTCGCCGCGGTCGCCAAGCCCCTGCGCTACGACAGCAACGCCCTGCTGTGCGCCATCGCCGACTACCCCAAGTCGGGCTGCGGGGAGCAGGTCTCGGGCAACGGCGAGTCGGGCGACGCGGAGAAGAAGCAGACCGCGAGCGACGAGAAGAGCGACTCCGGTGGACCCTCGGTCGGCCTGATCGCGGGCGTCGCCGTCATCGCCCTGCTCGGCGGGGCCGCCGTCTGGCAGGCACGCCGCCGACGCGGCTGACCGCGCGACGACACGATGACCGATCACACGAGCGCCGCTCCCGGTGCGCTGCGGCGGCGGCTGGCCCCCGAAGCGCACCGGAGCAACGCGCTGCACCCGGGCGCCTGGTGGGTGTGGGCGCTCGGGCTCGGCGTGGCGGCGTCCCGCACCACCAACCCCCTGCTGCTCGGTCTCCTGATCGGGGTAGCGGGCTATGTCGTCGCGGCGCGCAGGACGTCGGCGCCGTGGGCACGGTCGTACGGCGCGTTCGTGAAGCTCGGCCTCCTCGTGATCGCGATCCGGCTCGTCTTCGCCATCGTGCTCGGCTCCCCCATCCCCGGTTCACATGTCATCGTGACGCTCCCCGAAGTGCCGCTGCCCGACTGGGCGAAGGGTGTGCGGATCGGCGGCCGGGTGACGGCCGAGGGGCTGCTCTTCGCGCTCTACGACGGGGTACGCCTGGCCGGCCTCCTCATCTGCGTGGGCGCCGCCAACGCCCTCGCAAGCCCCGCACGGCTGCTCAAGTCGCTGCCGGGCGCGCTGTACGAGGTGGGGGTCGCCATCGTCGTGGCGATGACGTTCGCACCGAACCTGATCATGGATGTGCAGCGTCTGCGGGCCGCGCGGCGCCTTCGCGGGCGCGCGGACAAGGGCATCCGGGGGCTGCTCCAGGTCGGGCTGCCCGTCCTTGAGGGTGCGTTGGAGCGGTCGGTCGCCCTGGCCGCCGCGATGGACGCGCGCGGCTTCGGCCGCAGCGCGCCGGTGCCCGCCGGGGTGCGCAGGGTGACGGCGTTCCTGACGCTCGGCGGTCTGATGGGCGTCTGCGTGGGCACGTACGGTCTGCTCACGGCGGACGGCACGGCCTACGGCCTGCCTGTCCTCGCCGTCGGTCTCCTCGCCGCGCTCGCCGGGCTCCGCCTCGGCGGCCGGCGCTCCGTGCGCACCCGCTACCGCCCCGACCCGTGGGGCGTGCGCGCCTGGCTGGTCGCCGGGTCGGGGATCGCCGTGGCGGGCCTGATGATCTGGGCCGCCACGCACGACGCGTCCGCCCTGCACCCCGGGGTCGTCCCCCTGACGGCGCCGACGCTGCCGCTGTGGCCGGCCGCCGCCGTGCTCATCGGCCTGCTGCCCGCCTTCGTGGCGCCGGTGCCCGCCGATGCCGCCGCCTCCGCACGTCCTGCTCGCCCCGCACGTCCTGCTCGCCCCGCTCGCACCAAGGAGCCCTCATGATCCGCTTCGAGGATGTCTCCGTGACGTACGAAGGGGTCACGGGGCCCACCGTGCGCGGGGTCGATCTCGCCGTGCCCGAGGGTGAGTTGGTGCTCCTCGTCGGCCCTTCCGGGGTCGGCAAGTCGACGCTGCTCGGCACGGTGAGCGGCCTCGTGCCGCACTTCACCGGGGGCACGCTGCGGGGCCGTGTGACGGTGGCGGGGCGCGACACGCGTACGCACAAGCCGCGTGAACTCGCCGATGTCGTCGGCACGGTGGGCCAGGACCCCCTCTCGCACTTCGTGACGGACACCGTCGAGGACGAACTGGCCTACGGGATGGAGTCGCTCGGGCTCGCGCCCGACGTGATGCGCCGCCGGGTCGAGGAGACCCTGGACCTGCTCGGGCTCGCCGATCTGCGCGAGCGCCCCATCGCCACGCTCTCCGGCGGCCAGCAGCAGCGCGTCGCCATCGGCTCGGTGCTCACCCCGCACCCCGAGGTCCTCGTCCTCGACGAACCGACGTCGGCACTCGACCCGGCCGCCGCCGAGGAGGTGCTCGCCGTACTGCAGCGGCTCGTGCACGACCTGGGTACGACGGTCCTGATGGCCGAGCACCGCCTTGAGCGGGTCGTGCAGTACGCCGACCAGGTGCTGCTGCTCGCGGCGCCGGGCGAGCCGCCGGTGCTCGGGGACCCCGCCTCGCTGATGGCCCGCTCCCCGGTCTACCCGCCGGTGGTCGGCCTCGGCCGCCTCGCGGGCTGGTCCCCGCTGCCGCTGACGGTGCGCGACGCGCGACGCAGGGCGGCAGGGCTGCGGGAGCGCCTGGCCGAGGTCGAGCCCCGGGAGCAGGTCGTGACCGTGCGCCCCGATGAGCGCCCCGCGACGCTCCTGGGCCGACTCCGTGAACGTACGAAGGGGAACGCACCCGAAGCGGCGGCCGCCGTGGTCTGCGCCCTGGCCGTACGGCGGGGCCGGGTGGAGGCACTGCGCCGCGTGGACCTCACCGTCTCCGCGGGCGAGACGGTGGCCCTGATGGGCCGCAACGGCGCCGGGAAGTCCACGCTCCTGTCCACCCTGGTGGGCCTGCTCGAACCGGCGTCGGGCTCGGTCCGCGTCGGCGGCGCGGTCCCGCACCGCACCGGGCCGCGCGAGCTGATCCGCCACGTGGGCCTGGTCCCCCAGGAACCCCGTGACCTCCTCTACGCGGACACGGTGGCCGCCGAGTGCGCGGCGGCCGACCACGACGCGGCGGCCCCCGAAGGCACCTGCCGCGCGCTGGTCACCGAGCTGCTCCCCGGCATCGCGGACGACACCCACCCCCGCGACCTCTCGGAGGGCCAGCGCCTCACCCTGGCCCTGGCGATCGTCCTGACGGCCCGCCCGCCGCTGCTCCTGCTCGACGAGCCGACCCGCGGCCTGGACTACGCGGCCAAGGCCCGTCTGGTCACACTCCTGCGCGGCCTCGCCGCCGAGGGGCACGCGATCGTCCTGGCCACGCACGACGTGGAACTGGCGGCGGAACTGGCCCACCGGGTGGCGATCCTCGCCGACGGGGAGATCGTCGCCGACGGCCCGACCCCGGAGATCGTGGTCGCGTCGCCGTCCTTCGCCCCGCAGACCACCAAGATCCTCGCCCCGCAGAAGTGGCTGACGGTCACGGAGGTCCGGGACGCCCTCGGCGCCGATGGCGGTACCCCGTGAGCGGCTCCTCCGCGGCCCGGCAGGCCCGTCCCATCCGCCTCGGCCCGCGCTCGATCGGCGCCCTCGCGCTCGTCAGCGCGGTCGGCGTCGTGGCCTTCGGGTGGCCGCTCATCGCGGGCGGTGAATCGGGGCTGAGCGCGCACGCCCAGGACGCGCCCTGGCTGTTCGCGGCGCTCCTTCCGCTCCTGCTCGCCGTCGTCGTGGCGACCATCGCGGACGTCGGGCTCGACGCGAAGGCCATCGCGATGCTCGGGGTGCTCGCCGCCGCGGGGGCCGCGCTGCGACCGCTGGGGGCGGGGACGGCCGGCATCGAGCCGATGTTCTTCCTCATGGTGCTCAGCGGACGTGTGCTCGGACCCGGCTTCGGGTTCGTGCTCGGCGCCGTGTCCATGTTCGCCTCCGCGCTGCTCACCGGGGGCGTCGGCCCGTGGATGCCGTTCCAGATGCTGTCCATGGGGTGGGTCTGCATGGGGGCGGGGCTGCTGCCAGGACCCGACCGCATCCGCGGCCGCGGCGAGCTGTGGCTGCTCGCCGCCTACGGGGCCGTCTCGTCCGTCCTGTACGGCACCGTCATGAATCTGCAGGGCTGGCCCTACCTCGGCGGCCTCGCGACCGGCGTCTCCTTCGTGCCCGGTGACCCCGTCGGCGACAACCTGGGCCGCTTCATCGCGTACTGCCTGGCGACCTCGCTGGGCTGGGACCTCCCCCGCGCCGTCGTCACCGTCCTGCTGAGCCTCGCCCTCGGGCCCGCCGTACTGAAGGCGCTGCGCCGGGCCACGCGCCGGGCCGCCTTCGAGGCCCAGGTCACGTTCGAGGGGCCGAAGGCGTAGGCGACCGCTGGCTCTGCGTCACCTGGAGGGTCCCTTCGCGGTGAGGCGGCCCACAGTACTTTCGTCCTCTACTACGGCGAGCCGTAGAAGTGGCCGACTGGCGCGTACGCGTCAAAATGCGCGCTGACCTGCGGATTGAGAGCCACGTCACACGAAGGACCTTTCGCACACATGCGACATCCACTAGTAAAAAGGGGCATTGCGGAGACGTGGCAGCCCTGTTTCTCTGGATCGAGTCGCACGGCGCCGCCGGCCGCAAGGTCCAGGGCGCCGACGCATTCCCCAAGCCACACCCCCGTGGCCTTCGGCGTGCCCGCGACACCATGTCCCCCACGGAAGGTCACGCTTTGTCCGCCGCGCTCCTGACTCGTATCGCCACCCCGAAGAAGGCCCTCACCGGTACCGCCGTGGCCGCCGCCGCGACCGGCATGCTGTTCATGGCGGGCCCGGCCCAGGCCGCCGCCCCCTCCGAGGCGAAGGCCGCCGCTCCGGCCGCCGCTCCCGCCGCGGCGCCTTCCTCGGCCAAGGCGATCGCGAAGAAGATGATCCCGGACCCGGCTCAGTACAAGGCGTTCAGCAAGATCGTGGAGCACGAGAGCGGCTGGAACCCCAAGGCCACGAACGCCTCCTCCGGCGCCTACGGCCTGGTCCAGGCCCTGCCCGCCTCGAAGATGGCGTCGGCGGGCTCGGACTGGAAGACCAACCCCGAGACCCAGATCAAGTGGGGCCTCGACTACATGAACGACCGCTACGGCAGCCCGACCGGCGCATGGGCCCACTGGCAGGCCAACGGCTCTTACTGAGCCGAACCCCCTCGCGGCGCACCGGAGATCACCGGCTCCGCCGAGTTCGTCCTCAAACGCCGGACAGGCTGGACATCCCAGCCCGTCCGGCGTTTTTCGGCGTCCGGAACGGCCTACAGCCGCTGAATGATCGTCCCCGTAGCGACAGCGCCCCCCGCGCACATCGTGATCAGCGCGAACTCCTTGTCCCGTCGCTCCAGCTCGTGCAGAGCCGTGGTGATGAGCCGCGCCCCGGTCGCCCCCACGGGGTGCCCCAGGGCGATCGCGCCGCCGTTCACGTTCACCTTCTCCAGGTCCTGCTCGAAGACCTGCGCCCAGCTGAGGACCACCGACGCGAACGCCTCGTTGATCTCCACGAGGTCGATGTCCTTCAGGGACATCCCCGCCTTGCCGAGCACCGCCCGCGTCGCGTCGATCGGCCCGTCGAGATGGTAGTGCGGGTCGGCGCCCACCAGCGCCTGCGCCACGATCCGCGCGCGCGGCCGCAGCTTCAGCGCGCGCGCCATCCGCTTCGACGCCCACATGATCGCCGCGGCGCCGTCCGAGATCTGCGAGGAGTTCCCCGCGGTGTGCACGGCGGTCGGCATCACCGGCTTGAGCCGCTCAAGGCCCTCCATCGTGGTGTCCCGCAGCCCTTCGTCCCGGTCGACGAGCCGCCACATGCCCTGCCCGGCGGCCTGCTCCTCCTCCGTCGTCGGGACCTGGACGGCGAACGTCTCGCGTTTGAAGCGCTCCTCGGCCCAGGCGGTGGCCGCGCGCTCCTGCGAGATGAGGCCGAGCGAGTCGACGTTCTCCCGCGTGAGGCCGCGGTTGCGGGCGATCCGCTCGGCCGCCTCGAACTGGTTGGGCAGGTCGACGTTCCACTCCTCGGGGAACGGCTTGCCGGGGCCGTGCTTGGAGCCCGACCCGAGCGGCACCCGTGACATCGCCTCGACGCCGCAGCTGATGCCCACGTCGATGACGCCGACCGCGACCATGTTGGCGACCATGTGGCTCGCCTGTTGCGAGGAGCCGCACTGACAGTCCACCGTCGTCGCGGCGGTCTCGTACGGAAGCCCCATCGTGAGCCAGGCCGTGCGCGCCGGGTTCATGGACTGCTCCCCGGCGTGGGTGACCGTGCCGCCCACGATCTGCTCGACGCAGTCGGCGTGGATGCCCGTGCGGCCGAGGAGCTCGCGGTAGGTCTCGCCGAGCAGATAGGCGGGGTGGAGATTGGCGAGCGCGCCGCCGCGCTTACCTATGGGGGTGCGTACGGCTTCGACGATGACAGGTTCCGCGGCCATGGGCGTCCTCTCCATCCACATCCCGCGTGAGTGTCCCGGCACCCACACGGAGAACTAGTACGCGTTCTAGTTCTGCAAGCAGTCTGCTGAGCGCGACCCCACCGCCGCAAGGGGCTTGCACGCACCTTGCGCACGACCCGCACGAAAGCCGTGCGGCCGCGGCCCTTGCCTCTTGTAGAACCCGTTACTACCTTGCGGGGCATCTCCTGATGGGCCGTCAGGAATGCTGCAGAGATGACAGACCTGAACTCCTGGAGTTGCCGATGCCCTGTCCAGCGCTGCCCGACGGGTTCGACTTCACCGACCCCGACCTGCTCCAAGAGCGCATACCCCTCCCGGAGTTCGCCCAGTTGCGGCAGACGGAACCGGTGCGCTGGATCACCCAGCCGCCCCGCATCTCCGGCTTCGACGACGCGGGCTACTGGGCCGTCACGCGGCACACGGACGTCAAGTACGTCTCCACGCACCCCGAGTTGTTCTCCTCCAACCTCAACACCGCGGTCATCCGCTTCAACGAGTCGATCAGCCGCGACCAGATCGAAGTACAGAAGATGATCATGCTCAACATGGACCCGCCCGAGCACACCCGGGTCCGCCAGATCGTGCAGCGCGGCTTCACACCCCGCGCCATCCGGTCCCTGGAGGACGCCCTGCGCGAGCGCGCGGGCTCGATCGTCGAGACGGCCCTGGCGAACGCCGCGGCCGACGGCTCCTTCGACTTCGTCACGAACGTCGCCGTGGAACTTCCCCTCCAGGCCATCGCCGAGCTCATCGGCGTACCCCAGGACGACCGGACGAAGATCTTCGACTGGTCGAACAAGATGGCCGCCTACGACGACCCGGAGTACGCGATCACCGAGGAGGTCGGCGCCGAGGCGGCGATGGAGATCGTCTCGTACGCGATGAATCTCGCCGCCGCCCGCAAGGAGTGCCCGGCCAAGGACATCGTGAGCCAGCTGGTGGCCGCCGAGGACGAAGGCAACCTCTCCTCCGACGAGTTCGGCTTCTTCGTCATCCTGCTCGCGGTGGCCGGCAACGAGACCACCCGCAATGCCATCACCCACGGCATGCACGCCTTCCTCACCCATCCGGAGCAGTGGGAGCTCTTCAAGCGCGAGCGTCCGCAGACCACCGCCGAGGAGATCGTGCGCTGGGCCACCCCCGTCGTCTCCTTCCAGCGCACCGCGACCCAGGACACCGAGATCGGCGAGGCGAAGATCAAGAAGGGCGACCGCGTCGGGATCTTCTACTCGTCGGCCAACAACGACCCCGACGTGTTCGACGAGCCGGAGAAGTTCGACATCACCCGCGACCCCAACCCCCACCTCGGGTTCGGCGGCGGAGGCCCGCACTTCTGCCTCGGCAAGTCGCTCGCGGTCCTGGAGATCAACCTCATCTTCAACGCGATCGCGGACGCGCTGCCCGATCTGCGTCTGGTCTCCGACCCCCGCAGGCTCCGCTCGGCATGGCTGAACGGGGTCAAGGAACTGCAGGTCAGCACGGACTGACCGGCGGCCAGGGAGGCAGGGGCGATTCCCCCCTACGCCCTGCCCCTGCCTCCCCCCTGGCGGCCTGCCCCCGCGTCCTGTCCGATCAAGGGGCAGATCCGGCCAGGCGCCGCCCGGAACCAACGTTTCTGTTGCGGGGCGCGTCTTGAGAAGCAAGCCTTGCTTCTCCAAGACTTCGAACGGAAACGGTTGCCGTGGTCTCCGCAGGTCTCCCCCTCGCGCCGTCGGGCAGCGCACCCAATGAGCGGAAGGCCTCCCTCCGCGCCTTCTGCCGGCGCAACCGCATTCCGCTCATCGCCACCCTTCCCACCCTTCCGCTGTACGCGGTGTGGGCGGCCTTCCTCGCCACCGGTGGCGGCGACCTGGCGGCGCAGTACGCGTGGGCGCGCTTCGCGTCCGAGCACGGGGCCTCCGCGTACGGCCTGTTCTGGTACGGCGGCATGCACACCGCCAACTACTCCCTGATCTCGCCCTACTTGATGGCCGCCGTGGGCGTGAAGACGGTGACGGTGGTGTCGGGCGTCGCCGGTGCCTGGCTGGTCGCCGCGCTCGTCGAACGCACCGGCATGCGGCGCCCGCTGTGGCCCGCCGTCCTCGCCTCCCTCGCGGTGTGGTGCAACGTCGCGTCGGGCCGCACGACCTTCGCGCTCGGCATCGCCTTCGGGTTCGCCGCCTGCCTGGTGCTCGTGCGGGAGCGGCGCGTGGCGGCGGCCGTGGCGTGCGCGACGCTCGCCACCATGTCCAGCCCGGTGGCGGGGCTCTTCCTCGTGGTGGCGGGCGCCGCCTATTTCCTCGTACGGGACTGGGGCCGGGCCGCCGCCCTGATCGTGCCGCCGGTGGTGGTCGTGGGCGCGACCACCGTGCTCTTCCCGTTCAACGGCGAGCACTTGATGCCCTTCGACCGGATCTTCCCGCCGGTGCTGTTCAGCCTGGCGCTCATCGCGGCGGCTCCGCGCGAGTGGCGCGTGCTGCGGTGGGGAGCGGGCGTGTACGCGGCGGGGACGGTCCTGACGTATCTCATCCCGTCCCCCATCGGCACGAACGTGGAGCGCCTGGCCGAGCTGCTCGCGCCCACCGCGCTGCTCGGCGCCCTGCTGATGCCCGCACTGTCGCGCGTACGCCGCGTCGTGCTCACCGTCGCGCTCGTGCTGTCCACGGCCTGGGTGACGCAGAAGACGGTGGCCGATCTGACGGTGTCCACGGCCGTGCCCAAGTGGGCCGCCGACACCCGCGGTGTGGTGCGGGAACTCGATCGGCTCGGCGCCGACCGGGGGCGCGTGGAGGTGGTCCCGGCCCGCAACCACCGCGAGGCGACGGCCCTGGCGCCGTACGTGAACATGGCGCGCGGCTGGAACCGTCAGCTCGACATCGAGCGCGGTCGCCTCTTCTACGACGGGTCGTTCTCGGCGACCACCTACCGGGCCTGGCTGGACAAGTGGGCGGTCGGCTATGTGGTGCTGCCGTCGGGCAAGCCGGACGGGTTCGCCGAGGACGAGGCGGCCTTGGTCGCCAGTGGCCCCACGTGGCTCGAACCGGTGTGGCGGGACGCGCACTGGCGGGTGTACCGGGTGAAGGACGCGGTGCCGATGGTGTCGAAGCCCGCGACCGTCGTGCGGTCCACCGACTCCGCCATGGTGGTGCGCGTCCCCTCCCGGGGGCCGGTGACGCTGCGCCTGGTGTACTCGCGGTGGCTCCGGGCGGAAGGAGCCTGCCTGCGACGGCAGGGCGAGTTCACCCGGCTCACGGTCTCCGCGCCGGGGACGTACGAGATCAGCTCGGGGTACGGTCCTTCGCCGAGTCCTTCGTCATGTCGATGACCGGCGGCCGTGCCCCCGTGGCCACCTTCAGGGCGCTGTCCACCCGGGGCCCCGCCAGGAGGTAGCCGAGGCCGAAGCCCGCGCCCACGACGGCCGCGCCGCCCACCGCGTCGAGGACCCAGTGGTTTCCGGTGGCGACGATCGCGGAGACCGTGAACAGCGGATGCAGCAGGCCGAGCGCCTTCATCCACAGCCTCGGCGCGAGGATCATGATCACCACGCCGCACCACAGCGACCAGCCGAAGTGCAGCGAGGGCATCGCCGCGTACTGGTTGGTGAGCGCGGTCAGCGTGCCGTAGTCGGGCTGGGTGAAGTCCTGCACGCCGTGCACCGTGTCGATGAAGCCGAGCTCGGGCATCAGGCGCGGCGGGGCCAGCGGGTAGAGCCAGAATCCGACGAGCGCGAGGACGGTCGCGAAGCCGAGCGCGGTGCGTGCCCAGCGGTAGTCGGCGGGGCGCCGGACGTACAGCACTCCGAGGACGGTCAGCGGCACCACGAAGTGGAACGACGTGTAGTAGAAGTTGAAGAACTCCTCCAGCCAGTTGACCTTCACCACCGCGTGGTTGACCCAGTGCTCGATGTCGATGTGCAGTAACCGCTCGATCGCGTGGACCTGTTCGCCGTGCTGCTCGGCGGTAGCTCGCCCTCCCGAGTTGGTGCCGCCCGTCGCGGCGAGCCGTGCCTGCTGGTAGGCGGAGTAGCCGACGCGGATCAGGAGCAGTTCGAGGAGGAGGTTCGGCCGGGTCGTGACCCGCCGCCAGAACGGGAGCAGGGGCACCCAACTCCAGCGCGCGGGCGCCGGTTTGGCGTAGTCGGTGGCGATGGGCTCTTGGTACCGCGGATCCGTGCGGGAGAGGAACGGCACCACCGTGGCGGCGGCGAGCGCGGCGATCAGCACGACGTTGTCGCGGACGGGCTCCACGACCGGCATGTTCGGCAGCATCATCTTCGCCGGGAGCGTCGACACGAGGACGACGGCCACCGGCCACATGTACCGGTCGGACTGCTTCCTGCCGGCCCGGCCGACCACCGCGAGCAGCACCCACAGGAGCTGGTGCTGCCAGGTCGCCGGAGACACGGCGACGGCTACGCAGCCGGTGATCGCGACGGCGAGCAGCAGCTGTCCGTCCTTGGCGAAGCGGACGGCGCGGCGCACGCCGAACCAGACGACGGTCGCGCCCAGGGCCACGAAGACGCCGATCTCCAGCGGCCCTTCGAGGCCGAACCGGAGCAGGGCGCCGTGCAGCGACTGGTTGGCGAGACCGGACGGGCTCGCGCCGAGGCCCGCGCCGGCCAGGTGATGGATCCAGTACGTCCACGAGTCGTGCGGCATCGCGGCCCAGGCGAGGGCGGTGACGGCGAGGAAGGTGGCGCCGGTGGACGCCGTGGCGCGCCTGCGGCCGGTGAACCAGAACAGGGCGGCGAAGAGCAGCAGGGTGGGCTGGAGCGCGGCCCCGATACCGACGAGGACGCCGCTGGCCCGCTCACCGCGCACCGCGAAGCAGCCGAGCAGGACGAGGAGTACGGGGATGATGCTGGTCTGGCCCAGGTGCAGGGTGTTGCGCACCGGGAGCGACAGCATCAGGAGGCAGATCGCGACGGGCGCGGCCAGCAGTGAGGTGCGCCGGGACACGGGCTGCGGCAGGGCGCGGGCGGCGACGAGGCCGAGCACCACGACGAGGATCAGCGTGCCGAACGTCCAGCCCCAGCCGAGTGCTTGCTCGGCCGCGCGCGAGAAGGGTTTGAGGACGAGTCCGGCGAAGGGGGTGCCGGTGAACTTGTCCGCGTCGTAGAAGGAACCGTTCACATGCAGGACGCCGTCCGGGCCGATCCAGGTCTCCAGGTCGGTGAGCCGCTCCCCTTTCGGCGTCCGTAGGACGACCGCCACCTGTCGTACCGCGAGTACGGCCGCGATCAGCCAGAGGGCGACGCGGAGCGCCCCGATCCGCGTCCTCGGCGTGTCGGGCGCCCCCGCCCCAAAGGCATTTCCCGGTCCTCCGTGCTCAACATTCGCCACGCGCCGTCGACCCTCCCGCCCCGCTCGTCTTCTCTGCTCGGTCCCAACGTCCGGTCGGCTCCGAGAGTTCTCCCGCGGCCCCGCGATACGCGCCCGGACCCGAGAGGCTCGCGCCCACGGATAAGACGCACGCCACCCCCATTTCACCTGGCAGCCATGCCGCTTTCTGCCGGCTTTCGAGCAGACTTCCCAACCAGCCCTTTTGTCCGGTTGACGACCTGATCTCCACGAGTCGTCCACTTCCCCTTCATGGAACGACGACCCGTACCCCGCCGGGCGGTTCCCCGCGGAAGCCGCGACATAGATCACAAGGACGTCTTCTCGCCACCTCCACAAGCGGAACCATTTGCCCTGGATAGCGGCGCTTTCCGCGCGGTGTGCGGTTGGCCGGACACCGACCGTAATGATGCCGCCTACACCTATGGTCGCTTGCGGGCCGCCCCGCGCTGGGCGGCTCTGTACTTGCAGTCAACCGAGAGGCAGGCGAGCGAACCCTTGCCGGCAGCCGCATCCGTCGCACCCGTCGCACCCGTCGCTTCGCAGACCCAGGCCCCTCCGTCCGCGCACGCCTCGGCGGACGTCACCGTCGTCGACCCGGCGCTGGTCAAGCGGGCGGTGAAGGCGGCGGCCCTCGGCAACGCGATGGAGTGGTTCGACTTCGGTGTCTACAGCTACATCGCCGTGACGCTGGGCAAGGTCTTCTTCCCCTCGGGCAACCCCACGGCCCAACTGCTCTCCACCTTCGGCGCCTTCGCCGCGGCCTTCCTGATCCGCCCGCTCGGCGGCATGGTCTTCGGCCCGCTCGGCGACCGCATCGGCCGCCAGAAGATCCTCGCCCTCACCATGATCATGATGGCCGCGGGAACCTTCGCGATCGGCCTGATCCCGTCCTACGCCTCCATCGGCGTGGGCGCCCCGATCCTGCTCCTGCTCGCCCGCCTGGTGCAGGGCTTCTCCACCGGCGGCGAGTACGCGGGCGCGGCCACGTTCATCGCCGAGTACGCACCCGACAAGAAACGGGGCTTCCTCGGCAGCTGGCTGGAGTTCGGCACCCTGGCGGGCTATATCGGCGGCGCGGGCCTGGTCACCCTGATGACGGCCCTGCTCTCCACCGACGACCTCCTCTCCTGGGGCTGGCGCATCCCGTTCCTGATCGCGGGCCCGATGGGCCTGATCGGCCTGTACCTGCGGATGAGGCTGGAGGAGACCCCGGCGTTCGCCGCGGAGCTCACCAAGGCGCACAAGGACGAGCAGTCCCGCCCGAAGGTGCGGCTGCGCGACATGGTCCAGGGTCAGTGGAAGGCACTGCTCCTGTGCATGGGCCTGGTCCTCGTCTTCAACGTCACGGACTACATGCTCCTGTCGTACATGCCGAGCTACCTGACGAGCGAGCTCAAGTACGACGAGACGCACGGCCTCCTGGTCGTCCTGGCGGTGATGGCGCTGATGATGTGCGTCCAGCCGTTCGCGGGCGCGCTGACCGACCGGGTGGGCCGCCGCCCGGTGATCGCCGCGGGCTGCGTCGGCTTCCTGCTCCTCTCCGTCCCCGCGCTGCTCCTGATCCGCGAGGGCTCGCTCTGGGCGATCGGCCTCGGCATGGCGGCGCTCGGCCTGCTCCTGGTCTGCTTCACGGCCTCGATGCCGTCGACGCTCCCGGCCCTCTTCCCGACCAAGGTCCGCTACGGCTCGCTCTCCATCGGCTTCAACATCTCCGTATCGATCTTCGGAGGCACGACACCGCTGGTGGTGACGGCGCTGATCGGAGCGACGGGGAACATGATGATGCCCGCGTACTACATGATGGCCGCGGCCGTGGTGGGCGGCATCGCGGTGTGGTTCATGACCGAGAGCGCGGGCCGGCCGCTGCCGGGGTCGCGGCCGGCGGTGGAGAAGTAGCCCGGCTGCCGGTGGAGAAGTAGCCCGTCCGGCGTTTGAGGACGAACTCGGCGAAGCCGGTGATGAGGGTCACCAAGGCCCCCGCGCCGAGCGGGTTTTCGGGAAGGGGCGGGGTTGGGGAAGAACCCGCCCCTACCCCGGGACCCCCGCCTGCCACCCCACAAACAACGGCACCTCCCCCGCCCCATCAAGCACCACAACCCCGAACGGCCGGTTGAAGGCGATCCACTCGATCCGTCGAGGGACATACGGAGCCCCGGCAGCCACCGGCACAGCCGTAACCGCCGCCGCCTCCACCCCCTCCTCCGCAACCGTCACCACGGCCTCCTGCACCACCTGCGATATCGCGAGCTCCTCCGGTGACATCCCGGAGAAGTCGGCCCCCTCACTCATCGCCCACCGCACGCCCAGCGCCGCCAACTGCTCCGTCGCATCGACCCGCGTCCGCAGGGACATCCGCGGCAGCGCCATGTTGATCTGCTCGGCGTCGATCCCCGTCCAGCGGCCTTCCGCCGCCCAGGCGAGCGGCAGCACCTCGGCGGCGCCGGCGCCCGGCTCGCCGAGCACGAACCGCACCCGGGCCGGCGCCCGCCCGCCGTCCGACCTGCACTTCAGCTCGATGACACTCGCGCCGCCCACGGTCCAGGCGCAGTTCAGCGGCACGGGCCGGTGCATCGTCGGCACCCGGTGCCGCACGCCGAGGGCGTCGGTGAAGTCCTGGTCCCGCGTGCCCGCCCCTTCGAAGGGGATCTCCCAACGCGCCTTGAGCGCAAGCGCGTTGACCAGGACGAGCAGCACATCCGGAGTGATCACCACCGGCAGCCGCTCGATGAGGCCATCCGTCGCCTCCCGCACCCACGCGTCGATGCCCTCCGGGTCCATCGGCCCGAATCCCACGTCCGGCAGCGCTTCTCGATAGGCGCGGTACACCGGAACCCGGCTCCACACGCGGGTCGCGACGGCCACGGCGTCCGTGCCGCCCAACGCCCGCGCCGCCGCCGTGACCACACCGGCGGCCTCTTCACCCGCGACGCCGAGCAACTCCCGCAGCTCCACGGCGGTCTCCTCCCGCGCGCCCACCGCGACGGCGGCCAGCGCGAGCCACAGCCCGGCGGGCGAGCACACGAAGTCCCCGGCCCCGGCCCCATCACCGCGCCCCCGCGCCCGCCCGGGCCCCGCTCCCGGCCCCGCCCCCGTCGAAGCCATCAGCGGCAGCCACCGATCGGCAAGCCCCCGGATCGCCGCCGCCGGCAACTCCCGTCCGACCCCGACCCCTACCCCGGCTTCCGGCCCAGCCCCAGCCCCGTACGTCATCTCAACCCCCGCAGCCCACAGCCCTCGTCCCGCCATCACGGACCGACAACCCCAGTATGCGAGCCCCCACTGACAATCGGCCCCCACCCCACTAGCATCGTTAGCGAACCTAACGAATACCTGGAAAGGCCTTCATGAACCAGCAGCAATGGAACGCGGTCGACACGTACTTCACCGATCTCCTGACCCCTGCCGACGAGGCACTGACCGCGGCCCTGCACGACAGTGACGCCGCCGGTCTGCCGCAGATCAGCGTCGCGCCGAACCAGGGCAAGCTGCTCCAGCTCCTCGCCCAGATCCAGGGCGCGCACCGCATCCTCGAGATCGGCACGCTCGGCGGCTACAGCACCATCTGGCTGGCCCGCGCCCTGCCCGCGGACGGCCGCCTCGTCACTCTGGAGTACTCCCCGGTGCACGCGGACGTGGCCCGCGGCAACCTCGCCCGCGCCGGCCTCGACAAGCTCACCGAGGTCCGGGTGGGCCGGGCCACCGACTCGCTCGCTGCGCTCGTGGCGGAGGACGCGGCCCCCTTCGACCTGGTCTTCATCGACGCGGACAAGGCCAACAACCCGCACTACGTGGAGTGGTCGCTCAAGCTCACCCGCCCCGGCAGCCTCATCATCATCGACAACGTCGTACGAAGCGGCGCGGTCGCCCACGCCGACTCCGTCGACCCCAGCGTCCAGGGCACGCGCAAGGCGCTGGAAATCATCGCCGAGCACCCGAGGTTGAGCGGCACGGCGCTGCAGACAGTGGGCACGAAGGGGTACGACGGCCTGGCGCTGGCCCGCGTACTGGACTGAGCGCCAGGCCGGGCGAACCGGCCCTGGCCAGCCCCCGGCCGGCCTCAACCCTCCTGCCCGGCGAGGCCCGGCCGGCCTCAACCCTCCTGATAGAACCCGACGTTCACGCTGCGCGGCCCGGCCCGGTCCTGGATGACGACGTCACCGGAACCGCCCCGGGGCAGCGGCACCGTGCCCCCGTACTCAAGGAGCGACGGCGCACCGCCCACGGTGAGCCGCACCTCCGACGCGGGCTCGGGATGCGACCCGCGCAGCCAGGTGACGGTCCAGGCCCCGTCCGTTCCGCAGCGGAACTCCAGGTGCGTACGCGACACGAACAGCCAGTCATCGGGGGGCACAAGACGGCACACGCTGCGGTCGCGCCCCACCCGCAGCACGGAACCCGGTGCGCTCGGCGCGTCAGCCATGAGCATGCCCGCCGTCGCACCTTCGTCCGCCCCCGGCAAGGAGGCCATGGTCAGCTCCAGCACGTACGCTCCCCCAGCTCTCGGCGGTCAGAACGCGCGGCGGCCGCACACGCCCCCGCGCCGCCGCATCCTATGGCGGACCTCACGCGACCGCACGACCGCCTGGAACAATGGACGTATGACTGAACGGAAACCACCTGAGGTCAGCTTCGAGTCCTGGATCGACAAGCAGATCCGCGAGGCCGAGGAGCGGGGCGACTTCGCCACCCTGAAGGGCCGCGGCAAGCCCCTGCCCGACGGCCTGAACACCACGTCACACGACGAGCAGTGGTGGATCAAGCAGAAGATGGTCCGCGAGGGCCTCTCGCACCTCCCCCCGACCCTCGCCCTGCGCAAGGAGGCCGAGGACGTCCTGGCCGCGGCGCCGGACGCCCCCTCCGAACAGGCGGCCCGCACGCTGGTCACGGACCTCAACACCAAGATCCGCGAGGCCCTGCGCATGCCGCCCCCGGGCCCGCCCCTCGGCCTGAAGCCCTACGACGTGGACGAGGTGGCCAAGGCCTGGCGCGAACGCCACCCGCGCTGAGCGCATGGGGGCGGATGGCGGGAGGGGGCCATGCGCGAGGATGGGCGCATGAGCATCGTAAAGATCAACGTCCTGACCGTCTCCGCCGAGCAGCGAGAGACCCTGGAATCGCGCTTCGCGTCCCGCGCCGGCGCCGTGGAGAGCGCGGACGGCTTCGAGTGGTTCGAGCTGCTGCGCCCCATCGAGGGCACCGATGACTACCTGGTCTACACGCGCTGGCGTGACGAGGAGTCCTTCAAGGCGTGGATGGAGGGCCCCATGAAGGCCGCCCACCAGGGTGGCGCCGCCGGTGGTGGCGAGCGGCCCAAGCCCGCATCGAGCAGCGCCGCGGTGTGGTCGTTCGAGGTCGTGCAGCAGGCCGCGCCCAAGAGCGAGTAGCCGGGACGCGGGGGAGGCGGATGGGGCCGGGAAAAAGCAGTACCGGCGCCTCCCCGGCCCGTGGTGCCATGGGCCCATGATGTCCACCGACCGGATACTCGCCTTCGCGGCCATGTCCTTCCTGCTCATCGTGGTCCCCGGGCCCAGCGTCCTGTTCGTCGTCGGGCGGGCGCTGGCGCAGGGGCGCCGGGCCGCGTTGACCTCCGTGGTGGGGAACACGATCGGTGCGTACGTGCTCGTGGTGGCCGTCGCGCTCGGGGTGGGGTCCGTCGTCGAGCGCTCCGTCGTCGTCTTCACCGCGCTGAAGCTGCTCGGAGCCGCCTACCTGGTGTATCTGGGAGTCAAGGCGGTGCGCCAACGCGGGTCGCTGCACGCCGCGTTCACCGGTGACGCTCCCGCCCGCAGCGGGCTGCGTACGGTGTGGGAAGGGTTCGCGGTCGGCGTGGCCAACCCGAAGACCCTCGTCTTCTTCGCCGCCGTGCTGCCGCAGTTCGTCGACCGCGAGGAGGGGCACGTGATGCTGCAGATGCTGCTGCTCGGCCTGGTCTTCAACGCCATCGCCCTGGCGTCCGACAGTGTGTGGGGGCTGGTCGCGGCCACCGCGCGCGGCTGGTTCGCGCACTCGCCGCGGCGGCTCTCGATGGTCGGCGGGGCCGGCGGGCTGACCATGATCGGGCTCGGCGTCGGCATCGCCGCGACCGGACGCAAGGACTGACCCCGGGGCGTCGTCGAGGGCAGTGGCACCGGGGAGCACCGCGGGCCCGGTAATTCGCTTGCGGGGCAGGGCAGTCGGGTTCTGAATGGCCCTCATGACCACCCACATCGAGACCAGCACCGCGGGGCCCGCCTCCTGGGCCGTCGCTCCCGAAGCCGTCGACTCCCCTGTCGCCGCGGCGCTCTGGCGCGCGTACTACACGGAGGTCAGCGACCGGTACTACCTCCTCCACGACGGGCGAAGGACCGACCCCGGAGAGCTGGAGCGCGAGATCGCCGCCGAGACGGACCAGAGCCTGCGCCCGCCCACCGGCGTACTCCTCGTCGCCCGGTACGGCGGCGAGCCCGCGGGCACGGCCGGGGTGCGGCTCATGGGCGACCTGAAGGGTTTCCGTACCGCCGAGCTCAAGCGCGTCTTCCTGCGCGAGGACATGCGCGGCAAGGGCGGCGCCGCGCTCCTCCTCGCCGCCGCCGAGGACGCGGCCCGCGCGCTCGGCGCGGAGCGGCTCATCCTCGACACCCGCCTCGATCTGGTCGAGGCCAGGGCGCTCTACGCACGGCACGGCTACGAGGAGAGCGAGCCGCTGACCGAGCGGATGTACGCCGAGTGCTGGTACGCCAAGAAGCTGGCCCCGGCGGCCGGTTGAGCCCGGACTCGCACTCCGGTCCCCGCCCTGAGCGGCGTTGCGCCGCGACGCCGCGCTGTGGCGCCGCGCTGTGGCGCCGCTCAGGCCGCGACGCCGCGCTGTGGCGGCCTGCCGGTCCTTCCGGGCCCACCTGGGCCGCCGCCGTGCGGACCGTTGTACGGCTGTTCCGCGTCCGAGCCGCACATCTCGGCGCCCAGCTCCTCGACGAGCTGCACCAGGTCGGTGGGCCGGTCGGGACCCCACCAGTCGCCGAGCAGCTCGGCCAGGGACTCCTCGCGTGCCTTGGCCAGCTTGGCGACCGCCACCCGGCCCTCGTCGGTCAGCCGCAGGCCCATGCCCTCGCGCCGGGCGAGCCGGCGCTCCTCGACCTGGCGGGACGCGGCCGTGATCACGGAGAGCGGCACGGGGCTGCGTTCGGCGAGCACCGCCGGTTCCACGTGGCCGTGCCGGCTGATGCGCAGCAGGAGCCAGCTGGCACCGGGCAGCAGGTCGTAGCCCGCGCGTTCGGTGATGCGTACGTAGATCTCGCGGCGGCCCTCCCGCGTGCCGAGGACCGAGAGTGCCCGCGCCACCTCGTCGTACGACGAACGCTCGACGGGGTTGCTGGCGAGCGTCTGTGTCGGATCGGGCGCCGTGACCGAGCCGCGCAGCTTGTCCTCGCGCAGGAACCAGGCCAGGACGAACGCGACCAGGGCCACCGGCGCCGCGTACAGGAAGACGTCCGTGATCGACGACGCGTACGCGTGGATGACGTCCGGGCGCAGGGCCGCCGGGAGTTCGGCGATGCCCCGCGGGTCGGCCGTGAGGGAGTCCGCGCTGACGCCGGGCGGCAACTGCTGGCCCGCGACGGCGTCGGAGAGGCTGTTGACGAGGCGGTTGGCGAAGATCGTGCCGAAGATCGCGACACCGAACGAGGCTCCGATGGAGCGGAAGAACGTCGCGCCGGACGTGGCGACGCCCAGATCCCCGTACGGGACCGCGTTCTGCACGATCAGCACCAGGACCTGCATGACCAGGCCGAGCCCGAAGCCGAAGACGAAGAAGTAGACGCTCATCTCTCCCGTGCCGCTGTTCTCGTCGAGTTGGTGGAGCAGCAGCAGACCGAGGGCGGTGACTCCCGTGCCCGCGATCGGGAACACCTTCCAGCGGCCCGTGCGGCTGACGATCTGGCCGGACGCCGTCGTCGCGATCAGCATGCCGATCACCATCGGCAGCATGTGCACACCCGACATCGTCGGCGAGACGCCCTGGACGACCTGGAGGAACGTCGGCAGATAGGTCATCGCGCCGAACATCGCGAAGCCGACGACGAAGCTGATGATCGCGGAGAGCGTGAACGTCCTGACCCGGAACAGCTTCATCGGGATGACCGGTTCGGCCGCCTTGCGCTCGATGGCCACGAACGCCACGGCGAGCACGACGCCGAGCACCGCGAGGCCGACGATCTGCGGCGAGCCCCACTCCCAGGTGGTGCCGCCGAGCGACGCGACGAGGACGAGGCAGGTGGCGACGGCCGCGATGAGGAAGGTGCCGAGGTAGTCGATGACGTGCTTCGTCGAGCGCACCGGGATGTGCAGGGCGGTGGCGATGACGATGAGCGCGACGACGCCGATGGGCAGGTTGATGTAGAAGACCCAGCGCCAGCTGAGATGTTCGGTGAACAGGCCACCGAGCAGCGGCCCGAGGACACTCGTCGCACCGAAGACGGCACCGAACAGGCCCTGGTACTTGCCGCGTTCACGCGGCGAGACGATGTCGCCGACGATCGCCATCGACAGGACCATCAGACCGCCGCCGCCGATTCCCTGGAGGGCGCGGAAACCGATGAGCTGCGGCATGTTCTGCGCCATGCCGCAGAGCGCCGAGCTGACCAGGAAGATCACGATGGCCAGCTGGAACAGCTTCTTGCGGCCGTACTGGTCGCCGAGCTTGCCCCAGAGTGGTGTCGCGGCCGTCGCGGCGAGCAGATACGCGGTGACGACCCACGAGAGGTGCTCCATGCCGCCGAGCTCGCTGACGATGGTGGGCAGCGCGGTCGAGACGATGGTCTGGTCGAGGGCGGCGAGCAGCATGCCGAGCAGCAGCGCACCGATGGAGACCAGTACGCCGCCGTGGGTGTGCTCGTCCGGGGGCCCGGGGACGGGATCCGGCTCCGGCCCCGCGGGGCGGGCGCTGACGTCCTGCGTCATGGACACCTCCTGAGGGCTTCCGCGTGTCCTGCGCGTCCTGCGCGGGCCTCTCCTTCTCCATCCTGATCCGTGTGACCCGTTATGGCCTGTTGAACCGGCGGTCTGCATAATCGCTGGAGTTCTCTAGGGGTGGGATACGAAGAGTGAGCAGCATGGAGGAAGGACGTCCGGACGGCGCCGAAGGCCGCCGGCACGGTCAGCGATGTCCCGAATGCGGTACGTCACGGGAGCCGGGCAGCGCGCCTGCCTGCGGTTGTACGGAGCGGGCCGCCGACGCGGCACGGGACGCGAGGTCCGCGGACGCCGCCGCCGCGGAGGACTTCGATCCGCTGCGGATACGTCCGTATGTGACGCTGCCGGAGCCGGGGTCCGGGGAGGCGGAGGCGGAGGCGGAGTCGGAGGTGGCGGGGCTTGAGCCGGGGCGGTCTCCCGTGCCCGTTCTGCCGCCGGAGGCTGTGGCTCCGCCGCGGTCGACGGATGTGGGCCTGTTCGCGGCGGGCGAGGGGGCGGAGGGCGCCTCGCGGCTGCCCTCGCCCTCGGCCTCGCCCTCGATGCCGTACGACGGTGCGGTCGGCGACGGGGCGGAGCCGAGGCGCGGCCGTACGGGCCTGTACGCGGGGGTGAGTGCGGTGGTGGCCGTGGTGGGCGTCGCGGTGCTCGCCACGGTGCTGCTCTCACCGGACAAGCCGCAACGGGAGCAGGCGATGCCGGACGTGCCGACGCGGGCGGCGAGCGCAGCCCCGTCGGGCTCCGCCTCGGAGCCGCCGTCGACGGCGGCTCCGTCGTCCTCCGCGGCCCCGTCCGCCCCGGCCTCCACGTCCAAGTCCGCTTCCCCCAGGGGGAGTTCGTCCCCGTCCCCGTCGAGCACGGCCTCGGCCAAGCCGCGCTCCACGCCGCCGCCGAGCCGCTCGACGGCGCGGGCGACGGGTTCCGTGGAGTCGGGGACGCCGAAGGCCGACGGCGTCCTGAAGCGCGGCGACAGGGGCCCTGAGGTCGAGGAACTCCAGGGTCGGCTGCGACAGCTGTACCTGTACATGGGCGAGGCCGACGGCACGTATGACACCTCGGTGGCCGAGGCGGTCACCCGCTTCCAGTACGCCCGCGCGACGCAGGCGGACGGCGAGGGGGTCTACGGGGAGCGGACGCGGGCGGCGCTGGAGCGGGAGACCAGGGAGCCGTAGGCCCCGGCTACCGCCGGGTGCGACTACCTCGGCGGCCCTGCGTCCGCCCATACGGCACCCCCGCGCGCCGCTGCCCCGGCGGCCCTGCAAGTCCGCCAACCCGGCGGCCTCGGCGCCAGCTGGCCCGGGGCGGCCCTGCGCCTGCTCCCGGCTGCTTCTCGTCCGCGGGTGCGCGGGGGCTGATCGCGCAGTTCCCCGCGCCCCTGACGGGGCACACCCGCCGACCGAACGGCAAGCGCCCGGAACCGGCACAAAGCAAGCGCCCACTACCCGCCGCCACTCGCCCACAGGCACGCGTCGGCTGATCGCGCAGTTCCCCGCGCCCCTGACGGGGGCACACCCGACGCCCGAACGGCAAGCCCCCGGAACCGGCACAGAGCAAGCGCCCACTACCCGCCGCCACTCGCCCACAGGCACGCGTCGGCTGATCGCGCAGTTCCCCGCGCCCCTGACGGGGCTCACGTCACCCCCACCCAAGCAGCGAGCAGCGAGCAGCCCTGGATCAGGCGAACGTCAGTCGCAGTGCCCCGCCCTCGGCCGGCTCCACCATGACGCCCGTCAAGTCGTCGACATGCACGGTGGGCCCGAACTCCCCGGCCCGGGGGCCGACTCCCACGACCCGCATGCCTGCCGCGAGGCCCGCGGCTATGCCCGCCCCGGAGTCCTCGAAGACCACGCAGTCAGCGGGGGCGAAGCCCAGCTCCGCGGCGCCCTTGAGGAAGCCCTCAGGGTCGGGCTTGCTCGCCCCTACGCTCTCCGCGGTGACGCGCACCGCGGGCAGCGACAGCCCGGCCGCGGCCATCCGCCCGGTCGACAGGGGCACGTCCGCGGACGTCACGAGTGCGTGCGGCAGCCCCTCCAGGGACGCCAGGAAAGCCTCGGCCCCCGGCACGGGGACGACGCCCTCCATGTCCGCGGTCTCCTCGGCCAGCATCAGGCGGTTCTCCGCGTAGTTCTCCTCCATGGGCCGCTCCGGCAGCAGCACCGCCATCGACGCGTACCCCTGCCGCCCGTGGACGACCTTGATGACCTCGTCGAAGTCGAGCCCGTGCCGTTCGGACCAGCGCCGCCAGCAGCGCTCGACCACCGCGTCGGAGTTGACGAGGGTCCCGTCCATGTCCAGGAGGAGGGCCCGGGCGGTCAGTACAGAGGTGGTGTCGGCCGTCATCGGCGTACTCCAGAGAAAGCGGAGAAAAGGACCGGCGGAAGAATCAAGGCAGCTCCGCCCGCCGGTCAGGGAACACGGGCGGAGCCACTTTGTTTCTCTACGATACAAAAAGGCCCCGGCGGGCGCCAGCGCCGCAGGTCACACCCGTTCCGGGACCACGATCCAGGCAGGAAGTCAGGCGGAAATCAGGCAATCGCCTCGTACAGGCTCCAGACGCCAAGACCCAGCATCAGCATCGCCGCGATCTTGGTGATGAGCGCGAGCGGAACACGCTTCATCAGCGCCTTCCCGCCGACGATGCCGAGCCCGGCGACCGCCCACAGCGCGAGCACCGCGCCGAGACCCACGGAGAGCGGGTCGTCGTACCGCGCGGCCAGGTTCGCGGTCATGATCTGCGTCAGATCACCGAACTCCGCGACCAGGATGAGCATGAAACCCGCGCCGGAGACCTTCCAGAAGCTCTGGTCCTTGGGCTCGCGGACCTCCTCCTCGTCCTCCCCGCCCTTCAGGAGCAGCATCGCCGCCCCGCCGAGGAAGAGGACACCAGTGAGCGCGTGCAGCAGTTGCTGCGGCAGGAGCGTCAGCACGCTGCCCGCCGCCACGGCGAGCACCACATGGACGACGAAGGCGGCGGCGACCCCGACGAAGACGTACGAGGCGCGGTAGCGCGTCCCGAGGACGAGCCCGGCCAGCGCTGTCTTGTCCGGGAGTTCGGCAAGGAAGACGACGCCGAAGACGAGCGCCATCACGCTGATGCTGATCAAGGTTCCTCAATCGGTCGGGGCTGCCCCACCGAGAGCAATCTGTACCTCACGTACGACACCTCGGCACGGCAGCGCACACGGACGTACACGGTCATGTACGTCGGGCACTGCTTGCCGAAGGTCTCGCTGGCCGACCGCGTCCATCCCAGGGATGGCGGGGCCTGCCTCCGGGCGCCGGCTCAGGCGAGCTGAGCAGTATGTCGACGGTCCGGCGAAGAGCTACTCCCCTTCTGCGCCATCCATCGTACGGGACGTCCGCACACCCCGGACCAGGGCCTTTCGACCCCCTCGCGTGTGACTCAGGTCACGAAGAATCGCGAAAACCCAACTCCCGGGCAGGCGGCCGGACATGACGCGGCGCCAGGACTCTTGAACTGTCTCTTGAACTGACCACCGGATTGACGCGACCCTGTCACCTGACGCACATCCGCAGGAAACCCCACCGCGTCAGCATGGCCGCCCCAACGGCCAACATCCCCCCACGTCAAGGGAGTTCGTATGTCCGCTGTCTACGCGCGTCGACGCCTCGCCACTCTCACCGCCCTGACCGCACTCGCCTCCGCGGCGTCCCTCCTCACCGGCGCCCCGGCCCAGGCCGCTCCCCCGGCACCGGTCTCCGCCGCCACCGCCCGCACCTACCTGGGGCAGCTCACGGAGAAGGCCGAGGGCTCCTCCGACGGCTACAGCCGCGACAAGTTCCCGCACTGGAGCACCCAGTCCGGCGCCTGCGACACCCGCGAGGTCGTCCTCAAGCGCGACGGCACGAACGTCCAGCAGGACTCCAGCTGTGCGGCCACCTCGGGCTCCTGGAAGTCCCCGTACGACGGCGGCACCTGGACCGCGGCGTCCGACGTCGACATCGACCACGTCATCCCGCTCTCCGAGGCCTGGAAGTCCGGCGCGAACAGTTGGACCACCGCCCAGCGGGAAGGTTTCGCCAACGATCTCAGCCGCCCCCAGCTGATCGCCGTCACCGACAACGTCAACCAGAGCAAGGGCGACCAGGACCCGGCGGAGTGGATGCCGCCCACCACGTCGTACCACTGCTACTACGCCCGGATGTGGGTGGACGTGAAGCACCACTACAGCCTGACGGTGAACGCGGAGGAGAAGACCAAGCTGTCGTCGGTCCTCAGCGGCTGCTGAGGTCACCGGGTCACCAGTAGTGCACCGGGTCACAAGTAGTGAGGTCACCGGCCTGTAACCAGCGGGAATCCCCGGAACCTCGCCACCGGCCTCCGTCGTTCCGTACCGTACGGGGCGACGGAGGAGAGTGATCAACGTGGCACGGCTGCGCCTGGGTCCACTACTGAGGTATGTCGACGGTTCGACGGCGACGGTCTGGGTCGAGGCCGACCGCCCCTGCACCGCCGAGGTGCGGTGCGCGGACGGCGCCAAAGGCACGGCGAACACGTTCCAGATCGCGGGCCATCACTATGCGCTCATCCCGGTCACCGGCCTGCGTCCGGGCACGGAGACCGCGTACGAGGTGCGGCTCGGCGACAGCGGCGGCCCCGTGTGGCCGCTACCGGACTCGCCCTTCCCGCCGAGCACCATCCGCACGCCGGGCGAGGGCGACGACGAGGAGCTCCGTGTCACCTTCGGGTCCTGCCGCTGGGCGGCTCCGCCGAGCGACGAGCACGACCCCGTCGGGCCCGACGCCCTGGACACCCTCGCCGCGCGCATCGCCACCGGCACACCGGCCGACCGCCCGGACGTCCTGCTCCTCCTGGGCGACCAGGTGTACGGGGACAACACGTCCGAGGCCACGCGCCGCTGGCTCGCGGCCCGCCGGAACCTGAACGAACCGCCGGGCGACCAGGTCGCGGACTACGAGGAGTACACCCACCTCTACTACGAATCGTGGCTCGACCCCGAAGTGCGGTGGCTGCTGTCCACCGTGCCCAGTTGCATGATCTTCGACGATCACGACGTCATAGACGACTGGAACACCAGCGCGGCCTGGCTCGCCGAGATGCGGGCGACACCGTGGTGGCGCGAGCGGGTGCTGAGCGGCCTGATGTCGTACTGGGTCTACCAGCACCTCGGCAATCTGCCGCCCGCCGAGCTGGAGCGCGACGAGCTGTACGCCACGCTGCGCTCGACACCCGACGGCACGGACGCACTGCGCGCGTTCGCGGCGGCCTCGGACGCCGACCCAGGGGCTACCCGGTGGAGCTACCGCCGGGACTTCGGCCGCGTACGCCTGCTCATGATCGACACCAGGGCGGCGCGCGTCCTGGACGAACAGAACCGCGCCATGATCGACCCGGACGAGGCCCGCTGGCTGCGCGAGCAGGCGCTGGACGGCGTGGGCGGAGAAGACGGCCCGGGCCGCACGGGCGGCTACGACCACCTTCTGATCGGCACGTCGCTGCCCTGGCTGCTTCCGCACCTCATCCATGACGCCGAGGGCTGGAACGCCGCGCTGTGCCGTGGCGAGCGGGGAGAGCGCTGGGCCCGCTTCGGCGAGAACCTGCGCAGGCGGTCGGATCTGGAGCACTGGGCGGCGTTCCCCTCGTCCTTCGACGCGCTCACCTCGCTGATCGCCGAGGCGGGCACGGGGGCGGGCGCCCCGGCGACGGTGTGTGTGCTCTCCGGCGACGTCCACCACGCGTACATCGCGGAACCGACCTGGCCGGCGGGCGTCGGCCCCGAGGCCCGCGTCCTGCAACTGACGTGCTCCCCCGTCCACAACTCCATCCCCGCGTCGATAAAGCTGGGCTTCCACTTCGGCTGGAGCAGGGTGGGCCGAGCCCTGGGCCGCCGCTTCGTCCGCCACGGCCGGACGGCACGGGCAGCCATCAACTGGCGCAAAACGGGCGGCCCCTGGTTCGGCAACCAGCTCATGACACTGACACTGAGGGGCCGTTCGGCGGACGTACGACTGGACCAGGCACAGGTGGTGAAGGGCGTCGGCACCCACTTGGAGACGACGCAGAGGTCACGGCTCTCGTGAGCTCCGGGGGCTCGTGGGGCTAGCCCCTGGGTCCCATAACCCCGCAAAGGCGGCCAGCACCCCCAGACAGTACGTGACACAGGCCACACCCCTCTGGTGAACCTCCGTCACGGGGTTCGACTTCGGGGGTTCCGGCGGCATGATGAGGCGGACCGTCCGCTTCCACCACCCCGCACCCCGCACCCACTCCACACCCCCCAACCACCCCCACGCCCCCCACCGCCCCCTGCTATGCCCGGGAGTCACGCTCTTGTTCGCACCATCCGCAGCGGCCGCACCGGAACATGACGTTGCAGTCGCCGTCGTCGGCGCGGGGCCCCGCGGCACGAGTGTCCTGGAGCGCCTCTGCGCCTCGGCGGCCGAACTCCTGCCGCCAGGGGCGCGGCTGACGGTTCACGTCGTCGACCCCTCGCCCCCGGGGCCGGGACGGGTCTGGCGGACCGCCCAGCCGGCCGAGCTGCTCATGAACACGGTCGCTTCACAGGTGACGCTCTTCACCGACGAGAGCGTCGACTGCGCGGGACCGATACGGCCGGGCCCGAGCCTGTACGCATGGGCCGCCGCCGGACACGCGCCGGCGCTCGGCCCCGACGACTACCCGACCCGCGCCTGCTACGGCCGCTATCTGGAGTGGGTCTTCGCCGAGACCCTGCGCCGCGCCCCCGGAACCGTCCGGGTCGAGGCGCACGCGGCGCGCGCCGTACGCCTCGAAGGGCCTGCCGACGGCGCCCAGTCCCTCGTGCTCGACAGCGGCCGCGAGCTCTCCGGGCTCGACGCCGTCATCCTCGCGCAGGGGCACCTCCCCACAGTCAGCGACGAGGGGCAGGAGCACCTCACCGCGCACGCGGCCCGGCACGGCCTGCGCCACATCCCGCCCGCCAACCCCGCCGACGTGGACCTCTCGGCCATCGCCCCCGGCGAGCGTGTCCTGCTGCGCGGGCTCGGCCTGAACTTCTTCGACCACATGGCGCTCCTGACGCAGGGCCGCGGCGGACGCTTCGCCCCGGCGCCGGGAGGCGGCCTGCGCTACCACCCCTCGGGGCACGAGCCGAAGCTGTACGCGGGTTCGCGGCGCGGCATCCCGTACCAAGCGCGCGGCGACAACGAGAAGGGCCCCTACGGACGGCACGAGCCACTCGTCCTCACGTCCGACGTCATAGCCCGCTTCCGCAAGCGCGCCGACAGCGGTGACGCCCCGGACTTCCTGGACGAGATATGGCCGCTGGTTGCCAAGGAGGTGGAGACGGTCTACTACGCGGCCCTCGTCCAGCCCCGCGAGCGGGAGCGGGTAACGGACTTCCGGGACGCCTTCCTCGCCGTACCGCACCACAGTCCTCAAGAGGCCCTCGTACTGGACGAGTTCGGAGTCCCCGAAGCCGCACGCTGGTCCTGGGACCGCCTCGCGCAGCCGCATGCCGGCCACGCCTTCGGCTCCCCGGCCGACTTCCGCGCCTGGCTGCTTTCGTATCTGCGCGAGGACGTCGCGCAGGCCGCGCTCGGCAATGTCACGAGCCCGCTGAAGTCCGCCCTCGACGTCCTGCGCGACCTGCGCAACGAACTCCGCCTGATCCTCGACCACGGCGGCCTGTCGGGGACCTCACGCCGCGAGCACCTGGACCGCTGGTACACCCCGCTCAACGCCTACCTGTCGATCGGCCCTCCCCGGCGCCGCATCGAGGAGATGACCGCGCTGATCGAGGCGGGCGTCGTGGAGGTGCTCGGCCCGCGTCTCGCCGTGCGGCCCGCGGCGGGCGGGACGTTCCTCGCCCACTCCCCCGACGTACCGGGTTCGGATGTGTCGGTGACCACAGTGATCGAGGCCCGGCTCCCCGAACCGGATGTGCGGCGCACCGCGGACGAGCTGCTCGGGCGGCTCCTGGAGACGGGCCAGTGCCGCGCCCACGTGGTCGGCGGCCACGAAACCGGAGGCCTCGACGTCACTCCCCGCCCCTATCACCTGATTGACCGTCAAGGCCGTTCCCACGCACGGCGGTTCGCGTTCGGAGTGCCCACCGAGGGCGTGCACTGGGTGACGGCGGCCGGGGCCAGGCCCGGCGTCGACTCGGTCACCCTGTCCGACGCGGACGCGGTGGCGCGGGCCGCGCTGCGGACGGCGGCGGGAGCGGCAGGGGCGACGGAGATCCCTTCCCCGAGGGGAGCGGTCCCCTCCGCGCGGCAAGCGGAATCGCCGGAATGGCCAGATGTTGAACTTGCAAGCATAGATTAGGTTCACCTAACCTTGGGCCTCCGCTCGGTTACCGTCCCCAAAGACCGAAGGAGTCCCCCACCATGACTGGACGTCTCAACAGCGCCCAGCCCTACGCCCTCGGGCTTTTCCGCATAGTCATCGGCCTGCTCTTCGCCTGCCACGGCGCCGCCTCGCTCTTCGGAGTGCTCGGTGGCGCGATGGGCGGCGGCACGGTCGACGCCGGCACCTGGCCGGGCTGGTACGCGGCCGTCATCCAGCTGGTCGGCGGCGGCCTGGTCGCCCTCGGCCTCGGCACCCGCGCCGCCGCGTTCATCTCGTCCGGCTCGATGGCGTACGCCTACTTCAAGGTGCACCAGCCGGAGGCCCTGTGGCCGATGCAGAACGGCGGAGAGGCCTCCGCGATCTTCTGCTGGGCCATGCTCCTGCTCGTCTTCACCGGCTCGGGCGCGCTCGGCCTCGACCGGCTCTTCGCCTCGCGCGGTGCGAGCGAGACCAAGGCGGCGTCGGAGCGGACGCCGGTGGCGGCCTGACGCGCCCGCGCAGCCGCGCACACCCTGACGTGAGGGCGCCCCATCCTCGTGCGTTACGAGGATGGGGCGCCCTCACGTCAGCTCATGAGCCTCAGTGGGTGGGAAGGAACGGCACCGTCACGCACGCCGACCGGTCCCCCGCCCCACCCTGCTCACCGTGCAGCACGACGGACCTGGCCTCCCCCGCACGGAACTCCCAGTCATGGCGGGAGGTCGCCGTGCCCGAACCGTCCTTGCCCGCGGTGAAGTCCAGCCAGACCTCGTTCTCCGGGTTGACGTAGGCCGGGTCCTCCGAGGGCTGGACCGGGTCCTGGCGGTGCTGGTAGTGCCCGCCCGCCGCGTCGGGGTCGCTGCCGCACGGCTTCTGGTGCACGTGCGCCCCGTACGCGTAACCGGGTTTCATCCCCTTCACCCGGAGCGTGACCTCCATGTCGCCCGGCTTGCCTCGCTGTTCGATCTCGATCTGCGACCCGGCGGGACGAGTTTCGTGTCGTACGTGACCGCCCACGAGTACATCGAGGCCTTGGGCGGCGCGAACCGCCCCGCGACCCGCATCTCGTAATACGGCGCGCCTCCGTCAACCGCTCCCCCGCCGACCGCGCCACCGCCCGCTGCGAGCACCGCTGTTGCCACGGCCCCGGCGAGCATTCCTGCCACCATCGCCCCGCTCCTTCCTGTTGGTGACTCTGTTGGTACGGGACTTCGGCGCCGTATGCCCCATCGAAGGCGGCAGCCGGGTGAACGTGACGTAGCGAACATATGAGCCCCCCGTGGATCTCCGGCGGGGACCGCGGCGTACGCTGTACAGCTGTCACCAAGCCGCCCCTGCCGCTCCCCCGCGACGTCGCGGCAGTCACGTCGTCGACCGGGGAGTTACGGGGAAATTCCGGTGCTTGAGAGTCTGGGCTCACTGACCAGCAGCCCATGGATCTACGCGGTAGTCGCGCTTTCGGTGCTTTTCGACATCGTCCTGCCCGTGCTGCCGAGCGGCGTCCTCGTCATCACGGCGGCCACCGCGGCGGCCGCGGCAGGCACGGCGAGTACGGCGACCGCGGGCGCGGGGAGCGTGCCGCACGCGGTGCCCGACATCCTGATCCTGCTGCTCTGCGCGGCCACCGCCTCGGTACTCGGCGACCTGGCCGTCTACCGCCTCGCCTGGCGCGGCGGCGAGCGCCTGGACCGCGCCATCGCCCGCTCCCGGCGCCTCACCACCGCGCAGGAACGACTCGGCACCGCGCTCTCCCGGGGCGGCGGCGCCCTGGTCGTCCTCGCGCGCTTCGCCCCGGCGGGCCGCTCGATCGTCTCGCTCGCGGCGGGCGCGGCACATCGCAAGGTGCGTGAGTTCCTGCCCTGGTCGGCCCTGGCGGGCGTGGCGTGGGCCGGGTACAGCGTCGCGCTCGGTTACTTCGGCGGGCAGTGGCTCGGCGCGACGTGGCTGGCCACGGGTGTCTCACTGCTCGCGCTGTTCGCGGCGGGCGCGGGTGCGGCGTTCCTGGTCCGCCGACCGCGGTCGGCGACTGCGGCGGCTGGGGCGGGGGCTGCCGGGGCCGCCGGGGCGGCGGCGGGGGCTGCTGGGGCTGCGGCGGCGAACTAGGCCGCCGGGGCTTCCTCGGGCGTCCGGTCGGCGGCCCGCGGCTTGGCCCCGCGCACCTCGATCCCGGCGAGCAGTTCCGCGGTGGCCTCGGCGACCGCGTCCACGGCTCGGTCGAAGACCTCGCGGTTGTGCGCGGCCGGGGCACGGAACCCCGAGACCTTGCGCACGTACTGAAGCGCGGCGGCCCGGATCTCCTCCTCGGTGGCGTCGTCGGGGATGGCGGGCGGACGGAGCGTCTTGATGCTGCGGCACATGCTTACAGCTTGCCGCGAAGGGAGCTCGGACGTGAAGTCGTCCGCGCGACGAGAGCTCACACACCCCGCTCCCCGCTCCCCGCGCCCCGCTCCCCGCATCCCCGCACCCCGCATCCCCGCACCCCTCCCGAAGTTCACCCCACCTCAGGCGTGGCGGCTCTCGCACTCGAAATTCGAACAGGAGTAGCATTACGGGGTGCCTGCAACCCCTGCATACGACTTCCCTGACGACCTCCTCGCGGGTCAGGAGGAACTGCACCAGGTCCGGGCCGAACTCCTGGCCCTGCTGAAGCGGCTCCCCTGGTCGGTCACGCCCCTCGACGGCTTCAGCGACGACCACGGCTGGCGGAAGGTGGAGCGCCCCGCCTCCCCCGGCTGGACACCGGACGAACAGGAGGAGGTCGAGAAACTCCGTGCCCGGGAGCGGGAGTTGGCGGTGTTCGTCACGTGTCACCGCTTCTGGGATCAGGTGTCGGGACCCGATGCGGTGGCGGCTCGTGCACGGCTGAAACACATCCACGAGAAATCCATTGACACCGGGTGACGGCGGGCGTTGACTCCTGCTACGCCAAGGAGGTGCCGCCATGAACGCTCTGCTGGTCGTCCTGCTTCTCGCTCTGGTCGGCCTGGGTTTCGGCCAGCCAGTTCTGTGGCTGGCCGCTGCGGCACTCGTCTTCTTCATGGTCCAGCAGTACGACCGCGGAGGCTCCGGCAAGAGCAGCAGCGGAAGCGGCGCGAGCGGAGCCTCGGGGGCCGGAGGTGGCGGCGGGGGCGCAGCCGGCGGTGGGGGCGGAGGTGGCGGAGGCGGAGGCTATCCCAAGACCTACCGCGACTACCGCATCCGCAAGGAACGCCAGGAGCGCTGGGACCGCAGGTACCGCCGGACCCACCCGGGTTCGGGCCGCTGAGCCGGACGGTCACCGCCGGGCAGCCGTCCGACTCAGCGAAGCCCCTCCATGCCGTACCAACGGCAGTCCCCGTAGGGGCACTTCGCCGGGTCGGCCTCAGCCGACCGGCGCCCCGGCGGGCAGCCCACCGAGCATCGAGACCGCTCCGAGCGCCGCGTCGCCGGCCTTGGTCGTGACGGCGCCGGGGTTGTTCGCGGTCAGCTCTCCGGTGGTCGGGTCCACTGCGGCCTCGCCGAGGAGGTCCTGCACGTCCTGCGTGGTCCTGGTGGCGGAGTCGAGGACCCGCGTCACGCCGTCGGCGGACGGCTGAGCCTGCGGCTGGGGCTGAGGCTGGGGCGCGGCGATCGCGGGGGCAACGGCACCCAGCGCGAGCCCGACACCGGCGACTCCGACGGCACTGGCGACACTGGCGACACCAGCAGCGGCCTTGGAGATCTTCACGAGGTGTATCCCTTCCGGCAGGGCCCAACGGCAGCACGACGGTCGCCCGCCCGAAGCATCCGCACAGGACACTCGCACAGGCCTTGCCACTGCCTCCAACTCACCCGAGATCCCCGAAGTTCTGGACGACCACCCGATCGATTTCACTGCCGCGGTCCACGGGTCGGGCCGCGTACCGGCCGGGATTCCCCCAGGTGGCGGCCCCCGCTTGACAGGCAGACGATGGAGTGAAGGGGTCGGCTGGTGATGACGTCGGCCGTGGACCCCGCGGCGGCGACAACTGACTCCGAGATCGCGGGCGTGAGCCCGAACGGAGGAAGTTGTCATGATCGAGGTCAAGGCGGTCGAAAAGCCGGACGAGCGTCGCGATTTCCCACGCGGCCACCTCGAAGTCGTCCATCTCACAGGGCTGGACTTCGCCGTGGGCACCTTCGAGCCCGGCTGGCGCTGGACCGAGTCCGTGGCCCCGCTCGCGGGCACCGACACCTGCCAGATCCACCACAACGCCTATGTCGTCGCGGGGCGGATGCACCTCCTGATGGACGACGGAGGCGAGGCCGAAGTCGGCCCGGGCGATGTCTTCGTATGCCCGCCCGGCCATGACGCGTGGGTCGTCGGCGACGAACAGGTCCTGCTGTACGACTTCGCGGGAGGCATGGCGCAGGAGTACGCCAAGGCGCGGGAGTAGCCGTAGCGCGCCGTGACGCCTTCACGAGCGCGGTGACGCTTTCACGTGATCACGCTGAACACCACCCGAGCCCCCGGCACACCGGCCCCGCACCCGATCAGGTGCGGGGCTTCTGCTCTGTAGCTGACGGTGCTACTGCTACCTCCGGTGCTGCGGTCATGAACCAGGGCGGCAACCCGGACAGCAACCAGAGGTGAGAGACGGATTCTCCAACTCGACTTCGGCTTACCGTAGTTACTGAGAAAGGGGGCTCAGGTCCATGCCGACTACATCCGTGATCCTCGTAGTCGATGACCACAAGGACACCCTGTTCGCGCTGGAGAGCGCACTGGCCCCTCTCGGCTACCCGCTGGTGAGCGCGACCAACGGCGACGACGCCCTCAGAGTGGTCCTGCGCGGGGACGTCGGGCTCATCCTGCTCGACGTGCGCATGCCCGGCGTGAGCGGCCTCGACGTCGTGCGCTACGTACGCCGTCTCGACCAGACACGCGCCATACCCATCATCCTGCTGACCGGCTTCGACGTCAGCCGCGAGATCGCCGCCGCGGCCTTCCTGCTCGGAGTGGCCGACGTAGCCCTCAAGCCCATCGACCCACTGACCCTGCGCACCAAGGTCCGCTACCTCTTCGACACCTACGCGCAACTGAAGTCGCTGCAACAGGAGATCGACGACCTGCGGGCCCAGGTGAAGGACAGCGCCCGGGAGAAGGACAGCTACGCCGAAGACCCCCAGCCGTGATCGACTGGGGGTCTTCGTCCGGGTGGGCGCGGACGGTTTCGAACCGCCGACATCTGCCTTGTAAGGGCAGCGCTCTACCGCTGAGCTACGCGCCCGGGATGTTTCGACAGCCTACCTTGCCGGTGGCCCCGGGTCGCAAACCCGTATGAGGGTGGGCCCGGGAGGGGCAGCGTGGATGTTTCCGCTCCCCGTGGCGGTGGTAGTCCGCACCTCGTGTCCGCCCGCAGCGAAGACGGCGAAGTCGCGGTGCGCAGCGCGAACTAACCGACCCGTGTGTTCGTCATTAACGGTGGGAGAATGTGACACCGGGCAAGGCGGATGACAGCACGGGAGAGGGATAGTGACGGCGACACCTTCGCAGCCGTACACACCGGACACGTCGAGCAGATCGAGTGCCTCAGCAGTGCCGGACGGGGATGTACGTCGCTGCGGGAGCGTGCGGCCGCGTTCCCGCCCGCACGGCCTCCGAGATAGCCGCGGCCCGCTCCGGCCCCTCCGCGACGCCCTGGCGCTCGCCCTCCTGCCCCTCCCCCTCATCGCTCTCGCCCTGCCCGCCGCCTTCGCCGGCGGCGGCACCCGGCGGTGGTTCGGCGGGCGCGGGGAGAGCGTGCGGGCCGACGCCCAGGCCGCCAAGGACGCTGCGGCCGCCGCCTTCTACGAGCTGGACACCGCCCAGCGGGATCTGCGGATCTCCATCGAGACGATCATCGCCGTGGACTCCACGCCCGCCGCGCAGCGTGCCGTCTCCGACTTCGAGGCCATCGGGCGGCGGATCGACGAGGTCAGCCACCAGTACATCAGCGCGGTGGACGCGCACGACCTCGACCGTGACGATCTCGAAGCCTCCGTCGCCGCCCGCGCGAGGACCGAGCTCACCGAGGCCAAGGGTGAGCTGGACAAGGCCAAGCAGGACCTGGACCGCTTCCAGCAGGGGCTCGGCCCGCTGCTCGACAAGGCGGAGACGCAGCTCGCCCGGCTCGCCCCCGCCGTCGAGCGGGCCCGGCAGAGCCTCCTCGCCGCCAGCAACGCCCTCGATGCCGTACGGGGGGCGGGGCTCAAGGCCGATGATCTGGCCGTCCGCCTCGCCGCCCTCGGGCCCGAGCTGACCAAGCTCAACCAAGGCGCCGGCCAGCACGGCGTGCCGGAGACGCTGCAGCGCGCCGACCGCGTCCTGCGGGACGCCGAAGCCGTCAGGACCGAGGCCGACCGGCTGCCCGAGCGGGCCGCGGAGATAGACCGCCGCCTCGTCTCCCTGCGTACGCGCGCGCAGGCGCTCACCACACGCAGCGGCCAGGTCGACCCGGTGCTCAGCGAGCTGCGCCGGCGCTTCACCGCCGCCTGCTGGCAGGACCTGCAGCGCGTGCCGGACCAGGCCGCGGAGAACGTACGCCAGGCCGAGGTCAAGCTGAGGGAGGCCCGGCAGGCGCGCGAGGAGCAGCGCTGGCCCGACGCCACATCGCTGCTCTCGACGGTCCGCGCCCTGCTGAACGCGACGGACGAGGCCGTCTCGGCCGCCGGCGACCGGCTGCAGCGGCTGAACGCGGTGGCGAAGGACCCCCAGCACGAGATCGAGCGCACCCGCTTCGCCATCCGCGACGCCCAGCGCCTCGCCATGGCGGGGCGCCAGACCCCGGAGCAGCGCCACGCCCGCCCCCTCGACGAGTCCGTGGCCCGCCTGGACCGGGCGGTGGCCTCCCTGGAGGGGCGACACCCGGACTACTGGCACTTCCTGACCGAGACCGAGGCCGTGCGGCAGGCGGTGGCGCGCGTGGTCACACAGATCCGGGAGGAGCGCGGGCAGGGGGCCTAGGGGCGGCCCGCCCCTGGGCCCCCTGCTGGCGGTCCGTACCCCGCGGGCGGATATTGGAGATACGTACGCCGACGTCAGGAGGCGGACATGGCCACGCACGTACTCCACCCAGGGGCGAAGCGGCCCAAGCGGCGCGTCACGCTGAACGAACATTTGCCCGTCGACCACCGCCTCAGCACGGTCTACCGCGTCGGCGCGGGTCTGATGGGGCTCGTCCTGCTCGCGTTCGGCATCCTCGGCCTGATCGACAAGGTTGGCTTCTTCGACACCGGGGGCGACACCGTCGCCGGTCTGAACACCAACGGCGCGCTGAGCGTCCTGTCGATCTGCGTCGGCCTGCTCCTGTTCGCCGGCATGGTGATCGGCGGGAACTTCGCGTCGACACTCAACATGGTCCTGGGGTGCGCCTTCATCCTGAGCGGCTTCGTCAATCTCGCCCTCCTCGACACCGGTTTCAACTTCCTCGCCTTCCGCATCCAGAACGTGCTGTTCAGCTTCGTGGTGGGCGTCCTCCTGATGATCTTCGGGATGTACGGGCGGGTCGGCTCGGCCCTGCCGCACGACAACCCGTACTGGCGGGCACGCCACCCCGAGCAGGTGCGGCACGCCGGGCGCGGGCGTGGCGGCCGCCGCGTCGAGCCCAGGTCCAAGGTGCCGGGCACCGACACCCGGCCCTGAGCAGGCACGCTGAATCCCCTGTGCGAGCCTTGGGGCATGTCGGACCTCACCACTGCCTTCAGTTCAGCCCTGCGGACCCGGCGTCTGCTCGCCATCGTGCGCGGCACCGACGCGGAGGCCTCCTTCCGGACGGTCATGACGCTCGTCGAGTCCGGTGTGCCGCTCGTCGAGGTCTCCCTCAGCGGCGCCGACGCCCTGGGCGTCCTGCGTCGGGCACGCGCCGAGCTGGGCGGCGAGGCCTGGCTGGGCGCGGGCACGGTCCTCACCACTGACGACGCGCGCCGCGCCGCGGACGCGGGGGCGAACCTCATCGTGACGCCCGGACTCGGAGCCGGGGTCGACGAGGCACTGCGGCGTGAACTGCCCGTCGCCGCCGGGGTGTTGACCCCCACCGACGTCATCGCTGCTGACGCCGCCGGTGCCACCGCGCTGAAGATCTTCCCCGCTTCGGCGATGGGCGGCCCCGCGTATCTCAAGGCCCTGCGAGCCCCCTTCCCGGACCTGCCCTTCGTACCGGTGGGCGGCGTGGACGCGGCCGCCGCCGAGGAGTACCTGGCGCTCGGCGCGGTCGCGGTCGGCGTCGGCTCCCCGCTCATCGGGGACGCGGCGGACGGCGGAGACCTGGAGGCGCTGCGCAAGCGCGCGGCGCGGTTCGTGGCGGTCACCCGGGCAGCGGCGGGGGCGGACCGATGAGCGGCACCACACCTCCCCGCGGCGCCACCGACGTCCTCACCCTGGGCGAGACCATGGTCGCCCTGCGCGGCAGCGGTCCGCTCAAGCTGGGCGGTTCGATGGACGTGTCCATCGCGGGCGCCGAGTCGAACGTGGCCATCGGGCTCGCGCGCCTCGGCCACGCGACGCGGTGGGCCGGCGCGGTCGGTGACGACGAGGCGGGCGAGCTCGTACTGCGCACGCTGCGGGCCGAGGGTGTCGACGTCTCCGGCGCGACCCGCGACCTGGACGCGCCCACGGGGCTCATCCTCTTCGAACCGCGGCTGCCCGAAGTGACCCGCGTGCACTACTACCGCGCGGGCTCCGCCGGTTCACGCCTCACGGCGGCCGCGGTCGAGGGCGCGTTCACGGCTCCTGGCCCGCCCCGCGTCCTGCATCTCACCGGCATCACCCCGGCCCTCGGCGCGTCCGCCCTGGCCGCCTGCCGGCGCGCCCTCGAACTGGCCCGTGAGCACGACACGACGGTCTGCCTCGACGTCAACTTCCGCTCGCGGCTGTGGAGCGACGAGGAATCCGCCGCGGTGATGCGTTCGTGGATCCCGTACGTCGATGTCCTCATCGCGTCGGACGACGAACTGCCGCTGTGCGTACCGGAGACGACGGCCACCGGTGAAGCCCACGCCCTGGCCAAGGCGCTCCTCGCGCAGGGCGTGCGCGAGGTCGTGGTCAAGCTCGGCGCCGACGGGGCCACCGCGTACACCGCCGAGGGCGAGCTGTACGCACCGGCGCGTCCGGTGCGGGCCGTGGACGCGGTGGGCGCGGGGGACGCGTTCGTCGCCGGGTATCTGTCGGCGCTGCTCGACGGCGACGACGTGACGGGCCGCCTCGACCGCGCGGTGACCACGGGCGCCTTCGCCGTGGCATCACACGGGGACTGGGAGGGGGCACCGACACGGGCGGAGCTCGGGCTGCTGGGGGCGGGGCCGGGGACGGTGGTGCGGTAGCCGTCGGCTGGGGCGGCGGGCCAGCTGGGCATCTCAGAAGCCGCCGGGACGCGGGTCGGCTGGGCATCATCAGGAGCCGCCGGGACGCTGGCCCGCAGGGGCACCCTCCAGAGCCGCGGGGCCGTCGCCCACTGGGCGCCTGCAGGAGCCGACCGGCCCGCCGTCCGACTGGGCCACGTTCAGAGGAGCCGGCCCGCAGCCCGCAGGGCATCTTCCAGAGCCGACCAGGACGTCGACTCGCAGAGCACCTTCCAGAGCCGACTGCCCGTCGGTCCGCCGGGCGCCTTCCAGAGCAGCCTGGCCCGCGGGCCAGGCTGGGCCCGTCCAGGGGGCGACCGGCCCGCAGGTCCCCTACGGAGCCGACTAACCCGCCGGTCCGCCGGGCGCCTTCCAGAGCAGCCCGGCCCGCGCGGGCCCGCTGGACCAGCCCAGGGGCGAGCGCGGCCCGCTGGCCCGCAGGGCACCTCCCAGAGCCGCCCGGACCGCCGGTGGCTAGCCGCAGCAGCCCCCGCCACAGCAGCCGCCTCCGCCACCGCCTCGCGGGGCCGCGGCAGGCGTCGAGGTCGAGCCTCCGACGGCCACCGTCGACAGCAGCTTCACCGAGTCCTCGTGCCCCGCGGGGCAGGCCGCGGGGGCGGCGGACTCGGCCATCGGGCGGCTCAGCTCAAAGGTGTCGCCGCAGGAACGGCAGCGGTACTCGTATCGGGGCATGGGCCAAGGCTAGCGGCAGCGGACCGGCCGGGGGTCAGGCGTTGGCCGAACCATGGCGAAGGAACTCCCGCAGGATCTCCTCCCCCGCCGCGACCCCCCGCTCCGGCAGCACCGTGAGTCCCGGCGCCGTCCAGCCCGTGTCCGCCAGTTCGCCGTGCCCCGGCCGCCAGGAACGGTCGGCGGCGAGCAGCAGATCGGCGTCGAGGAGCGAGTCACCGGCGGCCAGGATCTCGTCCGCGTCGATACGGCGGGCCACCTCGCGCACCGCCGCACTCTTCGTCAGCGGCTTCGGCACGGCGTAGAGCTTGCGGCCCTGCAACGAGACGGTCCAGCCGCGCCCCTCCGCCCACACGGCGAGTTCCTTGACCCACTCCACCGGCAGCAGGGCGCGCTCGACGACCAGATAGGCGAAGAGGTCCTCGGCCACCCGTTCCTTGAGGAGCCAGGCGGGGTCGGCGGTGCGCACCATGTGAGCGCGGACCTCGTCGAGCGAGGCGCACTCGGCGGCGAGCCGCCGGTCGATGTCCGCCCGCCACGCGGGGTCGGACACCCCGTCGACCAGCAGGTGCCCCCCGTTGGCACAGATCGCGAACCGCGGTGCGGGGCCCGGCAGATGGATACGTCCGTACTGCTCGCGCGTCCGCGTGGTCGTCGGCACGAAGACCGTGCCGCGGCCCGCCTCGTCGAGCAGCCCGGCGGCGGTCTCGGTGACGTACGACAGCGGCTTGCTCTCGTAGACCTCGACGCAGAGCAGGCGCGGCGCTTCGGTGTCGGGCATGGTCAGACCGAGCGCGGCGGAGGAGTAGATGAGGGTGCGGTCGAGGTCACTGGCGACCAACACTGAACGAGAGGTGCTCACTTGGCGGCCACCGCCTTGCCGTCCGTACCGGTGGCTCCGCGCGTGAACTGAGGGTGGATCAGTCCGACGCAGGTGTAGGGGAGTTCGGACACCTCCTCGACCGGAACACCGCGCTGCTCCGCGAGGAGCCGTACGTGATCGAGGTCGGCCCCCGCGCCCTCGCGCGCCAGGATCTTCCAGGGGACGCGCCGCAACAGGACGCGCGTCGTCTCGCCGACGCCCGGCTTGACCAGGTTCACGTCGTGGATCCCGTACTCCTCGCTGATCCGCTCGACGGCGGCCCACCCCTCCCAGGTCGGGGCCCTGTCGGCCGAGAGCAGCTCCTTGACCTGGGCGTCGACGGAGTCGGCCACCTCGTCGAAGCGGGCGGTGACGGCGTCCAGGAAGTCGAGGGACACGTCGCCGTCGGCGAGCTCGCGGTAGAACTTGGCGCCGTGGAAGTCATCGGGCCCGACCAGATCCGCCCGCAGGACGGTACGTGATATCAGGCCGGACACCGTCGAGTTGAGGCAGGCCGAGGGGATGAGGAAGTCCTCGCGGGTGCCGTAGGTACGGACACAGGAGCCGGGGTCGGCGAGCACCGCGATCTCCGGATTGAAGCCGACCGGACCACCGGCCGCCTCGAACTCCCGCACCGCGTCGGCGAGTTCACGCGTGATCGCCCCCTTGCCCGTCCAGCCGTCGACGAAGACGACGTCGGCCGGGTCATGGTGGGCGGCGAGCCAGCGCAGCGCGTTGGCGTCGATACCGCGGCCACGCACGATCGAGACGGCGTAGTGCGGCAGGTCGAGGCCGTGCCGGTGCTGCGCCCAGCGCCGCATCAGCACGCCGACGGGCGTACCCGCACGGGCGAGGGAGACGAGGACCGGACGCGGGGAGCACTCGGCGAGCACGGTCTCGGTGACGGCACCGACGGCCTGCGCGATGCGGGCGGCGGAGGTGCCGAGCGCGGCACGGAACAGCTCTTGGTACTGCGGGCTCGGCTGGTACTCGACCGGCAGCGACTCGGCGTAGTGCGCGCCACCGCTCTGTATCGCCTCCTCGCGCTCCTCGGTGGGCGCCTCGAGCGTCACGTCCGAGAGGTCCTGGAGCAGCCAGCCGACGTCTTCGGCCGGGTACGAGGAGAAGTCGGGGCCGCGGAGAGGCTCGGGCAGCATGGAGGGCCTTTCGGGGACGTACTCAGAGGCTTGCTGGGGGACGTACGAGGGCACGACGGCGAGCAGCACCTGCGGTGCGTGCGCGGCGAGCTGCGCCAACAGGCCGTCGGGGGCGTGGAGTTCGGGGCGGTCGGCCACGGAGTCGACCACAAGGACGATCGCGTCGAAGCCCCCGCCGGCGACGTTGTACGCGTACCGCTCGCCGGGTCCGTCGGCGGGGTCGTCGTGCGCGGGGAAGACGAGGCGGCTGCGGATGGCGTAGCCGGGGTCGTCGACGGCCAGGACGGGCGATCGCGTGGTGGTCGAGTACCGCACCTCCACGGCACCACCGGACAACCGCTCCTCCAACGCCACGCCGAGAGCCAGCGGCGCGTACATCAACTCCTCGAAGCCGAGGACGAGGACGCGGGTGGCGGGAGTTGCTTCCGAGGCCGACTGCGGGACGGCATTCGGCGCGCCCCCCAGAGCCACCGCTTCCGCGAGCCGGTTCGCCATCCCCGGGAGCGCCGCATCGAGGGACGCCCTGTGCTCGGGGGTGAAGCCGTGGCGGCCGCCGTCCGGTACCGCGGCGGGCCAGGCGAGGTCGACCCGGGTGACCGAACCGGCCTCGCGGCGCGGGGCGGGGAGCGCCGAAGCCTCGTACTCCTCGACCAGCGCCTGCCCCCTCTCCAGGACCCCCTCCGGCAGGCTCACCGTGCCGGACGCCATCGCGATCAGGTCGACCCGCGCGCCGATCTCCCGGGCGAAGTCGGTCAGGCGGCCCTGGTCCTCGGGGGAACGCATGTCGACGAGCGCCACGATGACGTACCGCTCGCGCGGGTACAGCTCGTGCAGGGCGCGAATGGTGTTGAGGACCGTGTTGCCGGTGGAGAACTCGTCGTCCACGAGCACCAGCGGACCGTCCCTGGTGAGCAGCCGGGGGTCCTCGGGCAGCAGCAGGTGCGAGGTCGCGTGGGAGTGGGACTCCTCGAAGCCGCCCGCCCTGCGCACCCCGTCGACCGGGCGGCGCGTGGAGTGGAGGTAGGGCGCGAGGCCGATGCCGTCCGCGACGCAGTGGCCGAGGCCGGTCGCCGTCTCCGCGTACCCGAGCACGACCGCGCGCCCGGCCTCCGCCTCGCCCAGGAGGGCGCGCACCCGCACACCGAGGTCGCGCCCGGCCGCGTACACGACGGAAGGGAGCTGCGGCACATGCTTGCCGAGGACGTTCGACACCAAGAGATGCGCCCGCTTCGGATTGCGGCGCAGGGCGAGGCCGAGCAGGCCGCTCAGCCCCGCGTCCCCGGCCAACTCCACACCGAGCCGCTCGGCGACCCACGTCCCTGACCACACCGTCGCCGGCTCCACCACGTCGTCGTTCACAGTCCTCGCACAGTCCTTACGTTCGGAAAAAGGGGGCCCGGGCGCTCAGGCGGCCCGGGTGCTCAGCCGGAGAGCCCGGCGGTGAGCAGTTCCACGAAGCCGATGTCCTCGCGTGCGACGCCGAAGACCTCGGCGCGCTGGAGGGTCCTCTCGGCCCAGGCGCGGTGCGGCTTCACTTCGTTCATCTTGTTCGTGTACGCCGAGCGCATGACCCCGCCGCCGTCCCGCTCCGGGCGCAGGATGTCCTCGGCGTCGCTGAACTCCTCGTGGCTGACGACCGAGAGCGCGTGCACGGGCAGCACGTGCGAGGGGTGGATGCAGGTCTTGCCGAGCAGGCCGTTGGCCCGGTCGAGCTCGATCTCGCGCAGCAGCCCGTCGATGTCGTGCTCGATGAGCGCCTGCCGCAGCTCCTCGGCCCGGCCCTCGAGGAAGGGGCTGCGGCGCAGCTGCGGCTTGAACATCCTCTCCTGGGCGCGGAAGTACTCCCACACAGGGCCTGTCACGGTGAAGCCGGTGCCGTCGGCCCTGCCGAGGCGGTTCACCACGTCGGCGATGACGGAGGCCACGATGTGCACGTCGTACGCGGTCATGTGCGGCGGCCTGCGCAGTCCGTACGCCGAGCAGAAGTCGGTGACGCCGAGCCGCAGCGCGAGCACCCGCTCGCGGTACTTGTCGACGGTGCGGGCGATCCCGGCGAGGGTCTCCGAGCGGCTCTCCAGGTGCAGCAGTTCCGGCGATTCGAGGACCGGCATCGCGAAGAGCCTGCGGCCGCTCGCGGCTTCCGCCACGGCGAGCGACTCCAGGAAGGCGACGCCGCGCTCCTCGGTGAACTTGGGCAGCACGAATCCGGAAAGCAGCCGGATCCCGGCGCCGAGTCGCTCCGTCAGGTCGGCTATCTGTTCGGGCGTCCGGACCCGTATGAAGAGAAGCGGAGGCTCCGCGCCGTCCCGCCCGGCCAGGTCGGCGAACTGCCTGACCAGGTTCTCCTCAGCGCCGACGACTTCCGCGTCGTCGATCGAGTCCTCTAGGCAGAGCACCATCGAGATCACGCCATGCCCTGCCTGTTTGAGGATGTCGTCGGCGAGGCGGGGGCGCGTGGCAGGGCTGTAGAGCGTGGCTCCCAGGGCGGCGGCGAGCAGGCGCGGGGAGGAGTCCGCGGTGAAGGCGCACGGCTCCCGATGGAAGAGACGCTGTCGCACCTCTGGGGCTATATGCCCGAAATGACGCATGATTTCCCCTGTACTCGTCGGCGCGACCCGACGTGATGTGGCCGGTAATAGTACGTAGGGACGGGTGTCAAGGGTTCCCCACGGGCATGAAATTCAAGTAACTCGGCCATGACAGTCACACAGGCCACACACCGTCACCCCCGCGTTGTCCCGTTCAAACCCGGGAAGGCAGGATGACCGCATGACGCACGCGATGTTGAAGGGGTCGAACGTCCCGCTCGAAGCCACCGCCGTCCGCGCCGTGCTGCGCTGGACCCCTGGTCAGGGCGTCCCGGACGTCGACGCGTCGGCTCTGCTCCTCGGCGCCGACGGCCGCGTGCGGTCCGACGAGGACTTCGTCTTCTACAACCAGCCGCGCCATCCGTCGGGCAAGGTCTGGCGGCTCGGCAAGAAGCGCGTCTCCCAGGGCCTCTCCGAGGGCCTGACCGACACGATCCAGACGGACATGGCGGGCCTCGACCCCGCCGTGCACCGCGTCCTGCTCGTCGCCTCCGCCGAGAACGTCGCCTTCGAGAACGTGCGCGCGCTGCGCATCCTGCTGTACGACGCCGGCGCGGGCGAGGCCGAACCGCTCGCGTACTTCGACATCACCCCGCAGACGGGCGCCGAGACGGCCCTGATCTGCGGCGAGCTCTACCGCCGCGGCGAGGTCTGGAAGTTCCGCGCCCTGGGCGAGGGCTATCTGAACGGCCTGGAGGGTCTCGCCGGCGACTTCGGCATCTCCGTGGACGAGTCGGAGGCGGTGCCCGAGCCGACGACCGAGGCCTCGCTCCCGCAGCCGTACCCCCAGCGGCAGCCGCTGCCCGAGGCTGCCACGCAGGCGCAGGCCCCGGGTCCCGCCCAAGGTCCGAGCCAGACTTCGGCCCCGCAGATCCCCGCCCCGCAGCCCTTCCCCTCCCCGGCCCCGCAGCCCGCGTACGGCTACCCTCCCGAGCCACCGCGCCACCAGCCCGCCCCGCAGCCGTCCTACGGCTACCCGCAGCACCCGCCCGCCCACGCGGCGCCGGTCCCGCAGCCTTCGTACGGCTATCCGCAGCCCGTGGCGCCGATGCCCGACCCGAACTTCCGGCTGCCGCCCCAGGGCCCGCAGTTCCTCGCACGCTGAGGACGCTGAGGACGCGGGGCCGCTCAGCAGACCGAGCGGGGCGGGCGGGGCGAGCGGGAGCGGGCTGGGCGGGCCGAGCGGGCTCAGCACGCCGATTGGGCCGAGCGCAATGAGCGCCCGGGGCCCGTTCAGGCGCCGCCCACCTTCGACTTGTAGCCACGGCCCCACTGCAGCCCCCAGCCGTAGAGACGGTCGAGCTCGGCCTGGAAGCCGTACACGAACTTCACCTCGCGGCGCACGACCATCTCGCCCTTGACGTTCTCCAGCGTGAAGATGGCGCAGGAGCGCGCCTGCGGCTGGCGCTCGTCCAGGTCGATCTCGATCCGCGGGCCGTTGCTGGGGTAGAGCGTCACCTTGGCGTGCGTGCGGTCGAAGGCCGGCGTCTGGTCGTATATGTAGGCGAAGAACAGCAGCCGCTTGATCGACTCACGGTGGTCGAGGTTCACGTAGATCGTCTCGCCCGACGGCGAACCGAAACGGTCGTCGCCGCTGAGCTTCACGTGAGGCGGCGCGTTCAGGTCCCCGAAGAAGCTGCCCAGCGGCTGCACGACGCCCTTGGCGCCGTCCATCGTCTCGTACAGACAGCCGAGGTCGAGGTCCACGTTGACCACGCCCTGGGTGTGCGCCTGCACCACGTCCGGCTGGAACATCTTCAGGGGGTGCCGCAGCAGGCCGGCGCCCTTGGGTTTGCCGATGATGTCGGACGTGCGCATCTGCCAGGAGAGGTTGACCCGGAGGTTGCCGGTGGCCGCGCCCTGTTTGTTGAGCGAGACCGTCGGGTGCCGCTTGGTGAGTTCGATGGAGTTCGTCGCGGCGCTGCCCGACTCGTAGTCCATCGTTCGCCCACGCCACAAACCGTCCCAGAAGGACATCGCCGCCCCCAAAAAAAGTGCCGGAGCCTCATGAGCCCCATGGGCCCTGTGAGTTCCTTACGAATGCGAACGGGGCGGCCAGGAGGACTCGTCCTCGATGGCCGCCCCGTTCAGAAGCGTTCCTCACCCGGCCCCGCGTCACACTCCGGGAACGGATCGGACCCTGGGTCAGACCTGGGCCAGACTTGGGTCAGACCTGGGCCAGACCTGGATCAGGCCTGGGTCAGACGCCGGAAGGCACCTCGGCCTTCTCGTCCGAACCCGAGCCCTTGCCCTTGCCCTCCGCCGCCGCGATGCGCTTGTTGCGGCGCACGGACGAGAAGAAGGACCAGGCGATCAGGACGACGCCGACGAGGCCGGTGATGACCTCGTGGATCTCGTACTGGATGGTGACGAGGAGGATCACGGAGAGGGCGCCGATCGCGTAGTGCGCGCCGTGCTCCAGGTAGACGTAGTCGTCGAGGGTGCCCTGGCGGACCAGGTACACGGTGAGCGACCGGACGTACATCGCGCCGATGCCCAGACCGAGCGCCATCAGGACGATGTCGTTCGTGACGGCGAAGGCGCCGATGACACCGTCGAAGGAGAACGACGCGTCCAGGACCTCGAGGTACAGGAACATGAAGAACGCGGCCTTGCCGGCCATCGCCATGCCGGTGTTCTTACCGGTGCGCTTGGCCTCTTCCTCGGCCTCGTGCTCGCGCTCCTCGTCCTCCTCGAGCTTGTTCTCGAAGAAGCCGGAGAGGCCGCCGACGATCAGATAGGTGATCAGACCGGCGATGCCGGAGATCAGTACCGTCTCCGCCTTGTTGACGTGTGTGCCGCCGTGCTGGTGGGCGTGGACGGCGAAGGTCATCGAGGTGATCAGCAGGACGATCAGCGCGATGCAGGCCGACAGCATGTCGACCTTGCCGAGCTTGGCGAGCGGACGCTCGAGCCAGCCCAGCCACTTGATGTCCCGGTCCTCGAAAATGAAGTCCAGGAAGATCATCAACAGGAACATGCCACCGAAGGCGGCGATCGACGGGTGAGCGTCGGTCACCAGCTGCTTGTACATGTCCTTGTCGGTCATCGCCAGGTCGACGGCCTCGATGGGCCCGATCTTGGCGCTGATGGCCACGATGACGACGGGGAAGACCAGCCGCATGCCGAACACGGCGATGAGGATGCCGATGGTGAGGAAGATCTTCTGCCAGAAGGCACTCATCTTCTTCAGGATTCCGGCGTTGACCACCGCGTTGTCGAAGGACAGCGAGATCTCGAGGATGGACAGGATCGCCACGATCCCGAAACCTGTCCACCCCCCGTAGAACACCGCCGCGACCAGGCCGAGCGCGGTAACCGCGAACGACCAGCCGAAGGTTTTCAGAAGCACTGGCTACCCAATCGTGTGTGTACGGGCTCCCGTTTAGCGGTCTCCCCCGCGCCGGTCCCCTGCTTTACGAAACATTGACCCCGAAGTCTAGAGCGATGCCCCGCAGACCTGACGCGTACCCCTGCCCAACGGCACGGAACTTCCATTCGCCCCCGTAGCGATAGACCTCGCCGAAGATCATCGCGGTCTCCGTGGAGGCGTCCTCGGAGAGGTCGTACCGTGCGAGCTCCTGATGGTCCGCCTGGTTGACGACACGGATGAAAGCGTTGCTGACCTGGCCGAACGCCTGACCGCGATTGTCCGCGTCATGGATCGAGACCGGAAAGACGATCTTGTCGCAGGTGGCGGGAACCTTGGAGAGATCGATCAGGAGCGATTCGTCGTCACCGTCACCCTCACCCGTGAGGTTGTCGCCGGTGTGTTCGACGGAGCCGTCCGGGCTCTTGAGGTTGTTGTAGAAGACGAACCACTCGTCGCCGAGAATCCGGCCCGAGTTGCACATCAGCGCGCTGGCGTCGAGGTCGAAGGGTGCTCCGGTGGTGGAGCGCGCGTCCCAGCCGAGGCCGATCAGGACCTGTGTGAGGTTCGGTGCGGCCTTGGAGAGGGAGACGTTGCCTCCCTTGGCGAGCGTGACGCCCATGATGTGGTCCTCCCCGTGGTTCGAGAGCAAGAGTTTCCCGGTCCCCCATGATTCGGGAGCTGTGCCCGGGAGCAGGAGTTTGAGCACGTCCGGCGCCGCACTCGTGGTGTGCGGCGCCGGACGACAAGGCGGAGGGCGTTACTCGGCTCAGACGTTGACGCCGAAGTCCTGCGCGATGCCGCGCAGGCCCGAGGCATAGCCCTGGCCGACGGCGCGGAACTTCCACTCCGCCCCGTTGCGGTACAGCTCGCCGAAGACCATCGCCGTCTCCGTCGAGGCGTCCTCGGAGAGGTCGTACCGCGCGATCTCCGTGCCGCCGTCCTGGTTCACGACGCGGATGAACGCGTTGCGGACCTGGCCGAACGACTGCTGGCGGGTTTCGGCGTCGTAGATCGAGACCGGGAAGACGATCTTGTCCACGTCGGCCGGAACGGCCGCCAGGTTGACCTTGATTCCCTCGTCGTCGCCCTCGCCCTCACCGGTGGTGTTGTCACCGGTGTGCTCGACGGAGCCGTCCGGGCTCTTCAGGTTGTTGAAGAACACGAAGTTGCCGTCACTGCTGACCTTGCCCTCGGCGTTGGTCAGAATGGCGCTGGCGTCGAGGTCGAAGTCCGTACCGGTGGTGGTACGGACATCCCAGCCCAGGCCGACCAGAACCGCGGTCAGGCCGGGCGCCTCCTTGCTCAGCGATACGTTGCCGCCCTTGCTGAGGCTGACTCCCACAGGTCCTCCCAATTGATGTCCAGGGGCGGGGAGCCCCAGTCGTGCTTGCCATCGGATCAACGAGTGGATCCTAGTGACCGGTTCCCGGCCGCCACAGGCTCTGCACCTGAAGAAACACAGGGTGTCACCCCTGAGGAATCACAGGGTGTCGAGCGCCTTGACATACTCGTCGAGGTCGCGGGCGTCCGGCAGGCCGTTGACAACAGTCCAGCGCACCACGCCCTCCTTGTCGATGATGAAGGTGCCGCGCACCGCGCAGCCCTTGTCCTCATCGAAGACCTCATACGCGCGCGACGCCTCGCCGTGCGGCCAGAAATCGGAGAGCAGCGGGTACTCCAGGCCCTCCTGTTCGGCGAAGACGCGCAGGGTGTGGATGGAGTCGTTCGAGACCGCGAGCAGCTGCGTGTCGTCGTTGACGAACTTCGGCAGTTCGTCGCGCAGCGCGCAGAGTTCCCCCGTGCACACACCAGTGAACGCGAACGGATAGAAGAGCAGCACCACGTTCTTCTCGCCGCGGAAGTCCGACAGCTTCACGGTCCGGCCGTGGTTGTCCTTCAGTTCGAAGTCCGGGGCCTTGGTGCCGATCGCCGTTCCAGCGAGCGCCATGAGTTCGCATCCCTTCGATGGGGCTGTTCGGGTGACGACCACCCTACGCAACGGACGTTTCGTCCGATCACCCCGCAGGGCGGGCGCTTTTGCGGCCCGGCCGCCCTCCGGACATGCGTGAGCCCCCACCGGCATGCGTCGGTGGGGGCTCACGGCGATCGGCTCAGTCGACTTCCTGCTGCCTGAGCGGCAGCTTCACCGCTTCTTGGCTGCCGCCTTCGGCGTGACCAGACGGCTGCCCGTCCAGTCCTTGCCCGCGTTGATGCTCTTGGTCTGAGCGAGGCCGGCCGTCTGTGCTGCTTCGTTGATGTCGCTCGGCTCGACATAGCCGTCACGGCCTGTCTTGGGCGTCATCAGCCAGAGGTCGCCGCCCTCTTCGATCAGCTGGGTGGCGTCCACCAGCGCATCCGTCAGGTCGCCGTCGTCCTCGCGGAACCACAGCACCACGGCGTCAGCAGTGTCGTCGTAGTCCTCGTCGACGAGCTCGCTGCCGATCACCCCTTCAATGGCCTCGCGGAGCTCCTGATCGACATCGTCGTCGTAGCCGATCTCCTGGACCACCTGCTCGGGCTGGAAACCCAGCCTCGCGGCAGGGTTGGTCCGCTCCTCCGCGTGGTCCGCGGTCGCGCTCACGGCTTGCCTCCTGATCATGTTTTCGGGAATGCCTTCACCCACGCGCGTGCGCGGGACATTGGCGGTAGTCCACACGGGCGGACCGGATCGCGCAAGTACCCGGCCGTCAAGACCGCTGAAACGGTGACGTTCCCGGCCGTGTCGCCGCAACTCAAGGCCCACCTGCCAGATCCTTCTCCGCTCGCACTCAGCTCGACTTCGCTCGTACGACACCGATCGGAACTGAGGTCCGAACGGCCTTACGAACCGGCTAGGCGGGATGGGCGTATCGTTGCGATTTGGTCGAGCCTACCCCAGGGCCACCGGGCGGACCCGTCGGTTACCTCTCAGTAGAGATGACGATTGCGTCTACGCGGTACACGATGGGGAACGTCTCACAGCCAGGCAGAACCCAGGCGAAAGCCCCAACAGCGAAGGAACAGCGTGGCTTCCGGATCCGATCGCAACCCGATCATCATTGGCGGCCTGCCGAGTCAGGTCCCGGACTTCGATCCCGAAGAGACCCAGGAGTGGCTCGACTCCCTCGATGCCGCGGTCGATGAACGCGGCCGCGAGCGGGCCCGCTACCTGATGCTCCGGCTTATCGAACGTGCGCGCGAGAAGCGCGTCGCCGTGCCCGAGATGCGCAGCACGGACTACGTCAACACGATCGCCACCAAGGACGAGCCGTTCTTCCCCGGCAACGAGGAGATCGAGCGCAAGGTCCTGAACGCGACCCGCTGGAACGCCGCGGTGATGGTGTCGCGCGCCCAGCGCCCCGGCATCGGGGTGGGCGGCCACATCGCCACCTTCGCGTCCTCCGCATCGCTCTACGACGTGGGCTTCAACCACTTCTTCCGCGGCAAGGACGAGGGCGACGGCGGCGACCAGATCTTCTTCCAGGGGCACGCGTCCCCTGGCATCTACGCCCGCGCGTACCTCCTCGACCGGCTCTCCGAGCAGCAGCTCGACGCGTTCCGCCAGGAGAAGTCGAAGGCCCCGAACGGCCTTTCGTCCTATCCGCACCCGCGTCTGATGCCGGACTTCTGGGAGTTCCCGACCGTCTCGATGGGCCTCGGCCCTCTCGGCGCGATCTTCCAGGCGCGGATGAACCGCTACATGGAGGCGCGCGGCATCGCCGACACCTCCAAGTCGCACGTCTGGGCCTACCTCGGCGACGGCGAGATGGACGAGCCCGAGTCGCTCGGCCAGCTCTCCATCGCCGCCCGCGAGGGCCTGGACAACCTCACCTTCGTCGTCAACTGCAACCTCCAGCGCCTCGACGGCCCGGTGCGTGGCAACGGCAAGATCATCCAGGAGCTGGAGTCCCAGTTCCGCGGCGCCGGCTGGAACGTCATCAAGCTGGTCTGGGACCGCAGCTGGGACCCGCTGCTCGCCCAGGACCGCGACGGCGTCCTGGTCAACCGGCTCAACACCACGCCCGACGGCCAGTTCCAGACGTACGCCACCGAGACCGGCTCGTACATCCGTGAGCACTTCTTCGGCGACGACCACCGCCTGCGCTCCATGGTCGAGAACATGACCGACGAGCAGATCCTGCACCTGGGCCGCGGCGGCCACGACCACAAGAAGGTCTACGCGGCGTACGCGGCCGCCAAGGCCCACAAGGGCCAGCCGACCGTCATCCTGGCGCAGACGGTCAAGGGCTGGACCCTCGGCCCGAACTTCGAGGGCCGCAACGCCACCCACCAGATGAAGAAGCTGACGGTCGACGACCTCAAGGGCTTCCGCGACCGCCTGCACATCCCGATCACGGACAAGCAGCTGGAGGACGGCGCCCCGCCGTACTACCACCCGGGCCGTGACTCGGAAGAGATCCAGTACATGCACGACCGCCGCCAGGGCCTCGGCGGTTACGTACCGACCCGCGTGGTCCGCTCGAAGCCTCTCCCCCTCCCGGAGGAGAAGACGTACGCGGCAGCGAAGAAGGGCTCGGGCCAGCAGTCGATCGCCACCACCATGGCGTTCGTCCGCATCCTGAAGGACCTCATGCGGGACAAGGAGATCGGCAAGCGCTTCGTGCTGATCGCCCCCGACGAGTACCGCACCTTCGGCATGGACGCCTTCTTCCCGAGCGCGAAGATCTACAACCCGCTCGGCCAGCAGTACGAGGCCGTCGACCGCGAGCTGCTCCTCGCCTACAAGGAGTCCCCGACCGGCCAGATGCTGCACGACGGCATCTCCGAGGCCGGCTGCACGGCCTCGCTGATCGCCGCGGGCTCGGCCTACGCCACCCACGGCGAACCGCTGATCCCCGTGTACGTCTTCTACTCGATGTTCGGTTTCCAGCGCACCGGCGACCAGTTCTGGCAGATGGCCGACCAGCTGGCCCGCGGCTTCGTACTCGGCGCCACCGCCGGCCGCACGACGCTGACCGGCGAGGGTCTCCAGCACGCGGACGGCCACTCGCAGCTGCTCGCCTCGACCAACCCGGGCTGCGTCGCCTACGACCCGGCCTTCGGCTACGAGATCGCGCACATCGTCAAGGACGGCCTGCGCCGGATGTACGGCCCAGACAGCGAGGACGTCTTCTACTACCTCACCGTCTACAACGAGCCCATCCAGCACCCGGCCGAGCCCGCCGATGTGGACGTCGAGGGCATCCTCAAGGGCATCTACCGCTTCAAGGCGGGCGAGCAGGGCGCCATCCCGGCGCAGATCCTCGCCTCCGGTGTCGCGGTGCCGTGGGCGGTCGAGGCCCAGCAGATCCTCGCTTCGGAGTGGAACGTCAAGGCGGACGTCTGGTCGGCGACCTCCTGGAACGAACTGCGCCGCGAGGCGGTCGACGTGGAGCGCCACAACCTCCTGCACCCCGAGGAGGAGCAGCGCACCCCGTACGTGACGCAGAAGCTGTCCGGCGCCGAGGGCCCGTTCGTGGCCGTCTCCGACTGGATGCGGAGCGTCCCCGACCAGATCTCCCGCTGGGTCCCCGGCACGTACCAGTCCCTGGGCGCCGACGGCTTCGGCTTCGCGGACACCCGCGGTGCGGCCCGCCGCTTCTTCCACATCGACGCGCAGTCGATCGTGGTCGGCGTGCTCACCGAGCTGGCCCGCGAGGGCAGGCTCGACCGCTCCGTACTGAAGCAGGCCATCGACCGCTACCAGCTCCTGGACGTCACGGCGGCCGACCCGGGCGCCGCTGGGGGCGACGCCTAGCACGTCTAGGACGCCTGGGAATGGCGGTGACCGTGCGGTACTCGTCGGCGTGCAGTACGCGCGGACCCCGTAGCACGTAGAGCGTTCGGAGGGTGGTGGGGCGGTGGCTCCCGCCGCCCTCCGGCGTTTCCTACGATGCGCGCATGGAAGCGCCCATGAAGCATCAACCGGCACAGCTGCGTTGGGAGCGACGCACCCAACGTCCGCTCCTCGTGCTCGCGGTGGCCTTCGCCGTCGCCTACGCCGTGCCCATCGTGGTGCCCGACGCGAGCAAGAGCGTCGGAACCACCTGCACGGTGGTGGAGTGGGTCGTCTGGGCCTCGTTCGCCGCTGACTATCTCGTACGCCTCTACCTCACCGACCACCGCAAGCAGTTCGTCCGCTCGCACTGGTTGGACCTCGGTGCTGTCCTCCTCCCCATGTTGCAGCCGCTGCGGTTGCTGCGGCTCGTGTCGACTCTGCTGCTGGTGGGGCGCCGGGCCCGGATGGCGTCGCAGATTCAGCTGACGACATATGTCGCCGGAGCTGTCGTGGGCCTCCTCATGTTCGGTTCGCTGGCTGTCCTTTCGGTGGAGCGGGAGTCACCGAACGGCAATATCAAGACCCTTGGTGACGCGGTGTGGTGGTCCTTCACCACGATGACCACCGTCGGCTACGGCGATCACGCGCCGACGACCGGGCTCGGCCGCGTGCTCGCGGTCGGCCTGATGCTGTCGGGCATCGCACTGCTGGGTGTGGTGACCGCCAATATCGCGGCCTGGTTCATTTCGCGCTTCGACCGGGACGACGTCGAGGAGCGGCGCCAGACAGCGGCGATCGAGGCGCTGACGGCGGAGGTGCGTGCGTTGCGGGCCCAGGTGACCGCACTGTCGGCCGGGGCGGAGCCGGGGGCGGCTGGTGCCTCTGGTGAGCGGGTGGAGGTGCCGCGGCCGGCGCCGACCGCGGAGACTCCCGATGTGCCCCCGGTGCCTCCGGTCAGTTCTCCCAGACCTTGAACGCCCGTACGCGGTAAGGCGATTCCGGGACCCAGCTGCCACCCCCTGGGTAGGTGTCGAACTCGCCGGTCTCGGCACACTCCGCGGATTGGTACGTGGTGACCGGCCGGCCCGTGCGGTTGGCGAGAGCTTGAGCGCTGCCCCCCTCCGGCAGCGCTACACAGCTCTCGATGTCGATTTCGGACAGCTCATACGTCTGTCGGGCGCCTTTGAACTCCGCCTTTCCCCATAGGCAGAGCTCCCCCGGCCCGCAACCGGCGAGCCTGGGCGGGGCTGCGGCCCCGGCGTGCTTCGCGGGTGTCGTGAGATCGGCCTTGGTGACCGGTGCCGTGGCACCGGCCTGTGTGGGGGCGAGGATCATCGTGGCGAGTGTGGCCGCGGCGAAGGTCGTGGGCATGCTCATGCGCATCTGCTTCAACTCCCGTGTCGTGTGGATCACTTGCCAGAACTGTGACCCACTCGCCAGCTCCATCGGAAGGGGTACGGATGTGCGTCACCCAGATAGGCGAAAGCCCCCCAGTAGAACCCTGAGGGGCTTTCCCTGATGCGCGTGCGCGACGGCACCAAATGCGCGTGCGGCGTCACGAGAATGCGCAGGCGCGACGGCTCGGACGCGGCTAGATGTGCCCGACCCCGGCGCCCGCGTCGGCGTTGGCACCGCGCTTGGTCAACGTGGCGACCAGGGCCGCGATGACCGCGACGACACCGGCGACGGTGAAGGCCAGGCCCATGCCGGACACGAACGTGTCATGCGCGACCGAGGTGATCGCCTTGGCGACCGGCTCCGGCGCCTTCGGCGGGACCGGGGCCCCGCCCATCTCGATCACGGCGGACGCCTGGTCCTGCTGCCCGGCCGTCATCGGCGGCAGCTTGGCGTCCGCCCAGTTCGCGGGCAGGTCCTCGTCGACCCGGGCTGCCATCACCGCGCCGAGCACCGCCGTGCCGAGCGCGCCGCCGACCTGCATGCCGGCCTGCTGGAGGCCACCTGCCACACCGGACAGCTCCAGCGGGGCGTTGCCGACGATGACCTCGGTGGCTCCCACCATCACGGGCGCGAGACCGAGACCGAGCAGACCGAGCCAGAGGGACATCGGCAGCGTCGCGGTGTCCGTCGTCATCGTGGACATGCCGAACATCGCGATGGCGGTGGCCACCATGCCACCGACGAGCGGAACGCGCGGGCCGAACTTGGTGATGAGCGCACCGGCGATCGGCGAGGCCACGATCATCATGGCCGTCAGCGGCAGCAGGTGCAGCCCGCTGTCGACCGGGCTCATGCCGTGCACGTTCTGCAGATAGAACGTGACGAAGAACAGACCGCCCATGAAGGCGAAGGCCATCAGCACCATCAGGACCGTGCCCGCGGACAGCGGAATGGACCTGAACATGCCCAGCGGGATGAGCGGCTCCTTGACCTTCGTCTCCCAGAAGGCGAAGAGCACGAAGAGAACCACCGCGCCGGCGAGGAAGAGCAGCGTCCTCGTTCCGCCCCAGCCCCACTCCGAGCCCTTGATGAGGGCGAGGATCAGGGCGAACATGCCGCCCGAAAGCAGGACGATGCCGGGGATGTCGAAGGACTTCGGCGCGTTCTCCGCGCGGTGGTCCTTGAGGATCACCAGGCCGAGGACTAGAGCGATGACGCCGACGGGCACGTTGATGAAGAACACCGACTGCCAGCTGACGTGCTCGACGAGCAGACCGCCGACGATGGGGCCACCCGCGGTCGAGGCGCCGATGACCATGCCCCAGATGCCGATCGCCATGTTCAGCTTCTCGGCGGGGAAGGTGGCGCGCAGCAGGCCGAGCGCGGCCGGCATCAGGAGGGCTCCGAAGAGGCCCTGGAGCACGCGGAAGGCGACGACCAGGCCGACGCTGCTGGAGAACCCGATGGCGCCCGAGGCGACGGCGAAGCCCGCCACTCCTATCAGGAAGGTCTGCCGGTGGCCGAACCGGTCACCGAGCTTGCCTGCGGTGATCAGCGCGACGGCCAGCGCGAGGAGGTAGCCGTTGGTGATCCACTGGACGCCCGCCATCGAGGTGCCGAGGTCCTTGGCGATGGCCGGGTTGGCGATCGCCACGATGGTGCCGTCCAGGGCGACCATCATCACGCCGATCGCGACGGAGAAGAGCGTCAGCCAAGGGTGGCCGCGGAGCCCCTTGGCCGGGGCCGGAGCGGACGGCTCCGGCGCCTTGTCCGCCTTGTCGACGGTGATCTGACTAGTCATACGTTCGAGGCTAGTGTCAGTCACTGACAGTTGACAAACCATTTCACTAGTCGGTAACTGTCACGTAGCTCACAGGTAAGGTGAGCTGGTCGGAACGGTGGAAAGAAGGCCATGGCGTGAGGACCGAGCAGCGAGCGGCGGGCCCCGCGAAACCGCAGGCCGAGGCCCTTGGAGAGACCCTTGGAGTCCTCTCCGACGAGTCCTCTCGGCCCGGACTGCGCGAGCGCAAGAAGCAGCGCACTCGTGACGCGCTTCTGCGCGCAGCGCTCGAGCTCTTCACGACCAAGGGGTACGAGGAGACGACGGTCGACGAGATCGCCGAAGCCGTCGACGTCTCTCAGCGCACGTTCTTCCGGTACTTCGCCAACAAGCAGGAGGCCGCGTTCGCCGTACAGGAGATGGTGGAGCAGCGGTTCGTGGAGGCGTTGCGCGAACGGCCTGCCGACGAAACGCCGTTCGTGGCTCTGCGTGGGGCCGTCATAGGGGCCTGGGACGCGATGGGCCGGTCCATCGAGGAGGTCGTCCCCGTTGAACTCCACATGCGGACCTACCAGATGATCGAGTCCACCCCTTCCCTGCTCGCCGCCCACCTGCGCCGCTCCATCGAGATGGAGGAAGAGGTCGCGCGGGTGATCGCCGAACGCGAGGGGCTCGATCTCGACACGGACCCCCGGCCACGCGTGGTGGTGGCCGCCTTCAGCGGAGTGATGCGCGTGACCGGGCGACTGTGGGGTGCGGGCGAGGACTCGAGCGTGGAGTCGATCCGCGCGATCACCGAGACGTATCTCGACCACCTCGGACCCGCGTTGGCGGAGAACTGGCGCAGGCAGTGACGGCAGGCACACTCCGCGGCGTCCGGTCACAGGTGACGTCCGGCCACCGATGGATCGACCCATCGAACAAATCAGCACGTTGGGTGACTGGTTGATACACCGTAAGTAACGGTTTACGCCGGTGCGCAGTGCGTACATACCCATACAACGCGTGACGAGAATGCTCGAAGTGTGCCCACTTTGCCTCAATTACCCCACGTGAAACGTGATCTGTCTCACCCGGTGCACGGTAGGCATCACGATTCTCCTAGGGTGTTCCGTAGTGACTTCCTTCGACTCCTCCCCTCAACTCAGCGCCTGGCGCGCACTGCTCGCGCTCGCCGTCGTGTTCGTCATGCTGGCGACCACGGGCTGGACCGCGGTGCGCCACCACAAGGACGCCGCATCGCCGCTCGCGGCCTCGCTCTCCGCCTGGGAGCGTGGGCACATCGGCGGCCGCGCCCTGCCCGACGCCGGTGCCCCGGCCGGCAAGCTCGCTCACTTCTTCTCGTCGCTCAACGCGCACCAGCGCAGCCGACTCGCCACCCGCTACCCCCTTGCGGTCGGCAACATGAACGGTGCCCCCGTAGAGCTGCGATATCGCGCGAACCGCATCGCGCTGGAGCAAGCACGCAAGACCGAGCGACAGCGCGTGCACGACAACCGGCTCTCCCCTCTCGGGCAACAGGAGGCGGAGCGCAGAATGAAGCGCTTCGGCGTGATGATGCACCCGGGTCGGCAGGTCCTGTCCTTCGATCCCATGGGAGCCGGCCGTATCGCCGAGGTCTTCGGGGACCTCGGCAAGGCTTCCAGGGTGTCGGTCGTGGTACCCGGGGTGGACACGAACGTACTGACCTTCGAGCGGACGAACCGCAAGTACTCCGCGCCGGTCGGTATGGCCAAGGCCCTGTACGGCGCGGAGCACGAGGCGAGCCCACGCGCGCGTACCGCCGTGATCGCCTGGGCCGACTACACCGCGCCCGCGGGCCTCGGAGTCGACGCGGCCACGTCCATGCGCGCTGACGACGGCGCGATCCGGCTCAACTCCCTGGTCCGCGGTCTGCCGGGTCACTCACCGGTCGCGCTGTACTGCCACAGCTACGGCTCGGTGGTGTGTGGGGTCGCCGCGCGAAAGCTGCCCTCCCGCGTCACCGACATCGCGGTCGCGGGCAGCCCCGGGATGCGCGCGGACACGGCGGCGCAGCTGGGCACGGGGGCTCGCGTCTGGGCCACACGGGACGGCGACGACTGGATCCAGGATGTGCCAAACATGGAGGTCGGCGGGCTCGGTCACGGTGCCGATCCCGTCTCTCGGGACTTCGGCGCGCGCGTGCTGTCCGCACGCGGCGCCATCGGCCACACCGGCTATTTCGAGCCGGGCACGGACAGCCTCAGGAACTTCGCCGACATCGGCGTTGGTTCGTACCGCTCGGTGCGGTGCGCGAGCGGCGATGACGTCTGCCGGGAGGAATCTTCCGGCTCAGCCGCGGCCTGACGCGCGTAGAAATCGACGAAACAGCGGCACGCCGCAGGAGGGACGGAGGCGCGCGTGCCGCCTACGATGAGCCGCATGGGTGATGTACTGGCCGGATTTCACGCCGCCTGGGAGTTCGAGTCCGACTCCGTGCTCATCCGCTTCGAACGGGGGATCCGTACGCCGAAGCTCCTTCAGGCGCTCGGCGAACGGCGCATCCCCCACGAGGCGATCGCAGCGGTGACACTCACTCCCGGCAAACGCGGGACAGTCGTTCTGCACGCCGTGCCGAGACCGGGCGCCGACCCGTTGATGGAGGCGGCCGCGGGTCAGCTCAAGGACGGGTGCGACCCGTATCGACTCGTGCTGCCCGCCGAGCGGGAGACGCTCGCCGAGTACTACGCGGACGAACTGCGGGCGCAGCTCGCAGAGGGTGACTGCGGACCTCCGGACCGCTATCTGGTCGCCCCGCCGGAGGCTCCGCTGCAGTTCAAGGCGTACGACGGCAAGGCCTCCTTCGACGGCAAATCGGTGGCCTTCCGGTGGTTCTGGACGGGCGCTTCGTCCGCGAAGTGGAAGGCCGGCGACCAGAGTTTCCTGGTCACGGATCTGAGCGGCGTCGAGTGGCGCTCCCCGGAGGTCTTCGAGGGCCATCTGCGGCTGCTGCGCCGTGAGACCCCACTCGCCCAGCCCGCGCAGGCGGACCAGGATCCCGCAGCCGTCGTCTTCGGTCTCGGGTACGGGCCGGTGCACGAGTCGCTGCCCTTCGCGGCATCGGTGCTCGCCGCGGTGCGGACGTCGGGCCCGGCCCTGACGCCCGGCACGGTCCCCAGCAGCGCCCCGGCGATCCGTCGTGACCCGGCGGACATCGCGGATCGCATCCGGCACCTCGGCGAGCTGCACCAAGCCGGGCTGCTCACGGACGAGGAATTCACCACGAAGAAGGCCGAGCTGCTGGCGGAGTTGTGACCAGGCGAAGCCATGGGCCCATGAGTCATACCTGGGTATCGCCGGGAGCCCGATTCGTACCTGGGTATGGGGCGCAGGTCAGCTCCGCGGTACGACGGCGTTGGGCGTGCTTCGTGCCTACGCTGAACAGGCCATGAGCAGCGCATCGACACCACCGGACCAGGATTCCCGCCCACCGGCCTCGGAGCCGGACAGGAGCGGGGTCACCCTTCAGCATGCGATCGCGAGCGTTCGCGAAGGGCTCGGCAGGGCAGGGGCCTTCCTCTCCACACCCGCGGGGCGGGCCGAACCGCTCCTTGCGCGGGCGCCCAAGCGCTGGATGCGGTTGCTCCCCCTGATCACCGCGCTGGGCTTCGTCGCCGCCCTCATCCCGATCACCACCCAGGTGCTGGCGAACGACTATGGGGTGAACGGCGGTCTGGCGGGCGCCCTGGGCGTCGCTCAGGCCGCGCCGCTGCTGCTCGCGGTGAGTCGCCCCTTGGGCGCCTGGTGCATCGTCATCGTCGCGGATGTCATCGGAGCGATCGTGACGTTGTCCACGGGCGACGACCGCCCCGCGCCCTGGACAGCAATGATCATCGTGGGTTACGTGGTCGTGTGCCTCCTGCTGTCCCTGCGCGAGAGCCGCCGCACCCTCCTGGGGGTGTGGCTGGTGACCGTCGTCGTGAGCCTCGTCCTCGGCGCGTTCCGCGACGACGGCAGCCAGGACACCAGCGTGCTGCTGATCGTGCTGAGCGGTGTCGCGCTGCTGCTCGGCGCGCTGCTGCGCGAGCGTGGCGACGCGCAGCGCAGACTCATCGAGCAGGAGACCATCAGCGAGGCCGAGCGCGCCCAGCGAACACTTCTGGAGGAACGAGCCCGCATAGCCAGGGAGTTGCACGATGTCGTCGCTCACCACATGTCGGTGATCACGGTGCAGGCCGACTCCGCCCCCTATCGCCTCGACGGCCTGCCGGACGCGGCACGCGAGGAGTTCGGGAGCATCGCGGCCAGCGCCCGCGAATCCCTCACCGAGATGCGGAGGCTGCTCGCCGTGCTGCGCAGCGAGGACGCAGCGGGCGAGCGGGCGCCGCAGCCGGGACTCAGCAGACTGCCGCATCTGGTGGAGGCGACGGTGCGCGCCGGCGTACCGATCGAGCTGTCTCGTCCTGAACTGTCGGTGCTCACACAGCTGGCCGACGTCACACCGGCTGTCGACCTGTCCGCGTACCGCATCGTCCAGGAGGCCCTGTCGAACGTGATGCGGCACGCGCCGGGAGCACGCACCACCATCACCGTGACCCTGGACGCGAAGCATTTGCTGATCCTGGTGGTCAACGGCCCGCCCACCGAAACACCCGACGCGTTGGAGCACAGCGGCACAGGTCACGGTCTCGTCGGCATGCGCGAACGCGTACGGTTGGTCGGCGGCACGGTCGACGCCGGGCCCCTGCCCGACGGCGGCTTCCGTGTGGCGGCCCAACTCCCCCTTCTCAAAAAGGACTCCGGCACCGCATGACCATCCGCGTGATCATCGTCGATGACCAGAACATGGTGCGGGCCGGCTTCGCCGCACTCCTCGCGGCGCAGAGCGACATCGACGTCGTGGGCGAGGCGCCGAACGGCAAGGCGGCTGTCGACGTCAGCCGCAACACCCATCCCGATGTCGTCCTGATGGATGTCCGGATGCCCGAGATGGACGGACTCACCGCGGCTCGCGCCCTGTTGGACCCTCCGCCCGGAGTGGTGCACGTGCCGAAGGTGCTGATGCTCACCACCTTCGACGTGGACGACTATGTGTACGAGGCGCTGCGCGCCGGAGCCTCGGGCTTCCTCCTCAAGGACGCTCCGCCCGCCGATCTGATCTCGGCGGTCCGCGTGGTGGCGGCCGGCGACGCGCTGCTCGCTCCATCGGTGACACGCCGCCTGATCACGGACTTCGCCAAGCAACGGCCGCGCACCGACCAGTCGCTGCGACTGAACGGCCTGACACAGCGTGAGACCGAGGTACTGGTGCTGATCGCGCGCGGCCTGTCGAATCAGGAGATCGCCGAGCGCCTGGTCCTCGCCGAACAGACCGTGAAGACCCATATCGGCAAGGTGCTGTCCAAGTTGGACCTGCGGGACCGCGCGCAAGCCGTGATCTTCGCCTACGAGTCAGGACTGATCACGCCCGGGGAGCAGTAGAGCCCTCCCCCATACCGGGGTATGGGTTCCCCCTACCCCGGTATGAGCTGCAAGTTGGCTCCGCAGTGTGAGGTGCCGCAGGGCACCGTCTCCCTACTTTTCCCCTCGTCACGCCAGAGCGTGCACGAGATGGGGAGGGAGACGGGCCATGCGCCTTCGTTCAGGGAAAGCCCGCGGGAGCTGGAAGAGCCGCAGCAAGCGGACATTGATCGCCGCGGCGCTCACGACGACGATCGTGACCGGCACGACCGGCTGGGCGGTCGGCAGTGAGCAGCAGCCGCTCACGGGCCCGCCGCCAGGTACGCAGGCCTGGCGCGCGGACCATACGTGGGCGGTTCGACTGCCGGATCCGGCAACCACGACTCCCGCCCGAGTCGCCGCGTTCTTCGACTCGTTGAGCCAGGCGCAGCAGCACCGCCTGGCCGCACGGCATCCATCGGTCGTCGGCAATCTGGACGGCGCCCCGGCCGAATTGCGCTTCGAGGCCAACTCCCTGTCCCTGAAAGTCGAGCGCGCCCGCGAGCGGGCGCGTGAGAGCGACCCGCGGCTCACTCTGCAGGACCACGAGCGGGCCCGATCCCTTGTCACGCGTTACGAAGACCTCCTGAACCCCGGTCGCCAGATACTCGCGTTCGATCCCCGCGGCAGGGGTCAAGTAACTGAGGTGTACGGCGACTTGACGTCCGCCCGCCACGTATCCGTGGTCGTGCCGGGCTCCGACATGGACCTGGGCACCTTCGACCGCTCGAAGGACGAGTACGGCACTCCGGCCGGGATGGCACGCTCCCTGCACGCCACCGCGGGCGACGACACGGCCGTGGTGGCCTGGGTCGGGTACACCACGCCGGTGGGCCTCGGACCGGACTCCGCGACGGGGCGGCTCGCGGACGCCGGCGCGCCACGGCTCGCACGGTTCGTGCAGGGCCTGACGGCGTCAGGCACCCCGCGCCCCGCCGTGTTCTGCCACAGCTACGGCTCGGTGGTGTGCGGTCTTGCGGCCCCCCAGCTGCCGGCGTCCGACCTGGTGGTGCTCGGCTCCCCCGGTATGCGTGCCGAAAGCGTGGCCGATCTGCACACCTCCGCCCGCGTGTGGGCGGCCAAGGACGAGAGCGACTGGATCGGTGACGTGCCGAACGTCGAGCTGTTCGGCCTCGGCCATGGCGAGGACCCGGCCGACCCGAGGTTCGGCGCCCGACGCGTTCCCGCGGAGCGAGCCGAGGGCCATACCGGCTACTTCGCCCCGGGGACGGATTCCCTCCAGGCCTTCGCCGCCATCGCGAAGACCACCTCCTCCACCACCTCGGACCACGGCACCGCCGGCTGGGCGCCTGCCGCCGACGCCCGCCCCAACGGAGAGCGGCCATGAACCTCACCCCACTGACCACCCTGCGCAAAACCGCGTCGGCGATCGACGCCAAGACGCCCGCACATCGTGACCGGGCCATAGACGGGCTGCGTGCGCTCGCCCTGCTCGCCGTGCCGACCGGGCACTGGCTGCTCGGCGGATTCACGCTCGACGCGGGCGGGGCACTGCACAATGCCAGCCCGCTGGCATCGTTCGGATTCTTCGCGCCGCTCAGTTGGGTGCTGCAGATGCTCGGCATCTTCTTTCTGGTGGGTGGCTACGCCTCCGTCCTGTCGTATCGCCGGGCGGCGGCGCGTGGCGAGTCGACGAGCCGCTGGCTTCGTGGGCGAGTGGCGCGTCTTGGGCGTCCGGTCCTCGGGGTGACGGCCGTCTGGGCGGCGCTGATCCCGGTGCTGTACGCGATGGGAGTGCCCGGCACGACCCTGCGCACGGGGTCGACGCTGGTGATACAGCCGCTGTGGTTCGTCGGGATCTATGCGGTGATCACCGCGCTTACTCCATGGTGCATAAAGGCGGCCGAACGGCTCGGGGCCTGGGCCGCGGCGCCACTGCTCGGATCAGTGGCAGTCGTCGACTTCCTTCGCTACGGCCCGTTCGGGGAGGCCGTGCCGTCCTGGCTGAGCCTGCTGAATCTGCTGCCCGGCTGGATGTTCGCCTATCAACTGGGCGTCAGCTGGGGCGAGAAGAGGCTGGGCAGGCGCGGTGCGTGGCTGCTGCTCGTCGGAGGGTCGGCCCTCTTCGCGGCCCTGCTGCTCGTCTTCCACTACCCGGCATCGATGGTCGGCGTCCCGGGTGAGGCCCGGACGAATTCCCACCCTCCGTCGCTGCTGGTCCTGGCACTGGCAGCCGCGCAGAGCGGTGCGGCGATCCTGCTGCGGGAGCGCATCGGCAAGTTGCTGCGCAGGCCCGCCCTGTGGGCGCCGGTGGTCGTGATCAACCTGTCGGCGATGACGATCCTGTGTTGGCACCAGACGGCGATGCTCGCGGCGGCGGTGCCCGGCTCGTTCCTCGGCGGCACGGTGCCGGGGCTGACAGCGGGCCCTGACACCTGGGGCTGGATAGCCGCCCGGATCGCGTGGCTTCCGGTCTTCGGAGTACTCCTGCTGCTGATAGGCCGCTACACCCGCGGCTTCGAGGCCCCGTGGAAACGAGCCACGCACGCCCGAAGGGCACTGGCCGGACTCTTGGCGGCCGGGTTCGCGGTCTTCGCACTGGGGCTGGCGTGAGCGGGCTGGGGGGCCGGATGTTGCCGGGCGCGTGCCGCGCGGCTGCGGGGCGTTCGCTCGGAGCCCCGCCGGGCGGGCGCGGCGGGGCCCCGTGCACAGCCACGGGGCCAGGAGTACCCGCCGGACGGCCGCGGGGTGGGCTGGCGGCGCCCCGCGGGGGCAGGGGCCCGCCGAGAGTCCCCGGCGCCGTGGCGTCCCCGTCGAGCAGAGAGACCCCGGAGGCGGTTGCCAGGAACCGTGGCCGCTGGGCCGCTGTCGTGTAAGGCACCCCGCAGGGCAGGGGCAGGGGCAGGGATCGGCCGGTCGGCAGGGCTGTCGGTTGATCGCTACTCGCGACCTGCTGACGTGAAGGTCATGTCGGCGTAGCGGTCGCCTGCTACCTGGGCGGCGATGGGGTTCAGGAGAGCGAGTTCGGAGGGGGTGAGTTCGAGGTGGGTGGCTGCGGTGTTCTCCTCGACGCGGGTGCGCTTGCGGGTGCCGGGGATGGGGACGACGGCCAGTCCGTGGGCCTGGGCCTGTTGTTGGACCCAGGCGAGGGCGACCTGGCCGAGGCTCGCGCCGTGGGCTTCGGCGACGGCGCGGATGGGTTCGAGGAGGGCCGCGTTGGTGGCGGCGTTGTCGCCGGTGAAACGGGGCTGCTGGCGGCGGAAGTCGTCCTGGCCGAGTTCCTTGTCGGCGCTGACGAACGAGCCGGTGAGGAAGCCGCGGCCGAGCGGGGAGTACGGGACGAGGGCGACGCCGAGTTCGGCGGCGACCGGGACCACGCCCTGCTCGATGTCACGGCTGAACAGCGACCACTCCGACTGGACGGCGGCGATGGGGTGAACAGCGCGGGCGGCGCGGAGTTCGGGGCCGGTGACCTCGCTGAGGCCGAGGTGCTTGACCTTGCCGGCGGCGACCAGCTCTGCCATCACGCCGACCGTTTCCTCGATCGGCACCTCGGGGTCGCGGCGGTGCATGTAGTAGAGGTCGATGGTGTCCACGCCGAGGCGCTGGAGGCTGGCGTCGATGCAGGCGCGGATGTAGGCGGGGTCGTTGTTGATGATGCGCTTGGTCGGGTCGGCCGGGTCCATGGCCAGGGCGAACTTCGTGGCGAGGACGACCTCGTCACGGTGTGCCTTGAGGAAGGGGGAGAGGAACTGCTCGTTCTCACCGGCGGCGTAGGCGTCGGCGGTGTCGTAGAGGGTGACGCCCAGCTCGAGGGCTCGCTCCAGGGTCGCCCGGGCCTCGTCGGCGTCGGTGGGGCCGTAGGCGAAGCTCATGCCCATGCAGCCGAGTCCCTGGACGCCGACTTCGGGGCCGTCTGTCCCGAGCTGCACCTTCGCGATCCGAGAAGTCGTTGCCGTCCCGGAGGTCGTTGCCGTCTCGGGCGTCATTGCCGTCTCGGGGGTCGTAGCCGCTTCGGGGGTGTTGGGTGTTTCTGCGGTCATCAGTGTCAGAGCCTCTCCGGCGCCGGGCGGGCGTCAGCGTAAAAGTTGATCTTGTAGTCGAGTACGGCGAGCGTGTCCTGGAGCTCCGCTATGCGGGTGCGGACGTCGAGCCGGGTCTGTTCGAGGAGTTCGTGGCGCTCCGTGAAGGTGTGATCACCCTCGCGCACCAGCTCGGCGTAGCGGACCATGTCCGCCACCGGCATGCCGGTCAGGCGGAGCTTGCCGACGAAGGTGAGCCAGTCGAGGTCACGGTTGCGGTAGCGACGCTGGCCCGTGTGGGAGCGGTCGATGTGGGGCATCAGGCCGATTCGCTCGTACCAGCGCAGGGTGTGCGCGGTCAGGCCGATGAAGGCGACGACCTCACTGATCGTGTAGTGGTCCCGTCCGTCCGGGCGGGGGTGCGCGGTGGGTACCGAGGCACAGGCGTCAGCACTGGCGTCCGGGCCGTCGGAGCTCCCGGCGGCACCGGGGGCACCGGGGGCACCGGGGGCACCGGCGGCACCGGCAGCACCGGCGGCGCCCGGGTCCGGTTCGGTCACGCCGGGTGTGGGGCCCTGTGGATGGGCGGTCTCGGTCTCGATCACCGTCATGACCCCAACGCTAAAACCTTGGAGTGCGCTCCAAGCAAGCAGAACCGGGAGGAAAAATGTGACGAAACCAAACCTCGGAAATGTGACGAAGCCAAACCCTCGGAAAATCGGGGGACGTCGCTGCGTGTGGTGGCTACGGTGCCGATCATGAGTCTTGTGCGTCGCGCCACGCCAGAGGATGCCGAAGAACTGCTCAGGCTGCGGCAGGTGATGATCGACTCGGTGTTCGCCACCGACTCGGTGTCGGCCGCGTCCGACACCGGCTGGCATACCGAATCCCTGCCTGTCGTCCGGGACAAACTGGCCGATCCGGATGGCGACTTCGTCGCTTTCGTCATCGACCAGTCGGAGCAGCCGGGGAAGCTGGCGGCGCTGGTGGTGGGCACGCTGGACTACCGCATCGGGCGGGCGGGCAATCCGCAGGGTGCCATCGGTCACGTGTTCAGCGTGGCCACCGATCCGGATCAGCGACGGCGTGGGTATGCGCGGGCCTGCATGGAGGTGCTGCTCGACTGGTTCCGGGAGCGCGGCGCGGGGAGTGTCGATCTCAACGCGTCCACGGACGCGGAGCCGCTGTACGCCTCGCTCGGCTTCGTGCGCAAGCCCGACCCCTCGATGCGGCTGAACCTGTAGGGCGCTTAGGCTCGTACGCATGCAGAGCCTGGCGTTGATCGAGAACTGGCCGGTCCCCACCGCTGCCGCCGCCGTCGTTCGCGCGGACGGCACGGTCGTCGGGGCGCATGGACCCACCGGGCACCGTTTCGCGCTCGCTTCGGTCACCAAGCCGTTGGCGGCGTACGCGGCGCTCGTGGCGTACGAAGAGGGGGCGGTCGAGCTCGATGAGCCCGCCGGGCCCGAGGGGTCGACCGTGCGGCATCTCCTTGCGCACACCAGCGGCCTCGCGTTCGACGAGCACCGGGTGACGGCGCCTGCCGGAACGCGGCGGCTGTACTCGAACTCGGGGTTCGAGGTGCTGGGTGATCACATCGCCAAGGCGACGGACATCCCCTTCGGGGAGTATCTGCGCCAGGCCGTGCTGGAGCCGTTGGGCATGGGGGCCACCTCGCTCGACGGAGGCGCTTCGCCCGCCAAGGACGGGGTGTCCACCGTCGATGACCTGGTGAAGTTCGCCGCTGAGGTGCAGGCGCCGCGGTTGCTCGATCCGCGGACGGTGGCCGAGGCGATGTCGGTGGCGTATCCGGGGCTGAAGGGTGTGCTTCCCGGGTACGGGCATCAGAGTCCCAATGACTGGGGGCTCGGGTTCGAGATCCGGGACTCCAAGTCGCCGCACTGGACCGGGAGTTCGTCCTCACCCCGGACGTTCGGGCACTTCGGGCAGGCCGGGACGTTCCTCTGGGTCGATCCCGATGCGGGGGCGGCGTGTGTCGCTCTGGCGGATCGGGCGTTCGGGCCGTGGGCCGTTGAGGCGTGGCCTCCGTTCACGGACGCGGTGCTCTCCGAGCTGTAGGGGGCGTAAGGGCGGGCCTTGCGGGCCCCGCAGCTTTGCGCACCCCGCAGCACAGTTGCCGCAAGGACCGTCTCCGCAGCCCGGCGGGGGCGGGGTGCCGCCGCTGTGCCCACCCGTGCCGCCCCAGCGGCACGACTGCCCACAGCGACAGCCAGCCACAGCCACCGCCACCGCCACCGCGACTCAGCCCCCCGTCATCTCCCACACCAGCAGCTCCGCCGCTCCCCCGGGTCCCGCCACTGCCTCCAGGTCCTCCCCGTCCGTGATGCGGGCCGCGTCGCCCGGGGTCAGGGTTTCGTCGGCCACGTGGACTTCGCCGCGTACGACGTGGACGTACGCGAAGGGGGCGTCAGGGATGGCGGTGCGCTCGCCCGGGGCGAGTCTGCGGACATGCAGGAGCGCGCCCGCCGCCGGTACCGCGTAGGGAGTGGAGTCCGCGATGCCGTGGACCACCTCGTAGGACGGCTCGCCGCCCGGCGTCAGCGGGGAGAGCCACATCTGCACGAAGACCAACGGGTCGCCGCCGTCGTTGCGTTCCACATGGCGGACGCCGCCCGCCGCGCTCAGGTGCTGGACGTCCCCGGGGCGTACGACCGACTCGTGACCGGCCGAGTCGCGGTGGGTGAGTTCGCCCTCCACCACCCAGGTCACGATCTCCGTGTGGCTGTGCGGGTGTTCGTCGAAGCCCGCGCCGGGCGCCAGACGCTCCTCGTTGCAGGCCAGGACCGCGCCGAAGCGGAGGTTGTCCGGGTCGTAGTGCGGCCCGAAGGAGAAGGCGTGGAAGGTTTCGATACCGGCGGCGGGCTCGCCGCCGCGGTACCGCTCGCCGGAGCGCCGTACATCAATCACGCACCCCACGTTAGACCCGGCTCCGCATGTCCCCGTCCCGATAAGGCAGTCTTGTCCCCGTGCCCGAACCCTCTGCGAACGAAGCCCGCCAGGACGCCCATCAGGCAGCCCACGAGGAAGCCGCGCGCCACGAGGAAGCCGCCCGCCAGGACGCGCACCGGAAGGCTCACGCGCACTCAGCCACGCTGAAGCGCCTCGAGCAGTCGGCCGGCAGTCTCGCGGCGCAGGCCATCGCGCGCATGGACGAGACCCTGTCCTGGTACCGGGCGATGCCCCCCGAGAACCGGTCGTGGATCGGTCTGGTCGCGCAGGCCGGTATCGCCGCGTTCACCGAGTGGTTCCGGCATCCCGACGCCCCCCAGGCCATCTCCACCGACGTCTTCGGCACCGCCCCGCGCGAGCTGACCAGGGCGATCACCCTGCGCCAGACGGTGGAGATGGTGCGTACGACGATCGAGGTGATGGAGTCCGCGGTCGACGAGATCGCGGCCCCCGGAGACGAGTCCATCCTCCGCGAGGCGCTCCTGGTGTACGCACGCGAGATCGCCTTCGCCACGGCGCAGGTCTACGCGCAGGCCGCCGAGGCACGCGGTGCCTGGGATGCCCGCCTGGAGTCCCTCGTCGTGAACGCGGTGCTCTCCGGGGAGGCCGACGAAGGGGCCGTGTCGCGCGCCGCCGCGCTCGGCTGGAACTCCCCCGAGCATGTCTGTGTCGTCCTCGGCACCGCGCCCGACGGCGACAGCGAACTCACCGTCGAAGCCATCCGTCGCGCCGCGCGGCACGCCAAACTGCAGGTCCTCACCGGTGTGCTGGGCGACCGTCTGGTCGTCATCGCGGGCGGCAGCGACAATCCGCTGCAGGTCGCCAAGGGTCTGATCGGGCCGTACGCGGCCGGGCCCGTCGTCGCCGGACCCATTGTCCCCGACCTGCTGGCCGCCACCCGGTCCGCGCAGGCCGCGGCGGCCGGGCTCAAGGCCTGCGCCGCCTGGCAGGACGCCCCGCGTCCCGTCCTGGCGGACGATCTCCTGCCGGAGCGCGCGATCGCGAGCGATCCCGCCGCGCGTGAGCAGTTGGTGGAGGAGATCTACAGACCACTGGAGGAAGCGGGTTCCGCGCTCCTGGAGACGCTCAGCGTCTATCTGGAACAAGCCAGCAGCCTCGAAGGCGCGGCCCGGATGCTCTTCGTGCACCCCAACACCGTGCGCTACCGGCTGCGACGTGTGACTGACGTCACCGGCTGGTCGCCATCGGACGTACGCTCCGCGTTCACGCTGCGGATCGCGCTCATCCTGGGGCGTCTGGCCGACGGAGATCTCCAACCGTAGGTTTTTGTCGGGCCTCTACAATTCCCCCAGCGGTTCTTCGTCCCTGTCCCCACGGGCGGCTTCCACCGTCCACAAGAGAGAGTGTGAGAGTGCTCGTACTCGTCGCTCCCGGCCAAGGCGCCCAGACGCCCGGCTTCCTGACCCCCTGGCTCGATCTCCCCGGTGCGGCCGACCGCATCGGGGCGTGGTCGGACGCCATCGGGCTCGACCTTGCCCACTACGGCACGCAGGCCGACGCGGACGCGATCCGCGACACCGCGGTGGCCCAGCCGCTGCTCGTGGCCGCCGGTCTGCTCTCCGCCGCGGCACTCAGTGACGCGCTCGGCGCGAACCAGCCGGGCGCGGTCGCGGGACACAGCGTCGGCGAGATCACCGCCGCCGCGTACGCCGGTGTGCTCACCGAGGAAGCCGCGCTCGGCCTCGTACGCAAGCGCGGTCTGGCCATGGCCGACGCCGCCGCGATCACGGAGACCGGCATGGCGGCCCTCCTCGGCGGCGACCCCGAGGTCACCATCCCGCACCTGGAGAAGCTGGGCCTGACGCCGGCGAACGTGAACGGCGCGGGCCAGATCGTCGCCGCGGGCACCGCGGAGCAGATCGCGGCGCTCGCCGAGGACAAGCCCGAAGGTGTCCGCCGCGTCGTACCGTTGAAGGTGGCGGGCGCGTTCCACACGCACCACATGGCCCCCGCGGTCGCCACGCTGGAAGAGGCCGCCAAGGCGCTCGACCCGGCCGACCCGAAGCTGACGTACGTGTCGAACCGCGACGGCCAGGCCGTGGCGACCGGCTCGGACGTCGTGTCCCGCCTGGTCGGCCAGGTGGCCAACCCGGTGCGCTGGGACCTGTGCATGGAGACGTTCAAGGACCTGGGAGCCACGGCGATGGTCGAGCTGTGCCCCGGTGGCACGCTCACCGGTCTCGCCAAGCGCGCCCTTCCCGGCGTGCGGACGGTGGCCCTGAAGACCCCCGACGACCTCGACGCCGCATCTGCGCTCATCGCCGACACCGCATCCGCCGCCGACGCGGCGGGTGCCTGAGAAGGAGCCAGGAGAGCATGTCGAAGATCAAGCCCAGTAAGGGCGCCCCGTACGCGCGCATCATGGGAGTCGGTGGCTACCGCCCGACCCGTGTCGTGCCCAACGAGGTGATCCTCGAGACGATCGACTCGTCCGACGAGTGGATCCGCTCCCGCTCCGGCATCGCGACGCGCCACTGGGCCTCCGACGAGGAGACCGTGGCCGCGATGTCCGTCGAGGCCTCCGGCAAGGCGATCGCCGACGCGGGCATCACCCCGGAGCAGATCGGCGCGGTCGTCGTCTCGACCGTCTCGCACTTCAAGCAGACGCCGGCCATCGCCACCGAGATCGCGGACAAGATCGGCGCGGGCAAGCCCGCCGCCTTCGACATCTCCGCGGGCTGCGCCGGCTTCGGCTACGGCCTGACGCTCGCCAAGGGCATGATCACCGACGGTTCCGCGGAGTACGTCCTGGTCATCGGCGTCGAGCGGCTGAGCGACCTGACCGACCTGGAGGACCGCGCGACGGCCTTCCTGTTCGGTGACGGCGCGGGCGCCGTGATCGTCGGTCCGGCCAAGGAGCCGCAGATCGGCCCCACCGTCTGGGGCAGCGAGGGCGACAAGTCCGAGACCATCAAGCAGACCGTGTCGTGGAACGACCTGCACGTCGGCGATGTCTCGAAGCTGCCGCTCGACAGCAAGGGCAACATCAAGTTCCCTGCGATCACGCAGGAGGGCCAGGCGGTCTTCCGCTGGGCCGTGTTCGAGATGGCGAAGGTCGCCCAGCAGGCGCTGGACGCGGCCGGAATCACCGCGGACGACCTGGATGTCTTCATTCCGCATCAGGCCAACGAGCGGATCATCGACTCGATGGTGAAGACTCTGAAACTGCCGGAACACGTCACGGTCGCCCGTGACGTCCGCACCACCGGCAACACGTCGGCAGCCTCGATCCCGCTCGCGATGGAGCGGCTTCTGGCGACCGGCGAGGCGAAGAGCGGCGACACCGCGCTCGTCATCGGCTTCGGGGCGGGTCTCGTGTACGCCGCCACGGTCGTTACCCTCCCCTAGGCATGTCGTCCGGATCATCCGATCCGTACGGCTGTAAACCAACCTGCCGCTGCCGCGGCGGGCGCCACACCCTCTGGATACATAGAAGGAGCGCCAACATGGCCGCCACTCAGGAAGAGATCGTCGCCGGTCTCGCCGAGATCGTGAACGAGATCGCCGGCATCCCGGTCGAGGACGTCCAGTCGGACAAGTCCTTCACCGACGACCTGGACGTCGACTCGCTGTCCATGGTCGAGGTCGTCGTCGCCGCCGAAGAGCGCTTCGACGTCAAGATCCCGGACGACGACGTCAAGAACCTCAAGACGGTCGGCGACGCGACCAAGTACATCCTCGAGCACCAGGCCTGATCAGGCCGCTCTGCTGAAGCACCGGGCCTGACAAGGCTGCTCTGCTGTCGCCACCCGGCGGTGGCGCCGCTGATCCCCTCAACACCGTGGAGAATTTTCCTGTGAACTCGACCAATCGCACCGTGGTCGTCACCGGTATCGGCGCAACCACACCGCTGGGTGGCGACGCAGCCTCGACCTGGGAAGGTCTGCTCGCGGGCCGCTCCGGTGTCAGTCTTCTCGAGCAGGACTGGGCGGCCGAACTCCCGGTCCGCATCGCGGGCCAGATCGCTGTGGAGCCCGGCGAGGTCCTGCCGCGCCCGCAGGCCCGCAAGCTGGACCGTTCGGCGCAGTTCGCGCTGATCGCCGCCAAGGAGGCCTGGGCCGACGCCGGCTACACCGCGAAGGCCGGCGAGGACACATCCGTCGACCCGCACCGCCTCGGCGCGGTCATCGCCTCCGGCATCGGCGGCGTGACCACCCTGCTCGACCAGTACGACGTGCTCAAGGAGAAGGGCGTACGCCGCGTCTCCCCGCACACCGTGCCGATGCTGATGCCCAACTCCCCGGCGGCCAACGTCGGCATCGAGCTGGGCGCCCACGCGGGTGTGCACACCCCCGTGTCGGCGTGCGCCTCGGGCGCCGAGGCCATCGGCTACGCGATCGAGATGATCCGCACCGGCCGCGCCGACGTCGTCGTCGCGGGTGGCACGGAGGCGGCGATCCACCCGCTGCCGATCGTCGCGTTCGGCAACATGATGGCGATGTCCAAGAACAACGACGACCCGGCGGGCGCCTCGCGTCCCTACGACGTCGACCGCAACGGCTTCGTGCTCGGCGAGGGCGCCGGCGTGATCGTCCTCGAGTCCGAGGAGCATGCCAAGGCCCGCGGCGCGCAGATCTACGCGGAGGCCGTCGGCCAGGGCATCTCGGCCGACGCCCACCACATCACGCAGCCCGAGCCCTCCGGCAACGGCATCGCGGCGGCGCTGCAGAACCTCATCGACGGCACGGACCTCAAGCCCGCCGAGATCGTGCACGTGAACGCGCACGCCACCTCGACGCCGCAGGGTGATGTCGCCGAGATCAAGGCGCTGCGCAAGGCCTTCGGTGACGACGTCGACCACATGGCGATCGCCAGCACGAAGTCGATGACCGGTCACCTGCTCGGTGGCGCGGGCGGCGTGGAGACCGTGGCGACGGTCCTCGCGCTGAAGCACCGCATGGCCCCGCCGACGATCAACATCGAGAACCTCGACCCCGAGGTCGACGCGGACGTCATCCGCGACGAGGCCCGCGCGCTGCCCGAGGGCAGGATCGCGGCGCTGAACGACTCGTTCGGCTTCGGCGGCCACAACGTGGTGCTCGCGTTCAGGACCGTCTGAGCACTCACCTGTACGTAGCGAAGGGCCCCCACCGCGCGGTGGGGGCCCTTCGCCGTACTACAGCCGGAAGTACGTCACACGACCTGGTGCAGCCACCGCACCGGAGCGCCCTCACCCGCGTACCGGAAAGGTTCGAGTTCGTCGTCCCAGGGCTTGCCGAGGAGCTTGGCGAGCTCGGCCTCCAGGTCGCTCTCGCCGCCCTTGGAGCGGGCCAGGGCGGCCCGCAGGCGGTCCTCCGGGATCAGGATGTCGCCGTGGATGCCGGTGACCGCGTGGAAGATCCCGAGCTCGGGGGTTGCGCTGTAGCGCTCGCCCTCGGCCGTGGGGCACGGCTCGGAGGTGACCTCGAAGCGCAGCAGCTGCCAGCCGCGCAGGGCGGAGGCGAGTTTGGACGCGGTGCCCACCGAGCCGCGCCAGGAGAACTCCGATCTCCAGCTGCCGGGCGCGGCGGGCTGCCTGATCCAGTCGAGGTTGACGCGCGCGCCGAGTACGCCCGCGACTGCCCATTCGACGTGCGGACACAGCGCGCGCGGTGCGGAGTGCACGTACAGAACTCCACGTGTCGTCACCGGGACCTCCAGTGTGGGTCGAGGTTCGCCTTCCCCAGCGGCCTCGCGCCCGTGCCGAGCGTTGTCGCCCTGAATTCGGGAAACTCCCGAAAACGGGACAGATGTGACGTGATGTAATTTAGCGGAACCGGAAGAGCAGGGTGCCACTGGGTGGCGAGGCTACCGTGCGGCGGAACAAGGAGTGTGACGTACCGTCGGTCCCGAGGCCAGGAATCGCCCACCATTCACTCGCAGGGGCGCCGAAACGGCGCGGTCGGCCTACGGCGGCATCTCGGCCCCACGGCCCACGGCGACGGATCGGCGTACGGCAACAGAGGGGACCTGGGGATGCGGAACCGAAGGCACCGCTCACGTGCCGCCGTCGCCGCCGCGACGGCGGTTCTTCTCGGCGCCACCGCTCTCACGGCGTGCGACGCCTCCGGCGGCGACTCCCCGGCGCCGGGCGGGACCTCCGCGCGCGACAAGCCGTCGCCCAAGCCCACCCCGACGTGGGACACGAGTCCGGACTCCCTGGCGGCCGTCGGCGACTCCATCACCCGCGGCTTCGACGCCTGCTCGGTGCTCGCCGACTGCCCCGAGGCCTCCTGGGCGACGGGCACGGACTCCGAGGTGCGCAGCCTCGCCACCCGCCTCCTGGGCAAGGAGCGGGCCGCCGGGCACAGCTGGAACTACGCGAAGACCGGCGCGCGCATGGCGGATCTGACCGGGCAGATGGGGCAGGCCACGCTCAAGCGGCCCGAGCTGGTCACGGTCATGGCGGGCGCGAACGACGCGTGCCGCCCCTCGGTGGATTCCATGACGCCGGTCGCCCAGTTCCGCGCGGACTTCGAGGAGGCGATGCGCACACTGCGGCGCGAGCTTCCCAAGACGCAGGTGTACGTGACGTCCGTGCCGGACCTGAAGCGGCTGTGGTCCCAGGGGCGCACCAACGCGCTGGGCAAGCAGATCTGGAAGCTGGGCATCTGCGCCTCGATGCTGGCGGACCCGGACGCGCGGGACGCGGCGGCGACGGAGCGCCGGGCCACCGTGCAGAACCGCGTGGTCGCGTACAACGACGTGCTCAAGGAGGTGTGCGCGAAGGATCTGCGCTGCCGGTACGACGGCGGGGCGGTCTTCGAGTACCGCTTCGACGGTGACCAGTTGAGCCGCTGGGACTGGTTCCACCCCAGCAAGGACGGCCAGTCGCGCCTCGCCGAGCTGGCCTACCGGCAGGTGAAGGCCAAGTAGGGTCCCGATCATGCGCAGTGAACTCTTCGGGACGCTCCCCGACGGCACGCCCGTCCATCGCTGGACCCTGGAAAGGGGCGGGGTGCGGGTACGCGTCCTGACGTACGGCGGGATCATCCAGTCGGCGGAAGTTCCGGACCGGTCGGGGCGGTGCACGCCGGTCGCTCTCGGCTTCGACGATCTCCAGGGCTATCTCGACCACCCGGGGCCGTACTTCGGGGCGCTGGTGGGCCGGTACGCGAACCGGATCGCGGGCGGCGCGTTCACGCTCGGCGGCCGGACGTACCGCTTGGCGCGGAACAACGAGCCCAACGCCCTGCACGGCGGCGCGGCCGGCTTCGACAAGCGGGTGTGGGAGGCGGCGGAGGCCGAGCACGGGGTGCGGCTCTCGCGAGTGAGCCCGGACGGCGAGGAGGGCTACCCGGGGCGGCTCACGGTGTCGGCCACGTACTCGCTGGACGAGTCGGGCGCGCTGCGGATCGCCTACGAGGCGACGACCGACGCCCCGACCGTCGTGAACCTCACCAACCACACGTACTGGAACCTCGCGGGGGCCGGGAGCGGTGGCGCGGGCGGCCATGAGCTGCGGATCGCGGCGGCGCGGCTCACACCGACGGACGGGACGCAGATTCCCACGGGGGCGTACGAGGACGTCGACGGCACGCGCTTCGACTTCCGGGACGCGCGGAAGGTCGGGGCCGGGATCGACCACAACTACGTGCTCGACAAGGGGGTCACCGCACGGCCCGTCGAGGTGGCCGAGCTGAGCGATCCGGCGTCCGGGCGCGTGCTGACCGTGGCGACGACGGAGCCGGGCCTTCAGCTGTACACGGCGGACCACTTCGCGGAGCCGCTGCCGTTCGCTCCCGGGGACGGTGTCGCCTTGGAGACGCAGCACTTCCCCGACTCCCCCAACCGGCCGGAGTTTCCGAGCACGGAGCTGCGGCCGGGTGGGGTGTACGCGTCGGAGACGGTGTACGGATTCTCCGTTCACTAGTTCGCTAGGCGCGGTTGCCCGACGTCAGACGGTGATCGTCTCGTTCAGACGGTGATCGTCTCGGTCAGGCGGCGGTCGGCGATGGAGCGGCCCACCTGAACCTCGTACGAACCGCCCTGGTGCGTCCAGGTGTTGGCGCTCTCGTCCCAGATCTCGAAGGCGCGGCGCGGGAGTTCGATCCGCACCTCCACGCTCTCGCCGGGTGCGGCCTCGGCGCCCGCGAAGCCCGCGAGCCAGCGGGCGGGGCGGGAGCCGTCGTTCGCGGTCGGGGCGAGGTAGATCTGGACGACCTCACGGCCCGCGCGCGGGCCGGAGTTGCGGACGCGGACCGTGGCCGTCGTGCCCTCAACGGTGAGGGACTCGTACGTCCAGTCGGTGTAGCCCAGGCCGTGGCCGAAGGCGTACGCGGGGGTGGCGCCGGACTTCTCCCAGGCGCGGTAGCCGATGAACACGCCCTCGTCATAGCGGAGTTCGCCTTCCTCGGGGGTGACCTGGGTGATCGGCGCGTCCGTGAAGGAGCCCCACGTCGTGGGCAGGCGTCCGCCCGGCTCCTGGGCGCCGAGCAGCACGTCGGCGAGCGCGGCGCCGCCCTCCTGCCCGGGGAACCAGCCGAGCAGCACCGCCGCCACGTCGTCGCGCCACGGAAGCTCCACCGGGGAGCCGGAGTTGACGACCACGACCGTGCGGGGGTTGGCCGCGGCCACCGCGTGCACCAGTTCGTCCTGGCGGCCCGGGAGCCGCAGGTCCTGCCGGTCGAAGCCCTCGGACTCGACGCGTTCGGTGGTGGCGACGACCACGACCGCGGTGTCGGCGCCCCGCGCCGCCTCGACGGCTTCCGCGATCAGCTCGTCGGGGTCGCGCCGCGGGCCGAGGTGCACGAAGGAGAACACCACGCCGGGCAGCGGGGCCTTGTACTCCTTGTCGAGCGGATGGAGCAGGGAGACCTCGACCGGCTCGCCCGCCGTCAGGGTCACCTTGGCGCGCTCGACCGGGGAGCCGAAGAACGCTTCGAAGGGGTCGGACGCCTCACCCATCACCTCGGTCCCGTCGAAGACGACGTCGCCGCCGACCGTGAGCGTGAAGGCGCCGAGACCGCGCGTGCCGAAGGAGTGCTCGCCGCTCTCACGCGGCGTGAACGTACCGACGACCTCGATCGAGGCCATCGCCTCGTGGGTGACTCCTTCGGGCAGGTCGTCACCGATCCACTGGACCTGACCGGAGGGGAGGCTGCCCTCGCCCAGGATGGTGCCGTCGGCGTCGCGGCAGACGGCGCGCAGCTCGAACCCCTTGTCGGCGGGGGCGAGTTCGTCGCTCGGGTCAGCGCCGACGGCGTACGTCAGAGACTCCTCGCTCAGCGCCGCCGTCAGGCCGTCGAGCGGGGAGATCACGCGCGGCGGGAAGACGGTGGCGGAGCCGCCGCCCAGGACACGGGCGTCGCGTGCGGCGGCGCCGATGAGGGCGACGGAGGCGGACGGCCCGAGCGGCAGGGTGTCGTTCTCGTTGCGCACGAGGACGAAGGCGCGGCGGGCGACCTCGCGGGCCAGCGCCTCGCCGTCGATCTCGGCAGGCGGATCGGTGACGACGGGCTCGGCGCCTTCGAGGACGCCGACGCGGGCGGCGAGGCGCAGGACGTTGCGGACGGCGTCGTCGACCACCGCCTCCTTGACCCGGCCACCGCGCACGGCATCGGCGAGCGCGTCGCCGTACACGGTCCGCGGCCCCGGCATGGCGACGTCGAGACCGCCCTCGATGGTGCCGGCGGTCGTGCGGGCGGCCATCCAGTCGGAGACGTTGTAGCCGTCGAAGCCCCACTCGCCGCGCAGCACCTCGTTGACCAGATAGCGGTGCTCGGTCATCGTCGAGCCGTTGACCTTGTTGTACGCGGTCATGATGCCCCAGGGGTGGGCGTTGGTGACGATCGCCTCGAAGGGCGCGAGGTACAGCTCGCGCAGGGCTCGCGCGCTCACCTTGTTGTCGACGGTGAAACGGTCGGTCTCGGCGTCGTTCGCCACGAAGTGCTTGACGGTCGTGCCGACGCCGCCCGACTGCACGCCCTGGACGTAACCGGTGCCGATGACGCCGGTCAGATACGGGTCCTCGCTGTACGCCTCGAAGTGCCGGCCGCCCAGCGGTGAGCGGTGCAGGTTGACGGTGGGCGCGAGGAGGACGTGGACGCTCTTGCGGCGGGCCTCCTGGGCGAGGAGGGCGCCCGCGCGGCGGGCGAGGTCCTGGTCCCAGGTGGCGGCGAGCGCGGTCGGGGACGGCAGGGCGATGGAGGGGTCGTCGGCGGTCCAGCGGGTGCCGCGCACGCCGATCGGGCCGTCCGACATGACGAGGGGCGCGAGGCCGATCTCGGGCAGCGGGTGCAGCGACCACATGTCGCGCCCGCCGAGCAGCCGGGTCTTGGCGTCCAGATCCAGCGCGGCGAGCGCGGCCTCCACGACCTCCTCGCGCGCCTGATCGCTCCGCGTCGCTCCGGTTCCCTGGGTTCCCGCCATGGCGGTGCCTCCTCGTTGAAGTCGCCTGTGCCGTCGAAGTCCGTTCCGTACGTTCCCTCCATCCTGCCTCGACTGCCTGTAGACCGGTAGGTTTCGTAACCTGGACGTTATATTCAGACCGGCGCATGACGTACGGTCGTCCCGCGAGCAGCACCGAGAGCGGGAAGGGCAGAGACCATGGCGACCAGGGCCAGAAGCGAGGAACGGCGCGCGGAGATCCTCCGGGCCGCCCTCGAGGTGATCGCCGAGCGGGGCTACCGGGGCGCGAGCCTGGGCGCCGTCGCCGAGCGGGTCGGGCTCACCCAGCAGGGCCTGCTGCACTACTTCCCCACGAAGGACGCCCTTCTCGTCGCCGTCCTGGAGGCCCGCGACCAGTGGGACGCGGTGCCGGCGAACGAGATCCGCCTCGACCTGCTCGGCTCGCTCGTCGAGTACAACGCGATGCGCCCCGGCATCATCCAGACCTTCAGCGCACTGCTCGGCGAGAGCGTCACGGACGGGCATCCGGCCCGGGAGTACTTCACCGAGCGGTACGGATCGGTGCGGGCCAAGTTCGCCGCGGTGCTGCGCGCGGAGTACGGCGAGCGGCTCCCGGGGGGCCTCACCCCGGAGGCAGCGGCGCCGCTCCTCGTCGCGGTGATGGACGGACTCCAGTACCAGTGGCTCCTGGACCCCGAATCGGTGGACATGGCGGGGGCGTTCAGGGATTTCCTGGCTCTGCTGGGCGGCGGATCCGACGAGCGGTGATCACGCCGGCGCGCTACTCAAGTCGCCTCGCGGGGCGGCGCTTTCCTACCAAGGTCGCCCGCGGCGTAGACCGACGGCGGTCGAGGTGGACCGGTGTCGCTGGTGAGACTGGGCGCACCGTACGGACCGTGCGGGCGGGCACTGGGAGGCACCGTGATGAGTGACGGGATCAGTCGGGGGCGGTTTCTGGTGGGGGCGGGGGCCGTGGGCTTCGCGGCGGCGGCAGGGGGCCTGCTGACGGCGGCGCCGGCTTCCGCAACTCCCCCCGGGGCAGGCCGACTCAGGTATCGCGGCGTCTGCTACGAGGCCGTCGCGGGGGAAACGCCCTCGACCGGCTGGAGCGCTGCCCGCATGCGCGAGGACCTGTGCGTGATCGACGAGCGGCTGCACGCCACCACCGTCTCCGTGTTCGGCGACGGCGTCGAACGACTCGGCGCCACCGCGACGGAGGCCGCCGAGCGCGGGCTGCACGTCTGGCTCCAGCCGCGCCTGGCCGACCGGCCCCAGCGGGAGATCCTCGACCACCTCGCGGAGACGGGCCGGCACGCCGAGCGGCTGCGGCGCCAGGGCGCGGCGGTCCATCTGAGTGTGGGCTGCGAGTTCGTGCTGTTCGTGCCGGGCATCGTGCCCGGCGACAGCGCGGTGGAGCGCATCGAGAACATCAGCAAGGGGAACTACGACCCCGTACTGACGCAGCGGCGCCTGAAGCGGTTCATCGGGCGGGCGGCGGCGGTCGGCAGGTCCGTCTTCCGGGGCGGGCTGACCTATGGGGCGGCGGACGGTGACGAGGTGGACTGGGACCTGTTCGACATCGTCAGCGTCAACTACTACGGCTATCACCGCAGTCGGGCCGCCTACGTACGAGATCTGGCGCCCTACCGACGCTGGGGCAAGCCGGTGGCGATCACCGAGTTCGGCTCGTGCACCTTCCGGGGCGCGCCGGAGCAGGGCGGCATGGGCTGGGACGTCGTCGACTACACGAAGTATCCGCCCGAGATCAAGGGCGGGCTCGTCCGCAGCGAGCGGACCCAGGCGGCGTACATCACCGACGTACTGGACGTCTTCGAGTCGATGGACCTCTACTCGGCGACGCTCTACAACTTCGTCAGCCCCGAGGCCCCGCACCACGCCGATCCGCGCCACGACCTCGACATGGCGAGCTACAGCATCGTGAAGACCATCCTGGACGGGCCGTCCGGCCGCTGGCACTGGGAGCCCAAGGAGGCGTTCCACGCGGTGGCCGACCACTATGGGCGCGCGGCTCGGCGTTCGTGACCCTGCGCGCCGCCCGGGTCGCGGGAGTTCAACCGCTGGCGGGCGCCACCCTCTCGGCGCGATACTGCGGCCACCCCCACCGGCCACGGAAGGACTCCCGTGTCACCTACGTCCCATGGCGCCGCCCGGCTCACCTCGCTCGGTGTCACCCTCCTGCTCTCCCTCGCCGCCGTGCCCGCGTCGGCGGCCACCGCGCCCGCCATGACCGCCGAGGAACAGCGCCTCGACCGCGCGGCCCCGCAGGAGATCCTGCGCCGCAGCGGGTTCGACGCCGTGGCACCGGAGTTCGCGCGCGCCCTCGACCGCGCCCACTCGTACGGCGAGGCCAAGCGCATCGTCGTACGCCAAGGGGACGCGCTGTGGCGGCGTGCCGTCGAGCGGGCGCAGGGGCGGGGGCACGGGGCGACGGGAGCCGGGGAGCTGAGCCGGGACGACGACCGGCCCCTGTACTGGGCCCGGCTCGGCATGACACGGGAGCTCAGGCAGTGGGAGCCGGGCCGCTTCGGGGTGAGCGAGGCCCAGCACGGGCGCCTGATACGGGCGTTGGAGGATGCCTCTCGCGGGCACGACTCCATCCGCTACCCGAAGGAGGACCGCGCGGGCCACCGCCTCAAGCGCGTCCTCGTCACCGGCTTCGACCCCTTCACGCTCGACCGGGACGTCCGCATCAGCAACCCGTCGGGGGCGACGGCCCTCGCGCTCGACGGCACCGTCATCCAGACCGCCGAAGGTCCCGCCCGCGTGGAGACCGTCGTCTTCCCGGTCCGCTGGGACGACTTCGCGGAGGGGACGGTCGAGCGCACCCTGCGCTCCCAGCTCCCCCGCGTCGACCTCTTCACCACCATCAGCCAGGGCCGCGCGGGACGCTTCGACATCGAGCGGACCAACGGGGCCTGGCGTGGCGGCTTCCCCGACAACGAGAACCTCTCGCGTACGGAGACGGTGCCGGTCACCGATCCGGCCACGCAGCCCCAGTGGACGTCCACGACCCTCCCGTACCAGGAGATCGTGAGCGCGGAAACCGGCCGCTTCCCGGTGTACGACAACACCTCGGTGACCGAGATCCCGGCGGGCCAGACCGCTCCCGTGGTCCGTCCCGACGGGCCCACGGCCGGTTCGACGGCCCGCGAGGGCGGCGGCGGCAACTACCTGTCGAACGAGATCGCCTACCGGGCGACGCTCCTTCGCGACCGCCTCGGGCTGCACGACCGGCTGCCCGGCGGCCATGTGCACACGCCGATCCTGCAGTTCGGCGCGGGCAACACGGACCCGGCGACGGGCGAGATCACCGACCCCGAGTTCGTGCGCAACCGGCTCGACATCATCGCTCAGGTGCGCGAGATCCTGACGACGGCTATGAACGCCCGCCGGTAGCGGCCTGCGGTCCGCCGGGTCCTGCCGGGCCGGCCGCGCCCCGGGGGTCGTCGTCCGGGGCGTGGCCGCTGTCCTCGCCCACGAGCTCCCGCGCCATGAGCGTCGCGCCCGCGACCGCTCCCGGCATCAGGAACACCGCGACGAACGGGACCAGGAAGGCCACGGCGAGCGGGGTGCCGAAGCCCCACGCCAGTTGCTTGCGGCCGCGCAGCAGCGCGAGCCGTTCGCGGGCCTCGACGCCCCGGCGCTGGAGTGCCACCCCCGTCAGCTCCTCCACGAGGAAGAAGCCCGTCACGCAGAAGCCGACCACCGGGACCACGGTCTGGCCGACGACCGGGATGAAGCCGAGGGCGAAGAGCAGGATGCCCCAGACCGCCGCCCGCAGCACGATGCGCAGGCTGTCGCGCGCCGAGATCCACAGTTCACGCCAGAGCGGCAGGCCAGACTCGGGGGCGAACCCGGAGACGGAGATGTCGACCTTCTCCGAGAGCGACTCGTAGAAGGGCTGGCCCACCAGGAGCGTCACCGCGGTGAAGGTGACCACGGACAGGAGCAGCGCCAGCGCGAAGAGGAGCGCCGTGAGGAAGCCCCGGAACAGGCCGGCCCACGGCGACGACCAGTCATCCGCGAAGGGCGTCGCCCAGCCGACGAAGTCCGCGCCCCACAGGGCGAGCGCCACGAGGGCGGCCGCGTAGAGAAGCAGGGTGATCAGGCCGGGCAGCAGGCCGACTCCGAACTGCTTGCCGTGCTGGGCCACCCACCGCTGGCCCTTCATCAAATAGCCGAAGCCTCGTCCCAGATCACGCATGCGGCACAGCCTATCCGCCGGTCACGGCCGTGCGGTCCACGGGACGCGTGGGAGTGAAGGGGGTCGAAGGCCCTCTTGTTGCGCGGGGGTTGAGGCGGTAGACCACGCGTACTGACTTCTCTCCAGCTGTCGCTCCCGGAGGTACGTATGGGGATATCCTGGCCGTCAAGACCCGTTCTGCTCACCACCCTCGCCTCGGCGGGCGTCCTTGTCCTCACCACGCTCGCCCCCGGCGCCGCGACCGCCGACCCTCGTCCGGGCGGGCGCGACATCCTCCGCGAGGGCTCGCCCCTCAGCAGTACGGAACGGGCCGCGAGGACGCCGCTGAGCGCCGCAGACCGGGCTCTGGGAACCGCGGGAGCCCCCGACCTCGACTCCGGACGCGGCGGCAAGGACCGCGGCTACCCCCGCGAGCGGAAGCTCACCCCGCCTCCCGCGAACCCCGACGACAAGTCGATAAAGCTGGGCCTTGCCCCCTACCACTCCATCGCCCCGAAGCTGAACGACATCCAGGGCATCGGCGACCGCGTCAGCGTGGAGATCGCGGGCCGTTCGGCGGGCGGTCACCGGCTCTACCTGGTGACCGTCACCGCCCCCGAGTCGGCCAGGGAGACCGCCCGCCAGGAGCGGATGCGCGAGCTCATCGAGAACGCGCCGGACACCGCGGCCAAGGACCGTGCGATCAAGTCGTCATACAAGACGCCGGTCTTCATCAACAACAACATCCACGGCAACGAGTGGGAGGGCACGGACGCCGCCCTGAAGCTCATCGAGAAGCTCGCGAAGGCCAAGGACGGCAAGACGAAGGACCTGCTCGCGCACAACCGGCTCTACTTCAACGTCACGGCCAACCCCGACGGCCGCATCGCGGGCACCCGCGCCAACGCCAACGGCTTCGACCTCAACCGTGACTTCATCACCGCCTCGCAGCCCGAGGCGCGCGCGATGCGGCAGATCGCCGTCGACAAGCAGCCCGCGGTCATGATCGACCTGCACGGTTACGTCAACGGCACGCTGATCGAGCCGACGACTCCCCCGCACGGCGAGAACTACGAGTACGACCTCTTCCTCAAGAACACCTACGCGAACGCGCTCGGCATGGAAGCCGCGGTCAACGGCCTCGGTTACACCCCCGAGAAGGACGGCGTGGAACCGGCGATCATCCCCTTCCGTGACCAGGAGGAGGGCTGGGACGACTGGCCGCCGATCTTCACCCCGCAGTACATGCCGTTCCACGGGGCGGTCGCCGCGCACACCATCGAGTTCCCGATGACCGTCAACAACGACGAGTACGACGAGCTGCCGGTGCCGGAGCTGCGGCGGCGGTCCGCGATCAACGTGGACATCGCGGGCGCCGCGATGTCGGCGACGCTCAAGTACACGCAGGAGCACCGCACTTCGGTGATCGCCGACCAGATCGAGACGTTCCGGCGCGGCGCGGCGGGGGCAGCGCAGGTGCCCGTTTCGCCGGAGACCGTGCCGGGTGTGCCGGGCATCGGCCCGGAGGACGTCTACACGACTGACTTCCCGCGTGCGTACGTGATCCCCCAGGGTGGGCGTGGCCAGCGTTCCGCCGCTGCCGCCTCGCGGCTCGTGGAGCATCTGCTCGACAACGACGTCGAAGTGCGGCGGGCGACAAGGGACTTCAGGCTCGGCGGGACCTCGTACGGTGCAGGGTCCTACGTCATCGACATGCGTCAGCCCAAGCGCGGGCTCGCAAACGTGATGCTCGCCGACGGGCGGGACATCAGCGACAAGGTGTCCACCATGTACGACATCTCGGGGTGGAGCCTCGGGCGGTTGTGGGGTGCGACGGTGGACTCGGTGAAGGGCGGTTCGCTGTCCGGTGTGCGCTCGCGCGTCGTAGACACGGCTTCGCGGGTCGGTCATGTCGCGGGGCGGGGGAATCTCCGGCTGCGGCTCGACGACGCGCGGGAGGTGGCCGCGCTCAACTGGCTGCTGGCGCGCGGGACTTCTGTGCGGAGGTCAGATGACGGGAGTGTGGTTCTGCCGTCGTCGGCGCGGGGGGCGGCTGTTGCCGCGGCGAGGAAGTATGACGTCGCCTTCGACGCGACGAAGACGAAGGGTGGCGCGGTGGTCCGTCCCACGCGGGTTGCGGCGGCGGTGACGCCCGGGGAGCTGTTCGCGCTGCGGGAGATGAACTTCGACGTGGTACCGGTCTCGACTTCGGTGCTCAACGCCGGGTTCGACTGGAAGAAGTCGGGTGCGGACGCGTTGTTCGTCTCGGCGGGGCTTTCGTACGGGGAGCTGGACGCGGGGGCGCGGGGCGGGCTCGACGCGTTCCTCTCCGGGGGCGGTGGGCTCGTCGGGCGGGGCGCGGAAGGGGTCGCGCTGAACTCCGACGCGAAGTTGCTCTCCGTTGAGGCGGTCTCCGGGAACGGGGATGCGAATGGTGTGGTGCGGGTGGTCAATGCGGGGGGCCCTGTTACTGGGGGTGCGCCGTCTCACTCGTTCGTCTATGCGCCCATGTGGTTCACGGGGCTTGGGAGCGGGGTGCGGGTCGAGCAGTCCTACGGGGGTGGGAATCCGCTGGTCTCCGGGCACTGGCGTCCTGCGGAGGGCGGCGGGGGTGGGCCCGCGGATGCCGCGGGTCAGGCTTCCGTCGTGAGCGGGGCCGCTGCGGGGTCCCGTGTGGTCCTCTTCGGCACCGAGCCGCTCTTCCGGGACCACCCCAAAGGGGTGTTTCCGCAGGTGGGGCGGGCGTTGCTGAGCGTGGGCCGGGGCTAGGGCGGCCCCTGCGGGGCTTTCCCCAATCCCGCCCCTTCCCGAAACCAAGGGGCTCCGCCCCCTGGGCCCCCGTACAAGATGTCCTCAAACGCCGGACGGGCTGGAATTTCCAGCCGGTCCGGCGTTTGAGGACATGGCCCCCGCGCCAGAGCGGGTTTTCGGGAAGGGGTGGGGTGGGGGAGGAAGAACGCATGACACGTGAGATCAAAGTCCACGGCACCACCGCAGCCGGATACGAATCCGTGCGGGACGAGTTCACCGCCATGCTCGCCCAGGCGGAGCCCGATCACGCCTCGCAGGTCGCCGCCTACGTACGAGGGCGGCAGGTCGTCGACCTGTGGGTGGGGCCGGACACCGACGGTGACACGCTCTTCGGGGTGTACTCGTCCACGAAGGGCGCCGCCCACCTCGTCATGGCGCTGCTCGTCCAGGACGGCACCCTGGAGCTGGATCGCGAAGTGGCCTACTACTGGCCGGAGTTCGCCGCGGAGGGGAAGGGGGACGCCACCCTGCGGGAACTCCTCTCGCACCGCGTCGGCGTCGTCGGCGCCGACTCCGGCTTCAGCCCCGAGGAGATCGCCGACGACCGCGCCGCCGCCGCCCGGCTCGCGACCCAGCGCCCCTACTGGCGCCCCGGCACCGCCTTCGGCTACCACGCCCTGTCCATCGGCGCGCTGGCCGGCGAGGTCGTCCTGCGGGCCACCGGGCGGACGCTGCAAGAGGTGTACGAGGAGCGCGTCCGCGTCCCGTACGGCCTTGATTTCCACCTCGGGCTACCGGAAGCACTGGAGCCCCGCTTCCGTTCCGTGCTGCCGATGATGCCCTCCCCCGAGGAGCGTGCCCTGCTCGACGCGCAGCCGCCGCAGCCGGGCACGCTGAACTCCATCGCCTTCAACCGCCATGGCGCGCAGCCCACCGACGTCGAGTCCCTTCCCAACTCCCGTTCGGTGCGCGCCCAGGGGCCCGCGTCCGCCGGTGGGGTCGCCTCCGCGCGCGGGCTCGCCGCGATGTACGCGGCGGCCGTCGGCGGGCTCGAAGGGCGGGAGCCACTCTTGAAGGCGGACACCGTGGCCGAGTTCGGGCAGATACATTCCCATGGGCACGACCTGGTGCTCCGGGCCCACAAATCGTTCGGGGTGGGGTTCCAGAACGTCGCCGAGGCCTGGTATCCCTTCCTCGGCGTGGGGTCCATCGGGCACAAGGGCGTGGGCGGCTCGCAGGCGTTCGCCGACCCTCGCAGCGGGCTCGCCTACGGGTACACGCGGCGCCGCTTTCCCGCCCCCGGCGGAGCGGCCCCGGAGGACGAGCGCCTGGTGCGCGCCATCCACACGGCGGCGGTCACCCGCTGACCGCATGACGGAGGGCCGCACCCCCGCTCCGGGGTGCGGCCCTCTGTCACGTATCGGAGGAGACGGTCAGGCGACCGCGAGCTCCACCTTGATGTTGCCGCGCGTGGCGCTGGAGTACGGGCACACCTGGTGCGCCTTCTCGATCAGGGCCTGCGCGGTGGCCGCGTCCACGTTCGGGATGGAGGCGCTGATCGCGACCTCCAGGCCGAAGCCGCCGGCCTCGGTCGAGCCGATGCCGACCTTGGCGGTCACGGTCGAGCCGGAGATGTCGACGTTCTCCTTGCGGGCGACCACGCCGAGCGCGCCCTGGTAGCAGGCGCTGTAGCCGGCCGCGAAGAGCTGCTCGGGGTTGGTGCCCGCGCCGCTGCCGCCCATCTCCTTCGGCGGGTTGACGACGACGTCGAGCTTGCCGTCGTCGGTGGCGACGCGGCCGTCACGGCCGTTCTCGGCGGTGGCGACGGCGGTGTACTTGACGTCGATCTGCTGGATGGACATAAGTGCCGGTTCCTCCTGAGATGTTCCGCGATGCGCGCCCACAGTCGCGACAATGTGGAATCACTTTATCGGATGCCGGAAAATCACCGGGCGCTACTCCTCGGGTGCCCGCACCTCAGACCAGGGAAACGATCATCTTTCCGGTGTTCTCGCCGCGCAGCATGCCCAGGAACGCCTCGACGCCGTTCTCCACGCCCTCGACGAGCGTCTCGTCGTACTTCAGCTCGCCGGAGCGGATCCACGCGCCGACCTCGGACACGAACTGCGGCTGAAGTGCCTCGTGGTCCCCGACCAGCACGCCCTGCAGGCGCAGGCGCTTGCCGATGATCATGGCCATGTTGCGCGGGCCCGGCGTGGGCTCGGTGTCGTTGTAGCCCGCGATCATGCCGCAGATGGTGGCGCGGCCGTGCACGTTCATGCGGCTGATGGCCGCTTCGAGGTGCTCGCCGCCGACGTTGTCGAAGTAGACGTCGATGCCGTCGGGGGCCGCCTCCTTGAGCTGCTCGACGACCGGGCGCGGGTCCTTGTAGTTGAACGCGGCGTCGAAGCCGTACTCCTCGACGAGCTTCTTCACTTTCTCGTCCGAGCCCGCCGAGCCGACGACGCGCGAGGCACCCTTGAGCCTGGCCATCTGGCCGACCTGGGAGCCGACCGCACCCGCGGCGCCGGAGACGAAGACCGCGTCGCCCTCCTTGAAGGAGGCGACCTCGAAGAGGCCCGCGTAGGCCGTCAGGCCGGTCATGCCGAGCACGCCGAGGTACGCGGAGAGCGGCGCGGCCTGCGCGTCCACCTTGACGGCGTGCTTGGCGGGGACGGCCGCGTACTCGCGCCAGCCCGCGAAGTGCAGGACGTGGTCGCCCACCGCGATGTTCTCGGTGTTCGACGCGATGACCTCGCCGACCGCGCCGCCCTGCATGGGCTGGTCCAGCTGGAACGGCGGGGTGTACGACTTCACGTCGTTCATCCGGCCACGCATGTACGGGTCCACGGAGAAGTGCAGGTTGCGGACCAGGACCTGGCCGTCGGCCGGGGCCGCCACGGGGGCCTCGCGCAGCGCGAAGTCCTCCGGGACCGGCCAGCCGTGCGGGCGGCGCACGAGGTGCCACTCACGGCTGACGGCGGGGAGCTTCTGGGACCCGGAGGCCTCGGGGGTGACGGACATGCGGGCGTCCTCCTCCTGCTCAGGCTGCCGTCGCCGGCAGACTGGCACATCGAAAATGCTTCACGTTCTGAAACAACCATGCGCCTACATATTTCATGATGTCAAGTAACGGGGTAACCTGGAGCGCATGGCCACCTCCAGCTCCAGCGCGCCGCGCACCGACCCCCTGACGCTCGAAGTCGTCGAGCTCATCGGGACGGTCGTCGCGCGCTACTACGAGGAGTACGACGCCGCGGCGGGCAAGCACGCCCTCACCGGGGCGCAGGCACGCGTACTGGGGCTGCTGTCCCTCGAACCGCTGCCCATGCGGCGCATAGCGCAGAAGCTGAAGTGCGAGCCGTCGAACATCACGGGGATCATCGACCGTCTTGAGACGCGCGGACTCGTCGAGCGGCGGCCCGACCCGGCCGACCGCCGCGTGAAGCTCGCCGCCCCGACGGAGGAGGGCCTGACGGTCGCCCGCAGCCTGCGCGAGTCACTGGACTTCGCGCGCGAGCCGCTGGCCGAGCTCACCCGCGAGGAGCGGCTCTCGCTGCGCGGGCTGCTGCGCAGGATGGTCGGCGAGGACGCGGGCTGACCGCTCGCTCGCCCTCAGGAGCCGGTTACGTGCACCACCACAGGAAGCGGTCGCACGTCTGGGAGGGCTCCGGCTCGGGCGTCGGATCCGGCTGCTGCGTGGTCGGCGGGGGCGTGGGGCGCGTGGTCGCGGGGGTGTCCGGGGGGCTGTCGGGGGTGTCCGGCGCGGACGTCGTGACGGGAGCCGCTGAATCGGGGTCCTTGTCGGCCCCCTCCGTCTTCTCGCCGGCCTTCTTCTTGTCCTCGTCCTTCTTCGCTTCCTTGGCCGCCTTGTCCTTCGCGGACTCCGAGGCCGAGGGGTCGGCAGACGGGGCCGCCGTGGTCTCGGCGCCGGTCGCCGTGCCGTCGGCCGGGTCCTTCGGCGTCCGTGACGCGGGCCGGGCCGCTCCCCCGTCCGGCGAGGCCGCCGCCGTCGGTTCCTCCGACGGGCCCTCGATGCCGAGCTCGGCCAGGCTCAGGCCACCGGCCGCGAGTGCGAGCCCCGCGGTGATCAGCAGGACCTTGCGGCGTCTGCGCCGGTGCGCCCGGCGACCGCGCTCCCTGCGGCGGCCCCTGCCGCGGGGCACCACGTCGTCGTACGTGCGCTCCGGACCGGCGGGGGCTTCCTGCTCGGCGACCGCCTCCGCGTACTCACGGCAGGCTTCGGCCGGGGTTCCGCACCCCGGGCAGGCCAGGGCGCCGTTGAGGTGCCTGTGGCACGGGTGGCAGTAGTCCATGAGGCATGGAGGCTAAGTGAGCCGCGGGGAACAGAGGAAGCCGCTGCCGTGAAGGTTGTGTGCGGAATCGGATGTTCCAGCCGTGTCGGCTTCCCCTATGGGGCAAACCGCCTGTTCCGCTCCGGCCGCGGGCCCGCCTACCCGGCGAACGCCGCCTGTTCCACGCCCTGTCCGGCGTCCGGCAGCACGAGCACGGAGCCCGACAAGGGGTGCGGCGCCTCAAGTCCCGTACGGGCGGAGGTGATGTACAGGTCGCGCAGTCCCGCGCCGCCGAACGCGCACGCGGTCGGGCGGACCACCGGCAGTTCGATCACCCGGTCCAGGGCGCCGGAGGGGGTGTAGCGGCGGATGGCGGCGCCGTCCCACAGGGCGACCCAGACGCAGCCGTCGGCGTCGACGGTCAGGCCGTCGGGGTAGCCGGCTTCGGGCTCGATCGTCACCAAGGGGCGCCTGGAGCGCGGGAGTTGGTCGTCTCCCAGTTCCACGACGTCGACGTGGCGCGTCGGGGTGTCGATGTAGTACATGAGCCGGCCGTCCGGGCTCCAGCCGATGCCGTTGCTGACCGAGACACGGGACAGGACCTCGTCCCGGGCGCCGTCACCGGTCAGCCGGATGAGGTTGCCGCCGCCCTCCCCCTCGTCGTAGCGCATCGTGCCCGCCCAGAGCGCCCCGTCGGGGGCGACCGCGGCGTCGTTGCCCCGGCGGCCGGGCACGACCTCGCGGTGCAGCCAGCGGAAGGCGCCCCCGTCGGCCGCGGAGTCGTAGAGACCCACGCCGTCCCGGAGGTTGACCACCAGGCCGCCGCCCGCGCGCGGCTTCGCGGCGCCGACGTGCTGCTCGGTGGCCAGGACGGAGCGGTGCCCGGTCGACGGGTCGTACGTGTGGACGCGTGAGCTCAGGATGTCGACCCAGATCAGCCGCTGGGCGGCGTGGTCCCAGGTGGGACCCTCGCCGAGTGCTGCCTGGGCGCGTACCGCTATGTCCATTGCGGCAGGCTACCCGCAGGGCCGTCCGTACGGCTGGCCGAACGCCCGCTCAGCCCACCCGTCCCAGCTCCCCGCGCAACCGACGCGCCCTGAGCACCAGTTCCAGCTCGAAGCGGCGGTCCGGGTCGTCGACCTCGTCGCCCCACAGCTCCCTGATCTGCCGCAGGCGGTAGCGCACCGTCTGCGGATGCACCCCGAGCCTCGCCGCGACCTCCGGGGCGCCGCCCCGTGTCTCCAGCCAGGCGAGCAGCGTCTCGGCGAGGCGGCGGCCGTGCGCGGGCCCGCAGTGCGCGAGCGGGGCCAGGCAGCGGCGGGCCAGGTCCTCGATGAGCTCCTCGGGTTGCAGCAGGACGAGGGCTTCGGTGTGCTCGGTGCAGTGCAGGACCTCGCCGGAAGGCAGCAGGCCCCGTTCCATCAGGCGGACGGCGGCCTGGGCCCAGCGCAGGGACTTCGCCGCGTCGGCGAGCGGTACGGGCGGGCCGATCGCGCCGGACCAGCCGGCCATGGCGCGCCGCAGGAGCTCGGGGCGGCCCGCGGCTTCGGGGTCGGGGACGACCATGCGGGGCTGTTCGGTCTCCATGTCGAGCAGGACGCCCTGGCCGACGGCGGGCGCCACGGCTTCCCGCGCGGGGCGGAGCAGGACACCGACGGCGACCCGCTCGGGCAGCTGCCAGCCGACGCGGGCGGCCCGTTCGTCGAGTGCGCTGCGGGCGCCGGGCGCACCGGCGGCCGCCGAGCGGGAACCGGAGGCGTGGCCGAAGTCGGCGGGCGCTCCCGCGCCGGGGTCCCCGCGCCGCTCGGAGAGCAGGAGATCCATCAACTTCCGCTGCAGGCGCAGCCGTTCGCCCGCCTGCCGGGCCGCTGCCTCGGCGTACCCGCGGACGGACTGGTCGACGAGACCGTCCAGGTACTCGAAGCCCGACTCGGCGAGTTCGTACATGGCCGGTGGCGGGATCTCGATCTGCTGGCCTATCTCGGCCAGGCGGCGCCAGGCGAGCCGTACGCCGAGGCGGTAGATCGCCTGGAGCGAGTCGAGGCTGCGGCCGTGCAGGCCCTCGCCCCTGCCGAACTCCTGGAAGACCTCGAGGGGGTAGACGGGCCGGCCGCCCTCGGCCGCCGCGATCTGCTGGACGAACCCCTCCAGGGCGCGGCGTATGCCGATGAGCGCCATGGGTTCGCCCGACTCGTCGAGCACGACGGGCAGGGCGGGGTACTCGGCGCGGATCTCGCGCAGGATGTCGTGGGCGAGGGCGGGCACTTCGTCCAGGGCGAGCGCGGCGAACTGCCGCACCTGCACGGGCGGTACGTCGCGCCAGGCCGAGCGGACGGACAGCGAACCCTGGCTCTCGGTCACGGGCACGGCCACTCACTGTCCCCGAGGGGCGATCTCGTAGTGCACGAGGGGGGTGTTGGGCTGCTCGGGGGTCGCGTTCAGGAGCGCGACGACGCCGAACGCGGCGGCCACGGCGAGTGCCGCGGCGGCTACGACGGTCAGCCCGGCGGCGAGCAATCGGTGCATGTCAGGGTCAGCCTCTCTGCTGGAGGTCGTCCCCACCCAGGTCGCGCGGATGGCGCTCGCACAGTCCTTTACCGGCCCCACCCGGTAGGTGCACAGTTTCATCAACGCATTGACACTTCGTCAAGGGTCCGCCTAGCGTTCCGGCCCCTACGGCTCGGTAACACTTCTCACCCGCCCCCAGGAGTGCCGGATGCGCCGCACAGCCTCGCCCCTCTCGCTGATCCTCCTCGGACTCGGCGTCTTTCTGCTCGTCCTGGCGCCGATGCTCGCGTGGTACGTCGAGCCACGCGCGAAACGCACGCCCGTGGACATCGACACGATCACTGTTTTCAAGGGCAAAGGCAGCTATTTCGACACCGAGAAGATCAAGACGGTGCGCGACAAGAACCTCACGATCACGCGGCAGGTCCGCGGCGACGTGGAGGACAGCACCAGCGAGCACGCGGTCTGGGACGTGGTCACGTCCGTCGACCCGGACAAGTCCCTGCCCGCGTCGGACCCGCACGATTCGCTCCAGTTCACGACGGAGCGCTGGGTCACCGACCGCGGGACGAACAAGCCGGTGCACTGCTGCGACGAGAAGCCGCACTTCGAGGGCGAGGCCTACCTCAAGTTCCCCTTCGACGTGGAGAAGCGCTCCTACACCTGGTGGGACAACACCCTGGGTGCGACCGTCCCGCTGACCTTCCGCGGCACGAAGAAGATCCAGGGGTACGAGGGCTACCGCTTCACCGCCGAGGTGAAGCCCGCCAAGACCGGCACCCGTCTGGTGCCCGGCCGCCTGGTGGGGCAGCCCAAGCGCAGCAACGTGCTGGCCGAGGAGTGGTACGCCAACCACGGCGTCGAGCTGGTCGCCGACAAGCGCACCGGCCGGATCATCTACGCGGCGATCGGCCCCCGCAAGACGCTGCGCGCGCCCGGCTCGGACAAGGACGCGACGGTGCTGCTCGACAGCGAGCGCATCGCGTTCACCGAGAAGACGCAGAAGACGCAGGTCGGGCTCGCGGACGACGACAGCAGCCGGCTGAAGCTGGTGGGCGAGACGCTGCCGGTCGGTACGGGTGTGCTCGGCGCGCTGCTCGCGCTCGCGGGAGGCGTTCTTGTCATCCGCGGACGACGTTCCGACAGTGGGGCGCAGGGACCCGATGGGCCCGGAGGGCCCGGTTCAGCGGCGGAGCCGGGCGGTCCGCATAGCGATACGTCCCCAACCGCCCTGCAACCCACCACGATGTGATGAGACGTCAGCTGTTGAAACAACGAAAGTTGTCACTTCGGTGAGTAGCCGCGTCGAACACGGCGGCGAAAACTAACGACCCCACCCCGCGCACAGTCCCCGCACCGCCCCCGCACAGTCAGAGCACAGCACCTCCGTAAGCGACCCCCGAACGGTGCAACCCCCCATAGGCACCTCACGGTTCCGCACCCTGACGAGTTGGAGCACGCATGCCCCAGCACGTGCCTTCTCCGCTGCGCGCCGCAACACCGCGGGTCGCGCAACGGCTACCGGCACCTCCCCCGCAGCCGCGCCGGATCGTTTTCCTCGCCCGCCGCGACCTCGCGAACCCGGCCGCGGGCGGATCCGAACTGCTCGTCGACCGGCTGGCCGACGGCCTGAGCAAGCTCGGCCACGAGGTCACCCTCCTGTGCGGGGGCCCCGCCGCTTTCCGTGACTACCGCGTCGTGTCGGCGGGCGGTGACCTCGGGCACTATCTGCGCTCGCGCTCCGCCTTCACCCGGCAGGTCGGCGACTGCGACCTCCTCGTCGAGGTCTGCAACGGCATGCCGTACCTGGCGCCGCTGTGGCACCGCGGGCCCACGCTGTGCCTGGTCAACCACGTCCACACCGATCTGTGGGGGATGCGCTTCCAGGGTGCGCTCGCCCCCGCGGCCCGGCTCGGCCGAAGACTCGAGCACTGGTCGCTCTCCGGCGCCCAGCGCGGCAATCTCCTGGTGGCCGTCTCGCCGTCGACGGCCACCGCCCTGCGCGCGATAGGCGTCGAGCGTGAGCGCATACGCATAGTCCACAACGGGGTCGAGGAGCCGGGTACGCTCCACCCCCGCTCGGACGAGCCGATGTTCCTCGCGATGGGACGGCTCGTCGAGTACAAGCGCATCGACCTGCTGCTCCGGCTCTGGGAGCGCGTCAGGCCCGTCACCGGCGGCCGTCTGGTGATCGTGGGCGACGGACCGGAGCGCGAGCGGCTGCAACAACTCGCGGGCCCCGGCGTGGAGTTCAAAGGCCATGTCTCCGAGGCCGAGAAGCACCGGCTGCTGTGCGAGGCGTGGATGCTCCTGCACCCCTCCGCCGTGGAGGGCTGGGGCCTTGTCATCACCGAGGCGGCGACCCGCTCGACCCCGGCGATCGGCTTCGACGTACCGGGCGTACGTGACTCCATCGAGGACGGTGTGACGGGGCTGCTCGCCCGGGGCGAGAGTTCCTTCGCCGCCGCCTGGTGCACCCTGGCGCTGAGCACCGAGCGCCGCGAGACCCTCGGCAAGGCCGCGGGCGAACGGGCCACCAGCTACCGGTGGGCCAATTCCGTGCGCGAGTTCCAGGTGGTGGCCTCCGAGGCGATCGTCTCGCACCAGGCAGCCCAGGGGTCCGCGTGAAGGACCCGTCCCTGCGCCGATCCCTCACCCTCTTCCGGGCCTTCCTGCGCGAGCAGCAGGAGCCCGAGCGGTGTTACACCCTGCTCGCCCGTGACGCCGCCGACCAGGTCGAGGCCTATGGACCGGTCAAGGACCGCGTCGTCGTCGACATCGGCGGCGGCGGTGGCTATTTCACCGAGGAGTTCCGGCGGCGCGGCGCGCAGAGTTTCCTCTTCGAGCCGGACCCGGCCGAGCTGGGCGCCAAACCGCCGGAGGGCTCCGTCGTCGCCGACGGGTATCTCCTCCCGCTGGGGGACGGCGTCGCCGACGTCACCTTCTCCTCCAACGTCCTCGAGCACGTGGACGATCCGCAGACGTTCCTCAGCGAGATGGTGCGGGTGACCAGGCCCGGCGGCCTGATCTACGTCTCCTTCACCAACTGGTACTCGCCGTGGGGCGGCCACGAGTGGGCGCCCTGGCACTATCTGGGCGGCGCCCGTGGCCGCGCCCGCTATGAACGACGTACAGGCAAGGCAGCCAAACACACGCTCGGCGAGAACCTCTTCGCTCACCACGTCGGCCCGACCCTGCGCCAAGTGCGGGCGAGGGAGGACGTGTCCGTCGTGTCCGCACGGTCCCGCTACTGGCCGTTCCTGGCCAGTGGCATCACCAAAGTGCCGGGTGTACGCGAGTTCGCCACCTGGAATCTCCTTCTCATCCTCAGGCGGTGTCCATGACCACGGTCCAGGCCCCACCCCCGGCGGCAGTCCGGCCAACGGCTGACGCCCCCGAACCCGGCAGAGGGCCGCGCTCCAAGCGCTGGCTGCTCGGGTTCTGGGCCGTGGTCTTCGTCCTCTTCCTGGCGGTGAAGCCGGGGCGGATGACGTTCGACACCAAGCTGGGCGTCGCCGTCGACCCCTGGCGGTTCCTCTCCGACCTGGGCCAGCTGTGGCAGGACCAGGGCGGCTTCGGCGGCATCCAGAACCAGTACGTCGGCTATACGTGGCCGATGCTGCCGTTCTACGGCCTGGCGGACCTCGTCCAGCTCCCGGTCTGGCTCGCGGAGCGGCTCTGGCTCTCGCTGATCGTGGCGACCGCCTTCTGGGGTGCGCTGCGGCTCGCGGAGCGGCTGAACATAGGCAGCAGCGGGAGCAGGCTGCTCGGCGCGGTGGCCTACGCCCTGTGGCCGACGTTCACCGTCGTCGTCGGGTCGACGTCGGCGGCGGCGCTGCCCGGCGCCCTCCTGCCGTGGGTGCTGCTCCCGCTGACGAACGACCGCATCAGCGCGCGCTCGGCGGCCCTGCGCTCGGCGCTCTTCATCCCCTTCATGGGCGGCGTGAACGCGGCCTCGACGCTCGCTTCGCTGCTGCCGGTGGGCCTGTATCTCCTGTCGCGACCGAACGGCCCACGCAAGCGGAAGCTGATCACCTGGTGGGTGCCCGGCGTCATCCTCGCCACCGCCTGGTGGGTGGTGCCGCTGCTCGTGCTCGGCATCTACGGCGAGAACTTCCTCCCCTTCGTCGAGAACTCGGCCACCACCACCGGCACGATGTCGGCCACGGAGACCCTGCGCGGCGCCGGCAACTGGGTCGCCTATCTGCACTTCGGTGAGGCGTGGCTGCCCGCCGGGTGGACGGTCGCGACGTCCGTGGTCGTCGTGGTCTGCTCGGCGCTCGCCGCCGCCCTCGGCCTCGCCGGGCTCGCGCGGCGTGACCTGCCCGAGCGGCGCTGGCTCGCCTTGACCGTGCTGTCGGTCGCGCTGATCACGCTCGCGGGGTACGGCGGCTCGTTCGGGGCGCCTTTCCACGACACGGTGCAGTCGTGGCTGGACGGCGGGCTCGTCCCCTTCCGCAACATCTACAAGTTCCAGACGGGCCTCGCGCTCGCGCTGGTCTTCGGTCTGATGCATCTCGTGGGTGTGGCCGCGCAGGCGCGCGGGGCGCGGCCGGTGCGCGGGCGCAAGTTCGCCCCGCTGATCGCCGCCCTGCTGGTGCTGCCCGGTCTCGCCTTCCCCTACCTCAACGGCTCGATCCTCCAGCCGGGCTCCTTCCAGAAGCTGCCCGACTACTGGGAGGCGACGGGCGACTGGCTGAAGAAGTACTCCCCCGACTCCCGCGCGCTCGTGGTGCCCGCCACCGCGCACGGCATCTACACCTGGGGCTCGCCCATCGACCAGCCCCTCGACGTGCTCGCGGAGTCGCGCTGGGCGCAGCGGGACTACGTGCCGTTCGGCACGGCGGGCAACCGGCGCGCGATGGACGCCGTGGAGCAGGCGCTCGCGACGGGTGGCGAGGTCCCCGGTCTGCGGGACTACGTGACGCGCGCGGGCCTGTACTACGTCGTCGTACGCAACGACCTCGACCCCGACCAGGTCGGCAACATCCCGACGGCGACCGTGAAGCGGACCCTGGAGGAGTCGGGCTTCGAGCGGGTCACCGGCTTCGGTCCGACCGGGACCGGCGGGAAGATACCCAACGACACGCCCCTCCAGGTCGAGGGCCTCTACCCGCGCCAGCGCGCCGTGGAGATCTACGCGCCGGGGTCGGGCGCCGAGCGGCCCGGACAGGCCGGGATCAAGCCCGTGTCGAACACGGCCGTGGTGAGCGGCGGCCCCGAGTCGCTGCTCCAGCTGTCCGCCGACCCCTCGATGCGGGACCGGCCGTCCGTCCTGACGGGCGACAACCACCCGGGGGTCGGAACTCCCGGCCTCCAGGCGGTCGGTGACGGTCTGCGTCGCGCCGACACCCGCTTCGGCCTGGTCAACTCCAACACCTCGTACACGTACACAGCGGGCGAGCGGAACGCGAGCGAGGCGCTCCAGGACGCGGGCAAGAAGCCGCACCAGATCCTGCCCACCACGGGTATCGAGCACCAGACGACGGCCCAGCTGCGCGGCGCGAAGTCCGTGACGGCGTCGAGCTACGGCAACTGGCTCTTCCACCTGCCGCAGTACGACCCCGTGAACGCCTTCGACGGCAATCCGGCCACGGCGTGGGCCGAGGGCAGCCCCGGAAAGCCCGACGGTGCCTGGATCAAGGCCGAGTTCAGGTCCAAGGAGTCCGTCCCGTCCTCGATCCGGCTCACGCCGCTGCCGCAGGAGGGCGTGCGGGCCGCGCCCACCCGGGTGCGGGTGGAGACGGAGCAGGGCAGCCGCACGAGCACGCTGCAGCCCAACGGCATGCGCCAGAGCGTCAAGGCGCCCGCGGGCGACTCCAGTTGGCTGAAGGTCACCATCCTGGACGCGGAGATCGGCAAGGCCGGTCTGACGGGCGCGGGGTTCTCGGAGATCACCGTTCCCGGCGTGCGGGTGACGAAGCTGCTGCAGCTACCCACGGACACCGGGTCCGCCGCCAGGACGCCCGCCGAGGGCGCCGAAGCGACGACGTACTCGATGCACCGTGCCTCGGACCCGAGCGCCCTGTCGCCGGTGAACACCGAGTCGGGGCTGCACCGCCGCTTCACCACACCGGCCGAGGCCGAGTTCGAGGTGAAGGCGAGCGCGGTCGCCATGCCGGGGTCCGAGCTCGACAAGCTGCTGTACAAGGTGGCGCCGGAGCAGAAGGACCAGATCGTCGCCAGCGCCGACTCCACGTCGAAGCTCGGCGGCAGTCTGTCGCCGCGCAATCTCACGGACGGCGACCTGACGACTGCCTGGATCGCGGGTGACAGTCCCGTGGTCCATCTGAAGTGGAAGGGCAAGCAGGCGATCGACGAGATCGTCCTGCCGGCGGCGGGCGGTCTCTCGACGCGCCCCCAGAAGGTCGAGATCAGCTCGCCGGACGGCGCGGCGATCGCCGGTGTCGACGAGAACGGCAACGTGCGGTTCCCGCCGATCACCACGGACGAGCTGACCATCACGGTCACCGAGACCGCGCCGCTGACGGTCCACAACCCTGCGGTGGACGACGAGTTGCAGCTGCCGGTGGGTCTCACCGAGGCCTACGTCCCGGCGCTCGACAAGTACCGGACGAAGCAGCCCAAGGCCTCGGCGACCTTCGAACTCGCCTGCGGTGAGGGCCCGGACCTCGCCGTCGACGGCAAGCTGCACGCCACGAGCGCGAAGGGTTCGGTACGGGATCTGACCGAGCGGCGGCCCATCGAGGTGACGCTCTGCTCGCGCGGCTCGCAGAACACGGCCCTGTCGCTCGGCGCCGGCAAGCACACCGTCGAGGCCGGGGACGCGGGTCCGCTCGTCCTCATGGACGTCTCGCTGACGCAGGGGACGCCGGGCGCGATCGACGAGGAGTCGCGCTCCCTCGACATCAAGGACTGGCTCGGCGACCGGCGCGAGGTGTCGGTGGGCGCGGGCTCGGCCTCGTACCTCTCGACCTACGAGAACATCAACGACGGCTGGAAGGCCACGCTGAACGGCAAGGAGCTGTCGTCCGTACGGCTCGACGGCTGGCAGCAGGGTTTCCTGGTCCCCAAGGGCGAGGGCGGCACGGTCAAGCTCTCCTACGAGCCCTCGCGGATCTACGAGATCGGCCTGATCGGCGGCGGTGCAGGGGTCCTTGCCCTCATCGCCCTGGCCCTGATCCGGCGCCGTGAGCCGAATCCGGACGGGCCGGACGTGGTTCCGCCCGCGCCGGGGCTGATCCTCGGCACGGTGGCGCTGACGCTGGTGGCCGCGGTGATCGCGGGCTGGTTCGCGCTGCTCGTGCCCGCGCTCGCCCTGCTCGCCTGGCGCCGTCACGCGCTGCTCGTACCGCTCGCCTTCGTGGCGATGGCGGGGGCGGGGATCGCGGCGGCGGTGGGTGCGGGTGAGCCGGCCACGGCTGACGAGGGCGCGTTCAGCCCCTTGGCCCAACTCCTGGCTCTCATCGCGCTGTTCGCGGCGCTGGTGAGTGTGCGGGGTGCGGCAGCCGGGGCTCCGGCGACGGCCACGCCTCCCGGCGGGGGTGGCCAGGCCGCCCCTTGGGAGCCGCCCGCGCACCAGCCGCCGCCCCCGGTGCCGCCGATGACGCCACCGCCGGGCCCCGACCGGGACCTGGGTACGACTCCGCTGCCGCGCCGCAAGCGCGGGGAGAGCGGTCCTGGCGCCGGCGGCCACGACGCCGGCGGCGCACCGCAGGCGGCGACCGGCCCGACGATCTCCGCCAGGGGCCCGGCATCGGCCCAGCCGGAACCGGCACCGTCAGGTACCCGGACCATGCGGACCACGCGCTTCAGGCGGCGCAGGCCAAGGGCGACGGACGGGCCGGTGGGAGCCGCCGCACCGTCCACCCCCGGGGAGGACACGGACCGATGACCGCACTCGATCACCCGGCACGTCACGCGGACGGACCCGAACGGCCTCCGGAGCGCGTGCCGTTCCCCGTCGTCGACGAGGTCGCGAGGCACTGCCTCCAGGAGGAGGAGCCGGAGACGGTGCACATCGAGGTGCACCTGCCCGGCACCCCGGACCCGGCCCGCCTGAAGGCCGCGTTCACCGAGGCCCTGCGCCGCCACCCGCGCATCCTGATGCGGGAGGCGCGGGGGCCTTGGTACCGCCGCCGCTACGAGTGGGAACTGACGGCGGAGCCGGACGTGGAGGTGGTGACGTTCCCGCCCCCGGAACGAGACGCCCTGAAGAAGGCCCGCACCCGCTCCCTCTCCGAGGCCCCACCGCTGTCGGCTTCCCCACCGATCCGTCTGGAGGTGATCGCCGCCGAGTCCTCCTCCACTGCCGTGAGTGATGCCGCCCCGGAGGAGCCGGAGGCTGCAACCGCCACCGGCCCGGAGCCCGGGGCGCCGGAAACGGACGCCACTCCCAGCGGTAACGGAGGCGGCAACGGCAGCCCACAGTCCGGCAGTGTCCTGTTCCTCACCATCAACCACACCGCCCTCGACGGTCCCGCCTGTCTCCGTGTTCTCGCCACCGCCGCCGAGTTGTACGGCGAGCAGGACAACTCGCCCGCCGCGCCTCCGTTGCGGCCGCCCTCGTCCGCCGTGCCCGAGAAGGCGGATGACGCGGGGGGTGGGCCCTCCGGGTGGGCTCCGCCTGCTCGGGTCTCTCGGGGGAAGCCCGAGCCCTCTCCCGGCAACGGCATGCTCGTCGCCGAGTTGCCCGTGCCCCGGCGGCCCAAGGGGGCGCCGTTCACCGTGAACGATCAGCTCATGGTGGCGACCGCGCTGATGATCGCGCACTGGAACCGGGAGCACGGCGCGCGGCCGAAGCCGTTCCGGATCACCATGCCCGTCGACGACCGGACCCGGGACATGGACATGCCCATCGGCAACGGCACCCGGCTGGTGGAAGTGCCCTTCAGTGCTGCCGAGTTGACCTCCGATGAGTGGGGGCCCGCGGATATCGGGGCACTCCTGCGTCGCACCGCCGACCGCACCCGCGCCCTCAAGGCACTCTCCCGGCCCCAACTCGGCCGTGGCGCGGCCCTTCTGACCTCGCCCGTCCTGCCCGTCACCCTCAGGGCGGCCGTGACGCGCGGCCTGCGCAGAGCCGCCGCGCCCTGGACGTCCACCACGCTGCTCAGCAACATCGGGCGCGTCCCGTACTCCCTGGACTTCGGTGACGCGGGCCGCGCGCACGCCGTCTGGTTCTCCGCGCCCGCCCGGCTGCCCCGCGGCCTGACCGTGACCACGGCGTCCACCGCGGGCCGCCTGCATGTCGCACTGCGCTGGTCGAAGTCCCTGCTCAGCAGCGGCGACGGCGCCCACCTGCGCGACCTCTTCGAGCACTACCTCCACGCGACGGAGCAGACGGAGCCGACGGAGCACACGGAGGAGGGGAAGACACCGTGACCAGCACCAGTACGGTCAGCACCAGCACCGCGCCCCGCGATCTGCGGGACTTCTACGAGGACCCCTCCGTCCCCGTAGCCTCCGGCGACGCCCGCAGCATCCGCCAGGCCCGGATGCTCGCCGACGCCCTCGGCCCCGCCACCGCCCGCACCGCCGTCGTCCTCGACATCGGCTGCGGCGACGGCACCGCCGCGGCGACCGCGGCCCCGCTGCTCGCCGGGCATCGCGTCGTCGGCGTCGACTGGTCCCAGGACGCCCTCAAGCGGGCCCACGCGCATCTGCCGTACGTCGTACGCGGTGAACTCACCGACGGCGGGCTTCCGTTCGCCGATGGTTCCGCCGACGCCGTCCTCTTCAGTGAGGTCATCGAGCATCTCGTCGACCCCGACAGCGCGCTCGACGAGCTGCGGAGAGTGCTCAGGCCGGGCGGGCATCTGATGCTGTCCACACCCAACCTCGCCGCCTGGTACAACCGCGGCCTCCTGCTCGCGGGCGTACAGCCCGTCTTCTCCGAGGTCAGCCTGCGCGGCATCCACGGCCGCCCGGGAAGCGAGGTCGTCGGGCACCTGCGGCTCTACACCGCCCGCGCGCTGCGGGAGTTCGTCGCCGCGTCCGGCTTCGACGTGGTGCGCGTCGCCGGTGCGCCCTTCCACGGCGTACCGCGTCCGCTGCGCGCCCTGGACCGGCTCGCCTGCGCCGTGCCGAGCGCGTCGTCGATCCTGCTGCTGCACGCTCGAAGGTCGTAGACCATGTGGTGGGGTGTGGCCGCCGCCCTCCTTGCGAACGTCCTCTACAGCACCGGGTTCGTCCTGGAGAAACGTGCCCTCACCGCGATGCCCTCCGTCAGCGTGCGCAGCCCGGCACGGCTGCTCAGGCAGGTGATCTCCAGCCCGCTGTGGATCGGCGGATCGCTCGCGCTCGCCGCCGGGTTCGGCGCGCAGCTCGCCGTCTACCGGACGCTGCCGATCGCCGCCGCGCAGGGCATCTTCGTCTCCGGGCTCGTGCTCCTGCTGCTGCTCTCCTCCGTGCTGCTCGGGGAGCAGACCTCGGGGCGCGAGCGGTACGCCGTCGGTGCCATCCTCCTCGCGCTGCTCATGGTCGTCCTGTCGCTGAGCGAGGAGGCGGACACCGTGAGCCGCAGCGCGCCGGTCCCGCTCGTCCTCACGGTCTGCCTGCCCTCGCTCGCCGCGGGGGTCCTGCTGTACGGGTCGGCCGAGCGGCGCGCGAAGCACCGGCACCGGCTGCCCACGACGGGCGTCGAGTACGGGGTCGCCGTCGGGCTCCTCTACGGGGTCAGCTCGCTCGCCATCAAGGGGGTTTCCAGCTACCTGACCACGGACGAACTCGGCTCCGCGCTGCTCGACCTGCTGCGCTCCCCGTACCCGTATCTCCTGCTGTTCACCGGCGCGTTCGGCCTGATCATGTCGCAGGCGGCGTTGCAACGCTGCCGGGCCTCGCTCATCGTCCCCGTGTGCACGACGGTTACCGCGCTGTTCACCGCGGTACTCGGCACGCTGGCCTTCGGCGAGCCGCTGCCGGAGGAACCGCTGCGGCTCGCCCTGCGGATCGCGGGCACGGCGCTCGCGGTGTCCGTGCTCCTCGCCATGCCCAAGCATGACGCGCCCCCGCCCCAACCGACGCCGCCGACCAAGGAGTTGACGAGCTGATGAACCCCGAAGATCCCCTCCTGAAGATCCTCGCCTGTCCGCTGGACAAGGGGCCGCTGCATCTTCTGGAGCCGGCGGAACCCCTCGTACCGGAGGAGGTGCTCTACAACCCGCGGCTGCGCCGCCGCTATCCGATCATCGATGGCATACCGCAGCTCCTGCCCTCGTCGGGCGAGCAGATACCCGAGGACGAGCACGAGCAGCTCCTGAAGCGGATCTCCCCGTGACGGGCCCCGAAAGGTCCGCCCCCGAGCCCCACGGGACCAAACCGCACAAGACCGTGGCGGCCCGCCTCGCCCCGCACCTCCCCGCCCGCCTCATCGGCGCCGTGGCCCGCCTCGTCTACCCCCGCTTCGAGCCGGAGCTCGCCCGCCTCGCCGACCTCTGCCCGCGCGGCTGCGGCACGGCGGTGGACGTCGGCGGCTGGTACGGCCCCTGGTCGCGCCGTCTGGCCTCGCGTGCGCGCCGCGTGGTGACGGTGGAGCCCGTGCCGCATCTGGCCAGGTTCCTGGAGACCTCCACGCCCGGCAACGTCCGGGTGATCCAGGCCGCGGCCACCGACCGCCCCGGCACGGCACGGCTCTGGCTGCCGCAGGGCGACCGCGGGGACCGCGGGGTCTCCTCGCTCATCCGCAGGGACATCCACGCCAAGGCGGTCGAGGTGCCCTGCCTCACCCTGGACGGGCTCGGCCTGCGTGACGTCGACTTCATCAAGATCGACGTGGACGGCAACGAGCTCCCGGTGCTGCACGGCGCCCGGGATCTGCTGACCCGGGACCACCCCGCCCTCTTCATCGAGCTGGAGTCCCGCATCCAGCCGATCGAGCCGATCATCGAGCTGCTCACCCGGCAGCACGGCTACCGGGGCTGGGTGCTCCCCCACGACACCTGGGTGCCGCTCGACGGCTTCGACCTGGAGGCGCACCAGAAGGACACCTCGTACGTCGTCTCGCAGGGGCTGCTCCGCAGGGTGCTCACGCCGCGCAGGCCCCGGTACGTCAACTCGGTGCTCTTCCTTCCCGGCGGGCGCCGCCCGGGAGCGGCGGCGGTGCGCGACCATGGAGCGCATGTCCGCTAGCTCCGCGTTCACCCCGCTCGACTTCCAGCTGGTCCTGTTGCGCCGCATGGCCGACCACAACCCGGACCTGGTGGAGGCGGCCCGCCACGAGCTCGGCGCCTCCATCGCGGAGATGCGCGAGGCCAACCGCCGCTGGCAGGCGATGACCCGTTCTTCCCCAAGCTCTCGGCTTCGCTCGAGCAGGGGAGACCCCAACCGCTCGCGCGGCGCGGTCTCCCGCTACCGCTCGGTCCTCGGCGCCCCCGAGTCCACGGTGACCCGGCAGATCGGTGACCTGGAGTGCGAGGCCCTGCTGTGGCCGGTGCCGCTCTGGCCCGACCTGCGCTTCGAGGTCCTGCGCGCACCGAACGGCGCGGTGTGGAACGAGTGGCTGATCCGCGCGCCCGGCACACCGGGCCCCGCGCTGCGCACCCTGGACGACCTCGCCCCCTGGTCGTGCACGGTCGACGAGGCCGCCCGCGCGTTCGCCCCGGCCCGCCCGATGGAGGGCACGGCGCCCACCCGCTGGCGGCTCGCCTTCACGGCACCGGACGCGGCGGGTCAGCCGCGCCGCTGCGTCGCGGAGTTCACCTGGGGGCTTCTCCAGCGGCTGTCGTTCCCGGCCCCGGACTGACGCTTCCCCAGTGCCAGGGCCCCGACCATCAGGGCCAGCGTCACGAGCAGCGCGCTGACCCACAGGGGCGAGCGGTGGCCGAGCCCCGCCGAGAGGGCGAGGCCGCCGCCCACGGGACCGATCGCGGCGCCCACGTTCAGCGCGGCCGTGGCGAAGCCGCCGGCGAGGGTGGGGGCGCCGGTCGCCGCGTACAGCGCCCGGGTGATCAGGGCGGAGCCGACGCCGAAGGACAGCGCGCCCTGGACGAGGACGAGTACGACCGCCGCCACGGGGTTCCCGGCGGTCAGCGCGAAGAGCACCCACCCGGCGAGCAGCGCCACCGCGCCCGCGAGAAGGAACCGTACGGGCCGCGCGTCCGCGAACCGCCCCGCGACCGTGACCCCGATGAACGAACCGGCGCCGAAGAGCGCGAGCAGCGCCGGAACCCAACTCTCCGAGAACCCACTGGTGTGGGTGAGCAGCGGCGAGAGATAAGTGAACGTGCAGAAGGTCGCGCCGTTCACCAGGGCGCCGAGAAGCAGCGTGACCAGGAGACCCGGGTCGCGCAGCGAACGCAGCTCTGCCCGCACGTCGGCCCCTGCCTCGTCGGCGCCTGCCGTGTCGGCCCCTGCCGCGTCGGCACCCGCCGCGTCGGGCGCACCGGCAGGCACGGACCGCAGGATCGCGATGATGGCCGGCACCGAGACGAGGGCCACCGCCCAGAACGCGGACCGCCACCCCCAGAACTGCCCGAGCAGCGCGCCGCCCGGGACGCCCGCGACGCAGGCGAGCGTGACGCCGCCGAGCAGCACCGAGGTGGCCCGCCCCTTGGCGTTCGGTTCGACCATGCCGATGGCGGCGACCAGGGCCACCGCGAGGAACCCAGCGTTGGCGAGCGCACCGACGACGCGGGTGGCGAGGAGCACGGCGAAGCTGGTGGTCAGCGCGCCGACGACATGGACGAGCAGGAAGGTGACCAGGAAGGCGAGCAGCGCGGTCCTGCGCGGCCGACGGCGGCCGATGACGGCCATCACGGGCGCACCGATGACCATCCCGACGGCGAAGGCCGAGGTCAGGGTGCCCGCGGTGGAGAGGGACACATCGAGGTCGGCGGCGATGTCGGGGCCGAGACCGGAGAGCATGAACTCGGAGGTTCCTTGCGCGAAGACGGCAAGGCCGAGCATGTAGAGAGCAAAGGGCATGAGGGAACTCCGCACCCACGTCATGGGTCGACCACGTCAGGGGTCGACAAGGCGGCGGCTCAGCCGTGCGGCTGCCGCGCCAGGAAGAAAAGGGGAATGTCGAATCCGCGCTTCGGCGATCGGTCCGGTGACGTGAGAGGGGGCCACCGGGCGTGCCGGCCGGTGGCTAGAGTCTGTCGGACTCGGGACTGGACATGGCGGCAGGCTAATCACGCCCGCGCCGCCACGTCCACCCGTTATCGGGCCGCGGTAAGGATCTCCTCGGTCGCCGCGGGCAGCGAGTCCGCGTGCAGGAAGAGGAAGAGGTTCGGCTCGACGAGTTCGAGCTCCATGACGCAGGGCAGCTCGCCGTCGGCTCCGTCGACGAGGTCGACCCGCGCGTACAGCAGCTCGGGCGAGCCCGGCACGGCGGCCAACGCCCGCTCGGCCACGTCGAGTTCTTCCGCGGTCGGCTGCCACTGGCGGAGGTCGGGGTGAGGCATCTTCTCGTCGTCGTAGGCCGTGCCCGGCGCGAGGACCGCGCCCTTCTGTATGGCGTGCAGGAAGCGCCCGCCGACGAAGACGAGCGCGCGTTCGCCGGTCTCGTCGACGCGGGCCATGTAGGGCTGCACCATCGCGGTCAGGCCTTCCGCGTGCATCCGCTCGATGTGCGCAGCGGCGGTGTCGTACTCGCCCTTCTCGTACCGCGCCGCGAAGCGCGCGCCCGCACCGTGCGCGGGCTTGACGACGAACGAGCCGTCGTCCGGGATCTCGATCGCGTCGCCGGGCGCCAGATAGGCGGTCGGCACGACGGGAACGCCCGCCGCCGCCAGCTCCGCCAGGTACCGCTTGTCGGTGTTCCAGCGCACCACGGACGCCGGGTTGGCGAGAACGGTGAGCCGCGCGACCCGCCCCGCCCAGGCCAGGAACTCGGTGACGCGCTCGCTGTAGTCCCAGGCGGACCGGATGACGACGAGGTCGAACGCCTCCCAGTCGACCCGCGGATCGTCCCAGGACACGGTGGCGACATCGGCGCCCGCCGCGCCGAGCGAGCGCGCCAGCTCGGGGAGGTCACGGTCGAGGCCGGTCTCCAGCTGAGGCCTGCTGGTGACCAGGGCGATCGTGGGGCGGTCGGGTGACACGTGGTCCTCCAGGGTTCGATGATCCGCCCCGCAGGCTAACAACATGTCGACGTGCTCCCGACAAGACCCTTGCGTCCCGCCGGGGCGGACCAGACACTCGACCGGGTCGCCACAGCCGGGCCCGGAGAGCACCTCGGCGAGGGCGTCGGCCTCAGCCCTCTTGCATCAACTCGGCCCGGAGCGTCGGCAGATGCCCGTGCTCCACGTCCTTGACCGCCGTGACCAGGGTGACCGTTCCGGCGTCCGCGAGTTCGCGCAGGTGGTGGAGGGCGTCCTGCTGCTCGGGGCCCGCGAGCTCGGCGCGGTAGCGGCGGCCGAACTCCTCGTACTGGTCGCGGTGTTGGTGGAACCAGTTCCGCAGCTCGTTGGAGGGCGTGACCTCCTTGAGCCATTCGTCGACGGCCGCCCGCTCCTTGGAGACGCCGCGTGGCCAGAGCCGGTCGACCAGGACGCGTACGCCGTCCTCCTCGTCGGGCGGGTCGTACACGCGGCGCACGGGGAACGTCTCGGCAGCCTCCATGGGGCCATCCTCGCGCCCCTGCGGGCGTGCCGCATCTCGACGACGCGAACCGAAAATGCGAACAGGGGAGCAGTTGTTCCCTGGAACAGGTGATCGTCGCGCCAGGGATTGCATGTGACGCAAGTGATTGACGATGATTACGGAACGCAAGCAACGGGCTGCAGACCGTAGTTGCCGCGTTCCCGGGCCATGTCCCATACGAGGTCCGGGAGTTGGAAGATCCTGAGAATGTCCCACAAGGAGAAGCACCACCATGAACATCATCACTGACGTCGTCGCCGGTATCGCCCACTTCCTCGGCTGGCTGGTCTGACGTCACCGAAACACCCGCAGCGACGCCGTCTCCCCCGTCCCAGGGGAGGCGGCGTCGCCGCGTTCCGGAGCCCTACCGCACCCCCACCGCCCGAATGATCTCCTGGCTGACGGACCCGCCCCGGTCATCGCGCACCGAGGCCCGCAGCGAGACGAACTCCGCGTCGCCGGGCACCTTCAACTTCCCGTCCCAGGCGGCCCCGCGGCCGTCCCGGTCCAGGTCGACACCCTTCCAGCTCTCACCGTCGTCGTACGACACTTCGAGCTTGCCGCCGCCGATGGACCCGGTGTCCACCGCTCCCTTGACGTACTCGGAGAAAATCCCGACCCGCACGGAGCGCCCGCCACGGACGTCGCCCGCGAGATCCGTGTCCACGTCGAACCCGAGGTTCAGCAGGGGCAGGAAGGTCTTGCGGTCGTCCGGTGTCTCCTTCGACGTGAAGGTCCACTCCGAGTGCCCCTTCGTGGCGAGCCGCCACCGCTCCGGGTCCAGCGTCGTGTCCGTGACGACCTTGTACGTCGTCGACGCGGGATTCGCGTCCCACACGTACACACCCGAGCTCTGCCGCCGGTCGACCAGCTCCCCGTCCGCGTACACCTCACTGACCTGCGTCATCGAGTCGTCGTTCCACACGTCGCCGAATCCGGTGTGGTCGGGTCCCGAGTCGCCCCAGCCGGGCACGTTGAACTCCAGGGTGTTCCCCTGCCGCTGCTGACCCCAGCCGAGGCCCGTCCCGAGCCACGGGTGCCACACGGGCTTGAACCAGTTCAGCTCACCGTGCTTGCCACCCCGATAGCCGACCAGACCACTGCGCTGCTCCACGGCGCCGGGCCCGACCGACACCGACTCGTGCCACAGCTGGCCGGCCCCCGTGGAGGCGTAGTCCGTCCGCTCGACCGGGTAGTCGATCTTCTCCTGGAAGCCGATCCCGACGGAGAAGGTGTCCGTCAGCGAGTAGCGGAACTCCCCGCCGGCCACCGGCTTCACCGCATGGAACTTCGTGTTCAGGACGGCGAGTTCACGCTTGGTCGGCTCGTACGTCAGGTCGCCGCGGGGCACCGCGCCCTTGTGACCCTCCGACACGTCGTAGACGTAGGGCGTGCGGGATGTCGCCGTCGTCTGCACGGTACGGCCCGCCTTCGCCGCCGCGAGCAGCCGCGCGCCGTCCGCCGCGTCGACCGTGCCGATCCGCAGCGGCCGGTCGCCGTTGTCGTCCGTACCGAACCAGGCGTTGAGCCTGCCGGGCACGTCATCCGTCACGAACAGAGCCTTGACACCCGCGTCCTGGGCAGCTTGCGCTACCTGAGAGGGCGTCACATCGCCCCCACCGGACCGCCGCACGATGACGGCCTTGCCCTTGACGTCCTTGCCCGCGTACTCGGCCGCCGTGCCGCCGCCCACGTCCACGATCGGCAGCCTGCTACGGCCGTCGCCCACCGTGCCGCCGGGCTGCGCGACCACCTGGCCGAGCCCCTTCACGTCCAGGGTCGGCTTGCCGAGACGCCAGACGGTGCGGTACTCGAAGCTGCCTTCGGTCACCTTGCCGGTGGGTGCCGCGAAGACGCTGTCGTACTTGACGGGCACCTGGACCGCGCCCTGCAACTGGGCGCCCTTCGCCTCGCGGTCGTACTCCATCAGGAGCTGCCGGGTCTCCGTCCGCCTACCGACGTCGACACCGACCTCGCGCAACGCACGCCCGTCCAGGGTGACTTCACGGTCCTGGTCGAGGACGACCTCGGGTGCGGCGAGGAAGCCGAGGCCGAGTGAGTCCTTGCCCTTGCTGCCGCGCACGTCGAGGAACGAGGAGAGGGAGTACGTGCCGGGCTTGAGGCGAAGCTCCAGGGTCCCGGAGTCGCCGACCTCCGCCTGTACGGGGTCGACCTGCTCGGCGAGCCGCTGAAGGACGAGGCCCGCCCCGGTCGGCGCACCGTCACGGTCCTTGACGCGGACGGTGAGCGTGTACCGCTCCTCCTCCTTGACCAGGCCAAAGGCGGTATGCGCGACAGGCTCACCGGCCACGCTCGCGACAATCCGGCCACTGGTGTTGCCGACGGGCGCCTTCGCACCGTCGCCGGTCACCGTGGTCGACGCGGTGCCGTGCGCGGGGACGGTGAGCGTCTTGTCGGCGAGGGCCACCACGCCATCAGCCGTCCCTTCGCCGGAGAGGCTCAACTCCACATCGCTGCCGGACGAGTTGCTGTAGGTAAGTGTCCTCGTGACGGGCTCATTCGCCCCATAGGGCCAGGAGTAGAAGCCGAGATCGACGCTGCCGCTCGCGGTGACCGGCGTATCGACGGCATCGGGGACGCTGACGCGACCGGAGCCCAACTCATATACGGAGGCGTCGAGTTGCTCGGATGAGGACATCAGCGCGTCCTTCAGCCGAGCCCCGCTCCAGTCAGGGTGCTTCTCGGCGAGCAGGGCGGCGACGCCCGCGACGTGCGGGGTCGCCATCGACGTACCGCTCAGCTCGGTGTAGTAGCCCTCACCTGCGACGAGCTGCGAACGAGCGGCGAGGATGTCGACGCCGGGTGCGGAGAGGTCGGGCTTGAGGGCGTGGTCGCCGTATCGCGGGCCCTGGCTCGTGAAGTACGCGGCCTTGTCGGCGGAGTCGACCGCGCCGACGGTCAGCGCGGAGTCGGCGGCGCCGGGCGAGCCGATCGAGGAGGGGGCGCCGGTGTTGCCGGCGGCGATGACGAAGAGGGCGCCGGTGTCCTTGGACAGAGCATTGACGGCGGCGGCCATGGGGTCGGTGCCGTCGCTGGCCTCCTGCGAACCGAGGCTCATCGACACGACTTTGGCGCCGACGTCCTTGGCGGCCCACTCCATTCCGGCGATGATCTGCGATTCGCTGCCGGAGCCCTCGTCGCTGAGCACCTTGCCGACGGAGAGTTCGGCGCCGGGCGCCACGCCCTTCTCCTTGTCGCCGTCGGACTCGGCGCCGCTGCCGCCGACGGTCGAGGTCACGTGGGTGCCGTGGCCGTTGCGATCGGCGACTTCCTCGCCCGGGATGAAGCTCTTGCTCACGCCCACGCGGTCCTTGAGCCCAGGGTGGCCCGCGTCGACACCCGTGTCGAGGACGGCCACCTTCACCCCCTTGCCGGTGAGCCCGGCCTCCCACGCCTTGGGGGTGCCGATCTGCTCGTTGCTCTGCGCCATGTCGGCCTCGACGCGGCCGTCGAGCCAGATCTTGCCGATGCCGTCGGCGAGAGCGCCGCGGGCGGCGTCCGCGGTGACGTCCGCGGTGACGTCCCTCCAGAAGGCCCCCGGCCTGTCCGCTGTCACGGCGAGGCCGCCCACGCTGGGCAATGACCGCACTGTGTCGGCGCCACGGGGGGCGACCGGTCCGGCGCTGCCGCGCCGCGCGCCCTCCTCATACGTGACGATGAGCGGCAACGCACCACCCTTCTCGTCCCCCAGCCCCTGCCGTATCAGCTCCGTCACGTCGAAGAGACGCTTGTCGAGGGTGCCCGCGTTCAGGTGGGGCCGCGCCTCGTCCGGTACGACGGTGATGCGGTCACCGGCTATCTCGCTCCGGACGGCTCCCGTGGCCCCGGCGGGCCGGTCGACGGTGACGGTCTTCTTCCCGCCGCCGAGTTCCGTGACGGTGACCTTGTCGCCGGTCACCAGGGTGACCGTGTGGGCGGCGGGGGTTGCCCGCCGCTGTGGCGCATCCGCGGGAGCGGCGTTCGCGCTCTGCCCTGCCGGGAGCAGGGCGAAGGCGAGGCCGACGGCCGGCAGCAGCCTGGCTCTTCGCCACGCGGGTGATCGGGTCATGGGTGCCCTCTCTTCGTCGGACCCGGGCGGGGGTGGGCGCCGGGTGCTGCGAAAAGTGTCAGGGGGCGTGTGTTGCAGGGGTGTTGACGGTCACTGGCGGAAATCCGCCAGGTCACCTTCCCGCCAGTCCGTTGCACGGGGCTTTGACGGTGACCGCCTCCCCCGGGCCGCCGGGACCCCACCTTCCCCACCCACAGCCGCCGGCCCGCCCCGCAACCACCGGTGCCCGAACAGGCCTCTCCCACCCACCCACCCGATCACCCCGCATCCACCCCTGAACGAACAAGCCTTTCCCACCCACCCGCCCGATTGCCCCGCAGTGACAGGCGAGTGGGCGGGTAAGGGGACAGCTCGACAGGGAGGGGCGGACATCGCGGGCGGGGGGGTGGGACAGTGCCACGCACCTGCAGCCGGCAGCGCACGCGAGGGGACGTGTCGGTATGTCTGCCCGGAGCACGGTTCGCAGCACTCCGGAGCCGAAGCACCCCAACGGCCACCGGACGATAGCGAGGACGGACATACCGGCGCGGCCCCGCACCCGAAGGCGGACCAGTCCCGCAGCCGCACGCGCCCGCAGTCGGCAGCGCACGCGAGGGGACGTGCCGGTATGTCTGCCCGGAGCACGGTTCGCAGCACTCCGGAGCCGAAGCACCCCAACGGCCACCGGACGATAGCGAGGACGGACATACCGGCGCGGCCCCGCACCCGAGGCCGGACCAGCTCCGCAGCCGCACCCACCCGCAGCCGGAACGCCCCTCACACCCCCGGCACCCCCTGCACCCCACCCCCACCCCCACCCCCGCCCCAAACCACCCGTGCGGCGGCACCCCACCCGGCTCAGCCCAGCGCGCGCGCCGCCCGCGGCCACCGCACGATGCGAGAGGGGACCGTCGTCCGACGGCCCGTACGGTCTGCGCTCTCGGGAGGATCTGCCATGACCGTCAGTCTGGAGCAGTTGCGCCGCTGCCACATCGCCGTCGACCTGGGTGCCGCGAGGACCCGGGTGTTCGTGAAGGGCGCGGGGCTCGTCGTCGACGAACCGAGCGCCGCCGCCGTCAACACCCGGACGGGCGCGCTCATCGCGGTCGGCCAGTTCGCCGAGCAGATGACGGGACGTACGCCGGGCTACATCCGGGTCGTACGGCCGGTGTCCGGCGGCACCGTCGTCGACATCGAGATGGCCCAGCGCATGCTGCGCCACCTCCTGGGCGAGAAGCTCCGCCGCACCCTGCGCCGCAAGCCGCGGCTGCGCGCCGCCGCCTGCACGCCGCACGACGCGGACCCGCTGGCGCAGCGCGCCGCCGTCGAGACGATGGTCGGGCTCGGGGCGCGCAGGGTCGAGCTGGTGGACACGCTCATCGCGGCCGCGGTCGGCTGCGGGCTGCCCGTCGAGCAGCCGGAAGCGACGATGATCCTGGTGTGCGGGGCCGCGACCACGCAGGTCGCGGTGCTCTCCCTCGGGTCGATCGTCACGGCCCAGCGCATCCCGGTCGGCGGCGAGGCGATCGACAACGCGATCGTCCAGCACCTGCGCCACCACCACGAGCTGATGCTCCCCAGCCAGTCGGTACGCCCGCTCCAGCTCGCCCTGCGCGGCAACGGCCTGACTCCGGAGGGGCCTGAGTCGACCGAGATCCACGGCCGCGATGTCGCCACCGGGCTCGCCCGTTCGGTGCACGTCGACACCGCCGCCGTCCGCGAGGCGATCCACACCCCGCTGACCGCCGTACTCGACGGCATCGGCAAGGTGCTGCGGGACTGCCCGCCGGACCTGGTGGCCGACCTGGCCGATCGCGGGATCATGATGGTCGGCGGCAGCGCGCTGCTGCCCGGCCTCGACCAGATGCTGCGGGACGCGACGGGGATGCCGGTGCAGATCGCCGAGCGTCCGGACGTGTGCGCCGTGCTCGGGCTCGGCGCGATGCTGGAGGGCAAGATCCAGCCCCTGGTCCTCAACCCGCTCTCCGGCTGACGCGAGCCCTCTCCCCCGCTGATCCCGGCCCCCGCGGAAGAGCGCCCGTATGTCGATGACCGTGCAGCTGATCGGCTCCGCGTTGATCCTGCTCGCCTTCGTCCTCGCCCAGGCGGGCAGGCTCGGCACGGACACCTGGCTCTATCTCTGGCTGAACTTCATCGGTTCGGGCCTCACTGCGGGCGATGCTCTCCATGAAAGGCAGTGGGGTTTTCTGCTTCTGGAGGGTGCGTGGATGGTCGTCTCGTTGCTGAGCCTGGTCCACAAAGCGCGCGGCGGCGGCGGCGCGGCCGGCCGGGACCTGAACGGCGCCGCACCGTGAGCGGCGACGAACTGCCCCTCCCCCTCGTCCCCCTCCTGGACGCGGTGCTCGGCGTCGGCTCGGACCTCGAACTGCACACCACGCTCCAGCACATCGTGGACAGCGCGACCGAGCTGGCCGGCGCACGGTACGGCGCGCTCGGCGTCATCGACCCCGGCCACGGCGGACTGACCGACCTGTTCACCGCGGGCCTGACCGACGCCGAGCGGGAGCGCATCGGCGCCCTGCCCGACGGCCGCTCGGGCCTCCTCGGCACCCTGATCCGCGAACCGAAGCCGCTCCTCCTCGACGACCTGACGCGGGACCCGCGCTCGTGCGGCGTACCGCCGGGGCACCCCGAGATGCACAGCTTCCTGGGCGTACCGGTGCACGTCCACGACGAGGCGTTCGGCAATCTCTACCTCACCGAGAAGCGCGAGGGCCGCTTCACGGACGAGGACCTGCAACTGCTCCGCGTCCTCGCGAGCCAGGCGGGCATCGCGATCGGCAACGCCCGCCTGTACGAGGCGGCACGACAGCGGGAGCGGTGGATCGACGGGGCGGCGGCGGTCACCACGGCCCTGCTCACCGGCGAACCGGCGGCCGACGCCCTGATGACGGTCGCCGAGCAGGCCCGCATCCTCGCGAGCGCGTCGGCGGGGGTGATCCTGCAGCCCACGGACCAGGGCGGCATGCGGATCGTCGCGGCGGCGACGGAGGAGGAGGACGGCATCACGCCGCCCCCGAGCGAGTCCGACGCGCACCCGCACGCCCTCCAGAACGACCTCATCGGCACGACGATCGAGCCCGGCAGCGAAGTCCTCGGTCAACTGCTCGGGGGCGAGCCGGTGTTCATCGAGGACTCCGCGACCGACCCCCGGATGACGACCCATGTGCGGACCAACTTCGGGCCCAGCATGATGCTGCCGCTGCAGGCGGGCGGACGGCTCATCGGGACGCTCGCGCTGCCCCGCCGCAGGGGCGAGCGCGCGTACACCTCCGTGGAGCGTCTCCTCGCCACGCAGTTCGCCTCACAGGCCGCGCTGGCCCTCGTCCTGGCGGACGCCCAGCAGAGCAGGCAGCGCCTGGCCGTGTTCGAGGACCGCGACCGCATCGCCCGCGACCTGCACGACCTCGTCGTCCAGCGGCTCTTCGCCACCGGCATGATGCTGGAGTCGACCCGGAGCAGGGACCACACGCCGCAGGTGGAGTCCACCCTGGACCAAGCCGTGGACGAGCTGGAGTCCACCATCCAGGAGGTCCGTACGGCGATCTTCGCGCTCCAGCAGCCCCCGGCCGACGCCCCGACCACGTTCCGCGGCAAGGTGCTCCGCGAGACGGCGGGCGCGGCGGCCGTGGTCGGTGTGCAGCCCTCGGTGCACTTCACCGGCGCCGTCGACGCCCGCGTCACGGAACCGGCGGCGAGCCATCTCCTGGCCGCCCTGCGCCGCGCCCTGGCCACCGCGTCCCGCCGCCCCGACGTCACCCGCATCGAGGTGGCGGTGGACGCGCGGGCGACGCTGCCGGACGGCCGGACGGGCGTACGTCTGACGGTCTACGACGACGGCACGACGGACGGCGTCGGATCGGGCACGACCACCACCTGGCAGGCCCCGCTCTAGACCCGGGTCCGCTCGCACACCTACGCCGCTTCGTACTGGTGCGCCCCGCCGCCACGCCATTTCACCCACGCGGGGTCGTCCAGGAGGCCCTCGGCGTCCGGCAGCCCGGCAAGACGCAGGAACTCGACCACGTCCGCGTCCGAGTGCGCGAGGCCGACGATCTGCCCGCGGACCGTCACGCGCCGCCCGCCGGTGCCCTTCGACGGATGCACGGCCACCGGGGCGGCCGCCGTGTCCCCGGCCCGCGTGCTCACCGGCGCTTCCGTGACTGCATGTACCAGGCTGCGGCTAGGCCGATGACCACCAGAACGATCAATATCTTCATGTGCCCCTGCTGCCCCGGATCGCGCGGCTGAAGCTCCTGCCGCGCTTCGGCCTTGCACGGCGGCCAGTGACGGCCGCATGCCCAGGCAGTTCGCCCCTCGGGCCGGCAGGGACCGACAGGCGGTCACCTACGCGTCACCTCATTGGGAGCACCCAGGAGGTTTGCACTGTCGACGCAGGTCGTTCCTGCGCCCCAGCGCTGCGGGGGGGGCGGGTGGGACTCGAACCTGTCCCAGTGACGCGTGACTCTCCGATGTCGAGTATTGCTTGGGCCACGCGGGCCAGGGATTCGCGGAGTACGTCATCCGGGACGACGCCCAAGGCTTCCTGTGCTCCCCGTTGGGCTTACCAGGTCAGCTCACGAGCCTCTCCCGCATGGCTACGGCAAGTACGGAGGCCGTGTTGGCGCAGCAGTCGATCACTGCGCGACCTGCCAGAGTCTCCAACTCTGCGCAGGGGGCCTTTCGCCATGCCCGGGTCGGCGTAGCGTGGCCGCGTGGCAAACGAAGACCTGGGACGTACCCTCCGCCGCCTGCGGCGCCTGGCCTCCCTGACCCAAGAGGAGTTGGCCGAGCGCTCCGACGTGTCCGTAGACGTGATCCGGCAGCTTGAGCAGCGACGCAAGCATTCGGCTCGCCTGCCCACACTTCACGCTCTGGCGAACGGTCTGGGCGTGGAGTTGACGACCCTGCTGGGGGACCCTCCTGCGGCCTCGACGGGAGAGAACGACGGGCCGCAGTTCGTGGCGGTACGGCGGGCCGTCATGCCCGCGCTCTGGGTGGCCGCGCCACAGCCGCCTGGGCCCGACTTCTCTCTGCCCGACCTGCGCGAGCAGATCGCGGACGGCTGGACCCAGTACCACTCCGCCGAGTTCGACACCGTGATGAAGGCACTGCCCGACCTGATTTCGGAAGCGCGCGCCGCCGCGGCATCGCCCGACAGCGTGGATCAGGGCGCCGGCTTCGCCGCGCTGGGCAAGTCCCTCCAGCTGGCCGGGCACGTAGCCGTGCGGATGGGGAAAACCGATCTCGCTCTGATCAGCCTGGAGCGCGCCATAGACGCAGCGGGCCGTTCGTCCGATCCTCTGCTGCGCGCCATGATCGTCAACTCTGTCGCGTGGACCTATCAGCGGCAGGGCCGTCTCGCCGACGCCCTGAGCATCGCCCTGCACGCGGCTGGCGACATCGAGGACAACGGGCATACGGGCACCGCCGACGGCCTGAAGGTCTGGGGCGCTCTCACCATGTCCGCCGCCACCTCAGCCGCTCGCAGCAACGACTATGAGCGGGCTGCTGCGTTGATGGAACGCGCAGAGAAGGAGGCAGCTCATGTGGCCAAGCTGCCGCAGGGCAGCGACAGTCGCATGGTCAGCGTGTTCAGTCCGTCGTCGGTGCGTATCGAGCGCGTCCGCCTGGCCGTCCAGTACGGGCACCCCGAGGAGGCCCTGGCCCTGGCGAAGGGGATGCGGCTGACCAAGGACACCCCGCCGTCGTGGCGAACGTGGCTACTGCTGGATGTGGCCCGCGCTCACACAGACCTTGGGGACGCGGCGGGAGCGGTGAAGGCTTTGGAGTCGCTGCGCCGCGTGGCGCCGACGTGGATGCAGCATCACACCCTGGCGGTCGCCATCGTCCGTGATCTGTGGGTGCTCCCCAACCACCCGGCAGGGCTGCGCCCGTTGGCGGAATTCCTGGGGGTCGGCGAATAGCGTCGCGAAACTAGGACGCCACATCACTGTCACCCTGTGTAGCGATCCGATTCCATGAGTCGTACAGCGCCCCGGCAACCGCGTGAACGGTCCCGGGGCCGGCCGACCACCAGGAGTCGACATGGCCGACAGTACGGGCCCAGCGTCCGCCGCGAGAAGCGGATCGACCAACACACTCGAAGCGCCGCCCATCCAAGTCCCAAGCCCTGGAAGCCTGTCCGAGCAGCAGGTGCGCGGTAGGGCGTGCGTGTGGTGTGCCGTCGCCCTGAGTAACGCCGCGGCCGTGGATCTCGGCGTGCGGGAGGCCGAAACGCACGGTTCGTGTGCCCGCTGGTTCCCCCGCTCCTGCTGCCCCTGTGCCGTCATCGCCGCGCACAAGGCGCTCCTCGACCACACCGAGAACTGCCTGCAGTGCTACGACAACCCCGCCCGCTGCACCGGCGGGCAGGCCTTGCGGCAGACGCTGAAGGAGACACGGCGATGAGCGAGGGCCCACGGTACTGCGGGCACTGCGACGAGCCGATCACCGAAGGCCAGAAGTTCCGGACCTTCGCCAAGGTCTCCATCTCGGCCGGCGGCATCACGATCCGCGTGCACGAAGCCTGCGCGGAACGCCCGACATTCGTCCGGCGCCGCCCCTAGACCCCTTGCCGTGGCCAGTCGGACAGCCCCACGGCGCTGCCTGGTTCACCGACCCGCCCCGGCTCTTCCCTCTCGTCCGGGAGCGTCTGGCTCCGGGGGGCGTCTTCGTGTTCTCACAGCCGCCTGCCATCCCGGGCGCCTACGGCCCGCATGGCATGTACAAGGGCGGGTTCGCGGGGAAAGCCATGTTCACCTACCGCTACAGCTACAAGCCCGCGGTATGGGAGCGGCATCTCCTCCGGGCCGGCTTCGCTGCTGTCGAGTCGGCAGTGATCGAGGCGCCGAATGCGGCCGCCAGCAGTCAGGCGCGTACGTCCCGCTGCTGCACTTCCTTGAGGACCGACGCCACCGTGGCGAAGTCGTTGTCCACGTGGAGCACCGTGTGGCCGTGATGAACCGCGGTGGCACACACCAGAAGATCGATGGGCCCGGCGGCCCGGTGCTGTCCCTGCTGGGTGAGCTTGTACTGCGCGGTATCGACCCAGCGCCACGCGTTCTTGGGAACCGGCGAGAGATGGCAGAGAGCATCCAGCTCTTCGGCCAACTCATCCCGGTGGGCCGGGCTGGTGGCCGAGTAGAGGAACTCTGCCCTCGTGGGCTCGCAGATATGGAAGACGCCTGCGGCGATGTGCCCTTCCCAGGGCCTCAACGCCCCCGGCGTGCGGAAGAGGTGCCACAGGGCGGAAGCATCAAGGAGGTACGTGATCACTCGAAGGCTGCCTGCCGGGCGCGCTTGGCAGCTGCATGCGCCGCAGCCGCCGCCTCGAACTCGCCCCGCTCACCCCGCGCGGCCAGCTTCTCGGCAGCCTCCAGCCGCTTGATGCGCGCCACGTAGTCCCGCAGAGCTCCGTTGACCGTCTCTTTTTTCGTGGAGGTACCCATGAGCCGCATCGCCTCGGCCAGCGCCTCGTCATCGAGATCGACCTGAGTAACCGACATACCAGCCACCCCTCACCGAGAGTACGTGATGTACATAACCACGATACGTCACCAACATTCCTGTGCGGAGTCCATCACGCACGAGGCAGACGCAACCCGCCCGCCGACGCGGATGTCTCGGTGCAGGTGAACCCCTTGCTGGAGGGCGCATACTCGACGAGACGTAGCAAGACGTGTGTTCGCCTCACCGATGCGAGGCCCTCGCTACCCCCGGATTCCGGGCCTGACGCCACCCGCACGTCACTTCAAAGGGAAGGACGGGGAGGTTTGCACTGTTGACGCAGGTGGAATCGTTCCTGCGCCCCAGCGCTGTGGTGGGGCGGGTGGGACTCGAACCCACGGCCGACGGATTATGAGTCCGCTGCTCTAACCGGCTGAGCTACCGCCCCTAACGGCGCGTCGCGCACATTTGTGCGCGCCGTCTGCCGCAGCATAGCCGCTCATACGATCTCCTGCTTCGGATGGTCGGCATCGCTCGACCATGAGGACCTCCGTGCTGCCCGCGTGGTTCCACCAGGCACGAAAAAGGACCCTTGAGGGCAACCTCAAGGGTCCTTCTCACAGCTCTCCCGACTGGACTCGAACCAGTAACCTGCCGGTTAACAGCCGGCTGCTCTGCCAATTGAGCTACAGGAGACCGAGCTCCCCCGACTGGACTCGAACCAGTAACCTGCCGGTTAACAGCCGGCTGCTCTGCCAATTGAGCTACAGGGGATCGTCTCGTTGCATCGAACGCAGCTACCTGGGAACTCTCCAGGCGGCGGGCGGTCGCTGCGACACATACATTAGCGCAAGCAGGGGGGTGCTCCGCCAATCGGTATCCCCCACCGCCGACGCAGAGCAGCAGACGGGCGACAGACGCTCGACGCCGACGCAAGGGAAGGGTGGCAGCCATGCGCTACCGGCTCACATTCGTAGCGGGAGTGGCTCTCGGGTACGTGCTCGGTACCCGGGCAGGCCGCGAGCGCTACGAGAAGCTGAAGAAGGCAGCTCGCGAGTTCGCGCAGAACCCAGCCGTGCGCAACACCGTGGAGTCCGCGACACAGCAGGGACGCGACGTGGCGGGCAAGGCCTTCCACTCCGTGTCCGAGAAGGTCGGGGACCGGGTCCCGGACTCGGTGGCCGACCGGGTGCGGTCGCTGCGCGAGCGCGGGCCGGGCAGTGGCGAGGACGACTGGGGCACCAGTAATACGTAGCCGTGGCGGCTCCTGGGAGCTGAGGTACGGGTCACGTCGCGCGGTGCGGCAGAATTCCTGGCATGGGGATAGTCGCAGGGTTGGACAGTTCGCCCGATTTCACGCGCATCGTGGTCTGTGACGCGGACACGGGTGCCGTACTCAAGCAGGGCTATGCCCCGCATCCGACGGAGGGCCCCGATGGCGCGGGCCGTCCGTCGGACGTGGATCCGCAGGCCTGGCTGCTCTCGCTCGGCGAGGCGGCCGGCGGCGGGCTGCTCGAAGGCGTGCAGGCCATCGGCGTCTCGGCGCAGCAGAACGCGGTCATCCCTCTGGATCAGCACGGCAACACGGTGCGGCCCGCGCTCGTCGGCAACGACCGGCGGGCGCAGGTCGCCGCCGCCGACCTGATCGACGGGCTCGGCAGCCGCGAGGCCTGGGCGCAGGCCGTCGGATGCGTCCCGCAGGCGGCGCACCCCGTGACGAAACTGCGCTGGCTGGCGAAGACCGAGCCGGAGTCCGCCCAGCGCGTGGCCTCTCTCATGCAGGCGCACGACTGGCTGGTGTGGCAGCTCCTCGGCCGGCCCGCGCGGCGCACGAGCGACCGCGGCGGCGCCTCCGGGACCGGCTACTGGTCGGCGGCGACGGGTTCGTACCGTCCCGATCTCGTGGAGCTCGCGCTCGGTCACCAGGCGATGCTGCCCGAGGTGATCGGTCCCGCCGAGGCCGCGGGGACGACCCCGGCAGGGCTGCTGATCTCCGCCGGGACCGGCGAGACGATGGCGGCGGCGTTCGGGCTCGGAGTCCAACAGGGCGACGCGGTCGTCTCGTTGGGGGCTTCGGGATCCGTGATGGCCGTGCACCACGAGGCCCTGGTCGACCCGAGCGGGACGATCACCTCGCTCGCGGACGCGACCGGCATGCATCTGCCGGTGGTGCACACGCTGAATGCCGTGCGGGTGCTGCGCGGCGCGGCCGAGATGCTCGGGGTTGCCGACCTCGAGGGGCTCTCCGATCTGGCCATGAAGTCGACGCCGGGCGCGCACGGGCTCGTACTCCTGCCGTATCTGGAGGGGGAGAAGACGCCGAATCTGCCGCACGCGGCGGGCACTCTGACCGGGCTGCGGCGTGAGTCGATGCGGCCCGAGCATCTGGCGCGGGCGGCCTTCGAGGGCATGCTGTGCGGGCTCGGGGACGCGCTGGACGTGCTGCGGGGCCGCGGTGTGGAGGTGCGCCGGGTCTTCCTGCTCGGTGCGGCGGCCGAGCTGCCGGCGGTGCAGGCGGCGGCGCCGATGCTGTTCGGTACGCAGGTCGTGGTGCCGCAGCCCGCGGACTACGCGGCGATCGGCGCGGCGCGCCAGGCCGCATGGGCGCTGAACGGCCAACTGCCGTACTGGCAGGGGGCGGCGGCGCAGATCTTCGAGCCGGGCGAGGAGCACGCCGTGGGCCAGGCGGTACGCCAGCAGTACCGGACCGTGCGGGAACAGACGCACCCCGGGGCGCTCGACAGCGCCCCGTAAGCGGCGCGGGGAACTGCGCCCCGAAGGGGCGCGGGGCAGCGACATGTGCGGCTCCGCCGCGTGGGCGCGACAAGCCACGACGCACCCGCGGGGACCATGCCCGCTTATTGACCCGGCCTATTTTTTTACCGGGTCATGACTTAATCGGTTGCACGCCCCCGGGTGCGGTACCGGAGGATAGGGGCGCCCTCTCCAGACCCCGCCCCCGCCTCTCGAAGAGACCATGCTCATACGACTCCTGCGGGCCCACCTAGGCCCGTACAAGAAGCCCATCGCCCTGCTGGTGCTGCTGCAGTTCCTGCAGACCTGCGCCTCGCTCTATCTGCCGACTCTCAACGCCGACATCATCGACCAGGGTGTGGTGAAGGGCGACACGGGCTACATCCTGTCGTTCGGCGGCGTCATGATCGCCGTCACCGTCGCCCAGGTGGTCTGCAACGTGGGGGCCGTCTACTACGGCGCCCGCACCGCGTCCGCGCTCGGCCGCGACGTGCGGGCGGCCGTGTTCGACCGCGTGCAGTCGTTCTCCGCACGCGAGTTGGGGCACTTCGGCGCACCGTCGTTGATCACCCGGACCACGAACGACGTCCAGCAGGTGCAGATGCTGGTCCTGATGACGTTCACGCTGATGGTGTCGGCGCCGATCATGAGCGTCGGCGGCATCATCATGGCCCTCGGTCTCGACGTACAGCTCTCGGGCGTCCTGGTCGCGGTCGTGCCCGTCCTCGCGCTCTGCGTGAGCCTCATCGTGAAGCGGCTGCGTCCCCTCTTCCGCACCATGCAGGTGCGCCTGGACACCGTGAACCGCGTGCTGCGCGAGCAGATCACCGGCAACCGCGTCATCCGCGCCTTCGTCCGCGACGCGTACGAGAAGGACCGTTTCCGGAAGGCCAACGCCGAGCTGACCGACGTGTCGCTGGGCACCGGCAAGCTGCTCGCGCTGATGTTCCCGATCGTCATGACCGTCGTGAACATCTCGTCGATCGCCGTGGTGTGGTTCGGCGCGCACCGCATCGACAGCGGCGGCATGCAGATCGGTGCGCTCACCGCGTTCCTCGCGTATCTGATGCAGATCGTGATGTCCGTGATGATGGCCACCTTCATGTTCATGATGGTGCCGCGCGCCGAGGTCTGCGCCGAGCGCATCGAGGAGGTCCTGGACACCGAGAGCAGCGTGGTGCCCCCGGCCTCCCCCGTGACGGAGCTGCGGCGCCACGGCCACCTGGAGATCCGCGACGCGGGCTTCCGCTACCCCGGCGCCGAGGAGCCCGTCCTGAAGGCCGTGGACCTGGTCGCGCGGCCCGGTGAGACGACCGCCGTGATCGGGTCGACCGGCAGCGGCAAGTCGACGCTGCTCAGCCTCGTGCCGCGGCTCATCGACATCACCGAGGGCGAGGTCCTGGTGGACGGCGTGCCCGTGCACACCATCGAGCCCGCGCTGCTCGCGCGGACGGTGGGCCTGGTGCCGCAGAAGCCGTACCTCTTCGCCGGCACGGTCGCCACCAACCTCCGCTACGGCAACCCGGACGCGACGGACGAGGACCTGTGGCACGCCCTTGAGGTGGCCCAGGCCAAGGGCTTCGTCGAGAGCCTGGAGGAGGGCCTTGGCGCGCCCATCTCGCAGGGCGGCACGAACGTCTCCGGCGGACAGCGCCAGCGCCTCGCGATCGCGCGGACGCTCGTACAGCGCCCCGAGATCTATCTCTTCGACGACTCCTTCTCGGCCCTGGACTACGCGACCGACGCCGCCCTGCGCGCCGCGCTCGGCCGCGAGACCGCCGAGGCGACCGTCGTGATCGTGGCCCAGCGCGTGTCGACGATCAGGGACGCCGACCGCATCATCGTCCTCGACGAGGGGCGGGTCGTGGGGACGGGGCGCCATCACGAGCTGATGGAGAGCAATGAGACCTACCGGGAGATCGTGCTCTCCCAGCTGACGGAAGCGGAGGCCGCGTAATGGCCGGTCCGGGCGGACAGATGATGGGGCCGGACTCCCGGTCGATGGATTTCAAGGGGTCGGGCAAGCGGCTCCTCGCGCAGTTCAGGCCCGAACGCGCCACGATGTACGGGATGATCGCCGCCGGAGTGTTCAGCGTGGCGCTCACCGTGCTCGGCCCGAAGATCCTCGGCAAGGCGACCGACCTGCTCTTCGCGGGCATCGTCGGGCGTGACATGCCGAGCGGCGTCACCAAGGACCAGGCCATCGAGAGCCTGCGCGAAAAGGGCGACGGCGGCATGGCGGACATGCTGACCGGCGTCGACTTCACGCCGGGCGAGGGCATCGACTTCGGCGCGGTGGGAGAGGTGCTGCTGCTCGCTCTCGGGGCCTTCCTGATCGCGGGTCTGCTGATGGCGGTGGCGACGCGGCTCTCCAACCGCGCCATCAACAAGACCGTGTTCAAGATGCGCGGCGACGTGCAGGAGAAGCTCTCGCGGCTTCCGCTGTCGTACTTCGACAAGCGCCAGCGCGGCGAGGTGCTCAGCCGGGCGACGAACGACCTCGACAACATCGGCCAGACGCTCCAGCAGACCATGGGCCAGCTGGTGAACTCGCTGCTCACCATCGTCGGCGTACTGATCATGATGTTCTACGTCTCGCCGCTGCTGGCCCTGGTGGCGCTGGTGACCGTGCCGCTGTCGTTCTTCGTGGCGACGAAGGTCGGCAAGCGGTCGCAGCCGCAGTTCGTGCAGCAGTGGAAGTCCACCGGCAAGCTCAACGCGCACATCGAGGAGATATACACCGGGCACAACCTGGTGAAGGTCTTCGGGCGGCAGGAGGAGTCGGCGAAGGCGTTCGCCGAGCAGAACGACGCGCTGTACGAGGCCGGGTTCAAGGCGCAGTTCAACAGCGGGGCCATGCAGCCGCTGATGTTCTTCATGTCGAACCTCAACTACGTGCTCGTGGCCGTGGTGGGCGGCCTCAGGGTCGCGTCCGGCGCGCTCTCGATCGGTGACGTGCAGGCCTTCATCCAGTACTCGCGGCAGTTCTCGATGCCGCTCACGCAGGTCGCCTCGATGGCGAACCTGGTGCAGTCCGGTGTCGCGTCCGCCGAGCGGATCTTCGAGCTGCTCGACGCGGAGGAGCAGGAGGCCGACCCGGTGCCGGGCGCCCGTCCCGACCAACTGCGCGGCCGGGTCGAGATGGAGGAGGTGTCCTTCCGCTACGAGAAGGACAAGCCGCTCATCGAGGACCTGTCCCTGAAGGTCGATCCCGGCCACACGGTGGCGATCGTCGGGCCGACCGGCGCCGGAAAGACCACCCTGGTCAATCTCCTCATGCGGTTCTACGAGGTCACCGGCGGGCGCATCACGCTCGACGGGGTCGACATCGCGAAGATGTCACGCGACGAACTGCGGTCCGGCATCGGCATGGTGCTCCAGGACACCTGGCTGTTCGGCGGCACGATCGCGGAGAACATCGCGTACGGGGCGGCCAAGGACGTGACCCGCGAGGAGATCGAGGAGGCGGCGCGGGCGGCCCACGCCGACCGCTTCTGCCGCACGCTGCCCGACGGGTACGACACAGTGATCGACGACGAGGGCACGGGGGTGAGCGCGGGCGAGAAGCAGCTCATCACGATCGCGCGGGCGTTCCTGTCCGACCCGGTGATACTCGTCCTCGACGAGGCGACAAGCTCGGTCGACACCCGGACCGAGGTGCTCATCCAGAAGGCGATGGCGCGGCTCGCGCACGGGCGGACGTCGTTCGTCATCGCGCACCGGCTCTCCACGATCCGCGACGCGGACACCATCCTGGTGATGGAGAACGGGTCGATCGTCGAACAGGGCACGCATGACGCGCTGCTGGCCGCCGGCGGGGCGTATGAGCGGCTCTACAGGGCTCAGTTCGCGGAGGCCGTGGCTGAGGTCGACTAGCTCCCGCTAGTCCAGATAGCCGCGCAGCTGGTCCGCGAAGGCGTGGTCCCGCAGCTTGTTGAGGGTCTTGGACTCGATCTGGCGGATGCGTTCGCGTGTCACGCCGAAGATCCGGCCTATCTCCTCCAGGGTGCGGGGCCTGCCGTCCGCGAGACCGTAGCGCAGCTGGACGACCTTGCGTTCGCGCTCGCCGAGCGTGGAGAGCACCGCCTCCAGGTGCTCGCGCAGCAGGAGGAAGGCGGCCGACTCGACGGGGCTCGTCGCGTCGCCGTCCTCGATGAGGTCGCCGAGCGCGACGTCGTCCTCCTCGCCCACGGGCGCGTGCAGCGACACCGGTTCCTGGGCCAGGCGCAGGACCTCGCTGACCCGCTCGTGCGGCAGGTCGAGGTGGGCCGCGACCTCTTCGGGGGTCGGTTCGTAACCCCGCTCCTGGAGCATGCGGCGCTGGACGCGCACGACGCGGTTGATGAGCTCCACGACGTGCACGGGGACGCGGATGGTGCGGGCCTGGTCGGCGAGGGCCCGCGACATCGCCTGGCGGATCCACCAGGTCGCGTACGTGGAGAACTTGTAGCCGCGGGCGTAGTCGAACTTCTCGACCGCCCTGATCAGGCCCAGGTTTCCCTCCTGGACGAGGTCGAGCATGGTCAGTCCGCGGCCCACGTACCGCTTGGCGACGGAGACGACCAGGCGGAGGTTGGCCTCGATCAGGCGGCGCTTGGCCATCCGGCCGACCACCACCAACTTGTCCAGGTCGAGGGCGAGTTGCGAGTCCAGGTCGGTGGCGAGGCGCAGCTTCTCCTCGGCGAAAAGACCGGCCTCGACCCCGCGCGCGAGCTCCACTTCCTCCGCCGCCGTGAGCAGGGGGATCCGGCCGATCTCGCGCAGATACTGCCGGAACAGGTCGGACGAGGGGCCGCCGGTGTCGGCGCGGTTGCGGGGCGCGGGCGGCAGGGGCAGCTCGCCACTGTCGGGTTCGAGTGCCTCCGGCGGCTCCGGCGCGGCTTCCGCTTCGGAGCTCTCCTGGCCCGCCTCCGGGTGCCCAGCGGCGCGGTTCTGGGACGGTACGGCCGCGATGACGTCCGTATCTGCCGCCGCCTCCGCTTCCGTTTCTGATTCCGCTTCCGCTTCCGCTTCCGCTTCCGCGGCAAGGGCGGTCTCGGACTGGGTGAGGGTCTGGGTCTGCACGGGGGCGACCTCCATGATGATCGCGGCTGAGGCGTGCGGCAGCGGTACGGCGGGATCGGCTTCGACGGCCTCGCCGCTGTCCGTCCCGAACACGATGTGTGGAATCGCGGGGATACCGGATCCGCATCCGCTGTCTGCGGGCCGGCCGCGCTCCGAGGACTCAGGCACCGCCACCCAGTGTGGGGTACGACACACGGCCGCCACGAGGGGCGTGCGGTGACTTTCTGAGTCCGGTGCGTGACCGAGTGGTTACCCGCCGGGTAACCAACTGGGCGTCATGTGAACCTCGGGCGGGGTCGGTGCTGCCCGAGCGGAAGCTCAGAGTGCGTCGGCGCCGCGCTCGCGCAGGGCTTGCGCGTACTGCTGCAGGACCCACAACTCGTTCTGGACCGCCGCCAGTTGCGCGGCGTCTCCCTGGGCGCTCAGGCGGGTCAGGCTGCCCGTGACGTCGCGGATGCGGCGGTCGACCGCGCGCAGCCGGACCTGGACGAGCTGGATCCCCGCGTAGATCTCGTCGACCTGCTTGCGCAGGATCGCCTCGACGGCCAGCTCGGTGACCATGGCGCGGACCGTGTCGTTCGGTGCCGCGTCCAGGACGCGGGCGAGGTAGGTCTGCGGCTCGGGGATGCCCGCCTCGGCGCCGCCGGCCTCCTCCACGCACTGGCGCACCGCGGCATACGGGGGCGCGGTGAACTCGTCCACGCCGTACGCGTCGAAGGCCGGGGAGACCAGCTCCGGACGCTGCAGGGCCAGTTTGAGCAGCTCGCGCTCTGTGCGGTGGGCGGGGCTGCGGAGGGTGAGCGCCGGGCCGGAGGGGCCGGAGGGCGCCGAGGCCGCGTACTGCTGGTGCTGCTGCGTGCGCTGCTGCTGCGGGGCCGGGCCCCTGCCGCCCCGGTCGCGGGCCCAACGCGCCAGCTGGGCCACGCGCTTGACCACGAACTGGGTGTCCAGGATGCCGAGCATCCCGGCGAGCTGGACGGCCACCTCGTGCTGCGCGCCGCTGTTCTTGATGCGGGCCACGACCGGCGCCGCCTCGTCCAGCGCGGCGGCGCGGCCGGCGGGGGTCTCCAGGTCGTACCGCCCGACGATCTGGCGCAGTGCGAACTCGAAGAGCGGCGTGCGGGGTTCGACGAGGTCGGCGACCGCGGAGTCCCCCTTGGCCAGGCGCAGCTCGCAGGGGTCCATGCCCTCGGGTGCGATGGCGATGTACGTCTCGGCGGCGAACTTCTGGTCGTCCTCGAAGGCGCGCAGGGCGGCCTTCTGGCCTGCCGCGTCACCGTCGAAGGTGAAGATCACCCGCGCCGAGCCGTTGTCCATCAACAGGCGGCGCAGGATCTTGATGTGGTCGCCGCCGAAAGCGGTGCCGCAGGTCGCGATGGCCGTGGTGACACCGGCGAGGTGGCAGGCCATGACGTCCGTGTACCCCTCGACGACGACCGCGCGGGAGGTCTTGGCGATCTCCTTCTTGGCGAGGTCGACCCCGTAGAGGACCTGGCCCTTCTTGTAGATCGGCGTCTCGGGGGTGTTGAGGTACTTGGGGCCGTTGTCGTCGTCGCGCAGCTTGCGCGCGCCGAAGCCGACGACCTCGCCGCTGATGTCGCGGATCGGCCACATCAGGCGGCCGCGGAAGCGGTCGATGGGGCCGCGGCGGCCCTCCTGGGCGATGCCGGAGAGGATGAGCTCCTTGTCGGTGAAGCCCTTGCCGCGCAGGAAGCGGGTGAGGTGGTCCCAGCCCGCCGGGCTGTAGCCGACACCGAAGTGCGCGGCGGCGGCCTGGTCGAAGCCGCGCTCGGCCAGGAACTTGCGGCCGATCTCGGCCTCGGGGCTCTCCAGCTGGTCCACGTAGAACTGCGCGGCGATCTTGTGGGCCTCGACGAGCCGGATGCGCTCGCCGCGCTGGCTGGTGGGGTTGTACCCACCCTCCTCGTACCGCAGGGTGATGCCCGCCTGGGCGGCGAGGCGCTCGACCGTCTCCGAGAAGGTGAGGTGGTCGATCTTCATCACGAAGGCGATCGTGTCGCCGCCTTCCTGGCAGCCGAAGCAGTGGAAGAGACCCTTGCTCGGGCTGACCTGGAAGGACGGTGACTTCTCGTCGTGGAAGGGGCACAGGCCCTTGAGGTTGCCCCCGCCCGCGCTGCGCAGCTGGAGGTAGTCGGAGACCACGGCGTCGATCGGGACCGCGTCCCGAACCGCCTTCACGTCCTCGTCATTGATCCTGCCAGCCACGTTGGAATACTACGGCCCTGCTGTGACACTCCCGCCCTGCCCCGTCACCCCAGCAGCGACTCCAGGGGGACGGACGGGTCGGAGAGGGACTCGGCGGGCGGTCGCGCGCCCGCGCGGATCAGCTTCTGGATGGTGTCCGTGACGTCCCACACATTTACGTTCATCCCGGCGAGGATCCGCCCCTCGCTCAGCCAGAAGGCGATGAACTCCCGCTTCCCCGCGTCACCTCGGACCACGACCTGGTCGTACGTCCCCGGGGGCGCCCATCCCGAGTACTCCAGGCCCACGTCGTACTGGTCCGAGAAGAAGTAGGGCACGCGGTCGTAGGTCACCTCCTTGCCGAGCATCGCGCGGGCCGCGGCCGGGCCGCCGTTCAGGGCGTTCGCCCAGTGCTCGACGCGCAGCCTGGTGTCGAAGAGCGGGTGCTGGACGGCGGCCACGTCGCCCGCGGCGAAGATGTCCGGGTCCGAGGTCCGCAGGGATGCGTCGACCACGACGCCACCGCCGTGCGCTCGGTCGGCGATCTCCAGTCCCGCCGCCTCGGCGAGCCCGGTGCGCGGGGCAGCGCCGATCGCGGCGAGCACGTCGTGCGCCGGGTGCTCCTCGCCGTCGTCCGTGCGGGCGGCGAGGACCAGGCCGTCCTCCCCCGCGATCTCGGTGAGCGTGGCGCCGAAGTGGAAGCGCACGCCGTGCTCGGCGTGCAGGTCGGCGAACATCTGGCCGAGCTCGGGGCCGAGCACCGCGTGCAGCGGGGTGGGCTCGGGCTCGACGACGGTGACCTCCGCGCCGTACGTCCGCGCGGCGGCGGCGACCTCCAGGCCGATCCAGCCCGCTCCCGCGATCACCAGATGGCCGTTGTCGCGGCCGAGACCGGCGAGAACCTGACGCAGCCGGTCGGCGTGCGCGAGGCGGCGCAGGTGGTGCACGCCGACCAGGCCGGTGCCGGGGACGTCGAGGCGGCGCGGCTCCGCGCCCGTGGCCAGAAGGAGCTTGTCGTAGTGGATGACGTCGCGGTCACCGAGGCGGACGGCCTTGGCCTCGCGGTCGATGGAGACGACGGTCTGGCCGAGGTGCAGCTCCACGTCCGACTGCGCGTACCAGGAGGGTTCGTGCACGAAGACGCTGTCGCGCTCCTCCTTGCCCAGGAGATATCCCTTCGACAGGGGCGGGCGCTCGTACGGGTGGTCGCGTTCGTCGCCGATGAGGATCACCCGGCCGGTGAAGCCCTCGGCCCGGAGTGTCTCGGCCGCTTTCGCGCCCGCGAGACCTCCTCCGACAATGACGAACGTCTGATCCGCGTCGACCACTTGATGCCTCCTCAAAGCCTTGCCGTCAGGGGGGAGCGTCCCGCACGGAGCGTGATGGGGGAAGGGGTTGCGGCCCGATCCGGCCAGTTTTCGTCACGCCCCGTGGTCGATCGGCTCATTCCGCATATGTCAGGGCCCTATATGTCGGGGCCCTTCCGTGTCAGGGGCCGCGTCAGGGGCCGCCTCAGGGCTGTCTCGCCGTGAGCCGCGCGTGCAGGGAACGCGCGGCGGCGTCCGTGAGGGACGCGATCTGGTCGACGACCACGCGCAGCGCCGCGCGGTCGTCGGACGCGGTGTCGTACAGCGCGCGGAACTGCGGGTCGAGCCCGTCGGGAGCGCGGGCGGTGAGGGCCTCGGCCAGCTCGGCGACGACGATCCGCTGATCCGCGCGCAACCGCTCCTGGGCGGGGCGCTGCATCACGTAGCGGTCGGCGACGGCCTTGAGGACCGCGCACTCGTGACGGGCCTCGCGCGGGACGACGAGCTCGGCGGCGTACCGGGTGAGGGGGCCCTTGCCGTACCGCAGGCGGGTGGCGGTCTCGGCGGCGAGGCAGAAGTGGCCGATGAGCTGGCTGGTGGCGTCCTTCAGGCGGCCCTGGGCGATCGCCGAGCCGTCGTACCCGTGCGGCCACCACTCCTGTTCCAGGAGGCGGTCGAGGGCTTCGGACAGCTCTTCGGGGTCGGTGTCCGCGGGGACGTACCGCCCGATGGCGACGGCGAAGATGTCCTGGCGCTCGGGCTCGGCGTGCAGGAGGTTCGGGTCGAGATGCCCGGCGTGCAGGCCGTCCTCGATGTCGTGCACCGAGTACGCCACGTCGTCCGCCCAGTCCATGACCTGGGCCTCGAAGCAGGTGCGGCGTCCGGGGGCCTCCTTGCGGACCCAGTCGAAGACCGGCCGGTCGTCTTCGTAGACCCCGAACTTGGGGGACTCGGGGTCGGTCGGGTGGGCGCCGCGCGGCCAGGGGTACTTGGTGGCGGCGTCCAGGGCGGCGCGGGTCAGATTGAGCCCCACGCTGACGAGTTCGTCCGTCTGCTCACTCCTTACGAAGCGCTTCGGTTCGATGCGGGTGAGCAGACGCAGCGACTGGGCGTTGCCCTCGAAACCGCCGCAGCTCTCCGCGACTTCGTTCAACGCCTGCTCGCCGTTGTGCCCGAAGGGCGGGTGGCCCATGTCGTGGGAGAGGCAGGCGGTCTCCACCAGGTCGGGGTCGCAGCCGAGGGCGGCGCCGAGCTCGCGGCCGACCTGGGCGCACTCCAGGGAGTGCGTCAGGCGCGTACGGGCGCTGGCGTCCCACGCCTCGTTGCTGCGCGTGCCGGGGGTGACCACCTGGGTCTTTCCCGCGAGGCGGCGCAGCGCGGAGGAGTGCAGGACGCGCGCGCGGTCCCGCTGGAAGGCGGTGCGTCCCGGCCTTTTGTCCGGCTCGGTGGCCCATCGCTCGACGGCGGCCTCGTCATAGGCGGCCTCGGCCACTTCGACTGCCTCGGCCGCCTCGACCGCCTCAGCCGCCTCGTCGTCGTACGTGTTCGGTGCAGTGCCTTCCATGCACCGACAGTAAACGCAAGCAGTGACAAAGAGGGCTTCAGGGCCTCTCGGTGGCCGACAGCGGCCGTCAGGCGGAGGTCAGCTGACGGGCCGGCAGGTGCGTGGCGGGGGTGGCGGGGGTGGCGGGGGTGGTGGCGCGGGCCTTGTCGTAGCGGTGCAGGAGGAGGTGGGCCATCGCCGGGTGGTCGCCGAGCGGGGCCGACGCGATCCAGGGGGCGGCGTCGGCGCACTGCGTGGCGAAACGGCCGGGCGCCGTGAAGTACGAGGCCACGGCGGTGCGGTGGCGGCCACGTGCGGTGAGGGCACGCACCGCCGCGGGGACGCTGAGCGGGGAGGCGGCGGTCGGCGACGCGTAGGCGGGAACCACCGGTACGCCGAGCCGCTGGGCGAGGAGGTCCGCCGTGCGGCGGGTGTCCGTGGCGGAGTCCGGGTCGCGGGAGCCGGCCGCGGCGAGGATCACGCCGCCGGTGCGCCGTGCCGCACGGCCGAGCCGGTCCGGCCAGCCGGCTTCGGCGAGCCGGTCGTGCAGCGCGTCGACGAGCAGGGGGTGCGGGCCGAGCGGGGCGGCGACCCGTGTTCCGAGGTGCGGTGCGCTCGCGGCGGCTTCGGGGATGTCGTGCTTGACGTGGTAGCCGCGGCCGAGCAGCAGCGGCACGAGGACGGCGCGGCCTGCCGTCGCGGCGAGGGTGTCGGTGAGCAGCGGCTCGTTCAGCTCGATGTGGCCGAGGCGGACGGTGAGCCCTGGGCGCAGCTCACGGACCCGTTCGAGGAGCGCCGTGACGGTGGCGAGAGCGCGGGGGTCACGGCTGCCGTGGGCGACCACGACGAGTGCGGGCGCCGGGCTGCCGGGCCGGCTGCGATGGGGGTTCGACGGCGTCATGGACCGAGGATGGCCGTGCGGCGTTTCGGTCGCGTTGCGCGCCGGTGACGGGGCCTTTCGGCCTGGCTCACCGGCGACGCCGCGGCGTTGTCAGTGCGGTCGCTTACCGTTGGCTGCAGTGATCGGATCGGGGGATCCGGTATCGGGGTACGGGGGACGGGGCGGCATGAAGGGTCCGGGGTGGAAGTGGCCGAGGTGGCTGCGGGTGCGGTTGCCGCGGACGCGGCGAGGGCAGCGGCGGGCCGTGCAGGTCTTCATGGCCTGTTGCGTGGTGGCGTTGCTGCCCGCGACGTGGCTGTTCGTGACGGCGGAGGGTCGGTTGCGTACGACGGCTGACGTGCCGCGCACGCGGGTCGCGGTCGTCTTCGGCGCCGGGCTCTGGGACGGCGAGCCGTCGCCGTATCTCGCGCACCGGCTGGACGCGGCGGCCGAGTTGTACGAGGCGGGGCGGATAGAGGTCGTCCTCGTCACCGGGGACAACAGCCGCGAGGATTACGACGAGCCGAACGCGATGCGCGCGTATCTGACCGAGCGGGGCGTGCCGGGGCGGCGGATCGTCAGTGACTACGCGGGCTTCGACACCTGGGACTCCTGCGTGCGCGCCAAGAAGGTGTTCGGCGTCGACCGCGCGGTGCTGATCAGCCAGGGCTTTCACATACGCAGGGCCGTCGCGCTGTGCCGCGCTGCGGGCGTCTCGTCGTACGGCGTCGGGGTCGACGCCAAGCATGACGTGACCTGGTACTACGGCGGCGCGAGGGAGCTGTTCGCTGCGGGCAAGGCGGTGTTGGAGGTGGCGTTTCAGCCGGATCCGCGGTTTCTGGGGCCCCGTGAGCCGGGGCTGGCCCCTGGGCCTTGAGCGGGGTTGGGGGTGCGTCTGCCCTTCCGCCCGGTCGTTCGCCGGGTGCCGGTTGTGGTCCGTCCTCGCGCAGTTCCCCGCGCCCCTAAAGGGGCACGCCCCCCAGCTGCGGGTCGTGGTCCGTCCTCGCGCCCCTGAAGGGGCACACGACCGGCTCACAGTGGGGTGTGGGCCCTGCTGAGGTCGGGTTACCTCGCGTGTAACGCGATCGCGTCGGGGGGCGTAACAAGTCCGGCGGAGGCTGGGCCGTATGCACACCAAGGCGACACCGGCCCACTGTCCGTACTGCGCGCTGCAATGCGGGATGGGCCTGGCCGCCGGGCCCGGCGGCGGGGTGGAGGTCGTGGAGCGGCCCGAGTTCCCCGTGAACGGGGGCGCGCTGTGCGGCAAGGGCCGCACGGCGCCCGCTGTGCTCTCCTCCCGGGTGCGGCTGACCGAGCCGCTCATCCGATCCCACGCCACGGGCCGGCTCGAACCGGCCACCTGGGAGGAGGCCGTCGCCCGCGTCGCCGAGGGGCTTTCCCGTACACGTACGGAACATGGCGCGGACGCGATCGGGGTGTTCGGCGGCGGGGGGCTGACCAACGAGAAGGCGTACGCCTTGGGGAAGTTCGCGCGGGTGGCGCTCGGCACCTCGCAGATCGACTACAACGGCCGGTTCTGTATGTCGTCGGCGGCTGCGGCGGGCCAACGGGCCTTCGGGCTCGACCGCGGTCTGCCCTTCCCGCTCGACGACATCCCGCGCACCGGCTGTGTGATCCTCGTCGGCTCGAACCTCGCCGAGACGATGCCGCCCGCGCTGCGGTATCTGACGGAGCTGAAGGCGAACGGCGGGAAGCTGATCGTCGTCGACCCGCGCAGGACCCGCACCGCCGAGCAGGCCGACCTCCATCTGGCGCCGCGCCCCGGAACCGACCTCGCCCTCGCGCTCGGCCTGCTGCACCTGGTAGTGGCCGAGGGGCGGACGGACGAGGCGTTCGTCGAGGAGCGCACCAGCGGCTGGCAGGAGGCGCGGGCGGCGGCGATGGCCCACTGGCCGGAGTACGTGGAGCGGATCAGCGGAGTTCCCGTGCCGCAACTCCGGGACGCCATGCGGATGTTCTGCGACGCGGAAGCGGGGATGGTACTGACCGCGCGCGGGCCCGAGCAGCAGTCCAAGGGGACGGACACGGTGGGCGCGTGGATCAACCTCTGCCTCGCGACGGGCAACGCGGGCCGCCCCTTCGCCGGGTACGGCTGTCTGACCGGGCAGGGCAACGGCCAGGGCGGACGGGAACACGGCCAGAAGGCCGACCAGTTGCCCGGCTACCGCAAGCTGACGGACCCGGCGGCGCGGGCGCATGTGGCGGGGGTGTGGGGCGTCGACCCGGACTCGCTCCCGGGCCCGGGCCGCTCGGCGTACGAGCTGCTGGACGCTCTCGGCGGGGACATCAAGGCGCTGCTCCTGATGGGCTCCAACCCGGTCGTGTCGGCGCCGCGCGCCGCGCACGTGGAGGAGCGGCTTCGATTGCTCGACTTCCTGGCGGTGGCGGACGTCGTGCTCTCCGAGACGGCCCAACTGGCCGATGTCGTGCTGCCGGTGACCCAGTGGGCCGAGGAGACGGGCACGGTCACGAACCTGGAGGGCCGGGTACTGCTGCGCCGCCAGGCGGTGAGCGCGCCCGACGGCGTACGGAGCGACCTGGACGTACTGCACGGCATCGCCGCAGCCCTCGGCCACGAGAAGGGCTTCCCGACGGACCCGGAAGAGGTCTTCGAGGAGCTGCGCAGGGCGAGCGCGGGCGGAGTGGCGGACTACTCGGGGATCTCGTACGCGCGCCTGAGGGAGGGCAACGGGGAGGGCGTGTTCTGGCCGTGCCCCGCGCGGGAGGGCGGGGAGGGGGACGCGGATGGCGGTGGAGACGGTGGGAAGCGGGGAGCGTACGACGAACGGGGCGGGAAGCACGCCGCAGACGACGGACTGGCCGAGGAGCCCGGCGCCGATGACCGCGGAGTGGGCGGGAAGCACGTCGCAGACGACTGCGGACCGGGCAGCAAGCACGCCGCAGGCGATGGCGGACCGGGCGGGAAGCGGGGTGCAGTCGGCGGCGGAGATGGCGGGAAACCGGGTGCAGTCGGAGGCAGAGACGGCGGGAGCGGCGCCGGTGGGGAGCATCCCGGGAGTCCTCGGCTTTTTCTTGAGCGGTTTGCTACCGAGGACGGGCGGGCGCGGTTCGTGGCGGTGGCTCATCGGGGGGCCGCCGAGGAGCCGGATGCGGAGTATCCCGTGCTCCTGACCACCGGGCGGGTCCTCGCGCAGTACCAGTCGGGGGCCCAGACCCGCCGGGTGGACGAGCTCAACTCCGCCGCTCCGGGCCCCTTCGTGGAGCTGCATCCACGGCTGGCGGCGCGGCTCGCGGTCGGGGAGGGCGAGTCGGTGACCGTCGTGTCGCGGCGGGGGCGGGCCGTCGCCCCGGCGCGCATCACGAGCGCGATCCGCTCCGACACCGTGTTCATGCCGTTCCACTGGCCTGGCGAAGGCCGGGCCAACTCCCTCACCAATCCGGCACTTGACCCCGTGTCCCGGATGCCGGAGTTCAAGGTGTGCGCGGTCCGGCTGGAGCGGGCGTAGCCGCCGGACGCGGCAGCAGCAGCGGCAGCGGCGGCAGCAGCAGCGGGCCGGGGTGGAACCACCCCGGCCCGCCGTCACGCACGTAGGTAAGGCAGCGCGTGCGGAATCAGCAGGTGCGTCCCACGTAGTGCGCGCCCTGGATCTTGCTCGACGAGCCCAGCCAGTGCTTGCCCGGGCCCACACAGCGCTCGTAGTCGGGGGCGAGGGCCACCCGCACGTGGATGACGACCTTCGAACCGTCGCCCGTGCAGTGGTTGTAGAACGCGTCGCTGCCGGTCTCGTAGAACCCGCAGGGGTTCATGACGGCGGTCGGGGTGTGAGCGGACGCGGCGGCCGCCACGGGGAGGCCGAGTGTGAGGGCTACGGCGCCTACGAGGGCCGGCAGCGAACGGCGAAGGCTCATGGGGCAACTCCTGCTGAGGACGTGGTGCTCACGCACCGACTCACGCACCGACTGGTGCACACGGAGAGTGCCACAGGGCACACTCTCCGCGATCATGTGATTCACGCGGGTCGCTCTGACGGGTGACGGAGTACACCGGATCGAGTGCTCAACGCGTGCGCAGGCGTTTGAGCTGCGGAATCCGCGTCCGCGACCACCCCTCAGTAGCGGCACCCGCACCGTCACCCGGCACGCCCGGACCACACCTCACCCCCGCCCCCGCCCCCGCCCCCGGAACGACGCCCAGTCCCCACCCCCGATCAACACCCCCGAAGCACGCAGCATCGCCGCCACCCGCGGCGCCGCCACGTACACCCACGCGCGCACCCGCGCCCCGTCCAGGAGCGTCGCCTCGCGCGCGACGCGCTCATACAGGTTGCGGGGGTCGCCCGGCGCGTAGTCCTCCAGTACGTCGAGGTCGGCGAGGACCCGGTCGTACGCGGACGGGTGCGGGGTGATCAACTCGCCGCGCACCGGGCCGCCTTCGGGCGCCTCCACCAGGTACGGATAGCCGGGCCCTTCGTAGAGGACCGCCCCCGAGAGCAGGGCGGGCGGCTCCGCCTCGACGCTGCCGCGCAGGTGGACGTCGTGGTTCGGCTCCCCCGGCCGCAGCGTCCCGTACACGAAGAACGGCAGCCGGTCCCTCCCCCGCCTCATCGGACCGCCCCCCGCCTCATGGGGCCGTCTCCCGCTCCACCCACTCCAGGTACGCCGCGCTCCCCCGCACGACGGGCGTCGCGATGATCTCGGGGGTGTCGTAGTCGTGGGCCTCGGTCAGCCAGGCCTCCAGTTCCTCGTACCGCGCGGCGGCCGTCTTGAACAGCACCTGCCACTCCTGTGCCGTCTCGACGGCGCCCTCCCATCGGTAGACGGAGGTGACGGGCCCCACTACCTGCGCACAGGCGGCGACCCGCGCCGCCACCGCGCCGCTCGCGAGGGCTTCCGCCTTCTGCGCGGTGTCGGTCGTGGTGAGCACGGTGAGCACCGCCGCCCGTGCGGGGCCTGATTCCGTTGCGTACGTCGACTTCATGGGCCGATTCTCGCCGCGCAGCGCGGAAAGTCTCTCACCGGCCTCCGCGCCGAACGCTCCCACGACCGGCCGGGGCCACCGGCCAGGCCGAAGGTCCCGACCTCCGCTCCCCCGCCCCGCTTACCCCTGTCTGTTACACAACATCCCGTTTTCCGTGATGGACGCTTCCTACCGTCGGTAGTGCCATGAATCTTCCCTGCCCCCACCGCCGCCTCCTGCGCCGCGCCGCCCTTCTCGCCGGCACGGCGGCCATCGCGCTGGCCGGATGCGGCAGCGTGGACGGGCTCGGCGCCGGTGAGCCCGCGCCGTCCGTGTCCGTGCAACCGCGCCCCGAACCGCTCTGGCCCGCCTGGACCAGTACGTCGTCCGAGGCGCCCGGCGCCGATGCCGCCACCCACCAGCCGCCGCCGGAGCCGCTGGCAGGGCTGCCGAAGCTCGGCAGGGGCGGACTCGGCGCGGAGGACTTCCGCAAGGTCCTGCGGGCCGATCCGCGGATGAAACCACTCGCCGACCGCGGCGAGATCGACCGCCCCGGACAGGCCGGGCTCCGGCCTCCGCTCCTGACGGACCTGACCGGCGACGGGCGGCCCGAACTGCTCGTGGCCGCCGACACGGAGAGCGGACGCAGCCTCCTGGTCGCCTACTCCGAGCGCGAAGGCCGCGTGTACCCGATCCTGCTCACCTCCGGCAAGCGCGTGAGCGTCGAGACGCTCGGCTCCGACCTGCTGGTGCGCAGCCCGTGCGCGGACGGCGGCGAGCAGGCCGTGCGGTTCCACTGGGACGGGGTGCGGATGTCCACGGTGAGCGACACCAAGAAGTACAACAAGGCGCCGGACGGCGCCGACGGCTCATCGCATTCACCATCCCCGTCGCCATCCCCGTCACCGAAGCCCACGCGCAAGCCCGCTCCAGAGCCCTCGGACAGCGACAAACCTTCGGACGGGCACAGATGAGGGCCCTCGCCCGGCGCGTGCGCGCCGCACTCAACGCCCTCGGTCTGCGCTGGAAGATCGCCGCGCTGCTCGCGCTCGGCTGCGCGGTCGTCGCCGTCGCCATCGGCGTACTCGTCCACCAGGCGCGCCTCGAACAGGTCTCCAAGACGGCCAGGTCGGGGGCGACCGCGCAGTTGGTGCGGGTGCGCCAGCTGTACGAGCTGACCGGCCAGGTGGACACCGGTGGCGAGGCCGATACGGACGCCGCTCTCGACGCGCCGAATCTGCCCGCGTCGCTGCGCGCCGCCGCGCTGGACGGGCGGCGGACCACGTACCTCGACATGGGCGCCGCCGACCCCGTCGTGTGGGCGGCACGGCCGGTCGGCGACCATGTGCTGTCGGTGCGCGAACCGTTGGCCCAACAGGCCGAGGAGATGGCGGAGTTCGACCGGCAGCTGATGGCTTCGGGAGCCGTCGTCGTCATCCTCGCGGCGCTCGGCGGCGCCGCGCTGGCCAGCCGTCTCAGCCGCGAACTGCGGACCGCGGCGGCCACCGCGCGCCGGATCAGCCAGGGCGATCTGGACGCCCGTATCGACCATCCGCGACCGCCCGGTGGCCGGCCGGGCAAGGACGAGGTGGCCGAACTCGCCACCGCCGTCGACACGATGGCGGCGTCCCTGCAGCAGCGGCTCGAGGCCGAGCAGCGCTTCACCGCGGACGTCGCCCACGAGCTGCGCACCCCGCTGACCGGTCTGCACACCGCGGCCGAGCTGCTGCCGCAGAGCCGGCCCACGGAACTCGTACGCGACCGAGTCCTCGCCCTGCGCACCCTCACCGAGGATCTGCTCGAAGTGGCGCGCCTTGACGCGGAGATGGAGCGCCCCGACCTGGCCACGCATCCGCTGGGCACGCTGACCGAGGGGATCGTGCAGCGGTCGGGGTGCCCGGTGCGGTTCGCCGCGGTGCGCGACCCGCATCACCCCGCCGACCCGGGCGCCCCGGGCGGCCGGGGCGCCCACGACGGCCGGGACGACCAGGGCGCCGGCCGGGACGACACGCTCGTACGCACCGACGCGCGCCGCCTGGAACGGATCATCGCCAATCTCGTCGCCAATGCCCGCAGGCACGGCGCCGACCCGGTGGACGTACGGGTGGCCGGGCCCGTGGTCACGGTCAGCGACCATGGGCCCGGCTTCCCCGAGCATCTGCTGAAGGACGGCCCCCGGCGCTTCCAGACCGGCGCGCGCGAGCGCGGGCAGGGCACGGGCCTCGGCCTGACGATCGCGTTCGGCCAGGCGCAGGCGATCGGCGCGCGCGTGGAGCTGAGCAACGCGGAGAGCGGTGGCGCGGTGGCGGAGGTACACCTGCCGACGGCGTGAGCGCGCTCCGCGCCGGCCTCAACTGCCGTACGGCCGGGACTCCTTCGCGTTTCTGAGGGCCCACGCCCACCAGTGGAGCTGGTCGAGCATGGACTTGGCGGCGGCGTTCGCGGCCGTCGGGTCCTTGTGGGTGCCGTCGTCGGCGAAGAGGGCGCCCGCGTTGTGGAAGGAGACGGTGTCGCGAATCGTCATGGTGTGCAGTTCGGCGAAGACCGGGCGCAGGTGCTCGACCGCGCGCAGGCCGCCGGAGAGCCCTCCGTAGGAGACGAAGGCGAGGGGCTTGGCCTGCCATTCGGCGTTGTGCCAGTCGATGAGGCTCTTGAGGGACGCGGGGTAGGAGTGGTTGTACTCGGGGGTCAGTACGACGAAGGCGTCGGCGGCGGCCAGCTTCGGGGTGACCTTGCCGAGTTCGGCGAGCGTCTCGGGGGACGGGTTGAAGGAGAGCGCGGTCGGCAGATGGGAGTCGGCGAGATCGATGACGTCCACCTCGAAGTCCGTGCGTTCGCCGATCCGGGCAAGCAGCCAGTCGGCGACGATCGGCCCGAAGCGGCCCTCGCGGTTGCTCCCGACGATGACGGCGACGCGAAGGGGCGTGGCGGGGGTGTCGGGGGTGTCGGGGGTGTCGAGCGTGGTGGGCGTGGTGGAGGACGTGGGGGCAGCGGCACTCGTGTTCTGGGTCATGAGGAGAGCCTGATTGCTCAACCTAGGTTGAGGTCAAGCGCCTCTTTCGACGAGTTCGGCGCGGGGTCCGCCGACGAGTTCGGCGCGCGGCCCGCCGTACCGTGTGGACCATGACAACTCCCTCACCTCTGCAGCGGCTTGAGATCGACGGGCAGGCGGCCACCGCCGACCGGCTGTTGTGGTCCGCGCTCGGTGGCGTCGGGCACTTCACCGCGATGCAGGTCAGGGGTGGCGCGACGCGTGGGCTCGGGCTGCACCTGGAGCGGCTCGACTCGGCCACGCGTGAGCTCTTCGGCCGGGAGCTCGACGGTGAGCACGTCCGCGAACTCGTCCGGCACGTGCTCCGCGACGACATCGCCGACGCGTCCGTACGCGTCCACGTCCACGCACCCGACGGCGAGCCGTCCGTGACGGTCACCGTCCGGGCGCCGGGCGGGATGCCCGGGGGCGCGCAGGCCCTGCGGTCCGTCCCCTACCAGCGGCCCTTCCCGCACATCAAGCACCTGGGCGGCTTCGGGCAGGCCCGCCATGGAGAGCTCGCCCGGCGGGCGGGCTTCGACGACGCGCTGCTCACCGGGCACGACGGAACGGTCAGCGAGGGCGCCACCACGAACATCGCCTTCTACGACGGCACGGAGATCATCTGGCCGGACGCGCCCTGCCTGACCGGCATCACCATGCGACTGCTCGAACCCCGCCTCCCGGCCACCGGACTCCCCACGCGCCGGGCCCCGGTCACCCTCGCGAACCTCTCCTCGTACACGGCAGCCTTCATCACCAACACACGGGGCATCGCGCCGGTGCGGCGGATCGACGACACGGAGTTCGAGGTCGACGAAACACTGATGGAGACGCTGGCGGGGCTCTACGCCGACGTCCCCTGGGACACCATCTGAGGCGGACGCGGGTCGGCGGCAGGCCGGGCCCGCGGCGGCGCCACGACCCGCCCCTGTCGGGTGTGGGGTCACCCATTCACAGGCGCCCCGCGTCTCCTTCGGGCACCACTCCGCGACACGCCGAGTGACCTGCTGGAACGTATCCGTCGAAGTGTCAGAAGCCGCTCCGCAACAGGGTTTCTGACCGCCCTTCAGGAGGCGTCCGTCGCCGAGTGCCACTTACCTCGGTACAGCGGGGTTCGACCGACGCAGCGGCACTTGGGGGTGCCGCGGGCCGTGCCCTCTGATGGCTCCTCGGAGGACAAGCACGATGCGCAAAGCCCGCCTGCTGACCACTGCCGCGCTCACCGTCGCATCGGCGGCGCTGCTGGCACCCGCAGCCGCCGCCGCGGCACCCGCCGCCGGTGGTGGTGGCCTGGAGGTCCACCCGGCCACGGTCATGCCCGGCTCCACGGTCACCGTGAGCACCACCGAGTGCGGCAGCGACGGCTCCGCGTCGGGCGACGCCAGCGCCGTGGGCGCGGGCACGTTCACGCTCGCGCCCGGCTCGGACGAGGAGCACGAGGGGAGCGCGGCCGGTCGGTTCGAGGTGCCGCCGTCGGCCCAGCCCGGCACCTACGAGATCGTCGCGAAATGCTCGGGTTCCGGCGCCGACGGCAAGCAGGTCGCCGGTGACCTGGTCGTGACGATCACCTCGACCGCCGCCGCCCGCGAGCAACAGGTCACCCCTAAGGGGCACGTGAAGACGGGGGTCGGCGGCGCTCTTGGCCCCGACCCCGTACAGACCGCGGCGGGTGTGGCAGCGCTTGCCGTCGCCGCCGCGGGCGGTACCTGGCTCCTGCATCGCCGGGCGAGAGGCGACAGGATCTGACGGACACCCTCCGCTGTCCACCGGTACCGCCAGCCCCCTCCCCCTCCGGGTCCGCCTGTCCCTCGTGGACCCGGAGGGGGATGCGGGGAACGGCCTCCCCGAACCCTGAGAACCCTGAGGGGGACGAGTCGAGTGATGCGCAGGAAGAACCCCGGCAGGCACAACCCCGGCAGGAAGCCACAGGGGCGCGGGCCGCTGGGCAGAAAGGCCGTCAACTCCGCCATAGGCACGGTCACCGTCCTGGCCCTGTGCTCCGGGGCATGGCTGCTGCGCAACGGCACCGAGTCCCGTCCACCACCCCAGCCGTCCGCCGCCCAGGCCGCTTCGGCGTATCCGCACTCCGGCCACACCACGTCCGCCGACGCACTGCCCCCGTCCCCGCCCGACCGGATCCGCATCCCCGCGATCCGGGTCGACGCGCCCCTCATGGGGCTCGGCCTCAACCAGCAGGGAAGTCTCGACGTACCGCCGCCGAAGAAGACGAACCTCGCGGGCTGGTACGAGTCCGGGACGACGCCCGGCGAGAACGGCACGGCCATCGTGGCGGGGCACGTCGACAACGCCGACGGGCCCTCCGTCTTCTACGACCTGGGCGGCCTGACCAGGGGCCGCACCATCGAGGTCGAACGCAGGGACGGCAGCGTCGCGGTGTTCACGGTCGACGCGAACGAGGTCTACGACGCGGAGAACTTCCCGGACGAGAAGGTGTACGGGGCGGCGGACCGGCCGGAGCTGCGGGTGATCACGTGCGGCGGCGACTATTCGCGGAAGACCGGCTACGAGGGCAACGTGGTGGTGTTCGCCCACCTGACGGGCGTGCGCTGACCCTCGGGCGGCGGGGGTGCGCCGGGGCGCCGGGGTGCGGCCCCCGGCTTGGGCCACGCGAGCTCTAGGGCCACGCGAGCTCTAGTGCTACGCGAGCCACTGTTCGTACGCCATCTTCGCCACCAGGCCGAACACCGTGGTGAGCAGCACGATCCGGACGAAGCCGCTGCCCTTCTTGAGGGCGGTGTGCGCGCCGAGCATGCCGCCCGCGAGGTTGAAGACGGCCATCAGGCCGGCCAGTTGCCACAGGACCGCGCCCTGCCAGGCGAACATCGCGAGGGCGCCCGCGTTCGTGCAGCAGTTGACGATCTTGGCGGTGGCCGAGGCCGACACCAGGTCGAGGTGGAGCACGGCGGTCAGCGCGAGCACCAGGAAGGTGCCGGTGCCGGGCCCGATGAGCCCGTCGTAGAACCCGATGCCGAGGCCCGCGAGGCCGATGGCGGCGAGGATGCGCTTGGGCGAGGCGGGGCGGGCCGGCGGCGCGGTGCCGAAGGCGGGCCTGAAGATGACGAAGGCCCCGACGCCGAGCAGCACCACCATGATCACGGGCTTGAGCACCTCGGTGCTCATGCCGGCCGCGAAGAAGGCGCCGCCCATGGATCCGGCGAGCGCGGCGAGACCGATCCGTACGGCGGTGGGCACGTCGACCCGCGTCTTCCTGACGTACGTCACCGCGGCGCCGGTCGTCCCGACGATGGCGACGGCCTTGTTCGTCCCCAGCGCATGCGTGGCCTGGGTCCCGGCCGGCAGGCCGAGGAGCAGGGCGGGCAGGAGGAGCAGTCCCCCGCCGCCGACCACCGCGTCGATCCAGCCTGCCGCGAGGGCGGCGATGCAGAGGACGACGACGGTGGTCAGCGATATGTCGGGCATGATCACGACCTTATGGAGGGAGTGATCACGTCGTCCATGAGTTCAGGGAGAGTTGAGGGTTTCCAGAGGTTCCAGAGGTTCCGGAGGTTGCGGAGGTTGCGGAGGCTTTCTGGGGTTGCGGAGGCTTCCGGCCCGGTTCTCCTACGCCCCCTACGGCGCCGCCTGCGGTGCCGGGATCCCCGCCGGGGCGCGGTCGGGAGCCGGCGGTGCGGCCGGGTCGACGGTGAGGGCGAGGGCGGTGGCGACCAGCGCGCTCGCTCCCGCGAGGCCCGTCGCCAGCTTGCGGCGCGCTTGCAGGGTGGGGCCCTGGGCCGGGCCCACGGGTCTACGGTGACGTCCCACGTCAGCCCCTCTCAGATCTCAGAAGGTGAAAAACTCGGCATGGATGCGCTCCTGGGGCACACCGGCCCGCAGGAGCGCGGCGGTGGCGGATGAAGCCATCGCGGGCGGCCCGCACAGATAGACGTCGTGCTCGGCCAGGTCCGGGATCAGATTGCGCAGCGCCTGCGGGGCGAGCGGATCGAAGGAGGCGTCGGAGCGCCCGAGCAGATAGTGCAGCCCCGCTCCCCTGCTCCTGGCGATCTCCTCCAGCTCCGCCCGCAGGACGAGCTGCTCCGCGCTGCCCGCCCGGTAGAGCAGCGTGATGTCCCCGGGCCCGCCCGGCAGCGTCTCGAACAGCGCCCGCATCGGGGTGATCCCCACCCCGCCCGCGAGCAGCAGCACCTTCCGCTGCGTACGCCGGTGCGCGGTCAGCGCCCCGAAGGGCCCTGTGGCGAGCACCCGCGTCCCCGGCTTCAGGCGCCGCATCCGCCGCGTGTGGTCGCCGAGGGCCTTCACGGTGATCCGGAGGGTGTCGTCGCGCACGGGCGCGGACAGCGAGAACGGCAGCGCGGTGCGCCAGAGCCTGCGCCGCAGGAAGCGCCAGCGGAAGAACTGTCCTGGTTCGGCGCGCAGTTCGTCGAGCCCGATGCCCTGCATCACGACCGACACGACGCCGGGCCCTTCGTCCCGTACGTCGATGACGCGCAGGCTGTGCTTCAGCGCCTGCCGCACGGGTACGACGACGCGGTACCAGACGAGCAGCACCGCCACCGTGGCGTGCAGCATCGACCACGCCCACACCGTCAGGATGCCGCCCGCCACGTCGGGCCCCGCGAGCTGGTGCACGAAGGCGAGCGCCGCGCCGAGATAGGTCAGTAGGTGCACGGCCCGCCAGGTCTCGTGCGGGACGCGGCGGCGCATCGCGCGCGCCGATGTGACGCCGACGGCGAGCAGCAGGGCGGTGCCCGCGCAGGCCAGGGCGAGGCCCGGGTAGCCGAGCAGGTCGAGGCCCGCGCTGAGGAGGTCGGTGTCGGCGTGGACGGCGTATCCGCACAGGGCGAGCAGGGCGTGGCCGACGCACAGGCTGAGCACGTAGCGACCGCCGAGGGCGTGCAGCCGGGCGAGCCGGTCGGCGCCGACGCCGTGCTCGACCGCGGGCACGCGGGCCATCAGGAACAGCATGACGAGAACGCCGTACCCCGCGAGCAGTCCGGTGAGGTGGGCTCCGGTCGCGAACAACACGTCGAGCCGGGCCGAGGGTTCGGCTTGCACGGCCCAGAGCGCGGTGACGGCGAGGCCTACGCCGAGGATTCCGTTGCGCAGGGTGGTGGGGGTGAGGCGGATGGGGGTGACGGGGGTGGCGGGGGTGGCGGCCCGGGGCCGTGGGGGCTCCGCAGGCATGGGCGGAACCGGCGAAACCGGCGTCCCCTCCGTCTGCCGCAGGTACGCGGCAAGGGCGGGGTAGGCGTCAAGGCTGGAATCGGTTGCGTCGGCTACGTCGGTGGTCACCGCCGCAGACTAGGCGCGGAGCGGGGGCGGAAGTGGCTGGTCAGGGGGATACCGCTGATCCTTAAGGCGGGCTTGAGGATTGCCTCAACGGCGGTTAAGCCGGTGCGGTTCCGGTCCGTGGGTGGGCGCGGGGTTGCTTCGCCCCCGGAGCGCCGCGAACCGTGCTCCGGGCGCTGCCGGCTGCGGATGCGTGCGGCTACGGTGCTGGTCCGTCTCCGGGTGCGGGGCCGCGCCGGTATGTCCGTCCTCGCTATCGTCCGGTGACCGCGGAGCTACTTCGCCCCCGGAGCGCCGCGAACCGTGCTCCGGGCAGACATACCGACACGTCCCCTCGCGAGCGCTGCCGACTGCAGCGAATCGGATGCAGGGCAATCGGGCGGGTGGGCGGGAAAGGCCTGTTCGGCAAGAGTCGGATGCAGGGCAATCGGGCGGGTGGGCGGGAGAGGCCTGTTCGGCAAGGATCGGACGCGGGGTGAACGGGCGGGTGGGTGGGAGAGGCCCGTTCGGCAAGAGTCGGATGCGGGGGGGGAGCCCAAGGCCCCCGGCCAGGACCCTCACAACCCGCCCCGGCCCCCGCTGAGCGCACCGTTCCCCCTGGGAAACAGACAAGATGCCGCCGGGTAACACCACCCCCGCACGCTGCCGTACATGACCTCATCGACCCCGAGCCCCCCGCCCCCCGTGGTGGTCATCGGCGGCGGCCTCGCCGGCGTCCGTCTCGCCCAGCGCCTCGGGGGCGACGGCGAAGGCGCCTCCGGGGTCACCCTCATCGGGGAGGAGCCGCACGCACCGTACAACCGCGTGCTCCTCGCCGACGTCCTCTCCGGACGACTCGACCCCGAGGTCATCGCCCTGCCGCCCACCCCCGGCGAGTTCCTCCGCACCCGCGCCGTCCGCGTCGACCGCGCCGACCGGCTCGTGCACTGCGCGGACGGCAGCGTCGTCCCGTACGGCACCCTCGTCCTCGCGACCGGCTCGAACCCCGTGCTCCCGCCACTCCGCGGCCTCTTCGAACCCGGCGCCACCGAACTGCCGCGCGGCGTGCACGCCTTCCGGACCATGGACGACTGCCTGGCCCTGTCCGAGGCCGCGCGGCCAGGAACCCGCGTCATCGTCATCGGCGGCGGCCTCCTCGGCGTATCGGCCGCCCGCGCGCTGGCCGTGCGCGGCGCCCAGGTCGTCCTCACCCAGCAGGGCGACCGCCTCATGGAGCGCCAGCTCGACCCCGCCGCGAGCGCGCTCGTGCACCAGCACCTCACCGAACTCGGGGTCGAGGTGCACACCGAGTGCCGCGTACGGGGGGTGCGCCAGGCCGACGGGGCCATCCGCTCGGTGGAGCTCGCCGACGGCTACGTACTCGGCACCGACCTCACCGTCCTCGCCTGCGGCGTCCGCCCCCGCACGGGCCTCGCGCAGGCGGCGGGCCTCGACGTGCGCCGCGGCGTCGTCGTCGACGACGAACTGCGTACCTCCGACCCGCACATCCGCGCCATCGGCGACTGCGCCGAGCACTCCGGCGAGGCCCGCTGCCTCGCAGCACCCGCCCTTGAACAGGCCGACGCGCTGGCGGACAGCCTGCTCTCCCCGCGGGACGCGCGTCCGTACTCCGGCACCCGCGCCCTCACCCGCCTCACCCTGCACAACGGACGCCCCGGCTCCGCTCCCCTGGACCTGGCGGCCTTCGGCGACCCCGAGCACCGGCCCGACGACGACGTCGTCCAGCTCGCGGACGCCACCCGTGGCACGTACCGCAAGGTCATCGTGCGCGGCGACCGGCTCGTCGGCGGTGTGCTGCTCGGCGAGCTGACCGCCGTCGGCGCGCTCGCCCGCGCCTGGGAGGCCGACGACCAGCTGCCCGACGACGGCAGCCCCCTGCTCCACCTGCTCACCAACGACGGAGGCCTCTGAGATGCCCACGGACACCCCAAGACCCCGCCACGGCGCGCACGACAACACCCTCGTCCTTGTCGGGCACGGCATGGTCGGCCAGCGCTTCCTGGAGGCCATCGCCGCCCGCGGCCTCACCGACAACCACCGCGTGGTCGTCCTGTGTGAGGAGCCTCGGCCCGCCTACGACCGCGCCCAGCTCACCTCGTACTTCGCGGGCCGTACGCCCGACGAACTCTCCCTGACCGACCCGGAGTTCATCGAGAAGCACGGCATCGAGCTGTACGTCGGCGACCCCGCCGAGAGTGTCGACCGCGTCGCGAAGACCGTCACCGCGCGCTCGGGGCAGACCTTCGCCTACGACACCCTCGTCCTCGCGACCGGCTCCTTCCCCTTCGTGCCGCCGGTGCCGGGCAAGGACACCACGGGCTGCTTCGTCTACCGCACCATCGAGGACCTGCTCGCCATCGAGGAGTACGCGAAGACGTACGCCACGACCGGCGCAGTGGTGGGAGGCGGACTGCTCGGACTGGAGGCGGCCGGCGCGTTGCGCGGGCTCGGACTCGCCACGCACGTGGTCGAGTTCGCGCCGCGGCTGATGCCCGTACAGGTCGACGAGGGCGGTGGCGCCGCGCTCCTGCGCACCATCACCGGGATGGGCCTGACCGTGCACACGGGCGTCGGCACGCAGGAGATCGTCGGCACTGAGGGTGCCGTCAGCGGCATGAAGCTGTCGGACGGCAGCGAACTCGCCGCCGATCTGGTCGTGTTCTCCGCCGGTGTCCGGCCCCGCGACCAACTCGCACGCGACTGCGGCCTTTCCGTGGGCGAGCGCGGCGGCATCACCGTCGACGAGCAGTGCCGCACCAGCGACCCGGCCGTGTACGCGATCGGCGAATGTGCCCTGGCGTCGGACGGCCGGGTCTACGGTCTGGTCGCGCCGGGCTATGAAATGGCCGAGACCGTTGCCGCCGCGATCGCCACGGAGGAGTCGAGTTTCACCGGCGCCGATCTGTCCACCAAGCTGAAGCTCCTCGGTGTGGATGTCGCCTCCTTCGGTGACGCGCACGGCGCGACCCCGGACTGCCTGGACGTCGTCTACTCCGACTCGCGCTCGGGCACGTACAAGAAGCTGGTCATCGGCGCGGGCGGCGAGCTGCTCGGCGGTGTCCTGGTCGGTGACGCGGAGGCGTACGGCGTGCTGCGGCCGCTGACCGGGAGCGTGCCGCCGGTCTCGCCGGAGCAGCTGGTCCTTCCCGCGGGCGCGGGCGCACCGGTGGCGATCGGACCGTCCTCGCTGCCGGACTCGGCGGTCATCTGCTCCTGCCACAACGTCACCAAGGGCGCGATCCGTGGCGCCGTCACCGAACACAGCTGCACCACCGTGCCCGAGGTCAAGAAGTGCACCAAGGCCGGTACGGGCTGCGGCAGTTGTGTGAAGGTGCTCGGCCAGCTGGTCAACGACGAGCTGGAGGCGTCGGGCGTCGAGGTCGACAAGGGTCTGTGCGGCTGCTTCGCCCAGACCCGCCAGGAGCTGTACGAGATCGTCCACACCCTGGGGATCACCTCCTACCGCCAACTCCTGGACTCCCACGGCCGCGAGTCCGCCCGTGGCACGGAGGGGTGCGAGACCTGCAAGCCGACGGTCGGCTCGATCATCGCCTCGCTCGCCCCGACGATCGGCGCCGACGGCTACGTACTGGAAGGCGAGCAGGCGTCCCTCCAGGACACGAACGACCACTTCCTCGCCAACCTCCAGAAGAACGGCTCCTATTCGGTCGTGCCGCGCATCCCCGGCGGCGAGATCACCCCGGAGAAGCTGATCGTGATCGGCGAGGTGGCCAAGGACTTCGGTCTCTACACGAAGATCACCGGCGGCCAGCGCATCGACATGTTCGGCGCGCGGGTCGAGCAACTACCGTTGATCTGGACGCGGTTGGTGGACGCCGGCTTCGAGTCGGGGCACGCGTACGGGAAGTCGCTGCGGACGGTGAAGTCGTGCGTCGGGCAGACCTGGTGCCGTTACGGCGTGCAGGACTCGGTCCGGATGGCGATCGACCTGGAGCTGCGCTACCGCGGCCTGCGCTCCCCGCACAAGCTGAAGTCGGCCGTCTCGGGATGCGCCCGGGAGTGCGCGGAGGCCCAGTCCAAGGACTTCGGCGTGATCGCCACGTCGAGCGGCTGGAACCTGTACGTGGGCGGCAACGGCGGCGCGACGCCGCGCCACGCCGACCTGCTCGCGCAGGATCTGTCCGACGCCGAACTGGTGCGCCTCATCGACCGGTTCCTGATGTTCTACATCCGCACGGCGGACCGTCTGGAGCGCACATCGACCTGGCTGGAGCGGATCGAGGGCGGCCTCGACCACGTACGGGACGTGGTCGTCCATGACTCGCTCGGCCTCTGCGACGAGTTGGAGGCCCTGATGGCCGACCATGTCGCGCACTACCGCGACGAGTGGTCCGAGACCATCAACGATCCCGAGCGCCTTGCGAGGTTCGTGTCCTTCGTGAACGCGCCGGACGTCCCGGATCCGACCGTGAGCTTCGTCCCCGAACGGGACCAGATCAAGCCCGACCTGCCGCTGCTGTCCATCGGCTCCCGCCCTCGCGACCTGGAAGGTGCCGCATCCTGATGACCATTGCGCCGAGCACTTCAATGAGCGTTCAACTCCGCCTGGAAGATGACTGGTTCGAGGTCTGCGACCGCGCACACCTCCAGCCGGGACGCGGCATCGCCGCGCTGCTCCCCGACGGCCGCCAGGCCGCACTCTTCATCGACCGCGCGGGCCGCGCGTACGCGATCGACAACCGCGACCCGTTCACCGGCGCCGCGGTGCTCTCGCGCGGTCTGCTCGGCGCGGCGGCGGGCAGGCCGTTCGTCGCGTCGCCGCTGCTGAAGCAGCGGTTCGACCTGGAGACGGGCCGGTGCCTGGACGACGACTCGGTGACGGTCCAGACGCACCGGGTCAGGCTGGCCCAGCAGCCAACCGCGATTACTTGACCGAGCGTTCCAGATAACTCTAGTCTCCTCCTCGTGGCCAGGACCAAGGAATTCGATCCGGACGCCGCGCTCCAGTCGGCCCTAGAGCTGTTCTGGCGGCGCGGCTACGAGGCGACGTCGATGGCCGACCTCGTTCAGGAGCTCGGCATCGGACGCGCCAGCCTCTACGCGACCTTCGGCAACAAGCACGACCTGTACCTGAAGGCACTGGAGCGGTACGCCGGCGCCCAGAACCCGCGGCTGCTCGCGGAGCTCTCGCAGCCGGGCCCCGCGCTGCCCGCCGTCCGCTCGGTGGTCCGCCGCTTCGGGGCCGAGGCGGCTTCCGAGGCGGGGCGTTTGAGCGGCTGTTTCATCACCAACACGGCGGCCGAGCTCGGCCCGCACGACGACGCGGCGGCCCGCTGCGTCGAGCGCAGCTGGGAGCACCTGGAGACGCTGCTGCACTCCGCGCTCGTCCGCGCCCAGGCGCAGGGCGAACTCTCCGAGGACCGCGACCCGCTCGCCCTCGCGCGCATGCTGCTGACCCTGATGCAAGGGGTGCGCGTGGTCGGCAAGGCATCGAGGGACCCGGCGCGGGTGCGGGACGCGACGGAACAGGCGCTGAGCCTGCTCGGCTGAGCGCCGTTTCCCCGAGCCCCCTGACCCCTTTTTCATGTCCTGATACCGAACCGATCGTTCAAGAAAAGAGTTTCGTGATGTCTTCAGCACCGCGTACCCGCTTCGCAGGACGCACCGCCCTCGTCACCGGCGGCGGCTCCGGCCTCGGCCGTGCCATGGCGCTCGCGTTCGCCGCCGAGGGCGCGAACGTGGTCGTCGCCGGGCGCACCGAAGGCGCCCTCAAGGAGACGGTGGGCCTCATAGCGGACGCGGGCGGCACGGCAGTCGCGATCCCGGCCGACGTCTCGCGCTCCGCCGACCTCTCGGCGCTCGTCGAGGCCACCGTCGAGCGGTTCGGCTCCCTGGACGTGGCCGTCAACAACGCGGGCGTCCTGCGCGCCGGGCAGCCGGTCGCGGAGCTGCCCGAGGAGGACTGGCGGACGATGCTCGACATCAACGTCACCGGCGTACTGCTCGCCCTCCAGGCCGAGGTGAGGCAGATGCGCACGCAGCCCGGCGGCGGGACCATCGTGAACGTCTCCTCCAACCTCGGCCCCCACACCAGCCTCCCGGGCACCATCGGCTACGGCGCCACCAAGGCGGCCGTCTCCGCGCTGACCAGGGGCGCCGCCATCGAGAACATCAAGGACGGGGTACGGATCAACGCGGTGAGCCCCGGTTCCGCCGACACCACCATGTCGCTGCGCCAGGGCGAGAGCCCGGCCGAGCGCACGGAGCGCATGAAGAACGCGACTCCCCTCGGCCGCGTGTCGACGACGGAGGAGGTCGCCGCCGCCGTCCTCTACCTCGCCTCTGACGAGTCGGCGCCGGTGGTGGGTGCCGACCTGGTGATCGACGGGGGCGCCGCGGCCTGAGCCCCCGCCCTGCACGCCCCGCGCCCCCGCGTTTCCGCGCTTCCGCGCTTCCGCCTTGCGGCAGGACGCGGGCGGTCCTAGCGTCGCGCCATGAGCGGACGTGCGGGAACTAGCGGCAGCGGGGGCGGCACGGGCAGCGCGGGCAGGAGAATCACCGACAAGCTGTCGTCCGACGCGCTGCGCGAGGCGACCGGCAAGGACTGGCCGCAGTGGTTCGCGGTGCTCGACGCCTGGGGCGCCACCTCCCGCAACCACACGGAGATCGCCCGGCACGTCCGCGAGGAACATGGCGTCGACGGCTGGTACGCCCAGTCCGTGGCCGTCGGCTACGAACAGGAGCGCGGCCTGCGTCAGGTCGGCCAGAGCAGCACGGGCCAGTGGCGGACGAGCGGCAGCAAGACGATCGACGCGTCGGCGGCGCGGGTCATCGAGGCCTTCGCGGACGACGCCGTACGCCGCCGCTGGCTCCCCGACGCCGAGATCTCGCTGCGCACGCACCGCCCCGGCAAGTCGGTGACCGCCGACTTCAAGGACGCGGGCGGCGGGGGCGGCCGTATCTCCGTGACCGTCACGGTCAAGGCCCCGGAGAAGACGGTGGTGGGCGTCGGGCACGAGAAGCTGCGGGACGCGGCGGAGGTGGCGGCGTACAAGGTGTACTGGCGCGAGCACCTCACCGGCCTCAAGTCCCTCCTGGAGGAGGAGGGCTGAGCGATGACACTGCGTTCCGACGTGGCCGGGTTGCTGGCGGAGGCCGATATCCGCGACGTGGACGTCGACGAAGCCGTCGCGGACGACCACGCCCGAACGTCCGCGTACCTCCGCGTCGTCTCGGTGACCGCTGCCTCCCAGAGCCGCGACCGGGACCGCGCGATCGTGGCCACGATCCTGCGCGACCCCGACGAGATGGGGGCCAAGACGGCGGTGGTCGCCCTCGTGGACAGGATCGCGAGGAAGATGACCGTTCCTGCCGAGTTCCGGCAGTGGTCATCCGGACTACTGCCGGAGACCGAACACCTCAAGGCGTACGGCGATTTCATCCGCCGCCGCATCCACGACTGGCTGTTCTGCCTCTCCGTCGAGGAGGACGGCCACGTGCCGACACCGGCCGAGTTGGCCGAGGTCACGGACTGGATGCAGCGCCACCTCGCCGAGTGGTCGATATCGCCGGCGGCACTCGCCGTGGTCGCCGAGTCGGCCCGCACCAGGAAGACGCGGAACATCGCGAGGAACCGGTCCAGGAGCCGCGAGCTGAGAACGACCGAAGGGGCAGCTCCCCCGCACAGGGAACTGCCCCTTCGTGGTGAACCGGGACCGACGCCGCATCGGTGAGGGTCGGGGACACGGCGTCGGCCCCGGAGTTCTACCGGTGGCCCGTCAGGCCTTCAGGCCTACCGGTGGTCGCTGCCCGCCGACTCGGAGGCCGCGCGTCCCGCTTCGAGGCGGGCCACCGGGATCCGGAACGGGGAGCAGGAGACGTAGTCCAGGCCCACCTCGTGGAAGAAGTGCACGGACTCCGGGTCGCCGCCGTGCTCGCCGCAGACGCCGAGCTTCAGGTCGGGGCGGGTGGCGCGGCCGGCCTTGACCGCGTCCTTCACCAGCTTGCCCACGCCGTCCTTGTCGATGGTCTCGAACGGGGAGACACCGAAGATGCCCTTCTCCAGGTACGCCGTGAAGAAGCTCGCCTCCACGTCGTCCCGCGAGAAGCCCCAGACCGTCTGCGTGAGGTCGTTCGTGCCGAAGGAGAAGAACTCGGCCGCCTCCGCGATCTGGTCCGCCGTCAGAGCCGCACGCGGCAGCTCGATCATGGTGCCGAGCGCCAGCTTCAGCGCCACGCCGGTCGTCGCCTCGACCTCGGCGATGACCTGCTCGGCCTCCTCGCGGACGATCTCCAGCTCCTGGACCGTGCCGACCAGCGGAATCATGATCTCCGCGCGCGGGTCGCCCTTGGCGTTCTTGCGCTCGGCAGCGGCCTCGGCGATGGCCCGTACCTGCATGGTGAACAGGCCGGGGATCACGAGGCCGAGACGTACGCCTCGCAGGCCCAGCATCGGGTTCTGCTCGTGCAGGCGGTGCACGGCCTGGAGGAGGCGCAGGTCGTTCTCGTTGGAGTCCTTGCGGGATTCTGCCAACGCCACCCGGACGGAGAGCTCCGTGATGTCCGGCAGGAACTCGTGCAGCGGCGGGTCCAGGAGGCGGACGGTGACCGGAAGGCCGTCCATCGCCTCGAAGAGCTCCACGAAGTCGCGCTTCTGGAGCGGCAGCAGCTCCTTGAGGGCTTCCTCGCGCTCGCCGTCCGCGTCGGCGAGGATCAGCCGCTCGACCATCTCGCGGCGCTCACCGAGGAACATGTGCTCGGTGCGGCACAGGCCGATGCCCTGGGCGCCGAAGCGGCGGGCCCGCAGCGCGTCCTCGGCGTTGTCGGCGTTGGCACGCACCCGCAGGCGGCGCACCCGGTCCGCGTACGCCATGATCCGGTGCACGGCGCCTACCAGCTCGTCGGCGTCGTCGGCGCCGGCGTGCATGCGGCCCTCGAAGTACTCCACGACCGGAGAGGGGACCACGGGCACCTCGCCGGCGTAGACCTTGCCGGTCGAGCCGTCGATGGAGACGACGTCGCCCTCTTCGATCACTACGCCGCCGGGCGCCGTCAGGCGCCGGCGCTTGGTGTCGACCTCGATCTCCTCGGCGCCGCAGACACAGGTCTTGCCCATGCCGCGCGCGACGACGGCGGCGTGCGAGGTCTTGCCGCCGCGGGAGGTGAGGATGCCCTCGGCCGCGATCATGCCGTCGAGGTCGTCGGGGTTGGTCTCACGGCGGATGAGGATGACCTTCTCGCCCGAACGCGACCACTTGATGGCCGTGTACGAGTCGAAGACCGCCTTGCCGACCGCGGCACCGGGTGACGCGGCGATGCCCCGGCCGAGCTGCTCGCCCTTCGCGGTCTCGTCGAAGCGCGGGAACATCAGCTGGGCGAGCTGCGCGCCGTTGACGCGCTGCAGGGCCTCGGCCTCGTCGATCAGGCCCTGGTCGACGAGCTGCGTCGCGATGCGGAAGGCGGCGCCGGCGGTGCGCTTGCCGACGCGGGTCTGGAGCATCCACAGCTGGCCGCGCTCGATGGTGAACTCGATGTCGCACAGGTCCTTGTAGTGCGTTTCGAGGGTCTCCATGATCTGCATGAGCTGGTCGTACGACTTCTTGTCGATCTGCTCGAGATCCGCGAGCGCGACGGTGTTGCGGATGCCCGCCACCACGTCCTCGCCCTGCGCGTTCGTCAGGTAGTCGCCGTACACGCCCTGGTGGCCGCTGGCCGGGTCGCGGGTGAACGCGACGCCCGTACCGGAGTCGGGGCCGAGGTTGCCGAAGACCATGGAGCAGATGTTGACCGCGGTGCCCAGGTCACCGGGGATGCGCTCCTGGCGGCGGTAGAGCTTGGCGCGGTCGGTGTTCCACGACTCGAAGACCGAGCGGATCGCGAGGTCCATCTGCTCGCGCGGGTCCTGCGGGAAGTCGCGGCCGGCCTCGGTCTTGACGATCTTCTTGAACTTCGTGACCAGCTTCTTCAGGTCCGCGGCCTCCAGGTCGGTGTCGACCGTGACCTTCTTGGCGGCCTTGGCGGCCTCCAGGGCGTCCTCGAAGAGCTCGCCGTCGACGTCCAGGACGGTCTTGCCGAACATCTGGATGAGGCGGCGGTAGGAGTCCCACGCGAAGCGGTCGTCGCCGGACTGCTTGGCGAGACCGGTCACCGACTTGTCGGAGAGCCCGATGTTCAGGACGGTGTCCATCATTCCGGGCATCGAGAACTTGGCGCCCGAGCGGACCGAGACGAGCAGCGGGTCATCGGCCTGACCGAGCTTCTTGCCCATGGTCTTCTCGAGGGCGTCGAGGTGCGCGCTCACCTCGTCGCGCAGCTCGGCCGGCTCCTCGCCGCTGGCGAGGTAGGTCTTGCAGGCCTCTGTGGTGATCGTGAAGCCCGGAGGGACGGGCAGCCCGAGGTTGGTCATCTCGGCGAGGTTCGCGCCCTTCCCGCCGAGAAGGTCCTTGAGGTTCCTGTTGCCCTCGGTGAAGTCGTAAACGAACTTCACCGCCGCATCGCTCGCGTCGCTCGCGTCGTTCGCGTCGTTCTGCGCTACGTGGGGATCTTTGTTTTCCGACACGGGTCTCGACTCCTCGAGGACTCGGTGGCTGCCCTGACGGCGAGGAACATACCCAGATCGAAGGCGCATGGGTACGTCCACTTGTGCGTCATGCGGCCGTAACCACCCGTCCGCCAGTAGATCGAAAGTGACTCAGCGGTAGCTGGATGGACGATCATTCGTTCAACTCTTGAAGACGTGACGCCCGTAGACCCGGCATTTTGCTCAGATGAGCGGATCATTCTCAGATGTGAGTTCACCTCATGAATGATCGAGCGGTGGCACTGAGTGCCACCCCTTGGAGAAGTGCAGTCACCCCTGAAAGCGCTCATCTGAGCGCAACACCTATCAGGGGTGGCGAGAATCACGCCGTTTGAAGCGGCTGGATGTCAGCATCCGGACGCGCCGCGAGACGATTCGCGCGCGGGTCGGACGCCGCTCGCGCGTCGAGCGGGGCAGGGAACGCCGACAGAACGGCCCGCGGCGCACCGCGGGCCGGGATACGGGAAGGTCGTTCAGGCCAAATCTCGCGCGGGGCGCGGTTCAGCCGCCCGACGTGTCCAGCTCCGCGTCCTCGCTGATGCCCGCGCAGTCGTACGGGTCCTTCAGCCAGCCGTCCGGCAGGACAACGCGGTTGTTGCCCGACGTACGGCCACGCGGACCGTCCGCTCCCGCGGGCCACCCCTGGTCGAGGTCCAGCTCGCCGAGCCCGTCCTCCAGCTCCGCGAGCGACGAGGTGATCGCGAGACGCTTGCGCATCTCCGAGCCGACCGCGAACCCCTTCAGGTACCAGGCCACGTGCTTGCGGAAGTCGATGACACCGCGCGCCTCGTCACCGATCCACTCGCCGAGCAGGGTCGCGTGCCGCAGCATGACGGCGGCGACCTCGCGCAGGTCGGGCGCCTTGGGCGCGCCCGTGCCCTCGAAGGCGGCGACCAGGTCGCCGAAGAGCCAGGGGCGGCCGAGGCAGCCGCGGCCCACGACGACGCCGTCGCAGCCGGTCTCCTTCATCATCCGCACCGCGTCGGCGGCGGACCAGATGTCGCCGTTGCCGAGCACCGGGATCTCGGGGACGTGCTCCTTGAGGCGGGCGATGGCGTCCCAGTCGGCGGTGCCGCCGTAGTGCTGGGCGGCGGTGCGGCCGTGCAGCGCGATCGCCGTGACGCCCTCCTCGACGGCGATACGGCCCGCGTCGAGGAAGGTGATGTGCTCGTCGTTGATGCCCTTGCGCATCTTCATCGTGACGGGCAGGTCCCCGGCGCCGCTGACCGCCTCACGGAGGATCGCGCGAAGCAGCGGCCTCTTGTACGGGAGCGCGGAGCCGCCGCCCTTGCGGGTGACCTTGGGGACGGGGCAGCCGAAGTTCAGGTCGATGTGGTCGGCGAGGTCCTCCTCGGCGATCATGCGGACCGCCTTGCCGACCGTCGCCGGGTCGACGCCGTACAGCTGGATGGACCGCGGCTTCTCGGTCTCGTCGAAGTGGATCAGCTGCATGGTCTTCTCGTTGCGCTCGACCAGCGCCCGAGTGGTGATCATCTCGCTGACGAAGAGGCCCTTGCCCCCGCTGAACTCCCGGCACAGCGTCCGGAACGGCGCGTTCGTGATGCCCGCCATGGGCGCGAGCACGACGGGCGGCCGCACGGCGTGCGGGCCGATCTGAAGCTGGGGCTCCATGGCGGGGGAATCCTCCGGGGCGAGCTGTTCTGAAGCGTGGGCAGACCTCTTATTGTCCCTCATCCACGCGCATGCCCTCACGCGTGGCCGGACGAGTGCCCTCACGCGTGGCCGGACGAGTGCCCGCGCGGCTGCCCACACGCCCGGCCTGTACCAGCCGATGCAGCTTCTCCGTGGCCGCCTGCGAGCGCGCGTCCGCCGGGACGTACGTCCCCAGGCGCGGGCCCTCGGCCGGGCCGAGCCACAGCCCGTGGTACGTGAAGTGCAGCGGCCCCACGACCGAGTTGTTGAACCGTTTGGACTGGTCCACCGCCTGCATCACCTCGTGCCGCTCCCACAGTTCACGGAACTCCGGCGAGGCCATGCGCAACCTCCTCAGGAGCGTCTTCCACGCCGGGTCCGCGAGATGCCCCGCCATCCGAGCCCGGAACCTCGCCACCATCCTGCGCATCGTCTCCTCCCGGTCCTCCATGGCGGCCTGCCAGGCGGGGTGCGTGAAGGTGAGCCACATGCAGTTGCGGTCCTCGGGCGGCAGCACGTCGAGGTCGGTGAGGAGGTTCGCGTACGTCGCGTTGCAGGCGAGGATGTCGTAGCGGGAGTTCTGCACACAGGCCGGGTACGGCTCCAGCTGCGTGACGATGCGCAGCAGGCCCTGCGGGACCGACGCGGTCTCGGCTGCCGGGGAGGGGTCGGCGGTGCCCGCCAGCTGGAAGAGGTGGGCGCGCTCGCCGGCGTCCAGCATCAGGGCGCGGCACAGCGCGTCGAGCACCTGGGCCGAGACGTGGATGGCGCGGCCCTGCTCCAGCCACGTGTACCAGGTGACGCCCACCGTCGAGAGGTGCGCGACCTCCTCCCGGCGCAGGCCCGGCGTGCGGCGGCGCGGGCCGCGGGGCAGGCCCGCCTGCTCCGGGGTGATGCGCTCGCGGCGGCTGCGCAGGAAGTCGGCGAGCTCGCTGCGGCGGATACGGTCGGGCTGCTGCTGCTGCGGCGTCGGCGGCACTGCGGTGTCCATGGGATCAGCTTGCCCGCCCGTGACTGCCCCGGCGACCCTGTTTCCAGGTAGTACAGGTACCAGGATAAAGAGACTCTGGTACCAGGCTGGCGATACGACGACCGTCATACTCGTGAACCTCACCAACTCCACGGCCCGCGCCTTGAAGCCCACCGCGCCGCCCTGCGGGCCCACGTCGGCCGGCGGGCCCGCGCCCACCGACGAGCCCGCGGCAGCCCACCAACCCGCGCCGCCCGACCGACCCACGGCAGCCGACCGGCCCGCAGGGAACGCCTCCCCCGCCCTCACCCCCCTCGGCCTCGTCACCATCCTGCTCGGCGCCGCGCTCCCGATGATCGACTTCTTCATCGTCAACGTCGCCCTGCCCAGCATCGAACACGACCTGCACGCGTCCCCCGCCACCCTGGAGATGGTCGTCGCGGGCTACGCCGTCGCGTACGCCGTGCTGCTCGTGCTCGGCGGGCGGCTCGGCGACACGTACGGGCGCCGCAGGCTCTTCCTCTGGGGCGTCGCCGCCTTCGGCGTGACCTCGCTGGCCTGCGGGCTCGCGCCCGGCGCCTGGTGGCTGGTGGGTGCGCGCGTCGCCCAGGGCGCGGCCTCCGCGCTGATGCTGCCGCAGGTCCTCGCCACCATCCACGCGACGACGCGGGGCGAGCGGCGCTCGAAGGCGGTCGCCCTCTACGGCTCGGTCGGCGGCATCTCCATCGTCCTGGGTCAGGTGCTCGGCGGCGTCCTGGTCTCCGCCGACCTGGCCGGCACCGGATGGCGCGCGGTGTTCCTGGTGAACGCGCCCGTCGCGGTCGTCGCCCTGCTCCTCGCCGTGCGTTCGGTGCCGGACAGCCGGGCCGAGCAGGCCACTCGTAGCGACGTCGGCGGCGCGCTGCTGCTCGCCGCGTCCCTGATCGCGCTGTTGCTGCCGCTGACCGAGGGGCGGGCCGCGGGCTGGCCGCTGTGGTCGGTGCTCTCCCTGGTCGCCTCGCCGTTCCTGGCCTGGGCGTTCGCCCGCGTCGAACTGCGGGCCGAACGCACCGGCGGCAGCCCGCTGCTGCCTCCGTCGCTGCTGCGCGAACCCGGCGTACGGATGGGGCTCGCCGTCGGCCTGCCCATCTTCACCGGCTTCGCAGGGTGGATGTTCGTCAGCGCGGTCACGCTCCAGCAGTGGCTCGGCTTCAGCCCCCTGAAGTCCGGGCTGACCCTGATCCCCATGGGGGTCGCGCAGTTCGCCTCGTCCATGCTCGCCCCGCGCCTGGTGACGCTGCTCGGCAGCCGCGCCATGACGCTGTGCGCCCTGGTCCACGGCACCGGCCTCGCGATCCTCGCCCTGACGGTGCTGTGGACCCCGTACGCCTCGTTGAGCCCGCTCGTCCTCGCCCCCGGTCTCGCCCTGTGCGGCCTCGGCCAGGGCGTGCAGCTCGCCCTCTACTACCGCATCGTGCTGGCCGCGGTGCCGGCGTCACGGGCGGGCGCGGGCAGCGGCCTCGCGGCCACGGTCCAGCAGTCGTGCCTGGCCATCGGCGTCGCCACCCTCGGCTCGCTGTTCCTGGCCCTGGTGCCGGGCCTCGGCATGCGCACCGCGTTCGCGACCGTCCTCGCGGTACAACTGGCCGGTCTGCTCGGCCTCGCCCTGCTGAGCCTGCGACTGCCGCGGAGGCTGGGCTGAGGGCGCCCGCCGCCCGGGGACCTCTCGCCGGCGGGACACCGGGCGGGACATCGGACGGGACATCGGACGGGACATCGGACGGGATATACGTACGCCCCCGCCCGCAGAAGCGACCCGCAGCCGGCCGAGTTACCGTCGAACTCATGCCCAAGCAAGAGCTCACGCACCGCCGACGCATGCTCGTTCTCGCGATCTGCTGCATGAGCCTGCTCATCGTCAGCCTCGACAACACCGTCCTGAACGTCGCCCTGCCGTCCATGGCGCGGGAGTTCGGCACCAGCATCTCGGGCATGCAGTGGACCATCGACGCCTACACCCTCGTACTCGCCGCGCTCCTCATGCTCGCGGGGTCGACGGCGGACCGCGTCGGGCGCCGGAAGATCTTCAAGATCGGCCTGGTGATCTTCACGCTCGCCTCGGTGGCCTGCTCGCTCGCGCCCAACCTGGAGTCCCTCGTGGCCTTCCGCATGGCGCAGGCGGTCGGCGGCTCCATGCTCAACCCGGTCGCGATGTCGATCATCACCAACACGTTCACCGAGCCGCGCGAACGGGCCCGCGCCATCGGCGTCTGGGGCGGGGTCGTCGGCATCTCCATGGCGGCGGGCCCGCTCGTGGGCGGCCTCCTGGTGGACTCCGTCGGCTGGCGCTCCATCTTCTGGGTCAACCTGCCGGTGGGCCTCGCGGCGCTGCTCCTCACCATCCGGTACGTCCCCGAGTCCCGCGCCCCCAAGCCGCGGCGCCCCGACCCCGTGGGCCAGCTCCTGGTGATGATGCTGCTGGGCTCCCTGACGTTCGCGATCATCGAGGCGCCGACGGCGGGCTGGACCTCGCCGCTGATCATCGCGTGCGCGGGAGCCGCGCTACTGGCCCTCCTCGGCCTCCTCGCCTACGAGCCGCGCCGGACGGACCCCCTCATCGACCTGCGCTTCTTCGGCTCGGCGCCGTTCAGCGGGGCGACGGTCATCGCGGTCTGCGCCTTCGCCGCGCTGGGCGGATTCCTCTTCCTCTCCACGCTCTACCTCCAGAACGTACGCGGCCTGAACGCCCTTGACGCGGGCGTGTGGATGCTGCCGATGGCCGCGATGACGCTGATCTGCGCCCCGCTGTCGGGCCGCCTGGTCGGCAGCCGGGGCCCACGCCTTTCCCTGCTCGTCGCGGGGGTCGCGATGACGGCGTCCGGGGTCCTCTTCGCCGCCTTCGACGCGGAGACCACGAACGCGACGCTCTTCCTCGGCTACGTCCTCTTCGGCCTCGGCTTCGGCTTCGTGAACGCGCCCATCACGAACACCGCCGTCTCCGGAATGCCCCGTTCCCAGGCGGGCGTCGCCGCCGCCGTGGCCTCCACGAGCCGCCAGATCGGCCAGACGCTCGGCGTCGCGGTCATCGGCGCGGTCCTGGCATCGGGGGTGGGGTCTTCGTCGTACGCGGCCACCTTCACCGAGGCGAGCCGCCCCGCCTGGTGGATCATCGCGAGCTGCGGCCTCGCGGTCCTGCTCCTGGGCGCGCTGACCAGCGGCCACTGGGCGAGGAGAACGGCCCAGCGGACAGCGGCCCGCCTGGAGGCCACGCCCCAGGAAGGCGCCGCGACCCCGACCCACCCGAACCAGCGCTCGGCACGGCCTTGAACGGCAACGGCAGCGGCAACAGCTGCGGTAACGGCTGTGGCTGACGGCGCTGCGGCAACGGCTCCAGACGCCGGAAGGCACTTCGTCCGAAAACGACGGCCGCCCTCCACCCCCGGGGCTACGCTCGCGCCGTGACCACGACTTGGGAAACAACTGCATCAGGCGTCCTGCGCCTTCCCTCCGGCCGGCTGATCCGGGGCCGGGGGCTGCGCCGTCCTGTTCCGGAAGGGCTCACACCCGACTTCGCGCTGTACCTCCTGGGCAAGGAGCCACCCACGGTTGCCTGGGAATCCCGCTGGCTGCGCTGGCCGGACTTCCGGCTACCGGCCGACCGCACGGCGACGACCGCCGCCCTGCGCGAGGCGCTGGAGCGGGCCGATACGGAGCGGGTCGAGATCGCGTGCAGTGGGGGGCAGGGGCGTACGGGGACGGCGCTGGCGTGCATCGCGGTTCTGGACGGGGTGCCGAGCACGGAGGCGGTGGCGTATGTGCGGGAGCACTACGCGCCACGGGCGGTGGAGACGCCGTGGCAGAAGCGGTTCGTAGCCAAGTTCCAGTCGTAGCCAAGTTCCAGTCATAGCTAAGTTCCAGTCGTAGCCAAGCTCCAGCAGTCACAGTTCCCGTAGCCAAGTCCCCATGGAACTCGCGCAGTTCCAGTCAGGAGAGAGATCACTACAGGGAGATCACTACTCTGCACGGGTGCTCTCCTACGACGAGTTGACTTCACCGGAACGTGAGCTGTGGGACGCGTTCCCCGAGGGGCGCCGCGTGGACCTGCGCGCGGGCGTGCCCGAGGACGACCGAGTTGCCGATGGCGGGCGGTGGGGCCCGGGACGGACGGTGCGGGCCGCCGTGATCGCGGCCCTCCTGCTGGGCGCGAACACCCCGCAGCCGGGCGCCGTCGCATGTCTTCGGCTCGCCGGTGCGCGGATATCCGGGCGCCTCAACCTGGCCGGCGCGCAGATCGCTCACGCCTTGTGGCTCGAGGACTGCTCGTTCGAGGAATCGGTCGACCTTCTCGGGGCGTCGACGCAGACGATCGTGATCACCGGCAGTCGGACGCCGGGCATCGAAGCCGACGCGGCCCGCATCGAGGGCAACCTCGACCTGCGGCGATCCGTCATGGAAGGCGGCTTCTCCTCACCCTTCAACCACGAGAACACCGCTCTGTCGCTGAGCGACGCCCACGTGACGGGCGGCGTGCTCCTCAACGACGCCGAGTTCAACGTGCCCGGGGGGTGGGCCGTGTCCGCCGGGGGCCTGGCCATGGAAGGGGGCGTCTTCTGCAAGGGCGGGTTCACGGCGCGGGGTGAAGTGCGTTTCGTCGGCGCGCAGTTGCCGGGCGGGCTCTTCATGCAGGGCGCACACCTGGCAGGTCCTGGACCGCACGGGGTGGCGCTCTCTTTGGACAACGCCGTGGTCTCGACGCTCCATCTCTCCAAGGGGTTCACCGCGAACGGGACCCTACGGCTGCGGGGCGCCCAGATCTCGGACAACCTCACCTTCGACGGAGCAGTCCTGAACGGCCCTCCCGACGGCGGCGGCCCGGCCCTGTTCGCCCCGCTGATGCAGGCGGTCGAGTTCCGTCTCACCCCCGCCCTGACCCCGTCCGCCCCGCTGGACCTGCGGGGTGCGCAGGTCTCCTACCTGCACGAGAACCAGTGGAGCTGGCCGGATGTGGTGGAGCTGGACGGCTTCGGCTACGGCTCCATCAAGTCGGCGGAGGCGGGTGAACGGCAGGACGGCGCGGGGCACCGGGAGTCCGCGGCCCACCGCGTGGCGTGGCTGCGACGCAGCCCGGGCTACAGCCCGCAGCCGTACGAGCAGTTGGCGAGCTGGTACCGGACGATCGGCCACGACGACGACGCCCGCCGGGTGCTCCTGGCCAAACAGCGTCACCGGCGCCGCGCCCTGACCCTGCCGGCGCGCGCCTGGGGCCATCTGCTCGACGCGACGGTCGGCTACGGGTACCGGCCATGGCTGGCCGGTGTCTGGCTCCTGACGCTCACCCTGCTGGGCACCCTGATCTTCGGCGCGCACACTCCAAGCCCGGTGAAGCCGGGCGAGGGCGCTCCGTTCCAGCCAGTCGTCTACACGCTCGACCTCCTGATCCCCATCGGCGGCCTGGGCCAGCGCACGGCCTGGTACTGGACGGACGCCGGCCCCCAAGGGCTGGCCTACCTGCTGGTGGCTCTGGGCTGGGTACTGACAACCGCACTCATCGCGGGCGTCACCCGCACCCTGCAGAGGAACTAGCATCCTGACACCAGAGGGTCGAAGCCCGGGGGGACTTATGACGGCACCGGATACACCGAACACACCGACCGCACCGACCGCACCGACCGCACCGACCGCACCGACCGCACCATCACCACCCATCGTCTTCGTGCACGGCACGCGGTTCAGCGCGGGGCAGTGGAGTCCTCAACTCGCCGCGCTCCGCAGCGACTTCCGGGTGGCCGCAGTTGATCTGCCGGGGCACGGCGCCCGCTCGGACCAGCCGTGGAGCCTGGACGCGGCTACGGAGATCATCTCCTCCGCGGTGGATACCCTGGCCTGCGGGCCCGCTCTGGTCGTCGGGCACTCGCTCGGCGGGTACGCCTCGCTGGAGTTCGCGCGGCGCTGCCCCGAGCAGCTGCGAGGGCTGGTCCTCGCCGGGGCCAGCGCATCGACGCGTGGCCGGTGGGCCACGCCGTACCGGTGGGTCGCCGGTCTCGTCCCTCGTCTGCCGGCGGACCGGCTTGCCCGGTTGAACGACCGGTTGCTTCGCCGGCTCTACCCACCCGAGGTGGTGGCGGCGACCATCCGCGGCGGATACGCGTTCCACACGCTCCCGGCCGCCTGGGGCGAGGTGTTGGGCCGTTTCGACGCGGGCTCGATGCGTCACGTCACCTCCCCCGTACTCATACTGAACGGCGAGAAGGACACCGTCTTCCGGTCCGGCGAGAGGGACTTCGCCCGCGCTCATCGGGACGCCCGCGTCGAGTTGATCCCACGGGCGAGTCACCTCGCGAACTTCGACGATCCGGACGCCTTCACCGACGCCGTCCGCCGTTTCGCTCGCCAGCTGACACCCGGGCGGTAGCCACTCCGCCCAGCAGCCCACCCAGCAGCTAAGGCACCGTGGGATCCACTGTCGCCTGATGTTCCTCCGCGAGGTGTTCCTCCGCCTTCAGCCACGGCAGGAACTGCACCCGCTTCCCCCAGCCGCACGTGTCGCAGCTCAACTGGCGTTGGACGCCCGCCTTTTGCACGTGCACCACATGCTCGCGCCCGTGCTGGTCCCATCTGCTGACCTTGCTCGTGGTCATCGAAGGCATGGCGAACAGTGTGCAGCAGAAGGCCCCGGTTCCGTATGCGGAACCGGGGCCTTCTTTCAACCTTCACTCAGCCGAAGACCGAGCAGGGCCGAGCGGAGCGGAGCGTCAGCAGCCCACCAGGCGCGAAGCCAGGTAGCCCTCGATCTGGTCGAGGGAGACCCGCTCCTGCTTCATCGAGTCCCGCTCGCGCACCGTCACCGCGTTGTCGTCCAGGGTGTCGAAGTCGACCGTCACGCAGTACGGCGTGCCGATCTCGTCCTGGCGGCGGTAGCGGCGGCCGATGGCGCCCGCGTCGTCGAAGTCGATGTTCCAGTTCTGGCGAAGGGCCGTGGCGAGGCCCTTGGCCTTCGGGGACAGCTCCGGGTTGCGGGACAGCGGCAGGACCGCGACCTTCACCGGCGCGATGCGGTGGTCGAAGCGCATGACCGTCCGCTTCTCCAGCTTGCCCTTGGCGTTCGGGGCCTCGTCCTCGATGTAGGAGTCCAAGAGGAACGCCAGCATCGTGCGGCCCACGCCCGCCGCGGGCTCGATGACGTACGGGGTCCAGCGCTCGCCGGCCTCCTGGTCGAAGTACGACAGGTCCTGGCCCGACGCCTTGGAGTGCGCGGACAGGTCGTAGTCCGTGCGGTTGGCGACGCCCTCCAGCTCGCCCCACTCGCTGCCGCCGAAGCGGAAGCGGTACTCGATGTCAGCGGTGCGCTTGGAGTAGTGGGAGAGCTTCTCCTTCGGGTGCTCGAACCACCGCATGTTCTCCTCGCGCAGGCCCAGGCCGGTGTACCAGTTCCAGCGCTGCTCCATCCAGTACTCCTGCCACTTCTCGTCCTCGCCCGGCTTGACGAAGAACTCCATCTCCATCTGCTCGAACTCGCGGGTCCGGAAGATGAAGTTGCCGGGCGTGATCTCGTTGCGGAAGGACTTGCCCATCTGCGCGATGCCGAACGGCGGCTTCTTGCGCGAAGTCTGCTGGACCTGGGCGAAGTTGGTGAAGATGCCCTGCGCGGTCTCGGGGCGCAGGTAGGCGACGGAGCCGCTGTCCTGCGTGGGGCCGAGGTGCGTGGAGAGCATGCCGGAGAACTGCTTGGGCTCGGTGAACTGGCCCTTGGTGCCGCAGTTGGGGCAGTTGACGTCGGCCAGGCTCTCGGGCGGACGGCCGTGCTTGGCCTCGTACGCCTCTTCCAGGTGGTCGGCGCGGTGCCGCTTGTGGCAGGAGAGGCACTCGGTCAACGGGTCGGAGAACGTCGCGACGTGACCCGAGGCCTGCCAGACCTCCGTGGCCAGGATCACCGACGAGTCGATACCGACGACGTCCTCGCGCGAAGTGACCATGTAGCGCCACCATTGGCGCTTGAGGTTCTCCTTGAGCTCGACGCCGAGCGGCCCGTAATCCCAGGCGGCACGCTGGCCGCCGTAGATCTCACTGCACGGGTAAACAAAGCCACGGCGCTTGCTCAGGCTGACGATGCTGTCGATCTTGTCGGCGGCCACGGTGCTCTCTTCATTACGACGGTGGGCGAAGCGAATGGTTCAGGTTACCGGCGGCCTTACCCCACTTATCAAATCGGTTCCGGTCGAGCTTCCTCCGACACTGCTAGTTGACAATCGTTTCCAGATTTGTTGAAAATGAGTGTCATGAACGTACGTCGCCTCATACCCACCGCCGCCGTCGCCTCCGCCACGGTTCTCGGGCTCACGGCTCTGTCCGCCTGCTCGTCCTCCAGCGCCGCGGACAAGAACGGCGACGGCAAGCTGAACGTGACCGCGTCGTTCTACCCCATGCAGTACCTCGCCCAGGAGATCGGCGGCAAGCACGTCTCCGTGGACACCTTGACCAAGCCGGGTGTCGAGCCGCACGACCTGGAGCTCAGCCCGCGGCAGACCGCCGATCTTGGCGAATCGGACTTCATCCTGTACCTCAAGGGCATCCAGCCCGCCGTCGACGACGCCATCGGCCAGTCCGGTGTGAAGAACACCGTGGATGCCGCGGAGCTCACCCACCTGGAGAAGCACGGCACCGGAGTCGGCCACGACCACGGCCACGAGGGCGAAGAGCACGAGGGCGAAGAGCACTCCGAAGAAGAGCACAGCCACGAGAACGAAGCCGGCGCCGACCCGCACATCTGGCTCGACCCGGTGAAGTACGCCGAGGTCGCCGAGGGTGTCGGCAAGGCGATGGAGAAGGCCGACCCCGACCACGCGGCGGCGTACAAGAAGAACACGAACGCCCTGGTCGAGAAGCTCGGCGCGCTGAACACGAAGTTCGAGGGCGGCCTGAAGGACACCAAGAGCAAGACCTTCATCACCACGCACTCCGCCTTCGGCTACCTCGCCGAGCGCTACGGCCTCGACCAGGAGTCCATCGCCGGCATCGACCCCGAGTCGGACCCGAGCCCCGCCCGCGTCAAGGAGCTCCAGGACATCGCGAAGAAGGACCACGTCTCCACGGTGTTCTTCGAGACCCTCGCCAGCGACAAGACCGCCAAGACGCTCGCCGGTGACGCGCACCTCAAGACGGACGTGCTCGACCCGCTGGAGGGAATCACGGGCAAGTCCAAGGGCGATGACTACATCGAGGTCATGGAGTCCAACCTCGCCGCGCTGCAGAAGGCTCTCGGCGCGAAGTGAAACGGCCAGCAGCAGCATCGGAGGCACCCGCCATGGAAGCCAGCCAGCCAGTACCGCCCGTCATATCCGTGCGGGCGGCCACGGCCACCCTCGGCGCGCGTCCGGTGCTGCGCGGCATCGACCTCACCGTAGGGCGCGGTGAGGTCGTGGCGCTGCTCGGCGCGAACGGCTCGGGCAAGTCCACCGCTGTGCGCTCGGTGATCGGCCAAGTCCCCCTCACCGGCGGTGACATCAGCCTCTTCGGCACCCCCCTGAAGCGTTTCAGGCAGTGGGCCCGCATCGGCTACGTGCCGCAGCGCACGACGGCCGCCAGCGGCGTCCCCGCGACGATCCGTGAGGTCGTGTCGTCCGGACGCCTGTCGCGTACGAAGCTGTCGAGGCTCGGCGTGAGCACCAAGGCGGACCGCGCTGCGGTCGACCGGGCGATCGGGCTCGTCGGCCTCGGCGACCGCGCCAAGGACTCCGTGAGCGCCCTGTCCGGCGGCCAGCACCAGCGCGTGCTCATCGCCCGCGCGCTCGCCTCCGAGCCCGAGCTGCTGATCATGGACGAGCCGATGGCGGGCGTCGACCTCGCCAGCCAGGAGATCCTCGCCCAGACGCTGCGCGAACAGGTCGCGGCCGGTGCGACGGTGCTGCTCGTGCTGCACGAGCTCGGCGCACTGGAGCCGCTGATCGACCGCGCGATCGTGCTGCGCGACGGCTGCGTGACGCACGACGGCCCGCCGCCCAAGGCCACCGGACAGCACGCGCTGCCCGGCCACGACCACGTACATCCGCACTCGGCCGACGAGCACGAGCCGATCCGCACAGGACTGCTGACCTGATGATGATGGAAATCTTCCAGACCGAGTTCATGCAGCGGGCGCTGATCGCCGCCGTCCTCGTCGGCATCACGGCCCCCGCCATCGGCATCTACCTCGTCCAGCGCCGCCAGGCCCTGATGGGCGACGGCATCGGCCACATCGCCATGACGGGCGTCGGCCTCGGCTTCCTGCTCAACTCCAGCCCCGTCTGGATGGCGACGCTGATCGCCGTCGTCGGCGCGGTGACGATGGAGCTGATCAGGGCGTACGGCAAGACACGCGGCGACATCGCCCTCGCGATGCTCTTCTACGGCGGCATGGCGGGCGGTGTCCTGCTGATCAATCTCTCGGACACCGGCTCGAACGCGAACCTCTCCTCGTACCTCTTCGGCTCGCTCTCGACGGTCTCGGACTCCGACGTCACGGCGATCTGCCTGCTCGCGGCGTTTGTGGTCCTCGTCACGGTCGGCCTGCGCAAGCAGCTGTTCGCGGTGAGCCAGGACGAGGAGTTCGCGCGGGTCACGGGGCTTCCGGTGCGGGCGCTGAACCTGCTGATCGCGGTCACCGCGGCCGTCACGGTGACCGTCGCGATGCGCGTCGTGGGCCTGCTCCTGGTGAGCGCGCTCATGGTGGTGCCGGTGGCCGCCGCCCAGCAGATCACCCGCTCGTTCAAGGTGACGTTCGTCCTGTCGGTGGTCATCGGCACCGCCGTGACACTGTCCGGCACGGTCACGTCGTACTACCAGGACGTGCCGCCCGGGGCGACCATCGTCCTGATGGCGATCGGCGTCTTCGTCGTCCTCACGGCGCTCGCGACCCCGCTGGCCCGGCGCCGGGCGCGGGCCGCGACCGCCGCCGATGCGACCTGCACGGCGGACGCCCCGAAGGACCTCCCGGGGGCGCGGCCCCCGGCCGACGAGGTCACCGTCTGAGAGTGAGCTGGCACAATGGCCCGGCGGGATATGACAGATGTGCGGGCGATCGTGCGAGTTTTCAGTTGAGGAGGCACCTGTGACAACGGCTGCGGGACCCCCGGTACGAGGCCGATCCACCCGGCAGCGAGCCGCTGTGGCGGCGGCCCTGGGCGAGGTGGACGAGTTCCGCAGTGCGCAGGACCTGCACGACATGCTCAAGCACAAGGGCGATTCGGTGGGCCTGACGACGGTCTACCGGACGCTCCAGTCCCTCGCCGACGCAGGCGAGGTCGACGTGCTGCGCACCGACGAGGGCGAGTCGGTCTACCGCCGCTGCTCCACCGGCGACCACCACCATCACCTGGTCTGCCGGGTGTGCGGCAAGGCGGTCGAGGTCGAGGGCCCGGCGGTCGAGAAGTGGGCCGAGGCGATCGCCTCCGAGCACGGGTATGTGAACGTGGCGCACACCGTGGAGATCTTCGGCACGTGCGCGGAGTGCGCGAGCAAGTAGCGCCGTACGTATATGGGAGGGCCCCCACCGTCGAGCTGACGGTGGGGGCCCTCCCATATACGTACACCTACGGCTAACTGTCGGCGATCTGCTGCTCGTTCGGGATCGCTCCGCCGAAGCGGCGGTCGCGCGAGGCGTATTCGAGGCAGGCGCGCCACAGGTCACGCCGGTCGAAGTCCGGCCACAGGACGTCCTGGAAGACCATCTCGGCGTAAGCGCTCTGCCACAGCAGGTAGTTGGAGGTGCGCTGCTCGCCGCTCGGGCGCAGGAACAGGTCGACGTCCGGCATGTCCGCGTAGTACAGGTACTTCGCGAAGGTCTTCTCGCTGACCTTGGAGGGGTCGAGCCGTCCCGCCTTCACGTCCTCGGCGAGCGCCTGCGCGGCGTCCGCGATCTCCGCGCGGCCGCCGTAGTTCATGCAGAAGTACAGGGTGAGCTTGTCGTTGCCCTTGGTCTGCTCCTGGGAGATCTCCAGCTCCTTGGCGACCGACTTCCACAGCTTGGGCATCCGGCCCACCCAGCGCACCCGGATACCCAGTTCGTCGAGCTGGTCACGGGTCTTGCGGATGAAGTCGCGGTTGAAGTTCATCAGGAACTTCACCTCGTCCGGGGAGCGCTTCCAGTTCTCGGTGGAGAAGGCGTAGAGCGAGATCGCCCCGACGCCCATCTCGATGGCGCCCTGGAGGACGTCGAGTACGCGCTCGGCTCCGACCTTGTGCCCCTCGGTGCGCGGCAGACCGCGCTCCTTGGCCCAGCGTCCGTTGCCGTCCATGACGATCGCCACGTGCTTGGGCACCAGCTCGCCGGGGATCTTCGGCGGCGTGACGCCCGAGGGGTGCGGCTCGGGGGTCTTGTACTCACGGCGGGACCGTCCGAGGATTCCGCGTCGTGCCATGGGGGGCTCTCTCCTACCTAGCTGTATCTGTGTTACGTGGTCTTCTCTACGTACCGCAACGAGCGCAGCCCGCGCTCCAAGTGCCAGTGCAGATAGGCGGAAACAAGCCCGCTGCCCTCCCTGACATGCCGCGCCTCGCACGCGTCCGCCGTCTCCCAGTCTCCGGTGAGCAGCGCGCCGAGCAGGCCGAGGGCTTCCATCGAGGGTACGACGCTGCCGGGCACCCGGCAGTCGGCGCAGACCGAGCCGCCCGCGGCGACGGAGAAGAAGCGGTTCGGTCCGGGCATTCCGCACTTGGCGCAGGAGCTGAAGCTGGGCGCGTACCCGTTCACGGCGAGGGAGCGCAGCAGGAACGCGTCGAGGATGAGGTGGGGCTCGTGCTCGCCGTTGGCGAGGGTCCGCAGGCCGCCCACGAGCAGCAGATACTGCTGCACGGCGGGCTCGCCCTCATGATCGGTGAAGCGTTCCGCGGTCTCCAGCATGGCCGTGCCGGCGGTGTAGCGCGCGTAGTCGGTGACGATCCCGCCACCGTAAGGAGCGATGGTCTCACTCTGCGTGCACAACGGAAGGCCGCGTCCGATGAGTTCGCTGCCGCGCGCGAAGAACTGCACATCGACGTGCGAGAAGGGTTCGAGCCGCGCCCCGAACTTGGACTTCGTGCGCCGCACGCCGCGCGCGACGGCACGGACCCGGCCGTGACTGCGGGTGAGCAGCGTGATGATGCGGTCCGCCTCACCCAGCTTCTGGGTGCGCAGCACGACGCCGTCATCACGGAACAGACTCATGGACCCATTCTCGCGTACGGGGCCGACAGCCGTGGCCGGGGTCGTACCGATCCGCTCCGCCCTCTGGCCATATCGCTCACGCCTGCAAAAATGCCCGCATGAAGAGTGAGCTGTTCTCCACGGAGCACATGGCCCAGCAGTCCGTCGCCCCCGGGATGACCCTGCAGAACGCCAAGTCCATCAAGTACGCGGTCAACGGCGAGATGCACGCTCGGCAGGGCGCGATGATCGCCTACCGCGGCGACCTCCAGTTCGAGCGCAAGGGCCAGGGCGTGGGCGGCATGCTCAAGCGGGCGATGACCGGTGAGGGTCTGCCGTTGATGGCGGTGCGCGGCCAGGGCGAGGCGTGGTTCGCGCACGAGGCGCAGAACTGCTTCATCGTCGACATCGAGCCGGGCGACGTCCTGACCGTCAACGGCCGCAACGTCCTGTGCTTCGACGCGACGCTCTCGTACGAGATCAAGACGGTGAAGGGCGCGGGCGTCACCGGCGGCGGCCTCTTCAACAGCGTCTTCACCGGGTCCGGGCAGCTGGGCCTGGTCTGTGACGGCAACCCCCTCGTCATCCCGGTGTCGCCGCAGCAACCGGTGTACGTCGACACGGACGCGGTGGTCGGCTGGACGGCGAACCTGGACACCACGCTGCACCGCTCGCAGTCCATCGGCTCCATGATCAGGGGCGGTTCCGGCGAGGCGGTGCAGTTGCTGCTGCGGGGCGAGGGATACGTGATCGTGCGGCCGAGCGAGCTGACTCCGCAGAAGCCGCAGCAGCACTAGCGAGCACTAGCCCCGGCGGGCGGGGCCGGGCCGGTCCGGGTGACTGATCACTTCCCAGGGAGCGAGGTTCCACGGGCTCGCCCGGTTCGCCGGGTCCAGGAGCGCCTTCAGGTGGGCGTCGGACGCGGCCTGGGGAGCGGGGAAGTCCGCGTCCCGCGTCCCCTGGAGACTGTCCCGCCACACCTTCCTGCCGAGCAGATAGTGGTCGGCGTACTCCTGCCAGGAGGAGTACGTCCCCGCCACCGTCGGCACGACGTTCTTCAGCCGGGCCCAGGTGTCGGCCTCGCTCAGCATCCCGCAGGCGAAGCCGCGCCGTGAGATGTCCACGTAGAGCGCGATGTCCCACGCCAGCGGTGCGATACCCAAGCGCCGCTGGGCCATGGCTCGGTAGCCGGTGCTCGCGAGCCCGCTCAGGCGCCCGAGCAGCTGCTCGGGCGCGGTGATCTCCCACTGCTCGGCCAGCCACCTCTGCGCCTTGCCGTCATCGATGCGGGTGAAGGGATACAGGGTCGTCCGGGAAGCGTCCTTGTCCCGGCTGACCGGCGCGCTCAGCGACACCATCCACAGCTGGTGCATGGTCAGCGGCGTCGGGTACTTGGACTCGACCTTGGGCTTGCCCCACTTCCATATGGCCATGCGCCCGCACCTTACGTGACGCGACTTCGCCTACGTCACGGGACTTCGCCCCGGCTCCGTGCGTTGGCATAGGCGGTCGCCGCGCGCAGCCGCTCCGCGGTGGTGGCGCTCCTGAGCGCGTCCGGGTCGCAGTCCCACTCCCGCCCGCCGCCGAAGGGTCGGAGCTGGACGTAGGGCCCTTCGTGGCCCATGACCCGGCCCACCTGTCCGGTACGGGTGTCCACGGCGTAGGCGCCGATCGGCAGGTAGAGGTTCATCCCGCCCTCAATTCATTCCGCGGACAAGGGGCTTCACGGGCCAGGATGTGGGGTCGACCCGCAATCCGGACAGAATAATTCCGGCCCCTGCGGGCGCGGTGCGCAATTCCTTCATCGTCTCCTCCGCTTCTTCGGCGCATTGCGCCGAGTTCGCCTTGCTGTCAGCCATGACGTGGCTCCCCTTTCCCATCGGATTTCACGCTTCGTGCCTCGATGGTGACCGCCCCGGCCTACACTCGTGAGGGGTCTGCGCTCTACAACTGCGGCGCAGCGAAGGGTGGTTGGCCATGGCCAATGGTTCGCGGCAGGCAGCTTGGGAGTTCTTCGGGGCGGAGTTGAGGCGGCGCCGGGAGGACGCGGGGCTCACGCAGTCCTCGCTGGGGCTTCAGGTTTTCGTGTCCGGCGCGTACATCGGCCAATTCGAACAGGCAATTCGCAAACCGCAGTTGGATGTAGCCCAGCGGATCGACGAGATTCTGCAATCCGACGGTATTTTCGAGCGGATGTGCCGCAAGCTGATCAATGACTCACGGTACGCCGAGTACTTTGCGCAGGCCGCAGAACTGGAGGCGCTGGCGACGCGAGTGTGCGACTTCGCGCCAGCGGTCGTACCGGGGCTGCTCCAGACCGCTCCGTACGCCAGAGCACTGACGGTGGCGACGAATCCGTATGCCTCGGATGAGTACGTCGAGGAAAAGGTGCAGGCACGCTTGGAACGGGCCCACATTCTCAAGGACCCGGACAGGCCCAAGCTGTGGGTCATCCTGCATGAGCACGTGCTGTGCATGCAGGTGGGCGAACCGGCCGACATGATCCAGCAGTTCCAGCACGTCACAGCCCTGATGCGCACGCGCCGGGTGCTCGTACAGGTGCTGCCCTTCTCCGCGGGTCCCTCCCCTGCCCTCCACGGGACGCTGCGACTCATGGAGTTCGATGACGCGCCGCCAACGGCCTATACAGAAGCGGTGTTTTCAGGGAACCTGCTGGACGACCCGGCCATGGTGAAGCGCGCCCAGGAGACATACGATCTGCTCAGGGCCGCCGCATTGTCGCCGGAGGCGTCCCTCGCCCTGATCGCATCGGCGGCTGAGGATTACAGACAATGCACGGGTTCGACCTGACCACTGCTCGGTGGCGCAAGAGCACCTACAGCGACGGCAACGGCGGCGAGTGCGTCGAGATCGCCTACGACTTCGTTGGCGCCGCCCGCTGGCGCAAGAGCACCTACAGCAATGGCGACGGCGGCGACTGCGTCGAGGTAGCCGACGGAGTCCCCGGCATCGTCCCGGTACGGGACAGCAAGGACCCCCAAGGCCCCGTCCTGCTGCTCGGCGCCGATCCCTGGTCCGTTTTCGTCACCTACGCGAAGGGCTGAGGCATGCAGCTGCCCAAGGGCGACATCGGCCTCGCCCACGAGCTCGGCTTCGCCATCGTCCGGCGCGGTTACGACCGTGACCAGGTCCACGCCTACGTCGCACGCCTGGCCGGCGCCGAACCACCCACGGAACCGCCCGCCTTCGATCTGGTCCGCCGAGGCTACGACTGCGACCAGGTCGACGCGCACATCGCAGCCACCCGAGCGACGCCTCCCCGGCAGGACTGAAGCGCGCGCACGCCCCGACGGCGGTGGCGAAACCCTCGGCCTTCGTAGCCGGTCTCCCCCCTACTGGCGGCTGATCGACCGCGTGACGCCCGCCGCGATCGTCGTGGCGAGGGTCCAGCCCATGATGACCAGGGCGTACCCGAGCCACTGATACGCGCCCCGCGAGGCGTACGCGTGCTCCTGGCCGAAGTCGATGATCGGGAGCAGCAGGTCCAGGGTGTAGAAGACGGGGTTGAACTCCGCGGCCTCCTTCGGCTTCAGCGCCACCGGCTCCCGCACCGCGTACGTGACGGAGCCGATGAGGAGCAGCGAGAGCAGCCAGACCGCCGCCCGCGTGGGCCGGAAGCCGTAGCCGACGGTGGCGTCCTGGAGGTGGCCCCAGGCCTTGGCGTACCAGGGCAGGGTGGTGCGGTGGCGGCGTTGCTTGGCGAGCTGGACCTTGCGTGCGGCGGCGTCGTCCCCGATCCGGCGGTAGGCGGTGGCCAGTTGCTCGTACGCGTACGGGACGTAGCCGTCGGAGTCGCGTCTCAGGACCTGGAGCCGACGCTCGGCGGGCTCGGGCGGGTCGAGCGTGGTGTAGGTCAGGCCGTCGAGCCGGACCTCGTCCGGCCAGGTCTCCGGGGCGATGCGCAGCAGGTCGAGCTGGGAGCGGCGCAGGGTGAGGGAGCCCTCGATGGGGGCGGCCTCCTTGAACCACAGTTCGCCGACGGCGAGGCTGCTGGCGCGCAGGGCCATGCCGCCGGGGTTGGACAGGCGCGCGTGGGTGAAGTTGAGCTGGCCCGGTATGCGGGCGCCCCGCAGGTTGATCCGCCCCCGCGCAGTGAGCCGCATCGCGTGCAGATCGGTGCCGCTGCTCAGGTTCGACGCTTGGAGCGCGGTGCCCCCCGGGTTACTGAGAACCGCGTCGTCGAACGTGATCGTCCCGGCGACGACCGCTCCCGCGAGGCGGACCATCCCGTGGGCGGTGAAGCCGTGGTCGGCGGTCAGGTCGTCGTCGATGGTGACGCGGTTGAGGGTGAGGATGGGCTGATCGGGGTCGACGATCGCCCCCTCCTCGCCCAGCTGGGCCCGGTCGAGGAACAGGGCCCCGGAGATGCGCGCGCCGCCCAGCCGGACGTTCCCCCGGACGCGGACTCCGGTCATCCGCAGCGAGCCGTCGACCCGCAGTCCGACCCCGTACAGGCCGGGGAAGATGGACCAGCCCAGGTTCAGCTGGCGTAACTGGGCGCCGTAGATGTCCAGTTCCTCGTCGAAGTAGCACGCCCAGAGGTGGATCGCCCCCGTGACCTCCGCGTACTGGAGGTCCAGCTTGCCCGTGATGCGGGCTCCGTTGAGGCGCAGGACGGGGGTCTCGCCCTCTTGGCGGGGCCCGTCGATGAGCAGGGCGCGGAGCACGTCGGCGCGCACGGTCCGCTCGGGGCCCCAGTCGGCGCCGAGATCGGCGGGTTCCCTCGTGTGCTGCCGGAAGTCGACGAGCCGCCCCAGCGGGAACGCGTCCCACACCTGCCGCTCGGCCTCGCTCAGATCCCTGATCTCCACCGGCGCGACTCTTGCGCGGGACGGATCACGTGTCAACCGGCCGCCACCGCACGGCGATAGCGCACCTCCACGCTCCCTTTGCCCTCCACCTCCACCTCGCCGACGACCACGAACCCCGCACGGACGAGCACCGCACGGGAGCCCTCGTTGTCGGCATCGGTGGCCGCCCGCAGGGCCGTGAGGCCGTACTCGGCGCCTGCGACCTCGCAGACCTGCCGTACGGCGGACGTGGCAAGACCCCGTCCCGCCGCCCTCTCCGCGATGCGATACCCGAGCTCGGCCTCCCCGTCCGCGACGTCGACGAGATTGACGCGCCCGACCACGGCGCCCTCTCCATCCACCAGTACGTGGAAGTGGCAGGCTCCCGTGGCCTGTTCGGCGAGCAGGGCGGCGAGTCGCGCATCGAACTCGGTGAAGTAGGCGTCGCCACGGTCGGGCACGGACTTCGCGAAGTAGGCCCGGTTCTCGCGCTCGAAGGCGAGCAGGGCGGGGGCGTGTTCGGCGCGCAGGCGCTGGAGTTCGGGCATGGCGGAAACGTAGCGCCGGTGGCCGGCCGACGCCTCGGCTTTTCGCTCCGGCGGGAGGCGGGCGTGGGCGGCGATGTCAGTGCCGGGCGGTAGCGTCCGTTGCCGTCACCCGAACCGCCCCTCGCCGAGGAGATGCCGTGGTCAACGTCATGGGCACCGCCTACTCACCCATACCGGAGCTGAATCTGCTCAAGGAGTTCCACGACGGCCCCGGGAAGGCAGGCTTCGCCGACGGGTTCGAGATGTACGAGTACGGGCGGCGTGACGCCGGCCTCGTCGAGTGGCTGGACATGACCGACACCCCGGAGCTGCGGGCCCGCCTGGACCGTCTCGTGCCCTTCGCCCAGGCCACCGGCTCCGGTTCGTTCTACGCGCTGTGGCGCTGCGACGACCGTGCCGATCTCGCGACGCTGCCCGTCGTCCTCTTCGGGGACGAGGGCGACCTCGACGTCGTCGCCTCCGGGCTGCGGGATCTGTTCCGGCTCCTTGCCATCGACCACGAGTGGTATCTGCCCGACTGGGAGTGGGACGAGGAGGAGGAGCACAGCGTGGGGCACGGGGAGTATCTCGCCTGGCTGGAGGAGCGGTTCGGCCTCACCGCGCCCGAGGACGCCGACCTCATCATCGACGGCGCACGGGACGCGTACGGCCTGCGCTTCATGGACTGGCTCCTGGAGTTCTGCCCCGAGTACGTGGTCGACGCACTCCGAGAGAACCTTGACGAGTAGTAGCTGGCCGCTACTGAACTACTTCTTGACCGGCGGGCAGTAGCCGGTGTCGGCGCCGATGGAGTTGATCTCGGCGTTCGACCGCGAGTCGCCCACGTAGTTGATCTGGTCCGTGCAGCTGACACCGGGCTTGTTGGGGGTTCCCGAGGGCTTGTGGCCCTTCTCCGGGGTGGGGCAGGTGCCGGTGTCCGCGCCGATGGAGTTGATCTCGGCATTGGACCTCGGGTCGCCCGCGTAGTTGATCTGGTCGGTGCAGCTCTTCCCGGGCTTGGCGGGGGCGGCCGACGGCTTCTCGCCCTTCACCGGGGTGGGACAGGTGCCGGTGTCCGCACCGATGGAGTTGATCTCGGCGTTCGACCTCGGGTCGCCCGCGTAGTCGAGCTGGTCGGTGCAGCGCTTCCCGGAGTCGTCCGGGGCGGCCGACGGCGCCTCGTCGGCGGAGGTCGTGGCGGTCTTGCCGGTCTTGCTGGTCTCGCCTGTCTTGGACGCGGAAGCGGCGGAGGAGGACGACGTGTCGTTGCCGCCGCCCTGGCAGGCGGTGAGCCCGAACGCGGCGACGGTGATCACCATGGCGGCTGCGGCCTTGCGGGCGTGGAGGAGGGTGGCGTGCGACATGTTCTCACCGTTCTGTCGGGTGGTGCGGGGTTCGACAGAACAAGACTGTCCGTCGCCGCTGGTGATCCAGCGCCGTCTGGCTAACGCTCCACTAACGTGTCGGCGAAAGCCCCCGCCGCACCTCCACGCTCAGGTCCCGCCCGTCGAGCACCACATGCACCCGCTCCCCCGCCACCGTCACCCGCGTCCGCGCCTGCACCCCCTCCGGGAGGCCGGGGAGGACCGGGTTCACCCCGCATTCCGTGCGCACCCGGTCGAGGAGTTCCCGCAGCTCCTTAGGGGCGGGGCGCGTGCCCAGGTACCAGGCCACGCCGTCGCCGTACGCGTGGCGGGTGACCGCCGGGGTGCCCTCGGGGGTCGTGGTGACCGCTTCCGCGCCTTCCAGGTGGATCTCCTCCGACCAGGTGCCGTCGGGGCGGGGGTCGAACTCCTCCACGCGCAGGCCGAGCAGCTCGCGGAAGGGGGCCGGGTAGCCGCCGAGGTGGACGCGGTCGTGTTCGTCCACGATTCCCGAGAAGTAGGACATGACCAGGGTGCCGCCCCCGTGGACGTACGCGCGGATCCGTTCCGCGGTTTCCCGCGTCACCGAGTAGAGGTTGGGGATCAGGAGCAGGCGGTACGGGGCGAAGTCTCCGTCCACCGGGACCACGTCGCAGGCCACCGACGCGTCGTACAGCGGCTTGTGGTGGGCCAGGGCCGCGTCCAGGAGCGTCACGTCGGTGCTGGGGTGCGCGTCCAGTTCCAGGGCCCACCAGCTGGGCCAGTCCAGGAGCAGGGCGGCGTCCGCGCGCTCGGGGCGGGAGCCGAGCAGGTCGGGGTGGCGGGCCAGTTCCGCGCCCAGCTCCCGCACCTCACGGAAGATCCGCGTCTCGCGGCCCCCGTGCGGCACCATCGCCGAGTGGAACTTCTCCGCTCCCCCGCGCGACTGCCGCCACTGGAAGAACAGCACCGCGTCCGCTCCGTGCGCCACCGCCTGCCAGCTGTCGAGGCGCATCCGGCCCGGCGGCTTCCTGCCGTTGCGCTCGCGCCAGTTGACCGCGCCCGGGGCCTGTTCGAGGAGCAGCCACGGTTGGCCGCCCTTCAGGCCGCGCATGACGTCGTACGAGAAGGCTGTCCGGTGGAGTGAGTCCGGGTCGTGGGGGTCGGGGTAGGAGTCGTAGGAGATGACGTCCAGGTGTGGGGCCCAGGCGTACAGGTCCAGGGTCTTGGCCACCGGGACGAAGTTCGTGGTGACGGGGATGAGCGGGGTGATGCGGGTCAGGACCTGCTTCTCCGCGAGGTAGCAGGCGAGGAGTTCGTCGGACGAGAAGCGCCAGTAGTCCAGCTGCTGGGCCGGGTTGCGGAACGAGGGCGCCTTGCGCGGGGTGTGGATCTCCTCGAACGTGCCGTAGCGCTGCGACCAGAAGTCCGTCGACCACGCGTCGTTCAGGGCCGCCACGGTGCCGTAACGCTCCCGCAGCCACCCGCGGAACGCCGCCGTCGACACCTCGCAGTGGCAGTGGCGTGAGATGTGGCAGCCGTATTCGTTGCCGATGTGCCACAGGGCGAGGGCGGGGTGCGTGCCGTAGCGCGTGGCGAGGCATTCCGCGAGGCGCACGGCGTGGCGGCGGTGGACCGGGCTCGACGGGCACCAGTGCTGGCGGGAGCCGGGGTGCAGTCGGGTGCCGTCCTCCAGGACGGGCAGGGTCTCGGGGTGCAGGCGCGTCAGCCATGGGGGCGGGGAGGCGGTCATCGTGGCCAGACTGACCGCGACGCCCGCCTCGGCCAGGCGGTCCATGTGCCCGTCCAGCCAGGCGAAGTCGTACGTGCCCGGGGCGGGCTCCGTCCTGGCCCACGAGAAAATCCCGAGCGTCACGAGATTCACGCCTGCCTCGCGCATCAACTCGGCGTCTTCAGCGTGGACTTCGGGACCCCACTGCTCCGGGTTGTAGTCGCCGCCGTAACCGAGCGACGGCAGCCGGGAAAAGAAGCGGGCCATGCCCTGACACTCGGTCACGTCATCCGACCTTTCGCAGCTCACCGTCCTGATGTGTCCGCTCACTTCCCCAACTCCTTCTCACGGTCGGCGACGTACCGCGCGTATCGACGCTCGGCCAGGGATCACCTCGTCGTACCAGGTGATCCAGTTCCCTGCCTTGTCACCCGTCGCCAGGAGCATGGCCGAGCGCCAGGGATCGAAGCCCTCACCCGGACGGGGTGCGTGCCGTCCAGAGCCTTGACCGGCCCCCCGGCCCCTCTTATCGTCGCCACGCCACCATGACGTAGGACGTGGGATCTCTCAAGGGAGACGCAGTGAGCGACCACAAGACCAGCATCGGCTCCGCCGGACACACCGGACCCGCGCCGGACCGTCGGTCCTTCCTCAAGTACACCGGTGCGCTGGGCGCGGCCGCCACCATCACCACCACGCTCTCCGCCTGTTCGTCGGGGCCCGAGTCCACGAACGACGCCGGAGGCGGTGGCGGCAAGGGCGGCGACTCCACCCTCACCGCCGTCATCGGCTATGGGAACGACGGCAGTTGGGACCCGACACAGACCGCGTCCGCCTTCGCGATGGCCGGCAACGAACACATCTACGAGGGCCTCCTCAACACCGACCCCATCACCCGCGAGCCGTACGCCGCGCTCGCCACGGAGGTCCCCACCGACGACAAGGCGACCACCTGGAAGTTCACGCTGCGGCCCGGCGCCAAGTGGCACGACGGGAAGCCCGTGACCGCCGACGACGTGGTGTTCGTCTTCGACCGCATCCTGGACCCGAAGACGCAGACCCTGGCCAAGGGCTTCTTCGAGAGCTGGCTGAAGGAGGTCAAGAAGGTCGACGCGACCTCCGTCGAGCTCATCCTGAAGTTCCCCTTCCCCGACGGCCTCGCCCGCCTCTCCCTGGCCAAGATCATGCCGAAGCACGTCTACTCCAAGCCCGGAGCCTGGGACGACGCGACCAAGGGCAAGGCGATCGGCTCAGGACCGTACAAGCAGGCCTCGCACGCCCCGAAGTCCAACACCACCTTCGAGGCCTTCGACGACTACAACGGCCCCCGCAAGGCGGCCTTCAAGAAGATGAACTGGCTGACCATCGTGGACGCCGCACCCCGCGTCGCGAAGATCTCGGGCGGCAGCGCGGACTCGGAGATCGCGGACAACATCCCGTACGCCAACATCGAGCAGCTCAAGAAGGGCGGGCTCACCGTCGAGGGCGGGGCGGGGATGAACAACCTGTTCCTGATGTTCAACACCGCGCACAAGCCCTTCGACGACGTACGCGTGCGCCAGGCCCTGCACTACGCCATCGACACCGAGAAGATGATCGAGGTCGCGCTCAAGGGGCATGGCAAGGCGTCGACTTCGTTCCTCAACGAGTCCAACCCCGCCTACCGCCCCGCGAAGACGGTCTACGCGTACGACCCCGAGAAGGCGAAGAAGCTCCTGAAGGAGGCCGGGGTGAAGGATCTCTCGGTCAACCTCATGGCGGTGAACGTGAGTTGGATCGTCGACTGCCTGCCGACCATCAAGGCCTCGTGGGACGCGATCGGCGTCAAGACGACCCTGGACCCGCAGGAGACCACGGCCGTCTTCACCAAGATGGATCAGAAGAAGGACTATCAAGTCGTCGCGGCAGCGTCGAACCCCAACCAGTTCGGCATCGACCCCGACCTGATCATGCACTACAACTACGGGCCCGAGAACCTGTGGATGGGATACGCCCGCTGGGCGGGCAACTCCGTGGCGAAGAAGCTCTTCAAGGACATGGACCAGGCGACGCGCGAACCCGACGCGACCAAGAAGAAGGCCATGGTCCAGGACTACATCGACGTCGTCGCCGAGCAGGCGGTCATCTATCCCGTCGTCCACAACGAGCTGATGACCGCCTGGGACCCGAAGAAGCTCACCGGCGTCAAGGCCCAGCCCTACCCGGGGATCAACCTGCTCCAGTCCAAGTGGGCGACGTGACCGCGGTACTCCGAATCCTGGTCCGCCGACTGGTCCTGCTCGTCCCGCTGCTGCTCGGCATCGTCCTGTTCGTCTTCCTCGTCATGCGGTTCTCGGACGTCGATCCGGCATCGGCGTTCTTCCAGGGCGCCAACCCCACCGAGCAGCAACTGCACGACTTCCGCGAGGAGAACGGCCTGCTCGATCCGCTGCCGGTGCGTTATGTCGCGTTCGTCGGCGACCTGATCCAGGGCGACATGGGGATCAGCGTGCTCACCCGCTCACCGGTGGTGGACCAGGTCACCACCGCCCTTCCGCTCACCCTCCAGCTGACCTTCATGGGCCTGGGCATCGCGGTGGTCATCTCGCTGCTTCTCGGTGTGACCGCCGCGATCTACCGCGACCGGCTGCCCGACCAGCTGATCCGCGTCATCTCGCTGACCGGTGTCGCGGCCCCCGGCTTCTGGCTGGCGCTGCTGATGATCCAGTACCTGGCGGTGGAGGCGGGCTGGTTCCCGACCGGCGGGTACGTCAACCCCGGGGACTCACTGAGCGGTTGGCTCAAGACGATGACGCTCCCCGCCTTCGCGCTCTCGCTCCCCGTGGCCGCCGGGCTCACCCGCATCATCCGTACGGCAGTCGTCGAGGAACTCGACAAGGACTACGTACGGACGGCGATCGGCAGCGGCCTGCCGCCGGTCGTGGTGGTCGGCCGCAACGTCCTGCGCAATGCCCTCATCAACCCGCTGACCGTGCTCGGCCTTCGCGTCGGCTATCTGCTCGGCGGCGCCGTCGTCATCGAGACGATCTTCTCGCTGCCCGGCATGGGGAAGCTGATGATCGACGCGGTGAAGAACGGCGATCCGGCCGTCGTGCAGGGGGTCGTCATCACCACGGCCGTCGGGTTCGTGGTCGTGAACCTCGTCCTCGACATCCTCCACCTGCTGGTCAATCCGCGCCTGAGGGGGTCCGCCTGATGATCACGTCGCGCAAGGCTCTGGCCGAGCGGCTCTCGCGGCCCGGCGTCCGGCTGCGCTCCCTGCGCAGGCTGCCGGTCCTCTCCCGGATCGCGGTGGCGGTCGTCGGCGTGGTCGTCCTCGTCGCGCTCTTCGCCCCGCTGATCGCCCCGCACGACCCGCTCGACCAGCAGCCCCAGGTCGACGGCACCGGACACCCGTCGGGCGACCACTGGATGGGCCAGGACAGCCTCGGCAGGGACATCCTCAGCCGACTGATGTACGGGGCGCGCTGGTCCCTCGCGATCGGGCTCGGGGCGACACTGCTCGCCCTGGTCGTCGGCGCGGTGCTCGGGGCGATCGCGGCGACCTCGCGCAAGGCGGTCGACGAGACGCTGATGCGGTGCCTGGACGTCGTCATGGCGTTCCCCGGCATCGCGCTCGCCGCCGTGCTCGTGGCGGTCTTCGGGGGCGGCATCCTCGTCCTGATCTGCGCCATCGCGTTCCTGTTCACCCCGCCGATCGCCCGGGTCGTACGGGCGAACGTGATGGATCAGTACGGCGAGGACTACGTCGTCGCCGAACGCATCGTCGGCGCCCGCACCCCGCACATCCTCATCAAGCACGTGGCCATCAACTGCGCCGCGCCGATCCTGGTGTTCTGCACGGTGCAGGTCGCCGAGGCCGTCGTCTTCGAGGCCTCCCTGTCGTTCATCGGCGCGGGCGTACGGCCCCCGGACCCGTCCTGGGGCAGCGTCATCGCCGACGGCAAGAACATGGTGCTGCTCGGCGGCTGGTGGGCGACGGTCTTCCCCGGCCTCCTGATGCTGATCACGGTCCTTGCCCTGAACATCCTCTCTGAGGGCGTCTCGGACGCGTGGGCGGCGCCCGCGACGCGTGACGTGCCGGGCGCGGCCCGCAAGGAGGACCGCATCGAAGCCCCCGAGCCGGGCAGCGGCAAGGTGCTCGAACTGCCGGGCCTTGCTGATGCGGCACAGCGCCTGCGCTCACGCGCACGGCCACTGCCGGACGGAACCCCGGTGCTCACCGTCTCCGACCTCACGATCGGCTTCGACGCCCGCCACGGGGGCGTGGACATCGTCGACGGCATCAGCTTCCACGTGAGGCCGGGCGAAGTCCTCGGCCTGGTCGGCGAGTCGGGCTGCGGCAAGTCGCTGACCGCGCTGACCGTGATGGGCCTGGAACCGAAGGGCGCCCGCATCGGCGGCCAGGTCACGTTCAACGGCGAGCAGTTGACGGGCATGCCGATGCGCGCCCGCAGACGGCTGCTCGGCCACGACATGGCGATGATCTACCAGGACGCCCTGTCGTCCCTCAACCCGGCGATGACGGTCCGCGCCCAGCTCAAACAGGTCGTCCGCAGAGGTGGGCGCCGCACGGCGGTCGAACTCCTCGAACTGGTCGGCCTGGACCCCGACCGCACCCTGCGCAGCTACCCGCACGAGCTCTCCGGCGGCCAGCGCCAGCGCGTCCTGATCGCGATGGCGCTCTCCCGCGACCCGAAGCTGATCGTCGCCGACGAGCCGACGACCGCCCTGGACGTCACGGTGCAGGCCCAGGTCATCCAGCTCCTGCTGCGCCTGCGCGAGGAACTGGGCTTCGCGCTGATCCTCGTCTCGCACGACCTGGCGCTCGTCGCGGACGTCACCGACCGGGTGGTGGTGATGTACGGGGGCCAGATCGTCGAGACGGGCGTGACGGCGGACCTCGTCGAGGCGCCGTCGCACCACTACACGCGGGGCCTGCTCGGCTCGGTGCTCTCGCTCGAATCGGCGGCCGAACGCCTGACGCAGATCAAGGGCGTCGTCCCCTCGCCCGCCGACTTCCCCGCGGGCTGCCGGTTCGCGGACCGCTGCCCCCTCGCGAGCGAGGTGTGCCGCACGACGGCGCCCGAACTCGTCGGCGGGGCACGGCACTCCACCGCCTGCCACCATCCGGCGCAGCAGCCGCCCCCGGTGCCGCACCCCAGGGGAAGCGAGGCCCTCAAGTGACCGCTCTCATCTCGCTGTCCGACGCGCACGTCGTGCACAGGGCCCGCTCGGGCGGTCTGTTCTCGCGTGACCGCGTGTACGCCCTGACCGGCGCCGACCTGACCATCGCGCCCGGCGAGACGGTGGGCGTCGTGGGCGAGTCGGGATGCGGCAAGTCGACGCTCGCCAAGGTGCTCGTGGGGGTGCAGCGGCCCACGGCCGGTTCGGTGTCCTTCCGTGGCAGCGACCTGTGGACGATGAAGCCCGCCGAGCGCCGGGCCACGATCGGCCGGAACACCGGCATGATCTTCCAGGACCCGTCGACGGCCTTGAACCGCAGGCTGACCGTACGGCAGATCCTGCGGGACCCGCTGGACGTCCACAGGGTGGGTCCATCATCCCAACGCGAGGCACGCGTACGGGAGTTGATGGCACTGGTCGGCCTGCCCAAGGCCCTGGCGGACGGACTGCCCGGACAGCTCTCGGGCGGGCAGCGCCAACGGGTGGCGATCGCCCGCGCCCTCGCCCTCGAACCGGAACTGGTGGTGGCGGACGAGCCGACGAGCGCGCTGGACGTCTCCGTGCGCGCCCAGATCCTCAACCTCCTCCTGGACCTGAAGGAGCGGCTCGGCCTGGCCCTGGTCTTCGTGTCGCACGACATCCAGACGGTACGGAGGATGAGCGACCGGGTCATCACGATGTATCTGGGCAGAATCGTGGAGGAGTCACCGGCGGAGGAGATCCTTGACAGAGCACGCCACCCCTACACGCGGGCGCTCTTCTCCGCGACCCCCGGCCTGCTCGACCCCATCGACCCGATCCCGCTCGTCGGCCCGGTGCCGTCCGCGACGCGGCCGCCGAGCGGCTGCCCGTTCCGTACGAGGTGCTGGAAGGCGGACGAGACCTGCGCCGCCACCATGCCGGACTTCGCCTCGTCGGAGAGGTCGGGACAACCGGACCAATCGGGACACCGCTACCGCTGCCACCATCCCGTGCGGGACGGCCAGTCCACACACGAGCTAGTGATCCAGTCCGCCGCCACGGACGCGAGCCCCAGGGAGAGCCCATGACCATGCCCACCCCGCTGACCGGTGTCGTTCCGCCCGTCTGCACCCCCCTGACACCGGACCGCGAGGTGGACACGCCCTCGCTCATCAGGCTGGTCGACCACTTGGTGTCGGGCGGGGTGGACGGCCTGTTCGTCCTCGGCTCGTCGTCGGAGGCGGCGTACCTGACGGACGCGCAGCGGAAGACCGTGGTCGATACGGTGGTGGGCCACGTGGGCGGCCAACTCCCGGTCCTGGCAGGGGCGATCGACATGACGACGCCACGGGTCCTGGACCACGTCCGCGCGGTGACGGCGGCCGGGGCGGACGGCGTGGTGGTGACGGCGCCCTTCTACACGCGCACGCATCCGGCGGAGATGGCCCGCCACTTCCGCCTGGTGGCGGCGGGGTCGCCGGTGCCGGTGTTCGCGTACGACCTCCCTGTCTCGGTCCACTCCAAACTGCCCGCGGAGCTGGTCCTTGAGCTGGCGGCGGAGGGGGTGCTCGCCGGGCTCAAGGACTCCAGCGGGGACGAGGGGAACTTCCGGGAGGTGGTGCTCGGCGCGCGGGGGCGCGGGGACGCGCCGGCCTTCAGCGTCCTGACGGGTTCGGAGACGACGGTGGACGCGGCGCTGGCCATGGGCGCGGACGGGGTGGTGCCGGGCCTGGGGAACGTGGACCCCGAGGGGTATGTGCGGCTGTACCGCTACTGCCGGGAGGGGGACCTGGTGCGGGCGCGGGCCGAGCAGGAGCGGTTGTGTGGTCTGTTCGGGATGGTGCGGGTCGGTGACGCGGGCCGCATGGGCGGGAACTCGTCCGCCCTGGGGGCGTTCAAGGCGGCGCTGGCCCTCCGGGGCGTAATCGCGTGCCCCGCTACTGCGGAGCCCCAGGTTCCGTTGTCTTCCGGGGAGGTCGAGCGGGTGGGGAAGTTCTTGGCGGGGGCGGGGTTGTTGTAGGCGCGGGGGCCTTGTCCTCAAACGCCGGACGGGCTGGATTTCCAGCCCGTCCGGCGTTTGAGGACGAACTCGGCGAAACCGGTGGTTGACGGCGAGCAAGGCCCCCGCGCCAGCGGGTTTTCGGGAAGGGGTGGGGTTGGGGAAAAGAAACGCCCTAACCCACCCCCGGCCGCACCAACCCCGACTCATAAGCCACAATCACCAGCTGCGCCCGATCCCTCGCCCCCAGCTTCCCCATGATCCGGCTGACATGGGTCTTCGCGGTCAGGGGGCTCAGCCCCAACAACTCAGCGATCTCAGCATTGTTGAGCCCCCGCGCGACCAGCGCGAGAACCTGCCGCTCCCGCTCCGAGAGCCCCTCGGGACCTCCCGGCCCCGCAGCCGGAGGCTCCGGCGCCCGCAGCACCCGAGCGATCAACCGAGAAGTCGGGCCCGGCGAAAGCAGGGACTCCCCCGCCGCCACCGTACGGATCGCCTCCAACAACTCCCCCGGCTTCGTGTCCTTCACCAAGAACCCCGAAGCCCCCGCCCGAAGCGCATCAACGACATGCTCATCCGTGTCATAAGTCGTCAGCATCAACACCTTCACCCCAGCCAGATCCTCGTCCTCGGCGAGCAGCCGCGTCGCCTCGATCCCGTCCAGGTCCGGCATCCGGATGTCCATCACGATGAGATCCGCCCGCTCCGAGCGGGCGAGATCGACCGCCGCCCGCCCCGTCCCCGCCTGCCCCACCACCTCCATGTCCGGCGCGGACTCGACCAGCATCGCGAACGCGGCCCGCACCAGCGTCTGGTCGTCGGCGAGCAGTACACGGATCGTCATCGAAGCCCTCCCACAGGCACCAGGGGCAGTACCGCCGCCACCAGGAAACCGCCATCGGGCCGAGGCCCCGCCTCCAACGTCCCGCCCACACTCCGGGCCCGCTCCCGCATCCCCACCAGGCCGAACCCGGGGGTGTGCGAGGGGTCCTGCACGGCGGCCGGTCCGTCGTCCACCACGGTCACCCGCAACGCGGGCCCCTCGCTCCGGATGCCCACCCGGATGGTGAGCCCGGGGCCACCGCCGCCGTGCCGCACCGCGTTGGTCAGCGCCTCCTGGACGATGCGGTAGGCCGCGGCGCCCACGGCGGGCGGCGCCTCGACCTCCCGTACCGCCAGATCGACCTCCGCGCCGGACGTCCGCGCCGCCTCCGCCAGGTCGGCGAGGCCGTCGAGGCCCGGCAGCGGGCCCCGCGTCTCCTCCACGGTGCCTTCCCTCAACACCTCAAGAGTGGCGCGGAGTTCGCCCCGGGCCGACCGGCAGGTGTCGGCGATGTCGTCGAGGGCCTTGGCCACCGCCGCCCGGTCGAGACGCTCCGGATCGGCGGTCAGGACATGCGCGGCGACGGACGTCTGGACGCCGACCAGGGTGATGCTGTGCGCCAGCAGGTCGTGCAGGTCACGGGCGACCCGCAGCCTCTCCTCGGCGACCCGCCGCCGCGCCTCCTCCTCGCGCGTACGCTCCGCCCGCTCGGCACGCTCCAGCACGGAGGTGACGTACTGGCGGTGGATGCGCACGTACACGCCGAGCAGCAGTACGGCGACCACCCAGCCGGAGATCCTCAGCACCTCGGCCACCTGGTGCGGGGCCACGCTCGCGTTGACGGTCATCGTGACGCCGACGACGAGGATGCCGGTGATCAGGGCGCGGCGCGGGCGCCCGGAAACAGCGACGGTGTAGAGCGCGACCATGCCCACCGGGACGGCGGCCATGTGCGTGTAGTCGACGGCGTGGTACGGCGCGATGAGGGCGACCACCCCGACAAGCACCGGCAGGGGGCTGCTGCGCCGCCACACCAGCGGCACGTGCGCACCCAGGAGCAGGCTCCACCCGAGGAGGTCGGGCCGCAGGCCGTCCTCGACGAACACCGCGAGCACGGCGGACAGCACCGCGAGCGCCCCCGCGAACACCGCGTCGTCCCGCACGGCGCGCGGCGTGCCGGGCACGGCCCCCGTGAAGGGCAGCACACCACGGGGCGCCGACGCCCCATCTCGAACCTGCGGTATGTCCCCCACGGCGACATCCTCCCGTACGAGAGCGCCCCTCCGGGAGTGGAGGGGCACCCTGAGTCGGTCAACGGTCAAGGGCCAACGGTCAGGGAGCGGTGACCCGTTGACGCTCGGATTCCGTCGCCGGGGCCGCGTCGGGCGCCGGCCGCGAAAGGCTTCCCGGCCACCACACCTTCCGTCCGAGGGCCACGCTCGCGCTCGTCACGAGGTAGGTCCGCACCAGGAACGTGTCCAGGAGCACGCCCACCGCGATGACGAAGCCGAGCTCCACCAGCTGCACGAGCGGCATGTTGGTGAGCACCGCGAACGTCGCCGCGAGGACCAGGCCCGCCGACGCGATGACGCCGCCCGTCGTCCGCAGCGCGGTCAGCGCGGCGGCTCCCGGCTCGGCCCCCGCGAGGGACTCCTCCCGCATGCGGTGCATGAGGAAGATGCCGTAGTCGACGCCCAGTGCGACGAGGAAGACGAAGGAGAGCAGGCCGAGTCCGGGGTCCGTGCCCTCGAAGCCGAAGAGCGGCTCGAAGACCAGGCCCGCGATGCCGAGGGAGGCCCCCCACACCGCGACCACCGCGACGAGGAGCAGCAGCGGCGCGACGAGGGACCGCAGCAGCGCCACCAGGATCAGCAGCACCGCCGCCAGGACGAGCGGCACGATGATCAGACGGTCACGGTCGTTCGTCTCCTTCAGGTCGAGCTGCTGTGCGCTGGAGCCGCCCACGTACGAGCCGTCGAGGTCCGCCCGCAGCGCTTCGATCGTGGCCGTCTCCCCCGCGGACTCGGGCGCGGACGTCGCGATCACGGAGATCTCCGTCCAGCCCTTCGCCGTGCGTCCCTTCTCGGCGTTGTCCACGCCCTGCGTGGCCTTGATGTCGGCGAGGGCTTCCGTGGCGCCGTCGGCGGGAGTCATGACGGTGATGGGCCGGGTGCCGCGTTCGGGGTAGGCCTTGGCGAGGGTCTCCATCGCGGTGACGGAGTCGGGCGTCTTGGTGAAGGAGTCCTCCTGCTTCAGCGCGCCCGGCAGGTTCAGCGCCCCGAGGGCGAGGGCTCCGAGCAGCACGGCGCCGCCCGCGAGGACGGTGAGGGGCCTGCGGCCGGCCGAGGTGCCCATCATGGAGAAGATGCTGCGCCGCTGCTTGGGCTCGCTGCCGAAGGCGGGCACGAGCGGCCAGAACACGCGCCGCCCGAGGAGGACAAGGACCGCGGGGAGCAGTGTCAGCATCGCGGCGAGCGCGCACAGCACCCCGACCGTGCCCAGCGGGCCCATGCCGCGGCTGCTGTTGAGGTCGGCTGCGAGAAGGCACAAAAGGCCGGCGGCGACCGTGCCCGAGGAGGCGAGCACGGCGGGGCCGCAGCCCTTCAGCGCGGCGGCCATCGCGTCGTAGGGCCGCTCGATCCTGCGCAGTTCCTCGCGGTAGCGGGAGACGATGAGCAGCGCGTAGTCGGTACCCGCGCCGAACACGAGGATCGTCATCACCCCGCTGCTCTGGCCGGAGACGGACGTACCGAAGCCTTCGTGGAGGCCGTAGGCGACGCCCATCGCGAGGTAGTCCGCGACGCCCGCGACGGCGAGCGGCACGAGCCACAGGAACGGGCTGCGGTAGATGAGGATCAGGAGCAGCGCGACCACCGCGGCCGTGGTGTAGAGCAGCGGCCCGCCGAGGGAGTCGTAGACCTTGCCCGCGTCGGTGGTGAGCGCCCCCGACCCGCCCACGTCGACGCTCAACCCGCCTTCCCCGTCAGCGACTTCGCGTACGTCGTCGACGAGGGCGTCCCTTGCCTTCTCGTCCTGGCCCGGCTCGGTGCTCGCCACGGGGTACATCAGCGTGGTGCCGTCCTTGGACGGTACGGCGCGCGGGGTGGACGTCAGCTTGTGGGCGCGGCCGATCTCGGCGACCTGGGCGGCCGCCGTCTCGCGGTCCGCGGCGCTCAGCCCGCCGTCGCGGTGGTAGACGAGGACGAGCTCGGTGGCCTCGCCGCCGGGCAACTGGTCCTGAATCTTGGCCACTTCGGTGGAGTCGGCGCTCGCGGGGAGGTAGTCCACGACGCGGTCCTGCTGGGCGTCGGAGAGCTTCGAGGCGAAGGGCCCGGCGAGCGCGATGACGGCTATCCACAGCCCGAGGAACACCCAGGGCACGGCTCGTCGCCGTCGTGCGGTGGTCTGTTCGGCCCGCATGACGGGCCTCCTTCCGGCAGGTTGGCAGGTTCCGTGCCAACCCTTCCGGAGGGTGCGTCGCGATCCGTCGGGCGCGAGGGCGAGTTGGGGCGTACGGCGCAGGGAGGCATCAGCGTCGTACTACTCCCTGGGGAGTAGCGCCCCTACCCCCTTAGGCCCCCACACCCCTCAGGTCAGAAGTGCGTCGTCCGCGCCGCCACCATCAGCCGCGTGACCTCATCCGCGCCGATGGTCAGGGCGCCGCCCGCCGTGGTGAGCACCTCGCGTTCGGCGGGGGTGTACGGGCCGTCGGCGAGCGCGATCCGCGCGCCCTGGAGCAGCAGCGCCTCACGGCCGGCGGGAGCGAGGTGCGGGGCCAGCGGGCCGAGCGCCTCGTGGAGCTCTATGGCCAGACCGGGCCCGCAGTCCGGGACGGTGGCGCGGCCGGTGTCCGCGGCGAGCGCGTCGACCAGCGCGACGAGCTGGTCCTCGCGGCAGTCGTCGAACCCGGCGAGGCGCAGCGCGCCGACGGCCGCGTCGAGCGTGGAGCGCGACGAGGTGCCGCCCGCGGCGAGGATCGCGAGGACGACGGTGTGCACGGCGTCGCGGACCATGGCCGAGAGCCGTGTGGTCGTGGGATGGCCGAGAACGTCCGTACCGAAGTGGTCACCGCAGGCGGCGCACTCGACGATGGGTCCCGCGGCGCCGCGCGGCAGGACGGGCACGCCGAGCAGGACGAAGCGGCGACGGCCGGTGCGGCGCTGGTAGTTGCGGTCACCGCCGCAGCCGGGGCAGAAGAACTCACCGTCCCCGACGGTGGTCCAGGCCGTATGCACGCCGACCACGCGCCTGCGCAGGACACGCCCACGCGAAACGGGCGTGGCGACGATACGGGATTCCCGGCCGTCTCGTCCCCGATCTGGCAGCACCGCGCACCTCCGTAACGCCCCGGCAACATTGCCGCGTTGGGCGTGATGTTAGCCACATTGTTGATGTGGCGTCAGCACCCTGTACGAGAGATGGCCGGTACCGCACCCTGATCGCCCCCCGAGGATCACCTCGGGGGGCGGTCGGGCGGTGTGTCAGCGGGCGGCGCGGTTCACCGCGGAGACCGCGGCCTTCAGCGAGGCACGCGTCGTGTTCGCGTCGATGCCGATGCCCCACAGGACCTTGTCGCCGATGGCGCACTCGATGTACGAAGCGGCCTGCGCGGAGGCGCCTTCGCTCATCGTGTGCTCCTGGTAGTCCAGGAGGCGTACGTCGATGCCGATGCCCTGCAGCGCGTTGAAGAACGCCGAGATCGGGCCGTTGCCGGTGCCGGTCAGGACGGTGTCGGCGCCGTCGACCGTCGCCTCGACGGTGAGGGTGTCCGTGCCGTCCTTGTCCGTGGTGGTCTGGCCGTTCTTGACCTGGATACGGCCCCACGGGTTCTCGGGGTTGGGCAGGTACTCGTCCTGGAAGATGCCCCAGATCGCGTCCGGGGTGACCTCGCCGCCCTCGGTGTCGGTCTTCGTCTGGATGATCTTCGAGAACTCGACCTGCATGCGGCGCGGCAGGTCCAGGTGGTGGTCGCTCTGCAGGACGTAGGCGATGCCGCCCTTGCCGGACTGCGAGTTGACGCGGATGACGGCCTCGTAGGACCGGCCGACGTCCTTGGGGTCGATGGGCAGGTACGGGACGGCCCACTCGATCTCGTCGACCGTCTTGCCCTGCTGCTCGGCCCGCATGCCCATGGCCTCGAAGCCCTTCTTGATGGCGTCCTGGTGGGAGCCGGAGAAGGCGGTGTAGACGAGGTCGCCCGCGTACGGGTGGCGGGGGTGGATCTCCATCTGGTTGCAGTACTCGGCGGTGCGGCGGATCTCGTCGATGTCGGAGAAGTCGATCTGCGGGTCGACGCCCTGCGAGAAGAGGTTCATGCCCAGCGTGACCAGGTCTACGTTGCCGGTGCGCTCGCCCTGCCCGAACAGACAGCCCTCGATGCGGTCGGCGCCGGCCATGATGGCCAGTTCGGCGGCGGCGACGGCGGTGCCGCGGTCGTTGTGCGGGTGGACCGACAGGCAGACGTGCTCGCGCCGGGTCAGGTTGCGGGACATCCACTCGAAGCGGTCCGCGTGCGTGGAGGGCGTCGAACGCTCCACCGTGGCGGGCAGGTTGAGGATGATCTCGCGGCCCTCTTCGGGCTGCCACACGTCACAGACGGCCTCGCAGACCTCCAGGGCGAAGTCCAGCTCGGTGTCGGTGAAGATTTCGGGGCTGTACTGGTAGCCGAAGACGGTCTCGGGGCCCAGCAGCTTCTCGGCGTACTCCATGACGAGGCGGGTGCCGTCGACGGCGATCTGCTTGACCGCGTCCTTCGAGCCACGGAAGACGACCTCGCGCCAGACGGGCGCGGTCGCGTTGTACAGGTGGACGGTGGCGCGCTTGGCGCCGACCAGCGACTCGACGGTGCGGGAGATCAGCTCCTCGCGGGCCTGCGTCAGGACGGAGATCGTGACGTCGTCCGGGATCGCGCCGTCCTCGATGATCGACCGTACGAAGTCGAAGTCGGTCTGGCCCGACGAGGGGAAGCCGACCTCGATCTCCTTGTAGCCCATGCGGACCAGCAGGTCGAACATCTCGCGCTTGCGCGCCGGGGACATCGGGTCGATCAGCGCTTGGTTGCCGTCACGCAGGTCCGTGGAGAGCCAGCGGGGAGCGACCGTGATGCGGTTGTCCGGCCACGTGCGGTCGGGGATGTCGACCTGGTCGTACTGCCCGTACTTGTGGACCGGCATGGACGTGGCACGCTGCAGATTGGGCTTGATCGCCATGATGCGGGGGCTCCTCGGGAGTGTCCTTAAGGACGGCCGACGGTCGCTTCGCGAGCAACACCGAACTCCGCGGGGAGGGGGTCGGCCTCGACTACAGGCCCTCGCCGCGGCAGCTAAGGAGAAGCAGCCCGTAACGCATGATGCTCCGCAGCCTAGCCGAGTCGCGCTGTGTGCGCGGGTGCGTATCAGTATGCGGGATCGCCGCCAGGTAACGGGTAAGAGGTGATCAATACCTCTATTTCACTAATCATGGTTGCAGGTAGTGACAGCGGCATGACCCAGTGCCACATTGCCGCCATGACCGCCAATCCAGGCTTCGAGCCTGTCTTCTGCACCATCATCCCGCCCCACGTGCTCGACACTCTCGCCCAGAGTGACGACGCCACTCTCGCCGGTCCCGCTCGCCGCACCCTTGAGCGCGACTCGATCGAGCGCACCCGCCGCCGCCTGACCACGGTCATCGGCGCCCCCGCCGTCTCGCTGCCCAGGGAAGCCGCGGAGAGCAAACCGCACCGCACGATCTTCGACGCGAAGCACAAGACCGAGCTGCCGGGCCGCAAGGTCCGCGGCGAGGGCGACAAGCCCGGCAAGGACGCGACCGTCAACCGCGCGTACGCGGGCCTCGGCGCGACCTTCGAGCTGTTCCTGAAGGCGTACCAGCGCAACTCCATCGACGGCAGCGGCCTGCCGATGAACGCGACCGTCCACTACGGCGAGAACTACGGGAACGCCTTCTGGAACGGCGAACAGATGGTGTTCGGCGACGGTGACGGCGAGATCTTCCTCGACTTCACCATCCCGGTGGACGTCATCGGCCACGAGCTGACGCACGGCGTCGTGCAGTACACGGCGAACCTCACGTACTTCGGTCAGCCCGGCGCGCTCAACGAATCGTGCGCCGACGTGTTCGGCTCGCTGATCAAGCAGTACACGCTCGGCCAGACCGCCTCCGAGGCCGACTGGCTGATCGGCGCCGGACTCCTCGCCCCGCGCGTGACGGGCACGGCGCTGCGCTCCATGAAGGCGCCCGGAACGGCCTACGACGACGATGTGCTCGGCAAGGACCCGCAGCCGGCCGACATGGACCACTACGTCCGCACGGGCCGCGACAACGGCGGCGTGCACATCAACTCCGGCATCCCCAACCACGCCTTCTATCTGCTCGCCGAGGCGCTCGGCGGCAACGCCTGGGAGCGGGCGGGCCAGATCTGGTACGCCGTCCTGACCGGCGGCGAGCTGGCCCAGGACGCGTCCTTCGCGGACTTCGCGAAGCTGACGGTGGCCGCGGCGCGCGACAAGTACGGCGAGGGCGAGGAGCACGGGGCCGTGGTGAAGGCGTGGTCCCAGGTCGGGGTGCCTACCAACTGATCTCCCCATGGAGTAGACAGGTTCTATGCGTATCCAGGTGAAGCGCACGGGAGGATTCGCGGGCATCGAGCGGAACGCCGAGGTCGACACCTCGGGTCTGCCCGATGCCCCCGAGTGGCAGGCCCTGGCCGACGAGGCCATGGCCGAGGGCCGGAACGCGCCACCGATAGGGGTGCCGGACGGCTTCAGCTACCAGCTCACCGTGGACGGCCGCACGGCGTACTGCTCGGATCCCCGCCTGACCGATCCACAGCGCAAGCTGATCACGCGTGTCCTCAAGGAGGGCTCGTAGAACAGGGGAACCCGCATAACGTGAGAAGTGTTCACGTTTTCTGAGGTACGCCCATTGACTTCCGTACGCGGCCGTACGGAAGATCGCGCCCATGGCAGCGACCCATGCGACCCATGTGCGCGAACCACTCCCTCAGTTCCCCCGCGACTTCGTGTGGGGGGTTTCCACCTCGGCTCACCAGATCGAGGGCGCCGTCGACGAACGCGGCCCCTCGGTCTGGGACGCGTTCACCGCGCTGCCCGGCAGGGTGAAGGACGGCACGACGGCCGCCGTCGCCTGCGACCACTACCACCGCTACCGCGAAGACGTCGCGCTCATCCGGGAGTTGGGGGTCGGCGCCTACCGTTTCTCGGTGTCGTGGCCGCGCGTACTGCCGAGCGGGGCGGGCCAGGTGAGCACCTCGGGCCTCGACTTCTACGACCGTCTCGTCGACGAACTGTGCGCGGCGGGCGTCAGCCCCGTCCCCACGCTCTTCCACTGGGACACACCGCTCGCGCTCGCCGATGAGGGCGGCTGGCTGCGGCGGGACACGGCCGAGCGTTTCGCCGAGTACGCGGCCGTGGTGGCCGCCCGCATCGGTGACCGCGCCAAGAAGTGGATCACCCTCAACGAACCCGCCGAGCACACCCTCCTCGGTCACGCCCTCGGCCAGCACGCGCCGGGCGAGCAGCTCATGTTCGACGCCCTGCCTGTGGCGCACCACCAGCTCGTCGCCCACGGCCTCGCGGTGCGGGCGCTGCGCGCGGCGGGCATCGCGGACATCGGCATCGCCAACTCGCACGGCCCCACCTGGCCCGCCTCCCCCTCGGCCGAGGACACCCAGGCGGCGGACTTCTACGACGTGCTCCTCAACCGCCTCTTCTCGGACCCGCTGATCCTCGGCCGATACCCGGACGGGATCGCGGAGTTGATGCCGGGCGGCGACATCGAGGCGGACCTGAAGGTCATCGCGGAGCCGGTCGACTGGTACGGGATCAACTTCTACCAGCCGACGAAGGTGGGCGCCCCGCTCCCGGCCACGGCCACGACTGCCACGGAGTTCGGCGGCATCACACTCCCACCCGAACTCCCCTTCGCGCCACGGGAGATCGAGGGACGCCCGATGACGGACTTCGGCTGGCCGGTGGTCCCGGAGTCGCTCACCGAACTGCTCACCGGCTTCCGCGACCGGTACGGCGACCGGCTGCCCCCGCTGGTGATCACCGAGAACGGCTGCTCGTACGAGGGCATCGACGACGAGCGGCGGATCGACTACCTGGACGGTCATCTGCGCGCACTGCACCGGGCGTTGGAGGCGGGCGTGGACGTACGCGGCTACTTCGTCTGGTCCCTGATGGACAACTTCGAGTGGGCGGAGGGCTACCGGCAGCGCTTCGGTCTCGTCCACGTCGACTACGCCACCCTGCAGCGCACGCCGAAGGCGTCGTACGCCTGGCTGCGCGAGGCACTGCGGGCGCAACGGACATGACAGCCGGGCGGGTTGAGGCGCTGCGGGAGCCGGTCGACCGCGTCGGGCGGAGCTGGACGGCGTCCCTCTCGCTCGCCAACGGAGCGATCTGGGTGGGGTGGTACGGCCCGCTGCAGATCCTCCTTGCCGTACAGGCGGCAGACCTCGCCCCGGCCGGCACGTCGAAGGAGACGGTCCTCGCCTGGGTGGCGGGCGCGGGAGCCGTGGTGTCCCTCGCGTCGAACCCGCTGTTCGGCGCGCTCTCCGACCGGACCGTGTCGCGCTTCGGGCGGCGCACGCCATGGATCGTGGCGGGCACGTCGGGTGGCGCGGCAGCGCTCCTGCTGCTCTCGGCCGCCGGATCCGTGTGGTGGATGGCGGCGGGCTGGTGCCTGGTCCAGCTCACCCTGAACGCCGCGTTCGCCGCGGTCACGGCGGCCGTGCCGGACCGGGTGCCGCGGCTCCAACGGGGCGCGGTGGGCGGCTGGCTGGGGGCGGCGCAGATCCTGGGCGTGGTCGTCGGCACGGGCCTCGCGACGGCTGCCGGGGGCGTGGGCGCGGGATACGCGGCGTGCGCGGTGTTCACCCTGGTGGGAGTGCTCCCGTACGTCCTGCGCCACCGGGACCTGCGCCTGGCGCCGCACGACAGGCCGCCGTTCGCGTGGCGGTCGTTCGCCCGCGCCTTCTGGCTGAGCCCGCGCCGCTACCCGGACCTGGGCTGGGCCTGGCTGACCCGCTTCCTGATCAACCTCAGCAACGCCCTGGTCCTGCTCTATCTCCTCTACTACCTGCGGGACCGCCTGGACTACGCCGACCCGGACGAGGGCGTCCTGATCCTCACGGCGGTGAACGGCCTGACGCTGCTCGCGACGGTGGTCGTCGGCGGCGTCTGGTCGGACCGCGTGGGCCGCCGCAAGCCCTTCGTGCTCTGGTCCGGCGTCCTGATGGCGGTGGCGACGGCCCTGCTGTCCGGCTGGCAGACCTGGCCGGGCGCGATCGTCGCGGCGGCGGTCCTCGGCGTCGGCTTCGGCGTCTTCACGTCGGTGGACTTCGCCCTGATGACGGACGTCCTGCCGAAGGCCATGGACCGCGGCAAGGACATGGGCGTCATCAACATCGCCAACTCACTCCCCCAGGTGGCGGCCCCCGCCCTGGCGGCCCCGATCGTGACGCACCTGGGCGGCTACCGGGTGCTGTATCTGGTGGCGGCGGGGATCGGCTTGGCGGGGGCGCTGCTGGTGCGACAGATCAAGGGCGTCGAGTGAGGCAAATTGAGCCCGTCCGGCGATTGAGGACGAACGCGGCGGAGCCGGTGATCTACCGAGCCCCGTAGAGCCCGCTCAAAAGCCAAGCTTGCGGAGCTGCTTGGGGTCGCGCTGCCAGTCCTTGGCGACCTTGACGTGCAGGTCCAGGAAGACCGGCGTACCGAGAAGTGCCTCGATCTGCTGGCGGGACTTGATCCCGACCTCCTTGAGGCGCTTGCCCTTCGGGCCGATGATGATGCCCTTCTGGCTGGGGCGCTCGATGTAGACGTTCGCGTGGATGTCGAGCATCGGCTTGTCCGCGGGGCGGTCCTGGCGCGGCAGCATCTCCTCCACCACGACGGCGATGGAGTGCGGCAGCTCGTCCCGGACGCCTTCCAGCGCGGCCTCACGGATCAGTTCGGCGACCATGACCTGCTCGGGCTCGTCCGTGAGGTCGCCCTCGGGGTAGAGCGGCGGGCTCTTGGGGAGCATCGGGACGATCAGGTCGGCGAGCAGCTGGACCTGCTTGTCGCCCACCGCGGACACCGGCACGATCTGCGCCCACTCGAAGCCGAGCTCCTTGGCGAGCTGGTCGATGGCGATGAGCTGCTCGGCGAGCGCCTTGCTGTCCACGAGGTCGGTCTTCGTCACGACCGCGATCTTCGGCGTCTTCTTGATGCCGGCCAGTTCCTTGGCGATGAACCGGTCACCGGGGCCCAGCTTCTCGTTCGCGGGCAGACAGAACCCGATGACGTCGACCTCGGCCCACGTCGTGCGCACGACGTCGTTGAGCCGCTCGCCGAGCAGCGTGCGCGGCTTGTGGAGCCCGGGGGTGTCCACCAGGATCAGCTGGGCGTCGGGCCGGTGCACGATGCCGCGCACCGTGTGCCGCGTGGTCTGCGGCTGGTTGGCCGTGATCGCCACCTTCTGGCCGACCAGAGCATTCGTAAGGGTGGACTTGCCCGCATTGGGGCGGCCCACGAAGCAGGCGAAGCCGGCGCGGTGGGGTGCCCCCGACGATTCTGACGGCTCGGATGACTCGGTACGAACGCTCATGGCGCCCATTCTCCCTGATCGCCGGAGGCCCGCAGCACCCCGAGGCACCGATGAGGCCCGCAAGCGGCATCGGTGAGCACGCGGAAACTCACCGGCAACATGAAACACGGCGGAAACGCCCGGGTGCCCGTCCCGAAACGCGGGGCGGTGACGCTCTCCCTCTGCCCCCACCCGGAGGAGAGATTCGCCGTGCAGTCCCTGACCACCACCTTGGCCGCGGCCAAGGGCCCCGACACCGGTGACACGGCCTGGCTGCTCGCGGCCACCGCCCTCGTCCTGCTGATGACGCCCGGCCTCGCCCTCTTCTACGGCGGCATGGTCCGCACGAAGAGCGTCCTCAACATGCTCCTGATGAGTTTCGTGTCGATCGCCCTGGTCACGGTGGTGTGGCTGCTCGCCGGCTACTCACTCGCGTTCGGCGACGACGCGTTCGCGGGCCTGATCGGCGGAGTCGACCATCTCGGCCTCGCGGGCATCGGCCCGGAAACCCTCACCGGGACGGTCCCCACCCTCCTCTTCACCACCTTCCAGCTCACTTTCGCGATCCTCACCACCGCCCTGATCAGCGGCGCGATCGCCGACCGCGCGAAGTTCGCGGCCTGGCTGGTCTTCGTGCCCGTCTGGGCGCTGCTCGTATACGTTCCCGTGGCGCACTGGGTCTGGGGCCCGGACGGCTGGATCTCCTCGTCCCTGGGCGCACTGGACTTCGCGGGCGGCCTGGTCGTGGAGATCGCGTCCGGCGCCTCCGGCCTCGCCCTCGTCCTGGTCATCGGCCCGCGCATCGGCTTCAAGAAGGACGCGATGCGTCCGCACAACCTGCCGATGGTCCTGATGGGCGCGGGCCTGCTCTGGTTCGGCTGGCTCGGCTTCAACGGCGGCTCGGCCCTCGGCGCGAACGGTTTCGCGGCGGCCTCCCTCCTGAACACGCTCCTCGCCGGGTGCACGGGCCTGCTCGGCTGGCTCTTCGTGGAGCAGCGACGCGACGGCCACCCCACCACCTTCGGCGCGGCGTCGGGCGCGGTGGCGGGCCTGGTCGCCATCACCCCCGCGTGCGGGGTCGTCGGGGTGCTCGGCGCCGCGGTGGTCGGCCTCGCGGCGGGCGTGGTCTGCTCGTACGCCGTGGCATGGAAGTTCCGCTTGAACTACGACGACTCGCTCGACGTGGTGGGCGTCCACCTGGTCGGCGGCGTGGTCGGCACGCTCCTGATCGGCCTGTTCGCGACGGCCACGATGACGGACGGCGCGGAGGGGCTCTTCTACGGGGGCGGGCTCGCCCAGCTGGGCAGGCAGACGGTGGCGGTGCTCGCGGTGGCGGCGTACACGTTCGCGGTGACGTACGGCATCGGCAAGGCGATCGACAAGCTCATGGGCTTCCGCGCGTCGGCGGAGGACGAACAGACGGGCCTCGACCAGACGCACCACGCGGAGACAGCCTACGATCACGGCGTCCTGGTCAGCCCGATGAAGGGGAGCACCGTCCGATGAAGCTCGTCACCGCGGTCATCAAGCCGTTCCGCCTCGACGAGGTGAAGACGGCCCTGCAGGAGCTGGGCGTCCAGGGCCTCACCGTCACGGAGGCGAGCGGGTACGGGCGCCAGCGCGGGCACACGGAGGTGTACCGGGGCGCGGAGTACCAGGTGGACCTGGTCCCGAAGGTGCGGCTGGAGGTCGTCGTCGACGACGCCGACCTCGACCCGGTCATCGACGCGATCGTCCGCGCGGCGGCCACGGGGAAGATCGGTGACGGGAAGGTGTGGGCGGTCCCGGTGGAGACGGTGGTGCGGGTACGAACCGGGGAACGGGGCCCGGACGCGGTTTGATTCATCCCCAACCCCGCCCCTTCCGGACGGGCTGAATTTTCAGCCCGTCCGGCGTTTGAGGACGAACTCGGCGGAGCCGGTGATTGACGGCAACCAAGGCCCCCGCGCCAGAGTGGGTTTTCGGGAAGGGGCGGGATTGGGGAAAGACTCAGTTCGCCTGAGCCCGCACCCGGACCTCCCCGTCAGCCCCCGCCAGGAACACCGGCGTCCCGGCCCCGCCAAGATCCCGCACAGCGGAGAGGTCCTCGGCGGAAAGCTCCTCCTCGGAGGAGACGACCGCCGCCGCCTCCAGGGACTCCGCACCGGAAGCGACAGCCATGGCCACCGCGGTCCGCAGCGCGGAAAGCTTCAGGGAGTCGAGAGAAACCGTCCCGGCGACATACGTACGCCCCGTCTCGTCCCGCACAGCGGCCCCCTCGGCCACCCCGTTCCGCGCCCGCGCCGAACGAGCCAGCGTAACGATCTTCCGGTCCTCGGCATCCAGCGCGCCAGGCGCAGCACTCTCGCTCATACGCCGAGCATACGGAGCCAGGAGACCTAAACCGCCACCGGGTACATCGCCCCCCGCCGCCCCTCCGGCGACGCGAGCCACTCCAGTTTCGCCGCGGTCTCCGCCTCCGGAAGCGGCGTGTGCAGCACGATCGTCAGGTCGGGCCGCGCAGGCACCCGCATCGCCGTCGACTCGACGTGCAACGCCCCCACCAGCGGATGGATGAGCTCCTTGTGGACCTGCCCCGCGGGCCGCACGTCCCGCCGCTCCCACAGTTCGCCGAACTCCTCGGCCGCCGACGACTCCCGCAGCTCGGCGAGGACCGCCTGGAACCCCTCGTCGTCCGGGGTCTCGGAGCACGACGCGCGGAACTGGGCGACGACCGACTCCGCGTTCGTCCGCCAACTCACGCTCCGTGAGCGGTAGATGGGATCGGTGAAGAAGTCCACGAGGCAGTTCTGGGTGATCTCGGGGCGCATCCCGAAGACCATCCCGGCCGCGTCGTTGTACATGACGCAGTTGTAGTAGCGGTCCATGATGTGCGCGGGGTACGGCATCCACGTGTCGATCAGTCGCTGCATCCCCTCGCACATGTCCCGGTCGGCCTGCTCGACCTCGGGCGCGGGCGGATTGAGACCGGCGAGCACGTACAAGTGCCGCCGCTCCGCGCTCGACAGCTTCAGGACACGTCCCACGGAGTCCAGGACCTGCGGCGACACCGAGATGTCGCGGCCCTGCTCCAGCCACTGGTACCAGGACGCGCCGACCCCGGCGAGCACGGCGACCTCCTCGCGGCGAAGCCCCGGCGTACGCCGCCGCGCCCCGCCGTCCGGGAGGCCCGCCTCCGTGGGGCTGACCCGGGCCCGGCGGCTCATCAGGAACTCGCGCAGTTCGCCCAGACGCCGTGCCTTGGATTCGTCCCGGGGCCGCGCGGCCGCCGCTTCACTCGTCCCTGCCATTCGCGAACTCCCCCCTGCCTGGTGTTACGACCACCAGCATAAGTACCCGCTCCCCACGGCTATTCCTGACGCCCGAAGCTCATCGCATGGCGATCGACACCACCATTCCCCCGTCCCCGTCCCCGTCCCCCTCCCCGACAACGACGGCCCCCGCACCTCGGCCCACGGCCCCCAAGCTCGCACCCCGCGACAAGCTCGTCCTCTTCGTGCTCTGCGCCGCCCAGTTCATGGTCGCGCTCGACTTCTCCGTGCTGAACGTGGCGCTGCCCGTCCTCGGCACCGACCTGGGCATGAGCCAGTCCGCGCTGCAGTGGGCGGTGACCGCGTTCGCTCTCCCCTCGGGTGGCTTCCTGCTGCTCTTCGGCCGCACCGGCGACCTGTACGGCCGCCGCAAGCTGTTCATCGGCGGCCTCGCGCTCTTCGGCCTCGCCTCGCTCCTGGCGACGTTCGCCTGGGACCCGGCGTCCTTCCTCGCCGGACGCGCGCTGCAGGGCGTGGGCGCGGCGGCCATCGTGCCGACCGGCATGTCCCTGCTGACGACGACCTTCCCCGAGGGCCCGCAGCGCGACCGGGCACTCGGCATCTCCGGCACGCTGCTCTCGCTCGGCTACACCCTCGGCATGGTGTTCGGCGGCGTACTCACCGATACGCTCGGCTGGCGCTCCACGATGGGCCTGCTGACCCTCTTCGTGCTGATCGTGCTGCCGCTCGCGCCGCGCCTCCTGCCCGAGTCCCGCACCCCGGACCGCCCCCGCCTCGACATCCCCGGCGCGGTCACCGTCACCGGCGGTCTGCTCGCCCTGATCTACGCGCTCTCCACGGCCGCCGAGCGCGGCTTCGGCGGGGCGGACGTCATCGTCACGCTGACCGCGGGCGTACTGCTGATCGCGGCCTTCGGCTACGTCGAGTTGCGCGCCGAGTCCCCGCTCGTCTCGCTGCCGATGCTGCGGCGCCGGACGGTGGCGTGGGGCAACCTGGGCGGCCTGATCACCTTCTCGATGATGTCGGCGGTCATCTTCACCCTCACCCTGTACCTCCAGGAGGTCCTGAAGCTCTCCGCCTTCCAGACGGGTCTCGTCTTCGGCGCGCAGGGCGTCCTCTCGGTGGTCTCCGGGATCTACGCGCCGAAGGTCATCAGCCGCTTCGGGGCACGCCGCACGCTCGTCGCCTCGCTGCTCGGCCAGGGCCTGTTCATCGCGACGCTGCTCGGCATCGACGAGGGCACCTGGTCGGTCTGGCTGGCCACGGCGGGCGTATCGGTGGCGAGCATGTTCCACCTGGGCGCGATCATCTCCTACGGCGTGACGGTCACCTCGGGTGTCCCGGACGAGGAGCAGGGCCTGGCCACCGGCCTCGTGACGTCCACCCAGCAGGTGGGCATCACGATCGGCATCCCGCTCCTGGGAGTCCTCGCCACCACGAACACGGACCTCCTGGCGGGCACGCGGACGGTGCTCCTGATCGACACGGCGGTCCTGCTGGTGACGGCGGCCCTGGTGGCGACGGGCCTGCGCACCCGGCGCAAGGCCTAAGGCCGGTCGAGCCGCAGTCGTTCCGCTTTCGGGAGACCGGCGACCACGAGGTCGTACGAGTCCTCGACGAGCTCCCGGACCTGCTGGTCCGGGAGCTCTCCGGCGAGGGAGACCGTGTTCCAGTGCCGCTTGTTCATGTGCCACCCCGGCACGATCTCCGGGTGTGCCTCCCGCAGCTGGACCGCCAGATCCGGGTCGCACTTGAGGTTCACGGTCAGCGGCACGGCGTCCAGCGAGCTCAGCGCGAACATCTTGCCCGCGACCTTGAACACCGAGGCCTCGGGTCCGAACGGGAACTCCTCCACCACGTCGTTGAACGACAGGCAGAACGCGCGCAGCTGCTGTGGGGTCACACCGATGTCTCCTTGTGAGCGCCCGCGGGCGCGACCGGCTCCACGAGCACCGTCACGATCTTGTTGCGCCGTCCGGCCGCGGATTCCGCGGTGAGCCGCAGCTCGCGGCCGTCCGGCAGCGGCACGATCGCCGACGCGTCCGCGATCGGCACCCGGCCGAGGGCCTTGGCGAGCAGACCGCCGACCGTCTCGACGTCCTCGTCGTCGAACTCGTCGAGCCCGAAGAGCTCGCCGAGGTCACCGATGTCCAGGCGCGCGGTGACGCGGTAGCAGCCGTCGTCCAGCTCCTCGACGGGCGGCAGTTCACGGTCGTACTCGTCGGTGATCTCGCCGACGATCTCCTCGAGGATGTCCTCGATGGTGACGATGCCGGCCGTACCGCCGTACTCGTCGATGACGACGGCGACGTGATTGCGCTCCTGCTGCATCTCACGCAGCAGATCACCCGCGTTCTTCGTGTCGGGCACGAACGTCGCCGGACGCATCGCCGTCGACACCAGCTCGGACTCGCTGTCGCGGTTGATGTGCGTCTTGCGGGCCAGGTCCTTGAGATAGACCATGCCGACGACGTCGTCCTCGCTCTCGCCCGTCACCGGGATGCGCGAGAAACCGGACCGCAGCGCGAGCGTCAGCGCCTGCCGGATGGTCTTGAAACGCTCGATGGCGACCAAGTCCGTCCGGGGCACCATGACTTCACGTACGAGAGTGTCGCCCAGCTCGAAGACGGAGTGCACCATGCGGCGCTCCTCGTCCTCGATGAGGGACTCCTTCTCGGCGAGGTCGACCATCGCCCGCAGCTCGGCCTCGGAGGCGAACGGGCCCCGCCTGAAGCCCTTGCCGGGCGTGAGCGCGTTGCCGATGAGGATCAGGAGCGGCGGGATCGGGCCCATGATGCGGGCCAGCGGCAGCAGGACGTACGCGGCGGCGGTCGCCGTGTTGAGCGGGTGCTGGCGGCCGATGGTGCGCGGCGAGACCCCCACGGCCACATACGAGACGAGGACCATCACCGCGATGGCGATGGCGAGCGCCTCCCAGGTCTCGGGGAATTCGTTCAGGCAGGCGTACGTCACCAGGGACGCCGACGCCATCTCGCACGCGACGCGCACGAGCAGCGCCACGTTCAGATAGCGGGTGGGGTCGGCGGCGACCTGCGCGAGCTTGGCACTGCCGCGCCGCCCGGAGCGGGCCGCCTCCTCCGCGCGGAAGCTGGAGACGCGGGCGATGCCCGCCTCCGCGCAGGCCGCGAGCCAGGCGACGACGACCAGGGCGACGGCGCCCGCGATCAACTGGAAACTCATGCGGCTACGAGACGGTCGGCGCGGGAGAGGGCCCGGTCAGGCCGTTCTCGGAGCGCCAGCCGTCGACGATGGCCGCCTGGAGACCGAACATCTCGGCCTTCTCGTCCGGCTCCTCGTGGTCGTACCCAAGCAGGTGCAGCACCCCATGGACGGTGAGCAGCTGGAGCTCCTCGTCCATGGAGTGCTCCGTGGGCGCTTCCTTGCCCTGCTTGATGGCGACCTCCGGGCAGAGCACGATGTCGCCGAGAAGGCCCTGCGGGGGCTCATCCTCGTCCTTGGCCGGCGGGCGCAGCTCGTCCATGGGGAAGGACATGACGTCCGTCGGCCCCGGCAGGTCCATCCACTGGATGTGGAGCTGCTCCATGGCGTCCTCGTCCACGACGATCACCGAGAGCTCGGAGAGCGGGTGGATGCGCATCCGCGCGAGGGCGTAGCGGGCGATGTCGAGGATCGCCTGCTCGTCGACCTCGGTTCCGGATTCGTTGTTGACGTCGATCGACATGGTGCGGCTTCCGCTACTTCCCGTGTTTCTTGTGCTGCTGACTCTGCTGACTCTGCTGGCTGTCGTCGTACTTCTCGTAGGCGTCGACGATACGGCCGACGAGCTTGTGCCGTACGACGTCGTGGGACGTGAGCCGCGAGAAGTGCACGTCGTCGATGCCCTCCAGGATGTCCTGGACCTGCCGCAGACCCGACTTGGTGCCGTTCGGCAGGTCGACCTGGGTGACGTCACCCGTGATCACGATCTTCGACTCGAAGCCGAGACGGGTGAGGAACATCTTCATCTGCTCGACGCTGGTGTTCTGCGCCTCGTCGAGAATGATGAAGGCGTCGTTCAGGGTGTTGTGCGTGAGCAGGTAGTCCTGCGTGACGTACAACGAATCCTCGGCGGCGACCTGGATGCAGACCGCCTCCTCACGCCCTGCGGGCTCGATGGAGTCGATGAAGCGCATCGGACGTCCGCCGCCTCCGGCCGCGTGGTACTTGTCGCGCTTGCGGGCGAGGCGGAAGGGCTCGATTCCCTCGGGGAGACGGATGTCGACGACGTGCTGGTCGTACCGATGGGCAGCCAACGCGGCGCCCTGCTCGCGGCCCTCGGCCGGACGGCGTCGCGTATAAGCGACACCCCCGAGCGACTGAACGAGCGCGATCACGTCGTCGCGCAGGACGATCGACGCGGTCGAGTACTGGATACGGCAGGTGCGGTCGTCCTGGGTGACCGGGCCGCCATCGGAGTCAAGCAGGCCCTGGAGCACTGCGAGCCGGGTCTCCGCCGTGTTGAACAGGTAGTCATCCGGCACGAACTTGGAGTGCGAACGGCCGCCGATGAGGTCCAGTTCGCGCATGACGCCGGTGACCGGATTCTCCAGAGTGACCACGTCGCCAGGCGACTTCACCCGGTTCAGTACGTAGTCGGGGCCGCTCTTGTGCCGCACCTTGACGCCCGGGAGCGCCGCCTCCAGCGCCTGGGCGAGTTCGACGTCCTCTGTCGAGAACGACGGCGTGGTGGAGCCGGTGAGGCAGCCGTCCCCAAGGAGCAGGCCCAGCGCGTACGGGTCCATGCGGACCTCACGCTCCGGGAACTCGACGGGCGCGGTGAGCATCGGCAACTCGTACCGGCGATAGTGCGCCGCCCGCAGGTTGCCGATCATCTCCTGGGTCTCCAGGACCCGCCACGGCTTGTCGCGACGCTTGTCGTCGCGCGTCCTGACCGTCCACAGGTGCTCACCGCAGCACAGGGTCCAGGAGCCGTCCTGGGCCGTGACGCGGTAGATGTCCTTCTCGCCCTGGGGGTAGACCCCGAGGACCGGAGTCGGCTCGCCGTTCGAGCCCATGACTAGGTCGCCGACCTGAAGGTCACCGATGGCGCGCCAGCCGTCCGGCGTGAGGACATTCGTGAAGCGCGGGTGAGCGCGGCCCCTCATATACGCCAGCGGCGCCACCTCGATCGTTCCCGCTGCCATCAGGCGCGGGATCGAGTCTGGGTCCAGCATGTCGTGCAGCGCGTCGTAGAGAGGCCGCAGGTACGGGTCGATCTTCTCGTAGAGCGTGCCCGGCAGGAAGCCGAGGCGCTCGCCGGCCTCGACAGCGGGGCGGGTCAGGATGATGCGGTTGACCTGCTTGGCCTGGAGGGCCTGCACGGCCTTGGCCATGGCGAGGTAGGTCTTGCCGGTGCCCGCGGGGCCGATGCCGAAGACGATGGTGTTCTTGTCGATGGCGTCGACGTAACGCTTCTGGTTGAGCGTCTTGGGGCGGATCGTGCGGCCGCGGGACGAGAGGATGTTCTGCGTGAGGACCTCGGCCGGGGTCTCCTGGCCGTCGCCCTCTCCTGCCTCGTCCGCCCTGAGCATGGCGATCGAGCGTTCCACTGCGTCCTCCGTCATCGGCTGACCGGTGCGGAGCACCAGCATCATCTCGTCGAACAGGCGCTGGATGAGGGCGACTTCATGGGCGTCACCGACCGCGCTGATCTCATTGCCCCGGACATGGATGTCGGCCGCCGGGAAGGCCTTCTCGATCACGCGCAACAGGGCGTCGCCGGAGCCGAGCACCGTGACCATCGGATGGGTCGCCGGGACGGTGAAGTGTGCTCGGGCCTGACCCTCGGCAGGGGTATGAGCTGTGGGTGTCTGAGTCATGGGCCGGCGCTAGGGCCTGCTCATCCTCCTCTTGCGGGGCTTGGTGGCCGCTCGACAGCCTTGCACTGCCAAGAGTACGACGCACCACTGTCACCGCCGTAGGGCTTTTCCACTCCGGTCACGCACGGCTGTGCGACTTCTGGCGGTGGCTACGCCGACCGGAACCCGATCGTGGGCACGGCGCGCCGCAGCGGCCACGGGCGGGTGGACTCCGGGAGCAGGCCCTCCAGGAAGCCGTAGCGGCGCAGCGCCACCGGGTCCTGGTCGTCGACCTCCCGTACGGTCCGCCACCACGTGGCGACCTCCGCCCAGCCCGGTGCCGAGAGGGAGCCGCCGAACTCCTGCACCGAGAGCGCGGCGGTGAGCCCGGCGAAGGCGAGCCGGTCGGCGAGCGGCCACCCGGCGAGGGTGCCGGTCACGAAGCCGGCCACGAAGACATCGCCGGCGCCCGTGGGATCGAGGGCCTCCACCGCGATGGCCGGGACCTCGGCGGTCTCGCCGGTCCGCCCGTCCACCGCGTACGCCCCTTCCGCGCCCAGTGTCACCACGGCGAGCGGTACGTGTTCGGTGAGCGCCCGCGCGGCGGCCCGGGGGCACTGCGTCCGGGTGTAGCGCATGGCCTCCTCCGCGTTCGGCAGGAACGCCTCGCAGTGGGCCAGGTCCGGGAGGGCCGCGAGGTCCCAGCGTCCGGTGTCGTCCCACCCGACGTCGGCGAAGATCCGGGTGCCCTTGCGCGCGGCCTCGGCGATCCACGGGGAGCGTGCGCCGGGTGTCAGGGAGGCGACGGCGGCACGCGCGCGTGGCGGGCATGCCGGGGCGCCGCCGTGCGGGCTTTCGGCGTCGGGCGGCGGCTCGTGCCCGTGGCTGACCATGGTCCGCTCGCCCTCGTACGCCATGGAGACGGTCACCGGTGAGTGCCAGCCGGGCACGGTGCGTGAGGTCGCGAGGTCGATGCCTTCGCCCTGTTCGAGGGCATCCCAGCAGTACTCGCCGTAGTGGTCGTCCCCGAAGGCCGCCGCGAGCGAGGTGTGCAGGCCGAGCCGGGCGAGGGCGGTCGCCATGTTGGCGACGCCGCCGGGGCTCGACCCCATGCCGCGCGCCCAGGACTCCGTGCCGCGTACGGGCGCGGAGTCCAGGCCGGTGAAGATGATGTCGAGGAAGACCGTGCCGGTGAGGAAGACGTCACAGGGCGGATCGCCTGCTCTGCGGGCTCCCTTGAGCGGGTCGATGCTGGGTTTGAGAGGTACGACCATGCAGGCAACGTAACGGATTCAGCCCACCGGAGGCCGAACGCCGGACGGGCCGAGGGTGCGGTCCGTCCGGCGTGCCGGGGCCCGGCCGCTACCCGTCGAGCTCGGCCTCGACGAGGTCGGCGGCCCGGGCGGTGCCTCCCTCGGCCCGCACCTCCGCCTTCAGACGGGCGGCCCGGAGCGCGACGTCGGGGTCGGTCGTCAGCTCCAGGAGAGCCGAACGCAGCGCGTCGGCGGTCGCGTCGGCGGTGTCGATGCGCCGCGCGACCCCCAGCTCGACGAGCCGGTCCGCGTTGAGCGGCTGCTCCGCGCCCTGGGGCACGGCGATCATCGGCACCCCGCTGAACAGCCCCTCACTGCTGCTGCCCATACCCGCGTGGGTGACGAACGCGTCGGCCTGCTCCAGGATCGCCAACTGCGGTACCCATGAGCGCACTTCCACGTTCCCGGGCACGTCCCCCAGCTCGGCGGGGTCCACGTGCTTGCCGATCTGCAGCACCACGTGCCACCTCGTGAGCCCACCGAAGGCGCTCACGCACTGCCGGTAGAACTCGGGCTGCTGGGTGTAGGAGGAGCCGAGGGACACGAGGAGCACCTTCTCGGCGCCCTCGGGCCGCTGCCAGCCGCCCTGCGCCGAGCGGTCCCCGAAGCAGGGGCCGACGAAGTCGACCCGCTTCGGGTCGACCCGGTCGGCGTTCAGCTGCATGGCGCGGGGGATCGTCGCGACGGCACGGTCGGGCGTGCCGGAGAAGGCGGCGACATCCAGGGTCGTGGCCCCGCACCCGGCGAGCCACTGCCCGAACCGCTCCTCCAGGTCGGCGGCTCCGGGCAGCTGCCGGATCTGGGCCCCGACCTCCTCCTGGTACCCGTCCCAGGCCACGAAGGTGGGCGACAGCTGCAGGAACGGCCGCCGCTGCCCTTCGGCGAGGGCGCGGGCGACGTACGCGCCGATGTCGTACAGATACAGGTCGGCGGGGTCGCCGTCGTAGAACGCGCGCAGCTGCGGGAGCAGCGCCATCGCGTCGTCGAGGAAGAGACCGCTCGCGGCGATCGGGTCCTCGGGCCAGACGTTGTCCTTGAACGGCAGTACCGACGTGCACGGGACGAGTTCGGCGCCGGTGGGCTCGATCAGCTCGCGGTTCGCCGGGTCGTTCGCGTAGGTCACCCGGTGGCCGCGCGCCACCAGTTCACGGATGATCTCCAGGCTGGGCAGCACATGGCTGACCATCGGGGTGCCGACCATGGCGATATGGGCGCGGTGACGGGAGGTTCGACGATGCATGGGTGAGTTCCTTCGTGTGATGCCACTGCTACGGATGAAGGCGTGCCGGACCGGCGCCGCAACCGCTGTTCAGCGGGGCGCTCGGACCGGTGAGGCCGTGTCAGCCGTAGAGCTGGATGAAGGAGTCCATGCGGGAAACCGTAGCTCCGCTCCCGTCGATCAGTCGAACGAATATTCCGCGACCTCGGCGAGGTACCGCTCCCGCAGCGCTTCGTCCTCGGCGCTCCCGTCGAGGAAGGACGCCTCGAACGAGTTGCGGGCCAGCTCCCGCAGCCGCTCCTGGCCGAGGGACAGGGCTTCGCGTACGGCGTGGAAGGTGTCGTCGACATAGCCGCCGAAGTACGCGGGGTCGTCGGAGTTGACCGTGCAGAGGAGCCCGGCGTCCATCATCCGCACGAGCGGGTGCTCTTCGAGTACGTCGATGGCGCGCAGCCGGACGTTGGACAGCGGGCAGAGGGTGAGCGGGATCCGCTCCCGCACGAGGCGCTCCACCAGCTGCGGGTCCTCCATGCAGCGCAGGCCGTGGTCGATGCGCTCGACGCCCAGGACGTCCAGGGCCTCGGTGATGTACGCGGGCGGCCCCTCCTCGCCGGCGTGCGCGACGCGGCGCAGGCCGAGTGCGGCGGCCGCCTCGTACACCTCGCGGAACTTGGCGGGCGGGTGCCCGACCTCGGCGGAGTCGAGCCCGACGCCGACGATCCGGTGGAGGTGGGGCCGTGCGGCCTCCAGGGTCTCCAGGGCCGATGCGGCGGACTGGTCGCGCAGGAAGCACATGATGAGGCGGGTCGAGACCCCGTGCCGCTCCTCGCTCCGGTCCAGGGCGCGCCCGAGCCCCTCGATCACCGTCCCGATGCCGACACCGCGCGCCATGTGTGCCTGCGGGTCGAAGAAGATCTCGGCGTGCCGCACGCCCTGCCGGGCCGCCCGTGCCAGATAGGCGTCGGCGAGCTCCTCGAAGTCGTCCTCGGTGAGCAGGACGGCCATCAACCCGTAGTACAGGTCGAGGAAGGACTGCAGATCATCGAACAGATAGGCCTTGCGCAGCTCTTCGGTGTCCGCGTACGGGAGGGTGACGCCGTTGCGGGCGGCGAGGGAGAAGGCCAGCTCGGGTTCGAGCGTTCCCTCGATGTGGAGGTGGAGTTCGGCTTTGGGAAGGGGCATGACGGCGGCTCACTCAGGTGGTTCGTTTGGGTAGAGGTACACGCAACAGGTCTTGTGCGACGGTGAGTTCACCGTCGAAGCCCGCGTCCCGGGCCTGCTGCTCGAAGATGCCGGGGTCGGGGTAGCGCTGGCTGAAGTGGGTCAGTACGAGATGCCGGACCCCGGATTCGATGGCGACGCGGGCGGCTTGACCCACGGTCAGATGCCCGTGGTCGAGGGCGAGTTGCTCGTCCTCGTCGATGAAGGTGGACTCGATGACGAGCATGTCGCAGCCCTCGGCCAGGGCGTGGACGCCGTCGCAGAGCCGGGTGTCCATGACGAAGGCGAACTTCTGCCCGCGCCGCACCGTGCTCACCTCGTCGAGCGTGACGCCCCGCAGCGCGCCTTCGCGCTGGAGGCGTCCCACGTCGGGCCCGGCGATGCCGCGCGCGGCGAGCAGCTCAGGGAGTATGCGGCGGCCGTCGGGCTCGGTGATGCGGTAGCCGAAGGACTCGACGGGGTGCGAGAGCTTGACGGCGTCGAGCGCGAAGGTGGGGGTGCGGGCCAACTGCCCGTCGTCCGTGAAGGGTTCCTCGATGAGCTGGACGGTCTCGCGATAGGCGGTGGCGTAGCGGAGCCGGTCGAAGAAGCGCTGACCGGAGCGCGGGTAGTGCACGGTCACGTCGTGCGGGACGCGATCCAGGTTGATGCGCTGGATGACCCCCGGCAGGCCCAGCGAATGATCACCGTGGAAGTGCGTGACGCAGATCCGGTGCAGGTCGTGCGCGGCGACCCCGGCACGCAGCATCTGCCGCTGCGTGCCCTCGCCGGGGTCGAAGAGGATGCCCTGCCCGTCCCAGAGCAGGACGTAGCCGTTGTGGTTGCGGTGCCGGGTGGGGACTTGGCTCGCGGTGCCGAGGACCACCAATTCACGTACGGACAAGTCTAGTTATCCCGTAATCCCGTTATCCCGTTGTCCCGTGTCCCGTGTCCCGTGTCCCGTTATCCAGGGGGCCACTGCAGGCCGCGTCCGCCGAGGACGTGGGCGTGCGCGTGGAAGACGGTCTGGCCGGCGCCGGTACCGGTGTTGAAGACGATGCGGTAGCTCTCCGCCTTCTCCTCGGCGGCGACCTCGCCGGCCTCGCGGAGGACGTCGGCGGCGATGGTGGGTTCCGCGGCGGCGAGGGAGGCGGCGTCCGGGTAGTGCGCCTTGGGGATGATCAGGACGTGGCTGGGGGCCTGGGGGTTGATGTCCCGGAAGGCGACGGTCGTGTCCGTCTCCTTCACCAGGGTCGCGGGCACTTCACCCGCGACGATCTTGCAGAACAGGCAGTCAGCCTGCGGTTCTCCCGCCATGGGGCGCCTCCGGTCCTAGCTGGTTGTACTGGCCCCCCGCATGCTATCCGGGCTGCGCCCACGCCAGGCCCCTCCCTCAGCCCCCGGCGGCCGGTCCTCCCCGAACAACCCTCCCCACCCGATCACCCCGCATCCACCCCGCACCGAACAAACCTCTCCCACCCACCCGCCCGATTGCCCTGCGGCTGCACCCGCCCCCGAACAGGCCTCTCCCACCCACCGCCCGATCGCCCCGCAGCCGCCTCTGCCCCGAACAAGCCTTTCCCGCCCACCCGCCCGATTGCCCCGCGGTGACTGGAGGGGTGGGGGTGGGTAGGCGGCGATCCGCGTGGCGCGGGTGAGGGGGGCAGCCGTTGGGGGTGGGTGGGCGACGTACACGGCGGGGTGGGGCCTGGGTCGCACGCACCCGCAGTCGGCAGCGCGCGGGAGGGGACGTGCCGGTATGTCTGCCCGGAGCACAGTTCGCGGCGCTCCGGCGCCGAAGTAACCCAGCGGCCACCGGACGATAGCGAGGACGGACATACCGGCGCGGCCCCGCACCCACACACGGACCAGCTCCGCAGCCGCACGCACCCGCAGCCGGTACACGAACCGAACCGCCTCACGCCCCCGGCAGGGCCGGCGCCGTCTTCGGGGGCGTCGTCTCCAGGGACGTCAAGGCCAGGCGGATCGCCTCGTCGAGTTGCGGGTCCCGGCCCGTCGCGTAGTCCTCCGGCGTCGTCACCACCTCCACGTCCGGGTCCACCCCGTGGTTCTCGACGCCCCACCCGTACCCCTCCAGCCAGAACGCGTACTTCGGCTGCGTCACCAGCGTCCCGTCCACCAACCGGTACCTGCTGTCGATGCCGAGCACGCCGCCCCACGTCCGCGTGCCCACCACAGGACCGATCCCCAACGCCTTGATCGCCGCGTTCACGATGTCCCCGTCGGAACCGGAGAACTCGTTGGCGACGGCGACCACCGGCCCGCGAGGAGCGTCCGCCGGATAGCTGAAGGGCCGTGCCCCCCGCGGCAGGTCCCAGCCCACGATCTTGCGGGCCAGTTTCTCGATCACCAGTTGGGACGTGTGCCCGCCGCGGTTCTCCCGTACGTCCACCACGAGCCCGTCCCGCGCCACCTCCACCCGCAGGTCACGGTGGATCTGCGCCCAGCCGGGAGCCTGCATGTCCGGCACGTGGAGATATCCGAGCCGCCCGCCCGACCGCTCGTGGACGTACGCACGCCGGTCCACGACCCACGCGTGGTACCGCAACGGCTCCTCGTCGTCGACGGGAATCACCACCGCGTGCCGCGGATCGCCCCCGCCCGCGGGTGAGACCGTCAGCTCCACCGGCTTCCCGGCCGTACCCACCAGGAGCGGCCCCGGCCCCGTCACCGGGTCGACAGGACGCCCCGCCACCGCGAGCAGCGCGTCCCCCGCCCGCACCGCCACCCCCGGCGCGGCGAGCGGCGAGCGGGCGGCGGGGTCCGACGTCTCGGAGGGCAGGATCCGGTCGATCCGCCACGCCCCGTCCGCGCCCCGCGAGACGTCCGCGCCGAGCAGCCCCTGCCGCACCGCCGAACTCCCCCAGGCCCCGCCCCCCATGACGTACGCGTGCGACGTGCCGAGTTCACCCGCGACCTCCCAGAGCAGGTCGACGAGGTCGTCATGCGTGGCCACCCGGCCGAGGACCGGGCGGTACCGGTCGAGCACACCGTCCCAGTCGACCCCGCCGAGGTCAGGCCGCCAGAAGTTGTCCCGCATGAGGCGCCCGGCCTCGTCGTACATCTGGCGCCATTCGGCGGCGGGATCGACGGTCTGGCGGACCCGCGTGAGGTCGACGGTGATGTTCGAGTCGGAGCTCTCGTCGCCGGAGGCCCGCCGGTCGCTCGGCACGACCTTCAGCTTCCCGTCGGCCCACAGCAGCACCCGCTTGCCGTCCCCGCTGACGGCGAAGTGGTCGGCGTCCGACGCCAGTTCCTCGATGCGCTGCTGTACGAGGTCGTAGCGTTCGAGCTCGGTGTGCGGGTCGGGGTCGGACGGGGTGGCGCGGGACGCGCCGAGGACACCCCGCACGGGGTGCCGCAGCCACAGGACGCCGTCCTTGGCGGCCCGCAGCGTCGAGTAGCGGGCCGCCTCGACCGGGAAGGGCACGATGCGGTCGGCGAGACCGTCGAGGTCGATGCGGGTGACGGGCGAGCCCTCGCTGTCCGGCGTCTCGTCCTTGTCGGGTGCCTCGAAGGGCCGCCCGTGCCGCTGCGGCCCGAAGGGCGAGGGGGTGGTGGCGGCCAGCGTGATCAGATACGGCCGCGATCCGCCGACGAAGGCGAGGTCGAAGACGTGCTCGTCGTACACCGGATCAAACGCCCGCGCGGACAGGAACGCCAAATGCTTGCCGTCCAGCGTGAACGCGGGCGCGTAGTCACGGAACCGCAGCGGGGTGGCCTCGGACACCGAGAGGTCGGCCGCGTTCGCGAGCTTCAGCTGCCGCAGCGGACTCGGCCCCGCGTGCGACCAGGCCAGCCACGCCGAGTCCGGCGAGAAGACGAGGCCGGTGGCGTCCCCGTCCTCCCCGCGGTCGACCTCGCGCACCTCTCCGCTCTCCCGCTCGACCAGGAGCACCCTCCCGTCGTGCGAGGCGACGGCGGCCCGGCTGCCGTCGGGTGCCATGGCGAGTCCGAGCACCCGGCCCAGCTGTCCGGCAGCGATCCTGCGGGGCGTGGCACCCGGCGCGAGGCCCGTGGCGGGCGCGAACTGGAGCGCGTCGTCGCCCTCCGCGTCCGTCACCCAGACGACGTGTTCCTCGCCGTCGACGCGGAAGGTGCGCGGCAGCCTCGCGCGCACCCCGTGCTCCGCGGCGAGCGCGCGGGCGGGCCCCTCGCGGTGGGTCACCCAGTGCACGCCGCCGCGCACGGAGACGGCGCTGCCGCGTCCCGTGTGGTCGGGAGCGGCGGCGCCGAACCAGCGTGCGGCGCTCACCGGGTGGGGCTGGAGGTCGGTGCGCTGGCCGCCGAGTCGGACGTCGACGCGGCGCGGCTCGGCGTCCACGAGGTTGTCCAGGAGCCAGAGTTCACCCGCCGACACGTACACGACCCGCGTGCCGTCGGTCGCCGCGTGCCGGGCGTAGAAGCCGTCGATGCCGGTGTGCCGGCGCAGGTCGGAGCCGTCGGACAGCGAGGAGTAGAGCGCGCCGACGCCTTCGTGGTCGGAGAGGAAGGCGATCCGCTCGCCCACCCACAGTGGGTACTCGATGTTCCCGTCGAGCTCTTCATGGACGCGTACGAAGCGGCCCTCGCCGCCGTCGCTGCCCTCACCGCCCGCACTGCCCTCGCTGCCCTCGCTGCCCTCGGCGTCGGAACCCCCGCTCCGGATCCACAACTTGCCCGCCGTGCCGCCGCGGTACCGCTTCCACCAGGCGGCCTCGCGCCCCATCGGCGCGGAGAGCAGCAGGAGTTGGCCGCCCCGCGGGCCGTACGCCACGTCCCCCACGATCCCGTACGGCAGGGTGTCCGCGGGTCCGCCGTCCAGTGGGACGGCCCGCGCCCAACTGCGGCGCAGCGAGGCCTGGCCGGCCGTACTGACGGCGAGGACCTGTCCGTCCGGGGTCCAGCCCCGCACCGAGGTGCGTGAACTCCCCCAGTACGTAAGGCGTGTGGAGGGGCCGCCGTCGACGGGGGCGACATGCACCTCGGGGGCGCCGTCACGCGTGGACGTCCAGGCGACCGTCGTACCGTCCTGGGAGATGCGGGGGTGGTTCACCGGCGTGTTGTCGGCGCTGACGCGCCATGCCCGGCCGCCGTCGAGGGGCGCCATCCAGACGTCGTCCTCGGCGGTGAAGGCGACCAACTCGCCACGCAGATGCGGAAACCGGAGATACGCAGAGTGCCCAGTCAGTGTCACACGGCCAGCCTAGGCAGCCTCGGCGGAGCCGGACAGGGTTTTGGATCACTTGCCCTTGAAGCAGGTGCAGGTCGGATCGGGCCGCCGCGGCGGCGGGTCAGGCGTGGCGGTCACGGTGACGGTCGCGGTGGGCCGCTGGTCGGGCTCATCCGGCTGGTCCGACCGGCCCGGTTGGTCCGGGTCCTGCGGTTGGTCGGGCTCCTCCGGCTCGGTCGACCGGTCGCCGCCGGAGCAGTTTCCGATGACGTCCACCCGGAACCACTCCTTGCCGTCGACCTTGGCGGTGAGGTCTCCGCGCACGCAGTGTCCGTCGACGACGGACGTCACGGTCCCCTTGACGGTGATGTCGCTGGTGTCCTCGCCCCCCTTCCCCTCCCCGGCCTGACCCTGGCAGTCGACGGTGACACGGGCGTCGCGGTCGGGGCCGTCGCTGGTCGGGGTGGCCTTGTCCTGGTGGCGGGCGGTGCAGCTGATCCACAGCACGTCGAGACGCTGCCGCTCCAGCTCCTTGGTGGCCAGCTGGTCGGTGGTGATCGCGACGGCCGCCGTGTTCATCCCACCCTCGACCGGATCGCACGCGGCGACCCCGACCACCGCCGCCCCCGCGAACCCGACGGCGTACAGCACCTGCCGCCGCCTGCCGCACACGTCCACCGAACGATCACGTAAGCGCCTCAATGCCCCCATAGGCGGCAGAGTGCCACTGCGGGCCGTCGGACGATAGTCCTCTTTGCGTCCACTCCCCCGGGGACGGCTGGGGCGGGTTCAGGACCAGCGGCCCGTGCGCCCCAGGAGCAGTGCGGTCGCCGCCGTCCCCGCCGTCGACGTACGCAGCACGCTGCGCCCCAGGCGGTACGGCTTCGCGCCCGCGTCCGAGAACGCCGCGAGCTCGTCCGGCGATACGCCGCCCTCGGGGCCGACCACGAGGACGATGTGCCCGGCTGCCGGGAGTTCGGCCGTGGCAAGGGGTTCGCTGCCCTCCTCGTGCAGGACCGCGGCGAGGTCGGCGGAGGCGAGCAGCGCCGCGACCTGCTTGGTCGACATCGCGTCCGCCACCTCGGGGAAGCGCACCCGGCGCGACTGCTTGCCCGCCTCGCGCGCCGTGGCACGCCACTTGCCGAGCGCCTTGAGCGCGCGCTCGCCCTTCCACTGCGTGATGCAGCGCGACGCGGACCACGGCACGATCGCGTCGACGCCGGTCTCCGTCATGGTCTCCACGGCGAGTTCGCCGCGGTCACCCTTGGGCAGGGCCTGCACGACGGTGATGCGGGGCTCCTGCGGGGCCTCTTCCCGTACGGAGTCCATCCGCAGGATCAGCCGGTCCTTGCCCTCGGTGTCCTCGACCACGCAGTCGGCCCAGCGCCCGGCCCCGTCGGTCAGGACGACGTCCTCACCGGCGTGCAGCCGCTTCACGGAGACGGCGTGGCGCCCCTCGGGACCGTCGAGTACGTAGCGTCCGTCGCCGCCCGCCGCAGGGTTCCCCCGGGTCTCGAAGGTCTCGACGACGAAGACGGGTGCGGTCACGCCGGGCTCCCCGGCTGGGTCCCCTGCTGCCCGCCGGCCGCCAACGCGGCCTTCGACTCGGCCAGTTCGGCCGCGAGGACCTCCACGAGCTGCCCGGCGGGCAGCTCGCGCGCCATGCGGTGGCCCTGCCCCGCCCACAGCGCCATGCCCTGCGCGTCACCGGCCTTGGCGGCGGCCTTGCGCAGGCCGCTGGTGAGGTGGTGGACCTGGGGGTAGGCGGCGGGGGCGTAGGGACCGTGTTCGCGCATGAAGCGGTTGACCAGGCCCCGCGCGGGGCGACCCGAGAAGGCGCGGGTCAGTTCGGTGCGGGTGAACAGCGGGTTGGTCATGGCCTGCTTGTGCAGGGCGTTGGCGCCCGACTCGGGGCAGACCAGGAAGGCCGTGCCGAGCTGCGCGGCGTCCGCGCCGGCCGCGAGCACCGCCGCGATCTGCGAGCCGCGCATCAGGCCGCCGGCCGCGACGACCGGGATCTGCACGGTCTCGCGCACCTGCGCGATGAGCGAGAGGAGGCCGAGCCCGGCGCCGTCGGTCTCGGGGTTGTCGCGGTGCGTGCCCTGGTGGCCGCCTGCCTCGATGCCCTGGACGCACACGGCGTCGGCGCCCGACCACTGGGCGGTCTGCGCCTCTTCGGGCGAGGTGACGGTGGCGACGGTGATGGTGCCGACCCGGGCGAAGGCGTCGAAGACGTCGCGGGTGGGGCAGCCGAAGGTGAACGACACCAGCGGCACCGGGTCCTCGACGAGGATCGCCAGCTTGGCGTCGTAGTTGTCGTCGCGGCCACTGTCCGGGTCGCCGAGCTGCGTCTCGTACCAGGCGGCCTCACCGGCGAGCTGGTTGCGGTACACGTCGACGGCGGCGGCGTCCGCGTACTCGGGCTGCGGCATGAAGAGGTTCACGCCGAACGGACGGCTCGTGAGCCCCCGCAGCTGTTTGATCTCCTGGTACATCCCGTCGGCGGTTTTGTACCCGGCGGCGAGGAAACCGAGGCCTCCGGCCTCGGAGACGGCCGCGGCGAGCTGAGGGCACGAGGCGCCGCCCGCCATGGGGGCCTGCACGATCGGGAGGCGGCAGAGATCGGTCAGTGCGGAGGACATGAACGCATCGTGCCACTTCCTGGCCGGGGGGCCGAATCGCGGGACTTTCCCACCCACCCACCCGTCACCCGGCATGATCAGGAGCGCCCCAAAAGGGGCGCGGAGCTGTGACATGTGCGGCTCCGCCACGAGGCGCGAGCAACCCACGACGCCCCGTAAGGGGCGCGGGGAACTGCGCGAGCAACCCAGGACAGCCCGCGGACAGACAGCAAAGCGCCCCCGGCACGGGCGAACCGCTACCGGGGGCGCAGGAAAGGCACCGCTCGAGGCGCCCTCGCCCGTAAAAGGCGCTACCGCCCGTTGAACGCGTCCTTGAGGCGTGAGAACAGACCCTGCTGCCCCGGCTGGAACTGCCCCGTGGGCCGTTCCTCGCCGCGCAGCACCGCCAGTTCCCGCAGGACCCGCTCCTGCTCCGCGTCCAGCTTCGACGGCGTGAGGACCTCGACGTGCACGATGAGGTCGCCGCGGCCGCCGCCCCGCAGGTGCGTGATGCCCCTGCCGTGCAGCGGCACCGACTGGCCGGACTGCGTGCCCGGCCGGATGTCGACCTCTTCCATGCCGTCCAACGTCTCCAGGGGCACCTTGGTGCCCAGGGCCGCGGCCGTCATGGGGATGGTGACCGTGCAGTGCAGGTCGTCCCCGCGCCGCTGGAACACGGCGTGCGGCAGCTCGTGGATCTCCACGTACAGGTCACCGGCGGGGCCCCCGCCGGGGCCGACCTCGCCCTCGCCCGCGAGCTGGATCCGCGTGCCGTTGTCGACACCGGCGGGGATCTTCACGGTGAGCGTCCGCCGCGACCGGATGCGGCCGTCGCCGGCGCACTCCGGGCACGGGGTGGGCACGACCGTGCCGAAGCCCTGACACTGCGGGCACGGCCGCGACGTCATGACCTGGCCGAGGAAGGACCGCGTGACCTGCGACACCTCGCCGCGACCGCGGCACATGTCACACGTCTGAGCGGATGTCCCCGGCGCGGCACCTTCACCGCTGCAGGTCGTACAGACGACCGCCGTGTCGACCTGTATGTCCTTGGTGGTCCCGAAGGCCGCCTCGTCCAGGTCGATCTCGAGCCGAATCATGGCGTCCTGGCCACGGCGCGTGCGCGACCGGGGGCCACGCTGCGACGCCGTCCCGAAGAACGCGTCCATGATGTCCGAGAAGTTGCCGAAGCCACCGGCTCCGAAACCGCCCGCGCCACCGCCCCCGCCCTGCTGGGACAGCGGGTCACCGCCGAGGTCGTAGACCTGCTTCTTCTGCGGGTCCGACAACACCTCGTACGCGGCGTTGATCTCCTTGAAGCGCTCCTGAGTCTTCGGATCCGGATTCACGTCCGGGTGAAGCTCTCGCGCAAGCCTCCGGAAGGCCTTCTTGATCTCGTCCTGGGAAGCGTCGCGGCGCACGCCTAGTACGGCGTAGTAGTCCGTGGCCACTTACGACTCCGCCAGGATCTGTCCGACGTAACGTGCCACTGCGCGTACTGCTCCCATCGTTCCCGGATAGTCCATGCGGGTCGGGCCGACCACGCCGAGTTTGGCTACTGCCTCGCTGCCCGAACCGTAGCCGACGGAGACCACGGACGTGGAGCTGAGTCCCTCATGGGCGTTCTCGTGACCGATCCGTACGGTCATGCCCGAATCCGTGGCTTCGCCAAGCAACTTGAGCAGGACGACCTGCTCCTCAAGAGCCTCCAGGACGGGCCTGATGGTGAGGGGAAAGTCATGTCCGAAGCGGGTGAGATTGGCCGTTCCGCCGATCATCAGCCGCTCCTCGGTCTCCTCGACCAGGGTTTCGAGGAGGGTGGAGAGCACCGTCGCCACCGTGCCGCGGTCCTCCGCGTCGAAGGACTCCGTCATGTCCTGCACCAGCTGCGGCACGTCCGCGAAGCGACGGCCCGCGACGCGGCTGTTGAGCCGCGCGCGCAGGTCCGCGAGCGAGGTCTCGCCGAACGGCGCGGGACAGTCGATCATGCGCTGCTCGACCCGGCCCGTGTCCGTGATCAGCACGAGCATCAGGCGGGCGGGAGCCAGCGAGAGCAGCTCCACGTGCCGCACCGTCGACCGCGTGAGGGACGGATACTGCACGACCGCGACCTGCCGGGTCAGCTGCGCGAGCAGCCGCACCGTGCGCGCCACGACGTCGTCGAGGTCGACGGCGCCGTCGAGGAAGTTCTGGATGGCCCTGCGCTCCGGGGCCGCCATCGGCTTGACGCCCGCGAGCTTGTCGACGAAGAGGCGGTACCCCTTGTCGGTGGGGATGCGCCCCGCGCTCGTATGAGGCTGGGCGATGAACCCCTCCTCTTCGAGTGCCGCCATGTCGTTGCGGACGGTGGCCGGGGAGACCCCGAGGCTGTGCCGCTCGGTGAGCGCCTTGGAGCCGACGGGCTCCTCGGTGCCGACGTAGTCGTGGACGATGGCGCGCAGCACCTCGAGCCTGCGTTCATTCAGCATCCGCGCTCACCTCCACCTTTTTGCCCTGAAACCTGTCTGTCCTGCGGCCCTGCCTGGCACTCCCCTGGGGTGAGTGCCAGCCTGCGCCGCGCCCAGTGTACGGCCGTCGGGTACGGCCCCGGCAAGGGCCGGACCCCCTATGTCGGTCCGAAGGCCGAGGTGGCGGCTGCCGAGCGGCCCGCGCGGGGCTAGCGTCGACTGTATGGACGTGGCACTGGCGTGGGACGAGGCGGGCTGGGAGCGGCTCGCGCCGCATGTGGGGCGGCGGCGCCTGCCGGTCTGGGACTGTACGGCGGGTCTGGTGGTCGGCGGCGAATCGGCGCTGATGATCGAGGCGGGGGCGACGCTGCGCGAGGGCGGGGAACTGCGCACCGAGGCTCGCGGCATCCTCGGCGGTGGCCGCCGGGTCACCCACCTCGTCCTGACGCACCCGCACTTCGACCATGTGCTCGGCGCCGCGGCGTTCGCGGGCGTGGAGGTGTACGGCGCCGTCGGCCTCGACGCGCTTCTGGCGAAGGGCCGCGACGAGCTGCGCCACGACGCCGTGCGGCACGGGGTCGCCCCGGACGCCGCGGCGGAGGCCGCCGATCTGCTGGTGTCCCCGCACCACTCGGTGTGCGGGGAGTGGACGCTCGATCTGGGCGGCGGGGTGCAGGTGCTCCTCGCGAACGTGGGCCCCGGGCACTCGGGCCACGACCTTGCGGTCCTGGTGCCGGGCACCGCGCACTCCCCGGAGATCGTCTTCTGCGGCGACCTGGTCGAGGAGTCGGGCGAACCGCAGGCCGGCCCCGACGCGGTCCCAGCTCGGTGGCCTGCCGCGCTCGACCGGCTGCTGGAGCTGGGCGGCGAGGACGCGCTGTACGTGCCGGGGCACGGTGCGGTGGTCGATGCGGCGTTTGTCCGTGCGCAACGCGCCACACTGGCGGCCCGCTTCGGCGTGTCGTAGCGAGCCTCCCCCTTCTTCTTCCTATCGTCGGGAAAATGCGCCAGTACTCCGCGGACCTGACCCCGCCCTGGAAGAAGCAGAAGCCCGTGCCGGAGGTCGCCGCGGAGGCGGACCTCGTGGTGGAGGAGCTGAGCACCGGCTTCTGCGGGGCGGTGATCCGCTGCGAGAAGACGGCGGAGGGTCCGACGGTGACCCTGGAGGACCGCTTCGGCAAGCACCGCGTCTTCCCGATGACGCCGGGGGCCTTCGCCCTGGAGGGCCGGACGGTGACGCTGGTCCGCCCGACCGCTGCTTCCGCTACTTCGCCCGTACGTCCCACACGTACCGCTTCGGGTTCGGTGGCCGTGCCGGGGGCGCGAGCCCGGGTCGCCCGTGCCGGGCGGATCTACGTCGAGGGGCGGCACGACGCGGAGCTCGTGGAGCGGGTGTGGGGTGACGACCTGCGGATCGAGGGCGTGGTCGTCGAGTACCTGGAGGGCATCGACGACCTGCCGGGGATCGTGGACGACTTCTCCCCCGGGCCCGACGCGCGCCTGGGGGTCCTGGTGGACCACCTGGTCCCGGGCTCCAAGGAGTCGAGGATCGCGGCGGCGGTGAGTTCTCCGTCGGCGCTGGTGGTGGGGCATCCCTATATCGACGTGTGGGAGGCGGTGAAGCCGTCCTCGGTGGGGATCGCGGCGTGGCCCCGCGTCCCGCGCGGCCAGGACTGGAAGACGGGGGTCTGCGAGGCACTGGGCTGGCCCCCGAACACGGGCGCCGCGTGGCAACGGATCCTGGGCTCGGTCCGGAGCTACCGGGATCTTGAACCGGCGCTGCTGGGCCGCGTGGAAGAACTGATCGACTTCGTGACGGCGTCTTGAGCCGCCGCTGCGCGGCGATTCTTTCCCGCCCACCCACCCGATTGCCCCACGGCTGCCCACCCGGCCCGGACAGGCATCTCCAGCCCGTCCGGCGTTTGAGGACGAAATCGGCGGAGCCGGTGATGACGGCAACCGTGCGGCCGGCGAAGCCGGAATTTCGGGAAGGGGTGGGATTGGGGAGAGCCCCGCAGGGCCGCTGGAACCTCAGTCCACCAGATCCCGCACAACCCCGTCCGCCAACAACCGCCCCCGCAGGGTCAGCACGGCCCGCCCCTCCTCGTAGGGCCCCGCCTGAAGGAGGCCGTCCGCGAGGGCCCGCCCCGCGGCCGCAAGGCCGGCGGGCCGAAGCAACGACAACGGACACCCCTCAAGCAGCCGCAGCTCCAGCAGAATCCGCTCCACCCGCCGATCCTCCGCAGCGAGAACCTCCCGCCCGGCCCCAGGCGAGCGCCCAGCGCCCAGCGCCCCCGCATACGCCCCGGGATGCTTGACGTTCCACCACCGCACGCCCCCGACATGGCTGTGGGCCCCCGGCCCGGCCCCCCACCAGTCGGCCCCACGCCAGTACAACTCGTTGTGCAGGCACCGCCCCGCCTCGGACGTGGCCCAGTTGGACACCTCGTACCAGGAGAATCCCGCGCCGCCGAGGACCTCGTCGGCGATCAGATACCGGTCCGCGTGCACGTCGTCGTCCGTCATCGGCACCTCGCCGCGCCGGATCCGCCGCGCCAGCTGCGTGCCTTCCTCGACGATGAGGGCGTAGGCGCTGACGTGGTCGGGCCCGGCGCCGATCGCGGCGTCGAGCGTGGCCCGCCAGTCGTCGTCCGTCTCGCCCGGGGTGCCGTAGATGAGGTCGAGGTTGACGTGCTCGAAGCCCGCGGCCCGCGCCTCCGCCACGCAGGCCTCGGGCCGGCCGGGGGTGTGCGTGCGGTCGAGCACCTTCAGTACGTGCTGCTTCGCGCTCTGCATCCCGAAGGAGACGCGGTTGAAGCCGCCGGCCCGCAGCTCGCTCAGGTAGGCGGGATCGACGGACTCCGGGTTCGCCTCCGTGGTGATCTCCGCGTCGTCCGCGAGCCCGAACTCCTCCCGGACCGCGCCGAGCATGCGGACCAGGTCGGCCGCGGCGAGCAGCGTCGGCGTACCGCCCCCCACGAAGACGGTCTGGACGGGGCGCGGGTCGTCCCCCAGCACTTTCCGTGCGAGCCGTACCTCATCGACCAACGTGTCCGCGTAGTTGTCGCGCGAGGCGAGCACGCCGCCGGATCCGCGCAGCTCGGTCGCGGTGTAGGTGTTGAAGTCGCAGTAGCCGCAGCGCGTGGCGCAGTACGGGACGTGGAGGTAGAAGCCGAGCGGTCGTGTCCCCGGCGCCGCGAGGGCGGACGCGGGCAGGGCCCCGTCCTCGGGCATGGGCTCACCATCGGGCAGTGCGGAAGGCATACCTTCGATTGTCCCGCACCACGAAGGGACCCAATGCCGCGCGTACGGGCGCGCCTACTGCGCCTGCAACACCAGCACCGCCAAATCATCATCCGGCGGCCTCTCCGAGAATTCGTGCACCAGGCGCTTGATCCGTTCCGCCACCAGCGCCGCGTCCAGCCCCGCGCAGCTGGCGAGCGCCGTGGCGAGGCCGTCGCCGTCGTCGAACATCAGCTGCCCCGTGCGGCGCTCCGTCACCCCGTCCGTGACGCAGAGCAGCGTGTCCCCCGTCCGCAGATCGAACGTCTCGCTCGTGTACGTCGCGTCGTCGACGACCCCGAGGAGCAGCTGGGGCGTGGCCGCCGCGCGGACCGTTCCGTCCGGGGAGAGCAGGAGCGGCAGGGGGTGGCCCGCGCTCGCCACCGTGCAGCGGACTCCGCCGTCGTCAGTGGGCACCAGCTCCCCGTAGAGGAGGGAGAGGAAGCGGGAGGTGGCTCCGTCGGGCGGGACGCCCTGGCCGCCGGCCACCGCGACCACCGCCGCGGCCGCGTCCGCCGCCTCCGTCGCGTCGTCGAGCAGGAGCTGGTTGAGGCGGTCGAGCACCTCCGCGACCTCGTACCCCTCACGGGCGAGCAGCCGCAGCCACGGCCGGGCGAGGCCGATCACGACGGCGGCCTCGACGCCCTTGCCCTGTACGTCGCCGAGCGCGAAGCACCAACGGCCCTTGCCCGCCTGGAACACGTCGTAGAAGTCACCGCCGGGTCCGCCCTTGTCCCGCGGCTCGTACACGATCCCGCTGTGCACTCCGGGGATGTCCGCGACGGAGCTCGGAAGAAGGCCGCGCTGGAGGACCTGGCTGATGGTGGCCTGGCGCTGGTAGCGCCGCGCCGCGTTGATGGCCAGGGCGACGCGGCGGCTGAAGTCCTCGATGAGGCCGGTGACCTCGTCGGCGAAGCGCACCATGCCGGCCCGCCCGATGATCAGCGTGCCCAGGCCGCGACCGCCCGCCGTGAGGCGGTACGCGAGGGCCGTGCCGCTCGCCTCCTCCGGCACCGAGAGCGCCTCGCCGGGCCACGGCACGGGGACGGGGCCGGAGCCGACGGATTCGGGCAGCCGTGGCGGGTCCTTCTCCAGGCTGCGGCGCAGTTCCTCTATGCGCTGCTCGCTGGTGTGCCAGACGCGGGCGAGCCGGGAGCCCGCGCCCCCGCTCACGGAGTCGCGCGGCGCGACCTCCGCCTCGTCGTCGAGCCATACCGCGCACCAGTCCGCGAGCCGCGGCACGAGCAGCTGCCCGGCGAGCGCGGCCACCAGGTCCTCGTCGAACTGTCCGGCGAGCAGGTCGGACGCCTCGGCGAGGAAGGTGAGCGCGCCGCGGTTGACCCACTCCGTGTCGTGCGTGATCCGCTTCGGCAGCGGCGCGAGGATCTCGGCGGTGCGCATGCCTCGCTGGACGGCCTGTTCGCTCGCGTACGACTCGATCTCGTGTACGGCCTGGACGCCGCCGACCGGGAGGCGGGCCCAGACGGCCTTGGTGCCGGTGCGGTAGGTGATGCCCCAGGAGTCGGAGAGAGTCGCGACGAGCTGGAGACCGCGGCCGTACTCGGGGGTGCCGGGCGGCTGGGGCGTGGGCTCGCTGCGGACCGCTCGGGCGGGGTGGTGGTCGGAGACCTCGATGACCAGGGTGTCGGTGCTCTCGCCAAGGCCGGCCTCGTCGAGCCGGCACAGCAGCTCGACCGTGGTGCCCGCGTGCACGACGGCGTTCGTGACGAGTTCGCTGACCAGGAGCACGGCGTCGTCCGCGAGCCGGTCGGTGACGCCCGCGGCGGCGGGCACCGCGAGCTCGACCCAGTCGGCGAGCGCGGCCCGTACGAACTTGCGTGCGGCCGCGGGTGCCAACGGGTTTCCGGGCAAGGATGTGCACACCACCGCCGGCGGGCCGGGCTGATGCCCCGGCTGGGCGGACGCACGGAAAGTGGTCTCCCGTTGCATCGGAATGGACCCCACGTTTCGGCTCCTGAGCAGTTCGGTCGAATACGCCTCAGGCGACACGGACAGAGTGACAGACTGGCCACGCCCATAAGCACCGAGTTACTGAAGTGGGCCGCTATGAGTGAGAACAGTGCTATGCCCGCGCTCGGTTACGGTCGGATTCCGGCACCGAAACCAGCTCCGTCACCTCCGCCGCAGGCCGGGAACGATCCGGACCCGGCACCGGAAATCATCCCGGAGACCGCCCCGGAAGCGGCGTCCGAACTGCGCATCCTGCTGTCCGCCATGCGTGCGGCCCGCGACGGGGACTTCACCAAGGTCACGGTGAGCGGCCACGGCCTGGTCGCCGAGCTGCACACGGTGTTCAACGAGATGCTCGACCGCTCTCTGCACTTCGACAGTGAACTCACGCGCGTACGCCGGGAGATCATCCGTCACGGGCATCTCGACGAGCGGTTCACCGCGAGCCCGGGGCAGGGCAGCTGGGCCACGCGGGTGGCGGACGCCAACTCCCTGCTCGACTCCCTGGTCGCCCCGGCGGCCAACGCGACGCGCGTGCTGAACGCGGTCGCTGGCGGAGACCTCACCCAGCGCGTGGACCTGCACGACGGCTCGCGAGAACTGCGGGGAGACCTGCGGCGCCTGGGCCGCGCGGTGAACACGATGGTCGACCAGCTGTCGCTCTTCACGGGCGAGGTCACGCGCGTCGCACGTGAGGTCGGCACGGAGGGGCGGCTCGGCGGGCGCGCCAAGGTGCGGGGCCTTTCGGGCAGTTGGCGCGACGTGACGGAGGCCGTCAACACGATGGCGGCCCGGCTCACCGCCCAGGTGCGCGACATCGCCCTGGTGACGACGGCGGTGGCGCAGGGCGATCTGACACGGACGGTCACGGTCGAGGCGACGGGCGAGCTGCTCGAACTGAAGCTGACCGTCAACACGATGGTCGAGCAGCTCTCCGCGTTCGCCGCCGAGGTGACGCGCGTCGCCCGTGAGGTCGGCACCGAGGGGCAGTTGGGCGGCCGGGCGCAGGCCCGTGGTGTGTCCGGGGTCTGGAAGGACCTCACGGACAACGTCAACTTCATGGCGTCGAACCTCACCTCTCAGGTGCGGAACATCGCCCAGGTGACCACGGCCGTCGCCAACGGCGACCTGAGCCAGAAGATCACCGTCGACGCCCGGGGCGAGATCCTGGAGCTGAAGTCGACGGTGAACACGATGGTGGACCAGCTCTCCGCGTTCGCGGACGAGGTGACCCGCGTGGCCCGCGAGGTCGGCACGGAGGGCAACCTCGGCGGGCGGGCTCAAGTGCGCGGCGTATCGGGCGTATGGAAGGACCTCACCGACAACGTCAACTTCATGGCGGACAACCTCACCTCCCAGGTGCGGAACATCGCGCTGGTGTCGACGGCCGTCGCCCAGGGCGACCTCGGCAAGAAGATCACGGTCGAGGCGAAGGGCGAGATCCTCGAACTGAAATCCACCATCAACACGATGGTGGACCAGCTCTCCGCGTTCGCCGACGAGGTGACCCGCGTGGCCCGCGAGGTCGGCACGGAGGGCAACTTGGGCGGACAGGCCCAGGTGCGCGGCGTGTCCGGCGTATGGAAGGACCTCACCGACAACGTCAACTTCATGGCCCTGAACCTCACCTCCCAGGTGCGGAACATCGCCCAGGTCACCACGGCCGTCGCCAACGGCGACCTGTCCAAGATGATCACGGTGACGGCGCGCGGCGAGATCCTGGAGCTCAAGGACACCGTCAACACGATGGTGGAGCAGCTGCGGGCCTTCGCGGACGAGGTGACCCGCGTGGCCCGCGAGGTCGGCACGGACGGCCGGCTCGGCGGCCGGGCCCAGGTGCTCGGGGTGTCGGGCGTGTGGAAGGACCTCACCGACAACGTCAACTACATGGCCGACAACCTCACCGGCCAGGTCCGCAACATCGCGCAGGTCGCGACGGCGGTGGCCCAGGGCGACCTCTCCAAGAAGATCGACGTGGACGCGCGCGGCGAGATCCTGGAGCTGAAGACCACCATCAACACCATGGTGGACACGCTGTCCTCCTTCTCATCCGAGGTCACCCGCGTGGCCCGCGAGGTCGGCTCCGAGGGCCAACTGGGCGGCCAGGCACGGGTCGAGGGCGTCTACGGCACGTGGAAGCGCCTGACGACGAACGTGAACGAACTCGCCCTGAACCTCACCACCCAGGTCCGCGCGATCGCCGAGGTGGCGTCGGCCGTGGCCCAGGGTGACATGACCCGTTCCATCACGGTCGAGACCCGCGGCGAGGTCTCCGAACTGAAGAACAACATCAACGTCATGGTCTCCAACCTCCGTGAGACCACCCGCGCCAAGGACTGGCTGGAGTCGAACCTCGCCCGTCTCGCGGGTCTGATGCAGGGCCACCGCGACCTGATGGAGGTCGCGGACCTGATCCTGCGCGAGCTGACGCCGCTGGTGAACGCACAGTACGGCGCCTTCTTCCTGGCCGATCCGGAGGCCGGGGACGCCACGACCTTGCAGACTCCCCCGGTCAAGGGACTCGCCTTCATCGCCGGGTACGGCTCAGCGCAGGGCTCGGTCGTCGACACCGGCGCCATGCCCGCGCACGGCCTGGTGCGGCAGGCAGCCCTGGAGAAGAAGCGGATCCTCGTCGACGAGGTGCCGCCCGACTACATCAAGATCACCTCGGGGCTCGGGGACGCCGCCCCCGCCAGCCTGGTGATCATCCCCATCCTCTTCGAGGACAAGCTGCTCGGCGTCATCGAGCTGGCCACGTTCTCCCGCTTCTCGGACGTGCACCTGGCGTTCTTCGACCAGTTCGTCAGCACCATCGGCGTCGCGATCAACACCATCATCGCCAACTCCCGTACGGAGTCACTGCTCAGCGAGTCCCAGCGGCTCGCCACGCAGCTCCAGGACCGCTCGGACGAACTCCAGCTCCAGCAGGCGGAGTTGCAGCGCTCGAACGCCGAACTGGAGGAGAAGGCGGCGCTGCTCGCCACCTCCTCGCAGTACAAGTCGGAGTTCCTCGCGAACATGTCGCACGAGCTGCGTACCCCGCTGAACTCCCTGCTCATCCTGGCCCGGCTGCTCTCCGACAACCCCGACAGCAACCTCTCCGACCAGGAGGTGCAGTTCGCGACCACGATCCACCGCTCGGGCTCCGACCTCCTCCAGCTCATCAACGACATCCTGGACCTGTCGAAGATCGAGGCCGGCCGGATGGACGTACGCCCCAAGAAGCTCCCCCTCATCAAGGTCCTCGACTACGTCCACGCGACGTTCCGTCCGCTCACCCTGGACCGCGGGCTCGCCTTCGAGGTGTCGGTCGGCGAGGACGTGCCGCGCGAGATGTTCTCGGACGAGCAGCGGCTCCAGCAGATCCTGCGCAACCTCCTGTCGAACGCGGTCAAGTTCACCGCGAGCGGCCGGGTCGAGCTGCGCGTGAGCCGCGTCAAGAACACCGGCGACCGGCGGCTCCACGAGGGCGGCGACCGGCTCTGCTTCGCCGTCACGGACACCGGCATCGGCATTCCACCCGATCAACTGCCCGCCATCTTCGAGGCGTTCCAGCAGGCCGACGGCACCACCAACCGCAAGTACGGCGGCACCGGCCTCGGCCTCTCCATCAGCCGCGAGATCGCCGGTCTCCTCGGCGGCCGCATCACCGCGGAGAGCAGCCCGGGACAGGGCTCCACCTTCACGCTCTACGTCCCCGTGGTGCACCCCGGCCACGGGCCCGCCGCGGCGGCGTACGCGGCGACCAAGTCGCTCGCGGCGCCGGAGCTGCACGACGAGGGGGTCACCATGTCCCCGCACACCTTCCACGAACAGAACGACAGCTGGCCGACGCCCACCAAGCTGGAGGAGTACCGCGAGGGCCCGGCAGGACGCGTCCTGCGCGGGCGCCGCGTCCTGATCGTGGACGACGACATCCGCAACGTCTTCGCCCTCACCCATGTGCTGAGCCGCGTCGGCATGCCAGTCCTCTACGCGGAGAACGGCCGCGAAGGAATCGAGACCCTGGAGCGCAACCCCGACACCGACCTCATCCTGATGGACATCATGATGCCGGAGATGGACGGCTACGAAACCATCGCCGCGATCCGCCGAACCCCACGCTGGGCCGGTCTTCCGATCATCGCGCTGACCGCCAAGGCCATGCCGGGCGACCGCGAGAAGGCCATCGAGCGGGGCGCGAACGACTATGTACCCAAACCCGTGGATGTGGACCAGCTGCTCACCGTCGCCTGCGCGCTCCTGGCCCCTGAGCGCGGGGGCACGGCAGAACCGGACACGCCCACCACCACAGATACGGCCGTCGCAACGGAACCGGCAGGCGCTCTCGGGGAGGCCGCTGTTCCGCCGACGGCCGAGTGAGGCACTGTCACCATGAGCACAGAGGTCCTGACCGACAACCGCTCGAGCATCCTCCTCGTCGATGACATGGAGGACAATCTGATGGCTCTCGAAGCCGTCCTGGGGTCACTCAACGAACCGCTGGTACGCGCCCGTTCGGGCGAGGAGGCGATGAAGGCGCTGTTGCGCCAACGTTTCGCCGTGATCCTCCTGGACGTACGCATGCCGGGGATGGACGGCTTCGAGACCGCCACGAACATCAAACGGCTCGACCAGACCAAGGACGTGCCCATCATCTTCCTGACGGGCACCGACAACGACGCGGGCTACGCCTTCCGCGGCTATGCGACGGGCGCGGCGGACTATCTCACCAAGCCGTTCGACCCGTGGGTGCTGCGCGCCAAGGTCACCGTCTTCCTTGAACTGCACCGCAAGAACCGGCAGTTGGAGAGGATCCTGGCGCGCGAGCAGCAGCAGTTCGACGAGCTGGCGGCCCGCCTGTCGGCCATCGAGTCGCACATGGCGGCCAGCAGCCTCAAGGACATCCTCGAACTGCGCCACCACGTGACGCACATGGAGGAGCTGGTCAAGGAGATGCGGCGCGGGCGAGGTGATGTCTGACCTGGGGTCCGCATCAGCCCGCCCACGCACGGGAGTTGGTAGTCGGGAGCCGGGAGTTCAGGCCTCGCGTGATCCCGCGTACATCTCGTCGATCAGGTGCTGGTACTCGCGCTCGACGACCGGACGCTTCAGCTTCAGGCTCGGCGTCAGCTCACCGTGCTCGATGTCCAGGTCGCGGGGCAGCAGCTTGAACTTCTTGACGGTCTGCCAGCGCTGGAGGCCTTCGTTGAGCTCCTTCACATAGCCCTCGACGAGTGCGACGGTCGCAGGGGCGGCGACCACGTCGGCGTAGCTCTTGCCGTCAAGGCCGTTGTCCTTGGCCCAGGCCAGGATGGCCGGCTCGTCGAGCGCGATCAGCGCGGTGCAGAAGTTCTTGTCGGCGCCGTGCACCAGGATGTTGGAGACGTACGGGCAGACGGCCTTGAACTGGCCCTCGACCTCGGCGGGCGCGATGTACTTGCCGCCGGACGTCTTGATCAGGTCCTTCTTGCGGTCGGTGATCTTCAGATAGCCGTCAGCGGACAGCTCGCCGATGTCGCCGGTGTGGAACCACCCGTCGGACTCCAGGACTTCGGCCGTCTTGTCGGCGAGGCCGTGGTAGCCCTCCATGATGCCGGGGCCGCGCAGCAGGATCTCGCCGTCGTCCGCGATCCGGACCTCGGTGCCGGGCAGCGGCTTGCCGACGGTGCCGGTGCGGTAGGCCTCGCCGGGGTTGACGAAGGAGGCCGCGGAGGACTCGGTGAGGCCGTAGCCCTCCAGGATGTGGATGCCCGCGCCGGCGAAGAAGTAGCCGATCTCGGGCGCGAGGGCGGCCGAACCGGAGACGGCGGCGCGCAGCCGTCCGCCGAAGGCCTCCCGCAGCTTGGAGTAGACGAGCGCGTCGGCGACCTTGTGCTTGGCGCCGAGCCCGAAGGGCACGGACGCGTTGCCGGTCCTGCGGAAGTTGTCCTGGCTGACCTTCGCGTACTCGCGGGCGACCTCGGCGGCCCACAGGAAGATCTTGTACTTGGCTCCGCCGCCGGCCCGCGCCTTGGCCGCGACCCCGTTGTAGACCTTCTCGAAGATGCGCGGCACGGCGGCCATGTACGTCGGCTGCACCACCGGAAGATTCTCGATGATCTTGTCGACGCGGCCGTCGACCGCGGTGACGTGCCCGAGCTCGATCTGGCCGGAGGTCAGCACCTTGCCGAAGACGTGCGCGAGCGGCAGCCACAGGTACTGCACGTCGTCCGGGCCGAGAAGGCCGGTCGACGCGATGGCCTTGGCCATGTACGCCCAGTTGTCCTGCGGCAGGCGCACACCCTTGGGCTTACCCGTGGTGCCGGAGGTGTAGATGATCGTGGCGAGCTGGTCCTTGGTGATCGCCGCGATCCGCTCCTTGACCGCCTCCGGGTTCTTCTCCAGATGGGCGGCGCCGCGCGCCTCCAGGTCGGCGAGGGTGAGCACCCAGCCGTCGGGGTCGCCCTCGGCGGGCCCGGCGCCTTCGGCGTCGATCACCACGACGTGCCGCAGGGCGGGCAGCTCGGCGCGCTTCTCGCGCGCCTTGGCGAGCTGCGCCGCGTCCTCGGCGATCAGGACCCGGCTGTCGGAGTCGGCCAGGATGTAGGTGGACTCCTCGGCGTTGGTCTGCGGATACACCGTGGTGGTGGCCGCGCCCGCGCAGAGGATGCCGAGGTCGGCGAGGATCCACTCGACCCGTGTGGACGAGGCGAGCGCCACCCGGTCCTCGGGCGCGAGGCCGAGCTCGATGAGACCCGCGGCGATGGCGTAGACGCGCTCGGCGGCCCGCCCCCAGCTCAGCGACTTCCACTCGTCGGGGCCGTCGCCCGAGGGGGCCGGCACGGGATAGCGGTAGGCCTCGGCGTCGGGCGTGGCCGCCACGCGCTCCAGGAAGAGATGGGCCACGGACGGCGGACGGTTCTCGATCAAGGTCTGTGTGTCGCTCACGACATCCTCCGGACCCGCGACAATGCGGCGACTGGCTGGCGGCTGCTGGTCTTGTTTAACTTGCGAGTAACCTACGAGCAGTGATCAGAGTAGAGCGCGGAGGCCCGCCACGTAAGGGGCTTCTGCCTGTCACTTCATACAAGAACGGGTCCGCCGCGCAAGAAGCGCGACGGACCCGCCGAGATGCCTCTGTGACGCCCGTGCCGGACGGGGCCACAGCTGAGGCAGGGACTACTTCTTCCCCTTGCCGGGGCCGCTGTCGTCGCTGGAGAGCACCGCGATGAAGGCTTCCTGCGGCACCTCGACGGAGCCGACCATCTTCATGCGCTTCTTGCCCTCCTTCTGCTTCTCCAGGAGCTTGCGCTTACGGGAGATGTCACCGCCGTAGCACTTGGCGAGGACGTCCTTGCGGATGGCGCGGATGGTCTCGCGGGCGATGACCCGGGAGCCGATCGCGGCCTGGACGGGAATCTCGAAGGCCTGGCGCGGGATGAGCTCGCGCAGCTTGGCCACCAGGCGCACGCCGTACGCGTACGCGGCGTCCTTGTGCGTGACGGCGGAGAAGGCGTCGACCTTGTCGCCGTGCAGCAGGATGTCGACCTTGACGAGCTGGGCGGACTGCTCGCCGGTGGGCTCGTAGTCCAGCGAGGCGTAACCGCGAGTCTTGGACTTCAGCTGGTCGAAGAAGTCGAAGACGATCTCGGCGAGCGGCAGCGTGTAGCGGATCTCCACGCGGTCCTCGGAGAGGTAGTCCATGCCGAGCAGGGTGCCGCGCCGGTTCTGGCACAGCTCCATGATCGAGCCGATGAACTCGCTGGGCGCGAGGAGCGTGGCGCGCACGACGGGCTCGAAGACCTCGTCGATCTTGCCCTCGGGGAACTCGCTCGGGTTGGTGACCGTGTGCTCGGTGCCGTCCTCCATGACCACGCGGTAGACCACGTTCGGAGCGGTGGCGATGAGGTCGAGACCGAACTCGCGCTCGAGCCGCTCACGGATCACGTCGAGGTGGAGCAGGCCCAGGAAGCCGACGCGGAAACCGAAGCCGAGCGCGGCCGACGTCTCCGGCTCGTAGACCAGCGCGGCGTCGTTGAGCTGCAGCTTGTCCAGGGCCTCGCGCAGGTCGGGGTACTCGGAGCCGTCCAGCGGATAGAGACCCGAGAAGACCATCGGCTTCGGGTCCTTGTAACCGCCGAGGGCCTCGGTCGCACCCTTGTTCAGGGAGGTGATCGTGTCACCGACCTTGGACTGACGGACGTCCTTCACGCCGGTGATGATGTAGCCCACCTCGCCGACGCCGATGCCGTCGGCCGGGGTCATCTCGGGCGACGAGACACCGATCTCGAGCAGCTCGTGCGTGGCCCCGGTGGACATCATCCGGATCCGCTCACGCTTGTTGAGCTGGCCGTCGACCACTCGGACGTACGTCACGACGCCGCGGTACGAGTCGTACACCGAGTCGAAGATCATCGCGCGCGCGGGCGCGTCCGCGACACCGACCGGCGGCGGAACCTCGGCCACGACCTTGTCGAGCAGCGCCTCGACGCCCATGCCGGTCTTCGCGGAGACCTTCAGCACGTCCTCGGGCTGGCAGCCGATGAGGTTGGCGAGCTCCTCGGAGAACTTCTCCGGCTGGGCGGCCGGCAGGTCGATCTTGTTGAGCACCGGAACGATCTTGAGGTCGTTCTCCATCGCCAGGTAGAGGTTGGCGAGAGTCTGCGCCTCGATGCCCTGCGCCGCGTCCACGAGAAGGACCGTGCCCTCACAGGCCGCGAGCGAGCGGGACACCTCGTACGTGAAGTCCACGTGGCCCGGGGTGTCGATCATGTTGAGAACGTGGGTGCTGCCCTTGTCGGGCCCCTCCGTGGGGGCCCAGGGCAGACGCACCGCCTGGGACTTGATCGTGATGCCGCGCTCACGCTCGATGTCCATGCGGTCGAGGTACTGAGCACGCATCTGCCGCTGCTCGACCACGCCGGTCAGCTGGAGCATCCGGTCGGCGAGCGTGGACTTGCCGTGGTCGATGTGCGCGATGATGCAGAAATTACGGATCAGAGCCGGGTCGGTACGGCTCGGCTCGGGCACATTTTTAGGGGTCGCGGGCACGCAGGGTCCTGTCTCTTGAGGCGCCTGTCGCCTCGGGTCGGATCTATACGTAGGTTCCATGGTCCCATGGGTGAAGCACTGGGCCCGGCGTGGGCCGGTCCGGGTGAGGGGCGGGCCCGGATTGCGCCGGGTCCGGGTGGGGCGCGGGCCTGGATTGGGCCGGTCCGGGTTGAGCGCGGGCCCGGATTGGGCCGGCCGGAGGGCGGCTGGTAATCTGGGCAGCTGTGTCTCCTTGCCCTCTCGGTTCTGAGGCACGTGTCAAAGAAACTCATCTGCAGTACCTCTGCAGGACCTGAACCTGAAAAGGCTCTTTCGTGGCGAACATCAAGTCCCAGCTCAAGCGGATCAAGACCAACGAGAAGGCGCGTCAGCGCAACAAGGCAGTCAAGTCTTCCCTGAAGACCGCGATCCGCCGGGCCCGCGAGGCCGTTGCCGCTGGTGACACCCAGAAGGCCGTCGAGGCGACGCGCGAGGCTTCGCGCCAGCTCGACAAGGCCGTCTCCAAGGGCGTCATCCACAAGAACCAGGCCGCCAACAAGAAGTCGGCGCTTGCTTCGAAGGTCGCGACCCTCCAGGGCTGAAACCCTTGCCCCGGCTCGCCGGGGCGCTGATCAATCCTCCCGCGAGGGTAATTCGAGCCCTCTACCTCGAATCGCGGACAGACCCCGCAGTACGCCACGCTGCGACAATGCCCCCGGCCCACTCCGGGGGCATTGCTGTGTCCGGGGGCGTTAAGCCCCCGTAGGGGCGCGGGGAACGGCGCGAGCAACCACAACGGACCGGCGGCCGACGAACCTGCGGAGGCACCCCCAGGGGCGCGGGGAACTGCGCGACAAGCCACAACGGACCTGCGGCCGACGAACCGACGGAGCCACCCCAGGGGCGCGGGGAACTGCGCGAACTAGCACAACGCCCCCGCAGACACAGCACCCCGGGGGGCAACCGCACAACCTCAGCGGCGCGCCCGCGCAGCACGGGCAACAGAAACGACAGCCTTCTCCAACGCGTACTCGGGATCATCGCCCCCACCCTTGACCCCCGCATCAGCCTCCGCACAGGCCCTCAACGCCACCGCCACCCCATCCGGCGTCCACCCCCGACTCTGCTGCCGAACCCGATCAATCTTCCAGGGCGGCATACCAAGCTCCCGAGCAAGATCGGCCGGCCGCCCACCCCTCGCAGAGGACAGCTTGCCGATCGCCCGGACAGCCTGAGCGAGCGCACTGGTGATCAGGACGGGGGCGACCCCGGTCGACAAGGACCACCGCAACGCTTCGAGCGCCTCGGCGGCCCGCCCCTCCACCGCACGGTCGGCCACGGTGAAGCTGGAGGCCTCGGCCCGCCCCGTGTAATAGCGGCCGACGACAGCCTCGTCGATCGTGCCCTCGACGTCAGCCACCAGCTGGGACACCGCCGAAGCCAGCTCCCGCAGATCGCTGCCGATCGAGTCGACCAGGGCCTGGCACGCCTCGGGAGTGGCCGAACGGCCCAGGGCACGGAACTCACTCCGTACGAACGAGAGCCGGTCCGCGGCCTTGGTCATCTTGGGGCAGGCGACCTCACGCGCCCCGGCCTTGCGAGCCGCGTCGAGCAAGCCCTTGCCCTTGGCACCGCCCGCGTGCAGCAGGACGAGGGTGATCTCCTCGGCCGGCGCGGAGAGATACGCCTTCACGTCCTTGACCGTGTCGGCCGACAGATCCTGCGCGTTGCGTACGACCACGACCTTGCGCTCGGCGAAGAGCGAGGGACTGGTCAGCTCGGCGAGCGTGCCCGGCTGCAACTGGTCGGAGGTGAGGTCGCGCACGTCCGTGTCCGCGTCGGCGGCGCGGGCGGCCGCGACCACCTGCTGCACGGCGCGGTCGAGGAGGAGATCCTCCTGGCCCACGGCGAGCGTGAGAGGAGCGAGCGGGTCGGCGGTATCTGTCTTCCTGGCCATCGCGGTCAAGCATCCCACGCGGCACTGACAGCCCACCCCGCACAGCCGGTTCCGAAGCGCCCCGCCCCGTACCGGAGAATGGGCAGGGTGACCGACGTACGACATGTGCTGGTGCTGCCCGACCGCGACGCCGCGGAGGAAGTGGCCGAAGAACTCCCCGACCGTTTCGGCGTGCGCGAGCAGCCCCAGCTCGTCCGTGACGCCCTGGCGGGCGAGGACGACGCCGAGGACGCCCAGTGGCTGGTCGTGATCGAGGACCCCGAGCGGCGCCTGGACCGGACGGCACTGGACGATCTGGCGGCGGAACACGAGGGGTGGCTGGAAGCTCCCTAGACCCCGGCCCGCCGGGCAGCGGGCCGCCCGGTGTCAGGACTTGGGCAGGACCTGTATATCGAGGTCGATCGAGATGCTGGGGCCGATCGCCGCGATGCCTCGGGCCAGCATCGTCTGCCAGTTGATCGTGAAGTCGTCGCGGTGCAGCTCGGTGGAGGCGCGGCAGGCCACGCGGGTCTCCCCCTCCAGGCCGCGGCCCACTCCGAGATACTCCGTCTCCAGCGTCACCGTGCGCGTCACCCCGTGCAGCGTCAGACCACCCGTGATCGCCCAGCGGCTGCCGCCCTTGTGCACGAAGCGGTCGCTGTAGAACTCCATCGTCGGGAAGCGCTCCACGTCGAGGAAGTCCCCGGACCGCAGGTGGTCGTCGCGCATCTTCACCGCGGTGTCGATGGAGGAGGCGTCGATGACGACGTGCATGGCCGAGTCCTCCATGCGCTCCCCCAGCCGTATGGCGCCCGCGAAGCTGTTGAACCGCCCGTGGATACGGGCGAGACCGATGTGCCGCGCGGTGAAGGCGACCGAGGAGTGCAGGGGATCGATCTCCCAGTCACCGGGCTCGGGCAGCGCCGGAGGCGGGGCTATCTGGAGCATGACGTCACCGAGCGAGGCGTGCGCGCTCTCCCCGACCGTGGCGTTCGCCCGGTACGGAGTGAACCCCTCCGCCGAGACCGCCAGGCGGTAGTCACCGGCGGGAACGGTCGCGACGAACGAACCGAACGGATCAAGCCCCCCACCGACGACCTTGCGCCCCATGGCATCGCTCACCGCGAACTCCGCATGCCGCACCGGCTCGTTGACGGGGTCGAGCACCCGGCAGCTGAGCACCCCCGCGCTGGCCGGTACCGCCACAGCGGAAAGGGGACCGCCGCCCCGTCCGGCCCGACCCGCTCCTCCAGCCCGACCCACTCGCCCCACTCGCCCTGCCTGACCTGCCTGGCCGACTCGATTCGTTCGACCGGCTCGGTCCGTACGTTCTCCCAGCCAACGGCCGAACATTTGCGACACACCCCCGCGCACCTTGACAACTCCTGTCACGAAGAGACATTCGATCACCGTTGCGGCATTCGATGCAACACGAACCCACTTCACTGGAATCCTGCGATAGCACTTGAACTGTCCTGAGTAACCGAGTTGGTCACCTGTAGAGGCGTTTTGGTACCCAGGCTCCGGACGACGGGCTATGGCGGGCGCGTGGCGACCTGCAATGCCGGGGCTGCTCCCCCGACCACCGCCCGCCCGTCGGTCGGCCCGATGACCGCGATGGAGCCGTTCGTATCCGTCCGCAGCACCTCCGCGCCCCCGGCCCGCAACGCCGCGACCGTACGAGGCGCCGGGTGGCCGTATGAGTTGTCCCGTCCACAGGAGATGAGAGCCAGGCGAGGCGCGGCCCGCCGCAGGAGGCCGGGGTCCTGATAGGCCGAGCCGTGGTGGGCGACCTTGAGCACGTCCACTGGCGGCAGCGCCGCCACGGCAGGGGTACGCGCCAGGGCTCGCTGGGCGGGCGGCTCGAGATCACCGAGCAGGAGCAGGGTCACTCCTCCGGCCCTGACGAGCAGCGTGACGCTGGCGTCGTTCGGGCCGTCGGGGGTCGCTGCCGTGCCCGGACCGGCCGCCGCAGGCCAGAGCACCCGCCAGTCGAGGACCCCGCCGTCCGCGCGTCGCCGCTCCCCCGCCACGGCGTGGCTCACCGGGATCCCGCGGGCAGCCGCCTGCCCCCGTACGAACCGCGCCTGCTCGGGAGGCTCTTGATACCCCGTCGTCTGGATCGCCCCGACCGAACGCCCCCGCAGCACACCCGACAGGCCCGCCACATGGTCCGCGTGGAAATGCGTCAACAGCACCAGCGGCACACGCGTCACGCCGAGCGAACGCAGACAGCGGTCCACGAGCACCGGATCAGGCCCCGCGTCGACGACCACCCCCGCCCCGTCACCGGCAGCGAGCACGGTGGCGTCCCCCTGCCCCACGTCACACATCGCGAACCGCCAGCCCGGTGGCGGCCAGCCCGCGATCACCCGGGTGAGAGGCGGAGGCTGGACGACGGCGAGGACGAGCAGCACGGCGAAGGCGACGCTGACCCACGGATGCCTGACGAGCCTGCGGCCGAGCAGCACAACGCCCACCGTGGCGAGGGCGAGCAGCAGACCACCACGCCACCCACCTGGCCAGTCGACCCCGCTCCCGGGCAGGGCCGCCCCCGCGCGGGCGATGTCCGCGATCCACCCGGTCGGCCAACTCGCGCACCACGCCAGAGCCTTGGCGACCGGCATCGCCAACGGCGCCGTCGCCAGCGTGGCGAAACCCAGGACCGTGGCAGGCGCGACGGCCACCTCCGCGAGGAGGTTGCAGGGCACCGCCACCAGGCTCACCCGTGCCGCGAGGACGGCGACGACCGGCGCGCACACCGCCTGCGCGGCTGCCGCGGCGGCCAACGCCTCGGCCAGACGCGGAGGAACCCGGCGCCTTCGCAGGGCAGCACTCCACCTCGGAGCGAGGGTGAGCAGGGCTCCGGTGGCGAGGACGGAGAGCAGAAAGCCGGGACTGCGAGCCAGCCACGGGTCGTACAGGACGAGCAGCAGTACGGCGGCGGCCAGGGCCGGGATCAGCGATCTGCGCCGCCCTGTGCCGATGGCGAGCAGGGCGATCAGCCCGCAGGCCGCGGCCCGCAGCACACTCGGGTCCGGTCGACAGACGATGACGAAGCAGAGGGTGAGGACGCCGCCCAGCAACGCGGTCATCCGTAGTGAAATCCCCAACCGCGGTGCGATCCCCCGTCGTTCAGCACGCTGAGCCAGGCCGGGTGGGCCGATGAGCAGGGCGAGGACGATCGTGAGGTTGGCGCCGCTCACCGCCAGGAGGTGCGTCAGGTCGGTCGCCTTGAAGGCCTCTTCCAACTCGGGTGACACGCGCGAGGTGTCCCCGACCACCAGGCCGGGCAACAGCGCACGGGCGTCGGGCGGCAGACCGTCCGTGGCCTCCCTCAGCCCGCCCCGCAGTCTCCCCGCAAGCCGCTGCGGCCGTGACGCCGCCTCGATCACCTCCGGGGACGGCTCCCCGGACACCCGCAGCACGGCCGCCACGCGGTCGCTCCGCGGCAGGGGAGGCGAGAGGCTCGCCTGGACACGCAGCGTGGTGGAGGGCAGCAGTGCCAGCCAGCGAGCCTTGGGCCAGGGTCCGGCAGAATCCCCACGTCTGACCCCGCGGCCCCGCTCGTCCCCCTCCCCACCTCCACGCCCGTTCCCGCTCCCGCTCCCGCTCCCGGCGAAGACCAGGGCCGGGGTGCGGGTCACGGAGGTGTCGCCGTCCGCCGACGTGACCCGGACGATCTCCGCGTCGAACATGACGGAGGGCGGCACGGCATGGGCCCCCGTGACGCGGGGCCGGGTCAGCCGGGGGTCGCCGGTGACCTCCAACTCCACCTCTGCATCGGCGTATTGATTCGCCAGGGCAGGGACCGGTCCTCGGTGCAGGTCGGCCCCGTGCAACCCGCCGGAGGCAGCGCCCGCCGCGGCGCAGAGAAGCACGGCCGCCGCCGAGACCCGCCGCCATGGCTGCCCTCGCCACCAGCCGCCGGGCGGCCCGGTCACCGCGTCCTGCCGCCCTTCCTCCCCTTCGCCCGCCGACCGGCTCCTCACCGTCCAGGTCACCAGCAGGGCACCTGCCACCACCACACAGACCACCACCGCTGCGGTCACCCACTGATGCGGGGCATCCAGCGCCACGGCCGCGCTTCCCCACGCCGCGAGGGCGGGCGGCACGAGTCGCAGGTCCAGCGGGCCCTCCCGCCGAGGGTGGGCGCCCGCCGCCCCAGGCCCGGTCGGGGTGTGAGCGGTGGGATGCCCCGGTTCCGTCGGAGCCCCCGGCGCGACGGCCGCCCGGCTCGGCGCTCTCATGGCCGCACGAGATTCTGCAGGTCGGCGTAGCGTTTGTCGCCGATTCCGTTGACCTCGCGCAATTCGTCCACCGAGCGGAAACCGCCGTGTTCTGTGCGGTAGTCGATGATGTGCTGGGCCAGCACGGGGCCCACGCCCGGCAGTTCGTCGAGTTGCTCGGCAGTGGCCGTGTTGAGGCCGACCGGGGCGGCGGGGCCTCCTGCCGTCGGTCCCGCTGCCGCACCCGCGCCGGGTTCCGCCGGGGCTGCCGATGGTGGCACCGGGGCGCCGACGACCACTTGTTCGCCGTCGATGAGCAGACGGGCACGGTTGAGGCCGTCCGTGTCCGTGCCGGGGCGAACTCCGCCTGCGGCCTTCAGCGCGTCGGCGACACGGGAGCCCGCGGGCATCCGCAGAATTCCGGGGCTTCGGACTTTTCCGCTGACGTCCACGACGATCCTCGCGCCGGCGGCACCGGCCGCCGGCCTGCCGCCGCCTTCCGAGGGAGGCGGGGCTCCGGGCGACGGGGAGGGCGCCGCCCCGACCACGTCCGGCGCCCGCACCGGCTGCGTCCGCCCTGCCCAGAAGTGCTGGGCAGCGAAGACCGCCGCAACGACTAAGACCACCAGGAGCGCGACCAGACTCCGCCGCTCAAGCCCGCACCGCACCTGCAGCCACAACGGCAACCGCTCCCGCACAACAAGCCCCACCCGCCCCCGCAGGGGCGCCCCCACCTCCACCCGCCGAGCCGTCAGCTCCGGCTCCGGCTGCGGGTGGGCCGCCGCCTGCGGCCGGGGCTCCGGCCCCGGCTGCGGCTGCGGCTGCGGCTGCGGCTGCGGCTGCGGCTGCGGCTGCGCAGCATGAGCGCCCGCCACCGACTGCCGCCACCGCCGGTCCTGCACCTGCCCCCGCGCCGACACCGACAACGGCACCCGCACGGCCTGCGGCAACACCGCACCCTCCGGCGACGACGCCGACCGAGTCGACGACTCGGCCAGCGGCAATCCCACACCCTCCGACACCGACTGACGCCAACCCGCGCCACGCCGCTGCGCCTGCGGCACAAACTCACCATCAGCCGCGTCCGCCTGCGGAGCCCGAGGCACCGGCGCAACCGAAGACGGCCCCCGCACCGAAGGCAGCCGCTGCGACCCCCGCACGGCCTGTTGCAGGGTCATGCCCTCCGGCTCACCATCCGCCTGCTGAGCCCATGGCACCGGCGCTACCGAAGACCGAGCCCACACCGGCGCCTGCCGATGCGGACCCCGTCCCGGCCGTTGCAAAATTCCATCCTGCGGCTCACCATCGGCCGCGTCCGGCTGCTCAGCCCGCGGTACCGGCGCAACCCAAGACCGAGGCCACACCGGCGCCTGCCGCTGTGAACCCCGCCCGGCCTGTTGCAAAGTCGCGCCCTGCGCCTCCCCCACGTCCTCCGGCTCACCACGCTCACCATCGGCCGCGTCCACCTGCCGAGCCCAATACGGCACCGAAGGCTGCGTCCGCCCCGAAGCCTGCGGTTGCGCAGTAGCCCCGACCCCCGCCCCCGGAGTCTGCGACACCGCCCTCGATCGCCGCGCCACCCGCGGCTGAGACGGCGACTCCAGATCGGAATCCGGCTCCGACTCCGACCGCTCACGCCCCGCCTCCCCCAGCTCCGGCTGACGCCAACGCCTGACCGGCCCCGGCCCAAGCTCTGGCCTTGCCCCCAGCCCTGGCCCCAACCCAGGCCCCGGCCCCGGCCCCAAATCACCCCCAACCGCCAGCACACCCCCCGACCCCCGAACATCCGGCGGCGCACTCGACCTCAAGCCCCCTTCATCACCGCCCCGTTCACCACTCCCGCTACCGCCCCCTCCCTCAGGCCCGGTAGGGAAGAGCGCCTCCGCGCGCTGTCGCAACGCCCGTGACCGCGCTTCCGCCGAGGCGTGTCTGCGCCTGGTCGCTCGCCTGCGGGCGTGGCTGTATCGCGCGCGGTCGTCAGCGGCTCGGCCGTCGGACGCGGGGGCTCGCCCCGGTCCGCTCGTCGCGGCGGGTTTCCGTGAAAGTGATCGAAGTGCCATGCCAACGACGCTAGGCATCGCGGCAGAAATTAGTTGATCTTGGTCAATTCCCGTGGATTACCCGGAAGTTGTGGATAACTTCGTCACCCACACCCACACCCACACCCCGCTCCCCACACCCCGCGCCCCCGCACCACCCAACACCCCTCGCCCCTCGCCCCTCGCCCCTCACCAGGGCGAAACCACAGCCCCCAACAACCCCGGCCCCGTATGCGCCCCGATCACCGCGCCGACCTCGCTCACATGCAGTTCCGCCAGGGCCGGCAGCCGGGCCCTGAGGCGGTCCGCGAGGGTTGCTGCGCGGTCCGGGGCCGCCAGGTGATGTACCGCGATGTCGACGCGGTTCGACCCTGCCCGCTCGACCACGATCTCCTCGAGCCGGGCGATCGCCTTGGACGCCGTCCGCACCTTCTCCAGCATCTCGATGCGCCCACCGTCCAGCTGGAGCAGCGGCTTCACGGCCAGGGCCGAGCCCAACAGGGCCTGGGCCGCGCCGATGCGGCCACCACGGCGCAGATAGTCCAGCGTGTCGACGTAGAAGTACGCGGACGTGTTCGCGGCCCGTTTCTCCGCCGCCGTCACCGCCTCGTCCACCGAACCGCCCGACTCGGCGGTCTCCGCCGCCGCGAGCGCGCAGAAGCCCAGGGCCATCGCGACCATGCCGGTGTCCACCACCTGGACCGGCACCGGCGCGTCCTTCGCCGCGAGGACCGCCGCGTCGTACGTTCCCGAGAACTCGGCCGACAGGTGCAGAGAGACGATGGCCGTGGCGCCGGAATCGGCGACCTTGCGATACGTCTGCGCGAAGAGTTCCGGGCTCGGCCGTGAGGTGGTCACGGAACGCCGCTTCTGCAGCGCCAGGGCCAGGGAGCGGGCGGAGATCTCGGTGCCCTCTTCGAGCGCCTGGTCGCCGAGGACCACGGTCAGAGGTACCGACGTGATGCCGTGCCGCTCCATCGTCCGCTGCGGCAGATAGGCCGTTGAATCCGTGACGATCGCGACATGACGGGACATGCGGTGGAGATTACCTGCCTGGACCCGCAGGCGGCAGCCCGACCCCTGAGGCGGCAGTCTGCCAGCCGCACCCCCGGCCGTGCCACGTCACCCGCGCGGTCACGTCGTGCTCTCCGGCCTGGTCTGCTTCTCCCAGGAATAGACGGGCCGCGGCGTCGGCGGCGTGATGGCGGGCCGCGCCGACTCCTCCGCCGACGCGGACGGCTTCGACTGCCGCGCCCGCTCCGGCTGCTCCGGCCGCCCCGGCCGCCCCGAAGGCTCCGTCCACGTCTGCTCGGCGCCCTTGCCCGCGTCAGCCGCCGGCTCGGGCTCGGGCCACGCGGCGGGAGTCTGCGTGGGCGAGGGCTCCTTCGTCCAGTGCCGCAGCGCGCCGGTCTCCAGGTCGATCTGCGAGCTCAGGGAGTCCAGGTCGTCGCCCGCGAACCGCTGCGACCGGTCGCGCACCGCCCACCGCAGCGAGTCCGCCGACTTGGTGATCTGCGCCGTACGCTCCCGCAGCGCCGGGAGCCGCGCGGCCAGGGTCGTCCTGTCGGGGTCCCGCTCGAGGCGCCGCAGCTCGTCGTCCAGCTCGTGCCCGTGCGCGCTCAGCCGCTCGAAGAGCCCCAGGGACTCCTTCAGCGAGGCGTCTTCGACCACGCCCGCCTGCAGGGCGTCCTGCGTGGCCCGCATCGACGTACGCAACTTGAGCCGCAGCTGGGCCAGTTCACCGGCCGCGCCCACCTGCGCGAAGCTCTTCGCCCGGAGCGTCGTGTCCTCCACCGACCGGCGCGCCTGCGAGATCGTGCGGTCCACGCCACGCTTGGCGGCACCGACCGCCTTCACGGTCATGTACGCACCGAAGATCACGAACAGCAGTACCAGCAGCGCCACGATCACGCCCATGGCTTCCATGACGCTCCTCCCAGGTCCTGCGGCGGGTTCCGCACCGACTCTTCAACGGTAAACGCAAAGGGCAGGCCGAGGGTTCCAACGGAACCCCCAACCTGCCCGTAGGGGACTACCCTCATGCCCCCTCACACTGCCTGCGCCCGGTCTCAGGCCGGAACGATGTTCACCAGCTTCGGCGCCCGCACGATGACCTTGCGGATCCCGGCGCCGTCCAGCGCCGCCAGCACCCTCTCGTCACCCATGGCCACCTTCTCCAGCTCCTCGTCCGAGATCGACGGGGAGACCTCAAGGCGCGCCCTGACCTTGCCCTTGATCTGCACGACGCAGGTCACGGTCTCGTCCACGACGTACGCCGGGTCGGCCACGGGGAAGTCCTGGTGGACGACCGAGTCGGTGTGGCCCAGCTTGCGCCACAGCTCCTCACCGACGTGCGGGGCCAGCGGAGCGATCATCAGCACCAGGCGCTCGGCGACCGAGCGCGGCAGCGTGCCGCCCTCCTTGGTCAGGTAGTTGTTCAGCTCGGTGATCTTGGCGATGGCGGTGTTGAACCGCATGCCGTCCAGGTCCTGGCGCACACCGTCGATCGCCTTGTGCAGGGCGCGCAGCGTGCCCTCGGCGATCTCGGACTCCGCGGCGTCGGCGACCGTGACCTCGCCGGTCGACTCGTCGACGATCAGACGCCACATGCGCTGCAGCAGGCGGTACTGGCCGACCACCGCACGCGTGTCCCACGGGCGCGAGACGTCCAGCGGGCCCATCGCCATCTCGTACAGGCGCAGGGTGTCGGCGCCGTACTCCTCGCAGATCTCGTCCGGAGTGACCGCGTTCTTCAGGGACTTGCCCATCTTGCCCAGCTCGCGCTTGACCGGCTCGCCCTCGAAGAAGTACTTGCCGTCGCGCTCCTCGACCTCGGTGGCCTGGACCGGGAAGCCACGGCTGTCGCGGTACACGTAGGCCTGGATCATGCCCTGGTTGAACAGCTTGTGGAACGGCTCGGCGGACGAGATGTGCCCCAGGTCGAACAGCACCTTCGACCAGAAGCGGGCGTACAGCAGGTGCAGCACCGCGTGCTCGGCGCCGCCCACGTACAGGTCGACGCCGCCGGTCGGCTGTCCTTCGCGCGGGCCCATCCAGTACTGCTCGACTTCCGGGTCGACCAGCTGCTGGTCGTTGTGCGGGTCCAGGTAACGCAGCTCGTACCAGCACGAACCGGCCCAGTTGGGCATCGTGTTGGTCTCGCGGCGGTACTTCTTGGGCCCGTCGCCCAGGTCCAGGGTGACGTTGACCCAGTCCTCGTTGCGGGACAGCGGCGTCTCCGGAGAGGTGTCCGCGTCATCCGGGTCGAAGGTGCGCGGGGAGTAGTCGTCGACCTCCGGCAGCTCCAGGGGCAGCATCGACTCGGGCAGCGAGTGGGCGATGCCGTCCTCGTCGTAGACGATCGGGAAGGGCTCGCCCCAGTAGCGCTGGCGGCTGAACAGCCAGTCGCGCAGGCGGAAGTTGACGGTGCCCTCGCCGATGCCGCGGGTGGCCAGCCAGCCGGTGATCCGTGCCTTGGCGCCCGCGACGTCCAGGCCGTCCAGGGAGATCTCCGTGTTCGTGGAGTTGATCAGCTTCGCCTCGTAGGAGGAGAAGGCGTCGTCCCAGGTCGCCGTGTCGGTGCCGCGGCCGTCCGAGGGCTCGACCACGCAGTGCATCGGCAGGTGAAAGGCACGGGCGAAGGCGAAGTCGCGGCTGTCGTGCGCCGGGACGGCCATGATCGCGCCGGTGCCGTAGCCCATCAGTACGTAGTCGGCGATGAAGACGGGGACCTGCTCGCCGCTGACCGGGTTGGTGGCGTAGACACCGGTGAAGACACCGGTCTTCTCCTTGGCGTCGGCCTGGCGCTCCACGTCGGACTTGGAGGCGGCGAACGCGCGGTACTTGGCGACGGCCTCGGCCGGCGTGGCGTGCCCGCCGGTCCACGTCTCGTGGGTGCCCTCGGGCCAGGCGTCGGGGACGACCTTGTCGACCAGCTCGTGCTCGGGCGCCAGAACCATGTAGGTGGCGCCGAACAGCGTGTCCTGGCGGGTGGTGAAGACGGTGATCGCGTCGCCGTCCTCGGTGCCGACGGGGAAGGCGACGCGGGCGCCTTCGGAGCGGCCGATCCAGTTGCGCTGCTGCAGCTTGATGGCCTCGGGCCAGTCCAGGCCGTCCAGGTCGTCCAGCAGGCGGTCCGCGTAGGCGGTGATGCGCATGTTCCACTGGCGCAGCTTGGCCTTGAATACGGGGAAGTTGCCGCGCTCGGAGCGTCCGTCGGCGGTGACCTCCTCGTTCGCCAGGACGGTGCCCAGGCCGGGACACCAGTTGACGGGCGCGTCGGAGGCGTACGCCAGGCGGTACGCGCCCAGGACCTCGGCGCGCTCCGCGGCGTCCAGTTCGCTCCACGCGCGCGTGGTGCCCGGTACGGGGCGCTCACCGCTGTCGAACTGCGCGACCAGGTCGGCGATCGGACGCGCCTTCTTCGCCTCGTCGTCGTACCAGGAGTTGAAGATCTGTACGAAGATCCACTGGGTCCACTTGTAGTAGTCCGGGTCGATCGTCGCGAAGGAGCGTCGCTTGTCGTGGCCCAGGCCCAGACCGCGCAGCTGCGCCTTCATGTTCTCCATGTTGGCCTCGGTGGAGGCCCGCGGGTGGGTGCCCGTCTGCACGGCGTACTGCTCGGCGGGCAGGCCGAACGCGTCGAAGCCCAGGGTGTGCAGGACGTTGTGGCCGTTCATCCGCTGGAAGCGGGCGAAGACGTCCGTGGCGATGTACCCCAGCGGATGGCCGACGTGCAGGCCCGCTCCGGAGGGGTACGGGAACATGTCCATGATGAACTTCTTGGGCTTGGCGACCAGCGCGGCCTGGGCTTCACCCTTCGCCGCCAGGTCACCACTCGGGTTGGGCGCCTCGTACGTGCCGTCGGCGTCCCAGAAGTCCTGCCAGCGTGCCTCGATCTCGGCGGCCAGGGCGGCCGTGTAGCGGTGCGGTGCGGCCACCTCGGAGGCGGCAGCAGAATTCGTCTCGCTCATGATCCTCAAAGCTCCATCGATCGTCTCTGCCTGCGGAAATGACCGTCCTGGCCAAATGAAAAAGCCCCTCACACAGGAGGGGACGCCGCGCCGATGCCGACCGCGATTTTCCGGCGGTCGGGACTGATCAGCGCGGCCCGCTAAGCAGAAGGCGTACGGCACGCATGGCGTCAGGGTACCGCAGCGCCCGTGCGGCCCGCGACGAGGTTCCACGCCGCGACACCCGCACCGACCGGAGGCGCACGGCGGTCCGGAACCCAACCTTTGGCCAAGGGTTACTCCGCGTACCGACCACTAACGGGGCAACACCAAGATCGCATCGCGTTTGGATAACAACGCAATAACTCAAACCTCGTACTCACTGGTATGCGGCCACTTAGCATGCGGCGATCGAGCCATTTCGGAGTCGCCCCCATGAACCCTCTGAATCCGCATCGCAAAAGCCGCCCGAGCCGCGCAAGCCGCGCGAGCGGCGCGGGCCGCACCAACCGCAGGAACACTTCGTTCGCAGCCTTCCCCGAACCGAGCAGAAGCACGCGCGGAGTACTGACCACCGCCGCACTCCTGCTGATACCCCTGCTCGTGATAGTCGGGAGCGACGCCTTCCGCGCCGCACTCGACTTCACCACCGGCGTGCTGTCCCTGGTCTCCCTGACCGCAGCCGTCGTCTGGGGCCTGGTCGCCACCGACCGGCTCTTCCTGCACTCCCGTCAGCGACTGCTCGCCCAGGCCGTGCACCGGGCCACCGCCGTCGCCTCCATCGGGTTCCTCCTGCTCCACGTCACCGTCAAGCTCACGCTCGACCACGTGTCGCCGGTCGGCGCCCTCATCCCCTTCGGGCTCGGCTTCTCCGGAACCGACGGGCTCATCGGCCTCGGGTCGCTCGCCGGGCTCCTCATGGTCGTCACAGGCGTCACCGGAGCCCTGCGCAGCGCCTTCGCCTCACCGGCCCAGGTGGCGTCCCGCTGGCGCGCGCTGCACATGCTCGCCTACCCGGCCTGGTGTTCGGCGCTGATCCACGGCCTGTACGCGGGACGCCCGCCGAGTCCGTGGGTGACCACCCTGTACTGCCTCTGTCTGGTCGCCGTCGCGGGCGCGGTCGCGCTGCGCGCTTCCCCGCTCCCGCTCAAGCGGAAGGTGGCCGCCCGGATCCTGGCCCTCCTCGAACCCGAGAGCAGGGCCCGCAACAGAGAGCCCGTCCGCAGGGACACCACCGAGTCCCCGCTCCCCGGCACGGCCGCCGCTCCCGGCCGTGCCCCCGAACCCGAGTCCGACCCCACCCCGGTGGTCGGCATCGCGGCGGCCTACCGCGTCCTCGCCTCCACCAACCTGCCCACAGAGGTCGTGTCCAGCACCGATCCCCCGCCGCCCCGCTGGCCGGCGCCCTCCCCGCCGCCCCCGGCCGAGGCGCCCCACATCCCGTACGACACCACCCTGTACGACACCGCGTACGACCCACCGCCCTACGGCGCGGCCCCCGACCCCCCGTACGAGGCCCCGTACCAGGCCCCGTACGACAACGGCCCCGCCACTGAACCGCTGCCCCACACCTTCCAGGCGCCGAGTTCGGGCGAGCCCTGGAACGCCGCCACCGGAGGCCCCAAGTGAACGCGTCGCTGCCCGACGTCCCCGAAGTCCGCGTCGTCGGGCTTCCGCTCCTGACCTCGGGCTTCGATCTGGTCGAGCGCCTCGATCTGGCGATGCACCTGAAGGTGCACGGCCCGCTCGAGCCCATGGCGGGCGAGTCCCTCGCCACCCTCTCCGAGGCCATCTCGCTGCGCGGCAGGGGCGGCGCCGGCTTCCCCTTCGCCCGGAAGCTGCGCTCGGTCGCCGACGCGGCGATACGTCGCGGGGTGCGCCCCGTGGTGGTCATCAACGGCAGCGAGGACGAACCCGCCTGCCGCAAGGACACCGTCCTGATCAACCGCGCCCCGCACCTCATCCTCGACGGCGCTCTCCTTGCCGCCGAGGCCCTCGGAGCGCGCACGCTCATCGTGGGCGTGACCCGGGACTCCACCGAGTCCTCGATGCTCGCGGCGCTCGCCGAGCGCGGCCTGACCAACCGGCGCGGATCGACCATCCGCGCGCGCGTGCAGCGCAATCCGGTGCGCATGGTGACGGGTGAATCCTCCGCCCTGGTGCGTTCCGCGGACGGCGGCCCGCCCATGCCCCCGGGGCGCAAGGTGCGAACCTCCGACTCCGGAGTGGGCGGCGCGCCCACGCTGCTGTCCAACGCGGAGACCTTCGCCCAACTCGCCGTCGCCGCCCGGATCGGCCCCGACCGATACGGCCGCACCGGCCTGCGGGAGGAGCCGGGCACGGTCCTGCTCACCGTCTCCGGAGCCGTCGCGAGGCCCATGGTGGTCGAGGTCCCCACGGGAGTGCCCTTGCGGTACGTCCTGCAGCTGGCCGGCGCCCCGCCGCTCCCCCAGGGCGTCCTGACGGGCGGCTATCACGGCAAGTGGCTCGACGCGGTCACCGCTCATGACGCGGTCGTCTCACGCGCCTCCCTGGAGGCCTGCGGCGGCGCCCTCGGCGCGGGCGCGATCCTGCCGATCGGCGCCGGCACCTGTCCGCTCGGGGAGGCGCTGCTGGTGGCGAACTGGCTGGCGTCCGAGAGCGCGGGTCAGTGCGGCCCCTGCTATCTGGGCCTGCCCGCGGCGGCCCGCGGCCTCGCGGACGTCCTGGACGGCGGCGGTCCCACCGCCCTGGAGGCGCTGCGCGAGGTGACGCGGGCCGTGAAGCGGCGCGGTGCCTGCAAGCACCCCGACGGCACGGCGGCGTTCATCGAGTCCACGATCTCGGCGTTCACCGACGACCTCGCCGCGCACGTCCTGGGCGGCGGCTGCGGCCGCCCCGTGCAGGGCGTCCTGCCCCTCCAGGCGGAAACCCCGCAGGCCGAGGCGCCCAGCGGTCGCAGGCTGGCCGTCGACTGGACGCTCTGCCAGGGCCACGGGCTCTGCGCGGACATCGTCCCCGAGCTGATCCAGCTGGGCCCCGACGGCTTCCCCGGTGTGGCGGAAGCCTCCGTACCGCGGTACTCCGAAGCGCGTGCCGAACGTGCCGTACGCCGCTGCCCGGCGCTCGCCCTGCGCATCGAGGAGGACCCGTCCCTCCCCTCGCCGCGCACGGCTCTGCCGCTCGCCCTGCCGCCGGGCAGAAGCCGTGGCCGCAGGGCGCTCGGCAGCGGACGGCAGTGACCAGCCCGTACGGACGGCAGTGACCAGCCCGTAGAGGCCGGACACACGAAAGCGGGCCACCCGATCCGGGTGGCCCGCTCTCATCTGCTGTGGAGCTAAGGAGAATTGAACTCCTGACCTCCTGCATGCCATGCAGGCGCTCTACCAACTGAGCTATAGCCCCTTGCTTGTCCGCCCGGTTCCCCCGGCGACCTCGTAAACATTAGCGGTCCTCCCCGTGCTCCACCAAATCGTTTCCGGTCTGTACGGATACGGCCGGTACTGTCAGCCTTCGTGACCGTGATCGCGCTTGTCGGCGCCCGCCACCGCGTGCCCCTCGCCGCAGGGGCATGCCTGCTCTCCTTCACGGCCTTCTGGCTCGCGCAGCGCGCCCTGGACGTCTCGATGATCGACTTGATGGTCTACCGCGCCGAGGGCGAGACCGTGCGCGCGGGCGGCGACCTCTACGCGCTGCGCACCACCGAGGCCCATCTGCCCACCACCTACCCGCCGTTCGCCGCCCTGCTGTTCACGCCGCTGACGCTCCTGGACACGGCGGACATGCGGGCGCTGGCGACGCTGGGGAACCTGCTCCTCCTGGTGATCTTCACGTACCTCGCCATCCGTCTCATCGGCCCCCCGCCCAACATCGGGCACGCGCGCGTGGCGGCCGCCCCGCGTCTGGAGACCGCCCTGTGGGTGTCCGCGCTCGCGGTCTGGGCCGAGCCGGTGTGGACGACCCTGCGGTACGGCCAGATCAATCTGCTGCTCGCCGTCCTGGTCCTGTGGGATCTGTCCCGGCACCCCACCCACCGCTGGACGGGCCTCGGCATCGGTATCGCGGCCGCGATCAAGCTCACTCCCGCGCTCTTCGCGGTGTTCCTGCTACTCACCGGCGCCGCGCAGGCCGTGCGGCGCGGGCAGTGGCGCCCGCCCGTCCGCCACGCGTGCGTGGCGGCCGTCTCGTTCACCGGCGCGACACTGCTCGCGGCCGCCCTCCTGCCGTACGACTCCCGGCGCTTCTGGACCCGGATGGTCTTCGAGGCGAGCCGCGTCGGGCTCCCCGAGGACACCGCGAACCAGTCACTGCGCGGGGTCCTCTCGCGCCTCCTGCACACCGAGGAGCCCGGCATCTGGTGGGCGGTGGCCGCGGCGGCGGCAGGCGCGCTCGGGCTCGCGGTCGCGGTGGGCGCTGCGCTGCGCGGGGAGCGCGCCAGGGCGGCGGTCAGCTGCGCGGTGACGGCGCTCCTGGTCAGCCCGGTGTCGTGGTCGCACCACTGGGTGTGGTGCGTGCCGATGGCCTTGCTGGTGTGGACGGAGTCGGTGGGCCGGGGCGGCCGGGCCCGGTGGGCGGCCACCGGAGCGTTGGTCCTCGTCTTCTGTTCGTACGCCCTGTGGTGGGTTCCGCACGGTGTGGGGCGGCTCGAACTAGGCCAGAATTATGGCGAGATGACGTTGTCCGCCCTCTACGTAGGGGCCGCTTTCGCGTTCCTGCTGCAAGGAGTCGGCCGCCGGACCCGCTCGAGGATCAGGCAGGATCAGGCGGGGCCTCGCGTGATCGAGCGGGATCAGGCCGTGGCGAATGAATAGAAGCGCTTGAGCGTGCAGTGTTCGTCGAGCAGCCGGCCGTAGATCGGCTCCCCTTCGAGTTCGCGGTACGTCTCGATGGGGTCGCCCTTTATGATCAGCGCCCGCGCGCACTCCTCGCACCAGTACTGGTAGTCCGGGTTGACGGGTTCCATGTCGCGGACGATCGGCGTACCACTGCCGCACCAGTCGCACTTCCGCCTGTGTGCACCCATCAATCAGCTCCAGCTGTGGCCGCAGGCCGTGCACACGTACGAGACACCGCCGTTGTCACCCAGGACTTGGGCGACGTGGGACGAACCGCAGGACGGACAGATGAGGAGGGCGATCGCCGCGAAGGGAGAGGCAGCGCGTCGCGGCGCGGCCACTGCGACGGGGCGCTCGGCCCCGTCGAGGATGCTCGCAGGCATCGCTCTCCCTCCCGTCGGGTCACATTCGGTGGTCTGGCGCGGTCCCCTTCCGGCTGTCCGATTCTGCCACGGCCCGAGCGGCCCGGTCAGCGACGCAGTCGTACCAGTCCGGACACGGCACCCAGCGCGGCCGCCCCGGCCAGGGCATACGCGCACACCAACAGCGCGTCCGCCGATGAATACGCCCCCGGAACCCCTTGTGACTCAAGCCGGTTGAGGAAAAGTGCGCCGTAACACGCGACGCCGATCAGCTGGCCGAGCTGAGCGACCGTCGAGAGGAGACCACTGGCGTCCGCCGCGTCCTTCGGCCGCACCGTGGAGAGTGCCAGGGTCAGCGTCGGGCTGAACCCCAGGGAGAGACCCGCGCCGATCCCCACGAAGGCCGCATACAGCCACGGTCCGCCCTCCCCGCCGTCCCGCAGCAGCAACCCCATGGCGACCGCAGAGACCGAGGTGAGCGCGAACCCACCCGGGATCAGTGCCCGTTGGAGCGGCGCGGGCCAGTGGCGCCACGTCAGGCCGACCGCCCCGAAGACCACCGCGGTCGGCGCGAACGTCAGACCCGCCCGCAGCGCGCTGTAGCCGAGCCCACCCTGGATGTGCAGGGTGAGCACGAACAGGAAGCCCACGTTGACCCCCATCGCCGCGGCGATCCGGAAGACCGCGAGGCCCATGCCGGGGCTGCGCAGGACCCTCGGCGCGATCAGCGGCGCACCGCCGCCGCGGGCGAGCCGGGCCTCGTACGCGCAGAAGACGGCGAAGATCACCGCGGCCGAGCCCATCGAGAGCCAGGACCACAGCGGCCAGCCCTCCTCCTGGCCGAGCACCAGCGGCACGGTGAACAGCGAGACGGCGGCGCCGAGGAGCACGAGCCCCGGCAGATCGAGCCCACGCGCCCGCGGCGCCTCCCCCTGCTCCCTGACGACGTCACGCGGCAGCACACGCCCCGCCGTGATCAGCAGGACCACGCCGACCGGCACGTTCACCAGGAAGACCGGACGCCATCCCGTGCCGAAGAGGTCGGCGCTGACCAGGACCCCGCCGAGCACCTGCCCCGCGGCGGCCCCGACGGCGAGCACGGCCGAGTACGCCCCGAGCGCCCTCGTCCGCGCCTCGCCGGTGAAGTGGCGCTGGATCAGGCTGAGCACCTGCGGGATGAGCAAGGCGGAGCCCGCGCCCTGCAGCAGCCGGAAGGCGATCAACTCGCCCGTGCCCCTGCTGAGTCCACAGGCCAGCGAGGCGACAGTGAAGACCGCGAGGCCCACGAGGTAGACGCGACGGTGTCCGAGACGGTCACCGAGCCGCGCACCGGTGATCAGGAGCACGGCGTACGTGATGGTGTAGCCGGCGATCACCAGCTGCAACCCGGCGCCCGACGCGCCCAGTTCGGTGCGGATGGTGGGCGCCGCGACATTGACGATGAAGACGTCGAGCAGCGCCATGAACTGCGCGGCGATGACGACGGCGAGCAGCCGCCCGGGGCGATTGTCAGTGCCGGGGGCTTTACTGGATGCAGGGTCCGGATCAGGGGGGTTCGGACCAACGGGATCCGCCGCGCCGGGCGGGGTGGTGGACGGGGTGGTCGTTGTCATGGCACCGAGCGTGGCGGCGAGTTGGTACGGGTAACGAGAGCCCACCGATGCTGGTACTGGCAGCACCTGGCAAGGCCCGTGGCGAGGACGGACGATGGGGGACGTGACGACGATGGGGACCACTCAGCGACGCAGGCCGGAGCTCGCCGCCTTCCTGCGCGGCCGCAGGGCTCGGGTGACACCGGCCGACGTGGGGATGCCGCCGGGCCTGCGCCGCCGCACGCCAGGGCTGCGCCGCGAGGAGGTCGCCCAGCTCTCCGGAGTCGGCGTCACCTGGTACACGTGGCTGGAGCAGGGCCGCCCGATCAACGCTTCGGGGCACGTCCTCGACGCCGTGGCGCGCACGCTCCGGCTCGACAAGGCGGAGCGGGAGCACCTGTACCACCTGGCCGAGGTGCCGTACGAGCCCGACCGCAGGGCCGCGTCCCCCGCGGCCGTCGGTCCGGAGATCCAGGGCATCATCGACGCGCTCGACCCGCACCCGGCGGTGGTCTACAACGAGCGGTACGACATCCTCGCCACCAACCCCGCCTACCGGGACCTGTTCTTCGTCCCGCAGCTGGAGGCCTTCGGGGTGCCGAACGTGCTGTGGACGCTGTTCATCGCGCCCGATCCCGTCTGCCCGCTGGTCTTCCGCGACGAGGAGCTGCCGGTGATGGTGGCGACGCTGCGCAGTTCGTACGGACGGCATGTGGGCGAGCCCGCCTGGGAGGAGTTCATACGCCGCCTGTCGGCCGCGAGCGCGCACTTCGCCGAGCTGTGGGAGAGCGGCGATGTGGCGCCGCCGGGTCCGCGCGTGAAGACGTTCCGGCACGAGGCGGTCGGCGAGCTGCGGATGACGTCGGTCTCGCTGTCCATCAACGGCATGCCGGAGTGCAGGATCGTCGCGTACACCCCGGACGACGAGGAGAGCCGCCGCCGGGCGGCCGAGCTGCGTGCGCTCAGACCGCCGGAAGGGGAAGGAACGGAAGGGCCCCCGGGAACGCAAGGATCCCGCCCTCTGACGAGGACGGGATCCGGATTGTGGAGCTAAGGAGAATTGAACTCCTGACCTCCTGCATGCCATGCAGGCGCTCTACCAACTGAGCTATAGCCCCTTGCGTTCTTCCCGCTCAGCGGGCGAACAAGAAGAACTTTAGCCTGCGACGAGCCGGAATGTGAAATCCGGGTGACGGGCCCTCCCGGGCCCTGTGACCAGCGGCTCTGGCACCCACCCCCGCACCCGCCCCGGCGCAGGGCTAGTCGTCGTCGCCGAGCACCGGCTCCGGCAGCGTGCCGGCGTTGTGCTCGAGCAGGCGCCAGCCCCGCGCGCCCTGGCCGAGCACGGACCAGCAGCAGTTGGAGAGCCCGCCGAGGCCCTCCCAGTGGTGGGACTCCAGGCCGAGGAGGCGGCCGATGGTGGTACGGATCGTGCCGCCGTGGCTGACCACCACGAGCGTGCCGTCCTCCGGCAGCTTCTCGGCATGGCGCAGCACGATCGGCGCGGCACGGTCGGCGACCTCGGTCTCCAGCTCGCCGCCACCGCGGCGCACCGATTCGCCACGCTTCCACGCGGCGTACTGGTCGCCGAAGCGCGCGATGATCTCGTCGTGCGTCAGGCCCTGCCACTCACCGGCGTACGTCTCCTGGAGGCCCTGCTCGTACGTGACGGGAAGGCCGGTGAGGGCCGCGAGCTCGCTCGCCGTGGCGGCCGCCCGATTCAGATCGGACGCCACGATGGCGTCCGGCTTCAGCGAGGCGAGCAGCCGGGCGGCGCGCCTGGCCTGCGAGACTCCGGTGTCGGTCAGCTCGATGTCCGTGGAGCCCTGGAAGCGGCGCTCCAGATTCCAGGCCGTCTGGCCGTGCCGCCACAGGATGATCCGGCAGCCGCGGTTGGTCACCGAAGCTCACCGTCCAGGTCGGCAGCCTCCTCCGCCGCGCGCTGCTCGGCGTGCTCGGCGGCCTTGCCGCGGGTCGCGACGGCGTCCGCGGGGAGCTCGATCTCGGGGCAGTCCTTCCACAGGCGCTCGAGGGCGTAGAAGACACGCTCCTCGCTGTGCTGGACGTGCACCACGATGTCCACGTAGTCCAGGAGGACCCAGCGGGCTTCGCGGTCGCCCTCGCGGCGCACCGGCTTGACGCCGAGGTCCTTGTTGAGCCGCTCCTCGATCTCGTCGACGATCGACTTGACCTGGCGGTCGTTGGGCGCGGAGGCGAGCAGGAACGCGTCCGTGATCGACAGCACGTCGCTGACGTCGTACGCGATGATGTCGTGCGCGAGCTTGTCGGCGGCCGACTGAGCGGCGACCTTGATGAGCTCGATGGAGCGGTCCGTGGCGGTCACAGTGAGCTTTCCTTCAGGTGGTCAAGACACCCCAAGGGTCTCACGGACCGCCGAGAGACCTCCCGCCGATGACGCGACGGCCCTGTCTGCTGCGTCACCCCGGCCGGGCAGAGTGCCCGGCCGGGGCCGCTGCCGTCATCCCGCGTCGTAGTCCCGGCCGAGGACGACCGACACATCCGCGTTCGGCGCGGTCCTGCCCTTGCTGACGGCGCTGTCCGGCAGGCCGAGGGTCTTGGCGACCTCGGTTGCCTGCGTCTTCTTGTCCGCCTCGGCGTACGTGACCTGCGAAGACGCCTGGGCCGTCGAACCCGCGCCGCCGTCCACGAAGGTGTAGCCGCCGTTGACCAGCGAGATCCGCGCTTCCTGGCCCGCGCCCTTGCTGCCGGACGCGTTCTTCACGCCGACCCGTACGGACGCGTCCTTGTCCGGGTTCTTGACCGCGCCGCCCAGGACGTCCTTGACGACGCTCGCGCCGGCCTTCTCCGAGAGCGTCCCGTCCTGCTGCACCGGGAGCAGCCGCGTGGAGTAGTCGCCGCCCTTCGCACGGTCGGCGAGCTTGGCGAGGAAGGCGCCGAGGTCCTTCTCCTCGAGGGACGGGTCCAGGATCTGGGCGAGCGACTGGACGGTGGTCGTCGCGGCCTGCGGGTCGGAGGACAACTTGCGCAGGACGCCCTGCATGACCTGCCCGAACCGGTCCAGCTGCGCGGTCTCGGTCTCGCCGGACGCGCGGTAGGTGGCGTACGCGACGGCCATCGGGCCGCTCAGGGTCTGCTGCTCGCCCTTCTTCACGAGGGGCGCCTGGCCCTTCTTGGCCTTGGGGTCCGGCACGTTCGCGTCCGTGTCGATGTCGATGTTGCCGACCAGTTCGACGAGGTTGTTCAGGTACGGGGTGTCGAGGCGCCAGGTGCCCTCGACCTGGGTGCCGAGGAGGCTGTCGATCGCCTCGCGGGTGCCGGTCGAACCGTCGTCGTCGACCGATTTGCCGAGCGTCGTCCCCGCGCCCTCGTCGTCCGTCACGGAGAGGGAGTTGGGCAGCAGGACGGTGGTGCCGCGCTCGGTGGTGGTGTTGTTCACCAGGAGCGCGGTCGAGGTGCCGCCGCCCTTGGTGTTGTGCAGGTGGACGACGATCACGTCACGGTTCTGCGGGCCTGCCGCCGCGGCGCCGTCACCGGACGCGTCGTCCGAGAGACCGGGCAGCTTGCCCGCGTACCAGAGATAGCCGACACCGCCCGCGATCACGAGCGCGAGCACCACGACGAGGGCGACGACCCGGGACCGCCCGCGCCGCTTGGCCTCCTCGCGCCGCTCGGTGCGGCTCTCGGTGAACTTCAGCCAGTCGATGACGTCTTCGGACTCTTCGTCCGGCTCCTCGATGAAGGAGAACTGCTGGGTCTCGTACGCGGGATCGCGATCCGGCGCACGCCGAGGCTCGGGTTCCGGCATCGGTTGCGGCTCAGGCTCCGGCTGGGGCTCCGCCTGCCGCGACTGCTGCGGGATCCAGCCGGTCTGCGTCTGGTGGACGGCCTGCTGCTGGGTCTGCTGGTACGCCTGCTGCTGGTCGTACGTGCCGTACGAACCGGAGTCGTACGAAGAGTCGTACGAAGGCACGGGAGCCTGCTGCCCTGTCGCGTACGGGTCGTACCCGTAACCCTGGGGCTGTTGCTCTTGCTGCCGTTGTTGCTGCTGCTGCTGCGCAGCGTGAGGCACCTGCTGATACACCGGCTGCCCATACTCGTCGTACCCGACGACCTGGTACTGATCAGCCGCGTACTCGCCCGCGTACGGGTCGCCGCCCGCGTACGGATCGCCGCCCGCGTACGGGTCGTACTGTCGGTCGTTCACCGGTGCCCCTCTCGGCTCAATCGCCGCGGTACAGCTCACGCTTGTCGATATAACGCACCACACCGTCCGGCACCAGATACCAGACGGGGTCACCCTTGGCGACCCGCGCCCGGCAGTCCGTGGACGAGATGGCGAGGGCCGGGACCTCCACGAGGGAGACGCCGCCTTCGGGAAGCCCGGGGTCGGCCAGCGTATGGCCGGGCCGGGTCACCCCGATGAAGTGCGCAAGGGAGAACAGCTCATCGGTGTAGCGCCAGGTGAGGATCTGGCCGAGGGCGTCGGCGCCCGTGATGAAGAAGAGGTCCGTGTCGGGATTGAGCGTGCGCAGATCGCGCAGCGTGTCCGTCGTGTAGGTCGGGCCGCCGCGGTCGATGTCGATGCGGCTCACCGAGAACTGGGGGTTCTCGGCCGTCGCGATGACCGTCATCAGATAACGGTCCTCGGCCGGGGACACCGCCTTGTCGCTCTTCTGCCACGGCTGCCCGGTCGGCACGAACACCACCTCGTCGAGGTGGAACTGCGCGGCGACCTCCTGGGCCGCCACCAGGTGTCCGTGGTGGATCGGGTCGAACGTTCCGCCCATGACGCCCAGGCGGCGTTTGCCCTTGCTGGCCGGGCCGGTACCGGGACCGGTAGGCATGTCCTGCTCTCCCATGCGTGCAGACCCTACCGGCCCGGTCGACGGGCTCCGGCCCAGCCGTCCGTTCCGTGAGACCGCTCAGCGGTCGCGCTCAGCGGTTGGAGCTCAGCCGGCGGTCGGAGCTCAGCGGTCGCGGTTGAAGCGCGTGGTGATCCACAGGAGCAGCATCAGCGCGACGAACGCGCCACCGCCGGTGACGAGAGGGCTGAGGCTTGCGTGCTCGTCGACGTGCTTGCCCTCGGAGGCGAGGGTGACCAGCTGGGAGGCGGTGCTGTGGAGGCTCATCGTCGGCAGGACCTATCCGGAGGTGGGCGGGACAAAGACTTCCGGGCCATCGTATGCGGGGACACCGGCCGAGCTCACGCCGACTCAGCTGTTGCGGTCCGCGCGGTGGTCCGCGCGGTCGCCCTCATCCGCCCCGCCGGGACGGTCCTCGCCCCCGCCCGGACGGTCCTCACCACGCTCGGCGGCCCTTCGCTCGGCGTCGGCCCCCTGGCGGTAGCCCCGCAGCAGGAACCACGCCACGAGCACACAGCCGACGACCATGACGATCAGGACGACGCGCAGCAGATTGCCCGCACCCTGCTCCTTCGCGGCCAGGGCGGCCGCCTCCGTGACCCAGGGGTGGGCTGCGGCGCTGTGCTCCATGACGGCCATGACGGGCGACTCCATTCGCTGTGCTGCCCTGTCACGGTATCTCCGCCTAGGCTGGGACCCACCTCGGGGGCATGACTGGACGAGCATGGGGGATGGGGCATGACCGACGACAACGACCGCGGCCGGCAGGACGGTGGCTACGAGAGCGGTGGCCACGAGCACGTGCCGAGCAGGCAGCGCCGGCGCTTTCCCGGCATCTCGTCACGGGCGTACGAGCACCCGGCGGACCGTTCGGCCCTGGTGGCCCTGCGCAAGCTCACCGGCTTCGACACCGTCTTCAAGGCGCTCAGCGCGCTGCTTCCCGAGCGGAGCCTGCGGCTGCTGTTCCTCTCGGACTCCGTACGGGTCTCCGACGCGCAGTTCGCCCACCTGAACACGATGCTGCGGGACGCCTGTTACATCCTGGACCTGGAGGAGGTCCCGCCGATGTACGTGAACCAGGACCCGAACCCGAACGCGATGTGCATCGGTCTCGACGAGCCGATCATCGTGGTGACCACGGGCCTCGTCGAGCTGCTCGACGAGGAGGAGATGCGGGCGGTCGTCGGTCACGAGGTGGGCCACGCGCTCTCCGGACACTCGGTGTACCGGACGATACTGCTCTTCCTCACCAACCTCGCGCTCAAGGTCGCCTGGATCCCGCTCGGCAACGTGGCGATCATGGCGATCGTGACCGCCCTGCGCGAGTGGTTCCGCAAGTCCGAGCTGTCGGCGGACCGCGCCGGGCTCCTGGTGGGCCAGGATCTCAAGGCGTCGATGCGCGGCCTGATGAAGATCGCGGGCGGCAACCACCTGCACGAGATGAACGTGGACGCGTTCCTGGAGCAGGCGAAGGAGTACGAGGCCGGGGGCGACCTGCGCGACTCGGTCCTGAAGATCCTGAACGTACTGCCGCGCACGCACCCCTTCACCACCGTGCGCGCCGCCGAGCTGAAGAAGTGGGCCGAGTCCCGCGACTACCAGCGGATCATGGACGGCCACTACCCCCGCCGCGACGAGGACAGGGACACCTCGGTGTCGGACTCCTTCCGCCAGTCCGCTTCCAGCTACGCCGACGACGTACGCCACAGCAAGGACCCGCTGATGAAGCTGGTCAACGACATCGCGGGCGGCGCGGGCGACCTGGGCGGCAAGCTGCGCGGGAAGTTCACCGGCGGCCAGGGCCCACAGGGCCCCACCGAGGAGAAGTAGTACTCACAACCCGCGGAACCCTCAGAACCCTCAGAACCCTCAGAACCCTCAGAGCGAAGGCTGGGCGGTGGCCGAGAGCGAGCCGCACAGCGCCGTGGCATCACCCGTGGCGTACGGGTCGGTGCCCGCGGGGCCGCCCGCCTTCGCCTTCTGCCCGGCGAGCAGCGGCCGCAGCTGGTTGGCGGAGTCGGCCGAGCAGGTGAGCGGTCCTGCCTGCGTGTACGACACGAGCAGCTCGGCCTGGCGCATCCGCAGGTCGTCGCGGTCGAAGCGGAACTGCAGCTCACGGCGGACCGTGAACAGCGAGGCCTTGACGTGCTCCCCCTTGCCGGCCGGACGCAGCGCGTAGACGAAGGTGTGGTCCGAGGTCACCTCGAGGGTGTTCTTGTCCGTCTCGGTGGCGTGCAGCGTGCCGTGGACGCGGATGCCGGGCGTCGCGAGGGCCGTCTTCGTCGGGTCGAACCGCACCAGCCAGCCGGTGGGCGCGTGCCGCCCGTCCGCCGCCGGGTGCGCGAAGCTCTTGTCGAACTGGTCTAGCTGCTGGGGGTCGAGGAGGATGCGCGCGGAGCGCACGGCGCCGCCGGTGAGGACGTCCGGGTCGAGCGAGGACTCGACGAGATAGTCCTTGGCGGTGGTCAGCGCGGTCATCACCTGACCGTCCGAGAAGTGTGAAGTGCGCCGCGCCGCAGGGAGGTTGATGCCCGACGCGCCCACCCGGAACTGCGCCGCGGGGCTGTGCTCGTACAGCTCGGCGGGCTTCTCGGCGCCGGGCACCGGTCCCGGCGGGGCGAGCGGGATGACCGTCATCCGCAGCGGCTCGGGGTGCTGGGCGACGGGGTTCTGGTACGGGTGGCGTACGCCCATGTAGATCGCGGTGCCGAAGGCGACGGCGATCAGCAGGACGAGGATCACGGCCTGTTTGGAGAGGTGCCGGTGGCGGCCGGGGAGGCGACGCACCGCATGCGTGTGGTCACTCATGCGCTCCTGCGCGGAGTACTCCTGGAGCCGTGCGGCGCGGACGAACGATTCATCGAAGACGACGGATCGGTACTCGTCATCGCCACCGGCGGGAGCGCCCCCGGGTGTCCCCTGAGGTGGTTCTCCTGGCCCGCCCATACCTTCAGGTTAGGTCTCCGCGCGGTCAGGTAAACGCCCTGCTACACGACAAGTTCCGACAACCGCCGCTCCTCACGGAAGGCGGGGCGACGCCGACACCGGCGGCGGGCCGTACTCCGCGGAGGCGGAGGGCTCCGTGGACACCGGCGGCGGGGCGGGGTCCTGGCGGCCCGTCGAGGCGCCGCGATAGACCGCGGTGAAGGCGAGCGCGACCATGCCGATACCCATCAGGAGGGCGAGCATCCAGGCCACGGGGCGGTGCCAGCGGTTGTGGCCCCCGTAGCCCTGCCGGCCGTACCCGTCCTCGGTGAACTCCCGGTCGTACACGTCGTCGAGGTCCGCGTCGTGGCCGAAGTCGCCGCCGTCCGGGCCGAACTGCTCGTCGTAGAGGTCGTCCTCCGGCGAGTCACGGCCCGAGCCCCGGGTGCGGGCCCGGCGGCTCTCGGCCTCGGAGGCCTCGGCGCGCGCCTGGGCGGCGGCCAACAGCCTTTCCACCGCGGTGGGTTCATGAACCTCGGCAGCCTTGACGAAGGCCTCGTCGAAGACCACGGAGGCGAACTCTTCGTCCGCACCCCCGCGGTCGTGGTCGTCGTCGGGCTCCCAGCCGTCGGGAAACGACGGCGTGCCCCCCACGTCCTCCGGCACCCTTCCAGCGTAGCCCCGGAAGGGGCAATCTGGGCAGACGGTACGGGAATTGGACCCGTGCGGGAATTCAGCGGGTGTGGCCGTCGCCGGTGACGATGTACTTGGTCGAGGTCAGCTCGGGAAGCCCCATCGGGCCGCGGGCGTGCAGCTTCTGCGTGGAGATGCCGATCTCGGCGCCGAAGCCGAACTGGCCGCCGTCCGTGAAGCGCGTGGAGGCGTTCACGGCGACCGTCGTGGAGTCCACGAGCTGGGTGAAGCGGCGCGCGGCCTGCTGCGAGGTGGTGACGATCGCCTCGGTGTGCCCGGAGGTCCACAGGCGGATGTGCTCGACGGCCTGCTCCAGGGAGTCGACGATGCCCGCCGCGATGTCGTACGAGAGGTACTCGGTCTCCCAGTCCTCCGTGGTCGCGGGCACGACGGTGGCCTTCGACCCATCGGCGTACGGGACGACCCGCTCGTCGGCGTGCACGGTGACCCCGGCCTCGGCCAGGGCGTCCAGGGCGCGCGGCAGGAAGGCGTCGGCGATGTCGGCGTGCACCAGGAGCGTCTCGGCGGCGTTGCAGACGCTGGGGCGCTGGGCCTTGGAGTTGATGAGGATGTCGACGGCCATGTCCAGGTCGGCGTCGGCGTCCACGTACACGTGGCAGTTCCCGGTGCCGGTCTCGATGACCGGGACGGTGGACTCCTCGACGACGGTCTTGATCAGCGAGGCGCCGCCGCGCGGGATGAGGACGTCGACGAGGCCGCGGGCGCGCATCAGCTCGCGTACGGAGTCGCGGTTCTCGCCCGGCACGAGCTGGACGGCGTCGGCGGGCAGGCCCGCTCCGTGGACGGCGTCGCGAAGGACGCGGACGAGCGCGGTGTTGGACTCGTACGCCGACGACGAGCCCCGCAGGAGCACGGCGTTGCCGGACTTCAGGCAGAGGGCGGCGGCGTCCACGGTGACGTTCGGGCGGGCCTCGTAGATGATGCCGACGACGCCGAGCGGGACGCGGACCTGGCGCAGGTCGATGCCGTTCGGCAGGGTCGAGCCGCGGACGACCTCGCCGACGGGGTCGGGCAGGGCGGCCACGTCACGCACGTCGGCGGCGATGGCGCGGACCCGCTCCGGGGTGAGGGTCAGCCGGTCCACGACGGACTCGCTGGTCCCGGCCTCGCGGGCGCGGGCGGTGTCCTTGCCGTTGGCCTCGATGATCTCGGCCGTACGCACCTCGAGGGCGTCGGCGATCGCCAGGAGCGCGTCGTCCTTGGCGGCGCGCGGCAGCGGCGCGAGCGTCGCGGCGGCGCCACGGGCGCGGTAGGCGGCCTGGGCGACGGGCGAGAGGTTGTCGTACGGCAAGCCCGAGAACGGAGGCGTGAGGGACGTCATGCCCGCAGCGTAATGGGGACCGGCCGGAGTCCACCCGCTGTTTCAGCAGCCGAGACCACGGTGCTCACGACGGGTCGGAAGGCAAGACGGCTCAAAAAGGGTGCACGCCCACCGGGGTCGCGGGCAGCGGGCCGTACCCCTCCGCGATGCGCTGGTGGTACGTGTCGCGGTCGATGACCTCAAGACCGACGATCTCCCAGGGCGGGAGCTGCGCGCTCTGCCGGTGCTCGCCCCAGAGGCGGAGCGCGACCGCGGCGGCGTCGTGCAGGTCGCGGGCCTCTTCCCAGTAGCGGATCTCCGCGTGGTCGGGCGCATACCTGCTGGTCAGCAGGAAGGGGTGGTCGTGGGCGAGCTGTTCGAGGCCCCGCCTGACCTCCTTGAGCGGGGCTTCGCCCCCCGAGACGCTCAGGGTGACGTGCCACAGACGGGGCGCGTCCACCGTCTCGCCCTCCTGCCTCTCGTCCTTCTCCCCCGCCGCTCGCGTGTCACCGGTATACGTCGCCCCCGCTGCGACGCTGGTCAGGGACCGCTCAGCCGGCGCGCGGGACGACGCTCCCGGGCGCACTCGTCTCACGACGGCCTCCTCTACGCAATGGTGGTGCGGATACGCAATGGTCGTGCGGAAGTGTCTGGAACAAAGTTGAGCAGGCCAAGCGCCCCCGCGGGGCGGTTTTGGGGAGTTTCACCTCGCGGTGGCCAGTCGTCGCACGGCGTTCGCGCCTGTTTTCGGCCGAGGGCCCGAGCCCGCCAAGAGCTCAGTCGTGCAGCAGGACCAGGTCGTCGCGGTGCACGACTTCCCGCTCGTACGCCGGTCCGAGCTCCCGCGCGAGATCCCGCGTGGAGCGGCCGAGGAGCTGGGGCAGCTCCTTGGCGTCGAAGTTCACCAGGCCGCGCGCCACGGCCCGCCCCGCGGCGTCCCGCAGCTCGACCGGGTCGCCCGCGGCGAAGTCTCCCTCGACCGCCGCGATCCCGGCGGGCAGCAGCGATTTGCGCCCCTCGACGACCGCGCGCACGGCCCCGTCGTCGAGCGTCAGCGCGCCCCGCGGCTCGGAGGCGTGCTGGAGCCACAGGAGCCGGTCCCCGGAGCGGCGGCCCGTGCGGTGGAAGTACGTGCCGGTGTCGCGGCCCGCGAGGGCGTCGGCGGCCTGGCTCGCGGAGGTCAGGACCACCGGGATACCGGCCGCCGCGGCGATCCGCGCGGCCTCGACCTTGGTGACCATGCCGCCGGTGCCGACGCCCGCCTTGCCCGCGCTGCCGATCTGGACGTGCGCTATGTCGGCGGGGCCGGTGACCTCGGAGATCCGGGAGGTGCCCGGCCTGGCGGGGTCGCCGTCGTAGAGGCCGTCCACGTCGGAGAGCAGGACGAGGAGGTCGGCGTGGACGAGGTGGGCGACGAGGGCGGCGAGCCGGTCGTTGTCGCCGAAGCGGATCTCGTCCGTCGCCACGGTGTCGTTCTCGTTCACGACCGGCAGCGCGCCCATCGCCAGGAGCTGGTCGAAGGTGCGCGAGGCGTTGCGGTGGTGGGCGCGCCGCGCCATGTCGTCGGAGGTGAGGAGCACCTGCCCGACGCGTACGCCGTACCGGGCGAAGGAAGCGGTGTAGCGGGCCATGAGAAGGCCTTGGCCAACGCTGGCGGCCGCCTGCTGCCTCGCCAGGTCCTTGGGCCGCCTACGCAGCCCCAACGGCGAGAGCCCGGCGGCGATGGAGCCGGACGACACGAGCACGATCTCGCGCTCGCCGCCGCTGCGGCTCTTGGCGAGCACGTCAACGAGGGCGTCAACGCGATCGGCGTCCAGGCCCCCCGACGCGGTGGTCAGGGACGAGGACCCGACCTTGACGACAACCCTGTGGGCCTCTGCGACGCCCTGCCTTGCCCCAGCCACGACTTCCCCAATTGATCCCGAAGATCCCATTCCCTGCCGGACCAGCAATCTACGCGAGGTGGCGCGTGGGACGCCCATCCATTTCGCGGAGCGGACCGGCCAGGGGCCGAAGGCTCGTCCGAGGCGAATCCCGGCCCCGGGGCTCAGTACCTTTGCCCCTTTATCCGGTGATTGTCGTCACGGAAGATTGCTACAGAGCCACGGCACGTCATACGGTCAGTGGTCGTCTTCCCTGACTTCCCCCCATCCGATCCCCCCGATCCCCCGCCAGGAGCCCAAGCCCGTGCCCTCTGCCGGACTCGCACCCCGCCGCATCGTGCAGCTCTCCGCGCTGTTCGCGATGTTCGCGCTCTTCACGGCCCAGCTCGTCAGCGCGCTGGTCCCGTATGTACCGGTGTTCATCGCCGCGTCGGCGGCGAACCTCGCGCTCGATGTCTACCTGCAGTACAAACAGCCGGGCCTCCTCTCCCTCCTGGGCAAGATCCGCTTCGATGTCACGGTCAGGCAGCTCCTGCGCGACATGCTGATCCTGGTCGGCCTGCTGCGCATCGACGGCATCGAGCCGCTCTCCGAGCAGTCGCCGCTGACGATCTCGCTGCTCGCGTTCTACTTCCTGCACTTCGGCTGCCAGGCCACCGCCATACTGGTGCGCCGCGCCCGCCAGCTGCCGATCGTCACCCGCAACATCGACGCGTCCGCGCTGCACCTGACCGCGGCCCCGCCGCGGATCCTCGCGCGCCGCCAGGCCCACCGCCTGCTGACGTTCTCGGTCCCCGCCACGGCAGGTCTGATGGTCACCGCGGCCACCACCGAGGCGTATTGGGGCGGCATCGGCCTCGGGATCTCCATCGCCCTGATGGGCATCGGCGCGATCTACCTCGCCACGTGGCTGCTCCCCAAGAAGCGCGCGAAGAACGACGAGAAGGTCATGGAGTGGCTGGACAACTGGCTGGCCGACTACCAGCCGTCCGTCGCGATGTACTTCTCGGGCGGCTCCACGTCCGCGTACCAGGCGAACATGTGGCTCTCCACGCTCTCCGAGCTCGACGGCAAGCCGCTGATCGTGCTGCGTGAGCGGTTCATGGTGCAGAAGATCGACGCGACCGACGTCCCGATCATCTGCTTCCCGAAGGTCGCGACGATGTTCTCCCTGGAGACGTCGACGCTGAAGATGATGCTGCACCCGGCGAACGCCGCGAAGACCTCGCAGGTGCTGCGCATCCCCACGATCAAGCACGCCTTCATCAACCACGGCGAGAGCGACAAGCTGTCCTCCTGCAACCCGTACGCGAAGGCGTACGACGAGGTGTGGGTGGCGGGCCCCGCCGCGCGCGACCGCTACCAGGCCGCGGACGTCGGCGTCGAGGACAAGGACGTGGTCGAGGTCGGCCGCCCCCAGCTGTCCCCGATCCTGCGGTCGACGGGCGCCCCCACGGGCCCCTTCACGACCGTGCTGTACGCCCCCACCTGGGAGGGCTGGGACGGCAACCCCGGCAACACGTCGGTGACCCTCGCGGGCGAGAACATCGTCCGGCAGCTGCTCGCCGACCCCGGCGTCCGGCTCATCTACAAGCCGCACCCGATGACCGGCTCGCAGGACCCGCGCGCCGGCGCCGCCGACGAGCGCATCAAGACGATGATCCGCGAGGCCGCCGCCAAGCGTTCCGGCGAGCGTCCCGGCCAGGACTCCCTGGCCGAACTGGCACGCCGCACCGGCGAGTTGGACCGGCTGACCTCGACCGCGTTCCGCAAGAGCGTGGACGAGATGGAGCGGATGATGCTCCAGGGCACGCCCGACGGCGACCAGCAGGCCGCGGTCGCCGAGGCGACGGCGGCGTGGGAGGCGGCGTACTGGGCGTCGTTCCCCGAGTGGGAGCACCAGATCATCACCACCGCGCGCCCCGCGATCTTCTCCTGCTTCAACCAGGCGGACCTGCTGATCAGCGACGTCTCCTCGGTCGTCTCCGACTGGCTGACGAGCGAGAAGCCGTACGCGGTCGCCAACACCTCCGGCATGTCCGAGGCGGACTTCCGCTCGGGCTTCCCGACGGTGAGCGCCGCGGCGATCCTCTCCCCGACCGCCGAGGGTGTCCCCGACCTCCTTGAGGCCGTCCGCTCCCCGGAGAAGGACACGCACGCCGAGGCCCGCGCGGCGCTCAAGGAGCACCTCCTCGGCCCCTCGGACCCGCCCTCGCTGGCCCGCTTCAACGACGCGGCCCTCGCGCTCGCGGCCAGGGCCGACGAGCGCCGTCTTCGCATGGCCACCCGCATCGACGCGGAGATCCCCGGCCAGCGTGCGGCGCAGGACGCGGCGGAGGAGATGGAATCCGACCCGACGGAACCGAACCCGAACGGCGCGGAAGACTCCGTCACGGCGTAGTAGGGCGCCCCCAGGCGCGGAGAAGGGCCCCGGAGCTTCGGCTCCGGGGCCCTTCTCTTCATGCGTCACTGCGGGCGCTTCGTGGCTGGTCGCGCAGTTCCCCGCGCCCCTTACGGGGCCAGGGACTAGAACGGATCGAAGTCGTCGTACGCCTTCTCCGCCTCGTCCCGCTCCGCGTCCCGGTCCCTGCGGCGCTGAGCAGCGGGACGGGGCGCCTCCAGGCGGTGGTCCTCGCCGCGGCGGCCGAGCATCTCCGCGCCGGCCATCACCGTGGGCTCCCAGTCGAAGACGACCGCGTTGTCCTCGGGGCCGATGGCGACGCCGTCACCCGTGCGGGCGCCCGCCTTCATCAGCTCTTCCTCGACGCCGAGGCGGTTGAGCCGGTCCGCGAGGTAGCCGACGGCCTCGTCGTTGTTGAAGTCGGTCTGGCGCACCCAGCGCTCCGGCTTCTCGCCGCGCACGCGGTAGATGCCGTCGTCGCCGAGCTTGACGGTGAAGCCCGCGTCGTCCACGGCCTTGGGGCGGATGACGATACGGGTCGCCTCCTCCTTCGGCTTCGCGGCACGCCCCGCGGCCACGATCTCGGCGAGCGCGAAGGAGAGCTCCTTGAGCCCCTTGTGCGCCACGGCCGACACCTCGAAGACGCGGTAGCCGCGGGCCTCCAGGTCGGGGCGGACCAGGTCGGCGAGGTCCTGGCCGTCCGGTACGTCGATCTTGTTGAGGACGACGACACGCGGGCGGTTCTCCAGGCCCGCGCCGTACTCACGCAGCTCGGCCTCGATGATGTCGAGGTCGGAGACGGGGTCACGGTCGGACTCGAGGGTCGCCGTGTCCAGGACGTGCACCAGGACGCTGCACCGCTCGACGTGCCGCAGGAACTCCAGGCCAAGGCCCTTGCCCTGGCTCGCGCCCGGGATCAGGCCCGGTACGTCGGCGATGGTGTAGACGGTCGAACCGGCCGTCACCACACCGAGGTTGGGGACCAGCGTCGTGAACGGGTAGTCCGCGATCTTCGGCTTGGCCGCGCTCAGGACCGAGATCAGCGAGGACTTGCCCGCGCTCGGGTAACCCACGAGCGCGACGTCCGCGACGGTCTTGAGCTCCAGGACGACGTCGCCCTCGTCGCCCGGCTCGCCGAGCAGCGCGAAGCCGGGCGCCTTGCGGCGGGCCGAGGCGAGCGCGGCGTTGCCGAGGCCGCCGCGACCGCCCTGCGACGCGACGTACGTGGTGCCCTGGCCGACCAGGTCGGCGAGGACGTTGCCCTGCTTGTCGAGGATGACGGTGCCGTCCGGCACGGGCAGGACCAGGTCCTGGCCGTCCTTGCCGGAGCGGTTGTCACCGGCGCCGGGGGCGCCGTTGGTGGCCTTGCGGTGCGGGGAGTGGTGGTAGTCGAGCAGCGTCGTGACCGACTGGTCGACGACCAGGATCACGTCACCGCCACGGCCGCCGTTACCGCCGTCGGGACCGCCGAGCGGCTTGAACTTCTCACGGTGGACGGAGGCACAGCCGTGGCCCCCGCTACCCGCGGCGACATGCAGCTCGACGCGGTCCACGAAGGTGGTCATGGGATGTGCCTCCAGAAACTTACGGAATGTCAGGGGCGAAATGCACCTAGGTGTAACACGCGAAGGGCGGACCCGCTTCCCGAAAGGGAAGTGAGGTCCGCCCTCGCAAAGAACCCGTTCTACAGAAGCCTGGTTCAGGCGACCGGAACGATGTTCACGACCTTGCGGCCACGGTGGGTGCCGAACTCGACCGCACCGGCGGCCAGCGCGAACAGCGTGTCGTCCTTGCCACGGCCGACGCTCGAGCCGGGGTGGAAGTGGGTGCCACGCTGGCGGACCAGGATCTCACCGGCGTTGACGGTCTGACCGCCGAAGCGCTTCACGCCGAGCCGCTGAGCATTGGAATCGCGCCCGTTCCGAGTGGACGATGCGCCCTTCTTGTGTGCCATGTGTTCTCAGTCCCTTACTTCGCAGCCGTGGGGATACCGGTGACCTTGATCGCCGTGTACTGCTGGCGGTGACCCTGGCGACGGCGGTAGCCGGTCTTGTTCTTGTAGCGAAGGATGTCGATCTTCGCGCCCTTGTGGTGGTCCACGACCTCGGCCGTGACCTTGATACCGGCAAGCACCCACGGGTCACTCGTCACGGCGTCGCCGTCGACAACGAGCAGCGTAGAGAGCTCTACGGTGTCGCCAACCTTGGCGGTGGGAAGCTTGTCAACCTCAACGATGTCGTCGACAGCAACCTTGTGCTGGCGACCACCGCTGCGCACGATGGCGTACACGGATCTCTCTCTCGCTCGGAACGGGACCCCCGCAGTCCAGCCGCCCGTCCAGATGCACGGTCGGCCTCTCCCGAGCGCCGGGGGCGCCGGAAGGGAAATCAGGTTTACAGGGGTAGGACGTGCCTAGTAACACGCCGACGGTCAAGATTACGGGGCTGGGCCGGACGGGTCAAACCGGCTTCTCACCGTCCGGCGGCAGCGGCTTGACACCCTTGCACAGGTCGGTGCTGTCGGCCTTGCCCGGCCAGGCGACGGCCCCTACCCGGTCGAAGTGGCCGCGGTACGCGTCGTGCACGGAATCGTCGTCGACCTTCACGATCGCCTCGTCGTTCTCACGCAGCGCCGGAGCCGTGTAGTTCTGCGAGCCGGTGAAGGAGAGCTTGTTCCGCTTGCCGTCGTACATGCCGTCGATGAGCAGGTACTTCGAGTGGATGATGTAGGGCGTTGTCAGCTTGGTGCCGGGGTGCAGCGGGTCCCGGTCGTCGTTGAAGCAGCGCACGGTCGGCCCGCCGGCCTTGTGCAGGGCCTCCCAGGTGCCAGGGGTGCCGCCCTGGCTCTTGGCGCTGTCGGTCTCGGCGTAGACGATGCTGACCGTGCAGCCCGCCTTCTTGAGCGAGACGAGCTTGTCGGCGATCTGCTTGCGGGTGATCTTGAAGATCGAGGCACGGATGTTGGTGTGCCTGGCCACCCCGGCCGCGTCCTTGTAGTTGCACTGCACGTTGTTCAGGACCGAGTACATGGTGTCGGTCTCGTTGACCGTGCCGGAGCGCGGGAAGAAGTACGCCTTGTAGAGGCCGTCGCTCACCGTGCGGTAGTCCCAGTTCCGCCAGTCCTTGCGGATCATCTCGGCGAAGTAGTCGGCGTAGGCCTCGTACATCGTCGGGTTGTTCGGGAGCTGCAGCGCGTCGTTGTAGAACTTCGTGTGCGCGGAGGGCGTCGAGTTCGACGTGGTCTGTACGACGACGTCCCTGGCGCCCTCGACCTGCGAGAACAGCCAGAACTTGTTGTGCATGATCGACTTGCCGTACTTGGGGTCACCCAGGCAGGACTTGTCGGCCGGGCAGAGCGTCACGAAGGACGGCTTGTCGCGGTCGGTGCCGAGCTCCGTCGCCAGCCTGGCGTACGAGGTGTTCGTGGGGCGGTCGCTCCTGCTGGTCTCGTCGAGCACCATCTGCACGTTCACGCCCCGGTGCTTGGCCGCCACGAGCGCGTCGACGACCGAGGCCTCCCACACGTGGTAGACCGCGACCTTGATGGTCGAGCCGGGCACCGCGGCGTTCGTCAGGTCGATCAGCCTGGTCCGGATCGCGTGCTGCTGCTCCGGTGTGCCCTTCGGGTCGTTGAAGAGCGGTGCCTCCACCAGCGGCGGCTCCCCGTCGGCCGCCGCCGTCCCCACGGCGCTGACGGACTGGATCCCCGCCGCCGACAGGACGGTGGCCAGCGCGACCGCCTGGCGTCCGCCCTTGATCTGTTTCACGGCACGGTGACGTCCCGTGCCTTTCAGGCGACCCTGCGCCATCGTGCGTCCCCTCCCTGACACGAGCGCGACGTCTCCCCGGACGCCACGCGCGTGTGTTCTTTCACCAACCGCATGAGTTTTACAGGTACTTCACCACGTGCCAACAGACGGGCGCCCCCGGCGTGGCCACATCACCACACCGGGGGCGCCCGGTCACCTGTACGAACGGCGAAGGACCAGGTCAGCCCTCGTCGGCCGCGGCGGCCTTGACACCGGACGGTGCCTGCTCCGCAGCGGCGGTCTTCTTCGTCGTCTTCGACGCCTTCTTGGCCGTCGTCTTCTTGGCGGCCGTCTTCTTGGCCGCGGTCTTCTTGGCGGCGGCCTTCTTCGCGGGCGCCTTCTTGGCGGCGGTCTTACGCGCCGTCTTCTTGGCCGGAGCGGCTTCCTCGGCCTCGGTCTCGGCCTTGTCCGAAGCGGTCTCCGGGGCCTGAGCGGCCTTCTCCGCCGACGGGACGACCAGGACGGCCGCCTCATCGGACGCGGTCGGCGCGGTGGCCTTGCGGACCGCACGACGGCGCGGGCGGGCCGGGGCGGCGTCCGCGACCGGCTCGGCGGCGACAGGCTCGGCGACCGGCTCCGCGACGGGCTCGGCCTTCGGCGCCTCGGCCACGATCACCTCGGCGGCCTCGGGCTCGGCGCTCCCCGCGGACTTCGGCGAACCGGCGGGCGACGTCGCCTTGCGGGTCGCACGACGGCGCGTACGCCCCTTGGGGGCCGCGTCGTCCGCGGGCGCCTCGGGGGCCACCTCGACGACCGGGTCCTCGGCGGCGGCCGGAGTCTCGACCACGGGGGCCTCGACCACCGGAGCCTCGTCCTCGGCCGTGGCGGCCTTGCGGGACCTGGACCGCTTCTCCGCCTTGGGCGCGCTCTCCGCCCTGGGCGCGGTGTCCGCCTTCGGGGCGCCGGCCGGAGCCGAGGCCCGACGGGTCGCCCTGCGGCGCGAACGGCCGCCGCGGGACGCCGCGGCCTCGGCCTCGGACGCGCTGCTGTACAGCTCCTCGTCCGGGACGAAGTCGGGCTCCGGAAGCGCCACCGGGGCGGCTGCTTCCGCGGCGACCTCGGCCTCGGTCTCGGTCTCGACCTCGTCCGTGGCCTCGTGCTCGTGCGTGTGCTCCTGGCCCTGCTCCGAGCCGCCGCGGCCGCGCTTCTTGCGCTTGCCGCCGCCACCGGCGGAGGTCGGCTGCTCCATGTGCACGATCACGCCACGGCCGTTGCAGTGGACGCAGGTCTCGGAGAAGGACTCCAGGAGGCCCTGGCCGACCCGCTTACGGGTCATCTGCACGAGGCCCAGCGAGGTGACCTCGGCCACCTGGTGCTTCGTACGGTCGCGGCCCAGGCATTCGAGCAGCCTGCGCAGGACCAGGTCGCGGTTGGACTCCAGGACCATGTCGATGAAGTCGATGACGACGATGCCGCCGAGGTCACGCAGGCGCAGCTGGCGCACGATCTCCTCGGCCGCCTCGAGGTTGTTCCTCGTGACGGTCTCTTCGAGGTTGCCGCCCTGGCCGGTGAACTTTCCGGTGTTGACGTCGACGACGATCATCGCCTCGGTCTTGTCGATCACCAGCGAGCCGCCGCTGGGCAGCCAGACCTTGCGGTCGAGCGCCTTCATCAGCTGCTCGTCGATGCGGTACGTCGCGAAGACGTCGACCTCGGAGGTCCAGCGCTGCAGGCGGTCGGCCAGGTCGGGGGCGACATGGGAGACGTATCCGTGGATGGTCTCCCAGGCGTCGTCACCGCTGACGATGACCTTCGAGAAGTCCTCGTTGAAGATGTCGCGGACGACACGGACGGTCATGTCCGGCTCGCCGTACAGCAGGCCGGGCGCGCTCGTCGAGGCCGCCTTCGACTTCTTCTGGATGTCCTCCCACTGCTGCTGCAGACGCTCGACGTCACGGCGCAGCTCGTCCTCGCTCGCGCCCTCGGCGGCGGTGCGCACGATGACGCCCGCGTCCTCGGGGACGATCTTCTTGAGGATGGTCTTCAGACGCGCGCGCTCGGTGTCGGGCAGCTTGCGGCTGATGCCGGTCATCGAGCCCTCGGGCACGTAGACCAGGTAGCGGCCGGGCAGCGAGACCTGGCTGGTGAGGCGGGCGCCCTTGTGGCCGATCGGGTCCTTCGTGACCTGCACGAGGACCGACTGGCCCGACTTGAGGGCGGACTCGATGCGGCGGGGGCCGTTGGCCATCCCGAGCGCCTCGAAGTTGACCTCGCCGGCGTACAGGACCGCGTTGCGGCCCTTGCCGATGTCGATGAAGGCGGCCTCCATGGACGGCAGCACGTTCTGGACCTTGCCCAGGTAGACGTTGCCGACGTAACTGGTGGCCTGCTCCTTGTTGACGTAGTGCTCGACGAGCACGTTGTCCTCGAGGACGCCGATCTGGGTGCGCTCGCCGTTCTGGCGGACGACCATCACGCGCTCGACGGCCTCGCGGCGGGCCAGGAACTCGGCCTCGGTGATGATCGGGACGCGACGGCGGCCCTGCTCACGGCCTTCGCGGCGGCGCTGCTTCTTGGCTTCGAGGCGGGTCGAGCCCTTGATGGACGTGACCTCGTCGACGCCGGTGCCGAGCTCGCGCTCCTCCTTCTTACGCGGCTCACGGACCTTGACGACCGTACGCTCCGGGTCGCCGTCCGACGCGCTCTCCGCCTCACCGGAGTCACCGGCGCGGCGACGGCGGCGACGGCGACGGCGGCTGCTGCTGGAGCCGGAACCCGAGCCGTTGTCGTCGGAGTCGTCGTCGGACTCCTCGGCGGCGGCCGGCTCGGTGTCCTGCTCGGCGGCGTCCGTGTCGGAGTCCGCTTCGGCGTCCGCGTCCTGCTCGCCGGAGTCGTCGGCGGACTCACCGCGGCGGCGGCGACGGCCACCACGACGGCGACGGCGGCCGTGCCGCTCGCCGGAGTCGTCGGACTCGTCGTTGTCGGTGTCACTGTCCGCGGCGGTGTCCTCGGCCTCTTCGGGCTCGGCGGGCTCCTCCACAGCCTGGGGAGCGGCCTTCGCGGGCTGCTCGGCGGCGGGCTGCTCGTCGGAGGCGCGGCCTCGGCGACGGCGACGGCGCGGAGCCGTCTCCTCCTCCGCCACGGGGGCGGCGGCCACGGGCTCGGCCTCGACCTCTTCGGCGGGCTCGTCGGCCGCTTCGGCGGCGGCAGCGGCGGCAGCGCTCTCGGGGGTCTGGAACATCGGCGCGGCGAACACCGGCGCCTGGAAGACGGCGACGGCCGGCCGCGGCTTCCTTCCGGAACCCTCCTCGCCGTCACCGGCACGCGCCTTGCGGGCACGGGCAGGGGCGGGCGCCGAGAATCCGGCGGCGGCCTTGCGGGTGGCACGGCGGGGACGGCGGCCACTGGGCGCGTCCTCTTCGGCGGCCTCCGGCTCGGGGGCCTGCTTGGCCTCGGCGGGCGCGGCGTCGGCCGTCGGCTCGGCGGGGGCCTGCTCGGCAGCCTGCGTCTGGGCGGCGGGCGCGGACGAGCCACGGGTCGCGCGGCGGCGGCCACGGCGCGGGGCGGCGTCGCCGGCCTCCGGCTGGGCCTCGGGCGCGACCTCGGCGGCGGGCTCCTCGACGGCGGGCTCGGCGGCCACCGGCGTCTCGGCGGGCGTCTGGGCACCCTGCGGCGCACCGGCGGGAGCCGAGGCGCGGCGGGTGGCACGGCGACGGCGCGGGGCGGGAGCGGACTCCTCGGGCTCGGCATCGGCCGCGGCAGCGGCGGGCTCGGCGGCCGGAGTCTCGGCGGGCGTCTCGGCACCCTGCGGCGCACCGGCGGGAGCCGAGGCACGGCGGGTGGCACGGCGGCGCGGGCGCGGGGCGGGGGCTGCTTCCTCGGCCGCTGCGGGCTCCGGAGTCACGGCCTTGGCGGGCTCCTCGGCGGCGGGGGTGGCCGGTATGGCCGGAGCTGTGCTCTCGGCGCCCTCCGTGGCTCCCACGGGCGGACCCGCGGGCCGCGACGCCGCACGGCGCCTGCGGCGCGGCGGCAGGGTGTCGCTGGGGCTGTTGTTGTCCGAGCCCTCAGTGGGTTCGTTCGGCTCATGCATGCGGGCGGTTCTCCCGTCACGCTCCCGGGCGCCGCGCCTGGTCCGGTGATGTCCGCGGCCCTCGCTCACCTACGCGGGGCCGCCATCCGGGGGCGTGGGCGCCGCACGGGAGCTCTATGTGTCTGTCTCGCCGGTTCCGTACGCCCAAATGCGGACGGCCTGGCGAAAGTCTCGGTCAGTGCGCTGCCCGACCCAGGTGGCTCCCGAGTACCAGGGCGGCGCTTCTGTTCTGCCGACGGGCCTCCCTACACGGGACCTTCCGTCGCCGGCACCTTCGCGGCGGCTGCGTCGGCCCCGTCGTGCTCAAGTGGGGTCGTGGCTGCCTCGCGGTCGGGCGCGAGCGGGTCGGTCACCGTGCCGGTCTCGTCGTCAAGAAGCCCCTGCGCCAGCCTGGTCACCGCTGCGGGGACCGGCGGCGCCAGGTCGGCCACAGCTCGGAGACCGGACAGGACGTCGTCGGGTCGTACGGCAGGTGTCACGTGCCGAACAACCAGCCGCAGTATCGCACAGGGCTGGTCGGTCGGCCTATCAGCGTCGGGACCGAGCGCCTCGTCGGCGGCGAGCGCCTCAAGGCTCACGACGGCCTCGCGGGCGTCGAAGGTCCGCATGCCGTTCTTCGCACGGCGCTGGACCTCGACGCTCGTAGCGGCCCGGAAGGCCTCGGCGGCACGCTCCGCGTCCGCGGGCTCGACGCCGGTCAGGCGCAGCTCCCAGACGGACGCGGTGAGCCGGTCGGCGAGGCCCGAGGTGCGGGACTCGACGGCGTCGATGATGTCGAGGCCGCTGGGCATCGACTCGTCGAGCAGCTCGCGCAGCTTGTCGGGGTCACGCGGCTCGGTGAGCGCGATCTCCAGGTACTCGGCCTCGCTGCCGGTGCCGGTGGGTGCGGCATTGGCGTACGACACCTTCGGGTGCGGGGTGAACCCCGCCGAGTACGCCATGGGCACCTCGGCGCGGCGCAGCGCCCGCTCGAAGGCGCGCTGGAAGTCACGGTGGCTGGTGAACCGGAGGCGGCCGCGCTTGGTGTAGCGCAGGCGGATGCGCTGCACCGCGGGAGCGGGCGGCGGGCCTTCGGGCTGTCGCTTGCCCAGTGTTCTAGTCCTTCGTGAGTGCGGTCGTACTGCTACCTAGAGTACGTGTCCCGGGCGTGTCCGGTTCCCGCCGGGCCACCGGCACCGGCGCGGGCTCCATCGGGACGGCCCCCACCGGGACCCGCTCCTTCGGCGCCCCGAACAGCATGCGCCGTACGTCGGCGCGGGCCTCGCGCATGCTGCGGCGGGCGGCGGCGACGGCCTGCCGGGTGGCGCGGCCCGCGCCCCTCACCGCCTTGGCCGTGGGCCGCCAGATGCCGTCGCGTACCGCATACCCCACGGGAGTGAGGACCGCGCGGTACACCCAGCGCGCCGGGTCGACGAAGAGCCACCGCAGGAGCCTGCCGAGGAAGCGGCCCACGGCGAGCGAGACGTACCCGGCGACACGCCAGGCGTGTCCGAACGCGGCGCCGATCTCGCGCGCGACGACCGCGATACCCCGCCCGATGGGCGCGAGCACCCAGCGCCACAGGGCGACGGCGGGTACGACGAAGATCCAGCGCCCCAGGGCGCCGAGCACCGTCCCGATGCCCCGCAGCAGCCACCCGACGCCGGCCCCGATCCCGCGGACGCTCCAGTCGATGCCCGCCCACAATCCCTTGGCCAGCCAGGCGAGTCCGTGCCCGATAGGCGTCAGCACGGATGCGTACAGCCACATGGCGGGAATCACGAACAGCACCCGCCCGAGCCACCCGAGCGCCTTACCGACCGGCACCACCACGTACCGCCACAGACCCACCCACGGCCACACGAACACGGCCTTGAGCAGCCACACCGTGGCCTGGGCGACGCCGAGCGCGACCGGCGTGATGACGTGCTCCATCAGCCAGGCCAGCGGCGTCACGATCAGCGTCCGCCCCAGCCACGCCAGAGCGCGCCCCACCGGCCGCAGGCCCCTGAAGTACAGGAAGCGGCCGCACACGGCGAGGGCGTCCCACACCAGGCGCACCGGCACGACGAGTACGAGCACCACGATCCGCACCGGGATGCGGATCGCGACGGCGAGGCAGCCATCGGCTTGCGGTTGTGGTGCGGTGAGCGGCCGCTTTTCCAGGTCCATGCCGTCCTAGACGCGTCAGTTGTGGGTGCTGGTTCGGTCAGGCGCCGGTCGGGATCCAGTACCGCAGCTTTCCGCCGCGTTCGTCCTCGAAGGCGCCGCCCGCGCCCTCGATCACCTTGCGCGAACCGGTGTTGTCGGTGTCGCAGGTGACCAGGACCGATGGGATGTCAAGCGCGCGTGCGTACGGCAGTGCGCCGATCAGCATCGCCGTGGCGTGGCCGCGGCGGCGGGCGGTGGGCCGTACGTCGTAGCCGATGTGGCCGCCGTACTCGCGCAGGAAGCGCGTGTTGACGTTGTGCCGGATGGCGAGGCGGCCGAAGTAGTCGGCCCCCTGCGCGTACCAGAGGGTCGTCACGGGGACGGCGAGCGGCTCGGCGGGGTGCGTGGCCGCGCGGACCTCGGTCACGTAGCGCTCGAAGACCACCGGGTCGTGCCACTTGTCGCCGTAGTCGCGCAAGGTGCGGCCGAGCGTCGTGTCGTCGTCATCGCCGCCGCGCCCCTCGGCGCGGAACTCCTCCATCGCGGCGATGAAGGAGAGATGCACGAGGCCGGTGGGCGGCACGAGTCGGGGACCCGCTCCGGCCACCGGCCCCGGCCGCGCCATCTACTTCACGACCGACAGCGGGAGGAGCTTCTTGCCGGTCGGGCCGATCTGGATCTCGGTCTGCATCTGCGGGCAGACGCCGCAGTCGAAGCACGGGGTCCAGCGGCAGTCCTCGACCTCGGTCTCGTCGAGCGAGTCCTGCCAGTCGTCCCAGAGCCAGTCCTTGTCGAGACCGGAGTCCAGGTGGTCCCAGGGCAGGACCTCCTCGTACGTGCGCTCACGCGTGGTGTACCAGTCGACGTCCACGCCGAACTCGGGCAGCGTCTTCTCGGCACAGGCCATCCAGCGGTCGTAGCTGAAGTGCTCGCGCCAGCCGTCGAAGCGGCCGCCGTCCTCGTACACCGCGCGGATGACCGAACCGATACGGCGGTCGCCGCGCGAGAGCAGGCCCTCGACGATGCCGGGCTTGCCGTCGTGGTAGCGGAAGCCGATCGAGCGGCCGTACTTCTTGTCGCCGCGGATCTTGTCGCGCAGCTTCGCGAGGCGGGCGTCCGTCTCCTCGGCCGACAGCTGCGGGGCCCACTGGAAGGGCGTGTGCGGCTTGGGCACGAAGCCGCCGATGGAGACAGTGCAGCGGATGTCGTTGCCCGCGACCTCGCGGCCCTTGGCGATGACGTTCGCCGCCATGTCCGCGATCTGCAGGACGTCCTCGTCGGTCTCGGTGGGCAGGCCGAGCATGAAGTACAGCTTGACCTGACGCCAGCCGTTGCCGTACGCGGTCGCGACGGTGCGGATCAGGTCCTCTTCGGAGACCATCTTGTTGATGACCTTCCGCATCCGCTCGCTGCCGCCCTCGGGGGCGAAGGTGAGGCCTGAACGGCGGCCGTTCCTCGTCAGCTCGTTCGCCAGGTCGATGTTGAAGGCGTCGACGCGGGTCGAGGGCAGCGAGAGGCCGATCTTGTCTTCCTCGTACCGGTCCGCGAGGCCCTTGGCGACATCCGCGATCTCCGTGTGGTCCGCGGAGGACAGGGACAGCAGGCCGACCTCTTCGAAGCCGGTCGCCTTGAGGCCCTTCTCCACCATGTCGCCGATGCCGGTGATGCTTCGCTCCCGCACGGGGCGCGTGATCATGCCGGCCTGGCAGAAGCGGCAGCCGCGGGTGCAGCCGCGGAAGATCTCCACGGACATGCGCTCGTGGACGGTCTCCGCGAGCGGCACGAGGGGCTGCTTGGGGTAGGGCCACTCGTCCAGGTCCATGACGGTGTGCTTGGACACGCGCCACGGGACACCGGACTTGTTCGGTACGACGCGGCCGATCCGCCCGTCCGGGAGGTACTCGACGTCGTAGAACCCGGGGACGTAGACGGAGCCGGTCCGCGCGAGGCGGAACAGGACTTCCTCGCGGCCGCCGGGGCGGCCCTCGGCCTTCCACTCGCGGATGATCGCGGTCATGTCGAGCACGGCCTGCTCGCCGTCGCCGATGACCGCGCAGTCGATGAACTCCGCGATCGGCTCGGGGTTGAAGGCCGCGTGGCCTCCGGCGAGGACGATGGGGTGGTCGACCGTGCGGTCCTTGGCCGACAGCGGGATGCCCGCCAGGTCCAGGGCCGTGAGCATGTTCGTGTACCCGAGCTCCGTGGAGAAGCTGAGCCCGAAGACGTCGAACGCGCTGACCGGGCGGTGGCTGTCCACGGTGAACTGCGGGACCTTGTGCTCCCGCATCAGCTCTTCGAGGTCCGGCCAGACGCTGTACGTGCGCTCGGCGAGGACGCCCTCGCGCTCGTTCAGTACCTCGTAGAGGATCATGACGCCCTGGTTGGGCAGCCCCACCTCGTAGGCGTCCGGGTACATGAGCGCCCAGCGGACGTCACATTCGTCCCAGTCCTTGACGGTGGAGTTGAGCTCTCCGCCGACGTACTGGATGGGCTTCTGGACGTGCGGGAGAAGCGCTTCCAGGCGTGGGAAGACGGACTCGACAGGCATCTCGGCGTCTCTCATGAGCTGGCAGGGGTGACCATCCAGCGTACCCCGCCACTCAGCCACCCAATGACGACCTCAGTTTCGGCCGGGACGCCCGGTGCCATACCGCCGGCAGCTCGTGCTCGCGCTCGGCGGCCCTGGCCTCCTCCTGGCCGTACAGAAGACCCCAGGTGAAGGCGGTCTCGCCCGCCGCGTGGGCCTGGATCGCGAGGTTCCGCAGGGCCTCGCGCGCGACCACGCTGTCCTGGTGATCGCCGAGCACCTTCTGGACGGCCTTCATCCGCTTCGCGAACCGCTTGGCGGGCTTGCCGAGCGCGGGCTTCGCCGCCTCACCCGCGTACCGGGCGCGCTTGGCGGCCTTGCGGGCGCGGTGCATCGCCACGTCACGCTCCTCCCCCGGAGCGAGCGCGAGGGCGTGTTCGATGCGGGCCTCCAGGCGGGCGAAGTCCTTACGGGCGGCCTTGGGCAGCGCCTTGCCGGGAGCCGCGGTGGCGGCCTTGCGCAGCGGCGGGTCGGCGAGCAGCGCGTCCACGGAGTCGAGGAGCTGCACGTACCGGCTGCTTTCGAGCGCGGCGACGGTCCTGCTCCGGGCGTCGACGGAGCCGGCGACGTTCCAGATGCTCAGGCGGGCCCGCACGGGGCCCAGGAGCAGCGTCCCCGGCACGGCGTCGATGCGGCCGGTGAGCCGCTCGGCCAGGACCTCCTGGTCGCGGTCGACGCCGAGTTCCCCCGCGAGCCACTTCAGTTCGTCGCCGATCGGGTCGGTGACGGAGCGGTCGAGCAGCTTCCGGTACGAGCGGAACGCGCTGCGCATGCGCCGCGTGGCGACCCGCATCTGGTGCACGGAGTCCGGCAGGTCGCGGCGGACGTCGGGGTCGAGGGCGACGAGGGCGTCGCGCTGGGTGCGGATGTAGGCGAGGACGTGGTCGGCAGCGGTGACGGGGTCAGGTTGCACGGCGGAGTCCTTCGGCTGGATGACGGTGTACCGCTCACCCTTCTGCCCCTTCTTGCCCTTGGCAGGCTTCAATGTGCCCTCCGCGACCAGCTGCCTGGCCGCGCTCAGTGCCGTCCCCGCTTGGGCCTTGGCCAGTTTCGACGCGGCCGCCGACCGCTCGACGCCGAGCTTCTTGAGCTTCTTCTCGATCGCGTCGAGCAGCGCGGGGTCCACGTCGTCCGCGAGCTCCACCTCGATCTCGGCCCACTCGGCGGTGCCGCCGCCCTCCGTGAGCCGTTCGGCCCTGACCCGGTCGATGCTCAGCTCGGCCAGGAGCGCGCCCTTGCCGTCGAGGAGGTGGCGCAGGTCCCGCGCGGTCAACAGCCGCATGACGGGTACGAGTTCGGCGCCGCGCACCCGGGAGCGCACCAGCGCGGACAGCTCGGAAGGCACCGAGTCCGCCAGGGGTGCCTGGATCTCGTCCCGCGCGCCTTCTATGCGGGACACCGGCAGTTTCAGGTGCCAGCCCTCGTCGTCGCCGCCCGTGCGGCGGCGGAGCGTGATCGAGTCCGAGAGCAGGAGGTGGTCGGTCGTGTCGTGATAGACGGCGTCCAGTTCGACTACACCTTGGTCGACGACCTTCGCCACTGAGGCGACACCGGTCAGGTCAGGCAGCTCTGCGGCCGCTTCGACGTCGTACTTCCGCTCGATTTCCCGCTTTGTCTCCGCCATGAACCGAATCTAGACGGGATCCGGGGCGCTGGGCAGTCCCCCAGCCGCCCCGGAGCCGGGCTAGGCCGACATCGGCCGCTGCACCTTGATCGACTGGAGCAGCCCGACGGCCACCCAGACCGCGAACATCGATGACCCTCCGTACGAGACGAAGGGCAGCGGCAGACCGGCCACCGGCATGATGCCGAGCGTCATCCCGATGTTCTCGAAGGACTGGAAGGCGAACCAGGCGATGATCCCGGCGGCGACGATCGTGCCGTACAGCTCGGTCGTCTCGCGCGCGATGCGGCAGGCGCGCCAGAGGAAGACGCCGAGCAGGACGAGGATGAGTCCCGCGCCCGCGAAGCCGAGTTCCTCGCCCGCGACGGTGAACACGAAGTCCGTCTGCTGCTCGGGCACGAACTGTCCGGTGGTCTGCGAGCCCTTGAAGAGGCCGGTGCCCGTCAGGCCGCCGGAGCCGATCGCGATGCGCGCCTGGTTGGTGTTGTAGCCGACGCCCGCCGGGTCGAGCGCGGGGTTGGCGAAGGCCGCGAAGCGGGCGATCTGGTAGTCGTCCAGGACGCCGAGCTGCCAGACGGCGATCGCGCCGGCGGCGCCCGTGCCGAGGAGTCCGAAGACCCAGCGGTTGGAGGCGCCCGACGCGAGCAGCACGCCGAGCACGATCATCGCCATCACCATGACCGACCCGAGGTCGGGCATGAGGAGCACGATCACTATCGGTACGGCGGCCAGGCCGAGGGCCTGCACGACCGTGCGGTGGTCGGGGTGGTCGCGGTCGCCCGCGTCCACCCGGGCCGCGAGCAGCATCGCCATGCCCAGGATGATCGTGATCTTCACGAACTCGGAGGGCTGCAGCGAGAAGCCGCCGCCGAGGACGATCCAGGCGTGCGCGCCGTTGATCGTCGCACCGAGCGGGGTGAGGACGAGCAGGACGAGCAGGACGGAGATGCCGTAGAGGATCGGCACGGCCGTCCGCAGCGTCCGGTGGCCGAGCCACACCGTGCCCGCCATCAGGGCGATGCCGATGCCGGTGTTCAGGAGGTGCTTGAGCAGGAAGGAGTACGGGTCGTCGCCGACCAGCTCGGTGCGGTTGCGCGTCGCGGAGTAGACGAGCGCGGAGCCGATCGCGGAGAGCGCGATCGCCGAGAGCAGTATCGGCCAGTCCATCCTGCGCACCAGCGAGTCGCGGGCGAACAGGCGGGCCGAGAGCGAGGAGCGCTCGGGCCCGTAACCGGAGACGGAGAAGCCATTGTTGCCGGCCACTAGTCGCGCCTCCCGTTCGCGGGCGCGCCCGCCAGTTCCTGCGGCGCCTCGGACGGCTTGGGGGCCTCCGGCTTGTACGGCTTGATCTTCGGGGACTTGATCGAACCGTCGGTCTCGATCTTCGGCAGGTCCTTCTGCGGCTCGGGGAGCAGGGCCTTCTTGGGGTCCTGCTTGCCCTCGTCGTCGAGGCCGTAGATGCCGTCGTAGATCTTGCGGACGGCGGGGCCCGAAGCGCCGGAACCCGTACCACCCTGGGAGATCGTCATCACGATCGAGTAGTCCTTGGTGTACGTCGCGAACCACGAGGTGGTCTGCTTGCCGTGGACCTCCGCCGTACCCGTCTTGGCGTGCATCGGGATCTTGTCCTGCGGCCAGCCCTGGAACCGCCAGGCCGCCGTTCCCTTGGTCGCCACGTCGGCGAGCGCACCGTCTATGTCCTTGCGCGTCTCCTCGCTCATGGGCAGCTTGCCGTGCGACTTCGGCTTGATCTCCTGGACCTGCTTGCCGTCGGCGCTGACGATCGCCTTGCCGACGGTGGGGTTGTACAGGGTGCCGCCGTTGGCGATGGCGGAGTAGATCGAGGCCATCTGTATCGGCGTGACGAGGGTGTCGCCCTGTCCGATGGAGTAGTTGACGGAGTCACCGGCGCGCATCTTCATGCCTTCGAGGCAGTTCTCGTACGCGATCTTCTCGACGTAGTCCCCGCCCTTCTTGCCCTGCTTGCACCAGCCGTCCTTGTTGGCCTTCCAGTAGTCCTTCTTCCACTGGCGGTCCGGGACGCGTCCGGTGACCTCGTTCGGCAGGTCGATGCCGGTCTCCTTGCCGAGGCCGAACTGGTGGGCGGTCTTGTAGAACCAGTCCTTGGCGTCCTTCTTCGGCTTGTTGCCGCCGTCCTTGGCCCACTGGTCGTGCGAGAGCTTGTAGAAGACGGTGTCGCAGGAGACCTCCAGGGCCTGGCCGAGGGTGATGCTGCCGTGGCCCTGCGACTCGAAGTTCTTGAAGACCTGGCCCCCGATGGAGTACGAGCTGGGGCAGGGGTAGCTGCCGTTGAAGTCGTAGCCCGCGTTGACCGCCGCCGTGGTCGGGATGACCTTGAAGATGGAGCCGGGGGCCGCCTGGCCCTGGATGGCGCGGTTCAGGAGCGGGTAGTTGGACTTCTTGCCGGTGAGCTGCGCGTAGTCCTTGCCGGAGATGCCGCCGACCCAGGCGTTCGGGTCGTAGGTCGGGTTGGACGCCATCGAGACGATGCGGCCGGTCTTGTTCTCCATGACGACGACGGCGCCCGCGTCGGCCTTGTAGTTCTCGTTGGTGTTCTTGTCGAACTCCTGGCGGGCCTTCTTCATCGCGTCGTTCAGCCAGTACTCGGACAGGGCCTGTACGCGCGCGTCGATGCTGGTGACGACGTTCGCGCCGGGCTGGGCCGGGTCGTCCTTGGCCTTGCCGATGACGCGGCCGAGGTTGTCGACCTCGTAGCGGGTGACGCCCGCCTTGCCGCGCAGCTGCGCGTCGTAGGTCCGCTCGAGACCGGAGCGGCCGACCTGGTCGGAGCGCAGGAACGGCGAGTTGGTGTGCTCGGCCTTCTTGATCTCCTCGTCGGTGACGGGCGAGAGATAGCCGAGCACCTGGGCGGTGTTGGACTTGCCGGGCGCGGCATAGCGGCGGACGGCGGTGGGCTCGGCGGTGATGCCGGGGAAGTCCTCGGCGCGCTCACGGATCTGGAGCGCCTGCTTGGGCGAGGCCTCGTCCGTGATCGGGATCGGCTGGTAGGGCGAGCCGTTCCAGCAGGGCTGCGGGGTCTTGGAGTCGCAGAGGCGGACCTTGTCGGAGACTTCCTTGGGCGTCATGCCGAGGACGTCGGCGAGCTTGGCGAGGGCCGCCTTGCCGTCGTCCTTCATCTTCATCAGGTCCGTGCGGGACGCGGAGACGACCAGGCGGGTCTCGTTGTCGGCGATCGGCACGCCGCGGGCGTCGAGGATCGAGCCGCGTACGGCCGGGTCGACGACCTGCTGGACGTGGTTGCCGGAGGCCTCCTCGGCGTACTCCTCGCCGTTGCGGATCTGGAGGTACCAGAGGCGGCCGCCGAGGGTCAGGAGGAGGGAGAGGACGAGGATCTGGATGACGATGAGACGGATCTGGACCCGCGGGGTCCGGCCGGTCTCGGGAATGTTGGTCACAGGCGCTTGACCCCCTTGATGCGTCCGGCGCGCGCGACGCGGGCCTTGGCCGCCTTCATCCGCAGGCCGCCGCGCTGGTTGCCGATGCGCAGGCCGGTGCCGGACGAGAGCCAGCCGGAGGCGACGTCCGTGGCGGCCTTGTTGGCGGGTGAGGTCTCCCCCAGGGGGTCGTTCTCGGCTCTGCGGGCGAGCGCGATGATCAGGGGCACCGTGAACGGCGCGAGCAGCAGGTCGTACAGGGCGGCCGTGAAGAGGAGCTTGACCATGCCCACGTGTCGGGCCGCGGTGTCGCCGACGAGGGCGCCCACGCCCGCGTAGAGCAGGGTCGATCCGATGGCCGCCCCCACGACCACGACGAGCGGCGCGGTGGCCGACCTGAGCCGCCCGGTATCCGGCTTGGCCAGGCCCGCGAGGTAGCCGACGACGCACAGGACCAGGGCGTAGCGCCCGGCCGCGTGGTCGGCCGGCGGTGCCAGGTCCGCGAGGAGTCCGGCGCCGAAGCCGATGAGGGCGCCGCCCACATGGCCGTAGACCAGGGCGAGGCCGAGCACCGTGAGCAGCACCAGGTCGGGGACCGCGCCCGGCAGTTGCAGCCGGGCGAGGACGCTGACCTGGATGACCAGGGCGACGACGATGAGGGTGGTGGAGAGCAGGATTCGGTTGAAGCGCATGGGTCCGGGGCTCCTACTGCTCGTTGCCGTTGTCGGCGCCGTCGACCGGGGGCTGTCCTGACGGGGTGGCCGTGACGGTCACCGTCGGGGTCGGCTTCGGCTTGGCGGGCTTCTTCGGCAGGACCGTGTCGCGCGGGTCCTCGCGGGGCGCTTCGACGACGACTCCGACGATGTCCAGCTTGGTGAAGCCGACGTACGGCTTGATGAAGATGTTGCGCGTCAGGTCACCGCCCGACGGGTCGACGCGGACGACCTCACCGACGGGTACGCCCGGCACGAACGGCTTGTCCTTCTGCGAGCCGAAGGTGACCAGGCGGTCGCCCTTCTTGATCTCGGCCTTGCCGTTGAGCATCTGCACCGACAGCGGGCGGTCGCCCTGTCCGGTGGCGAAGCCGAGCTCGTCGGTCTTCTCCATGCGGGTGCCGACGGTGAAGTCGGGGTCGTTGGCGAGCAGGACGGTCGCGGTGCCCGGGCCGACCGTGGTGACGCGGCCGACCAGGCCGTCGCCGTTCAGGACGGTCATGTCCCGCTTGAGTCCGTCGTTGGCACCGGCGTCGATGGTGACGGTCCAGGAGAAGCCCTGGGCCGCTCCTATGCCGATGACTTCGGCGCCCTTGATGCCGTACTGCCCTGCGCCGGCGCTCTTGAGCATGCTGTCCAGCTGTCTGACGCGACTGCGGTTGCGGTCGTCGCTGCCGAGCTTCGCCTTCAACGCGGCGTTCTGCCGCGTGAGTTCCGCGATCCGGTCATGCCGGTCGCCGGAGTCCCGTACCGCGCCGATGGCGTTGCCGATCGGGTCGACGGCGGACGACACGCCGTTCTCGACCGGGCCGAAGACCGTGGCGGCGGCCTGGCGGGCACCGTCGACCGGCGAGTCCTCGCCACCACGGATGTCCACCGTGATCAAAGCGAACGCGATGGCGATCAGCAGCACCAGGAGCAGCCGGCTCTCTCGTGTGTCCCTCACGTGCGGCGGCCGTGCCTTCCTCAGTTGGAAATCCTTGGAATTCTGAGCAACTGTGCGTATGTAGGAGCAAATCTAAACAATCCGATTCCGCGGCGTCTGCGGACGCCGCGGAATTGTTATGCCTTGTCCTTGTTCTGCCTTGCCTCTATATCAACGATCCGCCGCACGAGGTGACAGGCACTCGTACGGCGGACACCCTTTCAGCGGGTTCGCGCCACCCTCAACGGCGCGGCGACGCGTCGAGCACTTGCTGGAGCGCCTCGAACTCCTCGACGCACTTGCCGGAACCGAGCGCCACGCTGTCCAGCGGGTCCTCGGCGATGTGGATCGGCATGCCCGTCTCGCGGCGGAGACGCTCGTCGAGGCCGCGCAGCAGGGCGCCACCTCCTGTGAGAACGATGCCGCGGTCCATCACGTCACCGGAAAGCTCCGGCGGGCACTTGTCGAGGGTCGTCTTGACCGCGTCGACGATCGCGTTCACCGGCTCCTCGATGGCCTTGCGGACCTCTGCGGCGGAGATGACGACGGTCTTGGGCAGCCCGGAGACCAGGTCACGGCCGCGGATCTCGGTGTGCTCGTCGGCGTCCATGTCGTACGCCGAACCGATGGTGATCTTGATCTGCTCGGCCGTGCGCTCACCGAGGAGGAGGGAGTACTCCTTCTTGATGTGCTGGATGATCGCGTTGTCCAGCTCGTCGCCCGCGACGCGGATCGACTGTGCCGTGACGATTCCGCCGAGCGAGATGACGGCGACCTCGGTGGTGCCGCCGCCGATGTCGACCACCATGTTGCCGGTGGCCTCGTGGACCGGCAGGCCGGAACCGATGGCCGCGGCCATGGGCTCCTCGATGATGTGCACCTGGCGGGCGCCGGCCTGCGAGGAGGCCTCGATGACGGCGCGGCGCTCGACTCCGGTGATACCGGAGGGCACACAGACGACGACCCGCGGGCGGGCGAGGTAGCGCCGCTTGTGGATCTTCAGGATGAAGTAGCGGAGCATCCGCTCGGTGATCTCGAAGTCGGCGATGACGCCGTCCTTCAGCGGTCGCACGGCAACGATGTTGCCCGGCGTGCGACCGATCATCTTCTTGGCTTCGGCGCCGACAGCGAGGATGCCACCGGTGTTGGTGTTGATCGCGACGACGGACGGTTCGTTGAGAACGATCCCGCGACCCCTGACGTACACCAGCGTGTTGGCGGTCCCGAGGTCGACAGCCATGTCACGGCCGATGAACGACATGTTGTTCCCCATGAGGATGCGTCTGGCCTTCCCTGGAGCTTCTGATGGCTTTTTAGGTAGGCGAGGTGGGTGCTGTGTGGCGTGGAGGCTTCCATCGTAGTCTCGCCTGCACGAACACGGCGCTAGGGTCTTCGCCATTGTCAGCAGATGATGCGCCGCCTCGCTCTTGGAGACGTGCCATCGGAGGCATGGGTTCCCCCAATTGGGGCGCATATGCCAAGGGGCGGCCGGTTTTCTCGGCCACCCCTGGTCAGGGCCGTGCCCTGCTGACTGGGCGTCAGAAGTCTTTACGGAACTCTTTACCTGTATCCCTCAGGTGTCCGTCAGGCGAGACGCGCCCGGCGTCAGACGACACCCGGGAAGAAGATCTTCAGCTCGCGCTCGGCGGACTCCTCGGAGTCCGACGCGTGGATGAGGTTCTCCCGGACGATGCTGCCGAAGTCGCCACGGATGGAGCCGGGCGCGGCGGCGATCGGGTCGGTCGGACCCGCGAGGGCGCGCACGCCCTCGATGACGCGCTCACCCTCGACGACGAGCGCGACGACCGGACCGGAGGACATGAAGGCGACCAGCGGCTCGTAGAAGGGCTTGCCCTTGTGCTCGCCGTAGTGCTGCTCCAGCGTCTCCTGGTCGAGCGAGCGCAGTTCGAGAGCGGAGATCGTCCAGCCCGCCTTGCGCTCGATGCGGCCGATGATCTCGCCGATCAGGCCACGACGGACGGTGTCGGGCTTGAGCAGGACGAGAGTGCGCTGGGTCATGTGCGGCTCCAAGCATTTCTTCTACGAGCATGTGGGTTGCCCGGCAGAATACCGGCACCCACTACACCGCGTTACCTCCGGCCCCGGAAGCGGCCCGCCCGGGGCTAGGCCTCGGCTTCCGCCTGTGCCGCGAACCTGGCCTTCGCCTCGTCGATCTTCCGGCCGAAGTGGATCGAGGCCCACCACAGCGCGGCGAACACCGCCCCCATGAAGAACATGATCGGTACGACGAAGCCGCTCGCGATGAGCGCGATCTGCAGCGCCCAGCCGAGCTGCACCCCACCGGGCCTGGTGATCACTCCGCACAGCAGGACGCACAGCAGCATCGTGATGCCGCAGACCGTCCAGACCGTGCTCATCGTCAGATCCGGGTCCTTCATGGCGACCAGACCGGCGAAACCGACGACGAAGAACTCGCCGATCAACGTCGAAGCGCAGAGCGTACGCACAGGAGTCAGCCCCTCCCCAGGAGCAGTCGGGCCTCGCCGACGGTGATGACGGAGCCGGTGACGAGCACACCGCCGCCCGCGTACTCGCCCTCTTCCTCGGCGAGGGTGATCGCTGCTTCCAGCGCGTCCGGCAGCCGCGGCTCGACCTGGACGCGGTCGTCACCGAAGACCTCGACGGCGAGACCGGCCAGCGTGTCCGCGTCCATCGCGCGGTGGCTGGAGTTCTGCGTGATGACGACCTCGGCGAAGATCGGCTCGAAGGCTTCGAGCAGCCCCTTCATGTCCTTGCCGTCGCTCGCCCCGACCACGCCGATCAGCCGGCTGAAGTCGAAGACCTCGCTGATGGCCTCGGCGGTGGCGCGGGCGCCCGCCGGATTGTGCGCGGCGTCCAGGACGACGGTCGGCGAGGTCCGCACGACCTCCAGGCGGCCCGGCGACGACACCGAGGCGAAGGCCTTGCGGATGGTGTCGATGTCCAGGACGCGCGTGTGCTGCGAGCCGATACCGAAGAACGCCTCCACCGCGGCGAGCGCGACGGCGGCGTTGTGCGCCTGGTACGCGCCGTGCAGGGGCAGGAAGATCTCCTCGTACTCCCCGCCGAGGCCGCGCAGGGTCAGGAGCTGGCCGCCGACCGCGACCGTGCGGGAGACGACGCCGAACTCCAGGCCCTCTCGGGCTACCGTCGCGTCGACCTCCACGGCCTTCTTCAGGAGCACCTGCGCCGCGTCCACGGGCTGCTGGGCGAGGATCACCGTGGCGTCCGGCTTGATGATCCCGGCCTTCTCGGCGGCGATCTCGCCCGGCGTGTTGCCCAGGCGGTCGGTGTGGTCCAGGTCGATGGGCGTGACGACCGCGACCGAGCCGTCGATCACGTTCGTCGCGTCCCAGCTGCCGCCCATGCCGACCTCGACGACGGCGACGTCCACGGGGGCGTCCGCGAAGGACGCGTACGCCATGCCCGTCAGCACCTCGAAGAAGGAGAGCCTGTACTCCTGTTGGGCGTCGACCATCTCGACGTACGGCTTGATGTCGTTGTACGTCTCCACGAAGCGCTCGGCCTCGATGGGGGCGCCGTCCAGGCTGATCCGCTCGGTGATCGACTGGACGTGCGGAGAGGTGTAACGCCCGGTGCGCAGCTCGAAGGCGCTGAACAGGGCCTCGATCATGCGGGCCGTGGACGTCTTGCCGTTCGTGCCGGTGATGTGGATCGAGGGGTACGCCCGCTGGGGTTCGCCCAGGACGTCCATCAGCGCGGCGATCCGGCTGACGGAGGGCTCCAGCTTCGTCTCTCCCCAGCGGCTCGCGAGCTCGGTCTCGACCTCGCGCAGCGCCTTGTCGATCTCCGGATCGGTGGGGCGCGATGGGATGTCGCCCTGGGGCGGGCCCGCCTGGGTGCGCAGGGTGCGGCTGCCCGCCTCGATGACGGCGAGGTCGGGGTCGCGGTCGGTCTCGGCGCCGACGATCTCGTCGAAACGGTCGCCGCTGTCGTCGTGGTCGTCGTGGTCGGGGTGCGCGCTGTCAGGCGGGGGGAGGTCACTCACGCAGGCCAGTCTACGGAGGGGGTATGACAGCCGCCGCCGGGACCTTGCCCGGGCGCCGCTCGGGCGCTCTCGGGACTTTGGTCCTGCCCGATTCAGGACCTTGGTCCCGCCGATCCGGTCGACCGCCGGGCAAACTTGGCGATCATGGACATAGGTATCGACCTCGGCACAGCGAACACCCTTCTCTACGTCCGCGGCCAGGGGATCGTGCTCAACGAGCCGTCCGTGGTCGCCGTCAAGGAGGGCGCGCGGACCGCCCTCGCCGTCGGCACGGAGGCCAAGGAGACGATCGGCCGGACTCCGGGCTCCATCACCGCGATCCGCCCCCTGCGTGTACGCGGATGGTGCTGTGCGTGCCGAGCGGTGTCACGCCGGTCGAGCGCCGGGCCATCGTGCACGCGGCGCAGCGGGCGGGGGCGCGGGCGGTGCATCTGGTGGAGGAGCCGATGGCGGCGGCGATCGGTGCGGGGCTCCCGGTGTCGGAGCCGCAGGGCTCGATGGTCGTGGACATCGGCGGCGGCACGACGGAGGTCGCGGTGATCTCCCTGGGCGGGATCGTCACGGCGCAGTCGCTGCGGGTGGGCGGGGACCGCCTCGACGAGGCGATCACGAACTTCGTGCGCAAGGAACACGGCCTGCTGATCGGCGAGCGGACCGCCGAGCACATCAAGGTCGCGATCGGCTCGGCGTGGCCGGTGCCGGGTGACGACGCGTTGGAGTTCCGTACGTTCACGGTGCGGGGGCGGGAGAAGGTGCGGGGGCTGCCCAAGACGGTGGAGCTGACGGTGCGTGAGGTGCGGGCGGCGCTGGAGGAACCGGTGGAGGCGGTGATCGCCGCGGTGCGGACCACCCTGGAGGAGTGCCCGCCGGAGCTGTCCGGCGACGTGATGGAGCACGGCATCGTGCTGACGGGCGGGGGCGCGCTACTCCCCGGCCTCGACCTGCGCATGGCTTCGGCCACCGGGATCCCGGTGTTCGTGGCGGAGGATCCGCTGGACAGTGTGGCGATGGGGTGCGGGAAGTGCGTGGAGGACTTTGACGGGCTTGAGCGGGTGATGTCCGCGGCGTAGGCCTGCGGCCGGCGGGGCGGGGCGGTGCGGGTGCGTCTGTGAGTGCGGGGCCGTTCCCGACTGCAGCTAATCGATGGTCGCTGCGGGGTAATCGGGTGGGTGGGCGGGAAAGCTTGTTCGTTCCGGGTCGGATGCGGGGTGAACGGGTGGCGGGTGAGAAGGCCTGTTCGGGCGAGGGCGCTGCGGGGCAAGCGTCGCGGGCCTCAGGCCAAGTCCCCCGCCGGGAGCGTCGCCAGGACCGCGTAAAGCCCCCCGCAGGGGCCCGCCGAGAAGTCGCCGCCCACCGTGTGGACCCGCTCGGCCATCCCCGCCGTGCCGGTCCCGGCGGAGACGGGGGCCGCGGCGGGGCCGGCCGCGGGCAGGGCGTTGCGGACGTGCACGTGCAGGTGACCCCCGGTCACCCGCACCCGTACATCCACCCGCTCCCCCGGCGCATGCTTGGCCGCGTTCGTCAGACACTCCTGCACCACCCGATGCACGGCGGCCTGACGGATCGGCGAGAGGCGGTAGGCGGCGGCGTCGATCAGCATGTCTACCGGCGTACCCGCGCACTCACTGCGCTCGGCCAGCTCAGGAAGCGCGTCGAGACCGGGCGTCGGCGCCCCGTCCACACCCCGCCGCACGATGATCTCGTTCAGCATGCGATGCGCCGACCGCGCCGCCTCGGACAGCTCGTCGAAGCCGTCCGCGAAGGCCCCGCCCGCCGCACGACGGGCAAGCACCTGCGAGCGCACGCTCAGGAGCGTCAGCTCACGGCCGACGAAGTCGTGCACGTCCCGCGCGATACGGGACCGCTCCTGCTGGACCGCGTGCAACGCGTCCGTCTCGGCCCGCTGAGCCTGCAGCGCCCGCACCAGGTCCTGCCGGTTGGCCGCCACGCCGACCCCCGCGGCGAGCACACCGATCGGCACGACCAGGCTGAGGAAGGAGCTCAGGCTGTCCCCGCGGTGCACCGGCCAGCCGGGCAGAGTGAACATCACGTACGCGAAAGCCACGTAACCGAGCACGCCGAACGTACCGGCGAGACGGCCGCGGTATCTGCCGAGGGAGTACAGCGCGAACTGGGCGAGGGTCAGCTCGTGCAGCCAGCCGACGAACACGAGGGCCACCGCGTACGTCACCCAGGGCGCCCCGCGGCGCACCAGCAGGGACGCGGCGCCGAGGGTGAGGACCAGGGCCGCGAGCGGGCCGTTGAGGGAGTTGTCCGCCTCGGCGAGGCCGGGGATGTCCAGGCTCATCAGGGCCAGACAGCTCAGCGCGGTGAGAGCGTCCTGCACCCGGGGCGCACGCGCCCAGCCCCCGGCGAGGCGGCGGCCCGCGGCCGTCGCCTGGCGAATCGCCTGGGGGGCGGCGGGCAGGTCGAGCATGCCGTCCATCATCCAAGGTCTTTCTGCCCGAATCATCGGACTTTCGACCTTTATTTCGTGAAGTGTGACACGTCGGCGTGGCTGTCTCGGAAAGACCGCCTCGCAGGGGTCAAATCACACCATGTGGTATGCCCAGAACCCCGGCCGACGGACCCGCCAGCTCCTCGGCGACGGCGCGGTCCTGCTCTGGACCGCGCTGTGGAGCGCCGCCGCCGTCGTCGCCTACCAGCTGGCCTGTCTGCTCACCCGACCCGCCCCGGAGGCACCGCCCCCGCCCATCGGCGACCCCTCACGCCTGCCCCTGGTCGGTGATCGCGTCGACTCCGCGCTGCGGGCCGCCGCGGACGTCGCCGGAGCCGGGGACCCGGTGACCGTACGCGCCGCGGTGATCGTGGGCGCCGTCGTCGTCTTCCTTGTACCCGTCGGTCTCGTGCTCAGCAGCTGGCTCCCCCGCCGCCTGCGCTGGATCCGGCAGGCAGCCGCCGCCCACGAGCTCGCCGCCAGCGACGACGGCCGTGAACTGCTCGCCCTGCGCGCCCTGCTGCGGCCCCTGGACGAGGTCGCGCGGACCGCGTACGAACTCCCCGACGCCACCGCCGGCAGCCTCGCCGAGGGCTGGCGCGGCGGCGACCCCGTCATCATCGACGCGCTCGCCGAGGCGGAGCTCGTGCGCCTCGGGCTGCACATCCCCGAGCAGGTGTACATCCCCGTACAGGAGACAGGGCACGAACAAATGGGGCACGGACCGACAGGACACGAGAACGGGACAGGGCCCATGGAACCGTCCGGTTCCATGGGCCCTGTCACCACCGCCTGACCAGGCACCGCCTGACTAGGCCTGCGGCAGGCCGTCCAGCTGGGCCTGCAGCCGGCTGATGTCGGCGTCCGCCTTGGTGAGGCGGCCACGGATCTTGTCGACCACGTTGTCCGGCGCCTTCGCGAGGAACGCTTCGTTGCCGAGCTTCGCCGTGGCCTGCGCCTTCTCCTTCTCGGCCGCGGCGAGGTCCTTCGCGAGGCGCTTGCGCTCCGCAGCGACGTCGATCGTGCCCGACAGGTCGAGCGCGACCGTGGCGCCCGAGACCGGCAGCGTCGCGGTGGCCGCGAAGCCGTCGCCCTCCGGCAGGAGGCGCAGGAGCTGGCGGATGGCCGCCTCGTGCGGGGCGAGGGCCGTGCCGTCCAGGGTCAGGCGGGCCGGGACCTTCTGGCCCGGCTGGAGACCCTGGTCGGCGCGGAAGCGGCGGACCTCGGTGATGACCTGCTGAAGGGTTTCGATCTCCTGCTCGGCCCCGCGGTCACGGAAGCCGCTGTCGAACGGCCACTCGGCGATCACGAGGGACTCGCGGCCGGTGAGGGTCGTCCAGAGCGTCTCCGTCACGAACGGGACGATCGGGTGCAGGAGGCGCAGGGTGACGTCCAGGACCTCACCCAGGACCCGGCCAGAGACCTTGGCCGCTTCGCCGCCGCCCATGAACGTGGTCTTGGACAGCTCGACGTACCAGTCGAAGACCTCGTCCCACGCGAAGTGGAAGAGCGCGTCCGACAGCTTGGCGAACTGGTAGTCGTCGTAGAAGGCGTCGACCTCGGCGACCGTCGCGTTCAGCCGGGACAGGATCCAGCGGTCCGTCGCCGACAGCTGCTCGGCGGGCGGGAGTTCGCCCTCGATCGTGGCGCCGTTCATCAGCGCGAAGCGCGTGGCGTTCCAGATCTTGTTGGCGAAGTTCCGCGAGCCCTGGACCCAGTCCTCGCCGATCGGCACGTCGACGCCGGGGTTGGCGCCACGGGCCAGCGTGAAGCGGACGGCGTCCGAGCCGTACTTGTCCATCCAGTCCAGCGGGTTGACCGCGTTGCCGAAGGACTTCGACATCTTCTTGCCGAACTGGTCGCGGACCATGCCGTGCAGCACGATCGTGTGGAACGGCGGGGTGCCGTCCATCGCGTACAGGCCGAACATCATCATCCGGGCGACCCAGAAGAAGAGGATGTCGTAGCCGGTGACCAGAACGGAGTTCGGATAGAACTTCGCCAGGCTCTCGGTCTCCTCGGGCCAGCCGAGCGTGGAGAACGGCCACAGGCCGGACGAGAACCACGTGTCGAGGACGTCGGAGTCCTGCGTCCAGCCCTCGCCGGTGGGCGCCTCGTCGTCGGGTCCGACGCAGACGACCTCGCCGTTCGGCCCGTACCAGACGGGAATCCGGTGGCCCCACCACAGCTGGCGCGAGATGCACCAGTCGTGGAGGTTGTCGACCCAGTCGAAGTAGCGCTTCTCCATCTCCTGCGGGTGGATCTTGACCTTGCCGTCGCGGACCGCGTCGCCGGCGGCCTTCGCGAGCGGGCCGACCTTGACCCACCACTGCATCGACAGGCGCGGCTCGATGGTGGTCTTGCAGCGCGAGCAGTGGCCGACGGAGTGCGTGTACGGGCGCTTCTCGGCGACGATGCGGCCCTCGGCGCGCAGGGCGCCGACGATGGCGGAGCGGGCCTCCAGGCGGTCCAGGCCCTGGAAGGGGCCGGGGACCGTGATGACGGCGTGCTCGTCCATGACCGCGATGTTCGGCAGGTCGTGGCGCTGGCCGATCTCGAAGTCGTTCGGGTCGTGGGCCGGGGTCACCTTGACGCAGCCCGTGCCGAACTCGGGGTCGACGTGCTCGTCCGCGACGACCGGGATCGAGCGGTCGGTCAGCGGCAGCTTGATCAGCTTGCCGACGAGGTGCTTGTACCGCTCGTCGTCCGGGTGGACCGCGATGGCGGTGTCACCGAGCATCGTCTCGGCACGGGTGGTGGCGACGACGAGGGTGTCGTCCCCGTCGCCGTACTTCAGCGAGACGAGCTCGCCGTCGTCGTCCTGGTACTCGACCTCGATGTCGGAGATCGCGGTCAGACAGCGCGGGCACCAGTTGATGATGCGCTCGGCGCGGTAGATCAGCTCGTCGTCGTAGAGCTTCTTGAAGATGGTCTGGACGGACTGCGAGAGGCCCTCGTCCATCGTGAACCGCTCACGGTCCCAGTCGACGCCGTCGCCGAGGCGGCGCATCTGCCCGGAGATCTGGCCGCCGGACTCGCCCTTCCACTTCCAGACGCGCTCGATGAACTCCTCGCGCCCGAGGTCGTGGCGGGACTTGCCCTCCTTGGCGAGCTCGCGCTCCACGACGTTCTGCGTGGCGATGCCCGCGTGGTCCATGCCCGGCTGCCACAGCGTCTCGAAGCCCTGCATGCGCTTGCGGCGCGTGAGGGCGTCGATGAGCGTGTGCTCGAAGGCGTGCCCGAGGTGCAGGGAGCCGGTGACGTTCGGCGGCGGGATGACGACGGTGTACGGGGGCTTCTCGCTCGCCGCGTCGGCGGAGAAGTAGCCGCGTTCCACCCAGCGCTCGTACAGCGTCCCCTCTACCTCGGCCGGCGCGTACTGGGTCGGCAGTTCGGAGGTGGGCGCTGGATTCTGCTGCTGAGTGTTCTCGGTCACCGGGCCAGTTTAGAGGTGTCACGGGCCCGTCCCGAAACCGGATTCTTGAGTAACGGTTGCGGCCGGGAGTCACATGGGGGCTCTGCCTTCGTACAGGATGTCGGGAACACATAAGCATTCGGAGGGGGAACCCACGCGATGAGCTACAACCAGCCTGGCCCGTACGGCGGGCAGCAGCCCCAGCAGCCCGGTCCTTACGGGCAGCAGCCGGGCCAGCCTGGCCCCTACGGGCAGCAGCCGGGTCAGCCTGGCCCCTACGGCCAGCAGCCGCAGGCACCCCAGCCCGGTTACGGCTACCCCCAGCAGGCGCCGCAGGGAATCCCCCCGCAGCAGGGCGGCTACAGCCAGCCGCAGCAGCCGGGTCCGTACGACCACAACCAGCAGGGCCCCTACGGGCAGGTCCCGCCGCCTCCGCCCGCCGGTGGGGGCAGCGGCAAGAAGACCGGCATCATCATCGGCGCGATCGTCGCGCTCGTCGCGATCGGCGGCGGCGTCTGGTGGTTCACGGCGGGCAAGGACGACAGCTCGTCGTCGGCGGGCAACTCGGCGGTCACGGACGACGGTCCGCACAAGCTGGTGATGCCCGAGACGGTCATCTCCGACTACGAGAAGCAGGCCACCTCCGACGGCGGCTTCAACGACGACGACATGGAGCGGGCCGAGAAGGACGGCGTCAAGAACGGCAAGCCCGTCGACGCCGATTACTTGTCGGGCGACAAGAGCAACCCGCTGGCCCAGAAGATGATCAAGTTCATGGGCGTCTACGGCGAGATCAGCGACCCGTCCAAGGTCGTCGACGGCATGTTCGACAAGATGAAGAAGGAGTCGAACAAGGAGGGTGCCTCCACCTCCACCGGCAAGCTGATCGGCAGCCCGAAGAGCTTCGACGCGGACGGCGCGGTCGTCAAGTGCCAGGAGACGGAGGTCGAGGGTGGCGGCTCCGGACCCAAGACGATCCGCATGCCGGTCTGCATCTGGGGCGACAACAGCACGCTCGGCATCGTGATCCCGGTCGACATGGGGAGCGCCGCGACCGGAAAGAGTGCCTCTCTGGATGACGCCGCGGACACCACGACGAAGTTCCGCAAGGAAGTTCGCGTCAAGGCCTGATGTCCTGATGTCCTGACGGCGCACCTGTGCGCACAGCAGCCCCGGTCGCTTCGGCCGGGGCTGCTTCGGTCAGGATGTCGGCATCACATAAGCGCACTCACGGGGGAACCCACGTCATGAGCTACAACCAGCCGGGCCCGTACGGCCAACAGCCCCAGCATCCCGGCCCGTACGGCCAGCAGCCGCAGGCCCCGCAGCCCGGCTACGGCTACCCCCCGCAGGGCGTGCCGCCACAGCAGCCGGGCCCGTACGGCCAGCAGCCCCAAGCCCCGTACGGGCAGCAGCCGCAGGCCCCTTACGGCCAGCAGGGCCCCTACGGGCAGGTTCCGCCTCCCCCGCAGGGCGGCGGCAAGAAGGCCGGGCTCGTCATCGGTGCCGTTGTCGCGATCGCCGCGATAGGCGCCGGCGTGTGGTGGTTCACCGCGGGCAAGGACAGTGGTTCCGTCGCCGACGACGGCAAGACCTACAAGCTGACGGCGCCCGCGTCCGTGCTCGGCGGCGAGTACAAGAAGGACACCTCGGGCGGCAGCGGTGGCGGCATGTCCGCCAGCGACGTGGAGGAGCTGGAGCAGCAGGGCGTCAGCAACCCCAAGGACGTCTTCGCCGCGTACAACTACGGCGAGGGCTCGACCATGAAGTCCCTCAACTACTCCGGCGTGTACGGGGAGATCGACGACCCGGAGAAGGTCGTCGACGCCATGTTGGCCGAGATGGAGAGGAAGTCCACCGAGGAGCCCGGCAGCATCCAGCTCATCGGCGACCCCGAGGAGTTCACCCCGGACGGCTTCGAGAACGGCGTCATGAAGTGCCAGCAGGCCGAGTTCAAGATGGGTGAGACCGGAGCCGGCGACGAGGGCGTCCCGAACAGCTTCAAGACGCCGATGTGCGTCTGGGGCGACCACAGCACGGTGGCGTCCGCGGCCTACTCCGATGTCGCCGCGACCGCGAGCGGCGCGGACATCGAGCTGGAGGACGTCGCGAGCCTGGTGACCAACCTCCGCGACGACGTGCGCGTCGAGGTCAAGTAGGCGGCAGGGGAACGGAAAAGGGGCGCCCGGCGATCGAATCGCCCGGCGCCCCTTTCACGTATGCCCTGAAGCCGTATGCCCTGAAGCTACGCCGACTTCTGCTCGCCCGCGCCCGGGCCCCGCGCGTCGCGCGGCACCAGGGTCGGGTTCACGTTCGAGTGGACGACGTCCGCCGTGATGACCACGCGGGCCACGTCCTTGCGGGACGGGACCTCGTACATCACCGACTGGAGGACTTCCTCCATGATGGCGCGCAGACCACGCGCGCCGGTCTGGCGCAGGATCGCCTGGTCGGCGATGGCCTCGAGGGCCTCACGCTCGAAGTCCAGCTCCACGCCGTCGAGTTCGAACAGGCGTTGGTACTGCTTCACGAGTGCGTTGCGCGGCTCCACAAGGATCTGGAGCAGGGCCTCGCGGTCCAGGTTGTGGACCGAGGTGATCACGGGAAGGCGGCCGATGAACTCCGGGATCATCCCGAACTTCACCAGGTCCTCCGGCATGATGTCCTCGAACCGGTCCTTCTCCTGAAGCTCGCGCTTGGAGTGGATCGTGGCGCCGAAGCCGATGCCCTTGGCGCCCGCCCGCGACTCGATGATCTTCTCGAGGCCGGCGAACGCGCCGCCCACGATGAAGAGCACGTTCGTCGTGTCGATCTGGATGAACTCCTGGTGCGGGTGCTTGCGTCCGCCCTGCGGCGGGACGGAGGCCGTGGTGCCCTCCAGGATCTTGAGCAGGGCCTGCTGGACGCCTTCACCCGAGACATCGCGCGTGATCGAGGGGTTCTCGCTCTTGCGAGCCACCTTGTCGATCTCGTCGATGTAGATGATGCCCGTCTCGGCCTTCTTGACGTCGTAGTCAGCGGCCTGGATGAGCTTCAGGAGGATGTTCTCGACGTCCTCGCCGACATAACCGGCCTCCGTGAGCGCCGTCGCGTCCGCGATGGCGAACGGGACGTTCAGCATGCGCGCGAGCGTCTGCGCGAGCAGCGTCTTGCCGGAGCCGGTCGGGCCGAGCAGCAGGATGTTGGACTTGGCGAGTTCGATCGCGTCGTCACGGCCCTGCGCCCCGCCGGTCTCACCGGCCTGGACCCGCTTGTAGTGGTTGTAGACCGCCACCGAGAGGGCCTTCTTCGCGGGCTCCTGGCCCACGACGTACCCCTCGAGGAATTCGTAGATCTCGCGAGGCTTGGGGAGTTCCTCCCAGTGCACCTCGCTCGTCTCCGCGAGCTCTTCCTCGATGATCTCGTTGCAGAGGTCGATGCACTCATCGCAGATGTACACACCGGGACCTGCGATGAGCTTCTTGACCTGCTTCTGACTCTTCCCGCAGAACGAGCACTTGAGCAGATCGCCGCCGTCACCGATGCGTGCCACGAGGTGCTTCCCCTTCGCCTGGGAGACGCCACGTTCAGCGACTCCTGGTGCCTCTATCTGACGGTACCTTGCCCGGCCCCCCGTTCGGGCCCCCCTTGGCACGGTTCACTTCGAGGTGAACCGTGCCAAGGAACGGCAGATGCTACAGGCCTGCGTCAGACGACCGACGCGTTGTTCATCTTCCGAGTGGAGATGATCTGGTCGATCAGGCCGTACGACAGCGCGTCCTCGGCCGTGAGGATCTTGTCGCGCTCGATGTCGTCGCGGATCTTCTCGATCGGCGTCGTGGAGTGCTTGGCCAGCATCTCCTCGAGCTGCGAGCGCATTCGGAGGATCTCGTTCGCGGCGATCTCCAGGTCGGAGACCTGACCGCGGCCCGTCTCGCTGTAGGGCTGGTGGATCAGCACGCGCGCGTTCGGCAGCGCCATGCGCTTGCCCGGCGTACCGGCCGCGAGGAGCACGGCGGCGGCCGAGGCGGCCTGGCCCATGCAGACCGTCGAAACGTCCGGCTTCACGAACTGGATCGTGTCGTAGATCGCCGTGAGGGCCGTGAACGAGCCGCCGGGGCTGTTGATGTAGATCGAGATGTCACGGTCCGGGTCCATCGACTCCAGGCACAGGAGCTGCGCCATGACGTCGTTGGCGGACGCGTCGTCGATCTGCACGCCGAGGAAGATCACACGCTCCTCGAAGAGCTTCGCGTACGGGTCGTACTCGCGCACGCCCTGCGAGGTGCGCTCGACGAAGCGCGGGATGACGTAGCGGGACTCGGCGCTGGGGCCGGTGTACTCGGCCTGGGCGCCCTCGTAGAGGCCGCTGCCGGGGAAGTTCTTCATCTCTGTAGGTCTCCTGAGGAGCGTGGGCTTGGTCGGCTTCGGAAGGGCTGAGCGGTGAGGCTCAGGCTCCGGTGCCGCCGCCGCCCGGCATGCTGGCCGCGTTGGGCATGATGTCGTCGATGAGGCCGTACTCCTTGGCCTCCTGCGGGTCGAACCAGCGGTCGCGGTCCGAGTCGCGGGTGACCTGCTCGACGGTCTGGCCCGTGTGGAACGCGGTGAGATCAGCCATCTTCTTCTTCGTGAGAAGGAGGCGCTCGGCGTGGATCTTGATGTCCGACGCGGAGCCCGCGAGTCCGGCGGAGGGCTGGTGGATCAGGATCTCGGCGTTCGGCAGCGCGAAGCGCTTGCCGGGGGTGCCGGCGCTGAGCAGGAACTGGCCCATGGAGGCCGCCATGCCCATCGCGATCGTCACCACGTCGTTCTGGATGTACTGCATGGTGTCGTAGATCGCCATGCCGGCCGTGATGGATCCACCAGGGCTGTTGATGTAAAGGAAGATGTCCTTGTCCGGCTCAGCGGCAAGGAGCAGCAGCTGCGCCGTGATCTTGTTGGCGATGTCGTCGTCCACGGCCTGGCCGAGGAAGATGATCCGCTCGTTGAGCAGCCGGTTGTAGACCTGGTCGCCGAGGCCACCACCGATGGAGGGGTCGCCGGCGGCGGAGGGCATCAGATTCGTCACGTATCCACCTGCTCGTCTTACGACGGCGCCGGGCCGTCTCACGTCTTCTTCTGAGGCTTGGGACCCCGCGTGCTCGCCGCTCCGGGGCGGCTTCGGGGACTCCCCTGCCCTCGTATTCATGGACCCTAACGCTCAGCCCCGTCCGGGGAATCCCGCAGAGGCCACTGTTCGCTGTGAGCGCAGGTAGCACACCGCCGGGTGCGGGGCGCCCCGTCAGGGGCGCGGGGAACTGCGCGGCCCGCCCCCGCGCGGTCGCAGACGCGTCTGCCGCGTGCCGTTCGACGGCGAGTGCGGCTTGTGCGTGGTTGCTCGCGCAGTTCCCCGCGCCCCTAAGGGCGCGACAGGCCCCCGGGATCTCGACTCCCGGGGGCCTGTCGTACGTGCGTCAGAGCGAAGCTCAGGCTTCGGTCTTCTCCTCGGCGGCTTCGGAAGCCTGCTCACCCTCGGCGGGAGCCTCTTCCTCGTCGTCGAGGTCCACGACCTCGCCGTTCGTGTCCTTGACCGTCGCGGCCTCCACGACGACCGCGAGGGCCTTGCCGCGGGCGACCTCGCCGACCAGCATCGGGACCTGGCCGCCTTCGACGACGGCCTGGGCGAACTGGTCGGGGGACATGCCGGAGGACTGCGCGCGACGCATGAGGTGCTCGGTGAGCTCCTCCTGGCTGACGTTCAGCTTCTCCTTGTTGACGAGCTCGTCAAGGACGAACTGCGTCTTGATGCCCTTCTCGGCCTGCTCCTTGGTCTCGGCGTCGAACTCTTCCTCGGTCTTGCCCTGGATCTCCAGGTACTTCGCGAGGTCGAGGCCCATCTGGCCGAGCTGGTGGTTCACCAGGTTGTGCTTGCGGGTCTCGATCTCGTCCGCGAGGAGCTTCTCGGGGACGGGGACCTCGACCAGCTCGAGCAGCTTCTCCAGGACGCGCTCCTGGGCCTGCGTCGCCTGGTCGTACTGCTTCATGTTCTCGAGGCGCTTGCGGCTGTCCGCCTTGACCTCGTCCAGGGTGTCGAACTCCGACGCGAGCTGCGCGAAGTCGTCGTCCAGGGCGGGCAGTTCACGGGCGGCGACCTGAGTGACCTTGACGGTCACCTCGGACTCCTTGCCGGCCGCCGAGCCGCCCTTGAGCTCGGAGGTGAAGGTGGCCTCGCCACCGGCCTCCAGGCCCTTGACGGCGTCGTCGATGCCCTCGAGGAGCTCGCCGGAGCCGATCGTGTAGGAGACGCCGGACGCGACGCCGTCCTCCAGGACCTCGCCCTCGACCTTGGCCTCCAGGTCGATCGTCACGACGTCGCCGTCCTCGGCGGCACGCTCGACCGGCGAGGTGGACGCGAAGCGCTCACGGAGCTCCTCGACGGCCTTCTCGACGTCCTCGTCGCTGACCTCGACGGCGTCGACCTCGACCTCGATGCCGGAGTAGTCCGGGATCTCGATCGCGGGACGGATGTCGACCTCAGCGGTGAAGTTGAGGGTCTCGTTGTCCTTCAGCTCGGTGATGTCCACCTCGGGCTGGCCCAGGACGTTGAGCTCGGCCTCGTTCACGGCCTCGGTGTAGAACTTCGGGAGCGCGTCGTTGACGGCCTCTTCGAGGACTGCGCCGCGCCCGAACCGCTGGTCGATGACTCGGGCCGGGATCTTGCCCTTGCGGAAGCCCTTCACCGTGACCTGCTGGTTGATCTTCTTGTAGGCCGCGTCGAGGCTGTCCTTGAGCTCCTCGAAGGGCACCTCAACAGTGAGCCGAACCCGGGTCGGGTTCAGGGTCTCCACGGCGCTCTTCACGGTTCGGTCTCCTTGGGGCTGACTTCTTGGGATTGAGCCCGGCTAGAGACACACGGGCACACAGCTTGCATAGTAACGGCAAGCGGGAGCCGACCCACAATGCGATCTTGTGAGGGAGTTCTTGCTGGTCGGGGTGGCGGGATTTGAACCCACGGCCTTCCGCTCCCAAAGCGGACGCGCTACCAAGCTGCGCCACACCCCGTCGGTGCGACACGTAGGGTACATGCCCGCAGGCAGTGCGGCGCCCGCTTAATCGCGAGTACGTACGGGGTGTGCGGACAGGGCGTCCGACCCGCTACGATGCTTGCCGTGCCGCGGTCGCTGACCAGCAGTGTCCTCGATGCCCTCGATGGCCTGGCGGTGCGAGCTGTGCGGGTGTAGCTCAATGGTAGAGCCCTAGTCTTCCAAACTAGCTACGCGGGTTCGATTCCCGTCACCCGCTCTGTGGCCTCCGGCCCGGTTCCTCGGAACCGGGCCGGAGGCTTTTCTGCGTCCCCGCGAGGCCGCGCCGGCCCCGGCCCGCCCACGCCGGTCAGAAGCTGATCGAGTTGATGGTCTCGGCCACCTCATTGAGGAAGCGATTTATGGAGGGGGCCATTCCGGTTGAGGCGAGGAAGAACCCGAAGAGCACCGCGACGATGGCGGGCCCCGCTTTGATCGATCCCCCACGGATCAGCACGATGAGGATGATCGCCAACAGCAACACCACTGACAGCGAAATGGCCACACTGATCACACCCTAGGTCGGTCTCTCCCCGGCCCGGGGGGTACGACCCCGCACACCCCCGCCAGGACCATCGTGCCACCAACGCGGCTTCCCTATGCGGCCGGTGACACATCGTCGGCCAACGCGACACGCACCCGGCGTGGACGCGGCGCGCGGAGGCGCCCTTGGGGCACATGAACACCGCGCCCCCGCACGGGAATTCGAAGCCCGCGCGTGGTCGCTAATTCGGCTTGATCGTTTCCATTGCCACACAACTCGTTCGCCAGAAATTCGAATTGTTGCGGGCCGCACAGCGGCGGCCCCACAAAGACCCGATCAATCGGACATTCCACCAGAGTCGCCTGCGGGCGTTATGCGGCGTTTAAGGGGGATGAGTTGTGACGTACTGGACATCCGGCTTGATGTATCGAGGGTGCCAGGAGGTCAATCTCTGTGCATCTCCGTGTCAACTTCGATGATTTCCGGGGTACCCGGACCGTATTAGCCCTGATCCGTCTGTGATTGAGCTGACAGCCGAGTTGGGGGTTTTACGAATACACGGGAGCGACGCTAGGGTGCCTCAGATGTTCCACGCTGCCACCATCCCCGCAAGCGCAGTGCGGTCCAGGATCGTCTCACCGAGCTCTTGGTGGGAGGGCCTGTGACGAACTCGGTTCAACCGCACGGCCGCCACCGGGCGCCGCTCCCCCCGGCACATGTGCCGGCGGACGGAGTACCAGGCCCCCGCGCCCCCCAGTCCACCATGGCCGCGACCGTTCCCCACGCCCCGGCCGGCACCACCGCTCGCCCCGCCTCGACGGGCCACTCCGGCTCCACGGGCCACCCCGGTTCCACGGGCAGATCCGCATCCACGGGTCAACCCGCCAAGCAGCGCGACTCGTTCTTCGACAACGCCAAGTACCTGGCGATCGTCCTGGTCGCGATGGCGCACGCCTGGGAGCCGCTGACCGACGGCAGCCGCGCCGCAGAGGCGCTGTACATGACCGTCTACACCTTCCACATGCCGGCGTTCATCCTCATCTCCGGCTACTTCTCGCGCAGCTTCGACATGCGGTCCGACCGCCTCAAGCGCCTGGTGACCGGCATCGCTGTGCCGTACGTCATCTTCGAAGTCGCGTACACCTTCTTCAAGCGCTACGCGGACAACGATCCGACGCAGCCGATCAGTCTGCTCGACCCCTGGTACCTCACCTGGTTCCTGGTCGCGCTCTTCGTCTGGCGTCTGACGACCCCGCTGTGGAAGCTGGTCCGCTGGCCCATTCCGCTCGCGCTCGCCATCGCGGTGCTCGCCACGATCTCCCCGGACATCGGCGACGACCTCGACCTGCAGCGCGTGCTGCAGTTCCTGCCCTTCTTCGTTCTCGGCCTCTTCATGAAGCCCGAGTACTTCCAGCTGGTGCGGCGCCGCGAGGTGCGGCTGCTCTCCATCCCGATCTTCGCGAGCGCGCTGCTCCTCGCGTACTGGGCAGGCCCGCGGATGACGTCGGCCTGGTTCTACCGCCGGGACAGCGCACAGGAGTTGGGTGGGCCGTGGTGGGCCGGTGTCGTGATGACGCTGGCGCTCTTCGGCTGCTCCGCCATCCTGACCGCGTGCTTCTTCGCGTGGGTTCCGCGTCGGAAGATGTGGTTCACGGTGCTCGGCGCGGGGACGCTGTACGGCTACCTGCTGCACGGCTTCCTGGCCAAGGGCTCGCGCTTCTGGGGCTGGTTCGACGACTACGACTGGATGCACACGCCTGCCGGGCAGGTGCTCGTGTCGTTGATCGCCGCGGCTGTGGTGACGCTTCTCTGTACGCCTCCGGTGCAGCGGATGTTCCGCTTCGCCATGGAGCCGAAGATGGAGTGGGCGTTCAAGCGGGATGCCGCGGCGTTGGCCCGGGAGCGGGCCAAGGCTTCCTCCTAGCCCTGCGTCCGGGCGCCCAGTAGGGCGCGCATGTTCGCGTATTTCTCCGTGAGGCGATCACGGGTCGGCCCGTCTAGCTCTGCTAGGCGGGCCGGATCTGCGTTGTGGGCCAGGTCCGCCTCCTTGACGAGGCGGGCGCCGGGGGTTGCGAGGATGCGGGTGGCGTAGGCCTCGGGGGGTTCGTCCGCCCTCTTGGTGAGGGCTCGCACGATGTCCTTCGTACGCTGCGTGAGGGGTGCGTCCCGTAGCCACTCCTCGGTGAGGGCGTTGTCCTCGATGGCGTCGTGCAGCCACGCCGCGGCGATCTGTTCCTGGGATCCGCCTCGGGCCGCGACTCCCTCTGCCACGGCTTGCAGGTGCTCCGTGTAGGGGCGGCCCGCCTTGTCCTTCTGGGTGGCGTGGGCCTGGCGGGCGATTGCTTCTACCTCGGGGAGGGTGAGGTGGGGGCTGGGGTTCATACGGGGATTCTTTCCCCAACCCCGCCCCTTCCCGAAAACTCGCTCGGCGCGAGGGCCCGCTCCTCAAACGCCGGAGGGGCTGAAAGATTCAGCCCCTCCGGCGTTTGAGGAGCGGGGTCTGGGGCGGAGCCCCAGGTAGGTCCGGGGCGCAGGCACGGTTTTCGGGAAGGGGCGGGGTTGGGGAAAATTCAGGCCCTTGACTTCAGCGCCGCCCTCGCAGGCAAGGCCGTCGCCATCAGGCCCAAGGCCAGGGTCGCCGCCACGAAGGAGCCGTAGACCAGCGGTGGGATGTACGGGGACTCGCCCGTCAGGCCGTTCATCATGGGGATCAGTGTCGCCAGCGCGATGGCCGAGCCGATCGCGATGCCCGCGGTCGCGACCAGAAGTGCCTCCCAGCGCACCATCCGCATGACCTGGCGCCGGGTGGAGCCGATGAGGCGCAGCGTGCCCAGCTCGCGGCGGCGGTCGAGGACCGTCATCACCAGGGTGTTCACCGCGGCGATCGCCGCGAAACCGCCGAGTACGGCCGCCATCACCGTGTTCGCCCAGGCGTTGACCGCCCGGTCCGTGGACTGCGCGGTGGCGTAGTCGTCGCGGTCCTGGAGGGTGCCGAAGGCGGTGAGGGCAGTGAGGGTGGACTGCGAGGACTTGCCCCTGGTCCAGATCTCCGCGGAGAAGGGCGAGGTCAGGTGCTCTTTCAGGTCCGGCGCCGGGAGCGTCACCTGGGAGAGGCCCATGCCTCGGTCGTACATGGCGACCACCTTCCGCGTCGCCTTCGTGCCGTCCGGCATGCGCAGGGCCAGGCGCTCGCCCGTCCTCACCTTCGCGGAGTCCGCGAGCTTCGCGTCGATGGCGATCTCGCCCCTGCCGAGCGTCGCCATCGTGCCCGTCCTGACGCCCAGGTCCTGCACCCTGGCCAGGTCGCGGGGGGAGCCGGTGACGCCCTGGGCCGACGCGCTCTCCAACCAGCGGTCGCCGCCCGAGCCCACCGGCACCAGGACGGAGGTCTTGAGCAGGCCCACGGCTGAGGTGACTCCGGGGGCCTGCCCGGCCTTCGCCACACCGGCCGGGCTCGCTCCCGCCCCCGCGGCCGTCACGATGTGGTCCGCGGTGATGCCCTCGCGCTGCTGGTCGGCGGCGACGCGGTCCTCGCTGGTGTGCATGAAGACGAGCGTGGAGGAGAATGCCATCGCCAGGACGATCGGGGTGATCGCCGAGGCCAGCCGCCGGGCGTTCGTACGGGAGTTGGCCGCCGCGAGCGAGGCGGACGCGCCCGCTCCGCGCAGCGGAAGTCCGAACAGGGCCGCGCAGCCCCGGGCGACCAGCGGGCCGAGCAGGGCCACGGCGAGCATGAACAGCATGACGATGCCGAGCGCCACGTTGGCCGCGTCGTCCCCCGTCAGGGATGAGGCGATCCCGGCGAGGACGCAGCCGCCGACGGCCGCCGCGATCCCCAGTGGCGTACGGATCCAGCCGAAGCGCAGGCGTTCCACGGAGGACTCGCTCAGGGCCTGGCCCGGCCTGATGCGGGAGGGACGGCGGGCCGCCAAGTAGCCGGAGACCAGGGCCGTGAGCACGGCGACACCGACCGCCGAGACCAGCGGGATGAACGAGATGGACAGGTCCAGGGCCTCGGGGACCGCTCCCCTGTCCTTGAGCTGGCCGAACCACCAGCGGGCCAGGGCGATGCCGGGCAGCACCCCCACCGCTCCCGCGAGGGGTGCGACGAGCAGGGCCTCCGTGGCAATGGTGCGGCGGATCTGGCGGGGCGTCGTACCGATGGCCCGCAACAGCGCGTACTCCCGGGCGCGTTGGCCGACGGAGAGCGCCACGGTGCCGGCCGCGGTGAACATCGCGACCATGGTGGCGATGCCGCCGAAGGAGCCGCCGAGGCCGGTGAGCATCTCCTGGGCGTAGGCGAGTTCGGAGCCCTCGGCCTCGCTGCGGTCGTCGCCGGTGTGGACGTCCGCCTTGCCGCCGACGGCGTGCGCCACCTGGGACTTGAGGGCGGCGTCCGTGACGCCGTCCTTGGGCAGGACGGCCACGGCGTCGATACGGCCGGGGTGGCCGGAGATCCGTACGGCGTCGGAGTCGGTGAACCAGGCGGTGAGTGCGCCCTGCCCGGCCTTTACGGTGCCGGAGATCCGGAAGGCGCGCGGCCCGTCCGCCGTGGTGAGCGTGGTGCGCTCGCCGACGGACGCGCCGGGCGCGGCGATGACGACCTCGCCGGGGTGCGGGGCGCGGCCCGCGGTCAGTTTCTCGCCGGTGAAGGCGGTCGAGCCCCAGCCGTGCGCGGTGACCTCCTTGCCGTCGGACTGCACCGGGAAGGTGACGTCCGGGACCGCGACGCGCGCTCCGGGGGCCGAACCTGCCTTCGCCACCAGGGAGTTGTCGATCCGGGCGCGGTCGGGCAGCGGCGTGGCCGTGTCGGAGCGGCTCTCACCGCTGCCCGTGACGAAGTGGGCGCGCTGGTCGGCGGCGGCCACCACGGGGGCGCCCGCGTACCGGGCGGGAGGCACCGACGCGCGTGCTCCCGTCTCCAGGAGGATGCCGCAGGCGGACACGATCAGCGCGGCCATCATCAGCGCGACGAACGTACCCACGAAGGCGGCGGGTTTGAAGCGGATGGCGGCACGGGCGAGGCCGTTGGGCATCGGGTTCTCCGGGGTTTGTGGGCGCCCCGAAAGGGGCGCGGGGAACTGCGCGACCAGCCACATCCGGCCGGCGGGTGTACTCAGGCCGCGGCAGCTGCGTGCACCGGAGCCGTCAGGGTCGTCATACGCCCGGCGATCTCGGCCGCGGATGCCCGCTCAAGGCGGTCCACGATCGCGCCGTCGGCGAGGAACAACACCCGGTCCGCGTACGCCGCCGCTGCCGGGTCGTGGGTGACCATGACGACCGTGGCGCCCATGCCGTCGACGGCCGAGCGGAGCAGGGTGAGGATCTCGGCGGCCGTGGTGGTGTCCAGGGCGCCGGTCGGCTCGTCGGCGAAGATCACGTCCGGGTTCGTGACCAGGGCGCGGGCGATGGCGACGCGCTGCTGCTGGCCGCCGGAGAGTTCTCCGGGGCGGCGCTTGTGCTTGTCGGGGCCGAGGCCGACGCGGGCCAGGACATCGGCGGCCCTGCGGCGGTCGGGGCGGTGGCCCGCGAGGCGCATCGGCAGGACGACGTTCTGCTCGACGGTGAGCGAGGGCAGCAGGTTGAAGGCCTGGAAGACGAAGCCGAGGCGGGTGCGGCGCAGCGCGGTCAGCTTGTTCTCGCTCATGGACGTGATCTCCGTGCCGCCCAGGCGCACCGTGCCCTCGCTGGGCCGGTCGAGTCCGGCCGCGCACTGCAGGAAGGTGGACTTGCCGGAGCCCGAAGGGCCCATGACGGCGGTGAAGCTGCCGCGCTCCAGGGCGAGATCGATGCCGCCGAGGGCGTGCACGGCGCCGGATCCCCTGCCGTACCTGCGGCGCACGCCGTGCAGTTCGACGGCCCAGTCGGCGCCGCGGGGTGCCTCGCCGGAGATCGGGGGCGTCGGGGGCATCGGTGGCACCGCCGAACTTCCCTCGCCGGTTCGCCTCTTGCGCCGCAGCCCCATGGCTTCGTCCACCTTCCGTCCGTACGCCCTCATCGATACCTCGAACGTACGGACAGCGGGTGCTGTGGACCATGAGGGTCCCCGGCGGACCAGTGGTGGGGAGAACCCCACCCCCGGTCGCCAAAGGTTGCTCCGTCAATCGTTTGGTAAGCTAACTATTGACGCGTTCTTGACGCGCCCTTTGCCATTCGTATGCGGTGGGTGCGTCGCCGACTACCAGGAGGAACGGGCCCATCGGACACGCAGACACCCTGATAGCCATGGGCGGCGCCTTTCTCGCCGCCGCCGTGCTCGCCCGTCTGGGCGGCCGCATCGGACTCCCCACCATTCCGCTCTTCATCCTGGCCGGGATCCTCCTCGGCCCGCACACTCCCGGCGTGGTCCTGCTCTCCGACCCCCACGACCTGGAGATGCTCTCGGCGCTCGGCCTGGTACTGCTGCTCTTCTACCTGGGCCTCGAGTTCCACATGGACGACCTCAAGACGGGCGGCCGCAAGATGGCCCTCGCCGGAGGGACGTATCTCGCGCTGAACGTCGGCGCGGGCCTCGGCTTCGGATTCGCCCTCGGCTGGGGCACCTCCGAGGCTCTGGTCCTCGCCGGGGTGCTCGGCATCTCGTCGTCGGCGATCGTCACCAAGGTGCTCGTCGACACCGGACGGCTCGGCAATCCGGAGACGAAGCCGATCCTCGGCATCATCGTCGTCGAGGACATCTTCCTGGCGCTCTACCTGGCGGCCCTTCAGCCCGTCCTGTCCGGCGCCGACAGTCTCGCCGCGGCCGTGATGGACGGCGGCAAGGCGTTCGGCTTCCTGCTCCTTCTCGCCCTCGTGGCGCGCTTCGGCACGAAGGTGGTCGGGCGGCTCATGGACACCCGGGACGACGAGCTGCTCGTCATCTCCTTCCTCGGCGCCGCGGTCTTCGTCGCCGGGGTCTCGGAGTGGTTCGGGGTCGCGGACGCGATCGGCGCGTTCATGGTCGGTCTGATGGTGGGCAGTACGGCGTCCGGCGAGCGCGTCCGCAAGCTGGTGCACCCCTTGCGGGACGCCTTCGGGGCGATCTTCTTCTTCGCGTTCGGGCTCTCGATCGACCCCGGCGACCTGCCCGTGGTGCTCTGGCCCGTGCTCGCCGCCGTGGCGCTGACGCTGCTCATGAACGTCCTCGCGGGACTCGGTGCGGCGCGCATCTACGGCTTCGGGTCAGGGCCCGCGGCGAACATCTCCACCACCCTGCTAGCCCGCGGTGAGTTCGCCCTGATCCTGGCGACCATGGCGGCCACCGCGGGCCTGGACGAGCGGCTCTCGCCGTTCATCGCGGGGTACGTGCTGCTGCTCGCGGTGCTGGGGCCGCTGGCGGCGGGACGCGCACAGTGGCTGGCCCGGATCCTGCCGGGCGGGCGCGATCCCGTACGGGAGTCGGAGCCCGAGCTGTCAGGCGCCCGCTGACGGCTCCCGGCAGATCAGGAGCAGCGCCCGGTCGTCGTTGACGTCCTTCGCGACCGCCTCGATCAGATGCCACGCGGCGCCGTGGAAGCCGCCCGCCACATAGCGGTCGGCTTCTCCGGTGAGGCGGTCGATGCCCTCGCTGATGTCGCGGTCGGAGGTCTCGACGAGGCCGTCCGTGAACAGCATCAGGACGTCGCCGGGGCGCAGGGAGCCCTTCACCGGGTCGAACTGCGCCCCGTCGTACACCCCGAGGAGCGGCCCCTCGGCGGCCATCTGCTCCCAGCGGCCGTTGCCCGCGCTGAGCTGGAGGCCCGGCGGGTGGCCCGCGGTGAAGAGTTCGTAGTCGCCGCTCTCCAGGTCCAGGACCAGGTGGATGGAGGTCGCGAAACCCTCGTCCCAGTCCTGGCGCAGGAGGTAGCCGTTGGCGGCGGTCAGGAACGCGTGCGGCGGGAGCGAGCCGAGCAGGCCGCCGAAGGCTCCCGACAGGAGCAGGGCACGGGAGCCCGCGTCCATGCCCTTGCCGGAGACGTCCGTGAGGACGACCTCCAGGGTGCGGCCGCCGTTCGTGCGGGCCGCGACCACGAAGTCGCCGGAGAAGGACTGACCGCCCGCGGGCCGCAGGGCCATCTCGCGGTGCCAGCCGCGGGGCAGCTTCGGCAGTTTGCTCTGTACGCGGATCCGTTCACGCAGGTCGAACAGCATCGTTCCGCCGCCGCGCCACGGCACGCCGACCCGGCTGCGGAACTGCGCGATGATCAGCCCGAAGAATCCGCAGGCCGCGACCACCAGGACCACTCCGGGCGTGACCCGGGACGGCCCTTCCGTGTACGGGCCCAGCTGGATGGACTCCACGATGAGCGCGGCGGCGGCCGTCGCGTACAGGCCGAGCAGGCTGGAGGGCCGGAGCAGCAGACCGCCCGCCACGATGGGCAGGACGAGGGCTGAGGGCGCGAACCAGACGTTGTTGACGATGGTGAAGAACGTGATCACCGGGATCGTGACGAGCAGGCCCGCGAGCGCGATCCAGTCCGAGCCGTCGCCTCTGAAGTAGTCCACCCCGGATTTGCGCAGCCCTATGCGAGCCCGGTGGATCCGCTTCTTCATCCGGGCTGTGAACGTCTCGGCTTCCGCTCGCCTGCCTGCCATTGCTCCCGGACCCTATCCACCGGGCCAGGCACTTCGCACGGGAGGTGCCGGTTGTCCCCCGTCAGGGGCATGCTGTCGGCCCGCGTAAATCCTGTCGCTCCGTCCGCTTCACCCTGGTAGGCATGGCATATGACGACGGAACTGCGGGAGTTGCGCCAGGAAGACTGGGACGAGTACTACGCCGCCTTGGAGCTCGCCTTCGGTGGCGTCGCCGAGGCGAGGGAGGAGAGTGAGCTCTGGAACGCGCTGGTCGAGTTCCACCGCTGCTTCGGCGCCTGGGAGGGCGGGACCTGCGTCGGCACGACGGGAGCGTTCAGCTTCCGCCTCTGCGTGCCGGGCGGCTCCCTGGTGGACGCGGCCGGTGTGACGATGGTCAGCGTCGCGGCGACGCACCGGCGGCGCGGAATCCTGACGTCGATGATGCGGCGCCAGCTCGACGACGTCCGCGCGAAGGGTGAGTTCCTGGCCGTGCTCACGGCCTCCGAACCCGCCATCTACGGCCGGTTCGGGTACGGCACGGCGACGTTCGCCACGAAGGCCGAGATCGACACGTCACGCGTGAGCCTGTCGGTGCCGGCCGGTACGGATGACGTAGGGCTGCGCTACACCAAGCCCGCCGACGTCCACGAGGCGTGCGAGGAGCTGTACGCGCGCCGGGTGAGCGAGCGGCCGGGAATGCTGGCCAGGCAGCCGGGCTGGGAGCGGCTCGGCCTGCTCGACCCGGAGAGCGAGCGGCACGGCGCATCCCCGCTGCAGTGCGTGGTCGCCGAGCGCGACGGGGAGCTCGTGGGGTACGCGCGCTTCCAGGTGAAGCCCGACTGGGACATGGCGGGCCCCAAGGGCACGGTGCGGCTGCGCGATCTGGAGGCCGCCGACCCGGTGGCGTACGCGGCGCTGTGGCGGTTCCTCTTCGGCATCGACCTGACGTCGACGGTCGAGGCGCACAGCCGCCCGACGGACGACGCGGTGTTCCACCTCGTCTCGGACGTGCGGCGTTGCCGGATCCAGGTGCGGGACTCGCTCCACGTACGCCTGGTGGAGGTGGCAGCGGCGCTGGAGGCGCGCGCCTACCGGACGCCGGTGAACCTGGTCCTCGACGTCGAGGACGCCTTCTGCCCCTGGAACGCGGGCCGTTGGCGGCTCACAGGCGACCTGAAGGGCGCGACCTGCGAGCGCACCGAGGACGACGCCGATCTCGCCCTGTCCGTACGGGACTTGGGCTCGGCCTACCTGGGCGGCGTGTCCCTGACGTCACTGGCGGCCGCGGGCCGGGTACGGGAACTGCGGCCGGGCGCCCTGGCCGAGGCGGCAACGGCCTTCGGCTCGGACGTGGCGCCGTGGCTGCCGCACGGGTTCTAGCCGGGGGCTCCGGGCGGGCCCGGCAGCGCTGCCTTGGCCTTGCGGGTGGCCAGATACAGGGCGAGCAGCCAGCCGATGACGGAGACGCCGAGCACGAGGTTGACGACCAGGACGAGCCAGCGGTTGTCGATGCCCCGGTTGAAGGCGATGAGGGACGGCAGGAGGAAGAGCGCCAGGCTGACCAGCGCGAACAGGGTGGCGCCCAGTAGGCCGATGCCGGTGAACATGGTCAGCCGCTCTTTCGTCGGGGCCGGCGTGGCCGGCGGGGCCGCTGGCACTTGGGGCACCAGAAGAGATTGCGGGCGGCGAGATCGGCGGTGCGGATCTCGCCGCCACAGATGTGGCAGGGCATCGTGGCCCTGCGGTACACGTACACCTCGCCGCCGTGGTCGTCCACGCGCGGCGGGCGGCCCATCGCCTCCGGCGTGTGTTCGGGCCTGACGGTGTCGATGCGGTTGAGGCGTACGCCCTCGCGCATCAGGGCGACCAGGTCCTCCCAGATCGCCGTCCACAGGGCTGGGTCGATGTCCTTGCCCGGGGTGTACGGGTCGATGCCGTGCCGGAAGAGGACCTCGGCGCGGTAGACGTTGCCGACGCCCGCGATGACCTTCTGGTCCATGAGGAGGGCGGCGATGGTGGTGCGGCTGCGGGCGATGCGGTGGTAGGCCTTCTCCGGATCGTCCGCCTCCCGGAGGGGGTCGGGGCCGAGGCGGGCGTGTATCGCCTGCTTCTCCTCGTCCGTGATCAGGGCGCAGGTCGTGGGGCCACGGAGGTCGGAGTGGTACGCGTCGTTCAGGAGCCGCAGGCGGACGGTGTCCGTGGGGGGCGGGGCCGGGGACTCGCCGAGGGCGTACTTGCCGAAGAGGCCGAGGTGGATGTGGATCCAGCCGGTGTCCGCGAAGCCGAGGAAGAGGTGCTTGCCGTGGGCTTCGGCGGTGTCCATCTCCTGACCGTCGAGCAGGGCCGCGCTGTCGGAGAACTTGCCCTGGGGGCTGGTGATCTTCAGGGGGCCGCGGCCTTCGAAGCGGGCGCGGTGGTCCTCCGCGAGGCGGTGAATCGTGTGCCCCTCCGGCACGGGGTCCTCCTGGGGTCGGTCAGGGGAGGGATTCTTCCCCAACCCCGCCCCTTCCCGAAAACCGTGCCTGCGCCCCGGGCCTACCTGGGGCTCCGCCCCAGACCCCGTACAAGATGTCCTCAAACGCCGGACGGGCTGGATTTCCAGCCCGTCCGGCGTTTGAGGACGCCCCGGCGCAGCCGGTTCTCGGGAAGGGGCGGGGTGGGGGAGAGAACAGCCCTACTGCTGCGGGTGGCCGGCCGGGATGGCGGGCAGCTCGCCCGTGGTCTCGTACGCCGACAGCATGTCAATGCGACGCGTGTGGCGCTCCTCACCCGAGTACGGCGTCGCCAGGAAGATCTCGACGAACTTCGTCGCCTCTTCCCGCGTGTGCATCCGGCCGCCGATCGACACCACGTTCGCGTCGTTGTGCTCACGCCCGAGCGCGGCCGTCTGCTCGCTCCAGGCGAGGGCGGCCCGCACCCCCTTCACCTTGTTCGCGGCGATCTGCTCGCCGTTGCCGGAGCCCCCGATCACGATGCCGAGGGACTCGGGGTCCGCCGCCGTCTTCTCCGCGGCGCGGAGGCAGAAGGGGGGGTAGTCGTCCTGGGCGTCATAGATGTGGGGCCCGCAGTCGACGGGCTCATGGCCGTGGCTCTTGAGCCACTCGACCAGGTGGTTCTTCAGTTCGTAGCCGGCATGATCCGAGCCGAGGTACACGCGCATGCGACTGAGTGTGGCACGTCACGGGGCGGGTAGCGGCGTCCGGGGGCAGGACCTTGGTCACCAAGGTCTGGGCCATCGGGCCGGAATATCACGATCCGGAGTCAGGACTTCCGTCACGTACACCCCTGAGTTTGAATGCGGGGGCTCGTGACCCGAGAACTTAAGGATTCGTCCATGACCTCGCAACCCTCCCTTGCGAAGGCAGACCGCAACCCCGCCGATCCTGGGGATTCGCAGTCTGGAGACACCGGTGACGGCCTGCAGGCCGGGCTGAAGAACCGCCACCTCTCCATGATCGCCATCGGTGGCGTCATCGGAGCGGGACTCTTCGTCGGCTCCAGCTCCGGCATCGCCGCCGCCGGGCCCGCCATCCTCGTGTCGTACGCCCTCGTCGGCACGATGGTCGTCCTCGTGATGCGGATGCTCGGCGAGATGGCCGCCGCACGGCCCACCTCCGGCTCCTTCTCCACCTACGCGGACCAGGCGCTCGGCCGCTGGGCCGGTTTCTCCATCGGCTGGCTCTACTGGTTCTTCTGGGTCGTCGTGCTCGCGGTGGAGGCCACCGCCGGCGCCGTCATCCTCAACGGATGGATACCGGCCGTCCCGCAGTGGGGCTGGGCGCTGATCGTGATGGTGGTGCTCACCGCGACGAACCTCGTCTCGGTCGGCTCCTACGGTGAGTTCGAGTTCTGGTTCGCCGGGATCAAGGTCGTCGCCATCGGCGGCTTCGTGATCATCGGCCTGCTCGCCGTCTTCGGCGTGCTGCCCGGCTCCGACAACCCCGGCGCCGGATTCACGCACCTCACCGACGCGGGCGGATTCATGCCGCAGGGCGCGGGCGCGATCCTCACGGGTGTGCTGATGGTCGTCTTCTCGTTCATGGGCTCCGAGATCGTCACGCTGGCCGCCGGCGAGTCCGAGGACCCGCAGCGCGCCGTCACGAAGGCCACGAACAGCGTCATCTGGCGTATCGGCGTCTTCTACCTGGGCTCGATCTTCGTCGTCATCACACTCCTTCCGTGGAACGACAAGTCGATCGTCAAGGACGGTTCGTACGTCGCCGCGCTGAACTCGATCGGCATCCCGCACGCCGGCCAGGTCATGAACGTCATCGTCCTGACGGCCGTGCTCTCCTGCCTCAACTCCGGCCTCTACACCGCTTCCCGCATGGCCTTCTCGCTCGGCCAGCGCGGTGACGCGCCGAAGTCCTTCGCGCGCACCAACAAGCGCGGTGTGCCGCAGACCGCGATCCTCGGGTCCGTCGTCTTCGGCTTCGTCGCCGTCTGGTTCAACTACCAGTGGAAGGACACCGTCTTCGACTTCCTGCTGAACTCCTCGGGCGCGGTGGCCCTGTTCGTCTGGCTGATGATCGCGTTCACGCAGCTGCGGATGCGCGGGATCATCCTGCGCGAGCAGCCGGAGAAGCTCGTCGTGAAGATGTGGCTCTTCCCGTACCTGACCTGGGTCACGATCGCGATGATCTCGTTCGTGCTGGTCTACATGCTGACCGACGAGACCGGACGCAAGCAGGTCCTTCTCTCGCTGCTCGCGGCGGCGTTCGTGGTCGTCTTCTCCCTGGTACGCGAGAAGGTGCGGCCCCGCGACGCGGCGGAGTCCGCTGCCGCCACCGACTCGGTGGACGCCTAGCACCTTCCCTCCACCCCCCGACGGTGGCGCGGCCGACGTGCCCGCCACCGTCGGGGGGTGCGCGCGTTCCGGGCGGCCCGTTCGCGAAGGCGGCTGCGAAAACTTGACGGCGGGTGTCAGGTTTTGCCGGGAAGCTCTGGTACGTCAGCAGCACTTCTCGGAGGGATCACCGTGGACTTCACCGCTCAGCGACTCGTGTTCCGGCCCGGCGATGACGGGTACGGCGAGGAGATCGCCGGATTCCAGACCGGTTTCACGCAGCGGCCCGCGATCGTGTTCGGGGCCGTCGGCGCCGACGACGTCGTCGCCGCCGTGTCGTACGCCGCGCAGGCGGTTCTGCCCGTCGGCGTCCAGGCCACCGGGCACGGGCTTCCGGGCTCGTCGGACGGTGGCGTGCTGATCAGCACCCGGCGGATGGACTCCGTCCGGGTCGATGCCGACGCGCGCACGGTCACCGTCGGTGCGGGCGTCCGCTGGGGTCAGGTCATCGAGGCCGCGGCGGCGCACGGGCTCGCCCCGCTGAACGGTTCGGCGCCCGGTGTGGGCGCCGTCTCGTACACGCTGGGGGGCGGACTCGGCATCCTGGCACGGGAGTTCGGGTACGCGGCCGACCACGTCCGGTGGCTCGACGTCGTCACGGCGGACGGCACCCTGCGGCATGTCACGGCTCAGAGCGAGCCCGAGCTCTTCTGGGGGCTGCTGGGCGGCGGCTCGAACCTCGGGGTGGTGACAGCCTTGGAGATCGGTCTCGTGCCGGTGGCGCGGGTCTACGGCGGGGCGATCGACTTCGACGGGCGTGAGGTCGATCCCGGCCGCGTCCTGCGGGCGTACGAGGCGTGGACGCGGACGGTGCCGGAGGGGCTGACCTCGTCGGTGGCGGCCCTCGTCTATCCGGACCTGCCACAGCTGCCGCCCCCTCTGCGGGGCCGCTACCTCGTCACGGTCCGGGTCGCCTGGACGGGCTCCGCGGCGGAGGGCGAACGGCTGGTGGCGCCGCTGCGGGAGATCGGGCCCGCCGTGTCGGACTCGATGCGGGAGATGCCGTACACCGAGAGCCACACGATCCACAGCGACCCCGACTTCCCGCACTCCTACTACGGGGACAGCGTGGTCGTGCAGGAGCTTGACCTGGCGGCGGCGGAAGAACTGTTCGCGCTGACCGGTCCGGCCGCCGAGAAGATGCACGTCGTGCAGATCAACCAGCTGGGCGGGGCCCTCGCGAAGCCCGCGGGCAACGCCGTGCCCCACCGGGGCGCGGGGTGGCTGGTGCGGGTGCTCTCACCCTTTGACGCCACCGAAGCCACGGACCTCGACGCGGTGCGGGCCGTGCAGGCGCGGGCGTTCGGGCTCTTCGCGCCGGACAGCGTCGGGCGGCTGCTCAACTTCGCCTTTGCCGCGGGGGATCGGCCCGACGGTCTGTACGACGCCGGTACGCGGAAGAGGCTCGCCGAGCTGAAGGCCACGTACGACCCGGCGAACCTCTTCAGGCGGAACTACAACGTCAGTTGACGACCGCTCAGCGGTCGAGCAGCTTCCACGCCGTCGGCAGCGCGCCCATCGCGAGCGCGGCCTTGAGGGCGTCGCCGATCAGGAAGGGCGTGAGCCCGGCGGCGACGGCCTGGGTCAGCGACATGCCGGTCGCGGCGGCGAGGTACGGGACGCCGACCGCGTAGATGATCGCCGAGCCGAGCACCATCGTGCCCGCGGTGCGCAGGACCGAGCGGTCGCCGCCGCGGCGGGCGAGGGCGCCGGCCACGGTCGCGGCGAGCAGCATGCCGAGGACGTAGCCCAGGGACGGCGCGGCGACGCCGGAGCCCGCCTCCGCGAACCACGGCATGCCGGCCATGCCCACGAGGGCGTACACCGCGAGGGAGAGGAAGCCGCGGCGGGCGCCGAGGGCGGTGCCGACGAGGAGGGCGGCGAAGGTCTGCCCGGTCACCGGCACGGGGGAGCCGGGGACGGGCACGGCGATCTGAGCCGCTATGCCGGTGAGGGCGGCGCCGCCGATGACGAACGCCGCGTCCTTCGCGCGGGACGCGGGCAGCAGGTCCGCGAGGACCTGGCCGGGACGGGAAGAGACGGCGGCGATGCTCATCGGGACTCCGCGGGTTCTGGGACGGGCAGATGGGACCCCGCGACGCTATCTCAGGCGGGGGCGCGTGGCACCGGCGGTGAGCGACAAGGCACCGGGTGCCCCGGTGGTGGGCTTTGCACAAAGCGATCGGCATACCTCAGCGGAGGGCGTGATGCGCGTCACTGAGGTGGAGGCCGCAGGGGGCCGTTTTGCGCGGGGGGCTCCTGCCCAGGGAGACTGTAGGTTCCCGCCAATTCACTCGTGAGCCCGAGAGCAGCGCTGAGCACCATGCACGACGCACCCCTGCCCATGACGGGCACGGAACCCGGACCGCTCGGCGGCGGGCTGAAGCAGCGCCACCTCACCATGCTCGGGCTCGGCGGCGTCATCGGAGCCGGGCTCTTCGTCGGCTCCGGGGCCGGGATCGCCGTCGCCGGGCCCGGCATCGTCGTCTCGTACCTCATCGCCGGCGCGCTCGCGATGTGCGTGATGCGGATGCTCGGCGAGATGTCGGCCGCGATGCCCGCCTCCGGGTCGTTCTCCGTGCACGCCGAGCGTGCGCTCGGCCGCTGGGCGGGGTTCAGCGTCGGGTGGCTGTACTGGTTCCTGCTGGTCGTCGTGCTCGCCGTGGAGGCGACGGGCGCCGCGCAGATCGCCAACGGCTGGGCGCCGGGCGTGCCGCAGTGGGCCTGGGTGCTCATCTTCATGCTGGTGTTCACCGCGGCCAACCTCGCCGCGGTGAAGAACTTCGGCGAGTTCGAGTTCTGGTTCGCCGCCCTGAAGGTCTTCGCGATCGTCGCGTTCCTGGTCCTCGGGCTGCTCGCGGTCTTCGGCGTGCTGCCGGACACCGACCCCGTGGGCCTCACGAACCTCACCGGGCACGGCGGTTTCCTGCCCAACGGCTGGGAGGGCGTGACGTCCGGGGTGCTCGCCGTCGTCTTCGCCTTCGGCGGCCTCGAGGTCGTGACGATCGCCGCGGCCGAGTCCGACGACCCGGTGCGCTCGGTCTCCCGCGCCGTGCGCAGCGCCGTCTACCGCATCCTCTTCTTCTACGTCGGCTCGATGCTGGTCATCGTGACGGTGCTGCCCTGGACGGCGGAGCAGGCGGGCGTCAGTCCGTATGTGACGGTCCTCGACTCGATCGGCGTGCCGTCCGCGGGCACGATCATGAACATCGTGGTGTTCGTGGCGCTGCTCTCGGCGCTGAACGCCAACCTGTACGGCTCGTCCCGGATGGTCTTCTCGCTGGCCGAGCGCGGCGAGGCCCCGAAGGCGCTCCTGAAGGTGTCGGGCGGCGGGGTGCCGCGCCGTGCCGTCCTCGCGTCGGTGGCCTTCGGCTTCGTCTCCGTCGTACTGAATCTGAAGTGGCCCGACTCGGTCTTCCTCTACATGCTCAACTCGGTCGGCGCGGTGCTCCTCTTCGTGTGGGCGCTGATCGCGGTCTCGCAGCTGCGGCTGCGGCGGCGCATCGAGCGTGAGGCGCCGGAGCGTCTCGTCCTGCGGATGTGGGCGTTCCCGTATCTGACGTGGGCGGCGCTCGCGGCGATGGCGGCCGTGCTCGGTCTGATGCTGACCGACGACGCGGCGCGGCCCCAGCTGCTGTGGTCGGCGGGTGCGACGGGCCTGGTTCTCGTGGTCGCGGGGCTGCGGGAGTGGCGCGGGGCGCGCGGGAACCAAGTGTGAACATCCAGTGCCGACACCTTCACAAAGTGTGAGCGTCGTGTCCGTATAGCGGTCAGGTGTTCCCTGTCAGCGGTGCCGGACTTCAGACTGTGGGCCGCTCGCTCACCCCGCTGTGAGCCGCTCGATCACCCCGCTCAGCTCCCCCGTCTCAGCTACTGAACAGGGCACGCCCATGTCTCGGACGTCCACCCCCAAGGACGCATCACCCGACGAGGCCCCCGAGGCCCCCACGGTCGATTCACCGCTCGTCCACGGCCTGAAGCAGCGGCACCTCTCCATGATCGCCCTCGGTGGCGTCATCGGCGCCGGGCTCTTCGTGGGCTCCGGAGCGGGCATCGCCGCGGCCGGTCCGTCGATCGTCCTCGCCTACGCGATATCCGGCGCGCTCGTCATGCTCGTGATGCGCATGCTGGGCGAGATGTCGGCGGCGAACCCGGCGTCCGGTTCCTTCTCGGTGCACGCCGAGCGGGCGATCGGCCCGTGGGCGGGCTTCACCGCGGGCTGGGGCTTCTGGTTCCTGCTCTGCGTGGCCGTCGGGCTCGAAGGCATCGGCGCCGCGAAGATCATGGTGGGGTGGTTCCCCGAGAGCCCCGAATGGGTCTGGGTCGCGCTCTTCATGCTGGTGTTCTGCGGGGCCAACCTGACGGCCGTGAAGAACTTCGGCGAGTTCGAGTTCTGGTTCGCCGCACTCAAGGTCGGCGCGATCGCGCTCTTCCTCGGCATCGGCGTCCTCGCCATCCTCGGCATCCTGCCCGGCTCGGACGTCTCCGCCCCCGGCACGGCCAACCTCACCGGCGAGGGCGGATTCATGCCGAACGGCACGGACGGCCTGATCATCGGCCTCCTCGCGTCCGTCTTCGCGTACGGCGGTCTGGAGACCGTCACGATCGCGGCGGCGGAGTCCGAGAACCCGGTCCGAAGCGTCGCCAAGGCCGTGCGCACGGCGATGTGGCGCATCGCCCTCTTCTACGTCGGCTCGATGCTCGTCGTCGTCACGCTGCTCCCCTGGGACAACAAGGAAGTCGTCGCGAAGGGCCCGTACGTCGCCACGCTCGACCACCTGGGCATCCCCGGCGCCGGCCAGATCATGAACGTCATCGTCCTGATCGCCCTGCTCTCCGCGATGAACGCCAACATCTACGGCGCGTCGCGCATGTCGTACTCCCTGATCGCGCGCGGCCAGGGCCCCAAGGTGCTCGGCCGCGTCGACAGCGGAGTTCCGCGCCTCGCGGTCCTCGCCTCCTCGGTCTTCGGCTTCGTCTGCGTCCTGCTCAGCTACTGGCGCCCCGACGACGTCTTCCCGTGGCTCCTGAACATGATCGGCGCGATGATCCTGGTCGTCTGGATCTTCATCGCAGTCTCGCAGCTGATCCTGCGCCGCAGGACGGAGCGCGAGGAGCCGCAGAAGCTGGTCGTGAAGATGTGGGCGTACCCGTTCCTGACGTGGATCGCCCTGGCCGCGATGGCGTACATCTTCTACCTGATGACGGAACAGCCCGACACGCGCAAGCAGCTCCTGGCCACGGGCACGCTGACGCTGGTGCTCGCGGTGATCGGATTCGTCCGGCAGAAGACGGCGGAGAAGCGGGCGGCTGTCGCCGCCGAGTAGCAGCAAGCAACGCGAAGAGGGCCCCGAGTCGACCGACTCGGGGCCCTCTCCGCGTTCCCCCTCCCTCTCCCCGCCTCCGGTCCTAGGACGAAGGGCTGATCAACTCCGAGGGGCTCCTGCTGCTAGCCTGCACTTGCATATAGATTGCAATAAGCGTTGCACCACAGCAGAGCAGCAGTCGGAGGGCTCGGATCATGGCCATTTACACGCTTCCAGAACTTCCGTACGACTACGCGGCGCTCGAGCCGGTCATCAATCCCCAGATCGTCGAGCTGCACCACGACAAGCACCACGCGGCGTACGTGAAGGGCGCGAACGACACCCTTGAGCAGCTGGAGGAGGCGCGCGACAAGGAGTCCTGGGGCGCCATCAACGGCCTGGAGAAGAACCTGGCCTTCCACCTCTCCGGCCACATCCTGCACAGCATCTACTGGCACAACATGAACAGCCCGAAGGACGGTGGCGGCGGCGAGCCGCTGGCCGCGGACGGGGTAGGCGACCTCGCGGACGCGATCACCGAGTCCTTCGGCTCCTTCGCCAAGTTCAAGGCCCAGCTGACCAAGGCCTCGGCGACCACGCAGGGTTCGGGCTGGGGTGTGCTCGCCTACGAGCCGCTCAGCAACCGCCTCATCGTCGAGCAGGTCTACGACCACCAGGGCAACGTCGGCCAGGGCTCGACGCCGATCCTGGTCTTCGACGCCTGGGAGCACGCCTTCTACCTGCAGTACAAGAACCAGAAGGTCGACTTCATCGACGCCATGTGGGCCGTCGTCAACTGGCAGGACGTGGCCAAGCGTTACGCGGCCGCGAAGCAGCGCGTGAACAGCCTGCTGCTCGCTCCCTGAGCCTGCCCCCGGAAACGCCCCGCCTCGTGATCGTCTTCTCAACCTTCACCGAGGCAGGCGGATAGACGAAAGCCCCCGTGAGGACATGACTCACGGGGGCCTTTCGGTGTGCGGGGTCCCGGAGGAGGGCGGAGCCCGGGTGTCCCCCGTCCTTCGCCTGGCTCAGTCGAAGATCGGCCCCTGCTTGCGCGTCCGCTTGAGCTCGTAGAAGCCGGGCGTGGACGCGACCAGGAGCGTGCCGTCCCAGAGCCTGGCCGCGGCCTCGCCCTTGGGGGCGGGCGTCACGACCGGGCCGAAGAAGGCGACCTGCTCGCCGTCCGCGCCGGGGACCGCGATGACGGGCGTGCCCACGTCCTGGCCGACCATGTCGATGCCCTCCTTGTGGGAGGCGCGCAGCTGGGTGTCGTACGTGTCCGAGTCCGCGTACTCCGCGAGCTCCTCGGGCAGGCCGACGTCCTTGAGGGCGGAGACGATCGCCTCGCGGGTCGGGCCCTCGCCCTGGTTGTGGAAGCGGGTGCCGAGGGCGGTGTAGAGCTTGCCGGTGTAGTCGTCGCCGTGCTTCTGCTGGGCGGCGATGACCACACGGACCGGGCCCCAGGCCTTCGTCTCCATCATGTCGCGGTACTCCTCGGGCAGCTCGTCGAGCCGGTCCTCGTTCAGTACGGCAAGGCTCATGACATGCCAGCGGACCTCGACATCGCGGACCTTCTCCACCTCGAGCATCCAGCGCGAGGTCATCCAGGCCCAGGGGCACAGCGGGTCGAACCAGAAGTCGACGGGGGTCTTGCCGGGCTTGCCTTGCTTGCCGGACTTGCCGTTCTCGGACATGTCTCTCCCTAGGGAATGCGTGCGCGCTTGGCCAGGGGAACGTCCAAGATCTGTCCGGGCATTCCCCGATACCGCGCGCTGGGGGCACATGCGAGGATCGTAGACATTCGTACAGGTCGTGCGATCCACGACTTACACCTGCGAGTACAAGGGAGTACCGCCCGTGCCCGGTGAGAATCTTTCCCGCGACGAGGCCCAGGAAAGGGCCGCGCTGTTGTCCGTCGACGGGTACGAGGTCTTTCTCGACCTGCGCTCCGCGATCGGCGAGAGCGACCAGGAGCCGCGCACGTTCCGCTCCGTCACCACCCTGCGCTTCCGCTCCGCCGAACCCGGCGCCACGAGCTTCGCCGACCTGATCGCGCCGAGCGTCACCGCGCTCTCCCTCAACGGCAAGGACCTGGACCCCGCCGAGGTCTTCGACGGCACCCGGATCACGCTGGAGGACCTGGCCGCGGAGAACGAGCTGGTGGTGGACGCCCAGTGTGCCTACAGCCGCACCGGCGAGGGCATGCACCGCTTCGTCGACCCGGAGGACGGCGAGGTCTACCTCTACACGCAGTACGAGCCCGCGGACTCCCGGCGTGTCTTCGCCAACTTCGAGCAGCCCGACCTGAAGGCGCCTTTCCGTTTCGAGGTGCGGACCCCGGAGGGGTGGACCGCCTGGTCGAACGGCGCCGGTGAACTGGCCGACGGCGTCTGGAGGTTCGCCGAGACGAAGCCGATCTCGACGTACATCACGGCGGTCGTCGCGGGCCCTTACCACTACGTGACGGACTCCTACAGCCGCACCTTCGACGACGGCACGACGCTGGAGATCCCGCTCGGCGCGATGTGCAGGAAGGGGCTCGCGAAGCACTTCGACGCGGACGACGTCTTCCTGGTCACGAAGCAGGGGCTCGACTTCTTCCACGACAACTTCGACTACCCCTACCCCTTCGGGAAGTACGACCAGGCCTTCGTCCCGGAGTACAACCTGGGCGCGATGGAGAACCCCGGCCTCGTGACCTTCCGGGAGGAGTTCATCTTCCGCGGCAAGGTGACCCAGGCGTCGTACGAGCGCCGGGCCAACGTCATCCTGCACGAGATGGCGCACATGTGGTTCGGCGACCTCGTCACCATGCGCTGGTGGGACGACCTGTGGCTCAAGGAGTCCTTCGCCGACTTCATGGGCGCCTTCTCGATGGTCGAGGCGACGCGCTTCACCAACGGCTGGATCACCTTCGCCAACAACCGCAAGGCGTGGGCCTACCGCGCCGACCAGCTGCCCTCCACGCACCCGGTCACGGCCGACATCCGCGACCTGGAGGACGCCAAGCTCAACTTCGACGGGATCACGTACGCGAAGGGTGCGAGCGTCCTGAAACAGCTCGTCGCCTACGCCGGGCGTGACGCGTTCCTGGAGGGCGCCCGCCGCTACTTCAAGCGGCACGCGTACGGGAACACCCGGCTCGGTGACCTTCTCTCGGTCCTGGAGGAGACCTCGGGGCGCGACATGACCACCTGGTCGCAGGCGTGGCTGCAGACGGCGGGCGTCAACTCCCTGACGCCTCAGGTCCTGCTGAACGCGGAGGGGCGGATCACCGAGCTCTCCGTGATCCAGGAGGCCGCCGAGTCACACCCCGAACTGCGCCCGCACCGGGCGGCGGTGGGACTGTACCGCCGCACGCCCGAAGGCGAGCTGACGCGGTACGCGCGTGCGGAGCTGGACGTCGAGGGGCCGCGCACGGTCGTGACCGAGCTGACCGGCGAGGAGGCTCCCGATCTCGTCCTGGTCAACGACGACGACCTGACGTACTGCAAGATCCGCTTCGACGAGAACTCCCTGGCCACGCTTCGCGCGCACCTCGGTGACATCACCGACCCGCTCGCTCGCGCGCTGTGCTGGACCGCACTGTGGAACCTCACCCGGGACGGGGTCATGCCCGCGCGGGACTTCATCGCTCTCGTGCTGCGCTTCGCGGGGCGTGAGAGCGACATCGGCGTCCTGCAGATGCTGCACACCTGGGCGGACTCGGCCCTCACCTTCTACGCGGCCCCCGAGTGGCGCGACGAGGGCGGGCGCGCGCTCGCCGAGGGCGCGCTGCGGGAGCTGCGGATCGCGGAGCCCGGCAGCCAGAACCAGCTGACGTGGGCGCGGTTCTTCGCCGCGGTGGCGTCGTCGGACGCCGATCTCCAGCTGCTGCAGGGGCTCCTCGAAGGCACCGCGAAGATCGACGGCCTGGACGTCGACCAGGAGCTGCGCTGGTCCTTCCTCGGTCCGCTGGCGGCGCACGGTCTCGCCGACGAGGGGGTGCTCGCCGCCGAGCTGGTCCGTGACGACACCGCTTCGGGCAAGCGGCACCAGGTGCGGTGCCTCGCCGCGCGGCCGTCCGAGGCGGTCAAGGCGCAGGCGTGGGCCTCCGTGGTCGAGTCGGACTCCCTGTCCAACGCGCTGGTGGGGGCGACGATCGCGGGGTTCGCGCAGCCGTCGCAGCGGGAGCTGACCGCTCCGTACGCGCCCCGGTACTTCGCCGCCATCGAGCGGGTGTGGGCCGAGCGGTCCATCCAGATCGGGATGGACGTGGTGAGGGGTCTCTTCCCCATCCTCCAGGGCGACCAGGAGACGCTGGACGCGGCGGACCTGTGGCTCGACTCGCACGCGTCGGCCGCGCCCGCCCTGCGGCGGCTCGTGCTGGAGGCCCGGGACGACCTCGCCCGGTCGCTCCGGGCGCAGGTCTGCGACGCGGCGGCCGCTTCCTAGGCCAAGGGGGGAGAGCGACTGCCGGAACGTAACGAGCACAAACGGACCTTTTCGGCAGTCGAACGTCTGCACTTTAGTGCGGGGTTGTCCGGTTATGTCGACGGGCGTGTAACAGCGGTTAGGGGGCGGAGCGGCAGCGGGAATGGCCCGGTCATGAACCACAACACCCCGCTCTCCCCCCGCCCCCTCCGCCACCTCGCCGCCGTCCAGCGCCGCGTCATGAGCACCGCCCAGCTCCGCGCTCACGGCATCTCCCCCGCCGACATCGCCGCCCACTGCCGCCCGGAAGGGCCCTGGCAGCAGCTGCTCCCCGGAGTCTGTCTGCTGCATCCGGGCCCGCCGACCAGTGAAGAGCGCCTGCACGGCGCGCTGTTGTTCGCGGGGCGGCCGCCGGCCAAGGTGGCGAAGACCGTGCCCGCACAGCCCGGCGCGGGCGAACCCCACGCCCCGTACGCCGACGCCCTGGTCACGGGACTCGCGGCGCTCGCCCTGCACCGCTTCTCGTCGGCCCCCCCACTGCTCTCCCTCGACCGCATCGACGTCCTGGTCCCGCGCACCCGGCGGCTGCGCTCCACCGGGTTCGTCCGGCTCGTGCGTGCCCCGGCGATGCCGACCGCCGTACAGATCGGCGGAGTTCCGGTGGCCCCGGTGCCGCGCGCGCTCGCCGACGCCGTGGCGGGGCTCACCGAGGCGGGCGCGGTGCGCAGGCTGCTCACCGAGGCGGTGCGCGCCGGGCACTGCGAACCGGCCGCCATCGTGCGGGAGTTGAACCAGGCGAAGCTGCTCACCCGCCCGCATGTCGTGGACGCGGTGGACTCGCTGCTCGCCGAGGGCCGGGCCATCGCCGAGGACCGGCTGTACCGCATGGTCACCGAGCACGGCCTGCCCGATCCGCTGTGGAACGTCGACCTGCGATTGCCCGGCGGGCCGCACCTGGGGGGCGTCGACGCCTACTGGCCCGATCTGGCTGTCGCGGTCGAACTGGACACACGGGCGCCCCGGCAGGGATTGCGGCAGGACGACGACGCACTGTGGTCCGAATACGCCCGCAAGCGCGAGCACTTGGAGCGGCTCGGCATCACCGTCGTCCACCTGACGCCCAAGAAGCTGCGCGAGTCGCTCGAACAGCAGGCGACCGTCGTACGGACCGCCCTGATGGCGTCCGGCGACCGCGATCCGGCGGCGTACGTGGTCGTGCTCCCCAGGTAGGGCCCTGGGGCGGGGCGCACGACGGGCCCCGCCCCAGGTGCGTCACTTGCCGCAGAACTCGGCGTTCAGGATCGCGTACAAGTCACCTTCCATGCTGTTGAAGTTGGCGGCGAGCGCGTGGCGGCCGTTCTCGGACGCCAGCATCATCGTCGTCGAGCCGTGCACATCGCCGCCGTTGCCCCAGACGACCTCGCCGCACTTGGTCGTGCGGCTCACCAGGCCGAGCCCGTACCCCTCGTCGTCGTTGCCCTCCTCCTGCGGGACCGTCTTCTTCATCTCGGCGAGCTGCTTCTTCGGCAGGAGCTTGCCGCGCAGCAGGGCGGTGTTGAAGACGTTCAGATCGGCGGAGTTGGAGATCATCCCGCCCGACGCGCCCATCATGGACGGATTCAGCTCCGTCACGTCGTGGGCCCTGGCGTCCGGGGCCTTGGACAGTTTCATGTACGCGCGTGAACTCGGCTCCGGCAGACCGAACTCCGTGCTCGGGGGCACACTGGTGCCGCTCAGCTCCAGCGGTTCGATGATGCGCCGCCGGATCTCGTCCGCGTACGTCTCGCCCGTCACCTTCTCGATGATCATGCCGGCGAGGATGTAGTTGGTGTTGGAGTAGTTCCAGTCTTTACCGGGCTTGAAGTCCGGCTTGTGGCTCATGGCGATGGCGACGTGCTGTTCGGGGGTCCAGGTGTCGTAGCGGTGGGCGAGGAACTTCTCGGTGAACACCGTGTCCTGGGCCCCGGGGTCGGTCAGTACGTCGTAGATCCCGCTGGTGTGGTTGAGGAGCCGGCGCACCGTGATGCGGTCGCCGTCGTGGCCGTTGCCCTCGACCACGCCCGGCAGCCACCGCCCCACCGTGTCGTCGAGGCTGAGCTCCCCCTCGGCCACCAGCTGGAGCAGCACCGTCGACAGGAACGTCTTGCTGATGCTGCCGATGCGGTAGTGGTCGTGGGCGCCGCGCGGGGTCTGCCGCTGGACGTCCCCGATGCCCGCTGCCGAGTCCCAGGCTCCACGCCTGTCCTTCACCTGGACCGTCACGCCCGGGGCTTCGTCGTTGACCGCGGCTTCCATCGCCCGCTGCGTCGCCCGGTGCCGGTCGCCGTTGCCCCCGCCGGACTCCCCCGCGAACGCGGGACCCGCGAACACACCCGCCGTCACCGCCATGGCCACCCCCGCGGCCACGCCCGTCAGGCCTCTCCTGCGTACTGCCATGTCTCCCCCTCTTGTTCACACCGTTCGGACGGCGGGAGTGACTCGGCTGACGGGTGAGGAGGTTGAGCGCCTCGCGCGGGTTGAGCGTTTTTCAGCCTTTCTTGAGGATGAGCTCCGTGTTCCGGTCGTCCGGCTCGCCGCCCGACGCGGGCTTCGCGCCGGGGGCGTTGAAGGACAGTTCGCGGTAGAGCGCGGCGAGGCCGGTCTGGGAGAGGTCGGCGTAGTCCGTGCGGTGCGGGGCCGACGACTCGATGAGGGTGGTGAACAGCGAGATCGTGCCGTCGTGGTTGTCACTCAGCTCCACGACGCGGGCCAGCTGGGGGAAGTCGATGTGCGAGGCCGTGGAGATCTCCCAGAAGGCGCCGCCCGGGGTCTGATGCGCGGTGATCTTGTTCTTGTGGCTGTGGCCGTTGACCCATGCCAGGACGGAACGGTGGCGGCCGAGCAGCGTGACGATCTCGTCGCCGCCGTGCCTGCCCTCGCGCGGGCGGTCCGGGTCCCGGCGCAGATTGCGCATGGTGCGGCTGGTGTGGTGACTGAAGACGATGACGTACGAACCTCCGCCGTCCTGCTGCTCGTTCGCCTTCAACTCCCTTTCCAGCCACTCCATTTGGGCCGTACCAAGCGAGCCTTCGTAGTGGCCGCCGGGGTCCGTCGAGTCCAGGCTGATGCCGAGGACGTCGTCGCTGACGCGGAAGGAGTAGTACTGGGTTCCCGCGTCGAGGTTCTCCTGCGTGTAGCCGTGGCCCGCGGGGCCGTGGCCCTTGTACGCCGGGTCGAGATGGGCCTGAACGTACTCGGCGGGGGTGAAGGGCGCGCGGGTCTCGTCCGGGGTGACCGAGCGCATCCTCCGGGCCTCGCTCTTCAACAGCTCCTTGAACTGTGCACCCTTGGGGTCGCGCCCCTTCTTGACGGCCTTCCACAGAGCGGCGCCGCGCGATTCGTCCAGGGACATCAACTTCCGCCCGCCGACGGCGAACTCGGAGAAGTACGAGTCGCCGGGGCCCCAGCAGCCGCCGGGCAGCGCGTCGTGGTTGCCGACGGTCGAGTACCAGGGAAGGCCGAGGCCGGGGCTGTTGACCTCGCGGAGCGCGGCCTCCAGGAAGCCGTCGACCTGCGGGAAGCCGAGGGCCTTGTCGGAGTCGCGGAGATCGCCGTCCGGGTGCCAGTACAGCTTCAGGCCGCTGTCCTGAACACCCTCGTAGCGGCGCGGGTCACCGGTGTTGGGCGTGATGCGCCCGCCGCTCATGGTCTTGAGGAACCAGTCGAGCTCGGAGCGGGAGTTGTTGTCGGTGTTGTCGCCCGTCGTGACCACGCAGTGCAGCGGCGATCCGGTGGCGGGCGCGCCGCGCAGCCCGTTGACCCGCTCGACGAGCGCGACCGCGCCGGCCACCGAGAGGGCCTCCTGCGGGCGCCAGGCGCTCGCCGTCTGGGCACGCAGATACTCGTACCGCAGCGGGTGCTGTACGTCGACCAGGTGCAGGTCGGTGAACTGGACGAACGCGGCGAGCGGGGTGCGCCGTCCCTCGCGGCCGTTCTTGGCCGCGGCGAGATCACCGCGGACCACACGCTCCCAGGCGGGACCGTCGCCGAGCCGCCGGTAGCCGGAGGCGCCGCGCGGGGTGGCGACGGCGCCCAGCGTGGTGCCGCCGCGATAGGGCGCGAGCGGCGCGGCGGGCGCCTGCCGGGAGAGCGCGACGGGGGCGGGTCCGCGCGCGGCGGCGGCGTGGCTGGGGGCGGGTCTCAGCGCGTAGCCGATGCCCGCGGAGAGGGAGACGGCTCCGGTGGCCGCGAGGAAGGCCCGGCGGTCCACGGCGGACAGGGCGGTATGGGCGGCGGACTGGGCGGCGGTGGCGACAGAGCGTGTGCGCGACATGCGCGGTCTCCCCGATTGCGAACGCGTCGGCAGTGGTCGCGGGCAGCTCCGCACCAGGCGAAATTCCCGCTCGTACTGGATCGTTGGCATCCGGGATGACCTGCACGTTAACGAGACCGCAACGGGCAGCGCCGATCACCGTACGTGGATCAGCCGGCACCCTGCGCGGTCACACACCCCTCTCCAGGCGGAGAGGAAGCAGTCACTCCACGTTCATCTTCCGGGGAAGGGAAGGCCCGGCGGAGCCTCAGGAAGGTGCCGTCAGGTGTCCGTCGTCGGGCCGGGTCCGCCACAGGGCGAGCCCGACATCGACGAGGCCGACCCGGTCGAGCCCAGGGACATCACCCAGGGCGTGCCAGGCCGCGAGATCGGTGGAACCGTCCCGCTCGTGGCGCAGCTCGCCGCCGGCGATCCGCGCCTCGTAGACGATCCGCAGGCCGTGGAAGTCGGCGACGGCTCCGAGCTTGCGCGGGTAGCGGCGGCGCAGCGAGTCGATGCCGAGGAGCGCGCGGGGCTCGATGACGTACCCCGTCTCCTCGTCGGCCTCGCGGATCACCGTGTCGTACGGGTCCTCGCCGTGGTCCATTCCGCCGCCGGGCAGCGTCCAGCGTTTGCTGCCGTCGCCCGCCACCCAGCGGGCGAGCAGCAACTGCCCGTCCCGCACGCATACGGCGTAGGCCGCCACCCGGAGCTCTTTGTTCACAGAGTGACGCTAGTCCTCTTGGGTGGGATTGGCAGGAGAGTACTCCGGTGCGGACCAGCCCAAGGGGTTCGCGCAGAGGGTCTCCACCGCCTCGGTGAGGGTGAAGCGGACCGTGCGGGAGCCGTCGTCGGCGTGGTCCGTGCGAGCGGTGCCGGTGAGCTGGAGGGTCGTGCCGGTCGCCCAGTCGAGGAAGAGGAGGCCGGCGCGGGAGTCGGCGGCGAGGTTGCCGAGGGTCAGGAACATGGAGTTGCCGGGGTAGTCCCGCCAGGTGAGTTCATAGGGGGAAGGGACCTGGACGAAGCCGGGATTGCCGCCCCGGTGGCTGACGTCGGCGCCCTTCGCGTGGACGGTGGCGAGGAAGAAGGTGTCCGCATCCGCCAGGAACGCGCGCTGATCGCCGGTGAGCTTCACTCCGTGGCGAGGCGCCTTCGGGCGAGCCGCCATGGCGCCCTGCGAAAGCTGCCGCTTCTGGATGTACTTCGGGCAGTTCGCGAAGACCTGATCGGCCTCGATCGCCAGGCCTCGGGGGGTCGGCCGCGCCCGTCCGTTCAGCCGCAGGCGCCGCCGGGTGCGGGGGTCCAGGGCGATGGTGCCGACGGGAGTGCCCTCCTGGGCGAGGGCCCGCGCGAGGGGGTCGGTCTCGCGCGGGCGGCCCGCGACCGACATCTGACGCGGCCCCGTGGCCCGCACGAACCCCGGTTCTCCGGTGAGCAGCGAGGCCCAGACGGCGCCCGCCGGGTCCGCGCCGCCGATCACGAGCATGGGCTGCAGTTCGAGAAAGGCGGCGGCGACGGGACGGATCCCGTCTCCGATGGACCGGCCCACGTGGTCGGCCAGTTCCCGCACGCCGACGCGGTCCTGAACGGCGCGGGAGCCGTGGTGGTACGGGTCGTACGGGTCGTACGGGGTCATGACACTCCCCTTGCCGGCGGCGTCCCACCCTGCGCGGGTAACCTTTGACAGTAACTTTAGTGGTTAGACTCAGATCGAGTCAACCAGTCACGTACCCTTTGCTGGTTAGCTTCGAAGGGAGCCCCCATGACTGCCGCACCCCGCACCCCCCACGACCCCCGCCCCCTCGTCGGCGAGCCGCTCTCCCTCGATCTGCTCAACACCCGGTGGACGGCGGACGGCGTGCGCCAGGATCTCCTGGACGGCACCGAAGGGCTGGCCCTCTGGCTCGCGGCCAACCGGCTCGACGACCGCTTCGGCGCGGACGAGGCGACGCTGGAGCATGTGCTGCGGGCGCGCGACGCCATCTCCACCGTCGTGGACGGCCCGGACACGGCGGCGGGGACCGCCCGCGTCAACAAGATCCTCGGGCACGGACGGATCCGGGCGACCCTGACCGCCGAAGGCCCCGGCGAGGAAACCGAGTTCGAGGACGCGACGTGGGGCGCGGCCTGGCTGGCGGCGCGGGACTACCTGACGCTGCTCGCCACCGCGCCCGACCGCATCCGCCCCTGCGCGCACGAGGCCTGCGTCCTGCACTTCTTCGACACCTCGCGGAACGGCACGCGCCGCTGGTGCTCCATGGCCGCCTGCGGAAACCGGGCGAAGGCCTCCCGGCACTACGCCCGCGCCCGCGAGGCCTGAATCTCCCGCTATGTCACCGATGGCGCATGGCGGAATTACGCCACGCCCTGATCCTCTCCGGACAACTCTCCCCAAACAGCAGTCACTTACGTAAGGCTGAGCGGTCATCCGGTTCCGGATTCCGGACCTTTTCGACCTTTACGTACAGGGATGCTGATGCACAGATCCAGTGCTAGACGCACGACCCGTCTCGCGATAGCCGTCGGTCTGACCGCCGCGCTCTCCGCCGCCGGGCCCATACCCATGGCCTTCGCGGCCGACGGGAGCCCCGGCGATCCTGGGGGCCAGGCCACCCCCAAGTCCGCCGCGAAGAAGCTGGGTTCGGCCGACGCCGACCTCCTCGCCGACGCGCAGGCGGACGGCGAGAAGACCGTCACGATGATGGTCGCCACCGCTCCCGGCGCCACCGAGCAGGTCGCCGACCAGCTCGACGCCGTCAAGGGCGGCTCCGTCGGCCGGACGTACGACAAGCTCGGCTACGTACGCGCCACCGTGCCCACCGGCAAGGCCGAGGCCGCCATCGAGGCGGCGGGCAAGCTGTCGTCCGTGCACGGCATCGACCTGCGGCACGAGATCGAGCTGGACGACCCGACGCCCGCCGCCGACCGCGCCAAGGGCGCGAAGAAGGCGGCCGAGGGGACATACGCCGGACCCGGCAAGGACACCCCGGCGAAGAACCCGTACAACCCGTCCTTCGAGACGGGCGCCGTCGACTTCGTGAAGAAGCACCCGAAGGCGGACGGCCGCGGCACCACCATCGGCATCCTGGACTCCGGCGTCGACCTGGGTCACCCCGCGCTCCAGAAGACCACCACGGGCGAGCGGAAGATCACCGACTGGGTGACCGCGACCGACCCGATCGTGGACGCGGACGGCACCTGGCGGCGCATGACCAACCCCGTCACGGGCCCCGTCTTCACCTGGGACAGCGAGACGTGGAAGGCCCCCGCGGGCACCTTCCAGGTCAACCGCTTCCGCGAGTCGGCCACCGTCGGCGGCGACGCCAACGGCGACATCAACCGCGACGGCGACACCACCGACAGCTGGGGCGTGCTCTACGACCCGGCCGCCGGCACCGTCCGCGTCGACCTGAACGACAACAACGACTTCACCGACGACGAGACGATGAAGCCGTACAAGGACGGCCACCAGGTCGCCTACTTCGGCAAGGACGACCCGGCGACCGACGTCGTCGAGCGCGTCCCGTTCGTCGTCGAGATCCGCAAGGACGTGCCGACCGACCCGTACGGCGGCGACTGGGTCGGCAGACAGGCCGACTTCGTCAACATCGGCGTCATCGAGTCCGAGCACGGCACGCACGTCGCCGGCATCACCGCGGCCAACGGCCTGTTCGGCGGCAAGATGAACGGCGCCGCCCCCGGCGCCAAGCTGGTCTCGTCGCGCGCCTGCACCTGGTCCGGCGGCTGCACGAACGTCGCGCTCACCGAGGGCATGATCGACCTCGTGACCAAGCGCGGCGTCGACATCGTGAACATGTCGATCGGCGGCCTCCCGGCGCTCAACGACGGCAACAACGCGCGCGCCGAGCTCTACAAGCGCCTCATCGACGAGTACGGCGTCCAGCTGGTGATCTCCGCGGGCAACTCGGGCCCCGGCGCGAACACCATCGGCGACCCGAGCCTCGCCGACAAGGTCATCTCGGTCGGCGCCTCCATCTCCAAGGAGACCTGGGCGGCCAACTACGGCTCCGCCGTGGAGAAGTCGTACGCGATGATGCCGTTCTCCTCGCGCGGCCCGCGTGAGGACGGCGGCTTCGCGCCGATCATCTCCGCGCCCGGCTCGGCCATCAACACCACGCAGACCTGGCTGCCGGGCTCCCCCGTCGCCGAGGCGGGCTACCAACTGCCCGCCGGATACTCGATGTTGCAGGGTACGTCGATGGCGTCCCCGCAGGCCGCGGGCGCCTCTGCGCTGCTGCTCTCCGCCGCGAAGCGGGAGAAGGTCGACCTGACCCCGGCGAAGCTGCGCACCGCGCTCACCTCGACCGCGGACCGCATCCGGGGCGAGCAGGCGTACGCGCAGGGCACCGGCCTGATCAACGTGGTCGACGCCTGGAACGCCATCGAGGACGACGCGAAGGCGCACACGTACACGGTGAAGGCCCCGGTCGACACCGCTCTGGAGCAGGAGCTGAAGAAGCCCGGCACCGGCATCTACGACCGTGAGGGCGGCCTGAAGACCGGCCAGAAGCGGACGTACGACGTCACGATCACCCGCACATCGGGCCCGGACCGCGGCATCCGCCACGAGCTGGACCTGGTCAACAACCACGAGGGCACCTTCGACCTGCCCGGCAAGGGCGCGGTGACGCTGCCGCTGAACAAGCCGGTCACCGTCAAGGTGCAGGCGAAGGCCAAGTCGGCCGGTCTGCACAGCGCGATCCTGACGGTCGACGACGAGCGCTCCGAGGGCATCGACCAGCAGATCATGTCGACGGTCGTCGTCTCGAAGCCGCTCGCCGAGCCCGGGTTCACGTTCTCGGCGTCCGACGCGGTACAGCGCAACAGCACCGAGTCGTACTTCGTCACCGTCCCCAAGGGCGCCAAGTCCCTCGAGGTGGCGCTCGGTGGCCTGAAGGGCAAGAGCCAGACGCGGTTCATCGCGGTGCACCCGTACGGCGTTCCGGTCGACTCGACGTCGTCGCTGACCTGCTACGCGAACTACGAGAACCCGGCCAACACCTGCCGCCCCGACCTGCGTTCGTACCCCGAGCCGCAGCCGGGCGTGTGGGAGATCGAGGTCGAGTCGCGCAGGACGTCGCCGCTCCTGGACAACCCCTACAAGCTGGACGTCTCCGCGCTGGGTGTCGCCTTCGACCCCGCCGTGCAGACGGTTCCGGAGGCGAAGGTCGGTACTCCGGCGCCCGTCTCCTGGAAGGTCACCAACAACTTCGCCGCGGTGGACGGCAAGTTGAAGGGCGGCCCGCTCGGCTCCGCGAAGGCGGCGAAGCCGTCGATCAAGCAGGGCGAGACGCAGACGACCACGGTGGTCGTACCGGAGGGTGCGGAGCGGCTCGACGTGGCCATCGGCTCGACGGCGGACACCGCGGCCGACCTCGACCTGTCGGTCTCGAAGGACGGGGCGGTCGTGGGTTCGTCGGCGGACGGTGACTCGGAGGAGTCGGTCAGCGTCACCAAGCCGGCGGCGGGTACGTACGAGATCGAGGTGGCGGGCTACTCGATCCCGTCCGGCACGACCGCGTACGACTACCGGGATGTCTTCTTCTCGGGCGCGCTGGGCTCGGTGAAGGTGGACGAGGCGGCGCCGGTGAAGCTGGCGAACGGGGCTTCCGCCCAGGTGACCGCGGAGGTCGCGGCGGACGCGCCTGCCGCCGAGGGGCGTCAGCTGTTCGGTGAGGTGTCGCTCTTGAACGGGCGGGGGACGGTTGCCGGCACTGGCAGTGTCCTGATCGAGAAGGTGACTCCCTAGGTTGCGGATCCCGGCCGGGCTGAGCGCTTCAGCCCGGCCGGCGTTTGAGGCCATCTTTTCGGGGGTCCAGGGGGCGGAGCCCCTTGCCGCCCGGCGGAGCCGCACATCAGATACAGCGGGAAGGGGCGGGGTTGGGGAGAATCACTCCCTGACCTCAACCCCCACCTCGTGCACCGCATTACGCGCCCCCGCGAGAGGCTGCACGCGCCCGGCCCGATCAGCGGCCCGGCAGCGGATCGAATGCCGCCCAGCCGCCAACTCCCGCGCGAGGGCGAACCGTTGCCACGTCGGCCCGGAGCCCGGCGGGTCCACCGCGGCCGCCTCCCAAGGCCCTCCGTCGACCGATACCTCGACGCTCACAACCTCCGTCGTGCTCCACGCCCGACCGCTCAACTCATGCTCACCGGAGCAGAGTTGCGCCCCCTCCCCCGGCACGAACAACTTGCTGCTCACGTCGACCTCCCGCACCGGGCCCGGGGACGACTCCCCCGGCAGGACACGGTTGTAGAGCCGGGTGGTGAACAGCCCCTCCGGCCTGCGGTCCGCCAGGACGACACGGGTCAGCCACTTCACCGAGTTCGTGCCGAACATCCGCGGCACCACCGCCCGCAGGGGAAACCCGTGCTCGGGACGGAGCGGCTCGCCGTTCATCCGGTGTGCGAGGAAGACATCACCGCGGGCCACCGACAGGGGTAGGTCCTTGACGTACGTGACGCCGTCCTCCCCCTGGAAGGACCCCGTGTCCGCGCCCTCGAACCAGACGTGCCGCGCGGCCGCGCCCGGCACCGCACGGTCCAGGAGAGTGGCGAGCGGCACCCCGGCCCACTCCACCTGTGCCACCGCCCGCGTCGGCACGTCCGGCGCGAAGGGGCTCCCGAAGCACTCGTGGAAGGCGGCGAGCCGCCGCGTCCCAAGGGAGAGAAGGGCGGCCATGTCGAGACGCAGCGGATGCTCGACGAGCCCCTCCACCACCAGCGTCCAGTCGGCGACGTCGATGTCCGGCACGCCCAGGTGCTTGCGCACGAAGACGTCCTCGGTCGGCGTGAAGTCGGGCTCGGGCGCGGACATTTGGGGCTTCACGTAGTAACCATAGGCACACTGAAACCCTTGCATCCAGCACATCCGGGCGCATTCAGCACCGCATCCCCTCCGCTCGCGGCAGTGCCCGCTCGATCCACGCCCGGTCCTTGGCGATGTCCGCCGCCCGCGTGGCCCAGATGTCCGGTGACGCCTCGTCCTTCGGGATGCCGATCAGGGCCCGGTCGCCCGGGCGGAGCCGCGGGTCCACGTCCACGTCCATCACGAACGTGATCTGTTTCTTGCCGCTGACCGGCTTGTAGTAGCGGGAGACGTCCAGGACGATCCGCTCCTGCTCCGCTCCGGGGACCGGCTCGACCCGCCTCACCGTGCCCTCGACGATGAGCCGCGCACAGGCCACGTAGCCCTCGCGCGTCTGGTCCGCCGAGCCCCCGGCCTTCTCGTCACCCGCATCGGGCGCCGCCCCCTGCGCCGCGCCCGCGTCGGAGTCGGACTTCTCGCCGAGCCCGCCCCCGCTGCCCATCGCGAGCCAGGCGAGCCCGCCCACCAGCGAGGCGGCGGCGGTGACGGCGGCCACCCCGAGCGCCTTCGTCAGGTACCGCCGCCGGACGTCGGCCGGGCGTACGGCGACAGCCGGCTTCGACGCGGGCTCCCGCTCCGTCGCCGCCGCCAGCGCACGGCCGGCCACCCCGATGTGCTCGCGGAGCAGTGCGACATCCGCCACAGCCGCCGCGTGCTCCGCCGCGAGCTCCGGGTCCTGGTCCTGTCCGGCGGCGACGGCGGGCAGGGGCTCGGCCATGAGGGCGAGCATCAGCGCGTCGTATTCGTTCCCGGCCACGTCGTCCTCGGCCACCGTCACACCACCTCGCCCTCGTGCAGCCGAGTCCGCAGGACCCGTACCGCCGTATGCAGCCTGCTCTTGACCGTGCCCTCCGGAATGCCCAGTTCGTCCGCTATCGCCCGTACCGACAGATCGGCGTAGAAGCGCAGGACGACGACCTGCCGCTGCGGGTCGGGCAGCGCGTCCAGGCCCTGGGTCACGGCCATCGACAGGGCCCGGGACTCCGCCCCGTCCTCGTCGGTCGCCTCCCGCCACAGCACGGCGAGCCGCTCCCCGAGCCGTTCCTGGCGCCGACGCGCCCGATGCCAGTCCATGGCGAGATTGGAGGCGACGACCGCCGCCCACGCCGACACGTCACGCGGCGCCTCGCGCCCGTCCGCCGCGCGCTCCAGGAGCTTGAGCCTGACCTGCTGGACGCCGTCGGGCAGATCGGCGTGCGGCACTCCACCGAGCGCGAGCACCGCCCGCACCCGGTCCTCCTGGACAGCGTCAAGCGGATCGGCCCCCTCGTGCCGGTTCCGCCGGCTCCGCCGGTCCCGTCGCGTTTTTCCGCGCAGCAAGACACCCTCCCGTCCCCACGTTTCCCCTAGGACGCCGGGGGCGCCGGAAACGTTCGGCCCACGTCCACGGGAATGTGACATCCCGAACTTCGGACAATGGATTGGACAAGGCGGCCGTGGACAGACGCATGATGGAACGCACAGGCCAACGCCTATGCCCATGCACATACGGAGGACATCCCTGTGAAGGTCGGAATCGTCGGAGCCACCGGTCAGGTCGGCACGGTCATGCGCAAGATCCTTGTCGAGCGGGACTTCCCGGTGGACGAGCTGCGCCTGTTCGCATCGGCCCGCTCGGCCGGCTCGACCCTCGACGGTGTGACGGTCGAGGACGCCTCCACGGCCGACTACAGCGGCCTTGACATCGTCCTGTTCTCGGCGGGCGGCGCCACCTCGAAGGCGCTGGCCGAGAAGGTCGCGTCGCAGGGTCCCGTCGTGATCGACAACTCCTCCGCCTGGCGGATGGACCCCGAGGTCCCCCTCGTCGTCTCCGAGGTCAACCCGCACGCGATCGCGAACCGCCCCAAGGGCATCATCGCCAACCCGAACTGCACGACGATGGCCGCGATGCCGGTCCTGAAGCCGCTGCACAAGGAGGCCGGGCTCGCCGCGCTCGTCGTGGCGACGTACCAGGCCGTGTCCGGCTCGGGTCTCGCCGGTGTCGACGAGCTGTTCGAGCAGGTCAAGAAGGTCGGCGACGACGCGCCGAAGCTGACGCACGACGGCTCGGCCACGGAGTTCCCCGCGCCGAACAAGTACGTGGCGCCGATCGCGTACAACGTCCTGCCGATGGCCGGCTCCATCGTCGACGACGGTCTGAACGAGACCGACGAGGAGCAGAAGCTCCGCAACGAATCCCGCAAGATCCTGGAGATCCCGGCCCTCAAGGTCTCCGGCACCTGCGTCCGCGTGCCGGTCTTCACCGGTCACTCGCTCCAGGTCAA